>CAWJPK010000006.1:0-659949 GCA_963844735.1 Vulcanimicrobiota bacterium | reverse complement strand
ATGGTACGCTTCACACCCGCGCTTGACACCACGATATTCTGTGCTTTGTCCACGTCGAGAATCGGCATGCCGTAGATCGGCGAGCTTTGGATGTTGCGAGCTGCGGGATTCGTGACGTCGTTTGTGCCGATGATTAGCGCTACGTCGGCGCGCGGAAATCCGCATCGATATCTTCCATGTCGTACAGCGAGGTGTACGGCATGTTGGCTTCTGAAAGCAAGATGTTCATGTGCCCGGGCATGCGTCTCGTGACCGGAGGATCGCGTACTTGCCCTCGACGCCTTTTTTCTCGAGCTGATCGGCGAGTTCGCGCACGCTGTGCTGCGCTTGCGCGACGGCCATGCCGTAGCCCGGAACGATGATGACTTCTTTCGCGTACGCGAGCATGACGCCGATATCGTCGGCGGTTCCACTCCGCACTTGTCCGCCGGCGCCCGCGGCCGCTGATCCCGCCGGCCGCACTTCGAAACCGCGCCGACTGCACCGAGAGTACGTTTGTGATCGAGCGATTCACTGGCTTTGCCCATCAACACGGTTAACAGCGTACCGGACGCGCCGACGAGTGCGCCGCTGATGATCAGCACGTTGTTGTCGAGCACGAAGCCGGTCATCGCGGCTGCGAGTCCCGTGAACGCATTGAGGAGCGAGATGACGACCGGCACGCCGCACCGCCGATCGGCAGCACGAAGAGCACGCCGAGCATCAGCGCCGCCGCCAAGCAGCACGTAGAAGGCCAGCTCCGGCACTGTAGCTCGCGCAGCACTGCGACGGCGGATACGACGATCATGATCGCGATCAGCGCGTTGACGATTTGCTGTCCGGGATATTGAATCGGACGGCCGGTCATCAATTCTTGCAGCTTGAGAAACGCGATGATGCTGCCTGCGAAACTGATCGAGCCGATCGCGCAGGAAAGCACGATCGGAACGCCCTGATCGACCGGTACCGTTCCGCCCGAGTCGCGCATCAAGCGAAGAACGTCTCCGAGCGCAACCATCGCAGCCGCACCGCCGCCCATTCCGTTGAAGGCAGCGACCATCTGCGGCATCGCCGTCATCTTCACGACGCGCGCCGAATAAATGCCAATCGCCGCGCCGATTGCAATACCGGCGCCGACTTGCCACCAGCCTACGATTCCTTGCGTCAGCGTCGCGACAAGCGCAATCAGCATGCCCAGCATCGAGATGCGATTGCCGAGACGCGCCGTCTTGGGTGAGTTCAGATAACGAAGGCCGAGGATGAAACAGACGCCGGTGACGAGATAGGCGATGTCGACGGGGTTTGCGATTTGGTCTGACGTCATCCGCGCTTCCCGTCGGTCGGTGTGGGCGCCGCTTTGGGCTTGAACATCTCGAGCATGCGTTCAGTGACCGTATAGCCGCCGAATACGTTGAGGCTCGCCATCACGACGAGCAGTACGCCGAGAATCGGATGCAACGGCGGATTCGCAAGTCCAGCGACGAGAATGGCGCCGACGAGCACGATGCCGTGAATCGCGTTCGTTGCCGACATGAGCGGCGTGTGCAGCGTGGTCGGAACTTTCGAAATCACTTCGATGCCGACGAAGAGCGCCAGAATAAAAACGGTGAGCTCGGTGAGAAGATGTGCGCTCACGTGCGTCCTCCGGCGAGTGCGGTTTTGGTCGCCTCGTGCAAGATCTCTCCGTTTTCGGTCAGGAGCGCGTCGCGCACGATCTCATCGCTGCGATCCAAGTTGAGCTTGCCCTCCTTGACGACAGCATCGACCAATGCGAGCACGTTGCGCGAGTAGAGTTGGCTCGCGTGCAACGGCATCGTCGCCGCGAGATTCTTTATCCCGACGATCGTGACGCCGCCATCGACGACGACTTCACCGGGTTTGGTGAGCGCGCAATTTCCGCCCGCATCGGCCGCAACGTCAACGATCACCGAGCCCGGACGCATCTTGCGCACGGCGTCTTCGGTGATCAGGATCGGTGCACGGCGTCCGGGGACGAGCGCCGTCGGAATCACGACGTCAGAATTGCCGATGTGATCGACCATCCATTGACGTTGCCGCTCGGCTTGTTCGGGCGTGAGCTCCTTGGCGTATCCGCCGGAGCCTTCCGCGCTTTCGCCGAGGTCGAACTCGAGAAAGGTTGCGCCAAGACTCTGCACTTGCTCTTTGACGGCTGCGCGCACGTCATATCCGGAAACGACCGCACCGAGTCGGCGCGCGGTCGCGATCGCTTGCAATCCCGCAACGCCAGCGCCGAGGATCAGCACCTTAGCGGGTGCGATCGTACCTGCCGCGGTCGTGAGCATTGGAAAGAATTTCGGTAGATATTCGGCCGCCAGAATCACGGCCTTATAACCGGCGATGTTGCTTTGCGACGAGAGCACGTCCATGCTTTGCGCGCGCGTGATCCGCGGAATCGCATCCATCGATAGCGCCCGGAGCTTGTGTGCTGCGAGCGCTTCGACGTATCGTGGATCGCCAAGCGGCGCAAGAAGTCCGAGCAGCGCCGTCCCTTGCGGAATCTCATCGAGTTCCGCGTCGCTGGCCCGGCTGACGTGCACCACCAGATCCGCGCCTGCGAACAGCCCGGAATGATCGACGACCGTTGCACCCGCGGCAGTGTACGCGTCGTCGGGAAAACCCGCGCGCGTGCCCGCGTCGCGTTCGATGCGAATCGTGTGTCCGGCTTTTATGAGCCGGCCGACCGTGTCAGGGACAAGACCGACCCGCCGCTCGCCTTCGGCGGATTCTTTCGGGACGACGATCAGCATCAGCGACCGCTGGTGACGGGAGAGCTGAGGCGAACGCTATTCTTGAGCGACCCGACGTTCTGGATCGTGATCTCCATGACGTCGCCGTCGTTCAGGAACTCGGGTGGCGTGCGCGCGAAGCCGACGCCTTCCGGCGTTCCGGTTGCAATGACGTCGCCCGGTTCGAGCGTCAATCCGGCGCTGAGGCTTTCGATGATCTTGGCAATCGAGAAGATCATCTTGTCCGTGTTGGAGCGCTGCTTCTCGATGCCGTTGACCGTCAGTGCGATGTCGAGGTTTTGCGGATCCGAAATGTCGGAGGCTTCGACGACCCACGGGCCGATCGGGCATGTGTTGTCGAGCGACTTTCCTTTAAACCACTGCACGTGCGCTTTCTGCAGATCGCGTGCCGTCACGTCGTTGAGGCACGAGTAGCCGAAGATGACGTCGAGCGCTTCTTTTTCGGAAACGTCGCGGCAGCGCGTGCCGATGATGACGGCAAGCTCGGCTTCCCAATCGTATTG
This sequence comes from Vulcanimicrobiota bacterium, assembly GCA_963844735.1. GTDB lineage: Bacteria > Vulcanimicrobiota > Vulcanimicrobiia > Vulcanimicrobiales > Vulcanimicrobiaceae > JAFAMS01. The sequence continues at coordinate 656,699 of CAWJPK010000006.1, read as the reverse complement.
CGACGAGAGCTTCGGATCGAGCTCGAGCGCTTGGTCCGGATTGGCGATTGCCGTCGGGGCCTTCGTGAAGAAGGTCGGGACATCAGGAAGCTTGAGCTCCTGTCCGCGTACGCGAGCGCCTTCTTCGGCATGCGCGAGGTAGTTGCGGCCGACGCAAAAGACGTTCTTGTGCGGACGTACCGGCGCAAGCAAACCTATCTCTTGGAGCGCGATCGAGTCGCCGAGATTTTTCAGTTCGGCGGCTCGCTGAGCGGGCGCAAGCGCAATGAACGCCCCGAGATCGAGCCCGGCTCGAAACGGACGAACGGACGTCCCTTCAATAACGCCTGACGCGCCCTCGTGGCCAGATTGATTTTTCGTGAAACTGACGAAACGCATACCCGTCATTTCTAAGAGAATGTTGTTAAGGGCCCCCTCGGGGAATGCTTACTCTACTCCAATGATGAGGGGCCCTACTGCGTGGGGGCCCCGTGCAAAGCACGGGGGGCGCGGAGCCGGGGGCGAAGCGCCTTTCAAACAAGGGGGTTCATTATGGCGACAATCGTCCCGCACGAAGCCGATTCCCTGGAACGTCTTCTCTCAGATGTGTCCGCGCAGGCAACGGCACCACTCTGGACGGCGATGCGCGCGATGGTTCCGCCGAGGCCGACGCCCAAAGCAGTCCCGCACGTGTGGCGCTACGCGCAGCTTCAAGAGCTGCTGGGTCGCGCCGGTCATCTGATCTCGGCAGACGAAGCCGAACGTCGCGTACTGATGCTCGTGAATCCGGCCTTACGCGCACCGTTCACGACCGACACGCTCTTTGCCGGCCTGCAGATGATCTTGCCGGGCGAGACCGCGCCCGCGCACCGTCACACCGCGTTCGCGCTGCGCTTCATTATTGAAGGCAGCCGCGGCTTCACGGCGGTCGGCGGCGAGAAGGTGACGATGGAACGCGGCGACGTGATCCTCACGCCTTCCTGGGAATTCCACGATCACGGGCATGAAGGCGAAGGTGCGATGATCTGGCTCGACGGTCTCGATCTGCCCGTCTGGCAATTCATACCGGCGAACTTTGCTGAAGGCTACGCCGATCCGCGCTTCCCGTCGACTCCGCCCAGCGGTCCGTCGCGCTTGAAGTACCCGTGGGCCGAGATCGTCGCGCTCGTCGATCAAGGTTCGCAGCCGTTTGCATCGGTCGACTACGTGCTGCGCGACACACCGTGTCCGGTTTCGCGCACGATCGGCGCCTCGGCTGAGCGCGTCGATGCGGGAACGTCGTCGCCGGAGCGCCGCGAAACGGCCAGCTCCGTCTACCACGTCGTGGAAGGCTCGGGGCAAAGCCGCATCGGCGAGCAAACGCTCGAATGGCAGCGCGGCGATACGTTTGCGATTCCAGCCTGGATGCCGTACGTCCACACCGCGAATGAGAAGACGTATTTTTTCCGGTTTGACGATCGTCCGTTGCTTGAAGCGGTCGGTGCGTATCGCGCCGCGGCGCTCGAGTTTCCGGACGCCGATCTGCGCGCGCACGCGCCGCGTTCGCCGCACGTCGAGCTGGGTGGGCTCGTGCCGCTTGCGCGTACGATCGACAAAACCAAAGCCAAGCTGCAAGGAACGCTGGGCGGTTACAAAGTCACGCCGGGTCTTTCCGGTTATCTTTTCGAGTGGCTTGGGATTGCGGAAGATGACTTCACGCAAGCCGTCCGCGAGCTACGCGACGACGAGAAGATTGCGAGCTGGGTGCGTACCAAAAGCGATCCCGGCAAATTCACCGAGATCAACGACAAGCTGACGTCACGCGCCTTCCGCGATGAGGAGCATCGCAAGCAATTCGTTGCGCGCTACCCGTGCCTCGAAACGCGACGCGACCTTCAGCGATTCTTCGATCTCATCCAATACGACGACGAGATAAGCTTCACTCGGTAGGAGGAGAACTCGGGCGCCGCGTGAGGTGCCACTGCCGGCAATAGAAGCATTCGTAGGTGTAGAGCACGTCCGCCATGCCGTTCATTGCGGCGACGGCGCGCGCGTGGGCTTCGGTCGGATACGCGTCCTTTGACGCGCACGATCGTTCGACGTCGGCGTCGGTGCGTTTTTCGAAATGCTCGCGATTGCGCAGATAAAACTGCATCAAATCTTCGGGCGTAGCTGCCGCCTCACGTTTTTGCGGCTTGCGCGAACGCCGAGCCACGCTACTTGTTCGAGCTGGACGCTTGGGGATCGACGATCTTGCTGAAATCCGGCAGATGGGAATTCGATCCTGCTGCAGTTGCCTTCTTGGCGTCTTGCAACGGATCGGATGTTCCGCCCGCCGGTGCTTTGGCTTTCGAGAGCACGATCGTTACGTAGCCCTTCGCGTTCGGATCGACGCCGCCGGCGTGGACGAGCTGTACGTCGCGCCGTACGTCTTTTGTTTTCGGGGAGTAGTCGTAGTTGAGTTCATACATGCCCGCAACGGCGGTGCCGTTGGGCCGGCGGATGAACGCTTGCAGCGCGTTGCCGCGCGTTGCGGTGTTGAAGCGTGCACCATTCGAGGCGTTGGCAGAAACGACGCGCACGACTTGTCCGAGCTTGTTCGTCTCGACAGTATACGTCGCGTGCAACGGAACGGTCGGTTCAGGCGCCTTGACGGGCGCCGGAGATGCGCCGAGCAATGCGAAGGCGGCGGCGAGAATAGCAGCGCGTGCGAGCATTGCGTTCAATTCCGTGCGATCGTCGCAAACGGGCGGTGACAGGCTGCGCACAGCACGATCACCTGATACACGTCCGCTTTGCCGCTTGTTGCTTCTTGCTCCGTCCCAGACGGAGTGCTGCCTGTATCGTTCCCGCAGTAACGACACGGTGCGGTTGCTGGTTCCGGGCCGGGCTCGTCGCTCATGACTAAGAGCTTGTACCCGTTGATGCGAGGCGCAACCTTCGCGTTCCGCGAAGGGCGGCCGCATGCCCCGACGCATATCCGCAGCGTTGTTCGCGCTTGGTCTGCTGACCGTGGATGTCAAGAGAAACCGACGCCGGCAAGCCTGTATTCCTCGGCTACCGACATTAAGATTCTCGACAACCGCTTCGTGAGCAGCTCACGAAGCGGTTGTCGAGAATCTTAATGTCGGTAGCCGAGGAATACAGGCTTGCCGGCGTCGGTTTCTCTTGACATCCCACGGTCAGCAGACCAAGCGCGAACAACGCTGCGGATATGCGTCGGGGCATGCGGCCGCCCTTCGCGGAACGCGAAGGTTGCGCCTCGCATCAACGGGTACAAGCTCTTAGTCATGAGCGACGAGCCCGCCCGGAACCAGCAACCGCACCGTGTCGTTACTGCGGGAACGATACAGGCAGCATTCCGTCTGGGACGGAGCAAGAAGCAACAAGTGGCAAAACGGACGTGTATCAGGTGATCGTGCTGTGCGCAGCCTGTCACCGCCCGTTTGCGACGATCGCACGGAATTGAACGCAATGCTGCACGCGCTGCTATTCTCGCCGCCGCCTTCGTGTTGCTCGGCGCATCTCCGGCGCCCGTAAGGCGCCCGAACCGACCGTTCCGTTGCACGCGACGTATACTGTCGAGACGAACAAGCTCGGACAAGTCGTGCGCGTCGTCTCTGCCAACGCCTCGAATGGTGCACGCTTCAACACCGCAACGCGCGGCAACGCGCTGCAAGCGTTCATCCGCCGGCCCAACGGCACCGCCGTTGCGGGCGTGTATGAACTCAACTACGACTACTCCCCGAAAACAAAAGACGTACGGCGCGACGTACAGCTCGTCCACGCCGGCGGCGTCGATCCGAACGCGAAGGGCTACGTAACGATCGTGCTCTCGAAAGCCAAAGCACCGGCGGGCGGAACGTCCGATCCGTTGCAAGACGCCAAGAAGGCAACTTCGGCAGGATCGAATTCCCATCTGCCGGATTTCAGCAAGATCGTCGATCCCCAAGCGTCCAGCTCGAACAAGTAGCGTGGCTCGGCGTTCGCGCAAGCCGCAAAAACGTGAGGCGGCAGCTACGCCCGAAGATTTGATGCAGTTTTATCTGCGCAATCGCGAGCATTTCGAAAACGCACCGACGCCGACGTCGACGATCGTGCGCGTCAAAGGATGCGTATCCGACCGAAGCCCACGCGCGCGCCGTCGCCGCAATGAACGGCATGGCGGACGTGCTCTACACCTACGAATGCTTCTATTGCCGGCAGTGGCACCTCACCGCGGCGCCCGAGTTCTCCTCCTACCGAGTGAAGCTTATCTCGTCGTCGTATTGGATGAGATCGAAGAATCGCTGAAGGTCGCGTCGCGTTTCGAGGCACGGGTAGCGCGCAACGAATTGCTTGCGATGCTCCTCATCGCGGAAGGCGCGTGACGTCAGCTTGTCGTTGATCTCGGTGAATTTGCCGGGATCGCTTTTGGTACGCACCCAGCTCGCAATCTTCTCGTCGTCGCGTAGCTCGCGGACGGCTTGCGTGAAGTCATCTTCCGCAATCCCAAGCCACTCGAAAAGATAACCGGAAAGACCCGGCGTGACTTTGTAACCGCCCAGCGTTCCTTGCAGCTTGGCTTTGGTTTTGTCGATCGTACGCGCAAGCAGCACGAGTCCACCCAGCTCGACGTGCGGCGAACGCGGCGCGTGCGCGCGCAGATCGGCTTCCGGAAACTCGAGCGCAGCGGCGCGATACGCACCGACCGCTTCAAGCAACGGACGATCGTCAAACCGGAAAAAATACGTCTTCTCATTCGCGGTGTGGACGTACGGCATCCAGGCTGGAATCGCGAACGTATCGCCGCGCTGCCATTCGAGCGTTTGCTCGCCGATGCGGCTTCGCCCCGAGCCTTCCACGACGTGGTAGACGGCGCTGGCCGTTTCGCGGCGCTCCGGCGACGACGTTCCCGCATCGACGCGCTCAGCCGAGGCGCCGATCGTGCGCGAAACCGGACACGGTGTGTCGCGCAGCACGTAGTCGACCGATGCAAACGGCTGCGAACCTTGATCGACGAGCGCGACGATCTCGGCCCACGGGTACTTCAAGCGCGACGGACCGCTGGGCGGACTCGACGGGAAGCGCGGATCGGCGTAGCCTTCGGCAAAATTCGCGGGTATGAATTGCCAGACGGGCAGATCGAGACCGTCGAGCCAGATCATCGCACCTTCGCCTTCATGCCCGTGATCGTGGAATTCCCAGGAAGGCGTGAGGATCACGTCGCCGCGTTCCATCGTCACCTTCTCGCCGCCGACCGCCGTGAAGCCGCGGCTGCCTTCAATAATGAAGCGCAGCGCGAACGCGGTGTGACGGTGCGCGGGCGCGGTCTCGCCCGGCAAGATCATCTGCAGGCCGGCAAAGAGCGTGTCGGTCGTGAACGGTGCGCGTAAGGCCGGATTCACGAGCATCAGGACGCGACGTTCGGCTTCGTCTGCCGAGATCAGATGACCGGCGCGACCCAGCAGCTCTTGAAGCTGCGCGTACCGCCACACGTGCGGGACTGCTTTGGGCGTCGGCCTCGGCGGAACCATCGCGCGCATCGCCGTCCAGAGTGGTGCCGTTGCCTGCGCGGATACATCTGAGAGAAGACGTTCCAGGGAATCGGCTTCGTGCGGGACGATTGTCGCCATGATGAACCCCCTTGTTTGAAAGGCGCTTCGCCCCCGGCTCCGCGCCCCCCGTGCTTTGCACGGGGCCCCCACGCAGTAGGGCCCCTCATCATTGGAGTAGAGTAAGCATTCCCCGAGGGGGCCCTTAACAACATTCTCTTTGAGATGACGGGTATGCGTTTCGTTAGTTTCACGAAAAATCAATCTGGCCACGAGGGCGCGTCAGGCGTTATTGAAGGGATGTCCGTTCGTCCGTTTAGAGCCGGGCTCGATCTCGGGGCGTTCATCGCGCTTGCGCCCGCAGAGCGTGCAGCCGAACTGAAAAATCTCGGCGACCCGATCGCGCTCGACGACATACGTTTGGTTGCGCCGGTGCGTCCGCACAAGAACGTCTTTTGCGTCGGCCGCAACTATCTCGCGCACGCTGAAGAAGGCGCGCGCGTACGCGGACAGGAGCTCAAGCTTCCGGATGTTCCGACCTTCTTTACGAAGGCCCCGACCGCAATCGCAAATCCGGACCAAGCGCTCGACCTGGATCCGAAGCTCTCCTCGCAATACGATTGGGAAGCCGAGCTTGCCGTTATCATCGGCACGCGCTGCCGCGACGTCTCCGAAAAAGAAGCGCTCGATGTCATCTTCGGCTACTCGTGCCTCAACGACGTGACGGCGCGCGATTTGCAGAAAGCCCACGTGCAGTGGTTTAAAGGAAAGTCGCTCGATAACACGTGCCCGATCGGCCCGTGGATCGTCGAAGCCTCCGACATTTCCAATCCGCAAAACCTCGACATCGCACTGACGGTCAACGGCGTCGAGAAACAGCGCTCGAACACAGACAAGATGATCTTCTCGATTGCCAAGGTCATTGAAAGTCTCAGCGCCGGGTTTACGCTCGAACCGGGCGATGTCATTGCGACCGGAACGCCGGAAGGCGTCGGCTTCGCTCGCACGCCACCGGAGTTCTTGAACGACGGCGACGTTATGGAGATCACGATCCAGAATGTCGGGTCGCTCAAGAATAGCGTTCGCCTCAGCTCTCCCGTCACCAGCGGGCGCTGATGCTGATCGTCGTCCCGAAAGAATCCGCCGAAGGCGAGCGGCGAGTCGGCCTTGTCCCTGACACGGTCGGCAGGCTCATCAAAGCCGGGCACACGATTCGCATCGAGCGCGATGCGGGTACGCGCGCGGGTTTTCCCGACGCCGCGTATACGGCCGCGGGCGCAACGGTCGTCGATCATTCCGGGCTTTTCGCAGGCGCAGATTTGGTCGTGCACGTCAGCCGACCCAGCGACGCTGAGCTGGGTGAGATTCCGCAAGGGACGGCGCTGCTCGGACTTCTTGCGCCGCTTGGCGATCCACGCTATGTCGAAGCGCTCGCAGCGCACAAGCTCCGGGCGCTATCGATGGATGCGATTCCGCGGATCACGCGCGCGCAAAGCATGGACGTGCTCTCGTCGCAAAGCAACATCGCCGGTTATAAGGCCGTGATTCTCGCGGCCGAATATCTACCGAAATTCTTTCCGATGCTCACGACCGCGGCAGGTACGATCGCGCCCGCGAAGGTGCTGATCCTCGGCGCGGGCGTTGCGGGATTGCAAGCGATCGCGACCGCGCGCCGTCTCGGTGCGGTCGTTTCCGGATACGACGTGCGCGCGGCCGTCAAAGAGCAAGTGCAGTAGTCTTGGCGCAACCTTTCTCGAGTTCGATCTCGGCGAAAGCGCGGAAGGCGCGGGCGGATACGCCAAGGAGCTCACGCCCGAACAAGCCGAGCGGCAACGTCAATGGATGGTCGATCACATCGGCAATTCCGACGTCGTGATTCCGACGGCGCTCGTCCCCGGACGCCGTGCACCGATCCTGATCACGGAAGAAGCCGTGCGCAAGATGCGCCCGGGCTCGGTGATCGTCGACGTTGCGGCCGATGCGGGCGGAAATTGCGCGCTGACCAAACCCGGCGAAGTCGTCGTCGATGGCGGCGTCACGATCGTCGGGATAAAGAATCTCGCGGCGACGATGCCGTTGCACGCGAGCCAGCTCTACTCGCGCAACGTGCTCGCGTTGCTCGACGCTGTCGTCAAGGAAGGCAAGCTCAACTTGGATCGCAGCGACGAGATCGTGCGCGACGCGCTCCTGACCGAAAACGGCGAGATCTTGCACGAGCCGACCAAAACGCGCTCGCCGGAGGACGCACGTGAGCGCACATCTTCTCACCGAGCTTACCGTCTTTATTCTGGCGCTCTTCGTCGGGATCGAAGTCATTTCGAAAGTTCCGACCACGCTGCACACGCCGCTCATGTCGGCAACGAACGCGATCCACGGCATCGTGCTCGTCGGCGCCATTCTCGTCGCGGACTTGCGAATCCGCCGCTGCATCCGATTCTCGGCGTTACTGCTCGTCGTGATGGCGAGCCTCAACGTGTTCGGCGGCTATACGGTCACCGAACGCATGCTCGAGATGTTCAAGCCCAAAGCCGCGCCCACGCCGACCGACGGGAAGCGCGGATGACGTCAGACCAAATCGCAAACCCCGTCGACATCGCCTATCTCATCACCGGCATCTGTTTCATCCTCGGCCTTCGTTATCTGAACTCGCCCAAGACGGCGCGTCTCGGCAATCGCATCTCGATGGCCGGCATGCTGATTGCGCTTGTCGCGACGCTGACGCAAGGAATCGTCGGCTGGTGGCAAGTCGGCGCCGGCATCGCAATCGGCGCCGCGGTCGGCATCTATTCGGCGCGCGTCGTGAAGATGACGGCGATGCCGCAGATGGTCGCGCCTTCAACGGAATGGGCGGCGGCGCGGCTGCGATGGTTGCGCTCGGAGACGTTCTTCGCTTGATGCGCGACTCGGGCGGAACGGTACCGGTCGACCAAGGCGTTCCGATCGTGCTTTCCTGCGCGATCGGCTCGATCAGTTTCGCCGGCAGCATCATCGCGTTCCTCAAGCTGCAAGAACTGATGACCGGCCGTCCGATTCACTATCCCGGACAGCAAATCGTCAACGCGCTGATCGCGATCATCATCGTCGTATCCGCCGTCGCACGTCTGTCGCGAGCTACATGCCGGAGCTGGCGTTCTACGTCGCTGCTCGGCGGCGCGCTGCTGCTCGGCGTCCTCTTCGTGCTGCCGATCGGCGGCGCGGACATGCCGGTCGTCATCTCGCTGCTCAACTCGTTCACCGGGTCTCGCAGCCGCGATGACCGGCTTCGTGCTCGACAACAACGTGCTGATCATCAGCGGCGCGCTCGTCGGCGCGTCCGGTACGCTGCTCACGGTCTTGATGGGCAAAGCGATGAATCGCTCGATCACCAACGTGCTCTTCGGTGCGTTCGGCGCGGTCGCGAAGGCGGCCGGCGAGCGCCGGCAGCCGCCGGCGCCGGCGGTCGACGTGCGCAGCGGAAGCGCCGACGATATCGCGCGTCATGCTCGCGTACGCGAAAGAAGTCATCATCGTTCCGGGCTACGGCATGGCCGTCGCGCAAGCGCAGCACCAGCGTGCGCGAACTCGCCGATCAGCTCGAGAAAACGAGGCGTCGAAGTCAAGTACGCGATCCATCCGGTCGCGGGACGCATGCCCGGACACATGAACGTCTTGCTTGCCGAAGCCAACGTGCCGTACACCTCGCTGTACGACATGGACGACATCAACCCGGAATTCCCGCGCGCCGACGTCGCGCTCGTCATCGGCGCCAACGACGTCACGAATCCCGGCAGCGCGCAACGTCCAGAGCTCGCCGATCTACGGCATGCCGATTCTCGACGTCGACAAAGCGCAGAACATCATCGTGCTCAAGCGCAGCATGAATCCCGGCTTCGCCGGCATCGACAACCCGCTCTACGAAGATCCCGAAGACCATGATGCTCTTCGGCGACGCGAAGAAATCCATCGAAAACTTAACGTCGGTCGTCAAGGGCTTGTAGCCCTTCGGCGTGCATATCTTGTCATCCTGAGCGTAGCAACGCGTAGCGTTGCGAAGTCGAAGGACAGCGACAATCGATGAGACCAGTAATATCACACGTAGACATACGGGTGCGGGATCGCAAGAAAGCCGAAGCTTCTACGAGCGTATCTTTCAGGTGGTGGGCGGCGAGAAGTCGATCGGCCCGGGGTTTACGACGTTTTCAAAGCCCGTACAAGAAGGGCTCAGCAACGGCGGACGCACCGAGAACTGGCTTGGCTTCACGGAAGATCCGAACATGGTCCCGGGTATGACGACGGTTGCGTTGCACGCGCCGGATCACGAGACCGTCGATCGAGTCGCTGAGATTCTTCAGCAGATCGGTGCGCTCGCGATCGAACGCGACGAGGGCATCTACGGCCATAACTATTACGCAGTCTTTTTCAAAGACCCTGACGGCAACCCACTGGAAGTCGTCTGTTACGAACCGAGTGAAGAATGAAATGGACTTTTGAGCCCGGTCACAGCGCCGCAGAATTTCGCGCACGCCATATGATGGTGACCTGGGTGCGCGGCACGTTCAAGAACATTCACGGTACCCTCGATTTTGATCCCGAAAATCCGGTCAAGCTACCCGTCGAGACCTCGATCGAGGAAAAAACGTGCTGGACAGGCGAGAACATGCGCGACGATCATTTGCGCAGCGACGATTTTCTCGCCTGCGAGCAATTTCCGAAGATGCGTTTCTAAGCACTGCCGTTCGTCAAATCGGTCCCTCCGATTACCGCGTGACCGGCGACCTTACGATTCGAGCGACGAAGCCCGTGATCCTCGAAGTTCACTACCTTGGATCATGGCAAACGCCGTGGTGGGAAGACGGCGTCGACAAGGGACCAAAACTCCGCGCCGGGTTCGTCGCGAGAACACAGATCGATCGCTATGATTTCGGCGTTAACTGGAACGGCGATCTACCGGACGGCGGGATCGTCGTCGGCCGCGAAGTCGACATCATCCTCGACGTTGAGGCGATCCTGGAGGGATGAGCCTAGTCGTCGACGCGCACCATCATTTGTGGCGCTATCGTCCGGGGTTCAAGCCCTGGATGGAAGCCAGGGAAGAGCTTGCACCGCTGCGTCGCGATTTTCTCGGCAATGAGCTGAAGAAACTGATTCGCCAGAACGGCATCGATCGCACCGTCATCATTCAAGCCAATGACACGCTCGCGGAATCCGCGTTCATGATCGATTGTGCGCACCAGTTCCCGTTCATCGCAGGCGTCGTTGCTTGGGCGCCGCTCGAGAATCCAAAGGCAACCGAAGAAGCTCTCCGATATCTACGACAAAGCGCCGCGCGTCAAAGGCTTCCGGCACATGATCATTTGGGAACCGGATCACGATTGGCTGGTGCGCCCGAGGGTGCTCGAAAGTCTTGCGCTCGTCGCCGAGCGCGGCTACACCTGGGACACTACTGCCACCGTCCCGGCGCATCTCGAGCACGTCAGCACGCTTGCCGAACGGTTGCCGAATCTCAAACAAGTCATCGATCATCTCGGTAAACCCGCGGCAGCGCAAGGCTTTTGGGAGCCGTGGGCAACGTCGATGCGACGCGCCTCATACTATCCGAACGTCTACGTCAAGCTCTCGGGATTTCTGAACGCCGCGACACTCGCAAACGCGACGCAAGATCAGTTCCGTCCGTACGTCGAGCACGTCTTCACCTACTTCGGCCCCGAGCGGGTGATGATCGCGAGCAATTGGCCCGTCTCGAATCTCGGCGCCGACTATGGCACGACCTGGAATCAGGCGCGCGCGCTCATCTCGCAGCTCGATGAAACCGGACGCAACAAGGTGATGGGGGGAACCGCGACAGCCTTTTACGGGCTGTGATCGCTTAGGCTATTGCCCCTTCCAGTTGGCGGGTCGCTTTTCAAAGAACGCGGCCATGCCTTCGCGGAAATCTTGGCTCATATAGCAGCTGAGCACCAAATCTTTTCCTTCGGCGTTCGCGCCATCGTGCATGATGCGGCGCAACGCTTCTTTCGTCGCGCGGATCGTCAGCGGCGCATTCCCCGCGATCGTCTCCGAGAGCTCGGTCGCGCGCTCCATCAGTTTGTCGGGCTCGACGATCTCGCTCAAGAAGCCGAGCTGGTAGGCTCGCGGCGCATCAAACAGCTTTGCAGTGAAGACGTTTTGTTTGACGGCGGTGTAGCCGAGCTGATTGACGAGCCGCTTGTAATTCTCAATCGAAAGACAGTTGCCGAGCGTACGCGCAACCGGATATCCGAAACGCGCATCCGGAGTTGCGATCCGCAAATCGCACATCGTCGCAATCGACATTCCACCGCCCGTGCAGGCTCCACGCACGACCGCGATCATCGGAACGCGGACGCGTTCGAGCTTGTCCATGACGGCGTTCATTTGCACTTCGTAGTTGATCGAGTCTTCGGGCTTCTTGAAGTTCTCGAATTCCGAGATGTCGGTTCCGGAAACGAAGGCCTTGTCGCCGGCTCCGGTCAGCATGACCACGCGAACGTCGTCATCGGCGTTGACTTCGTCGGCGATCTCCGCGAGACGATCGTACATCACGCGTTTCATCGCGTTGCGCGCTTGCGGACGATTGAAGGTCACCCACAGGACGTGTCCTTTTCGTTCGGTGAGAATCTCGTCGGTTAGGACAGAACGCATGCTAACCCCACTACTCCACGTTCGCTCATTTTAGTGATCGCTTGATTGTCGAAACCCAACTCCGCGAGAACGTCTGCTGTATCCTCGCCGAGCAGCGGACCGGCACGTTTGATTTGCACCGGCGACTCTGAGAATCGCATCGGTGAGCCGAGCTGCCGCACCGCGCCGACCTTGCCGTGCGGCGCGTCGACGAAATACTTGCGCGCCGAGAGGTGCGGATCGTTGAAGACCTGATCGTAGTTCTGCAAGAGCGCGCACGGCACACCCACCTTCTGCAGCTCGTCGACCCAAAAGCGTGCGGGCTTCGTCGTCGTCACCGCCTCGATCGGCGGCACCAGCTCGGCGAGATGCTCGCGTCGCAGATGCGGACCGATGTAGCGCGGATCGTTGATCAGATGCTCGAGGCCGAGCACCTTGCAGAACGCGCTCCAATTCTTCTCAGAGTTTGCGCCGATGGTGAAGTAACCATCGGAGGTGCGCAAGGCTTGATAGACGGCATTTGTTTGGTGTGCCGAACCGTGACGGCGCGGAATCTCGCCGGTCGTGAAATACTTCGCGGCTTCGTAAATCGAGAAGCTGACACCGGCCTCGAAAAGTGAGACGTCGATCAGCTGGCCTTCGCCTGTTGTTTCGCGCACGCGCAACGCTGAGACTGCGGCGAGCGCTCCGTAGAGCGCGCAAACGAGATCGCACATCGGCACACCGATCTTCACCGGACCGCCACCTTCCTCGCCCGTGATGCTCATCAGTCCGCTCATCGCTTGCGCCATGATATCCAGACCCGGAAGTGGTGCGTACGGTCCGTCTTGGCCCCAACCCGAAGCGGCAACGTAGATGAGCCGCGAATTGATCGCGTGCAAGCGCTCGTAGTCGAGCTCGAGTCCGCGCATCGTCCCGGGGCGCAGATTCTCGACGACGATATCGGCGCGAGCGACCAGCTTGCGAAAGATGTCTTTGCCTTCTTCGGTCTTGAGGTCAAGCGCGAACTGCGCTTGTTGCGATTGATGCGCAGAAAATTCGCACCCTCACCACCCTGGAACGGGCCACTCTGACGCGACATGTCGCCGCCGTCGGGATTCTCGACCTTCACGACGTCCGCGCCCAGATCGGCGAGCTGCATCCCGCAAAACGGACCCGCCATGTAGTTGCCGACCTCGAGCACCCGAATGCCGGTCAGCGGAGGAGCTTGCGTCATCCGATTCACTTCGTCAATCGCCATCCGGCGGCATTCCACGTCGGTGAGAAAGCGCTGGGTGCGAAACCCGTCAGTCTTTTGTCGTACGCATACACGTACGACGGATCGAAGAGATACACGATCGGGACGGCTTCTGCGACGGCACGCTCGATCTGCGAGTAGATCGCCTTGCGGCGCGCGACGCTGACGTTGATCAGAGCCTCTTGCTCGAGGCCATCGACGTGCGGATCGCACCAGCGCGCATAGTTCGCGACGCCGTTGCAACGAAAGAGAAAACTATCATCCGGATCGACGCCGACCGGAAAAGGAACGTACGCGAGATCGAATTTACCGGACGCGAGAATGCCGGTTTGCGGCATGAACAGCTGGGCGTTTGAGATCGACTTGATCGTCACGTCGATCCCGCGAATGCGAAGCTCGGCTTGAATGAATGTAGCAGCCGCGACGCCGGTGCGCGTTTCCGGAAACTGAACGTAGACGAGCGCGAGCTTCTTGGCGTCTTTCTCGCGCATCCCATCGCTTCCGCGCAGCCATCCGGCCGCATCCAGCAGCGAGTCGGCCGCGATCGGATCGAAGGCGGGTTCGTGGACCGACGGATCGCGCGCCCACGAATACAGCGGCTGTATCGTATCGATCACCGCATAACGTCCCAGCGTGATCTTGCGGCTAATCGCTTGGCGATCGATCGATGCAGCGATAGCCCGACGCACGCGTACGTCATCGAGAGGCGGATGCGTCGTATTGATCACGACGCCGGCGACGAGCGCGAGCGGAACGTAGCGAAACGTGACGTTCGGTTGCCGCTCGACGATTGCTTGTTGATCGGGCGCGATCAGATTCCAATCGATGCTCCCCGTTCGCAGTAGGGTCAGATTCGTTCCGGGATCGGGGACGATGCCGACGTCGAGGCGTTTCGTTGCGGGCTCGCCACGCCAGTAACGCGGATTGCTGACGTATTCCAAACGCTCGCCGCGATGCCATGAAACGAACAGATAAGGTCCGTCGCCGATGGGATGCTGGTTGAACGACGACTGCGCGAGCGAATTGTCGTGGATCAAGAGGTGCGCAGGCAGGACGAATTGCGACGACGCGCCGACCGTGAAAAACGAGACGACCGCCGGCGCCCACGCACGCTTGAGACGCACGACGACGGTGTGCGCGTCCAGCGCGTACGCACTTGCGATCCGATCGTAGCCTTCACGCGATCGAACCGGATTGTGCGGATTGGCGATTGCCCCGAGCGTGTAGAGCACGTCTGCGGACGTGACGGGGACGCCGTCGCTCCACGTGATGTTCGGCCGCAGCTTGTAGACGATCGTGCGTCCGTCGCGCGAAAGTCCACCGTTTTGTAAGCTTGGGATCTGCGAAAGCAACGCGGGGACCAGGTGCCCGTGTTCATCTACATCGATGAATGGCTCGAACACCAGCCGCGCCAGCTGTGCTTCAACGGAGGCCGCATCCGGATGCGCGAAGAGCGGATTAAGATTCGTCGGATCGGCGGCGATATCGAAGCGGACAACCGCTGAAGGACTGGACGGCGCTACCAAGACCAGCGCGAGTGAAAGCGCCAGGCAGCGCGCCAGAACGTTACGCTTCAGTTGATGGGTTCGCTTCTTTGACCTTCAGGCGCACCAATATGAAGGTTGTCCTGGAAGGTCGTCCACCTCGAGTGACCACATTTCGACGCAGCGTTGCTGTTACTAATTTGCCGACAAAGCCACGCAGGTCGTCCACATCGTCTGTTTCCGTGTGTCTTGCCACCCGACCGGCAGTGACGCCTCGCTGAGAAGTTATTTCGAAACGCCCTGCATCCGGCAAGAGATAGAAGGTCCCCTCCACAATCTCGTCCTTCGTATCGATCCTAGTAGCAGAGGCTCGATCGTACGCCCGCTGAATTGACGCTGTATCGAAGACAACTTTGGACTTTTCGTCACGGATCGTGACCGTGGCTTCCCGGTCTCTCATGGCTGAAAAAAACGTCGCAATCGCACCAAGAACTCGGCCATCGATCTCCTCGACAGCTTTGTCAAAGTTTGAATCGCTGGGTTCTCCAAACTCTCGAAGGAGATCGTTGGTTTGAAGTACGGCTACATTTAAGTCGTCGATCAACATGGGTTGCTCTCGAAGCTCCTCGAGCAGAAAACCAAAGGACCCATGGACGGTCGCTGTGACATGAAGCCGAGCATCGTCTTTGTTCGCGACAGGGCCGCGATCGCCAAGAGTGCCGTGAATCCGATTGGCGCTCGTTTTCGCGAGAAGGTCCTGATACGCAACCAGTGCGTTCCCCGCGAACTCGCTGTCGATGCCCTCGGATCCGACCACTGGTTTGCCCCCGAACTCCACGACGACCGCAGCGCGCGGAAGGTCATCTGCAGCCTCCGAAATCGCGGCTTCGATATCGCGTTGACGCTGCTCAAGCGACAACTTCGTAAGCGGCGACTCGGTTACGCTCTGAAGTTCCTGAAGCGCTAGGCGTTCAGCTTCTAGTTGTCGCTTCGATGCGCCGAAACTCATGGCCTAAGGCTTCTTCGTCAAGGCTGGATAAATTACCAGGTCCTCGTCCTTGTCGGAGGTCAAAGGAATCTGTACCATCCCCTTCCATCGAAACGTGTCCCTCTGATGCGAAAACAAACCATACCAGTATTTAGTCCAACCGACAAGAGATATTGGGTTGTCACGAAGGTCGACGAAAAACGCATCTATTCCGTAATTCACCTTTACTCCGGCCGGAGACAGAATTGTTGGATTATGTGTAACCAAAATCGAGAGAGCAGAAACGCTCATCGAGCTCGGCCGATCGAAAAACATCACCGTGTCGATATCTTTGGGAATTTTATTCTCGACAAAGCTTCCGTTGAGCCATTGGAAACCTGTCACCAATTGCACGAAGGTCGGTCCGATGCCTCAACCATCGCTGCAGTATTTGTTGCCTGTGCGAGTCGTAACCAAACCGCGTTACGAATTCTTGTGTAGTCGAGACGTAAGGCGATGCGACGTCGACGCGCCCGCTGGCATTAAGACTGTATGCAGGTAATATACCCGCTAGGTTGTACGGCGGTATCGGCACGTAGAGACGCTCATTATCTCCTAAGCTTCCTTTTTAATTGTTTCATGGACATTACCTCGGAACGTCAAACGAGGTCCTGATTATTCCGACGAAACAACGGTAATCTATGCGCCTAACGCTTCCGCTGAAAGGGCCGGGAGGCGAACCGATCGACCTTCGTCGCACGCTCTGCTCGCACGGGTTCGTCGGATTGACGCCCAATGTCCCCGACGACGACTATCGCGGGATGACGACGACGCTTGCCCTACGCGGCGGCGCGCGGACGATTCATTTCTCGGAAATCTCACCCGGGACGCTCGAGATCGACGTCGTCGGCTCGCGGCCGACCGCCGCAGCGCGCGCCGAAATCGTGCAAGCCGTGCATGCGATGTTAGCACTCGACGACGATCTCTCGGCGTTCTACGCGCTTCTTACCGGCGATCCGGCGCTCGAGTGGGCAACCAATGGGGCGGGACGTTTGTACCGCAGCCCCACCGCATTTGAAGAAGTCATCAAGACGATCCTCACGACGAATTGCGCGTGGTCGGCGACGATTCGCATGAATAATGCGCTCGTGCAGCACCTCGGCGCGGTTGCGCCGGGCGGCGCGCACGCGTTTCCGACGCCGCAAGCCATGGCCGAGGCACCTCTTTCGTTCTACAAGGACGTCGTCCGGGCAGGTTATCGCGGGCCGTATCTGCGCTCGCTCGCGAAATCCGTCGTGAGCGGCGAGGTCGACCTCGAAGCCTTGCGCGCCGCGGATCGCACGCAGCTCGACGACGAAACACTCGAGAAGCAGTTGCGCGAATTGCCGGGCGTCGGTCCCTATGCTGCGGCGCACATCATGATGTTGTTCGGGCGGCGGCACCGTCTCGTGCTCGATTCCGCGACGCGTCCGCGCTATGCGAAGCTCTCCGGACGTAAAGCGAAGGACTCGACGATCGTCCGAAAGTTCGCTCGCTATCGAACTGACGCAGGACTCGCATTCTGGCTCTACATAACCCGCCACTGGATAAAAGAATGAACGCATATGAAACGTTTCTCAAATTACATCAAGGCAAAGAAGCCTTCATCATGCCCAACGCATGGGATGGCGCTTCGGCCGCACTGCTGAAGCGCGCAGGTTTTCTCGCGCTCGGAAGCTCGTCGGCAGCCATCGCATTCGCTCTCGGGCGTCAAGACGGCCGGCACGCGGTCTCGCTCGCAGAAGCGATCGACAACGCCGCGCTACTGTATCGCGCCAGCGGTCTCCCGATCAACGGCGATCTGGAAGACGGATTCGGTCCAAGTCCGGATGATTGCGTGCGAACCGTGCAGGCTGCGATCGACGCGGGTCTTGGCGGCGTCGGCATCGAGGACACGACGGCAGATCCTGACGGGCCGATTCACTGCTTCGACGCAGCCGTTGCGCGCGTTCGCGCTGCTGCGAAAGTTGCGCGCGGCAAGATCGTTCTCACCGGCCGCACCGACAACTACCTCAACGGACGCGAAGATCTCGACGACACGATTCGTCGTCTCGTCGCATTTGCGGAAGCCGGCGCCGACGTGTTGTACGCCCCTGCATTGCCCGACATGGATGCGATCAAGAAAGTCATCGCCGCCGTCGCACCAAAACCCGTCAACGTTTTGATCGGTCCGGGAACCGGAGTCGTTCCAGTCAGCGAGCTTTCAGCCGCCGGCGTGAAACGAATCAGTCTCGGCGGTGCGCTCTATCGCGTCGCAATGTCTGCGCTCGTAGAGACCGCGAAAGCGATGCTGGCCGACGATCTCAAACCGGCAACGACCGGCGTTCCGTTTGGAGAGCTGACCGCGCTCTTTCCCTAGCGAGCGACTGAATAAAGCGCTGGAGGTAAGGGTATATTATCGAACGAATCAACCGTGTCCACCATGATTAGCACCGATCTCTTCGGGAATTCCGAGCTCGACGAACTGGACGTCCGCCTGCTGGATGCCCTCCAACGCAACGCGCGCTCGACCTATGCCGAGCTCGGTCAGATCGTCGGCCTCAAGCCCCCCGCCGTCCACGAGCGGGTGAAGCGCCTGGAGACCCGGGGCTACGTGCGCGGGTACGGCGCCCGGCTCGACGGCCGGATGCTTGGGCTTGAGCTCGTCGCCTTCATCGGCTGCTACGCGGCTCCCGAAGCGAACTACGACGTGCTCGTTGCCGACCTCGCCGCCCTCCCGGAGGTCTGCGAAGTCCACAGCGTCGCCGGCGAGGAGAGCTTCATCATCAAGACGGTCACGCGCTCGACCGCGCACCTCGACGATCTGCTCGGCCGCCTCAAACGCATTGCGGGCGTGGCCCGCACCAAGACGACGGTCGTTCTTTCCACGCCGTTCGAGCGCGGCGGCATCGCGGTGAACCTCCCGTGATCGCGCCCGCACCCGCTGTCGTCAAGAGCTGCCACTACGGGACGCATCGCGTCATCGAGCCGGCCGGCGCATTGCCGCAAGCTGCGTGGCGCCTCGACAACACGCCCACGGCGCTCGAGAACGAGATCCTGTGCGGGGTTGAAGCGCTTTCAATCGACTCCGCGAGCTTCCGTCAAATGTGCGAAGCCGCCGGCGACGATCCGGGCAAGGTCGGCGAGTCGATCATGGAGACCGTCGCAACCCGCGGGAAGCAGCATAATCCTGTCACCGGCAGTGGCGGCATGTTCGTTGGCCGCGTCCTCGTCGTCGGCGCGAATCTCGCCGATGGGTGCATCGTCAATGTCGGCGACCGCATCGCGTCGCTCGTCTCCCTCACGCTCACTCCGCTCGCGCTCGAGCGCATTCGCGGCATCGACATGAAGACTGCGCGCGTCGACGTCGACGGTCGTGCAATCTTATTTGCCTGCGCGCACTTCGCCCGGCTTCCCGAGGATATTCCGAGCGGCGTTGCGCTCGCCGTCCTCGACGTCGCGGGCGCGCCCGCACAAGTGCGGCGACTAGCACAGCCTGGTTCCACGGTCGTCGTCATCGGCGCGGACGGTAAATCCGGACTGCTCGCTTGCGCGCAAGCCAAGGCACGCGTCGGCTCGAATGGCCGCGTCATCGGGATCGCACCGGATGCCGGCTCCCGTGGGGCGCAGCTCTTGCGCTCGCTGAACCTGGTCGACGACTTCATCGAAGCCGACGCCCGCAAGGCCGGGTCGCTGCTCGCGGTCCTACCCGAGCGCATCCCTGGGCTTGCCGACCTCGTTGTTAACTGCGTGAACGTCCCCGGTACGGAGCAGGCCTCGATTCTGTGCGCGCGTGACGAGGGGACCGTCTATTTCTTTTCGATGTGCACGTCGTTCACCGCAGCAGCGCTCGGCGCGGAAGGCGTCGGCAAAGACGTCACCATGATCGTCGGCAACGGATACACCAAAGGGCACGCGGAGCTCGCGCTCAACACGTTGCGCGCAAATCGTCCGCTCCTCAACTACTTCACGGAGACCTACGGCAACCCAGCATGATCTCTCTCGATCGCCCAGTCCAGTCACTCGAACACCGCGAGCTTCTCGGCGGCGAGTTTTGGCGTGCCGTTCCGAAGTACCGTGACGTCGATGAAGCGACGTTCCTCGATCACGTGTGGCAAGGCCGTAACTCCGTGAAAACGCCGGAAGAATTGCTCGAAACGATCAAAGGTCACGCGCCGCCTGCATTCATCGAAGACGCGCGCAACGGATTTGCGCATGCGCCGATGGCCGTTCGCGTCTCGCCGTACATGCTATCGTTGATCGATTGGAACGATCCGTACAACGATCCGATTCGCCGTCAATTCATCCCGCTGAAGTCCGGCATGCGTCCCGATCATCCGCGCTTGACCCTTGATTCGTTGCACGAGCGCGCCGATGCGCCGGTCCCCGGCCTCGTGCACCGATATGCCGACAAAGCGTTGTTCATCGCGCTGCAGACGTGCCCCGTGTATTGCCGCTTCTGCACGCGCTCGTACGCGATCGGGCCGGACACGAGCGACGTCGAGAAAGTTCATCTTACGACGCCGCACGAGTGGCAACGCATCTTCGATTACATTGCGTCGCGTCCGGAGCTCGAGGACATCGTGATCTCGGGCGGTGACGTGTACCAGCTTCCGCCGCGCAGCATCACGCTGATCGGCGAGGCGCTGCTCGAAATTCCACACGTGCAGCGTATGCGCTTTGCGACCAAAGGCCCCGCCGTGATGCCGATGAAGCTGCTCACCGACGATCCGTGGCTCGATGCGCTGACTGCGATCGTCACCGAAGGTCGCAAGCTCGGCAAAGAAGTCGTGATCCACACGCACTTCAATCATCCCAAAGAAATCACGCAGATCACGCAGCGTGCGATGCAGCGCCTGTTCGAGCGCGGGATCATCGTGCGCAATCAAAGCGTCCTGATGCGCGGCGTCAACGACGACGAGCAAACGATGGAGCTGCTCGTGAAGCGGCTCTCGTACGTGAACGTGCACCCGTACTACGTGTACATGCACGATCTGGTCAAAGGCGTCGAAGAGCTACGCACGACGATAGAGCGCGCAATCGACATCGAGAAATACGTCCGCGGCGCAACAGCCGGCTTCAATACGCCGACGTTCGTCTGCGACGCCCCGGGCGGCGGCGGTAAACGCGACGTGCACTCGTACGAATATTACGATCGTGAGAACGGCATCGCCGTCTATACGGCGCCGAGCGTCAAACCCGGCAAGTACTTCGTGTACTTCGATCCGATCCAAGATCTCAGCGCGCCCTCGCAAGCACGCTGGAAGCTTTCCGAGCAACAAGAGATGATGCTCGCAACCACACTCGAACACGCCGGCGCGTCGCTGCGGGATCTCGTAACGGCATAGTTCAGTGCGCCTGTGCATCTTCTGCGGCTCGAAGACCGGGGATGACCCGCGCTTTACGCAAGCAGCAATTGAAACCGGAACGCTGCTCGCGCAGCGTGGTATCGGCGTCGTCTACGGCGGCGGACGTGTCGGCTTGATGGGCGTCCTTGCCGACGCGGCACGCGCGAACGGCGGCGAGGTGATCGGAGTGATCCCGCAATCGCTTGCCGAGCGCGAGGTCGCGCATTCGGGACTCTCTGAGCTGCACGTCGTCGAAACGATGCACGAACGCAAAGCGCTGATGGCGGAGCTCTCCGCCGGATTCATCGCGTTGCCGGGCGGCTTCGGAACGCTCGAAGAGTTTTGCGAAGTGATCACGTGGTCGCAGCTCGGCATTCACGCCAAGCCCTGCGGCATCTTGAACGTCGCCGGCTACTTCGACAAATTGATCGGGATGTTCGATAACGGTGTCGAGCGGGGATTCATCAGCGGCGCAAACCGCGAGATCGTGCTCGAGTCGAAGGAGCCCGCTGAGCTGATCGACCGCATGCTGAAGTTAACGGAAGTCGGCCTGCGTTAGCCCCGTATTGACACGCAGATCGTGAATGTCCCATTGCTCCAGCAGCGTGTCGCCCGCATACCGCATACGCCGTAACGGCAAGTTCGTGTGCGGATCGACGATGAGCGCGTCTTTCGTCACGTCCAAGATATCTTTGTCCGAATAGTCGGGACATGCGATCGGCGAGTCACCGCTGAGCACCAGCTCGACCGTCTGAATACCGCCGATCTCCGGACCGTCGCGCACACGCACGTAGTCGGCGTGAGCGTCGTAGCACGCCAGCGCTTCGCCGAAATTGGCGCTGGCGATGGTGTTTCCGCGCGGTGACGTCACCATGTGGTCGTGTAGTGGAAACGGAACGCGCACGCCGGCGAGCATCCCGTGATGGAAGACGATCACTTTATCGCCCCCGTTCCAGATCGCGACCATCCCGCGCAACGGGCCGTCCAAAATCTCGGCTTTTACGTGATCGGGGCGCAGGTAGCTGAAATGAAAACGCCGCGCCAAGGACTGGTCCCCGTCGAAGTCTTCCGAGACGATGTTGGCCTGGTAATCGTTGACCTTTGCCCACGTCGCGTCGAGCGTAGCAAGCTCCACGGGACCCGAGGCCGCACCTGCGGGGACTGCCGCCAGCAGTAGCAAGGCGGCTAGTCCCCCGACCATCGATCTCACTGGGCTACATTATGCCACACTCCTTAGCCACGTCTGAGGGGCGGGTTTGCCCGAAAGCACTGACGTACAACCTTTACATGACGACGCCGCCGTTTTTCCATCCCGATACACGGCGAGCCGACCTCGCGTGGACCGACTGGGACGAAGTTCGCGCGTGGCTCGAGACACAAAGCTTTTGCCGCGTTGCCATAAACGAAGATCCGTGGCCCTACGTCGTCGCGCAGACCTATTCGTTCACCGGCGAGGCCTTTGTCATGCACTTCTCACGCAGTGGACGCCTGGCGCGATTGATCGGCGAAAATCCATTGATCACGATCGAGGTCGATGAGCCGCGTGGACACATGGATGCAATAAGCGGTGCGATCGGATATCATAGCGTCGTGGCTCGCTGCCGCGCGACGATCGAAGACGTCCCGATCGGCGACGGTTACATCGCGCGCGTGACTTCCGAGATCGTTTTGCTCTCGGCGAAGCGACGTGCGCTCCCCGAGCACACCGTCTAGCCTACGACTTCATCTGGTGGAGCGCGAAGCGGTTGCCTTCCGGATCGGTGACGAAGCACGCCGAGCAATTCGGAAACGGGTGTACTTCGCTGACCGTCACGTTATGTTTGAGGAGTTTTTCGCGCAGCTCGGCGATGTTGTCGACTTCGAAGGCAGCGCCCGTCGATTGACCGGGGACGAAGCCGAGTGGCGTGCCGTCGCCGATTCCAAATGCGGTCGCGCCGACGTTGAACTCGACCCAGTGCTCACCGAAGCTTTGTCCGGGCGTCAGGCCCACGACGTCGCGATAGAATTTTGTCGCGGCCGGCACGTCTTTCACCGAGTACGCGATGAATGCCATATCTTTAACCATAGGCCGGTAGATATGACCGCTTCCGCCGCGTTTTCCTTTTAGCTTAGCAAAGCGATAAGCTTGAGGACTACTCCCTAAGCGCTTCTTTCACGACGCGTTCTTGTTCGGCGGCGTGCGCGCCCGGGTAACCTTCGCTTGGGCTGGCACGATACGGACGGCCGACGTATTCGACGTCGCCGAACTTCTTCGGGAGCTTTTCGAGAAGACGCCGCCGCACGTGCGCGCGCGCACCCATGTTCTTCGGCTCTTCCTGAACCCAGACGACGTTCTTGGCGTTCGGATAGCCTTCGAGCACCGAGATGATCTGCTTGCGCGGTAAGGGCGAAAGCAGCTCGACGCGCACGATCGCGGTCTTCTGCATCTTGGCGTAGCCCGGATCGGCGACCAAGTCGTGATAGATCTTTCCACTACAGAGAATCACGCGCTCGACGGCTTTGCGATTCTTCGACATCTTCGGATCGTCGATGACCTGTTGGAACCCGCCGTTCGCAAGCTCATCGAGCGTCCCGAACGAGACTGCGTTGCGCAACAGCGATTTGGGCGTGAATATCACCATCGGGAAACCGTGATGATCGAGCGCCTGCATTCGTAAGAGATGAAAATGTTGTGCCGTTGTCGACGGCACGGCCACGCGGATGTTGCCTTCCGCGGAGAGCTGGAGGAAACGCTCGATGCGTCCGCTCGAGTGCTCCGGGCCCATTCCTTCGTAACCATGCGGTAAAAGAAGCGTCAAACGCGATTTCTGATCCCACTTCGAGAAACCCGCAGCCATGAATTGATCGATGATGATCTGCGCGCCGTTGGAGAAATCACCGAACTGCGCTTCCCACATCACCATCGCGTCCTCGGAGACGACGCTGTAGCCGTATTCGAATCCGACACACGCATATTCCGAGAGTGGGCTGTTGTAGATCTCGAACGACGCTTTCGCACCGGAGAGATGCTGCAATGGGACGTAGCGAGCGTTCGTATTGGCATCGTGCAGCACGACGTGGCGATGACTGAATGTCCCGCGCTCCGTATCCTGGCCTGTCAAACGCACCGGCGTCCCTTCCGAGATCATCGACGCGTAGGCAAACCACTCCGCGAGGCCCCAGTCGATTGCGCCCGTTGCTTCGAGCTCTTCTTCGCGTTTGCTGAATTGGCGTTCGAGCTTGGAGCTCATCGTGAAGCCGTCGGGGACTTTGATCAGCTCGTGACTCCAGCCCAAGAGCTTCTCGCGCGCGACGCGCGTGTCGGTCGACTCGTCGGTTGCGTAGTCGGTCGTCGACTTGTTGATCAGCAAGCTGTCGTGCTGCTTCGCCTCTGCGTGCTGTTCCACGAGCCGTTCGTTCGCTGCTTCGACGAGCTGATCGGCCTGTTGCTGCGAGATGACGCCTTGCGCGACGAGACTGGAAGCAAAGAGCTCGCGCACGGTCGGGTGATTCTTGATCTTCTCGTAGATGCCGGGCTGCGTGTATGCCGGTTCATCTTGCTCGTTGTGTCCGAAGCGCCGGTAACCGATTACATCGATCAGCACGTCGCGTCCGAACTTCGCACGGAAATCGAGCGCGAAGTGGACGGCGCTCATGCACGCTTCGACGTCGTCGGCGTTGACGTGCACGATCGGTACGTCGAAGCCCTTGGCAAGATCGCTCGCGTAGCGCGTCGAGCGTCCCTGATCCGGATCGGTCGTAAAACCAAGCTGATTGTTGGCGATCAGGTGGATCGTGCCGCCAGTCGTGTAGCCCGGGAGCGATTGCAGGTTGAGGACTTCGGCAACGATGCCTTGCGCGGGAAACGCGGCGTCACCGTGCACGAGAATCGGCGCGGCGTTGTGCATTTGCAGCGCGGGCGGGTTCACGGTGTGATCGGTCTGATATGCGCGCGTCATCCCTTCGACGACGCCGTTGACGGCTTCGAGATGGCTCGGATTGCTGGCGAGATGCACGTCGATCTTCGTACCGGTGGGTGTGACATAGGTGCCGTCGGCGCCGTGGTGATACTTGACGTCGCCGAGCGCGTCGTTGCCCTCTTCTTGCTCGCCACGCATCTTGGCGGCTTCGAATTCGCCGAGCAGCTCCTTGTACGGACGATTCACGACGTGCGCGATCGTCGCGAGACGGCCGCGATGCGCCATACCGATGACCGCGGCTTTGGTGCCGTCGTCGGCGAGCATCGTGATCATCTCCTCGAGCATCGGGATGATGATGTCGAGTCCTTCAACCGAGAACGTCTTCTGGCCGAGGAAGTTCTTGCGCATGTAGCGTTCCATCGCCTCAACTTTTGTGAGACGTCCGAGCACTTGCACCATGCGCTCGGGTGAAAGCTTGAGGCGATGCAATCCACCTTCGATATAATCGCGCAGCCAGCGGCGCTGTTCTCGATTCGAGATGTGTTCGACTTCATACGCGATCTGTCCGGCGTACGTGTCGCGCAGCTTCGGCAAAATGTCCGCAAGTGAATTGCCCTGCAGTTTCGTGTGCAGCGCGGCGCCCGGAATCGCCGACATCAGCGCCGGCGTGAGGTTGTAACCGCGCGGATCGAGACCATCATCACCTTGTGGTTCGGATCCGAGCGGATCGAGATTCGCGGCCAGATGCCCGTGCATGCGATACGCGTTGATGATCGCCGTTCCGGCCGCGACGCCGCGCAAGAGCTCGAGGCTCGGCGCGCTGCCGGCGACCGGCGTGCCGGTTGCGGGCTCGCTGAACGGTGCGAGCGCGCGCGCCGACGGTGTAACATCGTATGCAAGGAAGATCGCATCGTAGAACGCGTTGTCGCCAAGCAGCTGATCGATGCGGCGCAAGAATTCGCCCGAGAGCGCACCTTGAATCACGCGATGATCGTAAGTGCTCGTCATCGTCATGACTTTCTCGACGCCGAGCAATTGCAGCGCTTGTGGCGGCGATTTTGCAAAACCCGGCGGCAAACCAATCGCGCCGGCGGCAATGATCGCACCTTGCCCCGCCATCAGACGCGGCACGGACGCAACGGTACCAATGCCACCCGGATTCGTCAGCGTCATCGTCGCGCCGGTAACGTCATCGGCGCCAAGCTTGTTGTCGCGTGCCTTTGCGATCAGCTCTTCGTAGCGATCGTGGAACGCGACGAAGTCCAGCGTATCGGCGGCTTTGATCACCGGCACGATCAGGAATCGCGTTCCGTCTTTGCGCGTCACGTCGACGGCTAGTCCCAGATTGATCGGACCGTCGATGCGCGTCGGCGTTCCGCCCTCGCGGCGGAAACTCGCGGTCATTCCCGGCACGTCGCGCGCGGCTTGCACGATCGCGTACGCGATCAGGTGCGTGAACGAAACCTTCTGCGGTTTGCCGGCGGCACCGAGCGCTTCGTTGAGCTGACGGCGGCGCACGTCGAGCGTGCCGACGCCGATCGTGCGGAAACTGGTCGCGGTTGGAACTGCGAGACTCTGCTCCATCGCGCTCGCGAGCATCGCGACGGGACCACGCAGCTGCGTCGTCTTCGCATCTCTCGGAATCGGCGGGAGCGGGATACCACCCGGCGCTGCGCTCGCCGCGGGTTTGGCGCTGCCATTCTCGATCGCAGCGTCGACGTCGTGACGAACGACGAGTCCGTCGGGTCCGGTTCCGCGGATACCGCGGATGTCGACGTTGTTGCGCTCGGCGGCACGCCGGGCTTGCGGCGTCGCGATGCCGCTGCTCGAGCTGCCATTTGGGGGTGCCGGTTCGGGCGCTTTGCGCACGGGCGCTGCCGGAGCGGGCTCCGCAGCGGTGGCTTTTGGAGCCGGTGCGCCTTCAGGGCGTTTCGCGGCCGTGTCGATCTCCGCCAGCGGCGCGCCGACCGTCACGGTCGCGCCCTCATTCACGAGAAGCTTCGTTATAACGCCGGATGCGGGTGCGGGCACCTCGACGTCGACCTTCTCGGTCGTGATCTCGACTAGGGTGTCACCTTTGTCGATCCAGTCGCCGACGTGCTTGCGCCACTCGACAACGGAACCTTCGGTAACACTCTCGCCCATCTCGGGCAGTGGGACCGCAACCGTCGTCCCGGTCATCGCCATATTCTAGCCACCATTTCCTCGACTCATTCGCTACGCCATATGGATGCGACCCGCGGTACGTGGCGCAGATCACGCCGGATAGTCAGGTCGAGGGACCGATCAGCGAGGCAACGGAAGCTTAGGTCCTTGTTATCGCGTCGGCGCGTCCCGATTCAGGCGTATCTGGCGGCGTTATTCGCGCTGCTTACGCTGGCGATTGGCCTGCTGACGGCGGCAATCTTCTACGAGCGCATGAAAAGCGAGAGCCTTCACGCCGCAAGTTTGCTGTTCGATCGCACGACGACCGTGCTGGCGCAAGACATCGGGCAAGTGCGCTGGGAAGTCAGCTACGCACTCGCGCTCGCGACGAGCAGCGATCTCGCAAGCGCAAAAACCTTTGAAGCGCGTCTGCATTCGAAAAACGTCCTGACGTCGATCCTAAAATCCAACGAGCTGAGCGTCGCCGCGTACGCGGGCTATCCCGATGGCGATTTTTTCTTCTTGCTGCGCCTCGATCGATCGAAGCCACTAAACCTTTCCGTCCCGCAGAGCGCTGCGTTCCTTCTGCGCAGCATCGACCGCACGGCGGGAAGGAGAACGATCGGCAGCTACTCATTTTTCGATCGCAATTTAGCGTTACTGGCAACGCGTCCGGATCCTGACCCCAGTTTCGATCCGCGTACGCGCCCGTGGTTTGCGGCGAACACGGCGGGCGTGTACATTACGTCCCCGTACATCTTCTATACGACGCACCATTTGGGCATCACGCTTTCGCAGCGTTCGCCGACCGGAAGTGTTTTCGGCGTCGACATCGACCTGTCTGCGATTTCGCAAAAACTCGAAGGCTTGCAGCCGACGCCTTCAACGGTTGCGGCCGTCATCGAGCCGACCGGCGAAGTTCTTGCGTTTTCGAATCCCGCGCAGCTCGAGAACGCGAACTCACGTCCGGGTGCGCCCCCGGCAACGCTCGCACAAATGAAGTCCGCGCCCTTGCTGGCCGCATATCACGCAGCCTCACCGAAGACCATGGAATCGGAAGGGACGTTTACCGATGCGCGCGGGCGCGTCTGGCTTTACCGGATGACGCCGGTGTTGCAGCGCCAAGGTGCGGTGCGTGGGTTCGCGATCGCGATGCCCGAGGACGAGCTGCTGACGTCGGCGGTTCGCCTACGCAACGACGCTTTGATCGCGTGCCTCATTTTGATCCTGGCGTCCATTCCGATCGCGTTCTGGCTGGCGACGATCATTGCACGTCCCCTGAACGGATTGCGCAGCGACGCGCTGGCAATTCGCAATCTCGATTTCTCGCACCGGCCGCCCAACGACTCGTTCATCACCGAGATCGACGAATTCGCGCGAACGTTCGCCGCGATGCGGCAGCACATCCGCGAGTACAACGAGTCCGCGACACGGTTCATACCGCGTGAGTTCCTCAGCCAGCTCCAGCGTCTCGATATCAAGAGCCTGCAGCTCGGCGATCATGCCGAAGAGACGATGACGATCCTGTTCTCGGACATCCGCTCCTTCACGACGCTTTCGGGCGGCATGACGCCGGAGCAGACGTTCAAGTTCGTCAACTCGTACTTGACGCGCATCGGCCCGATCATTCGTGATTATCACGGTTTTATCGACAAGTACATCGGCGATGCGATCATGGCGCTCTTCCCCGAATCTCCCGCGCAAGCCATCGACGCTGCGGTCGCGATGCAAAAGCGGGTTGTCGTGTACAACGAAGAGCGTGCCCGCGCCGGCTACGCACCCGTCGCGATCGGGATCGGCGTCCACAGCGGCGATCTCATGCTCGGTACCATCGGTGAAACGCAACGCTTCGAGACAACCGTCATCTCGGATGCGGTCAATATTGCCTCACGTCTCGAGAGTCTGACCAAGACCTTCGGCGTCCTGATTCTCACGAGCAGCACGGTGATGGCGGACGTCGACGGTTCGGCCGTGCCGGCTCGCCGGCTCGGCGACGTGCAGGTCAAGGGCGCAACCCATCCGGTCACGATCTATGACGTCTTCGCAGCCGATCCACCGGATCTGCTCGAGCACAAAATGAACACGCGCGACGAATTCGATCTGGGACGTCTGGCGTACGCGCACGGCGACTTTACCGAGGCGTACCGCTACTTTCACGACGTCGCGCGTAACAAAAAGGACCACGCAGCCGCGTATTACCGCGACCGCTGCGCGATTATGGCGTCAGCGGTTCAGACGCTCGAGTGGGACGGAGTCGAGCACATGGACTCGAAGTAGACGGTGCGCCGGCACATACCCATTCAGCCGTATCTGACTGCGCTGTTTGCGGTGATCACGCTGGTGATCGGCTTGTCGACCGCGGCGCTTTTCTACGATCGCATGAGGGCTGCGAGCATCAGCGACGCGGTAGTGTCGTTCGATCGAATTACCACCGATATTGCGCAACAAGGTTTGCAGTCTCGGCTGGAAATCCAGTACGAGCTGGCGCTAGCATCGGGACGAACACTCGCGAAGGCATCGTCGTTCACCGCGCGCGTTGCAGCAAAAGACGACCTCTTGCCGGTGCTGAACGCGAATGGCGTCGTCTCCGAGGCGTTTGTCGGTTATCCGAACGGCGACTATATTCGATTGAGCAGAGTCCTGGCCACAGACCGACCGCCGCTTTCCCTTCATGGCTCTGCAGTATATGCAATGCATACGGTAGAGAACCGCGGTGGCGAAAAGATTGGGTCTGATTTTTTTTACGACAAGAATTGGAAATTGCTCGCCGTTACGAAGCGATCAAAAGAGACCTTCGACCCGCGGACGCGACCGTGGTTTAAGACGTCAACCGGCCCCGTTACGGTCACCGAACCGTTTCTTTTCGCCTCCACGTTTCAAATCGGATACTCAGTCGCGCTCCGTTCCGACTTCGGTAGCGTTCTCGCTGCAGATGTCACCCTCGCCTCAACCCCGCAGATAATCGGACGGTATGTTCCCACGCGTTCGGCCATCGCAGTCGGTGTTCGTGCCGCCTCCGGAACCGTGTTGGCATTTTCGAATGGCAAGATCGAGAACATCAATGCGCACCGCAGGACTCCCGCCACGATTTATGAGCTTGGTCTGCCACCGCTGGCGGCCGCATTCAGAGCTGCTCGACCACCCTTCATGGAGGCGAATGGTTCGTATCGAGACGCGCACGGCAGAATTTGGCTCTACGCCGTAACTCCTTTGAAAGGAGCCGACGGCAAGGTTCTTCTGTATCACCAGACGCAGGACGGGAAGGCCGTATATCTCCCACGCGCCGTTCTCGTGTTGGCCGCGCCTGAAGATGAGATCATCGCGAACGCGACGCGCGTGCGCAACGACGCGGTATTCGTTTGCGGCGCGTTGCTTCTAGCAATGATCCCGCTCGCGTACTGGTTTTCGCGGCTGGTCGCTCGACCATTGATTCGGTTGCAAACCGACGCACTCGCTCTGCGAAATCTCGATTTCAGCGAACCGCCCGAACGCCATTCATACATAACCGAAGTTGAAGAATTCGCTCAGACATTCGGAACGATGCGCACGCACATCCGCGAACACAATGACGCGGCGACGCACTTCATCCCGCGTCAATTTTTGGAACTGCTCGGACGCCGCGACTTACAGAGTCTACAATTGGGCGATCATCATGAAACGACGATGACGATGCTCTTCTCCGACATTCGCTCGTTCACGACGCTCTCGGGTACGATGACTCCCGACGAAACGTTCCGTTTCGTAAACTCCTATCTATCGCAAATTGGTCCGACCATCCGCGAGCAGCACAGCTTCATCGACAAGTATATCGGCGACGCCATCTTTGCGCTATTTCCCGACGCTGCGGATGACGCAATCGATGCGGCGATCGCCATGCAGTACCGCGTCGCCACGTATAACGAAGGACGGGCTCGCGCCGGCTACAAGCCGATCGCGATCGGCATCGGAGTGCATCGCGGAAATCTCATGCTTGGAACGATCGGCGAATCACAACGTTTTGAGACGACGGTCATCTCGGACGCCGTCAACATCGCCGTTTGCATGGAGGATCTCACCAAAGTCTTCGGTTCGTTGATCTTAGCCACCGGCGAGGTCGTTGAGAATCTCAAGCGTACCGCGTACTGTACGCGCAAGCTTGGTGACGTGCTCGTCAAAGGCGCGACGCATCCGGTCATGGTCTATGAGATCTGCGATGCGGACCCCGCAGATCTTCTCGCGCACAAGGTGCGCACGCAGGAAGCGTTCGATCTCGGGCGGGTCGCATACGTTCACGGCAACTTCACCGAAGCATACCGCCATTTCGACGCGATCGCGCTCGAAACGCGCGATCGTGCGGCCGCGTACTATCGTGACCGCTCGGCTATCATGGCATCTGCGGTTCAGACCCTAGACTGGGACGGCGTCGAACACATGGAATCGAAGTGAAGCTACGCCGGAACGTACCGATTCAATCGTATCTGACTGCGCTGTTTGCGGCGATCACTTTGGTGATCGGCGTTTCCACAGCGGCGTTCTTCTACGGCCGGATGAAGGCCGCAAGCATCAGCGATGCCGCCGTGTCGTTCGATCGAATCTCGACCGATATTGCACAACAAGCTTTGCAGTCGAGGCTGGAAATCCAAAACGAGCTGGCGCTAGCGGTGGGACGAAAACTCGCGAAGGCATCCTCGTTCGCAGCGCGCGTCGGAGAGAAAGACGATCTTTGGCCGTTACTGCACGCCAATAGCCTCGTTTTCTCCGCATACGTCGGTTATCCGAACGGCGATTACATTCGCCTCAGCAGAATCTTGGTCGCTGACCGTGCGCCCCCATCGCTTCGCGCTTCCGTGGTTTATACGATGCGCACGATTGAAAACCGCGACGGCCGTGAAATCGGACGATACTGGTTCTACGACAAGGATCGAAAACTGCTCGCCGTCGTGATGGGCCCGAAAACCAAATTCGACCCAAGGACACGACCATGGTTTGACGTCGGAACCGGTAGCGTTGCCGTCACGGCGCCCTACCTTCTCGCCTACGTCAAAGCAAAAAACCGTCTTGGATACTCCGTCTCGCTCCGTTCGGCCTCGGGCAGTGTGTTTGGGGTTGACGTCACCCTAGCCTCGACGCCGGCGGTGCTAAAGCGATTTCTCCCAACCCCCTCCGCGATCGCTGCGGCCGTGCGAGCCACGTCGGGCGTCGTGTTCGCGCTCACGGACAGCGAGAAAATCGAGACTGCAAACGCGCACCGCACGACTCCGGCGACGATTTACGATCTCGACTCTCCGGCGCTCGCAGCAGCCTTCACAGCTGCCAAACCACCGTTCATGGAGGCGAACGGATCGTACCGAGACTCGCACGGCAGAGTTTGGATCTACACCGTTACCCCAGGAAAGGCAGCCGACGGGAGCATCCTCCTGTTTCACCAGACGCAGGACGGGAAGGCCGTGTATCTCCCACGCGCCGTTCTTGTGTTGACCGCTCCGCAAGACGAGATCACCGCAAATGCGACGCGGGTGCGCAACGACGCGTTGATCGTTTGCGGCGCGCTGCTGCTTGCCATGATCCCGATCGGGTACTGGTTTTCGCGCCTCGTATCTCAACCACTCAATCGGCTACGAAGCGACGCGCTGGCATTGCGCAATCTCGATTTCGGCGAACGGCCTGACCGCCATTCATACATCACGGAAGTTGAGGAATTCGCACAGACGTTCGGGACGATGCGCACGCACATCCGGGAACACAATGACGCTGCGACGCACTTCATCCCGCGCCAGTTTCTGGAGCTGCTCAGTCGGAGCGATCTGCGGAGTCTGCAATTGGGCGATCATCGTGAAACGATGATGACGATGCTCTTTTCCGACATTCGCGCATTCACGACGCTCTCGGGTAGGATGACTCCTGACGAGACGTTCCGTTTCGTGAACTCTTACTTGTCCCAAATTGGGCCGACCATCCGCGAGCAGCACGGCTTCATCGACAAGTACATCGGCGACGCAATCTTCGCGCTCTTTCCCGACAGTGCTGGTAACGCCGTCGACGCGGCGATTGCGATGCAGCGCCGCGTCGTCACGTATAACGAAGGCCGGGCGCGCGCCGGCTATGCGCCGATTGTCATTGGCATCGGCGTGCACCGGGGCGATATCATGCTTGGCACGATCGGCGAATCGCAGCGCTTTGAAACGACGGTCATCTCGGACGCCGTCAATATCGCGGCTCGTATGGAAGGCCTAACGAAGGCCTTCGGTTCTTTGATCTTGGTTACCGGTGAAGTCATAAATTCCGTCGAGTGCTCAGCCTACTGCGCGCGCCGGCTCGGTGATGTGCTCCTCAAAGGCGCGACGCATCCGGTCACGGTCTATGAAGTCTGCGACGCGGATCCCGCAGATCTTCTCGCGCACAAGATGCGCACGATGGAGGCGTTCGAGCTCGGGCGGCTTGCATATGCGCGCGGCGACTTCACGGAAGCGTACCGCCACTTCCAGGCAATCGCGCACGAGAAGCGCGATCGCGCGGCCGTATACTATCGCGACCGCTCGGCGATTATGGCGTCAGCGGTTCAGACGATCGAGTGGGACGGCGTCGAACACATGGAATCGAAGTAGCGCCTAGGCGACACGCTCGTCGGGATAACGCACGCGCACGGCCGTAATCTCCGGCATCGCACCCAGGAACGCCGTCACGAGATCCGGATCGAAGTGCGAGCCGCTGTCGGCTTTGATGCGCTCCAACGCCTCGCCGACGGGCCAGGCTTTCTTGTACGGACGCTCGGACGTGAGCGCATCGAACACGTCAACGAGTGCCGTGATCCGCCCCCAGAGCGGAATGTCGTTGCCTTTGATCCCGCGCGGATAACCCGAGCCGTTGAATTTTTCATGGTGCGTCAGCGCGATATCCGCGCCGGCGCGCAGCAAATCGGATTTGCTCTTGGAAAGAATTTCGTAGCCAGCCGTCGTGTGCTCGCGCATGATGACCCATTCTTCGGGCGTCAGCTTTCCACGCTTGAGCAAGATGTTATCGGGAGTCGAAACTTTCCCGATATCGTGCATCGGCGCGGCTAAGCTGATCATCTCGACGCGTTCCGGCGATTCGCCCACGACCCGGGCGAGGACCGCGGCTAACTGCCCGATACGCACGATGTGGCTGGCCGTATCCTTATCGCGGAATTCAGAAACGCACAGCAGTTGTAAAATCGATTCACGTTCGCGTTCCGCGAGCGCAGCCGTCGCCTTTTTCACTTCATCCGCAAGAAGAAGGGCGCGATCGGCGAGCTTTTTCTGTCCCTCGCGCAATGCGAGCAAATTGCGCGCACGCGCGATGAACTCGAGCGGATCGGCCGGCTTGTTCAGGAAATCGGTCGCGCCCAATTCGAGCGCCGTCTGCCGGACGGATTTATCTTGTGATGCCGTGATCATCACGATCGGCGTCAGCGCGCGTCCGGGAAGCAAACGAAAATGCTTGATGAACTCGTGTCCATCCATCTTGGGCATTTGAAAATCGACGAGGACGAGGTCGGGCTCGTTCTCCGCGGCCCAGGCCAGCGCGTGTTCGGGCGATTCGTAGGGCACGCAAACAGCGCGCGACAACTGACGAAGGATGGCCTGATAAATAGCCAGGTTCGTCCGAGAATCGTCGACGAGCAGAATTTGAACGGAATCAGGAGACAACATAGACGTCACCCCCGCGTCGTCTACTTGGTATACCCGAGTATACCGCTTGTCTAACCTCCGGGCTACCGGGCGTCGGAAGCTTCGACTGCCTTGAGCAACCCCTCAAGGAGGCCGGGAAAGAGCTGGTCGATCTCCTCACGGCGCAGCCACACGAATTTGTTGCGCCCCTCGTAGCGGGCTTTGACGAGACCGGCCTCGCGCAGCACTTTGAAATGGTGACGTAGGTTCTGCTTGCTCCCGATGTCCAGGAACTCGAAGGGGCAGCACTCTTCCTGGCGTGCGAGAGCGCGAACGATCTCCAGCCGCGTCGGATCGCTGAGTGCCGCAAGGATCCCGTAGATCGTGATGTCCTCACGCTCGGGGTACCAGAACTCGCGCTGCTGGACCGGCGCGTCGGTCATTTCTTGAGTTGCCATGCTTGACAGTAAAACACCCGTTGTACTAATATCGGTACAAGATGTATTTTACTATACCTGAGGGCGCTCCGTCTACGGTGGCCCCCCTCACATCCGACGCCTTGGGGTCGTTTGGGCGCCTACGGCAATACGCCGCCGCGCTCGGCAGCCTCTCGGCGAGCTTCCAGACAGAAGCCCAGGCCGTCACGGAATCCTACGTCCTCGCCCTCTCAAAAGGCGACCAAGAGGCGTGGGCGACGTTCGTCTCCGATGCCGCATTGCTCGTTCGTCACAGCGAGAGTGTCGATTCCATCGTTCACCTCGACGCGCGCGAACGCGCCGCGCATGACTTCTTCGCACAAATTACGCGCGAGAACGACGACCTGATCTAAAAACCCATGCCTGTCGTCGTCGAATACGGCCTGCGACGAACGCTCGTCGTCACCGCAGTCATGCTGGCTGCGCTCATGCAGCTCGCGGACACGACCATCGTCAACGTCTCGCTTGCCGACAATCGATGGTGCGCTCGGCGCGTCCGTCGATCAAGGCGCGTGGTTCATCACCGCCTACATCATTGCGAACGTCATCGTCATCCCGCTCTCGCCCTGGTTCCAGACGATGCTCGGACGCAAGAACTACTTCGCGCTTTCGATCGTCGGCTTCACGGTCACGTCGGTTCTTTGCGGGCTCGCGAACGACACGAGCACCGAGATCGGGCTCCGCTTTTTGCAAGGCGCGTTCGGCGGCGGCTTGATGGTGCCGGCACAGCAAATCATTCGCGATACGTTTCCTCCGGCAAAGCTTGCAACGAGTCAGTCGCTCTTTGCGCTCGCCGTCATCTTGGGGCCGACACTCGGTCCGACGTTCGGCGGAATCCTCACCGACAACTTGACGTGGCGCTGGGTTTTCTTCATCAACGTTCCGCTGGGTATCGGCGCGACGATTCTCACACTGCTCTTCATTCGGGACCCCGCACCGCCGAAGCGCATGCCCTTCGACATACTCGGCGTCGGGCTGCTCGCACTTGGACTTGGCGCCATGCAATACGTCCTCGACGAGGGCGAACGCAATGGTTGGTTCGATGACTCGCGCATCTGCCTCGCCGCGATCGCGGCCGTCGTATCGCTGGTCGCATTCGTGCTATGGGAGCTCTTCGGTGCGCGCTCGCCGGGCGTTGCGCTGCGGACCTTCCGTCATCGCACGGTGTGGGCGCTCGCGATCATCTACTTTGCGGTCGCCGGCGGAATCTTCGCGCTTATCTTCATTCAACCGCAGTGGGCGCAAACGTCGCTCGGCTTCACGACGACGCTCGCAGGGTTGCTGCTCATGGTGCGCGCGGGGACGCTGGTCGTACTCTTTCCTCTGACGACGTGGGTCACGTCGCACGCCAATTGGGATATGCGCTGGGTTGCGGCAGCCGGCATCGCGCTGGCCGGAATAGCCACCTGGCTGCAAGCCGACGTGATGACGACGCAAACTTCGTTCGCTGCGCTCGTACCGATGCAAATCGTCGGCGGAATCGGTTACGCGTTCATTTGGGTCCCGCTCAGCGTCGTACTGTTCCGAACCGTTCCGCAAGCGGAGATTCCTTCGGCGCTTGCATTGACGCGGCTCGTTCAGCAGATCGGCGCGTCGGCCGGATCGGCATACGCGGCGACGCTGCTCGATCGCGGTTACAGCACTGCGCTGAGCGGCCTCGCGGGTTCCGTAAATCTCGGAAACAACACGATTGCGGCGTTCGTCGCGCAGCACGGCTCGCAGGCGATCGCGCAGCTGAGCCAGCTCGTCTCAAGCGAAGCGCAGAATCTCGCTGCCACCGACGCCACGCGCTTCTTCGCGATCGCCACGATCTTGGCGGCCGTGCTGCCGTTCTTGCTCAAGCGTTATCGCGGCCAGACGCCCGTCTCCGCATTACCGCCGGCACCGCTTCCCGCGCCGCCGCTCGTACCCGTGCTTCGCGAAAAGGTATCTTCGAACGGGTCGCGAGTTACTTCGGCATGAGATACTGGCTAGTAGCACTCGCCCTGAGTTTATCCATGGGATGCGTGGCGTTAGCCAACGAGCATCCCGGCTTTCAGAAAGCAGTCTATTCCGGCCCGATGAGCGCGAGCGAAAAAGCGTTCGTCGCATCGATTCAATCCGATTTGATGTCGCGCTTTGCAACGGCCGCAGACGCCGAGGCCGCGGGATACGTGCGGTACACCGGCGTCGACGATACCGGTGCGATCAGCTACGCGAATCAAAGTTGGCAATCAGCCGATGCGCAACATCCGAGTCAACTCTGGTACGACAAGCACGGAAAGTTGATGGGCGCGGATTATTCGCGTCTGAAGACCTCGAACGCACGGCCAAACATTTGGGGTATCAACGCCGGACGCTGGTGGGAATTCGACCGCCACATACACTACGTGACGCGCAATCCGCGTACGGGGAAGCATATCTACGACCTCTACGTCGCCGACGACGATTTCTTGAATGCCGGCGGCAGCCTCGCGCATCCGCGCGCTGCGACGCTGGTGCGCATGCATCAAGTCAAGCACGCAAGTGACGTCGTGACGATCTTCAACTTCCCGGCGGTGTGGGACCTGATGGTCTGGGTCCGGCCCAATCCGAAGGGCGCTTTTTCGTACGCTAACCCAGCCGTAAAGCCGTAAAGGGGGCGCTAAACTAGCGCTTGCGCCGCTTTGTCGCGGTCGATCTGGTCATCTTTCGCGGTTTCTCGAGCGCGGCTTCAAGCGCGGCTGCGCCCGCCTCTACCATGCCGCTGATCTCTTTTGCGGTGCGGCTGACTTTGCGAACGGTTCGCGTTGTCTTCTTCGCGCTCCCGAGCGCGCGCTTCAATGTCGTCTTTGCGCGCTTCGCGACTTTCGCAACTTTTTTGGACTTTCTCTTAATTGCCATTTGTTCTCCATTCTTGCCCAAGCAGGCAAGCATTCAAACCCAGGTTTGAATGAACGCGCAGCTGGACAATTACTGTTGTCGAGCCGTTTTTACACAATGGAGTTAGTTTTATGAGTATTCTCGCGTGGCTAATCGTCGGACTTATTGCCGGTCTTTTGGCGAAGTACGTTGTACCGGGTGAGGGCCCCGGCGGGATAATCGGCGACATCATCATTGGAATCGTCGGCGCGTTCATCGGTGGATGGATCTTTAATATGTTCGGAAACGCCGGCGTTACGGGAATCAACCTTTACAGCATTCTCGTCGCGTTAGTGGGAGCCGTTGTGCTGTTGTTCGTTTTGCGCCTGGTCTCACGTCGCACCGTGTAAATTGCGCTAGGGGAGCGTTCGCGGCAAACCAAACCGCTCGAGCACGCGACTTTCGAAGCGAACGAAATCGCAGATGCGATCGCCGCTCAAGGTGAGGACGACGAGTCCGTTCCCCCGGCGCGGACCGCCGTGCGGGTTTGGCAAATATAACCCGAACGCCAGCTGCCCGTTCGCGCGCGTAGGGACGAAATGATATTTGCGGCCCGCCTCCATCGTGATCGCAAAGAAGCGCGTCACGGCGTCGCGCCCGTGGTACTCGAGCGGAATCGGAGGCATCGAGAGTTTGACGTCGGCAGTCAATAGCGTCACGAGACCATCGATGTCGCCGTTCTGAAACGCGCGCACGAATTTGTTCACGAGCGCCTGCTCTTCGGGCGAATTCGCAGCGGGTGGTGGCTCACGATTGCTTGCGGGCTGTCGCGCCTCCATCGTTGCGCGGGCGCGCTTGAGTAAACTATTCACCGATCCGACGGTCGCATCGAGCACGCCGGCAACTTGATCGGCGTGATATCCGAGAACATCGCGCAAGATAAGCACGGCGCGTTGGCGCGCGGGCAAGACTTGCAGCGCCGTAATGAACGCGAGCGAGATCGCTTCGGACTGTTCGTAACGCGCTTGCGGTTCGAGCGGCAGCTGCGCGTCGGGATAGGGTTCGAGCCACACGACTTCACCGAGTCGACTCGGCTCGGGTGGCTCAACGTTAGGAATGTCCCACTCCTTGGCGGGACGCCGCCTCGCGGAACGCAGGGCGTTCAGGCAGCGGCGTGTCGCGATCTGGTAGAGCCATGTGCGGATTGAAGCGCGCTCCTCGAATCCACTGAGGCCATGCCAGGCCGCGAGCAGCGTGTCCTGGAGCGAATCCTCGGCTTCGTCCAACGATCCGAGCATCCGGTAGCAATGCACCCGAAGCTCGCTACAATACGGCTCGGTGAGCTCGCGCCACTCAGCGGTCTTCATTGGCGCATCGCGTCAAAGAACTTGGCGTGGTCGCCCACGATCGTGCGTTTGAGATCGGAGTCGACGGCGAGATCAGCATTTCCGTGCTGAAAACTCCCGCCCAGAACGATTCCGTCACTGCGTGGGAACATGAAGCGACTGCCGTGGAGCGTAATGTAGTCGACCGCGGGCTGCGGCGCTAACACGGATAGCTGACCGCGGACCGGCTCGAGCTGCGTGTCGCCGGTCAGCTCCTTGGCGCCAAGTCCCGTGCAGTTCATAATTAGAGGTTCGTCGAGCGAAGCGAGATCCGCAGCCGAAGTGAACGAGCGCACGACGATGCGGCTTCCGCGTTTCAGTATATCGCGCTCCAAGGCCCTTAAATAACGGTTTGGCTCGATGAACATCGTGAGCAGCCGTGTCGCGTATCGCGTCGGGAACGGATGCTCGCCTGGACCATAAGTTTTTACTTCCGGATAAAGATCGGTAATAAGGCGTTGTGTGGAGCCGGCGAGGAATTCACTCTCCGGACCGTCGTGACAATCATAGTTCTCGATCCAGCGGACACCGTAATCTTCGCCGAGCAATGTCTGATATTGTTGGTAGGCGAGCTTCGCGGCCGCGATGTATTGTGCTCGGAAGGCGTCATCGACGCGTGCGGGATCGAAGAGCGAGCTCGGCGTCCATTGCGCGCCTGACCGATTCGACGTCGTGTCGGGTGGCAAATCGCGCGCGTACATCGTGACGTCGAAACCAGCGTCCTGAAGAACTCGCGCCGTCGTAAGACCGATGACGCCGCATCCGATGACGGCAGCTCTTCGCTTTTCCGTCCGTAGCGCGAGATCGCGCGCGAGAAGCGCGGTTCCCCATGAAAGGGACATCCCTCCGCCGCCGTGACCGTAGTCGTGAACGATCGTCTTGCCGTCGCGTCCTTCCGCAAGCAAGACAAAGCCGCCGGCACGATAGGGCCGCAGCCCGACCGTCGAGTGCGTTACGCGATCGAGCGAAACTTCAACGGGCGTGAGCGAGCGCGTGGTTTCGGCGCGTACGGGGCGAGAAATAGCGAAGAGGCCGACTGCCGCCGTCGCGCTGCCCGCGATCAAGAACCTATCGCGTCTCACGCCCGCCGTTTCAAATTCTGCAGCCGTCGAACCTGTGCGCATCGAAGCAACGAGGGACGGAGCGATCAGATGAAAGCACTCTCGAAGTACGATATTCCGCTTCCGGCGCTCGTCGTTTGGCTGCGCCATGTCGGTTGAACGTTCTTTGGTGAACCGCTCGCGCAGTTGCGCGAGCTCGAGCCACAGTTTGCGGCCGCCGGTATTGCGGTTCGCTTCGTCGTCATCGGGACGACGGCAGAAGCGCAAACTTTCGCGTCGCAATTTGGTCAGGGATCACGCTGCCTCGCCGATCCGGGAAAAGAGACCTACAAAGCGATCGGGCTCGAAGATTTCAATCTGCTGCGCATCTTCAGCGATCCCAACTTACGCAAACGCCGTCAGGAAAACAAGGTTGGCGGGTTCCGGCAGAATTGGCGCGCCACAAAGCTTGCGAATGCTGCGCAGCTGCCCGGCGCCGCCGTCTTCGATGCAAACGGAACGATCCGCTGGGTTCATCGCGGCAAGCATCCCGGCGATCTTCCACCCATGACCGAAATGTTCGAGCACGCGCGCAGCGCGCTCGCCGTCTGATCGATTGGGGCTCCGGACCAAATTTCGCGTTCCGGTGCGACCTGTCCCAAAATTAGCCAAAGGGGCCCAGCTATCCCATAATTCTGCCCACTGGAATCCGATTGGGGCGGCTGGGTGCAACTTATCCGGCTTACCGGCTGAAAGCTTGCTAGCTCGTCACCGATCTCGATCGTTTTTGTTAGCGTCGGAAGAAATAAATCCATCAGCTCTGAGAGTTGGAACTACGCGGCTGAAGTCTATTTCCAAGGCCCGCTCGACATCGTGTGCAAACCCCATTTCTGAGAGTTCTAGAGCACTCGTACAAGAACGGATGTATCCGGCAATATGGTGACGGTTATCCGCGTAGGACTGAGCCATTATCCTTGCTTCCGGAGACGCCTCGCTCAAGTCAAGATTTGCCAGAATGGCGCCGGCACCAAAGTCATCCTCTAGCGCCGGCCTGAGGCTGCCATCAGGCCAACGCTCTCCGGCAGAAACGATCACCACGATTCCGCTGGCTGAGCGGGATTTGACGAATGACGCAATAGCAGAAGCGTTGCGGAGGCATCCGGCAATCACCATGGCGTTCGTCATTTCTTCCGCGCATGCGATGAGGTTTGCGCCGTTTGGTGATGGGAGAATGAGTAAAGCCCCGACGGGCAATTTGGCCAAACTGTCAGGGGAGAGAGTGTATGGCTCCGATGCAGAGCACTCTCTTCGCGAGACTGCTCGGATTGCGCCGAGCCGGTTAGCCTCTGCCGCAATATTATCGCTAGGGCGCATCGCCCTAACAGATGCGCCGGCCGAGACGGCTATGTCTACTGCCGTAGAGAATGAAAGTACATCCACGATTACGATGACAGATGCGTCGGCTGCTGTTGCACGCAAACCGAACTCGCCACGTTCAAATCGGATTTTGTACTCAGCCTGAGATCCGGTCACTGTCGTACTATCGGGGCTCTCGTGCACGCTCCACCGCCTCGTCTCGGTAGGCTTACGCCGGAATGAGCTTATCGACATTTTACACAGTCGCGTGGA
This sequence comes from Vulcanimicrobiota bacterium, assembly GCA_963844735.1. Classification (GTDB taxonomy): domain Bacteria; phylum Vulcanimicrobiota; class Vulcanimicrobiia; order Vulcanimicrobiales; family Vulcanimicrobiaceae; genus JAFAMS01. Next base: position 614,534 of record CAWJPK010000006.1, on the reverse strand, counting down.
CGGTAGAAAACATGCGTGACCGTTCGGAAACTCGGAATGGGCACGTAGTCAACATAGTCTAGCTCATGGCCTCGACCAACCTGCACATGATTGCACGAATTGCCCGATAAAGCGCAGCCCGGCGCTTCGCTCCAGAAAAAATTCATGCAGATTGCCGTGCTCGCTTTCTAGATCTCGCAGACCCTCGTCTTCAAGATAGTCGGTCCTGGGCTGCATGATTTCGCCGACGCTCTCTACAAGTGATGTGCGTCGTCGCAAATACTCGATGAGAAATGCGTTCGTCTCCAGCTGTGCGCCGCCGACGGGCTCATTATCGATTTTATTTTCGCCCTGATACTCTCCGAGGCATTGAGCTGCGTAGACGTAATCTCGAAGTGTCCACGACGGTCCTTGGCGGCCTTTGACATCCTCAAGGTAGAGCGTAATCCCAGGTGTCGACTCTTCAACCAGGTAGCACGTGGCCGGCCGAACGGCTGCATTTGCTTCGCCAAACAGTCCGTCGCGATACGCAAGTCCCTCTCGTCGCCAATAGAAAGGATGCGTTACCTCTTCCGAAACGCGCCAACGTTCTGAGCCGCTGGCTGTCGACAGCAGTTGCTTGGCAACGATCGAAAATGTTTTCGTCTGTGTGGCATGCCCCGCCCGACCCTCAATTCTCCAAAGGCCCGCAGTTCCACCGACAACTATCTGATGTTTGATGGCTGTTGCTCGAGGATTCTCGTCGAGCGGCAGCACACACCCGAACATCGCATTGGAAAGAGCTGGCCAATGCTTTAGAACACTCAGCATAACGTCGCTGTCGCTCGTCATCACGGGGCGCTGACGTTTTGGGGATTGCCACGGTCGAGCGCGATTGATACTTGAACGCTCTTGTGGCCAATACCGTATGACGGTTTCATTAGAGGCACCGGTTACCTAAAAGTCGCTTGCCATCTAATAGTGAATGATGCCATCGGAAGCACTCCGAGGCAATAATGAGCGGGTTCTTATGAGCAAGGTCTTACGTTGGATTTTCGTCGGCTCCAACGGCATCCGCGCTGCCTGGCGCCTATTGATCTACGCCGCGATCATTGCCGTAATTTACGCGATTCTCACGCCGGTCATCCGCCATATTCCAGCCGGGATGGACGGCAGCGTTGTTCGTCCGTGGCTGGCCTTGTCCGACTTGACCGGTTCCGCCGTCACGCTCTTTGCAGCCTGGTTGATGTCACGCGTCGAGCACCGGCCGCTTTACCTCTACGGCCTTCCCTTTCGTGAGGCGTTCCGAGGAAAGTTCTGGATCGGGTCTCTCTTCGGTATCGTAGCAATCACCGCTATATTGCTATGCCTGTTTGCTGCGGGCGCGTTCCGTATCAACGCGCTAGCAACGACGGGTATCGACGCCTTGGAAGCGGCGGTCTTGTGGGCCTTGGTATTTGTGCTCGCCGGCCTCTTCGAGGAGTTCCTGTTTCGCGGCTACGTGCAGTTTACGTTGACGACGGGCGCAGGCTTCTGGATCGCTTCTGCTATCACGTCGCTCCTCTTTGGCTTACTGCACAGTGGCAACCATGGGGAGAACGCGCTCGGCATCATCTCGGTGGTGTGCTTCGCGCTGTTCCATTGCGTCACGCTACGGCAGACCGGCAATCTGTGGATGAGCATCGGCTTTCACGCTACCTGGGATTGGTGCGAATCGTTCCTCTACGGCGTGCCTGACAGTGGGACGACGACATGGCATCCGCTGTTTACAACGACGTTTAAAGGCCCGGTGTGGCTAACCGGTGGGAACGACGGCCCCGAAGGAAGCGCGTTAGCACTGTTGGCCGTGTTCATCATGACACTGCTCGTCTTTTGGCTCTACCCAACGTCGCAGTACCGCACGAAACTGGGCCCCGCATCAGCCAACTAGCGGGGGGCCATCGATCGGTGAAAGGCGCGCGAACTCAAGCTGCGCTCGTCCTCTATCGAGCAAGCGCCGCTAGCAGAGCTCGGCGCGTCCTAATCCGTGCCGAAGCACGCGCCGCCGCGCTAATTGCAAATTCAGATCTGGCAATGACTCAAATGCAAATTTAGAAACGAACTTTTCAAATTCTGCGCTTGAGCCATCGATTGGTGCCCAGAAAGGGACTCGAACCCCCACAACCTCGCGGTCACAGGTACCTGAAACCTGCGCGTCTACCAATTCCGCCATCTGGGCACGGATAGCCGCCCGTAGTTAGCCGAGCTGGGCCCAGCAGCCTTTAGCCCAGTGAGGCTCGCTCGCGCAGCTCAGCCGCGGCGAACGCGCGGCGGGCAAACACTGCGGGAATCACGCCGATTGCGGCGAGGACGGCGATCGACCACCACGCCGACGAGAGTCCGTACGCATCGGCGAATGCGCCGAATGCGAGCGGGCCGGCTGCGCCCGCGAAAAAGACGGCCGTCAATCCAATGCCGATCGCGCTACCGGCGAAGCGTGCGCCGCCGATCTCCGCCATCGCCGCGGCAAAGAGTCCGTTCCAACCCGCACCGGTGAAGCCGTAGAGCAGCGCGCTTGCGAAGAGCAAGAGCGTCCCACCCGGTGTCGTCATCGCCAAGCCTGCGGCTGCGAAAATCAAAAGCGCGGACGACATTGCGATCGGTATGACACGGTCGCCGCCGAAAATGATGTCGCTTGCGCGTCCCCATACAAGGCGCCCCGTCATCGATGCGGCTTGCGCGGCGATGAAGACGCCGGCAGCAAGCGCAACCGACACGTGCGCGCGATTCACCGCCGTCAGCGCAAGAAATCCGACCATCGTTTGCTGCGCTACGGCGAGCAGCGCGCACGTCGTTGCAAGACCCAGCATGCGCCGGTCGAGCACGATCGAGCGAAGCCCGCCGAAAACCTGACGGAAACGCGGCGCGGGAAACGCATCCTCCGACGCGTCGTGATAGAGGAGCGCTGCGCCAGCCGTCAGCACGAGCGCTAAAATTGCGCCGCCGAAGAGCGCGACGCGATAATTCCAATGCACCGCAAGCAGCGGCAGCATGAATCCGCCGATCATCGCACCGATCGGGACACCCATTTGACGAATGCTCATTGCGAAGCCGCGATCGTGCGTGAACCAGGTCAGGATTGCGCGTCCGCCGGCCGGCGTCATCGCGCCATACGTCAAGCCCATGACGAACAGCCACGCGATCATCCCGCCGTACGCCGGCGTGAGCGCCGCCATCGTCAGCGTGACGAAGATTCCGACGCCTGCGAAGATCGTCATATTGCGCTCGCCGAAACGGTCGACCGCTATCCCGCCGAGCGCAACCGTCAAGGCCGAACCGAGCATGATCAACGTGAAGGAAGCGCCGAGCGCAGCCTTGTTGATTCCGAAATGCTCGACGATGAACGGCGCGAGCGAGCCGTAACCTTGCTGCACGACGGCGCCGCCGATTTGTGCGGCCGTCATGATCGCGAGTGCGCGGTAGCGTCCCGGGTGTTCTATCGTTGTTGTGCGCGCGTGTCGATTGCGAGCGTCTCGGAGAGTCCGAGTATCTCGAAAATCTCGGTTGGCCCTAGACCGACCGAGGTGTGTTGGTCGGTTCCGGTTGCCTTGAACTCGCGCACCGCAGCTTGCATCGCGGCAATCGCCGCGCGGTTGAGCGCGCCCGGCCAAATCGCAAACTTGAATCCGGCCTCACGCACCTGATCGACCGTCAGCATCGGCGTCTTGCCGTTTGCAACGACGTTGAGCAGCATCGGTCCGGGCGCTTCCTTGATGACGCGATCGATTTGCTCCATGCTCGTCGGTGCTTCCAAGAAACCGACGTCGGCACCGGCCGCAAATCCGATCTTGATTCGATTCAACGCGTCCTCGAAACCGTTGACCGCGTTGGCATCGGTGCGCGCGATGATCACGAAATCGGGATTGTACCGCTCGCGCGTCGCCGCGTGAATGCGCGCATGCCACTCATCGAGCGAGCACACCGTTTTCCCCTCGAGATGTCCGCAGCGTTTCGGGAAAGTCTGATCCTCGATGTGAATCGCGGCAACGCCGGCTTGCTCGTATAGATGCACCGCGCGAGCAACGTTGATCGAGCCGCCGAATCCGGTGTCGGCGTCCGCGATCAGCGGCACGTCGATCACCGAAGCAATCATACGTGCGTTCTCGACCATCTCGGTCATCGTCGTCAACCCGAGATCGGCGTGACCGAGTCGGCTGCCGGCCGTGCCGGCGCCGGTCATGTAGAGCGCGGGAAAGCCTTCGGCGTTGGCGATGCGAGCCGAGTAACCGTCGAAAACGCCTGGCGCCCAGATAAGCGGCGTCGTTTTCATCAACTCGCGTAAGCGTTTCGGTGCGTTCAGTAACACAAGGACGCGTTGCGCGGTAAAGCAAGCTGAAACCTTCGCCCCGCTCGTGCGGTTTTCAGCATCCCAAAGTGACCACAGAACTTCACCTCAATACAAGTGGCGTGACGACGCCGCTCGATCCTTATTCCGAGACCGTCGTGCACGCGGTCGACGTCGCCAGCCCGTCCGTGATCGGAATCGACGTCAAAAGCGCGGGCGGGCGCTCGGGCTCCGGCTCCGGCTTCGTCATCACGCCGGACGGTTTCGCGCTGACCAACAGTCACGTCGTTCACGATGCAAAGCAGCTCACCGTTGCGACCATCGACGGACACCGCTACGACGCGCAGTTGATCGGTGACGATCCTGCGACAGATCTCGCAGTCATTCGTATCGCGGGCAACGATCTTGCACGCGCGACCCTCGGCGATTCCTCGACTATTCGACCCGGACAGCTCGTCGTTGCGCTCGGTAATCCGTACGGCTTGCAGACAACCGTCACCGCCGGTGTCGTGAGCGCGCTCGGACGCACGCTGCGTTCGCAGTCGGGACACTTGATCGACAATGTCATTCAGACCGACGCCGCGCTGAACCCGGGAAATTCAGGCGGCCCGCTGGTTGACGCACGCGGACACGTCATCGGCGTCAACACCGCGATCATCGCGTGGGCGCAAGGCATCTGCTTTGCGACCGCGATCGATACCGCCAAGCACGTGAGCGCGCTGCTCATTCGCGACGGGCGCCTGCGGCGCGGGTATCTCGGCATCGCCGGTGCCGATTTGAAGCTGCCGCGCTACCTCGAGCGCATGCTCGAGCTCGACGATCCGCGCGCGGTGGTCGTCCACTCCGTCGAGCGGCAAAGTCCGGGCGCGCAAGCCGGGCTGCAAGACGGTGACGTCGTGCTCGCGCTCGCGGGACGGCGCACGGCCGGAATCGACAGCCTGCACCGCATCCTCACCGAGATTCCGCTTGGGAAGCCGACCGCGCTCGACGTCCTTCGGAAGAACGAACGCCTCCGTCTTGCGGTAACACCAGTAGAAGCGCTACCCCGCGTCGCAAACTAACGGCGCTGTGCGCCGCTACACCATCCGAGTCCATCCTTCGCGCGACCGCTTGCCGATACGGCAGCAGCTTGCATATCGCTTCGCGCTTATCGCGAACGCCCGTCCGAAGCTCGATACGGGCGCGGTCGGAACGGTCGTCGATCGCATCATCGACGACGTCGCCGTATCGCTCGCGGCGATCGATCGCCACCCGGTCGCGAGCGCTCGCGCACAAGCGTTCGCGCATCCGCGCGAAGGCGGCGCGACGATTTGGGGAGCGGGCGATCGCCGCTACGAGTGCGAGTGGGCCGCGTGGGCAAACGGCGTTGCGACGCGCGAATTGGATTTTCACGATACATATCTCGCGGCGGAAATGGGGCATCCCGGCGACGCGATTCCGGCGATCCTCGCAGTCGCCCAGCAAATGCGCCGCGGCGGCGACGATTTGGTGCGCGGAATCCTCACGGCCTACGAAATCGACGTCGCGCTGATCCGCTCGATCTCGCTACACCGTCATAAGATCGATCACATCGCGCATCTCGCGCCGGCGACGGCAGCCGGAATCGGAACGCTGCTGAACCTTTCGCCCGAAGTTATTTTTCATGCAATCGGTCACGCGCTGCACGTCACGACCACGACACGTCAGTCGCGCAAAGGCGAGATCAGCTCCTGGAAAGCGTACGCTCCCGCGTTCGCCGGCAAGATGGCGATCGAAGCCGTCGACCGTGCGATGCGCGGTGAAACTTCGCCGTCACCGATCTATGAAGGCGAAGACGGCATCATCGCCTGGATGCTCGACGGCGCCGACGCGCGCTACGAGATCGAGCTGCCCGACGACAACGAACCCCGCCGCGGAATCCTCGAGACGTTCACTAAAGCCCATTCTGCCGAATATCAGGCACAAGCGCTAATCGATCTCGCGCTCCGCATTCGTAAGCGCATCGGCGACGTCGGCCGCGTCGCCAAAATTGTGCTGCGGACCAGCAACCACACGCATGTCGTGATCGGCAGCGGCTCGAACGATCCGCAAAAGTACGACCCCCAAGCCAGCCGTGAAACACTCGATCATAGTGCGCCCTATATCTTCGCGGTGGCTCTGGAAGACGGAAAGTGGCATCACGTCGATTCGTACACGCCGCAGCGCGCAAGCGAGCCGTCGACGCTTCGTTTATGGCGTTCGATCGAGACTATCGAAGATCCCGAATGGACCGAGCGCTATCACATCGAGGATCCGCGCCGCAAGGCGTTCGGCGCACGCGCGGAGATCACGCTCGATGACGGCCGCGTGATCGAAGATCAGTTGCTGGTCGCCGATGCGCATCCGAACGGCGCAAAACCGTTCGCGCGCGAAGAGTATCTTGCAAAGTTCGCGACGTTGACCGAAGATCGCGTCGATCCCGGTGAGAGCCGCCGCTTTCTCGACGTCGTTCAGCGCTTGCCGGGGCTCGACGGTGCAGGCGTCGGCGCACTGAGCATTCGCTGCTTGCCGGGCATCATCGATCGCACGCACGTCGACTCGGGGATTTTCTAGTGCTGGTTCGGCTCGCGCCGATTCTCGGAATCACCTTCATCGATATCCTCGGCTTCTCGATCCTGATTCCGTTGCTGCCGTATTTTGTCAGACACTTCGGCGTCGGCGACGTCGTCGTCGGATTCCTTTTCACAGCCTTTGCGCTCACGCAATTCATCGGCAGCCCGATTTGGGGGAACATCAGCGATCGCATTGGCCGCAAGAAGGTGCTGATCATCAGTCAGATCGGCGCCACGATCGGCTGGGCGATGCTCGGCTTCGCGCCCACGATCCTCTGGGTGTTCATCGCGCGCATCATCGAAGGACTCTCGGGCGGAAACATCAGCGTCACGAAAGCCTACGTTGCAGATCTTGTGGAGCCCGAAAAGCGCGGACGCGCGTTCGGCTACATCGGCGCCACGTTCAGCGGCGGCTTGATCTTCGGACCGGCCATCGGTGGCTTTCTCGTCGACCGTTACGGATTCTCGGCACCGTTTTGGGCCGCCGCAGCGTTGCAAATCGTCACGCTTATCGCGACGATCTTCTTCTTGCCCGAATCGCTCTCGAAGGCCGAGGAGGAGGCACCACCCGCGTCGCTCCCTGAGATCCTTCACGCACTGCGCGATCCACAGGTTGCGCCGGTGCTGATCCAAGATCTGTTCAATTCGATGGGGCTCTACGGATGGTTCAGCGTCTTCGCACTCATCGTCGGTGCGCAGCTGCACTTTAGTGCGGGCGACACCTCACGGATGTTCTCCGTCTTCGGCGTCTTCAGCGTCATCTTGCAAATCTTCGTCGTCGGACGCTTGACCGACGCCCTAGGTAACCGCACGATGTCGAACGTCGGATTTGCTTCGCTCATCATCGCCTTCAGCTGCGCGCCGTTCATGCACAGCTTGTGGGGTGCGGCGCTGCTCGTCGCATCGTTCTCATTCGGCATGTCGCACGTCAACGCGACGATCCCCGCGTTGCTCACCGAAAATTCACGAGCCAACATGCGGGGCACGATTCTGGGCAGCGCAGCCTCGCTCGAGGCCTTCTCCGGCGTATTCATGCCGCCGATCTCAACCGGCGTGCTGGGTGCGGTCGGCACAGCGGGACCCGCAGCGATATCGGCCTCATTCGTCGCGATCGCGCTCGGGCTTGGCCTACGTGCGTCGTTCGCGAAGGCGCCGATTGCGGATGCAACGCCCGCGGAGTGATGCGTGTTGGCCGGCTCGATGCAGCATCAGGTCCGCGAACTCAATTGGGGTGAGCTCGAGCGGGCACTTTTCACCGACGGCTTCGTGCTCGTGCCGAGCGTCATCGATGCACGCGCGTGCGGCGACGTCGCCGCAATGTATGCAAACGACGACTTATTTCGCAGCCGCGTGCACATGGAAGCGCACGGATTCGGCCGCGGACAGTACCGCTATTTCCGGTATCCGCTTCCCGATCTGATTCAATCGCTGCGCGAAGAGCTCTATACGCGCCTCGCGCCGATTGCGAATCGTTGGATGGAAGCGCTCCGCTTACCGGATCGCTTTCCCGATTCACAACAAGCGCTTTTCGATTTGTGCGCCGCCCGCGGACAGACGCGTCCAACTGCTCTCTTGCTTACGTACGAGCCGGGCGATTGGAACGCGCTACACCAGGATCTCTACGGCGAGATAGCGTTCCCGTTTCAGTCAACTTTTTTCCTTAGCCGCCCGGGCGAAGATTTCACGGGCGGCGAGTTCGTGCTCGTCGAGCAGCGTCCGCGCGCGCAGTCGCGTCCCGAAGTGATCGTCCCCGAGCTCGGCTCGATGTTAATCTTCGCAAATCGCTATCGGCCCGTTCAGGGGAAGAACGGTACGCACCGGACAATCGTGCGGCACGGCGTCAGCCGGATTAGGAGCGGCCGCCGTTACGCGCTCGGTATCATCTTTCACGACGCAAAATAAGGAGCTTGCACCATGAAGTTGGTGCCCTACGTTTTCTTCTACGGCCGCTGCGAAGAAGCGCTCGAATTCTACAAAGGCATCCTCGGCGGTGATTTCGAGTTCATGCGAAATGGCGACAGCCCGATGGCCGACAAAGTTCCGCCCGAGGACAAAAACAAGGTGATGCACGCTTCGTTTACGTCAGGAGATTTGACGTTCATGGCAGCCGACGGCAGGAGTACGAAAGCAATCGATCCCGAGGCCGGCAACATCACGCTGTGCATCGAGGCGGACAACCACGCCGCCGGTGAGCGCATCTTCAAAGCGCTAGCCGCCGGCGGAAAAATGAAAATGCCGTTCGAGGACGCGTTTTGGGGCGGCCGTTTCGGCGCACTCGACGACCGCTTCGGGATCGAGTGGTTCGTCTCGTCGCGCTAGGCGGCGATGCAACGCAGGGCCTTCGACTCGTGTTCCCTACGCAACTAGCCCAATACCACAAGGAACACCCCGATGGCCAATCTCCTCGATGCCGCAGTTTTCGCAATCTTTATCGTGATCTTACTCCAGCTGGCGCGTCCGCATTCGCTTGGGACGCAAGACGTGAAGGTCTGGACTGACGACATCGAACGTCGCCTGCTTCGCTAAACCATGACGGCCGCGCTCCCGAATTTCGAACCGGTAACCTCAGTTGACGAAGTCGGCGAGTTGCTCTCACATGCGCTCGCCGACGACGTCGACTTGGCGTTCGAGCAAGTCGTGCGCACCTATCAAGATCGCATCGTGAGCGTCGCCGCGCGTGCGCTCGGCGACCGGCAACGCGCCGAAGAAGTCGCACAGGACGTCTTCGTGCGCGCTTATCGAGCGCTGCGGACATACGATCGGCCGCGCATTCGCAAGCTGCGCCTGCGTTCATGGTTGTACGCGATCACGCTCAATCTGGTTCGCAACGCGGTTCGCGGCAAGCGTCTACGTACCGTCGGTCTGGAACGCGACGACGGGAGCCCGCGACCGATCGCCGACCCGAAGCCGACTCCGGAAGCACAAGCCGAATTTCGCGCTGAATGGCAGCTCGTCGGCGGCGCGATCGCACAACTCTCGCCAAAATTACGCGACGCATTCGTCTTGCGTTACGTTGAGGAACTTTCGTACGACGAGATCGCAGATGCGCTCTCGCAGCCCGTCGGAACAGTGAAGGCCAATGCACACCGCGGCTTGATGAGCGTCCGCGTTTTCCTGGAGGAACAATCATGACCGAACGTCTGCGCCAGTGTCTCGACGACTTTCGCGCGAACACGCAATGCACGGCATCGCCTGAATTTGCATCGAAGACGCTCGATCGTCTGGGTCTCGCGGATCGCTATACGACGCTCGAAAGCACAATCGGTCCGGTGTACGTTGCCTGGAATCCACGCGGAGTCTCCGCGGTTCGTCAAGCCGATGATACGGAAGGCTTCGAACGCTGGTTCCGCAAGCGCTTCACGCGCCGCGCGCTTCCGGCGACGAGTGCTCCGCAGATCGTCGACGACGTGCGTCGTGCGCTCGCCGGTGAAGACGTCAAACTCGAGATCGATCTGCGCGACTGCACGCCGTTCGAAGCTGCCGTCCTTCACAAGGCACAAGAGATCCCAAGCGGGCATGCACGTCCGTACGCGTGGGTTGCACGCGAGCTCGATCGTCCGCGCGCAGTGCGCGCCGTTGGTAGCGCGCTTGCGAACAATCCCGTGCCGCTCTTGATCCCGTGCCATCGCGTGGTACGCAGCGACTACGTCTCGGGCGAATATGTCTTCGGTCCATCGAAGAAGCGCGAGCTGCTCGAGCACGAAGGTTTGCATCTTCACGAGATCGAGGAGCTCGCAAAGCGGGGCGTTCGCTACATCGGTCAACCCGAAGACAATTGCTTCTGCTTGCCGACCTGCGGACCGGATTTAGTCGCCGGTCACAATCCGGAACACGTCGAGCTGCACAGCGTCGATGAGGCTCTCGCGATGGGCCTCGAGCCGTGCACGACCTGCCGTCCTATCGCCGCCTAGCGCAGACTATGCTGCCGAACGTTTGCGCGCTTTCTTGGCACCGTTCTTCTTGCGCGCGCCGGCCGATGCGGTGTGTTCCCTTTTCGATTCCTCGATGCTGCGCTGCAGCACGTCCATGAGATTGACGACGTTCGTTGCTTCAGGCGTTTTAGCACGGGCGGACGGAATCGCTTTGCCTTTGGCGCGCGCTTCGACAAGCGCCAGCAACTTCTCGCGATAGGTGTCCTCGAAGACCTCCGGCTTGAATTCCGAAGTCATCGTGTCGATGAGCAGCTTTGCGACCTTCATCTCACTCGCCGGAACCTCGGCTTTGAGCGGAGGAAACGCGAAGTCCGACTGATCGACGAGCTCTTCGTTGAAGTGCATCAGCTCGAGCACCAGCGCGTCGCCATTGGGCTTGACGGCGGCGAGATGCTCGCGATTGCGTAATACGACCTTTGCGATGCCGACTTTATTCGCGTCGCGCAGCGCGTCGCGTAAGAGCGCGTACGCGTGGCTGCCTTTTTTCTCGGGCTCGAGATAATACGGCGTGTCGAAGAACATCGGGTTGATCTCATCCAGATCGCAGAACTGCACGATGTCAACCGATTGCGTGTTCTCCGCATCGAGACGCTTGAGCTCGTCGTCGGTAAACGTCACCCACTCGCCCTTTTCGTACTCGTAACCGCGCACGATCTCGCTGCGGGGGACTTCTTTTTCTTCGCGTTCGCAAAAGGTGCGATAGCGAATGCGCGCGTCATCCTTCTTATGGATGAAGTTGAAGCTCAAATCGCTCGAGCGTCCGCGCACGGCGGTGAAGAGCTTCACCGGGATCGTAACGAGCCCGAAATTGATTGCGCCCGACCAAATTGCGTGTGGCACTGTTTACCCCCAGAGCTTGCGTGCTTTTTGAAGAGCCCGTTCGAGACGCTGCCCGCGCCATTCTCCCTTCCAGGCGTCGCCGTCTTTCCGGAGTAGCGCCGGCACCGTCTCGAGATTCCAACGTTCCCATTCCTTTGACGGATCCGGGACGCGCTTCTTGCGAAGCTTCTCGACTTGCGGCCAAGTCAGCGGAAACGAGACCGGAGCCCCATCCCGCGCTCGCACCGCGAACGGCGGTACCAGCGTCTTTCCCCGGCCCACCTGGACGTAGTCGAGATAGACCGTGCCGGAAGGACGTCTGCGCACGGACCTTTCGAGTGTCGTCGTGTCCGGGGCCTGTTCGTGAATGCGTCGTCCGAGTAGCTCCGAGAAACCTTTGATCATCTCGTAATCGTAGTCGGGCTCGAGCGGGACGATGACGTGCAGCCCGCTGCCGCCCGTCGTCTTGACGAGTGACCGCAGTCCGATTTCCTGGACGGTATCGCGGAAGAGTATCGCCACGCTGCACAGCGTGGCCAGCGTGCAACCCTCGCCGCGATCGAGATCGACCAAAAGAAAATCAGGATGATCGAGCTTGGGTTCGCGCGACGTCCACACGTGCAATGTGATCGCGGCGAGATTTGCGACGTACGCGAGCGTCGCTTCGTCGTCGCATAACATGAACTCGACCTTTCCGGTGCGACCGTACTCGGTTTGCACATGGACGGTCGGAACCCAATCCGGCAGGCCTTTCGGAATCTGCTTCTCCCACCAGCCGGCTTCCTCAATGCCGTTGGGATAACGTTCGAGCGTGAGCGGACGCCCTTTCGTGTACGGAAGAATGTAGCGCGCAACCGCGCGATAGTACGCGATCAATTGACCCTTCGTAATCCCCTCGTTCGGAAAGATCACCTTGTCGAGATTGGTGACGGCGAGCGTGCGCTTCCCAACCGCAAGCGCTGTCTTCGCGCTCGCTATGCGACTTCGTCGTGCGGGACTTCCGCCTCGCGTACGACCCCCTTCGCGTCTTTGTCTTCACGCAATCCCATGAACGCAGGATGACGCATGTAGCCTTCATCCGTCCATTCCGTAAACCGTACTTCGCCGACGAGCTCCGGCGAAACCCAATGCGCAGGTGCGGCCGATTTCGGCGGCGTCGTTGCAAATGGACACGTCTTGCGCTCGAGTTTCAGCAAGCGCTTGTGGAGCGACGCGAGCATCTTCGCATCGAATCCGGTGCCAACGTGCCCGGCGTAGATGAGCTTACCTTTTTGGTAATAGCCAACGATCAGTGCGCCGAACCCCGAACGGCTGCCGCGCGGATCGGTATATCCGCCGATCACGAATTCTTGACGCTTCTGCGTCTTGATCTTCAACCACGTGTGCGTGCGGCGTCCCGATTCATACTCGGAGTCGCGGCGTTTAGCCATGACGCCTTCCAGGCCGCGCTTTTCGGCGAGCGCGAAAAGCTTCTTGCCGTCGCCGATCACGTGCTTTGAAAAGATGACGCGGTGCCCGTCGACGATCAGCCCTTCGAGAATCTTCTTGCGCTCTTCCAGCGGCAGCGTGCGCACGTCGCGCCCATCGGCGAATAACACGTCGAATGCGGCGTACGCGATCTCGCCTCCGGCGGCGGGACGGCGCGGCCCGCGAATACTTTCGATGCGGTTCTGTAAGCGTTGAAACGACGCGCGGCCTTTTTCGTCGAGCGCAACGATTTCGCCGTCGACGATGATCGGCAACGAGCGAAACGCGCGTCCGATGTCAACGAGCTCCGGAAATTTGCTCAACAGATCTTTTGCGTTCCGCGACGTCAGCTTGACCGTGCCGTCCGATTCGATCGTCGCCAAGGCGCGAAAGCCGTCCCACTTGATCTCGAAGAGCCATTCGTTGTCATCGAACGGCGCATCGACGGCCGTCGCCAGCTGGATGCCGGAGATTATGGGAAGCTTAACTGGCTTAAGAGGACGTTGTGACTTGCCTTTTTTGGGCGGACTTATCCACTTCTTCACAGAGCGGCTGTGGGCAATTTGCTCGATCGTCTTACGGCTGACGACGCTTTTTGGCTGGTCGTCGACGCTCCATTTGGGGTCGACGTAACGGTCCTTATCCTTGATCAACAGCCAAGGTTCACCGCGTTCGTCACCACGCGCGCGAATTTTTACGAGCGTGAATTCACCTTTGAGTTTGTGTCCGTGCAAGATGAATTTGATCTTGCCTTTCTTGATTTCTTTTGCGGGATCTTCGCCTTCCGCCAGCTCGTACGTACCCTCATCCCACACGATGACCGGACCCGCACCGTAATGTCCCTCAGGGATAATGCCTTCGAACGTGCGGTATTCAAAGGGATGATCCTCGACGTGCATCGCGAGTCGCTTCTCTCCGGTATCGCGCGACGGACCTTTGGGAACTGCCCACGAAGCCAGCACGCCGTCGGCTTCAAGGCGAAAATCATAGTGCAAGCGCGTCGCGTCGTGTTTTTGAATGACGAACACCAGCTTGCCGCGACTCTTGCGAACCTTACCGGCCGGCTCCGGGGTCGCCTTGAAATCGCGCTTGCGGTTGTACTCCTTGAGTTGGGTGCCCTTGGGCATGCTCTTACTTACCCCACAAAGTGCCGTTGGAGTTCCATGGCTGCCAGACAAAGAGGCCGATCACGATGACGGCGATCACGATGAGGACCGCCACGTACGCGGGATTGCGCTGCTGCACGGCGGCGGTTTCGCCACGGCATCGGCGAATACAGGCCCCGATGTGGGCTCTGATCGGAATCATACTGGCGCTCGGCGGCGCGGCACTCGGTTTGGCCCGCAGCCGCACCGACAAGCCTGGGTATTTTGAATCCGAAGTGTACACGCTCTCAGCGATCTCGCACCGGCGTTTTGCAACGGCGAGCCTGGCGTTCGCCGGCCTCTTCGCAGTCCTGGGCGCCTTTCCAATTCTGCCGATCTTCCCGGTCTTTGCCGCCTACGTGATCCTTGCGGTGCTGTACGTCACGTCATTCGCGCGCGGCGCACAAGGAGAGGACGAATGAGTCACAGATTCAGTCCACGCGCGAATCGCGCTGCCGAGATCGGCTGGATGGAGTGGGGAGACGACGCGTTCGAGCGCGCTGCGTCCACGAATCGTCCGATCTTGCTCGGCATCTCGGCGGTGTGGTGCCACTGGTGCCACGTCATGGACGAGACGACGTATTCAGATCAGCGCGTGATCGACGTGATTCGCGAGCGTTACGTGCCGATACGCGTCGACAACGACCAACGCCCGGACGTTAACGCACGCTACAACATGGGCGGCTGGCCGACGACCGCGATCCTCTCACCGAAGGGCGATATCCTCACGGGCGGGACCTACATGGCGCCGGATGATTTCGTGCACGTTCTCGAGCACATCGCACAGCTTTGGGCAAGCGATCGCGAGGATCTCGAACAACGGATAAACGCCGACAAGCAGACGCGCTCGCAGGCGCACCCATCCGGAGACATCGACCCGGATGCGCCGGCCGGAATCGCAAGCGCGATCGTCGACGGCTACGACGAAAAGTTCGCCGGTTTTGGAGACGCGCCGAAATTTCCGCAAACCGATGCGCTCCGGTATCTTCTGCTATTGTACCGTCGCGACCGCGCCGCGGGCAAAACCGACGAGCGTCTCTACGACATTCTCGCGCGTACCGCACTCGCGATGGGACGCGGCGGCATGTACGACCACGTTGAGGGCGGTTTCTTTCGTTACTCGACCACGCGCGATTGGTCGATTCCGCATTTCGAAAAGATGGCGGAAGATCACGCCGGATTGGTGCGATTTTACGCCGATCTGTACCGCGTCTCGGGAAATCCGCAGTTTGCGCAAACGCTGCGTTCGGCACTGCGGTGGCTACGCGGCGTGCTGCGCAATCCGGATAGCGCGTTGTTCGGCGGCAGTCAAGACGCCGACGAAGAGTACTTTTCGCTCGCGCTCGAGTCACGGCAAAAGCGAACGGCTCCCTATGTCGATCGTACGGTATACACGAATTGGAATGCCGACCTCGCGAGCGCATTGATCGCCGCCTCGATCGCGCTTGACGACAATACGCTGCTCGACGAAGCGCGCGCTACAGTCGATGCTCTATGCAGCGAGATGATAGCGAGCGACGGTCTTGCGATGCATTTCCGCACGCCGGGTGGCGCACCGCAAGTCAACGCCCTGCTCACCGATCAGGTCGCACTGCTCGACGCACTACTTTCCGTGCATGCGGCGACCGGAGTGCCGGATTATCTCGATCGCGCGCGGACACTCGCCGACGCGACGATTACGCACCTGCGGCGCAACGACGGTGCGTTCGTCGACAACGACGATGCATCACCGCTCGGCAACGTTCGGATTCCGTACGCTCCGCTTGACGAGAACGCGAATCTGGCAGACGCTCTTCTTCGGCTTGGTGCGATTCTGCACGAGGAACGCTATACGGATCTTGCACGCGCGACCTTGGAATCGTTTGGTAGCGGGTGGCAGCATGCAGGCACGTTCGCAGCCACATACGGCGCCGCAATATTACGGCTGCTCGAGGAGCCGCTGACGATTACGATTGCAGGAGCGCCCGAGCACAGCGAGGCGCTCCGCGACGCTGCGCTGCGTCTTCCCGATCCGCTTGCGGTCGTACATTCCACACCCTCCGAGGCGGCGCCGTTTGCAACAATCTGCTCGGGGACGCGTTGCGCGGCGCCGGCAACGGATGCGGCGACGCTCCAAGAATCGTGGGACTCGCTGCGTCAGTTACCCGTGCGGTAGAACGCGTCCCAGTACCAGACGCCCCACACGCTCATCGCAATCGACCAGCCGATGAGCACTTTTTCCCAGCGCGGGAGTCCGGCGCGTGCCGCGAGCGCCATCAGCACGAGCATGAACGGCTCGAAGTCGAGCGCGTGGCGCATGCCGTACTGATACCAGCCGTTGAGATAGTAAAGGAAGCTCGGTAGCGCGACGAGAGCGATCGTTGCCCACGTGACCGCCAGATACGTCCGCGGCGCACGCGTCCAGAAGGCGAAGATCAGCGCGGGACTGCTCCACGTGAGCGCGACGCCATGGACGTCGACTCTGAAGATCGGCCATTGCGCGAGCTGACGGAACTCGACAAGCACCGGCGCTTGGAAGAAAAACGAATAGAATTCATACGGGAAATACGCGAGCCGAAACGGAGAACCGGTGGTCTGACCCCAACCGTCGTGATGAAAAAACTCGACGTAGCCAATGTCATACCAAACGCCCCAGCGCGCGATGTTGTACCATACCCATGCAACCGCGAACGGTACGAGCGCCAGCGCAAAATTCCGCAGACGCGCTACGCGCAGACGCGGATCGGGCGACGGCGTTTCCGGCACAAAGCCGCCGTGCCAAAGGAAATGCGCATAAAACGGTAACGCGAGCAGCATCGTCGAGCGCGAGCCGATCGCGGCCGCAGCGAACAGCGCGATCAGCCACGCTTTGGGTTTATCCGCGGCAAGCTCACGCAATGCGAGCATCGTGAACG
The DNA here is from genome assembly GCA_963844735.1 of Vulcanimicrobiota bacterium. GTDB lineage: Bacteria > Vulcanimicrobiota > Vulcanimicrobiia > Vulcanimicrobiales > Vulcanimicrobiaceae > JAFAMS01. Next base: position 597,425 of record CAWJPK010000006.1, on the reverse strand, counting down.
CGACCGCCGAGCAATGCTCGAGGAACCACACGTCGCCGAGCATCGAGCACCACCACAGCGTCGTACCGGCGTAGAGAAACGCGCACAACCACATCGTCTCGCGTACGCCAAGCCCGAGTCGCCAGAAGAGATCCCACGCCGCGCTCACGGCGATCGCACCGAGGATGATGGCGAGCGCGGTCTGATTCGCCGCTGTATGGTACAGAAGAACGAGCGGAATCATCAACAGCGCTGGGATCGGGCCTTCGATCACATAGTGCTGTCCGTGCCAGAACACGGCGTCGCTGGTCGCATCGCCCGGCCAATCGATCCACACGTGTCCGTGTAGGATCGCTTGCGCGAGCCGCGCGGGGTTGTCATATGGCGTCGAGCGTCCATGTGCGGCCGCAAACGCCAAGAGCAGCGCGACGAGGGTCGCGAGCACCTGACCGTGACGGTCGAGCAACGCGTTTAGACGCGACGAACGAACGTTGTCCAAAACCAGAATCCCCAGCCCCCGGCTAGCGCGGAGTACAGGCATAGAATGGCGCCCCACCAGCGCACGCCGCTCTGCGAGCCAAGACACATCAGCGCAAACAAAAATGGCTCGAAGTCGAGTGCATGCCGCATTCCATATTGCGTGAATCCGACGACGTAGTAGAGGAAGTTTGGAGCAGCGACGAGCACGACGGCCGCCCACAACGCGAGGACCAAGACACCAGGCCGCCGCGCAAAGAACGCGAGGATCAGCGCTGGACTCGTGAACGGCAAGGCCGTTGCCCACTGCGTCACGCCGACGTACGGCCATCCGCGGAAGAGCACCGGCGGATACACGAAGAACGCATAGAGCTGCGTCGGCAGATAGTTGAGCGAGAACGGTGAGCCGACCGGCTGCCCGGCGGGATCTTGGTGATACCACGTGGTGTATCCGATGTCGTACCAAACGCCCCAACGCGCGTGGTTGTAGCGAAGCCACAATGCCGCCGCGACGACACCGATGCTGAAGATCGGCGCCATGCGTGCGCGCCGCTCTTCAGGCGTCCCATCGTACATCAGGACGAAAATGTAAACCGGAATCGCGAGCACGAGTGAAAATCGCGAGAAGGCTGCGCACACCGCAAACAAGATAACGATCCAGGCGCGCTTCTTGCCGGTCAGCTCGAGCAACGCAAACAGCGTGAAGCACACCGCACTGACGTGCGCGATGTACCACACGTCGCCGAAAATTCCGCAAAAGAACAAGTCGGTTCCGAGCAACAAGAACAACACCAGCAGCAAACGCGAAGGCCACGGCACGCCCAGACGCGCCGCGAGTCCCCAGCCTGCGCCGACTGCAAGCGCGGTGAGGATGTACGAGAGCAGCGATTGGTTGGTGCCGAGACCCCAGATCGCGACGGCCGGGACGAGCAAGATGGCCGGCATCGGCCCTTCGATGATGTACTGTCGCCCTTGGTAGGTGAGCGCGTCGATCCACGGGCCTGGTGTAGCGACCCACACGTGACCGTGTAAGATCGCGTTCGCGAGGAGCACGTAGTTGTTGTAGGGCGTCGCCCGTGCGTGATAGACGATGAGCATCGCGACAAATGTCACGATTGTCGTAGCAATCGCGCCCAACCATACCCTCACGAAGAAAGGCCGTTCGACGGTGGCGTGCAACTACTCCGCCTCATGCAGAACGCGCTCCGCGTGGTCGTCGCAGAACCGTTCGCTGAGAGTGGGCTTGCCGTCTTACGCGCCGCGGGGATCGAGGTCGACTCTCTCGTCGGAAAGCCGCGCAATGCGCTGATCCAAGCGGTCGGCAACGCCGACGGTTTGATCGTACGCTCGGAGACGAAGGTCGACCGCGAATTGCTGGCGGCCGGCCAACGACTGCTCGCCGTCGCGCGCGCGGGCGTTGGTGTCGATACGATCGACGTCGATGCCGCGACGCAGGCCGGGATCGTCGTCCTCAATACCCCCAGTGCGAACACGCTGGCCGCAACGGAACAGACCTTCGGTCTGATGCTCGCGCTCGCGCGCCACACGCCGGACGCCGTCGCCGCGCTGCGCGCCGGACGCTGGGATCGCAAACCGTTCGTCGGCACGGAACTTTACGGCAAGACGCTCGGGATCGTCGGTCTCGGACGCATCGGCGGCAACGTCGCGCAACGCGCACGCGCATTCGGGATGCGACTCCTCGGGCACGATCCGTACATCACGCAAGCGCGCGCCGATGCCTTTGAAATCAAACTGGTCTCGCTCGAAGAGCTCTTGCAACGCGCAGACATTGTAACGCTGCACGTTGCGCTGAGCGATCGGACGCGCGGCATCATCGGTGCGCGCGAGCTGCAAATACTGCAACCGCACGCGTACCTCATCAACTGCGCGCGCGGCGGCGTCGTCGACGAGCGCGCGTTGCTTGATGCACTCGAGGGCGGAAAGCTGGCCGGTGCGGCGCTTGACGTTTTCGAGAACGAACCGCCGCCCGCTGGGGGCAGCGCACAGCGACTACAACAACATCCGAAGGTTATCGCCACGCCGCATCTCGGCGGCTCAACCGTTGAAGCGCTCGAACGCATCGCGGTCGAGCTCGCGCACGATCTTGCGCGCGTGCTGGTCGGGAGTCCGGCGGCAGGCGCCGTCAACGCGCCAAGCTTTGATGGTCCCGAGAACGAGTGGATTCAGCCGTTCTTGGAAGCGGCGTATCGGATCGGGCGCTTTTATCCGCAATACGCGCAGCCGTCGTCGCTGCCCACGTTCTCCTTGATTGCGGAGGGCGAGCTTGCGAACTTCGATCCCGGACCGTTCGTCACGTCATTTCTTTCGGGACTATTGCAAGGCACGACCGATCGGCGTGTCACGATCGTTAACGCCGAAGCCATCGCCAAAGAACTCGGCGTGCGCGTCGAAGCGCGCACCGGTCCGCGCCGCGGCGCGTACGCATCGACGCTTCGCTTCGTAGGTGGATCGACGACGATCACCGCTACGGTCGTCGGCTCGACGCCGCGCATCGTCGATCTCGACGGATTCGAGATTGATGCGACGCCTGTCGGCGCCATGTTGCTCACGAAGCACCGCGACGTTCCGGGCATGATCGGAAAAGTCGGCACGATCCTTGGAAACGCCGACGTCAACATCTCCGCGATGCAAGTCTCACGCACGATGGATGCCGGCGGCGCCGCCATCATGGTGCTCGGCGTCGATCGCCGCGCGCCCGACGATGCGCTCGCGCAGTTGCGCGCCGTACCGGGGATCAGCGCCGTACACGCGATCGAAATCTAGTGATCGTTCTCGTTGCGCGCCACGGCGAGACGACCTGGAATAACGAAGGCCGCTATCAAGGCCGCCAACAGTCACCGCTTTCCGAGCTCGGAATTCGCCAAGCCAACGCTCTTGCGGACGCGATGGCGACATTCGAATCGCACATCGAACGCATCGTTTCGAGTCCGCTGATTCGTTGCTCTCAGACGGCGCAGTTCAGCGCCGATCGTTTGGGTCTTCGAGTCGAGATCGACGACCGGCTCATCGAGATCGGCCACGGCGATTGGGAGAAGCGTCTGCGTGACGAGATCATGAGCAGCGAGCCGCAAAATTGGTATTTATGGAAGAACGAGCCGAGTAAGATCACGTTCTCGTCCGGTGACTCGATGCACAAAGTCGCGGAACGCTGGCAGTCGTTCGCGTCGAGCATCCCGACGGTCCCGACGCTCGTCGTCACGCACGATGCCGTCGTTCGCTCGGCGATCGTCTTAGCGCGAGGCCTCACGATCGACGACATGTGGGAAGTCCCGATGGAAAACGCGGCCTACGCGAAGTTCGACGCAACACCCGATGGTTGGAAACTGCTCGAGCCCTGCGTCAACGCGCATCTTCAAGGCCTCCGCGCCGACATCGCGCGTCAAGCGCTCTAAGACGCGCTAAACCGCGAGCGTTGGACGAGGTCGACGCGTACGAAGAACGCGCTCGTGCCATGACTCTCGATGCCGATGCACGTGTAGCCCGCAGAAGCTGCAAGCGCTTTCGGTGCGTCTTTGCCGGGAGTAACGATCACTTTCGGTCTGTAGGGTGCAAGGCGCGACCAGGCGGGATCGCTGTTCGGTCCGAGGGCGAGAAGCTCGAATTCCTCGGGCACGCCAGTCGAAGTTATTTTCGCGGAAAGATCCGCGTATGCGGCCGAATCGCCTTCGATCACGGTGCCGCGCCAACCGAGCGAACGCGAAAGAAAGACGCTGAGCGATTCGCTCTCGCCAGGAGCAACGCACTCGACGTACGTCGGATCGTCGACGCCGAGCCGCCGGAAAAGCTCGAGGAGCACGCCGTCTTCGCCGCCGCGCGAGGCGATTTTGAGCTCAAACGTCTCCGTCCCGCTGGGGCCGTCGTTCCGGCTTTTCGCGAGCGGCTTCATCTTCGCAAGAGCTTCTATCCGGCCGAGCGCCCGTTCCGCGCCGCGCTCCCACGTCCAGTCGCGCGCGTGCTCCGCAGATCTTGCCGACATCGCTTGCGCCAGCTTCGGGTTCTCGTAGATTCGGCGCATTGCGGCGCTAACTTCATCCTCAGCGGGCTCGAGCAAGAACGCCTCGTCGACGAGCTCCATCCCGCCATACGTCTTACCGAGCGTGATCGGCTTGGCGTCGATATGGATCGTCGTGTCCTTCGTCGTGAAATCATCACTGGCGCCGCCGCGCGTCGCGATCGTCGGAACGCCGCACGCCATCGCCTCGAGAATCGGTAAGCCAAAACCCTCGCCGCGATACGGTGCAACCAGAGCCGTTGCCGCGCGATACAGATCGGCAAGCGCGCTATCGGTGTAGTACGTGTCGATGTACAGCACGGGTGGAATATCGCGTCGTCCGCTTAGCGAAGCGACATGATCGCGCAAGCGCGTATCGCTTCCAGGATCTTTGCCGCCGAAATCCTTAACGATCAACACGACGTTGTCGCGCGGAGTGAACGCGGCGAGATATGCATTGACGACGACGTCGACGCCCTTACGCGCGATCGTATCGCCGACGTACAGGAATGCGATGCGGTCTCGCAGCGTTGCGGAGAGCGGGGCCGGCCCGGGCTTGAATATCTGCGGATCGTAACCGAGCGGCACGACGTGCACGCGCTCGCGCTCGATGCCGGCGCGCACGTACATGTCCGCAATGTACGTGCTATAGCACCAAATCTCGTCGGCGACGGCCTTCGCGCCTTCGGCCCACAGCTTCGGCAAGCTGCCGAACTCCCAGGGCTGCATGTGGACGTATGCGCTCGTGGCAGTTTTCGGAAAGACCGCCGGCCAGCGATGACGCACGGTAATCTGCGGCTCCGGCAAAAAGCGCCACGAACGGCGCTGCTGCAAGAGCGCGTCGTCGTTGTTGCCCGTAAGCGGCGCAACCGTCGGCTCGGGAAGTATGCCCAGCTCGATTTCCGCGCGACGCGCGAGCGCACCGAAGAGCCCGCGATTGACGCGCGCGAGGGACGACTCGACCAGAAATTCTCCGGTGACTTCGACGGTGATCGGCATCGTTAACCTGCAGGTGTCACGAGCGGTGCGCGTGGTTCCGCGAACGTCGAGGGTGGAAGACCCGGATAGAACTGATACTTCGACCAGTCGATGCGTTCGGTTTGCAAATCACCATTCACGTTGGCGCGCGCGGTCGCCGATTGCGGCATCCAATACTTGTCGGTCTTCGCGAACGTAACCGTTCCCGTTCCGACAATGCCGCCGACCGTGGCTTGATAGTCGACCTGCAGCGGCAAGAACGACTTCCCGTCGACGACCATGCGCGTGACTTCGTACTTGGGCGTTCCGCGCGCGAACACGTTGAAAACGTACACGAGATTACGGCCTTGTCTACCCTCGCCTTCGTAGGTAAACACGTACAACTCGGGGCGCGGCGCAAGTGCTACGACATCGTACGGATCGTGGTGACGAAGGAAGACGCGAATCTCCGGACGCGGCAACTTCTCGCCATTGAATCCCACGATCTCATCGCGCTCGTGGCCGCCTTGCCGAAAAATGCGGTGCTCGACCTCCTGCGGATGGCTCCCGTGATGCGCAAAGGTGTACTCAAAGATATACGCCGGCGGCGATTTGAGGGCATCGAGGGCCTGCGCATAGTTCGCAAGCACTTGCTCGGGTGCGAGCAAGAGCGCGAGCAGAATGAATGCGATCAGTGCGGGGCTCCGTTCGCGGCGACTGCTGCCTTCAGCTCGGCCAGAGCAGCGCCCGCCCCCGCTGGATTGTTGCCGCCGCCTTGGGCTTGCGTCGGTCCGCCGCCGCCTTTGCCGCCGATGTGCGGTGCTGCGATCTTCATCAGATCGCCGGCGCGTAAACCTTGAGTTGTCAGCGCTTCCGGAACGCTCACGATCATGCTGACGCTAGCGCCGCTAATGCTCATCACCGCAATCACCGCATCGCTGTTGCGTTGACGCACCGCGTTGACGACGCTACGCAGATCGTCGTTCGAGTAGTCTTTCAGCTCCGCGACGACGATGGCACGGCCGTTGGGCAGCTTTTCCGGTTTTGCGTCTTGCACTTGCGCAGCCGCGAAGCGCGACTTGAGCTCGCCGACTGACTTTTGCAGGTCTCGAATTTCATTTTGCATTTTTCCGACGCGTTCCAGCAGCTCGTAGGGCTTACTCGAAAGCCGTTCGGATAGTGTCTCGACGAGGTGCTGCTGATTCTGAACGAAAACTTCCGCAGCCCGGGACACGCACGATTCGATGCGCCGCACGCCGCTGCCGATCGACGACTCCGAGAGAATGATGAACATGCCGAGCTCGCCGGTCGTGTGCGCGTGCGTTCCGCCGCAAAATTCGACCGATGGGCCGGCTTGAACGACGCGCACCAGCTCGCCGTATTTCTCGCCGGCCATCCAGTACGCGCCGGTCTTCTTGGCCTCTTCGATCGCAAGCTCGCGCGTAACCAGATGATGATCTTCGCGAATCAGCGCATTGACGCGCTGCGAGACCGCTGTCTTGCTGCTCGGTCGTCAGGGCGCCGCCCGGCCAGCGAAAATCGAAGCGCATTCGGTCGATGCCGACCCACGAACCGGCTTGCGCGACTTCGTCGCCAAGAATCTCTTTGAGTGCTTTCTGCAAGAGATGCGCGGACGTATGATGGCGCCGGATCTCTTCACGCCACTGAGGATCGACGGCCGCGCGCACCCGCTCGCCGCGGCGCAGAATCCGCCGAGCGCAGCGTACCGTGATGCGCGATCGCTTCGCCGACGAACTGCGTATCGGTGACGTCGAAGGTCGCCTCGCCACCTACGATCGAGCCGCGATCGCCGATCTGTCCGCCCTTTTCGGCGTAGAACGAGGTGTGATCCAAAAAGACCTGCGCGCTTTCACCGGCAACAAGCTCGTCGACCGGTTGCGCCGCTCGCGCATCATCATCACGATCTCGCCATCCATCTCGAGGCCGCTATAGCCGTGAAAGACGCTCACGACGCTCGGCAGATCGTTGACGTTGACGACCGCACGTTTTTCAGCCGCGTCGGCACGCGCACGCGCACGTTGCTCTTGCATCGCCTGATCGAAACCGGGGACGTCGATCGCGACGCCGCGCTCCATTGCGATCTCGCGCGTTAGCTCGACCGGGAAACCGTACGTGTCGTGCAGCGTGAACGCGTCGTCGTCCGGTGATCATCCGCGTGCAATCCGCGATCGCATCGTCGATCAGACCTTCGAGGATCGCATTGCCGCGATCGAGCGTGCGAATGAACTTTTGTTCTTCGTGGCGGAGCGTCGTTTGCACGTCGCTGAGACGCTTGCGCAGCTCCGGATAGCCGGATGCGAGCGAATCGACGACCGCGCTCGCGAGCTGCGGCATGAACTCGCGGGGATAGCCGAGGATGCGGCCGTTGCGAATCGCGCGCCGAATCAGGAAGCGCAGCACGTAGCCGCGATCCGTATTCGACGGATAGACGCCGTCGGAGATCAAGAACGTCACGGCGCGCGCGTGATCGGCGATGATGCGACGGCGTTCGAGCTGCTCGTGCGGGTGCAGTCCTTTGTTCTCGACGTCCGGCTGCGCCGCGATCAAATCGGTGAACAGATCGGTCTCGTACATCGAGACCTTACCGTTGCGCAACGGCGAGCATCCGCTCGAGACCGGCACCGGTGTCGATCGCTTTACGCGGAAGATCGGTCAGCTTGCCGTCAGCGCCACGATTATATTGTTGGAAGACGACGTTCCAAATCTCGAGATAGCGATCGCCTTTGTTCGGACCGTCGTCATCAGGTCCCGACGCATACTGCGGGCCGCTATCGTAGAAGATCTCGCTGCACGGTCCGCACGGGCCGGTCGGGCCCATCGTCCAAAAGTTGTCCTCGTCCCAGCGCGTGATGCGATCGGACGATAGGCCGATCTCGCGCTCCCAGATCGTCTTGCGCCTCATCGTCGCTGAGTATGAACGGTGACGTAGAACCGTTGCTTATCGAGCTTGAGGACTTGCGTGACGTACTCCCACGCAAACCCGATCGCTTCGCGCTTGTAGTAGTCGCCGAAACTGAAATTGCCGAGCATCTCGAGGAACGTGCCGTGGCGTCCGGTACGGCCGACGTTTTCGATGTCGCTCTTTGCGCCCGCGACACGCAAGCAGGCTGCACGGTGACGGCGCGCGGCGCCGGCGGCGGCATCTCGCCCAAGAACACCGGGACGAACTGTTCCATGCCCGGCGATCGTGAAGAGCGTCGTCGACATCTCGTCCGGAATCAGGCTCGCAGGCGCGAGAAGCATGTGCCCCTGGCGACACGAAAATAGTCAACGAAGACGCGAACGAAGTTCTTGGGTTTTCATGACCGACCGAGGGGGTTCTTCAACCATTTCGCTGCCCCTCGACTTCGCTCGGAGTGACAACGGAGCTGGGGCTAACGTTCTTGCAGAGAGGAGCGGAGCTTTTCCAGGGCCTTTGCTTGCAAGCGCGAGACGTGCATCTGCGAGACGTTGAGACGCTTTGCGATCTCGGTTTGCTGACGCTTTCGTAAAACCGCAAGTACAGGATCACGCGTTCGCGGCCGGTCAGCACCTCGAAGGCGCGTTCGAGATTCGCTTTGTCCTCAAGCAAGTCGAGCGCGGCGTCGTTCTGGCCGACGTAATCGGCAAGCGTCTGCGACTTCTTGTCGCCGTCGCCGGACAGCTCGGTGTCGAGCGAGAGCAGATTGTAGGCTTGCCCGAGCTCCTGCGCTTCGAGGACGTCTTCTTCGGTCGCCCCGAGATGCGCGGCCAGCTCGGCGACCGTCGGGCTGCGGCCGATTTTGACGTTCAGCTTCTCGATCGCGCGGTTGACCGCAAGATTGAGCTCTTGCAGACGGCGCGGGACCTTGACGGCCCAGCCCTTGTCGCGGAAGTAGCGCTTGATCTCGCCGACGATCGTCGGCGTCGCGTAGGTCGTGAACTCGACCCCGCGCTCGAGATCGAAGCGATCGATCGCCTTGAGCAATCCGACGGTTCCGACTTGAATCAGATCGTCGAGCGCTTCACCGCGGTTGGCAAATTTCACCGCAAGATAGCGAACCAAATTGAGATGCGCGACGACGAGTTCGGCGCGCAGCCGGTCGTATTCGGCCGTTCCTTTGGCCGTGATCTTTCCCAGCTCGCGCTCTTTGCGCAACACGCGCGAACCGCGCGAATGCTTCGCGCGTGCGCTGGCGATCCCAACGCTCCTCGTCCACTGATGGGCCTGCATAACGCTCGAGCCGTTACTTGGTTACGCGCTTGTTCATCACCAGCCGCGCACCGCGCTGCTGGTCGATCTTATATTCGACGCTGTCCATCAGCGCGCGAATCAAGAACACGCCCAGGCCGCCGACTTTGTTGTCTTCCTCGGCGTCTTTGACGCTTTCGAGCTTAGGCGCGCGTCCGTCACCGGAGACGGTTATGCGCAGCTCGGTCGGCGCCGGCTTCCCAGCGCAGATCGATGTTTTCGATGCGCTTCCGAACGCTGAATGATGTTCGTGCACGCTTCAGCGATCGCGAGCTTGATATCTTCGATCTCGTCGACCGAAAATCGCATGCGGCTGGCGACGGCGGCCACCGCCAAACGCGCAACCGCAACCCATTCGGCACGAGCCGGAATGCGCAGCCGACGACGCCAAGGGTTCGAACTTCGGGTTCCGGCGCGTTCATCGTTAAACCAGAGCTTCATGCCAAGGGCCTTCATCGCACTTTGTTCGTCATCGAAGATTCCGAAAATCTTCACGAGTCCCGTGATGTCGAAGATCTTCTTGATCTGCGGATTCGTGCAGACGAGATTCACCGATCCGCCGTGCTCGCGCACGCGTTTGAGGCCGCCGATCAGACACGCCCAAACCGGTGCGAGTCGATGTAGCGGACTTTTTCGAGATTGATGACGAGGTTGTAGTGCCCCTGATCGATCAGCTCCGTGATCGCGTCCTTGACCTTGGGTGACGTATAGACGTCGATCTCTCCGGCGAGATCGACGACGTACGCATCTCCTTCAGATTCGCGGACGTTGACTTTGATATCCACCATGTCTCCTACTCTATGGCGGTTTAATTGATTACCTGTGATTGCAATGTTTGGCGCTGATCGTCGGCAACTCGCCGCCCTTCATCAACGGCGCTTTCGAGGATGGCTTTTCCCCGACCGATCAATTCCGCAACGCTCGACGGCAATTCGCTCGCTTCGCCTGGTGCGATAACGAGTGCAATCCCGGCGCCGATAGCGAGGCCGACCAGCAAACCCAACGCAAACTTCACGGCTTTGCTTCGCCCCGTACGATCCGTCGTAAACCGGCCGTGATTCCGGCGAGGGTCGATCCTAAGCTCACGAACGCGGGCTCGACCGCCGCCGAGATCAAGTTCGCGCCCTTCGAGAGTGTCGCTGCGACGCGTTCCAACTGCCCAACAGCGTTCTTGGCGCGGTCGAGCGTCTGATCCGCAGTCGTTGCGATGCCGCTGACGCGATCGAGCGTCTTTGCAAGCGGCACCCCAAGCGTGGCGATTTGGCGGTCGACTTCGTCCAGCGTCGTGCTCAAGCGCGTGAGAACCCCTCCCAACTGGATCGAGGCATACAAAAACCCGATCCCGGCGAGCAATACGCCGAGTCCGACGGCTATTTCACGAAACACGACGGCCCAATCGGTGCCCGTCACGCCAAAAAACCTCCGCGTGCTCGATAGACGAGCACAGATATGGAGTTACCCCGAGACTGTAGAGTCTACACCGAAAGGACCGCCCCCTCGCGTTGGGAGGCAACCAAGGAGGGTAGCAAGGAAGCGACGCGCTCGGTCTCTTCCGGCGTCGTTCCGCGGCCTAGGGATAGGCGCAGCGTCGCTCCGTTCGCGGCGGCTGCGCCGAGCGCGGCGATGACGTGGCTCGCTTCGAGCGAGCCCGCGGCGCAGGCACTCCCGGCTGAAGCTGCGACCCCCGCCAAATCGAGGCCGATCAGGAGCGACTCGGCGTCGATTCCCGCAAACGAGAGGCTCGAGATCCCCGGCAGCCGGGCGACAAGTTTGGCGTTCACGCGGACGCGTGGCAGCGCGGCGATCACCTTGGCTTCGAGCGCGTCGCGAAGAGCCTGCGATCCGCTCGTTCGTGGTAGCCCGCGCGCCATCGGCGACCTCCAGGGCATGCGCCATCCCGACGACGCCGGAGACGTTCTCGGTCCCCGAGCGCCGGCCGCGCTCTTGACCACCGCCGTGTATCAGCGGCTCGAGCGGCGTCCCGTCGCGGACGTACAACGCGCCGACACCCTTAGGCCCATAGAACTTGTGCGCCGAGATCGCGAGCGCATCGACCCCAAGCGCTGTGACGTCGAGATCGAGCGTCCCCGCGGCTTGCACGCCGTCGGTGAGAAAGACGACGCCGCGCTCGCGCGCGAACTTGCGCAAGCTGCGCAATCGGCTGAATCGTCCCGATCTCGTTGTTGGCGTACATTATTGCTGCGAGCACGGTGTCGTCGCGCAACGCATCGCCGAAGCGTGCCGGATCGACGACGCCGTCGGAACAGACCGGAAGCAGCGTCACCTCAAAGCCTTCATCGCGCAAGGCTCGCACCGCGTGCAGCACCGCATGATGCTCGATCGCGGTCGTGACCACGTGTTTGCCGCGTGCACGTGCGGCACGCGCCGCACCGATGATGGCCATGTTGTCGGCTTCCGTCCCGCTCGCCGTGAAGATGATTTCTTTGGGCTTGCAGTGCAGAATTGCGGCGATGCGCTCACGCGCCGAATCCACGGCCGCTCGGGCGCGCCGGCCTTCGGCGTGAATCGATCCCGGATTGTAACAGTCGTGCGCAAAGTACGGCTGCATTGCTTCGAGCACGTCGGCTGCAAGCGGCGTCGTTGCTGCATGATCGAGATAGATGCGACTGGCGTTCACTGCTCGTCCTCGAACGGATCGCGCTGCGCAGGCGATGCATTCCGGCCGCGTCGCTTCTCGATCCACTCAATATACTTGCGTTCTTCGCCTTGTTCGCCCGGATCGTAGTATGCACGATTGCGCAGCGAATCCGGAAGATAGGATTGCAAGCGCTGCGCAGGCGGAAGATCGCCACCTTCGCCCATCACGGCATAGTCGTCGTGCGCGTAGCGATAACCCTCGCCGTAGCCGAGCTCTTCCATGAGCGGCGTCGGCGCGTTGCGCAAGTGCAACGGCACCGGCTCGTTGCGCGTCTTCTGCACGTCGGCGGCAGCCGCACCGTAGGAACGGCCGACGCTGTTGCTCTTCGGTGCGAGCGATAGATACAGCGTCGCATGAGCCAATGGGAAAAAACCTTCGGGCATTCCGATGAAGTGCACGGCTTGTTGCGCCGCCACCGCGACGGAAAGCGCACGCGAGTCAGCCAGTCCGACGTCTTCGCTCGCGAGTATAACGAGACGCCGCGCGATGAAGAGCGGATCCTCGCCGCCGTCGATCATCCGCGCCAGCCAATAGAGCGCGCCGTCCGGATCGCTGCCGCGCACCGTTTTGATGAATGCGCTGACCGTATCGTAGTGCGACTCGCCGTCTTTGTCGTAGCCGGTAGCGCGCCGCTGCAAGGCTTCGGCGACGGTCGCGGGCGAGATCGTTTTGTCGCTCGCGATGGTCGCTGCGAATTCGAGTGTATTGAGCGCCGCACGCGCATCGCCGTTGGCGAGGTTGACAAGCGCGTCGCGCGCTGCCGGCTCGAGGACGATATCGATCTTGCCGAGGCCACGCTCCGTGTCATGCAGGGCGCGATCGACGATCATCGCGATCTGTTCGTCGCCGAGCGCATATAATACGAAGACGCGCGAACGGGAGAGCAACGCGGAGATTACTTCGAAGGACGGATTCTCGGTCGTGGCGCCGATCAGCGTGATCGTTCCGTCCTCCACATAGGGAAGGACCGCGTCCTGTTGCGCTTTATTGAAGCGATGAATCTCATCGACGAACAGGACGGTGCGCCGCCCCGTCTTTTGCAGCTCTTGCGCTCCCGCAGCAACTTTGCGCAGATCTGCAACTCCTGCGCTCACTGCTGAAAGCGCCACGAAGCGCGCGCCGGTCGTCGACGCAATGATTTCGGCCAGGGTCGTCTTTCCAGTGCCGGGCGGGCCCCACAACATCATCGACGGGACCGTGTCGGACTCGATCGCACGCCGCAACGCACGGCCTTCGCCGATGAGATGCTCTTGACCGACAAACTCGTCGAGCGAACGCGGGCGCATCCGCGCTGCGAGCGGCGCATTCGGCGGCGGCCGCTTGCGCGAACGCTGCGGTTCGACCGCATCGCCGAACAGCGGCTGCGTTGTTATCTCCGCTTCTTCGGACTCGGTGTTCCGGGTGGCGCCGTCTGCACCGGCGCGCGAATCTGGAACGGCTCACCCGGTTTCCCTGTAGCGGTCACTGTTTCGCTTGAAGTATCGTACGTGACGTTGTCGGCAATCATCGTCTGACCGGTCGCCGTGTCATCGATGTGCACGTTGCCGGTGAGCACGAGCATGTGCTTGAGCTCATCGAGCTGACCACGCTCTGCCGTCACGACCTTTGTGCCTTGCATATACTTCATATTGCCGATCGCCGTATAGACTTTGGTCGGGCCGTCAACGTCGAGCTCGTCGCTGGTCAATGTTTGCGGATCGCTCGATGCAGTCTTCGCCGTGATCCCGACCGTCGAGACCGGCTTCGCGTTGTGTAGAACGACGTGGCCGGTGATCTTTACGCTCTTCGTAATCGAATTGCCGGTCGCGTGATCTCCCGTAACGTCGGTGCCGGGTTGCGTGAACTTCACGTCGCTTGGAATCGTGAAATCGCCGTTGCGTTGATTCCAGGTGAGATTCTGTCCGCTGATCGTGTACACGCCCGGATCGTTGAGCGTCGCACCGAGCCGACGGCGATGCACTCGGCGCCGCTGTCGGCGTCGGCGCAGCCAACGCGAGCGCACTCGGCGACGCCAAAAGGGCCGAGCTCAAGACGACGAGCTTAAAATGTTTACGTGCTTTATTCACTTATGCGGATCGTAGGGCCGCGCTATGTTGGTACCCAGCTTCTCTTCCAAGACCTCTGCGGGAATGACACCGTTGCGCACGATGCGTACGATCGGACGCGTGATGTCCAATATCGTCGAGCGCGCGCGTTGCGGAGTCGGCCCATCAAGCACGGCAAGATCGCAATCTGGGAGAAGCAAGAGGTCGTCGTCTCCCCAATACGGCGGATCGTCGCCGCGACTTGCGCTCGTACCGGCGAGCGGCCCGCAGCGATCCAAGATTGCCGAGGCAAGCGGATGATCGGGAACGCGTAAACCGAGACCGTCGTTACCCCATGTTACGCGCTCGGGAATGAATGCGGGACGCGGGATGACGAGTGCGATCGGGCCTGGCATCGTGCGACGCACCGCCACGGCCGCAAACGGATTTGCGCTCGTGTACTCGAGCGCTTCTTGCACGCTCGGCAAGATATAGGCTCAGCGGACCTTCGTGCGGACGCAGCTTTGCTCGCATAGATCTTCGCGATCGCTTCGCGCTCGTACGGATCGCATCCAATCGAATAGACGGTATCCGTCGGATAGACGACGATTCCCCCGCGTTCGACGACGGCGGCAACCGCGTCTAATACAACTTCGAGCGGCTCCTTACGCGCGTCGATAACGTCTTTAACGGCGCTTCGCATGAGCTGATCCTTACGCGCGAACGCGCTGCCCCGTTCCGATCGCCACGCACGACATCGGATCCTCGGCAACGATCACGGGTATCCCGGTGACCTCGCCGAGCAGCGTGTCGAGACCGCGCAACAGCGCGCCGCCGCCGGTCAAGATCACGCCGCGATCGATGATATCGGCGGCGAGTTCGGGCGGAGTCTTTTCCAACACGGACTTCACCGCTTCGACGATCGCTTGCACGGGCTCGGAAAGCGCTTCACGCACCTCTTCGCTCGTGATCTTCACCGTCTTGGGAAGACCGTTGATCAGATCGCGTCCGCGAATCTCCATCGCGAGCTCTTGCTCGAGACGATACGCCGATCCGATCTTGATCTTGATCTCTTCGGACGTGCGCTCACCGATCATCAAGTTGTATACGCGACGAATGTGCCGGATGATCGCTTCGTCGAGCTTGTTGCCGGCAACGCGAATCGATTGCGAGACGACGATGCCGCCCAGCGAGATCACCGCGACGTCGGTCGTACCGCCGCCGATGTCGACGACCATGTTTCCCGACGGCCCGTCGATCGGGAGCCCGGCACCGATCGCCGCGGCCATCGGTTCTTCAATGATGTCGACGGTGCGTGCACCGGCGAGCTTCGCGGCGTCGCGCACGGCGCGCTCTTCGACGCTCGTGATCTCGGCGGGAACGCAAATCGTCACCGCCGGTTTCGGCTTGAAAAGCGTTTCGAAAATCGAACGGTTCTTCGTGACCTTCTTGATGAAATAATTCAACATCGCTTCGGTCACTTCGAAATCGGCGATGACGCCGTCGCGAAGCGGACGGATGGCTTGGATGTTACTCGGGGTTTTGCCCAGCATTGGCCGAGCTTCTTCACCGACGGCCAGCGTTTTATTGGTGCGAATGTCTTTTGCAACAACGGACGGCTCGCGAAGAACGATGCCTTTGCCTTTGACATACACCAGAACATTGGCAGTGCCGAGATCGATTCCGATTTCCAGAGTAACAGCTCCTAAACAGTGGCCGTGAAATGCGAGACCAGGGTTTATTCTACATCGCGACCTTGGGATACTCGCTCGTTTCAAAAAGGCCGGCAGGCTCGGAGAGAGGCGTGATGCCGCTGCTCCTCCGTACTTGTGCGCCAAGTGTCGTCAGCATCTCTTCTAAGCGCTCGTGTCCGCGGTCGATGTACTCGAGGCCCATGATCTCGGTCTCGCCGGCGGCTGCCAGGCCCGCGACGACAAGCGCGGCGCCGGCACGAATGTCCGGCGCTTCTACCGGGGCTCCCGTAAGCGCTCGGTCCCTTTGATCAAAGCGGTGTTGCTCTCCATCGAAACGCGCACGTCCGCGCCCATACGCGCGAGCTCGTTCACGTAGGAAAAGCGTGCATTGAAGATCGTCTCCTCGACGACGCTCGTCCCCGGGCAAGTGCACAAGAACGAGAGCATCGGGGGCTGCAAGTCGGTCGCGAAGCCCGGATATGGCGCGGTCAGAATATCGGTCCCGCCCTTAACAGAGCCCGCCTCGACGCGAATGTAGTCGTCCCCGGTCTCTACCTTGACGCCGCACTCCGTGAGCTTGCCGAGCAGCGCTTCGAGATGCGAGGGGCGGCAATCGGTCACGGTCACGTTGCCGCGCGTCGCCGCGCCGCAGAGCAGGAGCGTCCCCGCGACGATCCGGTCGGGAATGATCGTGTACTCGACGCCGTGCAACTCTTTGACGCCGTCGATGACGAGCGTCTCCGTCCCGATGCCCTTGATCTTCGCGCCCATCAGCTCGAGAAATTGCGCCAGATCGACGACTTCGGGCTCGAGCGCAGCGTTTTCGATAACCGTCTCGTCCCGAGGCCGTAACGGCGGCCAGCATCGCGTTCTTCGTGGCGCCGATGCTAGGCGTGCGCAATGAGATGCGGCCGCTTGTCAGGCGTTTCCCGCCGGCGTCGGCGACCAAATATCCGTGCTCGTTCTTGACGTTGGCGCCCAGCGAGCGAAACGCAGACTCGTGCATGTCGGTGGCCCGGGTTCCGAGGACACAGCCGCCCGGAAGCGGGACTTCGGCACGCCCGAACCGGCCCAAAAGCGCGCCGGTGACGTCAAATGATGCGGCCAGCTTGCGCACCAGCGTATATGGCGCCCGATGCGTTCCGACATTGGTCGAGTCGATCGTCAGCGTGTGGCTGTCTTCGAGTTTCAAGCGCGCACCGAGCGCCTCGAGCAGCGACCACATCACCGAAACATCGGTGATCCGTGGAATCCGATGGAGCGTTACCGGGCCTTTTGCCAACAGCGATGCTGCCATGATCGGCAGGGCTGCATTTTTAGCGCCCTGTGTACGGACCTCACCGTTCAGCTGGTAGCCTCCGCGAATGCGCAGAGTCGTTTCCAGCCTATCTAAGAAATTCACGTAGACGTTAGTTCGCTTTCCCCAATAGAGTTTCCGCGCAACGGGTAAGCTGATACCCTAATCAAGGGTGTTTTCCCGGAAGGAGAGCCATGGCTACCGCGATTGGCCGGGTCCGGCCGCACACGAATCTCCGCTGGCGGATTGGGCTTTTGCTCGGTTTCGGAATCTTGATCAACTATTTCGACCGCGTGAACTTGTCCGTCGCGCATCCGGCTTTTACGCACGACTTCGGAATCACCGACGTGGAATTCGGTTACCTGTCGAGCGGATTCGCTTGGACGTATGCGATCTTGCAAATACCCGTCGGCATAGTGCTCGATCGTTACGGCGTGCTTGGAGTCGGGCGTATCGGCGCGTTCCTTTGGGGCATCGCGTGCTTCATCACGGCGGCCGCGTCGGGATTTTGGCACATCTTCGTTTCCCGGTTGATTCTCGGCGTCGCAGAAACGCCGGCGTTTCCCGTCAGCTCGAAGGCCACGGGCTATTGGTTCCCGCTGAACGAGCGTGGACTCGCGACGTCACTCTTCGACGCGGCCGCAAAGTTCTCGAACGTGATCGGCGTTCCGATCGTCGCGGCGATCGCATTCTATTGGGGATGGCGCGCGATGTTCATCGGTCACCGGCTATCTTCAGCCTGATCTATTTCGCGCTGTTCTATATTTTCTATCGCAACCCGAGTCAAGACAAACGCCTGAACGACGAAGAGCGACCGCTATATCGTTGAAGGCGGCGCGCAGCCCGAAGGCGTCTCATCTGCAAGCGGTGGCGCAACGCTCGGCTATCTGCTGACAAAAGCCAAAGTGTGGGGACTCACGATCGGCTTTGCTGCGTACGGCTATTCGTTCTACCTGTTCTTGACGTGGCTGCCAAGCTATCTCGTGAAAACCCAGCACTGGGACATTCTCAAATCCGGACTTTACACCGCGATTCCGTGGGGCGTCGCGACGATCACCGATTTGTTCATCGGCGGTTGGCTCGTCGACTACTTGATCTCGCGCGGCATGGAATCGACGCGCGTGCGCAAGTTCTTCCTCGTGCTCGGAATGCTGCTCGGCCTCGCGATCGCCGGTGCGACGACGACCAGCGATCCGCATATCGCGCTCGTTTGGATTTCGATCGCTCTGGGAGGTCTCTGCGTTCTCGGCACCGATCGGCTGGTCGATTCCGGCGCTGATCGCCCCCAAGGGCGGCGTCGGCACCGTCGGCGCGATCATGAACTTCATGAACAACGTCGCCGGCATCGCTGCACCGATCATCACCGGCTACATCGTCGGCGGAACGCAATCGTTCACCAACGCGTTCTTGATCGCGGCGGCCGTACTCGTGATCGGCATTCTGTCGTACGTGTTCTTGCTCGGCAAGATCGAACCGATTCCGGAACCCGCATAACGTGCCGCGCGAAGGCGCCCTTATCGGTATCGATCTCGGAACGACCGCGGTAAAAGTCGTTGCGAACGCTGCTTCGGATGGGCGCGAGCTGGCCGAAGCGACGAAACGATACGCGCTTTCGACGCCGCAGCCGGGCTATGTCGAACAGGATGCCGACGAGATCTATCGCGCAACGATGGAGTCGCTGCGCAAAGTAGTCGATGAGATCAAGTTGCGCGCCGAGCAGCCGATCGCAATCGGCTTCTCCGCCGCGATGCACGGCGTTTTGGGCATCGACGAGCGCGGTGAACCGATCTCGCCGCTGATCAACTGGATGGACCGCCGCAGCGCCGATATCGCGATAAGTTGGCGCGAAGACGGAACGGCGGCCGATCTCTACGGGCGCACCGGCGCCCCGATGCATCCGATGCTGCCGCTCTGCAAGCTGCGCTGGCTTTCGGAGAACGATCCGGCGCTCTTCAAGCGCGCTTCGCGTTTCGTCGGAATGAAAGAGCTCTTCATCCATCGTTGGACGGGAGAATGGCTCGTCGATCAAGCCATCGGGACCGCGACCGGAATGCTCGACACGCATACGCGCAAATGGGATCCAAAAGCCCTCGCCGCGGCGCGCATCGAACCCGAGTCGGCTCTCGGAGCCGGTCGCGTGCTCGACGCAGCGCACCGTCACGCGGGCGCAAGTCGCAAGCGCCCTCGGCATCGATGAGAAGACGGCGATCGTGCTTGCGTCAAGCGACGGCGCGCTCGCGAATCTCGGCTCGGGTGCGATTGCAACCGATGTTGCGGCGCTCACGCTCGGGACGAGCGGCGCAGTTCGCATCGTCACGATAAGCCGGTGCTCGATAAAGAGTGCCGGACGTTCTGCTATATCTTCGACGACAAGCATTGGCTCGTCGGCGGCCCGACGAGCTCAGCCGGCGCGGTGCTCGAATGGCTCTTCGCGTTGCTTCTCGACGGCGTGCCGCAAGAGCAGCGCTTCGCGCGCGCCGTCGAGCTTGCGAGTCAGTGCGAGCCCGGAGCCGAGGGTCTCACGATGTTGCCGTTTCTTTCCGGCGAGCGTGCGCCGTATTGGCGCGGCGATCTGCGCGGTGCGTTCGTGAACCTCGATCTCGCGCACGCACCCAAACACATCGTACGCGCCGCCTTTGAAGGCGTCGTGTTCGCGATCTATAGCGTCGATCGCGTCATGAACGAGCTGAAAATCGATCCGAAGCGCTCTTGCTCTCGGGCGGACTCACGCACGCACCGCTCGTCCGTCAAATGATTGCCGATGTCTTCGAATGCGAAGCGCGCGTCTCGGATCACGACGAGGCCTCGGCGTTTGGTGCGGCGATGTATGCGGGGCTTGCAACGGGCGTGTCTGCGTTCGCTCGACGACGTGCGCGCGCAGATCAAAATTTCAAGCGTCCATCGGCCGAATCCGCAACGTCTCGGCCACCTACCGCGAGGCCTACGCGCGCTTCGAGGACCGGGTCCGGGACGAGGTCGCGAGGCTGGGCCGCCCGGGACTCAAGTCCCTGATTCCAATGGCCGATGAAAGTAGTGCGGCCGGTCGGATATAGGTCCTCCTAATCCTCCTATATTCCGACCCGGTCCGCAAATATTCACCGGAGTACTGGATTGCAAGCACCTGAGGATTTTGACGCCTTCTTGCGCGGGCTCTTGGAGAGTCCAAGCACAACCAGCACCCAACGCCGGTTCTCCACCGACGATCGGTCGCTCATTGAGCGAATGCTTCGTGCGATGGAAGAGGGTGCACACGGCGTCATCCTGGTCAAGCATCCCGATGAGCGTCTCGAATATTTGATTGCGAACGCGGATCGAATTCAAGCAATTGGCTTGATGGCGCAAGCCATCGACCGAAACGCCCAGATTGCCTCCGAGCGTAGGCGCGGCTAACCCGCGTCAGAAATAGAAAGCCGGCGTAGTCCGGCTTTTTCTTTTTTAGCGGATACCCGCGATGTGCAACTTCGCGATTGCAAAGTCGATGATCGCTTTGCTCGCGGCGGTAAGCCTCAAGATCGCCGCCGGCCGAGCGCTGACGCTCTTGCGCGGCGGAAAGATCGCGGCGCGTTGCATCGATGTTGACCTCATTGCGCTCGAACGCCGCGTCGACGAGCAGCGTGATGCGATCCGGAAGCACTTGCAGAAAGCCCTCGCCGGTCGCGAGCTCGAGACGCTTCGTCGCACTGCCTTCGACCACGTTGGCGCGCAGAACGCCGGGCCGCACGCGTCGTGAGATACGGCGCGTGATGCGGCAGAATGCCCGTCTCGCCTTCGGTGCCGACCGCGATGACCAGCTCCGCCTCGCCGTCGAAAGCGGACGGCGACGGGCGTGATCAGCTTGAACGGAACGGTCGCCAAGACTAGACCTTGACGCCCATCTTCTCGGCGTTCTCTTTGACTTCCGAGATGTCGCCGGCCATGTAGAACGCCTGCTCCGGAAGATGATCGAGCTTGCCGTCGAGGACTTCTTTGAATGACGCGATCGTGTCCGCGATCTTCACGTACTTGCCGGGACGCCCCGTGAACTGTTCGGCGACGAAGAACGGCTGCGAGAACAGATTCTGCAGACGGCGCGCGCGGCCGACGACGGCACGATCCTCTTCCGAAAGCTCTTCGATACCGAGAATCGCGATGATGTCTTGCAGATCGCGGTAGCGCTGAAGCGTTTCTTGCACGCCGCGTGCGACGCGGTAATGATCGTCGCCGACGATCGCGGGATCGAGAATGCGCGAGGATGACGCGAGCGGATCGACGGCCGGATAAATCCCGAGCTCCGAGATCTGCCGCGAAAGCGCCGTCGACGCGTCGAGATGGCTGAACGTCGTCGCAACGGCAGGATCGGTGTAGTCGTCGGCGGGGACGTAAACGGCTTGCACCGCGGTGATCGAGCCGTTTTGCGTCGTCGTGATGCGCTCTTCGATCTGTCCCATCTCGGTTGCCAGGCCCGGCTGATAGCCGACGGCTGACGGCATGCGTCCGAGCAGCGCCGAGACTTCCGAGCCGGCTTGCATGAAGCGGAAGATGTTGTCGATGAACAGCAGCACGTCGGCGCCGAGCTCGTCGCGGAAGTATTCCGCCATCGTGATCCCGGTTTGCGCCACGCGGAAACGGACGCCCGGCGGTTCATCCATCTGTCCGAAGACGAGCGTCGTCTGTTTGAGAACGCCCGACTCTTTCATTTCCAGATAGAGGTCGTTGCCTTCGCGCGTCCGTTCACCGACGCCGGTGAACACCGAGAAGCCTTTGTGCACGGAGGCGATGTTGCGGATCAGCTCTTGAATCAAGACGGTCTTGCCGACGCCCGCGCCGCCGAACAGTCCGACTTTTCCGCCGCGCGCGTAGGGCGCCATCAAGTCGATGACTTTGATGCCCGTCTCGAACTGCCGTGTGGTCGGATCTTGCTTGACGAACGCGGGAGGCTCGCGATGGATCGGCCAATGTGCCGCCGCTTTCACCGGCGTTGAATCGCCGTCGATCGTTTCGCCGAGCACGTTGAAGATGCGTCCGAGCGTGCCTTCGCCGACCGGAACCGTGATCGCCTGACCGGTGCTGGTGACCGGCGCGCCGCGCACGAGACCGTCGGTCGAGCCCATCGCGAGGCACCGCACTTGATTGTTGCCGAGCTCGCCTTGCACTTCCAGCACGAGCTGGCGCGGCATCATCGCCGTTCCACCCAGCTCGATCCCGCTGCCGTCCGCTTTGCCGTTGGCTATCGATTTCGCGTGCTCGCTGTTAACGCCGACCGTGAGCGCGTCGTCGATCTTCGGCAAGGTCTCCGCCGTGAATTCGACGTCGACGACGTTACCGAGGACTTGAACGACTTTTCCGGTGGCTTTTTCCGTTGCGGTGCTGGACATAATTGCCTTTTCTTTCAAACGCTACGAGGCGAGGGCTTCGGCGCCGCCGACGATCTCCAAGATTTCCTTGGTGATCGCTGCTTGGCGCGCTTTATTCATCTCGAGAGTGATGTCGTCGATAATCTTTCCGGCGTTGTCCGTCGCATTGCTCATCGCGATCAGCTGCGCGGCAAAGAAAGCTGCATCGGTCTCGAGCATCGCCGAATAGATCGTAAACTCGAGATACTTCGGAAGCAGCTTGGAGAGCACGGCTTCGGGGCTCGGCTCGAACTCGACCGCACCGCGAGGACCGCTTTTCTCTTCTTGCTGTTCGCGCGTCACGGGCACGAGCTCGCGCGTCTGCGGACGCTGCACCATCATGGACTGCATGTGCTGTGAGATCAGCGTGATCTTCGAGACTTTACCGGCAAGAAAGTCCTCGCCGACCTTGCGCGCGATCTCGCGCGCAACCTCGAGCTTGATGCCGGCCGACTGGGGCCAGAACTGCTCGATCTCGTCCCGTCTGCGAATGTAATTGCGGCCTTTGATGCCGACGCTGTACCATTTCACGCCGTCGCCCGAATTGCGGCGATATTCTTCGGCCGCCGCGATCGCGTTCGAGTTGAATGAGCCCGCAAGGCCCTTGTCGGCAGTCATCAAGATGACGCCGGCCGGAGCGCCGGCCTTGCCGGGCTTCATGAACGGATGATCGATCGAGCCCACGGCAGCCAGCAAATCGCGCAGCATTTCCGACATCCCATCCGCGTACGGACGCGACTGCTTCCGCAATATTTCGGCGCGGCGAATCTTTGCCGCGGCGACTTGCTTCATCGCTTTCGTGATCTGCTGCGTGTTCTTCAGCGACTTGATGCGGTCGCGAAGATCTCGAAGTGACGGCATTAGAAGCTCTTGTTGAACTCCTGGATCGCGGCTT
Organism: Vulcanimicrobiota bacterium; assembly: GCA_963844735.1. Classification (GTDB taxonomy): domain Bacteria; phylum Vulcanimicrobiota; class Vulcanimicrobiia; order Vulcanimicrobiales; family Vulcanimicrobiaceae; genus JAFAMS01. The sequence continues at coordinate 573,828 of CAWJPK010000006.1, read as the reverse complement.
CGAGCTTCTTTTCCGTGTCGTCGTCGACTGCTTTCTTGTCTTTGATCGTCGTCGTGATGTCGCTATGCTTCTCGTGCAGAAACGCAACGAAGCGGGATTGCCACTCCTGCAGTTTGTTCGTCGGCATCGCATCGAGATAACCGCGCGTCGCCGCAAAGATGACCGCGACTTGATCTTCGACCGGCTGCGGATGATACTGCCGCTGAACGAGAACCTCGGTGATCTTCTCACCGCGCGTCAGCTGCTGCTGCGTGTTCTTGTCGAGATCGGCAGCCAGCTTGGTGAAAGCCGCCAGCGCGCGGTACTGCGCGAGATCGAGCTTGAGGCGCCCGGCGACGGAGCGCATCGCTTTGATCTGCGCCGAACCGCCGACGCGCGAGACCGAGATCCCGACGTCGATCGCGGGCCGGATCCCCTGGAAGAACAGTCCCGATTCCAAGTAGATTTGCCCATCGGTGATCGAGATCAGATTTGTCGGGATGTACGCCGAGACGTCGCCGGCTTGCGTCTCGATGACCGGCAGTGCCGTCAGCGAACCGCCGCCTTTTTCATCCGAAAGCTTTGCGGCGCGTTCGAGCAAACGCGAGTGCAGATAGAAAATGTCGCCCGGATAGGCTTCGCGGCCCGGCGGGCGGCGCAGCAACAGCGAAACTTCACGATAGGCTTGCGCGTGCTTCGTGAGATCGTCGTAGATGATCAGGACGTCTTTGCCCGCATACATCAGCTCTTCGCCCATCGCGCAGCCGGCGAAGGGCGCGATGTATTTGAGTGCGGCAGGCTCCGCTGACGACACGCTGACGATCGTCGTGTACTTCATCGCGCCTTGCTTCTCGAGCGTTTGCGCCAGCGAGGCAACGGTCGAGTTCTTCTGACCGATCGCGACGTAGATGCAAAAGACGCCCTGATCCTTTTGGTTGATGATCGCGTCGATCGCGATCGCCGTCTTGCCGGAACCTCGATCGCCGATGATCAGCTCGCGTTGTCCGCGTCCGATCGGGACGAGCGCGTCGATCGCGCGCAACCCGGTTTGCAACGGCTGCTTGACCGGCTGGCGCTCGATGACCGTCGGCGCAGTGTTCTCGATCGTGCGATACTTTTTCGTATCGATCGGACCTTTGCCGTCGATCGGCTGCCCGAGCGGATTGACGACGCGTCCGAGCAGCGCCTCGCCGACGGGAACGGATGCGATGCGGCCGGTGCGGCGTACGCGATCGCCTTCCTTGATATCCTCGTCCGGACCCATGATGATGACGCCGACGTTGTCCTCTTCGAGATTGAGGACGATGCCTTCGAGTCCGTTCGGGAACTCGACCAGCTCCGAGAACTGCACGGCGTCCAAACCGTAGACGCGCGCAATCGAATCGCCGACCTCGATGACCGTTCCGACCTGATCTTCTTTGAGATCGGTATTGAACGAGGCGATCTGCTGTTTGAGAATACCGGCGATTTCGTCTGCGTTAATCACTTTGAAGGCGCTCCGCCCGTCACCATTTGTAAGGATTCAAGATTATCGCGCCGGCCTCGCAGCAACCGAGTTGCCTTTGTCAGCACATTGACCTCCAATAGTTCATCGTGAAAATAGCGTACGGCTGAGTTCGTTGAGTTTGCCTGCGACGGTACCGTCGATCGAGACGTCGCCCATGCGGATGCGGACGCCGCCGAGCAGGCTGGGGATGACGCGCTCCTCGATGTCGAATTTCTTGCCGTACTTCTTCGAAAGCGCGGCGACGAGATCGTCGAGCTCCTTGCGCGGCAGCTTGCGTGCGCTCGCGATGATCAGCGATTGCTCGCCGCGCGACCCGCGCTCGAGATCGGCGTACTGGCGCAACAGCTCGGGTAAGATACGTTCGCGGCGCTTGCGCACGAGCAGGAGCAGCGTGTGGAGCGCGAGTGTCTCAATTTTACCGGAGAACGCATCGACCAGCACTTTTTGCTTCTCGCCGCGATCGATGATCGGAGCGAAGAAGAAGCGCACGACTGCGTCGTCTTCCTTGCATCGCATCCCAAATCGTGCGCAGATCGCGTCCGGTCTCGGCAATCTTACCGCCGTCCTTCGCGAGATCGAACACCGCTTGCGCGTAACGGCGCGCGAGGGTCTCGTCGGCCACTAGCAGGTCTCCCTTGCCTTCGAGCTCGTCGATGAACCGGCCGACCAGCGTCGCCTCGGCCTTTTCGTCGATGCGGGCGAGAACGGTCTTGCGCGCAGCAGCCAGCGCCTTGTCGATCATCTCGATGCGCAACCGGTCGCGCGCAGCCGCGCGGGAGCGTTCGTAATCGGCGTGCGCGTTGCGCACGAGACGCTGCGCTTCGCTGTGCGCCGTCGCCACGATGATCGCAGCCTCCCGGCGCGCGTCGCGCTCGATGTGTTCCTTGATCCGAGCGGCGTCGGTAGTCGCTTCCGCAATCTCGGAGCGCGCCGCCCGGGCGCGCTGTACCGCCTCGTCGCGCCGCTTCTCACTTTCACGGATCTCATCGTTCTTCGCTGCGGTCATACGCGCGATCGTCGGCGTAAGAAAACGTATGAACCCAACGACGATCAGGGCCGCAAAGACGACGGCCGCGACGACTTGGCTCCACAGCGCGATCGCCTCGTAGTTCATAGACGCCCCACCGCGCGCTGGACCATGTCCGCGGCGAGCTCTTGGACGAGGCGATTCTCTTCTGCCCGCGCGACGTTCATCTCACGGTAGACTTTCGTCTCGGATTCCTCGACGATCCGCGTGAATTCGGCTTGCGCCTTGGCGACGATCTCTTCGGCTTGCTTCATCGACTCGTTGCGAATCGTCGCCGCGACATGATCGCCCTCGCGCCGGCCCTCGGCGCGTTTGTTATCGGCTTCGTTCTTCAGCTCGTCGACCTCACGCAGTGCCGCCTCGTACTCGTTGTGAACCGAGTCGATATAGGCGCGACGCTTGCGCAGCGCGGCCGATGCGGGCTTGATGTACACCACGTTCAGGATCGCGTAGAAAATAAAGAAATTTATTATCTGGATCCAGAGCGTGCCGTCGAGCTTGAGGAACATTGAGCGGTTTTAGTGTCCCGCCAGCGACTTGAGGACTTGCGGAATGCCTGCCGGCGCGCCGCTCACGACGAAGAACAGATAGAGCCCCAGGCCCAATCCGATGATCGGAAACGCTTCCAGAACGCCGACGCCCAGGAACATAAATGTGAAGATGTTGGGGCGGGCTTCGGGTTGACGTGCAATCGCTTCAACGGCCTTCGACGATACGATGCCGTCACCGATCGCCGATCCGAGTGCGACGGCCGCGACGATCAGCGAGAAACCGATCACGACCGACGACAGCAATAAACTCTCGTTCAAGGATGTTGCCTTTCTAGTGTTCCTCGGCCGTTGCCAAGGATAGGTAAACGATCGATAAGAGCGTGAACACGAACGCTTGCAGCGTCCCGATGAAGAAATTGAAGAACTGAATCAGGAACGGCATGATCGCGGCCGCCAGTGACAGATCGACCGCGCCGATGTGAATCCCCGACGTGATGATCTGGACGGCGACGAAGATCAACAGCTCGCCGACGAAGATATTGAAGAACAACCGCAGCGAGAGCGTGATCGGGCGCGCGAGATCCTCGATCATGTTCAAGAGGAACGAGCGCCGCAAACGGCTGCGAGAGATGCTTGAACGCGCCGATTCCGCCGCGTGCAATGGCGGTGACCCAAATCCCGACGTAGACGATGATCGCGTACGCGAGGGTCGTGTTCAGATCGGCTGTCGGCGATCCGCCGAACGGCAAGCCGAGCTCTTTGAACGGAAAGAATCCGATCTGATTCAGCATGAAAATGAACATGAAGATCGAGACGAAGACCGGCACGAATCGCTCGCCGCGCCGTCCGATCGTGCCGATTGCCAGATCGCCGAGCCAATTGACCATGCCCTCGAACGTCGCTTGCGTGCGCCGCACGCTGGCCGGCGACCGATACGACGAACCGAGCCAGGCGAAAAAGATCAACGAAAACAGCATCACGCCCCATGTCGTGATGAGCGTGTCGGAGTGCACGGTTCCGACAATGGGCCATACCCAATGCGGATGTTCGCCGATTTGCTGGTGCACTAGGGCTGCCTCGATATCTCCCGCTTTACCGCGATCACGTAAAGTGCCAGCGGCGTAAAGAACCCGGCGAAGTACAGCCCCATTCCCCAGAGAGGGCCTATGACAGCCGTCAACACCGGTAGAGCGCCGAATGCGAAGACACGCAGCACGCTGCTCCGGGCGTGTGCTCCGAGCGAGTACCCTTCCCCGAGCCGCTCGTTCGTACGCATCAGAAGCAGCGCATACGCGATGCCGCCGAGAACGCCGAGGAGCAGATCGAGTCCGAGAACCGGTGCTCGTGTCGACGCCAAAGCGGCGACGGGGACGATGAGGAGCAGCGAACTGGCGCAAACCGACCGCTTGCGCGCGTTGTACGCGTGCATTTCGGAGGCTGCACCGGCGCGAGTCCCGTTAGTCTCAGATTTGGGCCGTCCCTCCTCGATCTTTGTCGAGGTCACGCAGCGTCGCTAAAGACGAAAGGTTCGGGTGCGCTGGCACCGCGGAGACGTGCGAGAAGCCATTGCACGATCCGCTCGGCGGCGTGTCCGTCGCCGTACGGATTGCGTGCGCGGGCCATGCGCGCGTAGTGCTCCTCGTCCTCGAGCAAGCCGGCGCGCGCCGGCCACGATCGCCTTCGGCTCGGCGCCGACCAGCTCGAGCGACCCGGCGAGGATCCCCTCGGGGCGCTCAGTCTCATTGCGCATGACGAGGACTGGCTTGCCCAGGATCGGTGCCTCTTCTTGCAGCCCGCCGGAGTCGGTCAGAACGAAACGGCAGCGCCGGACCGCCTGGACCAGGTCAGGGTAGTCGATCGGAGTCGACCAGCCGTACCCCCGGGACGTTCCCGAGCCGCTTTCGGACGATCGGCTCGACCATCGGCGAGGGGTGGACCGGCCAAAGGACCTGAGGCTTCGAAGGCAACGCCACGATCTCGGCGATCGCCTCACAGATTCCAGGCATCGCCTCGTGGTTCTCCCGGCGGTGGGCGGTCATGAAGATCAGCGGGCGCGCCGGGTCGAGCGAGTCGAGCTCGGCATAGTGCCCCGGCTTCCGGCTCGCGGCCAGAAACGCGTCGACGACGGTGTTGCCGGTGACGATGATGTCCGAATCCGCGACGTTCTCGGCCAGCAGATTCTTGCGCGCCTGTCCGGTCGGCGCGAAGTGATAGTCGGCGATCCGCCCGGTCAGGCGGCGATTGAGCTCTTCGGGATACGGCTCCCAATGCGTCGAGGTCCGTAAACCTGCCTCGACGTGTCCAACCGGAATCTTCTTATAGAATGCGGCCAGCGCAGCGGCCGTGCTGGTCGTGGTATCGCCGTGCACGAGCACGACGTCGGGATGCGCGCGTTCGAGCACGCCGTCCATCCCCTCGAGCACGCGCGTCGTGATGTCCGTGAGGCTCTGATGTTCGTGCATGATGTCGAGATCGTAGTCCGGGACGATTTCGAAAAAGGTAAGAAGCGTGTCGAGCATCTGGCGATGCTGCGCGCTCACGCACACGAGCGGCGCAATGGCCGGACCTGCCGCACGCAACGCGGCGACGACGGGCGCCATCTTGATCGTGTCCGGCCGCGTTCCGAACACCGACATGACGCGCAGCGGCTGTCATGGTGCGAGCGACGACGCGCCGACCGAACCACCGGCGGCGCTTGAAAGCACGAACGCCGTCGCGCCCAAGATCAGACAGACCGCGTAGATCAAAAGCACCGCTTGACGCACGTTGAGGCCGAATCGAAAAACGAGCAGGTGGTGAAAGTGCTCGCGATCGGCTTCGCTGATGCGTCGCCCGGCGCGCGTGCGACGAATGATCGCAACCAGCGTGTCGACGATCGGCAGCGCCAAAACGAGCGCCGGAACGACGAGACTGATCGTGACCGCGCTTTTCGCGTCGCCGACGATCGACGCCGCGGCGAAAATGAAGCCGATGAACAGCGCGCCCGAGTCGCCGAGAATGATCTTGGCCGGATTGAAGTTGTACGGCAAGAAACCGATGACGGCGCCGACCAAAGCGCTGAGAACGAGCGCGACGACGATGTGTCCCTTGGTGATCGCGATCGCGAACAAGAACGTCCCCGAGATCGCGGTCAGACCAGCGAGCAATCCGTCGAGGCCGTCGACGAAATTGATCGCGTTCATCATCCCGATATACCACAGCAGCGAAAGCGCGACGCCGAGCAAGCCGGAGAGTTCCACCCAGCGGCCGTGATGAAACGGATTCGTCGTTCCGTGAATCCGAAAGTCGGGTCCGTACAGCATCAAGAGCAACGTGACGACGACTTGCGCCAGCAACTTGTAGCGCGGGCGTAAGCCCATGATGTCGTCCCAAATGCCGACGCACACGATCAGCGTGCCGCCGAAGAGCAATCCCAGGAGCGCGTGCACTTCGGCCGCGCCGAACGTGCCCTTCGTGATCGCGATACCCGTTGCAACGAACAACGCGAGCGCAAAACCGAGATACACGGCGATTCCGCCGATGCGCGGCTTGGGCGTGTCGTGCATGCGCCGCTCGCCCATCTCATCGAGCATCCCGACGTGCGAGGCGAGCCGCTGCACGAGCGGCGTAACGAGCAGCGCCGTAACGAGCGCGGCCGCGAAGGCGACGAGCGCAAGAATTTCGACTTGCTTCACGTCTTGACGCCTTCGAGCGTCTTGAACGCTACGATGCCGACGCCGGCTTCGCGCAACAGCTCGGTTGCGATCGTATCCGGATACGCCGTCGTCGTAAATGATCTTGATGACGCCCGCGCTGATCAAGAGCTTGGTGCAGTTCACGCACGGTTGATGCGTGCAGTACGCGGTCGCGCCCGCGACGCTAACGCCGTGCAGCGCACCTTGCACGATCGCGTTCGCTTCCGCGTGCGTCGCACGCTGACAGTGTTCGTTCACGAGCATGCAGCCGACGTCGGTACAGTGCGGGATCCCGCTCGGCGCTCCATTGTATCCCGTCGTCAGGATGCGACGGTCACGCGTCAGCACGCAACCGACCGCCGCACGCGGACACGTCGAGCGTGTCGCGACGGTGTGTGCGATCTGCATGAAGTATTCGTCCCACCCGGGTCGCATGTGTTGCTATTTCACCATTGTTGGCACTGAGCTCGTACTGCCGAACATCCGGTCTCCCGCATCGCCCAATCCTGGGACGATGTAGCCGTGATCGTTGAGCCTGCGGTCGAGTGCCGCGGTCACGATTCGGCAGTCCGGCTGCGCGCGCATCACTTCCTGAACACCTTCGGGCGCAGCGATGATGCAGATGAACGTCATGTCGGCACCACCGCGCGATGCAAGCGTTCGCAGCGCTGCGGAACCGGAGTGACCGGTCGCCAGCATTGGATCGAGGACGAAGACCTCGCGTCCGGTGAGATCGTCGGGAAGATTCGCGTAATACGGAATCGCCGCGAGCGTTTGCGGATCGCGATAGAATCCCAAATGCGCGACTACGGCGTCGTCGATCACGTCGAGAAAGCCGGGCAAGAGTCCGAGGCCCGCCCGCAAGATCGGCGCGACGACGGGGCGCGCATCGATCCGCGTAACGTCGGTCTCTTCCAGCGGCGTGGTCGCACGCTCGATACGAACTTTCAGATTGCGGGTCGCCTCGTAAGCGAGATATCCGCCGAGCTCTTCGACCAACCGTCGGAAAACGAACGTCGGCGTCGTTTTTTCCCTAAGGCGCGCCAAGCGATCGGCGACCGCCGGATGATCGACGATCGTCAGATTTGCGCTCACGGCACGTCGAAGCGGGACGTAAGCTCCAAGGTGCGTGCGCGCAGCGCCGGCTGCTTTGTCTTCGTTTCGATGTCGCCGAGCGCTTCGACGATGATCTTTGCGATCTCGCGGGCTTCGTCTTTGCCCATGCCGCGCGTCGTGACCGCCGCGCTGCCGAGTCGCAATCCGCTGGTGACGGCCGGCTTTTGCGGATCGTACGGAATCGCGTTCTTGTTTGCAGTGATCGCGATGCCGTCGAGATATTCTTCGACCGCCTTACCGGTGAGATTCTTCGGCGTCAGGTCGACGAGCAAGAGATGCGTGTCGGTTCCGCCGCCGACGAGCCGCACGCCGCCACGCAACAACTCCTCACCCATGACTTTCGCGTTCTCGATGACCCGCTCGCCATAACGTTTGAATTCGGGCTGCAACGCTTCTTCGAACGCGACCGCTTTGGCAGCGATCAAGTGCATGAACGGTCCACCTTGGATTCCGGGGAAGACGCTCTTGTCGATCTCTTGTGCGCGCTCGGCTTTGGAAAGAATCAAGCCACCGCGCGGACCACGCAGCGTCTTGTGCGTCGTCGACGTCACGTAGTCGGCGAGCGGCACGGGCGTGGGGTGCAAACCGGTCGCGACCAGGCCGGCGATGTGCGCCATGTCGACCATGAACGTCGCCCCGATTTCGTTTGCGATCTCGCGAAACGGCGCGTATTCCATTGTGCGCGGATAGGCGCTCGCGCCCGCAATGATCAGCTTGGGCTTGTGTTCGCGCGCGAGCTTGCGCACTTCATCGAAATCGATCAGCTCGTCGCTCTTGCGCACGCTGTAAGCAATCGCGTTGTACAGCTTGCCGGAAAAACTTACTTTTGTTCCGTGCGTGAGATGACCGCCCATCGCAAGCGACATTCCGAGCACCGTATCACCGGGCTTTAGAACGGCCATGAACACCGCCATATTCGCGGGCGCTCCAGCGTGCGGCTGAACGTTTGCGTGCTCGGCCGAGAACAATTTCTTTGCGCGCTCGATCGCAAGCGACTCGGCAACGTCGACGAACTCGCAGCCGCCGTAGTAGCGCTTTCCGGGATAACCCTCGGCGTATTTGTTGGTCATCACGGACGCGGTCGCTTCACGCACCGCGCGGCTCGCGTAATTTTCGGAAGCGATCAGCTCCAGATTCGTGCGTTGGCGATTTTCTTCGTTCGCGATCGCTTCGGCGATCTTCGGATCGATCGCAGCCAGTGCCGATTGTTCCAACATTTTCACGATTTTTCTTTCGGCAGAGTGCCCTCCAGCTCCGCCGCACGATTCCGTGCAGCAGCAGCTGCAATTATCCACAACAGGAGCGCGATGCCCATCGACAGCATCGGGTCGATCTGTGGTGCAAGCCGCCACGTCTCAAACAATCCGCCGCCGAGAAAGAACAAGTCGTAGACCTTCAGCGGCAAGCGCGGCGTTTGCGGCGGCGGCAAGTATCGCCGCTCGACGTCGATCATCGCGGGATACCCGAGCGTCGAAAGGAGCGCGATCGCGGCAAAGACCAGCGCTTTGGCCAAATCGTGATGCGCAAGCACGATCGCATGGCTCAGCATCAAGACCCCGAAGAGGCCGAAGAATGCCAGCGGAATGAGCGCGAAGATGCGCAACGGGAACGGATTCACTGCGGGCTCTTTCGAAGATCGTGGCGATGCGCCTGGCTCTTTCGTCGACCGCATTCGATCGCGCACTGGCCGCCGGTGAGCTCACGCAGCTCGAGCTGCTCGATGCCTGCGCCGGTGAGCTGCGGGCGGACGGCGTCGTGCTCGATGCGGCCCAGTTCCCGCGGCGCGACACCGATTATCTAGCGCAAGTCAAGAAATTCTGTGCCGATCTCGCGCTCGTGATCGTCGCCGTACGCGACGACAGCTTGACCGTGCGCGAGTCCGAGGCGCTGGTGATGGCCTCGCATCTCGGAGCGCCCTACGTTCTCACGCGCATGCCCGAGAAAGGCAACGATCCCGTGTCGCGCTGGAACGAAGCACTCGCGCTCATTGCACGCGCCGCTTCCGAAGCCAAGAAATTGAACGTCACGCTCGCCGTACGCAACGTGCCTGGATCGCTCGTCGCAGACAATTTCGAGATGGGACGCTTGCGCAAAGAGAGCGATACCGCATGGCTGTGCTTCGCGCTCGATCCGCTCGCGCTCGGCGCGGCCGCAGTCGATGAAAAAGTGCGCAAACATCTCGTGCTTGCCTATACCGATTCAGATGCGGATCCGGTCGTGCTCGAACGCCTCGCACCGTTCGGCGGATTCCTGTGCGTCGACGAGAGCGACGGATCGGGCGAGCTGCAGACCCTCGAGCGGCGGCTGCGCGAGTGGCGCGGCCTGCTTGCCGAAGCAGACTTGCAAGCACGATAAACTAGCGTCGCCGAACCGCACGTGCCATCTTGATGCCTGAATTGAGGACCTGCTCTCGCAGGTGGGTGCGGCCCGGGCGCTAGGGGACATCAGTGTGACGTCCCACCTATCGTATCCGGAGCTTGTGCTCCCGGTGGTTTTAACGTTGGCCCAGCATCTGACACCTGCGCGTACACGCGCAGAACAGCGATCCCCATTATCCCACCTAGCGTCAAGCGGTCAAGGGCTTGACAAACGGATCGGAAGAAGCCCGGCCTTATGCCCCTTGACCTACGCCTGCAGCCGCTCGAGCTACCGCTCAAACATCCTTTTACGATCGCGCGTAGCAGCGAGGACGTCGCGCGCACGATCGTCTTTCGCTTGCGCTGGAACGACGTCGAGGCGCTGGGCGAATCCGCACCGACCGCTCGCTATCACGAGAGCGAGCAGACGATTCGCGAGCACTTCGCGCAGCGGCCGCTTTCCGGCGACTCGCCGTATCTTCTCGAATCGATTCTCGACGGACGTCCGCCCGCGGCGCGCTGCGGTCTCGATCTCGCGTTGCACGACGCGATCGGAAAAGATGTGGGTCGACCGCTCTGGCAGCTGCTCGGCCTCGATCCGTCGCGCACGCCGGTTACGTCGTTCACGATCGGAATCGCGCCGATCGATGAAATGCTTTCGAAAGTTCGTGAAACCGGCGCGCATCCGATTCTCAAGATTAAGCTCGGGCTCGGTTCCGAGATCGAGACGATCGAAGCGATTCGCGGCATCTATGCGGGCGCGATCCGGATCGATGCAAATGAAGGTTGGAATCCCGATCAAGCCGTTACGATCTTGCGCGAGCTGGCGCGGTTCGAGATCGAATTCTGCGAGCAGCCGATTCCGGCCGGCTCGCCCGCGAAGCTACGCTACATTCGCGAGCGGACGCGCATTCCGATCGTCACCGACGAAGACAGCAAAGATGCAAACGATCTGGCCGCGCTGATCGGATGCGTCGACGGTGTCAACGTCAAGCTCGTGAAATGCGGCGGGATTCGAGCCGCGCTCGCGATGATTCACACGGCGCGCGCGCTTGGTTTTCGCGTGATGCTCGGCTGCATGGTCGAGAGCGCGATCTGCTCGACCGCAGCCGCTCATCTCTCACCGCTCGTCGATTGGGCCGATCTCGACGGACCGTTTTTGGTGGCGTCGGATCCGTTCGCCGGCATCGTCTACAATCGCGGCAAGATCGTGCTTCCAACTGCACCGGGTCTGGGCGTCGTCGAAAGCCGGCCCGAGGTAGCCGCGCGCTGAGGCTCGGGCTTCTCGCGCTTGTGCTCGCGCTCTTGGCGGGCTGCGTTGCGCCCTCGAAGCTCAGCGGCGCGGGCGGACTACATCCGTGGACGCTGCCCGGTCACGTTCGCTACGGTGCGCCGGACGAACCGGATTCGCTGCTCGAATTTTACGCGCACACGGCGGCCGCCGATGAGGTCAGCAACCTGCTCTTCGCGCCGCTCTTCCGCTACGATGCGAGCGGCGATTTTCTTCCAGAGCTCGCAACCGAAGTTCCGACCTATGCAAACGGCGGGATCTCGAAAGACGGCAAGACGATCGTCTTGCACTTCCGCAAAAATGTGGAGTGGGCCGACGGCGCGCCGCTGACCGCGCACGATCTCGCATTCACGTACGCGCTCGTCATGAACGATCGAACCAACGTCAAGCTGCGCGAAGGCTGGGACGACATCGCCAAGCTCGACGTGCGCAGCGACGAGACCGCAGTCGTGCACTTGCGCCGGCCGAACGCCGATATCATCGGACTCTGCTTCAGCGGCGACGGCGTATCCGCCGCTGCCGCAGCATCTGCTCGCGAAGATCTCACCCGCAGATTTACAACGCAGCGCCTACGCGAACGATCCGGTCGGAAGCGGCCCCTTCACGCTCGAGAAGTGGAATCACGGCGCATCGCTCGAGTTCGTCGCCAACCCTCGTTACTGGCGCGGACGTCCGAAGCTCGACCGCTTCACATGGAAGGTCATCCCGAATACCGAGACGCTCTTCGCGCAGCTGCAAAGTCATGAGATCGACGTGTACGACGGAATCACGCAGCCCCAAATCGCGCAGCTCAAAGCCGGCGACGGAATTCGTATCGGCCACCGTTTGGTCGCAAACCTCAAGCACATGACGCTGAACCTGGCGCGTCCGAACCTGCGCGACGTCCGCGTGCGACGCGCCATTGCGGAAGCGGTCGATTGGAACCGCATCAACGCCGACGTCTATCACGGCACGAACGAACGCGCACGCAGCGATATCCCGCCCAACTCGTGGGCCGCGCCGAACGTGCCGTTCTATCCTCACGATCCCGCCGATGCGCGGCGATTGCTCGATGCTGCCGGTTGGCAGCTCGCCGCCGACGGATTCCGGCACAAAGACGGGCAGCGGCTCCAGATCGAGATTGCGAGCGCAACCGGGAATCAGCCAAACGAACAAGCCGAGGTTCAGATTCAGAGCGAATTGCGCGCGATCGGAATCGACATGCGGGTTCGCAACTATCCGGTCAGCCTGCTCTTTGCGCGCAACGGCCCGCTCTACAGCGGCAACTACGACACGTCATGGTCGACGGACACGCAAGGTCCCGACCCGGACAACGAAGGCGACTGGAGCGCGAAATTCATCCCACCCAACGGCGCCAATACGTCATGGCTCGACGACCCGGTCGTAAACCGGACGTCGGAGGAGCAGCTCCTCACGTACGATCGCAGCGCGCGCAAGGCGATCGTACAAAAGGAAGAAGCGCGCATTCACGAACTGATTCCGTCAATCTTCCTTTATTGGGAGAACGGCTACGCCGCATACAACGACGACCTGAAGAACTACAAACCTGCGGAGTATTTCGTGAACCTATGGAATTCGTGGGAGTGGGAGATCTGAGGCCGAGATGCCGCTGATCTTCGATCCGAAGCCTCGCGCTCGTGTCGTCTTGCGCTGTCCGCCGACGCGCCGCGGGATCGTCTCGTGGAACGGGACCGAGACCGAGGGTGGCCTTTCGATCCGCGCGCGTTTTACCGACGAGAGCTGGAGCGCGCCGCTGCCGTACGCGAGATGGACCCGCGACGAACGCGTCTCGCTGGGAGGACGCGAACCGCGCGCACACTTCGAGATCGACATGTTGCTCTCGCAAGACCCATTCACGGCGATCGAAGCCGAATTCTCATCGAAGCTCGACGCCGTCGTGCTCGCTACGCCGCCGGAAGGCACGCCTGGGGACGCAAAGCTCGAACCAATCGAGGTCGTCGTTCCGCAGCTCTCGCAGTATGTCGGCGATCCCGGCCGCGGTTGGTGCAGCCCCGCATCGCTTGCAATGTTGCTGGGTGCGAATTCGATCGCGATCGACGTCCCGCAAGCGGCCGCGGCAACGTACGATCAAGCCTATCACGGCACCGGAAACTGGGCTTTCAACGTCGCCTACGCGAGCCGCTTTGGTTTGCGTGCGTTCGTAGCGTTTCTGCGCGATCTCGCACACGCACGAAAGTTTCTTGGCCGCAGGCGTCCCGCTCGCGCTTTCGCTCGCGTGGAAAAAAGGCGAGCTGGACAATCCGCCGCTGCCCGAAACCGACGGACACTTCGTCGTACTGTGCGGCTTCGATGCAAAGGGCGATCCGATCGTCAACGATCCGGCGCAACCGGCGATTCGCGTGACGTATCCGCGCGCGCAGTTCCAACGCCTGTGGCTCGGTCACGGCGGAATCGCTTACGTCATCGCACCGCCCGACAAACCGACGGTCGAGATCGCCAACGCGTGACGGCGCAACCGCAGGGACGCGTCGTCTCGAACGGCGACGTCGTTGCTGCGCCGTTGCACATCGTGCTCGTCGAACCGCTGATTCCGCCGAACACCGGGAACGTCGCGCGTCTTTGCGCTGCGACCGGCTGCGCCTTGCACTTGGTCGAGCCCCTTGGCTTCTCGATCGACGATCGCGAGCTCAAACGTGCGGGACTCGATTATTGGGAACACGTGCGCGTAGTGATCCACGATTCGCTCGACGCCTACCTCGCAAGCGCCACGTCGCCGCGTTGGTTCGTCGAAACGCACGCGCCGCAACGCTACGACCAGGCAGCCTACGCGCTGGGCGACGCACTCATTTTTGGCACCGAGACCAAAGGGTTACCGCGCGAGATTTTAGAGCGTGAGCGCGACCGCGTCGTCGGCGTACCAATGCGCAGCGGAACCGTGCGCAGCCTGAATCTCGCAACGACGGTCGGCATCGTCGCGTACACCGCGCTGGCACGACTCGGATTCCCATCGCTGGAATAGTCGTCGCAATCGCGCTCGGCGCGATGCTGCTCGTCGCACTCGGCCCGCGGCGGATCCCATTCTGGATTTGGCCCGTGGCGGGCGCGATCGTGCTGGTTGGGTTGCGAGCCGAATCCTTGACGGCCGCCGCCCTATCGATTGCATCGAAGTGGAACGTTCTCGTCTTTATTGCGGCGCTGATGGTGATCTCAGCCGCAGCGGACGAAAGCGGTCTCTTCGGTTGGATCGCCGACGTGATCGTCGCGCGCGCCAAGGGCTCGCGCTCGAAGCTCTTCTTTTATCTCTTCCTCGGAGGCGCGCTGCTGACGATCGTGATGTCGAACGACACGACGGCGGTCGTCTTCACGCCGATCGTCTACCGTGCCGTCTCCAGACACGGATTCACGGTTCTTCCGTTTCTCTACGCGTGTACGTTCGTCGCCAACACGGCATCGTTCGGATTTCCGTTTTCGAATCCGGCCAATATCCTGGTGTTGCCGCGTCCGGAGTTGATTCCGTATATCGTACATCTCACGATCCCGATGCTGGTCGCGGTCGGGCTCAATCTCGCCATCTTCCGATTTATCTTTCACCACGCGTGCAAAGGTAGCTACATGTTCTCTCCGCCGCCGTCGCTCGAGCGACGAACGCGTAACGTCCTCATCGCAATGGCGATCGTCGCACTGATGTATCTGCTTGCCGTCGGCCTGGATATCCCACTCGGTCCCACCGCAGCGCTCGGCGCCCTTATCGTCCTGGGCGCTGCGCGCGCACATCCACGCGACGTCATCGCGCGGGTCGGATGGAAGACGCTCGTTCTTTTGTGCGGGCTCTTCGTATTGCTCGATGCGGTCGAGCATCAAGGCGCGCTCGCGTGGGCGCTGCATGGGCTGCACGATGCCGCACACTCGGGTGCGCTCAGTGAGATCCTCGGGGCAGCGTTCGGAGCAGCGTTCGCATCGAATCTTATCAACAATCTTCCCGTTGCGGCGATGTCGGGGGCGATCGTTGCGCAGACCGGACATTTTCTCGCATATCCGTTGATAGCGGGCGCGATCTCGGTCCGAATCTTTCGACGACCGGTTCGCTCGCGACGATTTTGTGGCTATCGATCGTGCGTGAACGCGGCCTCCACGTAAGCACGCGCGAATACGCGCGCCTCGGGCTCTGCGTCGTCCCGCCGACGCTGCTGTTTACGTGCTTGTGGCTGTGGCTTGTGCGGTGAGGGCCGGCGCTTCATTCTTCGCCTTGGAGATCGGCGGGAGAAACGACGCGGCGATCAGTGCGGCGAGCGCAAAGCCGCCGATCGCATAGAGTACGGGCGTCAAGCCGTGCGTATCGCCGAGCCGTCCAAGAAACGGCATCGCGAACCCGCCCATCGATATCGCGAGTCCGAGCGTAACGCCGGATGCCGTGCCGATGCGTGTCGGCAAATAATCCTGGCCGATCACGATCGTCACGCTCTGACTAAGCTGCATGAGGAAGCCGAGCGCAATGAACAAGAGCGCAATCTCGACGAGGGACGCACCGGCGCCCGCCGCGAGCCCAATGATTACGGCGAACGTCGCGGCGGCGGCCATCGAAATCAGGATCAGCTTGCGACGATCGACGCGATCGCCCAGACGGCCGCCGGTGATGACGCCCGCCGCCGCGGCGATCAGCGTCATCGCGAGGACGGCGTTACCTTGCGCCTTCGTGGCGCCGAGAACGGCGATGCAGAACAGTGGGGTAAACGTCATCACGCCGAAAAACACGACGGAGCGCATCACGATCGTCGTCGTCAACAAAGCGAACGCGCCCCAGCGATCGCCGCGTTCGCTCGCCTTTGCGAATTTCTTGGGCGCTTCACGCAGCGATGCGAAGCGCCGCATTTCGAAGAACGCGAAGAACAACGCGTAGAGCACGCCGGGGATCATGATGAGCCCAGTACCGTGCAAACCGATCAGAAGAATAGCCGGCGTTACGAGAATCGGCCCCGCAGCGAAACCGATGTTGCCGCCGAGGCCGAAGAACCCCATGCCCGTCGCGCGTTGCGAGCCCGAAAGCGCATTCGCGGCACGCGCGGCCTCGGGATGAAATGCCGCGCTGCCGACGCCTGCAACGAGCGTTGCGCATAGCAGTAGCGTGAACGTCGGTGCGAAGCCGAGCAACACCGTTCCCGACATCCCGCACAGGAGCGCGGCGGGAATGAGCCACGGGATCGAGCGCTTATCCGTGATGTAACCGAACAGCGGCTGAATCACCGAGGATGCAATCGTCAACGATAGGACAAGACTCGCAGCCGCCGTGTACGAAAGATGCCGCTGCGCGATCAAGAACGGCAGGATCGCCGGAACGATCGACTGGTTCATGTCATTGAAGGCGTGTGCCGCGACGAGGAAGCCTATCCCACGGCGATCAAGGGGACGCGGCTGTGAGGACGGCGCTACGAGCGTCGCTGTTGCGGCCATGGAGGGAATGTTCCCACGCGCTCGCCGTTCCGTCAAAGACTTTCGCCGACCCTTAGCTCGCTCGAGCGCACGATCGTCGAGTGCCGCCGCTGTCCCGAGCTGCGCCGCTACTGCGCGAACGTCGCCCGGGAAGAAACGCGCGCATCGCGAGTTCGAATACTGGGGCCGGCCGGTCCCCAGTTGGGGCGATCGCAAGGCACGCGTTCTGATCGTCGGCTTGGCTCCCGGAGCACACGGCTCGAACCGCACGGGACGGCCGTTCACGGGCGATGCGTCGGGCGAGTGGCTGTACCGCGCGATGTTTCGCGCCGGTTTTGCGAACCAACCGGAATCGATCGATCGCAACGACGGCTTGCAGTTGACGGACGCCTATATCACCGCCGCAATCCGTTGCGCGCCGCCGCAAAACAAACCGACTCCCGAACAACGCCGCCGCTGCTTCGACTATTTGCGTAGCGAGTATGACGCGCTGCATCCGCGCGTCGTCATCACGCTCGGCAAAATCGCGGACGATTCGGTGCAGGCGCTATTACGCGAAGAGCACAGGTATCTGACGCCGCGCGCACCATTCAAACACGGCGCCGAAACGCGCTTGCAAACCCCGAGCGGTCGCGAGGTCTTGGTACTAGCGTCGTATCATCCCAGCCGCCAAAACACCAATACCGGAAAGCTCACCGAACCGATGCTGGATCGCATCTTCAAACGCGCGCAGGAGATCGTATGCGAAAACTGATTGCAACATCGCTGCTGATGGTGCTGGCGACGGCGCCGGCGCTTGCCGACAGCGAAACGGATATCGGCGCGCTTGCCGCCCTCGCCTACGGACAACACGTCGGTGCCGGAAATCCGACCCCGGTCAACGGCGTTGCGCCCGCTGCGCTGATCGAAGCGACGCAATACATCAACAACATTCAGCTGCACGTCGAAGGCGTACCCTCGATAACGGCGACCGGAGTCGGCGCTGCGGGACCATTCGGGCGTTCGTCGGCGACGATTAGTTTGCTCGATGCAGTGTTGATGTTGAATGTCGATCCGAACCGTCGTTTTCGGTTCGGCGCCGGTACGCAGTTCATCTATCTGCGCAATTTCAACGGGAACAACGGCAGCACGAACAGCGCGCATCTTACGAACGTCATCTATACGGCCGGCTCGACGCTGCCGATGCCCAATCATCATTTCATCGAGCTAACGACGTACGTGCTCCCCAACGTCCGTACGAATCTGGCCGTTTTCAACGCCGCCGGAATGGCGCAACCGACGGAACCCGAGCAGGGCGCTGAAGTCTATTACAATGCCGCGTACGGCTGGACGCGCGGGCGTTCGACGATGCTACTCGGCATCGCAGGCTTGAATTACCACACGCGCAACACCAACAACGGCTTGCTCGTCGACCGAAACGTCGGCGGCGCCGTCACATTCGAATACCGCTATCGATTCGGAACTACTGTCGGGCGTTAAATGTCACATCGTTGACCGAATTGACTATTGCAAGAATGAAATGAATCGCCGATATAGCTCAGCTTCGGCGCCCGTCCCATAGCCAAAGGCCTGCGTTGTAAGTTCTTCATCAGCGAGCTCGATGTCGGCAAACGTGCCCTTGTATCGAATTTCTCCCGGAAGTTCGTCGAAACACGACCACTCCCGCAGCAGACGTCCCCACAAACGGACTAGTGCGCTATAGCCGGCGGTTTTGCTGAGTATGCCGACTTCATCTACTGTCGACAGTTCGCATTGGAGCGTGGCTGCGGGACTGTTTCACATGCGCAATGAACGCTCGAGTGTCGCGGGCACCTGTAACCTGGCAGGAAAACCGTTTTGCTGGAGGTGGCTAGCATCGAACTATCTCCGCTAATCCCCCCAGAGGAAGACGACGCTCTGGAGCCGACCGCATCTGCTGATCCCGAACCCGGATTTGACGACGCAGTTGACCTCGCGCAGATCCCGAGCGATATTATTAGCTCGTATGAGGTCCACACGTGGCGCAATGCGGCGACGATACTATCGCAACGTCATGCCGTCCAATACGCGGAGGTTTTGAAGGTCCTTCGCGCCTTCCGACTTTGTCATTCGCATATTCTGAAAACTGACGAAAGTGGGCAAATTGCGGCTCGAGGTGGTGGACGAAAAAGTCTGATTGCGGAGTCGCTTGACGGACCGTTGTCCTCGCTGGGTTGGAATGAGACTCTCTTCACGACTCAAGTGAACGTGGAAGCAAAGAAGCTCGCGAAGCGTCCGAAAATTGGAAAGCGCGGGCAGCCGACCAAAGCTACTCTAACGTTCTGGGAGCCATTCGAGCGCATCAACTTCGACGCTCCAACGCACAAAGTAGATTGCTATAAAAGCGGAGTCGCGCTTGAAGTCGAATGGAACAACAAGAACACGTTTTTTGATCGTGATCTCAACAATTTCCGCTTGCTTTTTGAACTGCGCGCAGTCCAGGTCGGGATTATAATTACGCGATGTGATGAGCTAGATGAGCTGTTTGCTCGATTTCTCCCGAAGGCTAAAGCCCGCGAACGCTACGGATCGACGACGACGCGCATGTCAAAGCTGATCCCGCTCATAAAGGGAGGCGGTGCCGGCGGATGCCCAGTCCTGGTGTTCGGAATCAAGAGCGCCCTTTACGACGAAAACTGTTAGCCTCTACAGACCGGGTAATCCAGCGTCGCGGCGCGTGCTCGAATTCGCATACGTTTTCCAATTGACGACATATTTGTCGGACTGATCACCAAACGCTGTCCAGCCTTTGCGCGTACCACGTGCGAAAAGTTCCAAATATGGTCCCCAACTGCAAGACTCGATGATGTCATACAGTTCGTCTGGTTTTCTGCTGTGTTCGCGCTTGCGTGTCTCTACCATATTAACCTGACGACGACCAGCCGCTAGGGTCCGCGCATTTTTTCCCTTCGTGCCAAAGAGAACGAGCTCAGTGACGTTACGAAAGTAGAAGCCAACACCTCGACCGTCCGAGCCGCCATCCTTTCGGATCTTGTGCCAGACCAGATTCGTCTTGTATGTGAATCCCCACGCCTCAAGTATGCGCACTCCGTCCGGCAAGAGCGCATTCGGAACCCACAAATATAGGTGCGCCACATCCTTCGCAAGATCCGGAACAGGCAATGCCATGATTTCATCGATTGTTAGCGTGCCGTAGCGGCTCAGCCGTCGATGTTCGGGCGCCATCTTCCCAGTGCGGTTTTGGAATCGCCACGGCGGGTCGGCCAGTATTGTTCCAAAGCGGCGTGTTCCGGCTGCTGCCAACAACTCAGCGCCCATGCCGCTCTCGCCGTTCAATCGTCGCCTCGAGTTCGCATTGGCCTTACTTTGCGCGGACTTCATTTTCAGAACATCACCTGAGAATTACCCGGATATGAACGATGCAGACTTGCGCGCCAAACATCACGCAATGAACGCTTCAATCAAGTAGGCGAAAGTGGTTGATGTTCCGTAGGGAGCGATAGCTGCAACTGGGGCCGTGATCCGAAGAACTATCGCGCGAACACATGTACGATAGTATGACATCCTGCGTGCTTCGTCAATGCTTTCGCGGGAATTGCATGACAACGAATTGCGCTAACGATCAGAATCGACGAGACGAATCTTTCCGCGTTCTACCGCAAAGGACTTATCTTTGCGGAGATCACGCATGCAGGTTGCGCGCGGCGTTTTCCTGCGTTCCGAAGGTTCCGTAAGATCCGGTCGAATCGATCGCAAACCTTCCCAAAGTTCCCCCGAAGTCACATCCAGGTCGCGCGCGTTCTTTCGAAACCATTCCTCCGCAGCCACGGCAAATTTCGATCTACGGCTCAAGCCCCGACTCCATACTGTTCACGTTTTATCGAGAAGGTGCGGTGTCCTTGACCGTGATTCCAAGCTCGCGGAGTGATTTTTGCGGGACGCCGGACGGCGCTTCCATCATCAAGTCCCTGGCGCCCTGATTCTTCGGAAACGCGATAACGTCGCGAATGCTCGTCTCACCGCATGCGAGCATCGCGATGCGATCGATGCCGAGCGCCATCCCGCCGTGAGGCGGCGCGCCGAAATCGAGCGCACGGATGAAGAATCCGAAACGGTCCTCGATCTCTTGCTCGCCCATTCCGAGCATCTTGAAGATCTTGCGCTGCATGTTCGGATCGTGGTTACGGATCGATCCGCTGCCCAGCTCGTAGCCGTTGAGCACCATGTCGTAGTGCTGCGCGCGCATGGCCAAGGGATCGGTATCGATCAAGCTCTCTTGTCCGGGTGCCGGAGCCGTGAACGGATGGTGCGCGGGTGCAATCTCACCGGTCTCCGGATCGCGCTCGCACCACGGGAAGCCGACGACCCAGCAGAACGCGAACTTCTGCGGATCGCGCGCGCCGATGCGCTCGCCGATCTCGTTGCGTAGCCGTCCCGCGACGAGCAACGCTTCTTCCGTCGCATCACCGACGAGCAGGATCGCGTCGCCAAGCTGTGCGCCCGTTCGTTTGCGCAAATCCGCCGTAAGCGTGTCGGTCAGAAAGCGCTGGATCGACGAACGCGTCTCGCCTTCGCCAAGTGCGATCCACACGAGTCCCTTCGCGCCAAGCGTCTTCGCCGTCTCGACGAGCGCGTCGAAATCGCGGCGTGAAAGCGAGCCGCCGCCGGGATAGCGTAAGCCGATGACACTGCCTTTGCGGGTTTGACCGTTCTGTTCGGCGAGCGTCCGGAACAAGCTGAACTCCGAGCTTGCAAACGCCTCGGTTACGTCGGCCAGCTCGAGATCGAAGCGCAAGTCCGGCTTGTCGCTGCCGAAGCGCTGCATTGCTTCGGCGTGCGTCAGTCGCGGAAAGGGCTTGGGAAGGTCGATGCCCAGCGCGTGCTTCCAGGTGTAGATCATCGCCGATTCCATCGTCTCGAGGACGTCTTCTTCGGTGACGAACGACATCTCGACGTCGAGCTGCGTGAATTCGGGCTGCCGGTCGGCGCGCTGATCTTCATCGCGCATGCAGCGTGCGATCTGCATGTAGCGGCCGACGCCGCCGATCATCAGGATCTGTTTGAGCATCTGCGGCGATTGCGGCAGCGCGTAGAACTGTCCGTGATAAAGCCGGCTCGGGACGAGATAATCGCGCGCGCCTTCCGGCGTCGCTTTGATCAGCATCGGCGTCTCGATCTCGAGAAAATCGCGCGAATCGTAGAAATCACGAATCGCTTTGACGATTTTGTGGCGCACCGTGAGGTTGTGCTGCATCCGCGGACGGCGCAAATCGAGATAGCGGTACTTGAGCGTCAGGTTTTCATCGACGCGTTCGTCCGACGTGATCTGGAAAGGCGGCGTCTCGGCGCGCGACCACACGTGAATCTCGCCGACCGGTAGCTCGATCTCGCCGGTCGGCAATTTCTTGTTCTCGGTTCCGCCCGGACGCGCGCGCACGTTTCCGCGCACGCGGACCACGTCTTCGCTGCGCAGTGACTCCGCCAAGCTGAACGTCGCCGGGTCAGCCGGATCGAACATGATCTGCGTGATTCCGTCGCGATCGCGCAGATCGATGAAGATCAATCCTCCGTGATCGCGGCGGCGATGAACCCAACCGTTGAGCTCGACGGCTTTGTCGATGTCGGCGGCGCGGAGCGCGCCACAGGTGCGTTTGGCGAATTTACTCACTGAGTGCAGCTTTGATCCCTGAGACGTAGTGATATTGGTAGGCAATCGTTCGAGCCAGGGGCCAGGTTGCGGACCGCCGGTCCAGCCAGTCCCGAATCAGCCGGCGTGCGCTCGAGCAGACTGTGTACGCCGAGCGAGAGCGGGGTCATCCCTAATCGCAGTTTGACGACGAATGCCGGATGCTTGCGATAGAAACGCACCGTCGAGCGCCCGGCCAGCTCCATCTTCGACTTCTGATCCTCGAACCCGACGTCTTGCAGATGATAGTTGACGGCCTTCGGTTCGTAGACGATCCGTACGCCGCTCGTCTCGAGGCGGTATCCGAGCTCGAGATCCTCGTGACCGTAGCCCGTGAAGCTTTCATCGAAACTGCCGACCGCGTCGAGATCGCGCTTTGCCACCGAGGCGTTGCCGGTCAGAAAATAGAGCCACGAAAGCCGCTTACGATTCGGCGGATGCAGCGAGTCGCGCGACGGCAGCGCTGCGCTTTTGGCGAGAAACTCATCGTACGAACGGACTTGGACTTCGAGTCCGACGACCGCGCAACGCTCGACCTTCGTGACGCGCGAGATGCCGTTCGAGCAAATCACGTGACGCGATGATATCGCTGTCGTTGAAGAGGACGATCCGTCCGGTTGCAGCCGCGATCCCCGCGTTGCGCGCACCGGCGCGACCTGTGTACTTGCCCGGAAGATGACGAACGCGCGCTTGGGGCGCCAAATACTCCGCGCGTTCCGTCGGTCGAATTCGAATCCGCGACGATCACTTCGTAGCGCTCCGGCGCGATGCTCTGCGACAAGCAGCGACGGAATGACGTGCTGGAGCGTTTCGAGACGATTGTATGTCGGAATGACGACGGAGATGTCAAGCATTACTTTATAAGCCGGCGTACAGCATCGACGATTTCGCTGCGAAGGGCCGCGAGCGCCGCCATGTCTTCGGTTGCGGGCTTTCGCACCAGCGCGTACGGGACGCCCCATGGCGCCCACTCTTGCGAGTTGAGCCGGAAGTAGCGATGTTCGAAAAGCACGACGGTTGGCCTGCGCACCGCGCTTGCGACGTGGGTAGCACCAGTATCGACCGTCACGACGCACGCGCTGCGCTCGAACGCCGCGGCCCACGCGCTAAACGACAGACCGCCCGCAAGACGATCGGCACCTGCGGCAGAAAGTTGCTGCGCATACTCGTTCATCTCATCACCGTACGTGATGACGATCGGCCGGCCGAGCACGCGCAGCTCCAAGATCAACGCGATCAGATTCCCGAGCGTGTTTCCCTCGCGCAACCAGCGCTGCGCAAAGTGTACGGTGATGGCGCCTTCCGGCAAATCCGCGACCGCCGCGCGGTCGGCGTCGGAAATCGGCAGCTCCAGATCGTAGACGAAACGAGTCGCGCCCGCGCGTTCGGCTAGCGCCAGCACTTGCAGCACTTCGTGCCGGACGGGATAGGGATCGTAGCGATCGGCGAGCCGTGGATCGGCTTCCGAAATCAGAACGTCGGTCAGATCGCGGCGCGCGGCAATCCGCGCCAACACGCGCGACACGTAAGTGTAGCCGATGCGCCGGCGCGCGCGCGTTGCACCGACGAGCCGAATGTCGGCGGTACGCGGCGCGAGCGCGATTGCAATATCGACTGCGTCACGAAATTTCTTTCCAAAAGCTGCATGATCGACGCCTGGCGGCAGCGTTTCGATCGCATCGAGGTCGCTGTTACTTTCGACCACGACCTTGTTGTACTCCGAGCACACCAGCGTAATGTGCGCTTCGGGAAAAGAGCGTCGCAGCGTTGCGATCGCCGGCGTGGAAAGAATCAGATCGCCGACGCGATCGGTGCGCGATAGCAAGATGCGCATTAGCTTCCGCGTTCGAGCTCGTCGAAATACGCGTCCGAAGCCGTCCGGTCAACGCCACGTTGCACGTGCAACGCGTGACCGAGACGATGCAGCGAACGCTGTACCTTTGTGTTTCCGGTTGCGAGACGCACGCGCCAACCCGGATGCTTTTGCTCGAGGATCAAGGCGGTGCGCGCTTGCGCGCGTTTCTGACGAACGATGTCGTCGACGGCGCGGACGCGTTCGGCTTTCGGTTTGTAGTGAAATGCCACGGCGTTCCGGTTGGAAGCACCCCGTATCCGCGCTTCGCGCAAGCGCAAGCCCAGCTCGATATCTTCCCAACCATATTCCGAAAAGGTCTCGTCGAACCACTGCCGCTCACCGAGACGCACGAGATCGAGACTCCGGCGTGAGGCCGAAACGTTGCTCGTCCAAAACCAATTCGCGCTGTAATTCTTCGGCGTCCAAAACGGCGCGGGAAGACGGTCGAAATTCTCGACCTCGATCACGGCACCGCGAACGACCAAATCCGGATTGCGCTGCGCGGCGCGTAAATGCTCGGCGACGAGATTCGGCATCGGCAGAACATCGTCGTCGATCAAGATGATGCGTGCGCCGCTGGATGCGGCGATGCCGGCGTTACGAGCCCGCGCCAAGCCCGCATTGGCTTGCGAAACGACCGTAAACGGAACGCGCGCACGCGCCTTGGCGGCCTCGATAACGAGGCTCGTTCCGTCGCTGGAACCGTCGTCGACCAGCACGACTTCGTATGCGTCGGGTACAAGGTCTTGCTCGAAACACGCGTCGAGGACGCGCGCGAGCAAATGCGCGCGATTGTAGGTGCAGAGCTGGATTGTCGCCGCGACGGCCATTGCGGCGCGCTTCTTCAGGTCGTGATGAAAAACTTACCGACGATCCCCGTGAGGAGACCGGCGAGCGCAACGATGCCGAGCGACGACGCAAGCACGCGCTTCGGGAAGACGCTCCGTACGATGAAGACGGAGGGCAAGCTAATCGCCGGAAGCGTTACCAGCAGCACCAAGGCCGGAGCCACACCCATCCCCAAGCCCATGAGCGTCTGGATGATCGGAACCTCCCCTGCCGTCGGGATCACGAACAATGTTGCCGCAATCGCAAGGACGATCAACGCGAGGATCCCACCGTTGCTCAGCGTGACCGTCGGCGTGAAGAGAAATGCTCGCGCGGCACCCAAGAGCAGCACGATGACGATGTAACCGGGAATGATCGTGTAGATTTCCCACCACAGCGCGCGGAGCCAATCGACGCCGAGCTCGCGGTACGACGTGCGCTCCTCGATCGGGGACGGCGCAGGCTTTAATTCCGGCATATCTTCCTTCGCGAAGGTGTTTGCGTACCATGCGATTGCGAGGATAACGATAATGCCGACGATGACACGCAGCGCAGTAAACTGCCAGCCGAGCACAAAGCCGATGAAGATCAGCGTCGCGGGATTGAGGACGGGATTAGCGACGAAGAATGCCATCGCGGCTCCGAGGGACGCGTGTTGTTTGCGCATCCCGATCACGACCGGAGCGGCGCAGCACGTGCACATCATCCCCGCAAGCGAGATCGTTCCCGCAACAACGGTCGAGCGAATCCCAACGCCTCCGAGCCAGCGAAACATCCACCGGCGCGGGAAGAACACCTGGATCGTTGCACCGAGAATAAGCCCTAACGCCAAGGCTTGCCAGATGGCGAGATAATACGACCGCGCGTATGCGAGCGCGGCGTTCCAGCTTGCAGCCGGCGGTTCCGCTACTTTTCCCGATACGATCGAGACGCCGATCGAGTGGTGAGTCGCCGCGATGAACGACTTCGCGTAATACGGCGCCCATTTCACGTAGAAAAGACCGGCGACCGCGATCACCACTACCAAAAGTGCTCCGCTGAGTAGTCGCCGCTGTGAAGCCGGGACAGGGGCTAGGGCTGTGTCGTTCGTCATGCTGTTCCTCTCTAATGCGGAGCGCTTTTTTCTCGCCTCTGTGTCTAACCCCCCTCGGGGCGCAGCACCTTGTCAATGCTTGCGAATACGCTCCCTATATCGAGCTCCCTCACGCAGGCGAAATTCGGACACGTCTCTTTGCGATGCGAAGGCGGACACGCATACGTTCCGCGCACGACCGTCGCATGCGTGCCGAGCGGCGCCCAGCGATCCGGCTCGTCCGAACGCAATGCGAAGATGCCGGCGGTTGGCGTTCCCGTTGATGCCGCCAAGTGCATGGGACCGCTATCCATCGCGACGACGAACTGCGCACGCTCGGCAAGAGCCGTAAATCCGCGCAACGAGGTCATCCCGGCGATATTGATCGCGGAGGCGTTGCGCTGGATGAAGGCGCGCGGCTCGGTGCGCGCCTCCGCAAAGACGCGCTCGATCAACGGACGATCTTCGCGCGTGCCCGAGACCAGCAACGGCAACTCGTACCGTTCGACGAGCGCGTTGGTCAGCCGCGCAAACGGCTGCACCGGCCAGCGCTGGGGCCGTGTGATCCCACGCGTCGGATGCAGAATCGCATATTGGCCCGTGATCCGTGCGCGATCCAAGAGTTGCTGTGCTTCGGCACGATCATCGGCGCCGAGGCCGATGCGCGGCTGCGTATCGTTCGTATCGCAGCCGAGCGCGCGCGCGTAATCGAGCAGGATCTGCGTCCAGTGCGTCGTCCGGTCGCCGAGCTCGCTGCGCACCGAAACGCGTTTGTTGAACAGGATCGAGTACATCCGGCGCGCCTGCCCGACCCGAACGGGGACGCGCGCCATTACCGGAACCATTGCGTTTTCGAACGTGGCCCAAGTGCAAACCGATGTATCGTAGGCGCGCGTGCGTAAGGCCGCGGCCGATGCGTCTTCGAGAATCAACGAAATGTCGGGATTGCCGCGCAAGATCGAACGATGCGCGGGCGCAGCGAGGACGTCGACTTCGGCATAACGCGTCCGCAGCGCCCGCGCGACTACGCTTGCAAGAAACGTATCGCCGACACCGCCGCCGGCTGAAATCAGAAGCGCGCGCACAAATCACGTACCGCAGCGACGACGGGGGCGTCGCGCCCCGCGACCAGACACGTGTGCGGCGCGGCCCACGGTTCCCATCGTACGATCTCAGCGCGCACCCACGGAACGTCCGGAAAGAGATCGACACATGCTGTCCCGGTCATCCCCGCGACGTGCGCGGCACCCGTGTCGGTGGAAACGAGGACGCGGGCTTCCGCGATCGCGCGTTTCCATGCGCGCATCCCTTCGTCACCATCGAAGACCGTCGCGTCGATCGTCTCGGCGTCGTCGAGAAACTCGCGCAGCGCGCGAATCTCGCCGGCTTCTTCGCCGCTGACCAGGAGGCGCACCGGACCCAGCACTCGCAATTGGCGCACGATCCCGCCGAGCTGCGCGCGTTCGATCCCCACCTTGGCCCACTTCGGCCCAAGCTGCACCGCAATCGGCGCGTTTGCTGCGCGCGCTGAAACGCCGCCTCCGTCTACATCTACTACGAGACCGGACAAGCGCGCGGGATCGCGTGGCGGCATCGCTTCGCCGTGCAATCCTTCACCCAAACGAAACAGTGTTTCGACTTCGTGTTCGCGTGCACGCTTGGCTGATGCCGATCGCACGATTGCGCGGTCGAGATTCCTGCGTGTCGCCAGACTCTTGAGCGGTTTCTCCCATCCGTTGATGAACCCGACGCTTCTTTTAGCCGAGCGGCGCGCGAGAACGTACGCGTCCGGCTCTTCCGAGGCGACAAGAGCAAGATCGTAACCGATCAGTTGCGCGGCTGTGACCGTCGTTTCCACGTCGCTTGGGGCATGGCCGTGCGCCGGCCACGATCTGCGCCGAAGAACGTGCGTCCACGCGAAGGTCGCGCGCGCAAAGACGGCGGCGTTGCGCTGCGTGAGCGCGATGCCGAGCTCGTGTCCGGCAGATCGCAATGCGGCGATCAGCGGCGTACAGGCGAGCGCGTCACCGATCCCATCAAGTCTAACGACTAGAATTTTCACGGTCGGCCAGCTCGCTCGCGAGGCGTTTGACGTAGAGTCCGTCCAGCAATCGGCTGCGTGCGAAGGCCACGACGGCTTTCGGCAGCACGTCGCTGCTGGCAACGCCGGCGAACAGCGGCAGCAACGGAGCAACCAGTTTTCCGCGGACGAGATTGATGCCGTATGCGCCGGTCGCAAACTTGGTGCGAAAAGACGGACTCTTCTGCACGAATTGCGCGGCCATCGTTGCCTTCTCGACGGTGCGGCGAATCGCAAGCTCGAGCGGCTCGGGCGGTTTGATGTGATACAAGAATGCGTCCCACGCAAAGGTGTGCTCGATACCCGCGTTACGCAACCGTAAACCGAGCTCCGTATCTTCCCACCCGTACAAATTAAACGCTTCGTCAAAGCCGCCGACCGCGTCCAGTGCGACCTTCGAGACCGATGCGTTGCACGTACAAAAGAATGCGCTCGAATAGTTTGCGGCACCGGGACGTGGACGCAGCTCGTAATCCGGAACGTTGACGATCGGCCCGGTGACGACGCGCGCGGCACGTCCGAGCCGGTGCTCCGATACGTGCGCGGCGATGAAGTTCGCGGGCAGCCAAACGTCGTCGTCGACGAATAGGATCAGCTCGCCGGCCGACGCCGAGACCCCCATATTGCGCGCCAATCCGCGGTTCGAGCGTCCCGCCTCGATACGGCGCAAACGATACGGGACGATTTCGGCTGCAGCGGCCACTACTTGCGGTGTCCCATCCGTCGAACCGTTATCCGCGACGATGACTTCGAATTCAGGCGCGTTGCGCTGCTGCGTGAGCGATTCGAGTGCGCGCTGTAAGAACAGCGCGCGATCTTTGGTTGCGATTACGATTGAGATCACGCCGCGAGCGCTTCCGCCATGCGCTGTGCCGCGCCGCGATGTGCCGCGTACAGCGAGCGCAATGCCTCCGACGTCGATGCGCGCCAAGCCGCGTCGCCGTAGCGCTCGAAGACGCGCTGCGCGACATAGTTGGGCGTCAAGGTTCCGGTGAGCTCGGGGATCAACTCGCGTTCCGCGTCCATGTTCGGCTGCGTGAAGAACGTGAAGCGCTTCGTATATTGGAGGACGAGCTGACGCTTGATCGGCTTTCCGATAAACGGAATGCGTTCGACGTACTGTAACGGTCCGTTGATGACCGCAACCTCCGGTGCATTGAACGGAACCGCGGCGACCATCGGAACGCCGAGCGCCGCAAGCTCGATCGTCTTCGTCCCGGGAATCGTCGCGACGAGCCGTGCACCGGCCGCTGCACGCATGCCGTTGCGCACGACGGCAAACTCTTGCGAACGATCCTCGCTTTGAAGAAAGACGATGCCGTCACGTTCGGCGACGTGGCCGCGAGCGCCGTAGAACGTCGGCAGACCGCCTTCCTCGAGCGCGCGCGCAACTTCTTCGGTCGTCGTGAAGGGTGAGAGCGCAAAGGCGATCGGGATGGCGGGATCGAGCTCACGCAGACGTTCCGCAACGCGCAAGAAGAACGGGACTCCATTTGCGATCTCGGCGCGCCGCGAGCCCGGCATGATTACGATGCCGTCCTTTGCAAACTCGGCGGCCATTTGATCGCCCGGCACTTCATTGCTGCTCTCAACCTCGCGAAACGCAGCGTCAATGGCTAAATTGCCGACGATCGTAATGCGATCCGGCGGCGTTTTCCATGCGATGAGCTGCTCGCGATTACGCTCATCGACCGCAAAGACGCGCGCGAATCGCGCGCGATAGCGCGGACGCGAAAACTTATACGAGCTCGTCACTGCTCGCAGCCGCTTGCCGAGGTGCGCGGCGTGCATCAAATCGCCGCCCAGATACTGCACGCGGTCAACTCTCGCAGGCACCCCTTCGACCTTCCCGCCGAGCGCAAACCGGATGTACTCGTACGGTCGAAAGACTTGCAGCTGCGGGAACTCGGCACGCGCGACCACGGCTTCGCGGCCAGTCGCAAAGTCGTCGGGTACGAAAAAGACGCTGGCTTGCAAACTCGGGTCGCGTGCATAGAGCGCCCCGAGCAGCGGCCGCAGCCAGCCCGCGTATTCGCCGGGACCGTTGACGGTGAAGGCGATCTTCACGGCTACCGGCCTTGGCGGTCGATGATCCGCGCCGCGAGATCGGTCGTGCTCTTCCCCGCGGAGTGCGGCGCCAGAACGATGCGTCCGCCGAATTGCTCGATCACGATCCGTTCGGGCAAGTCTTCGACGCGGTACTGCGC
Organism: Vulcanimicrobiota bacterium; assembly: GCA_963844735.1. GTDB lineage: Bacteria > Vulcanimicrobiota > Vulcanimicrobiia > Vulcanimicrobiales > Vulcanimicrobiaceae > JAFAMS01. The sequence continues at coordinate 543,291 of CAWJPK010000006.1, read as the reverse complement.
GCTCTTGACGTGAACGTCGGGCCGCAAGCGGTCGAGAATCGTCTCGGGCGTCAACTCGTCGAAACCGACGACCGCGTCGACGCATCGCAGTCCCGCGACGACGTGCGCGCGATCGCCGAACGGCACGAACGGCCGCGCGGAGCCTTTGAGACGGCGTGTGGAGTCGTCGCTATTGAGCGCGACGATCAGCGCATCGCCTTGTTGACGCGCCCATTCCAGATAGCCGACGTGACCGGAATGAATCAAATCGAACACACCGTTTGTGAACACGACGACGCGTTTGTTCGCGCGCTGCATCTCGCGCCACGCCGAAGCCGCATCGAGCGTGAGAATGCGCGAATCTTCGCTCATCGTTGGCTCATTTTACCGTTCGCTCGCTTCGAGCAACGCGACGACTTCGTCCGGCGAGGCGGTTGCGGTCCCAAGTTTTTCGACGACGACGCCGGCCGCGAAATTTGCCAGCTGCATTGCCGAATGAATCGGCGCACCGGCCGCGAGCGCGCCGCTAAGGACGGCGACGACGGTATCACCGGCGCCGCTTACGTCGAACACGGTTTGCGCTGCGGCGGGAACAGTGAGATGCTCGCCGTCGCGACCGTAGAGCGTCATCCCGTGTTCGCCTTGCGTGACGAGGACGTATTTGCAGTCGAGGCGTTTGAGCAAGGCGCGCGCCGCGCGTTCGAGTGAAGCCGCTTGGTCGACGGGGATCGAGGTGATGAGCGCCGCCTCAGCGGCGTTTGGCGCGACGCATGTCACGCCGGCGAACAAATCGATGTTCGCGGGTTTTGGATCGGCGACGACGATCGGCGCGCTAAGCGCAGCTTCGACGATCGGTCGCGAAAACAGACCCTTGGCATAATCGGAGAGCACGACCGCGTCCACGTCGCGGACGTGCTTGCGCACGTGTTCGACCACACGCGCGTTCTCGAGGGCCGGCAACATGAGCGTCGTCTCCCAATCGGCCCGCACGACTTGTTGATTGTGCGCGACGATGCGCGTCTTGCGCGTCGTCGTGCGGTTCGGAGTCCTTAAGACGCCGCTGGCATCAACGCCGAGCGCTTCGAACATTTCCACGGCGCGCGTCCCCTCGCTATCGTCGCCTACGACGCCGACGAACGCGACCGCAGCCCCGAGCGCGCGCAAATTGTTCGCGACGTTTCCGGCGCCGCCTAGCGTAAACGTGTGCCGTCCGACTTTGACGACCGGAACCGGTGCTTCGGGCGAGATGCGCGAGACGTCACCCCAGATCCATTCATCGATCATCAAATCGCCGACGACGAGGATGCGTTTCCCACGCATGCGCGTGAAAAGCTCCCGCGCGCTCGGCGGCGCGAGCGGTTCAGCCGGCGCCATGCGAAAGTGCTTGATCGACAAGGTCGCAGATGATGTGACCCATCGTAATGTGAACTTCTTGAACGATCGCGGAATAGCCATCCGGGCCCATCAAGATCAGGTCGGCGATATCCGCAACTTTACCGCCGCCGTTGGCAGTGAACGCAACCGCGAGCGCGGCGCGCCGTTTGGCAGCCTCGAGTCCGTACACGACGTTACGCGAATTGCCGCTGGTCGTGATTCCGACGACGACGTCGCCCGCGCTGCGCAAATGCTTCGACTTGCCGCGCGAAGACGTTCTCGTATCCGAAGTCGTTTGAAATTGCCGTCACGGCGGAGGGATTTGTGGTAAGCGCTTCGGACGGATAACCCGGACGTTCGCGCAAGAATCGGCCGCTGAACTCCGCCGCTAGATGTTGTGCGTCGGCCGCGCTTCCGCCGTTGCCGAACCACAAAACCTTCTTGCCGCTGCGAAACGCGGTGATGATCGCCTGCGCAATCGCTTCGACTTGCCCCTGATAGTGCGGAGCCTCGAGAAGACCGCGGCGATCGCTCAGCAGCGTGCGAAAGTCGCGCCGCTCGCTCATCATGGCTCGATCCAAAACAAATCGTCTCCCAACGCGACGAGCTCACCATTCTCCGGAACGACGCGAACGATCGTCCCCGCAAAATCGCTCGTGATCTCGTTGAAGATCTTCATCGCTTCGAGCGTGCAAACGGTGTCGCCGGCCTCGACGCGATCGCCGACGTTCACGAACGCCTCTTCGCCCGGCGCGGCGGCGCGATAGAACACGCCGACCAGCGGGGCCGTAACCTTCTTTGTGTGCGCCGAAGCAACGGGGCCACCGCCTGAAGCCGGCGCTGCGCCCGCGGCCGGCGGTGCGGAACCTGCGGCTGCAACCGGACGCGGACTGCGCCGGACGACTTCGATCTCGCGCTTGCCGACGCGCACGCGCACCGCGTCGAGGTCGAACTCGCGCGCGATTGCGGCCAGCGCTTCGATATCTTTGTCATAGTCGGTCATCGCGACACCGCCGCCAATATCGCACCGGCGACGGCCGTGGCTTCGCCTCCGACGCCGACTTCGATCCGCTGCTCGCTGCGTGCGTCGAGATCGCGAACGACGATGCAGCCGGACGCGAGCTCGTCGTCGCCGACGATCAGGGCGTAGCGCGCGTTGTTTCGATCGGCGATCTTGAACTGCGCTGCGATCCGGCGCGACGCAAAATCCATGTGGACGGGACCCGTATCGGTACGCGAGCGCAATGCACCGACGACCGGCATCAACCACGCGCGCGCCGCGTCACCCAATGCAATCGCTTGCAACCCCTCACGCGGCGGTTCCGTCTCGTGTGCACGCGCTACCATAAGGAAGCGTTCCTCGCCCATCCCGAATCCGACTGCCGGCGTCGGCGGTCCACCCAGCGACTCGACGAGGCCGTCATAGCGCCCGCCGCCGCAGACCGCATTCTGTGCGCCGAGCGAGGGAGAGACGATCTCGAATACCGTGCGCGTGTAGTAGTCGAAGCCGCGCACGATGCGCGGATCGACGACGTACGGCAGACCGAGCGCATCCAAATACGAGCGGACTTCGGCGAAGTGCTCTTCGCATGCATCGCACAGCTGATCCAAGAACGTCGGTGCGTTCTCCACCAGGCGTCGATCTTCGGGATCCTTGCTATCCAGGATGCGCATCGGATTGCGTTCGAGGCGTGCACGCGAATCGGCCGAGAGCTTGCCGGCAAAGGGACGAAAATACTCGAGCAGCGCCTCACGGTAATGCGGACGGCAGACCGCATCGCCGATTGAGTTGATCCGCAGCGTCGCGTCTGCCATTCCGTAGCGGCGCATCAGGAGTATCGCGAGCTGCATGACCTCGACGTCGGCCTCGGCGCCCGGAAAGCCGAAGCACTCGATGCCAAATTGGTTGGCTTGGCGGTAGCGTCCGGCTTGCGGACGCTCGTACCGGAAGAACGGTCCGATGTAAAACAGACGCTGCGGACCTTGCGCGAGCAAGTTGTGCTGCAAGACCGCGCGCACGGTCGGCGCCGTCCATTCCGGGCGCAGCGTCATCGAACGCCCGCCCTTGTCTTCGAACGTGTACATCTCTTTTTCGACGATGTCGGTTGTATCGCCGACGCCGCGCACGAAAAGCTCGGTAGATTCGAACATCGGCGTCCGAATCTCGCCGTAACCGAATCGCGCCGCAAGCTCGCGCGCCGCCGACTCGAACGCTTCCCAGCGGCGACTCTCGGGCGGATAGATGTCCTGCGTTCCGCGCGGGGCCGTGATCTCGATTAGCGAGGCTCCAAAAGCTCGACCGGAATTCCGTTCGGGTCTTCGACGAATGCAATCGTGCGCGTTCCGCTCGGAGATCTCTTTGGCTCTTTGACGATGCGCACGCCGGCGCCACGCAGACGCTCGACCGTGGCTGGGACGTCTGCGACTTCGAGGGCGAGATGCTCGTAGCGATTGCCGACCTCATACGGCGGATGATCCTCAAGATCGTATACCAGCTCGATATACGCGTCCCAACTATCGCCGACGAACGCCATGTCCGCGTTACCGGGATAGTGGACCGGACCGTCGAGCAGCTTCAAGCCGAGCTTCTTCGTATAGAAATCGATCGACGCAGCCATGTCGTTCACGAAGATCGAGGTGTGCAGGTAACGAGCCACGCGCTTCTCCTTCTCGTCGCAGGACCGCGCTTTCGGGGCTTAGCCTCCAAACCTTGCCAATGCGAACGGCGCGGTCACGACCGCGCCGACCAGGTAGAACAGCACGAATATTGCTAGCGGGCGAGCAACGATCGCAACGATCGCGAGCACCAGCGGCGCGATCGTGAGAATCGTAACAGCCAGCGCGTGCAGTCCGGAAAACGCGTCGTTGAGATCGAGATCCGCGTTCGTCCATTGCGCCTGCGCGATTGCATACGCAACCCAGAGTACCAGGCTGTATGCGAGAATTCGGACGATGAAGGCTGCAAAGCGCATTAGTGCAGGAAGTACCGGTAGTTCGAAAAGACGAGCGCGATGCCGCGTTCGTTGGCGGCTTCGATGACGAGGTTGTCGCGAATCGATCCGCCGGGTGCGATCACTGCCGTGCAGCCAGCATCGGCCGCCGCGAGCAATCCGTCGGGAAACGGAAAGTAGCCGTCGCTCGCGCAGGCCGCACCGCGCGCATTCTCCTCAGCCCGATGCGCTGCGATTTTCACGGCGCTGACGCGGTTCGTTTGTCCGGCGCAAATCCCGCGTGCATTTCGATCACGAACGATGACGATGCCGTTGCTCTTTACGTGCCGGACGATATCCCACGCAAATGCGAGATCGAGCCACTCGCCGTTCGTAGGTTGCCGTTGGCTCATGACTTCCCATTGCTCCGGCACGGCTTTCGGATCGCGATCCTCCGCCAGCACTCCGCCGAGGGCGCTACGGACTTGCAGCTCGGCCATCAGTTGAACGGGGAGGTCTTTCGCGTAGCGCATGACGCGAAGATTCTTCTTGCGGCGAAGCGCTTCGAGCGCCGCCGGTTCGAAATCCGGCGCCGCCACGATTTCCAAAAAGAACTCGCCGAGGGCATCCGCTCCGGCCGCGTCGATGGTCCCATCGCTGGCGATGATACCCCCATATGCCGAAACCGGATCGGTTTCGAGGGCATCACGGATCGCGTCGGCAACGCGCTCGTGCTCGCTGACCCCGCACGGGATCGTGTGCTTGACGATCGCGACGCGATGCAGACGCTGGGGCGACGCAATCGACCCCGCCGGAAAGGCGACGGGCGCCCGCGCCAAGAGGCGCAAGCACGCGTCGAGATCCAGCAAATTGTTATAGGAGAGCTCTTTTCCGTGTAGCTGCTCCGGGAGCGTTCTCTCGCGCGCAAGATAGAATGCCGCGCGATCTTGCGGATTCTCGCCATAGCGCAGCGGCTGCGCAACGGGGACGGTCAATGCCAGCGAACCGGGAAGCTCGCGCGCGATCAAACCGGCTTCCAGGTAACGTGCGATTGCGGAATCGTATTCGGCCGTGCGCTCGAACGCGCGTGTCGCCAGCTGCTTGCGCACCGACGCATCGACGCCGTGCGGTAACGCCGCCGCGACCTCAGCGTATTGCGACGGATCGCACAAGACAGTGACGTTCTCGAAGTTCTTGGCCGCAGCGCGAATCAACGCCACGCCGCCGATATCGATCTGCTCGAGTGCTTCCTCGAGTAACGCGCCCGAACGCGCGACGGTTTTTTCGAACGGATACAGACTGACGACGACGTAGTCGAGCTGCGGAATGTCGTGCTGCGCGGCTTCCTCGTTGTGTTTGGGATTACGGCGATCCGAAAGAATCGCACCGAAGACTTTCGGGTGCAGCGTCTTGACGCGGCCGTCGAACAGCGACGGAAAACCGGTCAGCTCGCCGACGTCACGCGCGTCGATTCCGTTCTCGACCAGATGCGCCCGTGTTCCGCCCGTCGCGTAGATCGGAATGCCGGCCGCGGCTAGAGCGCGAGCAAGCTCCGCGGCGCCGGCGCGGTCATAGACCGAGAAAAGTGCTCCACCCTTCTGCACGTGACGATCACGCAATCGCACTCTCCCGGCGTACCGGGAGTCGTTCGCCCGCGGCAGCTGCCGGGGCTTCATCGAGGGCGACCGAGACGATCGAGCTGATACCCGGCTCGGCCATCGTAACGCCGTAAAGGCGCTGCGCGAGATCCATCGTGCGTTTGTTGTGCGTAACGATGACGATCTGCGCATCTTTTGCGACGTCGCGCACCATCTCCGAGAAACGGTCGACGTTCGTTTCGTCGAGTGCGGCGTCGACCTCGTCGAGCAGGTAGAACGGCGACGGGCGCGTCGCGATCAGCGCAAAGATCAATGCGACGGCGGTCATGGCACGTTCGCCGCCCGAAAGCGATTGCAGCGGCGTCATTTTCTTGCCCGGCGGTTGTACCGAAATCTCGATACCACTTTCGGAAAGGTTTTCGGGTTCGGTCTGCCACATGCGCGCTTCGCCGCCCGGGAAGAGACGCTTGAACATCTCGGCGAACGCTGCGGCGACTTTCTCGAAAGTCGCATTGAACTCGGCCTGCGTCGAGTTTTCGATCTCGCGAATCGTCGCAAACAAGGTTTCGCGCGCGCGTGCTAAATCGTCAAGTTGCTCGCGCAAGAACGTTTCGCGTTGCGCAAGCTCCTCGCGCTCCGACTCCGCATTCAAGTTGACGTTTGCCGAAAGGCGCGCGAGCTCTTCGCGTAAGCGTGGAAGCTCTTCGAGTATCTCATCGGAGTCTTGCGTATAACGCGACTCCACGTCTTGCAGCTCGTCTTCGGTCGCGGGATTTTGGGCGAATTGAGCCGTCAGCATCCCAAGCTCCGCATCGATCTGCGCCAGACGCGTACGCGCCTCTTCGCCTTGCGCTGCGATCTCGCGTTCTTCGCTTTCCGCGCCGCGCTGCTCGCCATCGAGCGCCGTCGCACGATCCGAAAGCCGCTCGCGCTCGGTTCGCGCGCTCGCAAATGCCTTGTCGGCGCCCTGGACTGCGCCTTCGAGCGCCGCTACTTCGCGTTCTTGCGCAAGTTGCTGCTCGACGAGCGAGGCGATCTCGCGCGCCGTCGAGGAGCGCGCGTCGGCGGCGCGCTGCGCATTTTGATCGAGCATCGCAAGGCGGGCTTGCGAAGCATCGCGCTCGGCTTGTGCCGTCGAGGCTTCTTCGCGCGCCCGCGACAGCGTCGCAGCAGCCCTTTGCTGTTCGGCTTCGCTCTGCGTTACCTGTTCGCGCGCCGCTTCGAGCCCCGATTCCAAACGCTTACGCTCTGCGGGCTCATCGAGTCCGCCGGCTGCCGCGAGGGTCCGTTCGATCGCCGTCTTGCGCGCACGTGCTTGATCGATTTGATCTTGAACGCCGGCTTCGCGCGCAGCTTCGCTCGTGACCTCGCCGTCGAGCCGTTCGATCTCCGCACCCAGCGCTTCGAGACGCGTCCGCGCATCGGTGACGGCTACGAGCATGTCGCCGTGCGCCTTGCGCGCAGCTTCGCGGCGTCCGGTGTTCGCTTCGGCAGTTGCCGTGGCTTCGTCGATCTCGCTCTCGAGCGCTTCGAGACGCGCGCGTTGCTGCGGGAGCGTTCTGCGCAGCGTTTCGGCTTGCGCGGCGCGCGCCAAGATCGAGCGCTCGCGCGTGAAGCGGCCGCCCGTGATCGCGCCGCCGTCTTCGATGCGCTCGCCTGCGAGCGTCACGATCGCGTCGCGGAAGTTCTCCTCGCGTACGAGCGCAAGCGCGATTGCAAGCGTCTCGACGACGAGCGTGCGGCCCACCAGAAACGCTACGATCCCAGCGTACTGCGGCTGCGTACTCACGAGCGTGTGTGCGTAGCCGATGACGCCGGCGCGTCCACCGCGCGCACCGAGCTCGTGGCCTTTGCGCGCCCGCAGACCGTCGAGCGGCAAGAAGGTCGCGCGTCCGAGCTCACGCTCGATCAAGAGCGCGATCGCGCGTTCCGCATCTGCTTCGGTCTCTACGACGATGTGTGAGAGTCCGTTGCCGAACGCAGCGTCGAGCGCTTGCGCGTATCGTTCATCGACTTGCAACAGCTGCGAAACCACGCCACGCACGCCTTGCAGCTCACTGCGCGATGAAGCTTCCATGACGGCACGCGTACCGGGTACGTGACCCTCGAGCGAATGCTCGAGCTCTTCGATCGTGTGCAACCGCGCTTCGTCGCTGGCGACCGCTCCGTGTAATTCGGTGAACTGTGTTTGGAGCATGTCGATGCGATCGGCATCCGTTTGCACTTGCACGTCCAGCGTCGTGATCGCCGTCGCGCGGGCTTGAAGATCGCGCTCGAGCGCCGCAAGCTCGCGCTCGCCGGTCGCAAACCGGTCGCGCGCGGACGCAGCGTTGGTTTCGATGCTGCGCCGTGCGTCACGCAGCCGCCCAAGCTCGTCGCCGAAGCGCGTGATCTCGCGGTCGGCGCTTGCGATCGTTGCGCGGCGTTCGGCTTCGCTCGCGAGCTTCTCTGCTGCAGCAGTTTCGAATGCGCGCAGCGCGTTAAAGGCAGCGTCGAGCGCCGAGCGTGCTTGCGAAAGGGTCGCGGTGATGCGAACCTCAATCGCGCGTTCTTCGTCGACACGGACCATCAGCGGCGCGATTTGTTCGGAAAGCGAGCTGACGTTGAGCTCGAGTTGTCCAAGTTCCGTTTGCGCGCGCGCCTCGTCGGCGACGGAAGCGTTGCTCTGGGCTTCGAGCGCTTCGCGCCGCGCGTGAGTCGCGGCCAGCGCCGTTTGCAGATCGGCGAGTTTTGCGCGCGCGTCTTGCGCGCCGACGCGTTGTTCTTCGAGCGCCAGCTCGTGGCGATAGAGCGAGGTCCGTAGCGTCGTGAGCTCGGCGGCCAGCGTAGCGGCACGCGCGGCGGCCCCGGCCTGACGCTCGTCGAGTTTTCCGAGGCCATTGCGGACGCGATCGCGTTCTTCACGGCGGCTCTTGCTGGCGCGCATGTACGCGAGAAGCTCGAGATCGCGGACACGCGTCGAGAGCCGGCGGAAGCGTTTGGCACGGCGCACCTGAGTGTCGAGCTCCGGAATGCGGCGCTCGAGCTCCGCAATCAGGTCGCTGATCCGAATCGCGTTGACTTCGGTATGCTCGAGCCGGCGCAGCGCTTCATTCTTGCGCGCGAGGAAACGCGCAATGCCGGCCGTTTCTTCGAAGAGCGCGCGCCGCTCGGTCGGCTTCGATGAGAGAATCTCGTCGATGTGTCCTTGCGAGACGATCGAATACGAGCCGGGACCGAGTCCGCTGCCCATGAGCACGTCCATGACGTCGCGCAAGCGCACGTGCGAACGATTGAGATAGTATTCGATTTCGCCGGCGCGGTACGCGCGACGAGAAATCTCTACCTCACTGAAGTCGACCGGCAGACGCCGATCCTCGTTGTCGAAAACGAGCGAGACTTCGGCCATGCCGAGCGGTTTGCGCTTCGCATTGCCTGCGAAGATGACGTCGTCGGTACGATCCGAGCGCAGCTGTTTCGAGCTCTGCTCACCGAGCGCCCAACGAATCGCGTCGACGAGATTCGATTTTCCCGAACCGTTCGGACCAACGATCGCAGTGATGCCCGGCTCGAAATCGAGCTTGAGCGGTTCTGCGAACGTCTTGAAACCGAAGACTCTAAGCTGTTTGAGTCTCACGGATTCGACTGATCCTCGGCCGATAGCACGCTGAGGGCAAATTGCGCGGCCGCGCGCTGCGCCGCCTTCTTGCTGCTGCCGATTCCCTCACCGAGCAACTGACCGCGAACGAGCACGCGCGACGTAAACGTGCGGCTGTGCGCCGGGCCGCTCGCAGCGTCAACGTAGGTGGGCATCGTCCCCATCCGCGCCTGCGTCAGCTCTTGCAACGCCGTCTTCGGGTCGGCCGACGACATCTCGGCGTGCTCGACGTTCGTCAGATGCGCACGCACGACGAAACGCTCGGCAGTCGCGAGCCCCGCTTCCAAATAGAGTGCGCCGATAAACGCCTCGAATGCACCGGCGAGAATCGACTCGCGATCGGCGCCGCCCGCAGCCGCCTCGGCCGGCCCCAGCACCAGGACGTCGCCGAAGCCGAGCCGCCGCGCGGTGTGCGCGAGCATCGCATCGTTTACCAGCGCCGCGCGTCGACGAGTAAGCTCGCCCTCGCGCTCGTCCGGATAGCGCGTGTACAGCCACCGAGCCGTTACGAGCGAGAGCACCGCGTCGCCGAGAAATTCGAGCCGCTGATTGCTGGCATTCGCGTCGACGAGCCGTTCGACGAGGACGGCGCTGTCGTGCACGAAGGCGCGCTCGACCCCCGCGGACTTGATCCGCGAGAGTCCACTAGCTCGAAGTAGGCTGCGCAGGCGCCGGCGGCGCGCCTCACCGGCCACGGGCGTTCCTTCGTCTGAGTCTAGGTCTACGGCGCAGCGTGCTTTCCAAAGACCACGACCGTGTTGTGGCCTCCGAACCCGAACGCGTTCGACATCGCAGCCCGGACGCGCGTCTTGCGCGCGACGTTCGGAACGTAGTCGAGGCGGCACTTCGGATCCGGGTTTTCGAGGTTGATCGTGGGCGGAATGATGTCACGCTCGACCGCGAGGATCGCCGCGATTCCTTCGATTGCGCCCGCCGCACCGAGCAAATGCCCGTGCATGCTCTTGGTCGAGGAGACCGCGAGCCGCTTGGCGTCTTCTCCGAACACTTTCTCGATCGCGGCGCTCTCCGAAGGATCGCCGAGCGGCGTCGAGGTCGCATGCGCATTGATGTAATCGATCTCGCTTGTGTTCAGGCGAGCGCTTTCGAGCGCGCGCCGCATCGCGAACGTGGCGCCGATTCCATCGGGATCGGGCTGCACCAAATTGAATGCGTCGGCTGACTGTCCGTAGCCGAGCACTTCGGCGTAAATCTTTGCTCCGCGCTTGATCGCGTTTTCGCGCTCCTCGAAGACGAGAATTCCGGCGCCCTCACCCAGCACGAATCCATCTCGATCGCGATCGAACGGACGGCTGGCCCGCTCCGGCTCGTCGTTGCGCGACGAAAGCGCCTTCATCGAATCGAAACCGCCGACGGCAATCGAGATTACCGTTGCCTCGGCGCCCCCGGTGATCACCGCCTCGGCCGATCCGCTCGCGATCGCATCGAATGCGGCGGCCATTGCATCGTTGGCGCTTGCACACGCACTCGAGACCGCATAGAGAGGCCCGCGCAATCCGTATCTCATCGAAATCTGCGCACCGGCTGCGTTGGACATCAACATCGGAATGAAGAACGGTGAGACGCGCGAGATATCTTTCGATTCTGCGACCTTGAACGTGGTTTCTTGAATCGTGACGATGCCGCCGATTCCGGTACCGACCAGCGAGCCGGTGCGATTGCGCAGATCTTGGTCTTGGGGGAATTTTGCGTCGGCGATCGCTTCGTCGGCTGCAACCATCGCGAACTGCGCAAAGCGGTCCATGCGGCGAGCCTCGCGCTTGCCGATCAAGGCGTCGGGATCGAAGTCTTTGACCTCGGCAGCAATTCGGGCGCGCAGCTGTGAGGCATCGAATGCCGTGATCGGGCCCACCCCGCTTCGCCCGGTAATCAAAGCATCCCAAAACGCCTCGCGGCTGTTCCCAATCGGCGTGATCGCCCCCATCCCGGTGACAACGACGCGGCGTCTCTGGGGAGGCAAGGTCGGTTTGTACAAAACGCCCGCAAGTTAAGCCGGTGCGGTTGCGCCCCCTCCCGGTGCCCTGCTATACTCGCTCGGCTATGTTCGTTTTCGACCTCCAACTTTTCGCTTCCAAGAAGGGTGCGGGCTCGACCCGCAACGGCCGCGATTCCAACGCACAGCGGTTGGGCGTCAAGCGTTTTGGGGGCGAGGCGGTCATCCCGGGGAACATCATCGTCCGTCAACGCGGGACGCGATTCCACCCCGGCAAGGGCGTCGGCATCGGTAAGGACCACACGATCTTCGCGCTCGTCGCGGGCCGTGTCGCGTTCACGAACGCGCGTAATCGCAAGCACGTCAACGTCGTCCCCTAAGGTCGGCTAGACGCAATTTATTGACGAAGTCGCGATAACCGTCGCCGCCGGAAAGGGCGGGGATGGTATTGTCGCGTGGCGTCGTGAGAAGTACGTCCCCAAGGGCGGGCCGGCCGGCGGCGATGGCGGGAAGGGCGGCGATGTCACCCTCGAGGCCGATCCGGGGCTCTCGACCCTGGTCGATTTTCGCTTCAAGAAGCACTTTGAGGCCGAGTCGGGTCGCCCGGGCGGCAACTCGAACAAATCCGGGAAGGCCGGGGCCGACCTGCTGGTCCGAGTCCCGGTCGGGACGATCGTCTATAAAAATGAAGGCGAGCCCGACGCCCCGCGCGTCCGGCGCATCGCGGACCTGGCAGCTCCCGGCGAGCGGCTCGTCGTCGCCCTCGGCGGCAAGGGGGGTCTAGGAAACCAGCACTTTGCGACGGCAAGCCGGCAAGCGCCGCGCTTCGCGCAGTTCGGCGAGCACGGCGAGAGTGCGGAGTTAAAGCTCGAGCTAAAGCTGCTCGCCGATTGCGGCATCGTCGGACTTCCGAATGCCGGAAAGTCGACGCTGCTTTCCGTCGTTTCGGCGGCGCGTCCGAAAGTCGCCGACTATCCGTTCACGACGCTCGAACCGCAGCTCGGTGTCGTGCGGGTCGATGAGTTTCAATCGTTCGTGATGGTCGATGTCCCCGGATTGATCGAGGGCGCGCATCTGGGCGCCGGCCTCGGCGACCGTTTTCTGCGCCACGTCGAGCGCACGCGCGTGCTGATCCATCTGATCGACGGCACGCTTGGGATCGACGAGATTCTTGCAAGCAAGAAAACGATCGAAGACGAGCTGCGCGCGTGGAGTCCGGCGCTGCTCGACAAACCGACGATGGTCTGCATCTCAAAACTCGACGTCCCCGAAGCGCGTACCAGCTTCGAAGAGCTTTCACGGACGATCGAGGGCCTGCGCGGCATCTCTGCGGTCGAGCGGTGAAGGCGTCCGCGAGCTGATTTACGCAGCCTGGGAACAGATTCGCGCCAGTCCCGACGTCCCCGTATTGGCGCCCGAACCGCCGCGTATCGTCTTGCGCGCGAAAGAGGCGTTCGCGATTCGCATCGAGGACGGCGTGTACGTGATCAGCGGTGAACGCATCGAGCGGCTTGCGCGAGTCGACCGATTTCGACAACGACGAAGCGCTCGGACGATTCGAGCGCATCCTCGCGCGGCTCGGCGTCGAAAAGCGCTTGCGCGAGATGGGGATCAGCGACAGGCGACACCGTGCGCATCGCCGGCTCAGGAGTTTACCGTACTCGTGAGGTCAGTTTTTGCGAGTCCAGTGCGAATCAGGTCTATTTGGGGGAGGGTTTGATCCCGTACACAATGCGCATCTTGTTCGTTGCCGAGGCAGTACGCGCCGCCAGAAGGATCTCGATCGCGTCGTGTTCTTGCCGATGCGCACCGGACATCATCGCGACGCGTTGCGCGGCAGCGTCGAACAGCGCGCCACGATGCTGCGACTCGCGATCGCGTCCAACCCGGCGTTTGCGCTCGACCTGACGGATACCGACGAAAACGCAACAGGATATACCGCAGATCTCCTGCCGCGGATGCGCGGCAATCTATCCGAACGACGAACTGTATTTTATCGCCGGCAGTGATTCGCTCGTGCGCGGCGGCTGGCAGCGCCTCGAAGAGATATTCGCGCACCTTGACGGATTTCTCGTCGTTCCGCGGCCCGAAGTCGGGCGCACCGAACTCGATCAGGCGCTTGCGGCAATTCCGGCGCAAGTGCGCGCGAAGGTCCATTTCATCGACTTGCCGTTGCACATGGATTCGGCGACGACCGTTCGCGATCGGCTCGAATCGGGCGACACCGTACGTTATTTGGTTCCTGAAGCGGTTTGGCGCTACATCGTCGAGCAGGGTTTGTATATGAACGGCGCGGTGCCGAAATGATCGCAGCCGCAGATCCGCGCGTGCTGTGCGCCAGCGGACACACGCGGAATGCAGACGGGTCGCTCGCAATCGCAGGTGTTGGCGTCGACGAGCTTGCGAAGACGTATGGGACGCCGCTCGTCGTGTTCGACGCATCGACGTTCGAAGCCACGCTGGAACGTTTTCATCGCGCGGCCGAACCGCATGGCATCTCGATCGCGTATGCTGCCAAGGCGTTGCTGTTCGTTGCGCTCGTGCGACGGATTGCGCGGCACACGCTGGCTTAAGCTCGACGTTTGTTCGAGCGGCGAGATTGCCACGGCCGAGCGCGGCGGCCTGGATGCTTCGCACATGTATCTCCATGGTTGCGGCAAGAGCGACGCCGAGCTCGATGCAGCCATCGAAGGCCGAGTTGCGTTCATCGTCGTCGATGGCATCGACGAGCTGCACGCGCTCGCAGCGCGCGCTCGTGGACGCGCGCTTTCAATCGGATTGCGCTTCAACACCGGCATCGAAATTCAAACGCACGATTTCGTGCGCACCGGCGGCGAGAACACGAAGTTCGGGATCGCGCCCGGCAATCTCGAGCGTGCGTTCGACGTTCTCGATGCGCACCCGAACATTACGCTGGGCGCGTTGCACGCGCACATGGGTTCGCAGATTTTCGATGGGGCGCCGTACGCTGCGAATCTCGACGTGCTCGCCGAGCTCGCAGCACGCGCGCACGCCCGCGGCCGCACGATCCCTTCGCTGTTGCTCGGCGGCGGCTTCGGCGTCGATGAGGACGTCGCGGCCGACCCAGACGTTCGATATCGAGGCGACGCTCGCGGACTTGGCGCAGCGCATGCGAGAAGACCGCATCGCGCTCCGGCATCCCCGTTCCCAGGCTTGGAATCGAACCGGGCCGTTCGCTGGTCGCGAGCGCGGGGACGACGCTCTACCGCGTCGCTGCGATCAAGGACTCGGGGACCCGCCGCTTCGTCGTCATCGACGGCAGCATCGCGGACAATCCCCGCCCGGCGATCTACGGAGCCTTCCACCAACCATTAGTTGCCAGCTCACAAGCGCGCGGGCCGCTACAGACGTGTGACGATCGCGGGCCGGTCCTGCGAGAACGACGAGATGCTCGACGCCGACCTCCCCGATGACTTGCGGGTCGGTGACTTGCTCGTGCTCTGTACGACCGGCGCGTACACGTATGCGATGGCAAGCAACTACAACCGATTCGGCCGTCCGGCTGTCGTCGAAGTCGAATCCGGACGCCATCAATTGGCCGTTCGGCGTGAAAATTTCGAAGACGTATTGCGCAACGATGTAGTATGATGGAACCACGCGTCGTAACGGCGCTGGTTTTGGCGAGTATCAGTCCGCGGCGCCGCGAACTTCTCGCCTCCCTCGGCGTCAAAGTCGACGTCGTTCCAAGCAGTTATAACGAAATGAACATGCCGGAGTTGCCGCCCATCGAGTTGGCGCGCACCCATGCGCGGGGTAAGCTTCAGGGCGTCCTGGGACAACCCCGCGAGGCCATCGTCGTGGCCGCGGATACCGTCGTCGACCTCGACGGAACGTCCCTCGGAAAGCCCCGAGATGCGGACGAAGCGACCGAGATGTTGCGCGCGCTCTCCGGCCGCCGGCATGTCGTCCACACTGCGTTCGCCGTCACGCTTGAAAGCGATGTGATTGAACGCACCGCCTCGACGGAGGTCACGTTTCGCGCCACTAGCGCAGCAAGAAATAGCCGAGTACGTCGCGACGGGTGACTCGATGGACAAGGCCGGAGCCTACGGAATTCAAGGGCGGGGGGCATCCCTCGTCGAGCGGATCGACGGTGATTTTTACACCGTGATGGGGTTCCCGCTTGGACTTTTCGTGCGGACGTTGCGCGACCACGGCGTGATCCTCGGGGGTACACGCTAATGTCATTTCTCCACGCGGTTCGAACAACGTTAAGTCCCGACTTGGGAATCGACCTCGGGACGGCCAACACGGTCATTTACGAGCGCGGGACGGGAGTGCTCGTGTCGGAACCGTCGGTCGTCGCGTACGACCTCTCGGGCGGCGTCGAGCGCGTGATCGCCGTCGGTACCGCAGCCAAAGAAATGGAAGGCCGCGCGCCCAGCCGGATCCGCGTCGTCCATCCGCTGCGGGGCGGGACGATCAGTGATTTTCAGGCCGCCCACATCTTGATCGAAACGATGGTGAACCGCGCCTCGGCCGCCCGACCGAAACTGTTGCCGCGCGTCGTCGCCTGCGTCCCCGGGTGCGCGACCGACATCGAGTGCAAGGCCGTCGAGGAAGCGGCCGCGGCTGCCGGTGCCCGCGCCACGACATTTTTGCCGCAAGCCGTCGCGGCGGCGCTCGGCGCAGGCCTCGACATTACGACGACCAGCGGCAAAATGGTGGTCGACATCGGCGGTGGGACGACCGAGATCGCGGTTCTTGCGCTCTCCGGCGTCGTCGCGCTGCACTCGGTCAAAGTCGGCGGCGACTATCTGGACAATGCGATCATCACGCGGCTGCGTCACGACCGTTTTCAGATCGGACCACTGACGGCAGAGGCGTTGAAAATCAAGCTAGGGTATGCCGGTCGCCCGCCCGGGCGAGCGGCAATGCGCGTCAGCGGCTTCGACAATGCTGCCGGTGCGCCGCGCGCACGCGAAGTGAGCGAAGCATTGGTCGGCGAAGCGCATGGCGGAAGGCATCGATCGCATCACCCGTGCAGTGTGGTCGGTTCTCGAGCAAACACCACCGGATCTCGCGGCGGATTTACTCGAAAACGGTATCACGCTGACGGGCGGAGGCGCGCAAATTACGGGACTCGCCGGCGAACTCAGTTTGCGTACCAATGTCCCCACGATCGTCGCACCCGATCCGCTCGAGTGCGTTGCACGTGGAGCGGGTGAAGTGCTCGGAATTCCAACGTTGCTCGAGCGTCTCGGTCCGTCCGCGGATCGTTTGACGAGGTGGTATCAATCTTTACGTATCGGGATGAGAGAAAGCTATTCGCCGTAATCGGCGCGATCATCGCCGCCGGTCTCGTCGCACTCGTTCAACTTGAATTCGCACGGCAAGGACGCACGAGCCCTCTCAGCAACGCAATAACCTCGACGTACGCCTATCTCGAGTTTGCGCTGAGCGCGTCGATTTCAGGCTCGCGCGAGGCCGTCGGGTACGTGATCGCGCTGCCGCAGCTCGAACGCGAGAACGAGCAGCTGCGCGCTGCAGACGCCAAGCTGCAAACCGAGAACGCAACCTTGCAAGAAACGCTTGCACGCGTCCCGTCGCGCGAGGCCGTACAGGACGCGGCTGCGCTCTACCCGACCGGCATACCGGCGCTCGTAATCGGATTCGATCCCGAAAACAAATCGCAGGTCGTCACGGTGAACAAAGGGACACGTTCCGGCGTCTCCGTCGATGACGGCGTCGTGAACGCCCGACGGCGTGGTCGGACGGGTCGTCGAAGCCGACGCGCTCAGTAGCAAGGTTCTCTTGATCACCGACTACACGAGCAACTTGCCGGCGATTCTGCAGAACGGACGCTGGTGGGGAATCGCGACCGGGACGCTGACACGCGTGAACCTACACTACGTATCGCAAGACGCACATCTGCACGCCGGCGACGCCGTCGTTACCGGTGAAGGCCGTTCGTTTCACGCCGGCCTTTTGATCGGACGCGTCGCCTCGGTAACGCCGATGCCCGCAGGTGCGCTCGACCAGCAGGCAATCGTCGAACCCGCAGTCGCGTTCGGACGCCTCGATCATGTTGTTATCCTTCCGAAATAGCAACGCACAAGCACACGCCACCCGGCTTCCGACGGATTGGCGCGCAGCTGCGATCTGGCTGATAGCGGCCGGCTTTCTGCAAGCCACGCTCGTTCATTACATCGCATTTCGCAGCGCCGTGCCCAGCCTGGTCTTTTTGGTTGTCGCGACGTATGCGCTGCGCTCCGGAACGGCGGGCGCAATCCTACTCGGCACGGCCGGTGGTTTGATCGAAGACGCATTGGGTGGCAACACCGGTGCGGCGTGGACAATCGCAACGTCCATCACCGCGCTTGGCATCTCGGGTGCCGCACGCCTGATGTTCGCCGATTCACCCTCGATCTTCGCTGCGCTGCTCGTCGTTGCGGTGCTGGTGCGAGAGGGACTCTACTGGGCCGTTCTTTCGCTGGAGGGCTTTCAAGTCGGTCTCGGCATGCACTACACGAAGATCGCAATCGCATCGGCCCTCTACACCGCGGTCGTCGCGATGATCGTCGTCTGGGCGCGCTGGCGCTTCATCACGCGGTGAGCGCGTGATCTATCGCGGCATCTCCCGCATGGGCGGGTTCTTCTTCATCGTCGTGATCGCGATCGCGGCGATCATCGCGCGTTTGACGTACGTGCAACTGATCGACGGCAAAGTGTATGCCGCTGCGGCGCGCGCAAACCAAGTCCGTTTGATTCCCGTTGCCGCACCGCGCGGATTGATTTTAGACCGCAATGACCGGATCATGGTGCGAAGCCGTCCGTCGTTCGTCGTCGCGCTGATCCCCTCGCAAATCAAAGACATCAAGTCGACGATCGTCGATCTTTCCACGACACTGGAAATTCCGCAAGCCGACCTGTGGCATCGCCTCTACCATCATCACGACGTCAACTATGAAAACTTCGCGCAAGTCCAAACCTATGAGCCCTACGGGCCCGTGATCTTGGCCAGCGATTTGCACACGTCGCAAATGGCACGGCTAGCCGAAATGCAGCCCGATCTTTCCGGCGTCGATCTCGAAGAGCAACCCGTTCGCAACTATCCGTACGGCAAGCTCGCGGCGGACGTGTTCGGATACGTCGGTCAGATCTCCGAAGACGAATACGAAAAGCGCAAAAGCGAACACTACACGCCGAACGACGTCGTCGGAAAAGATGGGCTCGAGAACACCTATGACGCGTATCTGAAAGGAACGCCGGGCGGCCAGCAAGTCATGGTCAACGCCTGGGGCGCGGTCGTCGGCGACGAAAAATTCGTTAAATCAAAGCCCGGCGACGTACTCGTTACGACGATCGATCTGCGCTTGCAGCAAATCGCGCAGCGCGCGCTCGCGGACGGCCTGAAATCGTGGGCCAAGACCCGCGGCGTCAAACGGCTCTCGGGCGCGCTCGTGATTCTCGATCCGTACAGCGGCGGTGTCCTGGCCATGGTCTCGCTGCCGACCTTCGATCCGAATGACTTCGCAACGCCGATCTCCCCGAAGGAGTACGCGCACTACATACTCGACCCGCTGCGCCCGCTCTACAACCGCGCCATCGGCGCGGCTACACCGACCGGCTCGACCTTCAAGATGGTCACCGGCTCCGCAGCGATCTCATCCGGCGTCATCAAGCCGCACCAAGTGCTCTATGACTCCGGTGCCTGGGATTGCCACGGCGTGCACTTCGTCGATCTGGCCGCCGGCGGACTTGGGAACGCCGAGTTCACGGAAGCACTCGCTGCATCGAGCGACGGGTACTTCTACCAACTCGGAGATCGCCTCGGTCACACGCGTCTTCGCTACTACGCACTGCAGTTCGGGCTCGGGGCGCTCAGCGGCATCGATCTTCCCGGCGAATACGCCGGCAATTGGCCGACCGACGAGTGGACGCGCAAGGTCTACGGCGTTCCGCTCGAGCCGAGCGACGTCTGCCAGCTGGCGATCGGACAAGGCGCGATGCAAGCCACGCCCTTGCAGATGGCCAACGTGGCCGCGACCGTCGTCAACGGGGGAACGCTCTATCGTCCGCACGTCGTCCAGGAAATTCGCACGCCGACGGGGACCATCGTCAAGCGCTTCGACAACCAGATCATCCGCGAAGTCCCGGTCACGCAAGAATCGCTCAAAGAAATCCGTGAAGGCATGGACCGCGTGACGAGCTCGATTGGGACGGGATACGGGCTCGCGATCCCGGGCTTACCCTACGGCGGAAAAACGGGGACCGTGCAAACCGACGGCGGCAACGGACCTAACACGACGTGGTTCGTCTGCTTTGCGCCCGCAAATCATCCGAAGCTCGCGATGGCGATCTTCGTCGAACGCTCCGGTGGTTACGGTGCGAACGTTGCCGGACCCATCGCCCAAAAAATCCTCGCGGAATACTTCCGCAAGAAGATCTAAATTATTGGCCGGTCTCTTGCGGACTGGTTGCTGCGAGCGAGGCGAGCAGATCGAGGACTTTCTTGTCCTCGGGCTCGTCGATCGGTGAATCGCGCGCGACGTCTTTTTGCGTGCGCAAATTCGTCGTGCGCTTGCGCCACTCGACGCGTGCGTCGGTTTCGTCGCGCAGACGGCGCAGATAGTGATCGAGCGGCGTGAAACGGCGTCCGTCGTCCGAGCGATTGAACTTCGCTTTGAGATCGTCGACGAGACGATACGTATCGAAGACGGAATCGATCAGGTTTTCCAGGCGCCGATCGTAGGGCAGCCAAAACCGGTTTGTCTGCAAATCCTGGAACAGCCAAACCGAGATATCGCCGAAGTTCATGATGTCGTCGATCATCATGCCGTCGAACGGCGGACGCAGCGGAACGATCTTGTTCTCGCCGATATAGCGATCGCGCTGTTCGATCGGTGAGACGTCGCCGCTGGCGAGACGTTGCCCGTAAGCTTCACGATCTTCGCGAATCGCTTGTACGCGACGCCACAGATCGGCCACTTCCGGACGCGAATGAAACTTATCGAGCCATTCTTGCGAGCCGGCGCGTTCTTTTAATTCAACCGTGACGCGGTGAATCGAACGGCGCAGCCAGTTTTCGAGCTCTTCTTCCCAACGTTGACGCCGGCGGTAGGTCGCTTGCGCGTTGACGACGTCTTGTGAAGACCGAGCCGCAGAGTTATAGAGCCGTGACGCGCCGCCGAAGCTGAAGAGCCATTCAAAGAAGCCGGGACGCTCGATTTGATTCCCGCGAACGTGCCGCGGATACGACTCGGCGTAGCCCTTCAGATTGCGCTCGGCAATCTTCTTCCGTTCTTCGAGCGCGTTTGCGGCGGCCGCAATCTCGGCGAGCACGCCGGCGCGCTTGCGCGTGTACGAAGCGCGAACCGCGCTTTCGGCGTGCGAAATCTCCGACCGTTCAAAGCGCGCCTTTGCGGCGTCATACTCTGCGATCGTGGCGGCGTCTCTTGCGAAGTCCGGTACACCACCCGCGGCTCTTGGCTTTTCGCCTGAATCGACCGCGGTCGGTTCGACGCTTTCCACGGTGCGGCGCTTCCCTTCGGTGGGCGTCATCGCCTCCAAGCGGGGACCCGCTTGTGCTATGCCTTGCAATCCCGTAAAAGGATTGCTGCGACCGCAGAAACCCGGGGGTCCGGGTCCGAAAGCGCACCGCGAAGTTCGTGCACCGCGGAGGGTCCGCGCGCAAGTCGCTCGAGCTCTCGAATCCGTTCGAACGGCGCCGTCTGCCTGCTTACCTGCTTCGATTCCACTCGCACCGGGCTGAGCATCGCGATACCGAGCAACACCAAACCGATGATGACGAAGAACGAAGGGACGAATACGAGTTTGACGATCATACATGCACTCCGGTCTCACGTTCCACGACGGTGTCCAGACGTGTATCGAGTGCGGGCTGCGCCGTGACGAGGGCATCGATGAACGCCGCATCGTCGCGGAGACCCGCCAAGGTCGCGCGCAGCGCGTCGCGATAGGCCGCAAATTCCGGGTACTCGTCGCGTTCGGATGCGATGAGCTGCGTTACGTTCGCCAATCGCGCCCCGAGCGGGCCCGCGCCGACCCCGCATGCGCCCAGCGCTTCCTCGGCGGCCGAATCGAGAACGTCGTCGGCACACACCGGGTAGTGCGGCATGCGCAATTTGATCGCCAGGCGATCGAAGACGCTGCGTAGTGCGATCCGGTTCTCCTTCAGATGTGCGTCGAGATCCGGCTCTTCGCACTCGTCCGCGCAGAGGACGGCGAGCGCCCATACGTGGCGCATCAATCCGTTCAGGCCGGCAAGATAACTCGCCATTGCGGCCTCGAGGGGGGCTGCCGCCGAACGGTGCATGCGCGACGACGGCGCCGGCGGTGCGCCGAGCGACGGCATCGTTACGAGGCGCAGGGCGACACCCTCGACGCTAAATGGAAGTGTCGGCACGTCGCAGCAGTCGGCGAGTCCGATCGCCGGCGACTCGAAGAGCGATTCACGGCCTTCACAGCACGCACGAGCCAAGATGCTCATGCTCGTCACGTCGGCTCCGGCATCGGCCACCGCTGCAAACTCGAGCTTCATCACCGCACCGCGCTGTAAACGCTCGATCCGCATTCCCTCGCGCGACCAGAGCGGTGACGTCCCGCCTCGATCGAGCGCGCGCACACCTTCAATGCGCGTACTTCCGGGAACATAAACTCCGCCCGCGACGTGCAAAGCAATCGTGAAATCCGCATCCGCTCCGCCGGCGTTCGCCAAGCTTACGCACCACTCGACACGATCGCCGGGCGCGACCGCAACGTCGGCATATCCGAGCGGCTCGATCGAGCCTTCGAGACGCGCGTGATTGCGCGCAAGGAGGCGCGCTTCGCCAAGTTCGAAGCTCTCGGTCGCGGTGCGGCACGATACGCGCAGAGATTGCGGCGTTCCATCCAGTGCCGTGTCTGCTAGCCGCGCGCGAATTCCGACCGTGCGGCGCGTGCCGGGATCGATCTCAAACGGAAGCAGCGTGTCGAAGGCGACTTCCCGCAGGTCGCCGCCCGCATGCAGCGCCACGACGTTCGCGGATGTGCTGCCCGTGTTCGTAAGGATCGCGCGTCCGCACACGGCGTCGCCGGCGGCAGCTTCGTTCTCGAAGATCTCGATGCGATTTGCGTCCGGAGCAAACGCCGCTTCGCCATAAACGGTGCAGCGCGCACTGTGCTCGCGGCATATGCCGTCGCATTCGATCGACACGGTAATCTCTGCATCGCCGGGTGCGAGCGCGTACACGTCGACTGCAAAATCGTGCCGCTGGGCGCGCAGCGGTGCCGGCAGCGACAGCTCGACCTCGTTCCGCGCAACGTACGAACAAACATATGGTCCGGTCGACACCAGCGCAACCGAGACCGGCGCACGAACTACCAAGCTCGTGTCGCTCGTGCAATCATCCCCGGGATTGTGGACGTGGATTCGTAACGTCGTGCGCTGACCGGCTTCGATCGTCGATTTTTCGAGCGTGGCGTCCAACTCGAGCATAGGCGGCCGGTTCGGTCGTTACGGTGCGCACCCTCCGATCAAAATTTGCACGTCGCAGCACGGCAAAGGCAGGGTACTTTCATTCGGAGAACTCGCCCGGCATGACGACACTTGCTGCGTACCATGCCGGTCTGCTCTGTGAAGCAGTCGATCGACTCGGAAGTGAAGCCGCGTTTGAAGTTCTTGCGCGCGCGCGCGAGCTCGAAGCACAAGGACGCAGCGTCGTGCACCTCGAGATCGGTGAGCCTGATTTCAACACGCCGGAGCATATCAAGCGAGCCGGAATCCAAGCGATCGAACAAAACTATTCGCACTACACGCCATCGGCCGGAATCCCCGAGCTGCGCGACGCGATCGCTTCGTTTGCTGCAAAGCTGCGCGGCATCGAACCCTGGAAGCGTGAGAACGTCGTCGTTGGTCCCGGCGCGAAACCCATCATTTGGAACACGCTTTCCGCGTTGCTCGACCCGGGCGACGAAATGGTTGCAGCCGATCCGAGCTATCCGGCGTATGCATCGTGCGCCTCGTACCTGCAAGCGAATCTCGTCCCAGTCAAGCTGCTCGAGTCGAAAGACTGGCGGCTCGATCTCGACGAGCTCTCCGCGAAGGTCAGCAACCGGACCAAAGTCGTCGTGTTGAACTCACCGCACAATCCGACCGGCGGCGTCCTCGGCTTGGAAGATTTTCAAGTCGTCGCTGATCTCGCACACAAGTGGGGCTTCATCGTAATCTCCGATGAGATCTATTGCCGCACTCTCTACGGCAGCACGTTCGTCTCGCTCGCGCAGCTGGACGGCATGCGCGAACGCAGCGTGATCATCGACGGCTTCTCGAAGGCCTACGCGATGACGGGCTGGCGCCTCGGTTACGGCATCATGCCCGAAGAACTTGCGCGCACGGTCTCGCTTTTCAACAACAACACGTTCTCGTGCGTCGCTACCTTCGTGCAGCGCGCCGGCATCGCGGCGCTGAACGGACCCGACGAGCCGGTCCTCGAGATGACCGAAACCTTCCGCGAGCGGCGCGATGAGATCATCAGTGGGATCAACTCGATTCCCGGTATGCACTGCAAGTCACCCGAAGGCGCGTTCTATGCGTTCGTCAACGTGCAAGAGATCACGCACGACGATCGCAAGCTTGCGACGTTCTTGCTCGAAGAGGGCGGCGTTGCAGGCCTCGGTGGTTCGTGCTTCGGTGAAGGCGGACGCGGCTACATCCGCTTCTCGTACGCGAACTCGGTCGAGAACCTCCGCATCGCGCTCGACCGCATTCGCGAGACGCTCCCCAAATTTAAGGGTTAGTTTAAGGGCGCGATCAAACGGCCTGGAGGGCCGTTAGCTCCCGGAAACGAGCGAGCATTTTTCGCACCCGCGCTCCTCACAGAAGTTTCATGGCGCGCTTGACGTCGGCAAGCGTTTGGCTTGCGACGATGCGCGCTTTTTTCGTGCCTTCGGCGATGATCTTGCCGATCGTCGCGTCGTCGATCGATGCGCGGCGTTCGCGTATCGGACGCAGAAAGTCATTGAGCTTTACGGCGAGCTCGCTCTTGCAATCCACGCAGCCCAGCGCCCCGGAACGGCAGTTCTCGGCAATCCATGGCGTGCGCGCGTTGTTGACGATTTGGTGTAGCGCGTAGACCGGGCATATCTCCGGACGTCCGGGATCGTTGCGGCGAATCTTCTCGGGATCGGTAAACATCGAACGGACCTTTTTGGTCGTCGTCTCTTCGTCGTCGGCGATGTCGATCGTATTACCGTATGATTTCGACATCTTGCGTCCGTCGGTGCCGGGCACCGCCGGAAAATCCGTCAGCAAGGCCTGCGGTTCGACCAGCGTGTCGCCGTAGTAGCGATTGAAGCGCCGGACGATCTCGCGCCCGAGCTCCAGATGCGCGACCTGATCGCGTCCGACCGGAACCTTCTCGCCGCGAAAGACGGCGATGTCGCACAACTGCAAGAGCGGATAACCAAGAAAGCCGTACGTCGCGATATCGGGGCCGAGCGCTTCGATTTGTTCCTTATATGTCGGCGTGCGTTCGAGCCACGAGACCGGCGTTACCATCGAAAGCAGCACGTGCAGCTCGCTGATTTCAGGTACTCCGGATTGCAGATAGATCGTCGATTTCTGGGGATCGACGCCGGCTGCGATCCAATCGCGCACCATGTCCTCGCGCGCCGCGCGAATTTCGTCCGGATGCTGAAAAAGCGTCGTGTACGCATGCAGATCCGCGATCTCGAAATACGCGTCCGCCGTTCGCGAAAGCTCCGCCCAACTCGTGAGCGCTCCGACTAAGTGACCGATATGCAAACGGCCGGTCGAGCGCATTCCTGACATGACCCTCATGGATTTCGCGCCCGTTCGCGCATCAGTACGGCCATACCCGTTCGCCGTTCCACTGCGTGCTATTCGCGATCGCATCGCGCACGAGCGCTCGCGCGGCCGTAATCGCGTCGATGACGTTCTCACCGCGCGCAAGATAAATTGCAGTAGCGGCCGCAAGGGCGCAGCCGGTCCCACGCATTCCACCCGCGATTCGCGTCCCCTCAAACGTTGTCGTTTTCCCGTCTGCGTAGAGAATATCGCTCGCTTCAAGATCGAGATGGCCGCCGGTAACGAGCGCGCCGCGCGCATGATCGCGCTCGACAAGCGTATGCGCCGCGCCGGCCATCGTCGCGCGATCGTTCACGGGAAAGCCGCACAAGCGCGAGGCTTCAGCCAGATTCGGCGTCACGAGCGTGCACGACGCAAAGAGCTTGCGCAACTTCTCGATCGTCGCGTCGTCAGCGAAGACGAGTCCATCGCTGCTCGCCAGGACCGGATCGCAGACGATCGGGACCCGAGCGTCCTCGAGTCCCGCGGCGACGGCCAGGACGCTTTCCGGCGAGAGCAACGCCCCGATCCGGTACGCATCCGGCTGCGCCGAGCGAATCGTGCGAAGTTGCGCGGCGACGATCGCCGGATCGACCGCCTGAGCAGTATGTTCGCCGGCGCCTTGCGCGGAGACACCCGCGACGACCATT
Organism: Vulcanimicrobiota bacterium; assembly: GCA_963844735.1. Taxonomy (GTDB): domain Bacteria; phylum Vulcanimicrobiota; class Vulcanimicrobiia; order Vulcanimicrobiales; family Vulcanimicrobiaceae; genus JAFAMS01. Next base: position 517,341 of record CAWJPK010000006.1, on the reverse strand, counting down.
ACGTGCCGGGTCTCGAGCCGCTGCGCGATCCGGGCATCGAGTCCGATGCCGGCGATGTTCAGCGGATGCGTGGTCCCAATCGAGCAGAGCGTCAGCGCGCCCATGCATCGACCAACGCGCGCGCCGCAGCAATCCGGTCGGGGGCGCGTGATATCGCAGTGATTACGGCGGCCATTGCGGCGCCGGTCGAGCGAACTTCCGCTATGCGCTCGAGCGTAATGCCTCCGATTGCCACGACGGGAAGATCGACGGTTCGAACGGCTGCGCGGATTCCGTCCGGGCCGATCGGCTCGCCGGCGTCGTGTTTCGTCCCGGTCGCGTACATCGCGCCGACCCCGATGTAATCGGCGCCGAGAGCAAGCGCGGCGTACGCGCTCGGAATGTCGGGGCACGAGATCCCGATGATTTTGCCGTGGGCTCGCGCCCGCAGGCCGGCCGCGTCGAGCAGCGCGAGATCTTCTTGTCCCAGATGGACGCCGTCGGCGCGATCGATGAGTCCGACGTCGTCGTTGACGATCAAGAGCGCTCCGGACGCGCGGCTGCGCTCCCAGGCACGGACCAGCACGTCGCGCTGCGCCCCAGTCTTGCTTCGGTACTGCACGACGCGAATGCCGGCCGCCAAAACGTCATCGAGCTGCGCGAGGACGTCGCCTTCCGCCGCGTCGAGGATCGCGTAGATGCCGCGCAGCTGCGCCGTTCGACTAATTGCTGACGAGGACGGTGACCGGTGCGCTGACATTCTTGTTCGCCCTCGCCGTCAGCACCAAACAGTAAACCGGAGGCGGCACCGTTTCGGCGGGCGTTGCGAGCGCCGACGGCAGAACGCGGACCGTCGAGACCGTCGCGACGAGCGCACCCGCCGCCGCGTTTGCGCTCTCGGGAACAGCCGGACACGAGGGATACGTGATCAGACCGGTCCTCGTGTCGACGAGCTGATACGTGTCCGTCGTCGTACCGTAGCGGATCGACCATGTGAATGTCGCGTCTTTGCCGCCGGCTGCGGTTACTGCAAGTGGCGTCATCGAATCGGGCGCGACTTTAAAAAAGCTGACGTGCGAGCCTGACGAGTTCGTGAAAACGATCGAGGTCGGTTGATTGCTCTCGCTGCCGAGCGACGAGCCGCCGTATCCGTTGGCGCACGCCGGCAATGCAATCGTTGCAGCGATGAACAGCGTCAAAGCAAGACGACGCATGAAGAGGCGCCGTTGCACACGTTTTGGGATGGTTCCTTTAGCGAGCGGGAACGGCAATGGGCGGCAAAACGAATTCAATCGGTTGGTCTGCGCCCTCAGGCAACGCAGGTGCGAGGGTGAGATCGTACGTGCGCGCTCGATCGTCGAGCCGGCCGGGTGTTAGAAAGTCAATTTGCCCGGTATAACGCGCATTCGGCGCAAGACGTAGGCCGAGAAAAAGTTGGCGATCCGTAAGCAACCAGTTGCGCGTATCGAGCGGATGATAGACGTTCGAACCGTCGCGCAAGAGCGTGCGCCCGTACGGTAAGAACGTGACGAATGCATTGCCGTCATTCTCGAAAGTTAACGCCAGCTCGATGCGTCGCGGATAAAAGGCGAGCTCGCGGACGATGATCTTCACGCCCTTGCGATTGACGCCCAAGTCACCACCGGCAACGTACGAACGATAAGGATGTCCCTCGTCATCGACGCGATACCCCTCGCCTTCACGGACGATGCGATAGCGCAATTCGAGCCGCCCATGCCCGAGCTGCTGCGTCCCGTGATTTAGAAACGCAATCGATTCGCGCAACGTCACGATCTGCGCGCCCTTGGCATGTTCCACGCGCACCGCTTTGGGATCGGTCGCGCTGAAGCGCTCCGCAACGAAGACCGACTCGTAATTACGTAGGCTGCCGAAATAACGCTGCATCGCCGCGGTCAGCATGGTGTAAGCTTTTTCGTACGCGCCGCTGCCGACGGCACGCGCGTACGCGAGCGCAACCTCGACGGCCGGACCGCTGGGCGGCGGCGCGGCGAGCGAACGCCGCTGTGTAACAGTCAAAAGTGCGAGCATCGCGACGAGGGCCGCGAGCGCGCGCAGCGTCACGCCTGGCCTAAGAGAATGTCGACGATTCGAATCAAATCGGATTCGTCGGTGAAGCGAATCTCGATACGGCCGCCCTTCTTCGCCCGGACAAAGGTGATCCGCGAACCGAGCCGGTGCCGCAATTGGTCGGCGACGTCGTTCAGATCGTCGACGCCGGCAGCCGCGCGCTTCTTCGGCGGCAGACCGAGTCGCTGCGCTAAGCGCTCCAGGACGCGAACCGATGTGCCTTCGCGCGCGGCACGCTCCGCGATCGCGACGCGGTCTTTTTCGGGGAACGAGAGCAATGCTTTGGCGTGGCCCGGCGAGAGTTGTCGCGCGCGAATGAGAGCCTGAATCGGTTCGGCGAGCGCCAGCAAGCGTAGCGCGTTTGCAACCGAGGGCCGGGCGCGTCCGACGCGTTCGGCGACACGCTCTTGCGTGTAGCCGTAATCGTCGATGAGATGCTGGTAGCCCATCGCTTCTTCGAGCGCATCGAGATCTTCGCGTTGCAAATTCTCGACCATCGCAAGCTCGAGGCTCTGCTGATCTTCCGCATCGCGAACGATCGCAGGCATCGTTCGTAATCCGGCAGCTGCGGCTGCGCGCCAGCGGCGTTCGCCTGCAATGAGCTCGTAACGATCCCCGCGCTTTCGCACCAAAATCGGAACCAGCACGCCGAACGCCGCAATCGAGCTTCGCAATCCTTCGAGCGCATCCGCCTCGAACGTCGTGCGCGGTTGATGCGGATTCGGAACGATTGCATCGATCGGAATTTCGTTTGCGCCTTGCGGACGTTCACGTACAACCGGCTGCGCATCGCCGAGCAGCGCGCCGAGTCCGCGACCGAGCCCGCGTCTGGCCACTAGGAGACGGTTTCGAGCGCGGCGACTTCGCGCGCTAAATCAAGATACGCTTGCGCGCCGCGGCTGCGCACGTCGAAAAGCACGACCGGTTTTCCGAACGACGGCGCTTCGGAAAGTCGAATATTACGCGGAATTTGCGTCTTGAAAACGTGGTCGGGAAAATAACGCAGCACTTCATCGACAACTTCGACGGCGAGCCGCGTGCGGCCGTCATACATCGTCACAAGCACGCCGAGAATCTCCAAGCGCGGATTGAGTGCTTCTTTGACGCGCTGCACGATTGCGGTCAGTTGCGAGAGACCTTCGAGCGCATAGAACTCGGCCTGAATCGGGATGATCATTTGGTCCGCAGCAACGAGCGCGTTGATCGTTAGGAGACCGAGCGAGGGCGGACAATCGACAAAAACGTAGTCGTACCGGTCAACGACTTCAGCAAGCGCTTGCCGCAACCGGGTCTCGCGAGCCAGGGCTGAGACGAGCTCGACCTCGGCGCCGGCCAAATTCGAGGTCGCGGGGATGATCGAGAGATTCTCGACGTCGGTCGGGATGATCGCCGAGGTGGCGCCGATCTCCCCGAGCAGTAGCGCATAAGAATCATTCTCAATAGTGCGCTTGTCGATCCCAAGCCCCGTTGTGGCGTTCCCTTGTGGGTCGATGTCGACCAGTAAAATACGCTTACCAAGTAGTGCAAGGCAAGCGCTTAAGTTGACTGCGGTGGTGCTTTTGCCGACCCCGCCTTTTTGATTGACAACCGCGACTATGCGACCCATTCCTGGGTGCCGCCGTTCGTTCCGGGGGTGGATGTTCCCCGGGGAACACTGCAAGGATTCAGCGCGTCAGGATGTCGGCAATCGCGTTCCGCGCTATATCCAGAAGAAGCTCGCGCTTATTCCGTTCGGGGTGCTCCGTAACGGCGTCCAAAAGCCGCTGCAAAACGTCCCCGACCTCCGGCCCGCCCTTCGAATCGGGCGGCAAGACATTCTCGGCAACCAAGACCTCGATCACGTCATCGCCGGAAACGGCAAGGTCTTTAACGGTCATCGGCGGCCGTTCCGAAAGCACGTTCCAGACGCGCGCTTCGAAGACGTCGTTGCCGCCGCGATCGGGAAGGCCGCTCCCGACGATGTCCGCATGCCGCAGCGCAAAGAGACCGCTCAAATGCTCGGGACCAACGCGCCGGATGAAGCGCCGGATCGTGGCCGGCGCGAGATCGGGATCGGCGACGTACATGTGATGGCGGACAAGCGCCGAGACTATCTCGGAGGTCTGCCCCGGAAAGCGTAGCCGCTCGAGCATTTCCCGGCCCATCGTCTCCCCGCTGATCTCGTGGCGGTAAAAGTGCGGGCCGTCTTTGGTGCGGGGCTTCGCCACATCGTGCAAGAGCGCCGCGAGGCGAATGACCGGATCACCGGGCGGGACGGCATCGAGCGTTGCGAGCGAATGGCGCCAGACGTCAAAGCGGTGCCAACGGTTCTGCATGACGCCGTCACCCTCGAGCAACTCCGGCCAGACGTGCTCGAGCACGCCGGTCTCGGCGAGGAGCGCGAAGCCGATCGAGGGCCGCTCCGCACCCAGCAGCTTTAGGAGCTCGTCCGAAATGCGCTCAGCCGAAATGGTTCCAGCAAGATGCGCGGATGCGCGCATGGCCTTGATCGCGGTCGGAGAGAGCGCGTAGCGAAATCGCGCCGCGAACTGCGCCGCTCGAAACATCCGCAACGGATCCTCTTCGAATGTCTCGTCGCGCACGATGTCGATGCATCGCGAACGGATGTCTTTGGCGCCCCCGTACGGATCGACCAGCTCGCCGGACGGCAACGCGCGCGCCAGCATGTTCATGCGGAAATCGCGCCGCGCGAGATCGTCTTCGAGCCTGATCTCGGGCGAGGACAGAATCTTGAAATCGCGATGCCCGCTGCCGGTCGAGACCTCACGACGAGGAAGCGCGAGATCGGCATTCCCAACGCCGGAAGAGAACTTGATGACGGAAAACGCGGCGCCGACGAGATCGACCTTGCCGTGGCCGACGAGCCGCGCAATCAGCTCGTCCTGCGCCACCCCGACTACGACGTAATCGAAGTCTTTCGAGCGATCCGGAACGCCCTCAAGCTGTGCCCGCAGCTCGTCGCGGACGCGCCCACCGACCGAATACAGCGAGCCCGGCGGTAACCAGGCTGCGAGCGATTCGTCGAGAGCGTGTTTCACGAAGATAGTGGCCGGTGTTGCGCGGTACCGACGCGGCGTGGAAAGCGCGCAGGCGTCGGAGATCGCTTGGTGACGATCAGGATACGACGTTCCCCTTCGACCGGCAACTCATCGCTTAACTCGCCTCCCAAGGCAAGTGCAGTTTCCGCAACCGCTGCACGCTCCGCATCGCCTATTGCTCCGCGTTGCAGCAACACGCATCCCCCGATTGCCACAAACGGGAGCGTCAGCTCGACGACAGCCGATGCGGATCCAAGCGCACGGCCCGTCGCGTAGGTAAATCGCTCGCGAAAACCCGCCTCGCGCGCGAGATTTTCCGCACGCGCGGCAATAGCTTCGCCTCCGATCTCGAGCCGTTGCATCGTTTCGGAAACGAACGCGATTTTCTTGGCGGTCGCATCGACCGAGGTCACACGAATCCCGCGCACGATCGCAAGCGGAATTCCCGGCAGACCCCCGCCGGCGCCGACGTCGATCAGCTCTCCGCCCGTTGTAATGAACGGCAGAAGCGTGAGCGCATCGACAATGTGTAGTGCGATCGCCTCCGCGTCCCGCGCGCCCGTCAGATTAAATTCTCGATTGCGCTCGAGCAGAAGCTCACCGTAACGCGCCAGGCGCTCGACCGCGTTCGGTGGTACGCCGTGACGCGCGAGCGCGCTTGCCACGTCACTCACAGAGCGGCGACGGGTTCCTTCCGATGACGGTGAACGAACAGCGAGAGGATCGCGACGTCCGCCGGCGTGACGCCCGGAATACGAGCCGCAGCACCGAGCGTTTCAGGCTTATGGCGTATGAGTTTTTCACGCGCTTCGTGCGAGAGCGCACGAATCGTATCGTAGATAAAATCGCCCGGAATCGGATCGCCTTGGGCGCGCTGTGCGCGCTCGATCGCGAGCTCTTGACGCCGCACGTAACCCGCAAGCTTGATCTCGATTGCGGCACGTTCGACGTCGTCATCCGCACCCAAAAAAGCGGCGACGTCGGCGGGGCCGATTTCGGGGCGGCGCAAAGCGTCGGCAACCGTCGCTCCACGTTCGAAGTTCGCATCGCCAATGCGCTCCAAGTCGAGGCGCGTGCGTTCGGCGCGCGCGATCGTCATCTCGAGCCGTTGGCGCCGTTTGACGAAAGCATCCCACGCGGCATCGTCGACGAGCCCGATCTCGCGGCCGCGCGGCGTCAAGCGCAGATCGGCGTTGTCGTGCCGCAAGAGGACGCGATGTTCTGCACGCGAGGTCAGCATCCGGTACGGTTCATCGACGCCCTTGGTCGTGAGGTCGTCGATCATCGTTCCGATGTACGAATCGGTCCGGGCGAGAACGAACGGCGTCTCGCCGCGTAGGCTGCGTGCCGCATTGATCCCGGCGATCAGGCCTTGCGCAGCAGCTTCTTCATAGCCGGACGTGCCGTTGAGCTGGCCGCAGTGGTAGAGGCCGCTGATACGGCGCGTCTCGAGGGACGCGAGCAGCTCGGTCGGCTGCACGAAATCATATTCGACGGCGTAGCCGCCGCGCAGCATCACGCAATTTTCGAGCCCCGGCAACGTGTGCAGCATTTCGATTTGCACGTCGGCTGGAAGCGATGTCGAGAAACCGCCGACGTAGTACGTCGGTTCATCCCAACCTTCGGGCTCGATGAAGATCTGATGCGACGGATTTTGCGCGAATTTAATGACTTTATCTTCGATCGAGGGACAATACCGCGGCCCGATCCCGCGTATCAAATCGAGACCGTAAAGCGGCGAACGGTGCAGATTCTCGCGCACCAGCGCGTGCGTCGTCTCGCTCGTCGTCGTGATCCAACACGGGAGCTGCGGACCGGCGAATTCAGGCTTACTGCGATAGCTGAACGGCAACGGCACCGTACTCGGTGGTTGCACCGTCATCGCGGTCTTATCGACGGTCGTCTTATCGATGCGCGGCGGCGTCCCGGTCTTGAGCCGGCGGAGCGGAAATCCGAGCGCGGCCAGGCTGGCCGATAAACCGATCGCGGGCGCTTCGCCGAACCGGCCTTCGGCCTTCACGTCGTCGCCGCGGAAGGTCTTGCCGCCCAGAAACGTCCCCGTCGCAAGCACCACGGCAGCGGCGCGCAACACCCGGCCGTCGGCGGTCCGAACCCCTGTGACCGCGCCAAGTTCCGTCACGATGCCGTCGACCATCGCAGGGACGATCGTCAGATTCGCTTGCCGCTCCAGACGCTCGCGGGCGCGCCGTGCATAAGCGGGTTTGTCGGCCTGCGCGCGCAGCGCGCGGACGGCGGCGCCCTTGCTTTCGTTCAGCCAGCGGACGTGCAGCGAGGTCGCGTCGATCAAGACGCCCATCTCGCCGCCCAGAGCATCGATCTCGCGGACCAGTTGACCCTTTGCACTCCCGCCGACGCTCGGATTGCACGGCAGCGTGCAGATCTTCGACGGATCGCCGGTGACGAGCAGGGTTTCAACGCCAAGGCGTGCGCTCGCAAGAGCTGCTTCCAGCCCCGCGTGCCCGCCGCCGACGACGATTACGCCGCTACAATCGTGTACCGCCACCCGCGGATTGTACCGCATCGATGACGGCTTGTGGTTCGGGCGTACCGACTGCAAAACGCGTCCCGCTGCGCAGCACGATCTGCACGGCGTTGAAACCGGCGACGTTCCAGACCCAGCCGCGCCAGGTCAGATGAATCCCCCAACCTTCCCAAATGGTCGTTTTTATTGCGCGAATCGATGCGATTTGGCTCAGCGGAACGCTGCGACCGATGCTCGGCACGCCGAAGAACCACATCATTCGTTTATCGGTGACACGCACCGTCAGTGTCGAAAAAAGCGCAGCGACCACGAGGACGATCGGAACCAGACTGTATGAGAGCGTACGCTCCGATGGTGCGGAGATGGAAGCCGCGACGCAAATCAGTGCGGCGATCGCAAACAAAACGATCACGGTCAGCCAGCCGGTTTGTCGGTGCTCGTAAAGCACGCGTTCGTTCACGCGGCGCCGAGCTCGCGGAAGCGTTGCGCGATCACGAAGCGCGCACCGATGATCGAGCCAAGCGCAAACGCGATCAGACCGTCAGTCGATGCGAGCGCTGTGGTGCCCGCATGCGGTAAGAAATAGCGAACGGCAAATCGCGCCAAAAACGCGATACCCCAGATTGAGAGCGGGATGATCGAGGGCTGCACGATCAGGACGCCGGGCTGACTCGTGGGTTGCACCTTCGTGTGCCGGCCGCGCAGCAATCCGAGCGGAAAACCAAGGAGGAATCCGAGTACGACCGCACCGGCGATCACCGGAATTGCGACGTGGCCTTCAAAGGATTCCCACACCAAAAACAGTGTGACGAACACGAGCAGTATCGGACCGACCCACAATCGCGACGCGCGTAGCCGCACCGGCCGCAACAAGCGAAAGTAAATGACCGCGCCGATGACGAGGACGTAAATGAGCGCCGAAGTGGCGCCGCCGTGTTGCACGTGCTACCTCCTCGCGTTGCTACGCGGGCACCGGGCGCGAAGTTTCATCGTTCATTTTCCAATGCAAAAGCGGGCGAAAATGCCGTCCAGAATCTCTTCGGTGACGGCGTCACCGGTTAGTTCGCCAAGCGCGCCGTAGGCTTCGACGAGATCCGGCGTGATCAGGTCGACCGGCTCGCCAGCCTCGAGCGTCTGCACGGCGCTCATCAACGCGCGCTGCGCTGCCAGCGCACAGTCGGCCTGGCGCGCCGTGGCTAGATGCGGCCGTTCGAGATCGACGTCGTTCAGAACGTCGAATGCGCCGCCGATCGCTTCGCGAATGCGCGTGACGTCGCCGGCGTCAAGCACGCTAACCAGCAAGGCGTCGTCCTCGTCGGTTCCGCGCGCGTCGTATCCGGCCGTACCCAAATCGCGCTTGTTGAAGATGACGATGCGCCGTTTGCCGCGCGTGCGCCCGAGCAGCACGAGCTCGCCCGGTTCGAGCGGACGCGAGCCGTCGACGACGACCAGCACGAGGCGCGCCTCTTCGAGCGCACGCTCGGTGCGCGCGATACCGGCCGCTTCGAGCTGACCCGTATGCTCGCGAATCCCGGCCGTGTCGATCAGCCGGACGCGAAGCCCGTCGACTCCGAACGATTCCTCGATCGTATCGCGTGTCGTGCCTGCGTGCTCCGAGACCAGTGCGCGTTCATCGCCGAGCAGGGCGTTCAGGAGCGAGGATTTGCCGGCGTTCGGCGGCCCGACGATTGCGACGCTCGGACCCTCGCGCACGAGCCGTCCGATCTCCCAGCTCCGGGACATCGCGTAGAGATAGCCCCCGATGCCTTCGATCTCGCCGCGTAAGCGCTCGCGTGGCGGTTCGGTCACTTCATCGGGAAAATCGAGCGTCGCGGCAAGCTCTTCCAAGATCGTGCCGACGTGCGCGCGCACCGAGTTGACTTCGGTTTGCAAACCGCCGGCGAGATGCGCACGGGCGGCGCGCGCGGCGCTGCGCGTTTCGGCATCGATCAGATCCGCGACCGCTTCTGCCGCCGATAAATCGATTTTGCCCCGCAGAAACGCACGACGTGTGAATTCACCGGGCGCAGCCAGGCGTGCGCCGCATGCAAGCACCGACGTGAGAGTCTCACGCGCAACGACCGGCGAACCGTGCACGTGCAGCTCGAGAACGTCTTCGCCCGTATAGGAATGCGGCGCGGGGAAGAAGAGCGCGAGCCCTTGGTCGATTGCTGCACCGCGTTCATCGATGACTTCGCCGAGTGTTGCCAGCCGTGGTTCAAGCGGTTGTTGTGAATGATTGCCATGAGAACGAAAGACGTGCGCAGCGATATCGCGCGTGCGCTCGCCGCTGACACGAATGATTGCGACCGCGCCGCGTCCTGGCGGCGTCGCGATCGCAGCGATCGTCTCTATTTGGGAGAGACGACGACCCGCCGTTCCGGTTCGACGCCCTCGGATTCCGTTTGCACGAACGGACTATCCGCAAGCGCAAGATGGATGATCTTTCGCTCGGACGGGAGCATCGGCTCCAACTTGATCGGGCGCTTTTCGCGAATCGTACGCTCGAGCGTTTGCAGCGCGATTGTCTTAAGCTGATCGGCGCGTCGTGCGCGATAGCCTTCGGCATCGATCGTGTAATAGTGGCGCGCACTACGCACGCCCACGTTTATGATGTTGTTGAACACGAGATTGAGCGCTTCGAGCGTGTTGCCGTGGCGGCCGATCAAATTTGCGAGGTCGGCGCCGCGCACTTCGAGATATTCGCCTTCCGTGCGCGGGATATACGCGACCTCGGCGCTCTCGATGCCCATCCGCTCGAGAATCTGCTCGAGCAGCTCGCGCGCCGGCTTGACCTCTTCTGGCTCCGGAACGGCTTGGTCACGTTGCGGCGCAGGGCGCGGCCCCTCGCCGTTCCCCTCGCGCGGGCCGGGTGGTCTGCGTCCGGCGCGGCGGCGTTGGCCGTACGTCCGCGCTCCCGGAGCTTCGTCGCGATTCGAATCGTCTTGCAGATCTTTGTCCATTCTTGTCCTTAACGCCGCGAACGCTTCTTGCGAGGCGCGGTCGCACTTTCGCCTTTCGAGCCGGTCAGCTTCCCGTTCGGGCGGCTCGCACCCTCACGTGGAGTCACGTCTTTTGCGTCGCCGTCGGCGCCCGCAGTCGCTGCCGCCCGGTTGTACATCCCGTATTTGCGCAACAGATAGAACGATTGTCCCATCGAAAACGCGTTGAAGGAAAACCAGTACAGAATCAGCGCGGAGTACCACGAACGTCCGACCCATGCAATGATCACCGGCGAAACGAACGCCATGATCTTTTGCTGTTGCGCTTGCGCCGGATCGGCAGCCGGCGCGGTTCCGTAGCGCACGCTGAAGTACATCGAAACGACATACAGCGCAAGCAAAATCATATCGGGCGTTGCCAGACTCGTCCCGAGAATTTTCGGATACGCGTGCGACAGAGGCGTTCCGATCCACAACCAGCCTTGTTGCGCGAACTGATCGTGCAGCGCGTTGATCGCGCGGTACAAGCTGAAAAGAATCGGCAGCTGAATTAGGAGCGGCAAGCATCCCGCCATCGGATTGACGCCATGCTCTTTGTACAAGCCCATCACTTCCGCGTTCATCTTCTGCGGATCGCCCTTGAATTGCGCTTGCAGCTTTTTCACTTGCGGCGCAATCTTCTGCATCTCGGCCATCGACTTGAACTGCATCTGCGAAAGCGGCCAGAGCACGGCCTTGACGAGCAACGCGAAGATGACCAGACTCCAGCCCAGGCTGTGCGTCACCCCGGTAAGCCATATCAGAACGTCGGAGAGGGCGTTAACGATCGGGTCGAGCGGATTCGAAAACGCCAGCAGGAGCAGCAACGAATGGCCTTTCGGTGGGCTAGGGAACGGGATCGACCCCGCCGGGGTGTCCCGGATGGCAGCGGAGGAGTCGCAGCGCAGCGAGGCGCGTTCCCCGCAATACGCCGTGCTTCTCTATAGCCTCATACGCGTACTGCGAGCAACTCGGAAAGTAGCGGCAGGCCCCCGGCAAGAACGGCGAGACCACCGTCTTGTAGCCTCGCAAGAGAAGCAAGACCGCGGATTTCAACCTAAAGCCGTCCCAGCGCCGCGCGCAGAGTCCTCGCACAAGAGCGCGAAGGCGACGGTCCGTGCCGAGATCCGCGCGGTGAGGATGAGATCGAGTCCCGTGGGCGGGCTCTCGAGCCCGGCAAATGCGGCTCGCAGCCGGCGCCGGGCGCGATTACGTTCGACGGCGTCGCCGAAGCCTTTGGTGGTCACGACCGCCAGACGCGGCCGGTCGCCCTGAGGGCTCGGCGCAGCCACGACGATCACGTGGGTGCCTTGCGCGCGGCGTCCACGCCGCCGGAGACGGGCGAACTCACTGCCGCGCAGGCTCTCGTATAGGCCTAGGCGGAGAGCCGCTTGCGGCCTTTTTTCCGGCGGGCCGCGATCACGCGCCGGCCGTTCTTGGTCGCCATGCGAGACAAGAAGCCGTGTACTCGCTTGCGCCGCCGATTGTGGGGTTGGAACGTCCGCTTCACGATCACTCCTCGGGATGGGAACAACAGCGTGCGATTATACCGGCCGGGCGAGGCCCCGGTCAAGTTCCGATCCAGAAATGAGAGCTTTTCGCCGTCTGTCCACACCTGTGGACAACGCTGTGGAGAACATAGGTGCGCATTTCTAACAAAGCCCCGCAAGAGCGTGCATTTTCGCCCCATCAGGCCATCTGACATTGCGTCCACAACTTGCAAAAAAGCCCAAAATATAAGGGTTTTTCGCGCAGATTAAGACTGTGGATAAGTGGATAAGATTTTCCGGTTTTTGCGCAGGAGTCACTCCTATGGCCGCTAACGCTACCGCCTACTCCGAGCGGCCTGATTTAGTGGATTGACCCTCTTCGCATTGCCGGCACACGGAAGCACGATTCAAAACGGCGGTTGAGATATTCGGATGAGTTCACTCGTCGATCGCGGCATCACCGGTGCCGAGCTCTGGTCATCGGTGCTTTCGGCTCTGGAGCCGAGATATTCCAAGCCGGTCTACGAGACGTGGCTTCGTCCGATGCGCCCGATGAACATCACCGGGAGCGAGATCACGCTGGCCGTTGCGACGCCGTTCGCCCGCGATTGGGTAGAAGGGCGTCTTCGTGGACCGATTATCGAGGCATTACGTGATTTGCTCGGTTACGAGATCGAGGTGAAATTCGTGGTCGCAAATGAGCCGGAACCGCAGGAGCAACCCCAGGCGCCTGCCGTCCCCGCCGTCGCGACCCCGCGTGCCCCCGGACCCGAAGAGATCCGCCCGGGAAACCTCAATCCGCGCTACACGTTCGAGGAATTCGTCGTTGGAAATAGCAACCGTTTTGCGCACGCTGCTGCGCAAGCCGTTGCCGAATCGCCGGCCCGAGCCTACAATCCGCTCTTTTTATACGGCGGCGTGGGGCTGGGCAAGACGCACCTCATGCACGCTATCGGTCATCGCGTCCTGATCGCGAATCCGAATGCGAACGTCGTCTATGTTTCGAGCGAAAAGTTCACCAACGAGTTCATCATCGCGATCAAAAACAATCAGACCGTCGAATTCCGTAACCGGTATCGACACGTCGACGTGCTCTTGATCGACGACATTCAATTCTTGGAAGGCAAAGAACAAACCCAAGAGGAGTTCTTTCACACCTTCAACTCGTTGCACGAAGCGCTGCGTCAGCTCGTGATCTCCAGCGACCGCCCGCCCAAGGAGATTCAAACGCTCGAGAGCCGGCTGCGTTCCCGTTTCGAATGGGGACTGCTCACCGATATTCAGCCTCCCGACTTGGAAACGCGCGAAGCAATCCTGCGCAAGAAAGCCGAGAGCGAAAAAGTCCCGGTCCCCAACGAAGTCAGCATGTTCATCGCGAAGGTCATTCCCTCGAACATCCGCGAGCTCGAAGGCGCGCTGATTCGCGTCGTGGCGTTTGCTTCGTTGACGAAGTCGCCGATCACGGTCGACCTCGCTTCGGAAGTCCTCAAGAATCAGATTGCGCAAGCACCGCTGCGCCGGATCACGATCAGCTTGATCAAGGAACGGGTGGCGCGCTCGCATGGGCTGACCGTCAAAGAGATGGACAACCAGCGGCGCGATCAACGCCTAACCGTGCCGCGCCAGATCGCGATGTATCTTGCCTGCGAGCTGACTGATTGCAGCCTGCCGCACATCGCGCGTGAGTTCGGTAAGAAAGATCATACGACGATCATGTACGCGCGCGATAAGGTCAAAGAGCTCATGCAGCGGGACGAGGTCTATCGCAACAAGGTTCGCAGCCTAATGGCACTGGTCCAAAGCGAGTAAAAGGCATCCCCTTTCACGTCCACCGCTGCCTACACAGGGCGAGCCGCTGAGGGTGGATAACACTTCGCCGCACGTATCAACCTTGAAACTGTGGAGTCTCGGGCTTCCTCGTCCACAACCATCCGCGCGCGCAAACCCCCGTCATATCAAGCGCGGCGACGTTCTCCCCACGTTTCACCGGCTTACTGCTGATACCACGACTCTAATATATATCTATATAATATACGTAAGACGCGCTAACGGTGGATAGTGAAGTTTACCTGTAGCACCAAGGACATCGCATCCGCGGTCGGCGCGGCGAGCAAGATCGTGAACGCGCACACGACGGTGCCGATCCTCTCGAACGTGTTGCTCACCAGCGACGAGGGACAGATTCGCGTCCGCGCCACCGATCTCGAGCTAACGCTCGAACACGCGTTTCCGGCCGAGGTTCAAGAAGCCGGCGCGTGACGATCCCGGCCAAGCTCTTCAGCGGCTACCTGGGCAACTTGCCGGCGGGAATGCTGGAGCTGAGCGGGACGCCGACGCGCGCAAGCGTCAAGGTCGAGCGCTCGAACTATGATTTTCACGCGCTGCCCGCCGACGAGTACCCGCCGCTGCCGTCCATCGCAAAAAGGCGCGACGTTCACGCTCGCCGGCCAAACGTTTCCGGGAAGGCGTGAACTCGACGATCTTCGCGGCATCGAGCGAAGAGGCACGCGGAGCCGTTCTGATGGGGACGCTGCTCGAGCTGGAAGGCTCAGCGCTCACGATGGTCGCGACCGACGGCTATCGCCTGGCGAAATGGCAAACGACGCTCGACGAACCGCACAAAGGCACCGCGCTCAAGTTCATCGTCCCGTCGCGCGCACTCGCGGAAGCCGCACGTAATCTCGGTAGCGCAGAGAGCGTCACGCTTACGGCGCTCGGCACGCAGGGCAATCAACTCTCGCTCACGGCGGGCGAAGTCACGATCGTCGTCCGTCTGGTCGACGGACAGTACCCGAACTACCAGCAAGTCATCCCCGCAAAATTCGACCGCTCGACGACCGTCAACACGAGCGCTGCTGATCGGAGCACTCCGCCGCGCAGAGCTCGTCGCCGGCGACCGCGCCAGCATGGTGAAGATGCAGGTCACCAATCAAAACTTGATCATCACCGCGAACTCCGACGTCGCAGGGAACGCGTTCGAAGAACTCGAGGTCGAGCAAACCGGCGAAGATCTCACGATCGCGTTCAACGCGCGCTATCTGGTCGAGATCCTGACGCACGTCGATTCACCGCAAACCGTCATGGAGTTCTTGGGGCCGCTCTCACCGGCAGCGATTCGTCCGCTGGAACCGGTTTCCGGAAGCACGCTGCTGTACGTCTTGATGCCGCTGCGGCAATAAGCTGCAGCTCGAGCACCTCGCTCTCGCAAACCTGCGCAATTACGGGTCGCTGGAGTGGACGCCGGCGCCGGGTCTGAATCTGCTCATCGGCGCGAACGCACAAGGCAAAAGCAACTTGCTCGAAGCGATCGCGATGCTCGCAACGGGCAAATCGTTTCGCACGGCACGCGAAAGCGAGCTGATTCGTTTCGGTCAGGCCCTGGGCAGCGTCGTCGGCGTCGCTCGCGTGTCCTCCGGCAAGTCTCAATCTCGCGTGCACGATCGCGGCAAGTGCAGGCGGGACGCGGAAAACCTACACGCTTAACGGTGAGGGCGTTCGTTACGCGCGGTTTCTCGGCAGCGTAAAAGTCGTTGCGTTCGTTCCGTCGGATTTGGGGCTCGTCTCCGGTACGCCGTCGCTGCGCCGCGCCATGGTCAACGAGGCACTCTCGCTCGCGGATCGCCGCTACTATCACGCACTCGCACGCTATCGCAAAGCGATGTTGCAAAAGAATGCGCTCTTACGCGCCGCCGGCGGAGCCGCTGATTCGGAGCTGCTCGCAATTTACGACAACGTCATGGCCGAAAGCGGGACGGAGATCATCCTGGCGCGGCGCCACTACCTGCTGGCGCTCGGTGAGGCCGCCGCAAGCGTCTACGGGCACTGGATTCCGAGTGAGCGCTTTGCGTTGCGTTACGTCCCCGACGTTCCGGTCCAGACGCCGACGCCGGACGGCGTTCGCAATGCGTTCGAAACTCGGCTGCGCGAGCAGCTTCCGGCCGAGCTTTCCCGAAGAAGATGCCTCGTGGGCCCACATCGCGATGAGATCGAGCTCTTGCTTGACGGTGAAGCGCTCGCGCGCTACGGCTCGCAGGGGCAACAACGGACGGCCGTCCTTGCGCTCAAGCTAGGTGAATACGCGGTGTTGCGCGACATCGCGGGCGAAGCGCCCGTGCTCTTGCTCGACGACGTCCTCTCCGAGCTCGACACCGACCGCTCTACTGCGTTCCTTGCCGGTTTGGAAGGGCTCGAACAAGTCTTCGTGACGGCGACGCACTTACCGGAACGTCCGACCTCCGGCGTCACGACGTGGCGGATCGAAGCTGCAAGCGTGGCGCAATGCTGACGCCCCTTGCGCGCGCCGTCGGTGCATGGGCGCCGGGATCCGGTCGCTCGAAGACACCAGCCGAGCACGCGCTCGGTGCAATTCTGTCGCTATGGCCTACGATCGTCGGCGAAGACGTTGCAAAACACACAATTCCGCTGGAACGCAAAGGCGATGCGCTCCTCGTTTTGACCAGCTCGAGCGCGTGGAGCAACCAGTTGTCCTTGCTTTCGGGTCATATCGTATGCGCGCTAAGCGAGGCCGGAATCGATGGAATCGAGCGACTGCGTTTCCGAATCGGACGCGTTCGCCGCGGTCCCCTCGGTATCGTTACGAACGGACACGTCAAGGTTCTCGAATCGCGAGCGCCGAGCGCCTCCGCCGCGACGGTCACGTCCACCGCGGACGACGCGTTCTCGCGATTTCGCGAGCGCGTCGATCGTGGCCGGGATGCAAAGCGTGCGGATGGGTGGAATTCATGTTCCAAGTGCGGCGCCATGCTGCCGGATGGAAACCGTTGCGCACCATGCACGACGGCGGAAATCTCGCAGCGGTCCACACGCGTGCAGCGGCTCATGTTCGATGTGCCGTGGCTCGGTTTCAAAGGCATCTCGGAGCTTGTTGAGGGACTCTCCCAAGACGAGTACGACATGAACAAAGCAGCCTTGCTCGCACGTTGGTGGGAAGCGCTGGAGCGTGTCCGCAAAACGGGAAAAGTATCTCCGGACGGTCTCGAACGTCAGATAGCAAGCTCCTATCTGCTGCTCAAGACGGGATGGGAACCGGATCGTATAACGCCACTCATTGCACGCAACGAGCTCGGCGACGTGTACGATCTTCTTTACGAGAAACACCATAAAAAATAGTGCAAGAATATAGCGCAGAAGAAATCCAAGTTTTACGCGGCTTAGAAGCCGTCCGCAAACGTCCCGGCATGTACATCGGAAACACGCGCGGAGCGCGGGCTGCACCAGCTGGTCTACGAAGTCGTCGACAACGCGGTCGATGAAGCGCTGGCCGGTTTCGCAACCGAGATCAACGTGGTCCTCGGCAAGGACGGCTCGTGCCCGGTCGAAGACAACGGCCGCGGCATTCCGGTCGACATCCACGCCGAAGAGCATAAGCCGGCAGTCGAGGTCGTCGATGACGATGCTGCACGCCGGCGGCGAAGTTCGGCAAAGGCGGCTACAAGGTTTCGGGCGGCCTGCACGGCGTCGGCATCTCGGTCGTCAACGCGCTCTCCAAAGAGATGATCACGCGCGTCAAGCGCGACGGCATGCTCTACGAGATCCGCTTCGAGCGCGGTGACGACGTACGCAAGCTCAAGAAGATCGGTCCGGCGCAAGGCACCGGGACGACTCAGTGGTTCATGCCCGATCCCGAAGTCTTCGAGACGCACGACGTTTTCGACTCGACATCCTGCAGAGGCGCATGCGCGAGCTGGCGTTTCTCAATCACGGCCTGACGATCGAGCTGCGCGACGAACGCGTCGATGACGCCGAAAGTCCGCGACCTATCATCTACGCCGGCGGCATCGTCAGCTTCGTCGAGTACCTGAACGAGAACAAGGATGCACTGCATCCCGTGATCGCAACCCACGGCGAGCGCGACGGCGTGACTGGTCGAAGTGCGCGATGCAATACGTCGACGCGTACAACGAGTTGGTGCTTCTCGTTCGCGAACAACATCAACACGATCGAAGGCGGGATGCACCTCACCGGCTTCCGCACGGCCGTAACCAACGCGGTCAACAGCTACGCGCGCAAGCGCGGGATGCTCAAAGAGAACGAGAACCGCTCTCGACCGACGATTGCATGGAAGGCCTGACCGCGATCGTCTCGGTCAAGCTGCAAGAGCCGCAGTTCGAAGGTCAGACCAAGACCAAGCTCGGCAACGCCCCGCGTGCGCTCGATCGTCTACGGTCTGGTCGGCGAGCGGCTCGATTTCTTCTTCGAAGAGAACCCGAAATACGCGCGCGCGATCGTCGAGAAGTGCATGCAGGCGTCGCGCGCGCGCGAGGCCGCAAAGAAAGCGCGCGATCTCACGCGCCGCAAGAACGCGCTCGACGGCAGCGGCCTCCCCGGCAAGCTGGTCGATTGCAAGAGCACACGATCCGGCCAACAGCGAGATCTTTCTGGTCGAGGGCGATTCGGCCGGCGGCACCGCCAAGGGCGGCCGCGATCCGAACACGCAAGCGATCCTGCCGCTGCGCGGCAAGATCCTCAACGTCGAGAAGGCGCGTCTCGACAAGGTGCTCTCGAACGAAGAGATTCGCACGATGATCACGGCGCTCGGCACCGGATTCGGCGACGAGTTCAATCTCGGAGAAGGTGCGCTATCACAAGATCATCATCATGACGGACGCCGACGTCGACGGTTCGCACATCCGCACGCTGCTGCTGACGTTCTTCTACCGGGAGATGAAGGGCTTGATCAAAGACGGTCGCGTCTACATCGCGCAGCCGCCGCTGTACGGCGTGAGGAAAGGCAAGACGACGACGTACTTGTTCGATGAGGCCGAGCTCAAAGCGTTCTTCGCAAAGAACGACGCCAGCGAATACAGCGTGCAGCAGTACAAGGGCTTGGGCGAGATGGACGCCGATCAGCTCGCCGAGACGACGATGGAGCCGCTTCACCGTCGCTTGCTTCAAGTGAAGCTCGGCGATTACGAGGGCGACGAAGAAGAAGTAGAACGAACGTTCGTCACGCTGATGGGCGACAAGGTCGAGCCGCGCAAGATTTTCATCCAAGAGAACGCGCGCAACGTCACCAACCTCGACCTGTAAATTCCCTTAGAATCTCAGCGTTTTCCCAGGGCTTTCAAAGTCTTTCGGGGGCTCGCTGCGGAAGATCGGAAGCATGCGCAACCGCTGGCGCAAAGCCGCAATATGGGTGGCGGCGATCGTGCTACTCGCTACGACGGGCTGGTTTGCGCGTTTCGCATTGCTGCGCGCGGCGCTCGAAGGCGGTGTCGCGCTCGCGACCGGCTATCACTTGCAGATCGGAAGCCTGCACGCCGGCGGCGGTCATCTCATCATTGCACGACGTGCATCTCTCGCGCCGCGGCGATCGCGTTCTCGACGTCGATCTCATCGACGTCGGCTATGTGTTTCGTGACCTCTTCCCCGGGGGCAAACGCCGCTACGGTTTAACCGGCATTGCGCTGCAGCGTCCGCGTCTCTATGTGATTCGCCGGCCGGACGGTTCGTTCAACATCTCGATCCCGCAGTCGCAAACGCAACCCGGTGGTCCCGCCTTACCGCTCATCATGCTGGCGCGCGCGACGAACGGCAGCATCGATCTGATCGACGACAACAATCTCGATCCATCGGCGCACCATCTGCAAGTGCAGAACATCAACTTCTGGGCGCGCGTCGACACCGGCGGCGCTCACGCGCTATCGCGTCGACGGGGCGCTCGCGATCGAAGGGCACGCGTTTCCGGTTCACGCGCAAGCGGCAATCGACGTCAATCGCGGCTACGCGATGCAACGCGTGCGCGCCGCAGACATCCCGATTCGTGGCCTCGGAAACTTCTTGATCAACTCCGGCGTCGCGCTGATACAGCGCGGCGATTGCGCGATCTCGATCTGCGCGTCTACGCGCTGGACGTGCGCCCCAACATTCCATTCACGTACCATCTCGCCGGCGGCGCACGTCTGACCGACGTCGGCGTGAAGCTCGACGTGCTGACGCAAACCGTGGAAGCTCTGCAAGGCCCGCTGGTTTTCGACGACGACACGATCGTCTCACCGAAGATGACCGGACGCATCGGCGCGACGCCGCTGGTGCTCGCCGGCGGGATGTACGACTTTTCGGAACCGAAATTTCGCTTGGCCGTATTAACGCACGAAGATTTGCGGATATTGCACCGCGATTTCAACTTCTTGCGCACCGAGCCGCTCGCGGGGCAGCTGGCCGCGACGTGCATGCTCGAAGGCGAGGTCAGCGATCCATTGATCCTGGCTGACGCGACCGGAAAAGAACTCTTCTACAAAGCGATTCGCATCCGTAATTTTCGCGCGACGATCGCGTATCACCGCGGGATGGTCTTCGCCGGAAACGTGCGCGCGCAAGTCGGCGGCGTTCAGACGCGCGTCGCCGGCCGGTTTCTGGTCGGCGGCAAAGACGTCGACTCCGAGCTGGTGCTGGCAGCCGATGCTCCGCCGGGTAGAATGCCGTATCTCGATCGTATTGCGCCGCTCGCCCGCACGCACGTCACGATCACCGGCGCCGGCCTCAATCTGCTGCTCGATACGCATGCAGTGCTGAACGCAATTGGTCCGGGTGAAAACGTCAGCGCAACCTTCGCGCTCAACCCACAGGGCGTCGGTGAGCTCGCAGCGTTTCACGCGCGTCAGTCGAGCGGCGGCGTCGACGGCGCGTTCGTGATGGATCGCGAGCGAGGCTCGAGCGCCTTGTGGCTGAACGCCGCCGGCCTGCACATCTATCCGGCAAATCCGGCGGCCGCGCTCGAAGGCGTCGAGCTTCCGAGCTTTCCACCCATTAGCGGACTCTTCGACGGACAAGTCGCGGGTATCGACGTCGATCAGCACGTCATCCTACTTGGGAAGGGCCTGGCGATGCATGCGAACTTCCAGGGCGTTCCGATTGCGCGTGCGCGCGCGGAGTTCGGCGGTCCGATCGATCGCCTTGCGCTCGGCAGCATCGACGCAAACGGCGAGTTCGGACACTTCGTCGGACGTGGTGCGCTGCGCGCTCCGGGATTTGCGTTCGCGGGAAATTTGGACGGGACGCTCGAGGGAATGCGGCGCTGGACAGGGGACCTCGGTGCGTTCGGCGGCGTGCACGGTCCCATCGCCGTTCTCTCGGACGGAACGAACACGCTGGTTCAAACACCGGGCGTCGGACTCGTGAACGCCCGCATTCACGGCGTCCCGATGCAGCGCATCGAAGGGACGTTCGCGGTCAAGCCGTCCGGGATCGTCGTGTACGCCGCCGCAGCCAACGTTGCCGGTGGCCGCGCTGTTGCGCGCGGAAACAGCCGCGACGGCATTGCGCTGGCAACCTCGGGTTTGGATGCGACTCACTTACGCGCCGCGGGTTTGCCCGTTTCAGGCGGCACGATTCTCGGAACGGGCGACCTACGCTTGACGGGGGCGCATGAGAACACGCCTGCATTTGCGGCAAGCGTCGCCCTCGATGACGGACGCGTGCTTGGTCGCCGCATCGACGGCAGCGCGAATGTTGCGTTCGCCGGCAATTCGCTCGGCATCAGTTCGGGTTCGGTCTTGCTCGCGAATGCGCTGACGTTCATCGACGGCCGGATCGACGATCTCGGGTCGCTGCCGCATTACGATGTCCACGCTAATCTGGGTTACGCAGATCTCGGCTCGCTTGCGCACGAGTTTCGCTTCCCTGTTCCGTATCTGCAAGGTTTCGCAGCCGGCGACGTTCAGCTGCGCGGCTACGGTCGCTCACCGACCGTAAGCGGAGTGCTGAAGGTTCCGATCGGATCGATAAACGGGCTCGCATTCGAAGACATGCGCGCGCTCGTCGACATCCAAGGCGATGCGATCAAAGCGAACGGTAATGTAACGGTCGGCTCGACGCGCGCAGACTTCAACGTCTTTTCGGGAAGCGGCTTGGGCGCGCGTATCGATTCCGACGACGCCGATCTCGCCGACTTCAACGATTTCTTTCCACGCGCCGGAACGTTCGCGGGACGCGGAAGCGTACACGCGCACTTTGCGCGCAGCAAAGACGCCGTCGCCAGCGACGGGAGTCGTCGATCTCCGCGATTTTCGTTATCTCGCCTTTCCGTTCGGCGATACGAAAGCGACTTGGAGCGGCGTCAACGGCGAGATCGCGGGAACCGTGCACGTTGCCGGCGTGGGCGGCTCGCTGGATGGCAGCGGCAGCATCGTCGTACCGAAGGGAACGAAGCTGGGAGACATCGCAAGTGCGACGCGCCTCGACATCCATGGTGCTGCGCGCGACATCGACCTGAGCGTCTGGCTCCCCGCGGCCGGTTATACGCCTCCGGTGTTCGGGCACGTCGATGCATCCGGCGCGATTCTCGGACGTTATCCGGCGCTCGCACTCGATCTCGACGGCGAGGTGGACGACGCGCGTATCGGTCGCGTCGCGATCGACCGTATTCGTATCTCGGCTGCGGCGCAAGCCGGCCCCGGGCAAGCTGTGCGCACCCAGATTCGTTCCGCCGACGTCTCGGTTGCGGGTATCGATCTGCACGGCAGCGGCTCGCTCGGATTTCGTCCGCAAGATCCGCTGTCGCTCGACTTGGACGCGCACGCTGCGGACTTGGGCGACATGGTGCAACGTCTGACCGGCAAAGCGTACGATCTGGACGGCGTCGGCGACGTACACATTGCGTTGCGCGGAACGCCGGCGCATCCGACCGCGCAAGCAGCATTCACGATTTCGCCGCTGCGCGTTTCGCGTTTGCAGATTCCGAGCATTAGCGGCACGGCAGTGATCGATCCCCAGCGGCTCGCGTTGCGCGATACGACGGTGAATCTTCCGACCGGGAAAATTTCGCTGAGCGGTGGCGTGCCGCTGATCGCGGGGCCGAGCGGCATTCCGCCGACGCTGCCGCTGGATTTCGATCTCGCACTGGACGGCATCGGGATGGATCAGTTCGCGATTCTCGGCCCGCCGCACACCAAGCTCGACGGCCTCGTGAGCGGTAACGTCAAAGTCGGTGGAACAGTCGGTGAGCCTCGGCTCGGCGGCGCGCTTCGCTGACGAAGCGGCGGCTACAGCGGACCGCTCGAGACGCAACCGATCAAGGGCGTCGATGCGGCACTGGCCTTCAATGAAACGTCGGTGGCGCTGTCGCGCTTCACGGGCTACGATCGGCGGCGGGACCATCGACGGGCGGCGGGTCACTCGAGCTCCCCACGCCGAGCGCGACCGGGCCGCCCCGCTATTCGGCGACGTTCACGGCGGATGCAGTCCGGATGGCGTTTCCCGGGTACGGCTCGTTCCGTGCGGACGGGTCGATCGCGCTCCAGAGTAGCTCCAACGGGCCCGGGAGCCTCGTCGGGCGACGTGCGGATATCGGATGCCTCCGTCCCCCTCAACGATTTCTTCCGCGCATCCGCAGCTCCACAGAGCGGAGCATTCGCACTGACGACCCCCTCGCAGCCGGCCAAAATATCGCCGGTCATGGCCGCGCTTCCGATCCCGGACTGGTTTGGCGACCTGGGCCTCAACCTACGCCTGGAGGCCGGAAACAACGTTCGGATCCGCTCGCCGATCCTCGACATCGGCGGCAAGGGCTCGGTCCAAATCGCCGGCCGGCTGCGGGATCCTACGCTGGACGGCGTCCTCGCCGCGACCCCCGGTGGATCGCTATTCCTGAACCGGGCTTTCAAGCTACAGGAGGCATCCGTTCGTTTCTCGCCCACAAACGGTATTGCGCCCGTTCTTTATGCGCGCGCAACGACGGAGATACAGCCTGTCGGCGGTTTCCAGCCGATCGACGTCACCGTAACCGCGCAGGGTTTGATTCCCGACATCAAACTCTCGTACGCCTCGAATCCGCCTTACGACGAAGGCACGATCGTCGGACTACTCTTCAATGCAACCGCGCTCGGCGCACCAGTCGGATCGCTCAACGCGTTTGCGCCGACGACAAACATTCTCTTGCCGCCAAACGCATTCGAACAAACACCCGGCGGAACGTTCGCACTCTCTCAGGAAGCTTCAAGCTTGATCAACGCACAATTTACTGCGCGCCTGCTGGCGCCGATCGAACAGGGCCTCGGCTCCGCATTCGGCCTCTCTGATCTTTCCATTAACGTTGCGCCGACAGGAACCGTAGGCGTTCAGGCGCGTCGCCTGCTCGGGAACAATGTTTCAGCGCTTTACGGCGCGTCCGTGAACTATCCGTATCGCATGACATTCGGATTAGAATCGCGCCCGACACCTGAGACGTCGGTGGTGTTCACGGCTTTCACGCAGCAGGGACTATATTTGTTCGGCGAGGTAAGGCCGGACGCGTATCTTAGCGCAAACCCGTTGCTAGGATCAGCGGCGGACGTTGGGGGGACATACGGCTTCACCGTGAATATCCAGCGTCGGTCTCACTAGAATGCATTCGTTTTGATTGATCGTATAGTGCGCGTGCACGCGCTTCGTGTCGTTCTCTCCTTGGTCGCCATACTCGCGATGCTTGCGCCGGCGGCTCCCGTCGTTGACGCGCAAACGCCGAGTACGCTCAAGGTCGTTGCGGTCTCGGTGACCGGCAACGTGCACGTCCCGACGGATCGCATTCTTTCCGTTGTCAAGACCAAAGTCGGCGATCCGTTCGACGAGCGCACCGTGCAAGAAGATCTCGCGAATATTTTCGCGCTCGGGTATTTCACGGACCAAGTTCCGCCCGTGATCCAACAACGTCCCGACGGCATTGCGATCACGTTCCGCGTCATCGAAAATCCGGTCGTGACGAAAGTGATGTTCGACGGTAACGCGCACGTGCCGGCGGATACGCTGCTGGCGCTTATGGACACCGCCGTCGGCCAAGTCTTCAACAGCAACACGTTCCACCAAGACGTCCTGAAGATCAATTCGTATTACAATAAGATCGGCTATGGCGGCCAGCTTGCAACACACGTCCCGGATCTCTCGATCACGCCTGCCGGCGTGCTCACGCTGAAAATTCAAGAAGGCCTGGTCGTCCGCAACGTCATCATCGTCGAGCCGCCGAACGCGGATCCGCTGCTCAAGCCGAACCTCATCTTGCCGGTGCTTTCGGTCAAGCCGGGACAGCCGTATTCGGAAGACCTGCGCGACAAAGATTTTCAAAACTTGAAAAGTCTCTATGAGAAATACGATCTGCAGATCGGAGACTTGGAAGCCGGTATCGATCCGTCGACGGTCGACTTGAAAGCTGGGACCGCGGACGTACGCTACAGCATTTCGGTGGCGCGTGTCGGCGCGATCGAGATTACCGGAAATACGAAGACGCACGACGACGTCGTGCGCCGCGAGCTGCGCATGCACGTGGGCGACGTCATCACGCAATCGGCGCTCAAGCGCGACTACGAGCGGTTGAACAATCTAGGCTTTTTCGAGAAAGTCGATTTTGCGGCTAAGCCGGGCCCGGATCCGAAGAAGCCGGCGTATATCACGGTCGATTGGAACGTCAAAGAACAGCGCACTGGTACTGCGACCGTGGGCGCAGGCTATTCGGGCGGCTTGACCGGTACCGGTCTGACCGGCAACATTTCCTATTCTGAAAACAACATCAACGGTACGGGCGACGGCTCCAGTATCCGTTTTGAGAAAGGCGCGCGCTACGGCGATGCGCAGCTATCCTTCTCGATTCCGTATTTCGGCAAGACGCCGAAAACGCAGAAGTACTCGTTCGGCGGCAGCATCTTTGCAAACGCGCAGACCAACTACTATCCGGTTTATTCGATTCCAAGCGGCGCGGGTTCCAATGTCATCGGCAGCGGCGACGGTGGCGGCGTCATCGGCGGCGGTGGCGGCATCCTGGGTGCGATCCCGGTGACGCTCGTCCCACTCGACGCCAGCAATCCGGCCATCGTCAGCGGCGTCGTCTCGACGTACAAGGCCGCGTCTGCGGGCGTCACGTTCAACGTCGGGCGCCGCTTCTCGGATTACTTCCGCGTCACCGGCGGGGTTAACATCGAACAAGTCAGCTCGAGCGTCACGGTACCCGCGCCCTACTTCTTCTCATCGAACGGCGCCTCAACGTTCGCGCCCGGCATAACCACGCCGATCAATCAGCTGCTGGGCGGGACGGTTTCCGGCTCGCAAGCGCTCGGCGTCAACGCGCCGTCGATCGCACAACTCAATTCGACTCTGCCATACAATTTGCGTAGCGTCGTGCTCGGCCTCAATGAAGACACGCGCGACGACGTGTTCAACCCGCGGCACGGAGTTAACGCCACGTTCAGCGAGGAGGTTAGCGCCTCGATTTTGACGTCGCAATTCAACTACACGCTCTCGACGCTCGACGTCGCGAAGTTCTTCCCGGTGTTCAGCAACGCGACGTTCGGCATACACGGCGTCTTCGGCGGCAGCACGGGCGCGATTCCGCCCAACCGGCTCTACACGTTCTCCGACCAGCAATTGCGCGGTTACAATACCGTCTTCTACGGGACCGACGAGGCCTTGTTCCAAGCCGAGCTGCGCATCCCGGTCACCAAGGATAAGAAGTTCACCTTCGCGCTCTTCACCGATGACGGCGGCGTGCTGATCCGCGGAGCCGAGCCGGTATACAACGCCTTCGGGGCCCTGATCGAGGACCCGGGACGTTTCACGTTCTATCCGGATGCCGGTGTCGGGTTGCGCTTTGACGTCCCGCAGCTTGGGCTGCGCACGCTTCGCCTCGACTTCGCCCGCGGTAGCCAGGGCTTCCACACTGCTTTTGGAATCGGACAAAGCTTTTGAGATTACGAACGCCTCGAGCCTACAAGCTCGCCCTCGCCGTCCTCCTAGCCGCCGTGACGATCGGTGCACCACAAGTGCTCGCCGCCGATATCACCGACATCGGTTTTCTCGACCAGGGTGCGCTTGCGAACTTGCAGTCGTTCCAAAACGGCAACAAACAGATGGCGTCGTTCCGCGCCAACCTGCAAAAAGAATTCATGGGCCGCGCACGCAAGGCGCGCTCGCAGCAAGATCAGGCTAAGCTCGCAAGTGATTTTCAAAACCGGCTCGCCGGCGAGCAGAAGCGTGTCTTCGGACCGCTCTTTGCAGCCGCGCAGACAGCGGTTGCGTCGGTAGCATCGAGCAAAGGTCTCTCGGTCGTCGTCGACAAGCGCATCATCATCATCGGCGGGCAAGACATCACCAAGAGCGTGATGGACCTTTTGAGCAGTCCGGGCTCGCCCGTGCCGCCGGTCAGCACACCGCCGCCGTCGACGGTCGGATGGGTCGATCAGACGCAGATCGATCAGCTCGATCAATTCAAGAACGCGCAACAGCAGTTTCTCAAATTCGGCCAGGACGAGCGCAGCAGTACGCAAGACAAGCTGAAAGGTGCGAAAACCGATGCCGATCGCAACAAAGTCTACACGGACTATCAAAAAGCGATCGACGACGAACGCGCCAAAATCGTGACGCCGCTGGTCGACCAAACGCGCGCGGCTATCGAGCAAGTCGCTAAGAAGAAAGGCTTGCTGCTCGTCATCGATCGCAGCAATCTGATCTTCGGAGGGACCGACGTCACGTCCGACGTCCTCGCCGTTCTCAAAAAGAGCTAAGACGCCCTGAGGGATCGCTTCGCGCCCATCGCGCTCGCACTCGTATTGCTCGCCGGATGCACGAAACCGACGCAGCAGACGGCGGCGTCTGTGGGCGCAGACAAAGTCGGCTATGTTGACATCGATGCGCTCGTAAAAGTGCATCCGTTGTATCCGCAGCTGGCGCAAACCGAACGCAGCATCGACGCGCTCAACCTTCGCTCGCTCGGGCCCGGCGTCGGCTCGACCGGTACAAGCCTCGATGCCCAAGATGCCGAGCTGCAGAAAGAGCTGACCGACGCGGGCAACCGCACGCGGCAGATTCTGAATCAAAAACAGACCGAGTATCAGCGCGAAGAAAACGCTGCGATTTCGGCCGCGCTCGCGGCGGGCGGTCATGCCGCCACATCGAGCAGCGTCGGCGGCAACGTCAATGCCACGACCGGAAAACAAGTCGGCAGCGTCAACGCGGAAATGAACAGCGACGTCGCTGCGTACCGGCGCACGCTCTCTTCGCAAGAACAACAACAAGAAAAGGATTACACGCGCGCCGTCTCCGATCGTATCAATCGACAGCTGCAAGCCAAAGCCAACGAGCTGCAAAACAAAGAAGCCAATCTCGAGCTGCAGCTGCAAACGAAGGATGCACCCCAACGCCTCGAGTTGCGAACGCGGCTTTCGAATCTCGCGATGGATCAAGCTTCA
The DNA here is from genome assembly GCA_963844735.1 of Vulcanimicrobiota bacterium. GTDB lineage: Bacteria > Vulcanimicrobiota > Vulcanimicrobiia > Vulcanimicrobiales > Vulcanimicrobiaceae > JAFAMS01. The sequence continues at coordinate 489,093 of CAWJPK010000006.1, read as the reverse complement.
CGCGATCAAGTCAAGGCGCAGATCGACGCGCTCGACAAGGGCGAGTCCGATCAGGTCGCGGTGATGCGCAACCGCGATCAGCAAACGCTTGCGCAGCTGCGCGCACAGCTGCGAGCCCAAGCCCAGAGCGACGTCAACAGCGGCCTCGCGAAGATCCGTTTGCAAAACGGCGCGAAGCCGGGCCCGCAGGGCGGGGGAAATACCGGAGCGGTTCCGGGCGGCGTCGTTGCCTCGACGAATTTACCGCCCAATCTCAAAGCGAAGATCGCGGCGCTGCACAAAGAGTATCAGGATCGTTACGCGAGCGACGCCAACGCGACGATTGCCGCGTTTACGAAGACACGCGATGACCTTCAGAAACGCTACAATGAGCTCCATGCCCTCGATTCTGGGGCCAATTCGAGCCTGAGCAAGGAGCTGGCCGCGTTGCAAGCGCAACACGATCAGCTGTACTCGGAGATCGTCGATCAGATTGAGCGTGAGGTTCGGATTGTGGCCCAAACCAAGGGTGTCGCAACCGTAGTCTCCGACGTCATCGGAAATGGTTCCGCTGTCGATCTGACTGAAGCCGCAAAGAAAGAGATCGAAAGCCTGCATGAATAGGCGTCACGTAAAACATGGGATAGCGCTCGCGATCGCCGCCTTGGCATTGGCCGGCTGCGGCATCGGACAAGCGAAGAGCGACATCGGCATCGTCGACCTGACGCGAATCATGGCGAATTGGCCGAAGTTCGAAAATTACAACAATCAGATTCAGGCCGACGCGTTCGCGATCGAACAATCCAAAGAGCCTGAATCGCAAAAGGCTCGCCAGCGCGCCGAGCTGCAGCAGCGATTCGCCCAATATCAGCAAGAGATCACCGGCAATATTCACGATGCGGCGCAGCAAGTCGCGACCCAAAAGAACTACAAGCTGGTCTTTACGCGACAGGGCGTCGGTTACGGCGGGGTTGACATCACTTCGGACGTCGAGAAAGTGTTGAACATTACAGAGAAGGCGACGCCGAAGCCGTGAGCTCGAGCGAACCCGACGTCGCCGCGCGCGATTTAGGGACGCTCGGAGAAATCGCGGCGCGTCTGGGCGGGCGCGTCATCGGCGACGAAAACCTGCGGGTTCTCGGCATTGCCGCAATCGACGAAGCCGATGAAGGCCTGCTCACATTTGCCACCGATGTACGTTATCTGCGCATCGCGCTCAAATCGAAGGCCGGCGCGGTGCTGACCGAATCGCAAGCGCTCGATGAGCTCGGCGAAGAACCGCACAAGCCCGCAATCGTCGTTCCCTCGACGCGCGCTGCGCTGGCTGCGTTGCTGCGTTTGTACTCGCCGGCGCGCACGCCGGGCACGCACATCGACGCAACGGCGGTCATCGATCCGTCCGCGACGCTCGGCCCGGATGCGATCGTCGGTCCGCACGCGGTAGTCGGTGCAGGCTCGAAAATCGGTGCGCGCGCGACGCTCGGTGCCGGTTCCATCGTCGGGTCGGACGCTCGTATCGGCGACGACGCCGTGCTGGCGCCGCGCGCTGCGTTCCTGGACCGCTGCGTCGCCGGCGACCGGTTGATGCTGCACGCGGGTGCAGTCGTCGGCAGCGACGGTTTTGGTTATGTCTTTGGCGATGAGGGCTGGGTGAAAATCCCGCAAGTCGGAACGGTCGTTCTCGGCAACGACGTCGAAATCGGCGCTAACAGCTGCGTCGATCGTGCGCAGACCGGTGCAACGCGAATCGGTGACGGCACGAAAATCGACAATCTTGTACAGATCGGTCACAATTGCCGCATTGGGCGCGCCGTCGCAATCGCAGGGCATACCGGTCTTGCCGGGTCGACGAACATCGGTGACGGAACGCGCGTCGGCGGCATGTCCGCATTTCGCGGACATATTACCGTCGGCTCGCGCGTGACGATCGCGGGCCATTCGATGGTGTGGGGCGACGTACCGGACGGCGCGATCATCAGTGGCGATCCGGCGCAAAACCATCGTGACGAGCTGCGCTGGCAGGCCAGCCTGCGCAAAGTACCAAAATTAATCGAGCGAGTGGACGCTTTGGAGCGAAAACCTTCGTGAGCGGGCAGCGCACATTGCGCGAGCCGCTGCGTTTCTCCGGCGTCGGCTTGCACACCGGAAAAGACGTTCGCGCGACCGCCCTGCCGGCAGCGCCCGATACGGGCCTCGTGTTTGCGCTCGAAGGCGGCGTCACGATTCCGGCGCTGGCTGAATTCGTCGTCGACACCACCCGTTGTACGGTCCTGGGCCGCGACGGCGTGCGCGTCTCCACCGTCGAGCACTTGCTCTCGGCGCTGCGCGGCATGGGGATCGACAACGCGCGCATCGAGGTCGAAGGCGGCGAAGTCCCCGCGATGGAGGGCAGCGCGAAAACGTTTGCGGATGCGATTGCAGCGGCCGGCGCAATCACGTCCGATGTCCCGCGCCAAATGTTTCGTCCGGATCGCGCGATGGGTTTTCGCGACGACGACAAGACCGTTGCAATCATTCCGTCAATAGCGTGGCGCATCAAGTTCACGGTCGTGTATCCGGCGCCGATCGGGACGCAATATTTCGAAGCCGAGATCGCGCCGGAGCTGTATCGCGAGCAAATAGCACCGGCGCGCACGTTCGGTTATCTCCACGAAGTCGAAGCCTTGCGGGCGCGCGGACTCGCGCGCGGCGGGACGCTCGACAACGCGATCGTCTTTGCGCCGGACGGACCGATGCAGCCGCTGCAGTGGCCCGACGAACCGGTGCGTCATAAAGTGCTCGACATGATCGGCGATTTTGCGCTGCTCGGGATGTATCCGCAGTGCGAGGTCGTTGCGCTAAAAAGCGGCCACAAACTCCACACCGCCGTAATGGCAGAGCTTCGTAGTTCCGAAAAAGTCGGTAAGCGAGTTGTCGAGTCGGGGCAGAACCCACAATGATGTTACAGGCCCACTCGGGGAACGTAGACTTATTCGTAGTGATGATGGGCCTGGCGTTTGGGGGCCCCACGCGAAGCGTGGGGGGCGCGGCGCCTGGGGCGAAGCGCCTTTAAAATGCCAGAGCTTAATATCCGGCAGATCATGGAGATCTTGCCGCATCGCTATCCGATGCTGCTGATCGATCGTATTCTCGAGCTGGAGCCGCTCAAACGCGCCGTAGGCTACAAGAACCTCACGATGAACGAGGCGTTCTTTCAAGGACATTTCCCCGGGAATCCGGTGATGCCGGGCGTTCTGATGATCGAAGCGATGGCGCAGCTCGGCGGGACGATGATTCTTGCCTCCGGCGATTTCTCGCATCTGATGACACCCTACCTGACCGGGATCGACAAGCTGAAATTCCGGCGTCCGGTCGTTCCCGGTGATCGCCTAATGATGACCGTGAACATGCTGCGCGCCAAACGCAACATGGGATGGGTAGAAGCTGAAGCGCGCATCGAGGATACGCTCGTGTGCAGCGGCGAGCTGATGTTTTCGATCGTCGCGGGAGCCGAGTTTGCGCTCGACGCGTCGATACTGCACTTGTGAAACGAATTCTGGATCAAGCGGCGCGCAGGCGGGCAACGATCCACCCGACCGCTGTTGTCCACCCGGGCGCCCAAATTGCGGAAGACTCCGAGATCGGGCCGTTCTGTCTGATCGGCGAGAATGTCGTTGTCGGCGCACGCAGTAAGCTGCTCTCGCATGTCGTCGTCAACGGACACACGACAATTGGCGAAGACACGACGATCTATCCGTTCTGCACGATCGGCCTTCCGTCGCAAGACCGCAAGGCCAGCGAAGAGCTGGCCTATACGACAATCGGCAACCGCACGACGATCCGCGAATACGCATCGATTCATCGTGCGACCGGTGCAGGCGAGGTCACCAGCGTCGGTGACGATTGTCTGTTGCTCGCGTACGTGCACATCGCGCACAACTGTCGCGTCGGTAACGGCGTGACGATGTCGAATCTTGCCCAGCTTGCCGGACACGTGATCGTCGAAGACAACGCGAGCTTCGGCGGCGTCTCGGGGGCGCATCAATTCATTCGGGTCGGGCGCTACGCGTTCGTCGGCGGGCTCACCAAGCTCACGCGCGATGTTCCGCCGTTCTTCCTGGTCGAAGGCAACCCGGCGCGCGTCTACGGCTTGAATTCGGTCGGGTTACGGCGTGCCGGCTTTCCGGCCGAAGAGCTCTCCGAGCTCAAAGAGTGCTACAAGATCATGTATCACTCGGATAAGAATACGTCGCAAGCGCTGGCAGCCCTCAAAGACGTCGTCAAGACCGACCCGGGCCGGCATCTCGTCGCCTTCGTCGAAGCCGAGTCGGCGCGCGGAATTTTGAAGTAGGCGCGCGCGTGCGCGTCTTTTTTTCGACCGGCGAACCGTCCGGCGAATATCACGCGGTCGAGCTGGCGAGCGCGATGCGCCGTGAGCTCGGAAGCGAGATCGAATGCGAGGGAATCGGCTCGCAGCGGATGCGCGAGGCCGGATTTCGCGTCCGGGTCGATACGCGCGGTTGGGCCTCGCTCGGCTGGATCGAAGCGCTCGCGAAGATTCCGTCGCTGCTCGCGATCATGCTCGTGACCGCGCTGCAGTTGCGACTGCGTCCGCCGGATCTGGTCGTGCTGGTCGATTTTGGAGCCTTCAATTTACGATTGGCGCGTCAGCTGCGGCGCACCGGATACCGCGGACCGGTCGTGTACTACATTCCCCCCGGAGCGTGGCTTGATCGCACGAAGGCGGCGAAGATGGTCGCGAAAGCGACGACGCCGCTGACTGTGTTCACGCACCAACGCGATTTTTACGCAGGCTTCGGATTGCGCGCGGAATTTTTCGGTCATCCGCTGGCATCGCTGATTACGCAGCGTGCGCCGCGTCCGGCGCCGCCGCACGACGGTGGCGTCGTTGCGATCTTGCCGGGAAGCAGGCGTGCCGAGATCGAGCGCCACATGCGTCCGTTGCTCGAGGCGGCGCGCGGATTTGCGATCGAACGGCCGCGCTTGGAAATCGTCCTGAGCGCCGCGAACGCCGACGTGCGCACCCTGATCGAAGAACACGTTGCGCGCACGACCGGCATCAAACTGCGCGTCGTCGACGGCGCGCGCGCCGCGCTCGATCTCGCCGACGCAGCCTGGATTGCGTCGGGGACAGCCGTATTGGAAGCGGCGCTGCTCGGTGTTCCCTCCGTGCTGTTCTACGTGACGTCGGCGACGCAAGCTCGTATGGCGCGACGGATGTACGCAAAGCTCGGCGGCAAGTGGATCGGTTTGCCCAACCTCGTCCTACAGCGCTCGGTAATCCCGGAGCTGTGGCAAGAAAACGCAACGCCTTCGGCGCTCGTCGAGGAGCTGCGTAAGATTCTCCTCGATCCCTCGCAGCAGCTCGAAGGGCTTGCCGGATTACGCGCGGCGCTCGGGCCGTCTGATGCGCTCGAGAAGATTGCAACCTTCGTATTGGCGCAGGCGCGCTCGTGATGCGCATCTATCACACCTCGGATTTGCACAACCATCGCGGGTTTGCGCCGAAGATACGCGCGCTGCGCGAACGCGAACCCGGCCTGTACCTCGATTGCGGCGATTCGTTGCGCGGCAGCCAAACGATGTTTTTCCCGCGCGAACCGATAATCGCCGAGCTTGACGCGGCGGGATGCGATCTCCAAGCGATGGGAAATCGCGAGTTCAATTACGTCTTCGGCGCCGTTCGCGCGCGAATCGCGCAGATGCGTCATCCGCTCCTCTGCTCGAATCTGATCGACATGAAAGGACGCGCGCTCCCGTTTGCGCGCGACTACACGCTCGACTCGGGCGGCTGGCGCGTGCGGTTTTGCGCGTTGCTCGTTCCGCAGTATCCGGTCGGTAGCCCGTGGGAGCGGATTTTCGGCTGGCGATTTCTGGCCCCGCACGAGGTCGTCGAGGCTGCGGCGAAGATGATTGCGCACGACGAGCTCTTCGTCGTGATGTCGCATCTGGGTCTGCGCGCGGATCGCGCGCTCGCGGAGCGGATCCCGCGCATCGATTTGCTCTTAGGCGGACACAGTCACGACACGCTCAGGGAGCCCGAATGCGTCGGAGGCGTGCCGATCGTGCACGCGGGACCTTACGGAAACTTCATTTCACGGAGCGAGCTGAAACGCGACGCCGCGACGGGGCGTGCGCGTCTGGAGAATTTCGCGCTGCTCCCGCTCCTGGAGCAATGAATGACGGCGAGACGCATCCTATTCGTCACCAACGGCCACGGCGAGATTGCGATCGCTGCGCGCATTGCGGCCGATGTCCGGCGTCTGGGTGATGTCGTGACCGATCACCTCGCACTCGTCGGCGCAGAGTTTTCCGAAGGCGATTTGGTAACGGTTGGGCCACGGCGCGGCATGCCGAGCGGTGGTCTCGTCGCGATGGGAAACATCGGCGGGTTCGCGCGCGACGTCGTGGCCGGATTCATTCCGTTTTGGTTGGAAGGCGTTCGCTTCTTACGCCGCGCGCACGGCCGCTACGAGACGGTTGTGGCCGTCGGCGACGTCTACTGTTTGTGGATGGCGCTGCGTGCCCGCATGCCGACGTTCTTCGTCGGGACGGCAAAAAGCGCGTACGTCGCGCCGTACGGACGAGGCGAGTGCCGCGTCATGCGTCGCGCCAAATGTGTCTTCGTGCGCGACGCTGCAACGCAGCGTGTCGTCCAGCAGTGCGGCGTTGCCGCCGAAGCACCCGGAAACGTGATCACCGATATTGCGCAAAGCGACGAACGCTTTCCGTGGAGCGGCGAAGTGCGCATCGCCGTTCTTCCCGGAAGCCGTGAGAGTGCATATGCAAATGCCGCGATGATCGGGAACGCGCTCCGCGACGTCGAGGCACAACGAAAGATCGACGTTGCGATCTCGATTGCGCCCGGCATCGATGAAGCGCGATTGCTCGCGGCGCTGGGTTTGGCCGCCCGCGTGTGGGCCGGTGATTTGGGCGCACTCTTCGCCGGCGCGACACTTGCGATCGGACAAGCCGGGACGGCAAACGAAGCCGCGGCCGCCGCCGGCGTTCCGGTCGTCGCGCTTGCGGATTCTGCACGCAAAGAAGATTGGTATCGGATGCGTCAGCGCAAGCTGCTCGACGGTGCACTCGCCATCGTTCCGTCCGATCCGAGTTTGGCTGCGCGTGAAATTCTGGCGCTCGTCGACGATCCGCATCGCCGCGCCGAGATGTCGTCGACCGGCCGCGAGCGCATGGGCAATCCCGGAGGCGCCGCGGCGATCGCGCGCGCCATCTTAGCCGGTTTAGGCGCAGACGCATGAAAGCCGCGCTCGCCTTTGTCGTCGTCGCGCCCTTTGCGACGTGGCTGGTCAGCGCAACGGCCGCGCATCCGACGCTGGTGACGCTCGTTCCGTTTCCGCTCGAGCGCGCCGGCGCTCTGATCTTTCTGATCGTCACAGGCGTCCTCGCGCTCGGCGAGATTCTAGGGCGGCGCAAACTCTCGCCGGCGTATCGCGCGGGAATCATCTTTGCGGCCGTCGTGATCGCATCGGCTATCGTCGGATTCGATCCGGTTTCCGGCGTTGCGTCGGGCCTGTTTCTTGCCGTTGTTTGTTTGGCGGGCGGCGCAGTCTATCGCTGCGTGCGCGAAGGCGCTTGGAATCCGATGCTTGCGGCATGGTTGTGGACTGGCTCGATGTTGTGTGCGCTTGCGCTCGTTGCACTTGCGCTGCGCCGCCCCGCGGGTCTCTATGCGTTCGCGCACGGGCGTGCCGTCGGTATCTTCGAGAATCCGAACGAGCTCGCACTCTACGCGCTCGCGGTGTGCACGATCGCGGCCGCGGCGATGCTCGCGCACTATAGCGGACGCGCGCTTGCGGTCGTGACGTTCGTTCTCGGCTTCGTAGCGCTGCTTGCGACCGGATCGCGCTCGGGTGAAGCCGCGTTTGCGATCGGAGCCGTCGCGCTCGCGATCATGCTGCGCGGACGCCGGACGAAACTCCAGCTAAGCGCGCTCGTCGCGCTCGTCATGATCGGAATTGGCCTTGGCCTGGTCTTCGATAGCCGGCACAATCCGGGCGAGAACGATACTCGCCTCGCGGCCTGGAGCGCCGGCGTGCGAACCGTCGCGCTCTTCCCGCTGACGGGCGTCGGCATCGGCGGCTACTACTGCGTCTACCCGTTCGTGCGCAGTCCGGACGCGCCCGGTCCCAGCGATCCGATTGCCTACGATCCGCACAATTTCTATCTGAGCGTTGCCGCCGAGACCGGTTTGCTCGGCCTGGGCGTGTTCATATTCACAATCGTCACGTTCGTGCGCGAATCGCGTGTCGTGCTCGCGCTTGCTTCGGAAGACGGACGAAGGTTCGGCATCGTCACGCTCGCAGGATTGCTCGCGATTGCCTGCCACCTTGTCTTCAATGGGTTTGTGTTGGCTATCGTTCTTTGGGTGGTCATGGCTGCTTTGATGCTCGGAATCGCGCGGTCGGAATATGGCCGCGCCTAAGCTAAGCCGCTTGGCCTGCGCTCTTTTGGTGTGCGCCCTCGCAGCAGGATGCGCTCCCAAGCCGCCACCCCAGGCCCAGGCGCCGGCTTCCCCCGCAGCCTCACCCTCGTCGTCGCCCTCGTCCCCGTCCCCGTCTACATCGACATCGGCAGCGACGCCGAGCGCGTCCGCGACGCCCGCGCCCAGCCTCACGGATGAAGAGCCGGTGCGCGCGATCAGCCGTGGCACCTCGCACCAACCCGCGCGCTACATCGTGCGCAATCCGCTCGGCCAAGTAATGTACGACGTGCGCTCCTCCACGGTCGTTTACGACCGGGCGAGCGATGGGACGGCTGTCGCGACGTTCACGACGCCGCACGTGACGTTCGAGGCACCGGACGGCCGTGTCGTCGTCGCGGACTCACCGAAGGCCGTCGCCCACGACAGGGATAAAAGCGTCGTAATGATCGGCGGCGTCCACGCCAAGACCAGCGACAGCAAGGTCCTGACGTGCACGACGCTGACGTACGACGAGCTGCACGCTCAGATACTGTGCGTCGGCAACGTCGTCTTGACGGATACAAAGACCAATCAAACTGCGACAGGGGAGACGCTGCAGACCGATCCTGGGTTCGAGCACGTCACGCTGTCGGGAAGCAGATGATCGCAAGAACGATTACGAGAGAGAGAGTTCGCGTCGAAGCCTTGCGCATGACTACCCTCGATCGTTACATGATCGCGGAGCTGGCTGGACCGTTTGCTTTTGGATTCTCGGCGTTCATGTTGATCTTCGTTGCAACGAACTTGCTCGCGCTCAGCCGTCTGATTACGGAAGAGCACGCGCCACTCTTGGCAGTGATCGAATATTTCTTGTGGGGTCTGCCGCAGGTTATTCCCTTCGTCGTTCCGATGGCAGTGCTCTTGGCGGTGCTGCTTGCGATGCAGCGTCTCTCGGGCGAGAGCGAGATCACGGCGATGAAAGCGGGTGGTCTCTCACTGGAGCGGATCGCCGTGCCACTGGTGCTGGTCGGTTTTGTCCTTTCGGTCTTCACGTTTTTCGTCGAGCAGACGTTCGTTCCGTATGCGAACGACCGCGCGACCGAGATCCTGCAGGTGACGATTCGGCATGCACCCGCGCTCGGCACGAATCTCACCGTCTATGCGCCGCTTCCCGGCGGCGGGCGGCAGCTAACGGCGGCGACGGGCTACGACGCATCGACTCAGTCGTTGCTCAACGTGACCGTTATTCAGTACGATAAGAGCGGTGCGCCGCAAACCATCATCTTCGGCGACCGGGCGACCGCGCAAACGAGCACCTCTTGGACGTTCGACGGCGCGCGTACGTACCGGTTCGATCCCGACGGTTCCACTCTAGAAAGCACGCAGCGTACGTTGATCATCGATATCGGAGAAGGTCCGACAAGCTTGCTCAAGCGCGCCAAGGGGGCGCCGCAAGAGATGAGCCGCAGCGAGATCGCGCAAGTGATCCGCACCGGACAGTTGACGTCAACGCAGCTCGGACAGTATGTCGAGGAATATCAATCGCAGCTCGCACGGCCGTTCGCGTGTCTCGTCTTCGCTCTCTTGGCCGTTCCATTTGGGATGCGGCGTGTGCGCGGCGGCGGGACGAGCGTCGGATTCGGCCTTGCGGTCGCGATCGTGTTCATCTACTACGTGGTGATGACGATCTCGAACTCGCTGGGCACCATCAACGATTTCATGGCCTTTGTCATGGCGTGGTTCCCCAACGTACTCTTCTTCGCGATCGGCATGGTGTTTCTGCGCCGCGCTTCCTTTGGTGCGGGATAATGTTGTTGCGAGGCCGACGAAAGAAGCGTGACAGGAATGAAACGGTGATGGGCCGAGCGCGTTCGGGGGACCCACGCTTCAGCGTGGGGGGCGCGCAGCCTGGGGCGGAGCGCCTTTAAATTGGAGATTTTGAGGGGTATCCTCACCGTCATTATTATTATGATCGTGGCGGGATTGATTGCGTATATCGGAGATCGCGTAGGACATCAAGTTGGGCGGCGGCGATTGACGATGTTCGGCTTACGGCCACGGTATACGTCGACGATCGTTGCGGTCGGAACGGGGATGCTGATCGCACTCGGCGTCACCGGAATCGCGATCGGATTTTCGCATCAGGTGCAAGACGCGTTCTTCCGCATCGACTCGCTAACCACGCGGATTCAACAGCTGCAAGCCCAATCCGACGCGCTCGAAAACAAGACGCGAAACGGCGAGTTGGTCATCCCCAAGGACACGCCGCTGCAATACCGTTACCTGGTACTGCACCCGAGCGAAACGCAAGCGTTTCAGATGAAAGAGATGAGCGCGTACTTCGACGACACCGTCAGCGTCGCAAATCAAGTCTTCACGCAGAATCCCTACAATCTGTCGTCCGCTTCCATTTCGCTCCACCGATCCGGACGTGGCCAGCAAGTTGCGTCAGCAGCTCGACGATTCCGCGATTCAGCGCAATCTGCGCACCGGCAACTCGATCTTGGTGCTCGCCGTTTTCCCGGAAAATCTGTATCGCGGCGATCGCATCAGCTTTGAGTTCGTGACCTGGCAAGACCGCTTTATTTTCGCGAAAGATCAGATCGTCGCAGCGCTCGACTACCTGGGCGGCAACGTTCCGGATATCGGGCGGCTGATCACGCTGGGCCAGCTCGAGGCCATCAAGCTCGGGATGCCCGGACCCTTCACACAATTTCCGCAGATACTGCCGGCCGGATCGGTGCAGACTGCCGAGACGACCGTGTTGCACGGCCGCGGCGTCTACCGCGTAACGCTCCTTGCCGCGCACGACCTCATACGCCCACGACGGGACCGCCGGGATGGCTTTTCACCTCGCAGTAGCCAAGGTCGGAGCAAGGTGATTTTGGGGATCGACCCCGGGACGCGGAAATGCGGCTATGCCGTCATGACCAAACCGGGTGAACCACCCGTGAAAATTGGGATCGTCGAAACAGGCGCGCTTGCCGGGACTGTCGCCGACCTGTTGCGCGCGTATCCGATCGAGGCGATTGCGCTCGGCGGCGGAACGAACACGGCGCCGGTCGCGGCTCAATTGGCGCGTTGCAACGTCCCGCTCCATGTCGTCGACGAACGTGAAACGACGCTGCGCGCGCGTGCCCGCTACTTCATCGACCATCCGCCGCGAGGTTGGAAGCGCTTGGTTCCGCGCGGGATGCTCTTGCCGCCAAGACCGATCGACGACTACGCGGCGCTCCTGATCGCTGAGCGATTCGTCGCTGCGGCAACACCAGCGGGCTGATACTTGTCCTACCGCGCGAGGGCAGGATACCCGTCTTCGCGCCGAATACGAGCAGCCTGTCGCTCGTGGGGTTCTCATGAATCGTCTGGTTGCCCTGATCCTCGCGGCGGGCTTCGCCATCGGCGCGCTCGCTCTCGATGCTCAGGGCGGGGGTGCCACCCCGTTTTCGGACGTCCCTGCGAACCACTGGGCGTATCAAGCCATTCAGAGTCTGGCCGCTGACGGCCTCATCGAAGGCTATCCGGACGGCCGCTTCAAGGGCGATCGCCCGCTGACGCGTTACGAGATGGCGGTCTTGATCGCACGCGTCATCGCGAAAGTACAGTCGACGATGCCGACCGGTTACGCGTCGCGCGCCGACCTCGACAAACTGCAGAAGCTGATCGATGCGTTCAAAGACGAGCTCGATGCGCTCGGCGTACGCGTCACTAATCTCGAAGATTCATTGGATGCGCTCGACAAACGCACAAAACTCGCGCAGTCGCTCGAATTTCACGGTTTCATGCAACCCGACGTCACGCTGCGGCAACGCGAAACGCTTCCGCAAACCGTTTCCGGCGGCAATGCAGGTACGGGCATCTTCAATGCGTTCGTCTCAACCGATTACACGAACGCCGTCTACACGCAACAGGAGACGCTCGATCAATTCCGCTACGACGATCGTTTCACGTTCGTCTATCACGTCACCGACAATCTGACCGTCTCGGTTCCGCTACGCATCACCACCTACGATGCGGGCGGAAGCGAGTTTACCGGAACGCTCGGCAGCAGCGGCAGCCCGTATTCGGGCAATGGAACGCAAGTCGGCGTCGACCCGGGCGTCGACATCACGATTGCACGCACCGGTAACATCTCGAACTTGTGGATCAAGTACGGGATTCAGGACGACATCAAATCATCGCGTACGGGCTTGACGTATAAAGCCCCGGACGTCTCCGATCAATATACGTTCGGTGAAGGGCCGCAAGATTTCGAGCACGGCTTTAGCGTCACCGGAACGCTCAACGGGCTGACGGATTTTCAAGGATACTTTACGCGCGAAGACGACCTGATGCTGACGACGCAATCGACGTATCCGGAAGGCTATAGTCTGGGACCGGCGCCAACAACTATCTGACGCTCGTCGTTCCGAATCAAACCGGTTACAGTCAAAACGGCTATCCGGGTCCGGGTGGTACCGCGACGCAAACCCTTAGCTTCGGAGCAGGTACGGGTCCGCTTTCGATGGTGTACCTCGGGACGAAAGCGCTGATAGGAACGGTCTTTGTCTCCGCGTATGACGGCACGTTCTACAACAGTTCCGGTCAAGTTATCGGCGGCGGCGCCAATCCTGCGCCGCCGTTCATTTATGATGATGCGCTGAACGCGGTGACGTTCACGACTCCGCTTCCCGCAGGATCGACCGTCTCGATTACGTTCTTGGGGCTTACGGCGCAGAACTACACGCTGCCGCAGCGATTTCACGTTGGCGGTCGCGTCAATCAAAAGATCAAAGGCCTTCCGGGTGCCGAGATCGGCGCGTCGTTCAGCCGGATCTTTGATGTGGACGATCTGCAATGTTCCCAAAATAGCGGCGTACCGGCACTGTGTCTCGCGCAAACTGCAGCGCCGGGTTGGGGATTCGGGCTCGTCAGCGATACGGTGTTCGGCGTCGATGCACAAATCCCGATCCCGATCGACCTGACCGGCCCCGGAACGCAACCCGTGCTCTTCGGCGAAGTTTCGAACAGCAAATACTCGCCCAATTATCAGAGCGTCGCACCGGTCAGCGACAACGCGTGGATCGCCGGCGTAAACGTGGCACTCGGTAAAGCGAACGGAACGATTCAATACCAAGTCGATCGGCGCGAACTACATGGCCGGCGCGCCGTTCCAGTATTACGGAAGTCCGCCGCCGACGTTTGCGTACTGGAAGCTTCCGTACTTTCCGGCATTCTACGGTTTTGCGAACACCGTCGCGCTCAACAAGAAGTTTCTGGCGCAGTTCGCGGGCACGTCCGTACCTGCGCCGTTCACGGCGTATGGTGCGGGAGCGAATACGACGCTCAACTACGATACGCCGATGTTCAATCCGTTCATCGCGAGCGGCCCCCAGTGGTTCTCGAGCTTCACGCCTAACACGCAAGGCATCACTGGAAATCTCAACGTTCCGTTCCGCATCGGTTCGCTGCCGGTCACCGGGCGCATTGCGGGCGCGCATCTCAGCGAGCTCAGCCCCGAACTCGGTCGCCGCGATGCAATACGGACCTTCCTATCAGTCGAACGTCAAAGAAAACTTCGACCGGCTCGAAGCCGCCTTCAACTTCAGCGTTCCGGCGCTTCGGTCACCGCTTGGCGCTGGGCGGAAGTTTGGGATGGGATCGTTTGTATCGCAACGATCCGACGCAATTTCAATACTATCCGTTCAATCCGGCGACCGGCGGCAACGATCCCGGCTCCGTTGCTGCGGCCATGACGCTCAATCCGGTTGCAGGCAGTCAAATCAACTGGTCGCCGAACTACATCAACGTTAACCACCTTACCACGAACGTGACCGCGGCGATGCCGCTTACCAAAGGCGTGGTTCTGAGCGGTCTGTACAATCAGCAGTCGTTTACCGGCGACTATCAGTCGCTCTCGCAGAACATCAGTCAGAAGAAGACGTTCTCGCAGGGCGCGGTGACGTACACGATTCCGAACACGCCGAGCACGTTGACCTTTTTCTTCCGGACGATGAAGTACACCGACTTCGTCGTCCCTTCGTATGACACGAACATCAATCGCGAAGACATCATCTACGCGATTCGGTTCTAAGGCGAACGCAAGCGCTTAACGTCGCAATCGATTCGCAGCAGACCGTCGGCACTGCGACGGGCATCGGCGCATATACGCGCGGCTTGCTCGAGGCGCTTGCCCGCTGCCGGTATCAACGCCGTGCCGCTAAGTATGCCGCGCTACGATCCGTGGCGCTTCGACCGGCGCGTCATCTGGGATCAAGTGCTCTTGCCGCTGCGTGCGCTCGGGAGCGGTGCGCAGCTGCTGCACTGCACGAGCGGATCGGTTCCGCTCTTCGCATCGCTTCCGATCGTCGTTACCGTGCACGACGTCGCGTGGCTGCGCGGCGTCCAAGCCCACGCGCCGGCCTATGCGCGCTGGTATTTCGGCCCGTTCAGCGCGCAGCGTTGGCGTACCGCGCGTTACGTCATCGTCGACTCGCATTTCACGCGCGACGAGCTACTGACGTTCGTCCGGCTCGATCCCGCGCGCGTCGTGGTCGTGCATCCAGGCGTCGATGCCGCTTTCGCACAAATCGTTCGCCGGCCGGCCCGCGGCGCCGTTCGTGTTGTGTGTCGGAACCGTTGAGCGCCGCAAGAACGCCGCGGTCGTGATCGAGGCGCTGGCGCGCGTTCCGGACGTGCGGCTCGTCTGCGCCGGACCGCCGACACCGTATCAAGCCGAATGCGAAGCGCTCGCGCAGCGTTTGGGGATTGCGAATCGCGTCAGGTTCGCGGGCTATCGTCGACGCCCGCGGAGCTGCTCGAGTTGTACGCGACGGCGACGCTGGCGGTCGCGCCGTCACGCTACGAAGGTTTTGGTTATGCTGCGGCGCAGGCGCTCTGCGCCGGAATTCCGCTCGTTGCGGCACGCTCGTCCTCGCTGATCGAGGTCGTGCAAGACGACGCGCCGATGCTCTCACCCGACGAACCGGGAGCATGGGGCGATGCGATACGCGCGATCGTCGATGCACAAGACGACGCAAACCGGCGCGCGGACGAGGTTCGTTTGGGCGCGATTGCACGTTTCGCTTGGCAACGCGCGGCGGCCGAAACCGCCGCCGTTTACCGAAGCGCTTACGATGATACTTGGTGGACATGAGCCAGCGAATTTCCGGAATTTCTCCAGAGGAAGGCGATACATACGCGCGCTCCGTTTTCGATGCGCAAACGAAGCTGTGGGGCGCGCCGCTCATCAACAATCGCGTCTATGCACGCCGTCCGACGATCTTCCGCGCCGTGCGCGGGATGTTCAGTGCGATCGACCAATCGGGTCTGCTCGCGCCGGCGTTGCGCGCACTGCTCAACCGGCGCGTTGCGTACCTGAACCACTGCGCATTTTGACAAGATATCAATGCTGCGGTCGGCAGCAAATTGGGCCTGAGTAAAGAGAAGCTGCTCGGCGTCGCTGCGAATCCGATGCCGGATGTGTTCGACGACGACGAACGGCTTACGCTCGAGTACGCGGATTTGATCACGCTCTCGGATCGTGAGGTCGACGACGCCTTTTTCGAGCGGCTGCGCGCGCGCTTCGATGACGACACCATCGTCGAGCTCACCGAAACGATCGCGTGGGAAAACGCATCGAGCAAGTTCAATCGCGCCCTGCGAATCCCATCACAAGGTTTCTGGAGAGACGATTGAGCGAGCTCGGAACGATCGCGAACATCTGGACGTATCCGGTCAAAAGCTTGCATCGCGTCGAACACGACATCGTCGCGGTACGGGAAGACGGTTTGGCAGGCGATCGGCGTGCGGCGCTCTACGTCAACTCGGAGCACGCGCGCATCGGGAAAACATACCGCGGCAAAGAGGACAATCGTCTCCATCTGATCGTCGAGCCGGACGAAGCGCGAAACGCTGCCGAATCACGCGGCGTCGACGTCGAAGTGCGCGCCGGAGAGCGATATTTCGATGCAGGCGCCGTTTCGTTGATTTTGGATCGCTGGATCGCAGAAGTCGAACACGCGCTCGGAAAATCGCTCGATCCGCTGCGCTGGCGTCCGAACTTTTACGTGCGCAGTAAGCGGCCGTGAAAGAAGGCGACCTGGCCGGAAAGCGCATTGCGCTCGGCAGCGTCGTGCTCGTCGTGCGAGGCCGATTGGGCGCTGCGTCACGACGACGTACGATCAAGTCACCGGTGAGAGCGATCCCGACGTGCTTGGATTCGTCGCTCGCGAGCGCGACAATCGCATGGGAGTCTACTGCGACGTCGAGCAGCCCGGCGAAGTCCGGTGCGGCGACGACGTCCGCATCATCGACTGAGCGGTTAGCTCAATGCGCGTTAGCCGAGCGAACGGCGTCCCTCAACCGCACGCGCGAGCGTAACCTCGTCGGCGTAATCGAGATCGCCGCCGATCGGCAATCCGTACGCAAGGCGCGTGACGTCGGGTCCCAAGCGGCGAAAGCAGACGCGAAAGATAGATCGCGGTCGCTTCACCTTCGGCATTCGGATTGGTCGCGATCACGACTTCTTTGGGCGCTTCTCGGCCGACGCGCTCGACGAGCGCTTTGACGCGCAGCTGCGCCGGGCCGATCCCATCCATCGGTGAGATCAAACCGCCCAGACGTGGTAGCGGCCCTTGTAGACGCCGGTCCGTTCGAGGGCGTAGACGTCTTTGGCTTCCGCAACGACGCACAACAGCGTTGCGTCGCGCTCCGTATCGGCGCAAATCGAACACGGATCGTCTTCCGTGATTGCAAAACAATTGGAGCACAAGCGCACGCGGTCTTTGAGCGCGACGATCGCATCCGCAAGACTTTGCGCGTCGGCGCGTGGACGATTGAGTAGATGGAAGACGAGTCGCGCCGCAGTTTTCTGCCCGACCGTCGGCAATTTGCTGAACTCGTTGATCAATGCTTGGACAGGCCCGGCGATGCCGTTTTTGATGCTACATCAATCCCGGAATGCGCAAGCCGCCGGTCAGAGCACCCATCTTTTTACCGGAGAGATCTTGCACTTTCGCAACCGCGTCGTTGACCGCGACGACGACCAAATCTTCGAGCGTCTCGGCATCTTCGGGATCGATTGCTTCTTTCTTGATGTGCACGGCCTTCGTTTTGAACTCGCCGGTCATCTCGACGGTCACGGCGTCGCCGCCGGCCGTTCCCGTGACGGTCGTGTTCGCGAGCTCTTCTTGCGCCTTCGCCATCTGCTCTTGCATCTTGCGAATTTGCTGCATCATCTGGGCTTGATTCATGTGCTCAACTTCCTGACCGCATATCCGAGCAGATCGGCTGCATCGTCATCGCCGTGGTCCGGTTTTTCGGCGCTTGCGGCGACGATCGTCTTGATTGCAATGCTTCGCTTCGTGACGTTGGCCAGCGTTTGACCGGCGATATCGCAGCTCACCGCGCAACATGTTCAGCGTCGTCTCGTCGGGGACCGCGATCGTCAGCGTCGTGCCGTCGAAATCGACGAGCCGTGCACGCGCCAGGTGTCCCGAGATCGATGGCTTCTTTTCCCGGATGCGATCGACGATCGCCGGCCAATGGTGTTCGAGGCGCTGGAGCGTCAGATTCGTCTCGACCGGCGCCGGCCGGCGGCGGGCGCCGGCGGCTTCGCGGCGCGCGCGGCGGTTTTGGGAGCCGGCTTCGGCGCGGGAGCGGGCGTCGTTCGGGGTGTGCCGCCTTCGAGCGCGCTGACTCGGGAGGCGAGCGAGTCGAGCGTCGGATCCTCGCCTTGCAGCATGTAAGCGCAGGACGGCTGTCTCGAGCTCGAGCCGCGCGTTGCCCGAGAGGCGTGCGGCGGCGAGCGCATCCATGCTGAGGCGCAGGCCGCGAACGATGCGGGCTTGCGGCGTCCCGCCGGCACGCTGCGCGGCTCGCGCGGCGTCGTCCGCCGAGAGATCGTGATCGAGCAGCTCCGGATCGATGCGCCCGACCAGCAGATGGCGCAGCTCGGCGATCAATCCGCGGAGCAGCGTCTGCATGTCCAAGCCCTCGTCGCTTGCGCGCTCGATCGTCCGCAGCGCATCGACCGTTTCGCCTGCCAGCATGTTGCCGAGCAGCTCTTGCGCCGTCTGCTGGCCACTCGAGCCGAACGCGGCTTCGAAGGCTGCCAAGTCGACGTTCCCGCCTCCGAACGCCGCGGCTTGTTCGAGCATCGTCAGCGCGTCGCGCAATCCGCCTTCCGCGCGGTATGCGATCGCGCCGAGCGCGGCGTCGTCGATCGCGATGCCTTCGGCTTCTGCGATCGTGCGCATGCGTGCGATCATTGCGGGGACGGCGATACGGCGGAATGCGTAGCGCTGACAGCGCGAGAGTACGGTCGGCGGCAGCGCTTCCGGTGCAGTCGTACACAAGATGAAGACGGCGTGCTCGGGTGGCTCTTCGAGCGTTTTCAGAAACGCATTCGCGCCCGCCGGCGTGATCATGTGCGCTTCGTCGATAATGTAGACTTTGCGCCGCATCGTCGTCGGCGCGAATTTCACCGCGTCGCGAAGCGCGCGAATCTCATCGATGCCGCGATTGCTCGCGGCGTCGATCTCGAGCACGTCGAGCGCGGTGCCGTCGAGAATCGAGCGACAATTATCGCAGGTGTTGTCGGGCGTTGCGGTCGGACCGCGTTCGCAGTCGATGCAGCGTGCCAAGATCTTGGCAGCCGACGTCTTTCCCGAGCCGCGCGGACCGGAGAAAAGGTAGGCGTGCGCGAGGCGTCCGGTCTCGAGCGCCGTTGAGAGCGTACGCACGACGGCGTCCTGACCGACCAGCTCTGCGAACGTTCGGGGCCGCCACGTGCGATAAAGGGACACGCCGCGGGAGTTTGTGATGGCATCCCAAGCCCCCTCGCCCGGGGCCGGGCGCGCGTTTGGCCTTCATGCTTCGTGGGTACGAAATCGCAAGCGCCGGTACGACACCGCGCTTGGTTTGTTGTCTCTACCCTGGGAATTTTCCTCTCTACTAGTGGGTTTTTTTGCTACCGCCTAACTGGAGCAGACGTTGAATCTCCTAGCCGCCTTGCAAGAGAAGTTCGGCTTCACAAGCATTTCATCCGGGACAAGAAGACGTCATCTCCCGCATCATGGCGGGTCAAGATACCCTTGCGATCCTCGCAACGGGCGCCGGAAAAAGCTTGTGCTATCAGCTTCCCGCGCTGTTGCTCGACGGAACGACCGTCGTCGTCAGCCCGCTGATCGCGCTGATGAAAGATCAGCTCGACATGCTGCGCGAGCGCGGCGTTACGGAAGTCGTCGCGCTCAATTCGACGCTGACGGAAGACCAAGAAGCGGCGGCGATCGCGCGCGTCGCGCGCGGCGAGATAAAGATCGTGTTCGTGACGCCGGAAAAACTCGAAGACGAAGCCTTCGTCGGCATCCTGAAATCGCTGATCGTCCCGCTCTTCGTCGTCGATGAAGCGCATTGCATCAGTCAGTGGGGACATGATTTTCGTCCCGCATATCTCGGGCTCGGCCATGTGATCGCGGAGCTGAGCAATCCGACGGTGCTGGCGCTGACGGCGACCGCGACTCCCGCCGTTCGCGACGACATTCTCGTGCAGCTCGGCATCCCCGGGACGAAAGCCATCGTCAAAGGATTCGACCGTCCGAATTTGCGCTACGAAGTCTTTCGCGCCGAATCGGAAAGCGCGAAGCTGCGAACCTTACGCGATCTCTTCAAGAGCGGTTTGAGCGGAACCGGGATCATCTATACCGCGACGATCAAGAACGCGCTCGAAGTCCAGGCGTATTTGCACGAGCACCTCGATCTGCCGTGTGCCGTGTATCATTCGAAACTGCAGAAGCACGATCGCGTCTCCGTGCACAATCTCTTCCAAGCCGAAGAGATTCGCGCAGTCGTCGCCACCAACGCGTTTGGCCTCGGCATCGACAAAGCCAACATCCGCTTCGTCGTGCACTACGATCTGCCGGGTTCGGTCGAAGCCTACACGCAAGAAGCCGGACGCGCCGGCCGTGACGGAGATCCGTCGCGCTGCATCTTGCTCTATCGCATGAGCGATACGCGCGTGCAAAACTACTTCTTGACCGGCAAGTATCCGGATATCGAAGAAGTGCAGAAAGTCTTCGGCACGCTCGAGCTCTTCGGCGATCAACCCGGCGGCGTTTCGCTGACGGATCTGCGCAAAATTTCGCAGCTGCCGCTCACCAAGCTCAAAGTCGTGCTAGCCCTGCTCAAGAAGAGCGGCTACATTCTGGCCAGCGTCTCGCGGAAAATACGCGTTGCCGCCTGCGACGCGACCGCGCGCCGGATCCTCGATCTCGCCAACTACGAGACGAAGAAAGCGTACGATCAGAGCAAGCTCGCAATGATGCTGCAGTACTCCGAATCCGGCATCCTGCCGCCGCAAGTTCATCCTGAACTATTTCGGCGAGGACTTACGAGCGCGGGAATTGCGGCGCGTGCGACAACTGCGCGCGCGCAGCAGCGGCGCTTGACCGCTCCGGTCGGCGCGGGTACGACCTTCACGATTACGCAGGCGAACGGAACGACTGGCTTCCGCATCGGCGACGTGGTCTCACACGCAAAGTTCGGGCAAGGCACGGTCGAGCGCACCGAGAAAGACTTGGTAACGGTGCTCTTCCCGAGCGTCGGCTACAAGACGCTGCTCGCATCCGCCGTGACGCGCGCTGCGATGCCCGCCGCCGAGAAGATTGCATGACACATAGGAAGGTTCGTTGCGCGTACTGTTCGCGTCGATCGCGTTCGGCGTTTTCTCTTGCTTCTGTGCCGCCGGCATCGTCCGCGCGCAGCAGAACCCTCCCGTCCCCGCACCGAGCGGACCGGTAAATCCAGCCGGCGCCGACGGCAACGCCGACGCCGCCCCCCGAAGAAACCGCTCCGGCTACGCCCGGGCCGCTGGCGTCACCAACCGAATCGCCGACGCCGACACCGACTCCAACGCCGGTGCCGATCACGGCGGATCCGGCCTCGCTCTCCGTCTCGCCGGGCAACACGACGACCGTCCGTGCCAACGGCGTTTTCGGCACGCTGGTGCGAAGATCGCCGATCCGTCGCTTGCGACGATCAACGCGATCGATCAGACCACGCGCACCGTCGCAATTGCCGGAGTCGCTCCCGGCCTGACGACCGTAACGCTCAGCGACGACCGCGGGATAACGCACGACGTTCCGATTCGCAGTCGCGCTATCTCGCCGGCACGATCGCGCCCGAAGCCAACCGTTCGCATTACCGGAAATCCCGCGACGGCGCGCTTCATCCGCAACATCGCCGCGCAAAGCAGCAAGCAGCGCCGCGCAATCGTACGTCCGGGTGCGACGGTCGCGGTCGATCCGAACTCGGTGCAAGGCGCGCACGAATTGCCGGTCAGCGACGTGATGAGCGTCGACGTTCCGCTGCAGCTCAACGGCACCGACTATTTCTCGGTCGAGGGAACGACGCACGTTCACTTCGAGAACGTTGCGCTGCCCCACATCCGGCCCTCGCGTCTGATGGTCAGCGACTATCCCGAACAATTGCACGAGAACGGCGTGCTGTTCACCGCGACGCTCGATCGCAGCGCACCGCAGCGATTTCTGTACTACCACTACAATCCGGCCGATCAGCCTGCGCGCCGCATCTTGCTGCGCGCGCAGAACACGTCGTCGCAACCTGCGACGCTGCAGTTCATCACCGGCGAAGCCGGGCCGGGGCCGAACGAAATGGAAGTCGGTCACACCTCGACGGTTCGCTTCCTGGTGCGCGAGGCGCAGAATGAAGGCAACGTCGTCGTCGTTCCGCCGAACAGCACCGTAACGCTCGTCAATCAATCGCTGCCGCCTCAAACGTCCGTCAGCAATCTCGTGCAGCTGCGCGAGCTCGACGGCGACCCGGTCGCGCTTACGCTCGTGGCGCAAAACGCGAACCGATCCGCTCGACCGAGCCGGTCGACTCGGCGACGCTGCTCGAAAGCCAGGTCAAGCACGCGCGCGGCGTCTATCGTGTCCCCGAATTCTATTTCGACTACACGTACACGCTCGACTCGAGTGGCGACGATCTCGAGATGCCGATCGGTCAGCTGCCGCTGCCGAATCTGCGCGAAGGCGAAGCGCTCGCCGGCGACTACGGCGTCATGCAGTCGATCAATCTCACGATCGTCAATCCGACGGCCGGCCAAATGCCGATCGCGCTTTACGAAAACCCGCGCGGCGGACGCGCGACCGGGACGTATCTGATCGATCGCACGCTCGTGCAATCCCACGCTGTCGCACCCTTCACGAAATGGAAATTGCGCGAATATCGCGTCCCGCCGCACTCGACGTTCCGCATCACGATCGTCACGATGCCGGAAGGCGGATCCTCGTATCCGGTTCGCTTGATCGTTGCCCCCGACGACGGCAGCGCGTCGCCAGGTTCCCCGACCTCGCCCGTGTATTAGACGCGCTACTTGCGGTTGCGCAAACGCGCGACCATTCGCGCGCGAACGTCATCGCGGAATCTTTGGCTTCCTCGTAGAGATGCGCGGCATCGGACGCGCTCATCTGGCGTCCGTGCTCGTAGAAGAACATCGTGCCTTCGCCGACGACGATCGTGCCGGCGTATGCGATCGCGCCTTTGATCGCGATTCCCGCAACGGGGATGAATCCGGAGAGCTCGCGCGAGAGCGCGCGCCAACCGAAACCGCCGCCGATGACGGGAACCAGCTCCCACAAGCGCTGCAGATCGGGATCGCGTCCGTAACACGCGCCGACTTGCAGCACGAGCGCCATCTGCAATCCGGTGATCGCGAACATGTCGCCGGCCGACGCGATCGGTCCGATCACGAGCCCCGCGAGCGGAACGTGATCGAGTACCGCGCTCGCGGCCGCGATCGTCAACGAGCGCCGCGCGCAATCGCGCGTCAACTTCGCGGCGCAAAATTCGCGCAGGACCGGCAAGCGGCGAGCGACCGCGACTTCGGCACCCGAGCATGCCTGCACGAGATGCGGAAAAAACGCGGTGCGCAATTCGGAGAGCGAGAGCGCGCTCACGGCATATTCGCCGATCTTTCCGTTCTCCGGCGCGGTCAAAGGATGAGCCGCGGTCAACTCGGGATGGACGGTCAGCTTGAAGAGTGGAACCTTCAGCGCCGAGCATCGGAGCGAAATCGACGCCTTCATGATCGCCCGGACGTCCGAGGAAGACGACGGCTCTCGTGTCTTCGGTCGATGCCGGCGGTTGCCCGACGAACACCGTCTCGAGCGTCGAGGCTGCATCGGCGGGAATCATGCCGTCGTGACCCGAGAGCAAGAGCGAACGCAGCTCGCCGACGAGCGCGAGATCGCCGCACAAAAAGATACGGAACGGACGTTTCGCTTCGGCGCGAATCGACATGACGTCGATGCCGCCGCGAATGCGGCGCAAGAAGTCCGCACCCCCGAGCACGGTGGATTTCATGTGGCTAGTCTACCCGTACGCGATCGATTGTGTTTCGATTTATACAGGATGGGCCGAGGCTTCTTTGACCGGATCGTCCACGTAGTCCAAATAGGTTAGGCCTAAGAAGATCTCGAGCGATTTTGCACGCATGCCGCGCGCGTTGGCGACCTCGATGATCGAGCGGTTCTCGGCCTTCGCTTCCTTGACGATGCTTTGCGGCGTCGCATCGGTGCCTGCGGCAACGATCGTCGCGGCTACGCATTCGCCGGGCGTTAGGTCGTTCTGCACCATCTCGTCATACGTCAGCTCCATGTTAGGGAAGCGGATCGCGAGCGCACGCCGCAACGTCTCGTAGCGTTCGCTTGGGAAGCCGAGCCCAAGCAACGTGATGCGCGTTTGAACTTGCTGCGCGCGCGCCATGTCGACGAGCTGTTCGGATTGCGAAGCCGCCACGGCCGCTTCGTTGAGCGCGCTTACCGCGTCGTTCATCGTCGGCGTCAGCGCCTTGAAATCGAATTCCGAGATGTCGCCGATGCCGTCACCGTGCAGATGCGAGAGATACTTGAAGAACTGATCGACTTTTCCTAGGCCGACGTCGAGCAGCGCGAGTGAGCCGCGCGCCGCGTCAGCGGCACGAATCGTCTCGCCGTTCTGCGCCGACATATCGTTGAACAGCTTCGGATAGCTCGGGAAGAGCGCCAGTGATTGCGGCGGGGGTTGATCGAGCTTCAGCGGCGCGCCCATCTCATCGAAGATCTCCGCGTCGTCTCGGACCATCCCCGATTCTTTTTTCTTTTGCAGCGTCCCGATCTCGGCGATGGTCGTGGACGACTTGTCGAGCGTAGTATCGAGCGAGCGTGACGATCGCGTAGAGGTTCTTCATGACGACCTCGAGACGCGAATGCGGCTTGGGCTGCACTTGCCAGATGCCGTACGGCAAGCTGTAGGCGATCGCTTCGATGCGATTCTTGAGTGCCTTGAACTGCGCCTGAGCGCCGCGTGCGTCGCGCTTCGAGCAGCGTGACGGCGCGTGCTTCGTCGGCTTGCGCCACCGCAAACTGATCTTTGAGCGGCTGCAGGTTGGCTTTGAGCAGATCGGTCTTCTTGACGCTTTCGCGCAGCGCCAGCAAATGCGTGTTCGCCAGCTGCGTGGCTTGCTCGTTTCCGAGCGCTGCGACTTGCGAGAGCGTTTGCTCGCTCTTGGAGCTCTGACCGAGCGCGAGCTGCATGTCACCCATACCGAGCTCGGCTTCCGCGTTGTTCGGATCGCGCTTGAGGATCTGCGCGAACTCGATCGAGGCCATGCTGTAGCGGCCTTCGTTCTGATTGTGCAGCGCGGTGACCAGCAGCTGATCGTTCGAGCGCTTCTCGAAGTTGACGTCAGGATTTGCGAGCAGCGCTTTCACGCGCTCCGGCGCAGCCGGATGATCCGCGAAATAGCTTGTCGATGATGCTGTTGTGTTCTGCGTGCGTCGCATTCAGATGCTGCATGAACGAGACGGCCGCGTACGGATCGTAGCCCGCGCGCGTCATCAGCAGAAGGCCGTAGGCGTCCGCCTCACTTTCGTCTTGACGTGACCACTTGGCGAACAATCCCGCTTCCGCGAGCTGCCCGAACTGATAGATCCACGGCGAGAACAGCGAGCCGATCGAAAAGAGAACGTTCGCGATCGTCGCTTTGTTCTGCGAACATGACGACGTGCCGGCGCTCGTTGTGCCCCGTCTCGTGACCGATGACGGCGGCCAGCTCGTCGTCGGACTGCACGAAATCGAGCGTGCCCTTCGTTGATGTAGATGAAGCCGCCGACGGTCGTGAACGCGTTGACGTCGCCCGCGTCGAGTAACTTTGATCGAATAAGGGAGATCCTTGCGTGCGACTTGCGCCCAGAGTCTCTTCGCGACGTCGTTGACCCACGCGTTTTCGAGCGGATCCTTGATGACCGTATAGCTGTCTTGCACCTGCCGGTCGGTCTGCTGGCCGGCTTGAATTTCGCCACCGGTCGAGGTTGCGAAAGCCGGGTGTGCCGGGGTGTAGGCACACAGCAGCATCAGAATGAGTGCAATGGCTAGCGCGCGTCGTCTCATGGCGTGTCTTCCCCGGGCGGGCCGTGATGGAAGCCTTGGCTTCGACGGGAACCTCATCAGGTTCTGCCGTGTGGAGCGCCCGTGGACGCGATGTGAATAAGACGAGTTTCTTGTGCACCGGCTGTGAAGAGAGCAGGGCGGCTGGCACAATCGGCGGCAAACGCGCCGGATGATTCGCGCCAAGGCAGGCGGGCTGGAGATCGTGTTCTCCGGCCGGCTCTTCGCTGATGCATACGACGAGCTTCGCGAGCGGCTCGCCGTCGTCGCCGGATTTTTATCGCGGCTCGAGCGCGACGGTCGTGCTCGCCGAGGTGCCCTCGGCTGACGAGCTGCACCTGATCGCATCGACGCTCGGCGACGCCGGGATCGAATGGGACGGCGCGTACGGTCTCGAGGGCGGCGTTGCTCCGCTGCCCAAGCGCGAACCGCCGCGCGACGTCGTGCTCTCCGACAAGCGCGCGTTCGCTCGTCGCCGATTTCGAAGGCGCCCGCAAAGATCTCGCCGGCCGCCGGCAACGCGGCGAACGCCGCATCAAGCCGCGCGCTCGTCGCGGTCGCGCCGCGCGCCGTTTCCACGCCGGCGCCCACGCAGGGGCCGGAACCTGCATCTGCGGTCCTCTACCATCGCGGCACGCTGCGCGGCGGACAGTCGCTGGCAAACGTCGGGCATATCGTCGTCGTCGGCGACGTGAATCCCGGCGCCGAGCTCGTCGCAGGCGGTGACATCGTCGTCTTCGGCGCGCTGCGCGGCGTCGCGCATGCGGGAGCGCAAGGCGATCGCAGCGCGCGCGTCTACGCGCTCGTCCTCGAACCGACCCAGCTTCGGATCGCAACGACGATCGCGGCGGGGGCCGAGCGCACCGGCGCGCCGGTCCCCGAGGAAGCGTTCTTGGCGGAGGCCGGCGATCGCATCGCGATTGCGCCGGCCGGTCAACCCCCACACCTCAAATCGACAGCGGAGCAACTATGAAAGCACGGCGGATCGTCGTCACCAGCGGCAAAGGCGGCGTCGGCAAAACGACGACGACGGCAAATCTCGGCGCAGCGCTCGCCCTGCGCGGCAAGCGCGTCATCTTGGTCGACGCCGACATCGGCCTGCGGAATCTCGATCTCGTGCTCGGCGTCGAGAAGCGGATCGTCTTCGATTTGGTCGAGGTCGTCGAAGGCCGCTGCCAGCTGCGCCAGGCGCTCGTGCGCGACAAGCGTTTCGGTGAGTCGCTTGCGATTCTACCCGCTGCGCAAACGCGCGAGAAGACGGCCGTAACCGAGATGCAGTTTGCGGAAGTCGTCACCAATCTCGCCGAGATGTGCGACTACGTGCTGATCGATTCACCGGCCGGAATCGAGCACGGATTTCGCAACGCAATCGCGGGCGCCGCCGAAGCGATCGTCGTTACGATGCCGGAAATCAGCGCGATTCGCGACGCCGATCGCGTGATCGGAAAGTTGCAAGAGCGCGGATTGCCGATGCGGCTCATCGTCAATCGCGTGCGTCCCGAGATGGTGCGCACCGGCGAAATGATGTCGGTCGACGATGTCTGCGACATTCTCTCGGCGGAATTGCTCGGCATCGTCCCCGACGATCCGGAAGTGATCGACACGACGAATCGCGGCGTGCCGCTGGTGCTCGATCCGCTTCAACGGCTAGGTGCGATCTACACGAAGATTGCGCGCCGACTGGAAGGCGAGATCATTCCGTTTACTCAGCTCGGAACGGGCGGCTTCTTCGGCCGTCTCTTCGAAGCGCTGCGGGCAGGATAGGAGAACGATATGGAAACGCAACGAGTCTTTAGCCAACCGCCCGTCGATGTTCCGCAACTCGAGATACACGCGCCGCAAACGCCCGTCGAACAACAGACAAATACAAAAGACGCGCGGACGCACGATCGTCGTCACGAGCGGCAAGGGCGGCGTCGGCAAGACGACGACGACGGCGAATCTCGGCGTCGCGCTCGCGGCCCGCGGTGCGCGCGTCGTTTTGATCGACGCCGACGTCGGTTTGCGCAATCTCGATTTGGTTTTAGGCTTGGAAAGCCGCGTACGCTATCACGTCCTCGACGTATTGGAAGGAAAGGTTTCGCTTGCCGATGCGCTGGTGCGCGACAAACGCGTTCCGACGCTTTACTTGCTTGCGGCCGCGCAAAATCGCGAAAAAGACGACGTCGCGACCGATGCGATGATTGGTCTCGTCGAACAGCTGCGTGGTGAATTCGATTACGTCTTGATCGATTCGCCGGCCGGGATCGAGACGGGTTTCAAGAACGCGATCGCCGGCGCCGATGAAGCGATCGTCGTGTGCACGCCGGAAGTTGCGGCGGTACGCGACGTCGATCGCGTCGTCGGATTGCTCGGCAATCGCATCAACGCGCAACTGGTCGTCAATCGCATTCGTCCGGCGCTCGTACGCAAAGGCAAGATGCTTTCGGTCGAAGACGTGAATTCGATCTTGCGTCTTCCGCTTCTTGGCGTGCTCGGTGATGCGCCCGACGTGATCGTCTCGACGAATCGCGGCGAGCCGGTTGCGCTCGATGAAGCATCCGTAACGGGTGCGGCGTACCGCGCCATCGCGGCGCGCATCGCGGGTGAAGACGTGGCTGCGCCGCAAGCCGCCGAGCCGGAAGGATTTCTCGATAAATTGGGTTCGCTCTTTGGAGGTCGTCGCTAATGCTGCAAGCGGGTTATGGAATGGTTCCGAATGTTCTTCGGAACTCCGAGCTCCAGCTCGGTTGCAAAAGACCGTTTGCGGCTGGTGCTGCTCTCGGATCATCTCGCGCTCGCGCCCGACGTCATCGAGGCGATGCGGCGCGAAATCTTCGAGGTCATCTCACGCTACGTCGAGGTCGACGAAGCCCACAGTGACGTCAGCTTCGAGCACAAAGACGAGGGATCGCGATGCTCGCAAACATCCCGATTCTCTCGCTCAAGCCGCGCGAACCCGAGCTTCGTACGACCGAAGCTCGCTAAAGAGGAGACAAGCGTGCTGGAGACCGTCAGCGTCAACGGTCACAACACCGACAATTATGGCCGGCGACCGCGCAAACGGCGCCGGCGAAAAGCGTCCGGAGCGTCCCAAACCGCTCCGGCGCAATAGCACCATCCCGCTCGCCGCTGAAGCCGCCATCGGGCGGGCCGGAAACGTGACGGGTTGGTCGCTCACCGAGGGCCGGTCCACGATTTTCAAGTAGGGAGAGATCGTGGATCGGCCCTGGTATCGGTCGTTTGAATGGCCCCTGGGAATCGCGTGCGTCATGATCACGCTGATCGGGATCGTTTGCATTCATTCGGCGACGTCGCATAGCAGCGCCGCGCTCGGCGAAACAAAGAAGCAAATCGTCTACGCCGTCGGCGGCATCGGTCTGATGGCCGGCTTTGCGTTCATGGATTACCGGCGCTGGCAGCGTTTCGCGTTACCGCTCTATATCGCGATGCTGATCTTGCTCGCGTTCATTCTCTTCAAAGGCAATACGTCGCACGGCGCGGTGCGCTGGATCGCGCTCGGTCCGTTTCAATTTCAACCCTCCGAGCCGGCGAAGCTGATCATCGCGATCTCGATTGCGGCGCTGCTCGCGCGCGGGACATACCGGCGCATTCAAGATCTGTGGCTGCCGATCGTCGCGGTTGCGGTCCCGGCGCTGCTCGTTCTCAAGCAGCCGGATTTGGGAACGACGCTCGTGCTGCTTGCGATTCTTACTGCGCAGCTGTATTTCGGCGTCGAGAACCTGCTCGATTTCCTCATCTATGCGGTGACCGGCGTCGTCGCGGCGCTGTACGTCATCGGCAGCGACAAGATTCTCAAGCCGTTCCAAAAAGCGCGGCTGCTCGTTTTTCTCGATCCCAAGCTCGATCCGCAAGGTTCCGGCTATAGCCTCAATCAGTCGAAGATCGCGGTCGGCAACGGCGGCCTATTCGGCAAAGGCCTCTATCACGGGACGCAGACACAATTGAATTTCGTCCCCGAGCACTCAACCGATTTCATCTTCACGGTCCTGGGCGAAGAGCTTGGGTTTCTCGGCGCGCTCGTCCTGATTGCGCTGTATGGTATCGTTATCGTGTGCGGGATACGCGCGATGTACGCGGCACGCGACCGGTTTGGTTTCTTGCTTGCGGCGGGTCTCGTCACGATGATCTTCTTTCACATTTTGGTCAACGTCGGAATGACGATCGGGATCATGCCGATTACCGGGATTCCGCTTCCATTCATGTCGTACGGAGGGTCGGCGATCTTGACCGACTATGCCGCGATCGGGATTCTGCTCAACATTGCGATGCAACGCGACAAGCTGATCTTCGAGCAACCCGGAGAGCCCGAGCGTCCGCGTATCGGTCGCAAGCCGGTGACGGCGCGAGCCGTCCTCCGCTAAGGAGCGCATGAGCGTACCGTGATCATTGCGCAGATCACGGATACGCATATTCGCCGTAAAGGCAAGTTGCTTCACCACATGGTGAATCCCGGAAAGCGCTTGCGCAAAGCGATCGAGCGGATCAACAGCCTCGATCCCAAGCCCGACCTCGTCCTCGCCACCGGTGATCTGACTGAATCGGGAAGCGCAAAGAATACAAACGGTTGCGCGAACTACTCGAGCCGTTGCGCATTCCGCTGTACGTCATCCCCGGAAATCACGACCGGCGCGAAGTCTTCCGCGAAGCGTTTGCCGATCAGTACTATTTGCCGGCGTACGGCCCGCTGCAATACACGATCGAAGAATATCCGGTTCGTTTGATCGGCCTCGACACGATGAACGACGGCGAAGCGGCGGGGTCATGGACGAGGAACGCTTGGCGTGGCTCGATGCGAAGCTGGCGCTCGCGCCGGATCGTCCGACATTGATTTTCATGCACCATCCCCCGTTTCGCACGGGATTCGTGCGCTCGATGCGCTAGGATTTCGCGGGCCGACGAGCTCGGCGCAATCGTGCGGCGCAATCCGCAGATCGAGCGAATCATTTGCGGCCATATTCATCGCGCGATCGAGATGCGTTGGAACGGGACGACGATTTGCACGGCGCTCAGCACCGCGCATCAATTTGCGCTCGAGCTGCGCAGCCTGCATCCGCTCGGAATCGTTCTCGAACCGCCGGGGTTCGCGCTGCACATTTGGGGCGAAGGCGAGATGGCGACGCATCACTGCCTCGTCTCCCCCTAGATGTAATTTGCATCTAAGGGCCTGGGAAGGTCACTCGCGAACGAGGCGCGTGTGAAAAAATATCGCACGCTCATCATGGGCGCTTCCTACGGTTCACTGCTCGGCACGAAGCTAGCGCTCGCTGGCCATGACGTCACGCTCGTTTGTCTTCCGGCAGAAGTCGAAGCGATCAATCGCGATGGCGTCCGCGTCCGGCTTCCTATAAAAGGAAAAGACACGGCAGGTCGAGATCGATTCGCGCACGCTCCCGGCAAGATCGTCGCCGACGGCCCCGGCCAACGTGAAGCCCGGCGAGTACGATTTGATCGCGCTCGCGATGCAAGAGCCGCAGTATCGCACGCCGGGCGCGCGCGAGCTGCTCGACGCGGTCGCGCTCTCGCACGTTCCGACGATGTCGATCATGAACATGCCGCCGCTGACGTACGTCAAACGCATCCGCGGTCTTGACTACAAACCGCTCGAAGCTGCGTACACCGATGCGAGCGTGTGGCAAAATTTCGATCCGGCGGTGTTCACGCTGTGCAGCCCCGATCCGCAAGCGTTTCGTCCACCCGATGAGCCGCCAAACGTTCTGCAGGTAACGCTTCCGACGAACTTCAAAGCGGCACGATTCGACTCCGACGCGCACACGCAGATTCTGCGCGACATGCAAGAAGACATCGAGAACGTGCGCTACGGCGACGAGCAGCTCGAGCTTCCCGTGAAGCTCAAGGTGCACGATTCGATCTTCGTTCCGCTTGCGAAGTGGGCGATGCTGATCACCGGCAATTATCGTTGCGTGCAAAAAGACGAAGCGCGCTCGATTCGCGATGCAGTGCACACCGATTCAGCGGCTTCGCAAGCAAGTCTACGATTGGGTTCACGAGTTGTGCATCTCGCTCGGTGCTTCGCCCTAGCGATCTCGTCCCGTTCGAGAAGTATGCGGCGGCCGCGCTAGGACTCTCGCGTCCGTCATCCGCTGCACGCGCGCTTTTCGCCGGCGCGCCGAATATCGAACGCGTCGACCGGCTCGTGCAATCGATCGCGGCGCAAAAGGGAATGCACTTGCAGGTTCTCGATGACACGGTCAAGCTCGTTGACGAACGGCTCGCGAAAAACCGCGAAGCCGCGCTCGCCAAGGCCTAGAGCCTACTTAACTTCGATAGATTCGGCGCCGTCCCATTGCCCTTGACCGCGATCGCGCACGACTGTTAGCGTGCAGCGGTCGCGGTAGTACGCCGCGACGGTATCGTCTTTGTTCAGCTCGGCGATGCGCGAAAACGTCTTGCCGGCGCTGAGGAATAGCCCTTTGCGGAAATCTTCCATTGCGAGCTCGAACTGTTCGGCGGTCGCCGCTTTGTGCTCGCGCAGCTCTTGCGGATCGGTATTGAAGCACTCGTAGATCTCGACGCTGCGTCTTCTTGCCTTTGGCTTTGACCGCTCCCAGATGCCGCAGCATGAATTTGTGGTCGGCATCGACGCCGTCGACGACGGCTTTGCTCAAAAGCAAGCCGACACCGAAGGTCTTCGTCAGTCCTTCGATGCGCGATGCGACGTTGACAGCATCGGCGATGACCGTCGTTTGCATCCGGTTGCCTTCACCGACCGTGCCCAAGATGAGCTCGCCTCGATGCATTCCGATTCCAATTTCGATTGGAACGTAGCCCGCGCGCCGGCGTCCGGCGTTGTAGCGATTGACTTGGTTCAGAATCTCGATCGCAGCGTTGAGCGCATCGTTGGCATTTCTCGGAAAGAGCGCCATGACCGCGTCGCCGATGTACTTGTCGATGAAGCCGTGATGGTTGCGGATGATCGGCGTGACGTGCTTGAGATACGAATTGAGGAAATTGAAGTTCTGCTGCGGCGTGAGCTGCTCGGAGAGCGCCGTGAAGTCGCGGATGTCGGTGAAGAACACCGTCATGTCGCGCTGCACGTGGTCGCCGAGCTTGCACTTCGGCGATCGTCTGCTTGTCGAGGTTGTCGAGGAACTCGCGGGGGACGAACCGTGCCGACGCGTCGGTGACGAGCTGGAGCACGGCGGTTTCGTCGGGATCCTTCGAGGTCGACTGGACGGTGAAGCTCGGAGTGCGCTTGCGCTGCAAGCGCGAGCACCAGGCGCCGCGTTACGAGCAGCGGGTTCTTGTCGTCGAACGGCGTGATCAGAAAATCTTCGGCGCCGCGCGCGAGGCAGGCCTGAACGCGTTCGGGATTGCCCGCCGGGTGCGGTGATCAAGACCGGAACGTGGAAGGGCGTGCCGTTGCTGGCGCTTGCGGTTCGCAAAAGCGCCTGAATATCGGCGCCGGCTTGCCCGACGTCGACCAATAACACGTCGATCGAGCGCGTCCGGATCATCTCATTGGCCTCGGCCGGCGTAGCGTAGCTGAGCTCACCGAGCTTCGAGTCCTTGATCAACGTCTCGAGCGTTTGCCGGTCGGTGTCCTTGCCTCCGACCCAAACGATCTTCGGTGGTGACGGCAAAACGTGGCTTCCCTTGTGAAAAGGTCGAGTGACGGACGTTCTGCATCCCGTCCACCCTTGCCCTCGGGAACCCGAGTGAGCCGTCCTGCAGGGTTGGACAAGGCAAGCGAGGCAAAGGAGGGGCGACGCGGGTTACGGAAAGTGTGGTTGCGCGGTTGTGGCTGGATCTGTAGCCCGCCGCCGAAAGACTTTTTAACTACATATATATATAGCGCGACGTCGCTCGCGTGTAATCGCCGACCCTCAAATGCGAGAGGTCCGCGCGCGCCGGGGCGACTCCGCCACGAAAGGCCCCTTTGTCAACCGATATCCTGATCTCGAGCGATCCGTGGGAGAACCGCGTCGCGATCCTCGAGGATGAAAAGCTCGTCGAGTATTACGTCGAGCGCGAAGAAAAAATAATCGGCTCCATTTATAAAGGAAAAGTTCAGAACGTACTTCCGGGAATGGGAGCCAGCTTTGTCGACATCGGCCTCGGCCGTAACGCGTTTCTCTATGTCGACGATATCAACAAACAACCGCTGAACATTGGCGACGTCGAAGTAACGCAAGGCCGCAGCGGATTTACGATCAACGAGAAGGTCAGCCGCGGTGACGACGTGCTCGTGCAAGTCGTCAAAGAACCGCGCGGCCTCAAAGGCGCGCGCGTCTCGACGAATATCTCGCTGCCCGGCAGATATCTTGATCTTGATGCCGACCGGAAAATACAGCGGCGTCTCGCGCAAGATCGACAACGCGACCGAACGCGAGCGTTTGCGCAAGATCGTGCAGCGCATTCGTCCGGAAGGCATGGCAACCGTCGTGCGCACCGCGGCCGTCGGGCGTCTCCGACGCCGAGCTGATCGCCGATCTCGGCGTGTTGCTGCGCATGTGGCACGGCATCGTCGAACAATACAATCGCGCGCCGTCGCCCTTCGCTGCTGCACAAAGACATGAATCTCGTCTTCAAGGCAGCGCGCGACTTCATCACCGTCGACGTCGGCCGCGTTCTCGTCGACGACCGCTGAGGAATCCGACAAGATCCGCGACTTCATGCGATTGCTCGGCCCGCAGTATCTCGACCGGATCGAGACGTACACCGGCGGACGCAAAGCTCTTCGCCGACTATCACGTCGACGACGAAGTCAGCAAGCTCATGCGTCCCAAGGTGAATCTGCCTTCAGGCGGATCGATCGTGATCGAGACGACCGAAGCGTTCACCGTCATCGACGTCAACAGCGGCAAGTTCACCGGCGGCCGCAATCTCGAGGATACGATCCTCAAGACGAATCTGGAAGCTGCCTCCGAGATCGCGCGTCAAGTTCGCCTGCGCGACATCGGCGGCATTATTGTTTGCGATTTCATCGACATGCGGCGCGAAACGAGTCGCAATCAAGTCATCGAGATGCTCGAGAAGGGCTTACGCCGCGACCGCACGCGCTCGACGATTCAATCGTTCTCGGCGCTGGGTCTGCTCGAGTTCACGCGCAAGCGCGTCGGACGCGATCTCGCGCAGCAGCTGCGTTCGTCCTGTCCGTCGTGCAGCGGGCTGGGCACGGTGATGTCGCCGGAGACCGTCGCGATCGACGCGTTCCGGAAAATTCGCGAACACCATCACACGCACGCCGCCGCAAACGGCAAACCGATTCACGTCGTCTCGTCGCCGACCGTCGCCGCGCAGATCGACTACTGGTATGAAGACGAGCTCGACGCGCTTGCAATCGAGCTTGGCAGCAAGATCGACGTGCGCGTCGATACCGCGCTCGGTCCCGACCGCATGCGGATCGTCAGCAATGGCGACGTCAAGAAGCTTGCCGCTGACCGTACGTGTCGGCGACGAGGTCGAAGTCGACATCATCTCGGCCGGACTCCCCAATGCGAGCTCCGGGTCTGGCCGTCATCGACGGACGTTTGGTCGAGGTCGAGAACGCCGCGGGCGCCGTCGGCCAGAGCATGAAGATCAAAGTGATCGACATCGACGAGGACGAGACCGAGATTCTCGCCGAGCTGCGCACGCCGCTCGCCGGCGAAGAAATACTATCGTCACGCCGCCGTCGGCGCCGTGGTGGACGTGGCCGCAAACGCCCGCTCACCGCTGCCGAGCAAGCCGAAGAGCTGCGTGAATTGGCCGAAGAGGCCGAGCGCGGACTCTCGGCGCGCAGTGCCGGGATCGGCATCTCGACCGCTGAGGAAGCCGAGACCGAAGCCGCAGCCGAGAAAACGAAAGCGGCGCAGTCGTCGGCCGAGTTGTTCGAACGCCGCGCCGATGAAGCCAATGTCGTCGGCGTTGCCGAGGCTGCATCGTTTTCACCTACCGCACAAAACGGCGAAGAACAGCCCGGCGGACGCCGCCGTCGTCGCCGTCGCCGTCGCGCACGACATTCGATCGATCAAATTCTGCAAACGAACGTTCCCGAAGGTGCGCCCGCGCAAGAGACTACCGCCGAAGCTAAGGGCGCAGCCGAGATGGCACCGCGCATCGGTCCGAATGGCGAAGAGATCGGCGGCGGACCCCGCCGTCGTCGCCGTCGCCGCCGTCGTGGCCGCGGCGGACGTCCGCATCTCGGTGTTGAGGGCGGCGATCAGTCGCCGAACGGCGTGGTTCCGGATCGGCACATCTTCCGTGTCGACGGTGAGGGTGGAGCGCGTGCGACCGGTGAGGTCGCGCCGCGCGAACCGTCGCGTGCGATTGCGCAGTCCCCGAAAAGCGCGTCTATCCGCCAGCGATCGAAGCGCCGCCGCCGAGCCTGACCGCTCCCGCAGAAGATGCGAAGACGACACGCCCGGCGCGTCGCCGTCGCACCGCTGCTGCCGATCGGACGGAATCCGCTCAAGCGGCCGAAGTCCCCGCGCTTCCCGCTCCGAAGCGCCGAACGCGCAAAGCCGCAGACGCAGAAGTAACGGAAGGCAGCGAAGCAACGGAAACGCCGAAGCGCCGCACCCGCGCAACCGCAACGCGCAAGACGCCGGCCAAGAAGACGAGCGCCCGCAAAAAGAGCGCATAAGCCTGTTCGATCTACACGGCCGTGTTGCTGTCATCACCGGTTCGACACGCGGAATCGGTCTCGCGATCGCGCAGCGCATGGCGGAGTTCGGCGCGAACGTCGTCATCTCGAGCCGCAAAGAAGATGCGTGCGTTCAGGTCGCCGATGCGATAACGAAAACGGGCGGAACGGCGCTCGCAATTCCCGCCAACATCGGCGAGCGCGACGCGCTGCAGAAGCTGGTCGATCGCACCATCGCAAAATGGGGCAAGATCGACATCCTGGTCTGCAACGCAGCGATCAATCCACATTTCGGTCCGCTGCAAACGATCGAGGACTCCGCCTTCGATAAGATCATGGCATCGAACGTGCGCAGCAATCTGTGGTTGTGTAACATGGTGATTCCGCAGATGGCCGAGCGCAAGGACGGCGCAGTCGTCGTCATTTCGAGCATCGCGGGGCTCAAGGGCAATAAGATGCTCGGCGCTTACGGGATTTCGAAAGCCGCCGAATTCGAGCTGGTGCGCAATCTTGCCGTCGAATGGGGGAGCGCCAACGTGCGCGTCAACGCGATTGCGCCCTCGATCGTGCGCACCGATTTTGCGCGCGCGCTCTGGGAGAATCCGGAGACCTACAAAGACGCGATCGCGCGCTATCCTCTCGGCCGCATCGGCGAACCCGACGATATCGCCGGCGCCGCGATCTTCCTTGCGTCGCGGGCCGGCGCGTTCGTCACGGGACAAGTGATCGTCGTCGACGGCGGCATCACGATCGCGGGTTAGGTAAAGGCGCCGCCGCTCTTCGCGAGCTTCTCGAGAAGCGGGGCGGGCGTCCAGTAGACGCCGTGCGCTTTCTGAAACGCGAGAATGTCGTCGTAGACCGCACGTAACCCGACGCTCTGCGCGTAGCGCAGCGGACCACCGCGCCACGACGGAAACGCATAGCCGTACACCCAAACGACGTCGACGTCGCCGGCGCGAATCGCGATTCCGTCCGCGAGAACGTTGCGCCTTCGTTGACGAGCGCGTAGATGCAGCGCTTGCGAATCTCGTCGTCGGTGACTTTGCGCTGTGCGATTCCGG
Organism: Vulcanimicrobiota bacterium; assembly: GCA_963844735.1. Classification (GTDB taxonomy): domain Bacteria; phylum Vulcanimicrobiota; class Vulcanimicrobiia; order Vulcanimicrobiales; family Vulcanimicrobiaceae; genus JAFAMS01. Next base: position 451,610 of record CAWJPK010000006.1, on the reverse strand, counting down.
CCTCGCGTGCCGTAGTCGCGAATCAACGCTTCGACTTCGGGATCGGGAACCGGCGTGCGATTTCCGGCTTCGTACTTGTAGAAACCCGAGCCGGTCTTTTGTCCGAAGCGTCCCATCTCGCACAAGCGGTCCGCAACTTTCGAATAGCGTCCGAGCGGCGGGCGTTCGGCGTTGCGGCGTTTGCGTACGCGCCAGCTGATGTCGAGACCGGCGAGATCGACCATCGCGATACGGCCCCATCGGAAAGCCGAACTCGCGAATGACGCGATCGATCTGCTGCGGCGTGGCGCCTTCTTCCAGCAGAAAATCGGCTTCACGGCGATAGTGCGCGAGCATCCGGTTCCCGATGAAGCCGTCGCAATTGCCGGAAACGACGCCGACTTTTCCGAGTTGCTTGGCGAGCGAGAGCGCATCGCCGATCAGCTCCGGCGAGGTTTTCGCGCCGCGCACGATCTCGAGCAGCTTCATGACGTTTGCGGGGCTGAAGAAGTGCGTACCGATGACGCGCTCGGGGCGCGAGGTTACCGCCGCGATCGCATCGATGTCGAGCGTCGACGTGTTCGTCGCGAGAATCGCATCGGGCCGCGCCAGCTTGTCGATCTTTCGGAAGACGTCTTTCTTGACGTCCATCTCTTCGAAGACCGCTTCGATGATCAGATCGACGTCCGCGAGCCGCATCGAGTGAGGTCGCGAAGTGCAAGCGCCCGAGGCGCCGGTCCATCTCGTCTTCTGAGAGGCGGCCCTTCTTGAACGTCGCGTCGTAGTTGCGTGCGATCGTCTCTTTTGCGCGCTGCACGAGCGCTTCGTCGAGGTCGATGACCGTGACGTCGACGCCACCGTTAGCGAGCGCCATCGAAATCCCGCCACCCATCGTCCCGCTGCCGATCACCGCAGCAGTTTTGATTTTGAGACTCGAGCGCGGCACGCCGGGTACCTTCGCGGCTTCGCGTTCCGCGAAGAAGACGTGGATGCGCGCTTTGGATTGCTCGGATTCGCGCAGCCGCTCGAACAGCGCGCGCTCTGCTTTGAGTGGCGTCGTCGAACGGCAGCGCGAGCGCGCCTTCGACCGCATCGATCGTGTAGTGGGCGGCTAGACCGCCGCGCTCGGCGGGCTCGGCGCGTTTGCGCGCGGCTTCGATCGCACGCGCGTCGCCGCGAACGTCGAGATCGCGCGCACGGCGGCGTCCGTGCGCGGCATGCGAGCGCGCAAACGCAGCTGCCGCATCGACGACGTTTCCATCGACGAGCTCGTCGATGAGTCCGAGCTCACGTGCGCGTTCTGCGGAGATCGGCTCGCCGCCGACGTCCATCTCGAGCGCGGCATCGAGTCCGATCAAGCGCGGAAGACGCTGCGTTCCTCCGGCTCCCGGCAAGAGTCCGAGCTTGATCTCGGGCTGGCCGACGCGCGTCGCTTTTTGCGCGACACGATAATCGCACGCTTGCGCAAGCTCGAGTCCGCCGCCGAACGCAATCCCTTCGAGCGCCGCAACGAAGACTTTAGAGCCGCGGTCGATTGCGCTCTGGACATCGCGCAACGTCGGACCACTCGGCGTCGGTTTACCGAATCCGTGGATGTCGGCGCCACCGCTGAAGATCCCGTTTGCTCCGCACAGTACGCCGGCGACCGACGTCGTCGTTTGCCAAAACGGAATCGACGTGCGCGGCCAACTCGGCGACGACATCGACGCCGAGAGCATTTACCGGAGGACTATCGATGGTGATTACCGCGATCCCGTTCGTGAGTTCGAGTCGCGTTCGTGCGGTCATCATGCGCAGGGAACTCGCTTCCGGCGTTCAGAAGGGAAAAGGCAAACCATCTTCGCGCTGAGGAGACGGCCGCCTTGCAGGAACTGGCGCAGCAAGTTGTCAGCGGTCTAGCCACCGGCTCCATCTTCGCGAGCATGGCTTTGGCCTTGGTGTTGATTTATCGTTCGATGAACGTAATCAATTTCGCGCAAGGCGAGATGGCGATGTTCACGACCTTCATCGCGTGGCAGTTCATGCAGCACGGCGTCCCGATTTGGCTTGCGTTTCTGCTAACGATCGTCATCGCGTTCGTAGGCGCAGTGTTGCTCGAGCGCGTCATCATTCGTCCGGTCGAAGGTGCTCCGCCGCTGACGATCGTGATCGTTACGCTCGGACTCTTGATTACGTTCAACGGCCTGGCGGGCTGGACGTGGGGTTACGTCGTCAAGGCATTTCCGAGTCCTTTTCCATCGACGCCGATTCAAATCGGCGGCGTCGGTTTCTCCGCGCAGGATCTGGGCGTTATCGGCGTTTCGCTTGGAACGCTGCTCGTGATCTATTTGCTCTTTTCGCGCACCAAGCTAGGCTTGGCGCTGCGCGCTTCCTCACTCTATCCCGAGCAGAGCCGTCTGGTTGGAATTCGCGTCAGCTGGATGATGGCGCTCGGTTGGGGTCTCGCCTCGGTCGTCGGCGCCATCTCCGGCGTGATGATCGCGCCGGTGGTGTTTCTCGATCCGAACATGATGCAAGGCATCATCGTGTACGCGTTTGCTGCGGCAGTGCTCGGCGGAATCGAGAGTCCCGCTCGGAGCGGTCGTCGGCGGCTTGCTCTTAGGCGTCGTGCTTGCGCTACTCGGCGCATACGTCGATTTCATCGGCACTGATTTGCGCCTGCCGGTCGCGTTCGGCATCATCATCATCGTGTTGCTCTTTCGTCCATCCGGGCTGTTCGGACACGTACAGCAAAGACGCGTATGAATCTGCGCCTGATCATTACCGTCGCATTTGCGGTTCTCGTCGGCGTGTTGCCGTGGATGATTCCCGCATTCCTGACCTTCGAGCTCACGTATGTCGGTGCGTATGCGATCGCGATCCTTGGCCTGGTCATCTTGATCGGCAACAGCGGCCAGATCTCGCTCGGTCACGGAGCGTTCGTAGCCGTCGGTGGTTATATGGTCGCGGTATTGTTGCAAAGTCTCGGACTCCCGTACATGTTCTCGGTGCCGATTGCGGCGCTCGTGTGCGGTTTGCTCGGCGTCGCACTTGGTGCGGTCGTGCTACGGTTGGAAAGCGTCGTATCTCGCGCTCGCGACGTTCGCGCTCGCTGCATCGGTCTCGCCATTGCTCAAACGCTTCAAGCACCTCACCGGCGGCGTTCAGGGAATCTCGCTGCCGTCGGCCCGTACGCCGCAAGCGTTCCAGCACGTCTTTCCGAACGAGACGTGGTTCTACTACCTCACGTGGGGAATCGCAGCCGTGCTATTCGCGATCGCATACGTCGGGTTGCACGGTCGCGTCGGGCGCTCGCTGCGCGCGGTTCGCGACAGTGAGATCGCTGCGATCGCATTCGGCGTTAATCCGGTCTTCTATAAAGCGCTCGCGTTTGGATGGAGCGCCGCATATGCCGGCGTCGCTGGCGCGTTGCTCGCGGTCGTCACCGCGTACGTCAGTCCGGACATCTATGGCATCGCACTGTCATTGACGCTGCTTGCGGGCGCGGTGATGGGGGGTCTGGATCTCGATGTGGGGCGCCGTGATCGGCGGCATCGCGATCCAGTTCTTGCCGCTCTGGGCGCAGCGCGTCAACCCCGCACTTTCTTCGGTCGTTTACGGCATCGCGGAGATTGCGATCATGATGTTCATGCCGATTGGAATCGCGGGTGCGCTCATGCGGATCAAGGCGGCACGCTCGTGAACGGCGCGAGCCTTCTTTCTGCCCAGAATCTCACGATACGCTTCGGCGGCATCGCGGCGCTTGCCGACGTGTCGTTCGACGTCGTGCCCGGCCAAATTACGGGCCTGATCGGACCGAACGGCGCCGGGAAAACGACCTGCTTCAATTGCATTACGCGTTTGTACCAGCCCGTGTCCGGAACGATCACCTTCAACGGCGAAGACATCTCGCGCGTTCCGGCACATAAAGTTCTCGAGCGCGGCATCGCGCGCACGTTTCAGAATCTGGAGCTGTTCGGCTCGATGAGCGTGCTCGACAACGTGCAAGTCGGCGCGCGCGGCGGTGCGCGCCAAGCGCTCGAAATGCTCGACTACGTCGGGTTGGCCGACGTCGCCGACCGTCCGGTCAGAAGTCTGTCATTCGGCGCGCGCAAGAACGTCGAATTAGCGCGCGCCCTTGCCTCGAAGCCGCAGCTCTTGCTGCTCGACGAACCGGCTGCCGGCTTCGGATTCGAAGAGATTGAGGTTCTCCGCGAGACGATCAAGCGGCTTCGCCGTGATTTCAACACGACGATCCTGATGGTCGAGCATCAGATGCAGCTCGTGATGGGGATTTGCGACCGGATCATCGTGTTGTGTTCGGGCAAGAAGCTCGCCGACGGCGATCCCGGCCGCAATCGCGAGCAACCGTGAGGTCATCGAAGCGTATTTGGGCGGTGGCTGCTAAGATGATCGCAACCCGGACCCTGCTCGAAATTCGCGATCTTCGCGCCAGCTATGGCGAGATCGAGGCACTGCGCGGCGTTTCGTTCACAGTCAAGCCCGGTGCGATCGTCGCGCTTCTTGGGGCAAACGGCGCGGGGAAGACGACCTGCTTACGCGCGATCACGGGCATCGTCAAGCGCTCCGGATCGATCACCTTCGATGGAGTGGAAATCGGAACACGCGTAACGGAAGACATCGCGCGTCTCGGGATCGCGCACGTCCCTGAGGGGCGCGGGACGCTCTCCGAGCTTTCGGTCCGGGAAAATCTTGCGCTGGGCGGATATTTGCTCGACTCCGCACGCGCGAAGGAACGCTATGCGCGTGTCGTTTCGTATTTTCCGTGGATCGAGGAGCGCACGAAACAGCAAGCCGGTACGCTGAGTGGCGGCGAGCAGCAAATGCTTGCAATCGCGCGCGCGCTGATGATGAACCCGAAGCTGATGCTGCTCGACGAACCCTCGCTCGGCCTGGCGCCGCGTATCGTCGAGGAGATCTTCGGCCTGTTGCGCACGATCAATCGCGAAGAAAATGTCACGATCTTACTGGCGGAACAAAATGCCGCGATGGCATTTGCAACCGCGTCGCACGTCTACGTTCTCGAAACGGGACGCGTCGCCGCCGAAGGTCCGTCGGACGTCCTGGCGAGGGATGATCGCGTGCGCAAATCGTACCTAGGCCACTGAGATGATCGCACCGCCGAACGAGCGCCTCACCGAGCTGCGCGAAGCGCTCCGCAAGTTCATGGACGACGTCGTCTATCCGGGCGAGGCGCAATTCGAAGCCGATCTCGATCGCGCCAGCTCGCGTTGGGAAGTTCCCGCGATCATGGAAGAGATGAAGGCCAAAGCGCGCAAGGCCGGGCTTTGGAATTTGTTCCTGCCGGAAAGCGAGTACGGCGCTGGTCTCACGAACACGGAATACGCACCGCTGTGCGAGATCATGGGCCGTTCGTTTATCGGTCCCGAGGTCTTCAATTGCTCGGCTCCCGACACCGGAAATATGGAGACGCTCGTCCGGTACGGTACCGCCGAACAGAAGAAACGTTGGCTCGAGCCGCTGCTGCGCGGCGAGATTCGATCCGGCATTGCGATGACCGAACCCGACGTTGCTTCGTCGGACGCAACGAACATCAAATCACGGATCGAACGTGACTCCGACGATTACGTGATCAACGGCCGCAAGTGGTGGACGTCGGGCGCCGCCGATCCGCGCTGCAAGTTGCTGATCTTCATGGGAAAAACGAACCCGAACGCAGAGACGCATCTGCAGCAGTCGATGGTACTCGTACCACTCGACGCGCCGGGGGTCAAAGTGCTGCGCTCGCTCTCCGTCTTCGGCTACGATGATGCGCCGCACGGACACGCCGAGGTGAGTTTCACGGATGTCCGCGTTCCCGCAAGCAATGTTTTGCTCGGCGAAGGCCGCGGCTTCGAGATCGCGCAAGGGCGGCTCGGTCCGGGTCGCATTCACCATTGCATGCGCGCGATCGGAATGGCGGAACGCGCGCTCGAAGCGATGTGCGCGCGTGTGAAAACGCGGTCGACGTTCGGTCAGAAGCTTGCCGAGCACGGCGTGATTCGCGAATGGATTGCCGATTCGCGTATGGAGATCGATCAAGCGCGGCTCTTGACGCTCAAAGCTGCGGAGATGATGGACACGGTCGGCAACAAGGCCGCGCAAGCCGAGATCGCGATGATCAAGGTCGTCGCGCCCAAGATGCTGACTGCCGTTTTGGATCGCGCGATTCAAGCCCACGGCGGCGCGGGCGTGTCGCAAGACTTTTTCCTGGCGCGCGCATATGCACATGCACGCGCGCTGCGCATCTTCGATGGACCCGACGAAGTCCACCGGCGCGCAATCGCGCGCATCGAGCTCAAAAAGCATGGATCCTAGCCGCCTCGACGGCAAGATCGCGCTCGTAACGGGATCGAGCACAGGGATCGGGCTTGCCATTGCGCGCCGGCTGGGAGCGCTCGGCGCGAAAGTCGTCGTCAATTCGCGCAGCGACGAGCGCGCGCAAGAAACTGCGAAGACGCTCAGCCAGCGAAGGCATCGCTGCAACGGCCGCCGGCGGCGACGTCTCGACGCCGGACGGCGTCGCACGCGTCTTCGAACGCGTCGCTCAAGGACCACGGCAGGCTCGACATTCTCGTCAACAACGCCGGTCAGATCGTCGTCAAACCCTCCGAAGAGCTGGCGTACGAGGATTGGCAGCGGATCATCGGCAGTCAATCTCACGGGCCCGTTCTTGTGCGCGCAAGCGGCCGGCCGCATCATGCTCGAGCGCGGCGAAGGCGTGATCGTCAACGTCTCCTCGATGCTCTCGCACATCAGTCTTCCCGGACGGCTCGCGTACGCTGCGAGCAAACACGGCGTCGACGGCATCACGCGCACGCTCGGAATCGAGTGGGGACGCCGCGGAGTTCGCGTCGTTTCCGTGAATCCGGGCTACGTTGCGACGGCGCTCGTCGAGGAAGCGATGCGCTCCGGACGCTTCAACAAATCCGACATCGAGAAACGCAGCCCAGTCGGACGCCTCGCAACGCTCGAAGAGGTTGCGAATGCGGTAGCATTCCTCGCCTCGCCGGCAGCGTCGTACATTAACGCAACGACGCTGCTGGTTGACGGAGGTTGGACCGCCTTCGGCGGCTGGACTTAGCTGTTCGAGTTGTCGGCGAGCTTTTGGTGCAGCACCGAGATCGCCGTGCTCAGCTGCGTGTCGTTGGTCGGATCGCCGAGCCTTGCGTCTTTGGCTTCCGCGACGAACATGTTGGGCGTAATACCGAGATGATTGATATCGCGGCCTGACGGCGTGAGATAACGTGCGGTTGTGATCTTCACGGCTGCGCCGTCGGGAAGCGGGAAGATCGTTTGCACGACGCCCTTACCGAAGGTCTTCGTACCGATCAGCGTGCCGACGCCGTCGTCTTGAATCGCACCCGAGGTAATCTCGGAGGCTGACGCCGTGTATTTGTTGACGAGCACGACGAGTGGTTTGGGAGCGGTCGCAACGTCGTCGGCATCGTATTCACGTGTTGATCCTGAGCGTTCCGCGACCGAAACGATCGGGCCGGTCGAGATGAATTTCGAGCTGACGTCGATCGCCGCATTGAAATAGCCGCCGCCGTTGTCGCGCAAATCGAGGACGTACGCTTTCGCGCCTTCGGCGTTGAGCTTCTTGAGGGCCGCACCGAGCTCGTCGGCAGTCGTCGAACCGAACACGGCGAGTCGCGCATAGCCAATATCGCCGGCGAGAAGCTTCGCGGTTACGCTCGGCGGCTTGATCTCCGCACGCGTCACCGTTATTGATCGGCAACGGCTTACTGTCGCGGACGATCGTCAGGTGTACGACTGTTCCCGGCTTTCCGCGGAGCATCTTCGAATCGTCATCCAGACTTTTGCCCTTCGTGGGCTTCCCGTCGATCGTTACGACCATGTCGTCGGACTGAATCCCAACCTTTTCGGCCGGTCCGCCTTCGATAACCGATTCGACTTTGAGCTGCTTTGGTCGCATCGTCGATTCCGATCGATAGGCCGACGCCGCCGAATGCCTGCGCATCCAAACCGGCATTGAGCTCGGCGTATTCTTTGGGGCTCAGGAACGTGGTGTAGCGATCGCCCGTCGAGCTGAGCAGACCCGCAATCGCGGCGTACGTCATGTCGCGCGCCGATGCTTTCGATCCATACTTCGTGACGGCGATGTTGAGCGTACTGGTCAGGTCGCGTTCATCGCTGGCCGGATTGTTCGTCGCATGCAGCGCGGGCAACACCGGTTTCTTGATACCGTCATGTTGCAGCAGCGCGACGATGTGACCGCGCGCGACGTCGAGCGCGTGCTGCGCATTCGACATCTTTATAATACTGATTGACAAGCTGGCGGTAGCTGTAGCTCAGCTCGTCACGCTGCAGCGCGGTGAGCCCGGGGGCTGCGCTTGCGGTGAAGGGAGCGTTCAGAGATGCGAGAGCGACTGCGAGCGCGGGGATGGCGAATCGACGAAACATGGGAACCGGGACCTCTAATTCTTATCGTGAAGCGTTACGCGCGACTTTCTGCGAAAGAAACGTAAGCGCGGTTTGAAGTTGCGCATCCTTGCTCGGATCGCCCGGAATCGGCGACGTGTTCTCCTCGGCGACGATGTCCGGCTGAATGCCGACGGTGTTGATATCGCGTCCGCGCGGCGTATAGTAACGCGCAGTCGTGATCTTGATGGCTGATCCGTCCGGAAGCGGGTAGATCGACTGGACAACGCCTTTACCAAACGTGCGAGTCCCGATCAACGTTCCGACCCCGCGATCCTGAATCGCGCCTGAGGTGATCTCAGAAGCTGAGGCGGTATTACCGTTCACCAGAACAACCAACGGCTTGGGACTGATCGCGTCGTTGTCCGCGTCATACTGCTTGTAGTTACCCGCGCGCTCGGTAACTTTCACGATCGGACCCGTCGAGATAAACTTCGAACTGACGTCGATGGCCGAGTCCAGATATCCGCCGCCGTTGTCGCGCAGATCGAGGATGTACGCTTGCGCACCGGCTTTTTCGAATTTCGAGAGCGCATCGCCGAGCTCGTCGGCCGTCGTTTGTCCGAAGATCGTAATGGCGATGAACGCGACTTTATTGGAGAGCATCTTCGCGAACACCGAGGGCGTGTGAATTTCGCGACGCGTGATGGAAAGCGGATCGCCGAGCGATTCACCGTTGCGTTCGATGCCCAAACGCACGACGGTTCCCGGATCGCCGCGCAACATTGTCGAGATCGATTTGATCGGCATCCCGTCGGTCGCGGTTCCGTTGACCGTCGCGATTACATCGCCGGATTGAACCCCCGCGCGGTCGGCGGGACCGCCTTGCGCGACCCACTCGACAGTTGCACGCTTTGCGCCGGTCGTTTCGAGCCCGATCACGAGTCCGACACCGCCGAACCCGTCGCCGCCGGTGAGGCCTTGCTCCATCGCCGCGTACTCTTTCGGGATTCAAAAATACCGTATAGCGATCTTTGACGGCACCGAAGAGTCCGGAGATCGCGTCGTATGTGATCTGCGTCCCGGAAAGTTTTGCGCCGGCCAGCGCATACGCAGTTTCCGCTTCGTCGACGAATGCGTTACGATCGGAGCGATCGTTGTTTGCGGCGTGCGGCTTATGGAACGACGCGCGCGAGATCCCTTGATGCTCGAGATCGTCGGAAAGCTTCTGATATGCTCCGTCGAGCAGCGCCTGGTCGTCGATCTTCTGATAGAAATCTTCGGAAAGACGCAGATAGCTCATCCGCAGCTCGTACAGCTGAACCGGCGTCAAGCCGGTCGTGGGCGTCGCGGCGAACGGCGGCGGTGAAAATTGCGCGACGATAAAAACCGCAACTGCGGTCAGAATAGTCAGAACGCGTGCGGCAGCGGTCTTCATTTTGAATCCTGTTTGGCGATGAGAGCGCGAGCTTCCGCATAGACGCGATCGTTTGCGGTTCCGAACTTGCGTAGATCGGGAAGTCCCCTGCGTGGTGGGATCCGGGATGACGATGTCGGGCGTGATGCCCTTCTTATTGATGTCGCGGCCGAGCGGCGTCGTGTAACGCGCGGTCGTGATCTTCAATGCGGAATGATCGGGCAGATTGTAGATGCTCTGCACGACGCCCTTACCGAACGTCTTTCGTGCCGACGATCGTTCCGACGCGATAATCCTGAATCGCCCCGGCGGTGATCTCGGCGGCGCTGGCAGTGTATTTATCGACGAGTATGACGAGCGGCGCTGCGGCAACCGAGACGCCGAGTGCCGAGCGCGCATCGCGATCGCCTTCGCGATCGATCGTCGCGACGATCGTCCCGCTTTGAATGAAGAGGCTCGAGATCTGGACCGCCGCGTCGAGCAGGCCGCCGCCGTTGGCGCGAAGGTCGAGGACGTAGCCCTTCGCCTCGTGCGCGCGTCCGTCCAGCAGCGCTTTACGAACTTCATCATATGAGGTCGTTCCGAAATCGGCCAGACGAATGTAATCGATACCGTGGTCGATCTTTGCGACCGCGGAGGGAACGTGCACACGCGCACGTGTGATTGCGACCGAGCGCTTCGCGTGATCCTTGGGATTCTGCAACAGCAGCGTGACGCGCGTTCCGACTTGTCCGCGGATGCGGTGCTCGATCGTGTCAAGCGGTTGATTGTGCGCGTTGATGCCATCGACGGCGAGAACGATATCGCCGGGCTTGACGCCGGCTGCGATCGCCGGATTGTCCGGGATCGGCGAGATGAGCGTATCGTGGGTGCGCGGATCCTGGACGATGTAGACGCCGATGCCGCCGAAGTCGCCGCCTTGTAATTCCTCGTTGAGCGCGCTCATCTGGCGCGACGTCAGGTAGACAGTGTACGGATCATCGAGCCCGTTCAGCATTCCCGCAATTGCCGCGCGGCTCAGATCGTCTTGACTTAACTTCGTATCGCGCGCTCGCGATCTCGACGACTTCCTTGCGTACGAGCGCCGCGTCACCCGAGCGCGAGCCGGTGCTGGTCAGCACCGGCGCGGTGAACGGCTCTTTGCGCGCTTTGAGATAAGCGTTGATCCCCGTCCGGCTGCCATTGAGCAGCGTCTGCAAATTGACCGGACGATAGAAGACGTCCTCGACGCGCGTGTACGTTTGATCGATGATGCCGAGCGAATCGAAGTTGCCGAGCATAAAAGTCGGCTCGCCGAGCGCGACCGTCATCCCGGCGCGCGCTTGCGCATTCGATACGTACGCCGCGGCACCAAACGTGGCGACGAGAATTACCAATCCCGCGATGATAGCGCGGATTCGAAACGACACCTTAGTCCTTGGTCCTCTAGGAAGGGAGCGGCGAGCGGGGTCTTAGTCTTTAGACAACCCTACCCGGATTTCACTCTTACCGCAGTTCTCTGGGCCCAGGCTTAGTGCAGATATGACATTGGGTCGACGGGCTTGCCGTCGATGCGGACCTCGAAGTGCAGATGGGGCCCGGTTGATTCGCCGGTCGAGCCGACGGCGCCGATCGCTTGCCCGCGCTTCACCTCTTGGTCCGCGGCCACGAAAATCTGCGAGAGATGCGCGAAGACCGTCGACATCGGGCCGCCGTTATCCAGAATGATCATGTTGCCGTACCCGCCGTCGTTCCAGCCCGCCGAGATTACTTTGCCGTCCGCGGGCGCGATGATCGTGGTCCCCATTTCGGCCGCGATGTCGATGCCGGTGTGCATCAGGAATCGGCCGCTGACGGGATTGGTGCGCATCCCGAAGGGCGAGCTGATCCGGCCGGAGACCGGCCACGACAGGCGCTCCGGGTGCGCCGATCAGCGGCGGTGGCTGTTGACCCGAGAGCAGAGCGGCCCGGCGAGCGGCCTGCTAGCGTGCGGCTTCTTCGGCCTGCTTCTCACGGATCAGTGCTTCGACTTCAAGCTCGGTTTGTTCGGAGATATCCTCGAGCTGCGTCACCTCTTGAGCGACCTGACGTTTTTGCGCATCCGCGGCAGCCACGAGCTGCATGCGCTCTTGGGCAAGCCCCGTTAGTTGATTTTGCGTTTGCGCAAGGGCGGCTTGATTCTGTGCGAGTTGCTCGCGCGTGCCGACGAGTTGCACGTTCGACAAAGGCGACTTTGGCTTCGGCAGCTTTGCGCTCGCGCAGCGCTTTCTGATTTGCGCTGACGAGCAACCGAATGTCATCCCAGCGCTCGACGAAATCCGAAAACGACGTCGCACTGAACAATACGGTGAGGTAGCTGAGCTGGCCGTGCTCATACGCGTCGATCAGTCGACGGTTGAGTGCATCGGTGTGACGCTGCATGGTTGCTTGCGCGGCATTGAGCTGAACTTGATTCCATGCGAGGCGCTGCTGGTTCGAATGCATCTGAGCTTGTAGCGACGAGAGCTGATTGTTCGCAACGGTGATGTTGTGGTTGGTTTCTTGCAGCTGTTGCGTGGCAGAAAGATAGTGCGAGCGAGCGTTGTCGAGCTCGCCGCGCTTCGCTTGCAGCTGCTGGTTGATCGCTTGCTGTTTCTGACGTTGCTGCTTGATCTTGGCATCGACGTTCGAATGCGCCGCGTTGCTCGCAAGCGGCGTGAAGGCAAACGCGAGCGCGCATGCTAGCGCGAGATATCGTCGCAGGTTCATCACACGCGCAAGTAGCGGCTGACCGAGACCCAGGCGCCGATCACGCCGACGACCGCGCCGGCTGCGAGCAGCTCGAACATCAAGCGCAACTCGTCGACGTGCGCCGTCGAGAACGGAATGAACGAAAGCGTGACCATCATCTTCGGAAGCAGCTCCGCCTGCAAGATCGCCAAGATGGCGATCGCAACGAGCGCGCCGAGCGTCCCTGCGATGAAGCCTTCAGCCATGAACGGCGCGCGAATGTAGAGGTTGGTCGCGCCGACCAGTTGCATGATCGCGATCTCGCGACGCCGCGCGAAGACGGTCAGACGAATCGTATTCGAGATGATGACGGCGGCGGCGAAAATCAGCACGACGATCATGATCATGCCGAGCTTGGCGATCGTCTCCGTCAAACGCAGCACTTTTGCGACGGTGGCTTGGTCGTACTCGACGTTCGCGATGTCGCGCATCTTCTGAATGCTTTGCGCGACGCCCGGAACAGCGTCCGGATTCTTCACGCGCACGCGAATCGCGTTTGGCAAGGGATTCGACGTCAAGAGCGACGTGTCGATCTGCCCGCGCAAGCGGTCCTGCAATTGGCGCAGGCCTTCGGCTTTCGGAATATAGGTAACCGCGGAGACGCGCGGATCGGCGCCGATTACTTCCGAGATCGCGCGGCCTTCCTTGTCATCGACGCGATCTGCGAGATAGACCGAAATCTCGATCCGGCTCAGCATTCCGGAGGAGAGCTTGCTTAGCGTCTCCCGCGCGTAGAGGAATGAGCCCAACATGAAAATCGTGACGGCAACCGTCGCGATCGCAGTGATCTGCATTCCTTTGCTGCGAGTGAAGTTCGAGAGAACCTCACCCAGAAAGAACTGAAGTCTGCCCCAATCCAAGGAAATAATAACCCCGCTCTTCGTCGCTGACGATTCGGCCGTTCTCGATCCGGACGACTCTGCGACGCATCCGGTCGACGACGCCTTGATTGTGCGTGGCGACGACGATCGTCGTGCCTTTGAGATTGATGCGCAGCAGCAATTCCATGATCTCGCTCGTCGTCGCCGGATCCAGATTTCCGGTCGGCTCGTCGCAGAGCAAAATCTTGGGATTGTTGACGAGCGCGCGCGCGATCGCAGTACGCTGTTGTTCGCCGCCGGCAAGCTCGTGTGGGAACATCCGGCTCTTGTGCGAGAGACCGACCAGCTCGAGGCTGCGCGGTACTTGACGCATGACGTCTTTCGAGCGCGCGCCGGTCACGCGCAACGCGAACGCGACGTTCTCCCAAACCGTCTTGTCGGCTAGCAGCTTGAAGTCTTGGAAAACGACGCCGACGTTCCGGCGCAGATATGGAATCTTCGAGCGCTTCATCGTGTCGACGCGAATTCCGTCGACGTGTGACTTCACCATCCGTCGGCGTACGCTCGCGGTACATAAGACGAAGGATGCTCGATTTTCCCATTCCCGACGAGCCGATGAGAAAAACGAAGCTGCCCTTTTCGATTTCCAGGCTCACGTTGTCCAGTGCGCGGACACCGTTCGGATACACGAGGCTAACGCCGCGAAGTCGAATCAATTTCGGTCCGCCGTTACAAAAAGAGCCGCTGCGGGTTGATAACCGCGCACGCGTCGGAGGCGCAGTTCCTGGATACAAGCGCCATTGCAGAATGATTTTGGGTCCGCAGGGGCTGATACCTCCGGCTGATGGATTTCGACCTAACGGAAGAACAGAAAGCAATCCAAGCGTTGTGCCGCGATTTTGCGCGCGAAGAGGTCGCGCCGCGCGCCGAAGAGATGGATCGCAACGAAGAGTTTCCGTACGATCTCGTGCGCAAGATGGCCGAGCTCGGCCTCTTGGGGCTCCCGTTCCCCGAGAAGTACGGCGGCTCGGGCGCCGACACGGTCTCCTACGCACTCGCGATCATGGAGTTGGCGCGCGTCGACGCGTCGACCGCGATCACGCTCGCGGCGCACGTCTCCGCTGGGCGCCTCGCCGATCTACCTCTTTGGAACGGAAGAGCAGAAGCAGCGTTATCTGATCCCGCTGGCCCAGGGCAAGATGCTCTGGGGTTTCGGGCTGACGGAGCCGGGCGCCGGAAGCGACGCCGGGGCGACCCAGACTCGCGCCGTTCTTGAGAATGGTTCCTGGAAGATCAACGGCACGAAGGCCTTCATCACCAATTCTGGGACCGACATGACGGGCGGAACCACGATCACGGCCCGTGACCGGGGAGCGCGACGGAAAGCCCGAGATCAGCAACATCATCGTCCCGCAGGACACGCCCGGCTTCACGCGCTCCAAGAAGTACCGGAAGATGGGCTGGCGTGCATCCGATACGCGCGAGCTCTCGTTCGTCGACGCAAAAGTCCCCGAAGCGAACTTGCTCGGCGAGCGCGGCAAAGGCTTCCAGCAATTTTTGACGATCCTCGACGGCGGTCGCATCTCGATTGCGGCGCTTTCCGTCGGCCTCGCCGCCGGCGCGTACGACGAAGCGCTCAAGTACGCGCGCGAGCGTCACCAGTTTGGGAAACCGATTTCGAAGTTTCAGGCGATCCAATTCAAGCTTGCCGACATGCTCACGGAGATCGAACACGGCAAGCTGATGGTGATGCGCGCAGCCTGGGAAAAAGACAACGGCCGCGATTTCGAGCTAACGGCCAGTCTCGCGAAACTCTATTCTGGGGAAATGTCGCGCCGCGTCGTCAACGAGGCCGTGCAAATCCACGGCGGTTACGGGTTTATGGAGGAATATCCGGTTTCGCGATTCTACCGGGATCAAAAGATCAATGAAATCGGCGAAGGAACGAATGAAGTGCAGCGATTGGTGATCGCACGTCACATCGGGTTGTGATTCAGACTTCCTTCATACTTCTTCCTTAAGGAGTACAACATGGCACGCCGCATTGCAGTCTTCATCATCATCGCATTTGCGGTGCTGGGCATCCTCGCCCTAACGCACCGCCCCGCCCGCGCAGAGCTTTCGCCGGGCGTGCAGGCGCCGATGTTCACCGCGCAAGCGACGCTCGGCGACAAAGTCTTCACCTTCAACTTGGCCGACGCGCTCAAGAAAGGGCCCGTCGTGCTGTACTTCTATCCGGCAGCCTTCACGAAGGGCTGCACGCAGGAAGCGCACGATTTTGCCGACGCTATCGACAAGTACAAAGCGCTCGGTGCAACGGTCATCGGCGTCTCGAAAGACGACATCGCGAAGCTCAAAGAATTTGGGACGAGCGAGTGCCGCAGCAAATTTCCGGTGGCCTCGGATGCCGATCTGACGATCGCGAAAAGCTACGACTCGACGATCAACTTCAAAGAGAATCTGTACGCGAATCGCGTTTCGTACGTGATCTCGCCCGACGACAAGATCGTCTACGAGTATAGCTCGCTCGATCCGAGCCAGCACGTCGCGAATACGCTTGCGGCTCTAGAAAAACTCCAGAACAAATCGATGTAGGCTACGCTTCGATTGCGTGAGCCGCACTTTTCCTGAATAGCTCGAGCGTCTCGGTTTTCACGACCGGGACGCACGGCGCTTTCGACCGGCTTCGGCTCGGTTTGTTCGGCCGTTTCTCCTGAGAGCTGCGCGATCTCGCGCGCTGTCACGGCGAGGCGTCCTTCGAACGAGCCGACCGCTTCGTTCCAGCGCTTGACCGTCATCTCGAGCGCGTTGCCGACTTGCGCGAACGTGCGTCCGAAGATGCCGAGCCGTTCGACGAGCTTGCGGCTGTGCGTGAGAATTTCTTCGGCGTTGCGTTGCTGCTTGTGCAGCGACCAACCGTACGCGAATGCCCGCAGCGTTGCGATCAGCGTCATCGGGCTTGCGATGTGGACACCCTCGCGCAGCGCGTCTTCGAGAATCTTCGGATCGACGGAAAGCGCCGCCGAGAGCACCGATTCGAGCGGGATATAGACGATCGTGAAGCGCGCATCGCTCGACGCCGAGTAATCGCGGCGTGCGACCTCGCGTACTTTCGCGCGTAGCGCGGCGGCGTTAGCTTCGAGCAGCCGTTTTGTCTCGGCCGGATCGGTTGCGTTTCCAGCGCCTTGTAGTAATCGTCGAGCGGCGCCTTCGCGTCGATTGGAATCGTCATGTTGTCCGGCAAATGCACGATTGCATCGGGACGCTTGCCGTCGACCGTCTTCTGCTCGCTGAAATCGCAGTGCTCGACCATCCCCGAGAGCTCGACGATCCGCCGCAACGAAAGCTCGCCCCAGCGTCCGCGGACCTTATTGTCACGCAGCGCCGTCGTTAGGCGCGCCGTCTCACTCGTCGCCGCGACGAGCGCGGTGCGCAGCTCTTGATCGCTACTGTGCAGACCTTCGAGCGTCGTCTTCAGTGAAGCTTCGCCGGCGGCGCGCTGCTTTTCGAGATCTCCGATCTGCTTCTGGACGGTCTCGAGATGCGTGGAAAGATCGGTCGCGATCCGGCCGATGCCGGCCGTCGCTTCGGTGCGCCGCTCGGCGCGTTCGGCTGCCAGCTCTTCGCGCGCGACGCGAACCTCGGCGCGTGTCGTGATCCATGCGGCGACGGCGCCGATCGCCAGGCCGACGATGAGAAAAATGAGCCCCCAAACCAGCGTCATAGGCTCCAGGCTGCGCCTGGCGGGTGCCATGTGGCTGGCACCGGCGGATCAGGCAGTCAAATACTTATGGAAGAACGCGAGGGTGCGTGCCCATGAATCGCGGAGGCTGAAGTGCTGCACAATGACGACGCCGGGTGTCGACGCCGTCGCGTTCTTTGGTGATGCAGTGTAAGCAGCGATTCCGGTCGGCAGCATCACGCGTTCGATGCGGATCGCCGGATCATTTTCGGCGATTGCCGGTGGAGGTGTTTGTGCGAGCGCAGCGGCGAGCGTCGTTCCGGCCGCAGCTGCACCCGCACCGATTCCGACAAAGACGCGGAGTTTGAATTCCGGATTCGTCTTTTTGCCGGGATCGAACATGATTAGTTGCGGTAGAGGTAACCGCAGGACATGTATTTTCCCGCAGCTTTGCTCATCATCATACCTTTCATCGCCTCCATATTTCCGGCGTGAACGATGACGACATAGTTTCCAGAGAGCAATTTGTCTTCGGAAGCATTCACGGTCGACGAACTGTGGCCGCCGACGATGTTACTAAGCGGATAAACCGGTTTAGGGTCGATCTGTCCAGGATCGCAGCCCTTGCCTCGATGAATGTGCGCGGACTCGACGCGACCCCCGGGTATGCCTTTAACGTCGAGGAGAACGTGGGTCGTTCCACCTCTATTGAAGAGCGTAATGGTTCCAACTTGTCCGGATTGATCGATCTGTTGAACTCCGCGCTGAACTCCGGCACCGGTATCACCCGGTGCCATTTGAGCGAGGACCGGTAGGGCAGTGGCGAGGAAAGCCGCGACGATTCCAACCGCAGCAAAGCGTATATTGCTCATACTCATAATAGGTGTTTGATGGCCCCTCTCTTGGCTATCCTCCTTGTAACCGCAACGCCCGCGTTACAAACCGCCGATGTCCTGATTCAAGCCGGGCATCAAGGCCGTCCGGCGAGTTGTGCGCTATTTCCAAAACGTCCGTGCAATCTCGGCGCGGCGGGAGAACGCGAAAATACCCCAATCATTGCCGACGAAGCCGCGCGCCGATTGCGCGCCGCCGGTTTGCGAGTCGTTCGCGTTCCGGCCGATTATCGCGACCACTACCGCGTGCGCGCCGCGATCTTCATCCATCTCGACGGCGCGGATCCGGCCTGCACGAGCGGAGCATCGATCGGATATCCGCGCGGCAGCGCGGCTGGGGCGAGTGCATGGCGCGCGGCTTACTCGCACGTCTTCCCGTTCCGGTTCATGCCGGACAATTTCACCGAGGGTCTCGCGCACTATTACGGCTTTCGTACGGTCGCACCAAATCCGAACACGCTCGTCCTCGAGATGGGCGAGCTCACGTGTCCGCCGCAGCACGCGTGGCTGACGGTGCGTTACCGCTGGCTCGGTGATTTCATCGCAAACTTCATATTAGAGAGGCTCAATCAATGAACATAGGTATACTTGGCAGCGGCGACGTCGGTAAAGCGCTGGCGCGCGGTTTCGTCTCTCGCGGACACACGGTTACGATTGCGTCGCGCGAGCCGGAGAAGCTCGCGAATTTCGTGCACGAGCACCGCGACAAACTGCACGCCGCGACGTTCGAGGAAACGGCACGCACGGCCGAGCTGCTCGTGCTTTCGACGGCGTTCACTGTTGCAAAAGAAGCGATCGACTTGGCCGGCAAAGCGAATTTTGCCGGCAAGGTGCTGATCGACGTCACCAATCCCCTGAAGTACGAGGAAGGAAAGCCACCGACACTCGCAGTGTCCGGGAACGATTCCGCCGGCGAATCGGTGCAACGCTGGCTGCCGAATGCGAAGGTTGTCAAAGCCTTCAATACCGTTGGTCACGCGCACTTCGTCGATCCGAAGTTTCCGAACGGCCCTCCGACCATGTTTATCGCCGGTAACGACGATGGTGCGAAGAATACCGCCGAGCAAATCGCGGAGTCATTCGGATGGGCGGTGCTCGACGCTGGGCCGATCGAAGCTGCGCGTTATTTGGAAGCGATGGCGATGCTGTGGATCAGCTACTCGGTAAAAACGAATACGTGGCAGCACGCATTCAAGTGGCTTTCAAAATCTTAAGAGAAGCTTTCAGCTGCGTTTTCGTATCGAGTGCTTTCTCGCATAACGTAATCAGCTTTAGAACTGCGCGTTCGCTGCGCGGCGTTGACGGCAGGCGTAGATAGCGGCTGTAGACGTCGAGCACGGCCGGATGCACGTAGGCCTTACGGCAAACGGCTGCAGTATTGCCGAGACGCGACGCCACGCACGCAAGTGCCTCCTTCACGTTGTGTTTGGCTTCGGCGGTGTCCTCGGCGGGTTTTGCGAGGCTCCGGATACACTCGAGCGTCCCGGCCCACGTGCGAAAATCTTTCGCCGAGAAATCGTCGCCTGAAATCTCGCGGATGTAAGCGTTCACGTCTTCCGACGTGATCGAATGGATTGTGCCGTCCCCGTCCTGATATTCGAAGAGCTCTTGACCGGGGAGATCGCGGCAGCGCCGGATGATCTTGGCAAGCCGCGCATCGTCGAGAGCGACGGTTTGCTCTTTACCGGTCTTGCCGGGAAATCTCACCTGAATCGTCGAGCCGCGCAAATGCACGTGCCGTGTCCGCAGTGTCGTCAATCCGAACGAACCGTTGCTGCGCCGGTATTCTTCGTTGCCGACGCGGATTGCGGTTCGTTCCAGAAACGTGACCGCGGCGGCTAAGATCTTTTCGCGTGTGAGACCCGTGGCGCGTAAATCGCGTGCAACGGCTTTGCGAATCTTCGGGAGTGCCGCACCGAAGGCGGCCATGCGATGGAATTTCGCCTCGTCGCGCACCTCGCGCCACCGTTTGTGATAACGGTACTGCTTGCGACCGCGCGCATCACGCGCCGTGGCTTGAATGTGTCCGTTGGAAATCGGACAGACCCAGACGTCTTTATACGCAGGTGGAATCGCAAGCGCTTTGATGCGTCCGAGCTCGCTCTTGTCTTTGACAGGCTTCCCGTCCGGATAGTAATAGGCGAAGTGACGGCCATGCGGCTTGCGTGTGATGCCGGGGCGCGCGTCGTCAACGTACCGCAGCCCGGCGTCCCGGGCTGATGTGTGCGGATCAAGATCGAGTGCGTGTTGGATATCCGCTGCCTTCCCGGCCGTGCGCGCGGATAAACGCTAATGGAAGTTGCGGGCGCGCACCTTGTCGGTCGTTCCCTCCGTATCGAGCAGCCAGAAACGGCGTGCCAGCAGATCGATGCAGCCGGATTCTTTTTGCAGCTTGCCCTCGACGATCAATGCCTGCGAAAGCTTGATCGGACGCCGATAGCATTCGGAAACGTCGGGGCGTACGACCTAATTTGTGCTGCGCTTTTCGTTCGTGCCCGGGATGAACGGTTCGTCGCCCTTTATCAACTTGCCGGCAGTGGGTTCGAAGGAGAAGTCGAACTGGCTACTTTTCTCAGGACATTTAGTAGCGTGCTTCTCGTCGATCGAATGCAAAACGAGTTGGGCGACACGCAGGCCGGGATAAAGAACTATGGGCACCTGACCTAGATTTGATAGTTCTAGCGTTATTATGCCGGTATAGCACGGATTGATGAATGTTGCTGTTGCGATGCTGAGGCCTTCGCGGGCCCACGATGATCGCGCCGTTACGACGCCCGCGAGCGTGCTAGATAGTCTAACCCATTCGTACGTCGAAACGAGTACAACTCCGCCACTATGGAGTGTTAACGGAGAGTGATACGGAATGCTCACTCTCTCGAGTTTGCGGCGAGCACTTTGCTCAGCTTTGAAGGGTGTGTCCTCCTGAGCGACGATGGCACTCGGATCGACATGAGATAAGTCGCTTGCACGCGACAACAGAACCGTCGTTCCGAGCCTAAGATCAACTGACGCCAGTCCGATCTGCGCTGACGTGAGGAGAGGCGAGACGACTAAGTTCCCCGACACAAGGCTGGTGACAATTTCTTTTCGCGACAGAACGCTCACGAATCGAAATCCGCTGGTAGGCCCTTCCACGAACGCAGGCCTTCTTGTTGGAGAATAGCGTGAGCACAGAATCTGTTAACGAGTATGAAGTCTTCTGGCGTCGCTTTTTCCATCTTTGACCAAGCGATCCAGCCGGCAAAGAGAATATGTCGAAAGTCGATCAGTTCAGCATGGCTTAGAATCTTCTCCAACGACACGCGGCGCCGGAGAAGCTGGGGGCACCTTATCGAGCAGTAACTTCACTAACGCTTTCATGGTGTCGCCTTCCGGTACAGTAGAAGTTAGACTGGCGTTCTCGCTGTTGAATTTCGACATAAAACCAGCTAGCTTGTCGGCGGCGCCTTCGACATTCTCTTTTTTAAGAAAGGCATACGGTGTTTTCGTGTAACGTTCTGCGTTCTTGATAAATTCATCGTCTACACGTTGTGCTAGTTGCTTCATCTTTCCGGAATCCGCTTCGCTGAAGAGCATGCCGAGTTTTCTAGCAGCATATAGAAGCACAACGATCCTAGTTGAATACGGTGGATGTCCTGGTACATACTCGAAGCCAAAAGGCTGATAAGAGGGTTCAATAAGAGTTGTGAATGCTGGAATGAAAGCCGGACCCATCATTAGTAAGCCGAAAAGATCACACAGAAGTTCGTTTGTCCATTTAGCTGCCTGTTGCTGTAGATGCTGATCGCTAACTCGATGTTGAACCCCTAATTCCTTTTCGCACCATGCGTAGAGTGCATTAATGTCATTAAGAATGCTCCCATCAACAAGCAACCTCTTTACATCATATATGCCAGGTTGAGTTTCTATTGCAGCGTGCCCAATCTCATGACCGAAGATCGTATGCACAAGGACTTGGTCTCTTAGTGTTCGGGGAAAGAATACGGAGAAGATGTCGCGTTTCCGGACATTCGCCTTAGCGTCGTCATAACGCACAGCATACTCGGCGAACTGACCTTGTGCCATGAAGAAAAACAGAGGACGAGCCTGCGGGGTGCTCGTCCTTGTACATATTGTTACGGACGTTCTTTTGAGCGCGTCCGCGAAGGGCCAAGAAAACTCTTCTAGATGGGATCGTTCAATGTGTGTAATCAGGGACGAGAGTTTTGATAATTGTGATCGCCATGCTTGCAGATCAAGGGTGTTATCGGCAGTTCCAATGTACCGCTTGATCGTTCGCAACCGACGAGCGCACTCATCATAGTATTCAGATGCAGTTTGTTCGAGGTAACGATATCGAAGGCTCTCGCGAAGGGTCTGCTCTACGTTCAAACATTCGGCGAGCAGATATTCCTTAAGCGGTAACAAAAAGTGTTACCGGGTGTCGAGTGCCTTTGAGAGCATGGATAGAAATTGTTCCATTACCGCAAGGTTCTCGGGGTCTAGATCTATTCCAGCCTGCTCATTTTCTTCGGAGAAATGTGCAAGTAACGGTTGAAATGTCGCAACGAACTCTTCTCGGGTCACCCCTAGCGCTTTTCGCGTAGCTTCCATGGCCTTGCGAAGTGCATCGTTTGAACTTGAGTCATCGAGCACGTTGAAGTCTTCAAACTCTTCTTGCTCTAAGAGTCCAACGTGGGGATTGCTTTCAAAGCGATCAGCAGCGTACATTTCCAATAGGCGCATCAATGTCAAAACAGCCAAGGCATCAGGTCGACGATTTCCGTCTTTGATGTCGGCCAATACGCCATTTGTGATCGCGCGATTCATGATCACCGGGTTCACTTTGTCGGAAGTAGCGCTAATCAGCATTGGCTCAGCCTCGCAGTTCTGGGTGGGGCCTGACGAGGACATGCCTTGTCTCCTACCCATAGGGCCTAATTCTCCCAAGTATACTACATATAGTGAGTATAGTAAACGCAGTGCCTGCAGTGCACTTGGTATCAAACTCGAAGTCTCCGAGAATGTCCCGAGTCCGCCGCATTCCGGTCAAGTCGCCTCTCTCGCAGCCGGAGTTTGACCCGTCCGGTCTTTCGGAGGAGCAGCGTACCCTGGCGGTGCTGTGCCAGGACCTTTGCGATTTGCCGTCCGCAGACGAAGAAACAGCCATTTATGAGGTTCAGTCTGCCTTTCAACGGGGTGACGTGATAGGGGCCATAAGACGCTTGGGCGGTTTCCTCGATGAGAATGGTCTCGATATCGGTGCACGGGGAATCGCAATCGATCACAACGCATTCAAATACCAGCGCCGCCGCTTACGGCTTACGCAGGATGACGTCGCAAAATTGCTAGGTGTGAAGACCCAGCAGATCTCGCATGTAGAGAGCAACAGGAATGGATTGTCGCTCCTGAGATTACTCGCCGCATTGGCCGCATTTGGAGTGCCCGCGAGCGAGATTTTGTCAGAGAAAATCAGGCCGGCGACGCCGGATAACGTCCGATCGATTCGAGAGGCCAAGGCAAAAAAGTAACTTAAAGTTACTAGTGCCGAGTACAGAGCTCGTGTAGACGCTTTCAATCTAAACTTCATCGGAAGTTGCGGGCGCGCACCTTATCGGTCGTGCCCTCCGTATCGAGCGGCCAGAAATGGCGTGCGATCAGATCGATACAGCCTGATTCCTTTTGCAGCTTTCCTTCGACGATCAATGCCTGCGAAAGCTTGATCGGGCGTCGATAACGCTCGAAAACGTCGGGACGTACGATCACGTTGACGAGGCCCGTCTCGTCCTCGAGCGTGAGAAAAACGAAGCCTTTGGCGGTACCCGGACGTTGGCGCGTGATCACCATTCCGCCGACTTTGCAGACGAGATTGTTCGGCATCGCTTCCAGCCGATGTGCAGCCAGGACGCCGGCACGATCGAGTGCGGCACGAAAGTGCGCGATCGGCTGCGGCCCGGTCGTGAGCCCGAGTGAATAGATGTCGAAACGCGTGCGCTCGAGCGGTGCCAGCTCGCGCAAGTTCGGCTGCGGCTCGACGACTTCCATTCCACGCCCGAGCTCGCCGCGCGCTTCCCGTTCGTCCAAACCCCTCAGCGCCCACATCGCTGCGCGCCGCGCACGGAACCACGGTGTGAATGCGCCGGACGCGGCTAGATTCTCGAGCACTTCGCGCGAGAGTTTTGTGCGGCGCGCAAATTCGACGATGTCACCGAACGCACCGCCGGCAAGCGCCGCTTCGAGCGCTTGTTTCTGTCCTTCGCCCAAACCGCGCACGATGTGAAAGCCCAGCCGCACCGAACCGCCGGTCTCGACGAAACTCCACCAGCGGCTGGCGTTCACTTCGACCGGTTTGACGATCACACCGTGACGGCGCGCGTCGTTGACGAGGACTTCGGTCGAGTAAAATCCCATCGGCTGCACGTTGAGGATCGCAACCAGAAAGATCGCGGGCTCGTGACATTTGACGTACGCCGATGCGTACGCCAAGAGCGCAAAGCTGGCGGCGTGCGATTCGGGAAAGCCGTAATCGGCAAAGCCTTCGAGCATGTGAAAAAGCTGCTCGGCAGCGTCTTTGTCGATGCCGTTTGCGACCATGCCGCCGACGAGCTTTGGATAAATCTCCGCCATGCGCTGGTGCGAACGTTTGTGTCCCATGGCGCGCCGTAATTTATCCGCCCCTCCCGGCGTAAAGCCCGCCGCTTCAATCGCCATGCGCATCCCTTGCTCTTGAAAGAGTGGAACGCCGAGCGTTCGTTCCAAGATCGGTTTGAGCTTCGGATGCGGATAGGTGACGGATTCCATGCCGCTGCGGCGCCGCAAGAACGGATGGATCATGTCGCCCTGAATCGGTCCGGGGCGAATGATCGCGACCTGAATCACGATATCGTAAAAGCGCTTCGGTTTCAGTCGCGGGAGCATCGATTGCTGCGCGCGCGATTCGACTTGAAAGACGCCGATCGAGTCGGCGCGTTGCAGCATCTCGTAGGTTGCCGTGTCGTCGGCTGGGATCGTCGCGAGCGAGAGCGGCGAACGTTCGGGATACACGCTACGAAAATGCGTGAAGGCTTCGCGTAAAAGCGAAAGCATCCCGAGCCCCAGCAGATCGATCTTGATCAAGCCGAGATCTTGCAGATCGTCTTTATCCCACTGAACGATCGTTCGGTCGCGCATCGTCGCCCACTCGACAGGCGCGACGCACACCAGCGGATCGCGTGTGATTACCATTCCGCCCGAATGAATCCCCATGTGGCGCGGAAAGCCGTCGATTCGCTGGCAGAACGTGTTCATCAGTGTTTGGATCTCCGGATCGACGACCCTGGTCGCGCCGTCGAGTGCTTCTTGGGCGTCGTATTCACGCGCGACGTTCTCGACTTGATCCAGCCTGAGTCCGAGCGCTTTACCGATATCGCGTATCGCCGAGCGCTCGTGATAGGTGATGACTTCGGCGGTCATTGCGGCGTGCTCGCGCCCGTACCGTTCGTAGACGTATTGAATGACCTTCTCGCGGTCTTGGTGCGCAAAATCGATGTCGATGTCCGGAATTTCACCGCGCTCTTCGGAGAGAAAACGTTCGAAGAGCAATTCCATGCCGACCGGATCGACGGCGGTGATGCCGAGCGCGTAGCAGACCGCGGAATTTGCAGCCGAGCCGCGGCCTTGGCACAGAACGCCGAGCTCTTCCGCCGCGCGCACGATGTCCCACACGATCAAAAAGTAGCCGGCCAGATCCATTCGTGCGATCATGCCGAGCTCGTACTCGAGCTGGCGTTCGACTTTTGGATCGAGCGGCATTCCGTAGCGCACGGCTGCGCCGCGATTGACGAGCGTGCGCAAATAGTTGTGCCGTGTGCCTTCTTCGGTTGGAACGGGAAAATGCGGAAATTGTCCGGCCAGCTTCGTAAGCCGGAAGTGGCAGCGTTCGGCGATTTCGAGCGTGGTCGTGATCGCGCGCGGATAGGCTGCGAAAAGATGCGCCATTTGAGCCGCGCTTTTCAGATAGTGTTCGTGATTCGGACGCAGCAGTGTCCCGGCCGTCTGCAATACTTTTTTGTGTTTGATGCACACAAGAACGTCGGCGAGCAGCGCGTCGTCTTTGGTTGCGTATGCGACGCCGTTGGTCGCGACGTACGCGACGCCCAGCTGCTCGGCGATGCGAATCATCCCTTGCGCAAGCACACCGTCTTCGGGACGCAGATGATGCTGCAGCTCGCAAAAAAATGCGCCCGGAAAGAGATCGCGCAAACGTGCGCCGGTCTCGAGCGCACTGCGTTCGTCACCGGCTTGCAGCGCGCGTTCGCACAGCCCGTGCGGGCCGCCGGAGAGCGCGATGAGCCCATCCGTCTTGCCGTCGAGATCGCCCAGACGCAAGCGCGCATCACGCTTGCGTCCGCGCAGCTGTGCGGTCGAGATCGCGTGCGCGAGATTCGCGTAGCCACGCTCGCTCTCGGCCAAGAGCACGAGGCGCGCTCCACCTTCGAGCGTCAGCTCGGCGCCGCAGATCGCGGGGATTCCGACGATCCCGGCGTGCTTCGCAAAGCGCACCGCGCCGTAGACCCCGTCGCGATCGGTCAGAGCCAGGCCGGCCAGCCCGAGGGCGCGCGCACGTTCAACCATCTCCTCGGGGTGCGATCCCCCCTCGAGGAAGGTGAAGTTCGACCAGGCATGCAGCTCGGCGTAGCCCGCCAGCGAGGACATGGGCGGTCATGGTATCGAACATGTGTTCGATACGTCAAGATCTCTCTTTCGGAAAGAAATAGCTCCGCGAATCGGAACGTGGTTCCCCCCCTCAGATTAACTTTCTTATGGTTCGTTGTGATGCGTCTCGTCGTCGCATTGTTGGCTGCACTAACGTTGCTTACGAGCACCGGAAGCGTGGTCGTTGCACAAACGAAAACCGTAACGATCGAATATTGGCACGTCAACACGGCGATTTTCGGTGGACCAGCGGTAAGAGAGCTGGTCGATCGCTTTCAAGCGCTGAATCCCGGAATCAAAGTCATCGAACGTTTTCAGCCCAACACGTACACCGGGCTGCTCGAGAATTTGCAGACGCGCATTGCTGCAAACAATCCGCCTGACGTCGCCCAAATCGGCTATTTGTATGTCGATTACGCCGCCAAGAATTTCCCATACGTCTCGATACAAGAGCTCATGGATCAAGAGCACAACCGCGGGATGATTCGCGATGCCGCGCCGTCGGCGGTCGCGCTCGGACGCCGCAACGGCAAGCTGGTCGGCATGCCGTACGCGATCTCGAACATCGTAACGTTCTACAACGCCGACATGCTCAAACAGTCCGGCATCGATCCGGCCAAACCGCCGCAAACGTGGGCCGAGTGGATCGCTGCCGCAAAGAAGATCAAAGCTGCAACCGGTAAGCCCGGCATCTACGTTCAGGTGCTCGACGACAACTGGAGCACGCAGGCGATGATCGAATCGAACGGCGGTCGCATGCTGCAGTGCACCCCGAAGGGCGCAGTGCCGGGATTCGATTCACCCGAAGCCGTGCAAGCGATTCAGATGTGGTCGGATCTCGTCAAGGGGGGCCTTGCGATGAACGTGCTGTGGAATCAAGGCGAACAGGCATTCCGCGAAGGCCAAGTTGCGACGTTCATCACGACGATCGCAAAACGTCAGACGCTGCAGGAAGGCGTGAAGTTCGATCTGCGCGCGACGGAGTTTCCGCGCTTCGGCAACAAGCCGCTGCGTTTACCGGCGGGCGGCAACGTGCTGATGGTCTTCTCGCAAGACCCCGACAAACGGCTCGCCGCGCTCAAGTTCATCGAATATCTCGAATCGCCGACCGGTTTTGCGATTTGGACCAAAGGCACGGGCTACATCCCGGTCAACGTGCACACGCCCGAAGTCTTAGGCGACTTCTTGCAAACCAATCCAATCGAACGCGTTGCGATCGACCAAACCAAGTACGTCGTACCGTGGACGTCGTTTCCGGGAACCAAGGGTTTGCAGGCGCAGCAAGTGCTTTTTGCCGCGCTGCAACGCTCGCTCGGCGGAGCCCCCGCAGCGCAGGCACTGCACGAGGCTGCCACCAGCGTTTCAACGATGATCGGGAGCGAGCGTTGCGGGGTTTAGGTCGCGACTTTCTCCGACTCTAGGTAGTAGGCGTGGACGGCGGCGATATCTTCGTCGCCGAAACCCGCCTTTGCCGCGTCCGCCAGCACGCCGCCGACGGTTGCGATCGCCGGCGTCGTGCGATGGAATTCGCTCGCAAGCGCGAGGAAGTAGCGCACGTCCTTAGCCATCAGCTTGAGCTGGAAGTTCGGTGAAAAATCGCCACTGAACATCTTGGGCAGCTTCGAGCGTGAGAGACGGCATGCGAATGCGCCGTGCTCGCTCAGAGAATTCGAGCGCAGCCTTCTGATCGACTCCCGAGGCTTTCACGAGCGTCGCACTCTCGGCCATGGCGGTCGTGAGCGTCGCGGAGATCGCGTTGTTGCACAGCTTGACGGTCGCGCCCGAACCGGAGGGTCCGAAGTAGAAACGCGCTTGGCCCATCACATCGAAGAGCGGTGAAGCTGCATCATAATCGCTTTTCTCGCCGCCGACGATGAAGACGAGCTTGCCGTTTGCGGCTTCGTTGCGGCTGCCGGTGACCGGCGCGTCGAGAAAGCGCAGACCGTTTTGTTTTGCTTCCTGCGCGCAGCGTCGCGACATCCCGGGCGTGACCGTACTGGAGTCGATGAACAGCGCGCCTTTCGTGCCGGCCTTCATCACGCCACGTTCGCCGAGCAGCACTCCCTCGACGGCGGGATCGTCGCTGAGCATCGTGATCACGACGTCGACACCCGCAACAGCTTCTTGCGGCGTCGCGGCAAGCGTTCCGCCCTTCGCTTTCAGCGGCTCGCCGCGCGAGGCGGTGCGATTGTAACCGACGACGGTGTGGCCGGCTGCGAGCAGACATTGCGCCATTCCAAGCCCCATCGTTCCCAGACCGATGAAGCCAATCTTCATTTGTGAACTCACGATTACCACCTTACAAGCTAAGCGTTCCGCGTAAAACCGTTACTGCTTCGCCGCCGACCTCGACGGCCAGAGTTGCATCGTCGTTGCCGATGACGCTGATGTACCCGCGTCCCGGCCGTCCGACATGGTCGCCTTGCGCGATTCTATAGCTCCGCTCCTCGATCAGGCCGTAATGCGCGCAATATGCGGCCATCCCGCCGCTCGCCGAGCCGGTGAACGGATCCTCGACGATGCCGCCAAAATCGGCGAAGTGCCGGGATATCAGCTTGACGCCGTCTTTCTCCTCGCGGGCGAAGATATGTACGCTGAAATAGTCCTTGCCCTCGACGTCGCCGAACAGCTTGCGCAGGTCGGGACGAGCGCGCCCGAGCGCATCCGAGTTGCGAAGCGCGATCATCAGTTGCGGGGTACCGGTCGAAACGGTTTGCGGCAAGGGATGATCGTCGAGGAAATCGTCTTCGCCGAGATCGAGCGCCTGCGCAAAGAGCTCGCGCGGATACTTGCGTAAGAAGATCGGCGCGAGCTGACGCATCACGTAACGCGTTTTGGGATGTTCGCGCTCGATACGCACGGGAATGATGCCGGCGGGCATCTCGAGCGTGACGTCTGCGCGATCTGCGCCGATCGTACCGAGCTCGCACAGCGCGTGCACGGTCGCAACGGTCGGGTGTCCCGCCATCGGAATCTCGGAGTACGGCGTGAAATACCGGACGCGGAAATCCGAGCGCTCGCCTGGGAAGACGTATGCCGTTTCCGAGAGGTTATTCTCGCGCGCGATGCGCTGCATCATCGTATCGTCGAGTCCTCGCGCATCGGGAAGAACCGCGCAGGCGTTGCCCTCAAGCGGCCGCGACGTGAATGCATCGACTTGAACGATCTCGTAGATCACGCACACATCCTGGAGGCAAAAATGCGCAAAGTCAACGTTCTCGATATCGACGAGCTTAAATGGGATTCACCCAAAGGACGCTACCAGGGAGCCGGCAAGGAAATCTCGGAGGCGCTCGGACGCGATCCGAACTCGACAGATGTCATGAAGCGGCATCCGTTCGACGTCGAGATCTTACGCGTTGAGCCGGGCCAGACGCCCTACATATCACCCGGACAGCAAGAAGTGGAGTGTATTCTTGCCGAAGCGAATGCGTATACGTTCGGAGCCGCTCGATTACTTCGATGGTGAAGAATAACTCAAGAAAAGGAGACCGTGTGAGTTTCAGTCGTGTTGCCCTCGCATTTCTTGCGCTGCTGTTGTGCACGAGCGCTGCGAGCGCGAATTCGTATAGCGGCCCAATAGCGCCGCTCGGGAACGGGACGGCACACTTGGTGCTTCTTACCGATTCCAACAACATACCGATATCGCTATCACTCGTGCTCGATCAAGGCGCGCTGATCGGGTTGCCGGCGAACGAAAAGAAAGACGGCAGCGAGTGGGAGTATTTGGTTGAGATGCCGCCCGGGCCGAACACCGGTATCGATCACGTTACGATCGACTGGAATCCGCACGGCCATATTCCGCCCGGTATCTACACGGTTCCGCACTTCGACTTCCATTTCTATATGATCGATCGCAAGCACCAACTCGCGGTCGCCTTTCCGAAGCAAGAGAAAGATCCCGCCGCACGCGTCACCAACGCAACCATCATTCCGCCCGGATATGAGGTTGTGCCGATGACCGCATCGGATCAGATGGGCGTGCACGCTATTAATCCGGCCTCGCCCGAGTTTCACGGCCAACGCTTTACCGCAACGTTCATCTACGGCTACTACAACGGCCGGTTGACCTTTCTCGAACCGATGATCACGCGCAAGTTCCTATTGTCGCATCCGAACGCTTCGTTCCACATCCCCACGCCCTCGAAGTACAGCTATCCCGGATACTATCCAACACGGTACAGCGTGCGTTATGCGCCCGTGCACCACAGCTACGTCATCGAGCTCGGCGGCTTCAAACACTTCCCTTAGCGAAAAAGAATGATCCCGTAGTCGCCGACCGGACGGAAGCCGAGCGCTTCGTACGCGCGCTGCGCTGGGGCGTTTGTTTCACTCGTGAAGAGGAACGCTTTGGTCTCGCCGGCGTCGCGTGCCATCACGAGCGAGCCGGCGACGACGCTGCGCGCGTAGCCGCGCCCACGAAGCTCGGGCGGCGTGTAAACGCCGCCGATCTGAACCGCGCCATTTGCGATTCCGTGAAACGACGATTTTGCAACGACGCTCCCGTCCGCGTCGAGAACGAACAGCATGCCGTCTGCCGCGTCGCGCTCGAGACCGTTGCGGAGATTTGCACGCCGCTCCGGTGTATCGGGGTCACCGAAGTTTTCGGTGGTTTCGGCGACGGAGAATTCCGTGAGGACCGGAAGATCTTCGGAACGTGCGCGCCGGCAACGCACTGTGCCGGAAATCAGGCTTTCAGGCGTTTGTAAGCGCGCGAGCTCAACGGCGTAAAGAATCTCCTTACTGTTGAAGCGCGTCGGACGCTCGTTAAATCCAAGCGCCTCGCGCGCTTCGTTAATCTGATCCCACGGACCGACGAGACCGGCGCAGGATCGCGCACTCTCGCGCAGCGCAGCCGCGCCGAGCTCCGCCGCGTAGCTTGGGGCTTGAAAAATAAGATAGTTGTTCCAATAGTGCGCGACGACGCCGGCCAGCGCATCGCCGTCGAACGCACCGACATAGATGCCTTGATACGGCTTGCCTTCGTACACGAATCCGTCGGCTGCGAGATTTGCGACCAAGATGAACGAGCTCTGCAATCGCTGCGCAAGAAACGATTGCAGTATTGTGTCATCGGACGGACCGAGCCGGCGAATCACGCGCGCGCGATGCGGTAGAGGACGTGCGGCCGCAAAGGATGTCCTTCCGGAATGCGTGGATGCTCGAAGTCATCGCGCGGATCGTGCGTCATTCCTAAGCGCTTCATGACCCGCTGCGAACGTTCGTTGAGCGCCGACGTCATCGCGACGACTTCATTCCAACCGAGCCGATCGAATGCAAACTCGAGTGCAGCGTTCGCGCCCTCCGTTGCGTAGCCGTTGCCCCATGTTTCCGGCAAAAGACGCCAACCGATTTCGTACGCCGGCGTAAACTTTGCCTGAAATGGGACACCTTGTAGTGCGATTATGCCTGCAAACGGAAAACGATCTTTGACCTCGGCGACGAACCAACCGAAGCCGTCAGTCTCGAGTTTTTCTCGGATCAGTGCAGCCGTGACTCTCGGAGCGTGCGCTTTCCCAGATCTCGGTAAAAAATTCCATCACCTTGGGATCGGCGTTCAGACGGGCCCACGGTTCCATGTCGTCGGGCGTCCACGAGCGTAAGCGCATCCGCGGCGTTTCGATAAAATCGGTCATCGGCGGGGCTTCCCTTCTGCACGCCGTAGAAGAAGCATTGCTTATGGAATATCGCAATATTGGACGTTGGGGTACGAAGGTTTCAGCGGTCGGACTCGGCTCGTGGTTGACGTACGGCGGGAGCGTCGAAGAAGACGGCGCACGCGCTTGCATACAACGCGCATACGATCTCGGGGTTACGTTTTTCGACACCGCGAATGTCTACGCGCGCGGAGTGGCTGAAGAAATCGTCGGACGCGGGATCGCCGGATTTCGGCGCGACAGCATCGTGCTGGCGACAAAAGTTTATTTCCCGATGGGCGACGGCCCGAACGATCGCGGTCTGTCGCGCAAGCACATCATGGAGCAAGCGCACCTCTCGCTGCGGCGTCTCGGCTGTCGATTACATTGATTTGTATCAATGCCACCGCTATGACACGACGACGCCGCTCGAAGAGACGTGCGCGGCGATGAACGATCTGGTCCGCGCCGGGAAGATTCTTTATTGGGGCGTTTCCGAATGGAACGCGGATCAAATCGGCGCCGCGGTTCGTTTGTGCCGCGCGATGGGATGGGCCGAACCGGTTAGCAATCAGCCGCAGTACAGCGCGCTCTGGCGCCGCATCGAGCGCAGCGTCTTACCGGTGTGCGCGCAGTACGGTCTCGGCAACGTCGTATGGTCGCCGCTCGCGCAAGGGATTCTCACCGGAAAGTACGCCTCGGTGAAAGCGCTGCCCGAGGGTTCGCGCGCAGCCGGGCCCGCGGCCGGAATGATGGAAGACTACTTCACGCAGCCGGTGCTCGACGCGGTGCAGCGTGCGAAAACGATCGCCGAAGGCGCCGGCGTGACCGTTGGTCAGCTTGCGCTTGCGTGGTGCTTGCGCCGCAGCGAGATCTCAGCCGTGATCGTCGGCGCAACGAAACCTTCGCACGTCGATGAGAACGTGAAGGCGGCGGGGCTTCGGGTCGATCCGAACGTGATGGCGCAGTTCGATGCAGCGTTGCGTCCGGTTGCAATCGACGCCCCGTACGTGTCGTAATTCAGTCGTAGACGCCGAGTAAGTATCCAGCCCCCTTCGCGATGGGCGATGCGATAGAGCGTCCCGTCGTCGAGCATGATGTCGTAGTCGTCGCGTGTCAGCGGCGTGTTCGACCACCAATCTTCAACCGTCCGCCACGGTCCGGCGTAATCGACGATCGTTTGCGGCGGTGTTCCGGCAAAGCGCGGCACGCCGGCTTGCATGACCAAATCGATCGCGCGCGGCTCGAAGGTACGCAGCTGCATGGTGGGCTTGGGCAACTTCGGCTTCGCATCGCGCTTGGTGTGGCGTTCGGTCATCATGCTGGCTGAAAAATGGTCGTAAACGACGCGTTTCTCCGGACGGTAACCATCAACGGAGAATGCGCGCAGCACGGCGCCTTCGCCAAGCGCAGCCTCGATGCGCGCCAGCGCAAGCTCGACGGCTTCGGCATCCGGATCTTGCGTGCTGAACAGGCTGAGCGGCGTTCCGCCGGATTCCATCCGCTCGATGCGCAGCCGCAAACCTTCGACCGGCGCCTCAAGACGTACGCCTTCGAGATGCGCGCGCGTCAAATCGAAGAGCATTCCTTCGCGTGCGGTCGGATGCGCGATACGAATCCGGATTTCGTACACCTCGCCGTCTTCGCATTGCAAATCCAATAGCGAGCTCGGCCGCACGCTGCCCGAGCACGACGAGATCGTCGACGATGCGCGCAACGAGCGAACGCAGTGCAAAGAGCAACGCTTCTTCGCCGGCGGCGCTGCCTTCACCGAAGAGCGTGCGTTCGATCGTCATGCGGCGCGATCGCGGGATCAATGGAACGTCGTCGATGCCGCGTGCAAGTGCGTGCCAACGTGCGGACTGGGGACCAAAGCGACGTACGAATGGGCCGTGCGGGAGCGCAGCGAGCTCACCCAGCGTGCGCACGCCCAGCATGCGCAAACGTTCGCACGTGTGCGGATCGATCGGCAAAACATCGAGCGGCATCGGCGCGACGAATGCCGCTTCTTCACCGCGCGCGCAAGTGCGTTTGCCGCGCGCGGCAACGCTCGCAACGAAACGATTCGGACCGATGCCGAGCGCGAACGGAATCTCAAACGGCGTCAGAACGTGCGTTACGGTGTGCAGCCAGCGAATCGGATCGCCGGCGATACCGCGCATTTCACAGAACGCCGCCGTCCCGCCGTCTTCGATGAGCGGTGAGACGGCATCAAGCGCATCGAGGATCGCTTCCCATCGCGCTTCGGTTTCCGTCACGCGAACGCACAGAATCATCCGACCTTGACGCGTGCGCGGCCGGTGGGAATCGCACGCTTGTGTTTGCAGACCTGCGTGCACACGTCGTAACCGCAGAGTTTGCGAAACGGTCCGGGTGCGCCGACCCAATCGATGCCTTCGAGCGCGCATTCGACACGCAACGATGCAAAATAGCGCAGCTCATCGCAGGCTTGCGGTGCCGACGGCAAGCAGCACCGCACCGGCGCGATGCGCGAGATTTGCGAGTCGCGACCACGCAGCCGCGCGCGAGGCGACAGCCGGAATGACGATGACGTTGAACGCGGCCGAGCGCAGCAGAATATCGGCGGCGCGCACGACGTCGAGCGGCTCGCACGCGCGCACGATCACGAGCCGTTCGAGCGCAACTCCGGCCGTCTCGAGCGACGGCGGAAAGAAAAAACCGTTCGGATCGGCGTGC
The DNA here is from genome assembly GCA_963844735.1 of Vulcanimicrobiota bacterium. Taxonomy (GTDB): domain Bacteria; phylum Vulcanimicrobiota; class Vulcanimicrobiia; order Vulcanimicrobiales; family Vulcanimicrobiaceae; genus JAFAMS01. The sequence continues at coordinate 416,679 of CAWJPK010000006.1, read as the reverse complement.
CACTCGACGAGCGCACCAGCTCCGCCATCTGCAGTCGCATTCGCCAGGACCCTTGCGGCGAGTGCGCTGCGGCCGGAGCTGGCCGCGCCCTCAAGCGTCGAGATCGCCCCCTTCGGAAAATGAAGCAGGCCGCTCTCGAGCATGGACCCACCGGCTAGCTCGAACGCCCCTGCGGACGCCGACCGGTATCGGCTGTCCAGGGCGTCCCGGAGGGCAGCAAAGGCTGCTGAGCTAGCCATGGGAGGCCAAGGATAATCGAACATATGTTCGATGTCAAGAGCTTCACGTTAATGGGCACGAACTTAATTGAGTACCCATTGTAGTTGCTCGAGCGCCCTGGTCTTTAGGTTGACACGTATTCTACCCCCAGCGGTTAATACAATCAGGGAGATGGTCTCCGAGCATGCCATCACGTGAGAGAAACATATGGCACTGAAAGAGCAGAAGTCGTAGGCGAATTAGTATGCAAAGAATAGCCGACTTTAGTTCGCGAGCGTCCGACATTGAAATATTGGCGCAACTAGAGCAGGCGCTTTATCGTGGAGACGAGACCCTAACGCCTGCGATAAAACAACGTATTCTTGCAGCCGCTGCGGCACAAACTGTTGCTGGTATGCGAGAGCCAATTTATTACATAAATCAGGCCAACGATTTCGTGAGCATGCAACAATGGTTACCGAGCTGGTCGGAGTTGCCTTTTGAAACGCGCATGGGTTTGCGTGAGATGGTCATACACATCGCGAGATACGAGAAACAGTTCCAGTCGCTCGACGGTGAAGATCAGCAGGCTTTTCTAGAGGCTATGGATCCAGAGCCTAGAGCTTTGTTTCTGTTTTCGCGAAGGATCAATGCTGCTTTCGCAAACGCGATCGGAAGGCAACTTGACAATGACGACGAGATTAAAGGCATCCCAACAGCAGAATGGGTTTGGAATACCGTTAAGCGGTTAGATCCCGGCATGGAAGAAGCGTTGCGAAAGCCGCTTGACCCGTCGCAATTTGTTAAGCGCGATTTGAGGAAGACGCCTCGCCGTTCAGCTTAGTTTTCGCGACCGTAGAGGCTGAGCAGCAGTTCAACGACATATTAACTGATCAACTCGACTCGCTCTATTGGCTGATCGAATCTAATCCTGAACCGAATTGGCGCGAGACATTTCCGATCTTTGACCTCTCAGCCAGAGATGTGGATACTCCGAGTCACATCGCATGGATCATTTGGGATGGCTTGCTGCATGCGATTTTGTATTCGATTAACTATGAGGAAGAGCTTACGATCGTACGTCGGAGCACCGTTACGCCTTACGACCTCACGGCCCCCAATAGGTAGCCAACGTTAGGAAACGTCGAACTTAGGGCCGGGGCCGGACGACACAGCTCGGACAAGGGCGAGGCAAGCGCGGCCGCGCATCTGCCGTGGTGCCCAGCTCACCCACGGCCGAGAGTCTGCATCTCGACCCTCTGCCCTTTCGCGAGCGAGTCTTACCGAATGGTTTACGAGCGATCACGCTCGAGGATCACCGCTCCGCGACGGCCGCCGTCAACATCGCGTACCGCGTCGGCGGTAAAGACGATCCGCCCGGACGTTCGGGCTTCGCGCATCTCTTCGAACATCTGATGTTCAAAGGGACGAAGCGTACCGGAGCTGAGACGATCGATCGTCTTACCGAAGACGTCGGCGGTTTCAACAACGCGTTCACGACCGAAGACTACACCAACTACTACGAAGTCATTCCGTCGAATTATCTCGAGACGATCCTGTGGGCGGAAGCCGACCGGCTTTCCGGCTTGATCGTTGACGCGGCGAATTTCGCGACCGAACGCGACGTCGTCATTAGCGAGTACGATCAACGTGTCTTGGCCGAGCCCTATGGGATGCTCAGCGAGCTTGCGATGCGTGAAGCATATCGCGTCCATCCTTACGGACGCGGCGTCATCGGCGATCCGGAAAATTTGCGCGCGGCGACGCTCGAAGACGTACGTGCGTTTCACGCGACCTATTATCGTCCCGACAATGCAACGCTGGTCGTCGTCGGCGATTTCGAAAGCGACGCCATCGACAAATGGATCGACGAATATTTCGGCTCGATCGCGCGGCCGAAAGCAGAGATTCCTCGCGTGACGACGCTCGAGCCGGAAGCCGGCGGCGAGCGCCGTCTCTCGTATCAATCGACGAATGCACCGCTCCCGGCGCTGAGCTTGAGCTGGCATATCGGACGCGCGCGTGATCCGGAAATGCCGGCCCTGGACGTGATCGAAACACTGCTCGGCACGGGAAAAAGTTCGCGGCTCTATCGTTCACTCGTGTACGAACACCAAGCTGCGACGAGCGTGTGGGCCGGTGCGGATTGGAATGATGATCCGGGCACGTTCACGATTCGTGCAATCGCAGCTGCCGGTGCCGCGCTTGGGCGCATCGAGTCGCTGATCGAAGAGCAAATCGCGCTGATCACCTCGCGTCCGGCTGATGCCGCGGAGATCGAGAAAACCAAAGTTCAACTGTATTCGGGGACCGTGCGCGCGCTCTCGACGTACAACGAGATCGCGCAGACGATCGTGCGTTCGGCGGTCGTACGTGGTTCGGCGCGTCTACTCGATAACGACGTCGCGCGCTACAATGCAGTCGACGCCGAAACGATTCGTGCGGTCGCAGCCGGGACGTTCGTTCCGAAGAAGCGATCGGCGATCGAATATCAGGCGGTGAGCGCGTGATCGCATCCGGAATGCCGCAAGCGGGCCCGCCGCGCATCGTTCCGCTTCCGCATTCGCGCGAGATCCGGCTTGCAGGCGGCTTGCGCGTGATCGCATTTTCGCGCGGCGAGATGCGCGAAAGCTTGCACATTCCGCTGATCTCTTCGCTCTTGATGGTCGATCGCGGCGCCGCGAAGGATCCCGTCAGGTTGCCGGGCGTCGCAGCCCTGACCTCGACGCTGATGCGGCAGGGGACGGCGCAGCACACGGCGGCCGACCTCGATCTTGCAGTCGATGCAATCGGCGCGCGTCTCGATCGCTCGGCGGGGTATGACGCGAACAACGCTGGTGCAGGCTCGACGACGGCCGTCTTTCCGCAAGCGTTCGCGCTGCTCACGGAAACCGTGCGCGAGCCGACGTTTCTGCAAGACGAGTTCGAACGCGCGCGTACGCGCGCGCTTTCAGATCTACGATTAGCGTATAGCTCGCCCTCGTCGCTGGCACGTCTCGTGGCGGGGCGTTTGATCGGCGGCGATTCGCCGTACGGTCATCCGGTTTCGGGGACGCCGCGTTCGCTTGAAGCGCTCGCGCGCGACGACGTCGTGGCTTTTCACCGGCATGCGTTTCGTCCCGAACATGGGATGCTGTTGCTGGGCGGTGACATCAGCATCGACGACGCATTCGCGCTTGCGGAAAAGATGTTCGGCGACTGGCATACCGATCCGCATCCGTCAAGCGACCCCGTCGCGCTGCCGCAGCCGCCGGCAAAGCGACGCGTCGTCGCAATCGACAAACCGGATGCAGGCAGAACTGCCGTGATCGTTACGCGGCCGGGACTTGTGCGCAATCACGCCGCGTATTATGCGGGTGCGGTTACGAGCGCGATGTTCTCGGGTTATTCGGGTCGGCTCAATCAGGAAGTGCGGGTCAAACGCGGGCTTTCGTACGGTGCGGGCGCGTCGATGATTTGGCGTCGCGACAGCGGACAATTCGTTGCCTCGACGCTCGTCGATCATAAGCGCGCGACCGAAGCCGTGCGTGTCGTGCTCGATACGATCGAATCGCTTGCGAGCCGGCCGCCCGACGAGCGCGAGTTGACGACGCGCAAAGCGTCGATGCTCGGCGGTTGGAACCGCTCGATCGAGACCAGCGAAGGTCTGATCGGTGCGCTCGCCGAGTTTGCGCTCTACGGTATTCCACTTGATGAGCTCGAGCGATACTCGGACAGTATTCTCGCGATCACATCCGAGCACGTCAGACAATTCGCAGAAGCACACATCATTCCTGATCCGACGATCGTGCTCGTCGGCGACACTGGTGTTTACGCGAGCGAGCTGGGGGCGTTCGCCGAGGATGTGCGAATTATTCCGGCCGCAGATCTTGATTTTGAGGCATTGTGATGAGATTTCGTAGCCTGCTCATTTTGGGAGCACTCGTCTTGTGCGCAACGGCGGCGAGTGCCGCACCCGTCACGCTGCAGAGTCTGCACAAATTCGTTCACCTCTCGGACGTCAGCATCTCTCCGGACGGAAAGCAAATCGCCTTCGTCCGCGCCGTCGGCGATTATCAGCACGATCACTTCATGCGAATGCTGACGGTCGTCTCGACGCGCGGCGGCGCGATTCATTCGCTCGTGACGGCGCTCGATACGCTGAGCTCGACGCAATGGTCGCCCTCGAATACGGAGATCGCGTATCTCGCGAACGGGCCGCATCGCATCAAGCAAGTCTTCGCGATTCCAGCTGCAGGCGGAACGCCGCGGCAGATCACGCACTCGGCGAAAAGCGTCGAGCAATATTCCTGGAATCCCAAGGGCACGCTGATCGCGTACGTTACGGAAGACGGTCCAAGCGATCCGGTTGCCGCGAAGCGCCACGACGATTTGTGGGAAGTTCATGACGTCGGGTTCTTGCAAAAGTACGACTCGCGTCCGTCGCACATTTGGATCGTCAGCTCGCAAGGCGGCATCGGGCGCCGTCTGACGCACGGCTCCGTGGAGCTATCTGGAAAGCGATCCGCCCTTCGTGGGTTCCGCAACCGATCCGTCGTGGTCCGCGGACGGACGCTCGATCACGTTCACGATGCAAGCCAACGATGACAATTCCGACTCGGATCGTACCTCGATCGCCAAAGTCGACGTGCGCACCGGCAAGATCACGAAACTCGATTCGCGCACGACGTATGAATACGAGCCGCAGTTCGCGCCCGAAGGCCACGCGATCACCTACCTCTATCCGCATGGCCCGGGTCCGATCAGCGTCCTCGACGTGTACGTCGCCGAGGGTGCGAGCAACAACGATACCACGCAAACGTTCGATCACGACGTGACGGGCGTTTGGTGGCTCTCGACCAAACGAATGTTGCTCACTGCGAACGACGGCATCGAGCGCGCACTCTACGTACTGCAGTTGCCGAACGGTGCGCCGCGACGGCTTGGACTCGGACGGCTCAATCCCGTCGGCGTCAGCACGTCGAACGACGGCAAGATCGCGATGATCGCGAGCGCTACCGACGTTCCACCCGAGATTTACGTGATGGATAGTCCGAGCGCCGTTCCGCGTACGCTGACCAATCTGAACGCGGCCGTTGCCGCACTCGATCTGGGGCGAAGCGAAGAGATTACGTGGAAAGCTTCGGACGGCGAGCGCAATGACGGAATCCTCACCTATCCGGCCGGCTATCAGCCCGGGAAGAAGTATCCGCTCGTCTTGCGCATTCACGGTGGTCCCGAAGCGGCGAGCATCCTCGCATGGGAGGATTTGCGGCAACTTTTCGCCTCACGCGGCTACCTCGTGTTCGAACCGGACTATCGTGGCAGCGACAATATGGGTACAGCGCACGAGCACGCGATCTATAAGGATCCGGGCGTCGGTCCCGGCCACGACGTCATCGCCGGTGTCCAAGCGGTCGAGAAACTCGGCGTCGTCGACACGTCGCGCGAAGCGGTGACCGGACATTCATATGGCGGCTACATGACCGCGTGGATGATCGGGCACTATCACAACTGGCGCAGCGCCGTCATCGGTGACGGCGTGTTCGATTGGGTCGAAGCCTACGATCTTTCCGCGACCGGAAATTTGGCGTGGACCCGCGATTCGCTCGGCGGCTCTCCTTGGAATCCGCAGAGCGCGCAAATCTATCACGACGGCTCGCCGATCACATACGTGCACGACATCAAGACGCCGACGCGTCTCATCTCCGGCACGGCCGACGATCAAGCACCGATGGTCGGCTCGTATCAGCTCTATCACGCGCTGGCGGATCAAGGCGTCCCGGTCAGCTTCATCGCAATTCCGAACGCGTTTCACTTCCCACGCGATCCCGTGCACATCGAAGGCTACAATCGTGTAACCCTCGAGTGGGTCGATCGCTACATGCGATAGCTAGAGCAACTCGTCGAGCGCGCGAAAGAGCGCGTGAATCTCATCGGCCGACGTGTAGAAATGCGGACCGACGCGAATCCCACAGCCCGGCCGGTAGTCGACGAAGATGCGACGCCGGCCGAGTTCTTGCACGAGCTGATCTCCGTTGTCGACCGCAAGGCCGATCCAGCCGGTGCGGCGGGATGGATCGCGTGGCGTCGGCGTTTCGATCCGGCGGGCATCGGCTTCGGCCAAGATCAACTCGGTGAGCGCGAGATTGTGGGCGCGAATTGCGGGCTGACCGACTTCGGCGATCAGTTTATGACCGGCGCGGGCTTGCAGAAACGCTTGGACCGTCGGCGTCCCGTTTCCGAATCGCTTCATGCCGTCGGCGTAGCGCATCGGCGGCGGCTCGAATGCAAACGGCGAGGCGTGCGCCATCCATCCGGTCGCCGTCGGCTCGAAATTCGAGCGCAGCTCCGGGCGCACGTAGATGTAGCCGCAGCCGGGACCGCCGCACAACCACTTGTGACTCCCACCCACGGCAACGTCGACGCCGAGCTCGCGCACGTCGACCGGGATCACGCCCGCGGTTTGATAGATGTCGAGCACGACCAAGGCTCCGAGCTCGCGCGCACGCTTTGCAATCGGTGCGACGTCGACGACGTAACCTGATTGAAAGTATGCGTGCGAAAGCACGACGACGCGCGTCTGTTCGTCGATTGCCTCGATGATCCGTTGGGTCGGAATAGACCGACCGTCATCAGTCGGGACGCAGCGCGGCAGCGCACCGCGGCGTCGCCAGGCGTCCCAGACGTACGTGAGCGATGGAAACTGGAGCGCTTCGTAAACGACGACGTTGCGCTTGTCACCGAACTCGAGTGCGGATGCAAGCGTCTCTTGCAGCGATGAGACGTTCGGTGCTAACCCGACGCTGCCGGCCGGCGCCCCGATGATCTTGCCGATGCCGTCCGAGATCTCGTCGATTGCCGGAAGCCAGCGTTCCCACGCTTCGGGTCCGTCGTGCGACCAATCTTCCCAAAACGCAACAAGAGCATCGCGCGCCCCGAGCGGCGCGGCGCCCATCGAGTGGCTGATCAAATACGTGCACGAGTCGAGCTCCGCAAAACGCTCGCGCAGGCGCGGTTGACTGATGGCGATCATTTGGCCGGAACCTCCGTTCCAAGCACGGTGCGGACTTCCCAAAGCTCGGGGAAGAATTTCTTCTGCAAGGTCGTTTCCAAGTAGCGTACGCCCATCGAACCGCCCGTGCCGGGCTTGAAGCCGATCATGCGCTCGACCATCCGAATGTGCCGTCCGCGCCAGAGCAAGAAGCGTTCGTCGAACTCGATAAAGGCTTCGAGCAAGACGTAGAGATCGACGTTGTTGTCGGCGTCGTCATAGATCGTGCGGAACGTCTCGATTAGCGCGTCGTGATCGGTGGTCTTGTAGCCGCGTCGCATCAAGAAACTCTTGAGCGAATCGTAAACCGTCGGCGCGTTGAGCCGCCGCTCGAGACGGCCCCGTTCGGCATCATTTTGCTCGAGGTGCTCGAGGTATGCCGTTTTGCCGACGCCGCACATGAATTCTAGTTCGCGAAACTGGACGGATTGAAAACCACTGGCCGGATTGAGCAGATTGCGGAACGCATTGAACTCGTGCGGCGTCATCGTTTCGAGGACGTCGACCTGTTGTTCGAGGACGCGCTGCACGGCATGGATGCGCGCGAACGCCCGCGTCGCTTTGAGCGGATCGTTGGCATCGAGATAGCCGACCACCGCCTCGACCTCGTGCAGCATTTGTTTGAACCACAGCTCGTAGACTTGATGGATGATGATGAAGAGCATCTCGTCGTGATGCACGGGCTCCGATTGTGGGCGCTGCAGTCGGAGAAGCTCGTCGATGTTCAGATACGAGCCGTAGGTCAACCGCCCCATCAGGGTGTGAGAATAAGCTTTCCGGTCGTCTTGCGGCCTTCGAGATCGCGGTGCGCCCGCTCGGCGTCAGCCAGCTTGTACTCGCCGCCGTGCCGGATCTTCAGTTTTCCGGTCTTGATCATGTTGAGCACCTCGCCTGCGCGCCAGAGCAGCTCTTTGCGCGTACGCGTATAGCTCACGATCGTCGGCCGCGTGATGTACAGCGAACCTTTGGGCGCAAGCTCACTCAAATTGAAGGGCGGCACGGCACCGCTCGAGGCACCGTAAAGCACCATGTAGCCGCGCGGCGCGAGGCAGTTCAGGCTTTTGTCGAACGTCATCTTGCCGACGCCGTCGTACACGACCGGGACGCCCGCGTTGTTGGTGATGCGTTTGACTTCGGCTTCGAAGTCTTGCGTCGTATAGTCGATCGTTTCGTCAGCGCCGTCGCCGCGTGCAAGTTTGGCCTTTGCTTCGCTGCCGACGGTCCCGATGACGCGCGCGCCGCGCATCTTCGCCATTTGCACGAGCAATTGTCCGACGCCGCCTGCGGCTGCGTGGATGAGGACCGTATCGCCTTGCTTGATCGGATAGGTGTCGACGCTCAAGTAGTGTGCAGTCATGCCTTGCACCATCGCGACGCACGCATCCGCGAATGAGACGCCATCCGGAATCGGAATCAGCTTGTCGACCGGTACGACGGCGTATTCCGCATAGGTGCCGGCGAAGAACGCGAAGACGACGCGATCGCCGACCTTCATATTTTCTTTCGCGAGATCGGTGCCGTCGCCGACCGCTTCGATCGTCCCGGCACCTTCCTGTCCAGCCGTGAACGGTGTGTCTTTCTTGTACATGCCGGAGCGGAAATAGGTATCGATGTAATTGACGCCGGCTGCACCGATCTTGATCAGCGCTTCACCCGTCCGCGGAGTCGGCTTCGGGATTTCCTTGAGCCGTAAAGACTCCGGGGCCGCCGACCTGTTCGATGACGATCGCGTTCACGAGGGCTCCTTTCGCTTGGTCGCGTTTGCCGACCACAAAACGCTACTGGGTCAGGGCAGGTTGCGGTTCGAGCCGAGCGCTCGCGCTGACGAGGCGCGTCCCGGAAAGACGGTCGTACGGCTGGATGCGCCGCAGGCCCCAGACGAAGATCGGAAAGACGAACACGAGGCTCGCCGCCGCGAGGAAATAGCGTGAAATCGTATTCCAGATCGTCGGACGTTCGAGATCGGCGCGAACGACTCGGAGGTCCATGATCATCATCCCGACCGTTCGTCCGACAACGACAACCAGTACGATCGAGTAAATCCAGAGATAGAAGAGGCTTTGCGAAAAGAGAAGCCCGGCCATCAGCTTGGGCATGAATCTGAAAGCTTCTTCGACTCCGAGTTGCTTACCATTCTCCGTGACTTGCAAGATCTGCGAGAATTGCGAAAGTACCATCGTGACGACCGCGAAGTCGATCAGCCACGCACCCGTGCGTCGCCACCATCCGGCGTACATGCGGCGCGAGGCCGTCTCAACGCTCGGAATTGGCAACGGAACCGGTGCGGATCGAAATCGCTCGAGCCAGGTTCGAGCCAGCGGTGTCGATGCAAACTGAATCAGTCCCGCAATGCGCCGCGCAGCATATGGCGATGAGCCGAGCCATTCGCCGGCGCGCAGCGTTGGCTCCAAGCGCAGCTCGCGCAGCTGATCGGCGACGACGGCAAGATCGACTTCGCGTCCGAGATGATGGAAACTGGCGATCGCGATTGCCATGATCGCGCTCTCGATCGAACCGCACGCGCACAACGCGACGCGATCGGCCGTGTATTCGGTGCGGCGCAGATAGGCGCCGAAGACGATCGAGACCGGCGTGTTCTCGCGGCCGTTGACGGAGAGAATCGAAGAGATGCGCGTGTGCCCGGCGCGGATGTGCACGAGCTCGCGCGCGATGAGATACTTGAGCTCGTCATCCTTGAGATGTTGCAGCCAGTGACTCGAGATCACAAGCGCATACGGTTCTGCAACGCCGACTGCGGCAATCGGAACGTTCACATCGTCGCGGATGAAGACTTGAGGATTCGGTATATCTAAGATGCGCGCGCACTCCGCCACTAAGCTTGCGACGTGCGGCAGTTGACCCGCATGGACGTGAATACTGTCGCCGAGCAAACGCCCACGCGAAATTGAGACGTACAACAGCGCGACGATCGCGATCAAGAGGAGCCGCGAGGGCGTGATCGCCTCCGAAAGCAGTGCTCCAACGATTGCAAGCGAGATCGGCAGCATGAAGATACACACGATCATCCCGCGTCGCTCGCCCGAATCGCGCAGCGATTCGGGGCCACTGAGCAGCGGATCTTTCATCGAACATCTTTCATCGGACGATGTAGCTCGACGGATGCGCCGCGCGCACGTAGTGCCACGTGCCGCTCTCGAGACGATAAAAATACACGTTGGGATCCATTGGATCGCCAAAAGCATCGAACGTGAACGTGCCGACCAGCGTTTGAATCGGAATCGGTTGCGCGATCGCGCGCGCAATCAGCACGCGCGACGTCGAGCCGAAACGCTGGACAGCGGTGACGAAAAGCTGTGCGGCAGCATAGGAAAACGCCGCAATCGGCGACATCGGACCGTAGGTCCCTTCGTACTGCGATTTGATGGCGAGCGCCGCAGGGACGATTTGCAGCGGCGGCATCGACGTTGAGACGATCAAGCCTTCGATTTGTTTTCCGTACGACGGCCAGAGTCCGGCATCGAAGAATCCCGCCGAACCGTCGAATTGTCCGTTCCAGCCTGCGTCTCGAAGGGCTGGAACGAGGCGGCCGAGCGTGGGTGCAAGACCCGCGAAGAAAACGAGGTCGGCTTGCGATTGCACGATCGTCGTGGCCGCGCCCTCGATGTCGGGATGAGCGTTCGATAGCTTGACGTCGATCGGATTCAAACCGTCGCCGCTCGTTTGCTTGAGGAACGTTCCGGCAATTTCGGGGCCGTAGTCGCCGTCCATGTACACGACCGCGATTTTCTTCCCGCGCTTTTCCGCTGCGATGAACTTCGCGTGCAGCGTCCCTTCGGTCGAGTCCTTGGTCGTCAAGCGGAAGACGTTGCGGTAACCTTGGGCAGTGATCGAATCGGTCGTCGCAGCCGGTACGATCAGCGCCATGTTCGCATCGGCATAGTATCGCAAGACCTGGCTTGTGATTTTGCCGCTCAGATGTCCGATCGCGCCGGATTGATTTATATCGTCGATCGCGAAGCGGGAAACGAGCAGCGCGTTCGCGAGCGTATTCTGATCGTCGAACGGTCGAACCGACCAGAAGCGCGTCGAAGCCGTCGTGCGCAAGCCGTTGACGTCATCGAAGCAACCGCGCACCCCGTTGACCATCTGCTGCCCGAGCAGAGCCTGAGCTCCGCTTTCCGGTCCTATCACCGCGACGCTCGCGAGCGGCGCGAACGGCGCGGTCTGCGCTGATGCCGGAGATGCGGCTGCAGCGGCCGCGGCGGTGATTGATGCCGCGCCGCCCAGAAATGCGCGGCGGCTCGTCATCGCTTCGCGACGTACGCGACGACGGTCGTTGCTAGGAATCCTACGGAGAACGCCATGTTCGTCACCAGAACGCGATCGTTGAGTGCAAAGATGTTCGACGCAAGTGCGATCAGTCTGCTCTCGTATATGACGAGCAGCACCGCCAGCAAGACGCCGGCGAAATAAATCGGCGTTGCGCCCGAAAGTATTCCGGCCGACCACAAGCTGAGCACCATCAACACGTGCAGCACGATCGGAAGCATACGGCTCGCGCGCGCACCGAAGCGCACCGGCACCGAGCGCAGATTCTGCGCAACGTCGACGTCGTAGTCCATCAAGGCGTAGAGAATATCAAAGCCGGCGACCCAAATCGTGACCGCGACGAAGAGCAGCAGGGCCGGGAACGTGATCGTCCCCGTGACGGCGATGAACGCGCCGAGCGGCGCAAAACCGTCGACGGCTCCGAGCAAGAAGTGCGACGCCCACGTGAAGCGCTTGCAGAGCGGATAGAGGATCAGCGCAAGCGCTGCAAGCGGAAGGAGCGCGACGCACAGCGGGTTGAGCTGCCACGCCGCAAGCAGCGTCACCAGCAGGCCGACGACGATCGCGGTTGCCATCACGCTCGGCGGCAGCGCACCGCTCGCGGTCGGACGGTTTTTCGTGCGCGGATTCTGCGCATCGATCTTGCGATCGAAATAGCGGTTCGCCGCCATGGCGGCCGTGCGCGCACCTGCCACCGCAACGGTAATCCAGAACATTTGCGCGAGGGTCGGCAGCCCGCGCGCGCCCATTACCGCACCGACGTACGCAAAGGGTAAACCAAAGAGCGTGTGCTCGATGCGAATGTCGCGCAGAAAGAGTCGAAGATAGTGCATGCGGTTACGGACGATCCAACAAGCGTCGCAGTGCGTCCGGACCTTGGCCGGACCACGCGTTCGAGGTGCCTTTGCGCTCTAGAACGCTCTCCAAGCCGTACTCCTTCCAGCGTGAGCTGACCAAGCCGCGCGTCGGCTCGTCCATCACCATGTCGGGCGGCCACTCCCGCTCGTAGCCTTCGTCTGCACCTTTGCGCGTCGCGTCGATTCCGATCTTATGGCCGAGCGCAGCCAGATACGAGCCGCTGTGATCGAGATCGTCGACAGGACCCGGTATGACGATCAAGTCGCGCTTCGGGTCAACGTTGTTCAGCGCGAACCACGCGACTTGACGGATGTCGTGCACGTCGATGTCGGCGTCGACGACCAGCAGCGTTCGCGTCAACATCATCATGTGGCCGAGTCCCCACAATGCGTTCATTACTTTGAACGCGTGGCCCGGATACGATTTGCGAATCGAGACGATGCACAAATTGTGGAAGCCGCCTTCGACCGGAAGATTGTAGTCGACGATCTCCGGTACGACCATCTGCAAGAGCGGCAGGAAGATGCGCTCGGTGGCTTTCCCGAGCCACGCGTCTTCCATCGGCGGCTTGCCGACGACGGTCGCGGCCCAGATCGGTTTGCGGCGATGCGTAATCGCGGTGCAGTGGAACGTCGGATAGAGATCGGCGAGACTGTAAACACCGGTGTGATCGCCGAACGGACCTTCGGTGCGCAGATCGGTGTTGTCGACGTAACCTTCCAAGATGAATTCGGCGTCGGCCGGTACTTTGAGGTCGACCGTTTTCGCGTGCGTGACTTTCACCGGCTTGCCGCGTAGGAGTCCGGCAAAGGCAAGCTCGTCGACGATCGGCGGAAGCGGCGCAGTTGCGGCATACGTGACGGCGGGGTCGGTTCCGATTGCAACTGCGACGGGAACACGTTCGCCCCACTTCTTGGCTTGCGCGCGACCGTGCTTGTGGCGCTGCCAGTGCATGCCTGCCGTTTTCGAATCGAAGATCTGCATGCGGTACACGCCGACGTTCTGCACGTGCGTTTGCGGATCGCTCGTGATGACGAGCCCGAGCGTGATGAACGGTCCGGCGTCGAGCGGCCATGTCGTGAGTACCGGAAGACGGTTCAAATCCGGATCTTCTATGACGACGTCTTGGCACGAGCCGCCGCTCACCGTCTTCGGCACGGCGTTCATGAGCGGTGCAAACGACGCGAGCTTTGCGATTCGAGAGCCGAGCGATTCCGGAACCGAGAGATCGAGCAGGCGCCGCAGGCGCGAGGCAACTTCGTCCAGGCTCTGCGCGTCGAAAGCCATCGCCATGCGGCGTTCGGTTCCGAACTGATTCGTAAGAACGCGGACGTCGCTACCGCGGACGTTCGAGAACAACAGCGCCGGACCACCGGCTTTGACGACGCGATTCGTGATCTCGGAGATCTCGAGATATGGATCGACTTCGGCGGAGATCTCTACGAGCTCGCCGCGGTGCTGCAATTCCGAAACGAATGCATCCAATGAGTCGAAGGGCATCGCAGGATGCTTGGACGCACCCCGCACAAACCCCGGTAATGCCGACGTTTTCCATACGCGAAGCCGGACCGGACGACATCGATCTCGTCGCCAGCTTGCGAGTGAAAATGGCCGAAGAGACCGATGAGACAAAGCTGAGCGCGCAGTTGGTCGAGGCGACGCGGGGTTGGTTGCTCGAGAACACGCAGCGCGGGATCATGCGTTCGTGGTTAGCCCAGAGTGACGGACAGGTCGTCGGAACTGTCAGCTGCCGCATTCGCGATACGAGCCCGCGCGAGCACGACCTCGCCGGCAAAGAAGCGTACGTGCACAATCTCTATGTCGATCCCGCGCATCGCCATCGCGGGATTGGACGCGCGCTGATGCAAGTGCTACTCGATTGGTGTAAGGACAACGGTTATTCGCGAGTCGCGCTGCGCGCAAGCGCAATGGGCCGTGCGCTGTACGAGCAGATGGGTTTCGTCGCCGACCGCGTTATGACGTATAAGGGCAAGACCTAGCTAGCGGGTCGTCTACAGACGATTTCGAGACGGTTACCGCTCGGGTCGTGGAAGAACGCGGCGTAGTACGTCTCCGAATATTCGGGATAACGCTGCGGGCCTTCGATATCGGTGAAGCCCGCAGTCCTGATCGCGTTTGCGACGGCATCGACTTCTTCGTACGTCGCAGCATAAAACGCAAGGACGGTTTCCGTTGCGCGGTGTGCGGGCTCTTCTAAGAGGATAATGCACTCGGCCGGAATCTTGCCTACCTTGCGATAGTACAAGATGTGATCGCCGATTGCGCGCTTGTGATGCAGGCCGACCGCCGGCATGAAGACGTCGTAAAATGATGTGGCCTCCGCGAGGCTGCGCACGCGGAGGTCCACATGATCGAATACGGGCCGGTCGGGCGTTAGTCTGGACGCCGCCGGCGTGTACGGCCTGCGGGTGCGCCGAGACGATCGCCGCCTCCGCCTCCGCCGCCACCGTTATTGCCGCCGCGACGGCCTCCGCCACCGCCTCCGCCGTCCGGACGTGGTCCGCGCGGCTGGTAATCGTCCGGAACTCCGGCCTCGACGTTGAGCACGGCCTTGCGTGACAGATTGACGCGCCCTTGCGAATCAACTTCCATCACTTTGACCATGATCTGATCGCCGATTTTGACGACGTCCTCAACCTTCTCGACGCGTTGCGGCGCGAGCTGGCTGATATGGACTAAGCCTTCTTTGCCCGGTAAGAATGCGACGAATGCTCCGAAGTTCATCAGTCGCGTGACCGTACCAACGTACGTTTCGCCGACCCGCACTTCTTTGGTGAGCGCTTCGACCATTTCTTTGGCTTTGTTCGCGCCTTCGCCATCCGGCGATGCGATGAACACGCGGCCATCGTTCTCGATGTCGATCTTGACGCCGGTGTCGGCGATGATCTTGTTGATGATCTTTCCGCCTGGTCCGATGACGTCTTTGATCTTTTCGGGATTGATCTGCAGCACCAGCATTCGCGGTGCGAAGATCGAAAGCTCTGCGCGCGGCTCGGCGATCGTCTCCTTGAGCTTGTCGATGATGAACAAGCGCGATTTCTTCGCCTCCGTCATCGCTTCGCGCATGATCTCGATCGTGATCCCCGTGACCTTGATGTCCATCTGGATCGCGGTGATGCCGTCAACCGTGCCGGCGACTTTGAAATCCATCTCGCCGAGCGCGTCTTCGATGCCCTGAATGTCGGTGATGACGCGATGCTTCTTACCTTTGAGGATGAGTCCCATCGCGACGCCCGCGACGTGCTTCTTGATCGGAACGCCGGCGTCCATCAGCGAGAGCGTGCTTCCGCACACCGACGCCATCGACGACGAGCCGTTTGATTCGAGCGTTTCGCTCATGACGCGCATCGTGTACGGAAAGTCGTTCACGTCCGGCAATACCGGAACGAGCGCGCGTTCTGCCAAGTAGCCGTGTCCGATTTCACGACGGCCAGGGCCGCGCATTGGGCGCGTCTCGCCCACCGAGTACGGCGGGAAGTTGTAGAAGTGCATGTAGCGCTTGTTGGGAACCGCGATGATCCAATCCAAACGCTGCTCGTCACTGATCGAGCCGAGTGTTGCCGCGGAAAAGACCTGCGTCTGTCCACGCTGGAACACGGCGCTGCCGTGGACGCGCGGCACGTAGTGTACCTTACTCCAGATCGGGCGAATCTCGTCGGGCTTGCGGCCATCGGGACGCAGACCTTCGTCGACGACCATCGTGCGCAGCTCGTCCTCTTCCATCGTCTTGAGGATCTTTTCGAAATCCTTGTTGGCGGAATCTTCGAGCAATGCGCGCAGGTCTTGGTCTTTGCACTTCGCGATCGCAACGTCGCGCGTGATCTCGGCAAAGGCAGCGTTGCGCTCTTGCTTCTCCGTGATCCGCATCGCTTTGGCGACGTCTTTCGAGAACGTTTTCTCGACGAACTTTTTGAGCTCAGCGTCCGGCTTATGAACCGGATACTCCCGCTTCGGCTTGCCGACGCGCTTCGCGAGCGTGTCGATGGCTTTGACGATTTGCTTGATATTGTCGTGCGCGAACGAAACCGCGGCGAGGAAATCCTCCTCGCTCAGCTCGTTCATTCCGCCTTCGACCATCATTACTGCGTCGGCGGTACCTGCAACAACAATGTCCATTCCGCCGGTCTCGTATTGCGGAAGGGTCGGATTGCAAACGAGATTGCCTTCTTCGTCGCGTCCGACGCGAACCGCAGCGACGGTCTTTTCGAACGGAATGTCTGAAACGGCAAGCGCAGCACCCGCTGCACAAGTTGCGAGGACATCGGCATCCAGCTCCGGGTCGATCGAGAGCACGGTCGCAATGACTTGCACGTCATTGCGGAATCCCTCGGGGAAGAGCGGCCGGAGCGGCCGATCGATTTGACGCGAGCTCAGCGTCCCGTGTTCGGTGGGACGGCCTTCGCGCTTGATGTATCCGCCCGGAATCTTTCCGGCTGCGTACATCTTTTCTTCAAAATCGCAGGTGAGTGGGAAAAAGTCGATGCCTGTCCGCGGTGATGCGGAGGCGGTCACGGCACACAGAACAACATTCTGGTCGCCGTAACGGACGAGAGCGGAACCGTTCGCTTGCTTGGCAAGTTCGCCGGTCTCGATGACCAGCGTACGGCCGCCGATCTCGAGTGAGATCGATTCTGGCACGTGTACTCCTAAATTTCTTTTCTTCTACCTATTATTATTTCGCGAGCGCCTTCGGGTCTCGGAATAGAACGCCCTGGTCCGGCTTAACGGCGCAGACCGAGGTCGCTGATCAGCTTGCGATAGCGCTCCAAATCGACGCGCTGCAGATAGTTGAGCAAGCGTCGACGCTGCCCGACTTGCATGAGCAAGCCGCGGCGGCTGTGATGGTCCTTCTTGTGCACCTTGAGGTGCTCGGTCAACGAATTTATTGACGCGGTGAGGACTGCAACTTGAACGTCGGCCGAGCCGGTGTCTCCGGCTTTACGTCCGAACTTGACCGAAAGATCGGCCTTCTGCTCTTTGGTGAGCGGCATGATACTCCTGACTCAGGATAGCCTCGCTCGGCTCCAGCATCACCGAATGGGCATGCCAGGCCGGCGACCGCGGCATCATAGCACGCCGGGCCGCCGCCAGCCAAGTACTTCTGCCGCCTAGCCTGCTTGCTGGTAAACCTCACGGGCGCGCAAGGCGCGCATCGCGTCGGCACGCATCGCCTCGAGGTGCGCGTGCGTCTGAACGTCGGACGTCTTGTGCAGCGCGACGCCGATTCGTGCTTCCAATCACCCAGCTCGTAACGCGCCAGCGCTTGCGCGTCGTATGGCGTCCCTTTCGTCGGGACCGACGCCAGCTTCGCGAGCAGCGACGTGTAACGGCGCTGCAGATTGCGGCGAACGCTCGAGGCGCTTGCGATTGAGCCGTGCGCAGATCGCCGAAAATCGCGTTTTGATTCCAGGTGAAGAGATCGGCCATGGTTATCGTCGAGACGCCTTTGCTCGGTAGATCGGCAATACGTTGCAGCACGACCGGCGCAAACATATATGAGAGCGCCAGCTTCCTGCCAGCGTGCCGCAACCGCGGAGATCGAAATGTCGAAGCGCGGAAGCTCCGTGTATCCGAGATCGCTGAACTGTTCGTGCTCGCTGTAAACGAGCCGGCGCAACATCGTCGGTGAAAAATTCCACGCGTCGTTCGAAAACAGATGTCGATCGAGCAGCTCGAACGCGCGCTGTTCTTCGGCTCGGGGAATTGCCGTGAAGGGTAAGGTTCCGTTCGGATCGCCGACGCGGGCTCGCGAAAGATACTCGCCGCCCATGTAATGTGCGGCGTCGGTCGTGCACGTCCGTATGGGATCATCATGCTGGTGAACGCATATCGCGCTTCATCCCAGCTACGCTCGGGTCTTGGAAACCGGCTGTCGAGCCGCTGCAAGAGACCATGAACGATCCCGAGCTCTTCGTCGCACCATCCGATTGCGTCGTCCGTCAGCAGGAATTGATGCACGCGCGGATCGACGCCGTGTCCGCTTTGCCATTCGACGTCCTCGTCGGAGGCGAAGCGATAATCGCGGATCGCTCCATGCGAGGCTATGCGGTTGAGCGCCGGAACCTCGGCGTATGGCGTCGTGGCGCCTGGGAATCTGACCGTAACCATATGCGATCGCGTGATAGTCGTAAGGCCCCAAGCACCGGCTGAAAGAGATCGCCGTTGGCTTTTCCGCGTGGCGCGAGGTTGAACGCTATGTAATCCATAGTCGAGGACGACAGGCCGTATTTCTCCGTGAATGCTTTCGAACGTAAATCTTCCAGCGTGTACGCCTCATGCCCGATGAAGTTGTGCAGCAGGCCCCAGTCGTGCCCGACTTCGTGCATGACGACCCAATGAAGCAATGCCGGAGTAAGCCGCTTGGCGACGGTTTGCGGATCTTGACCGGTTAGCATCGCCTGCGAGACGGCCCGAACGAAAACTGCGCGCTCATCTCCGCACCGTCGTTGTGCATCATGCGCGTCGCGCTATTCGATGCGACGCTTGCGGCTTGCGGATTCAAGACATCGAGCGGAATGCCGAAGAACGCACGATGTCACTGTCGATCAGCACTCCGCCGCGTAAGATTTCGCCGGTCCGGGGATCCCACTGCAGCTTGCGCCTCGGCGAAGCCACCGCGATTGGCTTCGGTCAACCAGCGTACGACGTTATAACGGATGTCGTCCGGATCCCAGCTCGGATCCGCGGGTTGATCCTGCACCTGCACCGCGTTCGAGATCCCGACGCGCTCGAAGGCCTTATTCCATTCGAGAATCGCACGCGCGAATTGGCTCGCGATACTCGACCGGGATCGAACTGCTCAGCGTGAAAACGATTGGTTTCTTTGCCGGCGAGATTCGTTGCGTCGGATCGGAAGGCTGAATATTCCAGCGGAGGATATAGTGCACGAAGTCGTCCGCTGCACTCCTTACGACTGAACTGCATGTGCGTATCTTCGAAATAGCCAATGCGCTCGTCCCCAAGCCTGGGCATGTATCCGTCGTTTTCCGGCAGAGCGATGAAATTGTACGGTAACGCGCATTTGTAGGCTGCGCGGATCGACGACGGTGTTCACTTTCTCGGGCGGCTTGAGCGACGCGAAGGTTTCGTCCGCTTCGATCAGGATGTTCTTCGGAAACGCCTTGGGCTGCCGAAATACGTCCGGGTTGGGTCGAGATGGTATTGCGTCGAGCGGGTCTTTGGGATCGGCAAGCGCCGTGCGCAGCGTGTCGGTTAGGTTCATGACGTCGCCGAGCAGCAAGCTCATGTCGACGACGATGCTGTCTTTCGCGTTCTCGCTGACGATCGGAGCCATACCCACGACGGAGTCGGCGGTCGAGAGACGCACGGCGTCTGCGAGCGGCGTATTCGGTAGTGCAGTGAATTTCGTTTGCGGCCAAACGACGGCAACGCTTCGTCCGGTTCGTACGAATCGAAGCAGGCCAGCCGCGCCTCTTGCTGGAAAACCTGCCCTGAGAGAATCCGGAAACCGCCGAGGCCGTTGGCAGGCACCGCAGTTTCGAGATAGTCTTTGTCGAGCTGATCGGTTCGCAGCTCGAGATACACTTTGCCGTCTTTGCGCCAGACGGTAAACAAGCCGTCCTGTTTCTCGGCGTCCTTCGTCCACGATGAATACGCGGGCAAGGGTGGCGGTGATCCGGTTGGTCCTCCGGCCGGCGGCGTTTGCGCCGCGGCCTGTACCGTGAGAAATCCGCAAACGTAAAGATCGCGCCGAATCGCGCGCGACTGACCGAACCATAAACGCCCGCCTTTCAGGAAGCCGAGGCGGACGACGTTAAATCGAACGAGAGGCTAAGCCTTCATTACTCAGGCCTTCATCGGCGGCACCTGATCGGTGAGCGCAGTTCGTATACGATCGCGCAGCGCCACGATCGATGGATCGAGTGTGATGTTCTGCTGCGAGAGCATATCGAGCGCGGTTAGAACGGCCATTGCGTCCGGTCGCTCGACCGGGACGTAGACGTTCTTGCCGAGCTCGTCATCGAGGCGCTCCAGCGCGCGCTTTGCCATGTTGGCTTGCCCAAACGAGTACGCGTGGTGGCTCGCGTTTCCGAGCAGCTTGAGCTCGGATTCAAGCCAATCACGATAGTCACGCAGCATGCTATTTCCTTTCGTAGGGCGGGTCAGCCGTTCGTCGAAACTATTCGGTGTGATCGACGAGTACGTAACGGTCGCATCCGTCGACGACATACCCAACGGGACTGCCAAAAACTTCACCGTCGGAGAAAATCAGATCGCCGTCTTTCACGTCGACGACGATTGGTATGCGCTTGAAGGCAATTGTCCCCATCAGGGCGGCCCGCTCGCGGAAGGCTGGATCCACGAAAAAACCGTCACGTGCCCGTGGCACGCGTGGTGTTTTTCGCTCGAGACCGGGCGCATGGCGATCCTCGAGATGGAGGGCGTCATGACGTATGACGTCCGCATCGAGGGCGGCATGGTCGCAATCAACCCGAAACCTCGGGAGTAAGCAGAGCCCCAGCGCAGGTTCGCGATCGTTCGCGAGCCCGTCGCGAACATCGCGATGCGCAAACCCTCGATGATCTCGGTGAGCGCTTCGCTGACCGCATCCGACGATCGCGTCGCGGGCTCGAGCAAAGGCAACGCCATTCCCGCGAGATCGGCGCCGAGCGCCAGTGCTTTGGCGACGTCGATGCCGGTACGAATCCCGCCGCTCGCAACGATCGTCGCGTTCGGAAACGCGAGACGCATCGCGCGCGTGGCGCGCGCGGTCGCAACGCCCCAATCGGCGAATTGCTCGGCCAACCGGGCCCGCAGCGGATCATCGGAGCGTTTCCCCTCGACGCGCGCCCATGACGTACCGCCCGCGCCCGCTACGTCGATCGCGGCGACGCCGGCGTCGAACAAGCGTTGCGCGGTGCTCGGCGCAATCCCGGAACCGACGCTTTTCGCAACGACGGGAACCTCCAGAGCACGAACCAGCGACGCGATTTTCGGAAGCAGACCGCGAAAGTTCGTGTCGCCGCTCGGCTGAAGTGATTCTTGCAGAGGATTTAGATGTAGATAGAGGCCGCTTGCGCCGATGGCTTTGACGGCGCGGCGTGCGTCTTCGATGCCGACGCCGTAGTTGAGCTGGACGGCGCCGAGATTTGCGAACAGCATGACCTTCGGCGCGACCTCGCGCACGTCGTACGTGGCGAAGAGCGCCGGGTTTTCGATCGCGGCGCGAATGCTGCCGAGTCCGAGCGCAATCCCCGCCGCCTGAGCAGCGATCGCAAGGTTGCGGTTGATCGTTGCGGCCCGCTCGGTGCCGCCCGTCATCGACGAAATGATTAGCGGTGCGTGCAGCGTCGCTCCAAGAAACGTCGTCTGCAACACCACGTCTTCGAGCGCGATTTCGGGCAGCGCCTCGTGCCGCAAACGCACGACGCTGAAGCCTGCCTCGAGGGTCGAGGCGACGTCGTCGTTCAGGCAAATGTCGAGGTGCCGGGTCTTACGCTGCTCAGTACTCATGGTTAGAAATGCATAACGCTCCGCCGCCTCAGCAAGATGTACCTGGCGCGCGAGGAATGCCGGGAGCGATGAGAACCTGGCTGCTGCTTTTTCTGATCTTTGCGACCGTCGGCGTTGCGGCCGGGTGCAAAGGGTCGGGATCCTCGAGTTCCGAATCCGACCCCGTTCCCAACGCAATCGGCTCGCGGCGGAGTGGACGAAGTCGCGTTCGGCGACGACTTTACGGTCGGCATCGGCACCTCGTTCTGTGGAGTCTCCTTTAGCAGCGGGCCTTGCCAGACGTCGCCGACCCTCTCGGGTGTAAGCGCCGGAGTAAACCCGACAGGTTGGGCGCAGCGCTTCGCGGGCGCGCTCGTCATTCCAAAATATGCCCCAACCGCCAGCCTTATTCTCGGCGTGAGCGGCGCGCTCACCGGCGACGCTCCGAAACCCGAAGGCTTCGGCGGCGACGTGCTCAGCAACAGCGCACAGTTCGCCGAGATCACGCCCCTCACGACGAACATTCGCGCGAACAACATTCGTATGCTCGTGATCATTCAAAGCGGAATCAACGATGTGTTCGACGCGTACTACTCGGCATTGTGCGTCGCGAACGGCGGAACCGTTACCGGCGGCGGCAGCGCAACGCAATCCGCACCTTGCACGGCTTCGGGAACGATGCTTGCCGATTCGAGCAACAATGTGCGCAACGGAACGTTGTACAGCGCGTTTCGCTCGATGCTCGCGAACTTGAACGGCCTGACCGGCGGCGCGCCGGAAGGGACGTTGATCGTCGGCGTCCCGGACGTGGGTTCGTTGCCGTACTCGGTTGCAAATTTCACCTCATCGCAGCGCGCAACACTAACCGCAGACTCGCAGCTCGCGAATCAAGCCATGCAGGCCGCAATCGCGGATGCGACCGACAAAGCGGTCGCGTACGTCGATTGGTACGATTTCTTTGCCGCGAATCCGCAGTATTACACGACGAACTACTACGCCTCGGATCTCTTGCATCTCAACGACCAAGGTTATGCGGCTCTCGAGGGACTGGTCTTCTCGACATTTACCACGGCCTTCCCGAATTTCTAGGGGAATGCGCGCCGGAGGCGTATTTTGGGGCGCATGTCCATTGATGGGAAGCGGGTCGCTGCGCTAATCGGCGACGGATTCGAAGAAGCAGAGCTGACGGAGCCGCGCAAGGCGCTCGAGGGTGCCGGCGCGATCGTGACGATCGTGGGTGCCGACGAGAAATCGCGGCAGAAAATACGAGGCAAGCGAGGGCTTGATGATGGCGGGCAGCAGAAGGCCGAAGAGCTCGCCTCCGACGTGACCGGCGACGACTTCGACGCGCTCCTCATCCCCGGCGGAGGCTCACCGGACCGTCTGCGGACCAACCGCGACATTCAGCGGCTCATCCGCGAGATCGACGGCGCGAAGAAGCCGATCTTTGCCGTCGGCCACGGGCCGCAGGTGCTGATCTCCTCGCAGGTCGTGCGCGGGCGCCAGCTTACCGGCGCGCCCTCGATCGCCGACGACATCCGCAACGCGGGCGGTCTCTATCGCGATCAGCCCGTCATTCAAGACGGTAACTGGGTGACGACGCGGACCGCTTCCGACATGCTCGTGTTCACGCGCGCAATCCTCGAGAAGCTCGCGAGCGCCGTCCCGGTTCAGGCCTAAGACTCAGTAGTCTTTCGGAACAACCGACAAACGCGGGTTGGGACGCTCGGGGCGCCCAACCTTGTGGCATTCGCGCCACTCGCCGTCGACTTGAATTGCCGAAATGTCGGCGGTGAAATCGAATTGTCCGCTGCCGTCGAAAAACGCGCTACCGACCGCGTACGCATCGACGGGAACTTTCAAGCTCTCGAACATGCGGATCTTTTCGGCGATTGAATCCGCCGCTGACGACGATGCGCACTTGCGTGAAGCCTTCGGCGTCGAGCGCGTTGCGAACGTTGTGCACGAGCTGCGGATTCACGCCGGTCGGCGTGAACGTCGACAGTTGCGGCCAGATGGACTTGTCGACGAGCGTCGAGCTCGTATCCATGCGCACGCCGTATAAGCGTTTTCCAAGCGCACGCGCAACCTTGAGCGACGTTGCCGACGCAATCGTTGTCGAAATCGACCAGCGCGATGACGTTGACGTCCTGCGGCATGTACTTGCGCGAACTTTTGCGTTGCGAGAACCGTGTCGCCGCCATATGCGGCGATCAACGAATGCGGTACGGTCCCCATCCCGCGACTTCCCCACCATTCGGCGTTTGCGTCGGTCGATACGCCGAGCGCTCCGGAAATGTACGCAGCGTAACCGTCGCCGGTCTGCATTTGATGGTGATCGAAGCGCGCGGGAAAAAACAGGACGTCCTTCCCGTTCGCTGCGTCGACGATCTCGCGCGCGTTGGTCGCGATGCGCGTGCGGCGCGCGAGAACGCCGAGATAGAGCGTTTCGAGATGCGCGAAGAGCGAATAGTCGCCCTCGATCGTCATCACCGTTTCGTACGGTCCGATCGCATCGCCGTCGTAGAGCGCGCACACGGTCAGCCTGGTCCCAGCCGTCGGTCCATCTGCCGCCGCCGTCGCGTCCGCTGCACAGCCGCAGGATCGCGAGCGCTTCGTCGATGCCGCCCAGGATATGAATGGCGGCGCTGAAAGACTTGCATGCGTACGCGCGGCGAGTACCCGTCCGCGATCATGATATCTTTGGCGCGATTGAAATACGTGTCGGAATAATATCCTTCACGCATCTTTTCGACGGGAAGTTGAAAAATCGCGGGCGATAAACGTTGCCTAGCCGGCATGGGACGGCTCTACGCTTGCGGCGAATGAGGTCCTGTTGTGAGCACGAGCGAATCGAGGGAGCCGCGCTCGAACGCCGATATCGCGCGAAGTTTGCGCGAGATTCGTGCGCTCATGGAGTTTGCGGGCGAAGACTACTTTCGATTCATGGCGTACGAGCGCGCCGCCGACGCAGTCTACAATGCGCCGCCGCTCGCCGATCTCATCGCCGGCGGCGAGCTCACATCGCTGCCGGGCATCGGAAAATCGATCGCCGAGAAGATCGGAGCGATCCTCGAAACGGGGACCTGCGAGTATCTCGAGGAGCTGCGCGCGCAATATCCGCCGCGTCTCATGGAAGTCCTCACCGTGCCCGGAATCGGCATCAAGACGGCGCGTATGCTGTTCGAACAGTTCGAAATCGGATCGCTTGCCGATCTCGAGCGCGCGCTCGATAGCGGAACGCTCGCGGGCGCGCCGCGTCTGGGTAAAAAGTCGCTCGAAAATCTGCGGCGTGGAATCTTGGCGTCAAAGGGACGTTCGCGTCGTTGGCCGCTCGGCGTTGCGCGTCCGATCGCCGATGAGCTGATCGAATATCTGCGCGCAAACGTTCCCGCACGGAGTCTGATGCGCGGCCGGAAGCTTGCGGCGCAACGAACCGACCGTCGGCGACATCGACATCATCTGCACGTCCGACGAACCCGAGGCCGTTATCAAAGCGTTCACGGGATTTTCGCGCGCGCAAGCCGTCGTCGCGGAAGGCTCGACCAAGGGGAGCATTTGGCTCGAAACCGGACTGCAGATCGATTTGCGCGTGCTGCCGGCGCATCTTTTCGGCAATCTGCTGCAGCATTTCACGGGCAGCCGCGAGCACAACATTCAGCTGCGCGAAATGGCGGTTCGCAAGAGTTTGCGCGTGAGCGAAAACGGGATTCTCAATCTCGAAACGGGCGACAACATCACGTGCGCAACCGAAGAGGAAGTCTACGCGGTCCTCGGGCTCGCGTACATTCCGCCGGAGCTGCGACTCGGTCTCGGCGAGATCGATGCCGCGCGTAACGGAACGCTTCCCAATTCCATCGATCTCGGCGATTTGCGCGGCGACTTTCACATGCACTCGAGCTATAGCGACGGCGCAGAACACGCTCGAGGAGATGATCGAAGCGTGCGCGGCGCGCGGCTACGCGTATCATGCGATCTCGGATCATTCGCAATTTCCGATGCGCGGCGGCGACGTCGGCTTGACTCCGGAAGCGGCGCGCAAGCAGCGCGAACACGTGCGCAGTCTGGGCGAGCGCTTCGGCATTCGAACCCTGTGCGCGAGCGAAGTCGACGTGCGCCCCGACGGTTCGCTCGTCTTCGACGAACGCACGCTCTCGGAGTTCGATCTCGTCATTGCTAGCGTGCACACCGGGACGAACGCGTCGCGCGACGAGATGACGCGACGCATCATCGCAGCCTGCGAGAATCCGTACGTCTCGATCATCGGTCATCCGACCGGCCGGTACGTCGACGCCAACTCGGAATTCGGAGGCTACGAGTTCGACTACGACGCCGTCTTCGCAGCGGCCGCGCGGACCGGGACGGCGCTCGAGATCGACGGACATCCGGCGCGGCTCGATCTTCCGAGCGCGCTGGCCCGCCGCGCGAAAGCGTTCGGCGTCACATTTACCTGCGATTCGGACGCCCATTCGGCCGCGGCCCTGAGTAACGTCTCGTATGCGGTCGGGTCAGGCCCGGCGTGCGTGGCTCGAGGCCTCGGACGTTCTGAACACACGTTCGCTCGAGGACGTCCTGACGTTCGTAGCCCGAAAACGGGCCTCGGCGGCTCTCCCTGCGAATAAGCATTAAATCTCGGTATGATCTCCAGTACTTTTACCTCGGAGTCGGCTCGGCTCGAGGCGCTCTACGATTACCAGATCCTGGATACACCGGCTGAAGAAGTCTTTGACGTATTCACCCGGCTGGCTTCGCAATTGTGCGGGACCCCGATCGCATCGATCGCGCTGATCGATGACGACCGGATTTGGTTCAAATCGCTGGTCGGACTGATCGGCCATCGAGCGAGATACCGCGCAAGGATTCGTTCTGCGCATCGACGCTTGCCAGCGCTGATCTCTTCGAGATTCACGACGCCAAGACCGACGATCGTTTCCGCCGTTCGCTGCTGGTGCGCGACTATCGCGTGCGCTTCTATGCAGGTATGCCGCTCGATAACGCGCGGCGGGTACGTGATCGGAACGCTCAACGTGATGGACGAGCAGCCACGCACGCTGACCGAAGCCGAGTGCGGCGTGTTGCGCACGCTGGCCGCCGGCGTGATCGAACAGCTGGATGCGCGCCGGACGCTCATGCGGCTCGTCGACGCGTCGCGCAGCGAACTGTATCACTTCGATCTCTCGTCGCAGCGGATCGTCTTCGCGAGCGAAGGCGCACTGCGCAATCTCGGCTACACCGCCAAAGAAATGCGCGATCTTCCCGTCGAGTCGCTGCTGCCGCGCTTGCAATCGCCGTTCTCGACGGAACGCTTGATGCGCAGCATTGCTGCGCGCGACGGCGAGCCGATGGTCGTCAATACGGTCGCGAAGCGCAAAGACGGCTCGATCTATCCGATCGAGTTGCGCGTCGAGCTGGTACGCTCGTTCTCGCGCCCGCTCGTCTACGTTTTCGGCGTCGACATGTCGGAACGCCGCGACAGCGAAGATCGCATTCGCTTGCTCTCGACCGCAGTCGAAAACGCAAGCGACGCCGTCGCGATCTACGCGCCGTCCGATCCGCCCGATCCAAAGAAACCCTCGACGGTCGTCTACGTCAACGATGCGTTCTTGCAGAGCGTCGGGTACACGCGCGAAGAGATCATCGGCAAGAATAGCGCGATGTACGTCGGCAAAGGCAACGATCGCAAAGTCGTCGAGGACGTACGCGCGCGCGTCTTGCGCGGCGAAACCGCCCGGTTCCGCACGCGCACGTATCGCAAAGACGGCTCGACGTTCTGGAGCGAACAATCGCTGCGACCGATGGTCGATGCCGCCGGAAAAGTCTCGCACATCATCGCGGTGCGGCGCGACGTCACGTCCGACGTCATGCACGAAGCCGCGCTCGCGACGCAAAACGATATTCTGACCGCGCTGACCAGCGTCGCGCGCGAGCTCTTCGCAGCGCTCGTCCCGCGCGTGCTCGTCGACCGGCTGCTGGTCGGTGCAGCGGCGATGACGGGGACGACGGTGCGCTTCTGGGTCGCATTGCCGAACGGCGGTGTCGCGCAAAGTCCGGATCTCAGCGTTGCGCCCGATACGGCCGATGAAGGCGATGATTTCTTGCGCGAAGCCCTCGTCTCGGAAGTCGTCCTCGTCGACGACGCCGCGCATCGTGCCGTCGCGCGCATTCCGACACCCGATGGTCCCGGCTGGCTGCTCGAGGCGCGCTCCAGCGGAAACGAACCGCTCGCGACCAGCAGCGTCTTTGCGCTTGGCCTTCTGGCGCAATATGCTGCCGTTGCGGTTCGCAACGTCGAGCTGTACGGCGAGCTCGATGCGCGCCGCGGCGCGGTCGTCGAGCTGAATCAAGTCAAGGCCGATTTGATCGCAATGCTGGCACACGATTTCAAGGGTCCGCTGACGTCGATCGTCGGCTTCGCGCAAGTGTTGGCTGAGGATCCGAAGCTGGATGCGCAATCGCGCCAGTTCCTCGACACGATCACGCAGAACGCGATGCGGCTCTCGAATCTCGCCAGCGATACGCTTTCGCTCTCGCGTTTGGAAAGCAGCGATTTCTCGCTTGCGCGCCAACCGATCGAGATCGCCGATCTCGTTCGCGACGTTGCGCAGACGTTCAGCGAGCGTCGCCAGATCGACGTGCAGATCGATGCGCCCGACGCGCTCGTCACCGGCGACATGCAGCGCCTCGGTCAAGTCCTCGAGAATCTGTTCGGGAACGCGATCAAGTACTCGCCGAACGGCGAGCCGATCGCTGTCAGGGTTCAGCATGTCGACGGCTGGATCGAGATCTCGGTCAAGGACCGCGGCATCGGTATCCCGCAGCCCGAGGTCGCCAATTTGTTCTCGCGCTTTGCCCGCGGCTCGAACGCGCGACGTCTGGGCATCACCGGGACGGGCTTCGGCCTCTATTTGGCGCGGCTGATCGTCGAGAAGCACGCCGGCACGATCGGCGTCGAGAGCGTCGAGGGCAAGGGGAGTACGTTCGTCGTCCGGCTTCCGGCTGCAATCCTGGGTGAAGAAGACGATCGGACGAACCGCCTGCTGCTGGTCGATCCGGAAGGCGAGACGCGTTCGTTCACGGCGCACGCGCTGCGCGGCGGACACTACCGCCTGCGCGTCGTCCAATCGGTCGGTGAAGCCCTGGTGCTGCTGGCCGACGAGCGCTTCGATGCGGCGCTGATCGACGGCGACGACGAGGAGATCCTCAAGAAAGTGCCTCGCCGCATCCGGCGCGAGGTCGCCTTCATTCGAATCGGGTCAACGACGGAGAAAGGCTGGGACAACGTGCTCGGCAAGCCGTTCCTCAGCAAGGATTTGCTCGCGGCGATCGAGTCTGCCGTCGAGCGTCAGGTGCGCGCGACCTAAAGGCGCGAAACGACCCGGTCGTTGCAAGTCCGGCCGGGCCGCCTCGCCCTAATCCTGACCAACCGTCTTCTCGTTAATTAATGGGAGCCCCTGGGCTCCAAGGTCATCGCTCGTGCACCGAGCCTTGCACGATCGTGCGAATTTCGCGCACCCCATCCAACTCTCGTAACGCATCTGCGATCCTGTGCACTTGCGCTGGATCGTAGCGCATGACGAGCTCGACCCGATCGCGTTCCTTTTCGTTGTCAAAATGCAGGTGAATGCGTTGAAGACGTGCTCCGGCGTCGGAGATGATTCGGCGGACCCGCGCCTCCGGGAACCCGCGAGTCGAGCACGTCATTATGATGTGCACGCTGCGGCGCGAGCCAAAGAGAATAACCTCGAGCGGACGCATCGCCGCCAGGACGACGAGCACGAGAACCGACGCGATGACCGCGGCCAGATACATGCCGCCACCGCACGCCAGTCCGATCGCTGCCACCGTCCATACACTCGCTGCCGTCGTCAGACCGCGAACGATCTCGCGCCGAAGAATGATCGTACCGGCGCCGAGAAAGCCGATGCCGCTCGCAACTTGTGCCGCGATTCGCCCGGGGTCGAGGACCACGTGCTCGCCCAGAACCGACGCAAAACCGTACGCCGAGATGATCATGAAGAGTGCTGCACCGAGCGAGACGAGCGCGTGCGTACGAAGTCCGGCCGCATGCTCCGCGCGCTCGCGCTCGATTCCGACTATCGCCCCGAGAATGGTTGCCGCAAGAAGCCGCACGACGATATCTGCAGGAAAGGACATGGAAATCACCACGACCATCTTAGCGCCCGGGATGCTTGCCTCCCCGGGGGCCGCCAGGCCGGAAGCTCGAACCGCGGTCGCATGGAACTCGACAACCTCATCGTATACACCCACGGCGGCTTTACGCGCTACGCCGATGCGAAAATCGGCCTGCTGACGCACGCTCTGCAATACGGAACCGGATGCTTCGAAGGCATTCGTGGATTCTGGGAGCCGGACGAACGCGAGCTCTACATTTTGCACGCCCGCGATCACTATCGCCGCTTGCATGATTCCGCGAAAATTTTGATGATGAAGGTCCCGAAATCGGCCGGGCGAGCTCGTCGAAATCACGCTTGACCTCTGCGCGCGCAACAAATTTAAGTGCGAAGTTTACGTGCGTCCCTTCGTTTACAAGGCCGATGAAGCGATCGGCGTGCGGCTCGAGGGAGTCAAGGACGAGTTTGCAATCGTCGCAATTCCGTTCGTCGGTTACTTCGGTGAAGCGAAAGGCTTACGGACTTGCTTGAGCTCGTGGCGCCGCATCGAAGACACGGCTGCGCCCGCGCGCGCTAAAGTGACCGGTATCTACATCAACTCGGCACTTGCGAAGAGCGAAGCGATCGCCAACGGTTTCGATGAAGCGATCATGCTTTCGCACGATGGCCACGTCTCCGAAGGCTCTGCCGAGAATGTTTTCATCGTCAAAAATGGCGACTTGATCACGCCCGATCCGACGCAAAACATTCTCGAAGGCGTAACGCGCCGCTGCGCGATGACCATCGCGCGCGATCTGGGCGTTAACGTGATCGAGCGTGCGATCGATCGCAGCGAACTCTACACCGCAACCGAGGTCTTCTTGACGGGAAGCGCGGCCGGGATCATGCCGGTTGAATCGATCGATCGCCGTCCGGTCGGCGACGGCAAGACCGGCGAAACGACCAAAGCGATCATGGACGTCTACGAGCGCGCAGTGCGCGGCAAAGAGCCGAAGTATCGCGACTGGGTTACGCCGGTGTACGCAAACCGTCGCGTGAAAACGGCAGTGAGTTAATGCGCACCGTTTAAAACAAAAACGTTCGTGCAGTCGGCCGTAGTTCCGACTAAGTTCCGTTTTGGTTCCGATGATAATACTGAATACACGTTTGTTTCATTGCGTCCGATGCTATACTGAAGCATGAAGGCAACCTACAATGTTTTGATTCTTGGCGCCTCGTACGGATCGCTGCTCGGCGCCAAGCTACTACTTGCAGGTCACGACGTGACGGTCGTATGCCGTGCGGCGAATGCTGAAGTGATTAATCGCGCCGGCATACGTATTCGGCTTCCTGTGGGCTGGAAAAGCGAGCTGCTCGAAATTGACTCGCGGGAGTTACTTGGAAAACTCACCGCCGCCACTCCAGACGCCATCGACCCGAGCCGATACGATCTCGTAGCTCTTGCGATGCAAGAGCCGCAATATTGTCAGACGGGCGTGCGGGAGCTGCTCGACTCCGTAGCTTGCGCAAATGTCCCGTGCATGTCGATCATGAACATGCCACCGCCGCCGTTCCTCAACCGGATCCCAAACCTGGATACGGACGCATTATCCGCATGTTATACGGACGCGAGTGTTTGGCAGAATTTTGATCCGGCGTACGTGACGCTGTGCAGCCCTGATCCGCAGGCATTTCGGCCCTCCGATCAAGAGCCCAATATTCTGCATGTCACCCTGCCGACAAACTTCAAGGCGGCGCGCTTTGAGTCTGATGAGCACACGGAGATGCTCCAGCGAATACAAGCGCACATCGCCGTAAGTCGCTATCACGACGTCGAGCTGCCTGTAAAACTCAAGGTTTCCGAGTCGATCTTCGTTCCGCTCGCCAAGTGGCCGATGCTCATCACGGGAAATTACCGGTGCGTTCAAGCGGGCAGCCCGCGCGCTATTCGCGATGCAGTCCACAGCGATGCGGAGGCGTCACAGTCGGTATATCAGTGGGTTTGCGACGTGTGTATCGAGCTTGGTGCGTCTCGGGCCGACCTTGTGCCGTTCGATAAATACGCCGCCGCCGCGAAAGAACTGGTCAACCCGTCCTCGGCTTCCCGAGCTCTGTTTGACGGCGCAGCGAACATCGAACGCGTCGACCGCCTGGTACAAGCGATCGCCGCGCAAAAGGGCATGCAATCTACGGTCGTCGACGAGATGGTGACGTTGATCGACGCGCACCTCACCTCAAATCGCGAACGCGAACCCGTACGTCCGCTGCTTTCCGCTTAGGGTTCCGGATTAGTTCCGCCGTGAATCTGGAGGATGCCGCCACCGAGCGCCCGGAACTCCGATGAATGGTGCACAATGCGGGCACACTGGTGCCCGGATACGTGCCGTTCACGCTTCTCCTTGCGCTCGAAGCGGGTGCCATCATCGCCTTTGCCTTCATTTCTTCCCGGCAACGGGCAACGGTTCGTAACGAATTAGAGTTGTGCCCGCATTGCTCGCGGCTGCACAAGCGAACCGATGCGTTTGCACGCTTAGCGGATGCAACGGCTGTCGCTGCGCTCGCATTTCTTGTCGCACTGCCCTTCGTAGCTGCAGGCTTTGAAAGTGGTTTCACCCTTGCGAGGACGCTGCTCGCTGCCTCCGCTGTCGCAGCCGTTCTTGTTGCGGCTGCTGAAAGCAACTTTCTGATACGTGCTGCCGCCGCGCGCCTCTGGCCAGGCGTCAACTGGAACGTCGAGCCGACGCGTATAATCGGCGGCGGAGCACGCTACGTCGGAATCATTCTCGCTCTTTATATGTTTCGAGCGGGATACTCGGGAGCCGGTGCGGTTGATCTTGGTTTGCCCTCGCTTTTCGGAGACGTCGGCAAACAACTTGCGTCGGATCTCGCGTCGACGTCGATAATCTGGATTGCCGCTGCGATGCTCGTGATCGCGCAGATCGTCGCGCTGCTATCTCGATGGCTCGTACCGCTCTTGTTCAATAGCCAACCGATGACGCTCGCGGTTCGCCGCGAGCCGCATGAGGCGAGATGATAAAAACCGAGGCCGCGTTCGATACCGCGCACGCCGACATCGAACGGCTTATCGCGAACATCGAGCGTGTCGTGATCGGCAAACGCAATGTCGTCCGGCTTGTGGTCGCAGCGCTGCTTTCGCGCGGGCACGTGTTACTCGAGGACCGACCGGGTGTTGGGAAAACGATCCTTGCACGGACGCTCGCACGTTCGATCTCATGCGAGTTCAAGCGCGTTCAATGCACGCCGGATTTGCTTCCAGTCGACATCACGGGCTACGTCGATCCGCGCAAGGACACGTTTGTCCCGGGGCCCGTGTTTGCAAACATCGTGCTGGCGGACGAGCTCAATCGCGCGATGCCGCGCACGCAGAGCGCTCTACTGGAAGCGATGGGTGAGGCGCAAGTAACCGTTGACGGCCATACACATCGGCTCCCGGGATCCCTTTATCGTCATCGCCACGCAAAATCCGATCGAACATTCGGGTGTGAACGATCTGCCTGAAGCGCAACTCGATCGTTTCGAGCTTCTGCTCTCGCCCGGTTATCCAAGCGAGAACGATGAAGTCGAAATCCTTCGCGACCGGATGGCAGACGATCCGC
This sequence comes from Vulcanimicrobiota bacterium, assembly GCA_963844735.1. Lineage (GTDB taxonomy): Bacteria > Vulcanimicrobiota > Vulcanimicrobiia > Vulcanimicrobiales > Vulcanimicrobiaceae > JAFAMS01. The sequence goes on along the minus strand of CAWJPK010000006.1, from coordinate 383,098 downwards.
TGACCGGCGTGACGCCGGTGCTGTCTATCGAGCGTGTTCGGGAGCTGATCGCGCTCGTATCCTCAGTCGTCATCGACGAGCGACTGCTGCGTTACATCATCGCTGTCGTTCGGCAAACCCGCCTCTCCGACGAGCTCGTCTTGGGAGCTAGTCCGCGCGCGGCCGTTCAATTGATGCAGCTCGCGCGAGCGTACGCTCTAGTTGAGGGCAGGGAATACGCGACTCCCGACGACGTTAAGGCGCTCTTTGTTTACGCCTTGCCGCATCGGCTAATTCCGAAGGTCATGCCGGAAACTCTTATGAGCATGACCGAATGGAAAACGCAGATTGTCAGGCGCATCGTCGACGCCGTTGCTATCCCAAGCTAAACGCCGCGTAAGGCGGCCTTCTCACATCGAGTTCGTAATGACGTCTCCGGTTGGATTTGCAGTGGTTGGCGCGTCACTTGCCGCTGCCGCAATCGCCGGAGCGTTGCATCCTGCTCTTCATGCGCTCGTCATGTTCGTCATCGCCTTTCCGCTGCTATGGATCGGACTGGCCACGACGTTAACGTATGCGACGGCGCGTGCGCTGCGAATGGTCAACGTTGAAATACCATCGCGGACGCGCGCGATGGGCAGCTTTCGATTGGCGTGTACGCTAACACTCGCGGAGCGCGCATTTCCTGCGATCGGCGTTTTGACGAACGCACGATTCTCAGCCCCAGACGTCACGATCGAGGCAGGCCCTTGGGCTGCGATTCCGATTCTCGAAGCCGGTCGCGCCGCGACTTCGCACTGGGACGTGGCCGTAAAAGAGCGCGGGTTTCTGCTTGTGGGACCGTTCCGCGCGGCCGCTCAACTGCCCGGCAGTTTGCTGCGCGCGACTGCAGTCTTCGAGCGAACTTTTGCGGTAACCGTGCTGCCGGCGACGTACCATCTGCAACCGTTCGTCGACACGCTGCTCGCCGGCCGTCACCTCGCAGTCGGGCAATTCCAGAAGGTTCCCACCGCGATCGAAGAGTACGTCGGCGCGCGCGAATACCGCCCTGGCGATTCACCGAAGCTGATCCATCGCGTACTTTCGCTGCGTAAGCACGATTCCAATGAGTTTTACGTGCGAGAGTTCCAAGACCCCAGCCGCGATGACCTCAGCATCGTGTTGGATACGTCGCCGCCGCTCGACGGCGACAAATCGCTCCACCGGTACCGCCTGGAGAAAGCGATCTGTTTTGTCTCCGCGATGTGCCGCGTGCTTGCCACGCGGCGGCTGACCGTGCGTTTCGTCTATCAGCGTGGCAGGCGCGAGATCGTAGCGTTGCGGTTGCGTCCGCTCGACGTGGATCTCGATCGTCTTGATATGGAGCTTTCGCGAGTCGATCTGGCCGGGAAGTCGTCATCATGGTGAGGCGCGTTCTGGTCGATGAAGTGCGGCGTCACGGAGCGGCCGTTATCTTTGTTAGTTTACGTCCTCGCGAAAACGTCGAGCATCAACGTCTTCCGATTATGACGCTTACGCCGGACCATATTCCAGCCTTCACGCGCGAAGTCGTCGTGCAATGATTGACTGGCTGCGCCGCGTCGATCCGGGCTTCTATGATAAGGAACCATTCCTGCTCGGATCTCAAGCGAGATCCCCAGGTACACGGAGGATGCGCAGGCGGAAGCACGGCTCCGCGGTATTGCGCGCGGACCGGCCACTGCAAATCACAATCGCGATAGTCGCATTGTCGGGATACGCGGCGGCCACCGCGCTCGGAACGCTCAATCCTCGCATCGACTGGCCGACGCTGTGGGCTTTCGCCGTTCTCGCAATTGCACTACCGCGTGTGCTGCCGTGGTGGCCGAACGACGACAGCAACGCGACGTGGCGTCACGCACTGATGGGAAGCGCGTTGATTGCGATCCCCATGTTGTGGTCTGGAATCGATTGGGTGCTTCCACTGACGGCTCTGCTTGTCGCAGCCGCACTTTTCGTGGCCCGTGCCCGTGTCGTTGTCTTGACATTGGCCGCCGGCGTGCTTTTCGCGCACCTGTATTTTTTGGCGCCGATTGCCGGCCTGCTCGTCGCAGCCGCCGGCGTCGTCGCGGTCAATCTCATCGCACGCACGTGGCGCCTACATCCGCAATTGGTTACATGGCTGGCACTCGGGGCACTGCTCATCGCATGCGCATTTGCGTTCTCGTTCGAGGCGTCGGCCGTCGTTCTGCACTTGCCTGGGGAGATTGCTGCAATTGCCATAGCGTACGTGGGCGTCTCTATAATCACCGTGCGGATTCGCCGAGCAGAGCTTATTGTGCGCCCCGAAGGGCTTCTCTCGCTACCACAAAGCATCGTCCCCTTGCTCGATCGTTCGCATCATCATGCAATCATCTGCTGGTATATCTAGTCCGCAGCATCGCCCGTCCGCGTGGCTAAGCGTCCTTGTGCTTGCCGCGTTGGCCGGATCGCTCTTTTTTGCGTTCCTGCCGGCGCTACCACGACCGCACCCGAAAGCCGGCATTTCTCAGACGGTTGCGATGACGCCGGTTGCAAATCCGGCGCGCGTCTTGCCTTCGTCCAATGGTCCGCCGACGTTGTGGACGATACTGACGCCGTGGGCGATCGCCGTCGATGCGATCGCGGCGTTAGGACTTGGTGCTGTTGTTCTCGTTCGCGCTAAACCGTCGCGTCGGCGCGGAGCGCGAAGGTGATCGCGACGACGGAAGCGCTATGGCTGCGCGCCGTAAACGCCGTAGGCAAGCGCGGATTACTTCCCGACAAGGCTTCCTCGCATACTCCAGGAGAGCTTGGTAAGGAAGTTGCGAGGCGCGGCGATGATCGCTTGTTGCAACTCGCCGTGGGTTGGTACTATCCGGCATCGTACGGGCGCATCCGTGGAGCTGTCTCCGACGAGGAAGCAATGCGCATCGTCGCGGCGCTCGAGGCGGAGATCGCTTCTGCCGAGGCCGGCCCGGAGCAGATCGCGCCGAAGCCGGCTGAAATTCCACGGTTGCGCAAAAAGACGAGGAGCTGTGAGCTCTGCGGCCTTCCGATACCCGAGCCGGCCGCGGTCAGATTCTGAGAAGATTTGCGGCCTAAGGTTTCAATCGAACGCTAACGCGAAAAAATACACCACTATGCAAACGACCGAGCGTCGCGCCGCCGAGGATCTGGCAAAACGGATCGAGGGCAAACTGATCGATTCATCCGACATCGATGAATCCGATCGAGAACCGGAAGATCGTTCACCGGCTTACGCCGACGTGCTGATGAACGAAGTGCCACTGTCCGTCGAGCGAGCCGCCGACTTGAGCGTGGCGGACTGGCAGTTGATCGCCTGTGCACTGGAACACTACGCGAGTTGTGGTAAGGGATAGGTCTTAACGAAATTTCGAGCCTCGGCGCTGCGAATCGCGCGCAACGCCGATGCCGAACGCGGCGATCTCCGAAGGCAGCACTCCGGTTGAGAGGCCGTCGATCTTGTGAATGCCGCCGTATGGGCTGAACTCGACGAGCGCCGCCCACAAATCCTGAGTGCCGATCGATTTCGGCCACTCGCTCAACTGCCATTCGCCAAGCGTCTCACGGTCGGCGTTCAGAACTGCAACATGGTACTCAACGGGTGATGTCTCGGTAGGATGAGATTCACGGTACCGAACGTATCCGTCGACGATATAGATCGGCGTAAACGTTTCGAAGAAGGCGCGCGTGCTCGGCACCATCAAGACGATTGAGTAGGCGACGAAGGCGATTGCGACAAGCCCGAAAATCGGCGCAACCATCAAGGCGATTTCCTGTCGTCGCAGCCACATGCCGAGCGGAAGAAATGCGAGGAACAAACCGACCAGAAAAGGTTCGATCGCAATCGTCAAGCGACCGAAGAATCCACGCAGAACGACGCGACGTTCTTCGCGAGTCCAAGCCCGCGACGCGATCGGCGTCGAATCCCACGGATGCTTTTTACGGCGCATCGCCACATTGCGGGGTAGCTCTAAGGTAACCGCGAACGCTTTGCCGTTGAATACGCTCGGTCGAACCTGCTTTGTAGGCCTGTGCAGCGTGGCGCTGGCAGCAACGCTTTCGTTTGCGGTTGCCTCTGCTCACCCGGCGCGCGTCGCAGGGCTGGTGGTCAGCGTCCTGGCAAAGCAGCACGCGGTTGTCGTCCTCCGCGATGCGGAAGGCTCGACGCCGCAGCAAACGACGCTGTTCCAGCTCTCGCCGAGAGTGAACGTGACCACGTTGCATCCCGGTGACCGCATCGTCGGCCTCGTGGACGCCGATACCAAGCCCGTGGTGCTGGACGAGGTTCGCGACACTCCTCCACCGCCGCCAACCAGTATCGTTCGCAACGTGGTTCCGCTGCTCGTGGGCGACCAGATGCCGTCCACCACGTTCAGAGACCAGCGCGGACGACCGTTTAGGTTCGCCGACTTTCGCGGTAAGTCGGTCGTCCTTAGTTTTATCTATAGCCGTTGCGCCGACCAAGCCGAGTGTCCGCTGATCTCCAGTCACTTTCATGTCCTGCAAGCGCGTTTTGCGAACGGACCCTATCATTTGATCGAGATGACGCTCGATCCGGGCTACGACCGGCCGTCGATCTTGGCGCGCTACGGCCGCCGCTTCGGTGCCGATCCCAGGCATTGGACGCTCGCGACGGGCGATCCCGAAACCGTACTTGACTTCGACGCACGCTTCGGGATCGATCCGTTTGCCGATCCTCGCGTCGGTCTCATTCACACGGAACGTACGGTTCTCATCGATCCGAACGGCAAGATCTTCGACTTCATCGATCTTGCCGGCTGGAATCCTGATGATATTGTTGCGCGACTACAGGCGTTCAAGCGACATCCGGCCGATCTGCTCAGTCTTCTCGATTTCGAACTCTCAAAGGCCACCGTCGCCATCTGCGGCAACGGCGCGTCAGGTTTCAATGGACTGGAGGATCTCGCGATCATCCTCGCCATCCTGGGAAGCGTCGCGTTCGTTTTGCAACGCGTCGCGCGCTTCATTTTTCGACAAGAGAACGTTCAAGGGTAACGACCCTTCGAGCGACGCTAACCCCGTCGCAGTTACGAAGGCCAAGAAGACCGCAACGGCATTTGCAGCGTGTGCTTCGCGTAAGGCCGTCGGCAGCAACCACAGGACGTTGAGCACGCCCAGAGTGATTTGCAGTGCCAGCAGGATCACCGCGACGCGCAGAGCCCTCGTCGACCGCACGAGCCGGCCCGGATGTAACGCCAGAGCCGCGACGGCGAACAAGACGAGCGTTGCCGCTAAAAGCCGATGTGTCATCTGAAGTGCTTGCGGCACGCTTTCTCCGAAGAAAGACGGGCCACAACCGGGCACGCTTAGGCATGCAAGACCCGCTCCGCTCGAGCTTACGTACGCCCCCGCGCACATCGTAACGAAAGCGCAAGCTGCCACAAGCGGCAGCAATCCAGTCCGGCGCCACGCAAATTCAAGCGAGCCTGGCCGTGCCGGATCGCGGGCGAAAGCGATTACGACAAGCGAGGTCAGAATTGCGAGCAGCAGCATCGCCGTTCCCCAATGAATCATCACGGAGAGCGGACTGTTTCCAAGAAAGATCGTCGCGCCGCCGAGTAGCACTTGCAGCACGAAAACGGCTCCCAGTGCAATCAACATCCCGCTCAGGTTGCGAATGCTCGAGCGTAATCGCCATCCGGTCGCGATCAGGGCTGCAACGATGAAGGTCTCACATCCGGCCAGCAAACGGTGCGTCCACTCCAGCACGACTCCGCCATGAAGAATCGGCACGACTGCGCCGCGACAAAGCGGCCAATCCGGACACGTCATTCCCGCCTGGTTGATGCGCGTCCAGCTTCCCAACATAGCGATCGTGCAGGCGACGAGCGCGCCGCCGACTGCAAGCACACGAAACGTCTTCACGCAAAAAGAACCCCGGGGAGCGGTGGAGCCTTACGGCCGAAAAGGCGGCAGGTCGACCTTTGCAGAGTCGAGGGAAGGCCAAACGTGCATATCGTGCGAGGATCCGACGACGAAGCTGCCCTGCATTATCGACGTCAAAACCACCAGTATGACCAGAATCCTTACGCCCCCTGAGAGGTTTGCGCTAGCTGGAAGCAGTGGACCGCCGAGGCCGTCTGCGTGTTCCGAATGTCCGCCGTCGTGACTCACTAGCGTGCTCCTAAAAGATTTATGGCCGCGAGAAACGCGAGAACGCAGCCGAAAACCATCAGCCCGAGAAGGATCTTCGTGACGGTCGCGTCGATCCCGCGTGCCGCCCAATCGGCCTTCAGTTGAACGGATGCCGTGGATCCGACTATGATCGCGCCTACGAGCGCGATGGTTCTAAAGATTACTGCTTCAGACATCGCCTCACCAAATATAGAAGAGGAAGAACAGCGCGACCCAGATCACGTCGACGAAATGCCAGTAGAGCGTCCCCGCCGTCAACCCAAAATACTTATTGCCGGTATAGACTCCAGCTTTGGCTTGGAGTCCCAATATTGTCAAGAAGACCGTACCGATGAAAACGTGCAGCCCGTGCAGTCCGGTTAAGGTGAAGAAGGTCGTTCCCATCGTCGTGTTCGACCACGTGATGCCCGACGCGAGTACGCCCGACCACTCGTGCGCTTGACCGCCCAAGAACCCGAGACCCAAGACGATCGTCGCGATGAGCCACTGGTAGAACTTTGCCTTGTTGAGGTGTTTCCAGTTTTCCAGGGCAAAGTGCATCGTTACGCCTGAACCGAACAGCACGATCGAATTGAACGCTGCAAAGCTGGTGTCGAACCACGCGAGCTGATGTCCGTTCAAGAGCGGCGGCCAGGTCGGCGCCGAGTCTCGCAGATACACGTACGCAAAGATCAGCGACCCGAACAAAATACAGTCGCTGAACAAGAACAGCACGAATCCGGTCAGGCGAAGATCGCGCGTCTCGAAATAGGTCGGGTCGACGTCCCTGTAGCGAGCCGCTACAGCATCGTGTCCGCTCTGGTGCGGAGCCGACGCGATTGCCGCCATCTAGTGCGCCCCCGCTCCGGCTGTTTGCGCGCTCGGAATCGGCATGACGACCTTACCGTATTCAGGATACTCCTGAAGCTCGAGGTCCGTATTCGTGTACGGAAGCGGTTTGTCGAAATCGTACGGACGGCCGAACACGTGCGGAAGCTTCTTGAAGTTGTAGTACGGCGGCGGCGAAGCGATCGTCCACTCGAGCGTACGCGCGCCCCAGGGATTGATGCCCGCGATTTTTCCGTGCTTCATGCTCCAAATTACGTTGAAGACAAGCAGTCCGACTGAAGCCGCCATCATGAACGAGAACGCGGTCTCGAAGCGATTCCAGAAAACCGCATCCGGAAAGGCTTTCGCGAACGTTTCGTACGTGGCGTAACGGCGCGGCATGCCTTCGAGCCCGAGCCAGTGCATCGGCAAGAACGTGCCGTTCAGGCCGATGAAGAACAACCAGAAGCCGAGCTTCCCGAGACGCTCGTCCATCATCCGGCCGGTGCACTTCGGATACCAATATGGAATGGACGCGAGGAAGCCCATCACGGCGCCGCCGGCCACGACGTAGTGGAAATGTCCTACCACGAAGTATGTACCGTGCTCGTGAAGATCGACCGGAACCGACGCCAAGAAGACGCCCGTGATCCCGCCGAACGAGAACGTTATAAGGAAGCCGACGGCGTAGAGCATGGCGTCGTGAAGTGGATCCGGCCGCCCCACATCGTCGCCATCCACGAGAATATCTTGATGCCGGTCGGGATGCCGATCGCGTAGGTCAGGATCATGAACGGCATCTGCAGCCAGGGCGCGAGGCCGCTCGGGAACATGTGATGCGCCCAGACCGTGAATGCCAAGAATCGCGATCGCCATCGACGAGAACGCGATCATCTTGTAGCCGAAAATCGGCTTGCGCGCGAACGTCGGCAGCACTTCCGAGATCACGCCGAACGCGGGCATGATGAAGATGTAGACCGCCGGATGCGAGTAGAACCAGAACATGTGCTCGAAGAGCACGGCGCTGCCGCCGCGCGTCGGATCGAAGAACGGCACGTTGAACACGTGCTCGAGGAAGAGCGCGCCGGCGGCTGCCGGACAGCGCGACCGTCGCAAACATGTTCATCAGCGCGGTTGCGAACGTCGCCCAGACGAAGAGCGGCATGCGCGTCCAGGTCATGCCGGGCGCGCGCATCTTGATGATCGTCACCATGAAATTCAGGCCGGTCATCGTCGAGCTGATGCCGATCGATGAAGATCGCCATGGCACCAGAGCGCGCCGGCCGTGCCGTCCTGCAGCGAGACCGGCGGGTACTCAGTCCAGCCGGCATGCGGCCCGCCGAAGAGCATCGAGCTGAAAAGTATCGCTGCAGCAACCGGGAAGATCCAAAAACTCAGCATGTTCAGCCACGGGAACGCGACGTCGCGCGCGCCGATCTGCAGCGGCATCACGAAGTTTCCGATGGCCCCGGTCACGAGCGGAATCAGTACCAGCCACACCATCGCCGTGCCGTGCATCGTGAACATCTCGTTGTAGGCCGTTGGGCTCATGATCGCGCCCTTGGGGTCCGTCAGCTGCATGCGCATGAGCTCCGCGAACGAGCCGGCGATGAGCATGATGAAGATGCCGGTGAAGAAGTACTGGAACCCGATCACCTTGTGATCGAGCGAAAAGACGTACTTCCGAATGAATCCTTCCGGCGGCGGATGGATGTGTCCGTGAGCTTCGTGGACTTCGTGGCTGTCGTTTCCGTATGCATTAACGATCTCTCTATGGAGACGGTTGAGCTACTTCAGACTCGCGAGATAAGCAACGAGATTGGCGATGTCTTTGTCGGAAAGGCCGTTGGCCTGAGCATTGGGCATCGTACCGATCGGCACCGGTGAAGCCGTTTTTCAGAATCCCTGCGATGTTGTGCGGGAGTCGGCGGCTTGCCGTCGACCAAGTTCGGATGCGCAGGATCGTCGGTGATTTTGCAGCAGGCCCGGACCGACGAGTTTCTGATCGAATGGCGTGGGCGGATTGTTGTGGCACGCCGAGCACTTCTGCGCGAAGAGCGCTTTGCCGGCATCGGCGTTCCCACCAGCCAAGCTGATCGGAGCTCCGGCAGCGGCCGTCGCTTTCTTCTCGCTGGCGAGCCACGTATCGAATGCCGCGACGGGCTCGACGATGACTTTGCCTTGCATCACGCTGTGGCCGGCGCCGCAAAACTCGGAGCACGTGATGTCGTACGTTCCGGGATGCAGCGCGGTGAAGTTGAGGTTTTGCACCAAGCCCGGCACGGCCGCCGCTTTGAGCCGGATCTCCGGCACCCAGAACTGATGGATCACATCGGTCGACGTGATCAAGACTCGTATCGGCACACCGACCGGCAGATGCATCGCGTCGGTCTTCGAAAAAATCGAGCCCTTTGAGGCCCGGATACCGGTATTCGAAATAAAACTGATGGCCGATGACCTCGGTCGTCAGACCGGGTGCGGAGGTTCCGAATGTAGATCTTGTACCAGACGACGATGCTGAGAGCGGTGAGGACGATCAGGAGTATGGTCGGGAGCACCGTCCACCAAAACTCCAGCTTCGGAGCGTCGTGAATCGGTACGCCGATCGTGCCCGGCGGGTCGGAGGCGCGGGCGCGGAACACGATCGCAAAATAGATCACGTAGCCCGCGACGAAAATCATGATCGCGTTGCCGAACACGGCCATGAATTTGAACAGTCCGTCGACGTCGTACGTGCGGTCCGTGAGAGGGTCGCGATCGAGCCAGGCATGAGCCAGTCGATGTTGCCGAAGAGGAAGTACCAGGCGCTCGCGAGGCTGAGTATGCCCAGCACGAACGTAACCGGCCAAAAACCCGGTCCTAAGCCTTTAAAACGAACGACTTCCGGACCACTTGCGCGCTCTTGGGCCAACGTGTTATCCCCTCGGTCGGCGGCGCGCTAAGTTATGCACTGCGCGCACGGCTAGAAGCGTGTCATCGACTGGTTCCGATTCGGTTCCGCTTATTTCCCTATCCACCAGCGCGTCGTGATCCTGCGATCGAGCCACGCTCCATATGCGGCACCGATAATGATTCCGTAAATCAAACCAACAAACGTGTTTCCGAGCGTCGCGCCAAGGCCCGCGCCTATTGCGGCTCCGACGATCGTTATTAGCGGCATCTTCCTCGTCAAAGTACGCCCTCCTAAAATTCACTAGGATACTGTTGCGAGACTCTTCCTTTTAAATCTCGGGCTGCGGAACGTCCTTGAAGTTCCTAGGCTTGGACGACGATTTGCGTCTTCGCGCTCTCCAGCAGCGCCAGCAACTCTTGCTGCTCCGGGCGAGGCACGTCGTACTTATCGAGCGTTTGCCCGAAATCGTCGATGAAGCATTGCCATTCGGCTTCTGAAATCATCAGGTGCCGGTGAGAGTCCGCCATCGAACGGCCGGTGTACGTTTGCGGCCCGCCGGCCGCCCAACACGTCATCTCGGTTACGAGGTATTTGAAACCCGCAGAAGAACCGCGCATGTTCGCGGCCTTGAGGTGCGGATTCTCATTCAAGCGGGGATCGGCAGTAATTCGGTCGATGAAGTCATCGATGAGCGTTGCGATCCTGTATGCGCCGCCTAGCCGCTCATACAGGGACGGCTTTTTCTCAGCTTGCATCAGCAGCCCCCCAATGGGCTCACCGATGTTCTCGACGAAGTAACCTATGCCTCCGTTTCATCTAGACACCGAGTTCCTTGGACAACCGTGCGGTTCCGGATATACGCAAGGTGTGAACCCCGAATTGCATGAGCGCCTGCAGGCTGCCGAGCGCGTGGCGAAAGCAAGCTACGCGGCGCTTCCGCTGGACCGGCGTGACGAAAGCTTCGAGGCGTGGGCCGGCGTGCGTGGACCCCACATGTGCTGGCGACCCTACGCCGGTCAACATTCCGCGGGCGCGGCAATCGATATCGATCCGGCCGCCAATCCTTACATCGTCACGCGCAACGGATCCGTTCCGGGCGGCGAAGCCGGCGCCGAAACACTGGTCGATATGCGAAATCGCGCGCTTGCCGCCTACGATCGGGCGGTGCGATTCACAACGCAAGCGCCTGCCGCTATCGCCGATGTGAGTGGACGCCACCCGAACGAATCAACGGAGTCCGTGTGGGTGCGCTTCAAGGCTGTCTCCGACGCATTGGTTCACTACTTCAGCTTTGCGATAAACCCGGAATTGATGGCGATCGCGCGCATCGCTCTTGAAAACGCGGATGAAGTCAGCGATGAGGAACTCTTAGCGACGATTCCGCAAGACGAGCGAATTCCGCCCGATCCAGCGGTTGTTACGCGCGAGCAGTATCTGCGCATTCTGCGCGACTACGAGCACGCGCGTATTCCAATGGTCATTGGGAGCCCGAGCTCGACGCCCGAGCGAACGCGCAATCCTGCGCGCGGATTCTTGAAGCTGCACTGCGAGATCGTCACCGCCTTGTGCAATCAAGGGCTTCGCTGGGGTGCTTGCGACCTCGAAATCAGCGCCGACGGCTCGAGCCACAACGGTGCCATGATGCATTTCGATCTCGCCGACAACGGCGGCTACCCGGAGATCAACTCGCTCTTGCGGTTTGGCTAAGTCCCAAGCGGCCGGCAGTCACAACATTCCTCGCACAGCGAGCAGCCCAAATGTAAGGGCACGGCTTCAATCCCGCATCGCTCGCAGATGATTCTCGGAAAGGCTTCCGGTAGCTCGGGGGGACGTTCTCGTTCTTCTTGTTGTTGCTGTTGCTGCATGAATCTATTTTCGGTCTAAGATTTTGAGGGGGGCCCAAAGGCCAGATGCGGGAGAACGTCTTCGACAAACGTGCGAGGTCCGGCTGCCGCAATGTGCCGCTTGAGTGCCGCGAACGCCTGACCGTCGTCGTACGAGACGGGCTCCGAGTTCAGTACGTCTGCCCCGAGCATCACGATCGAATTCGAGTCGCGCCAAACGTGGGCGCAGGCTTCCAGCAACTCGCCGGGCGTCAGGATACCGATCGTGCTCGTAGCGTATTTGGGCTCCATTAGTCTCGTTTGATACCACGTGGATTGCGGCTATGCCTGTACTTGAAGAAGCCAGTCCGAGTACACTCACAAGAGTCGTATGAACTTGCCGACCGTTTTCACGATCCTGTTCGCCCTTGCGTGCGTATCGACGTTTGCTTGCGGTTACCACAAGCAATGGAAGAACGCGCGAATCGTCTCGGCGGTCGTGGCGGTACTGTCGTTCATTCTGGCGCTGGTCTCAGCTTCGATGAGCGCTCCAAAGTAAGCCACTATCCGCCGTAGGCCACTATCCGCCACCGAGGATGTTCACGAGCTCCGTGTGGCAGCGCGGGCAGAACTCAATGACCGGTTGCTTAGAGTACCTTGGCGTCCATCGGTGCGAACGATTTCCCTGCGATGGGTCGGAGCCGCTGCAATGCGCACGCACGCAGCGAAGCTGCTCGTCGGCGGGAATTGGGGGACTCAGTCCGCGCGGAACGTAAAGCCCGAGAATCTCCGCATCGCTAAAGCGTTTCACAGGAGGGTGCTGGTGGCTGAGACACGACTCGGCGAGATCGCGCACAAGCTCGAACCGTTGCTGAAGGAATTCCTGACGGAAGCTCGGAGCGTGATGGACGAGGACGCGTTACGCGACGTTGCCATACTCAAAGACTATATGATGCACAAGTATCCGCGCCTTATCGTTTTCTTCGCATGCTCCGACACGCTTGCCGATCTGGCCCACGATGCACCGTGATGCGCGCGCAGCTATGGCGGAAACACAACCGAGTGCGGTGGTACACGCCGGCGAATGATGTCGATGGCCTTTCCGGGTTGCGAGAACTGCTCTTGCAGCTCAACCAGCGCACATTCGACGAGAGCCGCGGTTTTCACGCGATAGCCGATGTCTCTTAAAATTAGATTTATGGCTTCAAGGGCATCGGCGGCACCCGGTGTCAGCGTTGCACTCGTAGCGCGCGCTGCCTGTGGTTGAGCCTCACTTTTCTGATGCTCCATGGGCTGCGGTTCCGGTCTTAGTCGCCCGAGTCCTATGCTTGTGAACATGCAACCGAGCGTCATGATGGCTTTCGCCTGCGAAAGCGTCAAGATCGAACCTGGCGTTCCGACCTCGTTCAACAATGTTCTCGACGGTATCGAAGCCGCGGACTTCCCTGCGCCGACAGGTCGATGGTTTGCCGTTTTTTGTTTTTACCGTCCGACCGAGGGCGGCATCGGTAACTGTCGCGTGGTCGTTACGCACGAAAGCGGCGAGGTCGTTGCGCAAACGGCCGTCAAAAGCTTGACGTTCACCGAGCACAATCCCATCTCGCGTAACATCGTGAATTTCCAAGGCCTGGCATGGCCCTATCCGGGCTGGTATTCCATCAAATTCGTCGCGGAACGGGATTCCGTACTAGCTACGTTCCCGATGCTGGTGCAGCTCGCTACACCCGCCGCGAAGCTAGAAGCGGATTAAAGCGTGGCGCTGGGAGAGCTGAAAACAAAAGAAGCTCTGCGGATAGCCGCCGATTGGCTGTTCGTCAACGGTTCCGGTTTGCCGGGCGCTTATGCTGCACGCGAAGGGATCGCGAACGTAATCCCACTGGTGATGATGGGAGAGATTTCGCCGCGCGACCTCGACGACTTGGCGTCGAGCGTCGAAGAGCAAGGACAATCGATGCGCGAAGAGGGCGTGACGGAAGCGCACGTGCGAGCGGCGGTTCAAGCCGCCTTCGATCACGTTAAGACGACGGCAGGTCCACCCCAAGTATAAACATCTTGCTCCCGCAAACGGCGCATTTACCCTCGAGCGCCGGCCCCCCGCCTCTTTCGATCTGCTTGGCCTCGCTTAGCTCCCGCTTCGCTTTGCACGCGACGCAATAGCCGGTCGGTGGGCGCTGCGAGCTTTCATTGTTGTGCATTGCCGTTCTCCGATGGGACGGGCGGATCGAGCGCCCGGCGTTCCTCTTTCATCTTCTCAAAGCGCGCGATGAGCCTGCGGCGCCGCATTTCCTCGACCTCTTCACCCGTGAGGACACGGCGTCCGGCGTCAGCGTGCGCATCTGCGATGTGATCGCACACGTCGCACCGCAAAAGATTCTGGCTGCGGCGCGATTCGAGCAATGTGAAGCGCTCGCACGGCTGTAGATCGTCGTTTGCATTTTCGTTGTCTTGGTTCATTTAATAAACGGCATCACTCGAGCTCTTGTAAGATCTCTTCGGCATGACCGAGCACGGTAACTTTCGGCCAAACACGCATGAGATTTCCGTCCGAGTCGAAGAGGAACGTCGAACGTTGGATCGCGTTCTTCCCGTAGATGTTCTCATCCACGATCACGCCAAATGCGTCGCAGAGTCGCGACTCGACGTCGGCCAAGAGCCGAAACGGAAGCATATACTTTTCCTTGAACAGCCGATGCGACTCGACTGAGTCGCGGCTAACGCCGACGAGCTCGACCCCCTTACTGCGAAATGCGTCGTAGGTGTCGCGAAATTGCGTCGCTTCTTTCGTACAACCCCACGTGTCGTCTTTCGGATAGAAGTACATAACGAGCTTCGCGCCGAGCAAGTCCTCCGTTGAAATCTCGGCTCCGGTGTCGTCGCGAACGGACAACATGGGCATGATGGCGCCTTGTTCGAGCATGGTCCTCGTTACTGTTTGGCCGGAGAAGGTTTTCCTTCGATCAGATTCGCGAGCGCGAGTGCCGTCGCGGGCGCCAATAAGATTCCGTTGCGATAGTGTCCTGCCGCGACGAAGTAGCCCTCTAGTGCAGTCGCCCCGATAAACGGCAGGCCGTTGGGAGAACGCGGTCGCAGGCCGGCCCACATTTCAAAAACTGCGAACTCGCCGAGAGCAGGAATCGCGTGCACCGCAGCTGCTCGCAACCGTTCGATCGCACTTGGATCGACGCTCACGTCGAATCCCGCTTCCTCGACGGTCTCTCCGATCAAAACCGTGCCGTCGGTTCGCGGAATCACGTAGGCGCCCGGCGCAGCGACGAGCCGCTTGAGCACGCGACGCGTCGTTTGGAGCGCGAGCAGTTGGCCCTTCACCGGAGTGATCGAGACGCGCACTTCCGATGGCACGCCGCGCAGCTCCCCCGCACGCACGCCGGCGGTGTTGATTACCGTCTCCGCAGGGACGAAATTTCCGCCGGCTTGTACGCCGAGGACGTGATGCGCGTCCGCCACGAGATCAACGAGTCCGGTCTGCTCCTCGAGACGCACGCCCGCGTCGACGCAAGCTGCGCGCAAGGCGCGTCCGAGCTCACGGCTGTCGATTTGACCTTCGTCTTCGATCAGCGATGCTCCAAGCGTTGCGGGTCCCAGCTCGGGCTCGATGTCCCGCGCCTCACCCGAATCGAACCAATGCGCGTGAATGCCACGCTGTACGAGCGCTGCAACGCGATTGCGCAAACGCACTGCTTCGAACTCGTTGTGCGCGACCTCGATTATGCCGTCGACTCGCAGGTATGGATCGATGCCGGTGCGCTTGTGCAGTTCCTTCACGAAAATTTGGTACGTGCCGAGCGCCGTGGCTAAGAAGAGTTCTTGTTCTTCGCCGCTCTCCGCATCGGTAAAGGGTGCAAGTCTTCCGGCGCCCATCCAGGAAGCGGACGCGGCGGAATCTCCGGCTTCAAGGACGCGCACCTCGGCACCGCGTTTGGCGAGCTCGTACGCGATCGAAAGGCCGATCAATCCGGCGCCGATGATGATGTTCATCTCGCCGTCCTTCGCCGACCACGCGCGGTGCTCTTCCGTTGCACGATAAAACAAAAACGGCTAAATTTCCAGAACGGAGAAATGGCGAAAGCGTGAACGTACGACAGTGCATGATGCACTCGGATGATGCGCCGCCGAATTTTTGGCAGGCGCTTGGTGAAGCAACTGCTCTCGTGGACGGGGTCGAGCTCGAGAGTGCCGTGCCGACGCGCTTCTTTCAAACGCTCGATACCTTTCCGTCAGAATGGGGACGTCTCATTTGGCGCGTTCAGCTCAACAGGTTCGTTGCTGGACGTGCTGACTCGCCGGTATTTCGTACGTTCTATCCGGGAGTCGAGTGGAATCTCCGTCGACCCGAGCTGCAATCTCCGAACGATCGTTGGTTTCTGTCGGCTTGGATGAGATGGGAAGGTGCGGGACCGCCCGATCGCAATCTCGCCGCTGCGCAGCCGGCGGTTGCGGTCGATGCAAACACTGCGCTTTTTCTGGTCGCGCAGAATCTCGAGCAGCCGGTTTTTCTCCGATCGCGGGTCGATGCACGCGACCGCCGTCAAATCGCACAAGCGGTCGGCCCCGAAGACGAGCCGTCCACGAACACCGGCGCCGGAGTCATTCTGCTCGACGACCTTATCGAGCGACATTAGCGGCCGCGGAACCGAATCGGAACCAGGACGAGCGCATAACCACTATCAATCAGATATCCGGCAAGGAATGACTTGCCGCGCAGCAAAGCCTGCATCTCCGACTTTTGTCACAGGCCTGGGGCACCAAATATGGCCTACCAAACCCGCGAACCGTCCAAAACAATTCGCGTGAGCACGCGCTCTTCGGATGCGCGCCTGGATCAGTCGCGGCCACGGCCCGGTAAAGAAACAACGCGCACGTGGGCGGTCGAAGACGTATTGGACGCGATGCTTACGACGACCGGATTTGAATCCGTTACCGTCTTTCTACGCCCGTCGCCGACGTCCGGAATCGATTTCGCAGGCTTCCGCGGGGAATGCGGGGGCGCTTTTCAATCGATCAAGCATTTTGAGGACGGCGAAGGAATCCCCGGACTGGTTGCGGGTGGAGGGCACCCGACCAGTACGCACGACGTCTCCCATGACGATCGGTTCATTCGCTCGCAAGTCAAACAGCTCGGCTTTCACAGCTACATATGCGTGCCGATCCCGGGACGCCAAGTCACGGCCGGATGCATCGAGGTGGGATCTCGGGCCGACTCGGAAACGCTGCTCAAGCAATGGTTGACCGTGACGCGCGAAGCCGAGCGACTAGGATTGCTGCTCGAACGCGAGCGTCCGGATCCGCAGCCAACCGAAGCGCTTCCCGATGCGGAGCGGCGACTCGACTTGCGCGTCCTGGGCGGCTTTGAGGCTCGACGCGGCGGCACGGCTTTGAGCATCGACTCGTTCGCGCGCAGGCGCGCAGTCACGCTGCTCAAGATATTGGTGACGAACTACGGTAAGACCGTCGTCCGCGATGAGCTCGTCGAATTGCTTTGGCCGTCGGAGACGCCTAAGGACGGCGCTCAGCTACTCAAGATCGTCGTGCACTATCTGCGACGCGGTCTCGGTGAGGCTGAGAACGGAAAAACCGAGGGCTCCTTCATCTCAACAGAACCGAACGGATACAGCTTTAATACCTCCGCGCCCCACGCGATCGATGCGATCGAGTTTGACGCTTGGGCTGAGGAGGGCTTCCATTACGAACGTCGCGGCCGCTGGAGGGAAGCTCTCGTCGCGTTGCAAGCCGCGGCAGATCTGTACGCCGGCGATTACCTCCAGGACGAGCCGTACAGCGACTGGTGCGTGAAGCGTCGCAGGCAACTGCGAGAAAAACTATTCGAAGTGCTTCTCACCAAGGCCCGACTGCTTCGCACGGCAGGCAACTACGAACCGGCGATCCGCGTTTACCGGCGCATTCTGGATCTTGATCCATGCTTGGAAGACGTCCACCGCGATCTGATGGAAGTGCTTCACTTTTCCGGACGACGTCCTCAGGCGCTGCGACAGTTTGAGAGCTGCCGTCGAGCGCTCCGGGAAGAATTCGACGTCGAGCCGGTCCTGGAGACCGAGACGCTCTACCGTAGGATATTAGCCGGCAACACCTGACCGGAACCTAACCGGAACCTGACCTAAGTAGCGTAGCGTTGGGGGCCCGTACGGTCATTTTTTAGGTGCCCCCGACGTCGAGCAAAATCGTAACTTTCTCCCTCGAGGGGGCCGACACGATGAAGGACGATCAGGGCTCAGCCTGGTGTCGATACATGGTAGCAGCCGCGGCGTTCGCGCTAATCGCGATTTGGAATGCGCCTGCTGCGAGAGCTGACGACGGTAGCACGATCTTCGCCTCGAAGTGCGCCGCCTGCCATACGATCGGGAAAGGCAAAACCGTCGGCCCCGATCTCAAGGGAATCACGACGGCCGAACCGCACGATTGGCTCGTCAAATGGATTTCGTCGCCGAGCGACATGGTGAAGTCCGGCGATCCGACCGCGACGGCACTCGTCAAGCAGTACCCTTTGCAGATGCCCGATCTCGGGCTCTCTTCGAGCGACGTCGAAGCGGTACTCGGCTACATCGCACAGCAATCGGGTGGCGCAACCGCTTCGAGCGGCGCGGCGGCCGCTGCGCCCGCGGCAGCTTTGCCGGCCGGCGATTCGATACACGGTCGCGAGCTTTTCGTCGGCAGTGCGCGCTTTCATAACGGCGGCCCACCGTGCATGTCGTGTCATAGTATCGCGGGGATCGGCGCCTTGGGTGGCGGAACGCTCGGCCCCGATTTGACGGATGTGTACCAGAAGTACGGTGGCGATGCGGGGCTCGCGTCCTTCTTATCCGGTCTTCCGACTCCGACGATGAATGCAGTTTGGAGCAAAAATCCGTTGACGCCGCAAGAGATCGCGGACGTCAGCGCATTCGTTAAAGAAGCTCCGGTTGCGCAACGGCCTCTCGGCTCTGCCTGGAGGCTCGGGATCATGGCGATCGGAGGCGTGATCGTACTCGCGATCATCCTCGGAACGTACTGGCGGCGGCGTTTGCTTACCGTCCGCATCGGGTTAGTGACCCGCGCCAACGGTGGTGTCGGGCAAAGCATGGATTTCACTCGCAGATTGACCCGGAGGTCATAACGCATGGGCTGGATTCAAGATCTTGTTGACCCGAAGTCGCGCCGCTGGGAAGAGTTTTACCGCAATCGCTGGCAGCACGATCAAGTCGTGCGCAGCACGCACGGCGTCAACTGCACGGGCGGCTGTTCATGGGCAGTCTATGTAAAAGACGGCATCATCACATGGGAAATGCAGCAAACGGATTATCCGTTGCTCGAAAAAGGTTTGCCGCCGTACGAACCACGGGGATGTCAGCGCGGAATCTCGGCGTCGTGGTACGTCTACAGTCCGGTCCGCGTCAAGTATCCGTACATTCGCGGCCCACTGCTCGATTTTTGGCGTAAGGCTAAAGCCCAATTCGCCAACCCGGTTGAGGCCTGGGGCTCGATCGTGCAAGACGAGCAGAAGCGCAAACGTTATCAGCGCGCGCGTGGTAAAGGCGGATTCCGTCGCACGACGTGGGAGGAAGTACAAGAGCTGATTGCGGCGTCGTGCCTTTACACGGCGAAAAAGTGGGGACCCGACCGCATCATGGGCTTTGCGCCCATCCCAGCATTCTCGTTCGCGTCATACGCGGGAGGCGCGCGCTTCCTGCAGTTGATGGGCGGCGTCAACATGAGTTTCTACGATTGGTACGCCGACCTGCCGAACGCGTTTCCCGAAGTTTGGGGCGATCAGACCGACGTGTGCGAAAGTGCCGACTGGTACAATTCGACGTACATCGTCTCGATTGCCGCAAACCTGAACATGACGCGCACGCCGGACGTTCACTTCATCTCCGAAGCACGCACCAACGGCTCGAAGTTTGTCGTGATGTCGCCGGATTTCTCGCAGGTCGCCAAATTCTCCGACATGTGGATCCCGGTCAAGGCCGGACAAGATACTGCGCTCTGGACCGCGGTCAATCACGTCATCCTCAAGGAGTATCATGCCGATCGCACGGTTCCGTATTTCGACCACTATCTAAAACAGACGAGCGATGCTCCGCTCTTGGTCGAGCTCAATCCGGGAGCGGACGGCGGTTACGCAGCGGGTCAACATCTACGCGCCAACCGGATCGCGAAGTATGCCGACACCGAAAACGGCGACTGGAAGATGTTGATGATGGACAAATCCGGTTCGCCGAAGATGCCGATGGGCACGGCCGGCTTTCGCTGGCAGACCAAGAAGGGTCAATGGAACCTCAAGCTCGAGGACGGGCAGGACGGAAGCAAGATCGATCCGCTTCTGACCTTCTTGGACGCGCACGATGACGTTCTCCAGGTAGGGTTCTTCGAGTTCGCATCGAGGAAGACGATCTTACGCGGCGTCCCGGTGCGCTACATCGAAACGACCAAGGGACGCGTCCCGGTCGCAACCGTGTTTGATTTACTCAATGCGCACTTCGGCGTGGGCCGCGGGTTGGCGGGCGACTATCCCAAGGATTACGACGATCCGCAACCCTACACGCCGGCTTGGCAGGAGCAATACACCGGCATCGGCCGCCAGACCGTGATACGATTCGCGCGCGAGTTTGCCACGAACGCGGAGCTCACCAACGGCCGCTCCATGTGCATCGTAGGCGCGAGCCTCAATCACTGGTACAACAACGGTCTCGCATATCGCGGGCCGATTACCGCGATGATGTTCACAGGCTGCTGCGGCGTAAACGGCGGCGGCATGAATCACTACGTCGGCCAGGAGAAATTGGCTCCGGCGGCGCCGTGGTCGGCCGTAACGTTTGCACTCGACTGGACGAAGCCGCCGCGCCGGACGCAATCGCCGACCTGGCACTACACCAACAGCGGGCAGTGGCACTACGAGGGTGACTTCACCGAATACTCGTCCGTGCCGCCGGGCGCGAAGTACGCGCAAGGTCACGCGATCGATCTCAATCGAGACGCCGTGTTGCGTGGTTGGATGCCGCACTATCCGCAGTTCGATCGCAATCCGATCGACTTTGTGCGCGAGACCGTGGAGGGTGGCGCGAAAGACGATGCGGCCATCATCAACACGACCGTCGAGCAGCTCAAGTCGGGCAAATTGAAGTTCGCCGTTCAGGACCCGGACGCAGAGGAGAATTGGCCGCGCGTTTGGCTCATCTGGCGCGGCAACGCGATCATGGCGAGCGCAAAAGGTCACGAGTTCTTCCTTAGGCACTATTTGGGGACGCACGACAACGCCGTCGCCGAAGAACACGCCAAACCAAAGAGAGTCAAGCTGCGCGAGCCGGCGCCGCGCGGCAAGTTTGATTTGGTCGTCGACATCAACTTCCGCATGGACACATCGGCGCTCTACTCGGACATCGTCCTGCCGACCGCGATGTGGTACGAGAAAAATGACCTTAATAGCACCGATCTTCATTCGTTCATTCACGTCTTAGGCGCTGCGGTTCCGCCGGTTTGGGAATCGAAGACCGATTGGGACATCTTCAAAACCCTCGCCAAAGCGGTCAGCGAGATGGCGCCGATGGCCTTCCCGGAACCCGTGAAGGACATCGTAACCTACCCCCTCCAGCACGACACGCCGGACGAAATCTCGCAGACGGCAGTCCGCGATTGGTGGACCGGCGAGTGTGAAGCGATTCCCGGCAAAACGATGCCGCATTTTCGGGTGGTAACGCGAGACTACAAGAACATCTACAACCGCTTCATCACGCTCGGACCCAACGTTGCGTCGGATGGCATCAATTTCAACGGCGTCCAGATCGACGTCGAGAAATTCTACAACCAGATGCTCGAGAGCCCCATCTCGATCTCTCCGGACTCGCGCAAATTGCGTTGCGTCGAGTGGGAGGGCAAGAAATATCCGAGCCTCGAGGACGCTCTCGACGTCTCCAATACGATTCTGCACCTGGCCCCCGAAACCAACGGCGACGTTTCGTACGCGGCGTTCGAGCACGAGGAGCACGTCACCGGAGTTCCGCTCACGGATCTAGCCGAAGGGATCCGCGGCGTGCGCATGACGTTCGGCGATATCACGCGACAGGTCAAGCGCTTGCTCATCAGTCCGTGTTGGACGGGCATGATCAACGATGGTCGAGCGTATTCAGCCTGGTGCATCAACGTCGAACGCTTGGTCCCCTGGCGCACCGTGACCGGCCGCCAGCAATTCTACATGGACCACCCCTGGTACATCGATTTCGGCGAACATTTCCCGACCTACAAACCGAAACTCGACCCGCACCTCACGGGCGACATCGTCCTGAGTCCGGTGGACGACAAGAGTTTGATCCTCAACTACATCACGCCGCACGGAAAGTGGCACATCCACTCGACGTACTACGACAATCTTCGCATGCTGACGCTCTCGCGTGGCATCGAGCCATGCTGGATCAATGACAAAGATGCGGCGCGCATCGGCATCGTGGACAACCAGTGGGTCGAAGTCTACAACGACAACGGCGTGATGGTCACCCGCGCAGCCGTCAGCGCGCGCGTGCAACCGGGAACGTGCATGATCTACCACGCACCCGAGCGCACCATCTCGATGCCCAAATCGCAAGTTCGCGGCGGCCGTCGAGCAGGCGGACACAACAGCCTGACGCGCACGCGAATCAATCCGGTCCAGCTAGCCGGCGGCTACGGACAATGGACCTACGGCTTCAACTACTGGGGCCCCATCGGAATCCTCACACGCGACACTCACGCCGTCGTGCGTGCTCTCGAAAAACTGGAGTGGTAACCAATGGACATACGTGCACAGGTATCAATGGTCTTCCACCTCGACAAATGCATCGGCTGCCACACATGTAGTATTGCGTGCAAGAACATCTGGACTGATCGTAAGGGCACCGAGTACATGTGGTGGAACAACGTGGAGACGAAGCCGGGAACCGGTTATCCTACCACATGGGAAGACCAATCGAAGTACAAAGGCGGTTGGGTCAAAGACGGCAACAAGCTGAAACTTCGCTTGCAAGGCCGCACCGAAGGCCTCGGCAACATCTTCTTCAACCCCAATTTGCCGACGATCGACGACTACTACGAGCCCTGGACCTACCAGTACGACGAGCTGTTCAACGCACCCGAAGGCGACGATCAACCAACGGCGCGCCCGATCTCGCTGATCACAGGAAAGCCGATCGATATCGAGGCGGGCCCGAACTGGGATGACGACCTCGGCGGCTCTCCCGTGTACGCCAGCAACGACGTAAATCTCGAGGTCCTAAGCGAAAAGGAGCGCGAGCAGCTCAACGAAGTCGAACGTCTGGTCTTTTTCTACCTGCCGCGCATTTGCAACCACTGCCTCAATCCGGCTTGCGTCGGAGCCTGTCCCTCCGGAGCCATCTACAAACGCGGTGAAGACGGCATCGTCCTGATCAGTCAGGAAAAGTGCCGCGCCTGGCGGATGTGCATCTCGGGTTGCCCGTACAAGAAGACGTACTACAATTGGGCAACGGGCAAGTCGGAAAAATGCATCTTGTGCTATCCGCGCCTGGAAACGGGACAAGCACCGGCGTGCTTCCACTCGTGCGTGGGTCGCATCCGATATCTCGGATTGCTGCTTTACGACGCCGATCGTATCCAAGAAGTCGCCCTGGCCGACGACAAAGATCTCGTCGCAGCTCAGCGCAGCATCATTCAAGATCCGTTCGATCCGCTGATCATCGCTGCTGCCAAGAAAAACGGCATCACGGATCAGCAGATCTCGGCAGCACAGAACTCACCTGCGTATAAGTTCGTCAAGAAGTGGGGACTCGCGCTTCCGCTGCACCCCGAGTTCCGTACGCTTCCGATGCTGTTCTACGTGCCGCCGATGCTGCCGGTTCTTGGCAAAATGAAGGACGGCAACTATGACAGCGCCGCGCCGGAAGGCTTGGGCGAGATGCTCCAGTCGCTTTCGAAGGCGCGCGTCCCGGTTCGCTACATGGCTAGCTTGTTCTCAGCCGGCAACGAGGAGATCATTCGTGAAGTCTACCGAAAACAGATTGCCGTGCGCTTGTTCAAACGGTCACAGCGCGTGAAAGACATCAGCGCAGAAGATGCCGCAGAGGCGATGCGCCTGGGCAGAACGACTCCGGAAGAAGCCGAGGCAATCTTCAATCTGACGTCGTTGCCGACGATGGAAGAGCGGTTCGTGATCCCGGAAATGGGTCGCGAAGAAGCAATCGAACAAAGCCTCGATCCATACACGCACAAACCGGCAGCCGGATTCGGCTATCGAACTGCACCGGCGCGTCGATGGTAGCGATGGAGTCAACGATTCCCGACACGCGGGTACTCGCGCTTTTCGCAGATATGCTCGAGTACCCGAGTTCGGGGTTGGCTCAAACGGCGCACGAGTGCGCGCGAATGATCGCGGACGAGAGTCCGGAAGCCGCCTCGCGGCTCAAAGAGTTCGCGGCGTTCGTGGAACGCACGCCTAGAAATACGCTGGAAGAAGTCTTCACGGCGACATTCGATTTGAACGCGTCGCGCCATCCATACGTCGGTTACCACATGTTTGGCGAAGCGTACAAACGGAGCGTCTTATTGCTCGAGCTCAAAGAGCGGTTCCGCACCATCGGCTTTGACTCCGGATTGGAACTGCCCGACCACATCGCGGTGCTGTTGCGTTTCATGGCGCTCTGCCCGGATGTGGAGCTCATCACCGAACTCGTTCGCGAGGCGATACTTCCGACGCTCGGACCGATGATAGCGGCACCCGAAGCCGAACCCGTCGGCCCCGACGAAGAGGCCCCCGTCCCCTTCGATATCGGTGACGATTACAGCCGAGTGCTTCGGGCGCTGCAGTTGATTCTAGAAGAACGCTACGGGCCGCCGGCAGAGCTCGAGGTCATACCACTGCCGGATGATTCTCGTCTGGTTTCGTAGGCAAGCGGAGGAAAGTCATGTCGAACATATTTCTCTGGGTAGTCTGGCCGTATATCGCGTTCACGGTGTTCGTCGTTGTCGGATTCTACCGTTATTTCAACGACCGGTTCTCATTCTCGAGTCAGTCGTCGCAGTTTCTCGAGAATCGACTTTCCTTCTGGGGATCAACGATGTGGCATTACGGGATCATTTTGATTTTGATCCCGCACACGCTGGGGTTTCTCTTCCCTAGAGCGTGGGCAATGCTGATCGCCGATCAAAGCCGCCTGTATGTTTTAGAGATTACGGGTCTGGCATTAGCGGTGATGGCGACGATCGGCCTCGCGACCTTGATTGTCCGGCGCTTCATCAACGTGCGCGCCAACAGCGTTACGTCGACGATGGACTGGGTACTGCTCGCAGCGCTCGCGCTCCAGGTCGTCATGGGATTCTGGATTGCATTCTTCTACCGGTGGGGCTCCGAATGGTATCTCCACACCTCGGTACCTTGGCTGCAATCGCTCGCGACGTTCAATCCGCAAATCGACTATGTTACGTCGATGCCGATACCGGTCAAGATCCACATGCTTAATGCATTTTTCATCCTCGCGCTATTTCCGTTTACGCGTTTAGTCCACGTGGTAACGCTACCACTGCCGTACCTGTTCCGGCCCTATCAGGTCGTCATCTGGTATCGGCAGCGTAAGCTTCCGTACGCGGCGCCGGAGGGGATCGCTCAAATCGGCCCCGACGTCCCTTACGTGCAACGCGGGATATAGAGAGACACGGCTCGCCCTGATGCCCGCTTAGAACGATGGACACAAATCAGTTCGTTCGTGGCGGTTCCGGCACTGCTCGCAGTGCTGACCGCCACGCAGCGCGAGATTCAAAGTTCGATAACGCAGTTCTTGGTGCTGCCGCCGCTCGCGGTGGTCGTCTTCCTGCTCTTTCGAGAGCCGTTCGGACCGTGGGCGAATCTCCGTTCGATCATCGCTTTACCGTGTCTAGGCGCAGCAACCGGAGAGCTGACCTATCGCTTCCTCGGTATGACGCCTGCGGGAATCGCGGTCGACACGCTTATCGTGCTGGCGTTTCAGTCGCTACTTCGATCGCGGATGCCGCCGGCATTGGCGCTCTCGGTCCTCGCAATGCTGTTGCACGCGGAGTCGTGGACGTACGTTTCAGGCGTGGCGGAAGCATCGAGCATCATCGCGATTGCCTTTTTCCTATGGCGCAGATTTTTGATCGTACCGTTAGTTCTTGAGCACCCCCTAAGCGCACCGAGCAACTCATAACTCGGAGGTTTCGTTCATGCCCGACTCGTTAGTCTTTCCAAAAGAATCCCGGGACCTACGACGGCGAACCGGTCCTCGACTACATCAAGCCGCCCCAGCTGGTCGACGCGATGATCGATGCAGGAGCGTCCAAAGGCACCATGCCGATCGGGAAGATGTTCGTGCGTGGCATGCTCGGCGGCGCACTCCTCGCGTACGCTACGGGTTTTGCTTTCTTGGGCGCAGCTCAGGGCATGCCTACGATTCTCGCAGGAGCACTCTTTCCACTTGGATTCATGATCATTAACACGATCCAAGCCGATTTGGCAACGGGCTATTTCTGTTACGTTCCACTCGCGCTGATTCACAAGCGCATCAATTTCATGCAGCTGTGCCGGGCGTTCTTTTGGGTGTACGTTTCGAATCTGGTGGGCAGCCTGATTGTGGCTTGGATGCTCTGGGCGGCGATCACCATGACTGGCGCAGCCAAAGACGTCACCGGCATCGCGGCTGTCATGGTTAAGGTCGGCGAAGCCAAGACGCTGCACTACGAACAATTCGGTCTCACCGGCGCGTTCACGTGCTTCATCAAAGGAATGCTGTGCAACTGGATGGTGTCGCTGGGCGTCATCCTTCCGCTGGCGACCCGCTCGACACTCGCCCGCATGATCGTGACATTCGTTCCCATCTACCTGTTCTTTGGAATGGGCTGGGAGCACGCGATCGTCAACATGTTCATCATGCCGTCGGCGATGCTGTACGGAGCACCCATCGGTCTGAGCGACTGGTGGATCGGAAACGAGCTTCCGGCGACGCTCGGAAACTTCGCTGCGGGCTTCTTGTTCACTGGTGTGGCAATCGGTTGGGCGTACTACGCGCGCCCGAAGACCGACGACATCTTGCCGCCGCTGGCACAACCAGCGACAGTCTAAAAGGAAGCGTGGCAGCCAGCACGATCGATCTCATCACTGAAGTCCCGGGCATGGTCGTGCCTCTGGCTGATCAGTTCCGCCGCCCGATCACGTATCTGCGGATCTCCGTTACCGACCGGTGCAATCTCCGCTGCGTCTATTGCATGCCCGAAGAAGGCTTGCCGTGGATTCAAAAGAGAGAAATCCTAACCTACGAAGAGATCACGCAGATCGTGAAGGCGGCAGCTGCAATCGGCGTGCGCAGCATCCGCCTCACAGGCGGGGAGCCGCTGGTCCGGCTCGACCTGCACAAGTTGGTGGCGATGCTGGCCGCGATTCCGGGGATCGACGACATTGCGTTATCGACCAACGGAATGCTGCTTGCGGAACGGATCGATGCGCTTGTCGCCGCAGGACTTCGTCGCGCCAACATCTCGCTCGATACGTTGCGCGAAGACCGCTTCTTCGCGATCGCTCGCCGGCACGGCTTGGACCGGGTCCTGGCCGGAATCGACGCAGCGCTGGACGCCGGTCTCGCGCCGCTGAAGATCAACTGCGTCGTGATGCGCGGCCGCAACGACGACGAAGTCGGCGAACTAGCGGCGCTGACGCGCGATCGCGAAATTTTCGTACGCTTCATCGAGATGATGCCGGTCGAAGACAACCTCGATCTGCAGCGCGAGGCGTATGTTTCCGCCAATGAAATTCTCGCGCGCATCGGCGCGATCGAGGAACTAGTTCCGGTCGATGGTCCGCAAGGGAATGGTCCTGCACGATACTTCGCATTCCCCGGCGCACGCGGAGCGGTCGGCGTGATTAGCCCGCTTTCGCACGACTACTGCGAGCGCTGCAATCGCGTGCGATTGTCCGCCGATGGGCGATTACGTCTGTGCCTGTTCGGCGATCAACATATCGATTTGCGTACGCCGGTCCGAACGGGCGCATCACGCGAAGATCTCATGGCGATTTTTCGCGGCAGCATGCTCATCAAGCCGGAACGCCATCATCTTCGACTGGGCGAGCAATCGAGCCGCATGCGCGCCTTCTCGGAGATCGGAGGCTGAGTTTGTGCTCGAAGTGACCGAGCGCGAAGACGTCACCGCTTGGTTCGAACAAATGTACCGCCTCGACGCAATGGTCGCTATCGGTGAGGGGAAAGCTGCGGTCGATCGGATCCGTCGAGAAGTAACTGCAGCGCGTTCCAATCCGCCGCCGCCTGTGGTCTTCCTTCGAATCCTCGGTCAATACGCCAGCACTCTCGAGAGCACCGATGCACTCGCGGAGGCAGAGTTTATTCGGACCGAAGCCTTGGAGATCGTGGTCTCGTCGAAGATCACGTCTCGGGATGCAGTTGACGCGTTCCTCGGCCACGGATTGCTCTTGGTAAAGATGCACAACTATGATGGCGCGATCGCCAAACTCGAAGAGACGATCCGAAGAGCCGAAGCCCTGGATGGGATTGAAGAGCTTGATCGTCAGATCATCATCGCGAGAGCGACGAGAGGAAAAGCCCAAGCGCTCGAGGCGCTCGGCGATTTCTCAGAGGCGTCGAGCACACTCGATGCATTGATGCACATCAAGCGACACATTCGTTTCATCGTGTTTGCCGCGTCGCACTGAGCGTAGAGGAGAGCAATGCCAAACGACGCCATTCGTAAGGAAATCGAGGAGGAAGTAGCCGCTAATACCATCCTCGTGTACGGAAAAGGTACCAAGGATATGCCGCTTTGCGGCTTCACCGGAGAAACGGTCGACTTCTTCAATGCATTCGGGTATCCGTACGAAGTAATCGACGTTCTCGAGAACGAGCCGAAACGTGAAGAGCTTACGCGGCTCACCGACTGGCCGACCTTGCCAAAAGTCTTTATCGGCGGGTCATTCTACGGTGACACCGACATCCTCGGACCGATGGCCGAGAGTGGCGAGCTGATAAAGATCTTGAGCGCAGCTTTCGGTGGCCAAACGGCGCCGGCGATCCGTTTGCACTAGTGTACGAGATCGACGGCAAGCCGGC
Organism: Vulcanimicrobiota bacterium; assembly: GCA_963844735.1. Taxonomy (GTDB): domain Bacteria; phylum Vulcanimicrobiota; class Vulcanimicrobiia; order Vulcanimicrobiales; family Vulcanimicrobiaceae; genus JAFAMS01. The sequence continues at coordinate 354,356 of CAWJPK010000006.1, read as the reverse complement.
GTGCTTGCTCATCACGGAAAACATGGCGAGAGTGCATGCCGATGGGGAACGTCATTTCTATCCGTCGTTCGTCAAAGCTTACTCACCGGGATTCACGGCGACTGATTGGGACTACGGTAATGACTATCCGGCGGCGCAAGCGGCCGTTGCCGCGTTCAATGCCGAGCATGGCGTGAACAAGGATGCTGCGCTGCTGATCGTCACGTCGTCGATGTTTCCTGCGGCACCGATCAAGATCGAAGATATCTATCGCGCCAACGGCGAGGAACTCAAAACTGACCCGGAAAGCTCGATCGCAAAGCCTGCTTGAGACCGGCACTCCCAAGCCGCTCGATCGCTTCGAGGATCGTCGGCTCCGCGCTTTCGCAATCATGCTGCGCGAGCCACTTCAATGTCGCGAGTATCTCAGAGGGAGCGGCACGGTCGGCGATGATGTCATCGACTAAATCGGATGCTCTCGCTTTGGGTGCTTCGCTCCAATTCTCGACTTCCGCGCGTTCAGCCAGCGTCCGTTTCGCTCGCGCAATGTCGGCTGCTATCCACGGATAAGGTTTTCCACACCGGATGCAGTTTGTATGATACGGCACCCATTTGAGCATTTCGCCGTCCGGCGGGAAAGCCGCGTTGCACGCCGGGCATGCAACGAGAATGGCAGCGCCGCACTTCTGACAGTATCCGATCTCATCAAGCGGTTCGAGAAACCACGAGTAGACGTGACCGTTCGGGCACACCGCGGCACTTGGTTCCCCGCGTTGCGCAGCCAAAGCCGGAAGCACGATCGGCTGTTCTTCAGACATGCTGTATGCCGATAGTCCAGGAGCGTGAGGTGGCTCGCCTCATTTCATCGCTGCCATGGATTGCGCTTGCGACCGCCGGCGAGAGCGGCACTCCTTCGATAAGCTACGTTCCGTTTGCACCGGTTCGCGGCGCGTTTGGAATCGTCGTCAGCCGTCTGGCCGCGCACACTGCGAATCTCTTGGCACGACGGCCTGCGGCCGTACTCTTGGTCGACGGGGATTCCGCACAGCCGGATGTTTACGCCCGCACTCGTCTTTCGGTCGATGTGTCGGTGATGCCGAACGAACCGGGTTCGACGGCGGCCGGCGCCGTCTGGGCGGCACTCGAACGCCGTCACGGGGTGACCGTAAGCACCTTGCGACTGTTACCCGATTTTGATGCGATATCGCTCGAGCCGCGTAGCGGCCGTCTCATACTCGGCTTTGCGTCTGCCCATGACATCACTGACGTCGCGATCAAAGCGTTATTGTGCTAAAACCAAATCCCGAGATCGAATTTAGCGTCTTCGCTAGCGTGGATTCGGGGATCCCACGGCGGATCGAATGTGATCTCAACCTTTACGTCGTTGACTCCGTCGAGGGACTTCACTTTGTCCTTGACGGATTGCATGAACTGCGGCCCGACGGGGCACGTCGGTGATGTCAGCGTCATCGTGACGGTAACGTCCTCGCTACGCTCGCCGGCCACGTCGATTCCATATATGAGCCCGAGATCGACCATGCCGATCATGAGCTCTGGATCCTGTACGGTCCGGAGCGCTTCGCGAACGTCGTCTTGTGTGGGCATTGCGCTCTACCTCCGTTATGCTCTCCAAAGAGTGTATAGTAGTTACATCAGCGAACCGTAAGTATACACGAGAGGAGCGTCATCATGCCGTTCGACAAATCCGTTTGGGGAACTCCCGCCGAGCTTCAGCAGAAGGTCTTCTCCAAAGCCGCTAATGGGGCGACCGCGAGCAGTTACTACGCTGACGGCAAGTTTAACATCGGTGGCTGGTCGACGTACAAGCCCCAGGGTAGCGATGACGCATCGCGGCCGGCCGAGGATACCTCAAACAAAAAATAACTGAAAGTTCCGCCTAGGTTCCGCCTAGGTTCCGTGCGCGTTTACGCCTTCGCGGAATAGAACTTGCACCAACCGGTCGGCGAGATTGACCCCTTAACGATCTTGCACGTTCCGGGACCTTTTGCGGTCTTGCCCGCGATGAAGAGGCTGCAGGTCGAGCACTGCTTGCCGCCGTTCGGCTTGGTTTGATATGAGGCGGCCTTCGGATCGACGGAAGCAGCGGCTTCCGCTTCGGCCTGAAGCGCTGCGAGCGCACCGATGGCAATCGGCGCAACGGCGAGCTTTTGGAGCATTCCCGCACGAGTAGTCTTGTCTGTCATGTATCCCCCTTAAAACACTAGGCTACATAAGGGATTTTGTTCCGCGCCGGCGCCAACGCATCCCTGCGACGAACCGAAGGGACCTTGCAACAATGCATGGTAAAATTCTTTTATGTCCCTTGTCTGCTTAGGGCTTTCTCACCGGACGGCGCCGGTTGAAGTCCGCGAACGTCATGCGTTTCCGAGTTCGATGCTCGGCGAGACGCTGACGGCGCTGCGTGACTACGACGGTGTTCTCGAGGCGGCAATGCTCGCGACATGTGGTCGAATCGAGATCTATGCAGAGTTGGAAGACTACGAAACCGGGACGCATCAGCTGAAGCAGTTTCTGGGCAATTTCCGTCACGGTACGGCGATGCAGACATACGACATGGAATCGTATATGTACACGCTGCTGGGACGGCAGGCGATCGAACATCTGCTTCGAGTCGCGACGGGCCTGGACTCGATGCTAATTGGCGAAGCGCAGATTCTCGGTCAGGTCAAAGACGCGTACATTCAGGCGCAACGTGCGCGTTCGCTCGGAAGATCGCTGCACCAGCTCTTCCGCGAAGCGCTGAGCGCCGGAAAGGCCGCGCGTTCGCAAACCGAGATCGGAAAAAATTCGGTTAGCGTTGCGACGGCGGCAATCGAGATGGCGAAGGCTCATGTAGGGAGTCTCCGCGATAAAAACGTTATCGTTATCGGCGCGGGAAAGATGGGCACGGCCGCGGCGCGTCGTCTCAAGACCGAAGGTGCGCGACTCACGCTCCTGAATCGCACGCATGAACGCGCGAGCGAGGTCGTCTCACGAATCGGCGGCGGACAGGCGCAAGCGCTGCCGGCGCTCGCGCAAGCGCTTCGCGAGGCCGACGTCGTCATAACCTCAACGGGAGCCTCGCATTTGATGATCGACGCACAGAGAGCTGCCGAAGCGATGTCCTGGAGACCCGAGCGGCCGCTCTTCATCGTCGACATCGCCGTGCCGCGTGACGTCGACCCTGAGGTTTCGCGCATCCCGAGTGTTGCGCTAGTCGACATCGATGCGCTCGCTGCGGTCGTTGATGAGACTCTCGATTCACGCCGTACGGCGGTGCCGCTCGTTGAAGAGATCATCGACGAGCATGTTCGGCGTCTCGTCGATTGGTATCAAGCGTCCACCGCTGTCCCCATTATCGCATCCCTGACGCAAAAGGCAGACACGATTCGTGAGGCCGAGCTCGAGCGGCTCTTCGCGCGCTGCCCCGAGCTCTCGGAACGCGAACAGATGTTGATTAAAAGCATGTCGATGACGATCATTTCGCGTCTCTTGCACCGTCCAATCACGCGGATCCGCGAAAAGGCCGTAAGCGACGAAGCCGAAGCGCACGACCATGCACGAATCATCGACGAGCTCTTCGATCTGAGCACGTCGGGTATTACATCTTAAACCGTTCGTTCCCGGCGTAAACGTTGAAGGAACCGCCGCGCAGAAATCCGATCAGCGTCATCCCGAACTCGCGCGCCAGAGAAACCGCCAGACTGCTTGGGGCCGAGATTGCGCAGACGACCGGAACGCCGGCCACGAGCCCTTTCTGAACGATCTCGAAGCTCGTCCGTCCGCTCACCATTACGATCGAATCGTGCAGCGGGAGCTTTCCGTTCATCAGCGCCCAGCCGATGAGTTTGTCGAGCGCATTATGCCGCCCGACGTCTTCGCGTAGCGCAATCAGCGTACCGTTTACGTCGAACAGAGCCGCCGCGTGTAAGCCGCCCGTCGACTCAAAAAGGCCTTGCGCGGCGCGCAGCTTGTCGGGGAGCGAGGTGATCAGCCCAGGGTTGATGGCGGGGCCGCTGCCGAGGTTCGGAACATTGCGCATGCGCAGTGACTCGATGCTGGCTTTTCCACACACTCCGCACGCGCTCGTCGTCAGAAAATGACGCGCCAGCCGATCGAGCTGCGGCCACGCGCTGCGCGCAAGCTCGACGTTGACGATGTTGTAGCGCTGTTCCTCATCGACGTCTCGGTCGACGCAATACGAGAGCCCTCGCAACTCGTCTTGGTTCGCGATAATCCCTTCGTTGTTTAGGAATCCGGCTACGAGCTCGAAGTCGGAACCCGGCGTGCGCATGGTTACCGCGACCGTACGGCTCTCGCCGCCGAGCACGAGACGAATCTCGAGCGGCTCTTCGGTCGCTACATCGTCAAAACGCTGACGCGTGGCGCCGTCCTCGACGGCATCGATGCGAACCTCGGTTTTTGGACCCGGACGCTCCGACTGCCAGTCTACGTCGCTAGAATTGTGCGCTATGTATCACCACGAAACGCAGGATGAGAACGCCAATTGCTCTCGGCTGGAACGGTTCCTGGAGCCATCTTGTCAGACCTCTCCCGCAGCGTCCGCGCGCACCTTAGACGATCTTGATCTTTGCCATCATTCCACCATCTTCGTGGTCGGTGAGATGGCAATGGAACAGAAACGTCCCGCGGATGACCGGGTCACGAAAATCGACGATGATGCGCAGCTTCGCGCGGGGTGGGACGTCGACCACGTCGCGCCATTCGTGGGTCCGTTCGACGACGAAGTGCACCTGATGGATGTGAAACGCGTGGACTTCGTCGGTGTCGTTCACGAGCGTCCATTCTTCCGTCGTTCCGGCATGCGCGACGAACATCGGCGGATCGCTCGGCGAAAAGCGCTTGCCGTTGAGGGAGAAGCCCTTCGCGTTTTCACGAAAGTAAATCGTGCGGCGCTCGGCAACGCGTACGGGTAGCTTCGAATACGCGCGATCGCTCGCGACGCCGAACGGGGAAGCGACGCGCGTTGCGACGCCGGTGCCGCGATCGTCGACCAGCTCACCGAAGATGACGCCGGGATTGGCTTCTCCGGCTTTGCCTGCGTCGTAGCAGCGCGAGAGCAGAAGTTGAGGATGCGCCGCGCCGGTGACGACGATCTCGGCGCGTCCTCCGGGTGGTAGGAGCACATGATCGACATCGCGCTCCGGTGTCTTTTCCAGCAGCTTGATGGGAATGCCGTCGCGAGCGACGAGCTGCATGCGCACGCCGGCGATCGCAAGATCGTAGTGACGCTTGCCGGACGCGTTGAGCACGCGCCACAGCTGGCGTTCACCGGGCGCGATCGCGATCGTCGCGCTTGGAATCCCATTTATCGTCGGTTGCGCATCCGCATCGACGCCGCACGGCGTATTCCCCTGATAGTCTTCGTCGTCCATTCCGACGTGCGTTCGCGCTTGCACAGTCGGGAGGGGGAGCGGACCCGCGGTCAATTGCGCTTTGCTCTCGGCTGCGCCGACGCTTGGATCGCCCGGAATGTCGCGCAGCACGATCACCCGTTCGCGCAATCCGGCCAGGCTCGGAACCTCGTCCGCGATTCCCTCGATGACGATTGCGCCGGCCATGCCGTTGCCGATCTCCCAATTCGAAAGCCCATGCGGGTGCGGATGATACCAGTAGAGTCCCGGCGGCTGATTGCGTCCGATGCGCACGACGTAGTCGAATGTGCGCGACGGCGCCACCATCGTCGTGATGACGTCGTCGCCCGGCGGTAAGGGCGAGGTCGTCAATCCATGAAAGTGCAGGTTCGAATCGGAGATCATGCCGAGCCCGCAAAATTCCGGAAGCGCGTTAACGTAGTGCACGCGGATCACGTCGCCGGGACGAACGCGAATCGTCGGCGCGATCTCGCGTCCATTCCAATAAAATGCCGGACGCCCGTGTGAGTCGAGTGCGGCGCGCAAGGTCAGGGCGGCGACGCCGTTCTGACTGCGCACTTCCGGTATCTGCGGAAGATCGAGAGCGCCCAGCGTCGAGGGGCCACGCCAACCGAATAGCGCGGCGAGGACGAGAACGAACGCTAAGACGAGTGGCAAGCCAGTGGGGTTTGCTCGAAGTCAAAGGCGTTCAGTAATGGATTCGCGCGCGCGTCGTGCGAGCCGAGGTTAGGGAGCCCAAAGCGGCGCTCAATCAGCGCAAGAATTGATGCGGTCTCATATTCGGTGTGATCGACGAAGTGCGGCTTTGCGTACGGAGAGATGATGATCGCTGGGACGCGGGTCCCCGGACCCCACTCGTCGACCTTCGGCGGCGCCACGTGATCCCAACGTCCGCCATTTTCGTCGTAGGTGACGATGATGGCGGTGTCTTTCCAATACGACGATGCGCACACAGCGGCAATCAATTTTTGCAGATGCTGACCACCACGCAGGAGCGTCGAATAGTTGGGATGCTCGTTGTCGAGACCGACCGGTTTGACGAAAACGACGCCCGGCAGCGTTTTGCTTTCAAGGTCGCTGAAAAACTTCGTCTCGTCTTGCAAATGCTCGGCTTTTGCCGATGAACCGTCGGTGCCCCAACGCTGGAAGTACGCGAATGGCTGATGGTGATACTGGAAACACAAACCCTTCGGTGCCGGGTTCGGATCGGCGGCGCTGGGATTCGGGCAACCGTTTGCGCGCGGATCGTGCGCGAGCGCGAGATCCCAACCGCCGCTATACCATTTCCACGAAATCGACGGCGAGTGATCGGCGAGTAGGTCGCCGATCGTTTTTTGCGTAGGTGGAATCGGCTTAAGGAGCTGATCCGGTTTCACGCCTGCCGGATGCGGACTATTTTCGGTAAAGGTCGTGTTGACGACCCAGAGCGGACCGGTGCCGCCGGGACGCGGCATTGTGGTGAGATTTCCGTCAACGAGCGTTTTCGTCTTCGTGTCCCATTTAGAGATGAAGGACGGCGCGTCTTTGGGTAACGGCTGATTCCATACGGGAGTGCAGGCGCAGATCAGCCACTGGTGGCTCAAATACGAGCCGCCGAACGCGCTGTGAAAGAAATTGTCGGCGAGCGTGTAGTGTTGTGCGATAACACCTTCGGGCAGATGCGTCGCGTTGTAATAGCCGAACGTGAGTCCTGGATTGCTGGCGTATGCGGCGAATTTGTCCATCGGCGCGCGACCCGCGGGTTCGAGCACGCCGTTGTCGATCTGCAATTGCTCGTGCCAGAAGATATGCCACAGGTCGCCGGTCAGGGCCGACGTCGGAATGAAATCCGTCAGGTCGTACGGCTTCAGCGGCATCCCGATCGGAATGTGCGGATCTTGCTCGCCGCCCGCAAGACCTTGCCAACCGCATGGCCACGGACCCGTCGGACGACCTGCGCGAATGAGTGCTGGCGGAAGGCCGGTCATCGGTGCGTACTCGGCCGTTCCCGACGGACATTGCAGTTGCGGCGTACCATTCCCGCGCGCCCCGTTGGCGCCGGGAAACTGCGAGTAGAGGCCGTCGAAGCTCCAATTTTCTTCGTAAATAACGATGATGTGGTTGATCTTGGAACGTAGCCCCGCGAGCTGCGACTCACCCACGGGCGCGGCGCTCGTATCGACGGTAACGACGCAGAACGAAAATAAAAACAGCGCGGCCACACGCACAAACAGTCGCATATTTATCCCGCCATCCGGAAGTTCTCGCCTAAGAAGAAACGTCGCGCGTCGGGATTGTCGACGAGCTCCTCGGGGACTCCGGACGCAATCACCTTTCCGTTGTGAATGACGTACGAGCGGTTGGTGATCGCAAGCGTATCGCGGACGTTGTGATCGGTGATCAAGATGCCGTAACCGTCGCCGCGCAGCTCCGCGATCAGCCGCTGCAACTCCGAGACCGTAAGAGGGTCGATGCCGCTGAAGGGCTCGTCGAGCAGCAGATAGGACGGCTCGGTGACGAGCGCGCGCGCGACCTCGACGCGGCGCTGCTGTCCGCCCGAGATCGTATCGCCGCGCATGTCGATGATCGGCTGAAGATTGAAGCGCTCGACAACGCGATCGAAGATTGCGACGCGCCGCTCGGGCTCGGAATCACGCATTTCGAGAATTAAACGCAAGTTGTCGGCGACGCTGAGCCGGCGGAAAATCGAACGCTCCTGTGAGAGGTAGCCGAGACCTTGCCGGGCGCGCTCGGACATCGACATCTCCGTGATGTCGGTTCCGTCGACGATCATTTTTCCGGCGTCGGCCTTGACGTTGCCGACGATCATGCCGAAGCTGGTCGTTTTCCCGGCGCCGTTGGGCCCGAGTAGTCCGACGATCTCGCCCGGCTCGACGCGAACGGTCACGCCGTCCACGACCCAGCGCGCACCATAACGCTTTCGTAGGTCTTCGGCGACGAGCGCGCGCGCAGGTTCAGCCATTGTCATCCGGGGAGAGTTCTCAATCCTCATATGCGAGTCCTGATCATCTCCGATATTCATTCAAATCTTCCGGCGCTGCGAGCGTTGCCGGCGGCCGACGCAATCGTTTGTGCCGGCGACGTGGTTGGCTTCGGACCCGACCCGAGCGGCGTCGTCTCCAAGCTGATGCGCCTGGACGTCAAGTGCGGTCGGGGCGAAGAAGACGACGCAGTTGCGCGCCCGGCAAAGCACCCGGTTGCGCCAGCCCTTATATGCGCTACGTTGCGCCGACGCCCGAGGAGCTCTCGCGCCCGCGCGCTGGTGGCTCACTTCGGCCGCATCAGAGGTTGGCGCGTTCGAGTTGAGCGCGCTCGCGTAACATGGTTCGCACCGCCGTGATGATTCGCTCGACGGGTTTGCGCCGGTAATCCCAGATCGCATCGGGTGGTGGAGGTTGGACGACCATCGTCGCATTCGCCTCAAATACGACGACGCGGCCTTCGTCGTCGAGCGAAAAGTCGACGCCGCCGTAGTCGAGCGCAAGCGTCGCAACGATCTTCTCGAGCGCCGCATACGCGCGCTCACCGATCACGCCGCGCGGATTCTCGAGAAACGCGGCATCCTCGGCCCGGTGCTCGGGACGCTCGACCATGTCGGCGCTGAAGTAGTGCACTTTCCAATCGCGTGAAACGGCGAGGTGCAACGGAAAGATTTTTCCGTCGACCGTGATAACGCGATATTTTCGGAAGCTTCCGTCCTGGCTGCGCGTGTCGAGAAATGCGATTGCGATTACCGCAGTCCCCGGCAACGATGCGAGCGCAGCAGCCGTGCCGCCCGGCGTTTCGACCTTGAGAAAATGCTGCCCGGTATGATAACCCGGAACGCGCAGTAAGAGCGGCCACCCAAAGCCGCTGGCTTCGAGTGCGGCGCTGGCTTGCGTGCGATCCAGCAGCCAGCGTGGAAAGATCGCAAAGCGCGGAGCGACGACGTACTCGAGCGCACCGAGCCGTTCGCCGTTTGCGACGCGGCCGGTCACGAGAACATTGCCCGGCGGATTGATCACCGGTGCGCTCGTGTGAGCGAGCAGGGCGCTAGCCGCGGTCAATTCGAGCGCGCACCGGTCCGCATCGCCGATCGCGTTGAAGACGACGTCATGCGGCGGCAGTACCTGCTCCGCGTCATGGAATCCGACGATCAGCGAGGCGATCGCAAAGATGCGGTCGTCGAATAAACTCTTGGTCGGAATGTTCCCTTCGCCTTCGACGCCGAGGAGGAGCATGCGCACCGGGTCACCCTCGCCGCGAAACCGTCCGAACGTGACGGGCCGGTGCGTGTAGCCTAAGCGGCGCTCGCGCGTTGCGGCCTGCTCGTCACCGCGTTCCGAAAAGATCGAAGCCAGCCCATGATGCGCCGTGGCCGTGGTCGGGTCGATCGCGATCGCCCGTTCGTAATGGGCGACGGCTTCGTCCGAGCGCCCCGAGTCGTGCAGCACGGAAGCGAGATGCGTGTGCGCGATCGCGCTATCGGGATGGCGCCGGGCGAGCATCTCATAGGCGTAGAGCGCGCTGCGCCGCAGTCCGCGGTCGCTCAACAATACGGCGAGGTTGTTCAACGCACCGAAATGTTCCGCACGCCGGCGCACCACGTCATAGTACGCGTGCATCGCTTCATCGAATCGGCCGAGCGCGCCGAGAATACACGCGCGCTCGAATGCTTTCTCGATTGCGTCGGGATCGAGGACGAGCTCGAGGTCCAGCTGGTCGAGCTGCATCTCGAGTGCTAGCCGCGCGTAGCGCGCGGGAAGATCAGTCGGCGCCGGCGCTTTCGTCCTTAGAGCCGTTGTCTGCCGGCAGCCACATGCGCAAATCCGGGGAGAGCGGAGGCGCCGCAAGCATATCTGCGGGGCGTGCGATGCTATCGACGGGCGTAAGGCCCGACGCTTCGCGCCAGCTTGCGTACTGTATCATCGCATTATACGTGAGCCGCGAGACGCCACGGATGAAGCTGCGTCCGATGTCGAGCGTCGGCAGTGAAGTCGTCATGACGGCGATGACGTACGGTTCGCGGTCACTTTCGACGATCCCGACGTCGTTGAGCGTGTCGTGCAGCTCGCCGGTCTTATGCGCGATCTTCACGTCGCGCGGCAGCGGCACGGGCAGCAAACCATTGTGGGTCTGCCCTTCCAGAATCAACATCATCTGACGCGAGCTCCACTGATCGATAAGCTGATCGCGCGCAATCGCATCGAGCAAGTGCGCCATGTCGCCGGCGCTGGAGCGCAGCGAGCGGATGTCGCCCTCGGAACGAATGTAGTCGGCGACGTGCGTGTTGGTCAATCCGAGTCCTCGCATCGTTGTGTTGATGCTTTGCCGTCCAACCAGACGGATCAACATGTTCGTCGCGGTGTTGTCGCTCTGCGTGATCATCTTCCACAAGAGCGTCGAAACGGTGTAGCCGCTCCCGAGCGGCGCGTCGCACAGCTCGCCCCAACCCCAATCGCGATCGCTCGCCATCAAGTGCACGGTTCGATTCAGCGAGACGCGGCCTTGCGCCATTTGCTCGAACACTTCGACCATGACCGGAACCTTGATCGTCGATGCGGCCGGCATGCTCGCATTCGCATTGATGCCGGAGATCGTTCCGGTTGTGAGATCTTCGATTGCAATTCCGACGCGTGCCGGAAGCCGATGTGCCACCGAGCGCAGTCGCGTCTGCAGATCGGAGAGGGGGTTCGACATCGCAGCGCACGGTGCGCTCCAAAACAGCGACGTCACAATGAAGAAGAACGAGGAACGTACGGACCTTCAGAGCCTTGTACCCCCAGGCGCCCAAAGAACAGTTGTTCGTTCGCCTGCTGGCGTTATCTTCTATATGGGACGCCGTCGGCTGCCGGCGCACGCGCGCGACCCGCGAAGCCCGCGAGCGCGATCAGAGCGGCGACATACGGCAGCGCCTGCATGAACTCGACCGGAATCCCGGTGCGCTGCAACGTGAATTGTAACGCTTCGAACGCACCGAAGAACAACGCGGCTGCAGCTGCACCGAGCGGATTCCATCGTCCGAAGATTACGGCTGCAAGCGCGATGAAGCCGCGTCCCGCGCTCATCCCGTCGGAATACAGATCCAGCTCCGCCATTGCGAGGAACACGCCGCCGAGCGCAGCGAACGCGCCGCCCGCGGTCGTCGCCCAGAATCGGACGCGCAGCGGATTGATGCCGGCGACGTCGGCAGCGCGCGGATTCTCGCCGCAGGCGCGCACGTGCAAGCCCGCGCGCGTCCAATAAAGGAAGACGTGCAAGAGGCCGGCGAGCGCGAGCGCCAAGCATACCATCGCAATCTCGCCGGTCGGACCAAGCGCGTTCACTTCTTTGGATGCGCCGGGTTGTCCGAAGACGATCACGAGTCCGTACGCCGCGCCGCCGAGCGCGATCAGATTGATTCCCGTTCCCGCGACGATTTGCTCGACACGAAAACGCGTCGCGGCGAGCCCCAGAATTGCGCCGAGCAGCGCGCCCGATGCGACGCCTCCGATCGCTCCGAGAACGGCGCTTCCGGTTGCGAACGAGATCGCGACCCCGCTGAAGGCGCCGATCGCAATCATCCCTTCGAGTCCGATGTTGAGCACGCCCGAACGTTCGCACAGAGACGCCGCCGAGCGCCGCAAACACGAGCGGCGCCGATTTGATCAGCATCAGCCACAAAAATGCAAGCATCAGTCAGCTCCGCTCCGCGTGATGATACGCCGGCCGGCCAGGACGAGGATGATGAGACCTTCGATTGCCGTGACGACGTCGCGTGGGACGTTGGCTGCCGCTTGCATCCCGATGCGCGCCGTTCTGCAAGATGCCGAACACGAACGCGGCGAGGGTGACCCACAACGGATCGAGCTCGCCGACCAGCGCAACGGCGATCCCGATGAATCCGTAGCCCGGCGAGAGCGCGAGATTGAAGCGGTGCAGCACGCCGAGCACGATCGTCGCGCCGCCGAAGCCGGCGATCGCGCCCGAGAACGTCATCGTCCAAAAGCGCATCTTCGCCAAATCGATCCCGGCGCGCTCCGCCGTTCGCGGCGCGTCGCCGACGGCGCGCAGCTGATAACCGACGACCGTCCGGCGCAGTATCCAGCGCAGAACGAACGCAAGCGCGAGCGCCAGCACGAGCGCGATCGTCAAGCGCGTATCCGGCAAGATCGTCGGAAGCCACGAGCGATGGCGGGCAGCTCTCCGGTTTCATTTCCGGCGCCGGTTGCGCTCTTGAGCGGTCCGGTGATCGCATATGCGGCGACTTGAATCGCGACGTAGTTGAGCATCAACGTCGCGATGACTTCGTTTGCGGAGAAGCGCGCGCGCAGCCATCCTGCAAGCGCGCCCCACGCGCCGCCGCCGACCGCTCCTGCGAGCAGCAGGACGCGGTATCGAGATGATGCCCGGCGCGATGAAACGCTCGCCGATGACGCCCGCGAGCAGACCGCCCATGAGCAGCTGCCCCTCGGCGCCGATGTTGAACAACCCGGCACGAAACGCGAGCGCGATTCCGAGTGCGGGGAAGAGCAGCGACGTCGTTTGCACGAGCGTCTCGGCCGTCTCCGGAACGTTTCCGAGCGCGCCGATGAGGAGCGCAGTAGAACCCGTCGAGCGGATTGACGCCTGCGAGCAGCATCGCGAGACTGCCGAACACGACGATGATGCCAAACGCGATCGCCGCGTCGCGTGCGCCGCGGGAAAGCCTCACGCCGATCCCGCCATCAGCGCGCCGATGCGCCCGCGATCGAACGCTCGCGTCCGAACTCGCCGGCGATCTTCCCGCGATAGAGCACGACCACACGATCGGCGAGCGCGAAGATTTCATCGAGCTCGAACGAGATCAGCAGAATCGCGGTCCCCGCGTTGCGGGCCTCGATCAGGCGCGATTGCACGAGCGCGGCGGCGCCGACGTCGATGCCGCGCGTCGGTTGATAGGCGAGGACGAACGTCGGCTCGCCCGCGAGCGCGCGCCCGACGACGATCTTCTGCTGGTTTCCGCCCGAGAGTCCGCCGACGCGCGCGTCGACGCGCGGCGGTCGAACGTCGAATCGCTCGACGATGGTTTGCGCGAACGCGCGTGCGGCCGCGCGATCGATTTGGAAGCCGCGGCGGAGTCCCGCATTGCGCTCGCGGCCGAGGATCGCGTTCTCGGTGACGCTCCAATCGAGGACGAGCGCTTCGTGTTGGCGATCCTGCGGGATGATCTGCATGCCGCGCGCGATGCGCGCGCGCGGTCCGAGCGATCGCGGGAAGATCCTCGTCGCGAAACCGGATCGTGCCCTCGTAGGCCGTCGACGCCCGCGAGCGCGTCGGCAAGTGCGGTCTGCCCGTTACCTTCGACGCCTGCGATTCCGAGAATCTCGCCGGCTTGAATCGCGAGCTCGATGCCGTCGATCGCATCCGATTCGGTTCGCGCGTGCAATCCCCGGATGTGTACGACCGGTAAAACTTGACGCGGGAGCGCGGTTCGCTCCGCCAGCGGCGGGATTTCGCCGCCGACCATCGCGCGCGCGAGTTCACCCGAGTTCGTTTGCGCGGTCTCGTAGCGCGCGACGATCGTGCCGGCGCGCATCACGTTCACTTTCGACGTATAGGCGATGACTTCGGCGAGCTTGTGCGTGACGACGAGGATCGCGATCCCGCGCTTTGCGAGCGCGACGATCGTCGTGAAGAACGATCTCGATCTCGCTAGGCGCGAGCACCGCCGTCGGCTCGTCGAGCAGCAAGATCGCGGGCTCGCGCTCCAGTTCGCGCAGCAGCTCGACGCGCTGCTTCACGCCGATCGGAAGCGTTTCGACGATCGCGTCGGGATCGACGTGCAGACCGTAGCGTTCGCCCAGCTCGCGAACGCGCGCGCGCGCCGCCGAGACGTCGAGCCGCCAGCCTTTGCGCGGCTCGCGTCCGAGCAGCACGTTCTCCCAAACGCTCAGGCGTTCGACGAGCTGAAAATGCTGGTGGACGAGACCGACGACGCCGTTGCGTTCGACCGTTCCCTCGTCGGGAGCGACCGCGCCGAACGCGATGTTCGCGAGCGTCGATTTTCCGGCGCCGTTTTCGCCGATGAGGCCGACGATCGCGCCCGGCTCAAGATCGAGGTCGACGCCGTCGACCGCCATGAGATCGCCGAAGCGTTTGACGATGCCGCGCAGCGCGAGTGCCGGCATCAGGGAATCGGCACCGGCTTGAACTTCGCGAGATCTTCGCGCGTCGAGGGCGGCACGATCTTGCCGGCGACGATCGCGTTGCGAATGCGGTCGACGCGCGCGATGTTGGCGGCGCCGATCAGATTCTTCGTGTACTGAAAATCGGTAAGGCCGACGCCGTTCTCACGCAAACCGAGCACGAGGTGGCCGGAAAGCGTCCGGTGCGCGGTCGCATCTTCGCATACACGTTCGCACGGCGTTGTCGACGTGCTTGACCATGCTGGTCAGAACCTTGCCGGGCAAGAGCGCGTCCTGATTCGAATCGACGCCGATCACGTAGCTGTTCGGGCGGTCTTTCGCGACTTCGATCGGGCCGAGCCCGGATTTGCCGGCCGCCGAGAAAATCATGTCGGCGCCTTGCGAGTACAGCACGTCCGAGAGCTCTTTGCCGGACGCGACGTCTTCGAACGAGCCGACGTACTTGACGAGCACTTTCACCTTCGGATCGATCTCGTGCGCGCCCGCCGTATAGCCGGCTTCGAATTTGCGCAGCAACGGAATGTCGATACCGCCGAAAAACGCTATCGTGCGCGTTTTCGAAACGAGCGCGGCCAGGGCCCCGGCCAAGAACGAACCGTCTTCCTCTTTAAACGTCACCGATTCGACGTTGGGATCGTCGACGACGGCGTCGATGATCGCAAAGTGCTTGTCCGGAAAGCGCTTCGCGACTTCGTTGAGATCGCGATTCATCAGAAATCCGATCGCGAAGATCTCATCGAAGTTCTCGGTCGCGAAAACGGTCAGGTTCGGCTGGTAATCCGCCGCCGACTTCGACTGCAAGACTTGCACGTGCGCACCGACGCTTTTCTTGCAGGCGAGCAAACCCGCGTACGCACCGTCGTTGAATGAACGGTCGCCGAGGCCGCCGATGTCGGTCACCATACCGACTTTCGCCGACGAGGCCCGAGCCGAAGTCGGCGATCGGTGGGCGCAAGCCGTGAGGATGAGGCTCGACGCGAAAGCTACGGCGAGGAAAACCGCCGTGCGAGCGATCATGGCAGGCCTTCTACGCGAATTTCTTCGGAGGGCCTTCGCGCACGGGGGATAAGGACCGCACATGGCCACTCCGGGACGACGAGTCAAAACGTCTGACGGCGCTGCAAGTCCTTGCGACGCTGGCGTTGACCGGCTTAGCTCGTCTACGGGCTCGCGATGTTCTTGGTGCGGCTGCAGGCGGTCGTCGTGATCGCGATCGCCGCGATCTTCCTGGCCTACGTGATCTTCCCGCTGGTGCACTGGCTCGCGCGCCGCATGCCGGTGATCGTCGCGATTCTGATCGTCTATCTCGATGATCGCGATCGTCCTTGCGCTGATCATCATCTTCATGATTCCGCCGCTGATCGCCGATACGGCGACCTTTGTGCGCGGAGTACCGCGAATGATCGTCGAGGTCTCGAACGACATCGCCGATCCGCGCAATCCGCTTTTCGCGTGGCTGCCTCCGCCGGTGCGGACCTACCTCGCGACCGTTGCCGGCTCAGCTGGTCGGTTTCACCGAGCGCTACGCGTTCGCTGCGATCCATCAGATCGCGACCTATCTCGTTTCGGCCGTCGCGCTGATCGCGACGCTGATCGTCGTGCCGATTCTCACGGCCTACATGCTGCTCGATCAGGAAAATCTCGCGCGCGTTTTTCTCGGACTCTTTCCGATCGCGCTCGCGTCCGAAGGCGAAAGCGGTTCTGCTCGATCTCGATCACGTACTGGGCGGCTTCATCCGCGGACAAATGATCGACGCCGTCATCGTCGGCGTCATGATGTTCATCGTCCTGACGATCTTCCACGTGCCCTACGCATATTTGATCGCTGTGTTTTCGGGTGTCTTTCAGGTCATTCCGTATCTCGGCGCGGTGGTCGCGTTTTTTCCGGCCGTTACCCTCGCGCTGATCTACAACGGCGACGGGAACGCGCTGGCGGTCGCAATCGCCGTCGTCGCGATCCATCAGCTCGATGGCAACGTGATCGCGCCGCGCATCATGCGCGACAGCGTCGGGCTCTCGCCGCTGTGGGTGATCATCTCGGTCCTGGCGTTTACGGAGCTGTTTGGTTTCGCCGGGACGTTCGTCGCCGTGCCGGTGGCAGCGATGATCCGCGTCTTGAAGATGCACTTCTTGCCCGCGCCGGTCGAAGCCGAAGAAGTTCCGGCGACGCCGCGCGACGAGTCGCTTCGCTTGCAGGACGACGAGTATTGGCTAGCGAAATGTTAGCTAGCGCCGCAGCGGCGCGTCGACATCTTGGGCGTACCGATGGATTTGGGCGCCGACCGCCGCGGCGTCGACATGGGACCGTCGGCGATTCGCTACGCGCGGCTGCACGAGCGCTTGCGTGCGCAGGGCGTCATCGAGATCATCGATCGCGGAAATCTCGTCGTACCCGATCGCGATCTCGCCAAAATCGAGCAGGGCGATCCGAAGTATCTCGGCTTGATTCAAAGCGTCTGCAACGTGCTGGCCGAATCCGTCGAGCAGTCCGTGAAAGATGGCGCGTTTCCGCTCGTTTTAGGCGGCGATCACTCGATCGCGATCGGCACGCTCGCGGGATTGCGGCGCGCACGCGGGGAGGCGCCCGGCTTGATTTGGTTTGACGCGCACGCCGACATCAATTCGCCGAAGACGTCTCCTTCCGGAAACGTCCACGGCATGCCGGTCTACTACGCGGTTGAATCCGGCGACATGAATCCGAAACGAAGCGTGCTGATCGGTCTGCGCGACGTCGATCCGGGTGAGAGGACGACGATTCGGGAACTCGGGATCTCGGCGTTCACGATGACGGATATCGATCGTCTCGGTATGGAAGCGGTCATTGCGCGCGCGCTCGAGATCGCAGGCACGGGACCCGTGCACGTATCGTTTGACATGGACGCGATCGATCCGAGCGAAGCACCGGGCGTCGGAACGCCGGTGAAAGGCGGGATCACGTATCGTGAGGCGCATCTCGCGCTCGAAGAGATCGCTGCATCGGGACGTATCGGTTCGCTCGAGATCACCGAGATCAATCCGATTCTCGACAGCGAGAATCGCACGGCGATCCTGCCGTCGAGCTGATTCTCAGCGCGCTGGGGAAGACGATATTGTAAGCGTGCCGTCAAACGCAATGCCGTCGCGTTCGACGCTCGCATAGCGCGCAGCCAAGAGACGCGCGCGTAAATCGGCGATCGTCGCAGGATCGAGTCCGGGCGCATCGATGCGCACGTCGGTCGCGCGGCCGTGATCGTCGACGGCGATCGTAATCGTCCCGCGCTTCGGGAATTTCGCGATCACGTCTTCGTATAACGTGCGATCGAGCAACACGGGCGTATCGAAATGCGAACCCCAATTTGCGGGACCTGTTTGCGATTCGACGCTCCTGGTTTGTGTCACGGGCGGCGTCTGGGCGCTCGACGGATTCGCGGATATCGTGTTCGGCTGCAGGCGTGATGCCGCAGCTGCGGCCGCATCGGCCGGCTTCGCGAGGCTCACGTTCGGATTGGTTCCCTCGAGCCCCGTCGACGACGAGCTGCGCTTTCGCTGCGGTTGCGTGCTCGGGCGCGATGCGATGCGACGTCGAGGCGGTGCGGTAAGCGGGAATCGGGCGCTGCGCGACCACCGTCTGACGCGCCATCGACGGCATGATCGTTTGCGCGATCCGCTTGATTCCTTCGGTCGCTGCCGCTCGGGCGCGCCGCTCGATCCGAATCGCAAAGACGCGGCCGCACGGCGACGTCGCAGATCGCGGCGACGTCGCGTAAACCGTAGCCGTTCACGGTGACGTGCCAGAGCGGGATGAGCGCCGCGACCAACCCAAGCACGCAGACGTGCAACGCGATCGAGAGCGCGAGCGCGGGCGTACGGTACGACGGTTGTTTCGCAACGGAGATCATGCGGCCAAGCCCCCGGCGGCAGTCAGACTGACTACCCGGCCATCGGGGACGCAACCTTCACGACCCCGCTTAGAGTTTCGGTTGTGGAGTCATGGGAAGAGCGACGGAGATCGTGCTCTATCAGGCGGAGTGGTGCCCTTACTGTGCGCGCGTCCGCAAGAAGCTCACCGATCTCTTGCTCGACCACAAGATCGTGAACGTGCCGCGCGACCACGGGTCGCGCGATGAGGTCGTCAAGGTCTCAGGTCAGACCTCGATTCCGGTCCTGGTCGACGGCGAGGTCATCCTCGACGACGACGACGACATCATCCCGTACCTCGAGCAGAAGTACGGGCGCGAGCTGTCATCCCGCTAGGAACAGACCTGCCGAGACGACACTTCCGGTAAGCGTCGCCAGCGCGTTGACGGCATCGTTCGTCATCCAGCTCAGGCCGCGCCAACGTGTCGTCCGCGTACCGCAAACGTGCATCGCCATTTCGGTCGGGCGCTTGCAACGCGGGCAAAACGCGATCGATTGCAATGTTGCTCCGAGCAGCGAGTCGACGAGCGCGCCGGCGACGCCCGCCAGCGTCACGATCCAGAACGCGTGGCCGCTTTGCAGCGATAGAGGAAGCGCGAAAACGAATGCGATCCAGGCTGCGCCCGCGAGCATCGCGAGCGTGCCGAGCGAGCGTGACGCCGCCGGAAAGCCCCGTTGCGATCGGCCGCAAGCCGACGATCGATCGTGGCTTGCCGCCGAAGGCGCTGCCGATTTCAGTCGACCACGTGTCGGCGGTCGCGGCTGCGTACGCTCCGGCAAACGCCCACAAGAGCGCGTAAGAAAGATGCGAGGGAACCGCACCGCGCGTCGTCACTGCTGCGATCGCTGCGCAAAGCGTTGCGATTCCGCCGTTGGCTGCAACTTGCCATGCGTTGCGCGGGCCGCCTTTCGGAATGTCGACGAGCAGCTCTTTGCGTTTTCGTCCGGCGTACGAGAATCCGACCGAGGTGATGAAAAACGCGAAGAGCACCTCGAACGGCAGCGCGACGTTCGCCCAGCCGTAACGTCCGCCCGCATACGTTAGCACGCCAACGGCGAGCGCGCCGAGCGTGCCGCCGGTCGTAAGCGGAAGCGGTTTGCTCAGCGGAGAATCGGCGCGGCGATCAGCGCGCGCGCCAATCCTTCGGTCGTGAAATCTTCCGCGACGACGCTCACCTCGAGCCCGGTCGCTTTCGCCGCGTCGGCTGTAATCGGCCCGATGCACGCAACGACTTTGCCATGTGCGGCACGGACCGGATCCTCGAGCTGCGCGGCGAAGCTGCGCACGATACCTGCGCTCGTGAACGTCAGCACGTCGCTGTTCGCAACGCGTTCCGCCAAATCGGCGACCTCGTTGCGCACCGCACGGTAGGCGGCGACGATCTTCGACGTTACGCCCGGCCTCACGCAGCATCTCGGGGAGCACGTCGCGCGCCTCTTGCGCGCGAAAGAGCAAAATGCGGTCGTTCGGCTCGGTGCGCGCCAGCAATCCCTCGCCGACGCTTTCACCGACATAACGCGAAGGAATGAAATCCGCGACGACGCCGTGCTCGGCGAGCGTCTCTGCCGTTTTCGGTCCGATCGCAGCGATCTTCGTAGCGCCGAGAGCGCGCGCGTCACGGCCGCGCGCCTGCAGTTCGGTCCAAAACACGTCGACGCCGTTGCGACTCGAGAACACGATCCATCGGTATGCGTTCGCCTCCTCGACGGAGCGCGCGATCTCGCGGGTGTCTTCGGGCGGGACGATGCGAATCAGCGGCGCAAGGATCGGTTCGGCACCGGCTTCCCACAAGCGCGCTGCAAATTCCAGGCTGCCGCTTGCCATGCGCGTCACGAGCACGCGTTTCCCGAAGAGCGGCAGGCGATCGAACCAGCGCAACTCATCGCGCAAGCGCACGACCTCACCGATGATCGCGATTGCAGGCGGTGCAATCGGCGTGCGCTCGAGTTCGGCAACGACGGTTTCCAGCGTTGCGACGAGCGTCTGTTGCGCTGGCTTCGTGCCTTCGCGCACGATCGCGACCGGCGTCGAAGCTGCAAGACCGCTCTGCATGAGCTCCGCGGCGATCGAGGCAAGATTACCCATCGCCATGTAGAGGACGAGCGTATGATTGGGCGCGGCGAGCTTGGACCAATCCAGCGTCGAGAGCTGTTTTTGAACGTCTTCGTGACCGGTTACGAACGTTACGGCGGTATTGTGATCGCGGTGCGTTACCGGGATGCCGGCGTAGGCTGGTGCCGCAATTCCGGAGGTTACGCCTGGGACGATCTCGAACGCGATGCCGGCTGCGTGCAGCTGTTGGGCTTCCTCGCCACCGCGTCCGAATACGAACGGATCGCCGCCCTTCAACCGGACGACGTTCTTGCCTTCGCGCGCCAAACGCACGAGCAGCGTGTTGATCTCCTCTTGTTCGAGCGTGTGTGCTCGTGCTTTCTTGCCGACGTAGATGCGTTCGCAATCGGGCGGCGCAAGCGCGACGATCGGCTCCGCTGCGAGGTAGTCGTAAACGAGCACGTCGGCGTTCTCGATGGCCCGTTTGCCCTTAATGGTCAAAAGCCCGGGGTCACCCGGGCCTGCGCCGACCAAGAAGACTTTGCCCGCGGGCATATTACTCTATGTCGTTTCCCGCGACGCCCAACTCGAAGAGCTCGTCGACAACGCGTGCTTGGAGCAGCGCTTCGGGTTGATTGCTGACCGCTTTCTCGCGAATGCGTGCGATTGCGTTGTGCAAGAGTCGCGAGACGATCGTCAGCGACATGCCCGTGATCAACATGCGTTCGCGCTCGGTGAGCTCGTGGCAACGCGCGAAAAGCCGCTCGAGTTCGACCTCGCGGATTGCATCCGCCTTTTGCGTGAGCGACGCGATCACCGGGACCGTCGCTTGGGATTGATACCAATCGACGAAGCGTTGCGCGTGCTCTTGGATAATCTCCTCGACGAACGGCACGGCCTCGCGTCGCGCCTCGAGCGTTTCGTCGACGGCGGCAGCCAGGTGGTCGATGCTGACGAGCGCAACGCCCGGAATCTCGGCGACCGTGGGATCGACGTCACGCGGGACCGCGATGTCGACGATGAACAGCGGACGCTCGCTGCGCGCAACCATCGCCTCCGTAACTTTTTGCTCATCAAGGATGAAATGCGATGCACCGGTCGAGGTGATCACCACGTCCGCATCGCGGAGTGCGTCCGCGATTGCCGGCAACGGCTTGGCTTCGCCGGTGCCAAGACGATCCGCAAGCTCTACTGCGCGCTCGTGGGTCCGGTTGAGCAATACGAGACGCGCACCTTCGGTTTTCAAGCGGCGCGCTGCAGTCGTGCCCATCGAACCTGCGCCGACGACGACGACGGTTTTTCCGGAGAGTTTCCCGACGTGTGATTTCGCCATCTCGATGGCTGCGGTTGCTATGCTGACCGAATCGTTGCCGATCTTCGTTTGCGAGCGGGCAGCTTTTCCGGCGCTGAGCGCTTCACGAAACAGCTGGTGCAAGGACTTCCCGAGCGAACCGGCTCGTTGGGCTTGCACGTACGCTTCTTTGACCTGACCGAGTATCTCGGCTTCTCCGATCAGCATCGAATCGAGGCCGGTCGAAACGCGGAAGAGATGTTCGATCGCTTGCCGTCCGAGCAGCGTGTACATGTACGATTCCAGATCGTACGCGACGTTGCCGTGGCGGAAATTTCCGAGAAACGCTTTGATCTGCTCGGTGCCGGCTTCGTAATCTTCGAGCTCGGCATAGATTTCGAGCCGCCCGCACGTGGCAAGCACGACCGCTTCGACGACGGCTTCATAGTCGCGCAACGCAACGAGCGTCTCGCCCAGCATCGCGCTCGGAAACGCGTGACGCTCGCGCACTTCGACGGGCGCCGTTCGATGCGAAAGACCCAAGCAGACTAGCGGCACAAATTAGTCTCTCCGGGTTCGATCATCTCGCAACCTGCAGGATCTCGTTGATCGTAGCGTCCGCGGCTGCTAGGGTTGCCTCGACGTGCGTATCGGTGTGCGCCGCCGACACAAATGCAGCTTCAAACTGCGATGGCGCGAAGTAGACGCCGCGCGAGAGCATTTGGTGAAAGAACCGTGCATACAGCGCGGTGTCGGACGTCTTTGCCGTCTCGAGATCCACGACGGGGACGTCGGTGAAAAAAAATCCGAGAAGCGAGCCTGCGCGCGAAATTTGATGCTTGATGCGATAGCGCGTGAAGACGTGCGCCAGCCCCTCGACAAGCCGCGTTGCAAGGCGGTCGAGCTCAGCGTAGACTTCGTCGGTCAAGCCGCGAATCGTCGCGATTCCGGCGGTCATTGCTAAGGGATTCCCGGAGAGCGTCCCGGCTTGATAGACGGGACCGTCGGGAGACAGCTCGTTCATGATCTCCGCGCGTCCGCCGAACGCGCCGACCGGGAGACCGCCGCCGATGATCTTGCCGAGCGTCGTCAGATCGGGCGTGACGTTCTCGCGTCCTTGTGCGCCGCCGCGTCCGACGCGAAAGCCGGTGATCACTTCATCGAAAACAAGAAGGGCGCCGGTGCTGTTCGCGATCTCTCGCAGCCCGCGTAAAAAGCCCGGCGTCGGAAGCACGAGTCCCATATTGCCCGCGTATGGCTCGACAAAGATGGCTGCGATCGAATCACGATTTACAGCGACGGCATTGCGAACGGCGTCGAGATCGTTGTATTCGACCACGATCGTATCGCGGGCCGTGCCCTCGGTGACTCCCGGTGAATTTGGAACGCCGAACGTCAGTGCGCCGCTTCCCGCCGCGATCAAGAACGAATCGCCGTGTCCGTGATAGTTTCCGGCGAACTTGATGACTTTGTCGCGCTTGGTGAAGCCGCGCGCCAAACGCAGCGCCGACATCGTCGCTTCGGTTCCACTGGAAACGAAACGAATGCGCTCGATCGACGGCATTGCTGCTGCGATCATCTCCGCAAGCTCGGTTTCGAGCTCGGTCGGCATCCCGTATGAGGTGCCGCGCGACGCAGCGGTTTGCAGGGCACGAACCACGTTCGACGGTGCGTGCCCGAGGATCAGCGGTCCCCACGACATCACGTAGTCGATATACTCGCGTCCATCGAGATCGATGAACGTTGCGCCTTGCGCGCTGCGCACGAAGAGCGGTGAGCCGCCGACCGCCCGGAATGCGCGCACCGGTGAATCGACGCCGCCGGGAATAACGCGCTTCGCGCGCAGATATGCGTTTATCGAACGCTCGTAGGTTGCCATAGTCTCGTTTCTACGCCATCCTGGCGACTGCTGCGGCGTAATCCGCAGGCGTGTTGACGTTCGTGAAGAGCCGCTCATCCTCGCGGCTTACGGGAAACTCGCGGATGCGCATTCGCTCAACGCTTGCGTGCAAAGAATCGTCGCCGCTCCCCAGCGCTTTCGTTCCCTCGCGTAAGAACGCGGCGCGGTCGTAAAGTGCGGCGAGCGGTTCGAGACGCTTACGCGTTTTGTCCGGATGCGCCGGGACGACGGCTTCATCGCCGGGTTGCCACACGTCCGCTAAGCGATCGATGAACGTGGAATCGACGAACGGTGCGTCGCCGGCGACGGCAAAGACGAGCGGCGTGTCGATGACCTCCATCGTCGTGACGAGCCCGCCGAGCGGTCCGCGCCGGGGCCAGCGATCGACGACCATCGGACAATCGAGCAGCGCGTCGATCTGCGGTGGAAAGCTACCGGCGCACGAGATGTACGTTTTGCGTCCGGAAGAGACGTTGCGATAGACGCGCACGAGCATCGGAACGCCGCCCGCTTCAAGCTCGAGCTTGTTGGGAAGCCGCGTCGCGCCGCCGCCGGCGAGGATCACGACCCCGATCTCGGGCCGTTCAGGCATGCCGTCGCGCGTAATCCTTTGCGAAGTACGTGATGATGATGTCGGCACCAGCGCGCGCAAACGAAAGCAGGAGCTCGTCGACGATGCGCTCTTCGTCGATCCAGCCGTTTTGCGCGGCGGCTTTCACCATCGCGTACTCACCGCTGACGTTGTAGACTGCGAGGGGCAGATCGACGCGTTCGCGCACGCTGCGTACGACGTCGAGATACGCGAGGGCCGGCTTGATCATGACGACGTCGGCGCCTTCGTCGATGTCCAGAAAAACTTCGCGCAAGGCTTCGCGCGCGTTGGCGGGGTCCATCTGATAACTGCGCCGGTCGCCGTACGCAGGCGTCGAATCGGCGGCTTCACGGAACGGTCCGTAAAATGCGGACGCATATTTCGCAGAGTACGCCATGATCGCGACGTTCGTGTGACCGTCGTCGTCGAGCGCGCGGCGAATCGCGCCGACGCGTCCGTCCATCATGTCGGAGGGTGCAATGACGTCGACGCCGGCCTGCGCGTACGTCAACGCAGTGCGAGCCAAAATCTCGACCGTCGCGTCGTTCTCGACGTCACCGCGCGCATCGAGCACGCCGCAATGTCCGTGATCCGTGTACTCGCAATTGCACAGATCGGCGATCACGAGCATCTGGGGAAGCGCAGCTTTGATGGCGCGCGTAGCGTTTTGCACGACTCCATGCGGATCGTAATTCGACGTTGCGATCGCATCTTTGAAATCCGGGATCCCGAAGAGCAGCACCGCCCGGATGCCGGCGCCGGCGAGCTCCTTCGCTTCGGCGACGGCGACGTCGGGCGACATGCGGGCGACGCCGGGCATGCTCGAAATCGGATCGCGCACGCCGCTCCCCGAGACGATGAAGAGCGGCTGTACGAGACCGCCAAGATTGACCTGCGTCTCGCGGACCATGTCGCGCATCGCGGGGCTCGACCGCAGGCGGCGGGGGCGGGCCAGGAGCGTGAGGACCCGCTTGTCTTGGAGCTGCATCACGTCGTCCTTTCGAGGGGTGCCCTCGCGAATTCCGCCGCCAAAGCCGTGCCCAACCCCTCGGCCTCCGCGGGGCTCGAGGCAGGGCCGCGGCGCTCGGCGCGAAGGACCCGCCCGTCATCCAGACCGACCGCGGCCCGGACTGTCATTGTACCTGAGGCGTCGAGGACGGCATTGGCCCCGATCGGCGCCGAGCAGCCGCCCCGCATGGTTCGCATGAAGGCGCGCTCGGTGAGGACTTCGAGCTCGGCGTGTCCATCGTTGAGCGCACTTCGCAAGGCGGCTCCGACCGGATCGTTGCGGCGTGCTTCGACGGCCAGTGCACCCTGCGCCGCTGCCGGCACGAGCGTCTCAGTCGCAAACGGCACGGTATAGCGCGCGCGTTCGCCGAGCCGATCGATCCCCGCCGCTGCCAGAACGATCGCGTCGAAATCACGCTCGGCGAGCTTGCGCAAACGTGTGTCGACGTTGCCTCGGATCGTAGCGTATTCGAGATCGCTGCGCATCGCCGCAAGCTGCGCGCGCCGTCGCGGACTCGAGGTACCGACTCGCGCACCTTTAGGAAGCGCATCGAAATTCTCGAAGCGATCGCTGCAGAAGACGTCGCGCGGATCGGCGCGCTCGACGATCGCGACGATCTCCATATCCTCGGGGAGCGTGCTCGGCAGATCTTTACACGAGTGCACCGCGTAATCAGCGCGGCGATCCCGCAACGCCAGCTCGAGCTCGCGCACGAAAACGTTGTCGGTTCCGATTGCGGTGATGGCTCGATCTTGGACTTGATCGCCCTTCGTCGTGATGTTGACGACGGTCGATGCGATGCCGCTGCGCGCCAACTTCGCCATGACCAGCCGCGTTTGCGTCATCGCGAGACGGCTCGCGCGCGATGCGCAGACGAGCGACTCGGATAGGCTGCGTTCGACGAGCGCTCCGATGCGCTCGCGCATGAGCTTTGCGACCGCGGGTGACGTCCCGCTCGTGTCGACGGCGATCGTCAGCGAATCGCGCCGGTGTACGGACGGCGTCGAGAAATCGCCGCGTTCGGCTTGACTTGCATCATTGACGAGGATCCCACGCATACGCGCTGCGGCTACGACCGCTGCGTTGACGGCGTCGTCATCCGTCGCAGCAAAGATGAGCGCAGCACCCTGGACGTCCGCGGCATCGAATCGCTTGCGCAGCGACTCAATACGACGCTCCTCGGAAAGCTGGACTAGCGCCGGCGTCAACGAGGGCGCGACGACGCGCACCGTTGCGCCCGCATCCAGAAGGGCGGCGATCTTTCGCTCGGCGACGCTGCCGCCGCCGATGACGACGGCCAAACGGCCGCGCATATTCACCGCGATGGGATACATGCGATTTCCGTTCGCGCCGGGAGGCAATACGCCCCCGAACGAAGCTCGACGCCAATGTCAGGCGCCATGCGCACGGCCCTCTTCGGAGCGCTCGTCGCCGCGATCGCCACGCTTCCGGGCCTCGGAACGGGGACGCTTTGGGACAACAGTGAGACGGCCTACGGTGAGGTCGCCCGCGAGGTCCTATTGACCCACGATTGGGTCGTCATGCATTTGAACCTGACGCCCTGGTTCGTGCAGCCGCCGCTGTACTTCTGGATCGCTGCTGCGTTCGCAAAAGTCTTCGGCGTTGGAAGCTTTGCTTTACGTCTTCCATCTGCGCTCGCGACGATTGCGATGGGCGCGACCATCGGCTACGCAACCACGACGCTTGCCGGTTCGCGTGTCGGCATGTACGGAGCCGTCGTTCTCTCGACCAGCTTGATGCAAGCCGTGATTGGACGCATGGCGATCATGGACGCCTTGCTGGATCTCGCAGTCGCCGTTGGGATTTTCGCACTCTTCCGCGCATTCACCGGAGGCCGACCGGTTACATCGGTTCTCGGCGCTTCGATTGCAATCGCGTTTGGGATTCTCGACAAGGGTCCTGTTGCGTTCGTGGTCGTTGCGTTCGTTATCGTGCCGTGGTTCGTGTGGGAACGTTACGCGGGCTCACGTCTGAGGTATCCGCCCGCATGGGCTTGGCTCGCGGCGCTGGCGCTGATGCTTGCGATCGATGCGCCGTGGTTCGCGTTGCTCGTCGCGCGCGCGGGATCGTCCGCCTTCGACATGCTGATCGGTCATTACACGTTCGGGCGTTACGTGGGAACGATCGAGAACCAAAGCGGCCCGATTTGGTATTACATCCCGGTCGTGATCCTTGGATTCTTTCCGTGGATTGCGTACTTGCCCGGCGCAATCGCCGATGCGTGGCGCTCTGCGCGAACGCCCGACGGGTTGAGCGTTCACGTCGCACGGCTTGCGCTGGTGTGGAGCATCGTGCCGTTCGTCTTTTTCAGCTTGGCGGGGACAAAGCTTCCGAACTACCTCGCGCTCGAGCTGCCTGCGCTCGCGATACTCGTTGCGCTGTGGTTCGATCAGCTCGCCCTGGGCGAACGTCGCCGCAGCGCGCTGATTGCAACGGCCGTCATCCCGCTCACGATCGCGGCCGTCGCGATTGCGATCGTGCTCTTTGCGCGCGATGCTCATATACTCGCCGGTATGGAAGCAGAGATCGGCGATCTTGCGACGATGGGCGCGATCATCTTCGTCGGCTCGATCGTCACGCTCGTTTTCCTATGGACGCATCGAACGGAAACGGCGCCGTACGCTTTCGCAGCAACCGCGATCGTGATGGTGACCTACACGATTCTGGTCGCCGAACCGCACGCCGAACATTTCAAACCGGTTCCGCAGCTGGCGGCGATCATTCGCGAGCACGCGCAAGAGGGTGATCTCGTTGCGATTCAAGGCGTTGCCGGCGGCAACGGCTTGATTTTCTATACGCATCCGCACGTGAACATCATCGGTGCGAACGTCGACGCACGCGGCGTTATTTGCTCGGCGAGCCGTACGTTCTTGATCACCTCGACGCAGCGCGCGCTCGCCGACGCGATTAACGGACGCGAAAAGCACGTCGTCGCCACATCCGGTAACGACGTGCTCTTGCTGTTTACTTCGCCTGGGCCTGAACCTGTGCGGTGCTAACGGCCGACGCCTGATTGCCCCACGAGCTGCGGATGTACGATAGTACGCTCGCGATCTCGTCGGGTTTGAGCTGCGCCTTCCAGGGCGGCATCGTTCCGTTGTACATCGTCTCGCCCACCTTCAGCGGTCCGGTGTGACCATTGAGAACGATGTGAATGATGTCTTTAGGATCAGCCGCGGTGACTGCCGCGTTGCCCGCCAGTGGCGGGAATGCTCCCGGCGTTCCCTGACCGCTCGCGCCGTGGCACGCACTGCAGTTCGCGCTGTAGACGCTTGCGCCGGCCGCCGCAGCACCGCTTGCACCTCCGGAAGCTCCGGCCGCGGGAAGCGGCGCAGCCGCAGCGGCTGCAACTTTCGCAGCGTCGGCACCACCGGGAACCGTCGGCGCAGTTTGTCCGCGCGCCGCGGCCTTTGCGTTGACGGTCGATTGACCGCCTATCGAAAGTCCCGCGGCGATCAGGATAAAGACTGCGGTGACGACCATGGCCGCCGGCCGCCTGCGAGCTTCACGGCTCGGATTGCGATCGAGCCAAGGCAAGAGAATGAGGAACAGCACACCCAGGGTCGGTATTCCGATCGTGCCGATGAGCTGGCCGAGTTGTCCCGGGAAGATCTCCAGCAAGAAGTAGAGCCCCATGAAATACCAGGCCGGCGACGGAACGAACTGATCGTTATTCGGATCGGCTTTGGCATCCAGCGGAGCTGGTGAAATCAGCGAGAGAATAACGATCACAAGCAAGACGACGAGCGATGCGACCGTGTCCATGAACATCTGGTTGGGCCAGAAGCGTCCGGGCCGCAGCGCTCTGCGATCGTCCTTCGGCGGTCCGGCCGAACCGTTGTGCCGGAAGATGATGAGGTGAACGGCGACGAGCAAGATCAACAGCAGCGGCGTCAGCCAGACGTGAATGCCGAAGAACTTGTTTAACGTCAGCGTGTTCATCACGGGGCCGCCTTGCAGCCAGCTCTGCAAGAACGGACCTGCGATCGGCGCCGCGCCGGTGATATTCAGCGAACTTGCGATGCAAAGTAGGCGTTGAGATCCCACGGCAGCAGATAGCCTGTAAGCCCCAGGACCAGCGTGAGGATGAACAGGACGACGCCGACGACCCACTGCAGCTCGCGCGGGCGCTTGTACGCGCCCCAGACTGCGACTTGCACGAGGTGCATGGCGACCAGTGCGATCATCGCCGTCGCGCCCCAATAATGGAGGCTGATGACGAACTGACCGAACGGGACCTTCTGGTAGATGAAGAGCGTCGATTCCCACGCGCTCGCCGCGGACGGCGCATAGTACATCGTGAGGAAGATGCCCGTGACGATCTGCAAGATCATCGCGAAGAGCGTTGCGCTTCCGAAAACGTACCAATAGGAAGGTCCGCCGGGGACATCCTCGGTTAGGAAGTTCTTCGTCATGTTGACGAAGCCGGTGCGTGAATCTAGCCAGTTCAACATGATGCGCGCTTAACTGTAACTGACGATGACGCGGTCAGGCGTCGAGCTTTTATAACGGATCCACGTGATCTCGGCTTTGCCGGTTTGTTCGCGAAGCGGCAGCGGATCGAGTCCGCGCGGCGCCGGGCCGGCAATGCGCTCACCGCTGCGATCGTACTCCGAGTTGTGACACGGGCAGAAGAAAATGTTCTTGCTGTCATCCCATGCAAACCGGCAACCGAGGTGCGGGCAGATCGACGAGAAGATCACGTACCCCGCCGTGTAGATCTGATCCGCATACGAAACCTGTGCGCTTTTTGACGCGTCCGGCGGGAACAGATCGGTGCGCTCCGTTTTCATCTTTTCGAACTGCGTCTGGTTCATCTTCACGCCCCAAACGTAGTCCGAAGTCGCTTCCGGCAGAAAGTAACCGTCGGTCGTTTTGCGCGTGAACGAGATCTTCAGCGGCGCTACGCTCGTCGTGAGCTTCGTCCAGTCGTTTGCATCGACCGGCGACCATGCCTCGGAAGAAAGCTCATTGATCTTCTTACCGGGTATGCTGTATGCGACGAGCGGGACACCGATTACGAGTCCGATTACCGTTCCGAGAACGACCGTGGCATTCGCCATGAATGCCCGTCGGCTTTGCTCTTCCGGAGTTCCCGGATCGAGGTATGCCTCGGCGTGGACTTCTGGCACGAAGTTATCTCCTAAGACGTAAGGAGTGCAACACGCGCCGTTTTATCGGAAGAGCACGAAATGCCCTTGCGTCCCGCGATTTCGCGTGCGACTTTTGTCTTGCTGCATACAAGACTAACTCGAGCAGCTGACGACCAGATGGCGGCCCCATTCCGGTGGGGGCGTGGCGTAGGCCTCGTGCTCGGGTTGTTCGTCGAACGGGCGCCGCAACACGGCGAGCAGTCGCCGGACTTCCGAGAAGTCTTTCTGCTCGGCTTTCTCGATTGCCGTTTGCGCGAGATAGTTCCGCAGCACGAACTTCGGGTTGGCCGCGTTCATCCGCGCGCGACGCTCGACGTCGACGCTTCCTTCACGTGCAAGGCGAGCCCGGTAGCGCTCGAGCCACGCCGCGATGCGCTCGCGGTCCATGAACCACCCACTGAATTCGACGTCCTCGGTTTGCGTGACGCTCGCGAGCGAGCGCCACGTGCGAGAATAGTCGCTATCGTCGAGATCCATCGCTTCCATCAGATCGCCGAGCAGCAGCGCGTCATCGTCCTCGAGCGTGCGAAGGCCGAGCTTTGAACGCAGCTCGCCAAGGTACGCGTCACGAAAGATCGGCTCGAAGCCTTCAAGGATTGCTTTCGCCGGCTCGAGCTCGAGCACCGAGCTCATCGCTTCAGCGAGCGCATAGCAGTTCCACAGCGCGATCGTCGGCTGCCGGTCGAATGCATAACGACCCATTTCGTCGGTGTGATTGCAGATGAAACCGGGCTTGTACGTATCTAGAAATCCGTACGGACCGTAGTCGATCGTCAACCCGAGGATCGACATGTTGTCGGTATTCATCACGCCGTGCGCAAAGCCGACTGCTTGCCACTTTGCCATGAGGCGCGCTGTTCGTGCAACAATCTCGCTCAGCAGCGCGAGATACGGTTGCGCGGCACCAGTTTCGCTTAATTCCGGATAATAGCGCTCGAGCAGATAATCGGCGAGACGCTTTACGAGATCCGTGCGGCCACGGTAGTGGAAGACTTCGAAGTGTCCGAAACGGACGTGCGAACGCGCAAGACGCGTGAGTACCGCGGCGGTCTCGGCGCGTTCCCGGTAGACCGGTTCGTCGCTGCCCACGACGCAGAGTGCGCGCGTCGTCGGTATCCCGAGTGCATCCATCGCTTCGCTGCACAAGAATTCGCGAATGGTCGATCGCAACACCGCGCGTCCGTCCGCAAAACGCGAAAATGCCGTCAGGCCGGCGCCCTTGAGCTGCCACTCGTAGCCGCTCTTCTCGCCGAGCGTGATGGCTCGCCCGTCGCCGAGCTGCGGAACCCACGCGCCGAATTGATGTCCCGCATAGATCGTCGCAATTGGTTGTGCACCCGGCGGTAGTTCGTTGCCGGCCGCGACGGCGAGAAAGCCCGGATCTTCGGCGGCAGTTGCCGGATCGACGTCGACGAGCTGCGCCGCATCGGGACTGATCGCGACGAGATACGGATCCGGTAGCGGCGAAGGCTTGCGCTGCTCGTAAAACTCCGGCGGCAAGAGTGCGTAGCCTGGGGACAGTTGCACGCACGCTCCAACCCCGGGGAGACGCATTCTCGTTGCAGAAACGCGCGCCGGTGAAGCCTGTATTGGAGACGCTGCGCGAGCGCCGCGGCGAGATGCTCGAAGATCTGCGCCGTTGCGTCGAAATCGAGACGCCCTCGCGTGAAAAGACGCACTGCGATTCGTTCGTTCCGTTTTTCAGTCAGCTCGCGACCGCATATGGCGCGCGCTGCGAACGCGTCGCTAACGCCGAGGGTGGCGATCATCTCGTGTTGCGTTGGGGTTCCGAGAAAGCGCCCGTTCTCTTCGTCGGCCATTACGACACGGTTTGGCCGGCCGGGACGCTCGTGCGCAAACCGTTCACCGTTTCCGATGGAGTCGCGCGCGGCCCGGGCATCTTCGATATGAAAGCCGGCTTGGTGCAAGCGCTTTGGGCTGCGAAACTCTTGCACGAAGATCTCAGTGCGCCGTCGATCGTCTTTTTTGTAAACTCTGACGAGGAGATTGGTAGCCTGACCTCCCGAAGTCGGATCGAGAAAGAAGCGCGCACGTCGCGCGCAACGCTCGTTTTCGAGCCGTCGTTTCACGGCAAGGTGAAGACCGCGCGTAAAGGCGTCGGTATCTATACCGTCGAGGTCGAGGGCCGTGCCGCGCACGCGGGCTCCGAACCGGAAAAAGGCATCAACGCAATCGACGAGCTCGCGCGCGCTACGCTCGCGATTCATGCGCTGAACGACCCTGCGGCCGGAACGACGATCAACGTCGACGTCGTAGCCGGCGGCACGGTGCGCAACACGATCCCCGCATACGCGCGCGGTGACATTGACATGCGTGTTGCTACGAATGCGGAAGCGGAGCGTATCGAGAAAGCGATGCGCGCGCTTCGTCCGCATCATCCCGAGGCGAAGTTCACGGTGACGGGCGGACTCAATCGTCCGCCGATGGAACGCACGCCGAAGATTTCCGCCCTCTACACCCGCGCTCGCGAAGTTGCATCGCGTCTCGGTTTTTTGCTCGAGGAAGCATCGGTCGGCGGCGGAA
This sequence comes from Vulcanimicrobiota bacterium, assembly GCA_963844735.1. Taxonomy (GTDB): domain Bacteria; phylum Vulcanimicrobiota; class Vulcanimicrobiia; order Vulcanimicrobiales; family Vulcanimicrobiaceae; genus JAFAMS01. The sequence continues at coordinate 321,375 of CAWJPK010000006.1, read as the reverse complement.
GCGACGGGAACTTCGCAGCCGCTGTCGGCGCAAGCGTCCTCGACGGCATTGGTGCGGTCGGTGAAGGCGCGCACGCCGAGCACGAGCACATCATGGTAGATGGGCTGGCCGAGCGCACCGCGCTCGTCGTCGAGCTGCTACGCTCGCTACCTTAAACTGATCGCCCGCGTCAGACCTTGTACGAGTGCAGACCGCTGATCCAGATGTTCACGCCGAGATAGCAAAACATGATCGTCGCGAATCCGAACACGGATAGCCAGGCCGAGCGCATGCCGCGCCATGCGTTGCGGGTGTGCAAGTGCATGTACGAAGCGTAGACGATCCACGAGACGAGCGCTGCGGTCTCTTTAGGATCCCATTGCCAGTACGCTCCCCATGATTCTTTCGCCCACATCGCGCCGGTGATGATTCCGATCGTGAGCAACGGTAAACCGACGCCGACGACGCGATAGATCATCACGTCGAGCTTCGCGAGGCTCGGCAATGTCGCCAGCCACAGCGCGACCGGGTTGCCCCTTTCCGCAGCGGCGGCAATCGCCGGCGTATCGCCGCGCGGCGTGCCGATTACGATGTCGTCGTCCGAGAGCGCGGTGTACGTGCTTTGCATCGTTACCGGAATCGAACCAGCCGCTGTTGCGGCGGCAGCTTTCATGGTCGAACCGCTCGCGAAGTGCCGTTCGCCGTAGTACTTGATCAGATACAGCACCGAGACGACGGACGAAAGCATGAACGAGGCGTACGACGAGACGACGAGCGGTACGTGAATTTTGATCCAATAGGATTGCAGCGCCGGAACCGGGGGCATGAAACCTTCGTTCCAGGTCGTCGCGTAGCCGAGCGCGATCGCGGCGATCAACAGCACGAAGCCGCCTGCAAACCAGACTTTATAGCGGAAGGCGAAGATCAGAAAAATCAGCACGCCCATCGCCGAGAAAAGCGAAAGCGAGCCGTAGAGATTGGTGAGCGGCCAAATGCCGGAGATCGCCCAGCGCGTGCCCAGCTCGGCAAACTGCGCGACGCATCCGACGATCGCAAGCGGCGTCCCGATGCGCAGCATCAGCTCGCTCCGTGAGAGGAAGTACGCAATCAACACGAGCGCGCCGGTGACGTACGCGGCGATGGCGACGGCGAGCAGAATTTGATCTAACTGCATGCGTTTGTTTCCCCTCCAGTGGCCGCGCGGCGCAAGGCCGCAACAAGCTCCCGAAACTGATCTTCGAAGACTTCGTAACCCTTTACCGTTGTCGCGGCAATTCCGAGATTCCATTTCCGTCCGCTGCCGGTCAGCTTCACGAACAAGCGCGCCGGCAGAAAATAGAATGCCGTGCACAAACCGGTCAGCAATACGAGAGCACCGATACCAACCAGCGCCATCCCGGGATCGTAGCGGTACTGAAAGCCGCTGTAAATCGCGTAGCGCGGGAACGGAAAGCCGGTAGCCGCCGCCGAGATCGAGCGACGAACCGACCGGGATCATGCCCGCGGCCAATCGCAGTGTCGCCGGCGATCATGCGCACGACGACCGCCGGATTGTTCGGACGCGGATCGGCGGTCGGACGTCCTGTTTTAGCGATCGACAGTTCCGACGAATTGATCGTACTCGAGCGCACGGTCGCCGCCGACCGAGAATGAATCGCCTTCCTTTAAAAGGTAGGGCGGCGAGTTCGGCGTGGCGCGGCCGTCCTTCGTGAGAACGAACTGTGCGCCGAATCCGTAGGCCGCCTGATAGTAGAGCGTCCCGTCGATGTCGAGCGGATGGTTGACGCGAATCGTCGCCAAGCGCGCGACGCCGTCTTTCCCGACGTACTGCACCTGCGAGACGTAGTCGATCGGCTGATAGACGAGTCCGGCTTTGGTTTGAATCGGCTCGTAGCGATAGTTGAAGTGGTCGAGCTTGATCTGCGCGCCGGTCTGCGGAATCGTTGCCGTCTGCTCCGGTAAGGATCGGCGATCTCGCCGCTGAATCCGCGCGCCCAATACCAGGTCGTGCCCGCCGCGATGATCACGAAGCCGATGTGCGCGACGAGAACGCCGCGCCGCGCCCAGTTGTGACGATCCGCGAACGTCCATTCCTCGCCGCCCAGCTCGCGTTTGCGCACGAACCAGCCCGTCGAACGGAAAAATTGCTCGATGCGATCGCGAATCTCGCGCTCGTCGCCTTCGACCGGGATCGTAGCGTGGAGCGGGATACGATCGATCGTCACCGCGCGCAGCGGCGGAAGCCGCGCGGGAATCACGCGCTTGAACGTGCAGACCGCGAGCGACGTGAGAATCAGCCCGATGATCCCGACGTATGCGAGGCTGTGATAGATGTTGTCGAGATCGAGCCGCAGGATCAAGCGGGCGAGCGGTGGCGAATAGTTTGCCCAGTAAAAGTCTTGCGTCTTGCCTTGCTCGACGATGACGCCGATCAGTGTGAGAACGCCCCACACCGCGAACAGCGACACGGCGAAATAAACGCTGGCGAACAAGCGTAAGAAGTCGTCAACGGTCTCCTGCAGGCCGGCCCGCAGGTGCTCGGCGGCGGTCGCCATTGATCCTAGACTACGTGAGAGCGCTCTCGCGCTGCCACGACCGTTCCAGCACGATGATGATCCAAATGCTGGCTTCGTAGAGCACGTACAGCGGCGCCGCCATCAGCATCATCGTGGTCGGTTGGCCGTCGGGCGCGGCGATGCCGCCCGCCAGGAGCGAGCCCATGATCGCGTAGCGCCTGAACGTGCGCAGTGATTTCGAGCTGACGAGGCCGATTCGTGCCAGCATGATCAGGATCATCGGCAATTGGAAGATCAGCGCGAACGCAAGGAAGAGCATCAGCACGAGATTGAGCGTCGAGCCGATTCCGTACGTCTCCGTCGCGACCAAGCTGGTCAGCAGCGTCGTCCCTCTGATCACGACCGGGATGACGACGAAGTGCGCAAACAAGATCCCGACGATCGCAAGCGACGATCGACGGTGCGATCAGCTTGTAGACCATGCTGCGCGTCTTCGGATGGATCGCCGGCACGACGAACATCCAGATCTGATGCATGATCACCGGCAAACCGATGACGATCGCGCTGTAGAGCGAGAACCGGAACATCGTGCCGACGGCGTCGACCGGACCGAACGCGTGGAGCGTAACGTTCGGATAATACTCGCGCTTCATCCAGTTGATGACGTAGATCGACGGATAGAACATCCCGATCCCGATCACGGTTATCGTGATCGCGCAAACCATGAGACGATTACGGAGCTCCCGCAGGTGCTCCGTGAACGTCATCTCCTTTTGGTCCCACTCGGATTCGCCGTCGCCCGCGGAACGGCGGCGTTCAAGCAACAAGCTTTACTACGGCGTCGTCGTGGTAGTGGTCGTCGTCGCGCCTGCGGCTCTTTTCATCGGCTTGCTTACGCGCTTCTTCGCGAGCGCGTTCGGCAGCGACGTCGGCTTCAGCCTGACCGACCACGAATTCTTTTTTCGCGTTTCCGAGACTGCGCGCGAGCTTCGGCAACTTGTCGGCTCCGAAGAGCAGAACCGCTGCGCCGACTACGAGCGCAATCTCCATTGGACTCCCAAACATGTTTCCTCCAGTTTTAAAGGCGCTTCGGTTTAAAGGCGCTCCGCCCCCGGCTCCGCGCCCCCCATGCTTCGCATGGGGCCCCCCAACCGACCTCGCAATAACGCCGGTGCCCTTGCACGACTCCGCTGCGCTCGGTCCATGACCATTAGTCTTACTCTTTAGAAGGCCATTAGGAGTTCCGAGAGAGGCGGTCGGCGAGCGGAGCAAGCTCCTCGCGGGCGGGGTTTTCGCCCGGTTCCTAAGCCGCCGAGGGCCAGCTTTGCCCGCTCGACGTACGTGTGGATCGCGTCGTGGGTAGCCTCGAATGCGCCGACGCGCCCCATGCCGCGCGATCAGACCGGCAATCGCTGCCGACTCGGCCTGCTCGTCGAGCTCCGCATCGAAAAACTCCTCGACACGCGCGCGAAACTCGGCGTCGCCCTTTTTCAGCGCGCAGATGAGCGGAATCGTCATCTTGCGTTCGCGCAGGTCGTTGCCGACGGGCTTGCCCAGCGCGCCTCATCCGACGTGACGTCGAGCAGATCGTCCATCATCTGGAACGCGATCCCGTAGTGAACCCCGAACTCGCGCAGCGCACGAACGCCCGCGCCTTGCCCGCCGCAGATCGCGCCGCACTCGGCGGACGCACCGAACAACGTGGCGGTTTTCTTCTCGACGATCTCGACGTATTCGTCAAACGGCAAATCCAAATTTCCCATCGCGCGCAGCTGCAGAACTTCGCCATCACAGATCGCGGCGAGCGTCGCCGAGAGAATGTGCGGAATCGGCGCGTCGTAAGCTGCGGTCACGTTCTTGAAGATCCAAGCGAAGAGATAATCGCCGGCGAGCACGCTGATGCGGTTCCCGAAATCGACCGCCGTCGCGTTGACGCCGCGCCGTGTTTCTGCGCCGTCGACGACGTCGTCGTGGATCAGCGTCGCGACGTGGATCAGCTCCATGTACGCTGCAAGCGCGAGATGATCGGCGGCGTTCCCGCCCATCGCTTCGGCAGCGAGCAGCGTGATGCGCGGACGCAAACGCTTTCCGCCCGCCGCCAGCATGCGCCGGACGGCTTCGGTGATCAGCGGATTGTCGGTTTGAAAACGATGCCGGAAGAAATCCTCGACCAGCGCGTACAGATCGCGCTCGCTTGCGCTACGCGGCTCGATCATGGCGCGACTCCGACGTGGATTGCGATTGCGCCCATTCCGAGACGGATGATGCGCACGTCGTGAAAACCGGCGTCGCGATAGCGCGCGGCCAGGCCATCGGCATCCGGATAATTCGTGAGCGACTGCGGCAGATAGCTGTATGCGGCGCGCGAGCCGCCGATGAGTCCGCCGATCAACGGTACGAGCCGGTAGAAGTAGATATCGAAGAGCCTCTTGATTAGCGGATTCGTGCGCTTTGGAGACGTCGAGGTTCACGAAGCGCGCGCCCGGACGCAGCACGCGGCGAATTTCGCTCAGCGTTGCGGTGATGTCGACGACGTTGCGCATCGAGAAACCCATCGTCGCGCCGTCGAAGGATTGGTCCGCAAACGGCAGCGCCAGCACGTCGCCGCAAACGAAGGTTGCGCGATGCTGCTGATCTTCACGTATGGCACGTTCGCGTGCGCCGGAAAGCATCGGCTCGCAGAAGTCGAGACCCGTCACGTGCATCGCTTTGTCGCTGCGAATCAAATGGAATGCGAGATCGCCGGTACCGGTGCACAAATCGAGAACGTTTCCTCCCGGTGGCGCGGCCAGCTCGCGTACGGCACGGCGCCGCCACGATTCGTCGACGCCGGCAGTGAGGATTCGGTTGCGCAGTGTCATAGCGGGGTGCGATCGCCGCGAACATGTCACGGACTGCAGTGCCTTTTTGCAAGGCGACCTGCTTTGTCATAGGGCGAGCAATTCCCGTGCGTTTCTGCTCGTAACGCCGAGCAACTCGATACGATCGTACGACGAGCACCTCGCACAAGCGGTCGACCGTGTAGGTCATGAAAGAGGGTTCGTTACGCTCGCCGCGTTTCGGCTGTGGGGCGAGATAGGGGCAATCGGTTTCGAGGACGATGTGCTCGACGCCGACGGCGCGCACCGCTTCGCGCAAGTCGATCCGAGTTTTTGAACGTTATCGACGCCACCGATTCCAAGGAAGAAGTCCGAATTCGTTCGTGAGCGTTCGCGCTTCGGCGGCCGTACCGCTAAAGCAGTGCACGATTCCGCGCATTCCGTCGAACTTGTTCTTGCGCAGCGTTTCGACGAAAGTTGGAAATGCTTCGCGTTGGTGAAAGACGAGCGGCATGTCGCGCGCGCGTGCGTACGCGAGCTGCGCTTCCATTACTTTCACCTGCATGTCGCGCGGACTATGATCGTAGTGGAAGTCGAGGCCGGTCTCACCGATCGCGCGCGGTTGCATCGGCGCCCGGGCCAGCAGCGCGTCGAACGCCTCCGTGAGATTCGCCGGAGCGTCCTTTGCTTCGTGCGGATGAACTCCCAGCGTCCACGCCAGGCCGGCGTCGTCGGCGAGCTGCATCGCTCGCTCGCTGTCGTCGAGATCGCAACCGATCGTAACGATGGTCTCGACTCCGGCCTCTCGCGCACGCCTGAGCACTTCGGCGCGGTCGTCGTCGAATTGAGGATCGTGGAGATGTGCGTGTGTATCGATCACGCAGCCCCGATTCGCAACAATCCCTGGCCATTCCCAGGTTCTTTTAAGGCAAAGACCGCTTCCTTATCAGAGGCACCCCAGCGCGAGGGCGCCGAAACACGCCAAAAGTTCAGATGATTTCCCGCTCCGACATCAAGAAGCGCAGTTACCGCCTACTCGAGATCGCAATCGTGGTCTCGTTTGTGTTGCATTTGCTGTTCGGAGGCCTCGCGATGTTTCATCAGACCTCGATCGCAAAGCTTTTGCAGCAGGCGGAAAAGAAGGAAGAGAAAGACGTCGCGCTCTCAACGACGATCACGATCGAGAAGCGCACGCAGCCGCGTCCTCAGCCGAAACCGCAGCCTGCCAAGCCGATACCGCTGCCGCCGCGCCCGCAGGCTCGACCGCAGGCTCCGATTGCGGCGCAACCAATCGCGAAACCGGTTCCGCGAGTCGTTCCTGTTCCGCGCTCCGCTCCGCAAGAGCTTGCGAAGATCGTCCCGCACGCAAAAGAACACGTCGCCGTCAACAAGCCGCAGGAAGTCGCGCGCATCGCCGTACCCAAAATTGAATCCAAACAAGTTGACGCAGGCGGCAGCTGAACGAAATGAACCAGCGTTTCGCGCAAACGATCGACGCAGCCCGTGCGGCCAACGATCCGACCCACGTCACGACAACGGCACCACCCGGGACGATGAAGCGCGCGCACCTCGACATGTCCGGCGTCAATGCAATGATTGACGCACGGCGAAGGAATTCTCTCGCCGCAGACAGCGATGCGTTTAGAACGGTGATCCGCACGGCAAGTGCTACTACGTCAACTTCTGATCGAACTTCAGTGACGGGACTCACTCGATCAGGGGCCCGTTTATTGGCCGATCTGCTATCCGCGCCGTCAAGATCCGTTCCGCAACAATTTGCAACACTTCCCCTTGCCGCCGCCGCAGCCCGGTTGGTCGCCGACTCCAGCTCAATGGGCCGTCATCGCTCACATCGCTTGCTCCGTACGTATTTTCCGGGCAGATTTCCCGACTCGGGAAGCGGAAACTAGACGCCTGCCTCGACCGGCGTTTCGATACGCGGGAAAAGCGCATCGCCCGGACGCGTAATGGTTCCCGCAGCGAGCCGTCCCCACGTCAACTCCTCGCTCCACGCGCCTTCGGGTTTGCCTTCGAGTCCGAGCTGCGACCACATCGCTTCGGCTTTTTCCGGGATGAACGGATGCAGCAAAAGCGCCAGCCAGCGCAGACCTTCGCACTGCTCGTAGAGTAAGGCATCGAGATCGACGTCGCGGCCTTCCTTAAAAAGAACCCACGGCTTGCGTTCCTCGATCGAGCGGTTCAGTTCGGTTACGAGCTCCCAAATGCGATCCAGAGCGCCGCGGAAGTCGAGCTCGAAGATGCGCGCTTGCACGTCCTCACCGAGATTGGAAAAACGCTCAGCTAGCGCCGATTCGACCGCAGCCGGGACGATGCTCTCGCGATAGCGCGCCAGCATCGCAAGCGAGCGTCGCAAGAGATTGCCGAGATCGTTGCCCAGATCGCCGTTGTGACGGTGACGAAATTTGTCGCGCGAGATCGAGAAGTCGTTGCCGAACGGCGCTTCGCGCATCAAGAAGTACCGGATCGAATCGGCGCCGAGCTCGGCAGCAGCCTCGAACGGATCGATGACGTTGCCCTTGCTCTTGCTCATCTTCTCGCCTTCGACTGTGATCCAACCGTGCGCGTAGACGAGCTGCGGCTCTTGCAGGCCGAGCGCCCATAGCGTCGCAGGCCAGATGATCGTGTGGAAGCGCGCGATCTCGCGTCCGATGAATTGAACGTTTGCGGGCCAAAACGTCTTGAATCGTTCGCCGTCGTGCTCCCAATCGAGGGCAGTGATGTAGTTCAGGAGCGCATCGAACCACACGTACATCACGCCGCCGGACGGCAGCGGAATTCCCCACGCGAGATTTGCGCGCGAGATCGAGAGATCGTGCAAACCTTCTTCGAGCAACGAAACCATTTCGTTGTAGACGCGCTGCGGTCGAACCCAGTTCGGGTTGGCACGGAAGTGCGCGAGCAGACGATCGCGATAGCGTGAAAGACGGAAGAACCAATTTTCTTCCGCGACCCACTGCACTTCGCGCCGGCATTCGGGATTGGGACAACGTCCGTCGATCAGCTCGGATTCGAGCCAGAACGTCTCGTCGTTCGTGCAATACCAACCCTCGTACGTTCCGAGATAAACGTCACCGGACTCTTTGAGTTTCTCGAAAACTTTGATGCAGGCCGAGATATGGCGGGCTTGCGTCGTGCGGATGAAATCGTCGTACGAGATCTCGTACGTCGAGGCCAGGCCTTGCCAGCGCCCGATCAGCTGGTCGGTCCACGCCTTCGGCGACAAGCCGGCCTGCGCAGCCGCGTTCGCGACTTTCCCACCGTGCTCGTCAGTCCCGGTGAGAAAGAACGTCTTCCGGGACGTGCGCGCGGTCCGCGCCAGCACGTCGGCTGCGATTTCGGTGTAGGCGTGCCCGATATGCGGATTACCGCTGATGTAGTAGATCGGCGTGGTGACGTAAAACGGGGCGCGCGCCGTGGGATCGGTCATCGCGCCGTCACTTCGCTTGCTTTCGCCGCGAGGCCCGCGCATAGAGCTCACGCCGCACGCCAAGCCCTTTCGTTGCGAGCTCTTTGGCAATGTCCGTGATCGAGCGTCCGGCCGAAAGCGCGGCGTCGATCGCACGGTCGATTTCGCCGTCGGACGGGGCAGACGGCGTGGCATCGATGTTCACGGCCCAACGACGAGGACGATCTCACCGCGCACCGGTTTTGCAAGCGCTGCGAGTACTTCGCTCGCCGTGCCGCGCAGATGCTGCTCGTGCAGCTTCGTCAGCTCGCGAGCGAGGAAGATCGGCGTGCGCGGTGCGAGCTCGGCGAGCGCTTCGAGCGTGGCTTCAATCCGATGCGGTGCCTCGTACCAGACGGTCGTCATTCGCCGATCCGAGCGCCCGCGAAAATATCTCGCGCCGCGCGCGTCGCGTCCTCGGTACGAAACCTTCGAAGGAAAACCGCGCAAGATCGAAACCCGACAGCACCGCTCCAACCACGAATGCGCTCGGCCCCGGTAGCGCTTCGACGCTGATGCCGTGCGTGCGCGCGTGCCGCACCAGCTCGATCCCGGGATCGGAGATGCCGGGCATTCCCGCATCGGTCACGACCACGATCGTTTCGGTTCGCGCGCGTTCGATGATCGCATCGAGCGTACTGCGGGCCGAATGTTCGTCATAGTGCAACAGCTTCGGCGCAGGAATGTCGAGCGCGCTCAAGAGACGCCGCGCGACGCGCGTGTCCTCGGCGACGATCGCGTCGGCTTCGCGCAGCGCGTCGAGCGCACGCAGCGTAATGTCGCGCAAGTTGCCGAGCGGCGTGGGTACGAGAATGAGGCTCATGCGATCGCGTGCCGCGGGCGTGTTACGCCGATTGCAATTGCGATCAGCCCACACATGACGGGAAGGATACCGACGTAGTGCACGTTGATCGTCAGCACGGTCGTGGAGACGAGCGGTCCGACGATGAACGCGAACGAGTTCAGCGAATCGTTCACGCCCATGATCGTTCCGCGCCGGTCGGGTGGTGCGCAATCGGAGACGAGGGCACCGAGCGTCGGCCGCACGAATGAATTCGCGAGCGCCCACAAGACGAGCGTGACAAAAAACGTCGGCAAATCGTGGACGAAACCGACGTACGCCATCGCGATCACGCCGAGTGAAAATCCCGTCAGCAAGATGTTACGTGGACCGAACCGGTCCGTAAGCCGGCCGATCAGGAAGAGTTGTACGCTCACGCCGATCACAGCAAATGCGGCGTAGAGCAGGCTCGTTTGCGACGGCCCGAAACCGAGCACGCGCTCCGAGAAGAGCGCGAAAACGGTGACCCACATTGTGAAGAACAGCGCGAAAAAGAGCACCTGCAAAAGCAACGTGCGCAACGCAGGCTCCGCCAGCGACGACACGATGTCACGCAGCGTCGGCGGATGTTCGGGAGGTTGGTGCGACTCGGGTAAAATCGCGACCGTCAGGACGATCGTGACGACTTGCAGCGCCGCCGCACAGAAGAACGGCACAGGATATCCGTAGCGGACGAGCAGACCCCCGATGACCGGCCCGAACAAGAATCCCAAACCGAACGTTGCGCCGACGAGGCCAAACGCGCGCGGCCGGTCCTTCGGTTCAGTGAGATCCGCAACGTAGGACCCCGTGACGCCCATCGTTGCGCCCGCGACTCCTTCGATTGCGCGCGCGACGAAGATCATCGTCAACGACCCTCCGATTCCGAGCAGGACGTACGAAAATACGGAAATACACTGCGCAGCGATCAAGACGACGCGCCGGCCGGCGCGGTCGCTGATTCGTCCCCAAACCGGAGAAGCCAAGAAACCGAATACGGCGACCGTCGCGACGATCGCGCCGACCACAAAGGGCTTCGCCCCGTAATGCTCCGCGTAATAGGGAAGCAGCGGGATCAGCAGTGTGAATCCCAAGACGTCGACGAACGTGATGGCGAGGATCGGAAAGAGTTTTGTCACGGACTACGTCCGCAACACCGCCCAAATCTGTGAAAGTTTCGGTGGGCGGCCGTACAGGAGCAGCCCTACACGGTATAGCCTTCCCGCGAAGGGGACGATCACCGCAAGCGCTCCGATGTTGAGCAGCACGGCGATGCCGACCTGCCAGAGCGGGATCGTCGCGACCATGTAACGCGCGAACATCACGAACGGCGACAACAACGGGATGAAGCTCGTCACCACGACCGTTTGTGAGTTCGGAGCTTCAAGCGCGAACTGCGCGATGAGAAACGCCGCGATCACGGGCAGGACCAGTGGGAGCGTGAACGACCCCGAGATCTTCCGTCCGGCTGATCAACGACGCCGCTGCGGCGTAGAGCAGCGAATATTCCAAGAAGCCGAGCACGAAGAAGATCAGGAAAACGATGACGATCTCGGGTGTAATCGCGCTCGTCAACGCCGCAAAGTTCTCGATTGCGCCGGCTTTCGTGCCGACAACGAGTTCCGCAATGGACCAGATCACGAGCTGCAAAATTCCCGCCAGTCCGGTTGCGAGGACTTTACCGCCCAGCAGCGCAGCGGGCGAGATTGCAGCAACGAGCAACTCCGCGATGCGGCTCGTCTTCTCTTCCGCAACGGAAGCCATCAGCATCTGACTGTTGAGCAGCGTAATGAGATACAGAATGAAGACGAGAAACATCGTCACGCCGCGCGTGGCGTCGGCACGCGTTGCGTTATCGAAGCGCCCGCCGACGCCCCGCACGTCGATCCGGATCGATCTGAACTTTGCGACGAGCTGGGCCGGAATGCCGGTTCCGAGTGCGATATTGAGCGGCGCAAGATCGCGCGTGATGCGTCCTGCCGGGAACGTTCCGGGATCGTCGGCGTAGACGACGGCGCGCAAGCCGCCTTTATCTTTCTCGACGTCGACGAGCGCCGCGATGTCGTTGTGCTCGTGCAGAAACGCGTGCGTTACGTGCGCAGGGGTGGCGTCGACGTCCACGATGGTGAAATCGTCGGCGCCTAATAGTTCCTCAGCTTGCGAGCGCACGGCGGGCGCTCCGGTGACGCCGATTTGTTTGGCCGAGTTCGAGACGCCACGCTCCAGCATCGCCGGCAGAACGGAAAAGACGCCGATCATCAGCACGCCGATCCCGGTGCCGATCAGAAACGGCCGCGAGCGAACGCGCCGAATGAATTCGGCGCCGAAAACCAACCCGAAATCCGCGAACACGCTACGCCGGCTCCGTAACCGCGCGACGATAGATTTCCTCGAGCGACGGCTCGAGCGGCTCGAAGCGCGTCACGGGTGCTGCCGCAACGAGCCTGCGAAGCAACGCAGCGAAATCCGTCCCGCTCGGCACGCTAGCGCGCAGCTCGCCGTTCGCAGCCGGTAAGACGTGCGCATCGTTCATCGTCGTGAAAACGTCGCGGAGTCGCGGGTCATCGGGCTGCACGACGATCGTGCGCGTCGGCCACGTGGCGCGCAAAGACGCGAGCGTTCCCGCGGCGCGCGCAGTTCCGTTCGCGATGATGCAAAAGGAATCGCAGAGCGTCTCGAGCTGCCACATTTGATGGCTCGAGAGCACCAGCGTCGTCCCGTTCTTGCGCAACGTTTCAAGCCTTTCGTAGACCGTCTGCGCGTTGACCGGATCGAGTCCCGAAAATGGCTCGTCGAGGATCAGCAGATCGGGACCGTGCGCGGCCGCGCACGCGACTTGGACTTTTTGTTGGTTGCCCTTGGAGAGCTCGCCGCAGGGACGGTCGGCGTATTCGGCGAGGTCCAAATCTGCGATCCAACGGTCGGCTTTTTCGGCCGCTTCGGACGCGCGCAAACCGTGTAGCCTCGCAAAGTAGACGATCTGTTCCTTAACCTTCAGCTTCCCGTAGAGTCCGCGCTCTTCGGGCAGATATCCGAAATGTCGCCGGCTGCCGCGATCGATCGTCGCTCCGCGCCACCGCACTGCACCCCCGTCCGGCACGAGGATGCCCAGGATCATCCGCATCGTCGTCGTCTTGCCGGCGCCGTTCGGTCCGAGCAGCCCGAACGTCGTCCCTGACGTGACCGAAAAGTTAACGTCTCTTACGGCCGGGACCGAGCCGAAAGAACGCCGGACATGGTCGACCTCAAGCGCCATAAGGAGCCGTACCCTCGTTAGCGAAGGGGCGTTTCATGAGGCTAGTAACGCGAGCCGATCTAGACGGCTTGACTTGTGCGATTTTGCTCTCCGAAGTCGAACAGATCGATGAGGTCGATTTCGCGCATCCAAAAGATGTCCAAGACGGCAAAGCTACGCTCACGAAAAACGACATCCTGGCGAATCTGCCGTTCGACGAACGCGCGGGATTGTGGTTCGACCACCACATCAGTCAAGCTGACGCCTCGTGGAATGATTTCGCGGGTGCATACGACGTTGCGCCGAGCGCCGCGCGCGTGATCGCGAATCATTACAAGTCGCCGAAGTTTGCGAAGTATGAGAATTTGCTCGAGGCGACCGATAAAATGGATGCCGCCGAGCTGACGCGCGACGACATCGTCTCGCCGAAAGGTTGGATTCTGGTCGGCTACACGCTCGATCCGCGCACCGGGCTCTCGGATTTTCGCCCGTATTTCCGGCACGTGATGGAGCTTGTCAAGCACAAGAGCGCGGAAGATGTGCTGAAGGATTCGCAAGTACAAGAGCGCGTCGCGAAGCTCCGTGAGGAAGAAGCAGCCTTCCTGAAGTCCCTCAAAGAAAATTCGAAAGCCGACGGTAACGTCGTCATCACCGATTTTCGTGGCGAAGGCGATTTGCCGCACGGAAATCGTTTTCTGATCTACACGCTTTTCCCTGAGGCGAACGTTTCGGTGCGTGTCGCCGATGGCTTCAACAAAAAGTTCACGAGCATTCAAGTCGGACACAGCATCTTGAATCGCACGTGCAAAACGAATATCGGTGAGCTGTTGCTCGAGCACGGTGGCGGCGGTCATTTCGGCGCGGGGACTTGCCAACCCGCATCCGAAGAAGCCAGCGATGTCCTCGCGGGAATCGTTAACATCCTCAAAGAGAACGGCTAACGGTTTTATAACGCTCGATGGCCGCGTCAGCGTCGTAACCGGCGCGAGTCGCGGCATCGGTGCGGCCGCATCGCTCGAGTTGGCAAAAGCCGGCTCAGCGATTGCATTGCTCGACATCGACGAGAAAACCGTCGCGGAAACCGCGCGCTCGGTCGCCGAGCAAACCGGCGTCGTGACGCGTTCGTACGTTGTGAACGTCACGGATCGTCCGACGATCGCGCGCACCGTCGCGAAGATCGCCGAAGATTTCGGCGGGATCGACCATCTGATCAACAACGCCGGAATTCAGTTCGTCAGCCCGATCGAAACGTTCCCTGATGAAAAGTGGGATTTGGTGCGTTCGATCGATTTGGACGGCGTATTCAACATGACGAAAGCCGTCTGGCCGCACCTGAAAGCGCGCGGCCGCGGACGCATCGTCAACCTCGCAAGCGTTCAAGGCATCATCGCGACGGAGTACAAGCCGGCGTACGTCGCCTCGAAGCACGGCGTCATTGGTCTAACGCAAGCGACGGCGCTCGAAGGCGCGCCGATCGGAACGACGGCCAATGCGGTTTGCCCGGGCGCGGTGCTCACGGATCTCGTGAAGAGCCAAGCCGCGGACCTCGCGCGGTCGTACGGCGGAATCACTGAAGAGGAAGCGCTCAAGCGCGCGTTCCTCGTCAACATGCCGACGCAGCGTTTCATCATGCCCGACGAGATTGCGCAGCTCATTACGTATTTGTGTACAGACGCCGCGCGATCGATTACCGGTGCGGCTATCGCTATCGATGGCGGTTGGACTGCACACTAATTCGGGTTGACTTTATTTCATCGCTCTGATAGCCTAAGACGCATACCAAGAAAGGAGGTCTAAATGATGTCGATCTGTCTCAATTACGGCGTTCCGTTCGGCACGAATCTTCTTTCGCGGGTGCTTTCCGCAGTCTATTAAACACAAAATAGACTGACGATGAGCCTCCGCGAAAAGCTGGAGGCTTTTTTAATGGGCGCATAAGCGCTCACTGCTCTGGCCTTTGGCAGATTATTTCCTAATGCGTTCTCATGAAAGGCACGGAGATGTTTTCGCATTCCCTCTCCGCACTCGGCGAAGAGCGTCGCGAAGCGTTGCTCGACGAAGCACGTCGCGCGCGACTCGCCCGTGCGGCAAAACCCAGCTCACGCAAACGAAGGCAACGTCTCGCGGCGTTCGTATTCGCGCTCGGGCGTGCAATGATCGCGATCGGCGCACGGTTAGCGGCCGAGGACGAAATCGCGGTTTAGCTTGCGGTCCCCCTGGCTTTGTGGTACAAAGCTAGGGTGGATCGCCAGCAAGCAGCGGCAGATTTGGCCGAAGTCCGCCTACGCCTCGCGAGCGTACAACGTTTTCCCGGCTTCTCGGGTTTTGCTGCAATCGCCAGCGGCATTGTCGGCCTCTTCGCCGGCGTGCTGCAAAGCATCGTAGCCCCGCATCCGTCGACGGCTCCGGAACTGCGCGTGTATGACACGATTTGGCTGTCGACACTCGCGATCGCGCTTGCATTGAACTACGGCGCGGTCGGTTTCTGGCTATTGCGCAATCACGGCCGGCATGCCGTCGAGCAGAGCCGGATCGCCGCGGTGGCGATTCTACCTGCGCTTGTGTTCGGCGGGACGCTCACGCTCGCGCTCGCGACGGCGAACGTGTGGAGCTTCCTTCCCGGCATTTGGTACGGCGCGTACGCCGTCGGTTTGTTTGCGTCGCGGTCGCTCGTCCCCGCCAGCGTGATGACGGTTGCCGGCGCGTTCGGCGTGATTTCGATTGCGTTGTTGCTGCCGTTTTCGGGGTTCTCGCTTGCATGGTGGGTGATGCCGCTCGGATTCGGTTTCGGGCAAATCGTCATCGGCATGTGCTTGGCGCGCGATCGCGCGGAGTTCTGGCTGTGAGAGAAGCGCCGTTTGCATACACGGGTCTCGAGCGCATCTTTCACGAGCGTGGACGGCTCGCCGTGTGTACGTGCCTCGTTGCAAACGCCGAAGGTCTTTCGTTCGCCGACTTGCAAGCTGCGTGCGGACTAACCGACGGAAATTTGAATCGCCATCTCTTCGCGCTTCGTGAGCTGGGCGTCGTCGATGCCCGCCGCATGCGCGGCGATCGTGGCCGTCCGCAAACGATCTATCGTATCACTCGCACCGGCCGTGCGCGTTTCCTTGCATATGTTGACGAGCTCGAATCGCTCGTCAACGATGTGCACGAACACGCTGCGGCGACTTTTCGGAAGGCTTCAGCTACATGACAACGACTGTACCGCGGCACGTCGCAATCATCATGGACGGCAACCGCCGCTGGGCGCGGTCTAAGGGTCTTCCCGTCAACGAAGGCTACCGGCTCGGCGTCGATGCGCTACGCCGCACCGTCGAAGCAGCTGCGCGCGCAGGCATCGAAGTGTTGACCGTCTTCGCGTTCTCCGAAGAGAATTGGTCGCGTCCCATCGATCAGACGCGCAGCATCATGGAGCTGTGCCGCCTTGCGGCCAACGGACAGGTGCACGATCTCGTCCGCGACGGCGTGCGCGTACGGCTGTGCGGCCGGCTTGCGGCGCTTCCGCTCCCAACGCGCGAAGCGCTCGAACGCTTGTGCTCCTCAACCGCTACGAATTCGCGGATCACGTTGAACCTTGCGATCGACTACGGCGGGCGGCGTGAGATCGCCGACGCGGTGCGCGCGCTGGCGCGTGAAATCGAGCGTGGCGTTCGGACGGCCGCCTCGATCGACGACGAGACGATTGCGACTCGGCTGTATACGGCCGGTCTGCCCGATCCGGATCTCGTCATTCGCACCGGCGGCGAGCGCCGGATCTCCGAACTTCCTCTTGTATCAATCCGCATACGCCGAGTTTTCTTGGACCGAGACGCTGTGGCCGGATTTTGGTGAGGCCGATCTCGTGGCTGCGCTCGCAGACTACGAACGGCGTCAACGCCGCTACGGGACCTAAGATAACCTGACCTCGGCCGGGAAGGGCTGAGGTAATGGCAGACGTCTTGATCGTAGGCGCGGGGCCTACCGGACTAACGCTCGCGATTCAGCTCTCGCGCTACGGCGTACCCGTTCGCATCGTCGACTGGGTGCCGGAGCCGATGCGTGAATCGCGCGCGCTCGCGATACAACGTCGAAGCATGCAGCTTTTCGAACGGATCGAGGTCGCGGCGATGCTGGTCGAGCGCGGCTTGCACTATCGCGAAGTGTTCGTGCACACGGAACAAAAGGCGATCGTGCAACAAGAGCTTGACTTGTTAGCCGTGCCACAGAGCGAAACCGAACGCATTCTCGGTGAGTGGTTGACGGTTCGCAACGGAAAGCAAATCGAGCGCGGCATACGGCTCGTGCATCTGGAACAAGATCCCGGCAAAGTCCGCGCGCATTTTCGCGGGCCCGGCGGCGAGACGTCCGCCGACTACTCGTACGTCATCGGTTGCGACGGCGCGAACAGCACGGTTCGTCATGTGCTCGACGTTCAGTTTTCCGGCGAGCAAGCTTCGGAGAGCTTCGCGCTCGCCGATCTGCAGATCGACGCCGATTTTCCGCGCGATGCCGTCTCGATCCATCAGACCACCGCAAACCTGGTTGCGATCTTTCCGTTGCCGAACGATCTGGCGCGCGTGATCATCGAGCGCGCCGCCGGGTTTGAATCCTTGCCGACGCTCGATGATTTTCGCTCGGCTTTGTATCTTGCCGGAATACAAGCCCGCAGTTACGGCGATCCGGTCTGGATCTCGCGTCTCGTGACGAACCAGCGCCGCACGTCGACGATGGCGCGTGGTCGCGTGTTTCTCGTGGGAGATGCAGCGCACACACATTCGCCGCTCGGTGCGCAAGGAATGAACTCCGGAATTCAAGACGCGGAAAATCTTGCGTGGAAGATCGCGCTGACGTATCGGCACGGTGCATTCGCGACCGTGCTGAACTCTTATGCGACCGAGCGGGAGGCCGTCGCAGCGAAGCTCGTGCGCAAGGTTCGGTCACCCAGGGATAGGATAGCGGCACTCGTCGAGCAACCCGTCTCGTACGAGCGTAGCCCGATCGTCATGCGCGCGTCGACGCCCAAGCCTGGCCCGGGTGCACACGCACCTGACGGAGCGTTCATTCGTGTGCTCGATGGCGAGGAAACGACTGTTTCTGCGATGTTCTCTACCTTGCGGCATCTGATGCTCGTGTTCACGTACCGGCGCGATCAATTCACACACGAGATGCTGCTCGCGATGCAAGTCCATGTCGACCTCGTCGACGTGCAGATCGTCGCGCGCGACGATGCGGTGGCGGGAGCGCAGTTGCTCGATCGGACCGGAAACGTTTTTCGTGCGTATGGTGCGGATGGCGAGCCGCAATATGTTTTGATTCGCCCCGACGGCTTCATCGCGGCGCGTGGCGCGTTGCGCGATTACCGCACCGTCGCGACGTATCTCTCGGAGACGTTCGGGGTAGTAGCTGCGCAAGCTCCGACAAGCAATTGACATAGCCGCGCCGAAGGCGCACGCATGCCGTTTTACGTTCGAGAAGGCAAGCTGCCCGCGCAGCGCCACACGCAGTTCCGCAAGCCGGAAGGCGGATTGTATGCCGAAGAGCTGATCTCGACCAAGGGCTTCGAGAGCATCTACTCGCTCGCATACCACCTGCGGCCGCCGACCGCGACGCTCGACGTGCGCGCCTGGGAGCGTCCGTTTGTGCGCTTCATGCCGAACGATCCGCTGAAGAACCGTCACTGGTTCACGGCGCGCGTGAAAACCGAAGGCGACGGCGTCGACGGCCGTGTCCCGCTTGCCGGCAACGACGACATCGTGATTTCAACGGCGACCGCAACGAAGCCGATGGAGTATTTCTTCCGCAACGCGGGTGGTGACGAGCTGCTTTTCGTGCAAGCCGGCGACGGCGTTCTGGAGTCGCCGCTGGGCGAGATCGCCTATCGCGCCCACGACTGTCTCATCATCCCGTGCGGCGTCGCATATCGCTTACAGCCGCACAGCAAAACGCAGCTGTTCGTTGCGGAGTGCAGCGGCTCGATCGAGATTCCGGAAAAGTTCCGCAATCCGTTCGGCCAGGTCAAAGAGCATGCGCCGTATTACGAACGCGATTTTCGCGCCCCGGTTCTGCGCGAACCGCACGACGAGCAAGGTGAATTCGAAGTGCGCATCAGCGCGCGCGGGCGAACCGCGATCCATATCGTGCAGAATCATCCCTTCGACGTCGTCGGTTGGGACGGATATTGCTATCCGGTCGCCTTCAGCGCCGACGACTATGCGCCGGTGACCGGCAAGCTGCATCAGCCGCCCTCGACGCACGTCATCTTCGAAGCGCCGGGCGCGGCGTTTATTTTGTTCGCGCCGCGGCTGTTCGATTATCACCCGCAAGCCGTGCCCGCGCCGTACAATCATGCAAGCGTCGATTGCGATGAGATCATCTACTATGCCAGCGGTAACTTCATGAGCCGCCGCGGCATCGAAGAGCGCTCGATCACGCTGCACGCGGCGGGTGCGATTCACGGTCCGCAGCCCGGCGCAGTTGAAGCCTCGCTCGGAAAACATGCGACCGACGAGCTGGCCGTCGCCGTCGACTGCTTTGCGCCGCTGCGCATCGCAGAGCCGGCGTTTTCAATCGAAGATGCCGGTTATTTCCGCTCCTGGGTCGCGGTTTCGAAAACCTAGCGGAAGGTCTGTGAGTTTTCCGGCTGCGGCGGAGTTGGCGGCGCATTCGGCTGGGGCGGCGCATTTTGCGGCTGCGGTTCAGCCGGAGAATAGCCGTTCCCGCGGTCCTGTTCTTGCGGATGCGGCGGAATGAGACGCACGTTCACGCTCGAGTTGGCCGGAATGCTGATGTCCGCACTTATTGTTTTTCGCGACGAGATAACCGCCCGCGGCACCGAAGAGTCCGCCATAGTTCGTCCCGATCCACTTACCGAGAATGTTGCCGACGATCATACCGCCGAGCGCGCCGAGTGCTTCTTTCGCGCCGTTGTTGGCCGTCTTGACGTTGACTTGCGTGACTTCGCCTGCGATCGGATAGATCGAGCCGTTTGCGAGTTGCAGCGTATCGAAGGAAAGATAAACTTGGCCGCTCTGTCCTTGGCCGGCGCGTTGCGCGGCAGCGACGCGTCCGAACATACGCGCGCCGCTGATCGAACCGTCGAATGAGTTCACGTTGACGAGCACGATCTGGTCGCCGACGCGCGCGGTTTTCGAGTTAACGCTCTGCAGCAGGGTTCCGCTGAACTGCGAGCCGGGTTCGGGCGCATAGATCGGCGCCCGCTGCGGAGGGGCGCCGTCGGGCGGCGCGACCTGCGCGAGCGCGAGCGACGGAAGACAATACAAATGCCGCTATGGCGGCCAACAAGCGAACGGCCATACCCTGTTCCTAACATAGATTTCTGGGACTCAGCTTGTCAGTACCCGTATTCTTAACCGCCCCTCAATAGAACTCGTCAGACGCGGTTGGCTCGAAGGTCTCGGCAGCCAGGCGCCAGCCGTACGCCAGTAGCGGCAAGCAACGCTCGACGAAACGAACGGAGCGCTCGACGAGCGCGCGCGAGTTCAGCATCTTCACCGGAAGATCGTCGTGGATCAAAAAATGGCGCAACCGAAAATAGGGTGCGAGCGGCGTGTCGTTCATGTGCATGAAGCCGCGCGGCATGCGCTGCAACGAATCGTCTTCATCGTCAGGATGAATGAGCTTGAGCTTCGTGCGCCCAAGCGCACGGATCACTTTGGTGAAGTCCTTCGGATCCTCGGCCATCGTCATGCGCCAACGCTGCAGCAATTTGGGATGCATGTCGTAGAACGCGAGCGAGAGGAACGGGTCTTTCGGCGTGACGTGGATGTAGAGTCCGCCCGGAGTGTGTCGTCCGCCGTCGGGAGAAAGATATGCCGCGAAGTGCGTCTTGTACGGAAGCTTGTTGCGGCTGAAGCGCACGTCGCGGTAGATCCGGAAAATCGAGCGGCGTAGATCGCCGTAAACCGGAATGCGCTTGCGCTCGAAGCGGTTGGAGAGCTCGTTGACCAACCGCTGCATCGGAAGCAGCAAGTCCTCTTCGTAGACGTGCTTGCGCTCCATGAACCAAACACGATCGTTGTGTTTGGCTAAATCACGCAGAAAACGCAGCCCCCGTGGGGGGAAGCCTTCAAATCTCTCCATGCGGGTATAAGCGACCCATGCTTCTTACTGTATTTTTGGGTACCTTGCTCCTCGCGCAAAACACGGCGTGCAGCGGCGCCGATCCGGCCATCGTTTCAGTGCGCGTCGCGAGCAGCTCACAACAAGCGGGAAACACCATCTACCATCTCAGCGGCGTCGTCCAGAACGTCGGTAAAGCCAAACAGGCCTCAAACGTGCTGCAGTTCGTCGACATCGATCTCGGCGGCACGGGCAAAGTCGATTCGCGTGGCATTCCGCCGCTTCGGCCGGGACAGAAATATACGTTCGGCTACGACTTCAAACGCTCGTCCGGCGCCGGCGACGGCAGCTCACGCTTGCACTTCAAGCTCGATTTTCGTCAGCCGTCGCCGCCCGGCTCGCAAGATTGCAACCCAGCAAACGACGAGTTCACGCTGCGAGTGTAGGCTGCGGGTTGAGGTTGTTGCCGTAGCGCGCGGTAGGTCGAGTTTAGGCTGAAACCGTCGCGTTCGGGAGCCAGCGCACGTCGCTGGGTGCGAGCTCGGCGGGAACGCCGTCGATCAAACGAACGCGGCCCGCTGCAGCGGCGTTGCCGCGTGAGCCGGGGAGAATCACGCCGATCAAATTCAGGGGATCGCTCGGCGCGAGCGTGATTTCTTCACCGCTCGGTGCGCTGCGCCGAACGGCGCGGACGGCATCGAGTGCTTCGGGCAATGCGAACTGTTCGCCGACGTAGCCGGCGACGAAACGTCCGCCGCGAATCTCGCCTTGCGCTTCCATGCGGCGCAGCTGCCACAGTATCTCACGCCACGGCGGCAAGTTGACCTCACGCGCAACGATGTCGCGGAAAATGATCCCCCAGCGCGCCAGCAGCATGCGCGCAGCGCTTTCGGCTTCGAGCGTATGTGATTCGCTGGTGACGACCGGCAGGCGCGTCCAGCGGCCGCCCGCGGCGCGCGGCCGTTGACGCAAACCTTTTTCGCCGAGACGGCGTTTACTGTCGATCAACGCGCGCAGTGCATCGAAACGATCGGCGCTGACGAGGCCTGCGGCAGCGAGCTCCCACAGCGCTTCCTCGACTTCAGCCGGCAGTCGTCCCGTTTCACGAACGATGTCGTTGAAGAACGGTGCGCCGCGACGATCGATGGCGGCAAGCACGTCCCGCGCGCCTTCCGATAACGGTGCACGCTCGCCGTCGCCGCCGACGATGACGTCTTCAGCGTGCTCGCGCAAGAAGAAGCGCGATCGGCGCAAGTCGCGTCGGACGAACGCGCCTTTTGCGCCCCTGCTGATCGACGCTGTCGATCGACGGATGCGCAGAGAGTCGCCCCCACATCACTTCGCCCGCGTGACAAAGCTCGTCCAAGAATTCTGGTTTGTAACCGGCGATACGGCGCGGCAGAATCTGCGTTTCCCACCAGATCGCGGGAATCTCGTAGCCTTCGAGCTGGCGGATGACGTTGCAGCGTCCCCTCGACGCCGTGCAGCCGCGTTCCCGGTGCAACGTGCTGCCAACGCACGAGAAAGCGTACGAACTCGGCTGAGGTGACCGGTTCGATTTCGCGCCGCAGCTTGCCGAGCGTCATGCGATGAATGCGCGCGAGCAGCCGGCGATTACACCACTCGTCTTCGATCCTGCGAGCGGAACCGTCCAGGCAAAATCTGACCTTCGCCGACGAGTTGCGCGATTGCAATCTCGACGACTTCGTTCGGACGTCCGAATTTCGCCGCGAGTTCGTCGATCGTAACGGGCCCAAGCACTTCGAGCCAGCCGCGAATCAACTCGGCAAACGCAGCTTCGCTCGTTTCCGGAAGCGGGCGTGTCGATGGGACCGCGTCGATTTCGGGCTTGAGCCTCGCTTCGGGATAGATGCGCTGGGCTAAATCAAGACGTTCCGCGCTTGTCCAGAACGCGCGCTCGCCTACCCAGAGCGTAGCGGCACGCCGCTGCGCGACCAGCTCGTCGTAGAACGCGCACCACTCCTCGTGCGGCGGAACGGCGACGAGCGATAGGAGCGCGTCGTGCAGTTCATCCGCGTTGCGAACGACCGGGCACGATTCGGCAATGACTTCGGCGATCGCCGCCGGATCGAGGACGCCGAACCCGTCGCTGCCGTCGAGTGCCGTGCGCATCGTGCGGCGCAGGGTGACGGCGCGAGCGCGGCGCTCTTCGAGCGGCGCATCGTCGAGATACGCGTAGGGATTGGAATTCAAAATCTCGTGGCAAAAGGCCGAGGGCTCGGGCGTATCGACTGCCACCGTGCGCAGCTCCCCGCGTTCGAGCCGGCCGAGAATCTCGATCCAGCCGTCGAGATCCATCGCTTCGTGCAAGCAGTTGTCGATCGTCTCCCGGACGAGCGGATGATCGGGAATGCGAATCGGACCGTCGAGATTTTCCGGACACGCAGCTTGGTCTGGAAATACCGCCGCCATCAAGTCTTCCGAGCGCATGCGCAGAAGCTGCGGCGGAACCTTTCGTCCACCGGTGAAGCGCAGAATCGCAAGCGCTCGCATCGCGTTCCAACGCCAGCGCGACGCGAACATCGGCGCCGGCAGAATGGCTTGCGTGAGCACTTCCTTTGCACTTGCGGTCTTGAGGAATTCGAAGACCGCATCGAGCGGGAAGGCGTGCGAATCGCTGAGCGAGAGAACGATGCCGTTGTCGGTCGCGGCAGCCTGCAACTCGAGATTGAACGAGCGGCAGAAGCGTTTGCGCAGCGCCAATCCCCACGCTCGATTGATCCGCGCGCCGAACGGCGCGTGCAGAATCAGCTGCATCCCACCACCTTCATCGAAGAACCGCTCTGCGACGATCGTGTTATGCGACGGAACCACGCCGAGAATCGCTTTGCCGGCTTGTATGTACGCAATCGCCTGCGCCGCCCCGCCTCGATCGAGCGCGCATTGTTCCATCAGCATCGTGTGCGCAGCCGTGATGTCGCTAGTCGCAAGCGTGGCGATCTCTTCGCGTAGATTCGAGACTTCACGCGAAAGCTCGACCGTACGCCCGAACCCTTCGCCGTTCCAGAAAGGAATCGAGGGCGGTGCACCTTGCGCATCTTCGACGCGCACCACACCTTGCTCGACGCGTTTGATCCGCCACGACGTTGTCCCTAAAAGGAAGATGTCGCCGGCCATGCTTTCGACGGCGAAATCTTCATCGAGCGAGCCGATCGTCGTGCCGTCGGGTTCGGCGATCACCGCGTACGATGCGACATCCGGGATGGCGCCGCCGGACGTGATGGCGGCAAGACGCGCACCGCGGCGACCGCGCATGACTTTGTTGACGCGATCGTGATGCAGGAATGCGCCGCTGCGTCCACGCGACGTAGCAATTCCGTCGGCCAACATGGCGACGATTTCATCGAACTCCGCCCGCGAAAGGTCGCGATACGGGTAGGCTCTGCGAACGAGCGCGAAGAGTTCGTCTTCGTTCCACTCGTCGGTCGCACACGCAGCAACGATTTGCTGCGCGAGTATGTCGAGTGGCTGCGCGGGAATGCAGAGCGCATCGATCTCACCGATTCGAATCGAGCGTACGAGTGCAGCGCACTCGATCAGCTCATCGCGCGTGAGCGCAAAAAGGACGCCCTTGGGCGTTGCGCCGACCCAGTGGCCGGAGCGCCCGATCCGCTGCAGAGCCGTTGCAATCGAACGCGGCGAGCCGAGCTGCACGACCAGGTCGATGGTGCCGATGTCGATGCCGAGCTCGAGCGATGCCGTCGCAACAACCGCGCGAATCTCGCCGGCTTTGAGACGCTGTTCGGCGACGAAGCGCGCAGGTCGTGAAAGGCTCCCGTGATGCGGCAGTACGATATCCGGCCCCAGCCGTTTCGTAAGCGCGAACGTCACGCGCTCGGCCATCCGCCGCGTCGGAACGAAGATCAACGTGGTGCGATTCGCCTGAATGTGCTCGCAGACGCGGTCGTAAACGTCGTCCCACATCTCGTTGCTCGCGACGTGTCCGAGCTCGTCACCCGGGATCTCGACCGAGAGTTCCAGCTTGCGGCGATGACCGATATCTATAACGGTTGCATTCGGGCTGAGATACTCGGCGACGCTCTCGAGCGGCTTGACCGTTGCGGAAAGTCCGATGCGCTGCGGTTTACGCCCGCCGCTCGACATAACGAGATGATCGAGGCGCGCAAGCGTGAGCGCGAGATGCGAGCCGCGCTTGTCATCTGCGATTGCGTGAATTTCATCGACGACGATCGTGCCGACTGAGCGCAGGAGATTGCGCGAACGTTCGGCCGTCAGGAAAATGAACAGGGATTCCGGCGTCGTCACCAAGATGTGCGGCGGCGTGCGTAGCATTTTGGCGCGCTCGCTTTCGCTCGTGTCGCCTGTGCGCACCGCGGTCCGGATTGGCGCGAGTCCGATGCCACGTTCGCTCGCAAGCGCATTCAGCTCGCCGAGTGGCGTCTCCAGATTGCGGCGAACGTCGTTGGTCAGCGCACGCAGCGGTGAAACGTAGAGGACGAGCGTCTGATCGGGAAGGCCGGCCGGCGTCTGCGGCGCGCCGCACCAGCTCGTCCAGGCACAAGAGAAAGGCGGCCAGCGTCTTACCTGAGCCGGTCGGGGCCGTGATCAGCACGTCGCGGCCCGAGCGAATCTCGGGCCAGCCTAAGCGTTGCGGCTCAGTCGGCTCGCCGAAACGCTGCGCGAACCAGTCGCGGACGATCGGGTCGAACTCAATCACGGTGCTTCCTAGAAATAGCGAGAGCGGAAAGGAGTTTCATCCTTCCCGCTCCCGATGCCACCTGTAGGGCACAGAGGTTCTATTTTGGCTGTGGCGTCATCCGCAGGTACGGCTTGATGGTCCGATAGCCGGGGAAGCGTTTGTCAGCATCTTCGTTGCTGACCGCGGTCGTGATGATGACGTCGTCGCCTGGCTTCCAATTCACCGGCGTTGCGACCGAGTGCTTGTCGGTGAGCTGGAGCGAATCGATCACGCGCAGAATTTCATCGAAGTTGCGCCCGCATGTTTGCGGATACGTGATCATCAGCCGAACTTTTTTCTTCGGATCGATCACGAAAACCGTACGCACGGTGAACACCTCGTCGTGCGCAGGGTGCATCATCCCATACATGCCGGCGACTTTGCGATCCGGATCAGCAATGATCGGATAGTCGACTTTGGTGTTTTGCGTTTCCTCGATGTCTTTGACCCAGCCGCTGTGCGAGTCGACCGGATCGACCGAGAGGCCGATAACTTTGACGTTGCGCTTCTTGAACTCCGGAAGCAATTTGCCAACGTAGCCAAGCTCGGTCGTACATACCGGCGTGAAATCTTTCGGATGTGAGAATAGGATCGCCCAGCTATCGCCGATCCAATCGTGGAAGCGGATCTTACCTTGTGTGGTGTCCGCTTCGAAATCCGGCGCGGTGTCGCCGAGCCGCGGCATCGAGGCCGCGATCGTTGTGCTCATGGCTGTCTAGCTCCTCGCTGTATTGGGGTGCGGTTTATGTCCGCGACAGTAACTTTTTGAGGAAGGTTTCGTGCTTCCATGAATTGCTCTCGCCGAAGTGCACGATGACGGTGTCATGTGCGAATAAAACGTAAAGCGCCTGCCCGCCTGAGCCGCTCGCATAGGCGATGCCGGGCGCGTCCTGAAATGGGCTGAGCCAAAATCCGAGTCCATAGCGCGGATTCGCGCGCGAGCCTTCGAAGCACGCCGCCACGGACGTTTCGCTCAGAACGGTCTTTCCTTTATAGGTACCACGTCCGAGTAAGAATTGACCGAATTTGAGCCATTCGAGCGGTCCGAGCGACGCGCCGGTCGGAAGCGGGTTCGTTCCGTCTTTGAGCTTGCGCCACGTTTCGATCTGCAGGCCGATTGGATCGAGGATGCGCTCGCGCAAATAATCATGCGGTTCGATTTTGCGCGATGCGAGTTTGCGCCGCAGCACTTCGCCGAAAACTTGCAGCGCAATTCCACCGTACGTGAATGTCGCGCCCGGCATCGTCTGGAGCGGCAATTCGATCGCCGCGCTCGCAATCGGAACTGCATTGCCGAGCCCGCCGAAACCGAAACCCGCCGTCAGATTCAGTAAATCGCGAATCGTCACGAGCTCTTTGCGCGGATTTTCCTCCCACGCGGGAATCGTTCGCGCAACCTGCTCGTCGAGACGCAGCAAACCGTCTTCCTGCGCTGCCGCCGCGGCGATTCCCCAGAAGCTCTTCGTCCCGCTGTAGATCGCGTGCGGCCGATCCGACGCGTACATCGGTCCGTAACACTCGAAGCTGACCTTGCCGCCGCGCGCGACAGACGAACGCATGCAGCTTGTGCCGTTCGGCGTATGCAAGCGCTGCGTCGTAGTCGAGCTTGGGTGCAGGCGAGACAGCCATGCCGGGGCATACTCGCCCATTTCCTCTCATAGGGAACCGCGGGACCCGCGGCGCATGGGGCGGCCATGCGAATTGTGAGTTATCGAGTAGGCGGCGGCTCCTGGCGCGCGGGCGCGGAGCACGATGGTGCAGTTATCGACATCGCCGGTGCTGGCGATCCTTCGGTCAAGGCTTTGCTTGTGGGCGGAAAGGCTGCGCTCGACGCGGCGGCGGCACGCGAGCGAAGCGGCAAGCCGGTCAGCGGAAACGTCGAGATCGGACCGGTCATTCCGGATCCGGACAAGATTATCTGCATCGGTTTGAATTACCGCAAGCACGCTGAAGAAACGGGACAACCACTTCCGACAGTCCCGACGATGTTCCCGAAATATCGTAATTCGCTGATCGCGAACGGCGCGCAAATCGTGTTGCCGCGCAACAATCCGGGCAACGTCGACTACGAAAACGAGCTGACGATCGTCATCGGCAAACGCTGCAAGTACGTGACGGAAGCCGAAGCGCTCGACTATGTCGCCGGCTACACGATCATGAATGACGTTAGTGCGCGCGACTTGCAAATGCAGACGAGCCAATGGGGCGCCGGCAAAGCGGTCGATACGTTCGCGCCGCTCGGGCCCGCGCTGATTCCGGCATCCGAGATCGGCAATCCGCAAAAGCTTGCGATCAAGACGCGGCTCAACGGAGCGGTCGTGCAAGATTCCAATACGTCGGACATGGTGTTCAGCTGCGCGCAGATCATCGCGTTTCTCAGCAACTTCATGACGCTCGAACCCGGCGACGTCATTGCAACGGGAACGCCGGAAGGCGTCGGTTTCAAGCGCATACCGCCGCTCTTCCTTAAAGACGGCGACATCATCGAGCTCGAGATCGAAAAGCTCGGCATCCTCCGCAACCCGGTTGTATCAAAAGTCCCCGCTGCAGTGTAAGAGTTGTCGCGAGGTCGGCGAGACCATGGAGAGTTATCGATCATGGTGATGGACCGAGCGCTAAAGGGGGCCCCAACCGCGAAGCGGTTGGGGGGCGCGCAGCCTAGGGCGAAGCGCCTTTAAAATGAACGACGACACGCTTGCGATTCTGGTCGGAGGGGACCGGCACCGGGTATCAACGGCGTCATCGCCTCGGCGACGATCGAGGCGATCAATAGTGGCTTGCGTGTCATCGGTTTATACGACGGCTACCGGCACATCGCGCGCGGTGACATCACGCACGTTCGCGAGCTAACGATCGAAAACGTTTCTCGGCTGCACTTTACGGGCGGCTCGTATCTGCGTACCTCGCGCACGAACCCGGCCACAGACGACGCGACGCTTGCAGCGCTGCATCCGCTCGCTCTTCGAGCTGGGCGTGCGGTATGTTATCGCAATTGGCGGCGATGACACGACGTACGGTGCCGCGCGCATCGCTGCGCAGACGAAGGGTCGCCTTGGCATCGTTACCGTCCCGAAAACGATCGACAACGATCTGCCGCTGCCGGACAATGCGCCGACGTTTGGGTTCGAAACCGCGCGCACGGTCGGAACCGGCATTCTCGAAAACCTGATGGAAGATGCGCGGACCGCGTCGCGCTGGTATCTGGCCGTCACGATGGGACGCAAGTCGGGGGCGCTTGCGCTTGGGATCTGTAAGGCCGCGGGTGCAACGCTTGCCGTGATTCCGGAAGAGTTCGGCGAGGAGATTCTGTTCGACGACGTCGTCGATACGATTTGCGGCTCGATCATCAAGCGCAAACAGCTCGGCGCCGATCACGGCGTCGCGGTGATCGCCGAAGGGATCGCCGAGCGCATGGACATGCAGAAGCTCGAATCCGACCACGTCTCGCGCGATGCGTACGGTCACACGCGGCTCGCCGACATTCCGCTCGGCATGATGCTGCGCGACGCCGTCCGCGATCGGCTCACGCAAATCGGCCTCGACAACACCGTCGTTACGAAAGATATCGGTTACGAGCTGCGTTGCGCAAAGCCCGTCCCGTTCGACGTCGAGTATACGCGCACGCTCGGCTACGGCGCAGTGCGGCATTTGCTGGCCGGGGGAAGCGGCGCGCTGATTGCGCTCTCCGGCGGACACATGGTTCCGGTTACGCTCGAAGAGCTGACCGATCCCAGTACCGGTCGCATACGTGTACGTCTCGTCGACGTGACGACCGAATCGTACGAGGTCGCGCGCAAATATATGATTCGCCTCGAGCGCAGTGACCTCGAGGAGCCGCGCCTGTCGCGCTTGGCCGTACAGACCTCGCTCTCACCGCAGGAGTTCGCGACGCGATTCGGCAGAATCATCGGAGAGCCGGCGCTGGCGCAGTAGACGTAAAGAGGTAGTAGTTGCGAAGAGATCGCCGGGCACCAAGAGCACCGCGAGGGCTCACGTTGGGTGCCGATTGCAGCCGCGGTCGTTGCTGTATTCGCCGCGCTGGTTACGCTATTGGTTCATCAACGTTCGAATCAGGCGCTCAATGCGAAAAACAATGCTATCCTAGCGTTCACGCATGCGAGCGACACGTACAATTATTATCAAGCGAAATCGATCAAGGAAGACGTCTACACCGTCGCTCTTGTTACGACTGCCCATCCGAGTGAAGCGCTGCGTAAAGTCGCCGCTCACGAGCGCGATTCGAAAGGCGGCCGTACTCGAGAAGGCGCGCGCCTATGAAGAACAGGCCGATGCGAACGATGCGAAAAGCGAGAAATTCATCCACTCGTACGAGACGCTCGAGGTCGCCGCAACGTTCCTCGAGGTCGCGATCGTGATTCTATCGATCTCGACGATCGTGGGCACAATTATTCTTCCCGCTATGGCCGCGGTGTCGACGCTGGTCGGCATCGGGTTTACTATCGCGGGTCTTCCGGTCTAGGAATGGCGCCGATGTTCGATCTGATCGTCAAAGATGCGCGCGTCGTCGATGGTACGGGACAACCCGAGTATCGTGCCGACGTTGGGATTGAAGGCGATCGCATCGCGGAGATCGGCAAGATCACGGCACCGGCGCGTGAGGTGATCGATGCCGAAGATCACGTTCTTTCGCCGGGATTCGTCGATGTGCACACGCACTATGACGCGCAGATCACGTGGGATCCGAGCGCTTCGCCTTCGCCGTCGCTCGGCGTCACGACCGTCGTGATGGGGAACTGCGGATTCACGATCGCGCCAGCGCCGCCGGCGCTGCGCTCGCTGATCGCGCGCAACCTGGCAGTCGTCGAGGGCATGTCGCTCAAAGCTCTCGAGCACGGCATCGATTGGAGCTTCGAAAGCATTCCGGAGTATCTGGCAATGCTTCGCAGCCGAGGGTTCGTTCCGAATGTTGCCGTGTTCGCCGGACACTCGACGCTGCGCACGGCCGTAATGGGCGAAGACGCTTCGAAGCGCGCCGCGAACGACGAAGAACTTGCCGAGATGCGCGCGCTGCTCTGCGAAGCGCTGGACGCGGGCGCAATCGGTCTTGGCGTCAACGCAAAGTCACAGTCATTTCGGCGACGGCGGCTTGCCGATGCCGTCGCGACTCGCGGACGAGCGAGAATTTCGAACGCTGATCGGCACGCTCGGAGAGATCGGCCGCGGCGTCTTCATGATTACCGGCGGCCCGAGCACGTCCGGAGAGTTCTTGGAAGAGATGGCGACGACGACCGGGCGTCCGATGTTTGGGCGGCAGCCTTGCACAGTACCGCCGATCCCGAACGCTGCTATGGTTTGCTGCGGCGCTGCACCGAAGCTACGGATCGCGGTCATCCGATGTACGCACAAGTCTCGTGCCAACCATTGACGATGGAGTTCACGTTCTGCAACGCCTATCCGCTCGGAAGCTACGAGTTGTGGAAGGAGCTGCGAGGCGGCAATCCCGATGTCGTCCGGCGCAAAGTTTCGGATTCGGAATTCCGTGCTGCGCTCCGCAAGGCATTCGCCGAACGGCAGCGCGGAAAGCTCTTTTACGGTGATTGGAATCGCGTCTGGATCTCAGTCGTAGCCGAGACGCGAAACAATCGCTCGAAGGCTTTACGATCGCCGAGGTAGCGGAAAATCAACGCAAAGATCCGCTCGACGTCTTTTTCGATTTGGCGCTGGATGAAAATTTGGCGACGATGTATTCGGCGCACGTCCTCAACTATGATGAAGATGCGGTCGAGCAGCTTCTCAAAGATGACGTCAGCATCATTGCACTCTCCGATGCAGGCGCGCATCTAACGTTCCTGTGCGACGCGGGATACGGATTGCACATGCTCGGGCACTGGGTCCGCGAGCGCAAGAGTTTTACGCTAGAAGACGCGATTCGGCGCATCACTTCGTGGCCGGCCGAGATTTACGGAATTCGCGATCGCGGACGGATCGCAGTCGGTGCGCATGCCGATCTGCTGCTCTTCGATCCGGACACGATCGGCGTCTCGCGCCCGCGCCGCGTGTACGATCTTCCCGGCGGCGATAGTCGCTTGATTCGTGACGGCCGCGGCATCGCGGGCGTTTGGGTGAACGGGACGCGCGTCGTCGCCGACAACCTGCCCGTGCATAACGGTCATCGTCCGGGCCGGCTGCTCGATAACTTCGCGAAGACGGCGGCGATTTAGCGGACCGCGGCCGTCTCGGACACGGCGCTGATTGCCATGACACCCAAATCGCGATCGCCGCAAGCCGTCTCCGATCAGTTCGTCGATTCGCTTGGCGATCGCCGGCAAAACGTGCAGCAACATCCCTCTCCATCGGCCATCGCGTTCATCAGTCGCACGTCTTTGCGAGCCATCGTCAGCTCGAAAGATGGCGTGAAATCGCCGGCCGCCATTTTCTTGCCGCGAATATCGATCGAGTTCGATGCTTTGAAATGCGAGAAGAGCGTGTGCGCGTCGCGCGGGTCGACGCCGACGCTGCGGGCCATCGCGTACACGTCCGAAAGGCCGGCGACGATCGTTACGATCATCGCATTTCCGAAAAGCTTGAACGCGGCGGCGTGACGTGGGTCCTCACCGACGTTCCAGACCTCACCCGTCATCTTTTTCAGATGATCTTCAGCTTTCTTCACGCGCGCAGCCGGGCCGCATACGAGCATCAAGCCCTGCGCCTTCGCGCACGGCTTGCGGTGACATGAAGACCGGCGCATGGAGGAATTCTATTCCGGCCTTATCGCCGCGCGCGCTGCGCTCCGCCGCACCGGCGGGCGAAGTCGTCGTGTGATCGATGACGAGCGTTCCCTTTGGGATGCGCTCGAGAATTCGATCCAGCAAGCCATCGACGGACGCATCGTCGGAGAGGATGATGTGCACGATTTCGACGCCGTCGAGCGCGGCCATCGGATCTTCGAATGCTTTGGCGCCGAACGATTCAAGCTTACGTGCTTTGTCTGCGGTTCTATTCCAAGCATGAACGGTGTTACCGCTTTTCAACCACCGCTCCGCCATTCCGCTGCCGAGTCTTCCGGTTCCGAACAATGCGATTTTCATGCGGCTATCTTGCAGTCGAAAGCGGCAATTCCTCGGTTCGCGAAAGTACTTTCGGAAGATCGGCGCTGCGCGCTGCAGCGTCGATTGCGTCCTTAGCCATGCGGCGATACGTCGTCCACTTGCCGCCCAACACGCTTAGCAAGCCTTGCGCATCCGTTTCGATCAAGTGTTCGCGTGAAAGCGATGCAGAGCTTCCGCCGCCGGCGTGTATGAGCGGCCGAAGACCTGCGTACGTGTCGATGATCTGCGCGCGCGTGACTTGATGCTCGATGTAGCGATTGAGATGCGCGATCAGATAATCGATCTCGGCGTCCGATGCTTTCGGATCGTCATCCAGCGGCGCACCGGCGATCTCGGTCGTCCCGACGAGCGTCTTACCCTTCCACGGTAGAGCAAAGATCACGCGCTTGTCGTCGGTCTTGGGAATGATGAAACCATCGTTGCCGCCCAGTACGTTCGGCGGGAAGACGACATGCGATCCGCGGCTCGGCGCGAGCATCTGCTTTGCGTTGGGATCAGAGAGACGGCGAATGATGTCCGAACGCGGTCCGGTTGCGTTTACGACCACGCGCGCGGAGACGATCGTTTCCTCGCCACTTGCAGCACGCGCGATCACGCCGTTGATGCGTCCGTTTGTCGAGATGAACCGCACGACACGCACATGCTCGTGAAGCTCGGCACCCAGATTGCGTGCCGTTTGCGCGAGTGCCGCGAGCAAGCCCATCTCGTCGAACTGCGCATCGACATAGCGCACTCCGCCGGCGATGTTGTGATGCCGCAAATTCGGCAGATGCTCGAGCACCTCGGCCGCTCCGAGCGTTCGGCTCGGCTCGATCTTTGCGCGTCCGGCCAAGGCGTCGTACATGCGTAAGCCGGTTGCGTAGTATGCGCGCTCGAGCGCGGTGCGCACCGGGACGATGATGCCGATTGGCTTGACGAGATCGGGCGCGTTGCGCAGGAGGATCGCGCGTTCCGCGAGTGCCTCGCGCACGAGGCCGATTCGAAATTGCTCGAGATAGCGAACGCCGCCGTGAATCAGCTTCGTCGAGCGGCTCGACGTTCCCGCGCCGAAGGTGACGGCTTCAAAAAGCGCCGTGCGATAACCGCGCGATGCCGCATCGACCGCGCAACCGAGCCCCGTCGCACCGCCGCCGATGATTACGACGTCGAAGCGGTCGTTGCTGCTTGGATCGCGCGTTGCCATGCTGCGAGCCTTTCGCCACGGGTTGCGTTATCGATCTTCGAATGAAAACGCTTGGAGACGCGCCAGTGCTTCGAGACCTCGTCGAAGTCGCGCCACACACCGGCTTGGACGCCGGCGATGTACGCGGCGCCGAGCGCCGTCGTTTCGAGCGTCGCCGGCCGGACGACGTCGCAGCTGAGCATGTCGGCTTGTAGCTGGAGTAATAAATCGTTCGCGGCGGCACCGCCGTCGACGCGTAGCTCGCCAAGCTCCATTCCGGCGTCGTGCGTCATCGCGTTGACGACTTCCGCGCATTGGAACACGATCGCATCGAGCACGGAGCGCGCGATGTGCGCGCGCGTCGTACCGCGCGTTAGACCGACGATCGTTCCGCGCACATGCGGATTCCAGTATGGTGCGCCGAGGCCCGTGAACGCGGGGACGAAGACGACGCCATCGCTGTCGTCGACCTGCGCCGCAAGCGTTTCGACCTCGCCTGCCGATGTGATGATGCCGAGTCCGTCGCGCAGCCATTGCACTGCAGCACCGGTGACGAAGATCGAGCCCTCGAGCGCATATGTTGCGCGGCCGGGCTGGGTGCCGAGCGCGACGGTGGCGAGCAGGCCGTGCTCACTTCGCACGATGCGTTCGCCCGTGTGCAGCACCACGAACGATCCGGTGCCGTAGGTATTCTTTGCGAGACCCGGGGAGAAACCGGCTTGACCCGCGAGAGCGGCTTGTTGATCGCCCGCGATCCCAGTGATCGGAATCGACGTACCGAACAGTTGCGGATCGGTCGCACCGAACGTTGTGAGTGAAGGCCGCGCATCCGGCAGCAGGGCGCGCGGAATATCGAAGATCGCGAGCAGCTCGTCGCTCCACGCGAGTTTTTCGAGATCGAAGAGCAGCGTGCGGGAGGCGTTCGTGTAATCCGTAGCGTGTGTGCTGCCGCCGGTCAGCTTCCACAATAGCCACGTGTCAACGGTACCAAAGGCGAGCTCGCCGCGCTGCGCTCGCGCACGCAAGCCGGGGATATTGCGCAGAAGCCAGTCGATCTTCGTCGCGGAAAAATAGGGATCGAGACGCAAGCCGGTAGCTCGCGCGATACGTTGACCATACCCCGCCGCTTCGAGCTCTGAGCAACGCTCCGCGGTGCGGCGATCTTGCCACACGATCGCGCGATGAACCGCGTTACCGGTATCGCGGTCCCATACGATCGTCGTCTCCCGCTGATTCGTGATGCCGATCGTGGCGATCTCGCTCGGCGAAATCCCGGCGTCGGCGATGGCGCCGCGCGCGGTGGCGAGCTGCGTCGACCAAATCTCGTCGGGGTCGTGCTCGACCCAACCAGCCTGCGGAAAATGCTGCGCGAATTCTTGTTGCGCAAAGCCGCGAGCGCTACCGGCGGCGTCGAAGACGATCGCGCGTGAGCTCGTTGTCCCCTGATCGAGGGCAAGGACGTACGGCACTTAACGGCGCTCCGCCCCAGGCTGCGCGCCCCCCACGCTACGCGTGGGGCCCCCGAAAGCCGAGCCCGGCCACATTTCGATACTGTAAACATTCCCCGAGGGGGCTCGTAACAACATTAAAGCTCTGGTAAGAAACGCTCGAGTTTTTCGGCCTCTGTGTCGAGTACGACGGCACCGATTTGCATCGGCCCGGTTGCGAGCGTAAATCCCGGTTCGATTTTGCCGCGCATTCGACGGACATACCATTCCGGCGCCATGCCGACAACTCCGAGACTTGGTCCGCACATCCCCGCATCGCCGCAGAAAAATGTTCCCTTCGGAAACTGCTCGAGTCGCAGCGTCGGCTCGTGCGTGTGCGTCCCGACGACGAGCGCAGCGCGTCCGTCGATCGCATGCGCAAAGGTTCGTTTTTCAAGAACGCGCTCGGCGTGGAAATCGACGAGCACGACGGCGTCCTTCGGAAACGAAAGCTCTTCGAAAACGTCGAGCGCCCTTCGCGCGAGTAGCGGCGGATAAAGCGCACTCGTGCCGATCAGATTGACGACTACCAGTGGCCGTCCGTCGACGTCGAGCTTGAACACGCCGCGTCCGGGAGCCGGCTCCGTCATATTATGCGGGCGCAGCACGTTGTCGCGCTCGTACACGCCCTCGGGAGCGAGCTTATCCCAGGAGTGATTGCCGCCGGTGAGTACGTCGACGCCCGCGCCGAGCAAGATGTCGGCGATCTCGTCGTTCGCGCCGTACGAGTCACGCGGATCTTCAAATTGAGTTACGAGCGCGTTCTCGACGTTCGCGACGATCACGTCAGCCATCGCCTCCGCGCGCCACTCGTGCATGTGATGGGCGAGGAGCTGAGTCGCTTCCATCCCGACGACGTCACCGAAGAACAGAATTCTCAATTTAAAGGCGCTCCGCCCCAGGCTCCGCGCCCCCCATGCTTCGCATGGGGCCCCCAAAACGCCGAGCCCATCAGCATTTCCTTATGTTCTCCATTCCCCGAGGGGGCCCGTAACAACATTATCCTTTTACGGCGCCTTCCATCAAGGTGTTCAAGATTTGTTTGCGCGCGAGAAGGAAGACGATAAGCGTCGGCAATGTCGCGAGCGTCGCGCCCGCCATCAGCGCGCCCCAATGGCTTCCGCCTTCGCCCGCTGCGAAGTCCTGCACGCCGACGGTCAACGTGTGCATGCTCGGGTCGGACATCGCGATCAACGGCCAGATGTATTGATTCCACGTGTTCACGAAGATGTAGACGCCGAGTGCGAAGATCATAGGAACATTCGCCGGTATGACGATCCGCCACAGGACGCGCCAGCTCGACGCGCCGTCGATTCCTGCCGCTTCGAGAATCGAACGCGGAAAGGCCCGGAAATGCTGGCGAAGCAAGAAAATGCCGTACGCGCTTGCGACCTGCGGGAGGATCAAACCGGCGTACGTGTTCAGCAAGTGCGTCTTGGCCATCAAAAGATAGTTCGGTACGTACGTCACTACGAATGGAATCGGGATCGTCGCCAGCAGGATCGCGAAGAGCCAGCCGTCACCCGGAAAGCGTCTGCAGCCGAACGCATATGCGGCAAGCACGGCGATCAGCAACTGTCCCAGCGTAACGCCGCCGGCATAGATGATGCTGACAAGCAACATGTTCGGATAGTTCATCGTCTTGGCAGCGACGAAAAAATTGTCGAGCGTCGGATCGAGCGGTATCGGCATCAGGGCGTGCTCAAAGATGCTCGTCTCCGGGCGAAAAGCCGTACCGAACATGTAGAACAGCGGCAGAATCAGTGCGACGATCGTCCCGATCAAGACGATCCGGCTAAGCATCGTAGAGCGTATTCCGTTCCAGCATTCGGAATTGCCAGATCGCGAAAGCGCCGAAAACCGCAAGATACACGACGGCAAGCGCGCTCGCACGTCCAGCCTGGAAGTATTGGAACGCGTCCTGATAGATCGCGTAGAATAGATTGCTGCTCGCGCCGCTTGGCCCGCCCACTGAAAGAATCTGAATCGGCACGAATGCGTGGTCGAGTGCCTGCAAGATCGTGGTTACGATTGTGAAGAGCAGGGTCGGCATCACGAGCGGCAGGACGATTCGGTGGAATCGCAACCAGCCGGCCGCGCCGTCGATCTCCGCCGCCTCGAGATACGACTCTGGAATCGCCTTGAGACCGGCCAGCAAAATCAGATAGTTGAATCCGAAGAATTTCCAAACGGCGACGGACGAGACGGCTGGAAGTGCCCAGTGCGGATCCGTGAACCAGTTCGGACTCGCGATATGAAACAGCGCGAGCGCGCGGCTGAACGGGCCGCCGTACGGAAGATAAAGCCACAGAAAGAGCAGTGCGCCGACGGAAACCGGGATAACGGTCGGTAGGAAGATCAGCGTCTGATACAGATCGGCCTCACGACGCCCGGCGCCCAACGTCAGCGTCGCGAGCAAGAGCGGAAGCGCTACGTTGCCGGCCAGCGCAAACAACACGTAGAGTGCACTTTGTACGAGCATGGCGAGAAATGCCGGATCGCCGAAGACGGCGACATAGTTCGCAAGACCGACGAATTTGCGCTCGGGCGAGATGAGATTCCAATCGAAGAAGCTGATCTGGATATCGCGTATGAGCGGGAGGATGAGAAAAAGTCCGATGAACGCGACTGCGGGGATGACGAACAGCAGCGAAAATGGTCTCATACGAGATCGCTCCATGCCGGTCCGATCGAATCGACACGGTCCGTGCAGATCGCATCGACGCCCCATGCAGCCAGCGCGCGTGCGCGCTCGCGGTCGTTGACGGTATATGCCATGACGAACAATCCCGCAGCTTTGAACGCGCGCACGAGCTCCGCGTCGAGCGCCGTGTGCGCAACGTGAATCGCCTCGCATTTCAAGCGTTCGGTACGCTCTTGCCAATCGGACGGGACGCTCGTGACGAGCAGTCCGCGAGGAATTTCGGGAACCGCGATGCGCGCTGCGGCCAACGCTTCTTCGGAAAATGACGACAAGAGCGGCGGAGTCGTGCGCTCGCGCCAGAGACGCGCAGCTTCGATCGCAACCTCTTTTCCCGTGCGCACCTCGAGGCCCGGCGACGGCTTGATCTCGATGTTGACGCGCATCTGGAGACGCTCGAGCGTTTCCGCCAGGTCGGTAAGCGTCGGCATCCGTTCGCCCGCGAATTTTGCGTTGAACCACGATCCCGCGTCGAAGCCGGCGATCGTATCGTAGGCAAGGTCGGTCGCTGCCCCGTGCCCATTGCTCGTCCGATCGACCGTGTCGTCATGCAGCAAGAAGAGCTCGTCGTCGGCGCTCAGCTTGACGTCGCACTCGGCGAGCTTGAAACCGAGGCGTGCTCCGATTTCAAAGGCCGCGAGCGTGTTTTCCGGCGCCAACGATCCGCCGCCGCGATGCGCCACGACGCCCGCGTACGGCCAGGTTCGCATCACGTCTCGATTCGCTTACCATCACCGGGATCGAAGAGGTGGAACAGACGAGGGCGTACGGCAAGCGAAAAATTCTGTCCCGATGCCGGCAACGTTTCGTTCGGCAAGCGCGCGATGACGGATTGCGTCCCCCAACGTCCGTACGCGAGATTCTCGGCGCCCAGCCGCTCGGAATAGTCGATCTTGAGATCGACGCGCGCCTCGGCGCCATCGGTCGCGGCTTGAAGATGCTCGGGCCGAATGCCGAGGACGACCTCGCGTCCGGCCAGCTGCGTCGCCGCTTTTGGAAGCGGCAGCGTCGGCCCGCCATCGACGACGAAGGCACCGCCGTCCGAAGAAACGCGCCCTTGCAGCAGATTCATCGGAGGCGAGCCGATGAAGCTCGCAACGAAGAGCGTCGCAGGCCGTTCGTATATGTCAGTCGGTGTGCCGACCTGCTGAACGTTGCCTTTGTCCATCACGATCGCGCGATGCGCGAGCGTCATCGCCTCGACTTGGTCGTGGGTGACATACAAGCTCGTCGTGCGCAATCGCGCATGCAAGCTTTGAATCTCGGAGCGCATTTGCACGCGCAGCTTCGCGTCGAGGTTCGAAAGCGGCTCGTCGAAGAGAAAGACGGCGGGCTCGCGGACGATTGCGCGCCCCATCGCGACGCGCTGGCGCTGCCCACCGGAGAGCTCGCGCGGTTTGCGCGTCAGGTAGTCTTTGAGCTCGAGAATGTTCGCCGCATTTTCAACGCGCGTTCGAATCTCGTCTTTGCTCATCTTGCGAATCTTCAACCCATACGCCATGTTGTCGTAGACCGACATATGCGGGTACAGGGCGTAGTTCTGAAAGACCATCGCGATGTCGCGGTCTTTCGGCTCCAGGTGGTTGACGACGTTGCCGTTGATGCGGATCTCGCCGGACGTGACGCTTTCCAATCCGGCAACCATCCGCAACAAGGTCGATTTGCCGCAACCCGACGGTCCGACGATGACGATGAACTCGCCGTCCCCGATTTCGACGTCGACGTCGCGCAAGACGAACGCTTTACCGTTATAAGATTTCGCAACGCTTTCAAAC
Organism: Vulcanimicrobiota bacterium; assembly: GCA_963844735.1. Lineage (GTDB taxonomy): Bacteria > Vulcanimicrobiota > Vulcanimicrobiia > Vulcanimicrobiales > Vulcanimicrobiaceae > JAFAMS01. Next base: position 281,564 of record CAWJPK010000006.1, on the reverse strand, counting down.
GCAAGACTTGCCACGCTATTTCTCCGACTCGACGAGACCGCGTACGAACCAACGCTGCATGACGAGCACGATCAACAGTGGCGGCAACATCGTGAGCAGCGTTGCGGCCATGACGAGCTGCCACGCGGTTGCGACGTCGCCGTTCCCCATCATGCCCTTCACGCCGACGACGGCGGTAATCATCTGCGGAACGTTGGTGGCGAGAATCGGCCACAGATATTGGTTCCAGCCGTAGATGAAGTCGATCACGAAGAGTGCGGCGATCACGGTCTTCGTCAGCGGCACGGCGATATCGAAGAAAAACCGCATTGCGCTCGCACCGTCGACACGCGCAGCCTCGACGAGCTCGTCCGGCAGCGCGAGAAAGAATTGACGGAACAGAAAGGTCGACGTTGCCGACGCGATGAGCGGGACGATCAACCCGGCGTAGGAGTTGATCAGATGCAAGCGTGAGACGACTTCGACCGTCGGGAAGATGCGGACTTCGACGGGGAGCATCAACGTGACGAAGATGGCCCAGAAGACGAGATTGCGCAGCGGAAAACGGAAGTACACGATAGCGTAGGCGGACACAATCGAGATCACGAGCTTGCCGACCGTAATGCCGATTGCCATGATGAAACTGTTTGCCATCATGCTGCTGAATGGATATGCGGCATTGCCCGTCCCGTGTTGCCATACGTCGGAGATGTTCGCCCACAGCTGCGTACCGGGGATCAAAGGCAGCGGGACGTGGATCGCTTGTTCTGCGGTCAGCGTCGCTGCGACCAGCGCGATATAGAGCGGAAACGCAACGAACAGCACGCCCAAGATCAGTACTGTGTGGCAGAGGACGTTCGTGAGCGGACGGTTTTCGATCATCCGTACTGAACCTTGCGCTCGATGTAACGGAACTGAATGACTGTCAGCCCGATCACGATCGCCATCAAGACGACCGATTGCGCACCCGATTTCCCAAGATCGAAGCTCTGGAAGCCTTCGAAGAAAATCTTGTAGACGAGAGTCGTCGTCGCCTGAACGGGTCCGCCGCCTGTCGCCGCGTCGATGATCGGGAACGTATAGAAGAACGCGTAGACGATGTTGACGACGACTAAGAAGAAGGTCGTCGGCGAGAGCAGCGGCATGACGATGTCAAAAAAGCGCCGCAGCGGTCCCGCACCATCGATCGCAGCCGCCTCAGAGAGTGATTTCGGAATGCCTTGCAGCCCTGCACTAAAGAACACGAAATTGTAGCTGATCTGCTGCCACACCGAAGCCACGACGACGAGGAACATCGCCTGCCCCGGGTTGATCGCGTGATTCCAGACGATGCCGAATCGAGCCAGAGCATACGTGATCACGCCTAGGCTAGGGTTGAACAGAAACGACCAAAGCACGGCCGCGATCGCCGGCGGTACCGCATAAGGCCAAATGAGCAGCGTCTGATAGATGACCTTGCTTCTGCCGACGCGGTTTGCCGTCGCGGCCAGCACAAGTGAGATAACGAGACCGCTGATCGTAACCCAAGCGCTGAAGACGAGCGTCGTTCGAAAGCTTGCAAGATAGCGCGGATCGGAAAAGAGCGCGCGGAAATTATCGAGGCCGACGAAATGCGTCGAGAACCCGAACGCGGACTGGGTCTGCACGGACTGCACGAGTGCCTGTCCGGCCGGCCACAAGAAGAAGATGATCGTGACGAGGACCTGTGGAGCGACCAACACATATGGAAGCCACGGGCTCCCAAAGTTCGATCGCTTCACTTATCCGCCGTTTGCTGCTTGAAAACTCCGCAAGAGTTCGTTGCCGCGCGCGACGGCATCATCGAGTGCTTGTTTCGCGGACTTCTTGCCGCTCCAGACGTTTTCGAGCTCTTCATCGACGACGGTGCGGATTTGCGGCATGTTGCCCAGGCGCAAGCCGCGTGTCCACGGCAGCGGCGGATGCAGCAGCATCTGCTGGATCGGGACCTCGGGATGATCCTTATAGAAGCCCTTGACTTGAAGGTTTGCGTACGCGAATTTGGTTATCGGGAGATAACCCGTCTCCGCGCTCCAGAGCCCTGCAATGTCGGGCGAGGCGAGAAAATTGAAGAACTTTGCAACGCCCTTGTAAACTTCCGGAGGCTTTCCGTTCAGCACCCAAAGGCTGGCGCCGCCGATGATCGCGTTTTGCGGTGCGCCCTTCATTGGGTCGTACGGCAGCATTCCCTCGCCGTATTTGAATTTCGAATATTTGACGATGTCGCCCAGCGATCCGGACGATTCCATCAACATGCCGCAGTCGCCGCTATAAAATTTCGGCGTCGGCTCGTCTTTGCGTCCAACGTACGTGAACGTTCCGTCTTTGACCATCTTTTGCAAGAGCGCGATGTGCTTTACTTGCATCGGACCGTTGAATACGAGCTTTGTGCTGAGCCCGTCGAACCCGTTGTTTTCAGTCGCGTACGGCAAGCCTTCCCAGGCGCTGTACTGCTCGAGCTGAATCCAGCCTTGCCAACCGGTCGTGAATCCGCACGCCATTCCCGATTGCTTGAGCTTCGCAGCGTCGGTGGCGACTTCGTCCCACGTCTTAGGCGGCTTGTTGGGATCAAGGCCCGCTTTTTGGAACGCATCCTTATTATAATAGAGCACAGCCGTCGAGCTGTTGAACGGCATGGATATCAGCTTCGGTGGATTGCCTTGGCTGTAGTAACCCGAAATCGTCGGGATGAACGCGCTCTCGTTGAGCGGGACGCCGGATTTTTGGAAGACTTGCCACACCGGAATGACGGCTTGCTTGGCGGCCATCATCGTCGCGGTGCCGACTTCGAAGACTTGCAGGATCGCAGGTGCGTCGCCCGCGCGATAGGCGGCGATACCGGCGGCCATGCTTTGATCGTACGTGCCCTTATAGATCGCGACGATCTTGTAGTCGCTTTGCGACGCGTTGAACTTGTCGACGATGTCGTTCAAGTAAACGCCGAGTTGCGATCCCATCGAGTGCCAGAACTGGATCTCGATCGGGGCTGCGTTAACGGGGCGCGGAGCGCCAATCATCAGCATTGCGGCAGTCAACGCGAGGCAAAGGAATCGTCTGATCATCCTGTCTCCATTATAAAGGGAGCCGGCGTAGGGCGCTGTGCGGCCCCAGCAACTGCGCCGACGCTGTATTCGCCCCCTCTTTAGCCGGCCTACCCCCGTATCCCCGAGCGTAGGAACGATTGGACGAAGTAACGTTGCAGAAAGAAAAACAGCAACAGCATCGGAGCCGAGACGAATAGCGATGCCGCCATGAGCAAGTTCCAGTCGGTCGTCACTTCCTGACCGATGAACATCCCCAGGCCGATCGGCAGCGTTCGCACGCTGTTGTTCGTGGTGACGATCAGCGGCCAGAAATAGTCGTTCCAGTGATACACGAAAGCAACCAAGCAAAACGCCAAAACCGCCGGTCGCGATAACGGCAGCAAAACGTGCCAAAGAAACGCTAGCCCGCTGCAGCGATCGAGACGTGCGGCATCTTCGAGCTGTTGCGGTACGCCCATGAAGGCTTGCCGTAGTAAGAACGTCCCGAACGCGCTCGCAGCATAGGGCGCAATCAGGCCTTCGTAGCTGTTCAGCCAATGCAGCTGCGCAAGTGTGATGAAATTCGCGATGAACGTCACTTGGAGGGGAACGATTAATGCCGCGAGCGTCAAGATGAATGCTGCATTTCTTCCCGGAAAGCGAAAACGCGCCAGCGCGAACGCCGCAAGCGCCGCGGAGACGAGCTGCAACAGCACGATCACGGACGAAACAAGGACACTATTGACGAAGAAGTGCGCAAACGGCTCCGCGTTCCAGGCCGCGGCGTAATTGCTCCAGGCTAGATGCGATGGCCACCAATGCGGCGTCGGGGTGAAAACCTCCGACTTCTCCTTGAGCGACGTGATGAACATCCAATAGAACGGCAACAAGAGAGGCACGAGCCCGGCGGTCAACACCGCGTAGGTCGCAATGCGCCGAATCATCGATTGAAAGCCCATGCGGCGAGACCGAGCACGGCGAGCACGAATGCGAACATCAGAAGGCTAATTGCGGCCGCGAGGCCGAGCTGCATGTACGAGAAGCCGTTTTGATATGCGAAGTACACGAGCACGTTGCTTGCGTTGGCGGGGCCGCCTTGCGTGGTCAGATTTACGAAGTCAAAGACTTGAAACGAACCGATCAACGCGACGACGGCGATAAAGAACGTCGTCGGACGCAGCAGCGGGAAGACTACTGTGAAGAAGCGTACGACCGGCCGCGCCCCGTCGAGACGAGCCGCGTCGAGCACGGCGGTCGGCAGCGCCTGCAGTCCGGCGAGATAGATGATCATGTAGTAGCCGAGATTCTTCCAGACAGCGATCATGATCAGCGTTCCGAGCGTCCATTTGCTGCTGACGAACCAAGGAATCGGTGGAATTCCGAACTGTCCCAGAACGTAGTCGACGACGCCGCCGTTCGTATTGAACATCCATAGCGCGAGAGCTGCGGCGGCTACGGTCGGCATGACGACCGGGGTGTAGTACAAGACGCGGAAGATCGCCATTCCGCGCATCTTTTGGTTGACCATGAGCGCAAGCAGGAGCGCAAGAGCCATCGTAAGCGGAACGCTCGCGAAGACGTACACGCACGTCTGCTCGAAAACGCGCAGAAAAAGCGAATTGTGAAACAGCGACGCGTAATTCGAGAGACCGATCCAGGGACCAAACGACGTGCCGAGTCCGGGCGCACGTACGCTCATCTCTCCAAGACGTAGAATCGGAAGATATGTGAACGTCGCCAGAATGACGACAGTCGGCAGGAGATAGACGTACGGTCTGACGCGGTCGGTCATGCCGCCACGAAGTGCCCGAGCGCAACGCCGCTAGCGGGATCGAACACATGCACCGTTGAGCCGCGAGGCTGTACGACGAACCGCGTCGGTGAATCGGGAAGCGTATCCGAGCCGACCCGCACGACAATCTCTGCTGCGCTCTCTCCCGCGAAGACGAGAACATCGGAGCCGAGCATCTCCAGGAGCCGGATACTTTGATGGCCCGCCCCATCACCGGCAAAATCTACCTTGACCTCCTCCGGGCGCAAGCCGACGTGCACGGCCATCCCATTTTGCGGCGCACCGGGTGGCGGATGCGGCCACGAAAACGTGCCGAGATGCGTGCGCACGCCGAGCATCCCGTTCGCGTTTTCGATCGTACCGTCGACGACATTGAGACGTGGGTTGGCGAGAAAGCGCGCCACGAATTCGTTGGCAGGCTGACGATGGATTTCGAGTGGCGGCCCGACTTGCTGCACGACGCCTGCCTGCAGAACTGCCATGCGGTCGGCCAGCGTCATCGCTTCGAGTTGGTCGTGCGTGACGTACAAGGTCGTTACGCCCAATTCTCGTTGGAGTAGTTTGATCTCGGTTCGAACTGTCGAACGAACCTGGGCATCAAGATTGCTGAGCGGCTCGTCCATCAGATACAACGATGGTTGCCGGACGATTGCGCGGCCGAGCGCCACGCGTTGCTGCTGTCCTCCGCTCAACTGATGCGGCTTGCGTTTGAGAAGCCCATCGATCGAGAGCATTCCTGCGGTGCTTCGAATGCGCTCGTCGGCGTCCGCCCGGCTCATGCCGTGGCGGCGCAAACCAAATGCCATGTTGTCGTAGACCGTCATGTGAGGATAGAGTGCGTAGTCTTGAAAGACCATCGCGACGTCGCGTCGTTCGGGCGGGATGCGCGAGATCGGCTCTCCTCGGAGGAAGATCTCGCCCGCGCTTAGCGGTTGCAGTCCCGCCGTCATGCGAAGGATCGTCGTCTTTCCGCATCCCGACGGACCGAGCAAGACGAATAGCTCACCGTCGCCGATCTCCAGGTTGAGGTCTTCAAGGATGCGCGTTTTCCCGTACCATTTCCCGACCCCGGCGTACCGAAGTTGGGGCGTGGTCACGGATTGTTCGCCAAAATCCCATTCCCCTTAGCAACGACGGATGTCAATCCGTCGCGGACGGAGATCTTGTTTGCGAGGATGTCCTGCGTCGCGTCGTGGAGCACATCGCGAATCTGCGTGTAGTTCGGCGCGCTGGGCTCGTAAAACGCGTCGTCGAGCTGCTTGACGGTATTGAGCACGTCAGGTTGGTCTTTCACTAACTGCTTCATCGTCGGTGTTTCCCACGCGTCCTTCGTGACCGCGATATAGCCGCTCTTCGAGCTCCAAATTGCTTGTTGGTTCGTTTCCATCATCCACGCGATGAATGTCCATGCCGCCTGTTCCTCGGCAGACGATTTCTTGAACATGATGAGGTTGCCGCCGCCGGGCGCGACGCCAAAGCGCTTGTCTGCAGGCATCCGCACCAATCCCCAATTGAATTTTGCGGATTGACGGAAAAAGCCCTGAGCTCCGGACGAATAGACGACCATGGCGGTCTTCTCACCGGCGAAATCTTGCGAACCTTGCGGCCACGGCGTATACGCCGGCATGACCTTGTCTTTATTGACGAGATTCCACCAGTATTGCATCGCGTCGACTGCAGGTTGCTGCGTCAAGTCGAGATGCTTGAGATCGCGCGAGATGACGTTGCCGCCCGCTTCGTACACAAGGGCATAATAGATCCAGTTGTAGGCTTCGAGGGGAAACTCGGCACCCCAGCGTGTCACTTCGCTTCCGTTTCGAACCGTGAGCTTTTCAGCATCGGACGTGAATTCCGACCACGTCGCCGGCGGATGCGCGATGCCCGCTTTTGCAAACATCGCCTTGTTATAGTACAGCGCAGGCACGCTGCGCTGGAATGGAAGCGAATACAATTTGCCGCCGGAGTAACTGTTCAAAAGCAAGCTCGAGAAGAAGCGATTCATGAATGCTTTGCCGCCGGCTTTGGCGACGAAGGCGTCCAGACTTTCGAGGGCACCGGTCGGCGCTAGGACCTGCGTGTGATCGTTCACGACGACGGCAACGTCGGGAAGACTTCCGGCGAGTGCCGCAGCCTGAATTTTTTGCAGTGTGAGATCGTAGTTGCCGGTGTAGCTTGCGGTGACTTTGATATCCGGATGACTCGCGTTGAATTGCGCGACAAGACCATCCATGATCGTCGCGAGACCACCGCCCAAATCGACGGGATACCAGTATGTGACGGCAATCGGTTCCGCTGCGGGTGCGGCCGCCGGCCCGGCAAGTGATAAGAGAAAGGCAAAGACCGAGCCCAGCGCGATCGTAACGCGGTGCCAGCGTCCCATGTGATAATCCCCTCCGGCTTCTTTTCGAAAGCGTGCGTGTCTGGAACTCCGGTCGGGGTCGGAAATGCTCCTTCCGAGGCATCCCGGCGCTTGCGCTCGAAACGGAGCGAGCCTACGGGGCGTGGGAGCTTGCGTATTTGAGGAGGAGGCTGGTTTTGGAAGTCAAGCGTACCGATTTTTTGAGGACGGCCCTTGGCGCATCCGCCGGTCTGTCGGTTGCGGCAACGGCTTCGGCATGGCGGAGCGAGGCTGAGGCTCAGACGATCGGCAATTATCCCGCAGGAACGGAAGGGTCGTCCGTCTTCGTGGGACTTATTTGTCCGACAACCGGCTCGTATGGCGCAGACGGTGAGGACCAGCGCAAGGGCTATGTCCTTGCCATTGACGACCTCAACAACGGAACGGGAGTGATGGCCAAAATTCCATCACTCGGCGGCAAAAAAGGCTTGCTTGGAAAAAAGGTCGAGTACAAAGTCGGCGACTCGCAGACAAAGCCGGACGTCGCAGTCCAACGCGCAACCGAGTTCATCACGCAAAATAAAGCGATCCTCACTCAGGGCGGTGTGAGCAGCGCCGAGGATATCGCGATGGAGAAGCTGGCGCAGCAGCAAAAAGTGCTGTACATGGTCGGCGCGAGCGGTTCGAACGACACGACCGGCATCGACTGTCAACGCTACGGGTTTCGTTCGCAGCTCGACGCATACATGGTTGCCAAATGCCTCGATCCGTATCTGGTGAAGGCGTACGGAAAAGGCCGCAAATGCATCTTCCTTACGCCCGATTACAGCTACGGTCACTCGCTCACGAATTCGATGCGTGCCGATCTGGAGAAGCTCGGCTGGACGACGGTGGCCGATGTGGTCGCGCCGTTCCCAACGACCGACTACAGCTCGTACTTGACGAATATCGCCAACTCAGACGCAGACGTGTTCATCAACATCGAGTTCGGCGTTGATGGCGTTTCATCGACGAAGCAAGCCATTCAATTTGGAATTACGAAGAAGATGAAGCTCGTCATTCCGAACATCTCGACCTATCTGCCGGATGGGCTCGGTCCGGAGATCATGCAAGGCGTGTACGGTACGCAGGATTGGTACTATACGTTTGCGGATCGTTTCCCGCTCTCGAAAGTCTTCCTGAATAGTTTCCAGAAGATGTTTCCCGGCGTGATTCCGCGATGGACGGCGCACCAAGCGTACGCCCAAACCGCGCTTTGGGCCAATGCTGTCTCACGCTGCAAGTCGTTCAATCCGGTCACGGTGATCAAGACCCTCGAAGACGGCACGCCTGTCGACCTGATGCTGGGCAAAGTGACGTATCGTGCCGAAGATCACCAGCTGATACGTCCCTGTCCCGTACTTCGCGGCAAAGCACCCAGCGCGATGAAGAACAAAGATGATTTCTTCGACATTGTCGCTTTGGTGCCGGGCAATCAAGTAATGCAGCCGCTCGATGAGACCGGTTGCAAGATGCCCGGCTACACGTAGTCCGCGCTAAATCCCAAGTTTGGTTCTAGCTGTTTCGACGCACCTCTTGGAAGCGCAAGCCCTCAACGGGCTTGCGCTTGGTGCAATTTTGGCTCTCGTCGCCCTCGGGCTCACGATCATTTTCGGGCTGCTCGGTTTCGTGAATTTCGCGCATGGCGCGCTGTTTATGGTCGGAGCCTACGCGGGTTGGATGGTCTACACGAAGACGAACAGTTTTCTGCTCGCGATTCCCGTCTCACTGATTGCGACGTTCATTGTCGGACTCGTCATCGAGCGCGTGCTGATACGAATGTACTATCAGCGGCCGAAAGAGGACCAGATTCTGGTTACTTACGGCCTGGCGATCATTCTGGTTGAGGTTTGCCGCGCGATTTTCAGCGCGCAGACGCAAATTGTATCCACGCCGGCGTGGGCGTCGGGAATCGTGCAGATTCTTGGGGTGTACTATCCGCAGTACCGGGTCGCGGTCATGGGGATCGCTGCGATTACGCTCATGGTAGTGTATCTGGTGCTGTTCAGGACGCGCATCGGGCTCATCGTTCGGGCCGGCATCGACGACAGCGTTATCGTGAACATCCTAGGGATCAACGTGAACAGGACGTTTCTCTTGGTGTTTGCGCTAGGCGCCGCCATCGCAGGACTCTCCGGTCTCATCGATGCGCCGCTTATCGCGGTGAACCCGAATATGGGAGACGATTTGCTCGTGCAATCGTTCGTCGTGGTCGTCATCGGCGGCGTCGGTTCATTTTTCGGGGCGGTCGTCGGAGGGATCGTCGCCGGCGAGATCATTAGCCTTACCACCGCATTCAATCCCGATCTCGCTTCCGTGATGCTCTACGTCGCCATGGCAATCGTGCTGATTTTGCGGCCGCAGGGTTTGATCGGGGTCGAGGGCCGGACGTGAACCGGGAGCTGCCGCGCGTCCTTCTCGGTCTGACGGTCCTTGCGATATTCCTCGCGCTGTTTCCGCTCGTTCTTGGACACATCGGCGGCGGGATCGCGCTCGCGTCGCGCATTTTGGTTCTCGCGCTCTTCGGCCTCGGGGTCGACTTGATCTTCGGTTTTACAGGGCTGTTGTCGTTCGGTCAGGCGGCCTTCTACGGACTCGGCGGCTTTGTCGCGGGATATCTGTTACTGCATGGAATCGTCCATAACACATTGCTCGCTCTTGCGATCGGTACGGCGGTTGCTGCGCTCTTCGGCGCCGTAATAGGCGCGCTGAGTCTGCGACAAGTCGGCGTGTATTTCGCGATGCTCACGCTCGCATTTAGCGAGATATTCGATTTCCTCGATGTGTCGGCGCTCCGCAATTACACGGGAGGCGAGAACGGGCTTCCCGGGATCCCGCGCGCAGAGGTCTTCGGAATCCACTTCACCTCGAATAACGAATCGTACACCTTCATCGCGATTGTCTACTTCATTGCATTCGGCGTGATGTGGCTGATCGTTCGCTCGTCATTCGGGCACGATGCTTCGGGCGATTCTCGAAAACCCGGAACGGGCTGCAGCGGCGGGCCACGACGTCTTTCGCTACAAGCTGGTTTCGTTCATCATCGGGGCCGCTTACGCGGGTCTGGCCGGTGGATTGCTTGGACTTTTCCAGGGTTACTTGCCGCCGGATATGTTTACGATCGATACCTCAGGTCAGATCATCGTAATCGAGGTCATTGGTGGTCCCGGGACGCTCGTCGGCCCGCTGTTCGGCTCGATTGTCTGGATCTATCTGTCGCAAGTCTTGCAGAACTTCAGCGCGATCGCCGGATTATGGCGGCTCTTACTCGGCATAATATTCGTTTTGCTCATCACCGGGTTCCGGCGTGGTATCGCGGGCGGTATCTCTACGTGGCTGCAGCAAGTCACGCGCAAGCGTGAACCGGTGGCCGTAAAGGGCGCGGAATAATGCCGCTGCTGGAAGCACGTGAGCTCACCAGACGCTTCGGCGGACTCGTCGCCGTGGACAGGGTTTCGCTCGCAATCGAGCCCCTTACGGTTACGGCGCTCATCGGGCCGAACGGTGCGGGCAAGACGACGTTTTTCAAGATGCTTGCCGGGGAACTCGAGCCGACGTCGGGACAAGTATTTTTCAAAGACAAACGCATCACGCAGCTCGACGTCACCCGCGTCTCGCAGCTTGGGATCGCAAAAAGCTTTCAGATCACGCAGATCTTTCCAAGACTCAGCGTCGAGGAAAACGCCTGGGTGCCGGCGCTCGCCGCAACGCGCGGAGCGTTTCGGCTCGATGCATTCGTTCCGCTCGGGACGGCGAAGGGCGCACACGAAATCGCGGATCGTGTTCTAACTCAAGTTGGTTTGTCGGATCGACGCAAGTTCCGTGCCAGCGATCTATCATATGGTGAAAAACGGCGGCTTGAAGTTGCATTAGCTCTCGCAACGCAGCCCGAAGTCCTCCTTCTGGATGAACCGACAGCGGGAATGAGTCCGACCGAGCGAACCGCGATGGTCGAGTTGCTCGGCGAGTTGCGCAAAGCGGTCACAATCGTAATCGTCGAACACGATATGGACGTCGTATTCGGACTGGCGGATCGCATTTTCGTACTGCAAGATGGGCGTCAGATCGCAGAGGGCACGGCCACCGAGATCCGCGCCAACGCGAAAGTTCAAGAAGCCTATCTCGGTACGGGCGGCGTCGAATGAGTCTGCTCGAAGTCGATCAGATCAACACGTACTACAATGAATCACATGTGTTGTTCGACGTGTCGCTGCGCATCGAGGAAGGTGAGGTCGTTGCTCTGCTTGGCCGCAACGGATCGGGAAAAACGACAACGATGCTCACGATCATGGGAATTCTCGCGCCGAAGACGGGTACGATTCGATTCGCGGGGACTACGATCAGCGGTAAACAGCCGTATGAGATCGCAAAGCTCGGCGTGCAGCTCGTCCCCGACACGCGGCGCATCGTCAAGACGATCACGGTCGAAGAAAATCTCAAGCTCGCCGCATTTACCGCGAAATCGCCGTGGACGCTCAAACGAATTTATGAAACGTTTCCCCGGCTCGAGCAGCGCAGGACATTCATGGGGCGCTCGCTCTCCGGCGGTGAGCAGCAGATGCTTGCGATCGCGCGTGCGCTCATTCGCGATGCACGCGTACTGTTGCTCGACGAGCCGTTCGAGGGGCTCGCGCCCATCATCGTCCGCGATCTGCTCGAAACGACGAAGAAGCTCGCAGCCGAAGGCCGCACGATTTTGATCGTCGAGCAAAACGTCCGCGCCGCGCTCGTTCTCGCGCATCGCACGTACGTGCTCAACCGCGGTCACGTCGAGATGGAAGCTACTCCCGCCGAGCTCGAATCCAAGCCCGACGTCATGCATCAATATTTAGGAATCTAGCTCGGCACCCGAGCAGGAAGTTTCCATGCGCCGATGGGCGGCTTCGGCAAACCCAAGTGTTCGCGCAGCGTCGACCCGGTGTATTCCTTGCGAAACAGACCGCGTTTTTGCAGCTGAGGGACGACCAGACGCACGAAATCTTCGTATGCGCCCGGGATGTGCGTCGCAGCAATCACGAATCCATCGCAGCCTTCGTCGGTGAACCACTCTTCGAGTCCGTCGGCTACGTCTTTCGCTGAACCGCAGAATAGCGGATGCTCGCGCACGTTCCCGCGATTGCTGACTTCGACGAAATCGCGAACCGAGGGATTTTGCTTTCCGCTGAGCGCGACCACCTGATCGCGGATTGCTTGTAGCCCGCTGATATTCGCGAGCTCGTCGTCCGTGAACGGTTCGTCGAGCCCTTTGGACGCAAAATCGAAATTGAGAACTTCCGATAGCAAGACGACGCCGTCGATCGGCTTCGGAAGTTTTTCGATCAACGCAAGCTTGTCTTCGGCCGCGGCTCGCGTTTCACCGACGATGGTGACGACAAGCGGACAAATCTTGTTCAGGGTCGATTCGCGTCCAAGCAGCTGTACTTGCGTCTTGAACAGTTGATAGAATTTCTTCGCGAGCTGCAAATCGGGGTGCAGCGCGAAGACGAGCTCCGACCAGCGGGAGGCGAATGCGCGCCCGCGTCCGCTTTGTCCGGCTTGAATGATAACGGGATAGCCTTGCGGCGAGCGCGGAACCGTGAACGGCCCACGCGACGTGAACCAATCGCCGCGATGTTCGAGCGGATGGACCTTGGACGGATCCGCAAAGCGTCCGTTCCGATCGCCGATGATCGCGTCGTCTTCCCATGTGTCCCAATGTCCGTGAACGACTTGCATGAACTCGTCCGCGCGATCGTAGCGCAGGTCATGCGGCAGCGCCTCGTCGCGTCCCATGTTTGCGGCTTCGGAATCGTTCAGCGACGTCACGACGTTCCAGGCTGCACGCCCGCGCGTCATGAGATCGAGCGTCGCAAAAACGCGTGCGACATGGAACGGCTCGAAGTACGTCGTCGAATACGTACCGCCGATGCCGATGCGTGAGGTCGCCGCCGCCATCATCGCCATGACGGGGACAAGGTCCATCTTGACGGTGCGAATTCCGTTTGCGACGGCCTCGATATAGTCGTCGCCGTATTTGTCCGGCATCGCAAGCCGGTCGTCGAAGAACGCGAGGTCGAATTTTCCATCCTCGAGCGTTCGCCCGATGCGCTGATAATATTCGGGCGTCATGAAATCGCTCATCGTGTCGGGGTGCCGCCACGAGTAGACGTAATTCGAGCAATTCTGTGCCTGCAGAAATGCAACGAGCGCCATCTGCGAGTTGACTTGCGACATGTGCCTGTTTTCTAGCCCAAGAGCGCCTGCATACCTGCCTTTAAACGCTCGTGATGCTCCGCGCCGAAGGTCGCGGTACCGTCGTCACGCAGCTCGATCGCCTCGCTCGAGAGATACAACCCGTCGAGGATGCGGCTCGCCCCGAGCACCGAGAGCACCGGTTTGAGCGCGAAGTCGACCGCGAGCATGTGGGCGCTCGAGCCGCCCGTCGCAATCGGATACGCAGATTTGCCGTGAAGTGCGCCATCCGGCAGATAGTCCAAGAACGTCTTGAGCAAACCGGAGTACGCGGCCTTATAGACGGGCGTCGCGACGACGATCGCGCGTGCGCCCGCGATCAATGCGTGCGCCCGTGCGAGCGCATCGGAGGCGCGGCCGAAGAGCAGACCTTCCGGCGGAAGATCGCGCAGCTCGAGCAGCGTCGTCTGCTCGGCGCCCGCGAGCTCTCGCGCTACACGCAGAACGGCCGTCGAACGCGATGGCGATGACGGGCTGCCTGCGAGCAGCACGATCGCGCTCACGGCGGTGTTTCGCCGAGCGAAAGCAGTGCAGTCGCGAGCGCTTGCGCGGCGGGAGCGATGTCCGATTCGACGACATCGAAGTGCGGCGTGTGATGGCCGCTCGTCGTATGCGAACCGACGCACGCATAGATCGCTTGGCCGCCGCGTTCTTGGACGCGCTTCATGAAGAACGTCGCGTCCTCGCTTCCCGCCGCGGCTTTCGGTTCCAGCGTCGTCCGCAAATTGGGGACGCCTTCGGTCGCGCGCGCAACGGCTTGCGCGAGCGGGATGCTGCACTCGGCAGTCGTCGTGCGCCCTGCGAGTGCGACGTCGACCTCAACGTTCTGCATTTCAGCGGCTCCCTTGATCACCGTGTTCGCGCGCTCGATCATGTAGTCGCAGATCGCTTCCGTATCACCGCGCACTTCCATCATGAAGAACGCGTGGTCGGCAATGACGTTGCGTCCCGAGCCCGCTTGCAGCACGCCGACGTTGACGCGCGAGCGTCCCGCATGATGGCGCGCGATTCCATAGAGACCGACAATTGCGTGCGCGGTGGCAAGCAGCGCGTTGCGTCCTTCTTCCGGACGGCCACCGGCGTGCGCCATGCGGCCTTTGAACGTGACGTCCAGCTTAGCGCTTGCGAGCTGTCCCGTGACAATCGGATAGAACGTCTTGCTTTCCGAGTTCATCCCGACGTGGATGGCGACGAAAAAGTTGACGTCGTCGACGACGCCGGCGTCGCGCATTGGAACGGCGCCGCGGCCGCCTTCTTCCGCCGGCTGAAAAATGAATTTGATCGTTCCGTGGATACGGTTGCGCTGCGATGCGAGCATCTCTGCAACAGCCAGGCCGATGGCGGCGTGTACGTCGTGACCGCAGGCGTGCATGATGCCCCGGTGCGATGAAACGAATCCCTCGCGTGCCGGCAAATGCGTGTTATCGTCGGCTTCAAGAATCGGGAGCGCGTCGATGTCGCAGCGCAGCGCTACGACAGGCCCGGGCTGAGCGCCGCGTAGCGTGCCGACGATGCCGGTGAAGCCGCCTTCGAAGCGCGCAAGCCACGTCGGATCGGCGCCTTCGTCTTTTGCGCGCGCAAATGCGGCGCGCACGACGTCGTCGCCCGGAACGCCGACGCGGCTGCGTGCATCCATGACGTCGCGGCCCGTTTGCACTTCGATCCCCAGCGCTTCGAGCCGTGCCGCGATTGCGCTGGCGGTACGAAACTCGGTAAGTCCAAGCTCGGGAAATTTATGAAAATCGCGGCGAGTTGCGATCGCGCGTTGCGCGATGTCGTCGGTCAGGCGAACCGGCTCGAAAGTCTTCATGCGGCCTGGCTTTGGCGCTCGGCTGCAATCGCGCCTTGCGTGACGGGATCCAGCGCATCGCGCAGCCAGTCTCCCAGCAAATTGATGGCGAGGACCAAGACGACAAGCGCAAGCCCCGGCATGACCGCGAGCCACCATGAGCCGCTGAAGAGATATTGGTAACCCTGCGCGATGCGAATGCCGAGTGACGGTGTCGTAATCGCGACGCCAAGTCCTAGAAACGAAAGCGTCGCCTCGAGCTCGATCGCGCGCGGTATGTCGACTGCGATTTGCACGAGCGATGGGCCGACGACGTTGGGTAAGATGTGGCGCGTGAGAATGCGCGGCAGCGAAGCGCCGAGTCCGCTCGCGGCGACCACATATTCTTTCGTTCGCTCCGAAAGAACGCTCGAACGAATAAGGCGCGCGTACTGCGCCCAACCGACGAGCCCGATCACGATGATGACCTTGTCGAGACCACGCCCAAGCACGGCCAAGACTGCTAGCGCAATTAGCACGACCGGCAGCGAGAGCTGCACGTCCGCAAACGCGCATCGTGACGTGTGCGAACCAACTGTTCGGGCGATAGCCGGCGAACAGGCCGATCGGTGCACCGATGACGACGCTGATCGTAACGGCGCAAAATCCGACCAGCAAACTAACGCGCAAGCCATATAAGATGTTGGCGAAGATGTCGCGTCCCAGCTCGTCGGTTCCGAGCAAATAGAAGCCGGAGAGCGTATGACCGAGTGGCGGCGTCAGGCGCGAGAGCAGATCTTGATGTTGTGGATCGTGCGGCGAGACGAACGGCGCAAAGATGGCGAGGACAATCATCGCGAGCAAGACGATTGCTGGAACGCGAGGCAGATCGCGCAGCTTAGTCATACGTCACGCGCGGATCGAGGAAACCGTAGGTGAGGTCGACGGCGAGATTGATCAGCGTGAAGAGGCTCGCGATCACGATCACGTACGCGATCACGATCGGATAGTCGAGCCGCATGATCGCATCGAGCGCAAGCCGATTTATGCCCGGAATCGCGAAGATGGTCTCCGTGATCACGGCGCCGCCGAGCAACTGTCCGAACTGCAAGCCGAATGCGGTGACGAAGGGCAAGAGCGCGTTGCGCAGCGCGTGCTTGAGCGTGACGACCAGCGAGGGCAAGTCCCTTCGCGCGAGCGGTGCGGACGTAATCTTGCGAGAGCTCGCCGATCAGCGAGGAACGGATCAGTCGCGTAAAAAGTGCGATACGATAGAACGCGAGCGTGAACGCGGGTAATACGAAGTTACGCCAATCGCCCAACCCTGACGACGGCAAGATCTCTATCTCGACGCTGAAGATCAAGATCAGCAAAATGCCAAGGAAGAACGTCGGAATCGATGAGCCGAGTACGGAGACGAAACGCAGCGTGCGGTCGAGGCTCTCCCGGGATGCAGCGCAGAGAGAATCCCAAACGGTACGCCGAAAACCAAAGCGACCAGCATGGCCGCGAGCACAAGCTCGACCGTCACGTGCAAGCGTTGGAGCACGAGGTGCATGGCGGGCTCGTTTGTGTAGAACGAGACTCCCACATTGCCGTGAAGAACGTCGCCGAGGAAATGCAGGTACTGCGTGGTCGGAGGAAGATCGAGTCCAAGCGCGTGCGCCAGCTGCGCCCGTTCTTGCTGATTCATCGTCTCTGGCGCAAGAACCGAGATCGGATCGCCGGTTACATGCAAGAGTACGAACACGACTGTGACGACCGCCCACAGCGCGAGGAGGGCTTGGAGGAAGCGCGTTACGACGTATTGCGCCAAGCGCTCATCTACGCGTCATCATCCACGCCAAAATCAGTTCGTCCGCGGGTCGCGATTCCCAGTTGATGTGGTTATTGACCCCCGCGATGACATCTTCCCAATATAGCGGAACGTACGCGAAGTCGCGACGATCCGCAAGTCGGTAAGCTTCTCGCTCCGCCGGAACGCGAAAAGTCGGGTCGAAGATGCTTGCAGCGCGCGCGATGATTTCGTCGGCCTTGGGATTGCAATAATGCTCGCGATTCGTGACGCCGTAACCGTGTGCCGCATCCTTGCAATGAAAGACCGCGGACCAGTTGCTGATCGGATCGTTTGGACCCCAACCGGCGAGATACATCGAAAAATCGCCTTTGTCCATGTTCGGAAAGAACACCGCTTTAGTGACAGCGTTGACTTGGACGTTGATTCCAACATTACCGAGCATTCCGGCAATCGCTTGCGCTACGAGCGAGTCGTCGAGGTAGCGGTCGTTAGGAGCGTCAAGCCGCACGGTAAACCCATTCGGGTAACCGGCATCGGCGAGCAGCTTCTTCGCCCCAACCGGATCGTACGGAAATCGCTTCAATGATGGATCGTATGATTCGAGCTGGATTCCCGTCCACTGCGTCGCTGGGACAGCAGCGCCGTTGAAGATCTTCTCCTTGAGCGCGTTTACATCGATTGCTTGATAGACTGCTTTGCGGACGCGTGGATCGAGGAACGGATTCTTGCCGCCCGGGATTCCGGGCGTGTCGCTCTTGCGCCAGTCATCCATCGCGAGATAAATGATTCTCACGCCGCCGACTGCCGTGATGTAGGCACTACCGCTGTGTTTGACACGATCGAAATCTTGCGGGTCGATTTTTTCGGCGACTTGCACTTGTCCCGAAAGCAGTGCGGCAAGACGCGTCGCGCCGTTGGGAATGTTCTCGAGTTTCACGTAACTGAAGGCCGGCTTGGTCCCCCAGTATCCGCTCCAAACATGCAAATCCAGATGATCTTGCGCGAGCCAACTCACGAATTCGTACGGTCCGGTCCCGATCGGGTGCGTGTCCATGAAACCGCGGCCGTCACGCTTGATCTCGAGCTCCGGCATTAGGGGAACGTTCGCGAGATCGAGTGGGAGAAGCGGGTTGGGTGTGTTCGTCGTGACGATGACGGCATTCGGACCGTCCGCTGCCGCGCTCGCGACCGAAGTGAGGTAATAGCGGATCTGGGCCTTCGGATTTGTTGTGGTGTCCATGATCGAGTCGGCGACGTCTTGGGACGTCATCGCACGGCCGTTCTGAAATTTGACGCCTTTGCGCAGCTCGAAACGCCAACGATTTTGTCCGACGATCTTCCAGCTGGTGACGATGTGCGGCAAGGGCTTGCCGCTTTTTCCGTCTTGGATCGTCAGCGTATCGAAAATGTGACGCTGCCAGGCAAACGACGTGTTCTCCGCACGCATGATCGGGTCGAGCGTGACGGCACCGCCGTTATAGGCGATCACGAGCGGACTCGACGCGGAGTCGCCCGGACGAGCTTGCGAGGATGCGGTTTGCGGCGCGATTACAAACGCGCCGAGTAGTACCGCGACCAGAAAACGAAAGCCGGTCCGTTTCACGAAAACCTCCAGAGCGCGCCCAGGGTGGGCCTCCTTCTCCGCCAAACGGTTTCCTCCGTGCTCCTTCGTCTATTGCTGCGCGGTGCGCTTAGTGCGCTCGCGGCGATCGTCGTGGCCGTCGTGGCCTATGTTGTGTACGTCGCCGTGGGTTGGCACGCCGAGGCACATCTGGACGGCACGCTCTCGGGTCTGCCGGTAAACGCTCCGGTCGTCGTCTTACGTGATGGCCGCGGGGTACCGCACGTCCGCGCGCAGTCGATGCACGATCTGATGGTGGCGCAGGGATATCTCGAGGCCTCGGATCGGCTCTTTCAAATCGACCTCGTGCGTCATCTCGTTTATGGCCGGCTCGCGGAATGGTTTGGCGATAAGCTTTTGGACGCGGATATGCGGGCGCGCACGTTCGACGTTCAGCAGCGTCATCTCAACCGAATATGCACGGTTGAGTCAGCAAGAGCGTGATAACCTCATCGCGTTTGCGAGTGGAGTCAATGCCGCCATGCGTCGTGAGCCGCTGCCGGTCGAATACCGGCTGCTTCTGCTTTGGCCCCAGCAATGGAAGCCCGAAGACACGCTCGCAGTCGGTTTCGCAACGGTGATCACGCTCACCGATCCGTGGGACGACGTCATCGAACGCGAGCGCGTATTCGATGCGATGGGACAGTCCGGCACCGACGGTTTGTACTCGATTACCGATCCGCGATATGACGTGCCGATCACGGACGGACCGCCTGCCCCGGTGCCGACGTTGCCGCCGTTGCGCGTCTACAAGCGTCCGCCCGCGCGTGGTCGCACGCGGCAGCAACGAGTGGGCAGTCGGCGCCGCGCGTTCGAGCGACGGTCATGCACTGCTCGCGAACGATCCGCATCTCGATATCACGATGCCGGGCATCTGGTATCTGATCGACTTGCAAGCCCCGGGCTTCCACGCGGCCGGTGCGACGCTTGCGGGTACAGCCGGCGTAATTCTTGGGCACAACGATCGCATCGCGTGGGGCGCAACGAACGGCAACGTCATCTCGGAAAGCGTCTACGTCTCCGGTTATCGCGAGCAAGAGCGTAATGAAACGTTTCACGTACGCTTTGGGCGCACCGTCGATCACACGTATAATCAAGACCCGCACGGTTTTACTGTCCTTCGGCGACGTGGGCTACTCGGTCGATTGGCCGGCAGCCGCCGATCCGGCGTCGCCGGAGCAGACCTTTGAGAAGCTGAATCGCGCAAACAACGTCGCGGACGCGATCGCCGCACTGCGCGACTATCCGGGTCCGACGCAAAACTTCGTCGTCGCCGACACGAACGGGCAAGCGACGTACCATCTCGCCGGCGAGATTCCGAACGATCCTCTTTGGGGATTGCGCACGCATCCACCCTCGGATCCGCACTATCCGGCGATTCCGTTCGATCAGCTCCCGAAAGTTGCACCGTCGCGCGATGCGGTGGTGTTCACCGCCAACAACCGCATGTATGGACGCGACTATCAATATCGTCTGTCCGCGTGGTTCGCGCCACCGTATCGTGCTGCGCGCATCGCGCAATTGCTGCACGCACGCAAACAGTACGACGCTACGTACTTCACGCAGATGCAAGCCGATACGCTCTCACTTCCCGAGCAAGAGCTCGTGCAGATGACGCTCGATGCGGCGAAACGCCAGCACGCGCAGAACGATCCGCAGCTTGGACCGCTCCTGAATCAGCTTGTACACTGGGACGGACGGTTCGAGCCGGATTCAACGGCAGCGAGTCTGGCCTACGCGCTGCGTCAAGCCGCAGTCAACGATTTTATCAGCCAGCATTTTGAGAGCTACGCGGCCGAAGCGTATCGCAGCAGCTCGGACGTGATCGTGGTGTTGATGCGTGCGTTGCGCGAGCACCCGAAGGGATACTTTCCGTTCGACAACGTCGATGCGTTTCTGTTGACGGCACTGCGCGAGGCGGCCCCACAGGCGAACGTACCGTGGAAAACTGCGGGCTCGATTCCGGTGCGGCACGCGTTTTCGTTCCTTGGGATTCCGTGGTTCAACGGACTTCCGCTGCGCGGAGACGGCGATGCGTACACCGTGCACGCCCAATTGCCATTCGCCGGTCAGAGTTTCCGCGCGGTATGGGACGTCGGCAATTGGGACGCTGGCGGGATCGTCATTCCGAGTGGCGAGTCCGGGCGTCCGGGATCTGCGCACCACGACGACGCGTCGGCTGCGTGGTCGTCGCAAACGCTCGTGCCGCTGCCGTTTTCCACGCAAGCGGTCGATGCAGCAGCACGCCACCGATTGGTTCTGGCACCGTAAACTGAGAGCGTAATCGAGCCGCACAGGTCGGTACGCCAGACGCGCATGCGCGCATCGAGTAGATGCTCGAGCGTTTGCGGCGCAGGATGATGGTAGAGATTGTGCCGGCCGTCAGAGATGACGGCGTCGTGCGCGCCGACCGCTGCCAGAAACTCTGGAGACGAGGCGAAGCGGCTACCGTGATGGCCGACCTTTAGCACGTCAGCGTGAAGATCGGCGTGATGCGCTAGCAAAATGTCTTCGGAGAGCTTGCCGGCGTCGCCCATGAAGAGTGCGCGAAATGGCGTGGTGCGTCCGCAATCGCACTCAAGCATTGCGACGAGCGAGTTTTCGTTGACGCGATCGGTAGGGTCGTCGATCGGCGTTCCGGAGCCGGTCATAAAGCGCAAACGCACGCCGTCGTCGGTTTGCCACACGTCGCCGGCGTGCGGCGCGATCATGTGCACGCGGCGTTTCCTCGCTTCCTCGAGTGCGTCGTGATACGCATGCCCGCCGTAGTCTTGTCCGCCGTCGAAGAATACGTCGGCGCCAAGCGTCCGAAGAATTGGTGCGATTCCGCCAACGTGGTCACCAGGCTCAGATTATTAAATCAATCCTGATATAATAATTAAGCCAGGTGCATTAATAAATCTCGATCTGGCGCCACGCGGTATCAGAGACTATGTCAGGTGCCGTCCAGACACGCTAGCGCCCATCGTTCGAATGCCGTCTGGCTGCAAACCAGCTTTTCGCATGGCTTTCAGAAGCGCAAGAAGTTTAACTCCCACTGGAGACTGGGTCTCGAGCGTCGCCCACAGCTTCCTTCCGCGTCTTTCCGTTCTTATTGCCTTGGCAGATTCCAAGACTGCAAGCCTAGGTCGTACCTCGCGACGAAGCATATTGCAAGAGCGAGCAAGCATCGAGACATCCGCTGGGCCTTCTATTGCCAGGGACAGTGCTAACGCGGCGCGACGACGATGATCTGGAGGCCACTTTATGCCGCGCCTTCTCCGAGCGACGCGGTTTTTACGCGGCTTGAAGTGAAGCCTCACTGTGCGACAGATCGTCGCGATGAGTGCTTTGAGCTCGTTCGCGCAAGGATGCTCCATATCAAGTTCAAATGAGCGTTCGACGATATTTCGGCCTTGATGAGGTTTTTCTACAATCAATCCCGCGGCTAGAAGGGTCCTAACGGTGCTCGCAACCACGCCGTCTGTGCCGCCTATCTCTCGACGTAGGTCTGCTCTCCTTATGCGACCCCGAGACGCGATAATGACGAGCGCCCTTGCCTGTGACGGATGAAAAATGGACAACCGAAGTGCCGCCTGCGTCATTTTCGACCGGTGCCCACGGAATGCACTGCGGGGTTTGATCTCCGGATTGGATCGTCGGAGCAACGCAGCTTTTGCGCGATACTCAGGTCGCACGCGCAGCATCGACTCCAACAGGTGCCGAATCTCTGCCGCTAGCGGATGATCGCTGTTCAGAGACGCCGGCTTATATTTCCAGTCCTTCCTGCGACGAATAATCCGCTGTCTCACGAGTCGCCTTAAGATGACACTCGTGACCGCTTCGTCTATGTCCAGTTCACGAAAGAGATCGGCTCCGTCAATCTCCCCGCAAGCCGCGATTAATAGCAAAATCTTCGTTTGCGTTCGACTCACGAGTAGGTCATCAAGGTTCTTGAGACTCGTGCGAGTCTTACGCCAAAGTCCGAGGCGGTGGTGGGCAGCTGGAATCGGCTTAATGTTCCAAATCGTTGCCAGGCTCTCGCCCATTCTCTGCATAGCGGCTGAAACAGGAGAACTGATGTTAAGCGCCACGTACGTTCGGCCGGAAGTTCGCCGAGAGACGACAAAGATGCCGCATCGTTCAAAATACTTCACTGCGTGGATGATGAGCGTTTCAGCCGTTTTGAGATGGCGCGAAATAGCGGCGAGATGTACAGGCTTGCTGAGGGTGACGGTTGCCAGGACCCGCTCACGAAGCCCGCGGCCGAAAATGTTATATAGTTTGCGCTGTGCCCGCACAATGCATAAATGATGGGATGCAGTGCCAACTGTCGGGCACACCAAACGCATTGCTGCTGGGGCTTGCGTCGACCCGACGAGAAAGCAGCGCCGAAGGGACAAGTAGATCGGGCGCGATGGCTGCGATGTGCAATCGGCGCGGACGCCTTTGGCGCCCACGGGAGGGTGTGGCGATCCCGAGAACGCGACGCATCCTCAGGTCCCAGTTAGCGCCCGCTCTGAATGCCACCCACTTGGCGCAGCGCTCGCCGAAGCTTCGGGGCTTAAGAGCAGAATTTGCGCTTTCCGTCGGCAATTGCACAATTGATTCCGAACCAACTGTACTGCAGAACTAGCGCGCTGGAGCTTTTGCAAAGCCCCCTAACCACTGGCGGGTGGCTTCTTTTCCGGACGCCCCGATAGTAACGTCTCGAGGTGCTCGACCTCCACAGCTCTGATGAGCACATCGACGATGCGCTGTTGAGAGGCGCCTCGGCCCCGCTTTTTCAGTTCGACCCAGAGCTCTGCCAAGCGTATCCTCGCCTGAGAGCTTACGCGAATGCTCAAGGCTTGATCGCAAGGTGGGTCTCGGTCCGTAGTTGCCATGGGCTCTCTAGACTAGCATGAAAGCCTGTTTTCTTGCTTGCAAGATTGCCAGAATGCCAGAATTCTTGCTATAGTCATTACAGGCAAGCCAGCGGTCGAGAGGCGCCAGCGACTATTTTCCGGAACCGCTCGGACCCGCGGGCCGTGATAAGAGTAAAAATGGCAAAAATTGTTAGCGCCGCAACTGTCGCGCACTTCATCCTTCAGCGAAAAGGGCGGATGGAGCAAATGAGGCTCCAGAAACTGCTTTATTACTGCCAAGCATTCAGCTTGGTCTATGACGGCACGCCGCTGTTCAAAGATCGCATTGAGGCGTGGATGAATGGCCCAGTCGTCCCGGGCCTGTGGGCAAAGCACCGGTACGAGTACATGATCGACGACGTTGACCACGACTCCAAGGAGTCTTTGGATAACGACAACATCGCCACAATTAACCTCGTCCTGGACGCATATGGCGAAATGACCGGCGGACAACTCAGTGCCTTGACCCATAGCGAGAGTCCATGGTTGGACGCCCGACGCGGTCTAAATGCGGGTCAGCGATCGTCGCAAGAGATTACTCATGAGTCCATGCAGCGTTTCTATTCGGAACAGGTACGCGCTACTCACTGATTCATTTTGACGCAGGGATCCTTTTGTTTTGACCCGGCGTTAACCGGCGATGATCGCGGACTCTTGTTGAGGCGTTCTGCTATACAACGGCCTATCGCCTCGCGCTTTTCCACTATCGCCGCTTCATTCTGAAAAAATTGTTGATCGGATTGAGCTTCTAGATTAACTCGCCAACCAGTCCACGCTCCGTATAGCACCAAAAAAATGCCGGCTGGTATCCAGAATCGACCAACGAAGGAATCCCTATTCTTTTGCTGCGGGTCCATGCTTGTCGTTTTCCGCTTCTGACTTTTTCGGGTCTTTCGTGGCTGGAAGCTTTACGTCTGCAGGCTTCTGAGCCGCCGGGGCTTCTCCGTAGTCCATTTGGAAACTTGGCACTATTCCTGTGTTCTCATCAACCAGAACCTTAAGCTGCTCGCCATTCATGTGGGACCCACGCCCGGTCCACATCATCTTGATGGTTTCCAAGTCGTTAGCTACCCAAATCGTAAGATGCTTTCGACCGCGCACCTTGAGGTACCCGACTTCCACGCCGTAATCGAATGATTCGCCGTCCCGTTTTGTAACGTTCGCTTGTATCGACGCGAGGACGGCCGGCGACCTACCTACAGAATAAACTTCAAAATCCGCTCGGCGATATTTGTGCTCTGAGAAATCCTGCGGTAACCCGTTCTTAAAACCGTCGTAAACTGCGGCGATGTAACACACTTCAGCTTTAGTGTATTCCCCTTTGTGTTTGTCTCTGCGGCATCGCTCAACTGAAAGAATAACGGCTCTTTCATGTTCAAGAGCCTCCTTTGCATAGTGAGCTGCAGCAAATGCAGCTATGAAAGCCGCCGATGTAAGAAGGCATAAAAGATAAGTAGAAACCGCTAGCGAGCACGTGGCGTCGCCGTAAAGACAGCGCGCTGGATGTGCTCCCGCGATATTCCAGTATGCGACGCCTCCACCAATAAAGATGATGAAAGCCAAAGAAACAGCCCATGCTAGGTGCGGAACACGGGATGGTGCCTTCAAGCGGTTCCTCTACGAGATGACTATGCCCTTAGTGCCTTCCCAAATTTCCTTGACTGGTTTCGACACGTCAGCAGTTCTGCGAACGGCCTCAACAACGGCTTCCGCCAGGTCCTTCATGTCCTCCGGAGTTATGGGGTCATTCTTCAGACGTTGAAACGAAGCGTAGTCTCCTTGTACACCGGTATACTCGACGCCGAGTTCCTTAACGGCATCATTTAGATCGATGTATGCGGCGACTCCGCCAGGCTCGGCGGCGGAGCTCATCCTCATTCCCATACAGCACCCCTCAAATGCGCTCTGAAAGGCCTTAGATTGTGGTAGGGAACGTCGAGATCGAAGCGCTCCAAGGCAATTTCTACCTTCAGCAAGAGCACGCCAGCGCCCTGGCGCCCACTCCGTCCAATAGCATCGACGCGTTTGGGACCAAGCCACGACCTTGCGCTGCTTAATTGTGTGTGGAGTTTCGACTAAAAGGAGTTTTAATTACGTCCCTACTGCACCGCATCGTTCGGGTCAACGAGACTAAAGATCTCCGGCAATATCAAGAAAAGGCTGACGACGATCACGCCAAGGCATGACCATGCAATGTACGACACTTTCGCCGTGATGAAAATTGCTAGGCTGAGGAGCGATATCAGAGCGAAGTACCTTGTCCCGTGCGCGACCCGCTTGAAGAACTCGATGTCCTTCAAGCGAATCGTCTCGAGATTCTGACGCAGTTTTGCTGCGGCTGGCGTTTCGTTTGCCGACTTGGCTGGCGCGCCAAGCGTGAATTTTCCAGGCTTGAGCATTTCGAGGTTCGTCAAGCTAAATAGGGTACTGAGGGCGTAGAAATATCCGATGAAGTAGAACGCCGATCGCATCTGAGCTCCAACCGCAATGAGGCCAACGAGCGGAGCAAGGATTGCAAAATGCAACAGCTGGACGCCAGTGCGCAGCTGCGGCGTGTACTTCTTATGGATCGAGTACGCAACGATCGACCCGGACCATAGCACGCCAGCGACGCTCGAGAGTGTGATAAGCGCATCCTTTAAATCCGCATGTGATGGAATGGATGAGTACCATGGCCACAGCCAATGAACGAGTGCGCCGAGCACGATCAATGGTCCAATTGTCACGGCGATCAATACGAGCAAGACCTTAACGACAAATTTCAAGCACCCGACAAGCAATATTTGAAAGGCGCTTACTGCTGCGTTCGAAGGACTGGGGGACGTCACGACGGGCGACTCGGTATTGCTCATAATGATTCCTCAAGAGGCACAACGCTGAATCGATTGGCCAAGCGCGCCTTCCACGGATTATATATGGTCGCGGCCGCGTCTCGTTGGCTTAATTCAGTGTCGACACTTCGGCGGTTTCGCCAATGTCGTGCACACGGCGTTGGCGGGCACCGTCTACGACATGGACACGTTTGAACTACCTGTTTATGAGATCGCGATGGGATCGGCCGAGTCGCCAGCGGACGAGTTTGGAGATGGATTTGATCTAGCGGATATGGTTGAGTGGACAGTCCGCTTGAACTAATAGCTTGCATGCCTGCTTTGAAAGATCGGCGGCCGTTTTCCACCGAATCTCGTAGTCGTTTCTCACGGGTCGGCTGAGCATCGCCGCCGTAGCAATGCACCGAAGGTGCGCCATATAGTCAGTATGGCGAGTATGGCGTATACTCCGTGGAGGTATGGTATTCCCAAAGCCGAGCGCCACGCCCCTAGAAGATTGAACCCGACGGAGATCGAGTTCGCGCTCCGCGACCTCGTCACAAGGCCGTACGACGCTACGACGTTCCCGTACGACCTCATTACCGTCCTCAACGCTTCTAAGATGACGGTCAGCCGGCTTAAGAGCGGCGCCACGAACAAGGCGAAGCAGCCCGGCGACCTACTCTGGCAGAAGCATATCTACCTTCGGCCAGTCGCTCCAGGGAACGATGTAGGAGCGATCGGAGACACGCTCGCGGCGGATTCGCTGACTGTCAAGAACAAGCCGCGGTTCATCGTCGTTACCGACGGCAAACAGGTCCATATTCGCGACCTTAAGTTCAACGACACCGAATACGTCGAGTTCGAACGCCTCGATGAGAAGTCGGATTTTTTGCTCCCGCTCGCGGGTTACGAGCGACGCGCGGTGGTCGAGGAGCACCCGGCGGACATCAAGGCCGCCAAGAAACTCAAGAAGCTCTACGACGCGATCCTCGCCGCGAATCCAACGTGGAGCAGCGGCCATCATGCGCATGAGCTTAACTTGCTCATGACCCGGCTACTCTTTTGCTTCTATGCGGAGAACACGGGCATCTTTGACGAGCCGAAGATCTTTACAAGCACGGTCGCCCAACAGACAGGCGAAGACGGCAGTGAAATCTCGCCGCTCTTGGATCGACTGTTTCGTGTTATGAACGTGATCGAGAAAGAGCGGCCACCGAGCATACGCGCCGTAGAGGCGAAGTTTCCCTACGTCAATGGTAGTCTCTTTGAGGACACCGTCGAGGTTCCTCAGTTCAGCCGGACGGCTCGCCGGCAATTACTCGAATGCGGAGATCTCGATTGGACGACGATCAATCCAGACATCTTCGGATCGATGATTCAAACAATTGCGCATGATGGTTCGCGCGGCGACCTCGGCATGCACTACACGAGTGTACCCAACATCATGAAGATGCTGCAGCCACTCTTCCTCGACAGTCTTAAAGATGCTTTCAACAAGGCTAAAGATAGCGTTTCAAAACTCGAAGCCCTTCTTGGGCGACTGTCCAAAATTCGCGTCTTTGACCCGGCATGCGGCTCGGGGAATTTTCTAATCATCGCCTACAAAGAAATGCGCAAACTCGAGATCGAGACTCTCAAGCGCATCGGCGAGATCGCGCCGAAAACTCCGCTTCGATTCTCCAGCATCTCACTCCAACATTTCTATGGAATAGACGTCGTTGATTTCGCCTGCGAAACGGCTAAACTCTCGCTTTGGATTGCTGAGCACCAAATGAACGTGGTTTTCAAGGAACTCTTCGATGAGACCAAGCCGACCCTTCCGCTCACGAAGATATCCACCATTCATTGCGTAAATGCGCTTCGAGTTGATTGGGCGTCAATTTGTCCGCCTGACACGTCTATGGAAACATACGTGTGTGGAAATCCGCCTTATCAGGGCGCCCGGGGGCAAACCGTCGATCAGAAAGTAGACATAGCCGCAGTGTTTTCACCACTGCAAAGTGGCTATGGCGTGGTCGATTACGTTGCTTGTTGGTTTATCAGACTCGCGCAATATATTGCCAAATCCGGACCCACCTCGGGCGCCTTTGTTGCTACAAACTCGATCTGCCAAGGCGAACAAGTCGCAATCGTGTGGCCGAACGTCTTCGCTCAGGACCTGTGCATTGCGTTTGCCCATACATCCTTCAAATGGGCAAATAACGCGGCGCATAATGCTGGGGTCTCATGTGTCATCGTCGGTATATCTAAGCAAAGATCGATGCCGCGAATGCTCTTCACCGACGATTATCATGTCGCCACAGCGAATATAACGCCCTATCTCGTGGCGGCCCCTCGGAACTTGATCGTGACGAAGACGGATGAACCCATAAATGGCCTCCCGCCTGCAGCAAAAGGCGCAGATCCGACCGCAAGTACTCCGCTATTTCTAACACCACAAGAGAAGCAACGCTTGTTGGTTGAGCATCCCGAGGCTGAGGTGCTCGTTCGTCGCTACTATCGTCCGTATGACTTTCTCTACAATGTAGAACAGTACGTCCTGTGGATTTCTGATGAGCAATTGCCTCTAGCAATGGCGATTCAGCCCATCGCGGATCGGATTCGCGCAACCGCTCGACTTCGACAGTCTGGCGGCCAAAATGCCCGCCGAGCTACGGGCACTCCACATCGACTCGTTCGCTCGCCTCACCGAGACGAAGATGCGTTAATGATTCCACAGATTACGTCGGAGCGACGTAACTATTTGCAAATTGGATTGCTTCAAGCAAGGACGATCGTAGACAACACTACGTACGTTGTGTATTCGCCTCCGGCATTTCTCTTCGCGCTTTTGTCGTCGCGGCTGCATCGCATTTGGACGGAAGCGGTTGGTGGGCGGCTAGAAACGCGTCTTCGCTATACTGCCACGTTAATATACAACACTTTCCCTGTTCCTTCGATGTCTGAGGGACAGCAACAAGTCCTCACTGACCGGTCCAGATCAATCCTTCGCGCCCGAGCGAAACATCCGGGCACGACTGTCGCAGAATTGTACAATCCAGAGACGATGCCACCCGATCTTCTTAGCGCGCATCAGGAAAACGACGAGTACCTGGAGCAACACGTTTACGGGCGACTCTTCCGAGACGACAACCAACGACTCGAGCATCTTTTTGCCATGTACGGCCGTATGATTGACGTCGAGGCCAGGGCGAACACTCTCTTCCAAAGCGAGTCCGCGTAACATGCCGAATCTCGTTACCCACGTTTGTGGTACGCGCAAAACCACTATCAACGCGATGGGAATGCGCGAGATGCAAGCTCGCGCATTCGATGCGCGGAACGGGCAGTATCTGCTAATCAAGGCTCCGCCAGCGTCGGGCAAGTCCCGAGCGCTGATGTATATCGGCCTCGACAAACTCGTCAATCAGGGAGTCAATAAAATCGTAGTCGCGGTACCGGAGCGCTCTATCGGCAATTCGTTTCGGACCACGCCGCTCACGGCGAGTGGTTTTTTCGCTGATTGGAAAGTCACTCCGAAATACAACCTGACGTCGGCCGGCGGCGGGCAGAAGACCGCAGCGGTCGCGGAGTTCATCGCGTCGGACGAGAAAGTGCTCGTCTGCACGCACGCGACACTCCGGTTCGCCTACGAGAAACTCGGCGCGGAGGCCTTTGTCGACTGCGTCGTTGCAATCGACGAGTTTCATCACACTTCAGCGGACGCTGAATCGAAACTTGGGGAACTCGTGCGCGGCCTCATTGCCAATGAGAGGACGCACATCGTGGCGATGACGGGCTCGTACTTCCGCGGTGACACGCTGCCTGTGCTGCGTTCCGAGGATGAGGACCGCTTTACCCGCGTTACCTATACCTACTACGAACAGCTGGCGTCATACACGCACCTCAAGCAACTCGCCGTCGGCTACCATTTCTACTCCGGCTCGTACATCTCAGCAATCGAAGAGGTCCTAGACGTTTCGAAAAAGACGATCATCCACATTCCGAGCGTCAACTCAGCGGAATCTCCGAAAGGTAAAAACGAACAGGTAGATGACCTGCTCGAGTTCATGGCCGACGGCGACGCGAGCAGCGTCGTGCGCGACCCCACCACGAGTTTCTACCACGTCACGCGGCCAGACGGTACCGTTCTAAAGGTCGCGGACCTCGTGGACGACAGCCCCTATCGCGAGCGCGTACTCGCAAGCTTGCGGAATATAGAGCAGCGCGACGGCCTGGATGTCATCATCGCGCTCGGCATGGCGAAGGAAGGCTTCGATTGGATCTGGTGCGAGCACGTTCTAACAATCGGCTACCGCAACTCCATGACCGAAGTCATCCAAATCATTGGCCGAGCGACGCGCGATGCGGACGGTAAAACACACGCGCAGTTCACAAACCTCGTCGCCGAACCGTTAGAGGATCGCGCGGCGGTGACGGACGCCGTCAACGACATGCTTAAAGCGATATCGGTAGCGCTGATCATGGAACAGGTACTCGCGCCCAGCTTCAACTTCACGACCAAGGTCCCCGGAGAGCCGTTAGACGAGCCGAGACTTGGCGTGCCTATTCAGGTCAAAGGTTATCAGCCGCCATCCACGGATCGCGTGAGGCAAATCGTCGAGGAACAGCTCGACGAATTGAAGGTAGACATCTACCAAGACCCACTCCTCAAGCTCGTGCAAATTCATCCTGACCTTTACACACCGGCTGAAATCAATACCAAACTCGTACCGATGGTGATCGCGAAGAAGTTCCCCGATCTCACAGATTCGCAACTCAACGAGGTCCGGCACGCACTGCTCCTGGACATCAACTTCAAGAACGCCGTGTCGCCCGAACCTGGCGAGACGAATACGTCGGAGCTCGAGATCAAACGCGAGGGCGAGAACATCCTTATTAAGCTCGCCAAGAAATTCGTCAACTTGGACGAGCTTTCAATCGACCTCATCGACAGCATCAATCCGTTCCAGCACGCTTACGAGATACTCTCAAAGAACCTGGACGAGCGCATCTTGCGCACGATCCACGGCAGCGTCGTCGCCGCGCGCCTACCTATGAGTAATGAGGAGGCGGCTATGCTCTGGCCTGCTATCAAGGCGTTCACTCAGAGCCGCGGTGAGCCGAACCTCAACGCGCAGGATCCGCGCGAACAGCGGTTGGCACACGCGCTTTCGATTATCCGCGCTGCAAAGCGACAGAGCGAACGAGAGACGGTATCGTGAGCGAACCGCCTTCCCCCTTCGCCGATATCTTCGCAGAGGAAGACGCACTCGGGCTCCTCGAGCAGAAGGCCGCGGGACAGAAGCGCTCAAGCGAGTACGAGATCGCGGTCGAACAATTCGAGTTCATCAACGCCTTCGTCGACGAGCACGGCGTGCTTCCTGGAAGCACAGAGAACGGTCGCACGCCGAGCCTTGCAGAGTACACACTAGAAGGCAACCTTGAGGCCTTCCGCGGCAACGAGCGCGACCGCACATTGCTTGCCCTTCATGATCGGCACGGGCTGCTCGGACCCGCGGCGGTTGCCGCTCCGGTTCCGACGAAAATGGACGAGATACTCGTCTCGGACGATCCATTGCTCGCCGGTCCAGCGGACGCCATCTTTAAGATCGAGCATCTGTCCGATGCTGCCCGGGCCAAGGCTAACGCTCCGGACGAAATTGCACAGCGCCGGCCATGCGTGGAATTCGAACGCTTCGCGCCGATCTTCGCGGAAATCAAGGAAGATCTCAAATCGGGGAGGCGCAAGACGAAGCGCTTCACGACTGCAGAAAGTATCGTTCCAGGTGCGGCGTTTATCCTCAATGGCATCATCTCGTATGTCGCCGCGGTAGACGAGCGCCAACGCCGCGGAAAGGATTACAACGGCCGCATCCGTGTTATCTTCGATAACGGGACGGAGAGCAACTACCTCTGGCGGTCTTTCGCGCGAGCATTCTACGAAGACGAAAACGGCCGACAGATTTTCGAATCGGCGCCAACTATCAGCGGCCCGCTCTTCGGTGGCGCGGGGCACGTCTCAGGCCCGCTCTTCACTGGCGAACCGGACAAAGACGAGTTCGGTGAAATCAGGGGCACGGTCTACATCGTCGAAAGCCTCTCCGAAGATCCGAACATTGTGGCTCTCAAAGGTCGGCTCTACAAGATTGGATTCACGACGCAGCCCTTGGACAAGCGGCTCGCAGACGTCGAAAAGGACCCAACGTTCCTGTGCGCTCCCGTTCAACTCCGCGCGACGTACGAGACAAACTTCTCGCCGCGGAAATTGGAGCAGCTACTCCATCAATTTTTTGCGCACGCAAATCTCCAAGTCGAGGTTGTGCTCGGTCGACCCGTCGTGCCAAAGGAATGGTTCGTAGTGCCGCTTGATCTCGTCGAGGAAGGTGTAAGACGCATCCTCGACCGCAGCATCGTGAATTATCGTTACGACTCTGTCAGCCGAAAGATTCTGCCGCGATGAGCGCTTCAAAACACTCGAAAGGAATGAACTACGATCACAGCGGCGGCACCCATAAAAAGGCGACGTACACACTACCTCCAGACGTCATCCGCGCAGTCGACGAGAATTGGCGGTTCCACGAAACACTCGATGCGGGATTGGCCGATAGCAGGAGCGAGTATGTTGCGGATCTGATACGACGCGACACGGCTAAAAAGAAGCGATAGAACGTCTAATGATTCTCCCGGTGGTATGCAATCATTGTGAACGCGGCAGCACATCACAATCGTCCTGTCTCGTGCGATTCTGTCGACAGTGTGGGGACGCGGTGAAGGCTATCCGTGTGCGTTCTGGGCACTCGTCTCAGCATGAGGGCGTTCAAAACCTTACGGTATCTGCTCGCGCTGGACAGCGCAGAGCAAATGTTACTCGATGCAATCGGCGACGACTTCGATCTTGAGGACGCTATGAGTTGGATAGTGAGACTCAACTAGCGAGCTAGCGCGCGGCGATTTTTCATTACATCAGCGCAAAGGCCAACCGGCTGTCAGTCAGTTTCATCCTTAATCGGCGCGAGCCAATCCGGATGAGCCGTAAACATTTCGACAAGTTGGCGCGCGTAAACATCTCCATAGAGGTTACCTTCGCGATCTTCACGCCACGAGATCTCCGGTACAAGACGGCTCCTGGAAAAGTCCGGATTAATGGTGCGCGAATAGAGATTGATTTGGACACCGCGCTCCAAACAGGTTAGCCAGTGTCCCAAGAGCGTAAGCACGGTTTGTTCGCGCGAATCGATCGGTATCGCGTAAGCGTCGGACACAGCCATCGCCGCAGCTGCGATTCGATCCAAACTTGTGCGCACTTCAAATCGACGCTTGTCGGCGCACCATTGGTCGAACGCGGACTGAAACTGCGTTCTGAAACGACCGTAATGGCTCCATACGAACTTGATGATTTCTCGGTGGACGAACGTGTCGAACGTTTCAACTGCCGCCACACCACTGCCTTGATTTAATTCGCGCAACAGCCATTTTGCAGCAGCATCCAAGATATCGTGATCCATCCCGCCTTTTCTCACGTGGTGGAAAGCGAAAGGCGCGATTGCATCGAGTGGCGTCGTCCGGGCGAGAGGCGCAGCAAGAACGAACATGTGCCAAATCAGATCCGGATCAGATTCAGAAAACGACTCGACATTCCGCAACCAAATGACCAGAATGGCGAATACGTCCTTGAAATAACCGCAGACCCAAAGCATCCAAACACCCGAACACCAGGGGACGCCCAATTCGCGAAGCTTTTCACCTAAGACGAAAGCCTCTTCAGGCTTGGGACGAAACTCGCCGGTTAGGTATCGATCGAGACTGCGGACAGCGTGATCCGCGTTGACGTATTGAAGGCTCTCGGCGAGCTTTTTCTTGTCGATCCGACCGTCGGTAATATACTTCGGTGCCAATAACGAGTTGAGGACGCCCTGACAGCAACGTATCTCGGCATCCCATCGGCGCAGGCGCTTAGGACTCTTTTTGGTCACCGGGCACACTCGTTGTCAAGGACACGAACCGAGGCTTTGTGTCTTGTCAAGGACACAAAACGTCACTTTGTGTCCGTGACGCCCCTGATACGCTAGGTTCCAGATCAGGCCTTCCAGGGAGTGTAGCGTGGCAACTGAGTCTTTACCGGGTCGCACCATCCATGTCTGACCAAACGAATAGGAGCCGAAGAGAACCGCACAAGTCTATTGACGAGCTGATTGCGGATCTCGAGTCCCGACTCCGAACGGCGCGACTGGCGAAGGAAATGCTCGACTTCGGGAGTGCGCCAGCGCAAATCGCGACTGCGTTAGGCCTTGGGCCAAGTCCGAAGGTCGTCAGGCCTTGGGCCGTGCGATCAGGGACGCTCGCCGCGCTCGTCGTCGAGATGCTTCGTGAAGCGGGCGATCTGGGCATGGCTGAATCCGAGATCGTCTCGGCCTTGAAAGGGCGGCACAAAGCGACGAAAGATCCGCGGCGCGCCGTACACTGGACACTCTACAATTTGCGGCGCCGCTCGAGCGCACTTGAGCGCAGCGAAGACGGGCGTTGGCGGATCACCGGGGACCTTCCCGTGAGAAACGCTTCGTCATGACTGCAGTGAACACGAGAAGTTGCGGGGGGATCGCAATGTAGCAACCGATCCGAACGCATCAAATTGAAAAGACCCTGCTGATACAGGGTCTTCAACGTCGTTTCATCACTTAACCGTTCCTACGATTGAGCCCGCGGGACCGGCCTACTGGACACCCCGATAGTACTCTATCGCGGCGTCGTTGGCAATACTTTGCCTTCATCTGAACCAAAACAAGTCCGTCGCATTTCCGCGATCTATCGGATATCCCGGATCAACCTGCATCTTGCATTCGAAGATCAGGCTGACACGCGTATAAAAGTCAGGCCTGACATTTTGGTTGATATCAGCTGTGCGTGTCGGCCGTCTTGCGCGGATGAAACCTGCATTCACGTGTGGCTGGCGAGTGCGTACGTTGAGATTCTTCGTCGCCTTGAGGCATCGCGATGAACGCAGAGAATCTGCGCCGGCTCATCGCGCAGGGCTGCTATCCAGACGTGCTTTATGCCGAGCAGGTTGAGGGTTTCGTTGCATCAGTGGTATGCGACATCGAGGAACTCCCCGAAAGCGCCGGCACCGTCTTCGGGATAACGATCGCGGCGATCCCGCATATTGTCACGTACGTTCTAGACGAGCCACACCGACAGTATTGCCAATGCACAAAATGGAAGAAATCAAAAGGTCGACGGAAATGCGAAGGCTTTTACGCCGTCGTGTACAGGTTGGAACCGCCCAAGTACCGTGAGCCTTCCGAAGACACCGTACGGTCAGAACACGGCAGCGCCCAGCCTCTTCCGCCTATTACGCGAGATGTGCAGATGCCGAGGTTCCTCACTGATGACGAGCGGCTGTATAAGCCAGCTCTCAAGTACGCTGAGACCTATAAGAGCATGGCTTTTCGCGCCATCGTTACGGAACTTTTTCCCCCTATTCCGCAGAAGCCGCGCGGCCGCAAGCGTCTGCAAACGCGCGAAAAACTCTACGCTGCATTCATAAAAACCGAGGGCATGTCGTACGAGCGCGCCTCCGGTGTCGTAGAACGTGAACTTGTCCCCAACCCCCAAGAAAGGATCGAAGAACCAAATGAGCTCTAAAAAACCCTACAACTGGAACGGCATTGTGCCGTGCGGATCGGGTATCAGTCAGTTCTTGACAGACCCGACGACGAACGAGCATCTCCGATACGTCCTTGGTTATCTGAGCCAGCGGCTCACGCCATTCATGAATGGTCACTGGTCCGCGGATGGTACGGGAATCGGTTTCCGCGGTGATTTCAGGATGATCATCGACGTGAAAAAGAAGAAAACTAAGAATCAGAACATGGACGACCCAGCAATGGTAGAAACGCTCGAATACGATTCCATCCATCAGGCGCAAAAGGCCGGCCACGACGTTACATGGGAACGAGGCTGGAAAATGCCTACGAAAAGTCGCGACTATAAACGCGTCGTTGTTTGGGCCGCGCATCCGTACATGATCATTGGCGACGTGCAAGTCTTCGGCAAACATATCGGCGAGCGTGCTGCGGTTGAGCCCGGAATCGGAACAATTAAGGGGTTAGGTCTGCCTTTCGACCTTGCTCGACTCGACGGTGGCTTCAATAGCAGTCTGATTCGAGACGCAATCATTTCTGCTGGGGCAAGACCGATCATTCCGTATCCCCGACATGCCGTCAATGCTTACAACCCTGAACTTGAGGACGAGATTAAAAATCTTGCCGAGCTCGAGCATGCGTTTGCATTCTGGAAGGAGTCGGGAGGTCGTCACTTCGAGACTGTCTACTCGCCACGCTCGATGATAGAAAACGTCTTCAGCTGTATCAAGGCGCGCCATCCTCGCATCACTACGATGAAAGATCCAGCTCCTGAAAATGAGATTCTGCTCTGGGCGATAGAACACAATATCATTCGATTTCTTCAGCTCTTTCATATAGCTGGCATTCCGCCGAAATTCATCACCACAAGACCACAGCTCTCAGCATAGCCATGCACGACGAGCGGCAGTCTATGGAACGCGTCGCAGTTGAGGCGTTTCGGAACATCTCCGAACGGTGGGGAATAGCCGTCTCTGAACGTTCAGTGTTCTTGCAAATCCCCGAAGACGTGATTGAACGCTGGTTTATGGCTCCGGCGCAGGCACGTCTTGAAATGCCTCAACTCGAACGCATCTCCTACATGCTCGGCATTTTCGGCGCCTTACACATATTGTTCGACCAGACATCAGCGGACGACTGGCCCAATCGGAACAACGTCGCCTTCAGTAACCGAAGGCCACTCGATCGGATGCTCGACGGTATCGACGGCCTAAGAGAGGTCCATCGATACGTGCAACATGCTGCCTATGTCGGGTGGTAACTTCTTGAGATTGTCGAGTCGCGCGATCCCCGATGCCCTCTACCTCCTTTGGAACTCTGATAAATTCACAATCCCAGTTCAGACCGCGCGCAATGGTCGCTCCGATCTCGTAGACGTTCGGCGTGAATGGGTCGCCGGCGTTGAGCGGGCCGTGAAAGCGTAGATTAAGCGCTGCTTCGATGACAGCGGCGATGTTCGGAGTCGCCGACGTATGAAAAATATTGCCTGGACTCGAAAGCGGCACGCGGCTTCGTCCGTCAAGATAGCGCTTGACAAACCACCACTCACGCGGATGTTTGGAGTTTGGCCCATAAATGGCACAGGGCCGGATAATGTTCACCGGAACGCGGCAATGTTCGAGTAACGCGTTTTCGAGAACAATTTTCTTCGTCGAATATGTCTGGGGTCCAGGAGCCGTGGTCGGCTGTGTCTCCGAAATCGGAATCGGAAACTGGGGAAAGGTTTCGAAGGACCGCGCCTCGTCCAGTGTACGGCCGCGATCGTCGCTATAGACGCTCGCCGAGGAGATGACGCTGAACTGTCCGACAATATCCTGCAGCTCGAGCAACTGCCTTGCGTGCGTTTCATCGAAGGCGATCGTATCGATGACGGCATCGGCCCCGTCAGCGACCGCGGCACGTAATACGGCCTGGTCGTCGCGATCGACGCGCGCACTCATAGCGCCGAGCTCGAGGAGCTCGGGGAGCGCATCGCTGCGTTGCGTGCACGTCACCGTCCATCCGGCACGAAGAAGACGTTCGCCTGTCGCTCGCCCGATTTGTCCGCTGGCTCCAATAATGAATGCATGCCGGCCCATCAGATTCGGATGCCCTTTCGGGTTACGTTCGATTCAGTCCGCAACTGATCGACATTTTAGAAACGACAGGATGAATGGCAATGTAACGTCGGATCGCTCGAACGTCTGACGATGATTGAGTCCATCAAGAATGTGCGCAACAATACCGGCTTTCGTCATGCCGGTTCGATACGGTTCAAGGGAATCTAGAACGCGCTTGTCCTCTCCGCCGACGATCAAAAGAGTAGGTATGGAAAGTTGCTCAGGTTCGACGCTGGGCCACGATTGGAGGCCGAGAGCAGCCGCCTGGACCGCATAGGGGTCGATTAGGCTGAGTTCCTCCCGCTCGATGGCACTCAAACCGATCTCTTCGAGACGCCCATCTCTTTTCGCATCAATGAACGCTTGCCACCACGCTTTCACGGTCGCTGCGCGCTCCTCCAACATCGGTTTACCAAAGGCTCCTCCTATGGAGACAACTTGCGTGACGCGTTTGTTGCTCGCAGCTAATCGAAGCGCCGCGTTTGCTCCCCACGATGAGCCCACACAACGGAACGTCGCGACACCACAAGCATCCGCGACTGCCAAGATGTCCTCAGCGATGTGCTCGAAATGATACGAGGTCGGATCTCTCGGTTTGCCGCTATCGCCGTGACCTCGGCCGTCGATGCTGATAACGTGGAAATCCTGCGCGAGCATCGCGACATACCCCGCTTCAGCCCATCGAGCAGCCGACCCAGGCAATCCATGCAGAAGGATCAAAGGACTCCCCGAGCCGGCGATCTGGAAAACAATGCGAGTGCTATCCGGTGAAGTCGTCACGCAAGAGGTCACCGCGTTTACCGTGCGGCTCGAACGCTAACCCGACTTACCAGGAAGGGCAATACCCGCTTCTTGCGCCATGCGGTCGACGAATCGATTCGCGTGAATGAAACCGTCCCACTCCAATCCGATCGCCGCCATCATGCCGCGTACGTCGGCAGCCTTGCCACCTTCATCACCGTAGCGTTCGAAGAGAGACTTGCCCGCGAGCCCTGGCTCGAGTAAGGGCGTGCGATGTCGCTTCTTCTCGACCTCGCCTAGAGCCGGCGGCGCATACGTTTCACGTAGCGCATTGATCGCGGTCCGCGCGTTAATGACCTCAACGCATTCCTCATCGGCATCGCCATCTGGCATCAGCGGCAGATAGGACATCACGAGGCAAAACCGCCGCGTTAGTGGGAACGTCACCTCCGCCGTCAGAGCAAGGCGATTCGGACAGATATCTTCCGGCGTACAATTCTCCGGATCGAACCAAGTGATTGGATGATCCGACGTGAAGAAATCCGTCCCGCTGCTCTTGAGGATCATTTTGTTCATCCGGCGATACATCTCGAACATGTCCTTCATAACGTCGGGAACGACCGTGAGAGCAAGGTTCATCGGATCCGGGATCGCGTCGCCGCTGAAGATATCACGTTCGATGAATGCGCGCATTCGTGCCGGAATCTCGGCATTGGATACGCCGTGCGCGCGATACATCTTTTCACTCATTTTAAAAAGAGAGGTTAACGGCTTGGCCATCATCGTGCGCGTTCGTTCGCCACGCGCCTCCCACGTCGCGGCAAACAGCGCGAGCATGCCACGATCTTCACTATCGAGGGGACCACGCTTTAACGTCTTGGCCATCGCTGGCCAGCGCGCTTCAATGCTGGAAAGAATGTCCTCGATGGAGCTCGATGGGCCAGTCGATGTTTGCAGAATGTAGAAATCGGTTGCCGTCGATACGCGCCTGACGTCAGTTATGTCTTGAGCTCGAACTTGCGGATCGATCGGCTTACTTTTGTCATACACGACGACGCCGCGACTCTGGCCATTTGATTGGGCAAAGCCTTTAAGGTACGTCCTGGACACACGGTGAGCTTCCACTGGGGCAGGATATTCTACGTTCGGTTCGCCATTCCAGGCCCACGCGTGCCGTGGCGAGGACGAAAGCGTAGCATCGCAGCGACCAGCTTATTCTTCCATCAACTCAATCCCATTTCTGGCGGATCTTGACTTGAGCAAGGCGTCTCCGGAAGCAAGGATAGTGGCTCAGTCCTATGCGGATAACCGTCACCGTATTGCCGAGTACATCCGTTCTTGTGCGTCTGCTCTAGAACTCTCAGAAATGGGATTTGCGCACGATGTCGAGCGGGCCTTGGAAATAGACTTCAGTCGCGCAGTTCCAACTCTCAGCGCTGATGGATTTATTTCTTCCGACGCTAACCAGTACAATCGAGATCGGTGACACGCTGGCAAGCCTGACGAAATTTCGGGTGCGGGAGCCGACTTTCCGGCGCCAGCCGAAAACGGTTGTTTAATCTGTGGTATTTTGGAGTTGGACGCCAACGTGCATCATCAGCAGGCAATATAATGCGTGGTGCATTCCTATCCTCGCGGATCTGCCGATCATCGGCGGCCTCTTTTCGTGTTCGTAACGATTCCACGACAAATTCGAATCTGTACGTCATGATCACGACGCACATACAAAGGCGCGAACATCAAACGCTTCCTAGCTCGCCGTTGTCGATTCGCTAGCACGGTGCAAACGCGTCACGCCGTCTATTTAATGCGGCCGCATGCGACCTGTCGCGAGGGTGGAAGAGGCCGTGGTGTGAATGAAGCAGCTCGGTATGAAGGCGCGCCTTCCGTTGCTCATACGGTTCATGGTCATCGCAATGTGCCTGCCGGCGTTGGCCACCGCCTCGCCGTCAGAAGAATTCAACGCGTTCATCGCTCAGAC
This sequence comes from Vulcanimicrobiota bacterium, assembly GCA_963844735.1. Classification (GTDB taxonomy): domain Bacteria; phylum Vulcanimicrobiota; class Vulcanimicrobiia; order Vulcanimicrobiales; family Vulcanimicrobiaceae; genus JAFAMS01. The sequence continues at coordinate 240,817 of CAWJPK010000006.1, read as the reverse complement.
ACTCGCGAAGCAGACGTTCGTTATTTCGCCCTCGAGTTTGCATGTCGTCCTGAATGCCAGCAAGGATGCGTCGCGCGGGGAAACGGCGCGTCAAATTGCAAGCATCACCGGATCGGATCCGCAGACAAGACCCGAGAACGTCCCGAAAGCCGAGGAGACAAGCGTCACGGGCATTTGGGTCGCAAGGCAATACCAAACGTCAAAGGCGTTTCGTGCTTTGTTTCGGCGCAAGTATGGGGGAGATGTCGCCAGCGTCGACTTCGACAACGGCGATGGACAACGCGTCATCAATGACTGGATTGCTCGTCTCTCTGCGAACGACTTGCACGGCTTCAGCCTTCCGTACGGAACGGACGCCGTCGTCGCAAATGTCTCGACGTTTCACGGTGTCTGGAAACATCCATTCGACCCGCGCCTAACGATGATGTCATCGTTCAACGGTGTCAACGGACCCGAGCCCATTCCGCTCATGTCTCGTCTTGATACATTCGGATATCGCGACGATTCGATCGGTGAAACGGTAGCATTGGACTACGTTAATGGCTATCGGATGTTGTTGTTTCTTCCGAAACACTCCACGCCGGAACTGCTTTCCGATTTACTCGCGCTTGGTGTCAACCGCGCGCTTGCGCTCGAAGAGATGATTGTCTTCGTCCCGAGACTACATCTCCGAATCCAAACAAACTTCGCGACAATACTACCGAAGGCCGGCGTGACCCGCGCCTTTTCTCAAGAAGCCGATTTTTCACCGCTCTTCGGCGCCGCTGGGCACCCGATTTCTGCGATGATTCAAGAAGTCGACTTAAGAGTCGATGAACAAGGGACGGTGGCAAAAGCGTTGACCGAATCTGGGCACGTTGAAGGCCTAGTAAAGCATCGCATCATCAGATTCGATCGGCCTTTTGCGTTTGCTCTATTGCGGATGGATTCACATCCGACGATCTTATACGAAGGTCAAGTTCTCGACGTAAAATGAAGGAGATCTCGGGTAGCGCTGATAGACGTTGAAGGTTACCAGAGATGCCTTGCTTTGTACGATCTGGGTTTTGCTCACACCGCGGTGACAGACGTGGGGCAACTGCTTTGCGACTATTTCGTGTTGTCCCCGACGCGTGGCGACGCGGTCGAGGGTAGACAATCGTCAGCGATCGATCACGGTGCCTTTCCGCACGACTTGCTGACGGAGAAGAGTATCGGCTACTTAATTGGCCTTGAACTGCAGGACAAAGAGTGGCCGAAAGCCACACCGGACGAGTGTGAGCAACACGAGAGCGGAAAGGCCGCCGTCGAATCGCCGTAGCGCTGGTCAGCCAGCGGCAACGCGTCCGTCCTGATCATGCCCGCGTAACCAAGGGGCAGTCAATGGAGAAGAACACTGTCGACAGTTCGCCCGTTCCGAGATGACGACAATGTGCGCACATAAATTAGAATCACTGCGGCTCGTCCTCCACCCGCTCGATGCGCGTCATGCGGATCTGATCTACGACGACATCGTGGACGAGCGCATTTGGCTGTATTTCCCCAAGCTTCGCCCAAAAAGTGTCGACGCTTTAAGGGATCGGTTTCTCAGGTGGAGCGCTGGGCCGCCGCGAGACGTGCCGGCGGTCGCATTTGAGAATTGGGTAGGCTTTCTTCGCGAAGATTTGGTCCCGATCGGTACCTTTCAAGCAACGATAATGAACGACAGGACGGCCCATGTTGCGTATTCAGTTTTCCCACGATTCTGGCGCAACGGATATGCCGTTGAAGCGATGAGCGTGGTCGTGGAACACGTTCTTCACGCTCATCGAGTTGAATGTCTGGTAGCATCGATGGACGAGCGAAACACCGCCTCCGTCAAAGTGGCGCGCGCTCTGGGGTTCAGCCTGGTTGGAAGCGAGCACGTCAACGACGAACAATCGGGAACGAATGGTATCCAATTGTGCTATGAGCGGCGCGGTTCCATCGGTGTGCAACGAGCGACTGCCACGGAATGAGCGCCGTCATCGAAAATCCTGCGTGCTAATCGTACGCACCGTGCAGACGTCGGCCGATTACGGCCTCAACTTCCCGTCCTCCCAATTCCGTATTTAAGAAATCTATTGGGGGAACGCCGGCCCAGCCAGCGTTCGGCGCTTTCAGCCATTTCCAAGTCGCACGCTCTGATCCGAATATCTTACTGCCTAAAACGACGATGTGCGCGGTGCGACTTAGAATCTCTGATTCATTCCTCGAGAGATGTGCTCGCCTACGGCGTCGCTGGTACGTTGCTGGCGCGATTCCGATGTCTGAGGCCAAGCTCGTCGATGAGACACCCACGTGTTTTGCGAATGCAACTAGAGCCTCGATAGGAAGTCCATCTCGAATTCGGCTATCGAGATCGAGTGCTGAGTTGATCCTGCCTAGAGTGCGGCGTCCACCTAACATCCGCTGGACATCTGTTAGCATGTTTGCATCCCTTCGAGCGCTCGGTGCTGCATCGTGCCTTATTACCGTGTGGCTTTCCTACGCTCATTCGGGAACGTAGGAGCGTAGTCGGTCGATGTATCTTCGGATCGACTCGATGCCTTCAGTTTTGAAGACCTCCAGTATCGTACGACCCTTCAACCATCCATCGCCGCGGCGGCGAATCACGACTGGAATCTGTTCGCGGATTATAAAGTCATCCAAAATGGAGACAAACTCGTTCAGAGAGCACGGACCAACTGCGCCCACCAATTCTTCGTATTCGGATTCGGTCAGTCCAAGTACGTTAATTGCGCGCTCTTTGAGCTTGCCATTCCCGCTCGTCACGCAGAGCTCAAGGGACGTCACCGCAGGCGATCCTATTCAGTGCGTTTTCCAATTCCAGCGGCGTTAAGCCGCAGAGCGCCGGCACTCGACTACTCAGCGACAACAGTGTCGACATCTATGCCGTGTGCCCAGGCGACGCGCTTCGCGAGCATCACGATCATTTCCTCAACTCTGCGTTCGGGCCACTTGCTCTGATCACCGGCGAGCCGTTCTCTTGACTCTTTCACCATGACGTCATCCTCCCGGAGATGTACAGCGAGGGACTCGATTGTCCCGAGCAAGGCATCCGCGTCGTGAGCATTCCCTTGAACTTGATTGTATCGAAGTCCGGTGGTTATCGCCGCCGTGAGTTTCTCCGATCCCGTCGAAACCTCGACCGGGACCTCAATCTCGCGGTCTAGTGAGAGCATGCCTCTCGCGATTTCGGGATAGCGTCTCGTCTGATAGACGTAATGCCGGCGCAGAGCAGTAATCAAATCACCACGCCGCTCGAGCATTCGATCTGCGATCTCGATCATGCGTGAATTCGGCCAAGCTCTTGGGCGCAGCTTGCGGAGTCCTTCAAATAGCTCGTCGTTGAGATCGGAGTGACGTTGCGCAAGCAGAATGATCAGCGCCGCGGTCGATCGCGAAATGCCAGCCGTGCATTGGACGACTACACGCTCCTCCACTTCGGAGTCCGCGTCAAAGTTGAGCAAGGCTGTGATATCCGCATCAGTGGGTAGGACGGCACCAACCTCGCGCCCTATCGCGTCATGAAACCGGAGAAACAGCACCGGCTTGGAGATGTCCACTAGAGGCCAAGGGATCGGCGCATCGGGCGCAAGGATCGAAATGATGCGGTCGGCGGCTTCGAGCGGTGCCTGACTTAATTCGTCTACGCCACATACATGGTGGATTGCGAGATTTGCTGTTCCGGGCCTCATGATTCTTTACCACCGGATCGTGAACGCACCGCTCTAGCTCTCAACCGTCCCCCTCGTTTCTCGTTCGTCATGCAAAAGCACCCGCGAGCATTCCGTCAAGCGCGGTGATGATTCTAACAGGACCGGCTAACCGCAAGACGCTTATTGGAACGGATCCTCCCAGAAGCGGCTCGGGAGAAAGCAACCATGGCTCGATTTCGTCAAAATGCACGACCTGTGATCCGCGCGCGACGACGTAGTCAAGGTCAACGATATGGCGCGCGACGTCAGGGCTCATTATCGCACTCTCGTTCAATAGGTGACTGACTTGATTTCGGTTGAGGGAGAGAAGTATGGCGACGCTCTTCAATCCGAATGCATCGACCAGCGTCCGCAACCTGCCCACGGCATCGTGCTGAAATGCGTATGAGGTCTTCGATTTCATCACTTGTGCTTGCTACTATTCTGGAATGAAAGAGAACAGACGATCGAAGTAGGCGTATATCGGCACCATTCCCTCAGTTCGAAGAACCTCGAGCAAGCTTCGTCCGCCAAGCCAGCTATCGGGACGGCGAACCACAACTGGGATTCGGCGACGAATGAGCTTTCTCTCAAGAATGTCCGAAAACACGGACACAGCTTCTGGGCCTGCAGTGCTTATAAGATCCTCGAGCTCACGCTCCGTTAGTCCAAGCGTTCTCCGTATGTGCGCTCGCGCATCGTCACTAAGTTCGGTCAACTGAATCCCCTTAGACCTCTTGTTCGAAACACGCTTACCGCGTACGCGGTTTGATAGACGTAGCGATGCACTTCTGTAATGCCGTCGATGCCGTCGAGCATGCGATCCACTGGCGTCCGGCCCCCGAAATGCGAGTTCGGTCTACGCGGCCAATCGTCTGCGGCCGCCTGGTCGAACATCCTATGTAACGCTTCGTAGATTCCGAGCACGTATGATATCCGTTCTAGTTGGCTGGAATCAAGGCGCGCGCCGTCGGGATTTCACACCAGAGCGCAATCACGTTCTCCGGCACCTGCATGAGACGAGATGCTTCGTCGCGACGGATTCCCCATAGCTCAGAAATGCTCCGAAACGTTTGAACCGCGACTCTCTCCATTTCATGCGACCGGGAACCTGTACTCACGCGCTACCTACTCGGGACGGTGTATCGCTTTGGAAAGAGTCGATGCCGAGTCTCTGGAGCATCCCGTCGATAGGCATGATGGAAGGCTAGCATTGACGTTGAGGATCACGGCGGCGTCCCATCTATCTCGGTTCGAGGCCTTGTTAATCATGGACCTGCGATTCAGCGCGATAAAATCGTCAGCACATTTAATCAGCAGACATCGTCCGACCAATTATTAAATCAGCAGACGCGGTGCGCGGCTGCGCGCGATGCAATAAATCAGCAAACCTATAGGCAGTCGAAGCGTCGATGTACTGTGCTTCTTTTTGATAGCTTATGTACGCTCGCAGCGAAAAGCCGAGTATGATGACAAACCCGACAACGATGGAGACGACCGCATAGTCTGGTAGCGCTGTGAAGAACGCGGCGATCGCTGAGGCCACACCCATGGCGACGGTGACACGATGAAGATTCGCGGCTACTAGCCGGTACTTCGCCCGTTGTCCCGCCTCGGCTTCGTCTTGATATGTGATGTCGAAATCGAACTCAGCGCCTGGAATCGTCGCCGGTTCCTGTCCCATGGCCGCGAATCGGTCTTTTTGTCCAGAAAGAGCCGTGCCTGAAAGTATCAGTAGCGCGGCATACGTGGCTGAAGCGAGTGCACGAGGATCTATGACCACGGATTACCTCTGAGCGGAACGAAGCCTCAGTTTGACCATACCATCTCTCGAAGTAGTTCGTCGCTAATGAAGCACCATAAGGCCTCGTCGACGTCGCGAATGTTCCCCGGGCTCTCGGTCGAATGAAGCCACTGTCGAAGATCGCCCATGTCGAGTTCAGGTACGTCCACCGAATCAAGTAGTGCCCGAATAGCCGCTAGTAAGACCGCGGGACAAAGAACAGATAATTAGATTTGATATGCTCATGTTCAGTAGCGAAAGCGTCTACGATCGTTTCGTTCAGGCGTGTGAAGCGGAACTTACGCGTCCCGCCGTCCTTTATGGCGTTACTGAACGGTTGAACCCGGTATGGATCGCGGAGCAATTTCACGTTGCCATGTGGTCCCCTTATTGCTTTGGCTGTAACAGGCATTTAACGGACTACGGGTCTTGGACTTACTGCCTCAGATGCAAGCGTGCCGCCGGCCGACTCTATCACGCTTCCCGTCGTCGGGCGGCACTTCCATTTTCGATGAAAGTTGAAATCACGCACGCAGGTCAATCGAAGCCGTACTTTGTTGCAGAGCAAAAACCCAGCGTTTCAGCTGACACCACGGTGGCGACGGTCAGCGCGGTGTTCGATCGTCGTGACTCTGCCAAAACGAATCATCGCTACCGAAAGCGCGTTGTGAAGGCAAACGGAACGGTCGTTAAAGACGTCGACGTCCGGCTATCCAATCAAGCCGGACACGGCAATGTCGGCACTCTGCACGATGAACCGGCACCTTCCGTAGCCGGCGACCCGATGTATGTCATCCTCGGCACGGGACCCCCGCGAACGCCAATGTTCTTGCCTCCCACGTCGTAACGCGGATATCGACCGCATGTCGAGAAGAATCGTGTGTCTGGGCTGGGGGTCCTTAATTTGGGACCCGAGAGAGCTTGCTCTTCGCGCTGGATGCGAGTGGCATGGCGACGGTCCCCTATTGCCGGTCGAGTTCGCGCGACGATCTCGGTTTGATAGGGTTACCTTAGTCATCACCGCCAGCCAGAACGTGCAAGTGCTTTGGCACGAAATGGAGTGCGACGAAATAGAAGATGCGCGTCGTAACCTCCACACGCGAGAGGGTGGCGACTACGAAACGGACATCGCAGCGTGGCCACACCCAAAGAAATTTGCACTTAGCGAGAATATCTCTCGCTGGGCGACGCCGCTGGGTATCGACGCCGTCGTGTGGACAGCCCTTGGAAACAAGTGGGACGGTCAGCTTCGTAAGCCGTTCGTATGGGAAGTAATCGCATATCTGAAGCAGTTGGTCATCGAGCAAAAACATGAGAAGGCGAAAGAGTACATCGAGAAAGCCCCCGCGCAAGTAAAAACGCCGTATCGAGCTGCGATCGAAAGAGAACTCGGATGGAAGCCGGTGACCTCGTAGTGTGGCTCGCTCGCAGTTGAATCGTCGTGATCGGATGTTGCTTTACGTGAGACGGATGCCTAAGCCGAAAAGGGCACAGTTTCTTGGGGTGGACGTCTGGTCGACTATCGGCAAATGCCTCGACGGTCGGCCAACCACCGTTGTCATCGCGTACGTAACGGAGGGAGCCCGACGACTACTAAAGTTGTCAGCGGGCGACGTTCTCATCACCGATGCTTCGCTTTACGCCGTAATGCATGGCCAAACTGATCCGCGCGTGCTATTGGAGTTTCAGCGGAAGGGCGTCAGGGTTTACAACTATCCCGGACTCCACGCAAAGGTCATCGTACAGCGTGATTGTGCGATCATTGGTTCTGCGAATGCATCGACGCATTCTTCTGACACGTTACTTGAAGCGTGTGCGATCGTCTACGAAAGCGGATTTGTTGCTAGCGTCCGAGCCTGGGCTGAAGCGCTGAAGTTGGACGAGTTGGGTCCAAAACATTTGCAAGCGCTAGCAAAACAATACCGTCGACCACGATTCGTTCCCGGAAAGCGTTCGGATAGCGCTCGCGGATTCAATCGCCTGTGGATCGTGTCCATCCATTCCATGACGCGCCGCTTTGATGAGCAAACGGAAAAGTGGGAAGAGTCGCAAACTCGAACGCTTAAAAAGCGGGTTCGTACAGGCTTTGACGTCGACGAGTTTCACTTGTTGCCGGGTCGAATTCAGAGAAATCTTGGCGTGGGCGATCAGCTCATCTGGGTGGACCGATCGGAGGGTCGTACCTACGGCATCTGTCGAGTTATTAAGGTAGAAAGACGACAGCCGCAGGGCTCCGCGGCGCGCTATTTTTACTGGGTGGAGTACGATCCCGGCCACGAAATAACAAATTCACGCTTTTTCGCCAAGGCAGAAAGCTTTGGCCTGCAGCGACTCACCGAGAAGTCGTGCCGCCTCGTACGTGACGATGCTCAGGCACAGAAATTGCGCGCCTACTTCGAAGGCTTCTCTTAAGAACACACGATCAAAGGCCGGTGCGAGCCCGTTTGCCTTCACCGTTTCTTCGAGGAAAGAACGCGTAATCAGTGGTCGTTAACGAGCTTTGTAACAGCGTCGCGAGCTTCCTCAGGGACGAATAGCCAATGCTTCACCTCATCCTTGCGCCAGTGGATCGAGAAGTCAAAGTGCTCCGATGCGGGTTTCGCGGGCCGCGTGCTGTCCTCGACATCAATGAAGTACGCCCGAGCTCCAGCCGCATCGTTGAGCATTTTGATCTTCTTCGTCGTGTGATTGTAGTAGAACGCGGGGTCACCGGTAACGAATTCACTGATGATTTTCTGAAGACGTTCGTGGCTATTCGCGTCATTGAAGAAGGCTTCAATCGCACCACTTGAACAGGAAACCGTTTTGAAAAGATCGCGGGCCACGACCCTTTGCGCGAGATCAGCCAGTGTCTTATCGACCGTGTTGCTTACGAGTTCATGGACCAACACCCACAAACCATAATCATCGAGCGCCAGAATCTCGTGCGGCGCAACGGACTCGTCGTTGATGATTTTCCGGTATGGTTCATAGAAGTTTGCCTCTAAAAGCCCTTTAGCCCCGCCGCGCATAACATTCTTCAGGCGACGCAGAAGCGCGCCCATCATGGCTTCAGCGCTTTGCACGGTCTTATGATAGTAAACCGTATCGTAAAGAGCTCTCCGAGCGACGAGGAACTGTTCAACAACGCGCGGAGCCTTTCGCTCATCGAACCCGACGACAAGCCGATTCCCGTCTGCTTCACCGACCGCCATCGTCGAGATAAGCCAATTGAGATCGTAACGTCCGTATTGAACTCCTGTCTCTTGCGCGTCACGAAAGATGAAATCAGCGCGGTCGACATCGACGTCGTTAGACAAGAGCATTGGCAAGTACGGAACGTAGTGCGTACCCAAAAGCATCTTTCGAATTCGCAAGCTCGTGCCTTCTTCGAGCTGCTCGAGAAACCGATGCAACGGTCCGTCTTCCCAGTTAAGAAGAATTTGTCCAATCAGTTCGTGCCATCGAAGATTTGGATCATTGAAAGCTGGCTCGAAAGCTAACCCACCTTTAGCACACCAGGCGGCTCGGTCGAAGGTCCCAATGACTTCGCGCTCCCACATGTGCGATAGGGGGCCGTGTCCCATGTCGTGACAGAGAGCAGCCAGCGCAAGATCCCGAACCGCGGACTGCCCCGGGCGAAGTGCATCGGGTAGATAGTCTTGTGTGGATTGGATCAGACGCTTTACGAAACGGATTGCTAAGTGAGCGGCTCCTATCGCGTGTACGAGTCGAGAATGTTCCGCTCCGGGGAAAACCAAGTGCGCCAATCCCAATTGACGGATTCTTCGAAGCCTCTGGATCTCTGGCATACGGAGCACCTCGACGACCGCCGTTTCCATGTCGACGAACTCCATGAGACCATGAACGCCATCTTGAATCCGTTCGACCCGGCTCACTCCTTAGGGAACCTGGTCAGCAGACTAGCTATTTCGCCCGCTTGTGCTTCGGGTAGAGCCTTCTTGCTGTTGAGCGACTCGAGCCTTTTCTTGAGTTCGTCCCTTTCATAGTGCGGCATCAGCTTCAAGACGTCGGCATTCGGCAGGTACTTGCAGAGTTTTGCGATCTCGTCCGCCGGCGAAAGTCTACTTTGCCCGTCATGCTCGCGCAGCACCGCGGCCAACTCCGCTTGGCAGTGGTCGCGCGTTTCTTTCGCGCTCAATCGATCTTTGACATCGAACGTGAGCATGCGTTTCAAGATGGGCCTTAGTGGCTCTGGAATTTCGTCGAACGTGACCCACTTGTCGTACTCTTCAGTGGCTCGCTTTGCAAGCTTTGTTTCGAACGCCTTTCTTTCAGACTCATTCCAGATTCTCGGAACCTCTTCGGTCGCTTCGATCAACGGAAAGCGATGAGCGAACCCGCGATATATGGAGGCGCCAAGTGCCCAGATGTCTGAGGCGTAGCTATGGCGCGCATCGCCATCGATCAAGAGCTCAGGCGCCCGTGTGCGCAGACTCCCCGTTACCCCGGATGAGCCGAAATCTTTGGCCGGGCGACATACACCGAAATCGAGCAAAATGTAGCGGCCGTGCTCTTGCCCGATGTTATCGGGCTTGACATCCCCATGCACGAGTCCTTCGCCTTGTAAGAAGTCGAGGGCGCTTGCCATATCATGTAAAAGGTTGGCAGCCTCGACAACGCTGTGAGGGACGTGATCGTCCTTCAGGACATGCTGCAGCCTCGTCTCAAGCAGAAACGGCTTGTTGTCCTTATTTTGTAACAGATGCGTCTCAATGATATTCGCGTGCTTGAGCGAAAGTGCGTGCGCATTGAGCTCTCGGTCGATTACCTGTTGCGCGAGCTCCGGTCGGATGAACCGTTTGAGCACTATCTCGCTTTGCGTCGTGTGCCACTTCGCTAAGAAGACCAACTTCTGGCTGCCGGCCGTCGAAAGGCGACGGATGATCGTTACGTGTTGAGGGGGTTCCGTTTCGATACACTGTTTGACGGCCTCGGCGCGCTCATTCGGTGAGTCGTCAGTATGAATACGGATCCACTGCGCCACTTGCGGACTCTCGATGTCACTAAATCGTGCGAGCGCTTCGTCTACAGCTTTAATCACAATCGCTGCGCCAGGGTCGTCCCAGCCCTTTAAAGCGTCGAGTAAGGAATCGAAGGGGTCGACATCCTTCGCGAAGAGCGGTGGCCGCGTCGTAAGGGCTCCGATCCTCTGATGCAGATGTTCCGCCGCCGCTTTGCTGAGCGGGCCAATGCGCGCGAAATCCGCCGCGCTTGTTTTATTGGGTGACATCCTAGATCACACCTAAAGCGCATCACGTGTCGCGACGCACTTCTAGCCAGTAGTTCTAATGGTGCAGCACCAGGCGCGCAGTCGAGGTGTTCGATGAGCGCATAGGCGCCTAAGAGTAGTCGGTTCGCAGGGTTGTGGGTGCGAATAGCGCGCTACCTTCTTAGGGCCTTGCGCCGCTCCTCTGATCGCTCAAGAAGCCAGGCTTTGAAATCATGTAGAGAAGAGCGGTAGAGCCTGGCCAACTGTCGACAGATGCTTCACGCTGGATTCTTCCCTGCGTACAGGGCGGGCTTCATCAGCAGTTGGCTTCTCGAATCCTAAGTCTCTGCGGAGAGCATCGAGCAAGCTCTGATAGTTTCCCTCACCCAACCCGTGCATGAGCTCGTGAGCGACCGTTTCGTAGCCCTCGCTGCGCATGGAGGATTGGTGGTTCTCGTAGTTTCCGCAAGCCTCGTCGAACCGCAATGTGACAAACAAGTCCTTCGATATCGTCGCCATGTAGGCGCGCTCGAAACATTTTGCTAGGTTCTGTACGAGATCTGGCTCGCCGTCGATCGCTGTGCGAAGTTCTCTCCCGAGATCGTACGGAACGTCCATCACAAACGAAGCCGTGCTTATCCTGACCTCTACTTTTCGACTGCGACGACGGCTTCGCTCAGCAGGCGGGATAACAGTAACGAAAGCGCCCGCCTGAGCATTCGCAGTTACCTTTAACTTTTCCGCAGTCCGTCGAAAGCTTGCGAACTCATTTTCAACGTTATACGAAAACATTGCGAACCTCCTCATCGAAGAAAGCCTGTAGGCGCATCACCGTGCAGTAAGAAAGAAAAAACACGCCGCTCTATGCGCGGCGCGTGACGACGCTCGTTCAGCGGGTGCATTTCGAAAATCCCTGCGAACATGCTGTCGATGAAAAATTCCTGTGGGCTGTTTGTGGATAGGAATCGGTGGAAAGCGGGGATTGCACGATTGGAGGTGATGATAGTCACCAGCCTGGCCCATTTGAGGTAAAGAAGTACCACAATGGAGTTGAGGCGATGTCTCGCTGAACCGCGATGCCACCGTCCGCCGTTTCCGCGAACGCGCACGTCGCGAACAAGACCTCGAGCTGCGGTGTACGCACCACGGTTTGATCCGAGAATGCATCGAGAAGCGCTGCTCGTTCTTCAGGGCTAAGTGTAACGGTACGGCGATCGGGACGGTCGCGAACGCAACCGCGCGCGATGAAATCCTTTACAGCGCGTCGCGCCGACGTATCGCTGACGCCTTTGCTCTTCAACTCTGCCGCGTATTGTTCGGGAGTTACCATTACAGTTGGATCGCAGGCGCTGCGCATTGCTGCGATCCAACTGGTCTTCCGATGTCTCGGAATGGAGCTTTCGTTCGCCGCGACGAGAACGCTCGCGTATCGACGAAAGTGACCGGAAGCGAACAAGAACAGAAGGCCGCTGCACCACTCTTGTCCGGGTTGATATGCTGCTTCGCCGGCAAACCAGCACGCGTCTGCACCGGGTTGGACAACCTTCGTACTCTCTTCGGATTTGTTGAGCACGTGCTGAACCTGTCGCGCCAGACTGGACCGTGCGCCGGGAAAGGTTGACACTCGGTGAGCTTCCGCAACTCTCGAGTTCACTTCGAGAGCGCTCGAGAGCTCGTCTAATAGGGCTTGGAAAGCAGGCGCCACGTGCCGAGCGACATTCAGATGTGGGCGGGCCATGCGAAGAATTATACATTAATTCTTCGCATACTACAGTGGGGTTGGTTCACTATCACATATTTGTTATAATTGGGTTATGCGACGCGCATTTCTCGGCCAAACGGTCAGTGTATTGGATCGAGTCATCTCGCCATGATGTCCTACGCATGCCTGAGGCAGTCCGCGACGAACTTGGCATGGCTCTCTACCACCTCCAATTGGGGGAGCTCCCATCGGGTGCTCGAGCCATGCCGGGATCGTTGAGTGCCGTTCTTGAGATAGATTCAAGGTGCGAATCCGGCACGTACAGGCTGAACTGCACGGCAAGCTTTGGGGAAGCTATCCATGTTCTTCACGCCTTCGAGCAAAATCGAACGGCAGAGATTTCTGCCGAGACGGACGTCGCCATAATCGAACGACGCCTGCTGATCGTTAGGTCCTTCTATGAAGGCTAAACAGAACGGTGCGCTCTTCGATCCCGGCAGCGGCAACGTTTTTGCAGACGTTGAACTTCCCAGTCCTAATCTGCGGCTTCTTAAAGCTCAGCTCATGCAGGCCATACAGGCAGCTTTGCGCGACCGGAATCTCACGCAAACCGAAGCGGCTGAACTCGTTGGTTTGAAGCAATCCGAGCTTTCACGCATTGTCAACGGTCGCGGGGAGGGCTTTTCGAGCGATCGCCTCGTCGACGTACTTGAAAAGCTGGGGAAATGTGCCAACCTTGTTTTTCTGGATCCATCGGAGACACCCCGGAGCAACTTCAGCGATGATCGTCTCACGCGCACCGCACCAATGGAACAGAAAATTCCGACAGCCGAAGCATTGGAAGCGTGCCTTGGGCACGCGCGACATCTGCTCGATTCCGCAAAAGTTCTTTACGATGCTGGCAAGCCGAACATTGCCTATCATCTGGCGGCTTTAGCACTCGAGGAAATTGGTCGACGCGAGCTCTTGGGAATACAGATCGCGTCTGCAAAGAGACCTGTCCCTCCCGCTTGGCCGATGAAGCAAATGCAGAACCATCGCGACAAATTGCGCTGGGGCCTTTTTGGCGGATTCTTCGGGACTCAGCCCTTAACGAAGGAAATTCTGCAAGAATTGCCGCTTCTTGCTGACTCGATCCATCGCTACCGGCTCGCCGGTCTCTACGTCGACGTAAACGACGATGGCCTCAACATTCCTAGCGATGCCATCCCACCGGCACAAGCGCAAAACTTAATCAATCTCACTGCAACGCGACTCGGGATGACGGCCGGTGAAGTAGTGACCGCAAACGTAACGGATGCTGAACTTGAGTTGCAGGACTGGTTTATTGCAACCGCTTTTGACAAGTCGATGCGTAACCAAGTGTTCTCGGCTTCTTCGATGGAAAAGCTCGCTGAGCTCGGCGGCAAAGACTGGATCAAGTGGCTCAAGGAGCGGGTCGACGGGTGGAATGCCGTCGGACTCGCTATGACTCAAGCAGAGCTGGATCGGAGCAAGAATCTTCCGGAGAACAGCGACAAACTTAAGTGGAAACTTCGCGTGCGCTTCGTCTCAGAATCTCATGTTGTGCGACCCAAAGCGCTAACCCAATGGAACTCCGGTATTGACTGGATCAAACTAACTCCGTCCGCGGAAAAGAACGAGTTGATCGTCGACTTCTACTTTCCCGAGACGATTGGCGTCCAGTCACTTTGGTGGCCTGGCTGGTTCCTTGCCCGGAAGTTCGCTGTCGCGCTGAATATTGGAACGCGGGGCCTGTGGTGGTGGCATCTTCCGGAATTTCGAAGTCGCTACTATGACACGCTCAATGACCTCGAAAACAACGCTGCCGTTAACCTTGATATAAGTCCGCGGCTCAAAATCGATTGGGGCCGAAACGTCCTCGACGGACAAGCGATGTCCGAGGTGTCGAAGTGCTTTCTCGCCCTTCCCGACCCTAACGATACTGACCGATTACCGCCGATCGACTACTACTGCGCCGGTACAAACTTCCTCGCGCTCAACGACGTTCACTGGCGTTGCGAGATTCAAGCGTATGGCAATTTCCATGAAAGTCTCAAGGCAATGGTGCGTTTTACAGGGGACTGGGACGGTACGACGGCCTTCGTGGCGTTTTTCGAGGAATTCCTCAACCGCGCCTTACCCCAGCTCACTCCAGATCAGCTTACCCGCTATGTCAATCTTGCTCGGGCGATCGAGACAAATGCCGATCCCGGTGACCCATTTGATCTGAGCGATGTTGCCGTAATAAAGATCGTGTGTGATCACTATTTCTCTGGTCGCGTTGCCGCCGTCGTCCTTCAGAACAAGTTCTCGAGCGCGAGTTTGGAGCAGACTTCACCGAACTCCTAAGCATATGGTGGACGCCCTGTCACGCCTATAAAAACGATGAAACCGATAGGGCCATCCGCGAGGGGTTCGCGCTGACTCTCGGGGCTAACTGGCCCGTTCCATCACCGCGCCCGATCCCGGTTCAATATCGAACCGCTTTAAGATCCGCATCCCACACGACCAGATCGCCATCGCCGAGACCTTGTAAGAGAAGTACTGCGATCTTGCCACCTGAGTCAATGATAAGTGTTTGCTGAATGCTTCCAACAACGTAGTCGATCATAATTCCGCTAATTGGATAGGTTCCGTGGTCCCCAAGCGTAATGGAGGCGCCTGATAGCTCCACGGCTTTACTATGCGGTCCGTCTTCAAGATGCAGGACGTTGAAGCTCTTGCGCTCATTTTCGAGCCATTGAGCTACATCGAGAGTCGAGGAACCGGGTAGCTTGAGCGTTATTCCTGATCGGCCCTGATATATTTCCGTCCCCGGCCCAAATGCGGCAAGAGCGGCCTGAAATGCGTTCGTATCGGTTTCGTTTGTCCGAAAAGTCACGCGGTGCTGCGAATCGATTTTCATGGTTAGCGTGAAGCCAATTTGCTTGATCCGTCCCTCCCAATCGCTGTCCTGAAACTCGCGAAGCTGAACTAACTTAATTCCCTCGTGCTTCGCCAACATGAGAGCGTCTTTCGTGAAACCCACGCAAGTGACGACCCATGCCTCTGCCGGTTTAACTTCGCGCACGACAGTGGCGAAGCTTCGGATCGTTTCGAGACCGACCTTATCTTGTGACTCATCGAGATCTTTGCATTCAATCAGGACTCGCTTATTTCCGATGCGAACGTCGATTTGATGCTTAACACCCGATTCGCCAAATAGACGAACATCGTGAGCTACTGCACCAATTTTCAGCAGATTTGCAACCACTGCTGCGAGTCGTTCATATTTCACGCCCTTCTTGCGTACCGTCTCGTCGGGGATGTACTTGTCGTGGATGTTGTCAAACTTTGACACCTAGAACCTCGACTTCTCTCAGAGCTTGTCTGGCCTAACTACTCCAACTGTGGCATAGAACCAAAAGCGTAGCGGCGCCTCGTACTGGATTGACGTACGTAGCACTCGCTGTTCCTGCTCATTAGTCGGCCCAGTACAGCTGTCGAGCCTGCGACTGCCTCTGATTCGAGCTTCCATCGCACACGCCACTTCCCGACACACGCCGTATCCGGTCTGGAGTAGGATTTATTAAATTGGGTTCCGCCTCTAAAGAACGACCGGGAAATCACGATTTAATAATCTGAGCCTGGTCACCATGTGGATGCGTGAGCAAGATCGCGTCGACGTGATGGATGCCTTGGCGGATCAAGAACGGCACGACGATTTTCTCGCCAACCGATTCCGCCATTGACGCGCCGTCGCCCGACTTCATTTTGTTCGAGACGTCCGCCGGTGTCGATCATGATCGCGTGTCCGCGCGGCGTTTGAACGAGAATCGCATCGGCCTGCCCGACGTCGATGAAGGTTATGCGTAGATCGTTGCGGGGCTGACGCGGTGGCCATAGTACGAGCGCACACGCGGCTACCGCGATTCCGAAAGCGACAAGCTTGAATCGCACCACCCCTTATCGCGACAAGATGCCTAGCGGCTAGAGCGGCCTCTCCGTCAAAGGAAGGCGCTATGATTGCCGCCGTCGCTCTTATCGCAGCCCTTGCAAGCGACGGCCCCACACTAAGCCTCGCCGATCGCCGGAACATCGACTTGAGCATGAAGATCGTTGCGCGCGTCGGCGACAAGATTTGGCGAGCATGGTCGAGGACGCCGTTCGATATCGCGTTGATCACTGCGAGTGGTCCCGTTCTCGTCAATGTCGATGAACCTGTTCCGGTCCCGTCCGTACCACCGAATATCGAGGCGACCTTTCCTCTTTCGGACGGTGTTCCGACAATTCTCATCGGCGAGCCACAATTTGTCGGTGTCACTCCGATTCACTGGAGCGTTACGCTCGTTCACGAACACTTTCATCAGTGGCAAGATTCGTGGACGCAGTATCAAGACGCCGTCGCACAGCTGAACATAGCGCCTCCGAACGACAAGGATGGCACGTGGATGGTGAACTATCCGTTTCCGTATACGCGCGAACGTGTGGATGCAGCCTATACTACTATAGCGGACGCCCTTGTCGACGCGGTGACCGCTGTGGGCAGCAACGCTCTTGCAAAGCGAGTCCACGTCTATTTGATGGCGCGTGCGGCGTTCAAGAAGACACTTGATGCGGCTGACTATCGTTATTTTGCGTTTCAGTGTTGGCAAGAAGGCGTAGCGCGCTACACTGAAATCGCGACCGCGCGTTTAGCGAGCAAGGAACATGCGCTCGATCCAACCTTTCTCAGCGACCAGGAGAGTCGAGATTTGGCGGACGACGCGACGCAGACGTATAACGGCGTCGTTACGCGACTTCGGACCCGATCGCTTCAGGACGACAAGAGGATCGACTTTTATGCCATTGGTGCCGAGCGCACGTACCTTTCCGTGTATGATGGCAGCTTTACCGGCTATCATCCCCACTCGTTCTCTTTTTGGGGCGATCCGCTGGAGCTGGACATCTAGCGTTCTTGGTCACGAGCGCTCCGGTTTTAAGCGCGCTCTCACGTGCGTCACAGATGGCGCACAGGCTCGTTCGTTAGTCTAGCTGGCAAGCAGCGTTTCGTAACTATGGGAGACTCGAGATGATGCGTCGGACGCAGTTTATTCGTGCGGCTTTGGTTTTGGGTTTCGTCCTCACGTCAACCATCATTACCGGTTGTCACGGTGGTGGCGGCGGAGGCGGCGGCGACTTCGATGGCTTCGATGTCTCTGATCCGGCTCCGATAGATACGGATCCCGGAGGCGGAGATGATGGTGGAGGCGGAGATGACGGTGGAGACGGAGATGGTAGCGGCGACGGAGATGGAGGCGGAGATGGTGGCGGTGGCGGAGACGTCCCAGATCCGGGGGGTGGAAATATCGCGCGTCGCGCGCTAGAGCTGCGCAAATCTAACAAGGCGCACAGTGACTAGCTCGCGTAGAGCGGCAGCGTGGATGCGCAAGTCTGGAACCGCGACGATTACACGGTCTCGACCGATCAAGCGCAGCTAGACGTTGATGCAGTCCACGCATTTCTTGCGCAGTCCTATTGGGCTACGAATATTCCGCGCGACGTCGTGGAGCGCTCGCTTCGCAACGCTCTCTGCTTCGGGCTATATCAAGACGGCGCGCAAATCGGTCTTGTGCGCGTCATTTCCGATTACGTCACGATGGCGTACGTCGGTGACGTATACGTGCTGCCGGAGCACCGAGGTCGCGGACTTTCGAAGTGGATGATGGAATGCGTGCTCGCGCACCCAGATCTGCAGCACCTGCGCCGTTGGATCCTCATCACGCGCGACGCGCATGGTTTGTACCGTCAATTCGGTTTTCGGGATCTCAAGCGTCCCGAGGGGTTCATGGAGCGGCACGATCCCGACGTCTACCAAAGAGGAGCAAGCTAAGTGGACAAGGTCTCGATAACAACGCGCGACGGCAGTTGCCCGACGTACGTCTTTCGCCCGAGCGGCAAAGGCCCATGGCCGGCTGCACTCGTTTACATGGACGGGGTCGGAATTCGCCCGGCGATGCTCGAGCTCGGCGAGCGGCTTGCGACGTACGGCTATTTTGTTTTTCTACCCGACCTCTTCTACCGTTCGGGTCCGTACGAGCCGATGGATCACACGATATTCAGCGATCCGGAGAAGCGCAAGATTCTCATGGAAAAATTCATCGGGCCGACGACGCAAGAGAAAGTCATGTCGGACACGCGCGCGTTCATCGACTACATCGCCGCGCAGCCGGATGTGAAGCCGGGCCCGATTGGAACGACCGGTTACTGCATGGGCGGCCTGATGTCGCTCACTGCTGCGGGGACATATCCCGACGAGATCGTAGCCGCAGCGTCGTTTCACGGTGGCCGTCTCGCAACCGACAGTCCGGATAGCCCGCATCGGCTTGCGCCAAAGATGAAGGCTCGCGTCTACGTCGCCGGTGCGGTCGAAGATCAAGGATTCCCGGACGAGATGAAAGCGCTGCTCGAGAAAACCCTCACGGATGCGCACGTCGATCACACAATCGAAACCTATCCTGCCAAGCACGGTTGGGTATTCCGCGATCTGCCGGTGTACGACGCCGCCTGCGCCGAACGCCACTGGAAATCACTCACCGACCTCTTGAAAGCGAAGCTCGCATCATGAAAATCGATCGCATCGGCATCGGACCTCGCATGAGCAAAGCCGTGCGCCACGGAGACACGATCTATCTGGCCGGGCAAGTTCCCGACAACGCGAGCGAAGACGTTGCCGGACAGACGCGTCAAGTGCTCGCGAAGATCGATGCCATCCTTGTCGAGGCCGGCACGGACAAGTCGAAGCTGCTTTCGGCGACCATCTACTTGCGCGATATGGCGACGTTCAATCAGATGAACGGCGTTTGGGACGCGTGGGTCGATCCGAAAAATACGCCGGCGCGCGCGACGGTCGAAGCCAAGCTGGCGCGCTCGGAGTTCGGGGTCGAGATCAGCATCATCGCGGCAACCTAAGGCCTAGCGAAAGTTGTTTAAATGTCCGCCATGAATGAGACTGCGATTCTTGCCGGCGGCTGCTTCTGGGGGATGCAAGAGCTCCTCCGAAGCCATCCCGGCGTTATTTCGACCCGTGTCGGCTATACCGGGGGCGATATTCCCAATGCGACATATCGCCACCATGGAACGCACGCGGAAGGCCTCGAGGTCGTCTTCGACCCGAGTAAGATCAGCTATCGTCAGATCCTGGAGTTCTTCTTCCAGATCCACGATCCGACGACGCTCAATCGTCAAGGCAACGACCGCGGCACCAGCTATCGTTCGGGCATCTACTATACGACCGACGAGCAGAAACGTGTGGCGCAGGAAACGATCGCCGACGTCAATGCCTCGGGCCTGTGGCCCGGCAAAGTCGTTACCGAAGTCGCGCCGGCGGGGCCTTTTTGGCAAGCGGAGGCGGAGCACCAGGACTACCTCCAGCAATATCCTGACGGCTATACGTGCCACTTCATACGCCCGGGCTGGAAATTGCCGGAGCGGACCAGCGCCTAGAAGTCTGACGTCGTAGTTATTCGCATTTGTTAGGAAAAGGAAAGTAGCGCGAGGCGCCGCAGTTCTTACCTTAAGTAACGGGGGGACTAAATGGCAGCTTTCTTTGACCGTTCGCATTCTATTGCGAACCCGGGGTTTAGTCGTTGGCTTGTACCGCCTGCGGCGCTCTGTATTCACCTGTGCATCGGTGAAGCGTACGCGTTCAGCGTGTTCACGAAACCGATGGCAGCAGCAATCGGCGTAACGGCTCCCGAGCCGGGCGTCGATTGGTCCGTCCCGGCATTGGGATGGATCTTTAGCTTGGCGATTGTTTTTCTCGGATTGTCGGCTGCATTCGCGGGCAAATGGGTCGAACGCGTCGGCCCGCGCATGGCAATGTTCGCCGCCACACTGCTTTTCTGCGGTGGCCTCATCATCTCAGGGATCGGCGTCAATCTTCACGTCTTGCCGCTTGTGTATCTCGGCTACGGCGTGCTCGGTGGTTGCGGCCTCGGGATCGGCTACATCTCACCGGTGTCGACGCTGATCAAATGGTTTCCCGATCGTCCCGGTCTCGCAACGGGAACCGCGATCATGGGCTTCGGTGGCGGCGCGCTGATCGGCGCACCGCTTTCCGTGTTTCTCATGAGGCACTTCGCAAATGCGACCGGCACCGGCGTTGCGCAAACGATGATCACGATGGGCATCATCTATTTCGTCTGGATGTTCGTCGGCTCGATGATCGTTCGCGTACCGGCCGAAGGTTGGGCGCCGGCGGGTTATGTTGCTCCGTCCGAAACGAAGCGCATGATCACGACCAAGAACGTGCTCCTCGAAGAAGCACTCAAAACGCCGCAATTCTATCTCCTGTGGCTCGTTCTTTTCTTGAACGTCACTGCCGGTATCGGCGTGCTGGGTCAAGCATCGCTGATGATTCAAGAGATGTTCGGCGTCACCGCGGTCGCAGCCGCGGGCTTCGTCGGACTCATGAGCATCTTCAACATGGGCGGACGCATTTTCTGGGCCTCGATGTCCGACTTCATGGGCCGGAAGACGACGTATGTGATCTTCTTCGTCTTGGGCGCGATCTTGTACGTGCTCGTGCCGACGACCGGTCACATCGGCAGCGTCGTGCTCTTCATTCTCTCGTTCCTCGTGATCATCAGCATGTACGGCGGCGGATTCGCAACGATCCCCGCATATCTTCGCGATCTCTATGGAACGGTCAACGTCGGCGCGATTCACGGCGTGATTCTCCTCGCGTGGTCAGCCGCCGGTATCGCAGGTCCGGTCGCCATCAACTACATTCGCGAATACCAGATCACGCACGGCGTCGCGAAAGCGGATGCGTACAACATCACTATGTACCTGATGGCGGTCTTGCTCGTCGTCGGTCTCGTCTGCAACT
Organism: Vulcanimicrobiota bacterium; assembly: GCA_963844735.1. Taxonomy (GTDB): domain Bacteria; phylum Vulcanimicrobiota; class Vulcanimicrobiia; order Vulcanimicrobiales; family Vulcanimicrobiaceae; genus JAFAMS01. The sequence goes on along the minus strand of CAWJPK010000006.1, from coordinate 219,568 downwards.
TGGCAGTAAAGGCGCTCAATGAACGCCATTACATGCAGACGCAAACGGCGACGGTGTAGGGGGCGATCGTGGAAAAATCAGAAAACAGCAACAGTCTCATGCTCCTGATCGCCTGGCTGTGGGTGGGGATTCCACTTGCACTGGGCGTTCTGGACACGCTGAGTAACGCAGCAAAACTGTTTAAGTAAACTACCTCAGAGAATAATCTGCGTTTGGGTGACGACGGCCACGAGGTGGCCGTCGTCTTCTATTTTTGTGGTCCAAACCTGCGTTCGCCGGCCTTTGTGCAACGGCGTCGCGGTCGCGATCAGGTTTGCGCCGGTCTGGGTAGGTCTGAGGAAATTGGTCTTGCTTTCCATGGTCGTCGTGCCGTTCGAGCCTTCAGGTAGATTTATGAAGGTCGCAAATCCGCCGATGGTATCGGCGAACGCCATGAGCACACCGCCGTGAATGCGATCGTTCGCTCCAATGAACTCGGGGCGCACGACCATTCTTGCGACAAGCTTTTCGGGTTCCGCACTCAGGAACTCGATTCCGAGAAACTCGACGAACGGAAGCTTGCGGGCTTTGACTTTCTCGAGTAAGGTCATGCCGCCGCATTCACGCGGCAATAAGTGCAATCCCCGTCAGCGCGAAACCGACGCCGGCCCATTGGGGAGGGCTGAGCCGTTCACGATGCAGCGTTGCAGCCAGCGCGACCGTTGCTGCGGGATAGAGCGACGAGAGGACCGCGACGATCGCGAGCATTCCGGTGCGCAACGCCAAAACGAAGAGCACGTTGGCGAGCATGTCGAGAATACCGCAAATAAGCACTTGCGGAAGATACACGCGCGGCACCACGACTGTCTGACGCAGTGCAAACGCAACGAGCAGCAACGTGCAAATCGAGGCAAAGCGTGCAACGACAAGCGGTACGAACGCGCCGGAGTGCCCGATCGAGCCCAGCGCAACAAAGAACGCGCCGAGGAACAAACCCGACGTAATCGCTTCGAGCAGTCCGGCCGGCAATCCGAAGCGGCGATCGAGTTTTACGAAGCCCGGCTCATCGGGCGAGAGTGAGACCAAAATTATTGCGACGAACGCACACGCCAAACCGGCGTCGCCCTGGGCAGACGGATTCTCGCCGTGCAGCAGCCCCCAGATCACGGGAAATGCTGCGGCGAGCCCGGCCGTAACCGGCGAGACGATTCCCATTCGACCGACGGCGAGACCCGCGTAGAGCAAGAGTATTCCGCCCGCGCCGAACACGCCGGCCAGCGCGCCGACGAGCAGCGAGCCCGAGTTGTGTGCGCCGAAGAGCGGGACGATCGCGCACATGAAGATCAAGCCTGCCGATTGCGAGACGATTGTGACACCGAATAGCGGTGCGCGCCGAGCGGCCGTACCGCCTATGAAATCGGCGGAGCCGTACACGAACGCGCACGCCAGTGAAAGAACGATCGCGAGCACGGGTTCGTCCGCTAGGGGATGAAATACATCGGGTTCGGCAGCTTGTAGAGCCGCTCCGCGTGCCCCCCGCGGAGGTCGCTCCACTGATCTCCGAGGCTCGCAAGAATTGTGTAGCCTCTCGAGGCGATTGCGGCTCGGGCGCTCGACTTGAACGGAATCACGGACTTTGCGTGATCGGCAGCAGGCCGCAGAAAGAGTCCGGCTGGCGCCGCATATCCGGCATCTGCAAGCTCGCGTTTCGTCAGCGCGTTTTCAATCTGCCGGCGTCCGGTCACGAAAAAGACGGCAACGTGCTCGTGCGAGAGTCTGCGCGCGAGCAGAAGCGTCGCACGGATCGCCGGAAACTTATCCTCGGCTTCCCATTCTTGCCAGGTCTTCGAATCGTACGTGAAATCCATCTTGCGTTCGTACGGGTACGAAAGCAAAGCTGTGTCGTCGATGTCGAAAACAACGGCCGGTTTTCGCACGCCCTGTTTGAGTCGAACGTCGACGTAGGATTGCAGGCGGCCGGTTACCGTCGCCGTGTCCGCTGCATATTGTCCCGAATCGTAGTAGTGGATGATCCTGGTCTCGACCGTGTCCAGATTCGGGATTCCCCGGTCGACCGTAAACGAAGGCACATCGGCGCGAGCCGCTCCGGGAGCGAGCAGTGCGATAATAAAACTGACGGCAAGCAAGTAGCGCATGACGGAAATCTTGTGCGCTGTGATGTCGTCAGCCTGGCTAGATGCGGAAGATCTCCACGAACTGGCTGAGAAGCCTGCGGTCGCCGGTGAGCTTGACGCTGCCGTTCTTGATTGCTTCTGCCGGCGTCATCTCTCGCGCCATCAAACCGCGCAGCGCGGGGCCGGATTCGATGATGAGATCTGGGTCTTCGAGCGGGCCCGAACCCGTTACGAGCTTGCCGCGCTCGACGCGCGCGTGAATCACCACGGGTCCCATCCGCAGCTCATAGGTTGCTTTCATGCCGCGCGCAGCGGCGGGTTGGAATGTCGTGCGCATCGCGGTTTGGATCGAGTCGTTCGTAATCGTTTCATTCGGGCGCGGGTCACCGAGCGACTTGGCGCCCCAGCGTCCGAGCTCCATCACGACGTTTTCGAGTTCGTTACCGTAATCGGTCAGTTCGTAGACGGTACCGCGCTCGGGGCGCGGCAGTGCGCGGCGGGCGACAATTCCGGCGTCCTCGAGCTCCTTCAGGCGCGTCGTGAGGACGTTGGTCGGAATCCCGGGCAAGCCGCGATGGAGATCGCTGAAGCGCTTCGGGCTGATCAAAAGGTCGCGCACGATGAGGAGCGCCCAGCGCTCGCCGACCGCCTCTAGTGCGCGCGCGAAGCCGCAATATTGCCCGTAGGCCCGGTTACTCACGCTCCGAGACTATCATGAAATTGCTTTTTTGAATAGTACTTGCTTTTTAAAAGCAAAATTGCTAATATCGGCCCTACAAACCGCCGCGTCCTGAATGGTGAGCTATGCAAAAAATTAGTACGTTTCTCTGGTTCGACACCCAAGCCGAAGAGGCAGCAACGTTCTATACCTCTATCTTCAAGAACTCGAAGATCACGTCAACGTCGCATTGCGGCGAAGCCGGTCCGGGGCTGGAAGGTTCCGTGTTGACGGTTGGCTTCGAGCTCGACGGACAAGAGTTCACTGCGCTCAACGGCGGCCCGGATTACAAATTCACGCCCGCGATTTCGCTATTGATCAATTGCAAGACGCAAGACGAAGTCGACTATTTTTGGGAGAAGCTTACCGCCGACGGCGGTCAAGAAGTTCAGTGTGGCTGGGTATCCGACAAGTACGGCCTCAGCTGGCAGGTCGTTCCCGAAGGATTCCTCGATTGCGTCATGGGCGAAGACGAAGCCGGCGCAGCCCGCGCGATGCAAGCCATGTATCAGATGAAGAAACTCGACTTGAACGCTATTCGGAAGGCTTACGCCGGCGCGTAAATCTCCGCATCGCAGCGCGAGACACGCGCCCGGCCGTGTCCGGTCGGACTCTGCAAGAAGCTATGTTGTTGAACGTCGCGTCTCGACGATCCGAAGAAGGTCGCTTTCGAGACGTCGACGTTACGGAAATCAACGCCGCTGAAATTGCAGCCGTAGAATTTTGCGCCGTCGAGCTTCGCGCCGTCGAGCTTCGCGTCGCCGAAATTCACGCCCATGAACTTCGATCCGGAGAGATCCGCACCGCGCAGATCGGCGCCGTCGAGATTCGCGCCGTTGATGTGCAAGTTGCGTAAATCCATTCCGCGCAGGTTGGCGCCATCGAAATTGCAGCCCATGCACGACACGAGAAATTCGCGCGCCTGCTCGGGCGCAAGGTTCTGCGCGTCGACGTTACAGCCTGTCAGGCGAGCGTGATCGAAGCGGGCACCGGTCAGTTTTGCGCCGTCAAGGTTGCATCCCATCAAATCGGCATGATCGAACGACGCATTGCGCAGATCCGCAGATTCGAAATTCACTCCGGTAAGGCTGGCGTGATCGAAGTTGGCGCCGCGCAGATTCGTGCCCTGGAAATTCGCGCCGTTCAAATTCTTATGCCCGAAGTCGTGGCCGCGCATATCGCTGTCGCTGTAGTCGCAGCCCGTGCACATGTCCTGAATATCTTGGGCCGCAACCGCTTTTGCAACCGCCGATGAAACAGCGGTCGCGACGGTCGAACTGATCGCCGTGCCGATGTCCATCCCGGAGGTCTCTGCGTCCGCGGCCTCGCGGCTTGCGTCGTTCGCGATTTTCCGCACGTTCGGGAGCGACGGAAGTTCGGCAACCTTTTGCATTTGCGCCATCGGCACGACTCTCGTCATCGCGGGCAGTGCCGGAACCGCAGCTTTGACTTTCTGCAAATGCGCGGCTTGCGCCGTGACCTTCCGCGTCGCGCTGTCGCCCTCATCGGAAGGTGGTTGTTCGATGACCTTTACGATCATCGGAGTCGCCATCTTGTCTTTTTCCTTCGCAGCCGGAAGCGTGTAAGCGACGCTCGGCGTCATCGTTCGCAATAAGACGGAGACCAGAACGAGCGCGACGGCGACCGTGGCCGCGATCTCGGGCGCGATCGACGAGCCGATCGTCCGGCCGGAACGCAGCAAACGCTCGATGCGAATTGAGATGTTACGGCGTGTTATGAAAACGCCCGGAGCGGCAACGCCGCGCTGCGGCCACGAAGTGACCTCGGCGATACGCGTGAGGCAGAACGCGTAGGAGCGCGCCGCTCCGGTCGTTCGGAGGACGTAGTCGTCGCAGGCGACTTCTCGCTCGAGGTCGAGCTGACGCGAGACGAACCACGCTGCCGGGTTGAAAAACATGAAGCTGCACGCGATCCGCTGGAGCGCGTTCGTCCAGTCATCGTTGCGGCGAAGATGGCCGAGCTCGTGCAGCGCGATTTGATCGATCTCTTTGGCATCGAGAGATGAGACAAGCTGCCGCGGCAAGAGAATCATCGCATCGAAAAGCCCGATCGCGACGGGAACTTCGATCGCATCCGAAATGCAAATACGTACGTCTCGGAAGTCTTTGACGGCGGCGTTCCACTCAGGCATTTGGTCGCGATACGCAACATCGAGCGGCAGCGAGTCTCTCTTGAGTTTTTCGAGCGAGATGATCGCGAGGATCAGGCGCCCGAGCACGACAAACGCGACGAGCCCCCACACGACGAAGACGGCGAGCGCAAAAACAGTTGGAATTTTGAATTGCGGCACTGAAAGGAGCGGGAACGGCGTGCTGCGTGCACTGTCGTGACGCGCGGCCGGTGCTTGCACCGGTGTGGATGCGTGCACGTTCGACGACGTCGATGCAGGTGGCATCCAAGCAGTGTGCACGGGAGGGGCCTCGACGCTGACGTGCGACAGGCTCGTAAAGATCGGAGTGACGATCATCGCAGCGAGCGCAAGCGCCCAAATGGCGTAGCGCGTTGCGGCGTTCGCACGCGAGAAGATGCGAAGCACGGCCCAAGCGACGAGCGCAATCAACGCTCCTTGCCAGAGGCTGTTGAAGAGGACGGCGAGGGCGACGCGCGCTGCGTCGTTCAGCATTAGATTAGCCATCACGATTCCTCGTCATAGCGCTCGATAAGCGAGCGCAAACGCTGCAGCTCGTCCTCGGACAGGCGCTCATTCTCGATCACACGTAGTGCGAGAGCGCTCGCATTGTTTCCAAAAAATTTCGAAACGACGGATTTAATCGCGGACTGCTCCGCCGCGTCGCGCGCCGTGAGCGCCTTATAGATGAAGGCGCGGCCGGATTGCTCGTGGCCGACGTGCCCCTTCTGCTCGAGGATCCGCAGGGTCGTGAGCACCGTATTGTAGGCCAGGGCCGGCGCCGCCATGCCTTCGGATATCTCAGAGACCGTTCCGCGGCCGAGGTGCCAGAGCGCCTCCATCACGCGAAGCTCGGCATCGGTCAGCGTGGGGGATTGCTTTCGAGGCATGGACCTCACTCTAACAGTCGGCCGGGTCCATGTCAACTAAAGTATTAGTTGACAACCATTCCGCGGCGGTGTAGCCTTCTCCTAAAGAATTAGGAGATACCTTCATGCGTCGCCTCCGGGTACCAGCTTTTTTCACACTCGTGCTCGCGGCTTTGCTTGCGGGACGGGCGGCAGCTGCGCCCCTTGCGACCGAGGTCCCCAAGCTGCAAAGCGATCCGGTCCTCGATCCGACGGCCCAGATCGCGACCTGGTCGGAAAGCCCCGGCCTCTCGTTGTCGTGGGACGTCATTCATGCGCGACCCGCCAAAGAGATCACCGACGTGCACGTCGCCACCGACGGCAAGTTCCTCTATGTGCGCTTCGATGCGAAGCAAAGCAGTCCGATCATCATCTCGCAACGTAGCGACGACCTCATCACCGGCGGCAGCAACGGCAACAACGGCACGCTCTCGTGGAGCAACGACGACGCGGTCTGGGTCGATTTATGGCCGACGGGGCCCGCGGGCTTCCAGTATCAATTCGAAGCGAATCCGGGCGGCACGCACAACGAAGCCTCGTCCGAAAACACCGCGTTCGCACCGCATTGGCAATCGCGCGGAGCGACGCACGACGGTGGCTACACCGTAACGATGTCGATTCCGCTCAACGTCATTCACGGTTTGCATGTGGGCGCGTGGCGCGCACAGTTCATCCGCTACGTGCGCTCGACGGGATCTGAATACGTGTGGTCGTACGACGCGCAGCAAACGCAGGCAGACGATCCTTCGCGCTCGGGAACGATCACGATTCCGATCGTTTCGGTCGAAGCCGTGCGTCCGAAGCCGCGATTCGCGCCGTATGCGCTGGCCGCGGCAGCGGCACCAAGCGCGGGCGGCTCGACCTCGCGCGTCGGTGCTGACGCATCGTTGCCGATTTCGCCGACGGCCGCGTTCTTTGCGACCTGGCATCCGGACTATTCGAACGTCGAGCTCGATCAGCAGACAATTTCGCCGACCGTTTACCAACGGGTCTACAACGAGGTGCGGCCGTTCTTTACGCAAGCCGCGCAGTACTACGGAACCTTCAACTGCGACGTTTGCGGCGGCTACCGCACGATCTTGTATACGCCCGGCATTCCAACGCCGGCGCAAGGCTATGCGTTCGAAGGCAAACAGGGCGACTTCGGCCTCGCCGCTTTTGATGCGATCGGTCAGAACCGGACCGATGCGGCAACCGCGCTCGACTACACGTCACCGGACACGCGCTGGCAAGGTTCGTTCGAGCACGTCACTGCCGACATTCCCGGCGTCATCGACGATGCGGACGAGGTCGGGATCAACTACCAAAGCCTGAAATATCTCAGTGCGTACGCCAACTATTCAACCGATAACGGCACCGATGTGTTATCGCCGGCCCGCGCCACCGCGATGGAAGCCGGCGGAGGCTGGATCAATCAAGACTTTGCGCTCTTCGGCTCGGCGAGGAAAGTCGGCGACGAGTTCGATCCCGTCGACGGCTTCAATTCCCATCCGGGCATCGCCGGATGGGCGATGTACACGGCAAAAGTGTGGACGTTCTCGCCGGACGACAAACTGCAATCGATGGGCATCAGCGGTGTTATCGACCGCTATCAGGGTCCGCAATTCGGCTACGCACAAACCGACAATCAGCTTACGTTCGATCTGCTCAGCAAGAGCGCGTGGGACTTCCAGCTGTATTCAGGGTCCGACTACTGGCGTTTTGGGCCGGCGCTAACGCCGATCTCGCAAGGCTCAGGCTTCATGCTCACGTATCACAGTGGTCTGCAGAATAACATGGGAAACTTTCCCGCGCACGGCGCGTCGGCAACGCCGACGATGATTCAGTACATCACGGGAAGATACGGTCTCGGGCGATTGGATACGTGGACGCGAACCTCGACGATTCGAGCCGGCGCCCGTGGATCGTTCACGGTGACACTCGACGATACGGCGCAATGGTTGCCGCGTGGTACCGACAATGTTCAATGGTTTAACAGCGTCGCTTACTCGTATCAAGTCAACGCAAATTCGTCGTTTGCCGTCGGCCTGCGCGACGTGATCGGCAATCCGCCGCAGCCCAACGGTGGAGGCAACTGCATGGGCCGGTGCGCGAACGTTTCGCTTGCGTATCATTTGCGCTTGAAGAACGAAGAATTCTATCTGGCGTACGGCAATCCGAACACGCTCGTCACGGTCCCACAAGCAATTTTCAAGGTCATCTTCTATGCGGGTGGCCAGAAAGGAACGTAATGCGCCCGTTTGAAGGCTATGTCAGTGGTCCTCTTGTTGGCAGTTGCGATCGGGTTCGTTTCCGGTCTCCGGACGTTTACGTCCCTCGCAGCGATCTTTTTGGAACGCGGCGGCGTGTGGGGATACGTACTCGGCGTTTGCGCGATCGGTGAATATGTCGCGGACGCAATGCCGTCGGCGCCGTCGCGGACGGGCTTACTCGGAGTTGCCGCACGCATGGTGAGCGGTGCAATTGCGGGTTGGTTTATTCACCAGCGCGCACGGCGGCAGCACGATTGTGGGTGCGATTGCCGGCATCATCGGTGCGCTGCTTGGAACGTACGGCGGCCACGCCGCGCGTCTCGCGGCGATTTCCGCAATCGGCGCGCTTCCGGCGGCAATCCTCGAAGACGCCGTCGCGATCGGACTCGCCTTCATCATCGTGACGCGCTAGCGCGCACGAGAACGGCGACCGCGATCATCGCGAGATCGTAAACGGCAAGCGTCCACGCCGGCGGCGGCGTGGCGATGACATGCGCGAACGGCACGTGCGCCGTGACGTGGACGACGCCTTCGATCCACGCCAGCGGCCAGGTCTCGATCCGCGCGACGAGCATCGCCAGGTGCGGAAACGGCGTTGCAGCGAGGAGCGCGATGCCGCCCAGCATCGCGACGCCGACGACCGGGACGACGCAAAGATTTGCGAGCAGCGCGTAGGGCGCGATGACCAGAAACGTCGATGCCGTCAGCGGCCAAACTCCGAGCTGCGTTGCAAGCGTGAGCGCGAGCGGTTCACGAAAGATCATCGGCAGGCCAGCGCGTTCGAGCCATGCGCCGATTGGTTCCGCAAAGAGCACGATCGCGGTGACGCACGAGAACGAAAGCGCGAATGACACGCCCCCGACCCACGCCGGCCAGATCGCAGCTACTGCGATCGCGGCGAGCGCGAGCGTGTTGAGGGAGAGCGCGCGTTCACCGCATGCGCGTGCAGCGAGTGCGACGGTCGCCATCGCTGCGGCGCGGAGCGACGGGACGTGACCGCCGCTGACGATCGCGTACATCCACACGAGCGGGATCGTGCTCAGCGATGCTGCAACGCGTCCGAAGCCGATACGCGAGAAAATAAAGGCGACGAGCGCGGCGACGACACCTAAATGCAAGCCGGCCGTGACGAGCACATGCACGGTTCCGGTATCTTGAAATTCGGCGCGCAGCTCGGGTGGTAGCGATCCACGGGCGCCGTAGAGCATCCCGGCGAGGATCGTTGCGTCGGGCTCGGCGAGAAAACGGTGCAGAGCGTTTCCCGCATCTGCTCGCATGCGCGCCGGTAGTGATTCAAGGTCGTTGCTCGGCGGTGCGCGCGCGACGATGTGCGCGTTCGCGAGCCGTGCCGAAAGGCCACGTTCGCGCGCGAGGTCCCGCGACGCGTCATTAAACGGTTCCAAACGTCCAACCGCGACGATGCGTTCACCGGCTGTGGTGCGCTCGTGGACGCTAAGCACGTAGCGTAAGCCGTCCGAACCCCGAAGCTCGAACGAATCGCCCCAGGGTTGCGAAGCGACGTCGGAAATGACGACGCCGCGCAGCTGCACGCGTTCAATCTCACGTTGGAGCTGTGGCGGTGCATCGCGATACGTGCCGAGTATGAGTCCAAATGCGATCGCGCACGCGGCCGTCGAGTGCGCACGCGATTTGCAAACGAGTGCGAGCGCGGCAAGCGCCGCAAGCGCCAGCCCGTCTTCGCGTGTGTAATCACGCGCGACCACGATCGCATCGAGGACGAGGAGTGCCGGAATCACGAGCGGTGCGCGCACGAGGCTCGTTCGCGACGCGTGCAGCCGAGGAAAGGGGGCGACGGCGGCGGAAAGCGCGGCAGTGCGCATCATCGTCACCGGCGGAGCCGGCTTTATCGGCTCGCACATCGTCGACCGCTATCTCGAGCTCGGACACGAAATCGTCGTGGTCGACAGCTTGTGGTCGCACGGCGGCGGCCGCCGCGAGAACATTCCCGCGCGCGTCGGCTTCGTTCATGTCGATATTCGCGATGACGACATACGGCGTGTCTTTCTCGATTTCAAACCCGAGATCGTCTGCCACCATGCGGCGCAACACTCGGTAGCGATCGGTTCGCGCGATCCGACGTATGACGCGCAAGTCAACGTGATCGGCTTGCTCAACGTTCTCGATGCATCGGTCCGAGCGGGAGCGCGAAAGATCATTTACGCTTCGAGCGGCGCGACGTATGGGACGCCCGCGAAGCTTCCGATGGACGAATCGACGCCGCAGCTTCCGGAATCGCCGTACGGCATCACCAAGATGGTCGGCGAGCACTACTTGCGCTTCTACAAGCGCGAGCGTGGGCTGGATTTCACCGCCCTTCGGTACGCGAACGTCTACGGTCCGCGCCAAGATCCCAACGGCGAAGCCGGCGTCATCGCGATCTTCGCGGGGAAGTTTATCGCGAAGACGGGCGTGCGGATCGATTGGGACGGCGAGCAAACACGCGACTACGTTTACGTGGGCGACGTCGCGCGCTGCAACGTCCTCGCGCTCGAACGAGGCTCGGGTGGATGCTACGCGATCGGCACGGGTAAGCGCACGAGCGTAAATCAAATCTATGAGACGCTCGTCGAGATCTCAGGTTTTCGAGCTCCGATCGAACGCGCCGAAAAGCGTCCGGGTGACGTTCGCGACGCGCAATTTTCGTTCGCGCTCGCGAAGCGTGAGCTCGAGTGGGAGCCGCACGTCGCACTTCTCGACGGTATGCGGATGACGTACGACTACTTCCGCGAACGCGCAACAGCCCGGGCTTAGCCGCGCAGTAAGGGCGACTGCGGCGTTCGATCGCTCGCAGCTCGACTGGCGCTTTGCACTTCGATCCGGCGCGGGAGTCTCAATCCCGCTGATCGTGTCGCTTGCCGCGGGAGCGCCGCAATTCGGCTTTCCGGCGGCGATGGGTGCGATCGCGTCCGGCTTTGCATCGCAGCAAGGCGTCTATCGCACGCGTGCCGCGGCAATGTTGTGGACGGCCGCAGCGATGGCGATCTCGACGTTCGTCGGCGCCCTCGCCGGCCATTCGCTGCTTGCACTAGTCATCGTCACGATGCTCTGGGGCTACGCCTACGGGGTCATTGCAAGTCTGGGTCCTGCCGCGACGACGATCGGGATCAATTCCGTCATCGCGCTGATCATCTTCGGACATCTCCCTTCGAACGTCGAGCTTGCAGCGTTTAACGGCATGCTCGTCTTCGCGGGCGGTCTCGTGCAGACGTTTTTGCTCGTCAGCGTCTGGCCACTGCGCCGTTTTTCCGTCGAACGTCATTCGCTCGCCGCGGCCGCGCGCAATCTCGCGCTCTACGCGCTCGACATCGCAGCCGGGAGAGAAGTTTTGCCGTCGTCGCAACACCTCGCGAACGTACAACAAACGCTCGCCGATCCACAGCCGTTCGCGCGCCGTGGCGACGTCGCTGCGTTTCAGTCGCTGCTCGACGAGCTCAAGCGCATTCGGGGAAGCTTGGCGGCGCTCGCGACCGATCGCGCGCTCGGCGCTGACACCGAAGCGATCGATGAGCTCATTGCGGCGAGCGCTGCGATTCTGACGGAGGTTGCAGATGCGCTCGATGTCGCGCGCGAGCCGGTCGATTCCGGCGACACGTGGACGCACATCGCCGCTGCCGAAGGGCGCCTTGAAATGTTGCGCAGCGCGGCTGCACACGTGCGCAGCGAAGCGCACGCGCTCTCGGGGCAGCTGCGCTCGGTCTGGCGTCTCGCGACGTTTCCCGCCGACTTCCCTGTGAAAAGCGGATTCGAGCAGCGCTCGCTGCTCTCGTTTCGCTTGCCGGCAATCGAAGATACGATCGAAACGCTGCGCGCCAACGTCACGCAAAACTCGCCGTTCGGCCGGCTTGCGCCGCGCGTCGCCGCGACGCTCGTGCTCGCAACGATTCTCGGCGGGATCTTGCCGACGCAACACGGCTATTGGATCGCGATGACGGCCGTCATCCTCTTACGGCCGGATTTTTCGCAGACGTTCTTGCGTAGCATCGGACGTGTCGGCGGAACGCTACTGGGCGCCGTATTTGCGACCGTGATCGCGGCGCACGTTCGTCCCGGGGTCGAGACGTACGTCGCCCTCTGCATCGTCTTCGCGAGCCTCGGCTACTACGTCTTCAAAGCAAACTACGCGCTCTTCACCGTTGCCATTACGGCCTACGTCGCGTTCGCGCTCGCGCTGCTCGGGCAGCCCGAAGCGATGGCGCTGCGGGATCGCATCCTCGGCACCGTCATCGCCGGCATCCTTGCCTTGACCGCGATCTTTGTATGGCCGACGTGGGAAGCGACACGCGCCCGAAGCGCGCTTGGCGACTTGATCGAAGCGCAACGCAAGTACTTGCGCGCCGTACTCGCCGCCTATCTCGATCCCGGCAAATACGCAGCCAGCGAGATCTCGGAGACGCAGCGCACGGCTTGGAGTCAACGCGCGAACGCGGAAGCGTCGGTCGACCGCATGCTCGGCGATCCGCAGTCGACGCACGCGATTTCGCCGCAGGCCGCGCTCGGGGTTTTGGCAGCCTCGCGCCGCGTCGGACTAGGCACGCTCTCGCTTAACGCGCACTACGATCACACGGAACACGCCGCGCGGCCCGGGCTGAAACCCTTTGCCGATGCGCTCGATAGTGCGCTCGAATACGCCGAAACGGCATTGCGGGATGCGAAGCCGCACGGCGAGCCCCCGCACTTGCGTGAGGCCTATCGTGCCACGCAAGAGCAGCTTAGTACCGCGACCGATCCGAACGCAGCCATGATTCTCGCGGTCGGCGACTCGCTCGTCGACGCGACGAACACGCTCGTCGAGTTGGCTACAGAGGCTTCTCGAGACCCGTAGAGTCAGCAAACGTGGAGGTTGCCAACGCCTGCGCTAGTCCGCTCGATCCTGACGTAACGGGCAGGTATCCTGTAATGTTCACTTTCCGGTCCGAACGACCAGCTGCGTCCCAAAATAATGTAGTCTGTAGGGATCCTTGGGATGGAAGGTGGCGAAAGTTCTCTTCGATGAGGCATTTTCTGAGGCAATGTGACCGATGACGCCAACAATAGGTTTGTCGTTACCGTACCTGAAATGTTTACATTTACAATATGCTTAAGAAAATGTGCCATTTTTAAGGGAAATTCGCATTAAAATAAAATTCACAAATGTTACTATTACGATTACCGTCACAAATATGTAATGAAGCTGATTGCGTCGAGATACCTTGCTGAATCCTAAGATACTACGATCGGGCAAAGTTACTGGGACAGAATGGAGCGAATCCGGGTTCAGACATCCCCAAGATTCTGCGGTTGTCTGGCCGACAGACCGAACAATGGCCATTGTATACCGTAATGCGACCGTAAGATTCGGAGTCGAAAGGGGTACGACCCGGGATCGCCTCACCTGAGACTTGACGTCGGTAGTATGATCTCCTTACAACAGACGACGTCACGGGTTGTCGTATCGTTCTGATCGTGGAGACTCATGGACGCAGACAGAGTGGAAAAAATACTCGGGGAGGCCAGCAGGGCCGTCGCGGAGCTGCCCGAGCATCTCCAGGCCAAGGCTTTCGAATTGGCCGTAAGCATGCTCAGCTCTCAAGGGCAGGATCCGCCAACGAGACTGATTGGAGCTCGCGAAACGGAAGTACACCCGCCGGGTGCTTCCTTGGACGGCGTGCCGCCTGACGTATCAGACGTCTTGCGCGTCTGCAAGCGGAACCCAGACCGCTACTTGGTATTTCTGCGAGAATTGGAACTGTCCGGCCAGCCGGCGAATACGGTGGCCATCGTCGATCTATTCAAGAAGTTCCGACAGGACGTCCCGAAGTTACCTACGCGGGATCTCGGCGACCTAGTCGCTGGCGGGCTTGTTGAGCAAGAGGGCCGAGGTAGAGACGCCAGTTTCGTCCTGAAGCGAAAGGGTCGCGAACGACTTACGCAACTCGATGCTGGCATCAATGCCGAATAGCATCCCGACTATCAAGGAGCTGCTTCACGGAGATTTGGTGGGGCACTACCCCGAAGAGCTAGTCGACGAAGGTTTAAACTCGCACATGATCGCGAAAGGAGCCGCCCTGAGCGGTGATTTTCGCAAAGCCGAGTCTCATTTTGCGCTATTCTGTGAAGCGGCCATCCGAATTTGCCGCAATGAGGTCGCGCCTCCGTACACCCCGCTTGGAGACTCGTCTTTCAAAATGGATAACGAAATCAGAGCGTGCCTCCAAAGCGCCAAGGGTTCGAACGACTCCCTACGGATATTGGTGCCGAATATCGTTAGAGCGATGTACGATATTCGGAATCGACGCGGCGTGGATCACCTTTCCCCTATCAAACCGAATCACATTGACGCCCGAGTCTTGACTGCACAGGCAGATTGGGTTCTCGCAGAGCTCTTCAGACTTGCGACGACGCACGATTTTGAGCATGCGCAACGCATCGTAGACGCGCTGGTTGAAAGACAGGTCCCCTTCATAGAAAAAATCAACGGCGAGTGGAAACTGCTCACCACCAATCTCAGCACTGATGATGCGATTCTTACCATCATATATCACGATGCGGAAGTGTCGCAGACTGACCTCATGAAAGCCTTAAAACTCTCGCAGCCAACGATCTCGAACGCGGTGAAAAAACTCGATGCTCGAGGTTTATTGCACAAATCCGGCCGGACGCTCTCTATAACAAGCCTCGGTCGTAAACATGTTGAGGCTATACCTGCCTTAGTTGCGGCGTGACGAAGCATTTGAAATCGAAACATCGCCACGTCGCAGCGCATCTCGACGATGAGGAGCATCGCGCATGAGTGAAGTGAAAGACTTTCCACATTTGGTAGAGCAGGCCGAGAACGCGGTTGCCGCTGTAAAGGATCCGGAACTTAAGAGAATCGCGTTTCAAAAGATTTTGGAGAGCCTGCTTTCGGGTCAACGAGACGAAGAGGGTACTGCAAAGGTTACTGTTCGGCCAAAGCAGGTTCGGGTTCGACACCGCACCGGCACGGGAAAAGCAAAGGGAGGTCCAGCGATCTATTTGCAAGAGCTGATCGATGAGGGATTCTTCAAGAAGCCAAAAACGATCTCACAGGTGAAGGCAGAACTGGAAAATCGTGGTCACCACATTCCCATGACATCGTTAAGCGGACCTCTCCAGAAGAAGTGCCAAGAGCGGCAATTGCGGCGTCAAAAAGTCAAAACTTCGGGGAAAAAGGAAACCTTCGCCTATTCCGACTGGTGATTTGTGGCTTCTGGCATTAGTGAAACCGCACCGGTAAAGCGACTTGAGCGCCTTGCTCAAAACGCACTAGTGGTAGTGCGGAAGGCCCGCAAACACAGGCAGAGTCTCGCCGGCTCTGGCTTCTACGCTGAGAAGTTAGTTTACCTGAGAATTGAAGCGACGAACGCATTCACGGAACTAGGATCCGGTACCGCCGGTGATACGAGCGCACTAGCGGAGCTGGTGCAGGCGGTATTTTCAGCCGAGACGCAACCAAAAAAACGACTAGAGGCGAAACGCGAATTGATATTCGCACTCCGCACAACGTGGCGCCCTCTCGGGGATAAAACCGCTGTAACCCCCGTAGATGCAATTTTCCCGATGACGCTACTGAGCGAAACCAAGCGCGGATACCTCATCACGATCGGGCGTCAGATCAATGGCTGCTTTACCGGTTCTTTCTACGATGCGTGTGCTGTAATGATGCGGCGTCTGCTGGAGGTGTCGATAATAGAGGTATTTGAGGCCCACAATCTTTCGCAAAATATCAAAGATGCGAAGGGCGATTATTTTCAGCTTTCAAATCTCGTCTCCGCGACTCTCGGCGAGGAACGCTTCAATTTGTCCCGCAACGCGAAGAGATCTCTGCCAACACTGCGTGATAGCGGGCATTTGTCAGCTCATGGGCGCTCATTTTTCGCACAAAAGTCGGACTTAGAGCGTGTTCAATCTGCGTTCAGGGTCGTTATCGAGGAGTTGCTTCGCAAAGCGCGCCTTCTATAGGAAAACACATTGCGTTGCGGCGCTAGACGACCAGGCTTAGCAGCTTGTCCTTGACGTAATGGCGCTTGCGGATCTCGCGTCCATCGAGATGGGATTGCACGTTCTTATCGGCCATCGCAAGTGAGATCGCACCATCTTCGCTGAGTCCGGGTGCGGCCACAATACGCGCGCGGATCTTGCCGTTGACCTGCACGACGAGCGTGATCTCGTCGACCGCGAGCGCGTTGCGATCGTAATCGGGCCAGCGTTCCAGGTGCACCGAGCTTTCGTAGCCCATGCGATGCCACAGCTCTTCTGCGATGTGGGGAGCGAAGGGCGCAAGCACCAGCGGCATCGCGTGCACTGCGTAGTGCACGGCCGGATCGTCGTCGAGACCGTCGCGCAGCGCATCGGAAAGGGCGTTGATCAGCTTGTCGAGCTCCGCGACCGTCGTGTTAAAGTGGAAGCGGCGCGTCATCACTTCGTCGCTGCCGGATTTGAGCGTTGCGTGCACTTGGCGCACGAGATCGCGCTGTAGCTTCCCGCGCATCTCCGGTAAGCGATCGACCGGGATCGTGCGCGCTTTAGCGATCAGCGGCTCGCACGCACGCCACACACGCGCCAAGAAACGCACGCGGCCTTGGATACCGGTTTCGGCCCAATCCATCGTGTCTTCGGGCGGCGCCGCGAACAGCAAGAACAACCGCATCGCATCGACGCCGTGACGCTCCGCCGTCGCATCGATGCCGACGACGTTGCCGCGGCTCTTACTCATCTTCTCGTGACCTTCGCCGAGCACCATGCCCTGATTGAAGAGACGCGTGAACGGCTCGTCGTCCGGCTTTCCGTTCTTGCCTTCTATCCAACCCATGTCGACGAAGAACATGTAGAAGAAACGCGCGTACAACAGGTGGAGCACCGCATGTTCTGCGCCGCCGATGTATTGATCGACGGGCAGCCAACGTGAAACGACCTTCGGATCCCACGGTGCGCGCTCGTTGTGCGGATCGATGTAGCGAACGTAGTACCACGACGAATCGAAGAACGTATCCATCGTGTCGCTCTCGCGCCGCGCCGGGCCGCCGCACTTTGGGCATGTCGTGTTCATGAAGTTCTCGTCGCGTGCGAGCGGCGAGCCTTCGCCCGTGATCGGCACGTCCGGCGGCAGGAGCACCGGCAGCTGAGCGTCGGGTACGGCAACCTCACCGTCGGTCGGACAATAGACGATCGGAATCGGCGTTCCCCAATAGCGTTGACGCGAGATCAACCAATCGCGGAACTTGTAGTTGATCGTCGACTCGCCGATGCCGAGTTCGACCATGCGTTGCGTGATCGCGCGCCGCCCTTCCGGTGCCGACAAACCGCTGAATGGGCCGCTCCGGGCGAGGCGGCCTTCTTCGTCATCGACGAGATACGCTTGATCCGTCGGCGCTTTCGATCCGTCGGAGGGCTCGACGACGAATGGGATGGGCAAGCCCATCTGCGTCGCGAAATCAAAATCCCGATCGTCGTGCGCGGGAACGCCCATGACCGCGCCGGTGCCGTATTCGGCCAGCACGTAGTTTGCAACCAAGATCGGCACGCGTTCACCGGTCAGCGGATGAATCGCGTCCGCACCGATCGGAATGCCTTGCTTTTCCATCAAGCTCGTACGCTCGAGCTCAGACTTGCTTCGCAGCGACTGCGCAAACGCTTCGACTTGTGCGCGCCGCGCCGGATGCACGTCGAGGATCTTCGCAACCAGCGGATGCTCGGGCGCGAGCACGACGAACGTGACGCCGTAGACCGTGTCGACGCGCGTCGTAAATACGGGGATGCGCTCCGAGAGTCCGTCAACGCCGAACGAGAACGTGCAGCCTTCACTACGGCCGATCCAATTGCGCTGCATCAATTTGATGCGATCGGGCCAACCTTTGAGCCGATCGAGACCTGCGAGCAATCGATCTGCGAATGCGGTGATCTTCAAGAACCATTGCGAGAGTAAGCGTCGTTCGACCGCGTTGCCGCAGCGCCAACACTTGCCGTCTTCGACTTGCTCGTTGGCGAGCACGGTTTGGTCGAACGGACACCAATTGACCGGAGCCTCGCGCTTGTATGCCAGACCCTTCTCGTACAAACGCAAGAAGATCCATTGATTCCAGCGATAATACGCCGGATCGCACGTCGCAAACTCACGCGACCAGTCGTAGCCGGTGCCCAGCAAGCGAATCTGGCGCTTCATGTTTTCGATGTTGCTCAGCGTCCAGCCGCGCGGCGCGATCCCGCGCTGGATCGCGGCGTTTTCCGCCGGCAATCCGAAAGCGTCCCAACCGAGTGGGTGCAGCACGTTGTATCCGTGCATGCGCATCAAGCGAGCGACGGCATCACCGAGCGTGTAATTCTTGGCGTGACCGACGTGCAAATCGCCGGACGGATACGGCAGCATCTCCATCGTGTAGTACGGAGGCCGCGGGTCATCGAGACGCGTTGCATACAAGCGGTCGGCTTCCCACCGCTCTTGCCACTTGCGCTCGATCGTCCGAAAGTCGTGTCCGTGCGCCGCGCTCGGCGCCTGCTCGATTGCCATTTCGTTCTTTGTTTGCCTAAGGGTGCTCGGAGCCTGTCCTTGCCGTTCGTGGGGTCCGGCGTGAACGAGAAGCATGATACAGAAAGCCGCCCTCGCGGTTGCCATCGTCGCGGTCCTCGCGGCCGCCGCGATCGTGCGCCCACCGCGCGCCGAACCGGCCCTCTCATTCGCGACCGCCGCAGCGCAGGTTGAGGGGTCAGCGTGTGGGGGTCCACGTTGTCATCCCGAGCGTAGCGAGCGCAAGCGAGCGAAGTCGAAGGACCGCGAAAAACGCGCGCACCAACGACGGTCGCGGCATCACGACAATCTCCCGCTGCACCGTATCGATCTCAATCACGCCGATGCTGCGACGCTCGCGCGCATTCCCGGCGTCGGCGACTACCTCGCGCAACGCATCGTTCAGTATCGTGGATTGGTCGGGCCGTTTGAGACACTCGACGATCTGAACGACCTCGACGGCATCTCGGCAACTCGGCTAGCAAGCCTCGGACGGTACGTCGTCGTACGATAGCGGGGCATGCCAGGGCTGCCGGCGTTCGTCCGCGAGCATCTTGCACGTCCGCGCGAAAACGTACTCGTCGAACGCGTTGACGGCACGTGGCGCGGCGCGTCGAACGCGCAGCTCCAGGAGCGCGTCGACGATCTCGCCGTCGCATTGCGCGAAACCGCTGGTTTGAATCCGGGGGACCGCATCGCCGTCATCGGCGAGAACAGCATCGATTGGCTGATTGCGGATTGGGCGATTCTCACCGCAGGCTTCGTCGTCGTTCCGATCTTCGCGACGCAAGCGCACGACCAGGTCGCGTACATCCTGGAGCACAGCGGCACGAAGCTCGTCTTCGCCGGGAGCGTGTTCCTCGCCGAGCGCCTGCGCGCAGCCATTCCAAACGCGCCGCGCATCGTCGCATTCGAAGACGATGGCTCCGATTCGCTGCATGCGCTCGAAGCGAACGGAAAAGCGCTTCGCGCATCGCGCGGTATCGACGCTCGTTCGTACACGGCGAGTGCGGATCCGCACGCGATGGCAGTCTTGATCTATACGTCGGGAACGACCGGGAATCCGAAAGGCGTGATGCTCGCGCATGACAACATCACCTCGAACGCCGAGGCGTCGTTCGGCTACGGTTTCGGAGAAATTGCGGCGGGCGAAGTCGTGCTCTCGCTGCTCCCGTTCTCGCACATCTACGAGCATCACATCATTTATGGCTATCTGCTCAGCGATGTGTGCGTCTACATCTGCCATTCTTCCGACGAGCTGCTTGCCGATTTACGTTCGGCGCGCCCCGTCTTCATGACGTGCGTCCCACGTATTTTCGAACGCATGCTTGCGGGGATTCTTGCAAAGGCGCGGATGGAGGGCGGCGTGCGCGGATTCCTCGTCCCCTGGGCGCTAGGGACCGGCAGAAAATACATGCGCGCCACGCAAGGCGACGGGAAGCCGTCACCGGCGCTGCTGATGCAATACCGGCTCGCGCACGCGCTCGTGCTGCGCAAGCTTCGGCCAGCGCTCGGACTCGATCGCGTGAAGTTTCTGTGCTCCGGAAGTGCGCCGCTGCATTTGGATATTTCGTGTGCGCTTGCGGCTGCGGACATTCCGATTCTCGAAGGCTATGGCCCCACGGAATGCTCGCCGGTGCTCTCTGCAAATCGCCTCGATACGAAGCGCTACGGCACGGTCGGAAAGCCGCTACCGAATATCGAGCTCCGCCTTGCGAGCGACGGCGAGATCTGCGTGCGCGGTCCGAACGTGATGCTCGGCTACTATCGCGATCCGGATGGAACCGCGGCTGCGATCGTCGACGGCTGGTATCACACGGGCGACGTCGGTGAGCTCGACCCCGGCGGCTATCTGCGTATCACCGATCGCAAAGCCGAAGTCTTTCAAGACCTCGGCGGGAAAATTCGTCGCGCCATCACGCGTCGAAGCATCCCTCAAGCGCTCGATCTTCTTTAGTCACGTCGTCGTCGTCGGGAGCGGGCGTCCGCATCCAGTCGCCCTCGTGGCGCTGAATTGGCTGCTGGTGCGCGATGAGCTCAAGATAGCCGGCGAGACCATAACTCGACGACGTGCGCGCGTTCGTCAAACGTGAGGTCACGTTGCAAACTGCCGATCTTGGGAAATTCGAGCAAATTCGGCACGCGGCGATCTTGCCGCACGATCTCACGATCGAAGCCGGCGAGCTTTCACCGACGCTCAAAGTCCGCCGGCGTATCGTCGAGAGCCGCTACGCGCGATTTGATCGAAGCGGTCTATCGAACCTAGGCGGGCGCGCCCTCGAATTCGCGGACGGCTTTGCCGAGCCGCTCGATGCCTTCGCGAATCACGGCTTCTTTCATCGCGGAGAAATTCAATCGCAAGCCGTCGGAGCGATCGCGATGTGCGAAGAACGTGCGTCCGGGAACGAATACGACGTTGTCACGTGCCGCGACCTCGAAGAGCTCGTCCGTGTTGAGGCCCGGGATATTCAACCATAGGAACATGCCGCCCGCGGGCGTGTTCCATTCGGCTTCTTTCGGCATCGTTGCGGCGAGCGCGCCGATCATTGCGTCGCGCCGCGAACGGTAGGCATTACGCACGATATCCAGATGCGCTTGCAGACGCGGTTCGCTGCGCACAAATTCGTAGAGCACATACTGCGCCCACGGGCTGCTGCACAGATCGGCACCTTGCTTGGCACGTGACGAGCTTATCGTGCAAGGTTCTGTTGCGCGTGACGGTCCACGCAACGCGTAATCCCGGAGAGGCGATCTTCGAGCCGGTGCCGAGATACGTGACGCCGGATTTCTTCGCATACGAAAGCAACGGCGGCGGCGGACCGTCCGAATCAAAGCTCACCTCGCCGTACGGATCGTCTTCGAGAATTGGGAGATCGTGCGCTTCGCAGATCTCAACGATCTTCGGCCGGCGCTCGCGCGCCAGCGTGATGCCGGTCGGATTTTCGAAATTCGGGATCAGATACAGGAACTTCGGGCGCACTTTCGCGCCGCGCAGCGCCGCCTCGAGCGCTTCGGGAATGATGCCGTGCGCGTCGGTTGCGACCGTTAGATACTGCGGCTCATACGCATCGAATGCTTGCAGCGCACCAAGATACGTCGGATCTTCGACGACAATCGTGTCGCCTGCATCGATCAACACGCGCGCATAAAGATCGAGTCCTTGCTGCGAGCCGCTCGTCACCATCACGTCATTCGGCTCGATGCTGCATCCGTAGCGCGCGTTCATGCGCTGCGCGACCCACGTGCGCATCTCGGGGACGCCTTCGGTTACCGAGTATTGAAATGCAGCTGCACCGCGCTCGGCAACGACGCGATCTTGCGCTTCACCCAGCTCTTTGAGCGGAAAGAGCTCGGCGGCGGGCAAGCCACCGGCAAGCGAGATCACTTCAGGTCGTTGCGTGACTTTCAGGATTTCGCGAATCATCGACGGTTGCGAATGCTTCGCGCGTCGCGAGAGCTCGTGGTTCATGGGCTTACCTTCGCGCCGATCAGCCGCAGTGCATTTTCGCGCACGATCGCATTTCTGGCCGCGGCGCTCAAATCGAGCGCGTCGATTGCGCGCAACTCGGCTTCGTACGGATACGGAATATTTGGAAAATCCGTGCCGTATACAATTTGACGCGCGTGCGACTCGACGACGCTCGGATCGATCCTGAGCGTCATCGGCGAATTCGCGGCGAATGCCATGGTTGTATCGAGGTACAAGTTCGGGTAGCGCGCCAATAGCGGGATGTACCGCGAAACGATCTCGCCGCCCATGTGCGCGACGACGAACCGTAGTCGTGGATGACGCCGCAGCACACGCTCGACACGGCTCGGTGCATCGAGGTCCTCGCTCCACGGAATTGGACCGACGTGCGCGAGGACGAAGCCGCGCTCGCCGAGCCGTTCGTAAATCGGGTCGAAGCGTTCGTCCTCGACGTGCAAGCGCTGCACGTCCTCATGGATTTTGATGCCGATGCACCCGTCCGTAAGGGCCGTCTCGAAATCGTCGAGATACGTAGGGTCGCCCAAATGGACCGTCGCCAGCGGCAGACCGTAGCCGCCCAAATCGCGGGACGTCTGCGTGAGCCAGGCGTTGAGCTCGCGCGCCATCCCGGCCCGATGCGCGTAGCTGCAGAAAACGAACCGCTCGACTCCATTCGCGCGCAGGACCGCAGCGACGTCGGCCGGCTCCATGGGCTGCTGGTCGAGCTTCCAGGAGCTGCGCTCGGCAAACCAACGCCGGATCGCGGCAAACAGCCGGGGCGGGTGGAGGTGGGTGTGAAGGTCGATCACTTGAACTGACCTATTAAAACCGAACACGATCCATCCGTTGCTCCGCCGCCACGAGGGAGACATCGATGAGCACCTATCGCGCGCCGTTGCGCGACATGCAGTTCGTTCTCAACGAGCTCGCCGGAATCGACGAGCTTGCGAAGCTGCCCGGCTACGAAGAGAGCGCCGACGTCGTCGATGCGATTCTCGAAGAAGCCGGAACGTTTGCAACCGAAGTGCTCGATCCGATCAATCACTCGGGCGACAAGGAAGGCTGTACGTGGCGCGACGGTGTCGTCACGACGCCCAAAGGCTTCAAAGAAGCGTACGCGCAGTTTGCGAAAGCCGGATGGATCGGTTTGCCGGTCGATCCGGAATACGGCGGTCAGGGCTTGCCGCAACTGATACTCGGTCCGACGCTCGAGATGTGGAACGGCGCGAACGTCGGCTTCGCGAACGGACCGCTGCTCAATCAGGGCGCGATCGAAGCGATCGTGCTCACCGGTTCGCACGCGCAAAAGCAAATGTTCATCCCCAAGCTCGTCTCGGGCGAGTGGACGGGGACGATGTGTCTGACGGAGCCGCAAGCCGGCAGCGATTTGGCGGCGGTGCGCACGAGCGCCGTCCCGCGAAGGCGACCACTATCGCATCAGCGGCCAGAAGATCTTCATCACGTTCGGCGAGCACGACCTGGCGCCGAACATCGTGCACCTCGTCCTCGCGAAGCTTCGCCGGACGCACCGGAACGGGACGAAGGGCATCTCGATGTTCATCGTGCCGAAATTCTTGGTGAAACGCTGACGGAACGCTGGGCGAACGCAACGACGTGCACTGCGCGTCGATCGAGCACAAGATCGGCATCAACGCGAATCCCGACGTGCACGCTGAACTACGGCGAGAAGACCGGCGGCGCCATCGGTTACCTCGTCGGCGAGCCGCATCGCGGCCTGGAGTACATGTTCATCATGATGAACGCCGCGCGGTTTTCGGTCGGCGTTCAAGGACTCGCGATCGCGGATCGCGCCTATCAAAGCGCGCTTGCGTACGCGAAAGAGCGCGTCCAGAGCCGCGACATCAAAGACAGCGCGTCGCGCGGTGCGCAGGCCGTCACGATCTTCCATCATCCCGACGTGCGCCGCATGCTGATGTGGATGAAGTCGCAAATCGAAGCGATGCGCGCGCTCGCGTACGTTACGGCGGCGTCGCTCGACCTCTCGAATAAGAGTCCCGACGAAGCGGTGCGCAAAGAGCATCGCGCTTTCGTCGAGTTCATGATCCCGATCGTCAAGGGCTGGTGCACGGAAGCCGCCATCGACATCTGCTCGACCGCGTTGCAAGTCTTCGGCGGGATGGGCTTCATCGAAGAGACCGGCATCGCGCAGCAGTACCGCGACGTGCGCATCACGGCGATCTACGAAGGAACGACCGGAATCCAAGCGCTGGACCTCGTCGGGCGCAAGCTGATTCGCGACATGGGCACGACGGCGACACGCTCATCGAGGCGGATCAAGGCGTTCGCGGCCGAGCTCGCAAGCGTCGACGATCCGGACGTCAAGGCGATTCACGGCCGAGCTCGTGCGCGGCATCGACGCGCTCGCGACGACGTCGCAAGCGATCGGCATGAACGCGATGAGTGATCTGCGCCTCGGCGTTGCGTGCTCGGTTCCGTATCTGAAGCTGTGGGGAATCGTCGCGGGCGGCTGGCAGATGGCGCGCGCCGCGCAGATCGCCGCCGCGAAGATCGCCGCCGGCGATGCCGACGCGGATTTCTACAGAGCCAAGCTCGTCGACGGCGCGCTTCTACGCCGATCACGTGCTCACGCAGGCACGGTGGCTGCAGGCCGAGATCAGCAACGGCTCCGCGAGCGTCATGGCGCTCTCCGAAGACCAATTCGAGCTCGACCGTAAGTCCGCGGTGACGGCGTAATGGCGCTGCGCACGCAAGACGACGCGGGACGGCGTCCGCATCCTCACGCTCGACAACCCACCGGTCAATGCGCTCGGATTCGCGCTTTCGGGCGAGCTCGTTGCCGCAATCGAAGCCGCGGAGAAGCGATGCCTCGGTCGTGCGCAGTCGTCATCACCGGCAGCAACGGCATCTTTAGCGGCGGTGCCGATATCAACGACTTTCTGCGCGAGCCGCCGGCCGATTCGAAGACGGTTCGCGACGTCATCGCGCGCATCGAGCGCGGAACGAAAACGTACGTCGCCGCAATCGACGGCAGCGCGCTCGGCGGCGGTTTCGAGCTCGCGCTCGCATGCGACTACCGCGTCGGCGACACCGCGTGCGAAGGTCGGTTTGCCCGAGATCAAGCTGGGCCTCATCCCGGGTGCAGGCGGGACGCAGCGTCTGCCGCGCTTGATCGGTGCGCAGCCGGCGCTGGAGATCATGCTCAAGGGCGATCCGCTCGACGCAACGCGCGCGCAGGAGCTCGGTATTCTCGATGAGGTCGTGGACGGCGACGTCATCTGACGAGGCGATGACGTTCGCGGCGTTCTCCGCGCAAGCGCCGTCTCGGCGCGCAGCGCCGAGCTTGGCATCGAAGGGCTGGGCTGTTCGCGGCGCCGTTCGCCGTCGCGCAAGCGCACAAGATGGTTCCGCCCGAAGAGCGCGGCGGATTCGCCGCGCACAAGCTGGTCGACGCGGTCGAAGCCGCGCTCGAATTCGAATTCCAGCGCGGACTCGCGCGCGAGTTCCGTTTGTTCGACGAATTGGTTCGCTCCGCACCGGCGCATGCGCTGATGCACGTCTTCTTCGCGGAACGCGAGCTCGGAAAGATTCCGGGACTGCCGGCTGCGCAGCCGCTCGAGATCACGACGGCGGCCGTCATCGGCGGCGGCACGATGGGAACGGGCATCGCGATCACGTTCGCGAGCGCCGGCATCCCGGTCACGGTCGTCGAACCCAGCGACGAACAGATCGAACGCAGCAAGCAAACTGTGTTCGGCAACGTTCTCGTACCAGGTCCAGCGCGGCCGCATGACGCGAAGAAGACGCGCGGCAACGCGGGCAGTCGATCGCGCTTCGAGCGCGAACTTACGGCCGCACGGGACGCCGACATCATCGTCGAGGCCGTTTTCGAGAACATGGACGTCAAGAAGCGAGGTCTTCGCGAAGCTCGATGGCGTCGCAAAGCCGGGCGCGATCCTCGCGAGCAACACGTCGACGCTCGACATCGATGCGATGGCTGCGCAAACGAAGCGTTCCGAGAACGTCATCGGCACGCACTTCTTTGCGCCGGCCAACATCATGAAACTGCTCGAGATCGTGCGCGGCAAGACGGCGTCGCCGCAAACGATCACGACTGCGATGGCGCTCGGCAAGAAGCTACGCAAAGTCGGCGTGCTCTCCGGCAATGCGTTCGGGTTCATCGGCAACCGAATGTTCTTCGACTACTCGCGCGAAGCGATCGCGCTGGCTGAAGAGGGCGTACGCGCCGCATCGCGTCGACAAAGTGATGAAAGACTTCGGCATGGCGATGGGACCGTTCGCGACATTCGATCTTTCGGGACTCGACGTTTTTTGGCGGATTCAGCAAGATCGCAAAGATGCGGTCGGGCGTCGCACGAGCATCATCGATCGGCTCTATGGGCTCGGGCGCTACGGCCAGAAAACGGGCGCCGGGATTTACAAGTACGAAAAGGGTCAGCGCGAGCCGATTCCTGATCCCGAGGTCGAGAAAATTTTCGCCGAGGAAGCGCAAAGCGGCCGGCATCGCGCCGCGTCCGGCGAGCGACGAAGAGATCGTCAAGCGCCTCGTCTACGCGCTCGTGAACGTCGGTGCAGAGTTGCTGCGGACCGGAATCGCATTGCGCGCCGGCGACGAGGACATCGTGTACATCTATGGCTACGGCTTTCCGCCCCATACCGGCGGACCGATGTGGTACGCCGATCAAGTCGGGATCGCGAACGTTTACGCCGACATCAAGAAGTTCGGATGGGAAGCTTCGCCGTTACTCGCGGAGCTGGCTCAGAGCGGCGGTAAGCTCGCCGGCCATCGTTCCTCGTCAAAGGAGCTTGCACATGCGTGAAGCTGCGATTGTTTCGGCGGCGCGTACGCCGATCGGCCGTGCATTTCGCGGCGCCTTCAATCAAACGCACGGCGCAACGATGGCGGGTCACGTCGTCAAGCACGCGGTCGAGCGCGCAAACGTTGATCCGGCCGAAGTTGAGGACGTCGTTCTTGGCGTCGGGCTACCCGAAGGCGCGACCGGACACAATCTCGGGCGCGTCGCGGCTCTGCGCGCGGGTCTTCCTCTGCGAGTCCCCGGCACGACGATCAATCGCTACTGTGCTTCAGGGTTGCAATCAGTCTCGCTCGCCGCACAGCGTGTGATCGTTGACGGCGCGCAAGTCGTTGTCGCCGGCGGCTGTGAGTCGATCAGCATGGTGCAGAACGTCGTCAATCGCCACAACTTCACCGAAGAGTGGATTCTGAGGCACGATCCCGACATCTATATGCCGATGCTGCAGACGGCCGACAATGTCGCGAAGCACTACAAGATCACGCGCGAACAACAAGACGAGTTTTCGCTTCAAAGCCAACAGCGTACGGCGGCGGCGCAAGCTGCGGGAAGGTTCGACGCAGAGATCGTCCCGCTGGAGACGTGGAAGGTCATCGAAGATAGAGACAACGGTTCTTTCCGAGAGGAGCGCGCCTTCCTCAAGAAAGACGAAGGCAATCGCGCCGACACGACGCTCGAAGGGCTCGCCGCGCTCAAAGGTGTGATCGATGCGAAGTCGACGATCACGGCCGGCAACTCATCGCAGCTTTCCGATGGCGCTGCGGCGGTTGTGGTGATGGACGCGAAGCTTGCCGAGCAGCGCAATCTGCAGCCGCTCGGCTTTTACCGCGGGATGGTCGTCGTCGGCTGCGACCCGGGCGAGATGGGAATCGGCCCAATATTTGCGGTGCCGGAACTCTTGAAGCGGCACAATCTCAAGATCGACGACATCGGCTTGTGGGAGCTGAACGAAGCGTTTGCCGTGCAGGCACTCTACTGCCGCGACAAGCTCGGGTCTACCAAACGAGCTCTTCAATGTCGACGGCGGTGCGATCGCCGATCGGTCATCCTTACGGCGTCAGCGGCACGCGTCTCGTGATGCACGCGCTGATCGAAGGCACGCCGGCGTAAAGCGAAATATTCGTCGTGACGATGTGCGTCGGCGGCGGCCATAGGCGCCGCCGGCCTCTTCGAAGTCGCCTAGTTGTCATCCCGAGCGTAGCGCTGCAAAGCAGCGCGTAGTCGAGGGACAGAGATAGTCTCGAAGATCAGGTGCGTCGCTGTCCTTCGACTACACGCGTCGCTTTGCGACGCGCTACGCTCAGGATGACACGGTGGTCGCGCCCTCGCGCGCGAGCTACCCCAGCTTTGTGCCGGCTCCGGCTTCGAGCAGCGACCACGCTTGCGCGCCGAATGCGTCCTTCCACCGTGCATAGTACGGACCGAGCTTCGCGCGCATGCCCGCGACGTCGGCATCGCTAAAGAGAATGCCCTCGCCTTCGAGCTGTTTTCGATAGACGGGTTCGAGCGCAATGCGATCCTGTTGTTCGAGGACGGCGTACTTCGCGGCGTTGCGCTCGACGACGGAGCGAATATCGGCGGGCAGCGCGTTCCACGCGTCGCCGTTTGCAGCAAGAAAGTAGCCCGTCCACATGTGATTGGTGTAGCTGATATATTTGATCGCTTCGTAGATCTTGAAGAGCTGTACGGCTTCGGTCGGAAGCTCGACGCCGTCGACGAGACGCGTTTTCAGCGACGTGAACATCTCGGCAGCCGTGATCGGTGTCGGCGAGGCGCCGAGCGTCGTGAACAGATCGACGGAAATCTTGCCGGGCGGCGTGCGCACCTTGAAGCCGACGAAATCGTCAGCGGTCTTGATCGGTTTGTTGTTCGAGCAGACTTGCCGCAAACCAAGATTCCAGCGTCGCTCGAAAGCGTAGAGGCCTGCCGTCTGAAAATCCTTGCGCACGAGCGCGCCGAGCGGGCCTTCCATCGTCTTGACCGCGGTCTGCATATCTTTGAACGCGAAACCGACCGCCTCGATCGCCGCACTTGGCACGACCGTGCTGTACACGACGTTGATCGTGTTCAGGAATTGAATCGCGCCCGAACGCAGCTGCGTGAGCATCGCCGGCTGTCCGCCGAGCGTGCTGTTCGGATAGATCGAGATCTTCAGGCGATCGTTGGTCTCGCGTTCGATCGCGTCGACCATCTCCGTCGAGCGAATATGGAGTGCGTAACCGATCGGCAAGTCGTGCCCGTACTTGTATTCGAACTCCGCGGCGCGAGCCGGCGATTTGATGACGCCGATCGACGCGAACGTCGTGGCCGAGGCAGCAAGAAAAGTGCGCCGGCGAATGGACTGCTTCATCGATGTCCCCTCTCTACAAACCGAGCGCGCGCAACAGCGTCGCTCCGAAAAGTTTCGTGAGATCGTCGTTGCCCAGGAAGCCTTGCTCGCGCATAAAGGCCACGTTTTCCTTGTAGCTGCACGCGCGCGAGGACGGTGGATAGTTGGAGCCCCAAATGATGCGGTCGGCGCCAAAGGCCTGATAGAGGCTGCGCAAATATGGGACGACGTCCGTAAATGGATACGGCTGCTTCGAGACTTCGGGAAAGTACGAAGCTTTGATGTAGACGTTCGGAGCACTCGACATCGCGAGCACCTCGTTCCACTGCGCGAACGGTTCGGGGTTGTGGTGATCGAGCGTCATGTGGTCGACCAGAAAGATGGTTTGCGGATGACGCTGAGCCGCCTCATGGATCTCGCGCGCTTGATTGGGTCCGTAGATCTGCACGCGCATCCCGAGCTTTCCGGCTTCGGCGAGAAACGGCTCGAGCACGCCGTCGCGCAGCCACGACGTCCACTCCTTCATCAACGTGATGCGCACGCCCAGAATCTTTGGATGCGATGCTATCTCGGCGAGGCGTTTCGGCATCTCTGGTGCGAGCGGATCGCATCGTCCGATGACGCCGATGACGCGCTCCCCGTGCAGCTGTGAACCCTCGATGCCGTAGCGATTGTCCCAGCCCATGATCGAAGGCGTGACTTGTAAGATTTTCGAGACGCCCGCTTCGCGCGCGTCTTCGAGCAACCGTTCAACCGAGAGCGCCCCACCCAGATCGACGCCGCCTTTGTGCCAAGGACGATCCGAACGTTCCGGTTCCCAATAGTGCACGTGTGAATCGATTATTTCGTAGGCCACGACTACACGTCCGAAAGGCGAATCTCGAGCGAGCGTGCGATCAGATCGCGTCCGATGTGCTCGGCCCGCGGTGCATCTTGCTTCGCGATCGCATCGACCAGACCGCGGTGACGCGTTGCGAGCATGTCACGCCACTCAGGATGCGTAACGGCGAGCGCGCGATAGCGAAACAGATCGGTGAGGCGGTCGAGCGTCGCGCGCAGATACTCGTTGCTGCTTGCGGCAGCGAGCGCGTGATAGAATGCGCGAACGCGACGGTCGGCGTCCTCAGCCTCGCCGAATGCGCAGGCGCGATCGATCGCTTCCAGGCCCTCCTCGAGGTGCGCGAGGTCGATGCGCGTGCGGTTACGTGCCGCAAGGCTCGCTGCCAGACCGACGAGCACCTCACGGACCTGGTAGATGGCGACCAGCTCTTTGCGTCCCAGCTCGACGGCGACGAAGCCGCCTGCGGTAATGCGCCGGATCAACCCCTCGCCCTCGAGGCGATGAAGCGCCTCGCGCACGGGGGTGCGGCTCATCTGGAAAGTCCTGACCAGGTCGATCTCGCGGATGACTTCGCTAGGCGGGTACTGGCCCTCGGCGATCATCGAACGGACCCGCTCGTAAGCCTGCTGGCTGAGATGGTCCAGCCGGCTGCGTCGGGCGCTAGCCGGAGCGTTTATATGCGTTTTGCCCTCTCGCTTTCGCATCACACCCGTCGTATCGTATACGAAGTATACGTGACCCTACGAGGCCTTGCAACGTGAGCGAGCTTGAGTTCCGTCCTGTGTCCGCGGTCGCCGGGGTCGAGGTCATCGGCATCGATCTCCGCGACGAACCTTCGATCCTGACTAAGCAGCTACTTCGCCAGGCGTGGCACAAATACGCTATCTTGCTGTTCCGCAATCAGCAGCTCAGCGAAGACGATCAGCTGCGCGTTGGCCGCATCTTCGGCGAGATCTCGGATGAAGGCGAATACGGCGAGCAAAACTACGTCTCGAACGTGATTCCGGAGGGGCTGACGCCGCACGGTGAGCTTGCGTTCCATTGCGATCACTCGTGGTCGGATCGTCCGCTGCGTGGCCTGATGCTGTACGCGCTCGAAGTTCCGCCGCCCGGAGCCGGCGGCGAGACGCTCTTCGCCGACATGAAGCGCGTGTGGGAGCTGCTGCCGGATGACGTACGCGCGCGCGTGCGCGATCTCGAAATCGTGCACACCTATCCGGATCAATCGAAACACGCACCGATTCCGGGCCCCGATCCCCGGCCGGGGATGCCGACGTCGACGCACAAGCTCGCGTTCACGCATCCGGTAACCGGCGAGACGCTGCTTTTCTGCAGTGCGCGACATTTCGATCGCATCGTCGAATGGCCGCACGACATGGGTATCGCGCTTGCCGAAGAGCTCTCGGGATACGTCGATCGGCCGGAAGTCATCTACAAACACGCGTGGCAAGCCGGCGATCTCGTCGTCTGGGACAACATTCGATTGCAGCACGCGCGCACGAATTTCGACCGGAAATATCGCCGGCACTTACGCCGAACGCAAGTTGGTGAACCTGCGGCGGTGCTCGCATGACGGCCGTAACGCCCGACGTCATCGTTGGAAGGGCCCCGTATCAATACCGGCTTGTCGCGGATTGGGCGAAGCTTCCCGACGGCTGGTCATTCACCGACGTCGCAGCGGTGGCGGTCGACAAAGCGGATCGCGTCTATGTCTTTAACCGCGGCGAGCATCCAATGATGGTCTTCGATCGCGATGGAAACTTCTTGCGTTCGTGGGGAGAAAAGCTCTTCAAACGGGCGCACGGTTTGCACGTCGGTCCGGATGAGACACTGTATTGCACCGACGACGGCGATCACACGGTGCGCAAATGCACGCTCGAGGGCAAAGTGCTGCTCGAGATCGGCATCCCGGGGAAATCATCGCCGGCGATGAGCGGCGAACCATTCAATCGCTGCACGCACACCGCACTCTCGCCGCAAGGCGACATCTACGTCTCTGATGGCTACGCCAATGCGCGCGTCCACAAATACTCGGCGAACGGCAAGCACATTTTGTCGTGGGGCGAGGTCGGATCGGATCCCGGCGAGTTCAATATACCGCATAACATCGTGACCGATCCGGAAGGCTGGGTGTACGTCGCCGATCGCGAGAATCACCGCGTCCAAGTATTCGACGGCAACGGCAGGTACGAAACGCAGTGGAACAACTTGCATCGTCCCTGTGGGCTCTTCATGCAAGACGGCGTCTGCTTCGTCGGCGAGCTTCCGGGGCATCAGAAGATCAATCTCGCATTCAAGAACCTTGGGCCGCGCGTCACCATCCTCAAGTCGAACGGCGAGCGCGTCGGACGCATCGATGAGCGCAGCGGATTGCCGGAAGGGCAAATGCTCGCACCGCACGGGATCGCGCTTGATTCGCACGGCGACATGTACGTCGGTGAAGTTTCATACACGGTCTGGTCAAACTACGTCCATCCCGGTGAGACACCGCCGAAAAGCTTACGTAGCCTGCAGAAATTGGTGCGCGTGCAGTGAGCAAGCAACAGATTCGTCTTGGCCTGATCGGATACGGCGAGGTCGGCAGCGGAATCGGAAGTGGTCTGCGCAAGGCCGGTCTCGAGCACGTCGTCGCCTACGACGTCGCAGCCTTCGAAGGCACGTTCAGTGCGTTGATTCAGAAGCGCGCCGCGGACGCCGGCGTGCGTCTCGTACGCACGCCAAAGGAGCTCGCGCACGAAGCCGACGTCATCATCGTTGCCGTGCCCGGCAGTGAGTGCATCGATGCGGCAAAAGCATTCGCCGGCGTTCTCGATGCACATCACGTCTATGTCGATATCGGTTCCGCAACGCCGCGTGTGAAGCGGACGGTCGGCGAGACTCTGGCTGCGAGCGGTGCGCACGTTGCCGACGGTGGCATTATGGGTTCGCCGCTCAACGACGGCTATCGCATCTCGATCAAAGGCAGTGGACCGGCAGCGCAGACGTTTGCCGACGCGCTCGTGCCATGGGGCATGCGCTTCGACGTCGTGAGCGAGGTTCTCGGTGCCGGTTCCGGCATCAAGATCATTCGCTCCGTCGTGATGAAGGGGATGGAGGCGCTCTTTATCGAGTGCGCGCTCGGCGCATCACGTCAAGGCATCGAGGACGACGTCTTCGCGTCGATATCGGAGTTCATGGACGCGCGTCCATTCATGGAGACGGTGAAATTCTTGCTGCGCACCGACGTCATTCACGCCGGCCGCCGCGCAGAAGAAGCCGCCATGTCGGCCGAAGCGCTCGAGGAAGTCGGTATCGAGCCGGTCATGACGCGTTCGACGTCGGCCGTACTGCAACGCAGCGCCGGCATGCGCCTCAAGGAGCAGTTTGGGGGCATCGTCCCCGACGACTACAAGGCCGCAGTCGAAGCGATCGATCGCGCGCTAAGAGTTTCCGTTTAGCGGCGCTCGAGCGCGGCGCGATCCCACTTTCCGAGATCGGCGGCCGCATCGTAGGTTGATTCAAAGAAGTCGAGCACGGCGCGATCGGGATCGTCCGACACGCGCACGGCTTCGTACGGTAGCACGAACTCTTTGAGGTTCGCATCCCACGACGCATCGCTCGGCTTGATCATCGCTTGCGCAAAACCCGCCGCTTGGGGATACGTGTACGCGTAGAAGAGCGCATCGAGTCCGGGCATGCCGGGCCAGAATCCGACGCTGTGTTCCTGATGCGAATAGGCTTCGCGCGTTACCCAATCTGGAAGATTCGGAATCCCGCCCGGATGCGGCGGCGCTACGCGACCCGAGAAGCGTGTCTCGGCGAGGTCAAAGCTTCCCCAGAAGAAGTGCACCGGGCTCGCCTTGCCGAGAAATGTCGCGCGGAATTGCTTGCATAAACGATCGGCTTGCACGAGCACTCGCCAGAATCGTTCGACATACGCTTTGTCGTAAGACGCGTGCATCGTGTCTTGATCGAATGGCGTGGCGTCGGCGACTTCGTTCGGCTTCTTATTGATGCGAACCGGCATCCTCAGCGCATCGAGTTCCGCCATGATGCGCCGGTAGAACTCCGCGACGCTCATCGGCTCGAGCGCTATCGAGCGCGTTCCGCCGTCGCAATCGCGGATGTGGAGTGCATGCTGCTGAAAATCAAACGCGATCTCGAAATTGCGCCCTTCGCTATACGGCATGATCGAAGTCGTAAGTCCGCGCGACGTAACGTAGAGCGTCACGTTCCACCAATGATTGACAAGCGGCTGTTGTCGCAGCCGTATCTTCCCGACGATCTGCGTCCACAGTTGCAGCGTCAGCTGCGTGTCATGCCAGTCGTCGTGCTTGAGCCCAGGCCAACGCTCCACTAGCGAGCGGTGGAATCTACGCCGATTTGCTTGGTGGCCTTTTCCGTGAAGACCGAATCGTCGATCGCGACGTTGATCTTGTATTGCGTGTAGTGCGCGTCGGCGCGTGCGTGCGGGAACGGCGGCATTGCAATCAATGCGTGCTCGTCTGAAAGGACCGCGAATCCGTCCTCATAGTCATAGACTTTGTCGACGGTAATGCGCCCGCCGCTGTAATAGTAGTAAACGATCTGATCGATCACCCAATGTCGCGGGTCGACCAGCACCGTCTCGTGATCGAGCGAGCCACGCACGCGCTCGACGAGACGCAGCGCGATGTCTTTCGTTCCGTTGTGCGCTTCTTCGCCGTCGATCGTGCAGATGAATTTCTTGTCCCACACGGCCGGATCGCTCACGTCGCTATAGAGTTGCTCGAAGCCCTTCGCGTATGAGGGCGACTTCGTGAACACGACCTCGTGGAGGTCAGGCCGTTTGAAATACGTCGTTCCTTCGAATGTCGGATTCAGGAACGGAATACCGGTGTGCAGCCGGATGTCGACGTGCGCTTGGAACGTCGATAGCGTCGAATTGCGCGCGGCCAAATTCAAAACGACGTCTTGCGCGGTCAGCGGACCCAATGTTCGACGAGCCCCTGCCTGAAGGCCGAGCATCGTAACAATCACCGCGGTTAGAAACGTTGAAACGAGTTGACGTCTTACTTGGCGGACGCTAGCCATGCTGAAGTATCCTAGGTCGTCGGGCTTAAACCGTGCTGAGAGCCTAAATTCTCAACAAT
The DNA here is from genome assembly GCA_963844735.1 of Vulcanimicrobiota bacterium. Classification (GTDB taxonomy): domain Bacteria; phylum Vulcanimicrobiota; class Vulcanimicrobiia; order Vulcanimicrobiales; family Vulcanimicrobiaceae; genus JAFAMS01. Next base: position 184,341 of record CAWJPK010000006.1, on the reverse strand, counting down.
CTCTTAATCGAGAGGGTTACCAGCCGCCCCCGCCATCGCCGCCACCGCCGCCGAAGCCGCCACCATCTCCGCCGCCCCAGCCGCCGCTATCGCCGCCACCGCCCCAGTCGCCGGAGCTGGAATTACCCGTATCGATTTGGCCGGGATCGGATTGAAAGCCGGACTGATCGGCGCCGCCGCCGGGATCGGTGCCGCCGAAGCCGGCGCCCCCAAAATTACCGCCAAAATTGCCGTGCTGCCCGAAGATCTCGTTGCCGAGCCAAGCGCCTCCCAGGCCGCCCAGCAGGCCGCTCCAAAAGCCGCCACCGCCAAAGCCGCCCCCGCCACCGTATCCATATCCGGGACCGGCGCCATAACCCATCGGGCCGGGGGACTCATTGGGTAGGGGCCGCTCGTCGGGCCGGCGACGCGCGGTGCAAAGAGCGCGCGGAAGAGCGCACGCAGCACCAAAAACGCGACGACGACGATCAGGAAGAAGAATATCCACTTCATACTAAAGCCCCCGGATTGAGTCCGGACGACCGGTGCGTTCGGATTGTACGACGTGCGCGCCGGCAGATGGCTGCGATACAAGCTCATCGTCAGCGACACGCCGTTCTGTAAGCCCTCGTCGAATTTGCCCGCATTGAAGCTGGCGACGATCGCTGAGCGAATCGCCGACGTCGTTTCCGCTGGGAAAAACGCGTGCGATGCGCGATCCGGATACACGCCGATCTTCTTCGGATCTTTGGAAATGAAGATCATGACGCCGTTGACTTGCTGCTGTGCAAAGACTCGCTCGGCAGCGCTGTCGACGGTCGCACCATCCAGCGACGGCGTCGTATAGACGAAAATCTCTTTGCCGGTCGTAGCAGCGAAATCATTGATTCGAGAGTTCGCCGCTTGGACTGCCTGTGTGGAGAACAAATGCGCGTTGTCGACGACGTATTGGTCGCGCGCAAGCGCAGGTGCCAGGTTGAGGGCAAGGACGACGAGCGCGGTGCCCAGTGCAGTCAAAATCTTCATTCTCGAGGTCTCCGGCTGCTGATACCCCCGCCTCTCCGGCAGAGTTTCAGCGTGCACGAACCGTTACGATGGCGACGCCGACAATGCTTGCAACGAAGAGTAAGAGGAAGACCCAAATGCCCATCCGGATGAGCGCCGCGCGAAGCGCCCTCTGGCTGCGCGTCTGGTAGCCCGGCACTAGGATTCGATAGCGCGGGCGGCTCGGGCACCCTGGCCCCACAGCCGCTCGAGGTTATAGAACGCACGGCTCTCCGGCGTGAAAACGTGCGCTACGACCGGCCCAAGGTCGATCAGAATCCAATTTCCGTCGGATAGCCCTCGGTCCGCGCAACGCCGAACCCCTCCTCTTTCGCCCGCTCGATGATCGCATCGGCAATCGCTCGCGTTTGGACGCTCGAGCGGCCCGTGACGATCAAAAAAGTGTCGGCGACGATGGTTCGCCCGTCCAAATCCAGGACGGTGACATGCTCGCCTTTCTTATCCTCTGCGGCAATCCGCATGATATCGATCAATTCAGGCAGTTTTCTTCTCCTTTGACGAAAACAGTTCGATGGCGGCCGCAGTTTCCGGCGCGATTGATTTTCCCGATGCGCCGTGGAAAGCGGTCGTAGACAGAAGCGTCTCGCGCATGGCCGCGTTCAGATCCCGGAACGACAGCCGCTCGAGCTCGGCACGTTCGGAAAAATCGCGGCCCGGCTCGAGCGAATCCGCCAAGTACACGATCGCGTCGAGCGTATTCATCGATCCTGCACCCAGGGTGTGGTAGCGGATCGCCGAGAGAATTCGCTCGTCGCCGATTCCGAACTGCTCGTTTGCGAGCTCGGCACCGAGGCGCGCGTGCAAAACGCGCGGATGCGCGTCCTCGAAGGTGCTGATCGAAAGTCCACGCGCGCGCGATTCATCGAGCAAACGTTCCGGCGTGTACAGGCGCGCCAGATCGTGCAGCATACCGGCAAGCAGCGCACGCTCGACGTCTTCGCCGTATCGTCGCGCAAGCTGCGCAGCCATGCGTGCGACGCGCAGCGTGTGCACGTAGCGATGCTGCTGCCCGATGTGTGCGTGCACGCGTTTGCCGAGCCGAACGAATTCGATGCCGGTCATCGCACCATCCAGAATGCGATCGATTTCACTGGAACGTTGTCGAACTTTGCCGGCGTCCACGCCGTTTTTTCGGGCGAAGTGATCGCACTCGCGTCGAAGGCGGTATTGTGCGAGCTGACTGCAGTATTGGCAACGTCAACGGCGTGACCGTTCTTTCCCGATCTCGCAACGCACGACACGTCATCGCGCTCGCGGCGAACGGCGCCGGCGTGCGAGAATCTTGGGCGCGACGTATTGCAGCACGCGCAGCATCTCGCGATCGGCTGGGACGTATCCGAGCCGCGCAACATAACCACGCGATCGCCATAACACCGCGTGTGTCAATTTTCCCGCCTCGTCGAAGAACAGCTCGAGAACGTGATCCGTCGCCGAGATTGTAGGTGCGAAATCCGGACCGGAGAGATCCGGCTGCGCCCCGTTCCGCGTCGGCGCGTGTTTTCGTGTATCCGAAAAGTCGATACGTCTGCGAGCCGTTCGCGCCGGCGTTAGCGGTTGTCGCATCGTCGATCACTTTAACCGTTCATCGCGTCATCAGTGATGAGACGAGCAGATAAGCACGAGGCGTGTGCCACACCCAGGTATGACCTCGCTATCAGCGACTCGACGTCTTGTCGGCATCCCGAGTGCGTCGACGACGCCGGAAATGCCGCGACCGAGCATCTCGTCGACCGGCGGCTGCTCAGCTTCGGTCGCAACGCGGGATACGAGCACGAACCCGGTAATGGTTGCGAGCGCCGTCGCCCGTCTCACCCGTACAGTGCCGCGCGCAACGCGCGCAGACGATTACGATAGAGCTCGCCACGAAGATTTCCGGCCCACATCACGACGGCGTTCTCGTTATTATCGCTGTAATACGCACGCCGGATGCTTACGTTGGTGAATCCGTACTTGCGATAGAGCCGTTGTGCGACGTCGTTGCTTTCACGAACTTCCAGCGTGATCCATGACGCGCCGCGCTCCATCGCCTCATCGAGTAAGAGAATCAACATCTGCTCGCCCAGACCACGGCCGCGATGTTCGGGTTCGACGGCGATCGTCGTGACGTGCGAATCTTCGAGAATCACCCAGATGCCGCCGTATGCAACGATCTTTCCATCGATGCGTCCGACGAAATAATGCGCGAGCTTGTTCTCGCTCAGCTCGTTCGAAAACGCGTTCGCGGGCCACGCCGTCGTAAACGAGACGGATTCGATTTGCAGCACCGCGGTGACATCTTCCACGCGCATCGGCTCGATCTGCAGGCGTTGTCCGATCAGCTTCATTCTGAAGGCGCTACGCCCCGTACGGCGGGGAGTTCGCCATAATCGGGTGCGACCTCATGAACGCTTGCCGCAGGTGGACGCATGCGCGCGATGCGGGCGAGGGTCGCAGCGGGGAGCTCGGTACCGACCGGGATGAGATGCACGGACAGACCGCGTTCGAGAGCCGCGCTCTGCACGTCCTCCGTCGCGCCGATTATTGCGATTTCTTCACCTTTTGAGGTAACCCGCGCGAGCGTCGCCGCGATCGGACCGCACGCAACGTGTCACCCCGTCGTGCGCCGTACGGCGCATGCACGCGATGCCGGGCCGGCCGTACACGACGGTCACGCGAGGCAGTCGCGATTCCGCGGCTGCGGCGGCATCCAATATATCGAAGGAAGAGACACCCGTAAGCGGGAGGTTCGCACCGAACGCGAGCGATTTCGCAAATGCGATCGTGATGCGCAATCCGGTGAATCCGCCCGGACCCGTTCCGACCGCGATTCCACCCAGGTCGCCGAGCCGAAGCTTTCCCGCTTCGAGCCGCGTGCGCACCAAGCGCAACCCATCTTCGAGCGCAGCTTGCTTCGAGAGCGATTCCGCTACGATTTCGCCGTCTCGCAAGAGTGCGACCGAAAACGAATCGAGCGCGCCTTCGAGTGCCAAGATCGGTTCATGCACCCGCGCGAATCGTGACCTCGCGTGGGGAGTCGCCGCTACCGCTAATCTGCACGCGCCATTTTGCGGTTCCGACTAAACTCGGAGCGCGCTCTGGCCATTCGACGACGGTGATCGAATCAGATGAGAAGGCTTCCTCGAGTCCTAGCTCAGCCAAGTCGGCTTCGCTCTCGACACGATAGAGATCGAGGTGTTCGAGCCTGACCTCGGCGCCGCCGTAACGATGCCAGAACGTGAAAGTCGGACTCGTGACCGGATCGCCGCCGACGAGCGCTTCCGCAAGACCGCCGACAAAAGCCGTTTTACCGCTGCCGAGCGGCCCCTCGACCGCGATGACGTCCCCTCGGCGGACGTGACGCGCGAGCTCCGGCAGCCAGCGCACGCATCGCCTCCAGGGAAGAAACCGTAAGACGCGCGGGGAACGCCTCTAAGGTGTATTGGCGGCTGGGCGACATCGTAATTGGCATTATCTCCGGTGCGGTGTGCTCGGTGTTGGCAGCTTTCATCGAAGGCTTCATCGCAACCGTTCGCGTCTTTTCGTTTGGGCGCATTGGAGCATTCGGCGGGGAACTACTTATGGTGGCCTTAGCGGGCGGTTTGCTTGGCGGAATCGTTGGATTGTTCTTCGGTAAGGTTGTAAAACCGCGCGAAGGACTAAGAACTGAGCGCCGCTAGAATGGGCACCGACGATCAAGCCGCCAAGGCGCTCGCCGACCTCGAAAGCAAGGTCGAAGCGAGCCTCGCCGCCGTGCGTGCGCGTGCGGCCGAAGCCAAATCGAAGCTCGAGCACGGGATGCTGAATCTGCAATCGCGCTCGGAGCTTTCGCCTCTCGCAGCGGAGTCGGCCGAAGCGGCCGATTTGAATTGGGATCTTGAATCCGAAGCTGTTACCGAAGCAGCTCCGCCGCCGGCCGAAGAGCCTAGCGTTCGATGATTTCTCACTTGCGGCTCCCGAACCGCCGCTCTCGTTCAAAGACGAGCTCGACGTCGCGACCGATGAAGACGGCATCCCCCTCGGCGACTAAGGGGTTCCATCCGCTGGGAGTAATTAACAAATAGAAAACGAGCGTATTTCGACCGTCATGGTCAAGGACGAGATGGAGCGATCCTACCTCGCCTACGCTATGTCGGTTATCGCGTCGCGTGCGCTTCCGGATGTGCGCGATGGTCTCAAGCCTGTTCAGCGCCGCATTCTGTTCGCGATGCGCGAGATGGGCTTCACGCCGGAAAAGCAGCATCGCAAGTGCGCCGGTATCGTCGGCGAGGTACTCAAATCGTACCATCCGCACGGCGACTCGTCGGTTTACGACGCGCTCGTGCGCATGGCGCAAGATTTCACGCTGCGCTATCCGCTCGTCGACGGGCACGGAAATTTCGGCTCGATCGACGGCGACCCGCCGGCTGCCTATCGTTATACCGAAGCGCGTCTTGCGCGAGCAGCGCTGGAGATGCTGGCCGAAATCGATCGCGAGACCGTCGATTTCATCCCGAATTTCGACAACCAAACGACGGAACCGACCGTTCTTCCCTCGCGTCTTCCGAATCTGCTCGTCAACGGATCCAGCGGCATCGCCGTCGGCATGGCGACGAACATTCCGCCGCACAACGTCGGCGAAATCTGCGATGCGATCGCGCTCTTGCTCGACAATCCGAAAGCGACCGACGAAGAGCTGCAGCGCAATCGTGCAAGGACCGGATTTCCCGACCGCCGGCGTGATCATGGGCCGCGAAGCGATTCGCGAAGCCTACAAAACCGGCCGCGGCTCGGTCGTCATTCGCGGAAAAGCCGAGATCGTCGAAGAGCGCGGCAAGTACAAGATCATCATCACCGAAGTGCCGTTCCAGGTTACGAAATCCCGCATCGTCGAGGCGATCGCCGAAGCGTATTCCGACAAGCGCATTGCGGGCATCACCGCCTGTCATGACGAGAGCAATCGCAAAGGCATTCGAGTCGCAGTCGAGCTTGCACGCAACGCGACGCCGAACGTCGTTTTGAATCAGCTCTACAAGCACACCCCGCTGCAAACGAGCTTCGGCTTCAACATGCTGGCGCTGGTGCCGTCGCAAACCGAGAGCGGCCAGACGACGCTCGAGCCGGTCGTGCTTTCGCTGGCGCGAGATGCTCACGCACTTCATCTCGCACCGTCGCATCGTCGTTCGCCGGCGGACCGAATACGATCTCAACAAGGCCGAAGAGCGCGCGCATCTGCTCGAAGGTTTCCGGATTGCGCTCGACCACATCGACGAAGTCATCAAGATCATTCGCGCCAGTCAGACGGTCGACGTCGCACGCGCGAGCCTCATGGATCGCTTCAAGCTCACCGAGATCCAAGCCAACGCGATCGTCGACATGCGTTTGCGCACGCTCACCGGCCTCGAGCGTCAGAAGATCGAAGACGAGTACAACGAGCTCAAGAAGAAGATCGCCGACTACAAAGACATTCTCGCCAAGCCCAAGCGCATCGACGCGATGGTCAAGAGCGAAGCCGAGGACGTCAAGAAGCGTTTCGCCGATCCGCGCCGCACGCAAATCGTAGCGGCCGAGGGCGAAGTTTCGATCGAAGACATCATCGCGAACGTTCCCGTCGTCATCACCGTGACGGCCGGCGGCTACATCAAGCGCGTCTCGGTCGACACGTTCCGCCAGCAAAATCGCGGCGGGCGCGGCGTGATGGGAATCGGCAACCTCAAGACCGAGGACGTCGTTCGCAATTTCTTCATCGCGAACACGCACGAGACGGTATTGTTCTTCACGAACAAAGGCCGCGTTTTCCGCTTGAAAGCCTACGAAGTCCCCGAAACGTCGCGCCAAGCGCGCGGCACGAATCTCGTCAACCTGCTGACGCTACCGCCTGGCGAGGTCGCGACGGCGGTCCTGCCGGTGCGCGCGTTCGATGACGACAAGTATCTCGTCATGGTCACGCGGCACGGCGTTATCAAGAAGACGCGGCTCGAAGATTTCGCGAACGTCCGGCGCAGCGGCTTGATCGCAATCAATCTCGACGAGGACGACGAGCTGCTCGCAGTCGATCTCTCCGATGGCAAGCGCGACATCATTCTCGCCAGCAGCGGCGGCATGGCCGTCCATTTCAATGAAACCGATGTGCGCGCCATGGGCCGTCCGGCGCGCGGCGTAAAAGCTATGACGCTTTCGGCGGGCGATGAAGTCATGGCTATGGACGTGGTCGAAGACGATCGGCGTGAAGTCCTGATCGTCACCTCGCACGGCTTCGGCAAACGTACGCCGATCGACGAATACCGTCATACGTCGCGCGGAGGCAAAGGCGTCAAAGCGTTTGCGCGCGAGCGCGCGATCGGCAACGTCGTCGATCAGATTCTCGTACGCGAAAGCGACGAGCTGCTCATCATCACGAGCGCGAACAATGTCACGCGTATTCCGGTCTCGCAGATTCGGCGCGCCGGCCGCTCGACGAAGGGCGTTCGGCTCGTGCGTCTTGCCGAAGGCGACGAAGTCCTCGCGGTCGCGAATCTCACGCAGCAAAGCAAAGAGATCGCGGAGATCACGGGCGAGCCTGCACCGGTGCTCGCGCAACAAGCGGCAGCACTGCCGGCGGATGAGGACTAGAAAAAGAGAAGACTAGAAAAAGACTAGACTAGCGCTTCTTCGCGCAACTGCGGCGCGACCGGCAGCTTGATCTCGAAAACCGTCCGCCCCGGGCGACTTTCGATGAGTCGAAGCGTACCGTGCGCGCGATTAACCGCGTGAACGGCGATTGCGAGTCCGAGCCCCGAGCCTTCGATCTCGCCGCGCGTCGCGCCGCGAAAGAAACGATCGAAGATGTGCGATTGCTCGTCGTCCGGAATGCCCGGGCCGGCGTCGATCACGCGTGCGATCGACGAACGAGCCTTCGCGTCGAACCTGAATTTCGATTGGCGCTGCCGGCCCCGTACTTGCGGGCGTTGTCCAAGAGATTTGCAAGCGCTTCGTGCAGCTCGGATTCTTCGGCGAGCACGTGCGCGCCGTCGTCGAGCTGCGAGCGACGACGGGCGGATGTCCGGGTACGTCGCGGACGGCTTCGGCCAGATTGCGCGCAACGGCCGCGACGTCGACGCGTGCGAGCTCCGAAGGTTGGGGACGTTCGAGGCGCGCCAGTACGACTAGCTTGTCGATGAGCGCGCGCATTCGCGCGCTTTCCGTATCGAGCGTTGCAAACGCGCGGTCCCGTTTGACCGGATCGGCGAACGCACCACGCTTGAGAACGTCGAGATAGCCGCGAATGACGGTCAGCGGCGTGCGCAATTCGTGACTCGCATCGGCGACGAACTGACGAATATACTCCTCGACGCGGCGGCGTTCGTCGAACGCGGCGGCGACTTGCGAGGCGGCGCCGTTGAAGGCGCGTGCAAGCTCGCCGACTTCCGAGCGATCTTGCGTGTCGATGCGCTGCGGCGCGAAATCACCGGCTGCAAACCGCTGCAGCGCACCGGTCACCGCGATCATCGGCGCGAGCGCTTGATCCGCGAGGTAGCGTCCGATCAAGAGTCCGATCACCCCGCATACGATTAAGCCGCCGAGCGCGATCATTGCGTACGAGGTGAGCACCGAACGGAAACCGTCCGGATCCGAGCTGACGAAGAACGTCGCCGTTTTCGTGTCGATGCGCGCCGGATGAATGCCGATCAGATTCGTGATAGAGAAAATCGTCCGGTTTCCGCCCGACATGCGATCGCCGTCAGGCGGCGGCGGCGGGCCGGTGGCCTTGCGATCGGCGCTCGGTTGTTGCGAAAGCGGGACGTAAACGGCGCGGGCATGCGTCGTTCCGAAATGCAGGGGTGGGCGGCCCACGTTCACGCCGGCGGGATGTTCGAATCCGCCGATGCGCAGACCCGGGCGCTCGACCATGGCGTGCACGTCGCCGGCAAGCGAAGCGAACGATCGCGCTTGGGGTTCTTCGCGGCGATCTGACGAATTTGGTTACCCGCCGCCGCGATCGCGTCATTCGTCGTTCGCGTGTAAAACGTGACGGCTTCGCGCGCGAGCACCGCAGCTACGAGCAGAAAAAACACCATCACGAACGCGACGTAGGAAATCGTGATGCGACCGCGCAGGGTCTGGAGCATTACTCCTCGCGCAAGACGTATCCGACGCCGCGAACCGTGTGAATCAACTTCTTACGCGGTGGCGTGTCGATTTTCGCCCGAAGGTACGAGATGTACGTCTCAACTGTTCCTGTGCCGACTTCGCGGTCACTGCCCCAAACCATGTCGAGGAGTTGCTCGCGCGTAAACACGCGGTTGGGCGAGCGGACCAATGCAACGAGCAGATCGTACTCGCGCATCGAAAGATCGATTCGGCGGTTGTCGCGCATGACGCGGCGCGCGTCGAGATCGACAGTGAGATCGGCGAAACGAAGCGTGTGGGGCTTTGCAAGCCGCGGCCGCCGCAACGCCGTTTCGAGGCGCGCGAGCAGCTCGGCAAATTCGAATGGTTTGGCCAGATAGTCATCGGCGCCGCTGCGCAGGCCCTCGATGCGATCGGCGACTTCGCCTTTGGCGCTCAGCATGATGACGGGAACTTCCGTCAGCTTGCGCACCATCGGCAAAAGTGCGATGCCATCTACCTTGGGCATCATCACGTCCAAGCACAATAACGTCCGGCGGCCATTCACGAATGAGCGCGAGAGCTTGTTGCCCATCGGCTGCAGTGCGAACAGCGTACCCTTCTTGCGTGAGACCGACTTCCAGCAGTTCCCGGACATTGCGCTCGTCGTCGACGACAGCTATCCGGGCAGACTCCGGATCCATGGCCTGAGTATCACCCCTCGACCTGGGAGGTTTCTGGGACCGCCTGCATTGGGGCGCTTGCTCGGCGGCCAGTTCCTTCTCAGGCAATTCGGAGAGACGAGGCGTAAGGTGGTCTCGTGAAGACGCAAGCTCGACGCGAGATCGTTCTTATAGATCTCGTCGGTGAACTCGATTCGACGATGAGTAAGATGCTCGATCGCAGCATCCGGACGCTGGATCAAACGCATTGCGCAACGATCGTGGTGCGATTGGAGCGTCTCGAATCGACACAATGGGCAGGCTTGTGCGATCTTGGAGCGATGATCGCATCGCATCGTCGCGACGGTCTCGACGTCCGCGCCGATTCGCGTTTGCAACGCGTGCGCGCCGTGCTCGACGAGTTTGCGATTCCGACCGACGTCCCGCGCGAAGGCGCACCATTCATGCGCCGCCGGATGATCATCGCACGCACGCCCGCGCACGCCGTCGTCGCCTAGGGCGGCCTCTCGGGTAGCTCGCAACCGGCCTCGCGGCGAAGGGGGTTGGGACTGACGGAGGTTTTCTGGCAACGATGAGTGCGCTTTCCGACGTAACACAGAGCACGTTTCAAACCGAGGTGCTCGATTCCGACAAGCCCGTTTTGGTCGACTTTTGGGCACCGTGGTGTGGGCCGTGTCGAATGCTAAGCCCGATCGTCGAGAAGGTCGCAGAGAAGACGGCGTCCGTGAAGTTCGTCAAAACTGAACACGGACGAGAATCCGTCGCTCGCGGGTCAGTATCACGTCTCCGGCATTCCGTGCCTGATCCTCTTCAAGGGCGGGGAAGCTGTTGACCGGATCGTCGGTTACGTGCCCGAAAACGCGATCACATCGATGATCGCGAAGCACGCCGTCGCCGCGTAACTCGACCGCAGCGCGCGCGCTGCCGGCCGTCCATCGACTGACCGCGGATCCGCTGCTCGCGCGATACGCGGTGTCGCTGGGTGCAGGAACGGTGAAGCGTGCGATCGAGCGCGAACTCGATTCGATGCGAACGCTCGCGCTGCGTGAAGATCGCGCGCCGTCGTACGACGCTATTCGTGACGCGGTCGCGCGGATGCTCGCGCACCATGAATCCGAGGGACTGGTCCCCGTTCTGAACGGAACGGGCATCGTTCTGCATACCAATCTCGGCCGCGCTCCGCTCGCGCCCGAAGCGCTCGAAGCGATCGCGCAGATCGCGGGCGGCTACAGCAATCTCGAGTTCGATCTCGAGAGTGGTGAACGCGGTTCGCGCTACGCGCGCGCGCGCAATTTGATTCGCGAAACGACGGGCGCCGAGGACGGGCTCGTCGTCAATAACTGCGCAGCTGCGATGCTGCTGATCTTGCAGACGCTCGCGGCCGGACGCGAAGTGATCGTGGCGCGCAATCAGCTGGTCGAGATCGGCGGCGGTTTCCGACTTCCCGACGTTCTCGAGCGCAGCGGCGCAACGCTCGTCGAAGTCGGCACGACCAACCGCGTGCGGCTTTCCGACTACGAGCACGCGATCTCGCCGCGAACCGCGATGTTCTTGCGCTCGCACGCTTCGAATTATCGCATCGAAGGCTTCGTCGAAGACGTCGCGGTCGAGCGAGCTTGCGATTCTCGGCCGGCGCGTCGGCGTTCCGGTCGTCGAAGATCTCGGCAGTGGTGCGCTCGTCGATTTGCACGGTTTTGGTCTCGCGCACGAGCGGACCGTCCCCGAAGCAATTCGCGACGGCTGCGCGCTCGTGGCATTTTCCGGCGACAAGCTGCTTGGTGGGCCGCAAGCGGGCATCATCGTCGGCCGCAGCGCGCTGATCGCACGTTTGCGCGCCGATCCGTTGATGCGCGCGCTGCGCGTCGACAAAGCGACGCTCGCCGCACTCGGCGCGACGCTGCGCCTGTATCTCTCGCCGCAAAGCGTCACACGCGTCCCGATCTACGGAATGCTCGCAGCGACGCTCGATGATCTGCGCGCGCGCGCCAGCGCGCTTGCAAAGCGTGTCGATGCGTCGCTTGCAGCCGCGCGCCGTCGACGCGGAATCGTACGTGGGCGGCGGCTCGCTGCCGGGGATGACGATTCCGTCCGTTGCACTCGAGCTCGCACCGCCGAAGCTCGATGAGTTTGCGACGGCGTGCGCGCACGGGAACGCCCTCGCTCGTCGGACGCACCGAAGGCGGACCGCTACTTGATCGACCTGCGCACGATTCCCGCGCAGAGCGACGAAGCCGTCGCCGCGCAGTGGAGCGCAGCCGCACGTCGTAACCCAAGCGAACCATGCACATCCTCGGGACAGCGGGTCACGTCGATCACGGAAAGTCCGCGCTCGTCCGCGCGCTCACGGGAACCGATCCCGACCGCTGGCGCGAAGAACAGCTGCGCGGCATGACGCTCGATCTTGGCTTTGCGCATCTTCGCTACGATGACGGCGTCGAAGCCGGAATCGTCGACGTCCCCGGACACGAACGTTTCTTGCACAACATGCTCGCAGGTGCGGCGGGCATGGAGATTCTCTTGCTGGTCGTGGCGGCGAACGAAGGTCCGCGTCCGCAGACGCACGAGCATCTCGCGATTCTCACCTATCTCAACGTGCGCAAGACGCTGCTCGTGCTCACCAAACGCGATCTCGTCGATGCCGGACGAGCTTGGATTTGCCGAAGAGCTGACGCGCGAAGCGCTGCGCGGTACGGTCGCCGAGGGCGCGCCGGCATACGCGCGTCTCGACGCTTACGGGCGAAGGCATGAACGAGCTGCGCGCAGCGATTCACGAAGCGCTCGCTGCACTGCCGGCGCGCAAACCGGATGCGCCGGCCTTCTTGCCGATCGATCGCGTCTTTGCGCTCCCGGGACACGGTACGATCGTCACCGGAACGCTGATGCAAGGGACGCTGAAGGTTGGCGACACGCTGCGTTTACACCCGAGTGAACGCGACGTTCGCATTCGCAGCTTACACGTTTTCGGTCAGAAGCAAGAAGAGGTGCGCGGTGGTTCGCGCGTCGCCGCCAATCTGCCGCAAATCGACGTTGCGGACATCGAGCGCGGCGAAGTGCTTGCGAGTCGCGGAGTTCGACGTGCTGCGGCAATTCGAGGTCACGTTCACGCCGCTCGAGAGTGCGTTGCCGCTCTTGCGCCGGAGAAATCACGTCCGCGCGTATTTAGGCTCCGCGGAGATTCTCGGTACGCTTGCATTCGAGGAGACGCCGCACGAAGCCAAACCAATCTCCGGCGTACTCTCGTTGCGGCGCGCTGCCGCAACGTATCCGGGCGAAGCGTTCGTCGTGCGACGGCTCTCGCCGAAAGATTTGCTCGGTGGCGGAACGGTCGGCGCAGGCGTCGTCTCAGCGCAGACGGATGATGACGGTGCGCTCGATCCGGAACAACAGAGCGTCCTTGCGGTGCTGACGTCGCTTGGCATCGCGTCGGGAATCGCGACGACGATCGCGGCGCGCGCGAATTTGCGCGAGGAACGTACGGTTGCGATTCTCGAGACGCTCGTCGAGCGCGGCCTTGCGCGCAAGCTCGCAAAGCCGGTTGCATTCGTCGACGGCGCCGCAGCCGACGATCTCTATGCGCGAGCGCTTTCGCGTGATCAACACCGCGCACCGTGAGTCGCCGTGGAAGATGGGGTTGACGTCGATCGCGCTCGCAAAAGCGCTCGAGCGCGCAAGAGACGACGATCGTTCGCGTTCTCGCAACGTACGTTGATGAAGGCCGGCTCGAATATCGCAACGGCTACTATGCTGCGCCGGGATTTGCGCCGGAGCTCACCTCCGAACAACGGCAATTCTTCGATGCGACGGTGCTGCTCGATCCGCAAAATCCGCTCGTCCCGATCGCATTCGAAGATTTGAGTTCGGCGCTCCGAACGACAAAGATTCGCGGCGTCGCAAGAAGCCTATGAGACGCTCCTTGCAACGGGCGGACTCGTAAAAGTTCACGATGCCGTCTATCGCGGGACGCAAGTCGCCGATGTGCGTGCGCGCGTTGAAGGTGCATTGCGCAAAGAAGGCACGATGACGATGGCGCGTTTTCGCGATTTGATCGGAACCTCTCGCAAATTCGCGGTGCCGCTGCTCGAATGGTTTGATGCTGCCGGAATCACGATTCGCAACGGCGATATTCGAACCTTACGTGCGGGTTGACATCAGGCCACTCTTAGCGGCGCTCTTGTTTATCGTCGCCTTAAGGCCGGCATGTGCGCAAAGCGCGGATGCCGCGGCTTCGCCAGCCCCGTCGCCGTCACCAAGTCCGCGCGGATTTGCGATCGGCGTCGACGCGCATACGACGTTCATTAGTGAAGGAACGCGCGGGCCTGGGTATCTCGCCGCCCGAAGGCCCCGGATTCGCGCTCGGCTCGCCGCTCTCGCCGTTGACGCCGTACGATACGTTTTCGAGTGCGCCGCTGACGCCTGGAAACGGTTGGGAATCTGCGGCCTATTTTCGTCCCTCGTATGCGACGCCCGGTCTCATGTTTTCGGCGACGCTCGGCGCGGGCTACGTTTCAGCGGCAGCACGACCGATGCTGCGTATTGGGGCGAGCCGTTGTTCAATACGCTCAATCCGCATCTCGGATTTCAACAGCTCGGTTTCCACATCGTCTTTCCGACGCACGCCGGTCAAGATGATGGAACGGGCTTCGCAGCATCCGTTCTTTCGGGTTCGGTCGCGACGAACGACGGACGCGTGTCTGGTGCGCGGCGGATGGTTTGATTTAGCAGCAAAGCGACAGCTTTATATTCACGCAACCGGCTGTAACGAATTTTGCGCCGGCGATTGCGTTCGCGACTGCGGAGACACTCGGCAACGGTCCGCAGAATCTCGATTGGTGGCAAGCTTCGGATGCGGTTCTCCCGCTACACGGCATCGACGGCGTTTTCAAAGAAGGCTTGGGAACCGTCGAGCTGACCGACGCCGCGTTGCCGTCGCTGCCCGGAACCGGCGCGCAAATGGAGATGGCGTCGTTCGTTATCGATCATGGCGAGGGAACGCGCTATTCCGCCGACGTGCTGCACGTCATCGACGGGCGGCGCGCTCATTCCGACGACCGTGCTTTACGGCGCATCGCCCGAGCCTCTCGAATTCGCCGCAGGGCCTGCTACCGACGAGCATCGATCGGCGGCCAGCAGCAAACGATCTTTGGTTTTCGTTCGGAGCGTTTCACGTCTGCGAAAACCGTCGACGGCGTCGCCGAATACGGGCACTCGACGTACGCGGCGCAGAATGTTGCGGAACCTGGTACCGGCAAACCGGGCAATTATTATCACGCCGGGTCGACGCAAGAATTTCGGATCGCACGCTGAGCTTCGGGATCGACGGATATCGCAATGAACCGTACTACGCGCAGGCTCTTTTGCCGTACGGCACGGCCGAGAATGTCTGGAGCGTTGCGTGGTCGTGGCCCGGACAATGGCTGAAATCAAACTATCAGTTGATCAACGATTTTCCGGTCAACATCAATCGCGAAGGTTATCGCGCGCACGCCTCGCTCAACGCAGGTTCGGTGCAGGTCAAAGCCGTTTACGCGAAATTCGGGCAGATCGATCCGATCACGATCAGCAATGCGCTGCAAACCGGCTTCGTTGACGGGTTTTTCCTGCCGGAGTCTGATACGGACGCATCATTCGGACATCAGCACCAATACGGTTTGTGGGGCGACTGGAAATCCGGGCTCGGCGATCTGACCGTCGACTACGACGAAGACACGATGCGGCGAGCCGGCGCGACCGACCCGTTCGATACCGTCTCGTACGACGCGCCGTCGTACGTCCTCGGCTTCTCGCACCATTTCAGCTCACGGCTGCTCGGATCGATTTCGTACGGACGCTATGCGATGCGCGGCAGCTTCGGCCAGGCCATCACCAACATCGACTATGCGCAGCGCGTCGGGATGTCGGGCTTGGAGTACGCGGAGAGCCCGTCGACCGGGACGCTCGTCTCGGTGCGCTGGTCGGGCCTAAACGGCATCCCCTCGATCCCACCCACTGGCCCATCCCCCGCCTTCAGCGGTACGATGTTCATCCTGGAGCAACGTCTGAAGCTCTAGGCCGCTGAAAATCTAGCCGGCGCCTGCTTGCGTCGCTAGCGCAACTCAGCGCGTTAGCACTCGGTCATAGAGAGTGATAACATGAACGCAGACCGCATGACCCAACGCGTCCAGGAAGCGCTGAACTCGGCGTACACCCGGGCGCTCGCGGAGCACAATCCGCAGACGACCCCCGAGCATCTGCTCGCAGCCTTACTCGACCAAGACGAGGGCATCGCTCCGGCGATCCTCGAGAAGGCTAAGCGTCGACGTAGCCGCGCTACGGCGCGCCGTCGATGTCGCGATCGGTCGTCTACCGCGTTTGTCAGGCTCGAACGCCGACAGCGCTCAGGTCACGGTCTCGCCAGGGATTCCGCGCGTCTTCACGCAGGCGGAATCCGAAGCTAAGCAGCTCGGCGACGAGTTCACGTCGGTCGAGCATTTGCTTCTGGCGTTGGTCGATGCGAACACGGACGCAGCGAAAGTGCTCCGCGATGCCGGCGTGACGCGCGACAAGCTGCTCGTCGCTTTGCGCGCAATCCGCGGCAACCAGCGTGTTACCACGCAAAATCCCGAGGGCACGTATCAGACCCTCGAGCGCTACGGTCGCGATCTCACGAAAGCCGCAGCGCAAGGGAAGCTCGACCCTGTTATCGGGCGCGACGATGAGATCCGTCGCGTCATCCAAGTTCTCTCGCGCCGGACGAAAAACAATCCGGTGCTCATTGGCGAGCCGGGTGTGGGCAAAACGGCAATCGTCGAGGGACTCGCGCAGCGCATCGTGCGCGGCGACGTCCCTGAAGGCCTCAAAGACAAAAAGATCATCACGCTCGACATGGGCTCGCTGATCGCGGGCGCAAAGTATCGCGGCGAATTCGAAGAGCGCCTCAAGGCCGTGCTCAAAGAAATCACGAGCGCGAACGGGCAGGTCATTCCGTTCATCGATGAGCTGCACACGGTCGTCGGTGCCGGCAAAGCCGAAGGCTCGATGGATGCGGGCAATCTGCTCAAGCCGATGCTTGCGCGCGGCGAGCTGCACATGATCGGTGCGACGACGCTCGACGAGTATCGCAAGTACATCGAGAAAGATGCCGCGCTCGAGCGGCGCTTCCAGATGGTGATGGTCGATCAACCGTCGGTCGAAGACACGATCTCGATTCTGCGCGGTCTCAAAGAGCGCTACGAAGTCCACCACGGCGTGCGGATCAAGGATTCCGCGCTTGTTGCCGCCGCGATACTCTCGAATCGCTATATCTCGGATCGATTCTTGCCCGACAAGGCGATCGATCTTGTCGACGAAGCCGGCGGCCAAGCTGCGCACCGAGATCGATTCGATGCCGCAGGAGATCGACGAGATTTCGCGCCGCCAGATGCAGCTCGAGATCGAGCGTGAAGCGCTCAAGCTCGAAACGGACGACGGGAGCAAAGCGCGTCTTGCCAAGATCGAATCCGAGATCGCTGCGCTGCGCGCTGAGGGCGATGAGATGCGCGCGCGCTGGGGCAACGAGAAGGCGCAAGTCGTCAAGCTGCGCGAGCTGCGCGAGCAAATCGACGTCACCAAGCGCGAGATCGAGCAAGCTGAACGCGCCTACGATCTCAACAAAGCGGCCGAGCTTCGCTACGGCACGTTAGCGGCGCTCGAGAAGCGGCTCAAGAGCGAGGAAAGCACGCACGACGGCAAACCGCGCCTGCTCAAAGAAGAAGTCGACGAAGAAGACATCGCCGACATCGTCAGCAAGTGGACCGGGATTCCGGTCAGCAAGCTGCTCGAAGGCGAGATTCAAAAGCTGCTCAAGCTCGATGAAGAGCTGCACAAGCGTGTCATCGGTCAAGACGAAGCCGTCACGGCCGTTGCGGAAGCCATCGTTCGCGCGCGTTCGGGTCTTTCGGATCCGAATCGTCCGATCGGTTCGTTCATTTTCCTGGGTCCGACCGGCGTCGGCAAGACCGAGCTTGCGCGTGCTCTAGCTGGATATTTGTTCGATGACGAGCGTTCAATGGTTCGCATCGACATGTCGGAGTACGGCGAGCGTCATTCGGTCGCACGTATGATCGGCGCGCCGCCGGGTTATGTCGGTTATGACGAGGGTGGACAGTTAACCGAAGCCGTGCGGCGCAAGCCGTTCTCAGTCGTGCTCTTCGACGAGATCGAAAAAGCGCACGCGGACGTGTTCAACGTCTTCTTGCAGATCCTAGACGAAGGCCGTCTTACTGACGGACAAGGCCGGCTGGTCGATTTTCGCAACACGATCTTGATCATGACCTCGAATATCGGAAGCCATCGGATCCTCGACTATCATGGCGGGATCGACGATGCGGCGTACGCGGTCATGCGTGCGACGGTGCTCGACGAGTTGCGAGCAGCACTTCCGTCCGGAGTTCTTGAATCGCGTCGATGAAACGGTGGTCTTCCACGCGCTCACCGAAGACGAGCTCAAGACGATCGTCGACATTCAGATCGAACGCGTGCAGAAGCGTCTGGACGACCGGCGCATCAAGCTCGAAGTCTCGGATGCGGCGAAGCGGCATCTCGTCAAGGTCGGTTACGATCCGGCGTACGGAGCGCGTCCGCTCAAGCGGACGATCCAAAAGGAGCTAGAGACGCCGCTTGGGCGCAAGATTCTAGCCGGCGATATTCGCGACGGTCAGAGCGTGAGCGTTGGGTTCGACGAGAATCGCGGCGAACTAACGTTCATGGTCGTTCCAACGACGGTCGCCGAAATCGTCCGCGCTTAAAGCGCGAGGCGAAACTCGAGCATTCGATAGGGCGCGAGCGCCTCGAAATCCGGCTCGAGCGACAATCCCGGACGCTCGTCGAGAATAGCGGTTCCGTCGACGATTGTATCGAGCGGTCCGGGGAAGATCGTCCGAAGCGGATTCGGGTTTGCATCGATTTCGAGCCGGCCATCGCCACCGACCGCTGCGAGAAAATGCGCCGACGCTGCCAATCCGATCGCTCCGCCGAGAAAATGCGGGCAGAAGCGTTTGCCCGCACGCCGCGCGTCGCGCGCGATTGACACGCACGCGGAGAGGCCTCCCCATTTGCTGATGTCGGGTTGAATCACCGCGGCGCTACTGCCGCCGATTGCCTCGTGGAATGCGAGGCGAGACGTCAGATTCTCACCGAGGGCGAGTGGAGTTGTGGAGCGTTGCGCGAGCATCTCCCAGTCCTGGCGCGGTGCATCGGCGCGCAGCGGTTCCTCGAGCCATTCGAGGGCGATCTCGGCAAATGCGCGGACGGCGTCTGATGCCTCGGCGAGCTTCCATCCTTGATTCGCATCCGCCATCAAAGCGCATGAACTTCCGACTGTTGCACGAATCGCGCGAAGGTTCGTCAGGTCGCGTTCCATGCCGAACGCCACCTTGAGCTTGAACGCGCGGTGACCGCCCTCGAACATCTGCCGGGCCAAGACCTCGGGCTTATCGGGATTGAGCCCGCTTGCATAGACGCGAATCGCTGGTTCGTGACCACCGAGGAGCTTGTAGAGCGGCTTGCCTTCTTTGCGCGCCTTCAAATCCCAGAGCGCAACATCGATGCCCGAAATGCATTGCGCGATCGGGCCTGTTTCACCCGATTGAATGGCAAGCACGTGCGTGCGTGCGGTCAGCATCTCGAAGAGTGCGGCCGGGTCGCCGGCGTCGGCCCCGCGTAGCAGCTGAGCGAAGACGGAGTCGAGCAAACGTGCGCGATGCTCGGCGCCGACTGACGGGAAATTGCACCAGATTTCGCCCCATCCTGCAGCGCCGTCAAAGTCTTCGAGACGTACGACGAGCATCGGACGATCGTTCATCACGCCGAATGACGTGCGAACCGGCGTGTCTATTGGCGCTCGAAGGACGAGCGCACACAACTCACGCAGCTTTGCCATAAGATATGTCGCGCTTTGGCGTTTGGCTGCTCCCTTGGGCGGGGTTGATACTTCTTTGGTACGTTGTACGGCTTTCGGGAATCGTGCGTCCCGGGCTGATTCCCGCACCCGACGAAGTCGCAACGACACTCGTTACGCTCTTTGCGACGAAGGGCTTGTGGTTCGACGTGCTGATCTCGTCGGCTCGCGTGCTGGCAGGTCTCGTCCTCGGCATCATCCTCGCGGTTCCTGTCGGCTTCTTGCTAGGTTGGTATCGGCCCGTAGGCCGTCTTTTCGATCCCGTCATCAATTTCTTCCGTGCGCTTCCGCCGATCGCGTTGATACCGCTCGTCATCGTTTACTTCGGAATCGGCGAGCCGGCGAAGGTCATCATTCTTTTCTATGCGGCGTTCTTTTCGGGCGTGATCGTGATGTACGAAGGGATTGCGCAGCTCAATCCGCTTTTCGTTCGCGTTTCGCGCACGCTGGGCGCTCGTGACGCCGAAATCTTTCGCTACGTGATCATTCCGCTTTCGATTCCGCACGTGCTGACCGCACTGCGCGTCGCTTTGGGCGTCACCTGGGCGACGCTGGTCGCCTCCGAGCTTGTTGCAGCGCAACGCGGGCTCGGCGCGGTCATTCAAAACGCGTCCAACTACTTTCAGATCAAGGTGATCTACGCCGGCATTATTTGCATCGGCGTCGTCGCGTTGCTGATGGACGCCGCCCTACGCGCTCTCTCGCGCCGCCTTCTGGCATGGCAGGAGCGCATCGCAGTTTGAGCGCCCGTTTGATTCTCGAGCATGTCTCGAAGACGTTTGATCTAGGCGGTCGTCATGTCACTGCCGTCGAGGATGTCGATCTCCAGATCGCCGACGGCGAGTTTATCTCGATCGTCGGCCCGTCGGGCTGCGGAAAGACCACCCTTCTCAACATGATCGGTGGCTTCGTGATGCCCACAACGGGCCGCGTGCTGTTGGACGGCGCCCCGATAGAAGGACCGAGCTCCGATCGTGGTTTCGTCTTTCAAGACTACGGTGTGTTTCCTTGGCTCAGCGTCCGCGACAATATCGTTTTCGGGCTCAAGCTGAACGCGAATTTCGTCGCGCCGGGCGAACGCGATGCGATTGCGGATCGTTACCTGGAAGTGATGGGGCTGCGCGATTTTCGCGACGCGTTTCCCAAGGCGCTGTCCGGAGGAATGAAGCAGCGCGTCGCGTTGGCGCGGAGCTACGCCGTTCGCCCACAGTTTCTGCTGATGGACGAGCCGTTCGGGGCGCTCGATGCGCAAACGCGCTATGCGATGCAGGATCTGCTCCTCGACTTGCAAGCGCGCGAAGGAAAGACGATTCTCTTCGTCACGCACTCGGTTGAGGAAGCGCTCTATCTCTCGTCCCGCGTCATCGCCGTGACGGCGCGTCCAACACGCATTCGCCGCGTACTCGAGGTGCCGTTTGCATATCCTCGAAACGAGTCGCTTCGGCACGCTCCGGAGTTTCAAGCCCTGGTTGCCGAGCTCGAATCGGTCGTCATGAACGAGTACGCGGCACAACAACGTCAAACCACAACATCAGCTAAAGAGGGGATTACATGAAGAAACTTGGCCGTCGCTCAGCACTGAGTTTGCTTGCCGCGGGCTCTGCCTCGGTTTACTTTTCCGTACCTGCGCGAGCGGCAACGACGGTCCGAGTCGGCTACTTGCACACGCTCGCCGTCGACGGACAGCTGTGGCTTGCGCAAGCGCTCGGTTCATGGCAACGCGAGGGCATCGACATTCAGCTGACTCGCTTCGATACGGGCATCGCGTTATTTCAAGCTCTCGTCGGCGGCAGCCTCGACGTACTCTCGACCGGCGCCGTGATCTCGAATTTCCCGGCACGTGGACAGGGCAAAGTTTTCTTGATCAACGACGTCGAGTGGGCGACGGCGCAGCTGTGGGCGCGCCCGGACAGCGGCATCAAATCGTTTGCGGACCTGAAAGGCAAGAAGATCGCAACGACGGCAGGCACGACGGCAAACGTCTTTTTGTACGAGGCGTTGCGCGCAAATGGTCTCGATATTGCAAAGGACGTCGAAGTCGTAAATCAGCCGATGCCGCAAGCCGTGACTGCTTTCATCGCGGGTGCCGTGCCGGCGGTCGCGCTGTGGGTCCCGTTCAATCTGCAAGTCGAGCAGCAAGTGCCCGGCGCGAAGATGCTCGTCGATGCGTCGAAATATTATCCGCAGGCCGCAATCGTCGACGGATGGGCGACGCGTGATGACTACTACGGCGCGAACAAAGATTTGCTACGGCGCTTCGTTCACGGCTGGGTGGTTGCCAACGATACGCTGGTCAAAGACCCGGAGCGCTCGCTCGTGACGATCGGCAAGCAGTACGACGGCGTATCGAGCGCGCAGCTAGAGGCGATGTATAAAGCTGAGAAGGTGTTCAGTGCCAAAGACTGGACCGGCCGCTATAAAGACGGGACCGTAACGAAGTGGCTACAGCACGTTACCGACGTTTACGTCGCGCTCGGTGCGATGCAGAATCCGACGCCGGCCTCACAGTACTTCGACCCAAGTTTGTTTCTTTCGAGTACGTAGTGCAGCCGCCGTACGATTATCCGGGCTATCGCAGCACGGAAAAGCGCGCCCCCAAACAGCCGCTGATTCCACTTCCTCGCACGATCTCGGAGATCAGCGGTCCCGGATTTGACGAGAAGTCCATCGGCCGGCCGCTCACCGATCTGACGAAAGCGCTCGGTGGCGAAGCGCAAGGGGAGCGCATCATCCTTGCGGGACGCGTGATCGACGATCGCGGCGCACCACTTCGGCGCACGCTGGTCGAAGTGTGGCAGGCAAATGCGGCCGGACGTTACCGGCACGATGCCGATCAACATGCGGCGCCGCTCGATCCGCACTTCATCGGCAAAGGCTACGCGCTTACCGATCATAACGGAGCGTTTCGTTTCATCACGATCAAGCCGGGGCCGTATCCCTGGCAGAATCATCCGAATGCGTGGCGACCTTCGCACGTGCACTTTTCCGTGTTCGGACCAGGCTTCGGCTCGCGCATCATCACGCAAATGTATTTCCCCGGTGATCCGCTCATTCCGATCGATCCGGTGTTCAACAGCATTCCGGATGCGGGCGCGCGCGAACGGCTCGTCGCGCGCTTCGACCACGACGCGCTCAGTGAAGAAGGCTTCGCGCTCGGCTACCGGTTCGACATCGTGCTGAGCGGGCGCGACGCGACCCCGCGCGATAACTAAGATGCCTGATTTCATTCCGACGGCGTCGCAAACCGCCGGGCCGTTCTTTCGCGGTGCGCTTCACCGCCCCGATTGGGAGGATCTGAGCGCGCACTTAGAAGGAAAGCCCGTCACGATCACAGGTCGCGTCCTCGACCGGGACGACGACGGCGTGTTCGATGCGATGCTCGAGCTGTGGCAGGCGGACGCACAGGGACGCTACGCCGATGGAATGGTCCGGGGGTTCGGCCGCGTCTGCACGAGCGAAAACGGAGAATTTACAATCAGGACCGTCGTGCCGGGCGCAGTTGACAGACAAGCGCCGCACATCAATGTGAGCGTCTTCGCGCGCGGCTTGCTCAAACGGCTCGTGACGCGCATCTACTTTGCCGACCGCGACGAGGAAAATACGAGGGACGCGATCCTCGGGGCCGTGCCTTCCGAGCGGCGCGCGACGATGCTCGCCAAACCCGATGGGGATGGGCGCTATCGCTTCGATATCAGGCTGCAGGGAGAGGGCGAGACGGTCTTCTTCGAGCCCCCCACGGGTTGACAGGGGCGCAGGCAGCCTGTTAAGGTCGGAAGACCTTATGATTTCACCCCAGTCCCTTCTTCTCGTCGTCCTTATTAGCCGTCCCGTTGGGATCGGTTGAGGGTTGGCGCGTGTAAGGTAGCTGGTAAACCGAAACACACAAGCCCCTAGCCGATCCCGGCGGGGGTTTTTGATTTTTCCTGGGGAGTTTTATGTCCGCCGCAGCCACGGAAAGAACCGGATCGCAACTCGTACTGGACGCGCTAGCCGACGAAGGCGTTGACGTCGTCTTCGGATATCCCGGCGGTACGATCATGCCGGTCTACGATGCGCTCTTCTCAGAGCGCCGCATGCGGCACATTCTCGTACGTCACGAACAGGGCGCGGCGTTTGCAGCCGGCGGGTATGCACGCTCGTCGGGCCGCGTCGGTGTCGCGATTGCGACGTCGGGTCCCGGTGCAACGAATCTTCTCACGGGTTTGCTCGACGCGAACATGGATTCCGTCCCGGTCGTCGCGATCACGGGACAAGTCCGTAGTCAACTTATGGGCAGCGACGGATTTCAGGAAGCCGATGTCACGTCGATGGCCCAGCCCGCAACGAAGCGCGCGTTTCTCGTGCGCAACGTCGATGACATCTATGGAGCGGTTCGTGAAGCATTCGCGCTCGCGCGCGGTCCACGACCGGGCGCGGTGCTCGTCGATATTCCAACCGATGTTCTCAAAACCAAGACGCGCGTGCAGCCGGAGTGGGTGCCGGCTGCAGACGCCACTCCACCACCGGCCTTTGACGAAGGAGCGATCGAGGCAGCCGCGCGGTTGCTCGCGTCCGCGCGCCGGCCGCTCGTCATTGCTGGTGGTGGAGTAAAATTTGGCGGTGCGACGGCTGCGTACCGCGAGTTGCTGCGTTTGCTCGGCGGGCCGCACACCGCGACGATCAACGCACTTGGGTGCAGCGAGCAAGGTGATCCAAGGTTTCTCGGAATGCTCGGCATGCACGGAACGAAGCGCGCGAATCGTGCCGTCAACGCGTGCGACGTCGTGCTTTCGCTCGGGATGCGCTTTGACGATCGCGTTACTGGACGCGTCGACAAGTTTGCGCAGCAAGCCGAGATCATTCACTTCGACATCGACGGCAGCGAGTTCGGAAAAGTGGTTGACCCCACGGTCTGCGTTCGCGGCTGTCTCGGCGCGACGCTGCCGGCGCTCGTGAATGCGATGCGCCGCGAGCCGCCGCGCTCGTACGCGAAATGGGTCGAAGAGCTGGAGGCGTTTGCGAGTCCGTTGCCCGTCGACCGTGCCGAAGACGGACATCTTTCGGCGACGAGCGTCCTCGACCGGTTCTTCGCGAAAGCGCCGCGCAACACGATCGTAACGACCGACGTCGGCCAACATCAGATGTGGGCTGCGCAGAGGCAGAACTCCGAGTGGCCAACGCGCTTCGTAACCTCGGCGGGTCTGGGCGCAATGGGCTTCGGTTTGCCCGCGGCAATCGGCGCGAAGATGGCAAATCCGGACGCAACCGTCGTTGCAATCGTCGGGGACGGTGGATTCCAGATGACGATGAACGAGCTGACGACGATCAAGCGCGCCGGTGCACCGATCAAGATCTTGCTGATCGACAACCAGCGCCTCGGCATGGTGCGTCAGTGGCAGCATCTGTTCTACGATCGCCGCTACAGTGCGACCGATCTCTCGGACAATCCCGATTTCGTGATGATCGCAAAAGCGTGCGGAGTTCCGGGACGCGTGGTCGATCGGCTCGAGGATCTCGATAGTGCGCTTGACGAGCTCTTGGCGAGCGACGGGCCGATGCTGCTGCACGCAGCGTGCTATCCGCACGAGAACGTGTGGCCGATGATTCCGGCGGGTGCTGCGCTCGACGAGCTGATCGAAACAGAGCCGTTAAGAGCATGACCGTCGAGATAGAAGCTGACGACGGACGCGTGCTCGCGCGCGTGATCAATCTCGCGGCCCGAATCGGTTGCACCGTCGAGCGTTGCGAGATGGCGCAAGACGAGGACGGCGCACGCATTACGGCGTCGTTTTCGGGCGATGACCTGCAGCTGCGGCGCCTCAGCGGGCAGCTTACGCGAATGCTGAGCGACGAGCGCGCTCAGGCGAGGTTTTGCACGGTTTAGCGCAAAGTCGGACCTCTTGGGCGCTTAAAAAGAAGAAGGGGATCCGAAAGCATGAAATCCGTCTCGCGTCGTCAATTTGCTGCGGGAGCCGCGGTGGCTGCGACGTTCAGCAGCATTGCGATCATCAAATCGCCGGCTGCCGCGAAGTTCACCTACAAGTACGGTAACGACCAAACCGACATTTCGCCCGTTACCCGCCGTGCGGAAGAGATGTGGCAGGCCGTCGAACGCGAGACGAACGGCGCACTGCACGTCGACACGTTCCCGAATAGCGTCCTCGGCGGCGACTCGCAGATGATCACGCAGCTTCGCAGCGGCGCACTGCAATTCCTGACCGAACCCGGCGCGCTCTTACAGGGCGTCGTACCGGAAGCCGCGATCGACGGCGTCGCGTTTGCGTTCAAAGATACGGCCACGGCCTTCCGCGCGATGGACGGCAAACTCGGTGAGTTCGTTATGGACGCAATCGCAGCGAAGGGTATGGTCTGCTTGCCCAAGCCGTTCGACAACGGGATGCGGCACATCACGGCCAACAAGCCGATTCACACCGCTGCCGACGTCGATGGCCTGAAGATCCGCGTCCCAGCAAGCGCGATCTTCGTCGATATGTGGAAGACGCTCGGTGCGTCGCCGACGCCGATCAACGTCAGCGAGCTGTACAGCGCGCTGCAGACGCACATCGTCGAAGCCGAAGAGAACGCGTTGATCAACATCGAGCAAAGCAAACTGTACGAAGTGCAAAAGACGCTGAATTTCTCGGGACACGCATGGTCATGCTGGTGGATGATTGCGAACAAAGACGCGTGGGACGCACTTGGCACCGACATTCAAAACGTCGTCAAAAGGAACATGGCAAAATATGCCGTGCTGCAGCGTCAAGACTTTGCGGCCTTGGACCAATCGCTCAGAGGCAAGCTCAAGACACAAGGCATGCAAGAATTTCAGTGCGACGATGCGACGTTCAAAGCAAAACTGGGACCGTACTACGCCACATGGAAGGCGAAATTCGGTCCGACCGCATGGAACGCGCTGGAGAGTTACACAGGAACACTCGCGTAAACGAAACGGCGACAGCGCCGTTTCGGGTACTAGCATAAAGTGGCATCAGGACTAGGTACAATGGGCAGGGGGTTCGGCGGCGCAAGCGATCGCTTCCGCGCGCTTCTGAACGTCGAACACCCGCCGGTTGTTCTTGTCACTATAACGGTCATGCTCGGCATGATCATGGCGATTATCGATCTTACGATCGTCAACGTCGCATTGCAGACGATGGCTGGAAATCTGGGAGCGACCACCGACGAAATCGCGTGGGTCGTCACCGCCTACATTCTGGCGGCCGTCGTCATCATGCCGCTCAACGGCTGGCTGACCGCGATGTTCGGGCGCCAGAAGTATTATGCGTTCTGCATTGCGGCTTTTACGATCTCGTCGTTCCTCTGTGGCATAGCGCGCAGCTTGTGGATGCTGGTTGTCTTTCGCATCCTGCAAGGCGTTGGCGGCGGTGCACTGCAGCCGACAGCGCAATCGATTCTCTTCGAATCCTATCCGCCGGAAAAACGCGGCAACGCGATGGCGATCTTCGGTCTGGGTGCAATGGTTGGCCCCGCGATAGGTCCGGTGCTCGGCGGCTACATCATCGACAATTGGAACTGGCCGATGATATTTTTCATCAACGTTCCGATCGGAATCATTGCGTTCGTGATGACGTTCTTGTTCGTTCGCGATCCGGCTACCTCGAGAAACCGAAGGGCGGCATCGATTGGACGGGGCTGATCTGCATGGTCTACGGTTTGGCCGCGATCCAATACGTACTCGAACGCGGTCAACGTGAAGATTGGTTCAGCTCGGCGACCATTGTGCTCTTGTCGGTGACGTCGATCTTTGCGCTCGTCTACTTCGTCTTGCGGCAACTGCGCATCAGCAACCCGGTTGTCGATCTCTCCGTCTTTCGTTTCGTCAATTTCAGCGCCGGCAACGTCATCGGTGTCGTCAGCGGCTTCGGTCTCTTCGGCTTGAACTTGGTCTTGCCGCTGTTCTTCCAAGGCGTGCTCGGATTTAGCGCACTGCAAGCCGGCCTCGCGCTCTTGCCCGGTGCAATCGCAACGGCAATCTCGATGCCGATTGCGGGTAGGCTCACCTCGAAAGTCGACCCGCGTCCAATCATCGGCGGCGGTATCCTCGTCTTCGGCCTCGCGTCCTGGTGGATGGGCGGTTTGGATCAGTACGCCGGGTATTGGGATATCTTCTGGCCACGCGCATTTCAAGGGTTTGCGCTCGGTTTTCTGTTCGTGCCGCTCACGACGCTGACGCTCTCGGGACTGCCGCGTCACGAGATTCCAAACGCGAGCGGCCTGTTCACGCTGGTCCGCCAGATCGGAGGCAGCCTGGGGATCGCGATTCTTGCGACGCTCCTCGAGCGTCAAACCGACATGGCGCAGAGTGTGCTTGCGTCAGGCGTGACGCTGGCTTCACCGATCGTCCGCGGGTTCCTCAGCAATCCCGCGACGCATGCGCAGGCACTGCAGCAGCTCAATGGGATGGTGCAGCAGAACGCGACGGTGATCGCCTACGATTTCTTGTTCCGCTTTTCGGCGATTCTGTTTTTCTTATCGTTGCCGACGCTGTTTCTCTTGCGTCCGCCCCCGCGAGGCGCGGCTGCGTCCCCCGGTCCGCCAATCGCAGCCGACTAGCTAGACCGCTTTTTGCACCCGTTTGCGGGCGCGAAGCCGATCGGTTTCGTCGAGCATGCGCTTGCGAAGGCGAATCGTCTTCGGCGTAACTTCGACGAGTTCGTCATCTTCGATGAACTCGATCGCGCGCTCGAGCGTCAACACATCGGGCGGCGCCAGCTTGACGTTTTCATCGGAGCCTGCAGCGCGCATGTTCGTCAGCTTCTTGGCGCGCACGACGTTGATCGCGACGTCGAATTCGTCGCTCGCTCGTCCGACGATCATGCCTTCATAGATTTGCTCGCCGGGGCCGATGAAGAAGCGGCCGCGCTGTTCGAGCCCCATCAGTGCATAGCCCGTCGAGGCACCCGTCTCGCTTGCGACGAGCACGCCCGTGCTGCGTCCGGGAATCTCGCCGCCGATCGGCTGGTGCTCGTAGTACGTGTGCGACATGACCGCCGTGCCGCGTGAGAGCGTAAGCAGCTCGCCGCGCAAACCGAAGATCGCGCGCGTCGGCATGACGTATTCGAGTCGCCGCACGTCGCCAAGCACGACCATGTTTTTCATCTCGGCACGCCGTTTGCCGAGCGCTTCGATGACGGGGCCTGCGTGATCTTCGGCTACGTCGATGACGACCCACTCAACGGGCTCCATCTGCACGCCGTGTCGCTCGCTGAGAATGACGGTGGGCTTGCTGACCGCAAGCTCATAGCCTTCGCGGCGCATCGTCTCAATCAAAATCGAAAGATGCAACTCGCCGCGCCCGCACACTTCAAAGGTGTCGGCGGATTCGGTTTCGCTGACGCGCAGCGCGACGTTGCTTTCGAGCTCGCGCATCAGACGTTCGCGAATCTGGCGCGAGGTGAGATAGCGGCCTTCTTTGCCCGCGAACGGCGAGGCGTTGACCGAGAAGAACATCGAGACGGTCGGCTCGTCGACCGCGACTGCGTCGATGGCTTCGGGCGCTTCGGCGTCGGCCAGCGTATCGCCGATGTTGATACCTTCGATGCCGCTGACGGCGACGATGTCGCCGGCTTCTGCAGCCGCGATCTCGATGCGTTCGAGTCCCGCAAAGGCGAGCAGCTTCGTAAGACGATGGCCGCCTTCAACCGTTCCTTCGCGATTGACTTTCGCAACCGGTGCGTTTACGGCTGCGGAACCGCGAAACACACGGCCGACGCCGATCCGCCCGACGTATGCGTTGTGGTCGATCGCCGAGATCAGCATTTGAAACGGGCCTTCATCGGCCGGCGGCGTCGGAATCGATTTGACGATCGTCTCGAAGAGCGGCGCGAGATCGGTGCTGTCGTCCTCCAGCTTCCGGTGCGCGATGCCGGCTTTGGCGTTGGTGTAGATAACCGGAAATTCAGCTTGCGCGTCGGTTGCGCCCAAGCCGATGAAGAGATCGAAGACTTCGTTGACGACCTCTTGCGCACGCGCGTCTTTGCGATCGATCTTGTTGATAACGACGATCGCGCGCAGATCGAGCTCGAGCGCTTTGCGCAATACGAATCGCGTCTGCGGCATGACGCCTTCCGCGGCGTCGACGAGCAGCAAAACGCCTTGCACCATCTGCAGCACGCGCTCCACCTCGCCGCCAAAATCGGCGTGTCCCGGCGTATCGACCAAGTTGAGCTTGACGTCGCGGAAATGGATGGCGGTGTTTTTTGCGAGAATGGTAATTCCGCGCTCGCGTTCGAGTGGATTGGAATCCATCACGCGCGTCTCGACGCGTTGACCTTCCCGGAAAACGCCGCTCTGCTTGAGCATTGCATCGACGAGCGTCGTTTTGCCGTGGTCCACGTGCGCGATGATCGCGACGTTGCGTATATCGGCTCTAGTGGGCACCGGTTCTAGGACTAGGTTTTCGCCTCGAAGGTTGCGCTT
This sequence comes from Vulcanimicrobiota bacterium, assembly GCA_963844735.1. GTDB lineage: Bacteria > Vulcanimicrobiota > Vulcanimicrobiia > Vulcanimicrobiales > Vulcanimicrobiaceae > JAFAMS01. The sequence goes on along the minus strand of CAWJPK010000006.1, from coordinate 154,239 downwards.
TCTTGGTAGGCCCGCCTACATCACGGCCCTCGTTCGCGGCGACGAGCTCGCGCATGCGCGGATGCGCCTCGCCCGTCTGCTCGGACCACTCCTCGAACGTCGGGAAATCCGGCGACCTTCGCACCGCTGATGTAAAGAAAGTAATATGCGCCGAACGTCTTGCTCAGGTATTTGAAGCGCTTGCTTACGTCGCGCGTCGCGTCCGCATAACTCTTGAACGAATCCAGCCAGGCGCGAATCGATCCGAACTCGCGCTCGATCGCAACCAGAACCTTCGCGTTCTCGACGGTCGCCGCCATTTTCTTGCGGCTCGCATACAGCCGGGGGTCGGCGGTCAACCGGTCGACCGCTACGTCATCGTATGCAGCGACCTTCGCGTGGATCGAAGCCTTCGAAGGCGTCCTCGAATCCGTCCCATTTCCGTCGACGAACGCCCACGACAAACCAGCCGAAAAAACGGCGCGCGAAATGATGTTGAGATAGTCGGCCGGCACGTTCGGATGGCGCATCCGCGGCGACGGCATTGGCTATCGAACCGCTAGAGTCGTCTATGCACCGAGTTGATCGTCGGCGGTCCGGTGAGCGTACAGACGAGCGGCGTCGTGTAGTCAGGGAAGTCGAGCTCAACGGGCCCAACAGCAAGTTGCGTCTTGGTGTCAATCTCACCGTACAGCGACACGATCGGGCCGGAGTTAACCGACTTGAATTCGACGACGCTGCTGTACGTGTTTCCACCCGTCGTGATCGGAGCGATCGGGCCCAGGAAGGTCGTCGTGAAACTGCCGGTTACGGGAGCGAAGTACGTGCTTGTCTGGCCGTTCGTTTCATTCGTGCCGAATTCGAGGCCGGCCGTGGTCAGCGTCGTCGTGCTGTTGCCGAACACCCACTGATAGACGGACGTATTGCCGAGGCCGTCGTTCGCTTCATCGGCAGTTAGCGTGTATGTGGCCGGCGGACCGGGTCGGTCACGGTCAACGTGTCTGCAAGCGTTTGCTACGCCTTGCAGAGATCGGGCCGGTCGTGACGTTCTTCGTCGCGGTGTAACCGCAGCGTTGCACGCGTAAGTCCACGCATCGTTATTCGCCAGCGGTTGATATGACGTCGGCGTCGGTGACGGCGTCGGCGTCGGAGCACCCGGCGACGCCGTTGGAATCGGCGTGCAGGTCGCGCAGGTCGGAATCGGGCTCGGCGTTGGCGACGCGATCGTCGAGGTGCCGTGGCACCCGGTCGTTACGGCTCCCGCAATTGCGGCCGCGATGAAAAGCGCTGGTAAAACGATGCGTTTGAGCGTCATTCAAATCGCAGGTTATGGCATGCCGTGGTGCCCACCTGCAAAGCGAGCGAGCCCATGTGCGCCCTTCGATTACATGACGATGAGAAACGAAGAGGGCAGACGTTTCCGTCTGCCCTCGCGTGTTGGATTCCCGAGGTATTACGGAATGTTGCGGTGCGTCAAATGCATGAAGCGTGCAAACGCTGCATGACCTTGATGCGCCACCGCCGCAGCTGCGCTGAACGCAGACGTCTTTCGACGAGTCGACGCAGCCGATTCCTGATAGCCGTTGTAGAGCACGATAGTCGCCTCCGCGTTCGAATTGACCGACGTAGCGGTCGAGGCGCCTGGAGCGACCACGAAGGTTCCGGTGACTCCCGTCGAGCCTGCTCCCAGGAAGCTTGCGAAGAAGATCGTCCCATCGGGTGCAACGACGAGCGGATAGACATCAAAGCTTCCGGTGATGTGGCGTAACACGGAGGAGCCGCCCGGAGCAAAGACCTCGATATCGTTCAGATCGTCCGATTGTTGCGGTCCGCTGCCACCGCCAGTGAGGTCTGCGGCGTTGTTGTTGCCGACGTAGATGTTGCCGACCGCGTCGACGTCAACTCCCTGCGGCCCGTTACCATTGGCATCGGTCGTCGTTGCAACGAACTTCTCGGAGCCGCTCGGCGGGTAGATGTAGAGACCCGCCAGCGTATCCGGCTGGATGTAGCTGTATTCAGTGACGTAGATCGTCCCATCGGGGCCAACGGTCATATAATTTGGCGCGAAGGCCGCTACGTTCGAGCCGGTTACGATTGTCTCGGGCACGGTACGCGTCGGCGTCGAGCTGCCAGGCGCGTACACGTTGTAGCTTGCCGTCGTACCGTTGTTGTTGGCGAGATAGATCGTGCCGTCGTGTTGGACGTCGAACGCTGATGTTGCGACGACTGGGCGCTGAGCGTGTAGCTCGGTGCGCCGCCCGTCGAACCAGCGGGCCACACTTCCGCGTAGACCGTGTATGGGAAGGTACTGAAGTTCGATGCCAGAAGTTCACGAGCTCGCCGCTGCCGCTGCTATCGACGCCGAATTCATAGATTCCCGGTTGGCCGGCGGGTACTGCTGAAACGTAGGTTGCGCTGGCCGTCGTTGAACCAGCGGCAAATTTCTGAATCGTGGGCGGAGGCGTCGTCGCTGACGGCGCCGGGGTGGCCCGAGTAATCATTGTAGAGGTTCGCACTGTCGTCGAGCGCGACCGAATTTGAATTGATGTTCAACGTATTCACGACGGCGCCGCTCGTGTTGACGATCACGATTCCGGCCGTACCTTGAGCGAGATATGCCGTTTCTTGTGCTTGCTCGACGGCGGTGGCGTCGACGTTCCGCTCACGGAGAAGACGCAGAAGCCGTACGCGGCATCCTGCTGCAGCGTGAACAGAACCGACCGTTCCGCTGAACGTTAGAGTCACACCGTCGCTCGTCGTGACGGGACCCGAAATCGTCTGCCACGTCGGCGAGGCTTGCGTGCTGTCGTAGAACGCGAGATAGTAGTTGACTCCCGATGCCAACGTCCCGGCCGGGAATGTTTGCGTGAAGCTGACCGTGCCGGCAACGGTGATCGATGCGCTCGGCGTGATCACGTCATAATAAATCGGCGTTGGTCTGCCCGCTAGACCATGGGCCGATCTTTGCTCATCGTCAGAACGCCGCCGCCGCCGGACTTTGTCGCAAAGCTGAGCGCCGGGAATGCCGCTCGGATTCGAGTTGCCTTCCTTAATTGCGACGGTTGTGTTAGCTGCAGCAGTGACGAGCGCAGCCGAGACACTTTGCGAGTACCCCGCCGGTGCAGGGACCGAAGTCGCAACCGGCTGTTGTGCCAGCGCCGTCGGCGAAAGCGGCGCGCTCGTGCGAGCGAGACGTTCGCCGGCGTAAAATTCTTCACGGTACTAGTCGTACCGCCGCCGCATGCGGCGAGGATCGCAAGTGCGAGAGCAACGCCAATAAGCGACGCAATATAACGAGGCCGCATAGGGTTCTGATCTCCTTGGGAAGGCAAGTATCGGAGACGCCCTATTGCCGTCGATGACGTGGCCTAACCTTTCCTTAAAATGTGCAGATTCGTAAGTCGCGCCGGGGGTGCCGCCGTCAGATCGCTCGGCTCAAAAGCAGAGCAGCCCAATAAATTGCGCTCTATCACTCCTCCGGCCGTCCAGATGTATGCACAACAGGGGAAACAAGCGACCCACCGCCGCAAAATAGGTGTTCGGAGGAAGGCCGTTTGTCCCAAGACCGGATCCTGAGGGTCGGTGGTCAGGAAGCTGACAACCGCACCCTGGAAGCGTTGCTCAAAGCCGCCGGAATGAACGACGTAAAATTCGCTACGCCGGGCGAAGCTTTGCCGCTCCTCAGCGCGCAACAATGCGACATCCTCGTCCTTGATTTGATGCAATCGAGTGGCGACGTCCTCAAACTGCTTCGCGCCGCTTCACCCGTCAGAAGACAGTACCGGTGCCGCGCGTATTCCCGTCGTTGTCACCGCACCGTCGACGGCGACCGATCGCATTCAGTCGTGTTTGCAATACGGCGCAGAAGATTTTATTCTCACACCGGTCGATGCGAAGACGCCGCTCATGGTGACGCGGCGCATCGCGCTTTCGTTGCAACGCCGGCGCATGGCAGACTTCAAAGTCCAAATCCATTCGTCGACGCAAGAAGCCGATGAGACTGCCGTCCTCAAACTTGCCGACGATGCGTTCTTGCGGTTCGTCCCGAAAGAGTTTCTCGAAAACCTCGATAAGAAGTCGCTCTCCGAAGTCAAGCTCGGCGATCACGTCCAGCGTGAGATGACCGTGTTCTTCTCGGACATCCGCGATTTTACGTCGCTCTCCGAAGCGCTGACGCCGCAAGAAAACTTCAAGTTCCTCAATTCGTATCTCCGAAACGTCAATCCGATCATTCGTGCGCACAAGGGATTCATCGACAAGTACATCGGCGATGCAATCATGGCGCTTTTCCCGAACGATCCGGACGACGCGCTTGAAGCCGGCGTCAATCTCCAGAAGGCCGTCTTCAAATACAATCAGGGACGACGCATGGCCGGCTACGTTCCGATTGCGATCGGTATCGGAATCCATCGCGGTGAGTTGATCCTGGGCACCATCGGCGAAGACGAGCGAATGCAAACGACGGTTATCGCGGACGCCGTCAACGTCGCTTCGCGTCTCGAAGGACTCACGAAGACGTATCGGGTTGGCCTGCTCGTCAGCGGCGCAGTCGTCGAGTGCTTACACCCGGATAATACGTTCAAGCTCCGGCATCTGGGCGGCGTTAAGGCCAAAGGCAAAACGCAAAGCGTCGAGATCTACGAATGCTACAACAACGATCCGGCCGAGCTGATCGAACACAAAGATAAAACGCAAGACGCGTTCGACAGTGCGATGGCGGAATTTCGTAAAGGCACGTTCCTTACCGCCGGCAAGATTTTCGGACGCATTGCGGAGCTGCACCCCGATGACGCACCCGCAGCGTTCTTCCGCGATCGTTGTTCGCTCACGGTCGTCCACGAGCGCGGCCCGGGCGCATGGGACGGCGCAGAAAAGATGGAAGTTAAGTAAACAGGGCGACGACGCCCACGCAGGCGACGACCGCGCCGCTCAAAACCTCGCCGTAGCGCTCGAATTTACCGAGCGAAAGTCGTTCGAATCCGCCCAGCGCGGCGGTCGAGAGGACGACGTACGTTCCGATCGTTGAGACCGCGAAGACGACGGCCATTCGTGCCCAAGAGCGCCGCTGCCGTACGACGACGCTGCGAAAGAATGCGGGCAAGACCCTCGATCATCGGTGACGAGCCGAGGATGAGCAAGAGTGCTGTGCGTCCCGTAATACTGTGCGCGTGCTCGTGCATCGCGATCGTGCCGCCGTTCGCGACGTGCCACGTCGCGTGGTCGTGATCGTGCCAATGAACGTGCTCGGTTCCGTCGCCGTGGCGATGAGCGTGCGCATGCCCAAGATTTTGCTCGTCATCTGCGCTTGCGATTTCGCGCCATCCGCGTATATGCGATCCAGGCGCCGAACGCAATCAGGGCGACCGCTGAGATCCGATTGACGAGATGCGCGTAGTGCGCGGCCGCGATCGTGCCGATTGCCCACGCGAGCGAGTCCGAGCAAGAGCGTCGATGGTAACGTGGCCGAAGCCCGCGAGGGCCGCTGCACGCGCCGTCCGACCGCGTGACCAGCCTTGCCCGCGAGCCAATACGGCGATCGGTGCCCAGTGGTCCGGAACCATCGTGTGCAGGACGCCGACCGCGGCGACGGTCGCGATCAGCAAGGACGCGGACGTCATTGCAGTAGACTTCCCCAGAGTGGCGAGTATCGATCAATTCGAGTACTGGAACAACGAGGGTGGCGCACGCTGGACAAAATTCGCTGGCGCGTACGACGACCCTCTTCATTCCGCTGACCGACGCGCTCTTGCGCGCCGCAGCTCCGCAGCCCGGCGAAGCACGTCCTTGACGTCGGCTGTGGTACGGCGCGGACAACGGTCGAGCTCGCGAAAGCGGTTCGGCCCGGTCGCGTCGTGGGACTCGATATCTCGGGCGTCATCCTCGATGCTGCGCGCGAGAACGTGCGCACGTTCCGGCGCCGACGACGTCGAGCTGATCCTTGTCCGATGCATCAACGACACGCCTTCAGCGGCACGCTTCGATCTCGTGTTCTCGCAATTCGGCGTGATGTTCTTCAGCGATCCGGTCGCAGCGTTTGCGAATCTGCGTCGTGCGCTCAAACCGAACGGTCGCATCGCCTTTGCGTGCTGGCGTACGATGGAAGAGAATCCGTGGTTCTCGGTTCCGTTCGCGGAAGCGAAGCGCTTCGCGCCTCCGCCCCAACCGGCCGCCGCCCGATGCGCCCGGACCGCTTGCATTTGCGGATGCAAAGCGCGTCGAACGGATTCTGACGGAAGCTGGATTTTCGGATATCACGATCGTGCCGCACGACGAGCAGCTGTTGATCGGAAAACTGGATCAACTAGACGACGCGAAATTCATGCTCGTCACGCATCGGCCCGGCGGGTCGACTGCTCGACGGCGTCGACGAAAATGCTCGGCGAGCTGCAGAAGACGCGATCGGCATCGCACTGCAAAAGCGCGCGTCAGAGTCCGGGATGTACCTCGGCTCAGGGATTTGGCTCGTGACCGCGAGAAGCCGCTAGCCGAGTAGCGTTCCGGTGAGGACGAAGTCGATGGTGTCGCACGCTGTTCAGCTTAACTGGGAGTGCGTTTTCGACTACCGGCCAAGCTCGTGTTTTGGAAGTCACGGACGCTTGTCGCACTCGTATCCTCGCCCTGGACGACGAATGTGACGCGATCTCCGCTGCGCATCAGAAGTGCAGCCGGATTTGCAGTATCGTGAAGTACGAAGGCGCGCGGACTTCCGCGAACGGTAAAGTAGATCGACGTTCCGCTCTGGGCAACCCGGTCGACGGCGCCGGCCACATGCTCGGCCGAGCCTGAGCCGGCGACGCGCCCCCCGAGCAGATCGCGGTACGCAGAAAAGGCATCCGCGCTAGCCGACGGTGCGCTCGCGTTTCCTACAACGACCTCGCCATCGGTCGCTCGCACGAGCGCGAGGGTTTGGTACTTTCCGTTGTCCGCGATAACCGGGACAACCCACGTGGTTTGACCGAACACGTTGTAGAGAATCGGCTGCGTCGGCAGCAAACGGCCCTGACGAACGAGTGGATTTGCAGATACGGCGTTCTCCGCGCCAGTCGAGTTGAACTCACCGCCCGAAGCCGTATAGTAGGTCATCGCGCCTGTCCTGCTATCCATGTAGGTGAATCCCGTCATCGAGGCGTCTGTCGCCGCCGGTGACGTGTGGTCGACGAACCAAACGAACCGGCTCCCGTTCAGCACCAGACCGGAAACGCCATCGCGCGCCGGCAGGTGAACGTCGCGTCGGGCAAAGAGACTGTTCCAGAAACCGTGAACGTAGCGGCCGAACCATTCGTTGTAAGCTAGCGCAATGTCGGGCGGATAGACGCGGCTCACCCACTGCGGCAGCGAGCCGAAATCTGCGCGCGGGATGCGCTGCATCGCCCCTGTCGCCGGATCGACGATCACAACCGCGGTGACGCGCTCACCGGTCCAGCCGATCGTCGGGCGACCGAGGGTCGCGAGTTCGTACGGGTTGCCCTTGTCATCGAGTTGAAGCGTCGTCTCCAGGATCTCGTCGGAACCGTAGGTCATGTATACGTGCCGGAAGAGATTGTCGTTGAGGTAAGCCGAAGGGATGTATCGCATCGGCGTGCCCTGACGAAGCTCCGCAGCCACGTCCGGATTCTCCGCACTCACAATGATCACACCCGGACTCGTGTGCCGAAAGATCCATTGAATCGGGTCGTGGAACTCGAGCACCGTAGCCCACACGAGCCGGCCTTGCGCGAACTGAACGTTGTACTCGCCGGCCTGATAGTACGTACCCAACTGACCTATAACTTTGTCGCCGGCGAAACGCGCGGATTCGATCGGAACGATGCGCACGTGTGCGAGGTCGGCAGCCGGTGCCAGCGTGCTGGTTTGCGTGACGCCGGCGAGATCGCGCAAGCCGCTCGCATCGGCGATCGGCGCAATGGCCAGGATCAGCGCGTAGCCGCCGACGACGGCGCACGCAAGCACGTACGGCACGATCGGGGCGCGACCGAACGAAACGAAACGGCGCGTTATGATGAACGTCCTCGCAGCTATCAGTACGCTGTAGACTGTATTGGGGATCAGCGTCAATAAGAGCAGCGTTATCGCCTGAGGAAAGACCAACGGCGGCATCGTCATGTAGACGAACACCACGATGACGGGCACGCCAACGAGCAAGCGGCGATACTGACCCTGCCACCAGCCTTTGCGAAAGTCCAGGTTGGCCAGACCCAGAGCAAGGTAGAGCGATGCCAAGAAAACTATCACCGGACTGCGCTACGTCGGTTCGGCACTGCGGTCCTGGAGCCGCCCCCAAGAGGACGGCCGATCATTTTTGCGCCAGTCGCATTGAGTCTGCGTGAGTCGCATTCCCTCTGAAAATTTACGGCCGCGGTACCGTCACAAGATGCGCACTGAGCAGCATAGATATATTCTATGAAATTACGCCAACCCCACAGAAATCGCTAGCCGCGTAACGGGACCGATCCCAGGCCAAAAACTGGTCCGTTTCGTGCCGAGCGAATCAAGCCGATCGCCGAGGCGCCCGGAAACCGCCGGAAACATCCGGCGGCGACTCGAATATGAGGGTCATATGGAGAATGACCGTATGGCGAAACCCTATAATCTCTACCGCTGCCCCGACGGCCACGAACGCCGGTCGTACGCCGCCTTCGGCGTCGACGTGACGGGCGCGCCGCCGATGCAGAGCATGGTGTGGTGCGTCGAGAAGATGGATGATGGGTCGATGTGCAAGGAGCGCGCCGTCTTCGTGGAGACGAGGTACGGGGAACAAATGAACCACGCAGCCATATTCTATGCAAACGATGTTGAGGTCGCACGCGGCACTCTGGTCAAACGGAACGATAACATATTCACGTTCAAGACCGCCGCATTCGCTGAGCATTCTGCGAACAGCACGGCGCGCCTTACTGTTGCGGTTCACCGGCACGGCACCACGCCTCTCGTTCTGGACGATTGCCACGCCATGGGATCAGGCGCCGGTAACCTTGTCTTGATCGCCGACCAGATTATTGGCGACGATTCGGACTTAGTCGATATCGTTTCACTGTTGTAACCTGCCGGGATATCGTAGTTAAGATGACGTTGGGCGGCCATCCGGTTACCGCGAGCGGGTGCCGCGCAAACCCGCATGAAATAAGGCTTTTCACGATCATGGGAGCGTACGGGTCTGGTGGCTCGCACGGTCTTCAAAACCGTTGAGGCCGTCGCAAGGCGGCTGGTAGGTTCGATTCCTACACGCTCCCGCCAAGTGTCAGTCTGCTTCGATTTGGAGTCTCAGGATGAAGAGCCGCTTGCTCTTACGTGGTGTCCTCCTTGCATTATCGATAGGAATTATGGGGGTTGGCGCTGCCCAGACGCCTATTATCGTGGGCGAATTTTGCCAAAACGTCACACAAACTGCGGCGACTATCGGCTTCAGGTATCACTGCTACAACCAGCGGTGCAAAACGTGGACGGAATACGGGAAGAGCAGCAATCTCTCCGACGCAGTGAAAACGGCCGAGCGGGACGAGTTGCATAATGGTCCCACAAACTACGTGTCCGTCGGGACTTATCAATATGACGTGCACGGACTGGTCCCGGGCACCGTCTATTATTTTCGAGGTACACTTAAATACTTCGCGGACGATACGCACACGAAGACGGGGACTCTTTACACCAAAATCGGTTTTTTGCGTACGGCGCCGATCCCGACACCCACGCCAAGCCCGAACATCTCCAATACACCGTCAGCTTCACTGAGTGCAAGGGTGGATACGCAGGCTATTCACCTGACTCTCCATTGCGATACTGGTCCTTATACGGGTCAGTGCCGTATTGCTTGGGCAACCACGCCACGCTTGACCTTATCGCATCCACTGGAGACTCAGATCGTCTCGCCGACGCTAGGCGGTGTAACGTTGCACGCCACCTTTCCGCTATCGAAAGTTCCAGATCGTACGAAGGTCTATTTTCAGGGTAGGATGGATCTCCGTAGTAACGGCAGTGGCAAGAAGATAGTCGAGACACCCGTGCAGGAATTTCTCGTTCGAAACGTGCCGCTGTAGCCCTCAGTGACGGATCGCCAAGCCTCCGTCCACCGAAAGAACCTCTCCGCAAACAGCGGACGCGCGGTCGGAAGCAAGAAAGACGACGACGTTAGCGATCTCTTGCGGTTCGAGCATTCGACTCGCCGGGAGATTTTTCGTTAACTCACGCCAGCGTTCGGGATCGCCGAACATCGTCTCGGCGCGGCGACGCATCAATCCGGTGGCGCGTTCCGTCGCGAAATATCCGGGATTCACGCCGAGTACGCGCACGCCGAAATCGAGACTATAGCTGCCGACGGCGCGCGTTAACGCGACGAGCCCGGCGTTTCCGGCCGAGCCGGCGGCATAGTTGTAATCGAGCCGCTCGGCCGCGACGCCAATAATATTGATGATGACGCCACGCCCGCGCTCTTTCATCGGTGCGTAGTATCGGCGCGTCAGATCGATGTATCCGAAAACCTTTGATTCCCACCCGGCGCGCCACTCGGCATCCGTGAACGCAAGCAACTCGCCTCCGGGTATTCCGCCGGCGTTGTTGATGACGATATCCGGGTTTGGGCAGGCCTTAGAAAGTGTCTCGGTTGCGCCCGGCTTCGCGAGATCGATGGCATGCGTCGTCGCCTCGACGCCGTGATCGCGTGCGATCTCTTTGCTCGCCAGTTGCAATCCCTCGAGTCCACGCGCGACCAAATGCAGCGCGGCACCTTCAGCTGCGAAGGCGTCCGCAGTGGCTCGCCCGATCCCTCGCGAAGCACCAGTGATGAGAACTGTGCGACCCTTCAATCCAAGATTCATATTCTCGGGTGTCTTGGCGCTCGCAATGTGCACGTCATCCTTGGCCCAACCCAGCGATCAAATCCGAGTCGCAATCGAATACGGGCTCGGTTACGCGCCGCTCTATATCGTAGCGAAGAAGCCGGAGTTCATTCACAAGTATCTGCCGGGTGCTGAGATCAGTATCCAGCATCTCGCGGGTGGACCGGCTGTGCGTGACGCGTTGCTGGCCGGGACCGTCGATATCGGAGGACTCGGCGTTGCACCGGTGATTCAAGCCGCCGACAAAGGTGTCGATCTGAAGATTGCCGTCGGCATGGCTTTCGTTCCGACGGAACTGATCACGTATCGTGACGACATCAAATCGGTTCGCGATCTCAAAGCCGGCGACAAGGTGAACGTCGTTTCGAGCAGCTCGCTGCAAGCCATGGAAATGAAGATGGCGGGTGACGTCTACTTCAACAATCCGAGCGCTCTCGACGGTAACATGGCGACGATGTCGCACCCCGCCGCAGTCACCGCCGTGGAAAAACACGAGCTTACCGGCGAGTTCGCGACGCCGCCGTTCATTCGGACGCTCTTGCGCGAACCCGGGATGCACGTAATTCTCAGCAATCATGATTTTGCCGCCGCGGACTGCATGCCGATTCTCGCCGCCGCGTCCGGTCATTTTCACGATCGCACGAAAGAGTACGATGCGGTCGTGCACGCGATCCAAGACGCAATCGCCTGGATGAACGCGAATCCCAAGGTCGCCGCCGAATTTCTCGCTGCGGATCAGGGTGGGACGATGAGCGCCGACGATTGGCTCGCTGAGATTCAGCAGCCGGGCGTGAAATTCTCGCCCGTACCAACGGGCGAGGCTGCGCTCGCAGCGTTCATGCAGAAGATCGGCATCGTCTCCAAGGCGGCATCGTACGACGACCTCACCTGGCCGAATTTGCACGGGGTCGGTGGCACCTAGCTAGAAGGGGAGACTCACTATGCTTCTCGCGATTGACGGCAGACATCTGCCGCTCGAGGCGATCGAAGACGTCGCGCTGCACAAGGTTCCGGTTGAAATAACGGACGCTGCGCGCAACAATATCGCGCGCGCGCGTGAATCGGTCGAGCGGCAGTATGCGCTCGGTGCCGCGATCTACGGCGTGACGACCGGCTTCGGCCGGATGGCGAACGTGCTGATCGCACCCGACGAAACGGAAAAGCTCCAAGAGAATCTCGTGCGCAGCCACGCGTCTGGAACGGGTGCGCCGCTGGCGATTCCGCAGGTACGAGCCGCGGGCGTATTGCGCATCAGTACGCTTGCGGCCGGACACTCCGGCGTGCGATGGTCGACGGTCGACCTCTTGACGGCAATGCTCAATCACGACGTCACGCCATACGTACCGTCGCAAGGTTCGGTTGGCGCCAGCGGCGATCTCGCGCCGCTCGCGCACATGACGCTGACGCTCATCGGCGAAGGCAAGGCCTACTATGACGGCGAGCTTCTGCCGAGCGCGGTCGCGCTACGCAAAGCCGGTCTCGAACCGATTCGGCTCGGCGCAAAAGAAGGGCTCTCGCTCGTCAACGGCACCGAAGTGATGACCGCCATCGCAGCGCTAGCGCTCCTGCGCGCGGAGCGGCTCATCAAAGCCGCCGACGTCATCGGTGCGATGTCACTCGAAGCATTTCTCGGCACCGATCGCGTTTTCGACGAGCGCATCAACGCGCTCCGGCCGCATCCTGGTCAGTCGCAGGTTGCCACAAATCTGCGCGCGCTGTTGGCCGAATCGGTCATCATGCTTTCGCATCGCGATTGCGGACGCGTTCAGGATCCGTATTCATTTCGGTGTATTCCGGTCGTGCACGGTTCGGTGCGCGATGCCGCGCGCTATGCGCGCAGCGTGATCGAGATCGAAGCGATCTCGGTCACCGACAATCCGCTCGTCTTCGCGGAACACGATGAGTTTCTGACCGGAGGAAATTTTCACGGTCAGCCGATTGCGACCGCGAGCGACATGCTCAAGGCGAGTCTCGTACAGCTCGCGAGCATCAGCGAGCGCAGATTATATCTCTTGCTCAATGGCGAAGAACGGGGCCTGCCGCTGTTTCTCGCGCAAAATCCCGGCTTGCAATCCGGTCTGATGCTGGCGCAATATACGGCGGCGTCACTCGTCAGCGAAAGCAAAGGGCTCGCGTTCCCGTCCGGCGTCGATTCGATTCCGACCTCGGCGGGTCAAGAAGATCACGTCAGCATGGGAACGATCGCGGCGCGCACGCTGGATGCGATCGTCGACAATGTCGAAGGCGCGCTTGCGTGCGAGTTGCTCGCGTCGCTTGCGGCGACTGATTTTCGCCGGCCGCGGCGTTCGGGTGTCGGCACCGGTGCTGCCTACGACCGCGCGCGCGAAACAATAGCGCCGCTCGGCGACGATCGCATCCTCGCCGACGATATTACCGCCGGTCGGGAGCTGCTGCGGTCCGGCGCGCTGATCACCGCTGCGGAAAACGCTATCGGAGGTCCACTATGAGCAGATATCCCGATCCTTCGTCGCGCTCGGCCCAGCTCTTCGAACGCGCGAAGCACGTGTTCCCGGACGGCAGCACGCGACGGACCGTTACATTCGATCCGTATCCGCTCTATGCGGTCAGCGGACACGGTTTCATGGTGAGGGACGCCGACGGCGTCGAGCGCATCGATTTCATCAACAACTACTCCTCGATGATTCACGGGCACTCGCATCCGAAGATCGTCGCGGCGCTCACGCAACAAGCCGGCAAGCTGATGGCGGTCGGCATGCCGACGGAATCCGATATCGAGCTTGCCGAGCTGCTCGTCGGGCGTTTGCCGACGGTCGAGCATTTGCAATTTTGCAACTCCGGGACGGAGGCCGTAATGCTCGCCGTCAAAGCCGCGCGCGCCTACACCGACCGTCCGAAGGTCGCGCGCGTCGAGGGAGCTTACCACGGTGCCTACGATTTCGAGAACGTTATGCTCCCCTGCAACGACGTCGATCGCGCGCTGCAGATTCTCGATGCGAATAAAGCCGAGCTTGCCGGCGCGATCTTCGATCCAATCATCGGTCGCCTCGGATTCGCCGAGCTCACGCCGGAGTACATTCGGGCGCTCAGGTCCTGGACGCGTAAGAATAACAAGCTACTGATCATGGACGAAGTCTTTTCGTTCCGCATCGACTACCACGGCGCTCAAGCGCGCTATAAGGTCGAAGCGGATCTCACGGCGCTCGGCAAGATCATCGGGGGCGGCATCCCGATCGGCGCGCTTGGTGGACGCAAAGAAGTGATGTCGGTGTTCGGTGACGGCAGCGCGCATCCGAAACTACACCATCACGGCACGTACAACGCCAATCCGCTTGCGATGACGGCCGGAAGAGTCTCGATGGAGATTTTGACCGCAGACGAAATCGCGCGCATCAACTTGCTGGGTGACCGCCTCGTGCGTGGAATTGAGGGGATTCTCAAAGACGCGGATGCGCCTGCGAAGGCTCAGGGCGTCGGATCGATGGTCGCGATCGCGCCGATCAACACACCGTTCACGGATCGCGTTCACCGCGAGATGCTCAATCGCGGCGTGCTGATGATGGCGCGCGGTGCATTCGTCATCTCGACGCCGATGCGTGAAGCCGAGATCGACCTGACGCTCACCGCGCTCGCGGAGTCGTTGCAAACCGTTCCGGTTCGCTAAACCGGGTGTCGCAATGGGACACGCTTTGGATCGGCTGCGAGATCGCGACCATGGTGGGCGATCAATACGGCCTGATTGGGGACGGTGCGATTGCAGCGCATGGCGAGCACATCGCATGGATAGGACCGCGCTCCGAGCTTCCTGACGTTCCCGGACAGATCGCCCGCGAGGTCGTCGATCTCGGCGGAAAACTCATCACGCCCGGACTGATCGACTGCCATACGCATCTGATCTATGCCGGCAGTCGCGCTTCGGAATTCGAGATGCGTCTTGGCGGAGCGACGTACGCCGAGATTGCAAAGACGGGGGGCGGGATTCAGAACACGGTCGCAAAGACGCGCGCGGCATCGTTTGAGGACCTCTTCGAGGAGGCGTCACAGCGCGTGGCGATGATGCGTGCCGGCGGCGTTACGACGATCGAGATCAAATCGGGTTACGGGCTCGATCGAGAAACGGAGCTGCGCATGCTGCGCGTGGCTCGTGCGCTCGGCGAACGCTTTCCGATTACGGTGAAGACGACGTACTTGGGCGCGCACACCGTGCCGCGTGAGTTCGCTTCGGATCGCGACGGATACATTGCCCTCGTGTGTGAGGTGCTACGCGAAGGCGTGCGCGACGGTTTGATCGACGCCGTCGATGCGTTCTGCGAGAACATCGCGTTTTCGCCGCAAGAAGTGCAGCGTATTTTCCGCGAGGCGACGCGGCTGGGTATTCCGGTAAAGCTGCATGCCGGGCAGCTGAGCTTCAACGGCGGGCCCGAGCTCGCAGCTGAGTTCCGAGCGCTCTCAGCCGATCATTGCGAGCATCTGACGCCTTCGGACATCGAAGCCTTTGCGCGGAGCGGCGTCGTGGCCGTGCTCCTGCCGACCGCGTCGTACTTCATCGGGGAGAAGGAGCTCCCACCGGTCGAGAGCCTGCGCATCGCGGGCGTTCCGATTGCGATTGCGACCGATTGCAATCCGGGCACGTCGCCCAATCCGTCGATTCTCGTTGCACTCAACATGGCGTGCGTTCGCTTCGGGTTGCTGCCGACCGAAGTGATGCACGCTGTAACTTCGCATGCAGCCCGCGCGCTCGGAATCGGGGAACGCGTTGGAACGCTGGAGAAGGGCAAAGACGCCGACTTTGCGCTGTGGGATGCGAAGCATCCGGCCGAGCTGCCGTACAGCTTCGGACAAACGCGGTGCCTCGGTACCGTAAAGCGCGGGCGCTATTTCGCAGGGACAACATCATGACCGCAGTTGCATCGCATCGCGTCGTACGCGCTCCACGCGGCACGACGCTCACCGCAAAGAGCTGGCTGACTGAAGCGCCGCTTCGGATGATCATGAACAATCTCGATCCGGAGGTTGCAGAAAATCCGTCGGAGCTAATCGTCTACGGCGGCATCGGGAAAGCCGCGCGCAACTGGGCGTGTTTCGATGCTATCGTCGACGTGCTGAAGCGCCTAGATGCCGATGAAACGCTGCTAATCCAATCCGGAAAGCCGGTCGGCGTCTTCAAGACGCACGCCGATGCGCCGCGCGTGCTGATCGCGAATTCGAATATCGTCCCGCATTGGGCGACGTGGGAGACATTTAACGAGCTGGATCGCAAAGGTCTGATGATGTTCGGCCAAATGACGGCCGGCTCGTGGATTTACATCGGCTCTCAAGGCATCGTGCAAGGAACGTACGAGACATTTGCGGAGGTCGGACGCCGCCACTATAACGGAAGTCTTGCCGGAAAGTGGATCCTTACCGCCGGGCTTGGCGGGATGGGCGGCGCGCAGCCGCTTGCGGCAACGATGGCCGGCGCATCGATGCTCGTCATCGAGTGCGATCCGAGCCGCATTCAGCGTCGGCTGGATTCAAAGTACCTTGACGTTCGCGCACGCGATCTCGACGATGCGCTCGCGCGCATCGCGGAGGCGACGCGAACGAATCGTCCGACGTCGGTCGCCGTCCTCGGCAACGCCGCCGAGATCTTGCCCCAGCTCGTGCATCGTGGCGTTCGTCCCGACGCGGTCACCGATCAAACGAGTGCGCACGATCCGATCAACGGCTATTTGCCGGCCGGTTGGGATCTCGAGCGTGCGCTCTGCTGCGGAAATCCACACCCCGCGAGGTCGAAGTCGCGGCGCGCCGCTCGATGCGCGTGCACGTTGAAGCGATGCTCGCTTATCACCGGATGGGCGTTCCGACGTTCGACTACGGCAACAACATTCGCCAAGTCGCATCGGAAGAAGGCCTGCAAGATGCGTTCGCCTATCAAGGCTTCGTTCCGGCCTACATACGGCCGTTGTTTTGCCGCGGTGTCGGGCCGTTTCGGTGGGTTGCGCTCTCCGGCGATCCCGACGATATCTATCGGACCGATGCGAAAGTCAAAGAAGTCGTTCGCGACGACAAAGACTTGCATCACTGGCTGGACATGGCGCGCGAACGCATCGCCTTCCAAGGTCTGCCCGCACGCATTTGCTGGCTCGGACTCGGCGATCGCGCCCGAGTCGGACTCGCATTCAACGAGATGGTTGCGCGCGGGGAGCTAAAAGCACCGATCGTGATCGGACGCGATCATCTCGACTCCGGTTCGGTTGCGAGCCCGAATCGAGAGACCGAAGGAATGCGCGACGGATCCGATGCCGTCTCGGATTGGCCGATGCTCAACGCGCTCTTGAATTGCGCCAGCGGCGCGACCTGGGTGAGTTTGCATCACGGCGGCGGTGTCGGCATGGGCTTCTCGCAGCACGCCGGCCTCGTAATCGTGTGCGACGGCACCGAAGCTGCGGCGAAACGCATCGAGCGCGTCCTCACGAACGACCCGGCTACGGGCGTCATGCGTCATGCCGATGCTGGATATCAAGAAGCGATCGATTGCGCGCGGGAATACGATCTCGATCTACCGATGCAATAGCTGATGCCGGCGCACTCGAGCTACTTCGCAGATCTCGCGTTGCTCCCATCGGGGTGGGCGCGCAACGTTCGTATCGACGTCGGTGCGAACGGGTCAATCGAACGCATCGAACCGGATTCGGCGGCTAACGGCGCAACGAAACTGGCCGGTGCAGTCGTCCCCGGGATGCCCAACGTGCACTCGCACGCTTTCCAACGCGCGCTGGCCGGGCGTCTCGAGCGGCAGGCAACCGGACGCGACGATTTTTGGACGTGGCGCGAAGGCATGTACGATTTGGCGTCGCGCGTCGATCCCGACGACGTCGAAAGCATCGCCGAGTATCTGTACGTCCAAATGCTCGAAGCCGGTTACACGTCGGTCGGCGAATTCCACTATCTTCACAACGATCCGAGCGGCGCGCCTTACGCGACGCGCACGGAGATGTCGGATCGTATCGTTGCGGCTGCGCAGAGCGCGGGCATCGATCTTACGCTGCTTCTCGTGCTCTATCGTCACGGCGGATTCGGCGGCGAACCCGTTCTACCGTCGCAGCGCCGCTTCGTTACGAGCGTTGACGATCTGATCGCGATGTTCGAGACGCTTCGAAGCCAAACGCATGCCGGCGTAGCGCCACACTCGCTGCGCGCCGTCACGCAGCACGAGCTTCGCGACTTGCTGGCTGCGCTCGCGAACCGCAACGGTACGCCGATTCACATCCACATCGCAGAGCAACGGCGCGAAGTCGAGGACTGCGTGCGGCGTTACGGCGCAATCCGATCGCGTGGCTGCTCGCGAACGCTCCCGTCAACAGCACGTGGACGCTCGTTCACGCAACGCACCTCGAACCGAACGAGACACGCTTGCTTGCGCAAACCGGCGCGGTCGCCGGACTGTGTCCGACGACCGAAGCCAATCTTGGTGACGGTATTTTCCGGCCGAAGTGTTCTTGCGCGCCGGCGGAGCGATCGCAATCGGCTCGGACAGTCATGTGACGGTCGATCCGGCGCAAGAGTTGCGTCTGCTCGAATACGGGCAACGCTTGGTTCGTCAAGGCCGAACGCTGCTCGATCACCACTACACGCGCGCAGCGCGCGGCGGTGCGCAATCGCTTGCGATCGACGCCGGAACGATCGAGACGGGAAAGCGCGCCGATCTCGTCGCGCTCGATCTCGAGAATGTCGCGCTCGCGGCATGTCCGCCCGAAATGATTCTCGACGCGTGGCTCTTTAGCGGCGGACGCGACCTCGTCAAAGACGTCTTCGCCGGCGGAACGCATCTCGTCCGTGATGGCCGCCACGTGCGCGGCGAAGAAACACGCGCGCGTTATACCAAGACGATGCGTCGCTTGTTCGCTCAGCACCTAAACATGTGTCATTCGGCATGGAAGCGAAGCGCCGCATCATGAGAAAGCTGCTCTTCCTCCTGAGCGCGTTCGTGCTCGTTTGCGTCAGTGCATCGGCCGCGGAATCGCCGGCTCCGCTCTGCCGTCACCGCCGCTGCTCGCTCCGCGCCACGTCATCATCGACAATCCCCAACCACAGGCACCGCCGGCTGCGTACTTCCCGCCGGGTCAAATCACGGGCGTGTGGCAAGGTTGCGGACCGTCGCAGAGCATGGGCACGATCGAAGACTTCAACTCGCGATCATCCGCGCGCGCGTATCGTGCAAGTCTTCATCGACGCCAGCGTCCCGTGCAAGACGCCGACCGCGCACACGTTCGTGATCGTGTATCAAGAACCGGCAGCGGTCATTCGCCGAACAATCCGTCACGCCAATGAAGAAAAGTTAAAAAATAGGTTACGGATCGTTGAACAGATATGTCGTGAACTCGCCGACGCGTTCGAATCCGACGCGCTCGTAGAGCTCGATCGCCTTCGTGTTGAAGTCGTTCACGTAGAGCGAGAGCGTCGGCACGTCGTTGAGCAAGCGCCGGCAAATCGCGCGCATCGCACGTGTCGCGTATCCATTACCGCGCTGCGCGGGCGGTGTCCAAACGCCTTGCACTTGCGCGGTGCGCGCGGTGCGCGAACCGATGTTGCACTGAAAGAGCAGCTCACCGTTTTCGATCCACACCCACCACCAGCCGCGCTCGATCAGACGCGAGATCCCGTGCATGAAGTTCGTACGATGTTCACGCGGATCGTATCCGAGCTCCCCGATCATCATCTCGGCTGAGTTCGCTGCAACCATTTCGAGGTCGCTGGCGCGCGCTTGCCGGATCGGGATGTCGTCACCGCCGGCCGGCATGTGATCGATCGCGTAGAGCGGTTGTGACGGGCGGACGATGGACGGCTCGCGATACCAGGACTTGATCCGTGCCCAAAAGTGATTGGTGATGTGGCGCGGACCGACGATCATTCGCGCGCGGGGCCGCTCGCGGGCTTCGAACGCAAAGCTGTCGATCGCCGCGACG
The DNA here is from genome assembly GCA_963844735.1 of Vulcanimicrobiota bacterium. Classification (GTDB taxonomy): domain Bacteria; phylum Vulcanimicrobiota; class Vulcanimicrobiia; order Vulcanimicrobiales; family Vulcanimicrobiaceae; genus JAFAMS01. The sequence continues at coordinate 134,501 of CAWJPK010000006.1, read as the reverse complement.
TCCTCGGCGGCCAGCGCGATCTGCGGACCGAAAAAGGCGACGCCGGCGACGAGACGATTGTACGAACGCCACACCGCGATCGAGTCGTACGCCGTCGCCATACCGAGACCACCCTCGACGATCCACTGCATGAAGGCATTCTCGTAGGGCCGGCGCGACAAGTACGAGATGACTTCCGTGCGTGCTACGCGGCTAAGGGATTCGAGCATTAGGTGACATCGCGAGGTTCGTCATACGGCGGCGCGAACCCGGCGCGTCGAATCGCGCTTTACGGCGGCAATTTAAGCGGCGGACTGCCGCTGTTGTCTTCGTAATAGCCTTCCGCAGCGACAGGATCCGGCATCGCCGGCGAGTCGTCATACGCGCCGAATCCGGCCGTCTCCGGAATATCGAGTTGTCTCTTCGGCGGCGGTGGTGGCGGCACGCGGCGCTTCGGAGCTGGATTCGGCCGCGGCTTCGGAATCGGCGCGCGCGGTTGGGGCTCGCTGAATTCGAGCGGTTGACTTGTCCGGATCGCGTTCGGGCAAGCCGGCGATGCGTTTGTCGAACGTCGCCTGCCCTTCGAGCGGATCGTCGATGCGCGTGCGCGGAAACGCTTGCGGCGGCGGCAAAAGAAGATTGTCTTTCTCTTCCGGTTTCGCAAGACCGCGAATGACGTAGCATTTCTCGTTGCGCTTCATGCCGCGCAGAGGAACCGTCCCGGCCGAGACATTGATGAACATCGTGCGCACGGGTTCGAGCGTCGACTCGGTCACGATGATGTACGCGCTCATCGGCTCGGTACGTTCCTGAACGCGCGACGCGACGGTCGCGGGTAGTCCGACGACCGTGTACTCGCGGCGTTGCGGATAACCGACTTCGCCGGCGACGACGTTGCCGCTGTTGATTCCGATCCCGACGCGCAAGGGTTTGCGGCCCTCGCGTATCCATCGCTGATTCATCCCGTCGACGAGACGAATGATGTCGATCGCGGCGCGAACCGCATGCTCTTCTTGCAACGGGTCCTCGAGCGGAAAGCCGAACGCGCCGCTGATCCCGTCGCCGAGAAACTTGTCGACCATGCCGCGGTGCTTTTGAATCGAGCGTCCCGCCAGCGTGTAGAAATCGTTGAGATAGCGCAGCGTCTCTTCGTGCTCGAGCTGCTCGGCGAACAACGCGAAATTCCAGATCCGGCAGACGAGCACCGTCGCATAGCCGCTCTTGGCTGAGAAAGCGCGCGCGTCACGACGCTCCAACAGCTCGTCGAGGATGTTCGGCGAGACGTATCGGGAGAAGATACTCCGCACCCGGACCGTCTCGCGTTGGGCCGCGATGACTCGCTGGGCCTGCACGTATGCGACCACGATTGCAGCGACGGCCGCACCAAGCGCGAGGAGCGCTATTCCCATTATCTCCCACTTATCGGCTGCCGGGGTATACTTCCCGCCGTGCAGCCCGAATATGAGGCTTTTTTTCCAGGGCAGGCAGCCGTCGCGGGCGAAACGCATCCCCCGATGGACGGCTTGAGCTTTTTAAAAGAGCGTATTCCGGCATACGCCGACTACGGCGATGAGGACGCGCGTCATCTCGTCGACAAACAGGTTCGCGCCTACGTCGGGGAGGCGCTGAGCACCATTCGCGAGCGGCTGGCCGCGGATCTCGCGGAAACCGTCGTCCGATCAGCTGGAGAAGACGCTGTTGATGTGCGAATTCTCGAACCAACAGCTGATCCACATGCTCGATCACGCGAAGCTCTCGAACACCGAAATCGAAGAGCTGCACGAGGTCGATCACGAGCTGATTCAGGTCGCCGATCGCGCCAACGCGATCGAAGCCTCCAAGCTCGACGCCTATCTTTCGGCAGCTCACGGAGCTGTTCGCACGGCGCGCGCAAGCCGTTTTCTGGTCGGAGGACCGCCGCTAACGGACCTGACCCAATACGTCGACCTGATCGACAGTCTACTTGGGCCGGACGACGATCCAAAATCTGCGTTCCACGATCTGAAAAAGATCGAGGGACTGCGTTTCGACGGAAGCAAGTGCGCGACGTGTCCGAGGAACTGCTGCATCGTCCACGATCCCGACGAGCAGTACATTGCGATTCGCGAGGACGAGCTCGCGACGATCTACGCAGCATATCCCGAATGCCGCCAAAGTTCGCGCAAACAAAAAAGGCAAAGATGGCCGCCGCTACTACACCGTCAGCAAGAAAGGCGCGCGCTGCGCATTTCTCGGCGATGATCTCAAATGCACGGTTTATTCGGCGCGGCCGCGCTACTGTCGCGAGAATCCCGGCAACTCCTATCAGATTCACGGATGGGAGGGCGTCAAGTACGATCTGAAGCGCTGTCCGGGAACGACGTACGAGAAACCGGTTCTGTGCTTGAATTCCGGCGGGATCGATAGCTTGGTCTTGCAAGCGCATTTCAAAGCGCAAGGCTTCACGCCCTATTCGCTATTTCATCGACTACGGACAACCCGCGCGCGAACGCGAGCGTGCGGCAGCGCAGAACATCGCCGCGTTTTATGGCGGGAAATTCTATGCCGAAAGCGTCACGCTCGATCTCTGGAAAGAGCCGCCGTTCTTTCAAAGCGCAGCGCTGAATCGCGTCTTCCTTTCGATCGCGCAGGCGTATTGCGATACGCTCAACATTCCGCGTGTCGCGCCGTCGCTCGACAAGACAAAATTGAACATACGCCCGCTGGGAAAGAAATACGGCGCGCCGCTTTGAGTTGTCGTGGTCATGTCAGAAGGTAGCGCTACGCCGTGCGGCGCGTGTCCGAAGTGCGAGAAACGAAACTCTGTGCTGAAGCGGCTCGCTAGAAGTGGATCGCGCGGGATCGAGGGCAGCTGGTTCAAGAGCTGGTTCTTGAGATCGTTCCAATTGGTCGGTACGCCGAAATCGCCGGCGAATTGATCGACCGCGGCTTGGGTGAGCTTGTTGACTGCGAGCTGCACGACGCCGTTGACGATCTTTGCCGTTAGCGATTGTCCGGCGTTGACGAGCTGAACTTTCCCGCCCGAGAACGCGACCGACACCGGCTGACTCGCCGAGTAGACGTTGACCGTCAGCGAATCGCCGTCGACGCCGATGTCACCCTCGGTTCCGCGCACGGCGATCGACGAGGTCGGCGTGACGAACGTGTAGTTTGCTTTGGCGCCTTCCGGATGCTCGACTTTGAAGCGCGTCTTGCCTTGATAGATGACGAATTGGGCGTTCGCGACGTCGGTTTGATTGAAGAACGCAAGCTGCACGCGCGTCTGTGAACCGAGCGTGACGACCGACGAATCGGGCAGCTGCAGCTTGCCGAGCGAGGCATCGCCGGTTATGGCGGTCTCTTTATCGGTAAGCGCGATCGAACCGTTGGGTGCGACCTGCGTCGTCTTTCCGGAATCTTCGTACGAGACGCTGCCCTTCACGTTTGAGAGCACTTTGTCGCTCGCGGCGCGGACATTGAAAGGTACGATGATCAGCGCGAGCGCGAGCGCAGCGGTTACGACCGCGCGCACGGGGATGTGCTGCGCGCGATGCTGCGACGTCGCGCAAGATCACGATGAAGCAAACGCGCCGCAAAAGCCAAGCATCCGATTCCCACGCCGACCTCCCCCAGACAAAGCTTTCCGATTCCAAAGAGCATGCCGTAGACGAGGCCGCAGCCCGCGACCCAATCGCGTAAACCGATCCCGAGATTTTCGTCACCCGGACGAACGCGTGCATAGAAACGCTCGAGCGTCGCTGCGCTTTCGGGTTGCGTCGAGAACGTTACCGTAAGCCAAACGATGCTTGCGACCGCGACCGTCACGAGCAGACTGAGCGCGACTTGATTCGGTCCGTCGAACGCACCGAGCAGCTTGAGCGCCGTCGCCGTGATCCCGGACGATATGAGCGCCGAGATCTCACTCCAGGCGTTGATGCCGCGACCAATACCAGCGCAGAATCATCACGGGGCCGACGCCGGCCGTAAATGTGATCAAGTACGTCCACGCGCCGCTGACCGAATCCATGAAGCCGGTCACGATCGCGGCGAGGATCATCGCCAGGACCGTCGCCGCGCGCGAGACCCATACGTAGTGTTCTTCCGCGGCGTCCGGACGCAAGAAAGCGCCGGTAGAGATCGTTCGTCATGTACGAGGCGCCGAGATTGAGATGCGTTCCGATCGTCGACATGTAGGCCGCGAGGAATCCCGCCATCATCAAGCCGCGCAAAGCGATCGGAAGATGATCGATCATAGTCTGCACGTACAACAGCTCGGGATCGACGTGGCCGGCCGCGTTCTTCACGCCGGCCGGATACAGCACGAGCGCGCTCAGCGCGACGAGAATCCACGGCCACGGACGCAACGCGTAGTGCGCGACGTTGAAGAACAGCGTCGCGAAGATCGAGTTCTTCTCGTCTTTGGACGCAAAGATGCGCTGCGCGACGTAGCTGCCGCCTCCGGGCTCGGCGCCCGGATACGACGACGCCCACCACGACACCGCAATGAATACGAGAAACGATTCGAGCGGCATCCAGGCTGCGCCGTGCAGCGGCGGAAAAAACGCGAGCAAGCCGCCTTGCGTGATGTGATGCGCGGCATCCAGGGCGCCGATCTTTTCGCGCAAGGCAGCGACGCCGCCGACGGCAGCGACCGCCGCGACGGCGAGCACGATCGTCATCGTCATCTTCACGGCGAACTGCAAGACGTCGGTGACGAGGACGCTCCACATTCCGCCGATCGAGACGTAGATCGCGGTGAGCACGAGACAAATGCCGATCGCTTCCCACTTCGGAATGCCGAGCGTCAAGCCGAGAATCTTTGCGATCGCAAGATTCACCCAGCCCATGATGATCGTGTTGATGATCACGCCTTGATAGAGGCCGCGCGTCGCGCGCAGCGCGGCTGCGGGTTTTCCGCTGTAGCGCAGCTCGATGAATTCGACGTCGGTCAGGACGCCCGAGCGCCGCCACAGCGCGGCAAAAAAGAACGTGGTGAGAATCCCGCTCATCACCATGTTCCACCACACCCAGTTGCCGGCGATGCCGTTCTTGGCGACGAAGCCCGGTTACGGCGAGCGGCGTGTCGGCGGCGAACGTCGTCGCAACCATCGACGTCCCGGCCAGCCACCACGGTACGTTGCGTCCGGAAAGAAAATATTCCGACATGCTCTTGCCGCCGCGGCGTGCGTAAAAGGCGCCGATTCCGAGGTTGATCGCAAAGAACGCTGCGATTACGCCCCAGTCAAGCGGACGAAGCTGCATTATCTTGTGCGAATACGACGCCGCCGCGCCCTTGGGCCTTTGCGCGCCGGAGCGCTTGCTCGGCTGCTGCGAGCAGCGACGGTCCCGTTTCCCCATCTAAAGGAAAGAGCGCGATCCCGATCGAGACGCCGACTTGATGGTTGTCGCTTCCCACGGCGATCGGGCGCATACAGCGCGCGCAGCAACCGGTCGGCCATGTCGCGCGCGTCCTCTTCGTCCTCGAGCTCCGGCTGTAGCGCAACGAACTCGTCCCAACCAAAACGCGCGACCGTGTCGCTTTCGCGCAATGCGGCAACGAAACGTTCGGCTATCACTTTGAGCGCCGCATCCGCGCCGGCGTTGCCCGCGCGCCGAGCGACCGATTGAAATCCGTCGAGATCGCACATGTGAATCGCAAAACGCCGGCCGGATCGATTCGAAATCCCGATCACCTGGCTCAAACGATCATCGAAGAGCGCGCGATTCGGCAATCCGGTAAGCGCGTCAAAAGCGGCCGAGTTGAAGGAGACCGCGGGCTCGTCCATAGGAATCACTCTACGTCGTGCGCCGCTTGCTCGCAACCGCCGCGTTCCTTTTCAGTTTGTCGTGGGGCCCGGCGGCAGCCGCGCTTCGACCCATCCGTGCTCGTCCCGCAGCCGCAAAGGGTGTCCGCGCTCACATGTCCCCGTCCATCGCTATACGCGCCCATTGCGTATCGATGCACGCTTCGATTCCGGCGCGCGCGAGCTGATCGACGAGCGCTGGAGCGCGCTCGGCATTCCGCGACTGCAAATCGCGGCGCCGGCCGACGTTTCGGTACGCGTTGCAAACAAGCAACGAGCGCGAGCGCTATCATTTGACGATTTCGAACGGCCTGCGTCGCGATCAGCGCATCCGACGCGGAGGGCGCATTTGATGCGGCGATGACGCTGGCGCAACTGGCGCGACGTGTCCCGGGCGGCTTCACGCTGCCGTGCGTGCAAATCGACGACGCGCCGGCACTGCGCTGGCGGATCGTCTCGGATGATGTTTCACGTGGCCCGCTGCCGACGATGCGCTATTTCAAGGAACGTATTCGTGGGCTTGCGGCGCTGAAGATCAACGGCTACTCGATCTACATGGAGCACGTCTTCGCGGATGCGGAACATCCGCTCGTCGCGCCGGTGGATCCGATTACGCCCGCGCAGTTGCGCGAGCTGCGCGATTACGCAGCGCGTTTTCACGTCGCGTTGATCCCCGAGCAGCAAACGCTCGCGCACATGCACAACACGCTGCGCTGGGAAGAGTTCGGCGCGCTCTCGGCGCCGCCGCACGGGTGGCTACTTTCACCCGCAAACGAAGGTACCTATGCATATCTCACGCCGCTCTTGCGCGAGATCGGTGCGGCCGAGGGCAACGTTCCGTTCTTCCATCTCGGCTCGGACGAGCCGCTCGAGCTTCGCAGCGCCGCGGTAGACATCGCAAAGGTGTTCGCTGCGCATGTTAAGCGCGTTGAAGCGATCGTGCGCCCGTTTGGGGCGCGACCGATGATTTGGGACGACGCCATTCAGCAGAATCCGTCGATCCTCGGCATGATCCCAAAAGATACGGTCATCGTTGATTTTCACTACGGCCGAGAAAAATCGTTTGCCGGATATATTTCGCGTGTGGCTTCAGCCGGCTTCGAGCAAATGGTCAGCCCCGGCGCGAATAACTGGAACGAGATCTTTCCGCGCCTCGATCTTGCCTTCGACAATATTGCGCGCTTCGTTGCAGACGGACGCAACGCGCACGTTCTCGGCATGTTCATGACCGTCTGGCACGATGACGGCGAATCGCTTTACGAAGCCACGTGGTATCCGCTGGCATTCGCAGCTGCGAGCGCGTGGCAGAGTCATGACGTCGATAGATCCCGATTCCCTGCGGCGTTCGCGGCAGAGTTCTTTGGAAGTGACGATCCGCGCTACGCGCACTCGCTCGAGCGCTTGGACTCGATCGACGCCAATCTCGGCGCCGACGACGATCCGAGCGATTATCTCTTTTGGGCTGATCCGTTCGACGCGCAGGTGGGCGATCGCGTTCGCAGCTCCGTCGACCTCACGAAGCTACGGCTCGACGCCGAGGCGATTCTACGCGATCTGCACGCGACCAGGCCGCCGCTGCACGCGAATGCGGCGCGCGTCGTCGCGCTTGCGGCCCGGCGTTACGACGCGCTCGGACGCCGTTTCGAGATCGGGGCCGAAGCCAAGCGCTATTACGACGACGCGCGCAGCCACGTCGGCGAGACGAGTGATACTCCGGTCTATCGCGGACTCAATCTCGCGAAATACTTGTGTTGGGAGCTGCGCGACGATCTGCTTGCAATCGAGCCGCTTTATCGCGCGGCATGGACGTATGAAAGCCGTCCCGCCGCGCTCGGCGCGGTCCTGACGCGGTTTCATCTCGGCGAGCAGCAGGCGACGATCGATGCGGATCGCCTGAACGAAGCCGAGCGCGAAGATTACGCGCGGCACAAGACGCTTCCGGAATTCGAGAACGCGCTACGCCGCTCGCAATAGTTGCCGCGCTCGTCTTAGCCGTCGCGTTTCCCGGTCTGCTCGCGCCCTCGTCGGCACGCGGCGTGATCGGAGTCCAGGCGCTCGATGCGCTGGCCGAACCCGCTGCGGTTGAATTGATCGGCAAGTGCAAGCATCGCAAGCGCTGCACGCAATTCGCATCGAGACAGATCCCAGCGCAAGCGATTGCACGAACAAGCCGTACGTCGCAGCCGCGCGCTTTGCGTCGACGGTGACTCACGGCAACGTCGGTTGGACGTTCGACATCGGGCTCGTGCTCGTCGACTGCGCGGGTTGGAGCGTCGACGAATTTCACGAGAACACGGTTCTCCCGCACCCACCGACAAAATTTGACGCGGAAAAACTCGGGATGAGCCTGTCGTTGCGTTTCAACACGTGGCTGCACATGGAACCCGCGTTTGCAAGCGCGCTGCTCGCGAGTGGCCTTGCGTACGATCCGGCGACGAAGAAGCCGTCGTATTTCTACACGCTGTTCAAAACCGATGACGGCAACATGCGCGCCTTCGTACGTCCGGGCGGCCCGGCGTATGTTGCGGGCTTGCGCACGAACGACATCGTCCAGAAACTCGACGGCAAGTACTGGTGGGAGTACGGGACCTACCAGACCGAGCAACGCGCCTACGATGGCGAGCCGCATTCGTTCGATGTGACCCGCGGGAAGCAGAGCTCCATATTCAGCTCGGCGAGCCCTACCAGCCGGGGTGACACGGGGGCAAAAATGCAGCCGTGAGGTATTGACGGTCTCATACTAATGAGCTATTGTACTAGTGTACTAGTTCAATAACATATTAGGAGAAAGACATGCTGGTCCGCCGCCCCGACCGCCCCCAGACCGGACTGAACCGCCCCTCCATGATCCCGTCGCCACGTAATCCCTCGTTCGAAGGCTGGGGTCCGAAGCTCTAACCCTTGGCTGCAATCTTCACCGTCGACCCGCGCTCCGGCGTTCCGATCTACCTCCAGTTGATCGAACAAGTGAAGCGCGGCGTCGCATTGGGGACCCTCGCCTCCGGCGAGCAGCTCCCCACCGTCAAGGCGCTCGCGCTCGAGCTCACGGTCAACCCTAATACCGTGGCCCGGGCTTACCGGGACCTTGAACGCGACGGCGTCATCGAGACGAGCCCCGGCCGCGGATCTTTCGTCCGCAACAACGGCACGGCGTCGTCCGAGCTACGAACCGACGTCGCGGAACCCGCCGTCGACAACGCAATCCGAACTGCCAAAGGCCTCGGGCTCGATAGCGACGAGGTCCGCCGTCTCTTCGAACGCGCTCTTACACGCTGGTATCCCGGAGAGGACAAATGAACCCAGCACCGCCCGTCATCGCTTTCGACAATCTGACGAAGCGATTCCACAATTTTGAAGCGGTCCACGATCTGACGCTGCACATTGAAGCAGGCTCGATCTGCGGACTGCTCGGCCCGAACGGTGCCGGAAAAACGACAGCGATGAAAACGCTGCTCGGTTTCTTGCGACCGACTTCCGGAAGCGTCGCGATCAATGGCGCGCCCGTCTCGCCGAACACGTTCGAGTCGCTCTCCTACGTACCGGAGACCGACGCGCTGTTCGGTGAGCTGACCGTAGCGCAGCACGTCGATCTCAACCGCCGCTCCCAACCACGTCACGATCAAGCGCGTGCAGAAGAGTTGCTCGGCGTGTTCGGTCTCGATCGCCGTCGCCGCGTGTCGTAAGCTCTCGAAAGGACAGAAGACCGCGCTCGCGCTCGTGCTCGCGCTTGCGAGCAAGCCGCGCGTACTCGTCCTGGACGAACCCTCGAGCGGTCTCGACCCGGTCTTTCAGCGCGTCGTACTCGATCTCATGATCGACGCCGCGAGCGAGGGCGGCACCGTACTGTTCTCATCGCATCAAGTCGGTCAAGTCGAACGCGCAGCCGATCATGTCGCGATCATGCGCGGCGGACGCCTGCTCTTGTACAACGACGTCGACTCGCTCAAGGGACAAGAGAAGATCATCGAAGCGACCTTTCCGTCCGCGATTCCGGATCTGAACGGCGCGCTCCGCCGCGAGGTCGTGCGGCGCGTCGAGCAGGCCGGCAACATGGTGCGCATCAGCGTCAAACGTGACGACGGCGAGATCGCGCAGCGCCTTGCACCGTACAACCCGACGAGTATCCGCGTCGTCGACCGTAACCTGGAAGACATTTTCTTGGACGTGGTTTCGGAGAAGAGCTGATGTACTACGTCGAGTTTTTGTACGCGCGCAAACGCCTTCTCTTGTTCATCGGAGTGGCCTTGCTTGTCGCCGCGATCTTCACGTACTTCGTGACGTTTCCGCCGCCGGGCGCCCACATCCGCAACAACGGCCAGGACGCTTCGATGGATGCCGTCTTGGCGTTCGCAGGTTTCTTTGCGGCGATCATGGCCAGCATGCTTGCTGCAACGATGAACCGGGACTCCGCGCATTTGCCGTACATGTGGACGAAACCGGCCGCCCGGGAATGGATAGCGCTGAGTTACATCGCAGTCGACGTCCTTACGATTCTTGCAGCCTATGCGTTCATCGTCGTCGTGTGCATGGGCGTTCTCGAGTATCCCGCCGAGCAATCCCGTGACGTTCGACGCTCAAACCATTCCGATGCTCGCGCGAACGCTGGCAATTCCGCTGATGTTGTACGGGGTGGTCGAAGTAGCGACGTCGTGGACGACCGATGCGTCTCGGCGCCGCCGGCGGCCTCGTCTGGCCGATCGGTTTCGCCGTCCTTTTCCTCGGTGAGCTCAATCTGCCGTTTCCCTGACGCCGATATTCTACGTGCTCAACGTCTTCAATCCGATGGCATATTTTCCGGACATTCACTTCCACGGGCATATGGACATCTCGGGATCGGCCACACTGCCGTTCGATTTCGCGGGTCAAACGCTCGTCGCGTTCTGCATCTTCGTTGTAAGTTGCCTCATCGCGACGTACAACTGGAAACGGATGCAAGCCTGATGTATTACGTCGAATTTCTCGATGTGCGCAAACGGCTCGGTTGGTTTTCGGCTCGTGGTCGTCCTCATCGGCATGATTGCGGTGATCGCCGGTGCGGTTCGCGCCGCAACCGGCCGCCGATTTGCCGAGCATCGCCGTGCCGCTCAATCTTATCTTACTCGCGTCGGCGTGGTTCGCGTGCGTCTTCGCCACCATGGTTGCCGGTACGCTTAGCCGGGACTACAGCCATATTCCGTACATATGGACGCGGCCGGCGGCGCGCGAGCGTATCGCGCTCGAATATGTCGTGGTTGATATCGCTGCAATCGCGATTGCGTTTGCACTCTTGACCGGCGTATCGGTTGCGACGCTTTCGGGAATCCCGCATCTGCACGTCGTCGCCGACGCCTCGAGCTGGCAGATTCTGCTGCGCGCGCTGGCGGTGCCGTTCATGTGGTACGGACTCGTCGAGGTCGCGACGTCGTGGAGCGGCCAAAGCGGACGCGCGATGATCGGCGTGTCGTGGGCGGTATTCTGGGGTCTTGCGATCCTCGATGCGCTCAGATTTCCCGGAATTCTCGGCAAGCTATTGGTCGTGCTCAACATCTTCAATCCGATGGCATATCTTCCACAAACGCACGCGCAGAGCGTCGATTTCCAGGTTGGTGTGCTCGGAATGACGTCGATTCCGCTCAATTTCGACGAACGAACTGTTCTCGCGTATGCCATCTTCGTCGCTAGCTGCGTCATCGCAATCTCTGCTTGGAAACGGATGGAAGCCTGATGCGTTATCTCGGCAGCAACCTCAGTCTAACGATCGCCGGTTTGCGCCTTCGCATCCGGATCGACCTCGACGACGTCGATGCGGAACCCCAGGACGTTCGTCGCGACGAGGGAACACCGGAGCATGTCGACGTCGAGCGCAAAGTCGTCCCTCATCACCTACGTTCGCGGCGAACGTGAACGGTATATCGACGAGCTAAAAGCGCTCGTCGCAATCCCGTCCATCTCCGCCGATCCCGCGTATCGCGGCGACGTTCGCCGCTGTGCGCAGGCGCTGGTCGAACGGATGCGTGAAGCCGGTATGCAGCGCGGCGACGTTTTGGAAACGAAGGGTAATCCGGTTGCATACGGCGAGTGGCTCGGCGCACCGGGAAAACCGACGATTCTGGTCTACGGCCATTACGACGTGCAGCCCGTCGACCCGCTCGAACTTTGGAAGAGTCCGCCGTTCGAAGCCGACGTGCGCGACGGGAACATCTATGGACGCGGTACCGTTGACGACAAAGGTCAAGTGATGATGCACGTCGCCGCGATCGAAGCGCATCTGCGCGAGCGCGGACGTCTGCCCGTGAACGTAAAGGTCGTCGTCGAAGGTGAAGAAGAGATCGGCTCGCCCAACTTCGAGGCGTTCCTGGCTGAGCACCGCGATCTGCTCGAGTGCGATCTCGCGATTATCTCCGATACGTCCGTCTTTGCCGAAGACGTTCCGTCATTGACGATTGCGCTGCGCGGACTGGTGCGTTGGGAAATCACCGTGCAAGGCCCCAAGGGCGACATGCATTCCGGTTTGTTTGGCGGCATCATCAAGAATCCGATCGAAGCACTTGCGCAGATGCTGGCGCGGCTCAAAGACGAGCGTGGCCGCGTCGTCGTCCCCGGATTTTACGACGGTGTTCCCGAGCTTTCCGCAGATGCACGCCGTGACGTCGAATCGCTTCCGTACGATGAAGCCGCCGAAGCGCGAACGTTCGGCGTGCCCGCGCTTAGCGGCGGTGAAGCTGATCGAAAACCGCTGGAGCGGGTGTGGTACCGGCCAACGCTCGAGATCAACGGCATTTGGGGTGGCTATCAAGGCAAAGGTACGAAAACGATCATCCCGTCGTGGGCTCGCGCGAAGGTTACCGCGCGCCTCGTCGGCAGCCAGGATCCCGAGCATGTTCGCCGCGTCGTACGCGACTATCTCAATTCAATTGTACCGAGCGGCGTGCGCATCGAGATCGAAGACGGCGGCGAGACGAGCGCGGTCGTTACATCGCGGGAGCATCCGGCCGTTGCAGCAGCTGCGCGTGCGATGGAGCGCGGCTTCGGAAAGAAGCCGGTTTTCATCGGTTCGGGCGGAACGATCGGTCCGGTTTCATCCTTCGATCGCATCTTGCACATGCCGCAAGTGTTGATCGGCGTCGGACTTCCCGACGACTCGACGCACGCGCCGAACGAAAAATTTACTCTAAGTCAATTTTTCGGAGGGATCGAGACGCTCGTTTACCTTTACGACGAGCTTTCGGAATCGGTAAACTCGCGCCGCACGGCCTGAAGCGCCGGCATCACCTCGATGAACTTATCGATCAGAACCGGGTCGAAGTGATTGCCTTTGCCGCGCTTGAGCGTATCGATCGTATCCGGCAAGGACCACGCTGGCTTGTACGGACGCACGGAAAGTAACGCGTCGAACACGTCGCCGATCGCGCAGATCCGTCCTGAGATCGGGATCGCATGGCCGGCGATGCCGCTCGGGTAACCGCTGCCGTCGTATTTCTCGTGGTGCGAGAGCGCGATCTCCGCGCCGAGGTGGATGAGCTTCGAGTCGGTATCCTTTAAAATATCGTAGCCGGCTTGTGCGTGCGTCTTCATGATCGCCCACTCTTCGGGCGTCAGCTTGCCTTCTTTGAGCAAGATGCGATCCGGGATTGCGACCTTCCCGACGTCGTGCATAGGAGCGGCCATTAAGATCAGCTCCTGATATTCGGAAGGCATCCCAAGCGCATGCGCCAGCACGCGCGCGTAGTGTCCCATGCGGACGATGTGGTTCTTCGTTTCCTTGTCGCGGAATTCGGTCGCGCGCGTGAGCATGAAGATCGTCTCTTGCTCGCGCTTGACGATGTCGGCGGTTGCGCGCTTGACCTCGGTCGCGAGCCAATCCATGCGGCCCTCGAGCTGCAGCGACTGCTCGCGGATCTTCAGGAGATTGCGTGAGCGCGTTAAGAAGGCGACCGGGTCGGCCGGTTTCTCGAGAAAATCATCGACGCCAAGCTCGAGCGCCTTGTGCCGGATTTCTTTTTCTTTGGACGATGTGATCATGACGATCGGCACGCCCTTGCTCGTCGGTTGCGAGCGAAACTGCTCGATTAGCTGCAAACCGTCGAGATCCGGCATCCGAAAATCGGTGATCACGAGATCCGGCTTGTTATCCACAAGCCACGTCATCGCGAGCTTCGATGACGTAAAGCTGACGATCTTCGAATCTTCGACTTGCGCGAGGATACGCGCGTAGACTTCGACATTGACGCGCGCGTCGTCTACGACGAGAATAGTGTGCATGCAGCCTTCCTTTCCTTAGGATACCACAAGGCTAGGGACCTTCGCGGTCACGAAGGGAGCAGCCAAATGGAACAATGCGACGTCCTTGTCGTCGGCGGTGGCAATGCGGGCTGCGCGGCGGCGCTGGCAGCGGCGCGCAGCGGCAGCAAGGTCCTTTTGGCCGAGCGGTACGGCTTTCTGGGCGGGACGGCGACCGCGTCGATGGTGGGGCCGTGGATGACGTTCCATTCTGGCCGCGATCGCATCGTCGGCGGAATCGCACAAGAGATGGTCGAGCGTTTGGTTGCGCTTGGAGCGTCGCCCGGACACGTTGCGGATTCGAGCGACTACGTCGATTCGATCACGCCGTTCGATCCCGAGGTGCACAAGGCGTTGCTCTTCGAGATGATGCGCGAAGCCGGCGTACGGTTGTTGCTGCATGTCTATTTTCTCGAAGCGGTGCGCGACGAGCACGGCCGTGTGCGCGGCGCACGGTTTGCGACCGTCGGCGGCGTGCGCGAGATTTTGGCGGGACGCACGATTGATGCTACGGCGGATGCATTCGTTGCCAATTCTGCGGGCGTGCGGATGCAAGAGACCGCGCTGCGTGGCAACGTTCAGCCCGCAACGATGATGTTTCGCTTGAGCCACGTCGACATGGAGGAGCTCTCCACGTACGTGCGCCGCCATCCCGAAGAGATGCGCACGTCTCTGAAAACGCACGAGCGCACACCCGAACGTATGACGGCGATCGCCGGGCTCTACAGACTTTGGCAGGAGGCGTTGGAACGCGGCGAGGTTACCGTCAAGCGCGAGCTGGTCTCGTTGTTTGCGACGCCGTATCCCGATGAACTGACGGTCAACATGTCACGCGTCGTCGACATCGATCCGCTCGATCCAGACGATCTGACGCGGGCGGAGGTCGAGTCGCGCGCGCAGGTGATGGAGCTGCTGCGCTTCTTTCGAGCGCGAGTTCCGGGCTTCAAGAATGCACGGCTTGCAGCGACGGCTACGCAATCGGGATCCGCGAATCGCGCCGCATCGTCGGCGAGTACACGCTTACGGCGAGCGACGTGCTCGAAGCGCGGCGCTTTCCGGATGCAATCGCACGCAGTGCTTACCCGATCGACATTCACAATCCCAAAGGCTCGGGAACGACGACCTTCCGTCTGCCGAAAGGCAGCGCGTACGAGATTCCGTACCGCTGTCTCGTCCCGCTCGACGTCGACGATCTCATCGTCGCGGGACGCTGCATCTCGACGTCGCACGAAGCGCACGCGACGACGCGTTTGACGCCGACGGTCATGACGCTCGGACAAGGCGCGGGGACGGCTGCCGCAATCTCGGTGAAAAGCCACGTCCCGTTCCGGCACGTCGACACCAAGATGTTGCGGGACCAGCTCATCGCAGCCGGCGTCGATTTGCGGCGTTCGTGAAGCTCTTTGCCGGAATCGACGGCGGGCAAAGCTCGACCCTCGCCGTCATCGCGGATGAACACAAAAAGATTCTCGGACGGGGTCTTGCCGGTCCGTGCGATCACATCGGGCAGGCTGCGGATTCACCGCGGTTCGCGCGCACGCTCGAAAGCGCAATTTCACTTGCGCTGCTCGATGCGCAGCTCCGCGCCGATTCGGAATTCGAGGCAATCGTCGCCGGCATCAGCGGCTACGAAGGTGCGATTCAGGGTCTAGCTCCGCAGCTGCGGGCGCGCCGCGTTACGTACGTGCACGATGCACGCATCGCGCACGCCGGAGCGTTCGAGCTCGGCGACGGCATCGTCGTCATCGCTGGTACAGGTTCGGTTGCATACGGGCGTGCGGATGGCCACGAAGCGATGGTCGGTGGTTGGGGGTATCTCTTCGGCGATTGGGGCGGCGCGTTCGCGATCGTCGCACAAACGCTGGATATAGCGATGCGCGTAGAAGACGGCGGCGAGAGCAGTTGGGTGGTGGAGCCGGCGCTGAACTACTTCAATCGCTCGAGCCTGCGCGAGATCGCGCGTGCGTTCTACACCGGCGAAATCGATCGTCCAGCCTTGGCCGGCTTTGCAACGGAGCTCCTGAAGATTGCCGCAGCTGGCGGCAAACACGAAGGCGGCGTTCCCTTTGTGATGTCGGGTTCGCTTGCCGAGCTTGTGCGCGTCTGTGCGAAGAGCCTAGACTTGGAAGAGGTACAATTTGACGTGGCGCTCGTCGGTGGGCTGTTCGCCTCGGATTGGTACCGTGTGAACACGGAAGCGCACATTAAAAAATTGGTTCCTTGGGCGAACGTCGTGCCGGCGCGTCACGATCCGGCGACCGGCGCGCTGCTCCTAGCATATGAGGAAGGAGCGGAGCGCTGAAGCTCGAGGCATTGCGCGGGTTGATCGTCTCGATTCAGCCGCCTGCAGGCTCGGCGCTCGACGATCCGGCGATCGTTGCGGCGATGGCGGCGTGTGCGACGGAGAACGGCGCCGTCGCCGTGCGCATCGAGGGCGCGCAGCGTATCAGAGCCGTGCGCGCCCGTCTTCCGCAAACGCCGATCGTCGGGTTGATCAAGCACGCCGTCGAGGGTTATGCGCCATATATTACGGCAACGTTGGCCGATGTGGAAAACGTCTTGAACTCGGGCGCGAACATTGTTGCCGTTGACGCGACGAGTCGTCCCCGCAGCGACGGTAAAACGTTTGCGGACACAGTTGCGGCGATTCATGCCCGCGACGGCATCGTGTTCGCCGACTGCGCGCGCATCGAGGATGCGCGTGGGGCGCGTGCCGCCGGTGCGAACGTGCTCGCAACGACGCTGTGCGGTTACACCGACGATACGCGCGGAACGGCGCTCCCGGCCCTCGACTTGCTTGCGGCGATCTCAACTCTCGGCGCGTTCACGGTCTGCGAAGGAGGTGTTGCCTCCCTGGAGCAGGCTGCAAGTGCGTTTGCTCATGGAGCCGGCGCCGTCGTCGTTGGTACCGCACTTACGAACCTCGATGTTCTCGTCCGCCGCTATGCGGATGCGGTCAGGAAACCGCGTTGAGACGCCTGACGACGAAGATCGTGTACGTACCTACGACGACGAGGCCGACGAGCGATGCTCTGATGCCCCACGCCATCGCATGTGGCGACGCGCTGGCTGCGTAGATCGTGAGACCGCCCGAGCCGCCCAGACCCGGTAAGAGATAAGGATAGATCGTCGCGGCCGCGGCGACGAGCAGACCCGCGAGGAAAATCGTCGAGAAAACGAACGGCGCGACTCGCGATTCGCCCGAAAGCCTCATACGCAAAAGAACGAATGCGGCGAGCGAGACGAGTGCGACTAGCGCAAGCCACGGACGCGCGAACACGACCGGTCGAACCGCGAACGTGAAAATCGTGACGATGACGTAGAACGCGAGGACGATCCACCAGAGGCGTCCGATCGCGTCGCGACTGCGCTGCGCAAGCTCGCCGCCTCCGACCATCGTCAAAAAGGTCGCGCCGTGCTGCGCGAGTGCGGCGACCGCGAACAAACCAACGGCGATAGCGTACGGATTGAGCAAAAAAGCGAACGTTCCGAAGAAGAAACCGCTAGCGTGGAGCGGTAAGCCGCGTACGAGGTTGCCGATGGTGAGGCCGAAGATCAAAATCAGCAGCGCGCTCGATACGCTGAACGCAGTGTCCCAGAACGTATGCCACAAGTCGCTCGGGAAGTGCTCGCGGACTTCCATCGCGATCCCGCGGAACATCAGAAGCCACAGCACGACCATAAAAGGTAAATAGAATCCGGAGAACGCCGACGCATAGGCAAGCGGAAAGAGTGCGAACGATAGGCCACCCGCAGCGATCAGCCAAACTTCGTTGCCGTTCCAATACGGGCCGATCGCGTGCATCGCGCTGGACCGATCGTCTTCGTTTCTGGAGATGAACGGCGCTAGCGCAGCGACGCCGAGATCGTAGCCGTCTAGCAGCACGTAGACCGCGATCATGAGGGCAAGAATGACGAAGGCGACGTCACTCATGAGCCGGCCCCAATCCGATCTCGCGCAAAACCAAATATAAGTAGGTGACGCCCAGGATGAAATACATTCCGAGAAAGCCGATCAGCGTAAAAAGTACCTCCCCGGTTGGGACGTTCGCGGAGACGCCTTCGCTCGTGCGCATCAGACCGTAGATGATCCAGGGTTGGCGCCCGACTTCGCTCGTCACCCAGCCCGATTCGATTGCGATGTACGGGAACGGCAGCAACAGCATGAGGATCCACAGCATCCCGCGCGCCGTATAGAGTCGTTTGAGCAAAAGCAGCAAGACGGCAAGTCCGCTGGCCGCGAGGAAGATCGTTCCGAGCCCAACCATGACGTGGTACGCGTAATACGTCAGCTCGACGGGCGGCCACAGAACCGTTGCATAGTTTGTGAGGCCGTCCACGTTGGCTTCGAAGTTTCCGTACGCCAAGAAGCTGAGAATGCGCGGGGCGAAGATCGGATCGATCAGCGACTTGGTCGCAACGTCCGGCATCCCGATGATTGCGAGCGGCGCGCCGCGCGTCGTCTCGAACAAACCTTCCATTGCGGCTAGCTTGACCGGTTGATAGACGGACACGTCGTGTCCGTTGCGGTCGCCCGTCGGAAAAATTACGAGGCACGAGGCGATGAACGCAACGATCGAGCCGGCCCGCACGAAACGGCGACCGATCGATTCGTCGCGCCGCGCTAGCACGTAATACGAGCCGATGCCGGCGAGAATGAACCCGCCTGCGAGGGCCGCGCTGACCACGACGTGCGCGAATTGCCAGCATGCAAACGGCGAGAGCAGAACCGCAGCGATATTGTCCAATTCGATCGTGCCGTCCGCAAGTGCCCGATATCCGACCGGATGCTGCATCCACCCATTGGCCGCAACGATGAAGAAGCCGGAGATCCACGAGCCCATCCACACGCAGATTGCAGAAGCGACGTACAACCGGGGCGAGACGCGTTTTTTTCCGTACAGCAGAATTCCGAGAAAGACCGACTCGAGGAAGAACGCGTACATGCCTTCCATCGCGAGCGGCTGTCCAACGACCGAGCCATTCTTTGCGGAAAACGATGCCCAGTTCGTTCCGAACTGAAATTCCATCGGGATCCCGGTGACGACGCCCGCCGCAAAATTGAAGGCGAAGATCTTCGTCAGAAAGCGTGCGATCGAATCGGCTTCCGAATCGCCTCTACTCGCACGAAAGACGTACCACGCGATGAACGGACCTAACCCGAGCGTTCCGATCGGGAAGAGGTAATGGAACATGATCGTAAAGGCGAACTGCAAGCGGTCGACGGTTACGACGTCCATCGGGTTCGCTTAGAAAAACTTTGCGGCTTGCGGCGGGAATTGAATCGAGCGGTTGGGCTTGAACGCCGGACGTGGATGTGAGAGGACGTACGCGGCGACGGCGGGATCGCTGTCGGAACGTGCGGCTGGAACGCCGCTCGAGGCGATCAATGTTAAAACAGCAAGGATAGCAATGAAGAATGCTGGCATCCCGAACTTTGCCATGCTTGGCCCTCCGATTCGAACGATTCTCGTTTTCGCAGGTCTTGCCGCTTACCTGGGTCTCGCAGTATGGGGTGAAGGCGGCTTAACGCAAGCACTCTCACATCCGCCACTAGTCGCACTTGCGGCGGTATTTCTCGCATTGACGATCGTCTCGTTGTTCACGCAAGGGAACATCAGCTCCGGCGTGCGCGAAGATCGCGACAACCGTTGGGTAGGCGGAACGCTACGTATATTCGTTCGCTGCTCGGCGTGATCTTGGGGCTGGCATTCATTCCATTTTTGATCGTGCGCATGGCTTCCGAAGAACGATTGCTCACCGAACAGTTCGGCGCCCAGTACGAAGCGTACCGGGCGCGAACGTGGCGTTTGATTCCCCGCGTGTTTTAGCGCTTATGTATTAGCGGGCGCGGGTGCAGGCGGCGCTCCCGGTGGACCTTGCATCCCCGGACCGTGGTGATAGCGCATCATTCCAGGTGGCGGCGGCCCAAACGGCATTCTACCGTGTTCTCCGCCGTGACCGGTCGCGACTACCAAAACGACTTCGCCGGCAGACGGCGCGTGTCGCTCGCGATGCTTCCACAACGGATGTGGACCCGCGCTGCCTTGCGGATGGGGCCTGTTCGCCATCATCGCGTGCATTGCGTCGCGCATCTGCGTCATCGCGGTTTTGTGTGCTGCGAGCACCGCGCTTTTCTCACCTGAGCTTAGCGCCTTATCGAGACGGGCCGCCGCAGCTTTATGATCGGGTTTTGCGGAGATCGCCATATTGCCGACGATGCTCGCAAGCAGTTGGCGATGCGCCGGCGAGAGTGCGGCAAGCACCTGCGATCGCTCGGCTTGGTGAATGCGTTCGACTTGCTCGAAAACTTGCTTCATCCCAGCCATGTTGGGACGTTGCTGCATCGGCGGCGGCGCATTTTGCGCGAACGCAACCGACGGTAAAAGGAGCCCGCACAAAGCGACGAGCCCGAAAAATTGCTTCATGCGCGCAGGATAGCAATTAATGCTTAAGGACTGCTCGGAAGGGCTCCGCGCTACTGTGAGACGAGCGTTAGGGTCGAGGGGTCGAGCTGGTAGTTCCCCGGGGCAACCATCGAATTCGGGAATGCGCAGATCACGCTGTTGTCCGGGCCCCAAATGACGACGAGGTCAGGCGGTCCGCACGGCGTTTGCTGCAGACCGTAGTCGGCAAGCAGCTGGGCGCCCGCGCTGTTGGGTTCGACTTGATACGATTGATAGACGTCGTTGTTCGCATCGAGGATCGAACCGAATAGAATCGCCGCCGAAACATCCGCGAACGCCCATGGTCCCCAGAATCCGCCACCCCAGTAAATCGGTGCCGGTGTCCATGTGACGCCGCGATTCCACGTCCACGCTGAACCGGATGCGCGCGGATTGTGAACGACGGATCCGTGGAACCCGCGTGCGACGGGTTGTGGAACGCGAGCGGGACGCTGGACCGGTTGCTGCCGGGCTTGTGGCTGCGGCTGCCGGGCTTGTGGCTGCGGCTGCCGGGCTTGCGGCTGCTGTGCAGGCGGTCGTGGGCTGATGTCGCGATTGAAGTTGAAGCCGCCTGTATTAGCCGGCGGAGCGACACGCGCTTGTGGTTGCGGTTGAGGACGGCTGATGGGTGCAGGCGCGGGCGCCGGCGCTCTTCCGCCTCCGCTGCTACGGTCGCGTTGCGCGAATGCGACGTTCGGCAGCGCGGCGAGCAGAAGTACGGCGATAACGCGTTTCACTTCACCACGTCCAATTGTCCGGTTGCGCTGACATACGTTCCGCGCGCGGTATGCAAGAAGACGATAACGGAGTGCGGCGCAACGACCTCGCTCGAATGCAGCAGATGGTGCGGTTCGCTGGTCAAATTGACATAGAAGACGCCGTGCGTAATCGCAATTTGGTGCGTGCGATCGGCCTTGTGCAGAAATACTTGGAACGGAAGACAGCGTTGCAGCTCGTGCGGAAACGAGCACGCCGAGCTGAGAATCTGCAATCGGTCCTTCCGGTCCGGGCTGCGCAGCCAGAGCGTCGTCCCGGTCAGCGTGGCGTGCACGTTGCGGTAGACTTGGGTCGAACCGTCGCTCTGCTGTACGCGAACGACGGCCGTGGCACCAGCAGCGTGTGGCGCGAATAACGCCATTGCGAGTAACGCACATAGGAGAGCTGCAACTCGTTTCATGCGCCCGTCTTCGGCGGGACCGGATTCGCGTCCCGTAGTAGGACCGGAGGGATGTTTCGCAACATTCTCGTCGCGATCGACGAATCGGCACAGTCGGCCGCCGGACTCGATCTGGCAATCGATCTCGCCAAGACACTGAAGTCGACGATCACGCTCGTGCACGCGCTCAATCCGGCGACGCTCGCGACCAGCGCCGACGATGCCGGTTCGACGAGCGTCATGGAGATCGAGGTAGACGAGCTGCAGGCATCCGGAAAAGAGCTGCTTGCGGTGACGACCGCGCGCGTGCGAGCCGCCGGCATCGAGGTCGAGGCAATCATCCGGGACGGCGTGCCGGCAAAAGTGGTTCTCGACACCGCAATGCGCAGCAACTGCGATTTGATCGTGATGGGAACGCACGGCCGGCACGGTATCGAGCGCTTCTTTCTTGGCAGCTGCGCCGAGGCCGTGCTGCGCGAAGCCTCGGTTCCCGTGCTCGTGAAGCGGAGTTAAGCCGGCCGCAGCTCTGCGCTGCGCGATTTCAACAGAAACGTCAACGCCAGCGTGACGATTGCGACGGCCGCGAGCGTCTCGTACACGTGCATGTAGCCGATCTCGCCCGGGTGACTTCCAGCGATTCCGCCTGCAAGCCCCGCACCGACGATCTGCCCGATGATGAGAAATATGGAAAGCAAACCGACTGCGGTCGCGCGCTGCGTTTCGTCGACTTCGCGTGTGACGATGTAGCGCGTCGGTGCGCCGAGCAGTGCGCCGAAACCGATCCCCGCAATCACCATCGATGCGACCGCACCGACGAGACTTTGCATCGCGAAGGCGAACAGCAAGAGTCCGGCGCTTGTCAACACGGTCCCGAGTGCGAGGACTGCGCGGCTACCGACCGCGTCGAGTGCGCGTCCGGCGCTCGGAATCACCGCAACAAACATGAAGGCGCCGACTGCGGCGATCGCACCGGCCGCGACAAGTGAGATACCTTGCGCGGCAACCAGCGCAGCCGGGATGAAGAACAAACCGCCCTCTAGCGCCCCGATCAGAACTTCGAGACCGTATGTGATCATGATTTGCCGGTTGCGCAGAAGTGCGGGTGCGATCACCGGTTGAGCCGCGCGCCGTTCAACCGGCACGAGTGCGAGAAAGCAGCACGCGGCGAGCGCGAGCGAAAGCGCCGCCGGCGCGTTCGCCGTCGCCGCCGTTGCATCGAGTCGCAAGAGGCCCGTCATCGTTGCCAGCAATCCAACGGCTAAGAGAGCTATACCGGCTACATCGAGCGGACCGCGAATCGCGGGCGCGAACGCGGGGACGTGCCGCTGCGCAAGCGCGATCACGACGATTGCGAGCGGAATGTTCGCCGCAAAAATCCAGTGCCATGAAAGGTAATGCGTGATCGCGCCGCCGACCAGTGGGCCGATGATCGCTGCGAGACCCCAGGTTGCGGCAACGAGTCCTAGCGCAGCGCCGCGTCGTTCGCGCGGAATGCAATCGGCGATCGCAGCCGTTGCGACCGGGAAAATACCGCCGGCGCCTATGGCTTGAATCGCGCGTGCCAGCAAGAAAACGCCAAACGAAGGGGCGGCAATCGCGAGCAGGCTGCCCACGCCGAAAATGCTGACGCACAACACGTAGATGGGGCGCCGTCCGAATCGGTCCGCGAGCTGCGTCATGATCGGAATCGCAACGATGTTCGCAAGCAAATAAAGCGTGAACACCCATGCGAGCTGGCGCGCCCCGACGCCGAACGTCGCGCCGAGTGCGGGAATTGCCGGCGAAAGTACGCCGAGATCGAGTGCGCCTGCGAAGACGCCGAGACCCAGCGTTACGAGGAGCGGTTTATGCGAGGATTCGATCGATCACCATGGCAACGCAGATCAGCGCCAAGTAGAGCAGCGAGAATTTGAAAGTGCTGCGCGCCCAACGCCGCGTTTCGTCTTGCGTGAGCTTGATTGCGTCATACACGAAGATTGCGCCGAGGATCGTTGCGCAGATGCCGTAGACCGCGCCCATCACGTGCAGATCGACGAGCGTCAACGACACGGCGACGAGTACGATCGTGTAGAGCATGATCTCGCGCTTCGTGCGCGTGATGCCGTAGACGTTTGCGAACATCGGGATTCCGGCGCGATCGTAGTCGGCGTTCGTGATCAACGAGAGCGCCCAAAAGTGCGGTGGCGTCCACAAGAAGATGATCGCGAACAAGCCGAGGGCCGGCAGGCCGATCTGATGCGTTACCGCCGCCCAGCCGACGAGCGGTGGAATGGCGCCCGCAGCGCCGCCGATCACGATGTTCTGCGGCGTGCGGCGTTTGAGCCACATGGTGTAAACGAAGACGTAGTAGAGATTGCCTGCCAGTGAGAGCGCTGCGGCGAGCCAGCCTGCAAACGCATAGAGGATCGCAACGCCAAGAGCGCCTGCAACGGTCGCTGCAACGAGCGCGTTACGCACCGAGATGCGGCCCGTGACGAGCGGGCGCAACATCGTTCGCCGCATCACGCTGTCGATGTCGCGGTCGATAACGCAATTGAATGCGCCGGCCGAAGCCGCCGAGAGCGCGCCGCCGAGTAAGGTCCAGAACAGAAGCTCCGGCGAAGGCATCCCGTGCGCGGCCATCGCCATCGCTGCGGCCGTCGTGACCAACAGCAAATAGACGATGCGCGGTTTGCCGAGCTCGTAGTAATCGAGGAGCACGCCTCGCCATCCGGCGACCTGCGTTTTTGCTGCAACTGCGCCGGCATCGACGCGCGAGAGCGTGTTCATACGGGGCAGGTCAGACGAGCGCCGGTGAACATCATGGCTATGCTAGTCCTTCAGCAACGTGAATGCCAATGACTCCTCGCGGGCGTCGTTTAGCAACCGTTGACGGCGCCGACAACGTGGTCGGCTGCCTTGGACTCGTCTCCGCTGATCAGCGGAATTTGCTCTTCGAGGTAGCTGGCCTCGTTGAAGGCCATTTTGTTGTACACCGACGTGTGGAAGTCAACGTCTGCATAGCCGGGCCAAGCCGGCGCGGTGTATGGGTCTCTCTCGAATTGGTGCCACGCATCGACGGCGGAATCTCGTCCGGCAATACGCGCCAGCATTCCCTGCAGCCCACCGCCAATATGCCGCTGCCGTTCGATCGCTCCACCGAGCGCATCTGCGAACGACGTTAGCTCAGCTTTGCGAACCGGATCGGTCGAGTCATTCGCGAGCGCACGCAACTGTTTTACTTGAGCTTTCGCGTGCTCGGCTGAAGTCCTCAAATCGTCGGCATATTGCTGGAGTTCTCGCAGGCCTTTGATCTTAACGAGACGATTGCTCGAATCGAGATCGACGCTTCGCAGCGTCGTGGCGATGATCGTCATGGTTTGATCGTTGCGGATCGCGGTGCTGATAGCGCTGTTCGCGCGCGTTACAATCGCAGTGCACGCGCCGCTCGTGTAGACGTGTCCTATTTCTCGAAGCGTCGAGGCGGAAGAAGACGCGCTTGGATCGGGCGTCAGCTCGGGCGACGGCGTCGCAGCGGTGGCCAGTGCGACCGCGAGAATGAGCGATACAAGCATCCGGAAAACCTCAGCTTCTAAGGATTGCGTGAGTTCTCGGCCGGATGCCGGGGTATCCTCGCTGCGGCCGAGAAGCGTCGGGCCGATGCGACGGCTGATAGCACTCGCCTGCGTCGCGCTCTTGTTGGCCGGGTGTCGTGAAGTACGCGTCAAATCGTACGCGCAGGGGACAACGTCGGTCCTCGGGCCGCCTCAGATCTTGATCGTTCACGACGCCAAAGAGCTCGCCGAAGCCGGCCTGCAGGCGCCGCTGCGATTCAAACACGAGTTCGGAGTCGTGCTGCTGATGGGGCCGCACAAGGACTCCGGCTATCACCAAGTCATCGAGTCGATTCGCGCCAACGAGGATCGCGTTCGCATCGTGGCCTTCGAGAAGACGTCGCTCGACCCGGAACCGACGCGCGAATACCGGACGTACACCCTCTGGATCGTCCCGATTTCGGTCTATCAAAAGGGCTCGATCGTCGACGTCGTTACCCCGAGCGGCGACCCCATCGCATCGACTACCCTCCGCTAGTGCGCCCGCGTATCGAGCTCGACGAGGACGTCGTACGCCGCAACGCGCGGCGCTGGCGCGACCATGCCGGTGCGCCTGTCTGGGCCGTCGTCAAAGCCAACGGCTACGGCTGGGGTGCGGTCCGCTTGATGCGTGCCTTGGAGGATGACGTCGCGGGTTTCTTCCTCGCGGACGCCGACGAGGCGCGCAGCGTTCGCGGCGTGACACGCCTTCCGATTGCGCTCTTGGCCGAAGCGCCGATCGATCAAACCGCCGGCCTCCTCGATGACGGCGTCATTCCGAACGTCGCGTCGCTCGAATCGCTCGCGGCCGCCGCGGGCTGGGCGACGGGCCGCGGGCGCCTGGCCCGGATTCGTGTCGGGATCGTCCCAGCTGCGGGCTGGAGTGGTCTGCTCGAGGACGCGATCGAGCCGTTTGCGCGGGCCGCTGCGAGCCTGCCGGTCGAGATCGAGCTCTGGACGCATCTCACGGTCCCCGAGCTCTGGGCATCGCAGATGGAGCGCTTTGAAGCGGCGCGCGCTCGCTTTGCTGCGGCCGGCGTTCGCGTCACCGGAAGCGACGTTTCCGGAAGCCTTGCGGCGGCTGCGCGTCCGCGCTGCGCCGAGAGGCTGGTGCGGATCGGCATCGGTTTGTTCGGTGCATTCGGCGAGGGGCTCGAGTGCGCGGTTCGGATCGATGCTCCCGTCACTGCGGTCTTGCGCTCGGATGCCGTCCCTTCGGCAGGGTATCGCCTCCCCGAACGCGTCAGTAAACCTTGGCTGGCAATCGTCCGATCTGGGTACTCGGACGGCCTTTCGTTAAGACTCGCCGGCACCAATAATATTGTCTCGATAGGGATGCAGTATGCGGTCCTGGCGCGAAATGAACCGGAAAGGGTCGGACAGACTCTACGGCTGCTCGACACGTCGAGCAACTTATGTATGTTTTTAGAAGATACGGGTATCAGCCCGCACGAGTTCATTGTAGGTTTGAGGCACACGGAAGCGGAGCGCCTTTAGTACATTGATCGAGGAATTCGCGACGCAAGTCGTCGCTGACGTCAAGCGCCTTGGAGTCGTTATGGAGCCGGATGGCTCGGCTCTCGAAATCGAAGGAGTTCTGAACCCCGCACTGACGCGAGGACGGAACAACGAGCTCCTCATGTATCCGCGCGTCGTTGCGCGCGGCAACCTGTCGCGCGTCGGTCTCTCACGCGGTGTCGAGACGAACGGTAAAGTCGAGTTCGAACGTATCGGTTTTGCGCTCGAACCCGAAGCCGATTACGAGGTGCGCAGCGTGCCCGGCGGAATGGGCTGCGAAGATCCGCGTGTCACGTTCGTTCCGGTGCTGGACAAGTACGTGATGTCGTACACCGCGTTTGGTCCGGAAGGTCCGCGCGTCGCGCTCGCGCTTTCCGATGATGGTTATAAGTGGACGCGCCTGGGTCGCGTGAAGTTCATTGGTGAGCTGATGCCCGTCGGCGATGACAAGGACGCGGTGTTTTTTCCCGAGCCGGTCATCTCGCCGTCCGGCATCAAATCGCTTGCGTTTTATCATCGCCCGATGTTGCACATCAGCTCGGTCGACGGTCATGCGGCGATTCCGACGATTTTGGAGATGGATCCGGAAGATCGTGAATGCATTCGCATCGCGTACATCCCGCTCGAAGCTGCACTGAAGGATCCGCTCAACCTCCTGATTGCGACCGAAAGCGTCAAGGTGCTCATCCCCGACGGTCATTGGGGTCGCATCAAAAACGGCGGCGGAACGCCTCCGGTACGCACGCCGCACGGTTGGCTCTCGCTTTTCCACGGCGTCGATGCGGTCGAGCACGAAGGTCGCATTACGTTGTGCTACAGCGCCGGACTCGTGTTGCACGATATCGATCAGCCGCACCGCATCCTCTACCGCTCGCCGGAGCCGGTACTCTCGCCCGACACGGTCGAAGAGCGAACCGGTATCGTCAACAACGTCGTTTTCCCGACCGGTATCGACGCCAAAGGAGACGGTATCTACGACGTTTATTACGGCGCAGCCGACGCAAAGGTCGCGCGTGCACGCTTCAAGGTGGAGATCGCGCCGGTCTGACCTCGCAAGAGGCGCCGATGTGGCGTTTCATCGCAGCCGCGACCGTGCTCGTCGCGGCTTTTGTTTTCGCGATCACGCTGCACAAGATGTCGTCGCCCAATCTGCGCGTCTCCGCACGCGCCAGCGGAACGCCGAGCGCCTCGCGCGCGCTATCGCTCGAACATCCCACGCCGGCGTCGCTCGGCGGCGACGCGCCGTGGGCGCTTTCCGCGCTCCCAGATTGCGCGCGTCAACATTCCGAAGATCGCGGCAGTGCCGCAACGGTTCGCGCGAAGATTCCATCCGGCGCGACGGCGGTCGACGCTAGCGTGCACGCGGGGGCATGCACGATCAACGTCACCGCGAGCGGCATTTTTGTGCAGCGCGGCAGCGATCGACTGCGCATCCCGCCGCCGGCTCGCCTCCTACACTGGGACGACCGCTACTATCTGTACGAAGAAGACAGGAAAGGCGCAGTGCTCCGCGTCTATAGTTTTTTAAAGTGAGCTTGGAAACCGAAGTCGCGCGCAGGCGCACGTTTGCGATCATTTCGCATCCTGACGCGGGCAAGACGACGTTGACCGAAAAGCTGTTGCTGTACGGTGGTGCGATTCAAACCGCCGGACAAGTCGCGGCGCGCCGTCGCGCGCGCGCGGTAACGTCGGATTGGATGGCGCTCGAACGCGAACGCGGCATCTCGATCACGTCGACGGTGTTGCAGTTTCCGTACGAAGGCTACGCGATCAACCTGCTCGACACGCCGGGCCACCAGGATTTCGGCGAAGACACGTATCGCACGCTTTTGGCTGCCGATGCGGCCGTGATGCTGATCGACGCAGCCAAAGGCGTCGAGCCGCAGACGCGCAAACTTTTCGCGATTTGCCGCGCGCGCGGAATCCCACTCTTCACGTTCATGAACAAGATGGATCGACCGAGCCGCGATCCACTCGAGCTTCTCGACGAGCTCGAATCGATTCTCGGCATCGGTGCGTACCCGATCAATTGGCCCCTCGGTTCGGGTCCGACGTTTCGTGGCGTCTACGATCGCGCCAGCAAACAAGTTCATCTCTTCGAGCGAACGGAGCACGGCGCGAAGCGCGCGCCAGTCGAAGTAAGCGGACTCGATGACGAACGCTTGCGCGCGCTCGTCGACGACGTAACGTACCGGCAATTCCGGGATGAGATCGAGCTGCTCGAAGGTGCGGGCGAAACGTTCGACCGTGATGCGATGCTCAGCGGTGCGAAGACACCTGTGTTTTTCGGAAGCGCCGTCACGAACTTCGGCGTTCAATTGTTTTTAGATGCCTTCGTCGACATGGCGCCGCCGCCGTTCGCGCGGCAGGGCGTTCGTCTTCCCGGAGGCGAGCGCGTTGAGATCGACCCCGCAACGGATCGTTTCAGCGGTTTCGTCTTCAAAATTCAGGCCAATATGGATCCGCGCCATCGCGATCGCGTCGCCTTCGTGCGGGTCACGAGCGGCCGCTTCGAGCGTGACATGATGGTGCACAACGCCCGCAGCGGAAAAGACGTGCGTCTGACCCGCGCGATGAAACTCTTCGCGGCCGACCGCGAGGTCGTCGATGAAGCCTACGCCGGCGACGTCGTGGGTTTGGCAAATCCCGGCATCTTTGCGATCGGCGACACGCTGTGCACCGGCGATCTGATCGCGCTCGATCCGATCCCCTCGTTCGCGCCGGAGCACTTCGCATTCGTGCGCAGCCCCGACGCCGCGAGTTATAAGT
Source organism: Vulcanimicrobiota bacterium (assembly GCA_963844735.1). Lineage (GTDB taxonomy): Bacteria > Vulcanimicrobiota > Vulcanimicrobiia > Vulcanimicrobiales > Vulcanimicrobiaceae > JAFAMS01. The sequence goes on along the minus strand of CAWJPK010000006.1, from coordinate 105,019 downwards.
CGTTTCAAAAGGGGATCGAGCAGTTACGGGAAGAGGGCGCCATTCAAGTATTTTTCACGGCTGACCGCTCTCGAACCGAGCCGATCTTGGCGGCGGTCGGCGAACTGCAATTCGAGGTGACGAAATACCGGCTCGAAGCCGAGTACGGCGTGCGAACCGAATGGTCGCGATTGCCGTTTACCTTTGCGCGGCGCGTCGTCGGGAACCGCGAGACGATTGCGTCGGCACAGATGCCGTCCGCGGCGCGAATTGCTGAAGATGCCTCCGGCGCACCGGTGGCACTATTCGAAAGTGATTGGAGCGTACGTTTGGCCGAGGATTGGAACGCGGGTCTTCGATTCGTTGCATTTGAAGATTCCTCGCAAGTGCAAGGAGAGGTCGCGTGAGCACCAGCGGCCCGACTCCTCCGCTGACTCCCCTTACCGGAACGGTCCGTCGGAGTGCGGCGGGATTCCGATTCCCAAGCGCGCCGCATGGTTTATCATCGCGGTACTGCTCGTTGCGATCGTGATCTCGGTGACGACCCGTCATGAGAGCAAGCAAGAGCGTCTGGTAACGCGGATCATCAGTGCTGTTCAGCACAACGACATGGCCCCGGTTGCGAGTGAGTTTGATGCGCAGGCGCGCGAGTCGATGACGCACGAGAAAGTTGGCCATCTCGCCGATTTGCTCGCGCCGATGGGCGCGCTCAAAACTGTCGAAGAGACAACCCCCAAAGACGCAGCCCCACGCGATCACGAATATGTCGCGCACTTCGAGAAAGGCGATTGGCAAATCAAGATGCCTATCGATATCGACGGAAAAGCTGAGGGCTTCTACATGCGGCGGTCAAGCGAGAAATGAGCGATTCAACTACACTTCAAACCGTAACGTTCGATGACGTGGTGGCCGCGGCCCAACGTATAGAAGGCGTGGCGCATCGTACGCCCGTCATCACGTCGCACACGCTCGACAATTGGACGTGTGCGACCGTGTTCGTCAAGGCCGAGAATTTTCAACGCATGGGCGCGTTCAAGTTTCGCGGTGCCTACAACCGGATCTCGCAGCTGTCTCCGAGCGAGCGCGAACGCGGCGTCGTAGCGTTTTCGAGCGGCAATCACGCGCAAGGCGTCGCCCTCGCCGCGCAAATCCTGAATGCTCCTGCGACGATCGTCATGCCGAACGATGCGCCCAAAGCGAAGGTCGCTGCGACGCGCGGTTACGGCGCCGAGATCGTACAGTACGACCGCTTTCGTGAAGATCGCACTGCGATTGCGCGCAAGCTCGCAGAAGAACGCGGTGCGACGCTCGTCCCACCGTTCGACGATCCCCATATCATCGCGGGGCAAGGTACGGCCGCGCTCGAGCTTTGTGCGACGTCGGGCCCGCTCGACATGTTGCTCGTGCCCGTTGGCGGTGGCGGACTACTCTCCGGCTCGACGCTCGCAGCCATCGAAAATTCGCCGGCGGTCGAAGTCTACGGCGTCGAACCCGAAACGGGCAACGATTGGCAGCTCTCGCTCGAGCGTGGTGAGCGCGTGACGATCGACGTGCCGAAGACGATTGCGGACGGAATCCAAACGACCGCACCCGGTGTGCTGCCGTTTGCGATCTTTCAGCGTTACGGCAAGGGCATCGTCACCGTGAGCGATGACGAGCTCCGCACCGCAATGCGATTTGCCTTCGAGCGTCTCAAGATCGTGATCGAGCCGAGCGGCGCCGCCGGACTTGCCGCATTGATGCACGCGAAAGTACAAGCACGCGGGAAACGTGTCGGCATCATCATCAGCGGAGGAAACGTCGATCCGGCCGTTTTTGCGGATGCGATCGCTTTAGGCGCGGCAAGTTAGATGGGTGCGACCGAGCTTCGCACCCTCATTTAACTTACTACTTGATGTCTCCGCAGGCGACGTAGGTCCCCACTTCGTTGGGCGACTTATGAACGTTGACTGCAAACGGTGAGGCCATCAGCGACGACAGTGAGACGTTTTCGAGCGTCGTCGACGACGAACCACCGTCGAGGGTCATCAGTGGATATTTCGGCTTTGGATTAAGTTTCGCGCAGGTTCCATCATGGATGTGAACCGGCTGCTTGGCGGCCGTCGGATTCGTCATATCGACGGAAACGACGAGATTCGGACCACGTTGGAGGAACGTGACGGTGCCGTACTCGCCGGAACCATTTTGAGAATAGACAGGAATCGACAAATGATCATCTGCGGGGGACATATTGGGCGAGGACTGTCGCCGGGACGGCGCCGCATAACACCGCCACCGAAGCGAGCAAAAATAAACGCTTCATGCGCGGCCCGTTCAGGCTAAGGTCGCTACCCCCCTGGTCCTAGCGACCCATCGAGTAGAATTCGGGGTTGGGACGCATATCCATGAGCCCGGCCATGCGATTCGAGAAGCCGAAAAACGCAGCAATGGCCGCAATATCCCAAATATCGTCATCTGAAAATCCACCGGCCCGCATGGCATCGATCTCTTCGTCGGTCGCGGCGAAGGCCGGCTCGTTGACGCGCGACGCAAAGGTCAGGATCGCGCGCAAACGTGGCTCGAGATCGGCAGTCTCCCAGTTGTTCGCGATCTGCTCGGCAAGTATCGGATTTTTTCCGATCACGCGCAACGCCGCACCATGCGCGGTCATGCAGTATTGGCACCGATTCTCGCCCGAGATGGCGACGATGATCGCCTCGCGTTCAGCGCGCGAGAGTCCGCCTTCACCGCGCATCAGCACATCATGGTAGTGCATGAATGCACGAAAGTGTTCCGGCCGGCGTCGAGTACGCGCGAAAGACGTTCGGAACGAATCCGATCTTACCGGAATTCTTATCGTAGACTTCGCGGATGTCGTCCGGAAGTTCGTTCTCCGGCATCTCGCCGAAAGCGCGAAAATCGTGTTCGTAATCATACGGCTGCTTTCAAATCAGCAAGGACGGCGCGGGCGGCGCGCCGGCCTGGGACACCGGTCACGCATCCGCCCGGATGCGTCCCCGATCCACATAGATAAAGTCCGCCAAGCGGCGTGCGAACGTTGAAACGGTCTTCGAAGATCTGACCGGGCAAGAGCTCGCCGTGGAAGATGTGTCCGCCCGAGATTCCGATGCGCGCTTCGATATCGGCTGGCGAGAGAATATCCCAGTCTTCGATCAGATCGAGGAGATTCGGTGCGTATTGGGCGAGCGATTCGATGATCGTGCGCACGACCGCGCGCTTCTCGATTGCATTCCAGCGAACCGCGGCGCTGTACGGGAAATATTGGGCAAAAATCGAGAGAATATGTTTGCCGGCCGGCGCAAGCGAATCGTCGGTCGGCGTTTGCATGAAGCACTCGAGCATCGGTGCGCGCGACGCGCCGCGAGTGCGAGCATCGTCGTGCGCCTGCTGCAAATAATCGATGTCCGGCGCGACGTGAATCGTGGCCTTGTGGTGCGCTTGCAGATTCGTCCCCGGCCGCGCGCTAAAATCCGGCAGTCCACCGAGCGCGAGATTGATCTTGAACGAGACGCCTTCGGCACGCCACGCCTGCACGCGTTCGAGAAACGCGCTCTCGAACGCGTCGCTCGCGCACAGAGCCAGGAACGTCGTCTTCGGATCCGCGTTCGAGAGGATCGCGCGCGCAGCAAACGAGCGTCCGTCCGCGCAGCTGTGCTTCCATCCGGCCGTTGCGCGCGATGCGCATGACCTCGACGCCGCTGTGCACGTCCACGCCCGCAGCTCGCGCCGCCGATGCGACCGCCGCTGAGACCGCACCCATCCCGCCGCGCACGAATCCCCAGGCACCCTGTTCGCCGAGCACGCGTCCCGCGTAATGGTGCGCGAGTACGTACGTCGTTCCCGGCATCGCGCGGCCCCGCGTAGGTTCCGATCAAACCATCCGTTGCAAGCGTCGCTTGCAGCACCGGCGTCTCGACGAAGCGCTCGACGTATGCGCTGACGGGAAGATCGAACTGCTCGCGCGCCGTTCGCTCGAGTACGTCCAGACGCGGGTCGTCATCATCCAAATGATCGAAGAGCTCGGCACCGAGCGTCTCGGCGCTCTGTGCGAACGCTTGCATAACCGTCGACGTCGGATTCGGAAAAGCGTCCGATCTCCTCGGCGTTCGCGGCCGCATTCGAACCGAGCAGCAGCGAACGGCCGTCGAGCAGCGGCGTAAACGACGCCGGCTCTTTGCGATATGCACGGAAGCCGTGCTTCTCGAGCTCGAGCTCCCGCACGATGACCGGATCGAAGAGGCTGCAGACGTACGAGGCGGTCGAGACGGTGTAACCGGGCCAGGTCTCCTCGCAGCGCGCCGCTCCGCCGATCGCGGCGGACTTCTCGAGGATCGCTACGCGCGCGCCGGCTTGGGCGAGGTATGCAGCGGCGACCAGGCCGTTGTGGCCCGCGCCGATGACGACCGCGTCGTACTCAGCCTCGGCCATTGGGGCGCGGTTTGAACGGAGCGCCGATCTTGAACTCGCGGTCGTGCCGCAGCGTTCGGTCGACGTCGTCGCATCCGATCGGAGAGAACTCCTCGCAGTCGTGCGGCCGAGCCGGATAGATCCCGCAATAGTACTGGCCGGATTTCGGGCCCATCAGGAAAACGCACGCGCTACCGCTGTCGCTGGGGTCGACTTTCTTGAGCCAACCGACGGCGTGATCGTCCGGCGCCGGGCGCGCGTTCACGTAGCGCTTCATCGTCACTTTGTACGACAATCCCAAATGTTTCGCGATGCGTTCCACGTCGGCTTTGCTGACAAATGGCTCGTATGATTTACAGCACTCCGCACATCCGGGCGGACACGCGACGTTGTCGGGAAGATCGCGCAGATGTTCGCGCGCAAGCTCGACGACGCGTCCGATTGCAGCGACGAACTCGGGATCGTCGTTGTATTTGTACTGCCACTCTTTATTTGTGATCTCGTTCGCATTGTATTTACGAACTGTCTTTTCGTTGTACGTGATCGTGATGTGTTCTTCATCGATCTCGATCGAATTGAATTGACGTAGCGTGTCGATATCCATGAGCTCGATTTTAGTCGGCTGCTTCGTCTCGCGCGTAAACGTGGCCAGCTCGCGCCGTACGCGCAGGGTGATGAGATCGATCGTCTCCATAGCTCCACGGCCTTACGCTTCGCGCGCAAGCCGAACCTTTGGACAGCGGGAGGGTCCATGATTGACCGCGGGAAGGGGTACGAAGACGTCGTGCACGCCGCTACGTTCTGACGCGGATCGCGTCCTCAACGCGAGCATCTCTCTTGCCCTGGACAAGCTCGTCCGGCAAGGCGAGTTCTATCCCTTCGGTGTTGCGCTCACGAGCGAAGGACAGATTGCGGTGCTGACCACGGAAGAGACCGCGGCGCGTCCGACGAGCGACGCATTTCTGGGTGCACTTACGCGACGCGCTCATCGATGGTGCGCGCTCGGGAAGCTTCAAAGCCACCGCGATCGTTGCCGACTTCTCGTTCGAGCGGCCGCGGTTAACCGGCGAGCACGACGCAATACGCGTCTCGGTTGAAAGCGCGGCCGGCGAGGCCGTGACTGTGCTTTCTTCCGTACACGCTCGTTACGCCGGGCGGGACGCGCGACGTGCGACCCGGAGAGCCGTTTGCGCAGCCGGGCGAGCGCGAGCATCTTCACGTAGGGAGTACGCGGCGTGGCCCGAAGCGCGAAAAACGTGAAAGCAATCGGAGTCGACCTGGGCGGGTCACACGTACTCGCCGCAGTTATCGAAGACGACGGATCGATTCGTTCCAAACACGAGATCGACGTCGTGGATCGCTCGTTCGACAATGTTATGAAGCTTCTTTTAACGACGATCCACGGCGCGCTCGGCGATGCCGGGTCGAACGTCGTCGGAATCGGCATTGGTTCGCCCGGAAACATCGACGCCGACACCGGACACGATTCGCTATTCACCCAATTTCGGCTGGAAGGACGTCCCGCTGGGGCCGAAGGTGCGCGAGCAATTCGGTATGCCGGTCTTCGTCGGCAACGATGCTCGTTGCGCGACGCTGGGTGAATATACGTATGGCGTCGGGCGCGGGCACTCAAGATTTCGTTCTGATCACGCTCGGCACGGGGATCGGCGGCGGGATCGTTGCCGACGGAAATCTCGTCTTGGGTCACGCCATGGGTGCCGGCGAGATCGGGCATCACCAGATTCGCCCGACCGACGGCTTCGTCTGCAGCTGTACCAAGATCGGTTGCTTCGAGGCGCAGGCCTCGGGAACGGGTCTCATCCGTCATGCGATGGCGCTGGCTCCGTCGTTTCCGCGCAGCATGCTGCTCGGCGGGCCGCCGAGCGATCTCGGCTCGAAGAGGATTCGTAAAGCCGCGCAGGCCGGCGATCAACACGCGCTTGCAGCTTGGAAGAACTACATCTCGGATCTGGCGCTCGGCGTCGCAAACATCGTTGCGTTCACAATCCGGAAGTCATCGCGCTGGGCGGCGGCGTGAGCAAAGCGGAAGAGTTCTTACTGGATGCGGTTCGGCCGCTAGTCGACGATCTCGTCACGATGGCGCCGCGGGGTTCGACGCGCATCTCGATCGCGCAATTCGAGAACGACGCCGGGGCGCTTGGTGCGGCGACCATGGCAATGCGTGGGGGTTTGACGACGGGTAAAGTGGCCTAGGTGCGGGGTTGCTCCTCGGCATCGCGATCGCGCTCGTTGGCCGAGGCGCTGGTCAGTCTATTTAGTCGTGCAAAACGGCTGGATCGATCCGCGCGCCGACAACGGTTACATGCCGATGGAGAAGTGGGCTTCACGCGTCGTTACGCGAGCGATTCGCAACGACAGTCAGGGTCTCAATAGCCCGATCCAGGCAACGAGCGATAACCTTGTCGCCGGCGCGAAACTTTACGGCGCAAATTGCGCGATGTGCCACGGCGCGTCGGACGCCAAGAAATCAGATATCGCGAAGGGCTTGTATATCGAGGCTCCGCAGCTCGCCAAAGACGGCGTCGAAGACGATCCCGTCGGCATGACGTACTTCAAGATCGCGCATGGTTACCGCATGACGCCGATGCCTGCGTTCAGTAAATCATTAAATGATACCCAAGTTTGGCAATTGGCGCTGTTCCTGAAAAATATGGACAAGCTTCCGCCGCCGCGAAAGCCGAGTTCAAGAAGATTCCGTTCCGTGTCACCCTGAGCGTAGCGACGCGCAGCGGAGCGTAGTCGAAGGGCAGCCCTAAGGGAGATGTTTCAGCTCGGCGCGGGCCATTCGGTCGTGCTCAGGTTTGCAGAGTTGCGTTCAAACTCGACTTTGTCGTCGGCGCCGGCACGCATACGCGCGACGTGCAGCCACAAGACCGGGTCCGCGAAGCGTGGGCTGAGGCTGATCGCTTGCTGCAAATCGACGGCGGCCGCGTCGTACCTGGCGGTTGAGACGAACGCGTAGCCGCGGTGAGCGTAGTTGTTCGCGTCGCTCGGTTCTAGCTGGATCGCTTGAGTGTAGTCGACGACGGCGAGGTCAATCTCGTTGTTAACGAAGTGCGCATCTCCGCGATGCAAGTAGGCGTGCGCGTAATCGGGTTTGACGCGAATCGCTTGCGTGTAATCGAGGATCGCCGAGCCGAGAAGCGCTTTGCGGACGTAGATGAGCCCGCGGTTGTTGTATGCTTGCGCGTTGTTCGGATTGTTGAGGATCGCCTGGTTCTCGTCCGCCAGGGCCAGATCGTCCTGATTCGTGTTCATGTAGCCCGTCGCGCGATTGTTATAGGCGTCGGACAGCTTCGTCCCGGTAACGCCGGTTTGGATGACGCGCGTGCAAGCTGCAATCGTGGCTTGATCCGATGCATTGGGATCGTAGCAGATGTCGGAATCCGACTGCGTCGTTTGCGGTGGCGATTGTGCCCATGCCGGTCGCACGGCGAGCATTACGCAAAGGAGGGCGAAGAAGAACTTCATGACGCGTGATCCCATCTTGTCACCCTGAGCCTAGCGACGCGGAGCGTCGCGAAGCCTGTGCCCGGCGAAGCCAGGGTATCGAAGGGCAACGATAACGTTCGAAGTTGGCAATCATACTGCGGGCGACCTACACGTATCGTGTCCAAAGAGTGCCGCTGCGACGCCGATCACAACAACATTCGCGCTGTCCCTCGACTACGCCGCTCCTTCGGAGCGCTACGCTCGGGATGACAACTAGGGTGCGTGGTCTCCGGCGTCGAGTCCGAGTGCGACCATCATGCGCACGCCATATTGCAGCGCGCCTTCATCGATGTCGAAACGTTCGTGATGATGCGGGAACGAGGATCGCTCGCTTCCGCGGCAACCGACCTGGAAGAAACATGCCGGGACGCGCTGCGCGAAAAATGAGAAATCTTCCGCACCCATCAGCTTCGTAAACGACGTCACATGCTCGGCGCCGAGCGTCTTCTCGGCGAGTCCGCGCGCGTACGCGGTTTGGACGGGATCGTTCTCCGTCACCGGGTAGCGCCACAAGTAATCGAAATCATAGGTTGCGCCTGAGGCGGCGCAGACGCCGGCGAGGACGCGCTCTATCCGCTCCTTCATCGCTTTGCGAACATCGGCGTCGAACGCGCGCACCGTTCCCTTGAGCTTTGCGCTGGTGGGAATGACGTTGTATGTCGTACCGGCGTGAAACGCGCCGATCGTGACGACGGCCGGCTCGATCGGGTCGATCACCCGGCTGACGACTTGCTGCAAGCTGACGACAAAATTCGACGCGACGAAGATCGGATCGATCGAAAGATGTGGTGAGGCGCCGTGACCGCCCTTGCCGTGAATCGCGATGTCGATCGAATCACTTGAAGCGTAGAGCGGCCCAGGCGTGAAGCCGACCATCCCAACCGGATGCTTCGAAGCGAGATGTAAACCGTAAGCGCGCTCGATCCCGTATTCCTCGAGAATCCCGGCTTCGACCATCGCACGCGCGCCGCCGAGTCCCTCTTCGGCGGGCTGAAAACAGAGCACGACGGTTCCGGGAATCTCCGCGCGTTTTTGCGCGAGAATTCGTGCGGCACCGAGCAGCATCGCGACGTGTCCGTCGTGGCCGCACGCGTGCATCGTTCCCTCTGATTGCGAACGATAATCGGTCTCGTTGAGCTCTTGAATCGGAAGCCCGTCCATGTCGGCGCGCAGCATAATCGTTTTGCCGGGGCGTCCGCCTTTGATGACGCCGAGCACGCCGGTTTGCGCGATGCGCTCGTGGACTTCGATGCCGAGCTCGCGCAAACGCGTGGCCACCATTCCGCTGGTTCGAACTTCCTGAAAACCGAGCTCGGGATGCGCGTGCAAATCGCGCCGCGTAGCGACGACGAAGTCGAGCAGTCCGCTCGGAAGATCGATGACGCTCATGCGCTTAGTTATAGTCCTGGCTGGTAACCATTAGGTATCACAAAGACGCTCGGATCGAAGGGAACGAGACCGTTGTACGAGCTAAGGGATTCCATCGATCTCCTAGTGATCGTATTCCTCTGATCTTTTGAGATCATTTGCAGAACCAGAAGACGTCCAACTGTGACGGGTAATCCCTGAAACGGTTTAGCCTGCATTCCTAAATCGGCGCCGGTGACCGGGTCGATGTATGCTACCCATGAATCGCCCGCCGCTGATATGGTCGGTTCTGAACTACAACCGGGGGCATCGGACATTGATTCGCCAGACAAAATGGTGTGATGGGCAAGGAGCCCATTTATCATTTTGGTTCTCTCGTCACTGGTTCGAGTTGTTCTTGTGCACGCCGATATGGCGGGCTTACCATAGGCAAAGTACGGTTCATCAGGCCTCATAGGCCGTTGCCTGAATGTTTTTTTCAGATTATCTAGTTCGATCGTGGTACCGTTCGAAAGCAGGTATATGATCGACGAGCTTTTGGTAACTTTGTCGTTCAGCTCCGAAGTTACGTCTTGACGATCCGCACTCGCCGTTATTGTGAAGGTTCGAGTCTCCAAGAACTCAAGTTTCGAGAATTGTTCACCGCGCGATGACGCCTCAACGCTTGGCTGCGGCGAGATGAAGCCCGTATATAGTTCGCTTATTTTTGGCGCAAGTGGAGCGACCGCCGGAGCCATGCTAGCAACCGTTGAGGCGAGTTGGTTGCCGAGAAATGATGCGATCCAGCCTGAGAGTAACCCACCAAGTCCTTGTTGAGCGTCGACCGTTTGCGCTTCAAAGCGCGTGGCTTGAGAAGTCGAAGATTGCACGGAATAAACAATTCCGCTCCCAGAAGGTACGTTTGGTACCGGCGGAGCGTCAGCCGACGATACTTCTAGCGGCCTGGAAATGAGAATAACGGAAATGCAAATAGCGATCTGTATGATGCGCCGCGACACTTCCATCGTAAATCGAATTCTTGTGACGCAGCGTTACGAGACGGCGGCGAAGGGCGCGATCGTCGGAAGACCGGCGTATGCCGTACTCGCGATCAGCTCGGCGATACGCCGCGATGCACCGCGCGGTGCAAGCTCGGCTTGACGACGGCACATCTGCTCGCGCAGCGCCGGATTGTCGACGATGCGCCGCACCGCTTTTACGACGCCCTGCGTCGTCAGCGCGACGAGTCCAATCCCGTTCGAGCGCACATACTGTAGATTGCCTCGTTCTTGTCCCGGGATGTAATCGTAAATCACGACGGGCAGCTCAGAGACGCTTGCTTCCGCGATTGCGCCCGGGCCGGCTTTCGTCACGAGAAGGTCGCTCGCACGCATCAGCTCCGGAACGTCGTCGCGGAAACCAAGCGCCATGATCGGTGTCGGCAAGCTGGGTGCGATCTCTTCGATGCGGCGCTGCAACGGTGCGTTGCGACCACACACGACGATCAAGTGCAGCGGCATTCCCGATTTTGCAAGCGCGAGCGTCGTCGGATAAAGTTTGCCGCCGCCTTCACCGCCCGCCATCAACAGCGCGATGGTTGCGTCTTGCGGAAGTCCCAAGCGCTCGCGAATTGCGGACTTGCCGGCCGTGACGTCTTCGAACTTCGGATGAACCGGATGCCCCAGACGGAAGAGACGGTCGCGTGGGATGCCCCGCTCGAGCGCGCGTTGTAAGACTTCCTGTGCCGGAACGACAACTGCGTCGACGCGCGGGCTCAGCCAAGATTCGTGCACGCGTCCGAGATCGGTGACGACCGTGATGATCGGGACGCGCAGATGAGCATCGGCGCGTGCGCGCGACGAAGCGTGATTCAGCAGCGGATGGACGGAGACGATGACGTCGGGACGATAAGAAAGGAAGACGTCGCGCAAGCGTTCGCGATACAACGGCTCGCAGACGCGCACCAGCGAGCGAAAACGCCGGCGTCCGTTGGTAGCATAAAAAAGCGCCCCGTAAACTGGGGGCGCGAAACGAAGCGCCGCGCTATATGCCGGACCGAGTTGCGAAAGCGGGAATCCACAGTGATTGCCGATGTCCTCGATTCGCCATTCGAAGGTCTCGCCCGATTTGATCTCGTCGAGAGCGGCGCCTATCGCCAGTGCTCCCGCACGATGGCCACCTCCCGTATCCGAGATCAAAAGCAGAACGCGTTTGGACATCGACCCCCTCTAAAGACTACCCCCGTCCGGGACTTGGCATCGGACCTTTGCGCCGGACGGCAGTACGTCCCGTTTGGCGCCGGACGGCAGTCCGCAATGCGGCACGCCGGCGACGAGTCCCCCGGCTGAGTGCTCGCATGAACGCGATGCACGCTCGGGCCGGTGCATCATAGAACCGGAAAATGTCGCCGAACTCGATTTCAGGGTTTCGGTGATGTCCGTCGTGGTCCTCGGGCAGGACGATTTGGAGTGCTCTGGCGATCGGGAGAGCCCAGGACGGGCGTCTTCCAGCCGAAATCGGACGTGTGCCGCCACCAGACGTGCAGTTGTCCGAGGATCAGGCCGATGACCGCGCCCACCGGGGAGAGCGGCCAGCAGAGCGCTGCGAGCGCAAAGTACGGAAGCGCACCCAGGAGACCGTCGAGCAATACGGCCGGATCGCGCGAGAGGACCGCGTGATCCCAATATGACCGGCGCCGGTCGTGATGCGTCCGCAGATGTAGCTTGAACCAGACATGTTGCGGGACGTGATAGAAGAACGTCGATGCAAAGTCGCCGATGACTAAGACGATCACGAGGCTGAGAATCGTCATCATGCTACAACCCGCCGATTACCGGTGATCAAGAGGGCTCCTTTGTACAGGGTCGTGTTTATGGGCGCATGTCTGCTCGCAGTCGGGTGCGCGCCTTCCGAGCCCACGATATTTCATTCCGAACTATCCCAGAGCGTCAGTCTGCCTGCGGTCCAGGATGCTGTTCTGTCCTGGCATATTCCCCAGAGCGTTCCGGTGTTTCGCGGAGCAAGACTGCTGGCCGACGCGCCGAGGCCCGCGAGCGCGGCAGTTGCCCTTACAAAGTCTATCATCCGAAGCAACCCTCGGTTAAGCCCCCTGGATGCGCTTCGTCTCGCGATTTTGTCTGAGAGGTCTGCACACCGCTACGGACTGAATCAAGACTTCTTCGGCGCGACGATCTTGCAAGAGAGCGCATTCGATCCATTTGCAATATCATCGGCAGGCGCGCTCGGTATCGCGCAATTCATGCTCGAAACCGCCGACGCATTTGCGATCGACCCGCTGAATCCGCGCGATGCGCTCGCCGGCTCGGCGCAACTCTTGGCGACATATGTCGCACGCTATCGCGTCGCGTTTCGCACACGCAGATCCGTACGCGCTTGCGCTCGCCGCGTACAATGCAGGCCCGCTTGCCGTCGCGCATTATGAAGGTGTGCCGCCGTATTCTGAGACGCGTGATTATATCGGTGATATCTACGAGCGGATCGCGCGAATCGTTAGCGAGCAGCGCCCGCTGCAAGCCGTGGTAGCGGCCGTTCCCCATCCAGACATCATAAGTAGCGCTTGCCAGCGCATCGAGCGGATCGATCACCGGCAGCGGCGGATTGCGAGAGGCTCGCAAAAGCGACCGAGAGCTCGGTGCAGCCTGCGATTGCGCACACGATGCCGGGCGTTTTCGTCAGCGCTTGCGTTGCGAGCGCGACGGCACGTTTGTCGATGCGCGTCCCCGTCGATTTGATGCCGAAATCGTCATCGAAGATCGCGCGCATCACGTCGGCCTGCTCGCGCGAATCGACGTCGAATTCGACGGCTTCGAATCCGGCCTCGCGTAAACGCCTGCGGTAAAGTCCCGTCTGCAGCGTCCCGCTCGTCGCAAGGACCAGCACCCGCGAGCCGCGTTCGAATTTGCGCGCGAGCTCCTCGGTCGTAACGTCGATCAAATCGAGCCACGGCAACGGAACCAGCGCCATCACGTCATCGCGCAGCGCGTGCGCCGTGTTGCACGGAACGGCGGCAAAATCTGCGCCGGCTGCAAGCAGACGGCGTGCTGCCGAGGCGATTCGCTCGACCGCTTCGCGCGTATCGTTGGCAAGCAGTGCGACGGTGCGTTCAGGCACTTCGGTTGCGCTGAAAAGCACCCACGCAAGATAGTCTTGATCGGCGCGTGCGCCGCGGCGCGCGCCTTCGGCTAAGAGGCGCCGCTCGAACTCAACGTGCGCTGCGGGGCCGAGCCCGCCGATGATCCCGGGCAGGCGGACTTGATGCTTCACGGCATGAACGTTCGACGCGCATGAACCGCGTCTTTCGCCGGCTCTTCATGACGATGCCGCTGGATCGAGCGCGGAACGAAACACAAGGTGTGACGCTGCGCCGGGTCTTGGGCAAGCCGGGCTTGATCGGCATCGGTCTCGGCACGATGCTCGGCGGGATCTTCACGACGATCGGCGCCGGCGCGAACGCAGCGGGACCTGGCGTGATCGGGTCGTTCGTCCTCTCGGGCCTGGCGTGTCTGTTCGTTGCGCTCTGCTACTCCGAGCTCGCGTGCATGGTCCCGGTCGCGGGCAGTGCGTACACGTATGCTTACGCGACGCTCGGTGAGATCGTTGCGTGGATCATCGGCTGGGATCTGATCCTCGAATATGGGATCAGCGCTGCGCCCGTCGCGTCGTCGTGGTCGTCGTACGCGCAGAACGTCCTGGGCGGATTCGGCCTCACGCTTCCGGTGTGGGCGCGCACCGCGCATCTTTCATCCGGCGGTTCGAGCATCGACGTCTTGGCGTTTGCTATCGTGCTCGCGATTTCGATATTGCTCGCGATCGGCATCAAGGAATCGTCGTCGACGAACAGCGCGATGGTTTGGCTGCAAATCGGCGCGATCGTCGTCTTCGTGCTCGCGTGCATCGGAGCCGTGCGCGGACAGCTGTTCATTCCGTTCGCACCCTTGGGCGTGCGAGGCATCGTCACGTCCGCAGCGCTCGTGTTCTTCGCGTACATCGGCTTCGATACGGTCACCGTCGCGTCGGAAGAATGCCGGGAGCCGGCGCGCGATCTGCCATTCGGGATCATCGGCTCCTTGATCGTCGGCGCGATCTTGTATCTCGCGATCGCGGTCGTGTGCGTCGGGCTTGTGCCTTGGAAAACGATCGAAGCGGGCTCGGGGATGCTCGATGCGGCGCGGCATGCGGGCGGGAATCCAATCGTCGTAGCCGCCGTTGCGGCCGGCGCGATTGCCGGGACGACGACGGTCATCTTGACCTCGCTGCTCGGGCAAGCGCGCATCTTTTACGTCATGTCGCGCGATGGTCTCTTACCGCCGATCGTCGCCTGGATTCATCCGCGAACGCGCACGCCGGTGTTCACGACGATGGCGACCGGTTTCATCGTCGCGATCCTGGCGGCAGCGATCCCGCTCGACATCTTGCTCGCGCTGGTGAACATCGGGACGCTCTCGGCGTTTGCGATCGTCTGCATCGGCGTCGGCGTCTTGCGTGTGACGCAACCGAATGCGAACCGGCCATTCCGTGCGCCGTTCGGAATGGCGGTCGCAATTCTTGGCGCGCTGTTGTGCATTGGGCTTGCGCTTTTCGGACTAGGCGGCGATACGTGGCTGCGCTTTATCGTGTGGTTTGTGGTTGGTGCGGTGATCTACGCGTTGTACGGCTATCGCCGCTCGACGCTGGCGCAATACTACGACAACGATTGCCTTCAGAAATTCCTGAACCCGCGACCACGCGTCCCCCAGATCGGGGTTATCGAAGCCGCTCGAAGATTGGCGGAAGAAGCCGTGCCCTTCGTTCGGGTAGATTTTGAGCGTGAAGCGCTTCTGCTTCGCGCGTAAGCCTTGCTTCGATGCGCTCGACTTCGTCGGGCGGAATTCCCTGATCTTTGCCGCCGTAGCACATCAGCAGCGGAGCTTTGACGTGTTCGGCTTCTTCAATGAGCGGTGTGCCGCCGCTCATCAGCGGCTTGCCGATTTGCCCGCCGTAGAAAACGATCGCCGCCGGAAATTCCGCGCAGCATCGAGCTGAAGAACGCCATCGATCCGCCGAAGCAAAAGCCCCAGGTCGCGATGCGATTGAATCGGACGAATTCCTGAGCATTCAGCCAGTCGATGCGCCGCATTGAGATCGGCTTCGATCGTTTGCACGCGTGACCTTCGCGGCCGCGCCGCGGCCCTTCGCCATCCCCTCGTCGTTATAGGGGCAATCGAGGTCGGGATCTGTGCGGTGATAGTAGTTGATCGCGAGACCGACGTAGCCGGCCGATGCGACCAGATCGGTGATGCGGCGCATCTCGGTGTTCACGCCGAAGATCTCTTGCAGGACGATCACGGCGGGGACCGGTGCAACCGATTCCGGGCGGGAGAGGTAAGAAGGCATCATCGAGCCCTCGACGGGGATCGATACGTTGCTGGTGCGCAATTAGCACCTCCCAGGGTTTTCGGTTGTTAAGGGCCGGGTAAGGAGTTCACGATTAGAACGCAGATGACAACGGCTCTCGTCACTCAACGATTGGTCGTGCACGATGACGTAAAACGTGGTCGCGGTACGACTTTTGCCGACGACGTGCGTCGCGGACTACGCGTGCTGCCCAAGCGACTCCCCCCGAAATCGTTCTACGACGATCTGGGTTCCTCGCTCTTCGAAGCAATCACGCATCTGCCCGAATATTATTTGACGCGTGCGGAAAGCGAGGTGCTCGCAAAATATCGCGGGCGACATCATCGATACGTTCGGCGCGCCGCTCGAGCTGCTCGAGCTCGGCTCCGGCAGCGCAACGAAGACGCGCTATCTCATCGAAGCCGCGCTTGAACGTCAGCGGACGTTGCGCTATTCGCCGGTCGACATCTCCCCGGCGGTGCTCGCGCCAGCGCGCAATCGCTCATCGACGTGTATCCGAATCTTTCGGTCGAAGCGTTTGCCGGCGATTATTTCGACCTGCTCGATACGCCGGATCTCCGTTTGCACGGCGCGAACGATGGCGCTTTTCTTGGGATCGAACATCGGAAATTTCGAGCCTGAAGAAGCGAGCGCGCTGCTGCAAGCCTTGCGCCGCACGCTCAAACCGGGCGACGCGTTGCTGCTCGGCACCGATCTGAAGAAATCGGTCGAACGTCTCGAGCTCGCCTACGACGATCCGGCCGGCGTGACCGCCGCGTTCAACAAGAACGTGCTCGGCCGCATAAACCGCGAGCTAGGCGGCAACTTCGATCTGCGCGCGTTCGAACACGACGCGCACTACGATCCCGTCCGCGGCGCCGTCGACATGTTCTTGATCGCGACTTCGGCCCAAAACGTGCGCATTCGCGATCTCGACATGCAGGTCGGCTTCGCGGAGTTTGAATCGATCCACACCGAATCGTCGTATAAGTACGATCCGGAAGACATCAGCCGAATCGCCGAATCCGCAGGCTATCATCTCAAACGCTGCTGGTTTGATTCGGGCTTCGACTACGCCCTTAGCTTGCTCTCCGTCGCATAACCGGCGTGCGGCGATGTCGTCGCCGGCGTTGTCCGCCGGCAGCTGCACCGCGGCGTTTCGGACGCCGTCCGATCGTTTCGTAGATGTCGCCGCTCGCTACGCGAGCATCGGCCTTACCGATCGCGTCGACGAGCGTTGCTCCCGTCGCAAGATCGCGCGACGGCTCGTCGCCGACCGTAGACCGTTGCAACGAAGACGTCTCCGCGCGGGCGCACGTCGATCGTCGCACCCTCTTCGCGGATCGAGCGCTTGTCGACGTTGAGGACGCGTAGCGCAAAACCGTCGGCATCGCCGTTCGGATTGATGCGCTTGGCCTCGGTCACGAGCTTCGCAAACTCTTGCGCGAAGTCGGAGATCAACTTACCGGTGCGATCGCGCGCGATTCGTTTGGGCGGAAGCGAGATGCGCCAATGATTTTCGCCGACGGGCTGCCACGTCGAGAGTCGTTGGCGCGCGTAACCGAGGCGGCTTCGAGCTCCAGGACGGCTTGCTCGATCGCGCTCGCAGTTCGCACGCGGGCTGCGATCTTCGGGTCGAGGCCGACCAGCTTGTCGTAAAGGCGCGAGACTTCGCCGACGTCGCGGCCCTCGATATCGATCTGCGCAGGCAAGCCCCACAAGGTCGGAGCGGTGATCAGCTCGTGCCGGCGCGCGATATCGACGATGTCGAGAACCGTCGCAAATTGTTTGTGGCTTTGCCGGACGAGCGTGCGGCGCAGCTCGGGGTCGGGCGCGTCGGAAAGGACGTTTGCGATTTCATCGACCGGCCGCAAGCCGCGCCCGGTGATCTGCGTGTAGAGCGTTTGGCTCTTGGTCGGACGCGCATTGATGATCGTCTCGATCGACGGAACGTCGAAGCCTTCGAGGTACAGGCCGCAGTTGACGAGCACGCTGGCTTTGCCTTTGCGGAATTCGGAGACGACTTTTGCGCGTTCTTCGGGCGGCGTATCTCCGCTCGCAAAGAGTGCGGCGATTCCCGCGTGCCTTGAATGCGTCGCGCAGATTGCGCGCGTGTTGAACGGATGCGGCGAAGACGAGTGCCTTACGTCCGGGGACGTGCTCGAGATATGCGTCGATGACTTGGCCGTTGCGCTCTTCGTTGTCGACGGCGTCGGCGAGCTCGCCGACTACGAAATCGCCGGCGCGCGAATTGACCTGATCGAGGCTCGTCTGCGTGTGGATCATGAAAGGCGTGAACCGGGACGAGGTAACCGGCCTCAACCGCTTCGGCCGTGTCCATCGAGTACACGATCTTTTGGAAGATGTCGCCGAGCCCGACTTTGTCGGCGCGGCGCGGCGTCGCCGTAAAGCCCATGATCATCGCGTCGTCGCGGCGCCAACGGATTGCGGTAACGATCGCGCGATACGTCGGTGCGGCCGCGTGATGCGCTTCGTCGATGACGAAGATCCCGATCCGGCCGCCGAAGCGCCGCATGAATTCTTCGAGCCGTTTGCCGGTGAGGCTCTGGACGGTCGCAACGATGATGTTGCAATCTTCCGTCGCGCGTTTTGCGGCTTTCTCGATCCCGACTTTGAGGTTCGGGTTGAGGAAATTCATTTTCTCGACGGTCTGCTCGATCAGCTCGTCGCGGTGCGCGATCACGAGCATTACGTCATTCTCGCGTAAACCGAGCAGCTCGGGCAGCGTAGCAATTACTACGGTTTTGCCAAACCCGTCGCCATGACGACCATCTGCGAACGCACGCCAAGATCGCGTTCGCGGAGGATAGCCTCTTGCGCATCCCGTTGATACGGGCGCAAGCGGAAGATCATCGTTTCCGTAAGTGTCTCCGAAGTTTTCGAGTTGTTCTAGCTTCGCCGTTTAGCTCGTCCGTTTAGCTGCGCACGATGCGTTCGATACCACGCAAAAGCGCATCCGCGATGACTGCTAATCACAGCCGACGCAATGCTACCCGCGACGATCTTCTGCACATCGTTTCGATGAATGCCGTCGAAGAACAGCACCCCGAGCCCCCCGGCATTGATCCATGCCGCGACGCTCGCTATAGCGATGAGCGCTACCGTCGCGATCCGCACGCCCCCGACGATAACGGGGAGGGCGAGCGGCAGTTCGACGCGCCATAGTTGTTGCGCACGGGTCATCCCAAGTCCCGCTGCTGCCTCCAGTTGGGCGGGGTCGATTCCCTGGAAAGCCCGCAACCGTATTCCGGATCAGAATCATCTGTGCGTACGCGGCCAATGCAACGACGGCCGTCCAAAAGCCGAGGCCGAGGACGGGGACCAAAAGCGCCAAAAGCGCGAGGCTTGGGATTGTATAGATTGCGCCAAAGATGCCATAAATCGGGCCGGTGGCCGCCGGACGGCGAGCCGCCAAGTAGCCGAGCGGGAGCGCTATTGCCAGCGCCGCGAAGAGCGCGGTACCGACGATCGCGAGGTGCTGTTCGAGTAATTCCTGCGAGCTCGAACGGATGCGACGCAAGCCAGTTCATTGTCGTAGGGCTGCGGCGATCGTTGCGAATCGCAGAACACCGCGCGCACGGCCGTCCTCGACGACGAGCAGCGGTTCGCCGGCGAGCAGCATCTGCCCGAGGGCGTCGCGCAACGTCGACCGGGCATCGACGCGGGGTGCGGTCTCTTCGACTCCCGGCGGCACCTCGGCGGTTGCAGCGTCGGCGGCGTGCATCACGCTCAGGCGCCGCAGCACGTCCGACGCGTCCGTCAGCTCGGCGACATACGGATCCGCGGGATGCGTGAGCAAACGCAGCGGCGCGTCGATTTGGAGCAAGCGCCCGTCGTGAAAAACGGCGATACGGTCGGCGAGCCGCAAGGCTTCGTCGATGTCATGCGTGACGAACACGATCGTCGTTCCGAGATCGCGATGGATGCGCAGCATCTCTGCGCCGAGCTCGGAGCGCACGATCGCGTCGAGCGCGCCAAACGGTTCGTCCATCAACAGAAGCGGCGGTTCGGCGGCGAGTGCGCGCGCGACGCCGACGCGCTGCTGTTCGCCGCCCGAAAGCTCGCGCGGCAATCGCGTGCGATACGACGGATCGAGCCGCACCATTTTGAGAAGCTCATCGACGCGCGCGGCGATGCGCGCTTTTTCCCAACCCAAAAGCTCGGGGACGATCGCAATGTTCTGCCCGACGCTCAGATGCGGAAGCAATCCGACGGCCTGAATCACGTAGCCGATGCCGCGGCGCAGCTCGGGTGCGGGGCGTGCCGCCGTATCCTGACCGTCGATGAAGACGCCTCCGGTGGTCGGAACGACGAGCCGGTTGATCGTGCGCAGCAGCGTGCTCTTTCCCGAGCCCGAGGCGCCGAGGAACACCAAGAACTCGCCGGGTGCGATCGTGAGATCGACGCTCGAGACCGCGTCGCGATCCGCTCCGGGATAGCGGACGCCGACGCCGCGAAGCTCGAGGCTTGCGCTACTCACGCGGCGAGCTTGGTGTTTCTGCAGAGAATTCGCGCACGACGTCGGCAGGCTCACGTTTTTGCGGGCCGTTGATCGCGAGGTTGACGCTGCGGATCGTCGCCTCGTCGAGCAGCGGCGCGACCTTGTTGAGCGTCGGCGCAATCGACGGAAATTTCTGCAGCACGGTATCGCGAACGATCGGCGCGGCCTGATACGGCGGAAACGCATGCTTGTCGTCCTCGAAGATGACCAGATCGTATTCGACGATCTCGCCGTCGGTCGAGAATGCGACCGCGACGTCGGCGCGATTGTCGAGCAGCGCTTGATAGCGAAGACCGATGTCGACTTGGACGATCTCCTTGAAGTCGAAGCCGCCGTACGCGCGGCGCAATCCGGGCAGACCGTCGGGCCGGTTCAAGAACTCGGCCGTTACGGCGAGTCGCAGTTGCTGCGCCGCGCGGCTTACGTCGGAGAGCGTCCGAAGATTGTAGCGTTGCGCGACGGCGTGCGTCGCAGCGAGCGCCTGGGTATCGTCGAACGGCGACGGGTCGAGCCACGTCATTGCATAGCGCTTCTCGAATTCTCGCTTGACGGTCGAGTAGACCGTGCGCGGGTCGTTCGCAGCTTGAAGCTTCAAAACGACGAGCAATGCCGTTCCCGTGTACTCCGGATACAAATCGATCTCGCCGCGTTGCATCGCCTCCATCGCGATCTGCGTCGATCCGAGCTCGAGCTTGCGCTCGACGTGCAAGCCGGATTTCTCCAGCAACTGCGCATACAGCTCGCCGAGAAAAAGTTCTTCCGAAAAGTTCTTTGAGCCGACGCGCACGGAATCGTTATGCGCGCAACCTGCGAGCGTGGCTGCTCCGAGCGCGCCGATTCCGCGCAGGGCCGAGGAACGCGTGAAGATCGTGCTCACGTGCGTACCGCTATCCTGCGCGCAATCGCAGCCAGCGCGGCGTCGACGCCCAGCGCGAGCAGTGCAACCGAAATCGATCCGATTAGCAATTGCGTCGTGTCGTCGGTCGAGAGACCGGCCGTAATATACTCACCGAGTCCCCCTCCGCCGATAAATGCTGCAAGCGTTGCGCTTGCGATAATCTCGACGCTTGCAGTGCGAATGCCCGCAAACGCAACCGGAAATGCAAGCGGCCACTCGACGCAACGCGCAAGCTCGAGGCGCGTCATGCCCATTCCGCGCGCCGCATCGACCAATGCAAACGGTACGCCGCGCAATCCGAGATCCGTGTTGACGACGATCGGCGGGATTGCGAGGACGACGAGCGCGACGAGCGCCGGGCCGAACCCGAGTCCGATTAAGGGCAACATCAACATTAAGATCGCGAGGCTCGGGATAACACGAAACGTGTTGACGACCCCTAGAACAGCCGGGCGGATCACCTTTGTGCGTGCGATTAGGACGCCGAGCGGAAGGGCGATAATAGCCGCCATAGCCAAGGCGGAAACCGCAAGGAAAACGTGGGTTCGTACGTGGGTCCAGTAATCGGGTCCAAAGAGGTCCGCGTTCATTCGGAGAAGGCTTACTTCTATGGCATCGCAGACGATCGCTGTCGCGGTCGAAGCACCGCCGCTCGATCATCCATCGCTGTATATCAATCGCGAACTGTCGTGGTTGGAATTCAACGATCGCGTCCTCGAAGAGGCGTCCGATCGTACGAATCCGCTGCTCGAGCGTTTGAAGTTCATCGCGATCTTCACTACCAACCTGGATGAGTTTTTCATGATCCGGGTTGCGGCGCTGAAGCAGCAAGTCGAAGCCGAGGTCATCCGGCGCTCGGATGACGGGTTGACGCCGGCCGAAAACCTAGCCGCGATCTCCGAGCGGTTGCGCGCTGCGCTCAAGCGTCAAAGCGCGACTCTACGCGACGTCATTTTCCCGGAGATGGCCGAGCGCAGTATCCGCATTTTGCGCATCGGCGAGCTCAACCCCGATCAGCGCACTTCGTTGCGCGCGCTGTTCGAAGAACGCGTTTATCCGGTGCTCACGCCGCTCGCGGTCGATTCCGGGCATCCGTTTCCGTACATCTCGAATCTTTCGCTCTCGCTCGCCGTCGAGATGGTCGAACACACCGACGAAGGCGAGCTCTTGCACTTCGCTCGCGTTAAAGTGCCGCCGAGCCTTCCACGGTTCATTCCGATCGACGGCGCACCGGAAGGTGAGTACTGGTTCGTCACTCTCGAAGATTTGATCGCGTACAATCTCGACGATCTTTTCCCCGGCATGATCGTGAGCGCGTCGTATCTCTTCCGCGTTACGCGCGACGCCGATCTCGATTTACAAGAAGACGAAGCCGACGACTTGTTGCGCGCGATCGAATCCGAGCTGCGCCGCCGCCGCTTCGGCGAACCGGTGCGCTTGGAAGTCTCAGCCGACATGCCGCCTCATCTGATCGAGCGCCTTCTCGAAGCACTGCAGCTCGAAGAGCAAGATCTCTACAAGTGCGAAGGGCTCTTGGGGCTCTCGGATCTGACGTCGATCGCCGGCATCGAGATCCCGAGCCTGCACTACGAACCGTTCACTCCGTCGATTCCGCGTCGCTTCATCGACAATCCCGACATCTTCGCGGTGATGCGCGAGAGTGACATCCTGTTGCATCATCCGTACTATTCGTTCGAGCCGGTCGTCCATTTCGTGCGTCAGGCAGCGGTCGACCCGCAAGTGCTCGCGATCAAAATGACGCTCTACCGGACGTCGGGCAGCAACTCACCGATCGTCAACGCGCTGATGCAGGCTGCGGAAAACGGCAAACAAGTCGCGGTGCTGATCGAGCTCAAAGCGCGGTTCGATGAAGAAAACAACATCCACTGGGCACGGCATCTGGAACGCGTCGGCGCGCACGTCGTCTACGGCTTCGCAGGTTTGAAGACGCACGGCAAAGTGACGCTCGTCGTGCGCAGCGAGTCTGACGGTCTGAAGCGCTACATGCACTTCGGGACCGGCAATTACAACGAGCGCACCGGCCGGCTCTACGCCGATCTCTCCCTCTTTACGTGCCGTCCCGAGCTGGGTGGGGATGCAACCGAACTGTTCAACTTTCTCACCGGGTTCTCGAAGATCGACACCTACGAAGAGTTACTCGTCGCGCCGGTCGCGTTGCGCAAAGAATTCTCGGCGATGATCGAGCGCGAGCGCGAGCACGCACTCGCCGGACGTCCGAGCGGAATTCGTGCCAAAATCAACTCGCTGACCGATGAACGAATGGTCGCTGAGCTCTACAGGGCCTCGCAAGCGGGCGTTCCGATTCAGCTGAACGTGCGCGGGATGTGCAAGTTGCGTCCGGGGATTCCGGGGGTCAGCGAAACGATCAGCGTGCATAGCATTGTGGGACGCTTCCTCGAGCATTCGCGTATCTATATCTTCGAGAATGCCGGAAATCGCGAAGTCTACATCGGCAGCGCGGACCTGATGGGCCGTAATCTCGATCGTCGCGTCGAGACGATCGTCCCCGTTTTGGATCAGGCGATTCAAGACACGATTTGCGACGAGATTTGGGCGACGTTTGCCGCCGACAATCAGAAGACGCGAATCTTAGGCGCCGACGGTACCTACGTGCGGCGTCAACCGCGGGCCGGCGAAGCCGCGCTCAACGCGCAGAACGTGTTTCTGGAACGCGCGCAAGCAAAAGAATCGTCTCCCATTCTTGCGGGCTGACGGGCTGCACGGAGAGACGCTGCCCCTTTTGTAGCAGCGGCATATAGGCAAGCCGCGGTTCGCCGCGCATCTCTGCAAGCGTGACCGGTCGCGGGATATCCGCCTCCGGCGCAACTTCGACCATCTGCCAGAGCGGTTTCTTTTCGGTCGAGCGAGGGTCGTAATAGTCGCTGTTCTTGTCCCACGCGGTCGAATCGGGAAAGGCCTCTCGAATGACTTTGACGATGCCCGCGATCTGCGGCACGGCAATCGAACTGTGATAGAAAAAACCAAGGTCTCCGAGCTTCATTTCGATCATATTGTTGCGGGCTTGAAAGCTACGAACGCCGCTCCAAACGGTTTTTCCCTCGCGCAGCAAACGCTCCCACGAGTACTCGCTGGGCTCAGTCTTGAAAAGCCAGTACCGCACGCCGGCTTATTTCTCGGAAAGGATCGAATGTGCCGCTAGAATCCCTGATCGTCACGGGGGGAAGCCGTGGAATCGGTGCCGCCGTCTGCAAGCTCGCCGCCAAGCGTGGCTTTGCGGTGACCGTCACCTACGTCGAGGATCGTGCCGCGGCCGAGGGCGTGGTCCGCGAGATCGCGGCGGGTGGTGGACAAGCGATCGCCGTCGGCGGCGACGTTTCGCGCGAAGACGACGTTAAGCGCATCTTCGATACGGCAAGCAAACAATTCGGGGCGGTGCGCGGCTTGGTCAACAATGCGGGAATCACTGGCGGTTTCTCGCGCGTCGACGAGGTGAAGGTCGCAGCACTCGAGCGCGTCTTCGACGTGAACGTGATCGGCGTGTTTTTGTGCGGACGGGAAGCGGTACGGCGCATGTCGACCAAACGCGGCGGAACAGGCGGGGCGATCGTCAACGTGTCGTCGCTCGCCGCGAAATACGGCGGCCCAGGCGAGTACGTTCATTACGCCGCGTCGAAGGCCGCGGTTGAGACGTTCACGATCGGCCTTGCGCGCGAAGTCGCGGTCGATGGGATTCGTGTCAACGCCGTAGCACCGGGATTCGTCGAGACCGAGATTCACGCGCGCATGGGTGCCCCCGATCGCCTCAAGAAAGCCGCGACGCAAATCCCGATGCATCGCGCAGGCAAGGCAGAGGAAATCGCCGAGGGCATCATCTGGCTGCTCTCGCCGGCAGCTTCCTACGTGACGGGCTCGATTCTAGCTATTGGCGGCGGCCGCTAGGCCGTCTTCGCGTAAGAGCTTCCAAATCGAAGTTCGCAGATGGACGAACGATTCGAGGTCCATCGTCTCTTCAACGTGACGTTCGCTCCAACGCTCGCGCGAGCGAATCTCGGCAATATCAATGACCTGCCGAATGCGTCCGGGACGTTTGGTCATGACGGCAACGCGATCCGCGAGGTAAACCGCCTCTTCGACGCTGTGCGTGATGAACATGACGGTGCGCGGGCTAACGCGCGCGAGCTTGATGAGCTCTTCTTGCATGACGACGCGCGTTTGCGCGTCGAGCGCGCCGAACGGTTCGTCCATCAGCAGGACGTCCGGATCGAGCACGTAGCTGCGCGCGATTGCAACGCGCTGCTGCATCCCGCCGGACAGCTGATGCGGAAAAGCGTCTTCGCGCCCTTCCAAACCCATCAGCTCGACATAGCGCTTGACCGCCGCGTCGCGCTCGTCCCGGCTCTTGTGCGCGCAAATCAATCCGAATTCGATATTTTGCCGGACCGTTTTCCACGGAAAGAGCGCGAACTGTTGAAAGACCAGCGTGCGATCGGGCCCCGGTCCGCGCACGACCTCGCCACCGACGCGTACGCTGCCCTGCGTCGGAAAATCGAGACCGGCGGCCATTCGCAAGAGCGTCGTCTTACCGCATCCCGACGGACCGACGACCGCAACGAATTCACGATCGTGAATCGTGAAGTCGATCGAATCAAGGGCGACGACCGGGCTTCCGCTTTGATCGAAAATCCGGCCGACGCCCTGGAAAACGATGTCGCTCAATCGCTACTGTTCGCGAAAGCTCGCAGCTTGGGATCGTTCTGCACCATCTGCATGTACTGATCGGTGATGAACGAGCGCGTATCGGGTGCAGCTTGAATCGAGCCTTTGTCCTTCATGAACGCGATGATGCCGTCGAACCACTTGTCGGCATCCGATTGTCCGCCCGAGCGATGCATGGCGCGCAGCTGCTGCGAGAGATCGTAGATCGGACGCAGATCCATCTCGGCCTTCGCGGAGGCTGCGGTGATCTCGGTTCCGCCTTCCTTATCGGCTGCGATCAGCGCTTGCTGTGCCTCGGCGGGATGCGCGCGCTCCCACTTGATCGAGTGCTCGTAGACGGCCAGGAACTTTGCGACCATGTCCGGATGGTCTTTGGCGTACGCGCTGCGCACGATCAAGGCTCCGGGGATCATCGTGTTCGAATCGCGGCCCGAGCACAAGAGTTTACCGTGCAGCTTTTCTTCAAACGTGTAGATGTTCGGCGCCCACAGCGCACCTAGATTCGCTGTTGCGCTGGTCAGCGACGAAAGAATTTGCGCCTGTCCCATGTTGACGGGCGTAA
Organism: Vulcanimicrobiota bacterium; assembly: GCA_963844735.1. Lineage (GTDB taxonomy): Bacteria > Vulcanimicrobiota > Vulcanimicrobiia > Vulcanimicrobiales > Vulcanimicrobiaceae > JAFAMS01. The sequence continues at coordinate 78,700 of CAWJPK010000006.1, read as the reverse complement.
CGTCGCTTTCGCTCAGCCCGTATTTGCGCAGGCACGAAACGACCGCGTACTCACCGGTAGAATTTGCGGTCAGAAGTATCTGTTGACCCTTGATCGCTTTCGGCGACTTCGAAAACTCGCCGTATTTCGACTCGGTGACCATCAACGCGTTCGTCGCCGATTCGTCGTTCGATATTCCGATCGTCAAGATGTCATAGCGCGCAGCACCGAGGACGGCCGGAACCGATCCGGTCGAGCCGATGTCCCACGAACCGGCTGCGGAAGCAGCCATTTGCGGAGCGCCGGCCGGAAAGGTGCTGAAGCTCGGCTTGAGACCGACCTTTTCCCACCACCCTTTTTGCGTCGCGAGATAGAACGGGAGCGCCCAATAGTTGGTGGGCTGATAGCTGATGTTGATCGGTTGCGGCGCGTCTGCGCGCGCAGCGGCGTTGACCGCAAACAGTCCAGCCGACGCGAGCAATACCACTCCGAATAAGACAAGAAAGCGCTGGTGCATTAACGACCCCTCTGCGTCCGAGTTGTGTTCGTCGGAATTCGCAGTCGACGCGCTATGTCCGCCCGCGCGCCACCAGTCGCTCGAGCCTGCGCAACGCGACGTCGATGACGATGCCGATGATCCCGATCGCAATCATCCCGGACATCACAACGGCTGTATTCAAATTGCCCTGGCCCTGAACCATGAGATAACCAATGCCGGCGGAGACGACGATCAGCTCGGCACCGACGAGCGACTGCCAACCGAGCCCGGCGCTGACTCGCAAACCGGCCACGATCGAGGGCAACGATGCGGGCAGCAACAATTCGAAGATAATGCGTCGATCGTCGGCGCCGAGCGTTTGTGCGGCTTCGATCAAGTGCCGGTCGACATACCGCGCGCCGCGGTACGCGTTGATCAAACAGGGTGGAAACGCGCCGGCGAAAATGATCAGCACCGGTCCGCCGATTCCGGTTCCGAACCACAGCGCGGCAAACGGAACCCACGCGATCGGCGCAACGAAACGAACAGCCTCGAAGAGCGGCGAGACGACGTAATCGAGCCAGCGGAACCACCCCATCGCGAGTCCGAGCGGGACTCCAACGACGGCAGCTAGCACGAAGCCGTAGAGAAAACGTAACAGACTCGATGCCAAATGCACTTGAAGCGTATAGCCTGCGTACCGGTGTTGCGTGAGGTTTGCGAAGGTGCGCACGACGTCAACCGGGCCGGGCAAGATGATCGGATTTATGCGTCCGCTCGCCGCGAGCAGCCACCACACGCCGACGAACAGCACGACGCCGGTAATCGAGTACGGCGCGTAGCGCGACTTCATCGCATCCACGGCATCGCCACCCGTTCCAGACGTCCGAGGACCAGCGTCATGAGTGCGCCGAGCACCGCGACCCATGCCATGCCGTAGAAGATCATTCCGGGATAGATGTCGAGCGACGCAACGATCAGTACGTGACCCATGCCGGCGACGGCGCCGACCAGCTCTGCTGCGATGAGCGTCGTCCACGAGGCTTGCAGCGAAAGCCGCAAGCCGGTGAAGACGTGCGGTAGTGCAGCCGGGAAGATGACGTCGCGTATGATGCGATAGTCGCTTGCACCGTGAACGCGTGCGGCATCGATCAACGTGTCGTCGACGTCGCGCACGCCGGTGTACGTGTTGATCAACGCCGGAACGAAGGCTGCAAACCAGACGACGAAAATCTTGGCTTCTATTCCAAGACCGAACCATACGACCGCGAGCGGAATCCACGCGAGTGGTGGTATCGGACGAATCGCAAGAAAAATCGGGTTGACGAACGCTTCGAAACGCCGGTCGAGCCCCATGCCCAACCCCAGCGGCACGCCGGTGAGGATTGCAACCAGAAATCCGAAGAACACAAGCTCGAGGCTGATGATGATGTGATGCACGAGCGTCGTGCCCGCGTATCCGGGCGGCGTTCCGATCTGCACGGCCGCTTTGTAGACGTCAAGCGGGCTCGGAAAGCGTCCCGGTGAGATCAGGTGCGTGACTTGCGTCGCCGCAAACCACAGCGCCACGACGACAAGCATCGTGACCAGACCGACGAGGGTTCGCTTTGTCAATTACATCTACGTGGCGAGGCGCGCTATCGGAACGCCGATCGCAACGGTCTCGCCCTCTTTGACGAGCAGTGCATCGATCGTTCCCGAGTGCTCGGACTCGACGTCGACACTGGCTTTATCGGTCTCGACCTCACACAAAACGTCACCAACCGCGACGCTTTGCCCCGGTTGGACGCGCCACGCTGCAACCGTTCCTTCGGTCATCGTCGCGCCCATTTTAGGCATCGTTACTTCAACCACGCACGCAGCTCCGATTCGATGTGTTGGGCGGACGGAAGTACATATGACTCGAGCGGCGGACTGTACGGGACCGGCGATTCCTTCGCGCCTATGCGCAAGACCGGGCCTTTCAGTTTTGAGAACGTCTTGCTCGAGCACACTTGCGCTATGATGTCGCCGCCGATGCCGCCGCGGATGACGGCTTCATGACAGACCGCAAGACGCCCCGTGCGCTCGACCGACGCGATCACCGTTTGAATATCGAGAGGATACAGCGTACGCAGGTCGATCACTTCGAGATCGATTCCACTTGCTGCAAGCTTCTCGGCAGCTTCGAGCGTGCGGTGTAGCGCGAACGAATACGAGACGACCGTCGCGTCTTTGCCGGGACGCCGCACGACGGCTTTGCCGAGCGGAATGCGCTCGATCGACTCCTGCATCGGACCTTTGACCGAATAGAGCAGCTTGTGCTCGAAGAAGATAACCGGATTCGGATCGTCGATCGATGCGAACAGCAGTCCGCGTGCATCATCGGGCGTCGAGGGTGCGACGACTTTGAGTCCGGGAACGTGATAGAACCAGGCTTCGAGTGATTGAGAATGTTGTGCTGCGAGGCTGACCCCGCCGCCGAACGGCGTGCGAATCACCATCGGAACGTTGACGTTGCCGCCGAACATGAAATGAACTTTTGCGGCTTGGTTGACGATTTGGTCCATCGCGTTGACGAGAAAATCCGAGAATTGGATCTCGACGATCGGACGCATCCCCATCATCGCCGCGCCGACGCCGACGCCAACCAGCCCGGCTTCGGAAATCGGCGTGTCGAGGACGCGCGGCTTGCCGAATTTTTCGACGAGACCTTTCGTGATACCGAATGCACCGCCGAATTGACCGATGTCTTCGCCGATGATGAAGACGTTCGGATCGGTCTCCATCGCGGTCGCGATCGTCCAGTTGAGAGCTTTGCCGAAGACAACCTCGGGCGTCGCCGTTATCATTTTAACGGGGCTCCGCCCCAGGCTCCGCGCCCCCCATGCTTCGCATGGGGCCCCCACGCAGTCGAGCCCATCGTCATTTCGAAAAAGCAAAGATGCCCCGTGGGGGCTCGTAACAACATTCTACGCATATACCTTCGGCAGCACGTCTTTGGGATCGGGGAACGGACCGGCTTCGCCGAATGCGACGGCCGCGTTGATGACGGCCTCCGTTTCCGCCGCGACCTCGGAGAGACGCGCTTCACTTACGCCAGCTTCCAAGAGACGCGCTCGCACGATCTCGATCGGATCGCGCGCCTTCCACGCGTCGAGCTCGCCCGCAGGGCGATAGCGCGCGGGATCGTTGCGCGAATGTCCTTTGTAGCGGTACGTCACCATTTCGAGCAGCGTCGGTCCACCGCCGGAACGTGCCCGATCGATCGCGCGCCGCCCGGCCTCGACGACCTTGAACAGATCTTGCCCGTCGATGCTTTCGCCCGGCATGCCGTACGCGATTGCGCGATCGGACAGGCGCTCGATCGCGTATGTATCCTTGACCGGCGCGCTCATGCCGTACTGATTGTTCTCGATGACGAAAACGATCGGCAGTTTCCAGATCGCGGCGATGTTGAGCGACTCGTGAACGCAGCCTTCGTTCGGAGCGCCGTCGCCCATGAATGATACAGCTACGTACGGCAGTTCGCGGATCTTGAACGAAAGCGCCGCGCCCGTAGCTAAGGGAACACCGCCGCCGACGATCCCGTTGGCGCCAAGATTTCCCAGCTTTTGATCGGCGATGTGCATCGAGCCGCCGAATCCGTGACACAATCCCGTCGCCCGTCCGAGCAGCTCGGCCATCATTGCCCCGGGATCGCTTCCCATCGCGACGTTGTGACCGTGTCCGCGATGCGTCGACGCGATCACGTCGCCGGGCTGCAGCTCGCCGCAAATGCCCGCGCCGACCGCTTCCTGTCCGATGTAGAGATGGATCGTTCCGTACAATTTCCCGGCGGCGTAGAGCCGGTCGACGGTCTCATCGAAGCGGCGCATCAGGAGCATCGTCTTGAAGCGCTCGAGCAACACGTCAGTTTTCATAAACAGCAAGCCTCATTTGAGTCGCGTAATAATCGCGTGACGGCGAATTGTCCTGCTCGAATTAGCCCACGATCGTGAGCAGCATCGACGTTGCGACGAAACCGTCGAAGAACAGCTTGATGTGCTGTTGTCCCGGCGTCGCGAGCGGCTGGTACGGAAACTTGTCGTAGTAGCGGTCGTACTCGTGCTCGCCGGGATCGAAATCCATCGCGGCAAGACAACGTTTGTCGTAACGCAAGCGCCGGTCGATCTCTTCGATGTCGCGGCGCCGGTAGATCACGCCTTTCCCGCGCGTGACGGTCCGCGCGTTCGAGGTGACGTTGTACTCGGTTGTGTGGACGGCAACGCCGCCTTTCTTGAGCAGCTTCGATGAACGCAGCAGAAACTGCACGCCGCGTTCGAGGCTGCCGAGATGTTCGAACGCACAGCAGCTCCACACGAAATCGAGCGAGCCTTCTTGAACGAACGGCCACTCGCGGTTCATGTCGGCGTACTGGAACGTAACGTGTTTGTCGAACGTCGCGCGGTCGAGGATCTTTTCGTTGTAGAGATCGTCGGGCGAGCGCGGATGCTCGCCGGCACGACCCCAGACTTGTCCCATCAGGCTACGCGGCTCGATGTCGGTGCCGATGACGTCGACGCCGAGCGATGCGAACAACGACGGCAGCGGTTCGATCCCAACTGCAAATCCGAGCGCGCGTATTCCCGGCTGCAGCTTCCCACGCTCCCAAAGTGACTGCGCAACCGCGCAATACTCCCAAAGCTTGCGATGATACGGCGGATCGTCGGGGCGCGGTGCAAGATGCATTGCATCGTACCAACGCCGGTACCAGTCGGAGTTGAAATGCTCGAAGCGGCAAACGAGCGAGCCTAGCATGTGAGGATCAACGCGTCCGCGGCGACGGCGCCCTGCGGTTTGGCTCGCACGAAGATCGGATTCAAATCGATTTCGCTCAACCGTTCCGCATGGTCGGCCGCAAACCACGACAGCGCGACGAGCAGATCGGCGAGTGCGCCGAGATCGTACGCGACGCCCGTTCGCGCACCCCGGAGGATTGGTGCTGCGCGCAGCTCGTCGATCATCTCGAATGCGGTGGTGCGATCGAACGGCGCAAACCGCCGGCTGAGATCACGCAGCGTTTCCGCGAAGATGCCGCCGAGCCCAAAGACGACCGTCGGCCCGAAGACGCGATCGTTGACGACGCCGGCCAGCGCTTCGATGCCGCTGAGCGTTTCCGCGACGAGCACGCCTTCCGCACGGCCGTCGAGACGTTCGAGCATTTCTCTTGCGGCTTCGCGCAGTGAAAGCAGATCGGCGATGCCGGTCCGAACGCCACCGGCTTCCGTCTTGTGTGCGATCTGCGGTGCATCGATTTTCAAGACGACTGGAAACTCGAACGGCAGCCTTTCGATATCGTTTACCGCGATGTGCGGGACTGCGACCGAGCGCGCGAACCGGATGCCGTATCCTTCGAGAAGTGCTTGCGATGCGCGTTCGCCGAGTTGCCGTGCGCCTGGCGGAACAGATACCGCTGCGAGATTCGCTGGACGCTGCGGGGGTTTGGAGGTTCGATGACGTGTTTTGCGCGCGAACGCGCTCAGAGATGCAGCCGCAAATGCAGCCCGAACCGGCGTCGGATAGACTGAAATCCCCGCGTCACGCAAGATGCCCATCCCCCGCACGGCCCGTTCGGGGGGCGCGGACCACGCGACGAAGACCGGTTTGTGCGATGCGGCGATCGTCGGCGCTATTGCCGTCGTCACGCGCTCGGCGGCCGGATCCGGGACGGACGCCAGGTACAGGATCAGTTGATCGACGTTCGGATCGTCGCGTACGACTTCGAGCGTCCGAGAGAAGATGTCGAGCTGATTGAAGACCTGTGCCGTGACGTCGATCGGATTCGCGAGCGATCCAAAGTCCGGCAAAATCGAGCCGAGCTCGCGCGAGCTTTGTTCCGTGAGTTGCGGCAGCGCTAAGCCCGAGCTCTCGCAATGATCTGCGATTAGAACGCCGGCGCCGCCCGAGATCGAGATCACGCCGGCGCGATCGCCGGCCGGCCAACGCTGCATCGCGACGCCGCGCGCAACGTCGACCATCTCGTCGAGATCGTCGATCTCGATGAAGCCGCCACTGCGGAATGCTTCTTTATACAAATCGTAATCACCGGTGAGATTCCCGGTATGTGAAGCGGCGGCGCGGCGTCCCGTCGGCGTGTTCCCGACCTTCCAAATCAGGATCGGCTTGCGCAGCTCGAGCGCGCGCGCTCCGAGCGCGATGAGCTTGCGGCCGTCGCGAATCCCTTCGAGATAGGTCGCGATCATCGAGACGTCGTCGCGCTCGAGCGAGTATTCGATCAAATCGAGCAGCGTGACGTCCGTTTCGTTGCCGGTCGAGACGACATAATTGAAGCCGACGCCGGCGCGCGCCGCCATTTGCGCCATGCCGTAACCGAATCCGCCGCTCTGCGTGATCATCGCAATCGATCCGGAGCCAAGCTCCCCGTCTTGGAAAATGGAGCCGAAGCCGCCGTAGAATTTATCGCGGAAGTTCAGGATGCCCTGACAGTTGGGACCGATGACGCGCACACCGCAGTATGCGATCGCGTCGCGAAGATCGGCTTCGAGCGACATGCCGCGTTCGCCGATCTCACTGAAACCGGCGGCCAGTACGATTGCGAACGGAATCTTGGCCGCCCCGCACGCACGAATCGTGCCCGCTACGTGCGGCGCCGCGACCGCGATCAGCGCGACGTCACACGCCTCGGGAATCGATGCCACGTCCGGAAAACAACGAAGCCCCGCAATCTCGTCATACTTTGGGTTGACGGGATAGACGTGGCCTCGGTAACCGAACTGTGTGTTGGCGCGCACCGGCTGTCCCCCGATACGCGAGAGATCGGCTGACGCGCCGACGATCGCAATCGCCTGCGGCGAGATCAGCCGATCGAAGTTCACGCTAGGCTATAAGACGACGCTCGGCTTGACGCCTTTCTTCTCAAACGCCGCGCTCAGCAGCGTAGTGAGTTCGCCTTTTTGCGCCATCGGTCCTAAGACATCGGTGTCGCCGAGGAACTGCCCATCGATGAAAACCTTCGGGAGCGTCGGCCAATCCGTCATCTGCGCAAGAGCGTCGCGCTTCGGCATGTTTTCGAGCACGTCGATCACTTCGAACGGATAGCCGAATTGACTGAAAAATTCAATTGTCTCGGCCGTGAACCCGCATCGCGGGGCGTCCTTCGTCCCTTTTCCGTAGACGAGGATCGTATTGGCAGCGACTTCGCGCGTAATTTCGTCGCGCAGCGTGTCAGAGTCAGGCACTGGAAACCTCCGTTTTGAGTTGAAGCGCGTGGATGCGTCCGTCTTGGCGCGCGTCTTCGAGGGCTGCATACACCATGCGATGCTGGTCGAGCAGTGATTTGCCGTTAAACGCACCCGAGCGAACGCGAATGTCGTAGTGATCCATCGTTCCCGTCAAGTCGGTGACGACCACGTCTGCGTCAGGCATCTGCGCGCGTATGAGCGCGACTACTCCATCTCTATCAATCATCTCAATCATTCATCGGTGGAATTCAATTGACGCGGCGCATCCCCACGTAACACAGCCACAAACCGCGTCGCCTCCCGGATCGTTTCGGTTAGCGCCGTCGGATTTTGGGCGAGCAAGCGGGCAAAGCCGGCCGAGGCCACGATCGCCGCCGACCCGAGCAGGATGGCCGGGACGCCGCGCGCCTTCAAGGGTCCGACCTCCAGGCGAAACGTCTTCGTCACCCGCGAGAGATCTCGAAAGTTGAACATAGACCGGCCCATTTGGAGAAGCGGGTCCCCTTGTCATCCCGAGCGTAGGGACCCGGATGAGGATCGAATCGTTCGAATGGCAGGTTCCGGCGGAGTTCAATTTCGCGCGTGACGTGATCGACTCGCTCGGAACGTCGGACGGCGCGCGGGCTGGCCTCCTGTTCCTCGACGCGGCGAAGAACCGCACGAGCTTCACCTTCGGCGAGATCGCGGCGATCTCGCAGCGCTACGCGGGCGCCTTTACCGAGCTTGGCATCAAGAAGGGCGATCGCGTGATCGTCTTGCTTCCGAAGATTCCGGGTTGGCTGTTCGCGATGCTGGGGCTCGACCGCATCGGTGCGGTTGTGGTTCCGTGCTCGGAACAGCTGCGCGCGAAAGATTTATCGTTCCGCGCGACGCACAGCGAAGCGCGCGCGATCGTTGCGCACGTCAGCAATGCTGCGGAAGTCGATCTGATGCGCGGCGATGCCAAGACACTCGATCGATTCGCGATTCTGGGCGGCGAGCGCGCGAATTGGACGGCGCTCGAGCCGATCGTCGAACGCGCGAAAGGCGAACCCGGCGTCAAGACGCTTCCATCAGATCTCGCGTACATCGTGTACACGAGCGGCACGACCAAAGATCCGAAGGGCGTCGTCCACGATCACGCCTACACGTTTGCAAAACGGATGCAAGCTGCGTTTTGGCTCGATGCCAAGCCGCAAGATCTCGTCTGGTGTACGGCCGGAACCGGTTGGGCGAAATCGTTATGGAACGTGCTGCTCGGTCCGTGGTCGTGCGGCTCGACGATCGTCTTGCACGAAGGCGCGTTCATCCCGGAAGAGCGCATGGATCTGCTGCGCGATCTCGGCGTCACGGTGCTGTGTCAAGCGCCGACCGAATATCGTCTCGAAGCGAAGCTCGAGCGGCTCGGCGAGCGTTGGAAATTGCCGAAGCTGCGCCACTGCGTTTCGGCCGGCGAGCCGCTCAATCCGGAAGTGATTGCGCGTTGGCGCGACGCGTTCGGCCTTTCGATTCTCGATGGTTACGGGCAAACCGAAAACTCGCTGCTCGTCGCAAACTTGCCGGGAATGGAAGTGCGCCCAGGTTCGATGGGCAAACCGACGCCGGGACACACTGTCGGCGTCATCGACGAGAACGGCAGCGAGCTCGAGGCGGGCGAAGTCGGAGATATCGCCGTGCGATGTTCACCGCGTCCGCCGACGCTGTTCAAAGGCTACTATAAGAATGAAGAAGAGACGTCGCGTTCGTTCCGTGGTGAATGGTACGTCACGGGCGATCGCGCGCAGCTCGACGACGACGGCTATTTTTGGTTCGTCGGCCGCGCGGACGATGTGATCTCGTCGGCCGGCTATCGCATCGGGCCGTTCGAGGTCGAGAGTGCGCTGCTCGAGCATCCGGCCGTTGCCGAATCAGCGGTCGTCGGAAGCCCCGATGCCGAGCGCGGAAACGTCGTCAAGGCGTTCATCGTTCTGCGTCCTGGGCACGAAGCGACCGATGCGCTCGCACGCGAGCTGCAAGAGCATTGCAAACGCGTGACCGCACCGTACAAATATCCGCGCGAGATCGAGTTCATCGCCGAGCTGCCGAAAACGCGCTCCGGAAAGATCCGGCGCGTCGAGCTGCGAGCGGCCGAGTTGCGCAAGAAAGGTGCAACAGCCGCAAGCGGTTACGTGTAGCACGGCTGCATGTAGCGCGGTTGGCTATTTTTGTCATCCCGAGCGTAGGCGCGAAGCGCCGTAGTCGAGGGACCGCCTCAATCTCCAACATTACCGCTGTCCCTCGACTACGCGCCTACGGCGCTACGCTCGGGATGACAAAGTGCGGCGCTACGCTCGGGATGACAAAGATGGGCTGCGACGTATGGGAGGCGGCATGAAGGCCGTCAGATTGAACGAGCTCGGTGGACCCGAGAAGCTGCACGTCGAGGATATTCCGGAACCGAAGCCCGCAGCGGGCGAGATTCTCATCAACATCAAGCGTGCGGCACTGAACCGGCGTGACGTGTTCATCACACAGGGACTCTATCCGGGGATCGAGCTTCCGAAAACGCTGGGTTCCGATGGCATGGGAACGGTCGCAGAGCTCGGCGAGGGCGTGAGCGGACCGAAAGTCGGGACGCGTGTCGTCATCGATCCGACCATGAATTGGGGTGACGACGAACGCGTTTGGCAACGAAACGGCGGCGTACTCGGCATGCCGCGCGAGGGAACGTTTTCGGAATTCATCGCGGTGCCGGCAGCGAACGTGCATCCCGCGCCCGAGCATTTGAGTGACGACGAAGCCGCGGCGATACCGCTCGCGGGCGTTACCGCATATCGCGCCTGCTTCTCACGCGGCGAGCTGACGAAAGACGATGCCGTTTTGATCACCGGCGTCGGCGGCGGCGTTCAAAGCTTCGTGTTGCTATATGCGAAGTCGTGCGGCGCGAAAGCAATCGTAACGTCCGGCAGCGAGGAGAAGCTCGCGCGCGCAAAAGCGATGGGCGCCGACGTCTGCATCAACTACAAGACGTCCGAGAATTGGTCGAAAGAGGCGCGCGAAGCCTCAGGCGGCGGGGGGCCGTCGCTGGTCGTCGACTCGGTCGGCGGCGACACGCTCGGTAAAGCAGTCGACATCGCGCGCTACGCTGCGCGCGTCGTCGTCTACGGTGGCACCAACGGCGACGCGAAGATTCGTCCGTTCTCGATCTTCTGGAAGCAGCTCGACATTCGCGGCACGTCGATGGGCAGTCCGGAAGATTTCCGGCACATGCTCAAGCTGTTCACGAAGCACAAGCTGCGCCCGGCGGTCGACAAAGTTTTCCCGATGAGCGAAGCCGCGAAAGCTGCGGAACGCTTAGCCGCGCACGATCAATTCGGGAAAGTCGTTCTCGCGATTACTTAACCGCTGAAACCATCTTTTCAGTAACCGCGGGTGCGCTATTTCCCCAGGAGCTGCGCACGTAGGTCAACACCGCGGCGATGTCGGCGTTGGAGAGCGTCCCTTTCCACGAAGGCATTCCGCCGCTGTATTCCTTGCCGTTAACCGTGAGCGGCGTGTTCAATCCGTGCAAGACGATTCCGATGATCCTCGTCGGATCTTTTTCCGTGACGTCTTTGTTGCCGGCGAGGTTCGGGAAGACGCCGGGAGATCCCATTCCGTTTTCCTGATGGCACGTCGCGCAATTCGTATTGAAGATGCTCTTACCGTCGGAAGCGGCGTTCGCGACTGATCTTTCACCGGCGTGCGTGGCGAGGAGTACGAGAACGAGCACGGCCGCGAATCCGATCAACTTCATGCAAACGGCTCCCTCTTTCAAGCGATGCGATATTCAACTAGGGGAAGTTCGACGGAGCTCCCGAGCTCTTCGCGGGCAACTGCCGCAGCTTCGGGATCGGCGATGCGCTGAAGATTGGGGTCGAGGATGGCGGCTTCCTCCGGCGACGGTTGGCGCGGGACGATGCGCGGGACGACGCGATTCTCTTCTTCAAGCGCGATCAGATACGCGAGCATTTGCCGAGCTGCCGCGGGCCAAAGCCGCCGGTCGATGCCGGCGTAGATGTTTTCGACGAGCATGGGAATCGTGGCCGGGCCCGCTTCGAGCTCGGCGATCAGCTGGCGTTCGCGCATCTTACGATGCTCGATGTATTCGAGCAGCTTGGCTCTTGGATCGTCGACACGTTCGCCGTGCCCACCGTAAATTGCCGCAGCGTCTCCGTGCTCTGCGAGCAGACGATCGAGCGTGCGTTGATACGGACGCATCGCACCACCCGGTGGCGCGACGACGACGGTTCCCGTTCCCAGCACGACGTCGCCGGTAAAGAGCGTGCGCTCTTGCGCGAGCGCGAAGACCAAGTGATCGAAGGCGTGTCCGGGTGCATCGACGACGTCGATCGTGGCGTCGTCGAATTCGAGCCGCTCCCGGTCCTCGAGCGTGCGATCGACGGGAAATTTCGCGTACGCATGCGCCCATACCGGCGCGCCGGTGCGGCGCGAAAGCGGAGCTGCAGCGGGCGCATGATCCGGATGACCGTGCGTCACCAGAATCGTGCGAATCTTCGCGCCGAGCCCACCCGCGGCTGCAACGATTGCATCGACGTGTTTCTCGTGGAGCGGACCAGGATCGACGACGAGCAGACTATCACGCGAGGTACGAACGAGATACGTATTCGTTCCGCTGAGCGTCATCGGCGACGGGTTCGGTGCGCGCACGCGGACGACGCGTTCGGAGAGCGCTACCATCTTCCGTCCAAACCGTCCGGCAGGACGAAGCGGCGTTCACCGGCTTGCACGGGCTCGACCGCGTAAATCGACTTCGTCATCGCAAAATCGTGCAGCGCATCGAGTGTCGTGTAGGGTGCTAGCCGCAGCAAGTGCATGATCGTCGGGAAGATCATCGGAAAATTTCCGTCCGCGTTGCGCCGCAGCGCGTCGGACGGTGTGATCCACACCCCGGCGTATGTTTCGATCTCATCGCTGCTCGCAGCCTGACCGGCCGGCGCGAACGCGAGATAGAAATGCGTATCGAAGCGGTGCGATTCCGTCGGCGGCGTGATCCAATGCGAGAAGTGCCAGAGCCGGCGCGAGTCGAGTACGACCCCGAACCCTTCGAGCACCGCGTCGAACGTCGTCGTGCCGGCGTGCAACGCCGCCCTCTGCTCGCGAAGCTGCGCTGCATCGAGCCTGGCTGGGATTCCATGGTCATCTGCCGTCAGCAAGATCCCCGCTTCTTCGAACGCTTCGCGCAACGCCGCGACTTCGAAGGACGGGTCGGCGGACTCGCGCTCGGGATTCGGGACTTCGGCGTTGCGCAAGAGACGCACGCGCGCGAGCTCAGCGTCCAGCGCGTCGACGGCACCGCCCGGAAAAACGAACATCTCGGGAAGAAAAGCGCTTCGCGCGCTGCGGCGCAGCATGTAAATCTCGGGGCCGGCGCCGGTGTCGCGCGCAAGCATCACCGTCGCTGCCGGGCGTATCTCGACCGCCGATCCGAAACTTCGGTCCATCGTTTAGGCGTTGCCGGATGAGGAGGGCCGAGTTCCTGCAAATGCGAGTCGCAATCGGAGCCGACGATCGTTCTGCGCTGACCGACGCCGTCCGCGACTCCCTGCGCGAGCGCGGCCACGAGTTGCTCGCGTTCGGAGCGATCGAGGATGCCGCGAAGCCGTGGCCGCAAGTCGGGCGCGCAGTCGGAGAAGCCGTTGCCTCCGGCAGTGCCGCGTGCGGTATCGTGATGTGTTGGACGGCGACGGGCGTGACGATCGCGGCGAACAAAGTACGCGGCGTTCGCGCAGCGCTGTGCGCCGACGCGCAAACGGCTGCCGGTGCGCGCCGCTGGAACGATGCGAACGTGCTCGCGATCTCGATGCGCGCAACCTCGATTCCGGTTGCGCTCGAAATACTCGATGCGTGGTTCGCGACGGAAATTTCCGAGGATCCCGCTGATCGACGCGCGATCGAAGAATTAAAAGAATAGGGGCTCGCACGTCGGCGAGCCCCTATGTTGCCTTTATGGCGTGCCACTCAGAGCGGCACATAGCAATTACTTTGCGCTGACGAATCCGTGCCTTTCGGCGTGCCGGAGTTTACCGGCTACGAGTCCCCAGGTGGATCTTGGGATGTCATCCGCCCTCCACGTCAGCAGTAAGTTCCTCGATCAAGGTTCTTCAACACTAGCGCCGTTCAGGTTGAATAGCAATACCTGCGTTTCACATTATGAATTTCGACTGGTGCTAATGATTCTCAATCCAGAGTAAGAACGGAAGCATCCAATTGATCGCGTGTGCAGTCCAACAATACGGGCACGCTCGTTTGGTGCGAAACAGCAAGCTGTATGCCAACACGAGTGACATCGATGCGGCGAGCAAGCTTGCAAGCAAAGCGAGCCGGCGTGCCCCATGCACAGGGAGTGCGACCGCAAGTGCGACGCACGGGTAGTAAATCGAGGCCGAAGACGGCGTTCGGGACTCGTCCGAGCAGGCGGGCTGCGGGGCTATGGACGACACTAGGCTCCGTTAGCTCGCCGCGCGCGGCACGGCGGGCCTTATTGGCCATGAATGCGGAGGCGTAGAAACCCACGGCGCAAAGAAGGAAGACCGTGAGTACGGGTACTGGCATTTCGGTACGCTTTGGGCAGGGCGCGTTTTGGCGCAAGCTCGAGGCGGCCGCTATAATGGCAGGCTCGTTTGCTCTGGCTACCTTCGTCGTTTACCACCGTGGGGACGTTCAGGACCTTTTATGGGACCTCGGTTGGATCGCATATCCGTGCGCACTCGTCTTGATGACGGTCGTTGCGTCCGCGCCCTTTTCCGTCACGGACGCCCTGGCGCTGATGAACGGCGTCGTTTTCGGCCCGCTCGCCGGTTCGATCATCAATGCGGGCGGTCTCGTGATTGCGGCTGTCGTCGCTTACTTGATCGCGATACGCACCAACAAGCTGCTCGACGTCGAGCAGCGTCTCGAGCGTTTGCCGAGTTGGATCAAGCGCTGGCCGGTCGCATCGCCGATGTTCTTGATTCTCGTTCGTCTCTTGCCCGGAGTCGGCGGGACGGTCGCCACGCAGGTCGCTGCGGCCTATCGCGTCTCGCTTTGGACGCAGATCTGGACGAAATGCGTCGTCGCCATTCCGATCGCGACGGTTTTGGCGGTGTTCGGTGACAGCGCAGCCGATTACGTTCATCGGATTACGCAGCCGGTGAAAACGTACGTTATCGAGCACAGTAAGGTCGTGCATCTGCCGAAGATCCGCATCCGGCATACGCCGGTGGCCGCGCCGGTTCCGGAGCGAACGCCCTGAACGTCAATATCGTCTCGGACGCCAGCGCGCTCGCATCGCTTTGCGCGCGGATTGCGGATGCGCCGCGCGTCGGGCTCGATACGGAATTTCACGCGGAGCGTTCGTACACCGCCAACTTGATGGTCGTTCAGGTCGCGATCCCCAAAGGAACCAACGGCGGGATCAACGAGGTCGCGATCATCGATCCGCTTGCGGTGCGCAATCTGCGGCATCTCGTCGATGCGTTGCACGCGACGACCGTCGTCGGTCATGCGCTCACGAGCGACCTCAAGATTTTCGCCGATCAATTCGAGATGCTGCCGGCTGCCGTATTCGATACGCAGCTTGCGGCGGCGTTCTGCGGCTACGGTCTCTCGATCTCGCTGCTCGATCTCGTGCGCGATCTCGCCAAAGTTCAACTGCGCAAATCGCAAACCGTCAGCGATTGGTCGACGCGCCCGCTCTCGGTGAAACAAGTCGACTATCTCGTCGACGACGTACGCTATCTGTTCTCGCTGCAAGACGCGTTGATCGGACGCTTGCGTGAACGCGGCCGCCTCGAATGGGTGATCGAAGAGTGCCGCGGACTCGCCGATGCGACGCGGTATCGCCCGGATCAGAGCCGCCTCTATTTGAAGATCCCGGGAAATTCGCGGCTTAGCCGGCGTGAGCTCGGCGTGCTCAAAGAGCTTGCGGTGGCGCGCGATCATGCAGCGCGCGAGCGTAATATTCCGCTCAAGTACGTCATTCCGGACGACGCGATGGTCGGTATCGCACAGATCCGGCCGAAGACGACCGAGGATTTGGCGCAGTTGCGCCGTCTCGACAACGGCATTCGCCGTACGTTCGGCAAGATGATCGTCGACGCGGTGAAGCGCGGCGAGGAGATTCCTGAGAACGATCTGCCGGCCAAGCCGGTTCGCTCGCTCACTCCGCAGCGCGAGTCACTTGTCTCGACGATGAACGTGCTCGTGAACGCGATCGCTGCGGAAAACGATCTGCCTGCGACTTTACTCGCTCCGCGTGCCGTCGCTCGAACGCGTCGCTCGCGAGCTGCCGCAAACGTATGACGCTTTTGTCGCGACGCTCGGCCTTGCGCCTTGGCGGCGCGAGCTGATCGTTGAGCCGCTGTGGCGCTTTTTGAGCGGACGAGTTCCCCTGCGAATCGAGGGCTACGGGGAGGGAGTGCCGCGCACCATCGTCGGCGAACCCTGAGCGCCCTATGCCGACAATCGACTCATTCAAAGCCGCTGACACGCTTCGAGTCGGAAACCGTTCGTACCGGTACGTTCGTCTCGATGCACTTGAACGCGCAGGCGTTGTGCGACTCGCGGAGCTTCCGTATTCGATAAAGGTTCTGCTCGAGAACTTGCTGCGTTACGAAGACGGCAGCACCGTCAAACGCGACGACATCGAAGCGCTTGCGAAATACAGACCCGGGTAACGAACAACGCGAGATCGCGTTTCGACCGGCGCGTGTGTTGCTGCAAGATTTCACCGGCGTCCCCGCCGTCGTCGATCTCGCCGTCATGCGCGATGCGATCGCGAAGATGGGCGGCGATCCGAAGAAGATCAATCCGCTGCAGCCCGTCGAGCTCGTCATCGATCACTCGGTGCAAGTCGACGCGTTCGGTTCGGCCGGCGCTTTCGCACGCAACGGCGAGCTCGAGTTCGAACGCAATCAGGAACGCTATCTGTTTTTGAAATGGGGACAAGGCGCGTTTTCGAATTTCCGCGCCGTTCCGCCCGACACGGGCATCGTCCATCAGGTCAACATCGAATTCTTGGCGCGCGTCGTCTTCGGCGCGGGCGGCGCAGGCGCGCCGGCACCGTCGGGTGAGACCGATGCATATCCGGATACGGTCGTCGGCACCGATTCGCACACGACGATGGTGAACGGACTCGGCGTCGTTGCATGGGGCGTCGGCGGTATCGAAGCCGAAGCCGCAATGCTCGGTCAACCGATCACGATGTTGATCCCCGAAGTCATCGGCTTCAAATTGACCGGCAGCTTGAAAGAAGGCGTCACGGCGACCGACTTGGTGCTGACCGTTACCGAGATGCTGCGCAAGAAGGGCGTGGTCGGAAAGTTCGTCGAGTTCTACGGCAAGGGACTTTCGAATCTCGCCGTCGCGGATCGCACGACGCTCGGCAACATGTCGCCCGAATATGGTTCGACGATCGCCGTCTTCCCGGTCGATCATCGCACGCTCGAATATCTGCGGCTCACCGGGCCGCGCGGAAGAGCAAGTCGCGCTGGTCGAAGCCTACGCGAAAGCGCAAGGTCTGTTCCGCACCGATGAAACGCCGGATGCAACGTACGCCGATACGCTCGCGCTCGATCTGGGCGATGTCGTCCCCAATCTCGCAGGGCCACGCCGTCCGCAAGACCGCGTCGCGCTCAGCAATGTGAAGTCGTCGTTCGCGACTGCGCTGGCCGAATGGCAAAAAGCGCGCGGCGGCAACAGTAAGCCGACGAACGGCGCGCTGGGTGACGGCGCAGTCGTCATCGCGGCGATCACGAGTTGCACGAACACGTCGAATCCCTCGGTCATGATCGGCGCCGGTCTCGTCGCGAAGAAAGCCGTCGAGCGCGGGACTCAAGCCAAAGCCGTGGGTGAAAACCAGTCTCGCACCCGGCTCGCAAGTCGTCACCGACTATCTGGAACGCGCCGGCCTGTGGCCTTATCTGAACGAGATGGGATTCAATCTGGTCGCGTACGGCTGCACGACGTGCATCGGCAATTCGGGTCCGCTGCCCGACGAGGTCGCGAAGAAAGTCTCCGATGAAGATCTGATCGTAGCTGCGGTGCTTTCGGGTAATCGCAATTTCGAAGGCCGCATCCATCCGCAAGTGCGCGCAAACTATCTTGCGTCGCCGATGCTCGTCGTCGCGTACGCGCTCGCGGGACGCATGGACGTCGATCTCACGACCGAGCCGCTCGGCTTGGATAAGAACGGCAAGCCCGTATTCTTGCGCGAGATTTGGCCGTCGAACGAAGAGATCGGAAAAGCCGTTGCGCACGCCGTGCAAGCCGCGATGTTCAAGAAGCGTTACGGCGACGTCTACACCGGTGACGAACGCTGGCGTGGGATGCCGGCGCCCGCGGGCGAACGCTACGCATGGGATCCGAAGAGCGAGTACGTCAAGCCCGCGCCGTATTTCGACGGGATGCCGGCGAAGCCGGAGGCTAAGCCGGACATCGTCGATGCGCGCGTGCTCGCGTTACTCGGCGACAGCGTCACGACCGATCACATCTCGCCGGCCGGCAGCATCGCGAAATCGAGCCCGGCTGCGAAATATTTGATCGAGCACGGCATCGAGCAGCGCGATTTCAATTCGTACGGCGCTCGCCGCGGCAATCACGAAGTGATGATGCGCGGTACGTTTGCCAACACGCGTCTGAAGAATATGCTCGTCCCCGGCGTCGAAGGCGGCGTCACGCGCTACCTGCCGACCGGCGAACAGATGTCGATCTACGACGCGGCGATGCGGTACAAAGCCGATAAGACGCCGCTGATCGTGCTCGCCGGAAAAGAATACGGCAGCGGTTCGTCGCGCGATTGGGCGGCGAAGGGTCCGATGCTGCTCGGCATTACCGCCGTCATCGCGGAATCGCTCGAGAAGATTCATCGCAGCAACCTGATCGGAATGGGGATTCTTCCGCTCGAGTTCGTGGGCGGCGCGACGCGCGAATCGCTCGGCCTGACGCGGCGAGGAGTCGTTCACGATTCGTGGCCTCGCGAATATCGAGCCGCGTCAGACGATCAAAGTCGAAGCCAAAGCACCGGGCGGAAAGACGACGACGTTCGACGCGAGGGTCCGCATCGATACGCCGGACGAGATGCAGTACTACCGCCACGGCGGAATCCTGCAGTACGTCCTGCGCCAAATCGCCGCATGTCCTGAAAGGTTGTCATCCCGAGCGTACGCCCAGCGCTACTCAGGACAGCGGATTGCCCAATCTCACCGAGATTCGGCGGCGAAGCTCGTGCACGCGGTTTTTCCCGGGACGCCGCAATACACGTGGCCGCTGCTTTCCAAGCGGCTCGAAGCCGAGGTGTGGGTCAAGCACGAGAACGAGACGCCGATCGGCGCCTTCAAAGTGCGCGGCGGTCTCACGTATCATGCACGCGCTCGCGAGAAAGAGCCGCATGTTCGCGGCGTGATCACGGCGACGCGCGGCAATCACGGACAAAGTATTGCGTTCGCGGCCGCGCGGCACGGCATCAACGCAACGATCGTCGTCCCGCACAACAACAGCGTCGAGAAGAATGCGGCGATGCGCGCGTTTGGTGCGGAGCTGGTCGTGCACGGGCGCGATTTTCAAGAAGCCCGCGAACACATGCAACAGCTCGCGATCGAGCGCGATTTGCACGAGGTCGCGTCGTTCCATCCGTGGCTCGTCCGCGGCGTCGCGACGTACGCGCTCGAACTTCTTCGAGGCCGTTCGCGATTTGGATGTCGTGTACGTGCCGATCGGCATGGGATCAGGAATCTGCGGGACGATCGCGGTTCGTGATGCGCTCGGCCTTGCGACGCAAATCGTCGGCGTCGTTTCGGATGCAGCCGATGCTTACGCGCAGCTCGTTCGAAGCCGGCCACGTCATCACGACCGAGAGCGCCGACACGTTTGCGGACGGCGTCGCCTGCCGCGTCCCCGATCCCGATGCGTTTGCAATGATTCGCCGCGGCGCGAACGCGCGTAATTCGCGTCAGCGACGTGGAAGTCAAAGCGGCGATGCGCGCCTACTTCACCGACACGCACAAAGTCGTCGAAGGCGCCGGGGCGGTGCCGCTCGCGGCTGCGATGCGCGAGCGCGAATATTTACGCGGAAAGAAAATTGGCCTCATACTCTCCGGAGGCAACATTGATCGCAGCGTCTACGGCGCCGTGATCTCCTCAAGCGCGACTTAGTTCTCGTGAACCGGCGCGATTACGCAGCTGCCGTTCTCGTCATCGTCGCGGTCTTCGTAATGCGGTCTCCGGCTCTCGTGCATACCGTTGCGGACCACGACGAGGCGCTCTACGTTCTCGTTGCACGCGAGTTATTGCACGGCCATCTTCCCTACGTTACCGCTTGGGAGTGCAAGCCGCCGTTTTTCTTCGCGATGCTCGCCGGGTTTTTCCGCGTATTCGGCGTCTCGATTTCGTCCCTGCGCATCCTCTCGGATGTCGCTGTCTCGGCGACGGCGCTCGAAATCTATGGCATTGCGCTGCTTGCGACACGGGGCAATCGTCTGGCCGGGATCACCGCAGCGATCACCTATGCAAGCCTCGCGTGCAGCGACTCCGGCGTAGCGGGCGAAGCGGAGATTTTCTTCGCGCCATTCGTCGTCGGCGCCATGCTACTCGTCCTGCGCAGCTTCACGTCGCGCGAACCGGTGCGAGTCGGCGTCGTTTTTTCGATCGGCGTTCTGGCCGGATTGGCAACGCAAGTCAAGGAGTCGGCGATCCCCGAGGTCGCGTTCGTCCTCGTCCTCGGCATCGTTATCTGCCGCCTTGCATTGCCGCGCATTCTGTTATTGTTGGCAGGCGCGGTGATGCCGGTGCTTTTGGGAGTGCTGCCGTATCTCGCCAGTCACCAAGTTGCCGCGTACCTCGATGCCAACGTTTGGACGCTGATTCGCAGGGCGACGGGACCGTTGCTAAAACCACAACCGTGGTCGACTGTCCTGCGCCAACAAATCGAGGCTTTCTTTCCGAGCATACCGCTGGCGTTGCTCGTTCCGCTCGCGTGGAAGTCGACATCGATATCCGAGCGGCGGATGCTCGGCATCATGTCGATCTGGTTCGTGCTCGATATCCTGAGCGTCGTGCCGGCGCGTGAATTCCTCGGTTATCAATTCATTCCGGCAATGGTGCCCGCAGCTGTTCTCGGCGTACTCGTTCTCTTCGAGCTCGTAAACGAACGCCTTCGTCCGCGTGTCATGTACGCGGCGATGTTCGTAACGGTGCTTGCGCACCTGGCCGGTCAGGCCACGATCGCACTAAACGTACTGGCGCATCGCGCATCGACCCATGACGCGACTTACGGCGACGACACTGCGAAACTTGCCGAGTTCTTGCAACAACATCGGCCGCAAACAGCGATGCCCTGGCTGTACGTCGCTTCAGATGAGGAGGCGCTCTACGTACTGACGGACGCGCCGCTCCCCACGCGATACGTTTTTTCCGAGCATCTTACGCTCCCCGAACAGATGCGGGTAGCCGGCGTTCAAGGGACGTCCGAAATCGACAGGATCTTCAGTGCGCGTCCGCTGTACGTCGTTTTCGATTCGGATGCGCAGGGGTTAGATCAGCGTGCGACCGGCACGATCGAACGCAATTTGCGCGACCACTACCAACCAGTATTTGCGATCGGCGATCGGACGATTTATCGCTATCGCGCGACAGCCGTCGGTTTAGCGCCGGCCAAAATCTCTTCGAGTGTCTCCGGTTCGCGCGGTGGCGGTGAGAACTTCAAGTAAACAATCGGAACGAGCAGCAGCGTCAGAAGAAGCGAGCTCGTAAGACCGCCGATCACGACGGTTCCGAGCGAACGCTCCGCTTGCGAGCCGGGATCGAGTGCGAGTGCGAGCGGCAGCATGCCGGCGATCATCGCGCATGTCGTCATGATGATCGGCCGGAACCGTTCGATCGCGCTTTCGCGCACCGCTTCGATTTCATCGAGCCCCGAATGGCGGAGCCGGTTCGCGAAGTCGACCAGCAAGATACCGTTCTTCGTAACCAGACCGATGAGCAACACGGCGCCGATGAACGAGAATAGGTTGAGCGTTTCGTGCGTGAGCGCGAGTGAGCCCAGGGCGCCGACGACGGCGACGGGGACGGAGAACATGATGACAAACGGCGTGCGATAGCTGTCGTAAAGCGCGACCATCAACAGATAGACGAGCGCGATCGAGAGCAGCAAGGAGACGCTCATCCCGACCACGGTGTCGTGCACCGACTGTTGGTTGCCGCCGGCAATCGGCTGCACGTGGATGGTCGAGGGGAGATGCAATTGACGCACGTGCGCATCAAACGCGCGCTGAACGTTCGAAAGCTCGGCGCCCGGCGCAATGTTCGCACCGACGTAGACGACGCTTTGGCGGTCGATCCGCGCGATCAGCGGTGGCGCCGGCGCGTACTGCAAGCGCGCGATATCACCAACGTGGATGATTTGACTGCTGTTCGAGCGGACGGGGATCGCAGCGATCGCCGCGAGATTCGTTTGATCGTGCTGCGGATAGATGACCTGAACGTCCTTGAGTCCGTCGACGCCCGTGAATTGCGTTGCGATAACGCCACCAAAGGCCGCGCGGATCGCCGTCGATGCAGTCCCGATCGACGTGTTCAGCGTGCGGGCACGATCGCGATTGAATTGAACCTCGACCTGCGGCGAATTATCGGATCCTGTGGTCGTGACGTCAATCGCGCCCTTTGAATTCAAGAGCGCTTGATAAACTTGCGCCGCATACGGCGTCGGGTCGATGTCGCCGGTCGTACTGACGACCTCGTCGATCGGTTGCTGGATTCCGCCTTGAATATCCGTTGCCGGGATAACGACGATTTGCGCGCCCGGCGCGATGCGCTGCGCGCGGGCCTGAATGCGAGTGGTCCACGTCGCCGTTGATTGCGAGCGCTTCGGCTTGAGGAAGAGGTGCAGCTGCCCGATCGCACCGTTGTTGATGTAGCCGGAGAGATTTCCAACGTATGCGCCCGCGAGCGCCGTCTCCGCGGAAACATCCGGAATCGCGTCGATGTAGCGCTCGACGGCCAAGACGCCTTGGCGCGTCGTCTCGAGCGGCGTTCCGGTCGGATACGTGAGCGTGACGTAGATCTCGCCGCGATCGACCTGCGGGACGAATTCGAAGCCGACCACGCCGAGCGGGATCAACAGCAGCGCGAGCGCGAGCGAACCGAAGGAAAAGATGATGACGAGCGGCCGGTTTTCCAGCGCCCACTCAAGCGCGCGCGTCACGTACCAGGAGCGCAGCGACTCGAATCCGGCTGCGAACGAATCGATGATTCGCCACGGGCGCCACGTCGAGAGCAACGACCAGCGACCGGCGAGTGAGGGCGTGACCGTAAACGAGACGAACAGCGACGTCAACGTTGCGACCGTGACGACGAGGCCGAACTCGCGCAAGAACAATCCGACCGAGCCGGGCAGGAACGAGATCGGCAAGAAAACGACGACGTCGACGAGCGTAATGACGACCGCCGCAACGCCGATTTCCATTCGACCGGTGACGGCCGCGGTGCGGGGATCTTCGCCGTTTTCGTGATGACGTTCGACATTCTCCAAGACAACGATCGAATCGTCAACCAAGATGCCGATGATCAGCGTCATCGCCAGCAGCGAAACGGTGTCGATCGTAAAGTTCGCCAGTTCGCATCGCTGCGAGCGTGACGAGCAGCGACGTCGGTATGGCGAGCATGACGACGACCGCATTGCGCCACGAGTGCAGGAAGAAGAGCATCACGATTCCGGTGAAGGCGATCGCTTCGATCAGGGTTCGGATCACACCCGAGAGCTGCTCTCTGGTGTACGTGGCTTGAACGTTTAGAACGTCGAACTGAATGTTCGGATACGCGCGCTCGAGCCCGGGAAGTGCGCGCAGCACCGATTCGGATGCTTGCACCTCGCTCGTATTGCTGGCTTTTTGTACGTCAAGCGCAATACTCTGCGAGCCGTGCGTGTATGCGTAGACGCGCTGCGGCTCAAACGTATCCGTGACCGTCGCGATGTCGCCGATGCGGAAGAGGCGTGCCGACGAGCCGAACGGATTCGTTCCGGACGGCGTCGTGATCGATCCGCCGCCGCTCACGAGCAAGTCGGCGACCGACGGCGGCGTCGTGACGTCGCCGCGGATGTCGATATTGGTTTCGCGATTCGGCGCGTACGCGATCCCGCCGGGCGCGCGCACATTGTTGTTTGCGATCGTGTTCGTGACGTCGGTCAGCGTCAGCCCCGATGCGAGGAGCTGATTCGGATGGACGTTCACCTGGATCGAGGGGTTCACCGCGCCGTTCTCGACGACATATGAAACGCCGGGAATTTGTTCGAGCGAAGGGACGACGCGATTCGTGACGACGCGACGAGAGCTCGCCGGGCTGCAGTGAGTCCGAGCTTGCTACCAGCGAAACGACGACAGCCTCACTCGGATCGTAGATCGAGACTTGGGGCGTTTGCAGATCGTTCGGCAGCTGACGTTGCGCGTTTTGCACGCGGCCCTGCACTTGGACGAGATCGGTGTTCACGTCCGAGGAGAGCATGAAGTGCGCGACGATCGTCGCTTGTCCGGACTCGATCGACGTCTCGATCGTGTCGAGGTTGGGCGCACCCGCGATCTGATCTTCGAGCGGACGGACGATTGCATCGCGCAGCTCGCTGGTCGAGGCACCCGGATACGTGATCAGCACTTGGATCGTCGGTACGTCGTAGTTCGGGAATTGTTGCTTCACCAGAACGACGCTTGCAATGCCGCCGGCCAGCAAGGTCAAAAGCACGAAGACCGTTACGAGCGTCGGACGCTGAACGAAGAGACGCGTAAGCTGCATTAGGTCCTACCCGCCGTGACCGGGGCGCGCGGCGCCGGCTCGAGGTTCGACGGCGGCTCTTCCGACTTGAAATGGCGTGGAGCGAGCCATACGAATGCGACCGGGACCAGCACGAGCGTGAGCAGCAGCGAGCTCGTCGAGTCCGCCGATCACGACGATGCCGAGCGACGCGGCGCACTTCGGAGCCCGGCTCGAGTGCAACGGCGATCGGCAGCATACCCGCGATCATCGAAGCCGTCGTCATGATGATAGGGCGGAAGCGCTCTTGCGCGCTCTCGCGAATCGCGGTATAGCGGTCGATACCGGCGCGAATGCGATGATTTGCGAAATCGACGAGCAGGATGCCATTCTTCGAAACGAGCCCGATCAGCATAACCGTGCCGATCAGCGAGAAGAGGTTCAGCGTCTGGTTCGCGATCGCAAGCGAACCGAGCGCACCGACGGAAGCGACCGGAATCGCAAACATGATGATGATCGGCAAGACGTAGCTGTCGTAGAGCGCGACCATCAATAAGTACACGAGCGTGAACGAGAGGATCAGCGCGAAGCCCATGCCGCTGACCGTTTCCGCGAGATTCTGCTGCTGACCGCGCGCATTCGGGATGACGTGCACTGTGTTCGGCAGATGCAGGGCGGCGACGCGCTGCAAAAACGAACGCTGCACGTTCGAGAGCGCAATGCCGGGTGTGGTGTTCGCACTAACGTGCACGACGGTTTGCCGGTTGGTGCGCGTGATCAACGGCGTGTTCGGATCTTGAACCAAGCGTGACACGTCGCCCGCGTAGGTGACTTGTCCCGTCTTGGTGCGCACCGGAATCCTATTGATCTCGTCGACAGACGATTGCGCGCTTTGCGGGTACGTCACCTGAACGTACTTGACGCCGAGATCCGTGAAGAACTGTGCGGCCGTCGCACCGCCGAACGCAGCGCGGATTCCATTTGCCGCCGATGCGATATCGACGTCAAGCGCGCGTGCGCGCTCGCGATCGAAGACGACGTCAACCTGCGGCGCAAGAATCGACGCGTTGCTTACGGCGTGGACGATCCCCGGCGTCGACTCCAAGACCGAAAGAATCTTAGCTGCATACGGATTGGGATCGTCGTTATCGGAGGTGATGTTGTAGTCGATCGGCTGCGCATTGCCTCCGCCGGTTCCGGTAGCGGGGATCGCAACCGGATTTCCGCGCGCATATTTCTTGCGCGCCAATTGCGTCAGCGCCGTCGCCCAGTAGTTGGTCGAGTGCTTGCGATTGTCTTTGAGGAAGACGTGAATCTGACCGACCGACCCTTGCGTTACGCTACCGCCGAAACCGGCTTGATACGATCCGGCAGTACCCGTCTGCTTGTCGACGTCGGGAATCTGCGCGATCTGCTGCGTAAGATCGGCGATCGCTGCGTTCGTCGTCGCAAGCGGCGTCCCGGTCGGGAAAGTGAGCTGCATGAAGACCTCGCCGCGATCGATCGGCGGGATGAAGTCGAAGCCGATTACGTGCAGCGGAATCAGACTGATCGCGCCGCCGATCGGCGAGGACGCACGCGATCATAACGGTGCGCGGATGGCGCAAGCCCCATTCGAGGACGTGCGTGAGATACCACGTGCGCGTCGCTTCAAAGCCGCGCGTGAAAGCTTCGACGATGCGCGGCGCTTTGTGCGCTGAGAGCAGCGACCAATTTCCCGCCAGCGCCGGAGTGACGGTGAACGAGACGGCTAGCGACGTCAGCGTCGCGACGACGACGACGAGTCCGAACTCGGAGAGAAAGCGTCCGGTGACACCCGGCAAGAAAGAGATCGGCAAGAATACGACGACGTCGACGAGCGTGATGACGATGGCGGCAGCGCCCATCTCGGTGCGGCCGAGCAGGGCGGCCGTCTTCGGCGCTTCGCCGTTTTCGAAGTGCCGCTTCGCGTTCTCCAAGACGACGATCGAATCGTCGACCAGGATTCCGATGCACAGCGTCATCGCGAGCAGCGAGATCGTGTCGATCGTGAAGTTCGCAAGACGCATCACGAAGAGCGTCGTCAGCAAGGACGTGGGGATCGCGATCATCACGACGATCGCGTTGCGCCACGAGCGCAGGAAGAACAGCATCACGATCCCGGTGAAGATGATGCCCTCGGCGATCGTGTGATAGACGGCGCTCAGCTGCTGCTGCGTGTACGTCGCCTGATCGTTGAGGATGTGCGAAATTGATATTCGGATACTCGGAGCGCAGCCGGGGGAGCGCGTTAACGACGTTCTCTGCGGATAGCGATCTCGCTCGCGCCGGTCGCTTTCTGCACGCCGAGCGCTATCGCTACGGTCGGAGCCAACGTACGAATACGGTGCGTTGCACTTCCGAAGAATCGCTGACGCTCGCGACGTCGCCGATTGCGACGGTGCGCTGCGAGACGCTCCACGGATTGAGCGTTGAGATAGGCGCCGATTGCGCGATCGAGAGCGGCGAGCTCGTTCCAGCGACCGCCGATGACGTCGCCGCCGACGCGCCTCCGGCCGGCGCGCCTTGGCCGACGCCGCGCAAACCCGTTCCGCCCTGCGGGCCGGTGAGTGACGCCGCGCCTGTCGAGCCGGCGGATGCAGCATATAAGGGAAGCTTGACGACGGACGCGACGTCGGTGACGTCGCCGCGCACGTCGATCGAGGTCTCGCGGTCCGGCGCGTATGCGAGACCGCCCGGCGCGCGCAAGTTGTTGTTCGAGATGGCTTCCACGACGTCGCCGATGACGAATCCGGACGACGAGAGCGTCTTCGGATCGACGTAGACCTCGATCGCGGGCGTGACGGTACCGTTCGCGTTGACGTTCGAGACGCCGTCGATCTGCTCGATCTCGGGGACGAGATTATTAGTGACGATTGCGGAGAGTGCGGCGCGCGACAGCGTTCGCGATGAAATGGACAGCGTAACGACCGTCGCTTGTCCCGGATCGAACGTGCGGATCGACGGGCGGCGAGAGATCGTTCGGCAAGACGGAACGCGTCGATTCGACGCGCCGCTGCACCTCGACGAGATCGGTCGTCTGATTCGAATCGAGCGAGAAGGTCGCCGCGATCGAAGCTTGCCCGTTTTGGATCGAGCTGTTCATGTGATCCAGGTTGGGCGCGCCGGCGATCGCGTTTTCGATCGGCCGCACGATCGCATCGCGAAATTCGGTCGGTGATGCTCCCGGATACGACAAGCTGACGAACACGGACGGAAAGTCGATGTTCGGAAAATTCTGCTGCACGAGCGTCGCCATCGAGACCGTTCCCGCCAGCGCGACGAGCGCGCATATGACGACGACGAGGGAAGGTCTGCGGACGAAAAGTTGCGTCAGCCGCATCGCGAGGTCTGCCTTACTGAGTTTGATTGCTGGCGTCGCGATGATAGTGATGCGGACGCCCTGAGCCGCTAGGCTGCGGTGATGCCATTTTCTCCGGCGGACCAGCGCTTCCGGGCCCTCGGCGGCGGCCGCTCGCGTTGAGCGCTTGACCGTCGGTCAGGCCGAGCTGACCGTCGGCGACGACGCTCGTTCCCTGCGCGATTCCGGTTACGATCGAGTTCGTGCCGTCGTTTGCAAGTTCGCGCACGTGCGTCAACTTCGCGACGCCGCTGCTTTGCGATCATGATCGTCGAGCGCGTGTCGTCGAGGAACGCCGTGACCGGAATGCCGATTCCGTTCGGTCGAGGGGAGATCGATCGTGCCGGTGACCGGAATGCCGGCCTGCAAGACGTCGCCGGGATTTTCGACGAGCGCCTTCACCGTGAAATTCGTCGAGCCGGGCGCGACTTGCCCGAGCACGGCGACGATTTTGCCGTATATGAGCGCCCGGTCTGATCGCCGCCCGCGTGCAACGCGACCTGTGCGCCGCCTTTGATGCGGAAGATGTCGGCGCTCGACGCGTTGAGCTCGGCATACACGTGCGAGAGCTGCTGAATCGTGAAGAGCGTTCGGCCGTTGGGATATTCGCCCGGGTTCAGATTGCGGTTGATCGACGACGCCGTCGACCGGCGACGACGATCGTCGCGCGTCGAGATCTGCGCGCGAATCTGATTTGCGGCTCGCTCGCGCCGAAGCGGCGTCGGCGGCTGCCGCCGCGATGTTGGCGGCTTGCAAGCCTGACTTGCCGGGCGATCCGTTGACTTGCTGGTTCGTGATTGCGGAATTCAGTGCGGCTTGCGCCGAGCGCACCGCGGCTTGATCATTCGAAACGGTCGTGCGCTGCTGATCGTACGTTTGCTGTTGCAGATAACCTTGCGAGACGAGCTGCTCGTCGCGCTGCAGCGTCAAGGTGTCGAGCGTAAGCGTGTGTTGCGCTTGCGTGAGCGCTTGTCGCGCTTGCTGGACTTGCTGCGGGTTTTGCCCGTAGTTGAGCTGCGCGGTATACCGCGCTTGCGCGATCTTTGCGTCGTCGGAGGTTCGCGGTCTCGCAATTGCGACTGGTATCTGCGCTTGCGAGATCGGCGGTGTCGAACACTGCGATCACCTCACCGGCTCGGACTTGGTCGCCTTCGTTCACGTTGACGGCGTCGGCGGGTTCGGAGAGCGTGCTCGAAATCGCGACGTTCTGCAACGGTGCGATGATGCCGGCGATGACGAGCGTCGGATGGACGGAGGCCTGGCGCGCAATCGCCGTCGGAATCGGCGCCGGCGACGCCGGTCCACCAAAGCCACCCCGCATCCGATTCGAACTCCGCCCGCAGCCCGCTAAGAGGACGATCACGACAACCGCTGCGGCGGCAGTTAGCCGCAAAGAATACGCCTTCATATATACGCCCCGTCCACGCTACGGGACAATGCTGAAATACCCCTGAGACTCCTGGGCTAGTCGCTCCTGGAGCGCCTGGTTGCGAATCGCCAAGGCGATCGCCACGAAGAGCAAGACCGCCCCGGCGAGAGTCGTACCCGCGAGCGCTTCATGGAAAATCACGGCCGCCAGCACCGCAGCAATCACCGGTTCGAGCAGCGTCGCGAATCCAACCGTCGTCGGCGTGAACCAGTGGAGCGATACGTTCATCGCGGTGTGTCCGAGCAGTTGGGAGATCAATGCCATTGCGATGATGCCGAGCCACGCACTGTGATTGGCGAGAGGCGGCGGATTTTCGTGAATGAGCAGCGCGAGCACGGCCAGGACGATCGCGGCCCACGTATACGTTCGCGCGATGATCGCGAGCGTGTCGAGATCGCTTCGCACGGAACGTACGATGGTAAGGTAGACGCTCATCGCAACCGCCCCGAGCGTTGCGAGAAACGCGCCAAGCATCACGTGGCCCGCGATCGGCGCGGGCGCGGTGTGGCCAAGCACGACGAGAATGAGTCCGGCCCCGCCGCTCACGAGCGCGAGAATGAAGGAAAGACCTGGTGCGCGGCGACCGACGATTGCCTCGTAGATTCCAGTGAAGATCGGTGACGTGCAGACGAGTAGCGTCGAGATCGCAATCGATGTGAACTCGAGCGACGCAATCCAGCCTGCGAAATGGACTGCAAGCGCGGCTCCCGCGATTGCGAGCAGCATTTCGCGACGGCCGTCGAGCCATTTGCGCGACGTGCTGCGGGTGGCCGCGAGGGCGACGACGATTACCGCGGCGATCCCCAGACGTAAGTAGGAGACCGCGACCGGGCCGGCGCCGCCAAGCGCAAATCGCGCGAAAATCGCCGCCGCACCGACGAACAGCTGCGCTCCCGCGAGCGTTGCGTATCTGATCAGGGGCCTGTCCTGAGCTCAGTCGAAGGGCGCAGGACCTCCGGTCTGGCGTTCCGCATGGGAGCTACAGGAGGAAGAGCATGTTTCGCAGCGGGCAGCATTTCGTTCAAATCCCGGGCCAACGAATATTCCGGAGCGCGTTTTGCGCGCGATGGACCGTCAGATCGTCGATCATCGAGGTCCGGATTTTGCCGCAGTGTACGCTCGAGATTTTGCCCGCTATGCAAAAGCTCGTACGTACCAAAGACGCGAACGTCGTGCTCTATCCTTCGTCGGGAACGGGTGCCTGGGAAGCTGCTGTTGCCAATGTTCTTTCGCCAGGCGATCGCGTGCTCGTCGCCGAGACCGGACAATTCTCGAATCTGTGGGCCGATCTGGCGCGGCGTCTGGGTATCGACGTCGAGCTGATCCCCGGCGATTGGCGGCACGGTGCGGATCCCGATGAGATCGCGCGACGCCTTGGTGAGGATCGCGAGAAGCGCATCGCGGCCGTCATGGTCGCGCACAACGAAACCTCGACCGGTGTAACGTCGCGCCTCGCGGACGTGCGTGCCGCAATCGATCGCGCGAGTCATCCGGCGTTGTTCTTGGTCGACACGGTTTCGTCGCTTGCGTCGATCGACTACCGCCACGACGAGTGGGGCGTTGACGTCATGGTCTGCGGTTCGCAGAAGGGTCTGATGCTCCCGCCCGGGATCGGGATCAACGTCGTCTCGCGAAAGGCGCTCGAGGCATCCAAGCGTTCGACGTTTTCCGAAAGCGTATTTCGATTGGGCGCCGATCATCGAAGCCAATGCGCAAGGCTTCTATCCGTACACACCGCCGACGCTGATGTTCTTCGGGCTGCGCGAAGCGCTGCGCATGCTGCACGAAGAGGGTCTGGAAAATACGTTCGCGCGTCACGCGCGCCTCGCAGAAGCGACGCGGCGCGCGGTCGGAGGTTGGGGGCTCGAGATTCTCGCGCGCGATCCGCGCGAGTACTCGAACACATTGACCGCGGTCCTCGTGCCGGAAGGCGTCGACGCCGGATCAAGCGTGCGCTCTGAAGATACTGGAGCGTTTCGACGTTTCGCTCGGCATCGGGCTCGGCAAAGTCAAAGGGTAAGATCTTCCGGATCGGCCATCTCGGCAGCATCAACGACGCTGATGCTCGCCGGCGTGCTGTGCGGCATACAGATGGGTCTGCGCCTTTCCGGCGTCGATATCGATGACGGCATCGCACCCGCGCTCGAGTATCTCGCCGAACCGGAGCGCGCACCGGCGCTCGCATAGCCGTATTGAGCGCGCTCGAGGAGCGCTTACGTAGGGAAGTCCAAGGCGAGGTCGCCTTTGATGCGGTTACGCGCGGGCTGTACGCGACCGATGCGTCGATCTATCAGATCGAGCCGCGCGGCGTCGTCATTCCGAAGACCGTCGACGACATTGCGGCGGTCGTCGGCGTCTGCGCGATGCCGGCGTGCCGGTCTTGCCGCGCGGCGCCGGAACCTCGCAGTGCGGACAAACGGTCGGGAACGCCGTCGTCGTCGACACCAGCAAACATCTGCGCGCGCTCGAAGCGCTCGATACGTCGTCGCGCCGCGTGCGCGTGCAGCCGGGCCTCGTTCTCGATCATCTCAATGCGCGGCTGAAGCGCGAAGGGCTGTTTTTCCCGATCGACCCGTCGACCGCGAGCCGCGCAACGATCGGCGGCATGACCGCCAACAATTCAGTCGGGCGCGCGCTCGATTCGCTACGGGATGATGGTGCACAACGTGCTCGGCATCGAGGCGATCCTTGCCGACGGCACGCGCGCCGCGTTCAACGACGCCACGCCGAGCGGCACCGCGCCGCTGATCGAACGTCTCGCGCGCGATCGCGTCGCGCGAAGCGGGCGAGATCGCAGCGCGCTTCCCGCACGTGATGCGCCGCGTCGGCGGCTACAATCTCGACGCGATCGCAGCGCGGTCCGTTCAATCTCGGCGAAGATCCTGGTCGGTTCCGAAGGGACGCTCGCGTTCTTTACCGCGATCGAGCTGACGCTGCAGCCGCTGCCGCGCGAGCGCGTGCTCGGGATCTGTCATTTCCCGCGCTTCTACGACGCGATGGACGTCGACGAAGGAGCTCGTCAAGACCGATCCCGTCGCGGTCGAGCTCGTCGACCGCACGATGCTCGAGCTCTCGCGCGCGAATCCGGCGTTCGCGCCGACGATCGAACGCTTCGTGCGAGGCCGGCCCGACGCAATTCTGCTCGTCGAGTTCACGGGCGACGATGCGGCGCTGTTGCGTCCGAAGCTCGACGAGCTCGACGAGTGCATGTCCGCGCTCGGCTTTCCGGATTCGGTCGTGAAGGTGACCGACGCCGCAGCGCAGAGCGAGATTTGGGCGGTGCGCTCCGCGGGGCTCGAACATCATGAGCTCGATGAAAGGCGACGCGAAGCCGATTTCGATCATCGAAGATTGCGCCGTCGATCTCGAGCACCTGGCCGAATACACCGCACGCTTAACGCAGATCTTCGAAAAATACGGAACGTACGGCACCTGGTATGCGCACGCGTCGGTGGGTTGTCTGCACGTACGCCCTGTGCTCAACGTCAAACGCGACGAAGACGTCGGAAAGCTGCGCGCGATCGCCGAGGAAGCCTTCGCGCTGGTCCGCGAGTACGGCGGCTCGCATTCCGGCGAGCATGGCGACGGCATCGTGCGCTCGGAATTTCACCACGAAATGTTCGGCGAGCGCATCGTGCGCGCGTTCGAAGACGTCAAGGACGCATTCGATCCCAAAGGCCTGCTCAATCCCGGCAAGATCGTCCGTGCGCCGCTCATGGACGATCGTTCGCTCTTTCGCTATCGCGCCGGGCTACGAACCGATCCAGCTCGACACGGTGCTGGATTGGTCGGAATGGGGCGGCTTCGCCGGCGCCGTCGAGATGTGCAACAACAACGGCGCGTGCCGCAAGAGATCCGGCGTGATGTGCCCGTCGTTCATGGCGACGCAAGACGAGAAGCACGTTACGCGCGGCCGCGCGACTGCCCTACGCCTCGCGCTGACCGGGCAGCTCGGACCCGATGCGTTCACGTCGGATGCGCATCTACGAAGTGCTCGATCTGTGCGTCGGCTGCAAAGCCTGCAGGCGCGAGTGTCCGACCGGCGTCGACATGGCGCGGATGAAGATCGAGTTTCTGTATCACTATCGCAAGCGGCACGGGTGGCGCATGAAGGACCGCATCGTCGCGAATCTGCCGCGCTATGCGCCGCTGATGAAATATGCAAACGCACCGACGCGCTTGCGGAATGCGCTCGGTCGCGCTCGCGCGCGGGACCGAAAAGCTCACGCGGCTTTTCGGCAAAACGCTCGATTCCGGTACCGGCCGCGCGTCCGTTCCTGGACGACGCGCTGCGCCGCCAAAACGGACCGCCGCCGGTCGGCGAAGTCGTGCTGTTCGTCGACACCTTCAACCGCTATTTCGAGCCGCAGAATGCGCGCGCGGCGCTGCGCGTGCTCGAAGCCGCCAAATACGACGTCCTCTTCCCGGTAGTGCAAGATCGTGGACGGCCGCTGTGTTGCGGCCGGACGTATCTGGGCGCGGGAATGGTCGACGAAGCGCGGCGCGAGATGCAGCGCGTCATCGAAGCACTCGAAGAGCCCGCGCGGCGCGGAATTCCGATCGTCGGTCTCGAGCCGTCGTGCTTGCTGACATTACGCGACGAGCTGCTCGCGATCGTGCCCGGCGACGCAGCCAAGACGATCGCGTCCCAAGCGATGCTCTTCGAAGAGTTCTATCGTGCGCGAGCAGCGTGCCGGCCGCGTGAATCTCGATCTGCACCCGCTGCCCGAGCAGAAGGCGTTCGTGCACGGGCACTGCCACCAAAAGGCTTTCGGCGCGTTCGCACCGGTCTTGCAAACGCTGCGCATGATTCCGTCGCTCGAAGTCGTGCCGATCGACTCGAGCTGTTGTGGAATGGCGGGCAGCTTTGGCTACGAGATCGAGCACTACGAGATCTCGAAGAAGATGGCCGAACGCTCGCTGCTCCCCGCCGTGCGTTCAGCCGGCGAGCACGATCTGATCGTCACCGACGGCACGAGCTGTCGACACCAGATCGCCGATCTCTCAGATCGAAAAGCGCTCCACGTCGCACGCGTCCTCGAACGCGCACTCTCGGGATGACGCGAGTGGCTAAACCGCGGCGGGTTGTGCGATCCAGTCGCCGAGCGCGCCGAACAGCTGGCCGCGTTGCTCGATCGTGAGCGGAACGAGCGGCGGCAAGAGGCGTTCCCACTTGTCGTTCTGTTCGATGCGCGACTTGATCGCTTTGATCGCGGGGATGAGCGGCTGCGATTGAATCGTGCTGCGCAGTGCGGCGACCTGTGCTTGCTTTGCGGCGAAGTCGCCGTCGCTCGCCGACCAGGCGGCTTGCGCCTCGCGTGAGGTGACGTTGACGCTGGCTGAGATGCAGCCTGCACAACCGTCGCGCTTCGCATCCGCGATATAACCTTCGGTGCCGGGGAAGACCGCGAACTTCGGAAGCCGCTTGAGGAGCTCGCGCTGATAGGCGCGATCGTTAGCGCTGTCTTTGATGCCGACGACGATCCCAGGAAATTCGGCGACCAGACGCTCGATTAGCTCAACCGAATACCACAGGCCGGTCATGGCCGGAAAATTGTAGAGATAAATTTTGATGCGGCGCGGATCGGCGCGCTCGATCAAGCGCGCAAGAAACGCAAATATACCGTCGTCGGAGACGCCTTTGTAGTAGAACGGCGGCAGGACGAGCGCGCCCGCAAAGCCGCAGGCTTGTGCGTGCTTCGTGAGCCTAATTGCGTCGTCGACGGCGGGTGCGCCGGTGCCGACCATCATGCGATCCATTGGTAACCCGCTCGACGCGACGGCGTCCATCAGATCGAAGCGATCGGCGAGCCCGATTGAATTCGCCTCACCGGTCGTGCCCAAAACGTTGATTCCGTCGCAGCCGTTCTGCAAGAGCGACTTGCAGTGCGCAATATATCGCGCGTGGTGTGGTTGCGAGCGCCGGTCAAACGGCGTGATCGCCGCCGCCATGACGCCACTGAGATGCTTTTCCATGCTTACGCTCCTACGATGCGGCAGCGTTCGATTGGGAGATGCAGCATTACTTCCGAGCCGACCGGATGATCGATCGCCGGGTCGGTCACCGCACGAACTTGAACGCCGCCGGCGAGTTCGATCAGATAATCGCGGATGTCTCCGAGATACGTTTGGCGTACGATGCGGCCGGGCGCGTGGTTCGTCGGTGCGGCGCTCTCGCCGTTGCTACTGAGAACGATGTGCTGCGGGCGAATGCACACGACGGCTTTGGCGCCGGACGCCAACTCGACGCTTGCAGCGGCACGGCACGACACGGGGCCGCAGACTACAACGCCGTCATGAGCGAGCGTTCCCTCGAGCACGTTCATTCGCCCGATGAACGATGCCGCGAATGCGGTGCGCGGAGCTTCGTAAATCTCGTACGGCGTTCCGACTTGCTCGATGCGTCCGAGATTCATGATTGCGATGCGATCCGCGGTGACCATCGCTTCGGCCTGGTCGTGGGTGACGTAGACCATGGTGATCCCCGTCGCGTCGTGCAGACGGCGGATCTCGAACCGCATCTGTTCGCGCAGGTTCGCATCGAGATTCGAAAGCGGCTCGTCGAGCAGCAAGATGTCGGGCTCGACGACGACGGCGCGCGCAAGTGCGACGCGCTGCTGTTGCCCGCCCGACAGCTCGGAGGGATAGCGCTCGGCAAGATGGCTCATGTGAACCGATTCGAGCACGCGTCCGACGCGCGTGCGAATCTCGTCGCGCAAAACTTTGCGTACGCCGAGGCCGTACGCCACATTCTCGAAGACCGTCATGTGCGGCCAGATCGCGTAGCTTTGAAAGATCAGCGACATGTGGCGACTTTCGGGTGGGACGACCCCGGCCGGACTCGAGAGCAGCCGATCGTCCGCACGAATCTCGCCTTCGTCCGGACGCAGGAAGCCGGCGATCAACGAAAGCGTGGTCGTCTTTCCGCATCCCGAGGGCCCGAGCAACGCCATGACTTCGCCGTCATCTACGACGAGGTCGACACCGTTGACCGCGTATGACTCCCCGAAGCGCTTGCGAAGATTGGAGATCGTGATCTGAGCCATTACGCTGGCTGCGCTTCCGCCTCAATGAGGCTGCGGCCAAGGAAGCGATACATCAGCAGCACGATTGCGAAGGTTGCGACGAGGATCAGAACGCCAAGCGTTGAGAGCGCCTCGAAGTTTCCCGCATCGCTGAAATCAAAAATCACGGTCGAAATGACGGCGGTTTGCGGCGTGAACAAGAAGATCGCACACGAAAGCTCGCGTAGCGCGGGAATGAACGCGAGCAGCCACGCCGAGAGTATGCCGCCGCGCAACAGTGGAAACGTTACCGTAAGAATCGAGCGAATGCGCCCTGCGCCGAGCGAACGCGCGGCGAGCTCGAGGTCGACCGAGAGCGTTTGCAGCGACGTCGTAAAGTTTGAATATGCGATCGGTAAGAAGCGCGTCGCGAACGCGACGATCAGCATCCAAGCCGTGCCGTACAGCAGGAGCGGCGGCCGCGAGAACGCGGCATAGAAGCCGATCGCAAGAATGATGCCGGGGATGACATACGGCGCCATGCAGACGAACGCGAAAACGTGCGCGCCGGGGACTAAGCCGCGCTGTACGGCGAAGCCGATCGTAATTGCGAGCGCGACGGCAATCGTCGCGGCAGCAAACGCGTAGATGAAGGAGTGCATGACGGCCCTCTGCGTTTCAGGATTGTCGAAGAGCGCCCAGCGATACCAGTAGAACGTAAGGTTTCCAGGAACGGGGCCGCGACCCCACGCGCGCGACAGCGACGTGGCCAGCAATGCCGCATACGGCATGATCACGCCGATGAACGGGACCGCGAAGGCACACGCGAACAGCGGCCACCGCAAGCCGCGAAGCCCGATCAGGTGCCGCCGGCCCCCTTTCGTTCCGATCATCGTGTATCGGCGCCGGCCGATCAGACGACGCTGGGCGTAGAGCAGTCCCGCAGTGACGAGCAACAGTGGCATCGCATACGCAGCCGCGAGCTCGATGCGCGTTGGATATTGAAAGAAAAGATAAAGCTGGGTCGTGATCACCTGCGTCCGCGCGGGGATGAGCAGAAACGCGGGAGCTCCGAACTCGGAGATTGCCTCCAAGAACGACATGATGAATCCGGCGATGATCGCCGGCAGGGCGAGCGGCAACACGATCGTCATCGTTCGTCGCAGCGCGCCCGAACCGAGGATCGCGGCCGCATCCTCGAGCTCGGATGGCATCAGCGC
Organism: Vulcanimicrobiota bacterium; assembly: GCA_963844735.1. Classification (GTDB taxonomy): domain Bacteria; phylum Vulcanimicrobiota; class Vulcanimicrobiia; order Vulcanimicrobiales; family Vulcanimicrobiaceae; genus JAFAMS01. The sequence continues at coordinate 41,251 of CAWJPK010000006.1, read as the reverse complement.
GAGCGCGCCCGAGACGAACGTGAACGTGTACGGAATGTTGTACGCGGCCATCACGAAGACTGCACCGGCGAGTGAATAGATATTGAAGGGTCCGTGCGTCAAGCCGGTGGCGGTCTCGAATGCCCGGTTAAGCCAACCGCTGTGCGGAGCCGCAAGCAGCATCCAGGCTTGCGCTCCAAGGAACGGCGGCGTGACGAACGCCGCAATGACGAGTGCGCGCAGAAGGCGGCGCCCCGGAAGATCCGTTCGCGCGACGAGCCACGCCAGCGGCGTGCCGATCGCGGCCGCGATCACCGCGACGGAGGTCGCCAGGATCAACGAATTCGCAATCGGCGTCAGATAGATCGACTTCGTGAATGCCGACACGTAGTTTGCGAAGTCGAGCGTTCCGTTCGTCGGGTTCTGGAGGCTTGAGTACAGCAGCCAGGCCAGCGGCAGCAAAACCATAATTGCCACGGCCGCCACCGCCAGCGCGAAAACGATCGCGCCGGCGTCAATCCTTCTCTCTAAACGTTGAACGTTTCGCGCCACTTCGCGACGACTTCCGGTATGCCGGTTGCGAGGCGTTCGACTTTGTTGCGCGTCCAGCGTATTTTGTCGAGCTTCACGCCGTTCGCGGACGGTACGTCGGTTCGCAGCGGATAGTTATAGCTTTTCACGAGCGCTTCGGAATATTCGCGCGAATACATGAAGTTCATGAAGAGCCGTCCTGCGTTGGGATGCGGTGCGGCCTTGAGTACTGCGACCGGTGACGTGATCAAAACGGCGCCATCGTCGGGGTAGACGATGTCGATCGGATTCCCGCCCGCTTTTCGCTCCAACGAGTAGTTATCTGGCCCCGCTCCGACCATGCGCTCACCGCCGACGATATCGGTCACCGTATCATTCACGGAGCGTCCAATCTTCGGATTGTTGGCAGCGATATTCTTGAAATATTCCCAACCGTATTTGTCATTCATCGCGACGACCCAATTCCCGACGTATCCGCTGAATGCGGGATGCCCGAGCGTCACTTGATCTTTCCATTTCGGATCACCGAGCTGCGGCCAGCGATGCGGCGGCTGAACCTTGGTGTTGTAATTAATCAGTACGAAACCCAAGGCGCCGATCTGATACATCTCGTCCGGATCGAGATGCCGCAACGACAGCGGAACTTTATTGATGTCAGCCGGTACGAATGCGGATAGCGCGTTCTGTTTCTTCAGAACGACGTAATGCGACTCGTCGGTCGATGCGAAGACGTCAAGCTCGCGGACATTCGACTTGAGATCTTGGTTCAGCCGCTGAAAGATGACCTGGGCAGTTTGGCGTATGAACTGCACTTCGATTCCCGGATACTTCGCCTTAAACGTTCGGAATTCTCAATGCAAAAAAAGTGGCTCAGGCCAAGCCATTCGGCATAGCGGCACGCTACGCGCAACCGCCTGCTAAAAGAAGACAAAACAAGAGAGAGAGACGTCTCGAGGATACTGGCCGATTCCTTAACAGGTCGCGGCCGCGTTGCACTGTCATCTACCAACTGCCGAAAGGGGCGCACCCCTAGGGATCGGCGCGTTTCAATTCCAAGCTTTCGCATCTTGTAAATCAGCGTAGTTCGCGGCAATCCAAGCCGGTTGGCCGCTCCGCCCTGTCCTCCGGGCGAGGATGGTCCGACCCACCAGCCGATCGAGCACCTCGCCGGCTTACGCGCAATGCCAGGTCTTACGGTCATCCGTCCTGCCGATCCGAACGAAACCGTGGAGGCGTGGGCGTTTGCGGTTCAACATAACGGTCCGACGCTGTTAGTGCTGACGCGGCAGACCGTCGCGCATCTTGACCGCGGCGGGGCGAAAAATCCCGGTGTCGTACACGGTGCCTACGTGCTCACGGACGGCGAAGGCGGCACTCCGAATGTGATCCTCATCGGCACCGGCTCCGAAGTCGGTCTCTGTGTGCAGGCGCGGGAGAAGCTCAAGAATTTCGGAGTAAAGGCACGTGTGGTCAGTATGCCGAGCTGGAGCCTGTTCGAGGCCCAGGAGGACTCTTACCGTGAAAGCGTTCTTCCGCGAGGCATCAGGAAACGCGTGACGGTGGAGGCCGGTTCGCCGATAGGATGGCATTGATGGGCCTGTGATTAGCGTACGGTCATTGGGGTGGAGCGCTTCGGGCGTCGGCACCCGGCCAGGACGTCCTTGCTCATCTGGGCTTCACGGCGGAGCACGTCGCGGCCGCCGCTCTTCGCCTCTTGGGCAAGAACAACGAAGCCGATCAGGAATACGGATCTGAAGCAACGTTGGTGACGGCGTAGCGGCTAAAGTCTCTATGCTCTCGTCTTGCCGAACGGGGGCGATGGGACGCTGGCGGACGTCGAACCTCGGTGCCGAGTTCAGAAATCCAGGGCGACGATCAGTCGGGCTGCTTATCCGTGTCATCGTCGTCCGCCTGCCCGAACGCAGGGAGGTACCGGCCGAAGTTCAATTCGAAGTCGCTCGGAACACCGTAACCGATATCACGGATCTTGGCGACGGCGCGCCTGCGCATCTGGCAAGGCCAGCAGTGGGAAGAACATGTCGTTGCTCGACTGAAGCTCGGCAGCTGTCGGCATCCCGAACCGATTGATCTGGGCCTTCGCCGCGCCTAGCGTTTCACGGTCGAACGAGGCCAGACGCCGGACGAGCGTATCGACAAACGAGTCGAGGTCGTCATCGTCCAGCGTGCGGTTCACCCAGCCATAGCGCTCGGCGATATCAGCATCGAAATCGTCGCCGCTGAGCACGATCTCAAGTGCGCGCGAGCGGCCGACCAAGCGCGGGAGCCATTCCAGCGCTCCGCCGCCCGGGACCAGTCCGACGCCGACCTCGGGGTTGCCGAACAGGGCGCTTTGCCGGCTGGCGAAGCGCATGTCGCAGGCCAGCACGAACTCGTTACCGATGCCGCGCGTGCGGCCGCGAATCTTGGCGATGCTCACGACTGGCGTGGACGAGAGGCGCAGCACAAACTCGCGCCAAAGGCCCAGCACCTCTGGCCGTTCAGCTGCCTTGGCTACGTCGAGATGGGCGATGAAAAAATCGGGATTCGCCGACTGGAACACTACGACCTTCACGGACGGGTCCGCCTCGAGGTCGGTCATTAGCGCTCCCAATTCGACGATCGTTGTGGGAACAAACATGTTGATCGGCGGGTTGCTGAAGGTGATCGTCCACAGGCCCGGATAGGTGCGGTCGATGTTGAACTGCGAAGTGGTCAGGCATGGCGCATGTCTCCTCTCTTGTGAAGAACCCTACCGCAGCGATCGGAAGCCCGCGCGAACCTCTTCTGAAAAGAGCTTCGGCTGTTCCCAGGCCGCAAAGTGCCCGCCCTTGGGGAGCTTGTTGTAATGGATCAGTTTGGGATACGCCCGCTCCGCCCAACTCCGCGGGCAGGATCGATCTCGTCCGGAAAGACGCTCACGGCAACCGGGATGGAGACGCCTTTGACATTGAAGTACCCGAATTTGTTCTCCCAATAGAGGCGGGCGCCGGAAAGCGCCGTGTTCGTCAACCAGGTGATCGTGATGTTGTCGAGGATGTCGTCGCGCGTGAGGCCTTCGGATTCTCCCTGCAAAGACGCGTGCGATCAGCTCGTAGCTCCGCGCATCGTGGTCCAGGAAATAGGCGGCCAGGCCGACGGGCGAATCCGCGATTCCGTACAACGTCTGCGGTCGCAGCCCCATCTGGAAGCCGTAGGCGACGCCTTTGCTGTAGACGAATTGCAGCCGCTCGTAAGCGAGTTTTTCATCGGCTGAGAGACCAGCCGGCACCGGCGCGCCGGAAAATGCCGCCTTGTCAATTTCGGCCGGAAACACGCCAGGCATGTTGGTGTGAATGCCGAGCAATTCCGGAGGCGCCTGCACGCCCATCAGTTCGATGACGACCGCACCCCAATCGCCGCCCTGCGCCACGAATTTCGTGTATCCGAGGCGCTTCATCAGCACGATCCAGGCACGCGCGATGTGGGCGGGGTCCCAGCCGGTCGTGGCCGGCTTGCCGGAAAACCCGTAGCCGGGCATCGACGGAATCACGACATCGAACGCGTCGGATGCATTTCCGCCGTGTGCGGTGGGATTGGTCAGCGGATCGATGATCTTCATCTGTTCGATGATCGAGCCGGGCCATCCGTGCGTGACGATCAGCGGCAACGCATTTTCGTGTTTCGAACGGACGTGAATGAAATGAATGTCCAGTCCATCGATCTCGGTGATGAACTGCGGCAGGGCGTTCAGTTTCGCCTCGATCTTGCGCCAGTCGTACTCTGTCGCCCAATAGCGCGCCAGCGCCTGAATCGTCGCGAGCTGCACGCCTTGCGATGCATCCGTAACCGTTTCCCGCTCAGGCCACCTTGTCGCGTTGATGCGCCTGCGCAATTCGGTAAGTTCCGCTTCCGGAACATTCACATGAAACGGGCGAATGGCATTCTTGTCAGGAGCCTGCTCCGCGCCTCGCTGTGTGGCAGTAGTTTGGGTCATGATGTTCTTTCTCCTATGAAGTTGATTTCCGAGCTAAAGTTCACATGAAACGGCAAAAGTGCCGCCTCCCAATTCGACCGCTATGTAAAGGACAAGACGTCGAAAGTCGGTCGATTCCTTAACAGCTCGCGGCGGCATGGCACTGTTCATCCGCCAACTGCCGAATGGGGCGCGCCCCCAGGGATCGGCGTGTTTCAATTCCAAGCTTTCGCATCTTGTAAATCAGCGTAGTGCGCGGCAATCCAAGCCGATTGGCCGCTCCGTCCTGCCCTCCGATCAGCCAGTTGGTTTGCTCCAATGTTTCCAGGATATGCTCCCGATCGGCGTCGGCAAGCGTGCGTGAAGCGCTCTCCGAGCTCTGCTTCACCGTCTGCTTCAAGTCCAGCGGCAGACGCAGCACCGACCCGGGCGAAAAGAGCACCGCGCGCTCGATGAAATTCTGCAGTTCGCGAATATTGCCTGGCCAGTCGTGCGCTTTGAGGACCTCCACCACTTCATCGGGAATCAAATCGATGGGCTTGTTGAGGCGGGCAGCAAATTTTGCCACGAAGAACTCCGTCAGCGGCAGGATGTCCTGAACGCGTTCCCGCAACGGAGGCAGGCAGATTGGAATTACGTTCAACCGGTAGAACAGGTCCGCCCGAAACAGCTTCTTGGCCACCAGTTGCCCGAGATCCTGGTTGGTCGCCGCCACCACCCGCACGTTGACCCGGACGGTCTGGGCGCTGCCCAAACGCTCGAACTCCCGCTCTTGCAGGGCGCGTAAGAGCTTGGGCTGAAGTTCCAGCGGCATGTCGCCAATCTCGTCCAGAAAGAGCGTGCCCCCATCCGCCATCTGAAATCGCCCCTTGGTTTGCGTGCACGCGCCGGTGAAAGCGCCTCTTTCGTGGCCGAACAGTTCGCTCTCCAACAACGCGCTCGGAATCGCCGCGCAGTTAAGGGCCACAAAACGGTTGTTACGGCGAGGGCTAGCCTCATGAATGGCCCTCGCGATCACTTCTTTTCCGGTGCCCGTTTCGCCCTGGATCAAGACGGCGGAGTCCACTGGTGCAACCGTCTCCACGTCCTGTCAGCAATGCCCGGAATTTCGGACTGGACCCGATCAAATCTGGGGTCATGATGCTCTTTCTCCTTGTTCAGCGGACTGCTTTCTTCTGTTCCTGATTGTGCAGCGAATCCCGCCTGGTATCGCCCCTAGATCGGATGTCGGATCAGCCCCCTCGATGGTTGCCGCGAGGTGCCCCTCTTTAGTGGGGTGGTCTTCCTACCCCGAGTGCCGATCCGCCATATCGAAGCGCTTTCTCCCGAAAAGGCGAGCGTCGATGGACCATGCGCCCGGACCGAGCATGGCCACACCAGCGGTAAGCACCGCCAGGAAGATGTGATTCCAGTGGCCGCCGGACGGAGAAGAATAGAGCGAGAGCGCGATCCACAGCTCATCCAGCGCGATCAGCGCTCCCGCCACGGGCGTCCACAGACCGAGCGATCAGAAAGATGGCGCCCGCGGCCTCAATGGAATCCCGTGCGACGGCGATCGGTTCCCCGGACGCCGCGAAGAAACCGCCGATGCCGAAAGAGATGAGTGCGATACCGACTCCAAGCCGCAGCAGCAAAAGGCCGAAACCAGGCCAGCCATTAGGAAAGGTCGAAAATAAACGTTGCAGTATCCATCCGTAATGGTATGAAAATTGCGACAACGCTCGACACCCCAGAAAGCCCCTTGTGGCGACCCCTCTTTCGAGGGGTGTCGGCACGCCTATATTTCGATGATTCCGCGCTTCAACCCGATCGTGACGGCGTGGGTCCGGTCGTTGGCGTCCAGTTTGGCGAGGATGTTCTTGACGTGGCCCTTCACGGTTTCCTCGGTGAGCGACAACTGCGCGGCGATCTCCTTGTTCGCATTCCCGCCGGCGATCAGCCGCAGTACCTCGATTTCCCGCGGGGTCAAGGCGTCATCGGTGGCATGCTCGGCGATTTCGGCGGCGATCTCCGGGGGCAGCGCTTTTGGCCGGCGTGGACCGCGCGAATCGTCTCGAGCAGTTCCTTGCGCAGCAGCCCTTTCAGTAGATAAGCCCGCGCGCCGGCCTTGAGAGCGCGAAACACCTGGACGTCGCCGGCGTAGGTGGTCAGCACGATGATTCGCGCTTCGGGGAACTCGCCGCGAATCGCGCTGAGCGCATCGATGCCGCCCATCTCCGGCATCTGCAAATCCATCAGCGTGACGTCCGGGCGGTGCTTGCGGAACTGCTCGATCGCCTCGCGGCCGTTGGAGGCTTCGCGCGACCAGTTCCATATCCGATTGATTCCCGACCAGCGCGGCGATGCCTCGCGGAGCAGAGGGTGATCGTCTACTGCAGAGTACTCGGATCACGTCTCATCCCGCCTTCTTGCGGAACAGCCGCAAGCGCGAGCGCGGCCCGGCGGCGTCCGCCGTAAGCAATCGAGCCTGCGATGCTCAACTCGATTTCCGTGCCGGCTCCCGCTCCGCTCCAGATCTCCAGCTTCGCGCCGATCTGTTTGGCGCGCTCGCGCATTCCAGGCAGGCCGTAGTGGCCGGGGCGGCCCTCCTCCAGGATTTCCGGCTGCAATGCCCTTGTCCATCATCCCGAATCCGCAACCGGAACAGCCGGTCGGCGTAGATCGATCTCCGCTTCAATGTGGTGCGCCTGCGCGTGGCTGAACGCATTGCGCAGCGCCTCGCGAGCAATGCGGTAGATCTCGTCCCGAATGATCGGATGCAGATCCCGCGCCGGGCCTTCCACCACCAAACGGAAAGTCGCGGCGCCGTCGGCGTCGGCCAGTTCGTTCCCCACCGCTCTCACCGCCTGCGCCAGATCGTTGGTCGTCGGTGGCGGAGGAGCGCAAATCGTGCACCGCGTCGCGGCCCTCGGCGATCGCCTGATCCGCGCGATCGAGGGTCTGTCTCGAGTTCATCCTTCGCCTTGCCCGGCGGAAGCAAGTCGTCGCACCACCTGAAGACGCAGCATCAAGCCCTGAAAACTCTGCAGCAGCGTGTCGTGCAGATCGCGGGCGATGCGGGTGCGCTCGTCGACGCGCTCCTCCAGGCGCACGTTGAATTCGCGCGCGATCTGATGGAGCCGGTACCGGTACAGCCCCCAGAGCAACGCCAGAAAAGCGGCCGCGCACGACGCCTGGAACCAAGCGGTCTGATAGTACGCCGGGGCGATGGAGAAATCGAAAGCATGCGCCGGCCTCGTTCCACACGCCGCTGTTATTGCAGGCCATCACGCGGAAGCGGTAATTGCGTGGAGGAAGATCGTTATAGAACGCCTTCCGGTCATTGCCGACGTCCTTCCAGTCGGGATCGTGGCCTTCCAGCTTGACGCGAAAACGGATCTTCTCCGGCGCGACCAGGCTGAGAGCGGTATAGTCGATCTCCAGATCGCGAATCAGCGCGGGCAGGCGCAGGTTCGAAGATTGCGTCGTAGGTCTTGCGGTCGGCGGTGATTTGCTCGATGTGCACCGGCGGCGGGAGTTTGTTGAAGGGAAGGTGACGCGGATCGATGACGCTGACGCCGTCGCCAGGCAGGAACCACAATTTTCCATCCGCGGACTTGGCGACACGCGGACTGTAGCCGCTGCGGGATCGCATGGCTCCTGACGCCGTCGGAACTGTCGAAAACGTGGTCTGGATGGTCCGCTTCGGATCGGCGACCCACGCGTCCAACTCGGGCCGGGCAATGCGCACCAGGCCGCAGGCCATGTACAGCCAGAACGAATGGTCGTCGTCTTCCATCACCCAGTGAACGCGTATCGCAGGGCAATCCGTTCTTGCTGGTGAGCGTGGCGACATGGCCGTCTTTCACCCGGCTTAGCCCGCCCTCGGTTGCGGCCCAGAGCGTACCGTCCCGATCGAGTTGAAGGCCGGCGACACGGCCCTCGCCCAACCCGTCGGCGCTCGCAGTACGACGCGCGGACCTGACCGTCCTTGAAATACGCCACGCCACCCTGAAAAAACCCAAGCCATAGGCCGCCCTGCACAGGATCGGAGAGCAGAGACCAGGCGATAGTCCTTGTGTCCCAGCCTGGCCCAGGGGATCTGTTCGACCACACTTCCCCCGAGCAAATGAAAAAGACCCTGATCCTGGTGGCGATCCAGAGATTCCCCGCACTGTCTCCGGCGATGGAATGCACGATATCCGCCGGGCACAGCGCTGACGGGAATAAACCGGCCATTCTCGAAGTAGGCGACCCCGCGAGCGTGGAGACCCAAATTCGCCCGCGATCGTCCTGAAACAGGGAATCCACGGCATCATCCGGCAATCCACTGCTTCGCTTGCGGTAAATCGTAACTTGCCCGTCCTTCCATCTGTTCAAGCCATCGAGGTGCCAAGCCAAACGCTGCCATCCCTGGCCGCCAGGACGGACCCAACGGTAGCGTTCGACAAACCTTGCTTGACGGAAATCGTGGGGACGGCGAAGTCGCGAAAGCGGTCGAGGCCGTCCACTGGTGGCGACCCAAATATTGCCTTCCCGATCCTCAAAGAGACGCTGTAACGAATCGCCGGAGAGACCGTCAGACCGCGCAAACACGATCCGTCCTTCCCTGGTGGACATGCAAGAGGCCCGTGGTCCGTGGTTCCGATCCACAGACCGCCATTGCGATCCCGGAGCAGACTGTGTGGGTGAACTGCTCGCCCGGCGCCTGGAAGCGGATACGCCTCGGCTTTCCCGTCAACGAGTTGTCTGATTCCGCCGCGCATGGCGATCAGGAGTGCGCCGTTGTCGCCTTCGATCAGGCGCTGCGATTGCGGCGTCTGGCATCGGATAGAGCTTCGGAGGACCAGGCTTCCATCGCCACAGTCCGGTCTGCGCTCCCGCCCAGAGATTGCCTCGGCTGTCCTCATACAAGGAGAGCACTCCGCGGCCGAAACTGCCGTCCTCTCCGTAGCACTGGGCGCTGCCGCTCTGAATCGCGCAGAGTCTTCCGGTGGGAGTCGCATACGCGCCGGCCCATATCGTTCCTTCACGATCCTCAAGGAGCGCATGAGACATCTGTCCAGCAAGCTCCGGGTAGTGAGTCAGCTTGCCGTCCTTCCAACTTGCAAGCCCTTCAGCGGTGCCAATCCAAAGACGCCCATCGCGCGCGGCGAGCAGGCTTCGAATATAGCTGCCGGGGAGATGCTCACCCGCCGGCGGCTGCCAGGGGACGCTCCGAACGCCATCGAAGCGAAGCAAGCCGAATTCCGTGCCGAGCCAGAGATAACCGTCGGGCGTCTGAGCAATTGAGTTGATGGCGCCTTTGAAAAAGCCGTCGCGGATGGTCCAGGCGGTGTGCGCGTATTGATTGATGTCGAGAGACGGGTTTAAGGCGGAAGCACATGCGCAGCACGCCAGAAGCGCGCTCATCAGCAGGCTGGCACGTGTCGGCCATGCGCACAATTATCTCGCACCGAGCATTTCGGGGCAGCAGATTTTCGTAGAATACGCGTATGTGCCAAACGGCTCCGTGTCGTTCGGCCGACAAAGTCGGCGGGCCGACATACGCTTGGCATATCAGTGCTTTATTTCCGCGCGCAACGTCCTTCAAACGAATTGGGCAATCCCGAGAGCAGTAGGCGACCGGAAAAAGAAGCTGATTCATGCATACGTTGCTGGTTACGGCTCTGCTGGCTGCAGTGCCCTTGCTCGCGCAGAACGCCGAACTCTCCGGCCTGATCACCGATCCCTCCGGCCTCGCCGTCGCCGAACGCACGGGTGGTCGTGCAGAGCGCGGACACCGGCGCAACCCGCAGCGTCTCTCTCGAACCAGCAAGGCGAGTACAGCGTCCCGGCGCTGCTGCCCGGCCCTTACAACATCACCGTAGAAGCAACCGGCTTCAAAACCATCCACCAGAATGGCGTCGTGGTCGAAGTGGACCAACGGGCACGGCTGGATTTCGCTCTGACCGTCGGCAGCAACACAGAAACGATCACGGTGGAGGGGAGCGCGCCGCTGCTCAACACCTCCGACGCATCGGTGAGCACTGTCATCGATCAACCAGTTCGTGGAAAACCTGCCCTTGAACGGGCGAAGCTTCAGCTCCCTCATCGATCTGACGCCGGGAGTGGTGCTGACGCCGTCCAATTTCTACGAACAGGGCCAGTTCAGTGTGAATGGCCAGCGGCCGGATGCGAATTACTTCACTGGTGGATGGAGTGAGCGCCAACCTGGGAACGCGGGAGCGGCATCCAATCTGGGCCAGGGCGGGGCCGGCCAGCTTCCGGCAACCAGCGCATTTGGAGGGACCAGCAACCTGGTGTCGCTGGATGCGCTGGAAGAGTTCCGGATTCAGACTTCCACCTTTGCGCCGGAATATGGGCGTACTCCCGGCGCTCAAATATCGGTGGTCACCAAGTCCGGCACGAACACGTTTCACGGCACTGCGTTCGAGTACTTCCGCAACGACAAGCTGGATGCCAACGATTGGTTCGCCAACGCCAACGGTCTGGCGAGACCCGAACTGCGGCAGAACGATTTCGGCGGCGTGCTGGGCGGGCCGATCGTCAAGAACAAGCTGTTCTTCTTCGGCTCTTACGAAGGGCTGAGGGTGCGCCAGCCTCAGGTTGCGGATACGTATCGTGCCGTCGCTGGCCACGCGCCAGAATGCGCCTGCGGCCGTCCAGCCGCTGCTCAACGCCTTCCCATTACCGAACGGCCCGGACCTCGGCAACGGAACGGCTGCATTTTCGGCGAGCTACTCCAATCCCTCCACGCTGAATTCTTCCGGCATCCGGATCGATTATCTGCCATGGCAAAGCGTGACCATTTTCGGAAGGTACAGCGACGCTCCATCGAGCCTCGATCAGCGCGCCCCCGACGGCTTTGAGTCCAACTACAGCAACGTTCGGCAGACGTAAAGTACCGGACCCAGAGCCCTGACCCTGGGGAGCAACCAGGCGCTCACGCCGCGGTTGACCAACGAGTTCCGCTTCAATTACAGCCGGAGCCGGGCGCACAGCTTCGATACGCTCGACAATTTCGGGGGCGCAGTGCCTCCTCCGGACTCAGTGCTATTATCCATCGTTCGCTTCTCCGCAGGACTCCGCTTTCGTATTTTTATGGCGGCCTGAATCCGTACGGCCTCCGATTCCTTACCGGCGAGTCTGGGAGACAACTTGCAGCAGCAGTTCAACGTGACGGACAACGTTTCCCGCATCGTTGGCGCACACCAACTGAAGTTCGGGCTGGATTATCGCCGTCTCAACCCGGAGACCGGATTCGCACCCTATCAGGTGCAATACTCTCTTCCTTTCTTTGGCGAACGTTCTGGCCAACACGCTGCCTGAGGCAGTCATAGTTTCGAGAACCGCCGACGTGCAACTGATCTTCTCCAACTGGAGCCTGTTCGCCCAGGACACATGGAAGGTCGACGCGCACATTGACGATCACCTACGGGCTGCGGTGGGAGTACAACGCCGCGCCCTCCTCGCCCAATGGCACTCTTCCCTTTACCGTCACGCGGCGTGAACAATCTGGCAACCATGACACTGGCTCCGCCGGGCACGCCCTTGTGGAATGCGCAAAAGGACGACTTCGCTCCACGGCTCGGCTTGGCCTGGCAGCCGCTCCCGAATCTGGTCTTCAGGGCCGGCGCCGGCATCTTTTACGACCTCGGATACTCCGCCGTGGCGGACGGCGACGAGCGCATTCCCATTCAGTCAGCAGAAGACGATTCTCAATACCTCATTTCCTCTGAGCGCTGCCGATGCCGCGCCGCCTCCTTTTACGACGACGCCCCCGGTTTCCTACCTCGCTGTGGTAGATCCCGAATCACGTTTTGCCCAGAACGTATGAGTGGAACGCGGCGGTGGAAAGGACCTCTGGGAAGAGCCGATGTCCTCACCGTCACCTACCTCGGCGCGGCGGGCCGGAAGCTGATGCGGCAGGACCTTTACGATGCGCCGAATCCCAACTTCACCGGCGAGTTCGATTTGATGAGGAATGATGCGGACTCCAGCTATAACGCGCTCGCAAGCCCAGTTCCGCCATCGCTTCTCGCACGGTCTCCAGACGCTGCTCTCTTATACCTGGGCGCATTCGATCGACGATGCTTCCTCCGACGCCTATTACCTGAATGTGCCCACGGGCGATTCGACTTCTCGGAGCGCGCGTTCGTCCGACTACGATATCCGGCACACGTTCTCAGGCGCGATTTCGTATAACATCCCGGCGCCGGGAAGCGGAATCTGGAAGTCGATATTTGGAAACTGGTCGACCGATTCGATCATTTACGCTCGCACCGCACCCCCGGTGAATGTGGTAACCGGACTGGACCCGTTCGGCGGCATTCCTGTCGGGAGCCGCCGAGCGTGCAGCGTCCGAATCTGGTTTCCGGAGTGCCGCTCTGGATCTCAAATCCGAACGTAGCCGGCGGAAGGGAAATCAATCCAGCGGCATTCAGCGACACCCGCCGGGGCGGTGCAAGGAGATCTGGGACGAAATGCCCTGCGCGGATTCGGCGCTACCGAGGTCGATTTGACGCTGCGGAGGCAGTTCAAACTCCGCGAGCGCCTTGCTCTTCAGGCGCGAGCGGATCTTTTCAACATCTTCAACCACCCCAATTTCGGCCCGCCGATCAACTACATGAGTTCTCCACAATTCGGGCAATCGACGCAGATGCTGGGAGCATCGCTCGGAAGCGGCGGCCAGAATGGCGGCCTCAATCCGCTTTATCAAATCGGCGGACCCGCGCTCGGCGCAATTGGCGCTGAAGCTCCTGTTCTGAGCCAAGCCTTCGTTAGGCCGTCGAGGAGCCCATTCCAGTACGCCGGAATCCGACATCCGTCAGCGCTCGTCGAAACGCACAATCGCCACGCCGTTCCAACTGCTTCTTTCGCTGCCCTGGGGCGGTTTGTCACCTAGCGGCACGATGCCCACGTCGCTATGCAAAAGGTGAAAATGCGACTCCAGATATTCGCGAACCAGATCCGCCCGCTTTCTGGATGCGACGTATTGTTGATCCGGCGTCCCTGCGGCGGAGTAACCCTCAACAATCACGACATGATTGAGAAGTGCGTCTACGAACGGTGAAACTGCGCTGTCGATTTGACGACGGCCGCTCTCGGCCAACCGGTCGCTGCCATCGCTGCCGGCGTCGAACAGCGTCGCCGCTTGCAACCACGTCCGTGTCCCGCAAGCTTTCTCTCGTTCACAGGCTTTCAGGTAGTCCGCGGGAGCCAACTGCTCCAGGTCGTAAAAGCCGCGCTGCTTGAAAAACCCGCGGAAGAAAAACTCGTGTTTCAGGGCTTCCGTATCATCCGCAAGATTTCCGGTCGCACGATTCAAGTTGGTAAGGGTTCCACGAATATTGGCCGCCCCGTCGGCTCCCAATTCGTCCTCCGCCAAAGCGCCGTCGAGACTATGCTTCAGTTGCTGCGATATCTCCTGCACGTTGTCAAGAGTTGCCTGTACCTTCGCGGCGAGATCGCGAGACTGCAGATCCGCAACGATCATATCGGCACGACCCGAAGCATCGCTCAGGTTGGAAAGGGTCAATTGAGCCTTCGACGGCAGGTTGCGGGAGGCGATATCCACGACCAGCCGATCGGCCTGTGCGGAGGCATCTTTCAGATTCGAGGACGCCTGCTGTGCATTCGATACGATCGCTGCCAACTCCAACCTCGTGGTTTCATCTTTCAGCACCAAACCCGCCGGACCTTTGCCGGCGTTCAGGTCCGAAACAATATCGTTAACGGTCCCGGTGATCTGGCGAGCGTTGGCGACCAAGCCATCGACGTGATTCACGGTCTTGGTCACCGAGTCCAGCGCGACATCCATCCTGCCATGAAGGTCGCCGACCGTGGCATTTAGGTTGGTCAGCAGAGCGGAGCCTTTCTCCAACACTTCGCCTAAGTCGAATGGCGTTTTGGTGGGAAGAGTCATGCCATCCGGCGCCTCGGGTGCGCCTTTCGTTCCTGCATGAATCGCTATATATTTATCGCCGACAATACCCTCCGTTTCGATCGAAGCCACGGAATCGGTGCGGACCATGCCCCGGACCGCCTCCTTCACTTGAAGCGTGAGCCTGACTTTCGATCCCGGTCCGGAAGGAATCTCGATACTCTTTACCTCGCCCGCATCGAGACCGGAAACGCGCACTTCCGCGCCGACCGGAACTCCGGCGATGTCCGGGAACTCCGCGTAGAAGTGAACATGCTCGCCAAAGACGCCGTAGCGGTTGCCGATCAGAAAGAGAATCGCAGCGAAAAACCCGATTCCCAGAGTCAGGAAAAGACCAACTATCCAAGTGTGAACGCGCATATTGTTATGCCTCGGATACCAACGCTCTGACGAGCGCATTCTCATTCGCAGCTAACTCTTCGAGGGAGCCAATGGCGATGAGGCTGCCTTGATCCAGCACCGCGACCCGGCCTCCTAGCCGGCGCGCTTCCCGAATGTCGTGAGTAACAATCACCATGGTTGAGTTGTCCTTGTCTCGCACACGCAGTAAGAGGGCATCGATCTCCGCCTCTGTCACACGATCCAACCCGCTGCTCGGTTCATCGACCAACAGGATTTGCGGATCCAGCATCAGGGCTCTGGCCAATCCAGCCCGTTTGCGCATGCCCCCAGACAGATCTCCCGGCATCTTATGTCCATCTTTTCCTAATCCCACGTCTTCCAGGTTCTTCCGCACGATTGCATCGATTTCCGAGTCCGGCGTTTTGTCGAGCAGGCGCTTCAGGGGCACGGCCAAATTCTCGTATAGCGACATCGAATCAAAGAGCGCGGCGCTCTGGAAAAGAAAGCCCATGCAACGCCGAACCTTCGACAATTGATCCTCTTCCATGTCGACGATGTTTTCGTTCTCCACGTAAATCGCGCCGCTATCCGGCTTCATCAGTCCGATAAGCAACTTTAACGTGACGCTCTTCCCCATGCCGCTGCGACCGATGAGACAGAATACTTCTCCTCGCGCCACGTCGAAGGACACCGACCTGAGAACGTTGCGGCCTTCAAAAGCACGAGAGACGTCACGGAATGCGATCGCTGGATGTCGCTCCTCGTTCATGCGGCAGTCTCCGGGAACAGGAAGAAAATGAGTTTCACCAGCACTACATCGCTTAAAATGATCGCCAAAGAAGAGATCACCACGCTGTTCATGGCAGCCCGCCCAACTCCTTCCGCGCCCTCATTCGTGGTGTATCCAAAGTAGGAGGAGATCAGGCCGATAAGAGCTCCGAACACTGTCGTCTTCACCGTCGGAGGGATGAAGGTTGCCCAGCTCACATCCGTAAATGCGCGGAAGAGAAAGAGTCCCGCGGATATATGCGAGGTTACAGACTGCGCCAGGTATCCCCCGGCAAGCCCGGCGACGTCCATCAGGATTGTAAGTACCGGCACCGCCACGGAGCACGCGATGATGCGTGGAATCACCAGCAGTTTGAAGGCGTCGATGGACAGCACCTCGATGGCGTCAATCTGTTCGGTCGCGCGCATATTCGCTAACTGCGCTCCGATGCCTGCCCCCACTCGCCCGGCCACCAGCAACCCTGCGACCAGCGGTCCGATATCGTTGAAGAACGCGAGGGCTTGGACCGTGGGAAGCAATCCTTCGGCCCCGAAGCGCACCAGAGTATTTCGCGTATGAAGCGTTAGAACCAAACCTAGGGCGAAGCCGGACGACAAAACCAGCGGCAGCGACTTCCATCCCATTACCTCGATTTGCTGCAGGATCATCTGCGCCTCCAGCGGAGGTACCAGCACGCGGCGCGCGGCGGTCAGGGCAAACAGGCCGATGTTCCCGATGAACTCCAAATATCTGCGCATATCAGAGTGGCCGATTTCATGCCGCACCGGTTCGAGCATTCGACAGGCCATTGTTTCGGCGCGTCGGCGAAACTCTTACCTCCGCTTGATTGCGCGACCAACGCCGGGCCGTCAGGCGTCCCGGAGTCTCCAACCGGTGTCAGCCCTTGGTTTCCAACAGTCCACAGTGGCGGCCCTTCGACAGTTATTCCGAAGAGTCCCCGCATTTGCCGCGTCTTCTTATTGTTTGACGAGTGGAATCCCACGTGCCCTGCGCACTGCGAGTGTTTGGTTGTATTCAAACACAACTCAATTCATCTGGAGAAACAACGACGCTTATGCGACGAACACAGTATGTTCTATTTTTGACAATCGCCGCTGCTCTTACTGCCGCAGCGGCAGATGAAACAGCGGCGCGGCTTGGAAAGGCGGCGACAGTCCTCAACAACATGACCAAATCCGCGCATGGCATCCAGGCGAAGATCGCCCAGGCGGACTGCATCGCGGTGATTCCCGGATTTAAGAAGGGCGCCATCGTGGTCGGCGTAGGAGGGGGCAAGGGATTCATTTCCTGCCGGAAGGGCGGCGGTTGGTCGGCCGCAGCGCAGTCACGCTGGAGAGCGCCAGCGTGGGTGTGCAGATTGGTGGGGAGGAAATCGACATCGTCGTCCTGTCGATGGACCCCGCGCGGCGCGCCAAACTGACTTCGAACCGTTTCACCATAGGGAGGATGCTTCGGCCGCATGGGGGAACGGCAAGTCGGCACACGACGATCCCAATGCAAAAATTATTTTTTACGCCGACACTAAAGGAGCGTTTGCCGGCTTCGATCTCGATGGTTTGACCCTTAAACCCGATGGGTCCGCCAATAAAGCGCTCTATGGTAAGGAAATGAGTAACCAGGAAATCGTCGACGGCAGCGCGGCGATTCCCTCCGCCGCCAGCGCCCTGATCGCGAAGCTCACTCAATCGGTCAACCCATAACTGTGGGTCCGCCAGAGCTTGGGCAATCGACGTTTCTGCGATGCAGCGGCGACTATAAATCACCAGAGACGCGCAGGTAGCTGGACTTCGACACTTTGGTTGCGCAGAATGATAACGGAATGAGCGTGAGCCGGTGAAGCTTGGCAGACGCCCGATTCAATCGGGATGCGCGTCGCGAAGAATACAGGAGAACAATATGAAAATACTGATGGTCCTGACATCGCACAACCAACTGGGGAACACGGGCCGCCCGACTGGTTTCTGGCTGGAGGAATTCGCGGCCCCCTATTTCGTATTCAAGGATGCCGGCGTTGAGCTGACGCTCGCCTCTCCGAAAGGCGGGCAGCCTCCGCTCGATCCGAAAAGCGATCTGCCTGAAAATCAAACGCCGGCGATGGCGCGGTTCAAGAAGGACGCGGCGGCGCAAAAGGCTCTCGCCAACACGGTCAAACTTGCGGACATGAAGGCGGAAGACTTCGACACCGTTTTCTATCCCGGTGGGCACGGCCCGATGTGGGATCTTGCGGAGAGCCCTACGTCGATCGCCCTTCTGGAGGCCTTCTACAATTCCGGCAAGCCAATCGCATTGGTGTGCCATTCGCCCGGAGTGCTTCGCCACGTTACCTACCAGGGCGCTCCGCTGGTGAAAGGAAAACACGTCGCCGGTTTCACGAACGGCGAGGAAGAGGCGATGCAGCTCACGAAGGTTGTGCCGTTCCTGGTCGAAGATGAACTGCTGCGGCTCGGCGCCATATTCGAGAAGGTGGCGAACTGGCAGCCTTTTTCCATCACTGACGGCCGTCTGATTACTGGCCAGAATCCTGCGTCGTCGACCTCGGCAGCTCAGGCGCTTCTGAAACTCATGACGGCATCGGAATCGGACTCGTCAATGAACAGCGTACAAATCGAACACAAGAGCTATGAGATGCCCCCGCGGGAGGGAATCAGCATCGCACATTTTCTCACCGTCGCCGACGTCGACCGATCGGCTCGCTTCTATGAAAAGGTCTTCGGCGGCCGCATTCTGAGCAAAGGCGACAGCGACGGCGCGCCTGGGTACATTCAGATCGCGAATACGTGGCTCCTTGTCAACGTCGGGGGCGGGCCGACCCCCGACAAGCCGACGGTAACGCTTAGCGTCCCCGACCCGAATCAGATCAACAGCTTTATGAATATCCGCGTTGCGGATATTCAAGCGTGCTATAAATTATGGAAAAGTCGAGGAGCCGAGTTCATCACCGAGCCGATCCCCAAGTACGGCGAGACGCGCTGCTACATCCGCGATCCTGACGGTTATATTATCGAGGTCGGACAGAGCACCGCCCTCAAGTACGGTTAACGCGCAGGTTCACGGCATCGACGAGGAGCATCACATGAACTTAAGGAGACCACGCACATGACCGCCCCCATCACGTCGAACACGCTTGGTGTCAACGTTTTTACCGCCCCGGGAAAGGTAATGGTAGGCGAGCGGCCAAAGCCCTTCGGCGAAGCGCTCGGCTTTGACCCGATGACGTCGACTTTAATCTTCGGCGAGTACGACGCGGTGCTGGTGGACGCAATGACGACGGTGGCTGAGGCCGAGGCTCTCGCGGATTGGGTTGCGCTGCACAACCGCAACCTGGAGACCATCTATATAACGCACGCCCATTTCGACCACTTCTACGGTCTGAGCATTCTGCTCGACCGTTTCCCGGGCGCTCGGGCGATCGCAACGCCCAAGACGGTGAACGCCATGCAGATGTCTTTCACTCCCCCAGTGGAGCGGTTAGCCCGCCGGCTGTTTCCTGGGCAAGTGGCCACCAAATTGGTTCCACCTGAGCCCTATGAGCACGACACGTTCACTCTCGAGGGCCAGGAATTGCGCATCATCGAGCAGGGCCACACCGATAGTCCCGATACGACGTCTCTATACGTTCCGTCGATCGGCCTGGTCGTCGCTGGCGACGTGGTGTACAACCAGTGCCACATGTACGTCGGCGACACCACCCCCGAGAGCCGGAAGAACTGGATCGCGGCGCTGGACCGGTTGGCAGCGCTGAAGCCAGCGATTGTTGTTGCCGGTCACAAGAAGCCTGGTGCGCCCGACTCACCGTCGGCGATCCAGGACACGAAGCGCTATCTGCTGGACTTCGATCGGCTGCAGCAGACCGCGGCGTCCGACGAAGAGCTGTTCAATCAGATGACCGAGCTTTACCCCGCACTGGGTAGCCAACCAGTCGTGGTTGATGTTCGGATTCCCGAGCGGCTGAGGTGTCGCGTCATGGTCGACAGCGGGTCGTCGATGACAGCGTCCAAAATTGGACTGCTTAACTACCGAAGGCCCGCGAGCGTAAGCGCATACCACTGTCGCGGATCCGTCCACGTCTGCTCGATCGCAAAGCCCGCATCATCCAACAAGGCGCCGAGCGTATTCCGGGTGAACTTGTAGCTGTTCTCGGTATGGATGGTTTCAAAGGCCGCGAATTGAACGCTAAGTTGCGCGGCCGGGATATTTACGCACTGATCGCGCGTGCTCTCCAGGTGCATCTCGATGCGTGACTCCACGCGATTCCAGCGCGCCCGATGCCGGAAGCAGCCGGTATCGAAGTTCGCACCGAGTTCTCTGTTGAGGCGATGCAGAATGTTCAAATTGAACGCCGCGGTGACGCCATCTTTGTCGTCATACGCCCGCACGAGAGTCGCCTCGTCTTTCACCATATCCGTACCTAACAGCAGCGCATCGCCGGCTCTGAGCTCAGACCTCAGATTGCGAAGAATGGTGCGAGCCTCCTCCGGCGAGAAGTTGCCGATGCTCGAACCGATGTACATCGCGAGCGTGGTCCCCTTGAACCGTTCCAGCTTCGGCGGGTGAGTGACGTAGTTCGCCACCATCGGCTGTAGCTGCACATCCGGCAACAGGCAACCGATGCTGTCGCACGCCGCATCGAGTGCATCCGACGAGACATCAACCGGAAAGTAGATTACTTCGTTTCGCAAGCGCGTTGCGGCTTCCAGCAGAATACCGGTCTTGGCGGCTGTCCCCGCTCCCAACTCCAGCAGGCGCAAGGGCCGAGAGTAGTCAGAACCAGTCGCTGCGATAATCGCTTCGGCATAGTTCGCCAAAATGTCGCGCTCCGTTCGCGTGGGATAGTATTCCGGCAGGGTTGTGATGCACTCGAAAAGACGTGAACCCTCGGAATCGTAGAGCATCCACGGAACCAGGGATCGTGGACGTTTGAGCAGGCCGCGCCAAACCTCATCGATCAGCGCCTCGCGCGTGTCCAGAGGGGCGAGGCTTTTCGCTTCGAATGTCTGAAAATCGGTCGTGATATTCATATTTGAGAGTCCTTAAGCGGCCAAACGTATTCCCGTGAATTGCCACCGCGTCGCCGGCTGAAAGAAATTACGGTAGGTTGCGCGTAAGTGACTCGCGGGCGTGACGCAGGATCCTCCACGCAGAATCATCTGGCCGGACATAAACTTGCCGTTGTATTCGCCCAGGGCGCCAGGAAGGGGCTTGTAACCCGGATAACCCGTGTAGGGGCTTGCTGTCCACTCCCATGCAGTCCCCGAAGAGTTGGTCAAGGCCATCGCCGGACGCGATTGCGGGATGTAGCCTTCCGGTGTCGAGCAAGTTCCCGTGAATCGAACTTCCATTCGCGGCAAGTTCCCATTCCGCTTCGGTCGGAAGGCGGCAGCCTCTCCAGCGTGCGAACGCATCGGCCTCAAAAAAGCTCACGTGGCATACGGGCGTATCAAGCAACGCGGAAAGCGGATGCCAACCTCGAAGGGTGAAGATGCGCCAGCCAGTGCTGTCCGTGGCATCACGTTCCCAATAGAGTGGCGCCCGCCACCCCTGTTTCCTCACCGCTTCCCAGCCCTCGGAAAGCCAAAACTCGGGGCGCGCGTATGCGTCATCGGACATAAACTCCAGATACTCACGGCACGTGACGCTGCGGTTTGCGATCCCAAAGGCTTCCAGGTACACCTTGTGGCGCGGAGTTTCGTTATCGAAGCAAAAGTCGAGGCAGTTCGTCGAATCTATCGGATAACCAATTTCAGTCACACCGCCATGGAAGCGATGCCACATGAACTCGGATGGTGAAACGTCGCGTGCTCCCGCTAAAGGGGTGGCGTCGTACGCCGGACGCAGTGGATTCGAGAAGAAGGCATGCTTAATATCGGTCAGCATTAATTCCTGGTGTTGCTGCTCGTGGTTCAGGCCCAACATGATGCGTCGCGCTGCCTCGTCATGAATGTGACCTGCGAAGAGCTTTTCCATCGCTTCGTCCACATGCGTGCGAAACGCGATGCACCTCATCGAGCGACGGACGCGAAAACGAAGCGCGCAGGTGCTTCTCCGGAGCCTCCTCGCCGAGTGAGTTGTAATAGCTGTTGAATAGCCAGCGAAACTCTTCGCGAAAGGGCTTGTAATCCGGAAGAAAAGGACGCAGCACGAACGTCTCGAAAAACCAGGTTGTATGCGCCTGATGCCACTTCATCGGACTGGCCTCCGGGCAGGATTGCACCATCTGATCCTCAGCGGAGGTTCGTGCGGCGAGCGAGCGGGTCACCGACCGCACGGCTCTATATCTGACGCCAAGACAGTCGAGGGAATCTGACAGCGCGGTCGCGAGGACTGCATGTCTCAAGCAGGAGTGACGTATTTAGACTGCGCGCATCAGCCTGGTGCCGAAATGCATTTCATGAACCAACTTCTGACCAGCGTGCTGTAACGAACGGAGCCTACTCGAAATCGAAGCGCTTACGTCGACTCGCAGATGCGTTTGAATCGTGTCCGCCGGAACGCGTGGAGGGGAGCCAGTCTGCGCCGTACACAGTACGGCCGTAGCCTACCTGGCGAACGTGCAATCACAAGTCGACTTCGACATCGCCCGACGGCGTCGAACAACAAATCAACACATTGCCCGTGGCCGGTGGCTCCAGCGGATCAGGCTGATATTCGGACCGCTCCTCCGATCAATGCGCATTCGCAGGTGTGGCAGACCCCTGTGCGGCATGACCACTGAGCGGGAACGTCGCACGCTTCTGCGAGCTCCAGCAAACTGGAAAACCGTGAATCCCACGGAACCGTGAGCCCGCTTCGTGTAAATGAAATTTGAGGGCCGGCGCCGGGTTCTCCCGAGGGAGGGTGAACCGGCGGGTGGGAGGATGGCGCAATTCCTGGTGTGATCGGCGCTTCCGGACCAAACACCTCCGTGTGAATTCGTGTGGAATCGGCGCCCCATGTCTTCAAGCCGGCAGTCAGGTCGCGGAGGAATGATGGTGGACCGCACAGGTAGAAATCCGCATCGCGAGTTACACCGAGCCGATCGAGCAGCGGCGTGTCCACATGCCCAACCGAGTCGTAATCCACACCTGGTTCATCCCCTGAATCGGGCTTGCTGTAGACAATATGGCTTCGGCTGTTCACGAGCGTTTGCAAGAGTTCACGGGACTCTTTCGCAAACGGGTGCTCTGCGCGGTTACGCGCTCCGTAGATCCACCAGACCTCACGACGTGACGCCGCGGAGGACAGCGAGTGCAACATGGCGAGTACGGGGGTTGCCCCGATGCCCGCACTCAGCAAGACTACTGGAGCATCGCCGGATCCCAGAGTAAAACCGCCCCGAGGCGCGCTCACCTCCAAGATGTCGCCTGCGTGCACGTGATCGTCAAGATACGAGCTGACAACCCCGTTCGTCTCTCGTTTGACGCTTATCCGATAATTCCTGGCGCCGGGCATGCCCGACATCGAGTAGTTCCGGAGCAGCATGGCCCTCTGTGCCAATATCGATGAGACACTTACCGCGGCCATAATTACAGAGCAGGGCGGCAAGGAGAAACATCGTGAGCGAAACCAAGAATGCAGTTCCTTTTGGAACCAGTTCGGCGGACGAAGAAGTGCCCGCCAAGGCGCAACGGCGCATCTTTACCGCTGAAGAGAAGAAGCGGATTTTAGAAGAGACAGATCGCCCCCTGGCGAATGGCGGTGGTGTCGGCGCCATTTTGAGGCGGGAAGGAATCTACTCGTCGACTCTCCACGGCTGGCGTAAAGAGCGCGATCGCGCCGTACACAAAGCCTTTTCTCAGAAGAGAGGTCCGCAGCCGCAGCGGAATCCGTTGACCGCCGAAAACGAGAAGCTGCGCCGGCAGAATCAACATCTCCATGAAGAACTGGAGAAAGCCCACATCATCATTGACGTCCAAAAAAACTGTCGGGTGCGGCTGAACCGCACACCTGCTGGACCAGAAACTCTCGGCATATGTACGCTTGTTGTGCCGGGAGGAATAGCCGTCTACTTTTTGGTGTTCTGTGAACCCGTAAAAAAACATGGTCTGGGGGTGGCTCGCGGACTTGAAAGTGGTGACGTCGTCAGGCGATCCCGTTTAGGAAATTGATTGCTGCCGCTACCCCTGCTCCCGGCTCATTCTAAGGAGGTCGAGACATGCCAAAAAAAGAGAAGAGGCCGCGCGCCAGGTCGTCGGGCCGTCTTTCCACAATTAACGAGCACGCGGCGGGGCTGGACGTTGGATCTACGTTTCATGTGGTCGCCGTGCGTGGCGACCAAGACCACCAGCCTGTACGGACGTTCCGAAGTTTCAGTGGCGATCTCCACCAGATGGCCGACTGGCTCACGAGTGTCGGAATCAAGACCGTCGCGATGGAGTCCACGGGCGTGTACTGGATCCCTGTCTTCGAGATCCTCGAGGCTCGAGGCTTTGAGGTGCTTCTGGTGAACGCTCGCGATGTGAAGAATGTGCCTGGACGAAAGACCGACGTCAACGATGCTCAATGGTTGCAGCAGCTTCACCAGCACGGACTTCTTCGCGGAAGCTTTCATCCCCGCGCCGACGTCGCCCGACTGCGGACATATCTGCGGCTTCGAGAGCGGATGGTGGAATACGCGGCCGCCCACGTGCAGCATATGCAAAAGGCTCTCATGCAGATGAACGTGCAGCTTCACCATGTCGTTACCGACATCACCGGAGCAACGGGCCTGCGCATTGTTCGAGCCATCGTGGCTGGCACTCATTCTCCCGAGCAACTGGCCACCTACCGCGATGTTCGCTGCAACGCGTCTGAAGAGACGATTCGTGAAGCACTGACAGGGAACTACCGCGCCGAACATGTCTTTGGCCTCAAGCAAGCGTTGGAGTTGTGGGATTTCCATCAGGCAAAGGTCGCCGAATGCGATGTCGAGATCGAGGCTGTGCTGAAGTCTCTCAACGAGGCGCACGTGGAGCCCGAGGAGCCGATCCCAGCGGTGAGACATGCCAAGGCTCGGAACGAACCGAAGTTCGATGTACGGTCCGCGCTTTACACGTTGCTCGGGGCCGACTTGTCCCAAATTCACGGATTCGGCCCCTACACGGTGCTCCGATTGGTTGCCGAGTGTGGTGACGATATGAAGAAATGGCCGACTGCGAAACACTTCACGTCCTGGTTGACGTTGGCGCCGGGCAACAAGATCTCTGGTGGTCGAGTGCTCAGCTCAAAGACCCGGCGATCGTCAAATCGTGCCGCGGCGCTGTTGAGGATCGCAGCCGTCAACATTGGCAAAACCCAGACAGCACTGGGGGCCTTCTATCGACGGCTTTCCGCGCGTACTGGCAAAGCAAAGGCGGTGACGGCCACGGCACGCAAGCTCGCTGTCCTTTTTTATCGTGCACTTCGCTTCGGCTTGGCATACGCCGATCCCGGCGCTGGGTACTATGAGGAACGCTATAAGCGTCGGGTTATCGAAAACCTTCAGCGCCGCGCCCGTGGCCTCGGCTTCACACTCGTCGAAATCCCCGAGGCGGGTGGAGTTTCTTAGGAAAGTCGCGAGGCTGTTGGGTCACCCAACGACGGAAACGGAGAAGTCGTGATGGCCGCGGTTGATCAACTCAGCCCGCTGGTGGGTGTGAAGCCAGCCTGCCAGGCGTTGGCGGTGCCGCGAGCCACGTGGTACCGGCGGCGGAGCCGCCGTCTTTTTCCCCGGCCTGCGGCCGGGCCGCGGTTCTCGCCTCGGGCTTTGACGGAAGCCGAACAGCAAATAGTGCTGACGTGCCTTCATGAGGATCGCTTTCAGGATTGTTCGCCGGCCCAGGTCTACGCAGCGCTGCTCGATGAGGGCCAGTTTCATTGCTCGATTCGCACCATGTATCGCTTGCTGGAAGCGCGCGGGGAAAGCCGCGAGCGCCGCGATCAGCTGACTCATCCGCCGTATCAGAAGCCGGAGTTGCTGGCCACCCAAGCCAACCAGTTGTGGAGTTGGGATATCACCAAACTGCGCGGCCCGGCGAAATGGACCTGCTATCACCTGTATGTCATCTTGGATGTCTTCAGCCGTTTCGTCGTGGGCTGGATGATCGCCTATCGCGAAAGCGCCGAACTGGCGAAGCGTTTGATCGATCATTCCTGCCGCAAACAACTCATCGCACCCGGCCAGCTGACCATCCACGCCGATCGCGGCTCATCGATGAAATCCAAACCCGTGGCTTTGCTGCTGGCCGACCTCGGCGTCACCAAAACACATTCCCGCCCCCATGTTTCTGACGACAATCCCTATTCGGAAAGTCAGTTCCGCACCTTGAAATACCGCCCTGGCTTCCCGGACCGCTTCGGCTCCATCGAAGACGCCCGCGGATTTTGCCAGTCCTTCTTCCGCTGGTACAACTACGAACATCACCACTCCGGCCTGGGCTTGATGACCCCCGCCGTGGTTCACCTGGGGAAGGCCGCCGATCTGCTGCTCCATCGCCAAGCCGTCTTGGACACCGCTTTTCAGGCTCACCCGGAACGGTTCGTCCGCCAGGCTCCCAAGCCGCCTTCTCTTCCTACTGCCGTCTGGATCAACAGGCCTCCAGACCAGGAGAAAACTCCTTAAACTTTTACGCCGTGTGTCTCATTTTTATTGACACGCACCGCGGCGGCTCGATCGGGGTGCCGCGGCCTGTACCTGGGACCTGGATCAAATTCGCGGCAAGCGCTACTCCGGCAATGTGGTGCATCTCATGCTGGGGAAGTTGCGGCGATTGCCGGGTCATACGCAGACCGCTCTCGGCAACTCGCCTGTCTCGGGAACACGGCCGGGATCGCGACATTGTGTGTGGTCTTCCGACAATCTGATGAGGAGCTCCACGCTTCGCTTCTGGAAGCTGTCCGCACAGGGCTGATTCTTCCCCGGAAGGATTCTTATGCTTTCCTCCATGATCGTATTCAGGAGGCGGCCTATGCGCTGATCCCCGAAAGCGAACGCGCCGAAGTGCACCTTCGGATTGGACGAGTGCTGCTGGCGAGCCTGACAGAGGATCGGCTCGCCGAACATCTGTTCGATATCGCCAATCAATTGAATCGAGGCGCGGCATTACTGATCGATCACGACGAGAAAGTACATGTAGCCGCAATCAACCTGAGAGCCGGGCGAAAGGCCAAAGCGTCCGCAGCCTATGCGTCCGCGCGCGAGTATTTTGCGGCCGGCATGGCGCTGTTGGATGAACGGGACTGGAGCAATGAGTACGAGTTGACGTTTGGCCTCTGGCTCGAGCGAGCCGAATGTGAGTTTCTGACGGGTGCACTCGACACCGCCGGCCAACTGATCGATCAGTTATTGCAGCGTGCCGCGTCCAAAGTCGACGAGGCCGCCGTCTACGATCTGAAGGTTCGGCTCGATACTTTGAAGTCGGAACCCCACGACGCTGTAGCCACTGCGCTCACCTGCCTGCGCCGGCTGGGCATCGACATGCCGGCGCACCCCACCCAGGAGCAAGTCCAGGCCGAATACGAAACGGTCTGGCAAATTCTCGATGGGCGTTCGATCGAGAGCTTGATCGATCTGCCGCTGATGACCGATCCGGAATTGCAGGCCGCCGTGCAGATTTTGTCGGAGGTCGACAGCCCCAACCTACTTTACCGACACTCGGCTGTTCTGCTTGGCTATCATCCGCATGGTGAAAGTCAGCCTTCAGCATGGGCTGAGCGGCCCTTCCACCCACGGCTTTGCCCGTGGGGAGTCTTACTTGGGGGAGCCTTTCACCGTTACGGTGACGGCTATCGTTTCGCCAAGCTCGCATGCGATCTGGTCGCGAAGCATGACTTCATCACGGGTCACGCGAAAGTTTACGGCACGACTGCAGTGGTTGCCAGCTGGGCGCAGCCGATTACCGTCGCGATCGATTTCGCGCAAAAGGGTGTTCGGACAGCCGTTGAGGCAGGTGATACGGTCTTCGCCTGCTACTCGAGGTTCGACACGTATCGCACTCCTTCTCGCGCGGAACGATCCACTCGACGCGGTCTGGCGCGAGTCGGAGACGGCTTGGGCTTCGCCCGGAAAGCCAAGTTCGCCGACATCGCGGACATCATCGTTAGCCAGCAACGCTTTATCGCGACGATGCAGGGCCGGACCGCGAACTTCTCTACCTTCAGTGATGCGCAGTTCGACGAGGCCACGTTCGAGGCTCAGATCACCGGGGGCCGAAGCCCCATGACGATCTGTTGGTATTGGATCGTCAAACTGAAGGCGCGGTTCCTGTCAGGCAATTATACCGAGGCACTGGCAGCGGCCGACAACGCGAAGCCGGTGCTTGCAGCCACCGTCGGCCTGATCCAGCGGCTCGACTACTTCTACTACGCCGCATTAACGGTGTCGGCGCTCTATGAAGCCGCGGGGACCGATCAGCAGCAGGCGTGGCGCGAACTCTTGACGGGGCACCAGGAACAGCTGCGCGAGTGGGCCGAAAGCTATCCACCGACGTTCGCCGACAAGCACGCGCTGGTGTTGGCCGAGATCGCCCGTCTCGAAAGGCGGGACGTCGACGCCCTGGGTCTGTACGAGCAGGCTATCCATTTGGCGCGCGAGAACGGCTTCGTTCAAAACGAAGGCCTGGCCCACGAACTCGCGGCGCAGTACTGCCTGGCGCACAGTCTCGAAACGGCCGGCTACGCGCATCTGCGCAACGCGCGCAACTGCTATGACCGTTGGGGCGCTCACGGGAAAGTAAAGCAACTCGACGAACACTACCCGCGCCTGCGCGAGGGACGAACTCCCGCCTCTTCGGCCACGATTGGCCCGCCAGTCGGGCAGTTGGACGTCGAGACTGTCGTCAAAGCATCGCAGGCGCTTTCGAGTGAGATGGCCCTTCCCGCGCTGATCGAGAAGCTCGTGCGAATCGCGGTGGAACATGCAGGGGCAGAACGGGGTCTGCTCATCCTGATTCGGGACGGCGAGCCGCGGATCGAAGCGGAGGCCACCACTGGCCTGGGCAGGATCGAGGTGGTGGTTCGCCAGGCAGCCGTCACGCCGTCTGATCTCCCCCAATCCGCGCTGCATTACGTGATCCGGACACGGGAGAGCGTGCTCCTCGATGATGCCTCGGCCGACAGCGTGTATTCCAAGGACGAATATGTCCGGCAGAAGCGCTCCAGGTCCGTCCTCTGCCTGCCCATCGTCAAACAGGCGAAGCTTGTCGGCGCACTGTATCTGGAGAACAATCTACGCGGTCGTCTTCACGCCGGACCGGGTCGCCGTGCTGCAGTTGCTGGCTTCGCAAGCCGCAATTTCGCTGGAGAACGCCAGTCTCTATTCCGATCTGCAACTCCAGGCTGGGCTGCTGCAGCGTCTTCCTGTATCCGCCTGGACGCTCAAGCCTGATGGGACACCGGATTTCGTGAATCAAGTTTGGCTTGATTACTCCGGTCAGACTCTCGATTTCGTCCGGTCGCATCCCGAGGCCTGGATGACCGCAGTCCACCCCGAGGATCGCGAAGCAGCATCGAAGGCCTTTTGGGACGGAGTGCGCCGGGGACAGGGCTTCGCTGTCGAAACCCGATCTCTACGTGCTCAGGACGGGACCTATCGCTGGCATCTCAGCAAGCCGTGGTCTTGCGCGATGGAGAAGGAAAAGTCCTCAAATTCGTCGGTACGACCACCGACATCGACGACCAAAAGCGCGCCCAGGAAGCGCTGCGCGCGAGCGAAACCGATCTCCGCGAGATTCTCGACCGTATTCCGGGGCTTGTATGCACCCTGAATCCGGCCGGTCAGATCGATCTTGCGAATCGAACGCTCCTGGATTTCTTCGGCATGACGGTTGAGGAGTTGAACTCCTGGGGAACCAACGGCGCCGTCCACCCAGACGATCTTGAACGGGTTATCGCGGAACTTACGCATGCGATGACAACCGGAAATGCCTTCGACAGTGAACTCCGTTATCGCCGGGGCGATGGACTCTATCGATGGTCCCAGACTCGCATTCTTCCCGTGCGAGACACAGAAGGCAGAATAACCCGCTGGTATGGACTCATCACCGACATCGACGACCGGAAGCGCGCCGAGGAAGCGCTGCGCGAAAGCGAGCACGAAGCTCGCCTGATCGTGGATAGCATCCCCGGCATGGTGGCGGTGTTATCGCCCACTGGGGATCTGGAAATGGTCAGCCACCAGGCCTTGGAATTCTTCGGTCGGACTTTCGAGGAACTCAGCGAGTGGGGAACGAGCGACATGATTCATCCTGAGGATCTGCCTGGCGTTATCGAGGCCTTTTCCCGAGCGCTGTCCACTGGCCATCCTTATGAGTTCTCGGCGCGTTTTATGCGAGCGGACGGTGTCTATCGCTGGTTCCAAGACCGAGGTTGTCCGCTTCGCGATAGAAACGGAGATATTGCTCGCTGGTACTCACTGATAACCGACATCGACGACCGGAAACGCGCCGAGGAAGCGTTGCGCGAAAGCGAGCACGAATCTCGCTTGATTGTGGACAGCATTCCCGGCCTGATTGCAGTTTTAAACACGAGCGGCGAGGTTGAGCGGGTCAGCCAGCCGCTTCTGGACTACTTCGGAAAGTCGCAGGAAGAATTGCGCCAATGGGCCGTGGACGACACGATTCACCCCGATGATCGCCCTGGGTACCTTCAGGCTTTTGAGCGAGCTTTCGCCGCAGGAGATCCAGTTGAATATGAAGCAGTACGAATTCGTCGTTTCGATGGCGTCTATCGATGGTTAAACATGCGCGGGCTTCCTCTTCGCGACCTGCAGGGGCACATCGTCCGATGGTACTTCCTCTTAACAGAAATTGACGATAGAAAGCGTGCCGAAGACAAGATCCGCCAAAGTGAGAAGGAAGCCCGGCAACTTCTCGATTTGTCGCCGCTGCAGATCGCCGAATTGCGGCCCGACGGGGCGCGCATCTATAATAATCGGCCGGCGCTGGATTATCACGGCATTACTTTGGAGGAATGGCAGGAAGCAGATCTGCAGCAGTTGCTGCATCCGCAAGACGCCACGTTCGTGGCAAAGGATCTTCCCGAAAAACTCCAACGCGGATTGCCGTTTGAATACGAAGCGCGTCTCAGGAGAAGGGACGGACAGTATCGTTGGTTCCACTATCGCTTGAGTCCCATGTCGGACGAGCAAGGGCGCATTACGCGGTGGTATGCCGCAGGGACCGATATCGACGATCGTAAGCTCGCCGAGCAGAGACTCCAGGAAGAAAACGTTGCGTTGCGCGAAGAAATCGACAAATCGTCGATGTTCGAGGAGATTGTGGGAACTTCGGCTCCCCTGAAAAAGGTGCTCTCCCGCATCTCCAGGGTCGCGCCAACCGACTCCAGCGTTCTGATCACCGGCGAAACCGGCACTGGCAAAGAATTGGTCGCGCGCGCGATTCACCGGCGCTCGCGAAGATCCTCATATCCATTTGTGAGTTTGAATTGTGCGGCGATCCCTCGCGACCTTATCGCATCTGAACTGTTTGGCCATGAGTTAGGCGCATTTACCGGAGCCACGCAGCGAAGACTGGGACGGTTCGAACTGGCAGACGGGCGGCACTCTGTTCCTTGACGAAGTTGGTGAGCTGCCCGGCAGAGACTCAAGTCACCCTTTTGCGCGTTCTGCAGGAACATGAATTTGAACGGATCGGAGGAACAGGATCCATTCGGGTCGACGTCCGCGTGATCGCGGCGACCAATCGGGACCTGGAAGAAGCGATTCGCGCGGGTACCTTCCGGAGCGACTTATTCTACCGGTTGAATGTCTTTCCTATCGAAGTGCCGACGCTTCGGGAACGAAAAGAAGATATCCCGCTTCTTCTGCGGTACTTTCTGGATCGTTACGGGATGAAAGCGGGGAAGAGCTTCAAGACCGTGGACAAGCGGAGCCTCGATCTGCTTCAGTCCTATCCCTGGCCGGGTAACATCCGCGAATTGCAGAATGTGATCGAGAGATCCGTCATCGTAGGTGACATGGGAACTTTTTCTGTCGATGAGAGCTGGCTTTCCCGAAGACCGCCCACGACCGGGCTGGAAATCCGCCGGGACCCGTTCCGAACGCCGCCCGCTGAAGAAAAGTCGATTATCGAGGCCGCCCTACGCGAATGCGGAGGGCGCGTATACGGGCCCGGCGGGGCCGCTGAAAAACTCGGGTATTCCACGATCCACCCTCGAATCGAAGATCCGGACATTGAAGATCAACAAGAATCGCTTCAGAGGACCCGCTTCCAGATTAGCTGACGCCTGTCCCGCGAAGTTGTTGTACAGACTTCACCAATTTGGTGAAGTTCGACAGTGCCTGCTCTCCACCAATCGTCATATTTTCAATAGGTTACAGACTGGCATATGCGTGCTTTTCCCAGGCACAAAAGCATGCTGCAGAATTCGCAAATCGTCCAACGGGGAAGTGGTCTTTGCGCTTAGCGGTCGAATCGACAGCCAGAACGTGAAGGAGTTGGAGTCGTTGATCCGAGCGGAAGGAAATGACCGGCGGATTGTCATCGACTTAAAAGACGTCACTCTGGCTGGCGAAGACGGAATCATCTTCCTCGCCCGGTGTGAGGCGGGAAACATCACACTCGTGAACTGCCTACCGTACATACGGGAGTGGATCACGAAACAAAACAATGGGAGCTAGCGCTTGCTGGCTTGATCGGTGGAAAACGCGGATCGATCCGCATTCATAGAGGAGAACTGTATGACTACTTTCGATTTGATCGGGTCCAGTCCGAAATTCCGGGCATGTGATGACAGATGTGGAGAGGGTCGCACCAGTGGACTCCGCTGTCCTGATCCAGGGCGAAACGGGCACTGGAAAAGAAGTGATTGCGAGAGCCATTCATGAGGCCAGTCCCCGCCGTAGTCAACGCTTTGTGGCCCTTAACTGCGCGGCGATTCCAAGCGCTCTGTTGGAGAGCGAATTGTTCGGCCACGAAAGAGGCGCTTTCACAGGCGCGTGCACACAAACCCAGGGCCGATTTCAGATGGCGGATGGGGGCACGCTCTTTCTGGATGAGATTGGCGACATGCCGCTGGAACTTCAGCCTAAGCTCCTACGCGCCCTGCAAGAGCGGGAGTTCGAGCGTTTAGGCAGCACCCAGACCGTCCGGGTCAACGTGCGGGTGGTGGCGGCGACAAACCAGGATCTCGAGAAACTCGTGACCAAGAAGCTGTTTCGCGCGGACCTGTTCTACCGGCTGAACGTCATTCCCACTCCGCCTGCCCCCGCTGCGTGAACGCGTTCAGGACATCCTCCCACTGACGGAGTTCTTCGTGGCGAAATGTGCTGCCAGCCTAAACAAGCCGATCGATTTGATTCCCGATGAAGTGATGGCGGTCCTGAAGGCGCACGATTGGCCAGGCAATATTCGCGAACTACAGAATCTCATCGAGCGCGCGGTGCTGTTTTCGCCGGGGTCGGTACTGCGTCTGCCGCTGGACTTGAAGCAGACGGTGAAGCAGAGCGCGGAGAGCGATCCACGCACGCTTGCCGACGCCGATCGGGAGCACATCCTCGAAACATTGAACCAAGCCAACTGGCTGATCGGAGGGCAGGATGGAGCGGCCAATCGGCTGGGATTGCCGCGTACGACGCTGATCTACAAGATGCGCAAGCTCGGAATTGAAACGCGCCGATCCCTGGGGGCACGCCCCATTCGGCACATTGAGTTTTCCGGACGAAATGTGCCGTGCCGCTCGCGAACTGTCTAAGGGACTCTGGATCCGCTCGTTAGTTCGAATTGAAGGTCGACCATGACGAAAACAAACGCGTTGATCATCAACCGGGCCTCACATGCTGTCAGCAGCCCTCGCGGCACTCTTTTCACTGGGTGCGTGGTCGCAAACCCAGCTGGCGACTGTTTCCGGCGCCATCACCGACCCCAGTGGCGCCGTTGTCACGGGTGCCAGCGTTACGGTTGTCAGCCAGGGTACGGGATTGAAACGGAGCGCTCTTACTGACTCGTCGGGCGAATACCGTTTCGCCGGCTTGCCAATCGGGACCTACTCGCTTCGCCTGGAGAAAACAGGATTCCAATCGCAGATTCGGGAGGGAGTCGAGCTCAATTCGGCTGTCGAAGTGACGATCAATTCGCAAGCTCGCGGTAGGCGACCTTGCACAACAAACGACCGTCAGCGCGAACGCTGCCGGGATCGATAGCACGACGTCGACCAGCGCTGGATTACTTCCGGAGCAGAGCCTGACCGAACTGCCCCTCGACAACCGCGATCTTTTCAGTGCGGTTGCGCTGGAGCCTGGAGTCGCGCCCGATCCGAGTAGTGGCCCCTCGTTGCTTTCGAGCGGTAAGTCCGGCCAGGTGGCAATTAATGGTATCCGCCCGAGTATGACGAACGTTCTGATCGACAGGATGGATGCGACTGATCCGGTCCTCGGCTATTCGCCTGCGGGTGCTTCCGGTTTTTTTCTCGGTCTCAATGAGTTGGCGGAGGTCCGCGTTCTGACCCAAACCTTCAACGCGGAGTACGGCGGCCATGGCGGCGCCGTCATCGATATGGTCACGAAGTCAGGCAGTAACCAGTTTCACGGATCGTTGTGGGAATTGCATCGGGACGCGTCGCTCGACGCTAAGAATTACTTCGATTTGGGTAGCAACCCGATCCCGCCATTCGTTCGCAATCAGTTCGGCGCTGGAATCGGAGGTCCGCTGAAGCGCGATCGCACGTTCTTCTTTGTCAACTATGAGGGATTTCGCGAAGTACATGCGTCCACGGCAATTGCCACGGTACCCGATGCCCTCGCGCATCAAGGGCTACTGCCCTCCGCGAACAATCCGGCGGCTTGCACCAACTCCACTCGCAGCGGGTGCGTCGCCATTCCGATGAATCCTCTGCTACAACCGTTTCTCAACGTGCTGCCTGTCTCGAACGGACCGGACAATGGCGATGGCACCGGCGAACTGATCACCGCGAACAAAGGCAACACTCGTGAGGACCACGGTATGGTTCGCATCGATCACAACTTCTCCAGCACCCATTCGGTGTTCGCGCGCTACACCATAGATGACAGCTCCGCTTTGGTTCCCTACGTCGGGACGCCGCCGGGCACCTATGTACCGGGGTTCCCGGCGTTTCACCAGGCGCGGAATCAGTATGGCACTGTTCAGGACCGCACCGTACTCGGAGACGGTTGGAGCAATGAGTTGCGCTTTGGTGTCAACCGGACTACAGCATCTTCCTCGATCGACAATACGCATCCGGGTCTGTCTATTTCCCTGCTTCCTGACCGGCCGTTCGGGATGATCGATATTCCGGGTATGAGCTTGCTGAGCAACAGCCCGATATTTCCGATAGGCGATTTTTCGACCGTTTATCAGGTTCAGGACCAAATGTCGCGCACCATCGGCCGTCACACCTTGAAATTCGGCGTGGAGTTTCGAAGGCTCCAGGAAAATGGGCCGTTTGATTTCGCTGTGAACGGTTTGTATAGCTTCGCAGACCTGACTCCCTACGGGCTGCCGGCATCCAGCAACAACCCCGCTCTCGAATTCTTCCTGCAAGGTTTGCCTCTGGCGTATGTGGGGGTCAATCCCTCCAGCGCCAATACTGACCGTGGATACCGCGAGACTTTCGCATCTGGTTTCGCCCAGGACTTCGTGCGCGGCGTTGCGCTGGCGAACTGTGATCCGTACGTCCGCGAGTGGATCACGGGGCAAAACAGTGGAAACTAGCCCATGCTGGCTTGATGCGGGGAAAACGCGGAACGATCTGCATTCACGAAGGAGAGCATTATGACTACTTTAGATTTGATTGGGTCCAGTCCGAAATTCCGGGCAGTGATGACAGATGTGGAGAGGGTTGCACCAGTGGACTCCGCTGTCCTGATCCAGGGCGAAACGGGCACAGGAAAAGAAGTGATAGCGAGAGCCATTCATGAGGCCAGTCCCCGTCGGAGTCAACGCTTTGTGGCCCTCAACTGCGCGGCGATTCCAAGCGCTCTGTTGGAGAGCGAATTGTTCGGCCACGAAAGAGGCGCTTTCACGGGCGCGTGCACACAAACCCAGGGCCGATTTCAGATGGCGGATGGGGGCACGCTCTTTCTGGATGAGATTGGCGACATGCCGCTGGAACTTCAGCCCAAACTCCTACGCGCCCTGCAGGAGCGGGAGTTCGAGCGTCTAGGCAGCACTGGACCGTCCGGGTCAACGTGCGGGTGGTAGCGGCGACCAACCAGGATCTCGAGCAACTCGTGTCCAAAAAGCTGTTTCGGGCAGACCTGTTTTATCGGTTAAACGTAATTCCAATCCGCCTACCAGCGCTGCGGGAACGCGTTCAGGACATCCTGCCGCTGACGGAGTTCTTCGTAACAAAATTTGCTGTCAGCCTCAACAAGCCCATCGATTTGATTCCCGATGAAGTGATGGCAGTCCTGAAGGCGCACGATTGGCCGGGTAATATTCGCGAACTGCAGAATTTCATCGAGCGCGCGGTGCTCTTTTCGCCTGGGTCCGTACTACGCCTGCCGCTTGGCTTGAGGCAGACGGCGCCGCGAGCGTCCGAGGGCACTGCACGCACGCTTGCCGACGCCGATCGAGAACATATCCTGGAAACATTGAAGCAAGCCGAGTGGCGGATCGGAGGGCCGGACGGAGCCGCCAATCGGCTCGGATTGGCGCGTACTACGCTCATTTACAAGATGGACAAGCTTGGAATTGAAAGGCGCCGGTCGCAGAGGGCGCGCTCCATGCCCCCGTTTGCTGATCAAGAGTGCCCTGCCGCCGCGGATTGTTGAACAGACGCCGCTTCTCTGGGCGTGCTGCTGGATACGAGCCACCAGCGAGAGAGTTTGATACTCATTCAGATGGTTCTTCGGAATCGATCTCGGGCTTTCATCCTTTTGGCGAATTCAGCGTCAGCTCGGGACCAGCGTCTTGGAGGACAAAATGCAGGGCAGCGAATTCCTCCGGCCAGAAGCTGGTCTTGCGCCCCAATGTTGCCCAATCGATCACGCGGCGTCAGCGCCACTAGCATTCCGTTCTC
The DNA here is from genome assembly GCA_963844735.1 of Vulcanimicrobiota bacterium. Classification (GTDB taxonomy): domain Bacteria; phylum Vulcanimicrobiota; class Vulcanimicrobiia; order Vulcanimicrobiales; family Vulcanimicrobiaceae; genus JAFAMS01. The sequence continues at coordinate 4,804 of CAWJPK010000006.1, read as the reverse complement.
TCTTAAAGCAGCGAGGCCTTCTGCTCCACTCCCATTTTCGGCATGGGGTTTGAATGTGGTGCCAGTGGTCGCGGAAAATGTGAAGATTCTTGGGCAGGAATTCAGCCCACGACGTCCAGCTTGGATTGTAATAAATACTCAGGCGTCTGTGGCGTTGTGTCCTGGTCATGTAACGCTATATTGTTCTGCGATCCGCTTTCATGCTCCCGGTTAATGAGATAAACTCCGACGGCTCAACTCCGTTGGGATTTAGGGGGATCGAAGCCGTATTCGACGCCTTTTTTCTGTTTCCTATGAGTTACTGAAACCGTGACGCAGGATTCGCCGTCTTCCCAGGAATCTCAGTCTGCTTTTACAAAACACATTAGATGTACATAAGCGGGCATCCCACGATATGGCGATGCAGACCCGAGAAGCTGGCGTACTCTGCCTCGCACGGCAGAGGAAAGAGCCCTCAAAAAGCGATGGGGCGCAAGCCTCGATGACGATGGGGATGAAAATGTCCGATTCGCCGTCGAGGGCTGCCCGGATGCAGAGCCTTCTGCGGAATCTGAGAGTTCATACCCAGGCCTCTACTGGCCCCAGCAGCGGCCCGTCCAGCCGATATGGAAAACGCTGCAACCTCTCGAACGCGGGTTCCGTGCCCCCCGCCTCGTGACGTCGGAAACATGCCATACGTATGGATGCATAATTCGGTCTGGAGCGGCTTTTCCAGAAACTAATTGCTTGGCGGTTTGCCATTTCGGATCTTGACCTCAATACCTAACGTCCAACCACGCTGTCCAATAATTGAGATTTCGGCCGGGCGTGGCTTGCTTCAGGAACTCGCCGGGAGAGAAGTGCCCGAACTCTGTAAACCACGTAAGATTGCGATTCATCCTCCATCGGAGTTGGGTCGAGACCTGAGTAGCAATGTAGCGCGCGTCGCTATTCAAACCAGAGACGATCACGCTGTTGCCTATGCTGTAAAGCCCATCGCTCGTGCTCTCCCGCCAGAAAAATGCCGGGTTGAACTTCATAGAAACCGACTTCGTGAGGTTAAGCTCCGCGGAAGGTTGCAACGCGATCAGATTGCGCCGGGCGAACAGTTCTGCGTAGCTGAAATATGGCCCCTGCTCGAACATGGAGTTAAAAGTGCCGACAGTATGGCTGGATGGATTCCGATCGCCGCTTAGGGCAAGAGCTCGAAGCCCGAACCTGGGCTGCAAGGGTTTTGATTCGATACGATAGCCATGCTCCGTCGAAACCGCCCACGCGCGAATCTCGTCGGATCGAAAGCTCCCAAACTGAAACGCAAACTCGTCGTTGTAATCCCAGTGCTGAGTGCTTCCCCACAGCCTAGTGCCGACTGTCTCCCTTTGTTCACGGCCGGTTCCTTTTCCCTCGAAAGGCACGCTTTGGTTGTCCAGTCCCATATAGTAGAGGTCGATACTTCCATGCGGCAGAAGTCGCAGCGGGTGGACTGCATACAGGCCCCAGAAACTGTTGCCATGGCTCGGCGGATCGTCGAAATATCCTGAATTATTAAGAACTGGTTTGAGTGCAAATGCATCGACGGTCCAGTCCCGCTTCACCCAGGTAAGTCGGACCCCGTCGAAGCTGTTGCGGATATTGCGGCCGTCGCGAGTCGAAACTAGATTCTCCGACCCCAGCGCGATCTCTTGCCTGCCAGCCCGCAGTGTCAGGTCATCGGAGCCGGACCTCAAAAGACCGACTTCGAAGAATCCTTGATGTACGTAGAGCTTCTCGTCGTCGAGACCAGGCCGTGGACCTCCGTTCCTGCCGTTTTCGACACTGCTGGCAAGTTCACCGAAGAAGCGGAAACGTTCCCCAAGATGCAGATCCATATGTGCCAAATATCGCTGCATCAGATATAGATTTCCGCTCGGTCTGTTTGACCAGTTTGGGTTGCTGGTGTAATCTTCGCGCTCGCGAATCCAGAATCCAAACGACAGGTAATAGCTCTCATCTTCACCCTTCAGCGGAATATACTGCAGCGGAGCCAGAATGTCGCCTGTTTGACACTCCCGATCCGCGAGATACTTCACATCTTCGTCGTACGTCGTAACCGGCAGTGTTGAGGAAGGGCCAGGACAAACGGGGGCAGCGTCCTGCGGAGTTTGAGCGCGGGCGCTGGTAACCGAAAGCAGCGCGAGTATGCCAATGAAGCAAACGGATGACGCCACGGTCGAAAGTGCGGGCGGCCCGTCTACAAGACCGCACACCAGTGCCGCCAAAAGGAAGAGTCCTCCGATCCAGATAGCCCGGTTGTGCAGAATCCCGGTCGCCACGCCGCCGGTGAGCCCACCCAGGAAGAAGGAAAGGGTGACCAGGGCGAACACCGTGGCTTGCCGTTTCGACTTCGGGTTGCCCGTTCCCGAAAGCGACTGGACTACGGCCTCGCCGAATTGCCGCAGATTGCCTGTCGACATGGTTGACGCGTAGGTCCACGCCTCCACGTGCGAAAAAAAGCAACTCCTGACTGCGATCAGGAAGGAGATGGTCGAGACTATGGCCGCGCTGGAGATCCCCTCTGGTACCAGCCGATTCCTGCGAGGATTGCTATCTCGATCCCGAGAGCCAGCACCTGGGGCGCTGCGATCGTCCGCTTCTGCGCCGACGACCGAAGCATCGCGCCGGTCGACGCACCAGCCACATAGGAAGCGAGCGGAAGCAACAGTCGTGCGACATGCGTCCAGTCGCTGCGTACCGACGATATCGCGGAGAGGACCAGATTACCGGTCATGACGTTGGCGAAGACGTGCCCTTGGCCGAGGTAGGAAAAGGCATCCAGAAATCCGCCAGCGGCTGTTAGTAGCATCGCCACCATCAGCGAGTTGAATGCCGGCTCGGGGACATGGCTGACTGGCAAAGCCGGTTTGATGGAGCCCCTGCCGTCGTCATAGCCGTCCTCCCGCCATGCTGAAGGTGAGCACCCCGAGGACGGCCAGCGTCACAACAACGTACAAGCGATCCCGCTGGACAGCAAACGCAGCCAGAGAGAAGGCAACTCTTGCAACCGGGGTGGCGATCAACAGCAGCAACCCGAGTTGCATGATTCCACGGCCATCTCCTGAGGACGCGTCGCTCAAGACCCCTTTGACTGACGCAGATCCGCAGGCTCACCCTGAAACACACGGTAGTGAGCCGGCGATTCCCCTGAGTGCGCAAGATAAATCACTCCACCAATCGACGTGATCGTCGCGGCAATCACGACCCCGGCGCGTAACAAGTTGCCAATAATGGCTTCGAGACGCCGATCGCTCAAGATGGTTTGAAAATGTCGCATGTCAGATTGTTCCCTTCAGGCCGTTAAAAATCATTTCGATCGCGAGCACCGCGATCACGATCGGAAATACATGTCTCAGTGCACTGGTTTTCATGCCGGGCAGCACACGAGCCCTAAGAACGATCCACAAAGTACGCCGAGGACAACGGGCATTCCGAGGCCAGGATCGATGTAGCCGCGCTGCAGGTACAAACTGACGCTTGCCGCGGCAGTCACCCCGATCATGAAATTGCTCGTGGTCGATGAGACTTTGAACGGGACCCTCATAATCTTGTCGAAGGCGATTACTTTGAATGCGCCCGATCCGATTCCGAGGAGACCGGATAACACTCCAGCGCCGAGCATCACGCTGGTCCCCCCGACAATGTGGTGGACATGGTAATCGGCGATCCCACTCGCAGTTGGATAACTGGAATCAATCGAGGCTCCTCGCAGCAGGATCGGCGCTTTTGGTTGCCGCTGATTTCGCGCGCGGCCAAATGGAGCCGCGGCCGAATAAAGGAGAACAGCCCCGAAAAGCTCCGCGATGGCTGCGGTGGAGATCCGCAACGCCAGCGACGCACCGATCAGAGCACCGGTGGTAGTCGCCACCTCCATAAACATCCCGAGCCGGATGTTCGAGAGCCCTTCCTTTACGTACGCGGAAGCCGCGCCGCAGGATGTCGCGATTACCGACACCAGGGCGGCGCCAATCGCGTAATGGACATCGACGCCAAGCACGAGAGTCAAGAGCGGCGTGATGATTATCCCGCCGCCAAGTCCTGTCAGCGAGCCGATTAAGCCGGCCAGCAGCGCTCCGCCAAACACGATGCCAGTCAATTCGAGGATGTTCATATCGAACCTCAACGAATGGGGCCGCCGGGCGGCCGGATCGTGAAGCGTTCACCCTTTTGCTACGTAAGGATGTACCATCTTCTTTGGATCGACCACGCGATTGAACTCATCCTCTGTGACGAACCCGAGTTTGAGCGCGCTTTGTTTCAGCGTGAGTGCGTTATCCATTTCGAAATGCGCAATCTGAGAGGCTTTGTCATAGCCGATGACAGGCGAGAGCGCGGTTACCAGCATGAGCGATTCGTCCACGTATTGTTCGATCTTTTTCAGATTGGGTTTCGTCCCTTCCACGAGGTATTTGCGGAAGTTCGTGCAACCGTCGGACAAGAGCGCGATGGAATGGGTGACGTTGAAGATGATCAACGGCTTGTAAGCATTCATCTCGAGCCCCGCCGGCCCCGCCAAATCCCACGGCTACATCGTTCGCCATTACCTGTACCGCGATCATCGTGAGCGCTTCCGCCTGAGGGCAATTCACCTTCCCGGGCATGATCGAGGAGCCGGGTTCGTTTTCGGGAATCGAAAGCTCGGCGAACCCGGCGCGCGGGCCGCAAGACATGAGACGGATATCGTTCGCGATCTTGTAAAGAGAAACGGCGAGAGTGCGCAGGCGCCTGACAGGTGGACGAGTGCGTCGTGAGCTCCCTGCACAGTAAATTTGTTTGGCGCGCTGACGAACGG
>CAWJPK010000005.1:0-77377 GCA_963844735.1 Vulcanimicrobiota bacterium | reverse complement strand
CGCGGGCGTTGCGATCGCGAGCGTGATGACCGGAGCTCTTGCTGCTCACTACGGTCTCCGGCCGGTGCCGTTTGTGTTTGCCGCAATCGTTGCGATTCTCGGTCTCTTGCTCGTACTCGTCATTCGAGAGACCCGCCATTTGTACATTACGAACATGCAATTGCGACCGGTGGCGCAGCGATGGCGCCGGTCGTCATGCGGGAGATCTTCGCCGACGTGACTTGGCGTGATCGTACGATGCGCGCGTGCAGCCAAGCCGGTGCACTCAACAAATTCAGCGACACCGGTATTTGGGTGTTGCTCCCCATCGCTATGACGCTGCAAGGCTTTGGTCCGGCCATGATCGGAGCGGTTGCCGGCGTCTATGCCTTCGTGTGGGGAACTGCCCAGCTCGGAACGGGGATCCTCTCCGACAACATTGGTCGCAAGCTGCCGATCGTCGTCGGGCTCGTGCTCAACGGCGTTGGGTTAGCGATCGCCGGAATCGCGCAAGCTCTTGCGTTCTGGTTTGCTGCTGCTGCACTCGCAGGCCTGGGTACTGCCCTGCTTTATCCGGTCTTGCTTGCAGCTGTTAGCGACGTCGCGGCTCCGGCGGCGCGCGGCACCGCTCTCGGCGTCTATCGGCTATGGCGCGACGGCGGCTATGCTTTCGGTGGTGTCGCAATCGGCATTATCGCGGCGCGCCTCAATCCGAGCGGAAGCTTCATCGTGCTTGCAATCTTCTTGCTGATCTCTGCAGCACTTGTCCAGTGGTGGATGCGCGAAACGCATATCCCTCACCGTCTACCAGTCGCTTTGGGACAACCATCATGATCTTTCGTCAGATCCTCAATCCAGCGACGGGCTGCGCTTCGTATATTCTCGGTTGAGGCGGCAAGGGCCGCGCTGCGGTCATCGATCCTCAGTTCGAGGTCGCACAGTACATCGAGATCGCTTCCCGACACGGAATGCGAATTGAAGCCATCGTTAACACGCACATACACGCCGACCACCGTTCCGGCGAACGGCGCCTACACGATCTCGTTCCTGAGTCTGCAATCTACATGCATGTCGGCGCAAGCGTCAAGTACGCGTTTCGCGCGCTCTTGGACGGCAATGAAATATCACTCGGCAACGTGATCCTACGCGCTTGGCATACGCCAGGACACACACCCGAAAGCATCTCGCTGCTCGTTATCGATAAGACGCGTGCAAGTGATCCATGGATGGTACTTACCGGCGACACACTCTTCGTCGGCGACGTCGGTCGTCCGGATCTCGGTGGTGAGGACGCCGCGCATGACTTACATCGGTCACTCAAGCGGCTTATGAGCCTGCCGGATTATGTCGAGGTGTACCCGGCCCACATCTCTGGTAGTCCCTGTGGCCGCGCGATGAGCGGTAAGCCGTCATCGACGATCGGCTTTGAACGCCGCCACAATGCCACGTTACAAATTCGCGATCACCGAGCATTTGTTGCATCGATTTACGAGGGGCTCGTACCGCAGCCCCAAAACTTTGACGAGATTATTGCACTCAATCGACGCTAGTCGGGCGTCGTATCAAAGGGTACAAGTTGAAGTCTTATGAGCCGCGCCTTGAGCTAACGACGCGTCGGGGGCGGACGCTATCTAGGCCGGGCCTTGGCCCGAAGTAGCCAAAAGCAGTCGCGTTGTCTTATGAGAAACCGGTACCTAGTGGCCTACACTCCTGCGGGCAGTGGCCTCGACTTCCGCAAAAATCGGGACTTTGCGGCGTTCTGGTGAGCGTCCAGTCCTGCGAATCACAACTGGCGTGTAGAGGACCGAACTGGCAAAACGAACGCACGTTCGATTTTAGGGTCAATATTTCAAGTATGAGCAAAAATCGGATATTCAGAAAAGAGCCTATTCGGCGTCGGTGGCGTGATCGGGAGAAGCTTCCGCTAGAAGCACAGCTCCTGGAGATCCTTATTGGCCTAGCAATGGTTGCTGCCGTCGAACGGCGCGAAAGGCTTATACGCGAGGAAGAACAGCGCAAAGCGATCGAGGCGCAACGGCGCCGGCTTGAATTCGAGGAACGAAAGCGCCGCGTCGATGTTGCTGCGTCCAACCACCGTTGGCGTCGGCGACGAGCACGTCGCCCGGAGCGAGTGCCGCAGCTACCGCGATGATTCGCTCGATGTCGAGATCGGGTTCACCGCCAACCTTGAGTTGGAACTTGCGATACCCTTCGTTGCGGTACGACCTGACGCTGCGCACCATCGCTTCAGGTGACTCTTGCGAAATGGCCCGGTAGAGTGCATAGTCGTCGCCGCAACGGCCGCCGAGGAGCGTCACGATCGGCAGACCCGTCGTCTTCCCCAGGATGTCCCAGCAGGCTATGTCGACCGGCGACTTAGCGTATCCATGACCGCGAAGTGCCTCGTCCATGCGGCGATTAATGTCCCCGAGCTCTCGCGGATCAGCACCGATGAGGGCCGGCGCAAACATAGCAATTGCGGCTCGCGCGCCCTCCGGAAAAGCCGGCAGGTACGATGGCAGCGGACAAAACTCGCCATAACCCGAGATGCCCTCGTCTGTGTCGATTCGGACGATGGTAGAATCGAACGTCGTCGCCACGCGTCCGCCGGAAAATCGATAGGCGCCTTCGTTGAGCGGAAGATTGACACGATAGACTTGAATGCTGCTGATCCGCACGCCGAGTGGCTTCGTCTTTGTGATTCCATATCCTATAGGATTTGCTATAGGCTTCATGGGATCAAAAAGTGTCGCATGGCGAGGTGCACGACGAAGAACGTGGGCCGACGCGCCAACGACGACCATATAAGGCGTCTCCGCGTCATCAAAGAGCTTGGCGAGCATCGAAAGCCAGGTTGTGAAGCCGCTCACCAACCGACGGAGCGCTTCGGCGGCTACTCCGCGCGAGGTCATTACGCCAGCGAGGTTAGCGCTAGCGGTTGTGCGATCCTATAGGATTTCATATAGTAGGCCTGTGGCAAAGAAGCTTACTAGTCGGACCGTTGCGCTAAACCCGGTCGCAGCGATTCGAAGCTCCATCGCGAGCGGCGCATTTCGCGAGGGCGAACCGTTGCGTCAAGACGACCTGGCCGAACGCTACGGAACCAGTACGATCCCCGTGCGCGAGGCGCTCCGTCAGCTCGAAGGCGAGGGGCTCGTTCGCTTCCTACCCAACCGCGGCTTCGTCGTGGCTGCTCTAAGTGCAGCCGAAATTCGCGAACTGTGCGAAAACCGCGTCTTGCTCGAGTCGCAAGCGCTAGCCTTCGCAATTCCCAATCTCAGTCGGGTTAGCCTCAGTCGCGCGGCACAGATCTTGGATGCTTCGGACCAGGACACGAACTACGTGCTGACTTGGGGCGACCGCAACTGGGATTTTCACTCGACACTCTACGCCGCTTCGAACCGGCCACTGTTGCTCGGCATGATCGAGCGTATGCACGTCCAAGTCGATCGTTATTTGCGCGCCCACGTTACGTTGGCGAATTACCGCGACCAGGGCCAGCGCGAGCACCGTGCCATCTTACGCGCCTGCCGTCGCAAGGACGTCGAGACCGCCGTGGCTTGTTTGCGCTCTCACATCCTCGACGTGGCAGACGTGCTGTGCCCTATCCTCGAGCAACGCGAAGCGCTGCACGCCCTAACCGATAAGCGCTCCCGGCCCGCGCGGCTAACCGAGCGCGTCGCAATCCGGAGCTGACGCTCGACGCAATAGTTGCTAGAGGGGAGGACTCGAGTTCAACGCAGCCTAGGAACCGAGAGCTGATCGACGCGACCCGATGCTGCTGCTTGCTAATCCGAATTTAGAAGTGCCGCCTTCGGCGCAATCAATGCATAGTAGCTTTGCCTTCTGCGACGAGTAGCGCCGACTCACGCAAAAAATCGAGCTTTTCGGCCTTTCCAGTATGCGTCCACTCGTTCGAATCACACCAAGTTGTAGGAGGCTGGCGCCACGTGTAGGAGACCGACGGATCACCGGGCAGGCGATGTCCGATGCCTGCCGGCGATCCTCTTAAATGCGCACCGACGTTACTAGTGCGCTGCGGTACTCACTTGGATGTAGACGGTGCGGGGCTGGGCCCATTCATAGTTCGTCGGACCGATGCCGCTGGCGCCGAGCCCCGGATACGTGTAACCGCCGAAGTACAACCCGCCTGCCATGCCGTTATCTTTGTTGAGCACGTTCGTTGCGCCGATGGAGAAGTTGACGCCGTGCACCGGCAGATTGATTGATCCGTCGAAGATTGTGAAGCCGGGTTGACCGTACGCGTTGTTCGCTCCGTAGGTCGTGCTGCCGAGGCGAATGCTCTTGCCATCCTGGAATGTGTACCATACGTTGCCGCGCATCTTATTGTACGGATAACCGGGAATCTGCACACCGTTGGCCGGCAACGGTCCGAGAAAGAGGCTGCCGCCCGACGTCACTGGGGCCTGATCGTAAGAGTAGTCGCGCAGCATATCAACTTCAGCCTGGTATCCAAAGCCGAATCTCGGCTGGTGGAGAAGCGTGAGCTCCATACCGCGGTTGGCCGTTTGCCCCTGTGAGGTGGGAATGACCTCGGAGGTGTACGCGCTCCCATTGAACGTCCCCATACACGCGGCGCTGACGCACTGGTAGAGTGCGTAGCGATTGAAGATCGTCGTCGAGTAAAAATCGGCTGAGACGATGCTGTCGCGGCTGTACTTATAATCGCCGCCAACATCGTATCCCGTCGAGGTCTCTGCCGTGAATTGCGTTGCCGGGTACAGCGTCCCATGACTTCCGAGGTACGTTGTCGTGTTGATCACGCCTTGGTAAGGCGTAACGAATGCGCTGCCCGCGGACGCGCGGAGACTGAAGTTTGAGTTCGGCCGCCACGTCAAACCGCCGCGCGGGTCGAAACGCGAACCGACGTACGTCGTATTCGAGACGTAGCCGCCTAATGCAAGCTGCAAGTTCGGCGCGATCTCGTAGGTACCGCGCAAGTTCTCCGTTGTGCTCCGCACGAGAATTTGCGGCTGGGGGTGGTACGCAATCGTGTATGCACACGAATAGATCTGTGCGGCCGTTTGACCCGGGTAGCCGCATCCGCCATACGGATCGCCCACGGTCCCACTCCCATACCAGAACCAACCGCTGGAGTATGCCTCGGTGTAGTTGAAGCTATCGCTGTGCGTATCGAAACCGAGTATTAGGTTGCCGCGGTCGCCGCCGATTGGAAGCGAGTATTGTGCGTCGAGGCCATGCAGCGTGTCGGTCGTGAGTTCGTAGTACGGCTCGCCCGCGTATCCATTGTCGTCTGCAAAATTGTTCCCCGCGTCCGTAGAGAGCGCGGGACTGCTTCCGACCCAAGGACAAGCCGCCGAGTAACACGGGCCGATGGCGCTCGGAGCGGTATTCTGGATGATATCGCGCGTGATGCTGCCGCCGTAGGCACGGGCTAGGAAAGTCCCGGGACCGATGACGGTGCGGAAAGCCGCGGTGAAGATCGGCTCCTTGTCGATCTCGTATGTGTTCGGGTAGCCGGCGTAGAGATTGATCGGGACGGTTTGGCCGACATATTTCAGATACGGGTTCGCTGTGTAATTTTCATCATATGCGTTGGTCCCGGGCGCGCATGTCGGTCCCGCCGGTGCCGAACCATCGGCGAGGCCATTGGTGATGCAAGGAACGATCTTTGCGTAGACGTAGCCGACGTTATTGCCGGTCTCGTCGAGCCACGTCTGCGTCGAGTTGCTGCTCAACTCGAGCGACGTAACCGGCGAGAAGTTGTAGGCCAACTTGAAAAGCTGACCGTCGTTCGAGAAGTTCGAGGTAGCAGCGTAGGCGTAGTTCAGAACACCTGTGTAGCTCGTCCCGGGCGGATAGACTTGATTGTTGCCCGTGAGTGGGAATGTCGGCGAGGTGTACGGAGAAAAGAAGCTCGCGCGCCCAAAACCGAAGATGTTCTGCGGCGACATATAGCCGGGCGTCGTTTCGCGCGCGACAGCGACAAGCAGGCCGATCTTGCCGATCGTATCGGAGACGCGCACACCATACGTCCAGCCGCCGAACGAGTCGTATTGGGTCATGAGGTCGGTGCTCAGCGTAGGAGTGATCGGTGCGGTCTTAAGGTTGAGCGTGCCGCCGACGGCGTCAACCACGGTATTCGGCATATTGCCGGGGCCTTTGCTGACCTCGATGCCGCTGAGCAGAATCGCGTTCGTAAAAGTGGCGTTGAAGCCAAAGGCACCATTGCCGATCGTGTCGACCGGATGGCCATCGATGAGCACCTGCGACTCGTACGGCTGGGCACCGCGAATCGAGATCGCTGTGTTCGCGCCGGGCTCGTTCGAACCGCCGCCGGCGCGCTGGATCTCGACGCCTGGAATCTGGTCGAGGATGTTGACGATCTGATCCTGCCCTTGGCTCCGGATCGTCGCCGCCGTGAGCTGAGTCAATGCGGCCGCAGAGTCGGCGACCGAGGTCGCGCCGCCCACCGAAACTGAAGCAATCGTCGTGAGCGAAGCCGGGAGCAGCGTCGTCGTAAGCGTGGCGCTCTCACCGCTGAGGACCGTGACACCATCCTGCTGCGTCGATCGGAAGCCCGGCGCCGAGATCGTCACACTGTAGAGGCCCGGCGGAAGCACGACGTTGTATGTGCCGTCGGATTTCGTAGTCGTTTGCGTCGATGTCGGCCCCAAAATGCCGATTCTCGCACTGCTGAGCGGCTTTCCGGCATCGTCGAGCACTGTGCCAATGATGGTGCCGGTCGATTGCGACGCGGGAGTCTGCGCCCACGCCGGCGACGAGATCGAAACGCAAAGCATCAGACCAGACAGTAGAGCCTTGAGGTGAGATCGCACGATAAGCTCCTTGAAATCAGCCAAAAAAGAGAAACAAGGGCTGCCGGTGAGCAGCTGCCGACTCTGCTTAGCGTACGAACCGAATGTCAGGACATCCTTGCGGCTTAACGTGGGCGTCGCGACGCGTACGCGATCCAATAGATTAGCGGTAGTTGCAACGGAATGCGAAGCCATAGCGCCCAAGGCGGCGCGACGGACACAAAACTGCTTGCCTTCAGGGCCATATACCAGTTGGCTGGCCACACCGCAATCAACAATGCGATGAGTCCCAGGCCCGCGACGCGGCGCGTCGCGGGGAACAACAGTCCGACGCCTCCGGCAATCTCAGCGACACCACTGAGCACAACTAATGTGCCGGCGTCACCAAATATCGGCGGTACAATTGTCCGATACGTCCCTGGCCAAACGAAGTGCGCGAAACCGGCAATGATGAAAAGGGCTGCCGGCACCGACGTACGACCGAAGAATCGCTTCAATGTAGAGCGTACATTTCTCGACAGATAACGGCCATCGCATCGATTTGGATTGGCTACGTTCCGCGCATAATGGACGATTTGCGTTCCGATGTTTGCTAGGAGAGCAAGTTACTTTGGAGCCGGCGAACCGTCCGACCAGAAACCAACCGGGATGACGATCGTCACTGGTTCGTACCGGCGAAATGTCGACGTCGCCGGTGAGAGGATGGGCGATCCCTTGAAGCCTGCGGCCCATGTGTCCACTTGATCGAGGGCGACGAACGGCATCACGTGAGGGCGCCATGGACCCTTAACTCCATCGTTGAGATAGCTGTGCTTCGACAGCATAAATGCGAACGACGCTGGAGCAGGGTCGGTGAATTGATGATCGGCGTAGGCGGCCTGACACTTCTTCGCAATCTCTTCGCGTGTGTCACCGGCTAAAGCCCATTTCGTCCGGGCGAGGTACTGAGGCAGCACGCTTTTCACGGCCGGAGGATTGAGGCAGCCGGCTCCGCGCCCTTTCGGATTCCAAAATTCGGGATCGTCGAAACCCGCCGTCCACATGCGCCCGACCAAGCAGACCCAACCGTTGCTCCCCTTCGCAGCGATCACGTAGCCCCGCTTGGTGAGGACGAGCACCTCGGCGTGGGCGGAGATCGACGCCGGTCCTGCGCTACGCGCAGCCTCGATTTCAGCGGCACGCGGCATGAGATATTGCGCGACGGGCGCCATCGTCGGATACGGATTGGTGGCCGGCACCTGGCCGTACGCGGAGGCGCACGTGGCAAACAAGACGATGAGGATCGTGCAAGCGATGTTTCTCATTGTTGACCTTCTTTCGTGGAGTCCGCCTTCAATCCGTGCCGGAGGTCGAGTATCGACCGTGCTTCTCACCAACCCGAATGCGATATGCGATTCCGTCTCCGCCCGTGCGAGCGACGAATGTTTGCGAAGCAATCAGCGGGGCATCCGTGAGCGCCGCGATCGTTCTTAGACGCTCGGAGATACGAGCGACGGCATCGGCGGCCGCATCGCCGTGGAGCTTCTCAAACGTTCCACGAGCCATCACCGAACACCAATCCGCTGCGCCGCTGATGCGATCGACCTCGACGCACACGCGCGGGTTTGCGGCCATGTACTCGATCTTGGCGCCCAAGAGACTGTATCCATAGAACGCGTTCCCATCGTACGCGTACGTGATCGGGACGATGCACGGCATGCCGCGACGATCGATGTAGCCGATACGGGCTACGATTTCGGCATGGAGCAGCGCCTCGACTGCCTCCGGCGTCAGTTCGCTAAACACGATGAAACGCTTAGGTCGCGCTTATGCGATGCGCATGAGCTGCGCGCGGTTGCCACGGCGTTCCAACTCGCGAGAGTATCCACCGATCGAGTCCCCACCATCCCGCAGTTTTCCACCCCAGAACAAGCAATGATGCCAAGGCGAACAGGATTGGATTCGTGCTCACGGTTCCCGCAAGCAAATAGCTGCCGTTCATAACCGTCCCGAAAAATGCGGCGATCCCGGTGAAGATCCCTAATATTAGGCCGAGCCCAATAAAGATCTCGCCGAACGTGACCGCATAGCTCCACGCCGCGGCGTGCGGCAATACAGCGGTCTTCAGAAACGCCGCATACCACCATTGCACGTCCGGATGCGCGCCGTGCGCTTTCGTAAGGGCCGCCGTTACCCACGTCGTGAGAAAAGCGCCGGCGTGATCACCGACCCATGCGGATGTCTGCGCTTTGCTGAGGCCCTCGCTCAACCACTGCCATCCTACATAAAGCCTGACGATGAGCCAAACCCAGGCCCAGCGGACATCTTCAAAGAGCGCCCGCACAAACGGCGGGTCCTGAACGTGAACGGTAAACTCGTTTTTCATTTTCCGAGCATAACCGCTTTGTGAGAAAAACCGGAGAAGCGCGCTTACTTCGTCGGTTGCACCGTTGTAATGTAAGGCGTTTTCGGCTCAACCTGCGACGGTACGTCTTGGAGTGTCGGCGGACCGGCGCTGCCTAAGCTGCGCACGAAACGGTAAATTGCACGCTGATCGTCGAGCGACAGCACACGCAGATTGTGCCAAACCATCGGTGCCGGACCTGCGCGCGTGCGAACCATCGCTAGCCATTGATCCTCTGTAACCTGCGTAAAACGCTGCCGAACGTTGGCTGGGTAAACTGTTCCCCACGGACCTCGGAAGCCGATGTTCGAGCCGATCAACCATTTCGAGACGGACACATTTCCGAAGGTTTCGCGCCAGCCCGGCGTGTGACAATCGTTGCACGCACCAAAAACGACCAGGTACTTGCCGCGTGCGATCGAGGACGCGTTCGAATCCGCGGCCGCGTTCGACGCGGCGTCTGCGGCCGCACCAATAATGCAAGCCAAAAGCAAACCCAAGAGCAGAGTGTAGCGAATCATCTCGACTCCGTTTCAGCCTCGTCCGTCGTTTCCCGCCCGGAAATCCGCATACCGTTCAGCAGGGCGTCGATCGTCCGAAGAGCTTCAAGAATTGCGGCTAGGCGCTTAGGTGTTGGGTCGAGCTTGCCATCCGCGATCGCCTCGACGTTTGCGATTGCAATCGCAAGGTGATTGCGAATGTCGTGAACGATCGGTCCTGTGGACATGCGGTGCGGTTCTCCTATGTAGCTATCTTCCGGAGATCTGCTTAGGACGCCGCAGGCGGAGCACCTTCGACGCAAAGATCTGTGCGTCGCCGATAGAGTAGTCGCTTTCATGCAGGTGAATGCTATCGAAAACGAATGAGTCAATGCACTCGTATGCATACATCTTAGCGGCGAGCTCGATGAGATTCTCGATCATGCGCGCCGTTGCTTCGTGCCTTGGAAGCAGATGCTGGTCCTGGAATCGCCGGATGATATCGGCAGCCTCATCGTTCTCGAACGGACAAAATTTCGAGTCGGAAACGTTTCCAATTCGAAATGTGATTAGTTTGGCTTCGTCGTGCCGATGGTGACCACCCAATGAAGCAACAACGCCACCTTGCAAGGGACGCGCTCCTGAGCCGTCGGCACTCGGTGGAATGATGCTGTATCGACGTAAGAGCTCTGCGACCGCCCCGGACTCCATTTGCGTTGCCATGTCGACAGCATCGCGTACGGACGGGAAGGAGTTGGGAAGAACTCCGTAAGTAGTTGTCTCCATGAGTCCCACTGGAGAGATATTCCGGGCAGGCTCAGCTGAGGAAACCTTTCGCGGACTCTTGGAGTCGGCCCCCGACGCGATGGTCGTGGTCGATCCGGACGGCCGAATTGTTCTCGTCAATGCGCAGACCGAGCGTCTATTTGGTTACGAACGCTCGGAACTGCTTGGTAACGACGTCGAGGTGCTCGTTCCGCAACGTTTCCATGCGGGTCATGTTGGTCATCGGAACGACTACATCGGTGATCCACACGTACGGCCGATGGGCGCCGGCCTCGAATTGTTCGGGCGACGAAAAGACGGCAGCGAATTTCCCGTCGGCATCATGCTGAGCCCGCTCAATATCGCATCGAGAAAACTGGTCGTGAGCGCAATACGCGACATGACCGATCTCAAACAGTTTGAAAAACGACTTCAGGCGCAGAACGCAGCTCTCGAAGAAGCGAGCCTTGCCAAGGATCGCTTTCTTGCGAGCATGAGCCATGAGCTGCGTACACCTCTCAACGCGATCATCGGGTTCACGGGAACGCTCTTGATGAAGTTACCGGGACCGCTGACCGAAGAACAAGATCAGCAGCTTCGCATCATCCAGACTAGTGCTCGCCATCTGCTCTCGTTGATCAACGACGTGCTCGATCTGGCGAAGGTGCAGTCCGGCAAGATCGAACTTCATTTCGAACCGGTCGACGCCAAGCATACGCTCGAAGACGTCGTAACGAGCTTGCATGCTTCTGCTACGCAAAAGGGGCTGGACCTCGTCCTCTCCGTGCCACCGGAACCTCTGGTGATTACCACCGACCACCGTGCGCTGCAGCAAATACTGACGAACCTCGTCGGGAATGCAGTGAAATACACGGAGAAGGGCTTCGTGCGTGCTGTTTTGACCGAACGCGAACGCGAAGGAAAGCAGTGCGTCGAGTTCGATGTCATCGACTCGGGGATCGGTGTATCACTCGAGGATCAAAGCCGAATTTTCAATCCGTTCGAACAAGTCGACCCTTCGAGCACGCGGCGCTTCGAAGGCGTGGGCCTCGGACTTTTCCTCAGCAGCCGCCTTGCACACACGATCGGCGGAACGATAATCCTGAAAAGCACGCTCGGGCAAGGGAGCACGTTCACACTCAGCTTGCCGCAAGACTGATGTCCGCGCGGGTTCTCGTCGTCGAGGATAACCCGACCAACCTTCAATTGATGTTGTACTTGCTCGGCGCGTTCGGTCACAAAACGGCGGCGGCCACCGACGGGTTGAGCGGGCTTAACTCCGCGCAGAGCGGCCATTTCGATTTGATCCTTTGCGACGTGCTGATGCCCGGCATCGACGGATATGAGTTCGCGCGCCGTTTCAAGGCCGGTCCCGGCGCGAAGCCGCCCCTCGTGGCAGTCACGGCCTTAGCGATGGTCGGCGACAAGGAGAAGCTCATCGCCGGCGGATTCGACGGTTATATTCCCAAGCCGATCGACCCGGAGACGTTCGTTTCCGAAATCGAACGCTATCTGCCCGCCGAACTTCACACGGACAAGGCGCAGCCTCCGGCATCGACGTCCGATGCGCCGAGTGGCCCGAAGACGGGGCCGGTCATCCTCGCCGTTGATGACATCCAGGTCAACCTGGATCTCGTACGATCATCGCTCGAGCCATTCGGATACCAGATCCTCGAAGCGCACAGCGTTGCCGAGGGTATTGAAAAAGCGCACTCGCTCAAGCCTGCCTTGATCCTCTGCGACATGCACATGACGGGCGGCGATGGCCTCGAGCTACTGAACGCCGTCAAGAACTCGACCGACTTGCACGACGTACCATTCTTTTTTCTTTCATCTACGGCATGGCAGACGAGCGAGCGCATTCGTGGAATGCAGCTCGGCGCAGAAAAATTCATCTTACGGCCGATCGACCCGCTCGCATTGCGCGATGAGATCGCGCGAGCAATCACCGGTGAGCATGGCAACGATACTCGTCGTTGACGACGATTCAAATAATCGCTTACTGCTAAAGTCGATCTTAGCGGTCGACAAGCACACGATCGTCGAGGCGCGAAACGGGGCCGAGGCGCTCGAGCAAGTCGCACTGGATGTTCCTGATTTGATCATCGTCGACCTCAACATGCCGGATGTCGACGGCGTATCGCTGGTGCGCAGCCTGCGCGCGAATTCCGCGCTCGACAACATCGAGATCGCGCTCTACACCGGAACGATCCTAACGAGTGCCATCGAAGACTTTTTGGATCTTCATCGCGTCAAAACCGTGATCACGAAGCCGTCGGAGCCGGAGGATGTTTTGCGCCTCGTGCGTCTTGCACTAGCTCGGCTTTGAGGCGTTTAGCTCCGGAAGCTCCTCGCGGTATTTCCACGAAGGTCCGATCTACCTCGTGCACGGAATTCGGGCGCAGTGAGCCACGAGCGCATCCTCATCGTCGAGGACGAGCCTGAGATCGCGGAAGTCGTCAAGGCTTACCTTACACGCGAGGGTTTCCAAGTCGAGGTTCAAAGCGACGGAGCCGCAGCAGTGAGTGCAGCAGAACGCGAGTTGCCCTCGCTGATGATCGTCGATGTCGGCTTACCCGAGATGAACGGCTTCGAAGTCTACCGCAAGGTCTCCGAAAATGCACGTATCCCTACGATCTTTCTAACTGCACGTTCGGATGAGATCGATCGCATTGTCGGTCTCGAGCTCGGCGCCGATGATTACGTCGTCAAGCCATTTTCTCCGCGCGAGCTGGTGGCTCGCGTTCGCGCCGTATTGCGGCGCTTAACCACAGACCCGTCGGCGGGGAGCGGACGCGTACTTCGTGTCCACGATTTGACGATCGATCTCGATGCGCACGACGTGCGCCGCTCGGATACGCACGTCGAGTTGACGCCGGCCGAGTTTCGCATATTGGCGGCGCTCGCCGGAGAGCCCGGACGTGTCTTTACACGCACGCAACTCCTCGACAAGTTGGACGACGACGGCGGGATTTACGAACGCACGCTGGATCGCCACATCAACAATCTGCGTAAAAAACTCGAGCCACATCCCGAGCAGCCGATCTACGTGCTTACCGTCTACGGTGTCGGCTACAAGATGCGGAAGTAGTTTCTAGTCTGGGACGCAGTCGAGAATTTCTGGAGAAGCTCGCCTTCATGAGTTCTTCCACGCCATATCCGACAATGGCAACACTATGACGACGATTCGTGAATCTATCTTAGCTGCGAGCCCCCCCTCGGTGGTACTGAGCGGACTCGAACGCTACATTGAGAGCAAGCAGCACGTGCTTCGGCTGACCGTTCCTTTGAAGTCACTCGGCTTGCCTTCAGAGCTCGGCCTTTCGCAAAGTGTCCGAATCAGCTTTTCTTCCAAACGGCGGGGACCACTTACGACAGGCCGTGGAAACGAAGGAATGTCTCTCGAGTGGGCAGCTGAAGGCGGCGGACTTTTTCCAACATTTGAGGTACGCTGATTCTCCGTCCTCATAGTGGACAAACGGAGCTCGAGTTAAAGGGCGGATACACGCCGCCGCTCGGCGAGATCGGCGCGGCTTTCGACGCAGTCGTCGGAAATAAGATCGCACGCGCGACGATTCGGATATTGCTCGAGAACCTCAGAGCAGCCCTCGAAGAAGAATTCGCGACGTTTAAAGAAGCCGTTCAAGAAACGCAGTGCGCACATGAGTAACGTCCTGCAGCGCATCCTCGTCCCTACCGACGGTTCCGAATCCGCAAAAACGGCCATAAAGCTTGCGGTCCGTCTCGCACGACGACATCAAGCTGAGATTATTCTATGCAGCGCGGTCGACTATGTATCGGTCGCAGCCGAAACGTGCGTCGGCTTTGGCGCCGACTTGGCGGGCATGTTTCAAATACTCGACGACGGTGCCAAAGAAGTCCTCGGCTCCGCGGAAAAACGTCTAAAAGACAAAGGCTTCGATGCCAAAGGATATAAGCTCGATGGCCGCGCTGCGAATGCAATCGTCTCGTTCGCGATGGAAAAGAACGTCGATGCAATCGTCATGGGGACTCGCGGCCTCGGCGGTCTTCCACACTTAGTGTTGGGAAGTACGGCTGAGGGCGTCCTGCGCATGGCGACTGTACCCGTGTTCATCGTGCACGCGGATTCTGACATCACAGCTTGCGAGACTCCCACGGTCGTCGTTGCGGTCGACGACTCCGAACCCGGCGATGCCGCGGCAGCATTCGCAACTGAGCTGGCAACAGCAGCTTCCGCCCGGATCGTGTTCGAAAATGTCATCGATAGCGAATCGCTGTACGAGTACGCCGCACAATATGGCGCCTATATCTCCAACATCCACGAAGAGTGGGAAAAGGAAGCCAAACGGCTCGTTGGGGATGCCGCGTACAATGCGAGTGTCGCCGGCGTCGCAAGCGTCGAAAAGAGCGTCGCCTTTGGCGATCCGGCAGACGAGATCATCGAGAAGGCCAAAACGGCGCACGCAAACCTGATTGCGATCGGTACACACGGGCGTCGCGGCCTGCGTCGACTCGCACTAGGCAGCGTTGCGGAGAGCGTCGTTCGAAAGAGCACCGTCCCCGTCGTCGTCGTTCGTGCGTACGCGGATATTAAATCGGGGAAGAACGCCGATCGAATCGATACCCGCTCGCAGCTTGTGTCCGTCTAAGAACAAGGATCATGTCTTCGCTTGCAACGCGTCCACCAGTTTTAGGCTCCCCGCAGCAAGATAGCGCGAAGATTACGACATCAGGAACGCGAGACCAAGCGCTGTTTCTGGCGACATTGGGTTTCTTCGGCGGTTTTGCCGGCGTTGCGGTCTTTGGTCCGCTGGTGCCACAGTTCCGCGATCTTCTTGCGTTGACCCCATTCGCGGCTGCGACCTTGGCTGCGATGCCTAACCTCACAGGCTCGCTGCTGCGGATCCCATTCGGCGCCGCCGTTGACCGTTTCGGTGGGCGCCGTCCGATGCTCGCACTGTTGTCGATAACGATCGCCGGCATCGCCGGCCTCCTCTACCTGCTCAAAACGTCATACCCCGCACACATGGCAGGAACGTATCCGATTTTGCTCGCGCTCGCTGTGCTCATTGGATGTGGAATCGCGTGCTTTTCGGTCGGTACTGCGCAGGTCTCGTATTGGTTTCCGAAGCGCGCACAAGGCGGAGCACTTGGTATATATGGCGGCCTCGGAAACTTGAGCCCGGGTCTTTCGACGGTGCTTCTCCCGCTTGCGGTTGGGGCGCTCGGAATGTTTGCCGGCTACAGCATTTGGCTCGCGATCCTGGTTGCGATCACCCTTGCGTACGCGCTGTTCATCCACGACGCACCCGTCTTTCAGCTGCGCGCACGGGGGATCGCGACGGATCCTTCGACGCTCGCACAGTTGGGCGGCGGCGAGTCGACTCCATCTGGAACCGCCACAGCGGGACTCGTTACGGCTGCACGTGTTCCAGCAACATGGGCGTTGGTCGGATTCTATTTTATCTCATTTGGCGGATTCATGGCGCTCACCGCCTGGCTACCAACCTACTGGCATGCAATGTACGGCGCGTCACTGCGAAACGCAGGCTTGCTCGCGGCGACGTTCGCACTCCTGAGCGCGCTCGTGCGAGTGCTTGGTGGAATCGCTTCAGACCGACTGTCGATACGCTTCGCGCTGGCTGGAAACTTTGCGCTCATCTTCGCAGGGCTGCTCGCAGTTGGGCTGTCGCACAACTTCGCCATCTCACTTACCGGTACAATCGCCGTCGCGATCGGCATGGGCCTTCAAAACGCAATCGTCTTCAAACTCGTCCCGATCTATATCCCGAATGCCGTCGGGGGCGCGTCGGGTTGGGTTGGCGGACTTGGCGCGCTGGGCGGCTTCGTTCTTCCACCGATCATGGGGATCGCAACGACTCTTATCGGCGGCTCGGAGGCGTATGCCCGTGGATTTTTACCGCTAGCTGCACTCACGCTCGTCGCACTGCCGTTCGTGTTCGCTCTCGATCGCTGGAACAAAAAGCATCATCTGAACATCGAGGGGACCGCATAAGGATAACGCTAGGCGTCATGTTGCGTGGCACTTAGTTGGGGTTGGAAAAGAGATCGATTCTGACAGGCTGATCGAACGGTTTTCCGCTTGCGACTACTTCATCGAAACGTCTGCGAACTTCAGGAGCAAGGACCGCTTCCTCGCTGTAACCGTTGAAACGCCGATTGGCGATCATGCGCTTCGCGTAGTCATCAAAGTTGTTATAAGGACGGCGATCGGCGTACGCAAGGCGACGATGATCGGCGAAATTTGGGACGGCATAGGCGTCGAGCGCGGAGCGGGCCGCAGCGCGCACGACGGTCTCGTCGTGATACGGCGCAGAGACGTAATGGTTCGGCCCCTCGGCGAGCGGTTCGGCGACGTACAGGCGCCCGGCCGGCTTTAACACGCGACGAGCCTCTGCGAGCGCATTCGACAGTTTGTCGTTTGGAACGTGATGCAACGAGAACACAAATATTACGAGATCCGCATAGCGATCGTCGAGCGGGAGCGCATCAGCCGGGCTCTTTAGCAGACGGTATCGTCCGCTTCCCTCCATCTTCCAATCTGCCGGTTCGATGAAAGGATCGACACCGGTGACATTCGCTCCGTTCGCCGCCAGAATGCGTGCGTTCGCGCCTTCGCCGCAGCCAACGTCGACCACATCGAGTCCGGAGACCGAACCGAGCGCTGCGACGATTGCATCAGGGTGTTTGAGTAATCCAAGGTCGTTCATGAGATATAGCCTGCTAGTCTGGTCGTGAGAATTTGTTCCGCTTCCCGTACCATGCGCGCGACGATCTCGCCGGCGGCCGGGAGATCGTGAATGAGGCCCGCATCTTGCCCGAAGGCCAATGGTGCTTCGTCCGCATCGCCGCGCGCACGCGCCGCTTTGACGCCCGCGAGTACTTCTGCTTGATTCTGCCGTATCGCCCACTCGCGTCCGGCCCAATGTTCGATAAAACGGTTGCGCCGCGTCCGTGACAACGCGCCCGGCCAAACTTCACCCGAAGCAAGATCGGGGATCTCCGAGAGAACCGTATCGTGTCCGTCACTCTCAACGATCGCCTGTTTAAAATTCGCATGGAGCGGCGATTCAACGCTTGCAAGAAACCGCGTTCCCAAAAGCACGCCATCCGCGCCGAGCGCAAGCGCAGCGGCAAGGCCACGTCCGTCCGCGATACCACCGGCAGAGAGCACGGGCGTGGGCGTCACCGCGTCAACGACCATCGGAACGAGCGGCAAACTCGCTTGTAAGCCGACATGACTCCCGCCTTCGGTTCCTTGCGCAACGATTACGTCAGCGCCGGCATCACGCGCACGCATTGCCTCGTGGACGCTTCCGATCATAAACGTAACCTTCGCGCCGACGGCGTGTGCGCGCGCGACGAGCGCCTTTATGTCCTGGTCCGGTCGCGGCCATGCAAATGCGATCACGGCCGGACGCTCGTCGAGTGCGGCTGCGAACCGCTCCTCGTGCATGTTAAAGATCAGGAAATTGAGCCCGAACGGTTTGCTGGTCTTGGTGCGAATATCGGCGACGGCGTTGTGAATTTGCTCGGGACTCAAATTACTGCCGCCCAGTGTACCGAGGCCACCCGCGTTCGAGACCGCCGCAACCAGATCCGGCGCGAAGACCGATCCCATACCGCCAAGCGCGATCGGATGCTCGATCCCCAGCAGATCGCAAACAGGTGTGCGAAGCATGGTCGAACCTTAAGCGAGCCGCCTGCGCAGGGCCTTCATCTCCTCGAATCGCTAGCGCAGAATAGCAACATTTAGGATTAGAACGACGCCGGAGACGGTCAGTAACGTCAGGACCAGCCGGCGGAACATAGCATCGCTGAAATGTCCGTAGAGCCGCCCACCGAGAAACGCCGGAACGACGAGAACCGGCCCGACGATCGCGAAGGTGCGCCACAATTCGGCCGAGAGCACTCCCGAAAAGACATAGACGACAAACGTTGCGATTTGCACCATGAAGTTGAACGACTGGAACGTCGCGCGCAGTGCATCGCGATCCCAGCCCCGTAACGTGCACCACAATGTCGAGATCGAACCGCCGAGACCGCTGAGACCCGACATCACGCCGCTGGCAACTCCCGCAACGACATCCGAGGTTCGACCGAGCCGCGCCAGAGCCGGGAGCCGGTGTGAAAGCAGGACGACGGGACAATACACGACGAGCAAAATGCCGACGCCAAGCTTGAACACATCGGCATTGAGATGTCTTAGCAGCAACACGCCGAGTGGAACGCCGATGAGGCCGCCAACGAGCAATGGCGTTATCCGCTTCATTTCGAAGCCACCGCGTGCGCGGTGCAAAGAGAACACGTTCCCCAGGATCGACCCGAGGACGACGAGTGGTCCTGCAATCCGCGGTTCGAGCACCCACGCCCAAAACGCGAGCGCGGTCAATCCGAATGCAAAGCCGGTAAGCCCCTGAACGAATCCCCCGATCGCGGCGCCCAGCACAACGACCACGACCACGTCGCTCAATCAAACACCTCAGCACCGTTTGCGCGATTCGAGATAGCAGCCCTTCGGGAGGCGCCAGGGAACCGTCGCTGCGGAGGTCAACACGCGCGTAAACAGCAGCGCTGATGGATCACTTCGTCGAGATCGACTGGCTCGCGGAACACCTTGACGATCCGGATATTGCGATCGTCGACGCTCGTAGTGCGCCCCTGAGCATGTACTATGCATCCCTAGGTCGCGAGCACTATCTCGCGAGCCACATTCCTGGTGCAGTGCATCTTGATTACGCGATCGATCTGCACGATCCGCAAACACCGTACGCTGCGCGAGTCGCATCGCCGCAGCGCTTCGCGGAAGTCGTGGGAAACGTGGGAATCGGCGATACGACCACAGTCATTGCCTACGACGGCGGCGATGAACCGTACGCCGCTCGCATGGTCTGGATGTTTCACTACTACGGTCACGATCGGGCGGCGATCCTTGCCGGTGGTATCGAGGCGTGGATCGCGGCCGGACTTCCGCGCGCAAGCGAAGTGCCGTCGCGTGACGTGCAGCGTTTCACGCCGCGTGTGCGCCCGCAGCTTCGCGCGACGCGTGAAGAAGTTATCGCGATCGCGGAAGGACGCAGCGAAGCGCAGCTGCTCTCCGCCTTTTCGGAAACTGCGTACGCGATGCGGAACCGCGAGATCGCCCGTGCTCGCCGGATGAGCGCCGATCTGGATCCGCAAACGCGAACGATCACGTTTTGCGCAAACGGCGTAAGCGCCGCGGGCGCCTATTTCGCTTTGGTCGCGGCCGGCTTCACGGACGTCGCCGTGTACGACGGCTCGTGGGCCGAATGGAAACACGATAACCTACCGACGGTCCCCAAGGTGACGTAGTGCTATGCGTCGTGCGTTCGGGTCTCGAGACGCCCTCCGGCTTGTCCGATTGTGTAGTTCACGACAAAATACATGGCTGCGATCAGGGCAAAGACCGGTAACGGTTTGAAGGGCGGCGCGGCGTAGACGATCTGTCCGCGACCGAGCAGCTCCGGAATCGTAATGATTGCCGTCAGAGACGTGTCTTTGAGCAACGACACGAATTGCGCCACCAGCGCCGGCATCATGTTTCGGAGCGCGATCGGCAGCAATATGACGCGCATGATCGTCGAGCCGCGCAGACCTTGCGACTCAGCCGCTTCGACGATTCCGCGTGGTACCGCCATTATTCCGGATCGTACGATTTCGGCGACGAGCGACGCGGTGAAGATCGCCATTGCGATCACACCCGCGACGAATGGTGTCAATTTAAGACCGAGAGCATGCGGGACGGCAAAGTACGTATACACGATCACGAGGAGCATCGGGAGCGCGCGCATCCCCTCGATGTAGATCGTCGCAGGCCAATGGAGCCACGGATTCTTCGAGAGCCTCGCCAAGGCAAGAAAAATGCCGAGCACGAGAGAGATCGCAATGGCGAAGGCTGCGAGTTTAACCGTAACGCCGAGGCCGCCCAAGAGGTAGAGTAGCGTCGGAGGATTGAAGAGCCAGCTCATACGACGCGCACCGCAACCGAGTTCATTCGACGTTCGAGCTGGTTGACGAAATACGCGGACGGCAATGTCAAACACAAATAGAGGATGGCTGCGCCCGTATATACGGTCGTGTACGCGAAGGTTTGCGCACCGATCGAATCAGCCGTGTGCAAGATGTCGTACACGGCGATGGTGCTCACGAGCGCGCTATTTTTTATGAGATTGAGGGCTTGGTTTCCCAGCGGCGGAATTACAGCCCGGAAAGCCTGCGGAAGAATGACGAGCCGCATCGCCATCGCGTAGCGCATCCCCGACGCCGTCGCCGCCTCCATCTGTCCGCGATGGACCGAAAGAATACCACCGCGAATCGTCTCTGCAATGAACGCTGCCGTGTAGATGCCGAGGCCAAGAAAACCGCACTCAAAAGCGGATAACCTGATGCCCACCGACGGCAAACCGAAGTAAAAGAAGAAGATTTGTACGAGCAGGGGGACGTTGCGAATGAACTCGACGTACGCAGTCCCCACTGCCCGTAGAATGCGGTTCGGTGCAAAGCGCAGCGTGGCGATGACGGTTCCGAGCGCAAATGCAAGAACCATCGCACACGCCGAAACCTCGACGGTGACGCGAAGACCGGCGAGGAGCAAGGTCCAGTTCTGGGCTAGGATTCCCCAGTCCATCGCCTTATTTGCTCCGTCTTCGCCTTACTTGCCTATGGTTTGGTTGGCGAATTCCTCCGCAGCCTTTTGCGCGGGCATCGTGTACCATGTTCTCCAGTTGGACGGCAAGGGTTCGTGTAGCCACTTCTCGTGGATCTTCGCAAACGTGCCGTCGTTACCGATCGACACGAGCGCATCGTTCACCGCTTTGATCAGCGAATCGTTGCCCTTCGCGATTCCAATACCATACGGCTCGAAGGTGAACAGTCCGCCGACCAATTTAACCTGGGTCGGATTATCATTATGGAAGCCGACGAGAATCGTATTGTCAGTCGTGATCGCATCGGTGCGGCCGTCCAGCAACGCTTGATAGCATGGAGTATATCCATCGAAGGTCTGCACTTGCGCCGTCGGAACGAGCTTGTGAATCGTTTCCTCGGGAGTCGAACCTTTGGCGGTGCATACCGATTTTCCGGCGAGGTCATGATAGCTCTTGATAGGCGAATCCGTTTTCACCAGTAGCGATTGGCCCGCCGAATAATAGCAGTTCGAAAACGCGATCTGCTGCATTCGAGGCAGCGTGATCGTTGCCGTCGCGATGAACATGTCGACATCGCCGTTCTGCACCATCGGTATGCGATTTGAGGTAATGACCTGCGCGAACTGTACTTTCTTTGGATCACCAAGAATACGCTTCGTGATCTCGTGCGCAAGATCGATCTCGAAACCCGTCGGCTCGCTCTCACCGGCTTTGAGATAACCGAATCCGGGGTTGTCGTATTTTACGCCGATCTTAAGCATTCCACGCTGCTTGATCGCGGCAAGCGAGCTGTCGGCAAAGGCTGCGGTGGGGATCAGGGTGGCTGCAGCCGCGCTTCCTGCAAGCGCGAGATACGACCGTCGTGTAAGAGCGTTCTTCATGGGTTCTCCTTAGACGTGATGTGCCAAAATTTTGGAGAGAAAAGTCTTCGTCCGCTCGTTCTCCGGATTCTTGAAGAAATGTTCGGGAGTTCCTGATTCGATAATCTGTCCGCTGTCCATGAAAATGACGCGATGACCGACGTTGCGCGCGAACCCCATCTCATGGGTGACGACGAGCATCGTGATTCCGGTCGTCGCGAGCGCAGCCATCACGTCAAGGACCTCCTTTATCATCTCGGGATCGAGCGCGCTCGTCGGCTCGTCGAAAAGCAGAATCTTCGGCTGCATCGCGAGTGCCCGAGCGATCGCCACGCGCTGCTGCTGGCCACCCGAGAGCTGAGCGGGATAGGACGCTTCTTTGTCGGCTAACCCCACGCGCGCTAGGACTTCACGAGCCGAGCGGTCAGCATCTGCACGCGGAATGCGTCTCACGTTCATGGGAGCGAGCGTGACGTTCTGCAGCGCCGTCATATGCGGATAGAGATGAAAGCCTTGAAAGACCATCCCAACCTCTGCGCGCACCGCGCCGATATCGGAGGTCTTACTACTCACCTCTTTACCGTCGACCGTCACTCGTCCAGCTTGAATCGGCTCCAAGCGATTGATGCACCGGATGAGCGTGCTCTTTCCGGATCCGGACGGGCCCACGACGCAAACGACCTCGCCCCTCTCAACTGAAAGATCGATGTCGATGAGGACATGATTCTCTCCGAACCACTTGTTAACGGCGGCGAATTCGATGATAGGCACTGAGCGGCACCGTACTCGTGACGGTGATTCTTTGCCTGCACCGGCAGTGAGGTCGCTCTAGGCGGATCGTCTGACGATTTCGACGCGCAGCTTCTCCGGCACGACACGGACGACATCGCCGTCCTTGATGGCCGCAAGCGCGCTCGGATCGATTCCGTCAAGGATTGGGATACCTGCGAGAATCGAGCCTTGCACCATCACGGGATTCGTTTTTTCGAAGACCAACGCAAGGGGCGCACGCCCGCGAGACTGCAGCTCGAAGAGAACCCATCCGGCCATGACGCCGCCCTGAACGCCGGGGAAGAACAGAACCTTGCCCGCAAACGATCTGCCCTCGAGAGGGTGGCCGGGACGGGAGAACGTTCCGGCTTCTTGGTCGATGTCATAGCGCGGACTGAACGGCTTGCTGCAAACGAGTGCCTCACCTTCGACGCTCGGACCGACAGCGCGCTTCACTTCGAAAACGGCTTTCTGTTCCCCAATCATTGAAATGCTCCACGAATCGCGGCTTCGATACACTGCTCCGTCGGCAGCAGGACCGACTTGTATTTCGCTCCGCCGATGTTATTGGCCAATTTCGCGGAGTTCGTAACGACGCGCGTCCAGCCGAACGCCTGCGTCATCTTCTCCGGGTACATAATGTACCAGCACGTTCCCACGACCACGACCGCTCCCGCTTTTTCGAGAGCCGCAATGTAGCCCAGGCGCTCCGCCTCTTTGCGATTCATGTCGTTCGTGGTTACGAGCATCCGTGTACGCGCATTGACTTTGCGTCCATTCAAGAGCTCGACCAAGCGACTGAGTTCAAAAAGCGAGAGCTGCGGAGCCGTAAAGACGACAAGCTCGACCGGATCGTTCGTCGGCGCGTACGACGCATACACTGCGGCGATCTCGGCTTCACCGATTTCGATCGTCCGTCGTGCGGAACGGTCTCCGAGCGCGGCACGCAGCGTCGGCGCTTCCGGTGTGACGCCGACGATTTGAAACATCGCAAGGGAACCGTGTGCTGCGGCGCTCGCTGCAAGATGCTTCAAGTCGTCCGCACTCGGCTGCGCCGGTTCCTCGAACTCCAGAACAGGCACGCTCCAGTAGTCCATGATTGCACGGCCGACCGCTCCGCCGAGTGCACCCCAATCCGCAATATCACGCATCTTGGCGCGGACCTTGACGTGCACCGTCGCGAGACGTTGCTCGTCCAGATGGAAACCGTAGGCCGGCGTCCTTCCCGTTAGCGCAGCCGCAAGAGCAGCCGGGCCGCTTTCGTAGTTGGTGCGCGCGCCTAAAACTGAATTCGCATAAGCGACGGTGCCCGTGTCGCCCCAAGCGACGTGTTCACCAAAGTGAGGTTGATAGACGGTCTGGTAGTTGATACAAGTGTTCACCGTCATCGCCCCGAGCTGTGCTTGGAAGCCGAAGAGCTGACTCTCACGCTCGACGAGTTCCGGATCTTGTTTGAGGACGGGAGCAGAAAGCGGATCGGTGCAGCGCGGATTCGTCGTTAGCGCCACGCGTGCGCGGCCACCCTCCGTGACAAGCTTTTCGAAATATGCGTAGCCGGCGTTACCCATTGATTCCAGCGTCCCCATCATGTGGACGTTGCCTACGGGTACGAAGCGTTTCGCTCCAAAGAATTCGCCGGTTTTGATCTGCATCTCCAGCGCTTCGGCGGCACTTTTCCCCCACTCGCCGCCACGAATCGCGCGTTCTTGCTCGGTTAGCTCCATGTCAACTCTCTCGATTGCTCACTCTGATGTCGCCCTTCCTGATGCTGATCGAACGCCACGATGTTTGTTTCGTCAGCTCCCCGATGAGGACGTGCAGCGGGGACTCGACCGCCGATCCGTTCGAAATTGCGCGTTTCTCGCGTTCCATCGTCGTTACGGGACCGGCTCCGTAGAATAGATGCAAGAGCAGCTCTTCATCGGAAGCGAACGGTCCCTTCTGGGCACGGAAGTCGTCGAGCACGTGTTCTCCGAACATCGCGGTCGGCTCGGTTCGCGGCATTGTTTTTCCATTGAAAATTCGATCGAGTACGTTCGGATCGATCGGCGCACCTGAGTCACCGTAGTATCCTTGCGCGTAAAGGCGCAGCTCGTTCGGCACGGTCTTGTAGCGTTCGCCTTGAATGACGTTGAACGTCGCCTGCACTCCGACGAATTGCGAGAACGGCGTAATCATGATCGGATAGCCGAGCTCGGCTCGCACCCGTCCGATCTCTTCCAGCACCTCGTCAAGGCGATCCGTTAATCCGGCTTCGCGCAACTGATTGCGAAAATTCGATACCATCCCTCCGGGAATTTGATGCTTGACGAATCGCGCGTATGCGGCCGGATCGTACGTCACGGAAAGGGATGCGGGTTTGCGTTCTCTGAACGTGATCCACGACATGTAATCGTCGAGCTTGCGAACCGCATCAAGGTTGAGCGAAACGCGAATACCGAGCTCCTCGGCGATCTGAGCAATGTCGTGAGTAGCCGGCTGTGACTCTGAGTTCGCGACCGGCTCGCTGGCGGTCGTGACCGCAACGACTCCGGCCTGCAGCGCCGCCCGATATGCGTCGTGCGCCGTCCCGGAAGCCGCGTGTGAGTAAATTTCGATAGGTTTCCTGCCACGCGTTGCACGTTTGACCGCTTCGCACAATGACGCGGTTCGCTCGCCGGTGAGAAGCCCGCTTGCGTCGACGACGAGGATCGCATCGACGTCCAAGCCGGCAAATTCGCGCGTCTTCTCGGCGTAGTGTTCGTCGGTGTGCACGGGACTCACGGAGAACGAGAGTATGCCCGAAACGCGCAAGCCCAGCTTCTTCCCGATCCGGCAATGCGCGGCGATATTCCGAATATCGTTGAGCCCGTCGAAGATCTTGACGGAACCGATCCCGTTCCGTTGCAGGCAACGAAAGAGCAGCTCGACGACCTCGTCTGGGTACTGACTCCAGCCGAACAGCGTGCGACCCCGAATGAGGCAGTCGAGCGTTGTGCTGATCCGGCTGCGCATGCACCCTATTCGCTCCCACGGATCGTCCCGCATGAATTTCACGGCGACTTCGAAGCACGCGGCAGACATGACGGTAACCCGATCGAAGCCGACTCGTTCGATAAATGGAGCAACGTCAACCATCGTTTGCGTGTTGATGCGCGTTGCCCAGAGCGATTGAGGGCCGTCACGCAACGTCTCGTCGATGAATTGAAGCATTTTAGGCGATCAGGTCGCGAATCTCTCGCCGCATCGCGACGCAGGCATCGGCCGTCACGTCACGTGGGTGCTGCCACGGCACGGCAAACTCGCCGATAATGCGCGCCGGACGCGCGCTCAAGACGACGATGCGATCCGCCAAGAAAATGGCTTCTTCCAAATTGTGCGTCACGAACACGACGGTACGCTGCAGATCGCGCTGAAGGCGCAGGATCTCTTGCTGCATCGCCTCTCGTGTCGGTGCGTCCAGCGCTACGAAAGGCTCGTCCATCACGACCAAGGAGCTATCGGGCGCAAACGCTCTCGCAATCGCGACACGCTGCTTCATCCCGCCCGAAAGCTGATAGGGATAGTGATGCTCGAAACCGCGTAGATGCACCAATTCCAGTAGCTCGTCGACGCGCGCATCGGCTTGCGCCTTCGGATAGCGCTTGATCTCGAGACCGACCTTGATATTTTGCTCGACTGTTCTCCACGGCCAGAGTGAGGGATTCTGAAAGACCATCGAAACGTTGTCGCGCGTCGGGTCGATGCAGTGACCTTTGATGAGTACCTGGCCGCCGGATGGCTGCAGCAGTCCGCAAAGAATGTTACCGAGGGTCGTCTTTCCGCATCCCGATGGGCCGACGACACAAATGAATTCTTGTTCTTTGAGGGACAATCCGACGTCAGCGATTACCTCGAGCGCGTCATACCGGTGACTGAATCGCGCTTCGATCATATCGCGATTGCCCATCGCCAGCGAAAGAGTCGTCGCTCAAATAACAGCAACAGCTCGTTGCCGAGCAAACCGAAAGCTGCAATCAGAATCATCCCCACGATGATCGGCGCAACCTGGAGAATCTCCGCGTAATTGATCATCATCCGCGCGATGCCGACGGATTCGCCGCCTGCCATCTCGGCAGCCACGATCGTCATCCAGGCAATGCCGAAGCCCACCCGCATACCCGACGTTATATCCGGTAGAACGGATGGAATAACGACGTGGGTGATAATCCATGTTCGCGACGCCCCGTGCACTTTTGCAACATCGCGATGCTTCATTTCGACCCGCGCGACGCCCGCGGCCGTGGCCGTATAGATGGGGAAAAATGCGCCGAGAAAAATCAGGAACACATAGCGCTCGAAACCGCTCATGAGAATAATCGCGAGCGGGATCCATGCAATCGGCGGGATGAACCGGAACGCTTCGATTCCAGCCCGTGTTCCCCGCGCCAACCAGGGCATGAGCCCCATGAGCAAGCCGAGAGGAACGCCGACCGCGACGCCTGCGGCGAAACCGGCCAACAGACGCTCCAAGCTCGCTAGACAGTGCCGCCAAAGCGGGATGTGTTGCGAGTCGCCGTGGATTGCGAGCCGCTCGAATGCTCGCCAAACGTCGATCGGTCCGGGAACGAACGCGCTGTGCGCCCACAGGCTGACGAGCTGCCAAACCACGAGCAGCGCAGCGAGAAAGCCGGCATTCAGCGCGACGTCGCGGAGCGCTTGCGTGCGTCCAGACGAAGCCGGCGCTGACGCCGCGAGTATCACTTGCAGGCCGGTGCTGGGATGCGAGCCGCTTCTGCTTTATGGAGAAAATCGAGATTTGTCGCGCTCATCAAAAACGCTTGTGGATCGCTTTTTGCCAGCGGCGCCGAGATCTTCTCGTCGCGCACCGCGAGATTGATCCATTGAACCGCGCTTTTGACGTTCAGATTCGGATCGGTTATTTCGATCTGGGGCCACGCGGTGTTGAGCACTTTTTGTGCGTCGGGAACGTCCATCATCGTGGCAAGCAACGCAATGGCCTGCGGCTTGCACGCGGAGATGAACCGCATCGCGCGGACAACGTCGCGAACGACGGCTTCGGCCGTCTGCGGGTGCTGCGTGGTAAACGCCGTCGAGGCCGCCAACTCGAGATTTTCGTTATTCGGAACCGGCTGCCTTATGAGATAGTGCGCTCCCGGAACGGTGAGAACGGTCTGCGCGGCAACCGTCTCCCAACCTTCGAACGCGACGATATCGCCTTTGGCGAGCATCACGGCGAGGTCGGTGATCTTGGCAGGCACGTGCGTAACGGTGATATGGTTTTCTTCTTCCACGAGTCCGAGCGCCGTGTCGTGAATCGTTCCAAGACCGGGCGTACCAACGCGTTGATTGTTCAACTGCTTAACGTCGGTTATACTCTTGCCGGCGATCAGCGTCGTATTTCCCTTGGTGAGAGACATGACGATGCGCAGAGGAGCGCCATTGGCGAACGCCTGCAAGTGCGGCAGCAGCGCCGCCATCACCATGTCGACGTGCCCGTTGGCTAGGTCGAGCTCGGCCTCCGGACCATTTGCATACGTGTGGCGGTCGATCGTGATGCCGTCTTCACGAAAGTACCCCTTGAGATTCGCGATCCAGAACGCGCCGTACGCGGCTTCGGCGCCGGGTTGATCGGCGACGCGAACGACGATCTGCGGCTTCGCCTGCGCGGATGCAATTCTCGTCCCGCCGGTAATCGAGAGCGCAACTAGAATCGCGAGCGCGGCGCCTAAACGCTTGAGCGTCATTCTCCCCACATCTCTTCCAAAGAGCGGCCGGCCGTTTCCGGCGCAAACAGAAGCGCGTTCACACCTCCGATGACGCAGGCAACAAGCGGAATGACCAACATCCCTTTGACGCCCCAAGTCTGTGCGGCGAGCGGCAAGAAGAACACACCGAGCATCGAGCTAATGCGGCCTCCGGCAGCACCGACACCCGCGCCCGTCGTTCGAATCCGCGTCGGCCACAGTTCACCCAAATAAACATTGTTCATGATTCCCGGACCGACGAAGACCATGAACTCGAAGAGCGCAAAACCGATGAGCATGACGAGTCCCGTCGGCTTTGGCGTAAGAAGATAGATCAAGATACCGCAGGCCATGCCGATAAAGCCGCCGATGACCAACACGCGTCGTCCAATGGTATCGATCAAGAAAAAGCATGCCACCATGCCGAGCAATCCGACACTCTGCACCGCCAGATTTCCGAGCGCAATCGACTGCGGCTCTTTGGCAAATCCGGCCAGACTCAAAATCGTCGGAAGAAAGACGCCTGCCATATAAAATGCCAAGCTGAACACGAAGTAGTTCACGAAGGCGAAGATCGTCGTCTTCGCGTACGCCGGCGAAAACAGCTCCGCAAAATGGCGCACTTTCTTTTGCGCCGGCGCCGGAACCGTTTGGACAACGACTTCCGCTGCTTCGCCGCCTTCGAGCTCCCGCACGATAGCCTGAGCCTCGACGGCACGTCCGGTGCTCGCCAGCCAACGCGGCGACTCGACGAACGAGCGGCGCGCAAAGAGCACGAGAATCGCCGGGACCGCTCCGAGGCCGAGCATCCAGCGCCACGCATCAGGTCCGATGGGAATCAGCAAGTAACCGACGCCGAACGCCAACAATTCGCCGATCAGCCACGCCAACGCCCAATTTCCGGCCAGAATCTTCCCGCGATTCTTCGTCGGGATGATCTCGGAAATGATCGGCGACGCGAGCGCGTAGTCGGCGCCAATGCCGATGCCGAGTAAGAAGCGCCACAACACCAATTGCCAGACGTTCTGCGAAAATGCGGCCGCGATCGCAAAGACCACGAAAAACATGATGTCCCAATAGAACGCGTACTTGCGGCCAACGCGATCGGCGAGGTACCCAAAAACCAGCGCGCCTACGATGTTGCCGGCAAGCGTCGATGCGCCGATGAATCCGACGTCGGCTGCGGTAGCGTGGAATTGCGGTTTCAGCAAAAGCAGCGCGACCGAAATGATCGTGATGTCGTAACCGTCGAGCAGAACGCCGCCGACGGACATCCAAACCATCTGCCACTTGCGCATGTTCATCCCGGATTCGAGACCGGCGCCAACGCCGGTGCCCGCCTGCATCGTTGTCATGAACTCTCCCCTCTTACGTTGTTATTTTGCTGCGCGGAAATTGCGTACCAATGGAACGGAGCCACGAACCCTGATTCGAAATTCGTAGGCCTCAGGGCGCAAATAGCAGACCGTCGTTTCGAGTGGTCTTCCGGATTTGATGTAACTCGTTCGCTCGAGAATGATGACCGGATCGGATTTGGAGAGCTCGAGCGGGAGGGCTACTTCTTCCGTCGCCGGTTCACAGCGAATCGCGAGATCGGCAGAGTGAATCGTGTAACCGAGAACCTTCTCGAGAATCGCATATGCGGGGTGCTCGAGTGCTTGCTCGCGCGTTACGCGCTTAGCGTCCGGATGAAGATACACGTAGGTTAGTGCGAGTGGCGAGTCGTCGACGCGATACAACCGTACGACGAGCATGGCCGTATCGTGTTGTAGTCTCTCTGCTAACTCCCCAGTCAGGTTTACGGGACGAAAGTCGAGCAGCGTGACGTCGGGGTTGAGACCCTGATCGACCAATGTGTCGTAAAAGCCGGCCATCGAGATGTCATAGTGGACTTTGGGTCCGGTCACGAACGCGCCGACGCCGCGTCGGCGGACGGCAAGCCCACGTTTCTCAAGAAGCGCCATCGACTGTCTCGCCGTCACCCGGCTGACGTTCCAGCCCGCCATGATCTCTGACTCGCTTGGAAGCCGGGCATGCGGACCGTAACGCCCGCCTTTGATTTGGCGCGTTAGCTGGTCGGCAAGCTGGATATAGCGGGGCTCAGGCCCTTCGAAAGCCGGTCGCTCCATGCCGGCGCATCGTAAGGTACAAGATAAGATAAGTCAAGTTAAGCCGGTTCGGACGACCTCGATATATGCGGCGACACCACGCTCGATGGGCGTATAGCGTCGCTGGAAGCCGACCTCTTCCCGAAGACCCGCGTCCGAGAGCCTCGTCGGGTATCCCATGATCTCACCCGCGCCCCCGGGCTCAACCTCGATTTTCGCATCCGGGATCGTCTTGCGCACGGCGTCCGCGAATTGCGCGATCGTACATCGATCGCCGCCCGTATTGAAAAAACGATGGCGCGCAAATGCGCTCTCCGGCGCGAGCACGAGCGCGCAAAACGCATCGGCCACGTCGTCGACGTAGATCATGTTTGCGACCGCGTCACCGCCCGAGACCCGAACGGGTTTTCCGAGCGCGGGATTCATGATGAGCTGCGAAGCAAACGCGGTAGCGCCGGATTGACGCCCGGGACCGTAGACAATGCTTGGACGCAGTCCCACTATATTGACGCCGTACCGCTGGGTATAAAGTTCTGCAGACATTTCCATGTAGATCTTGCTGCCCGAGTAAATCGGTGCACGCTTTGCGCCGAGTCGCGGCGAGTCGTCATTGATTTCTCCGGCGTACTCGCTATCCGAACCAAACACGACCATCGACGAGGCTGCCACGACCCGTTTCACTTTGCACAGGCGCGCGGCTTCGAAGACGTTGAGCGTCCCCATAACGTTGACGTGGGTCGCCGTAAGCGGATCGTCTTCCGTCGAGCCTCCCAGCACCGCTGCGAGGTGCACGATGATGTCGATATTTCGTTCTTCAATGACGCGAATGAGCGTGTGCAATGCGTCGACACTCCCTCGCTCGACGGCGCTCAAGAACGAAAAATCTCCCGGCGGAATCGTGATGTCGTAGGCGACGACGGCGTGACCGGCATTGCTCAAAGAACGGCCGATCTTTGAACCGATGAGTCCGGTCCCGCCGGTGATAAGGACGTTCACGAACTGACGGCCGCCGGCGCGAGATATTCGCGCTCGATCCACTTCGTGTCCGTTTTATTCTCGATGACGCGCGGGTCTGCAAGTAGCCGCTCGTGGAACGGGATCGTCGTCGCCGGACCTTGGACGCGGAAATCTGCGAGTGCAGCGCGCATTCGCGCGATCGCATCCTCGCGTGACTTTCCGTGAACGATCAACTTCGCGATCATCGAATCGTAGAACGGCGGAATCGTATACCCCTGGAAGACATGCGTATCGACTCGAATCCCGGGACCGCTCGGCGGTGACCATGCCGTGATCTTTCCGGGCGACGGCCGGAAATCGCGGTCCGCATCCTCAGCGTTTATGCGGCATTCGATCGCATGTCCGGCTGCCTTAATGCTTTCCTGCTCCAGCTGTAACGCTTCGCCGCTCGCGATCTTCAACTGCGCTGCGACCAAATCGAGACCCATTACCAACTCCGTGACCGGGTGCTCGACCTGAATCCGCGTGTTCATCTCGAGAAAATAAAACGACGCGTCCTTCGGATCGAAGACGAACTCGATCGTGCCGAGACTTCGATAGCCGATCTGATGCGCGAGCGCAACCGCCGCTGACGTGAGCTTCGTGTGCGTCTGTGGATCCAAAATCGTCGCAGGCGCTTCTTCCATGAGTTTCTGAGAGCGGCGCTGCAGCGAGCAGTCGCGCTCGCCGAGGTGAATCGTTCGACCTTGCCCGTCGCCGATAATCTGCACTTCGATGTGACGGACGCCTTCGAGGAAACGCTCAGCATAAAGGGACCCGTCCCCGAATGCAGCGAGCGCTTCGGATTCAGCTTCGGAAAAGCGCGTCGCGAGCTCATCTGGACTTCTAACGATACGCATTCCGCGTCCACCGCCGCCCGCGGCGGCCTTGAGAAGTAACGGATATCCGGCTCGATTGCCAATTTCGCGAGCGGCTTCGAGATTTTCGAGGCGACCTTCCGAGCCTGGAACCGTCGGAACGCCTGCTGCGTGCGCGATGCGGCGCGCCGCAATCTTGTTGCCCATTTGAGCGATCGCCTCGGAGGTTGGTCCGATAAAGATGAGGCCGTTTTCCTCACACAGCTTCGCGAACGCAGCGTTCTCTGCAAGAAAGCCATAGCCCGGATGGATCGCGTCGCACCCGCTACCAATTGCTGCGGTCACAAGAGCTGGAGCGTTTAAGTAGCTGTCGCTCGAGCGCGCCGGCCCGATGCAGACTGCACGATCGGCAATACGCGTCCACAATCCCTCGCGATCTGCTTGCGAATAGACCGCGACAGTTTCGATGCCGAGTTTCCGGCAGCTGGCGATGACGCGAACCGCAATCTCACCGCGGTTCGCGATCAAGACGCGCTGGATCACAATGGATCGAATACGATCATCATTTGCCCGAATTCAACCATCATGGCATTGCCGATGAGTATGGCTGCGACGCGACCTGGGCGTTCGGCCTTGATCGTGTTCATGAGCTTCATGACTTCGATGATGCAGAGCGAATCGTCGGGTGCGACTGACTTGCCGACCTCGATGAACGGCGGCGCATCCGGGCTCGGCGCGCGATAGAACATCCCGAGCATCGGCGCGGCAATCGCGAACTGTCCCGGCGCGAGCACAAAGCCCTCATCCGAAACTGCATGGGGCGAGGCGGCGGCCGGTGGCGTGGCCGCCAACGGCGCCGGAACGGAAGCTGAAGGCGCCGCATGACGGCGGACATCGAGCTTGAAATCTCCGAACTCAACGTGTATCTCATCGAGCGTCGAGTTCTCAATGAGCGCGAGTATATCGCGAACGTCACTGTAGCTAAGTTCCGGCATCGAAAAGGCTGCTCCGTTTCGGCGTCGCAAGTTCCTTCTATTATGGACTTTGGATTAGCCGGCAGAATTGCATTTGTTACAGGAGCGGCGGGCGGTATTGGCCGTGCGATCGCCGAGCTGCTCGTCGCTGAAGGCACAAAGGTTTATCTCGCAGATCTTGACGAGCGCGCAGCCGTCTCGACCGCCGCAGCGCTGGATCCTACGGGCGGCTTGGCCCTTGGCATCGGCTTAGACGTTGGAAATGGGCAAGCGGTACAGGAAGCTATCGATGCAATCCTGTCACGCGATGGGAAGCTCGATATAGCCATCAACAACGCCGGCATCCTTCGCACCGGATCGCTCGACGATTCGACACTTGAGGATTGGGAAGCGCTCTCGCGGATCAACGTTGCCGGTGTGTTTTCGTGCTGTAAAGCGGCGGTAGGCGCCATGAGCAAAAACCACTACGGGAAAATCGTGAATCTCGGTTCCGTGTCAGCCTTCAAAGGCGGCGGTTCGGTCGGGAGCACGCTCTACGGTGCGAGCAAAGCGGCCGTGCATGCACTCACTAAAGGATTTGCGCGCGAGTACGGCCCGATCGGCATCAACGTCAACGCGATCGCGCCGGCAGTCACCGAGACGCCGATGACCCGCGCACTGTTCGAAAAGGAAGGGACGCGCGAGCGCATACTTGCGACGATCCCGTTGCGTCGTCTCTCGCAGCTCCAAGAGATTGCGTCCCTCGCCGTGTTCCTCGCATCGGATCTTGCCGCGTACATCAATGGCTCGATCGTGACGATCGACGGGGGCCTGATGGCGGCCTAGCTAGCGAAACAAAATCACCCCGTCGACCGTACA
The DNA here is from genome assembly GCA_963844735.1 of Vulcanimicrobiota bacterium. GTDB lineage: Bacteria > Vulcanimicrobiota > Vulcanimicrobiia > Vulcanimicrobiales > Vulcanimicrobiaceae > JAFAMS01. The sequence continues at coordinate 43,190 of CAWJPK010000005.1, read as the reverse complement.
CGCCTCGTGATCTCACGAGGCACGATCCTCGCCGCGATCCTCGTCGCGGAGCTGGCGATCGTCGGCACGGCCATCGAAGCGGTTCGGGGCGACCAAATCGGACCGTCTTTTGCGCCGCCCGCCTTCGCGCAGCTTACGCACGGATCGCACCTCATCGAGGGCGGCCCGCATCAAATCTTCGATGTCGGCCCGCATCCGTCGCTCAGCGTTGATATCGGCTATGCCGATCTCACGATACTAAGTGGCAAAGCAACCCAGATCGACGTCAGTGTCAGTCCAAGCCGCGATTACGGGCTCTTCCGCTCGAAGGCACCGATTACCGCACTTGCGGATGGCCAGACGGTCCGCATCGGAAAAGGGTCCGAGCATGGGTTCTCAACCGGTGACAATCGCATGGTAACGATCGTCGTGCCGGAGGGAACAAAAGTTACGGTGCACCATGCGGGCGACATAAGGGCGAACGGCTTACGCGCCGAGGCGTCATTTACGAGTCTCGGCAATGGTTTCATCAGAATCGAAGACTATGATGGGCCCATATTGCGTTTGAGCGCAACGAGGGGTCCCGTCATCATGCACGAGGTCGCGGCCGAACGTCTCGACGCAAGCGCCCGGAACGATCGCGTTGAGGGAACAGCGCTGCGAGTTCACGACGGCAGCATCGAAAGCGGCGACCGAGTGACGCTCGGTTTTACTTCTGGGACGAATACCGTCGTCAACGCCGATACGGACGATGGGAAAATCACGGCGACCGGCTTCGATGCCGGTGCATCCGTCGCGGGAACGCGAAAGAACGACGACGATGACTCGTCGACACAGACCGTGCGCGTCGGGACCGGAAACGGGAGTCTCGACGTTCACACGAGCGATGGAAGCATCCACCTCGTTCAGGAAAACTAAGGTTGGTTTTCGAGCACTTTCATGCGGCTTTCGTAATAGAGCCAAACACTCGGCGTGATTGCGTTCGGCCCGCGGAACGGCGTGTCGAATTCCTTGATCACGACGAACATGATCGTGATCAGCGCGGCTAGGATCCCCGTCATCAAGAGCTGCACGATACGGTTCTGAACGCCGAAGAGAAATGTGAAACCGAGCGTCGCTGACGCTCCCGCGATCAAGCCAAACCAAAGAATCGGCGGCACCGATGCGCTCGTTGCGAGAATGCGCGCGCGGCGCGCGTCGAAGGCGCGAAGCAGCTCCTGCATCGCGATCTCGTGCGCATCCTGTTGCCCCGTGTTTTCCGGCGAAAAGGTTTCGATCTCTCGCGCAATGTTCTCGACATCGGAAACCGCGCTCAGCGCCAGCGTTCCCTTGGTCATTTCCGGCCATTCCTTCGTGACGACGTCGTCGACGTATCCGCGCAGGTCGGCACGGATTTTTAGGCTGACCGGTTGCGGGAAGGCTCGGGCGGTATGATAGAGGTCGAAGAGGGCAGCAGCCTCAGTAGCGACCTGATTCTGAACCTCGCCGTACTTCTCCCAAACGACGACAACGACGAAACCCAGCACGACCGCGTATGTTACGGCGATGGCCGAATAGATAAAGCCGGCTACGTTGTTTTGCTCGACAAGTATTCGCGGGCCAACGGTGCGTTGCACGAGATAGTGCAGGCCGACCGCCACGAGCGCGACAGCGAAGGCAACCGCCGCCGTGTCCAAAAAAATCATTGCGCGAGCCGATAGAGATCCGTGCTGAGATACTTTAGCCCGGAATCGATCGCTAACGTGAGGACGGTTGATCCTGGTCCGAGTTCCTCAGCGATCTTGATGGCGGCGCAGACGTTGGCGCCGGAGGACGTTCCAGCAAAGATGCTCTCCTCGCGGGCCACGCGCCGCGCCATCGCCTTGGCCTCGTCGGTCGAGACTGCGACAATGCGATCGACGAGAGCTGAATCCCAGAGCGGAGGCACGTACCCGATGCCGACGCCTTCGATGCCATGCGCACCTGAAGCACCGCCGGAAAGCACAGGCGATTCCGCGGGCTCGACGGCAACCGTCAAGCATTTTCGATTGTGGCGCTTCAGTGCGGTTGCGGTCCCGCGCAGCGAGTGCGATGTTCCAACCATCTGAACGAACGCATCGACGTGGCCGCTCGTCTGTTCCCAAGCCTCGTCGCCGATTGACTCGTATCCAACTGCCATGTCGCGATTCTCGAGTTGGTTCGTCCAATACGTGTTCGGCTTCCGAGCCATTTTGCGCGCTGCCTCGATCATGTCGAGAAAGAGCTGCTTCGTAATGACGTCGCGCTCAACGAGAGTTAGTGTGGCACCATATGCGACCATGTGATCCAGCTTTTCGCGGCTAAACGCCCGCGAACTGATTACGTTGATCGGGTAGCTCTTCGCGTTGCAGACGAGCGCCAGCGATGCACCAGTACTTCCACCCGTGTATTCAATAACTGTGAAGCCCGGCTTTAGTCGCCCGTCGCACTCTGCGCGAGAAATCGCTGAGAGCGCCATGCGGTCCTTCATGCTTCCTGTCGGATTCTGCCACTCAAGTTTGATAACTACGGTCGCACAATTTGACGGCACAACATGGCGCAACTCAACGAGTGCGGTATTTCCAATCGACTGTAAAACTGTCGGATTCGTACGCTGAATAGTTAGCCCCATTTGGGCAGTTCGACGCCGAACTGCTGCGCGTACTCGGCATTCAGCCGCTGCCAACCCTCGAACTTCATCGCTTCGGGTCCCGCCATACGGCCCATTGGAGTTCCGCCCAGATACAGATCCAAAGCATCCAACCCAATGTGCCATCCGGCAGCACCCATTGAGATGTAGCGGCGATCGATAACGGTCCACAACGTCAGGCGCGTCCCGCCGCCTGAGGCTTCGAGCTCCCAGCGCATGTCGTTCTCGCCGGTGTTGTATTCGAGCATCTTTGGAGCCTCGGCCCGCGTCACTTTCGCTTCGATTGGTGCGGGCGCTCCGACCCAAGTAAGCTTTACTGCGCTGCCAACTTTGCCAAGGCTGCCATCGACTTCGAAGGGCGCCCATTCGCGCAGCTGCGCAGGGTCGATTAGTGCATGCCAAACTTTTTCTGGCGAGTGACGCAGTTCTTTGCTGAGAACGAGCGTCCACTTCTCTCCGTCCTTTTGTACCTTCGCCACGTTAGCCGGGCCCGGCGCGTACTGCTCGCGAGTGCTCATCTCATTTTCTCCTTCTCTTCCTCTTCGGTGGCGTTGACGGATACATGCGGTCGAGGTGGCGTTCGAGAGCGTCCACGTGAGTGGACCAGAATCGGCGGAACTGAGCCAGCCAGGCATCCACCTCTTTAAGGGGTTCAGGCTTCAGCCGATAGACACGGTGCTGCGCGTTGACCGATGATTCCACGAAGCCCGCCTCGCGCAACACGCGCAAGTGCTTTGACACAGTCGGCTGCGACATGCGAAGGCGGCGTTCGATCTCTCCAACCGTCTGTTGTGAGGAGACCAGGAGGCTCAATATCGCACGGCGGTTCGGCTCCGCAATAATTTCGAACACAGACTCCACTCGTTTGATATACACCACGGAGCATATGCCCGTCAAGGCATATACGGGTAGCCTCCGGCTGTGCTACGCTCTAGATCCAATGGCCGCGACGATCGTCCTATCCTTAGCCTTGGCGCTCGTCGTGCTTTCACGGCTCGTCATCGACGTCGACGGTGATGGGCGCGCGGATACGATCGAGCTCATTTCAGGGCGAGACGACGCAACCGTCGTCGTGCACTTCGGCGATCCGCGACGGATGCCGGAACGCTTCCGCTTTCCTGTCGATCCGGGGCGCGAGGACGCGGTCTGCAAGCTTCCCGTTCATTTGCGCGTAGAGCGTTCAGGATTCGCAGTTGTCGACGGCGTGTGTGATTCGATCCACTTCGTTTGGAATCGCAAGACGCAGCGTCTCGAGTGGTCGCGCCTGTGAAGCTTCGGTTGGTGGTGCTCGTTACGCTCGCGCCGCTACTGCTTGCAACGGCTTCCGTGCGTGTCGTGCACTACGGCGGCAACACCGCCGTCATCGAGACGCAGGACCGCATCCAGCACATCGTCGTGCGAGACCGCCGGGGAAATCTTGTTTCGGAAACGACCTGCGATTGGCAAACGGGGACATTCGATCAAATAGTCGCTCTTGGACAAGCGTTGAAGCGTGCGGCGATTCGAAACGATCGCTACGCGCTCGTATCGCTGGTGCAATTTCCGCTCAACGTGAACATCGGACCTAACCACCCAGTCCCGATCGCGAGCAAGCGCGATCTCTTGGCGCGCTACTCGAGGATATTCACACCGGGCGTGATCGCGTCTCTTCAACAAGACGAACCGCGCGATGTCTTCTGCCGTAACGGAATGTCGTGGGTTGCGGGCGGCATCATGTGGGCGACGACCGATCCACACGGCCGACTTCGCGTGGCCGTGATCAACCGCTGAACTACGGATAGCGCGCGATGAGCTGCTCGGCGACGTCGCGCAGATCGGCCCCCGTTACTTCGGGTTGAGGGCCGACGCCGAGGACGTCGTTGCCAACCCTCTTGATGAGTGCGGCATGCCAGCCCGCACCGAGAGCGCCGATCGTATCCCACGTGTGGCACGCAATCAGGAGCATGTCGGACGGCCGCGTGCCGAGCTGTGATTCGACGTACGCATACGCTTCACGCGAGGGCTTGTGGTGGCCGACTGCATCGACAGTAAAACGGCGTTCAAAACTTTGCGCGATACCGCCGCCCTCGAGCTGACGTGTCTGAATCTCGAGCAGATTGTCCGTGAGCGTGAACAGCCGGAATCCGGCTTCGCGTAGTCGATCCAGCGCCGCTGGGACCTCCGGGTGCGGCGGCATCGATGCGAACGCGTTGGTCAATGCGAGCTTGTCTTCTTTGGTAACCGAGATAGCGCGCGTGCGAGCCAACATCTCCATCACGGCAGCGCCGATGTCGGTAAACGGCACATAAACGCCGGCAAGCGTCAACGCCTCCGAGTACAGGATGAGGTCCGCAAACCATAGGCGCATCGCGAGCTTGTCGCCCAGAATACGCTCGAAGACCGGTGTTACCGAATCCAAATCGAGGAGCGTTTCGTTCACGTCGAAGACGATAAGCGGTTTCATATTCTGTGGATTTTCTGGGAAAAGCTTGGTAGTTCTTCCCAGGCTTATGGACCAAGATAGTCCCCATGAAACACAACGAACGGGTCGCGATCATCGACGACGAGCAGAGCTTGCGAGACTTGCTCGAGATGACCTTGACGAAGGCCGGCTTTGAAGCACGGTGCGCCGTCGACGGTGCGGAGGGTTTGACGCTCGTGCGCGATTGGGATCCTGATTGCATCGTCCTGGACGTGATGATGCCGAAGATCGACGGGCTTTCCGTTATCCCGCTGATCCGTCGGATTAGCGAAAAACCGATCTTGATGCTGACCGCGCGGAGCGACGCGCGCGATCGCGTCGAGGGATTACGGGCCGGTGCCGACGATTATCTTGCCAAACCGTTCGATCTCGAAGAGCTGATCGAACGCGTCCGCGCAGCGATGCGTCGACCGAATCTGGCACAACCCTCGCTGCTCAGATTCGCCGATTTGGAAATCGATCTTGACGCGCGCACGCTACGCCGCGGCGAGCGCTACATTCCGTTGACGACGCGCGAGTTCGATTTGTTGACGACGCTCGCGCGCCGGCCACGTCGCGTTTTCACGCGCGAAGAATTGGTCGATCTCGTCTGGAAATCCGATCACGAGGTGACGATCGGGACGGTCGAGACCTACATTTCGTACCTGCGCACAAAGATCGACGTGCAGCCCCTGCCGGCACTCATCCATACGGTTCGCGGCGTCGGATACGCGTTGCGCGAAGCCTAGCCCGTGAGCTCGCTGCGAGCGCGACTCGGCATCACGTACGGCGTGATTACCGCCGTCGCTGCGATCCTCATCATCCTTGCCGTCACGGAACTCGCATTTCGAATCGCGACGCGTCCGATTACGCGCGCGGTCGAAACGAGCGCAGCGCGGGCGCATATGATCGTCGCGGCGCATCCGGAAATGCCGACGCTCGCGTTGATGCGGCGCATTGTCGACGAAGCCGGCGTCAAGGGCGCACTCGTCGTCGGCCCAACTGAAGGATCTTCAACCGTCGAGCGCTTTGCGCGAACCGTTGCGCGACGCGGCGGCGCAATCGTGCCGGAGCCGAACCTTGGCGGCAAACTCAAGGCTGCGCTCGGTCTACCCATAGAGACGATCGCGTTCCGAGACACCGGCGTTCTGGTGCTTCCCGATGCAAAATACGCCGACGCCGTTGTGTATCAATACGCCAAGATGGCCGCCGGCGCGATCTTGCTTGCGCTGATCGGATCGTTCTTCATCGGACGCTGGATTGCAAATCACGCCGTGTCGCCACTCGAGCAAGTTACGGCGGAACTCCGCCGGTTCGCGACGGGCGATTTTACGCCGCGCTCACTCGCGATCTCCGATCACGACGAGTTTGGCGAATTGGCCGACGCATACAATCATGCGGCGGCGCAAGTTGCGGCGGCTTTTCGCGAGCGGGAAGAAATCGAAGAACAGATGCGCCGCTTCATTGCCGACGCCGGACACGAACTGCGGACGCCGCTGACCGCGATCAGCGGCTTTCATCAACTTCTGGAGCGGGGCGGCTATGATGATACGGCGGTCCGCCACAAAGCCTCTGCCGCGATGGCAAAAGAGACACGGCGCATGCGGTTGCTCGTAGAGCAGCTGATCACGTGCGCGAAGCTTTCACCCGAGCGGGCCACACGACAGTCGCGCATCGACTTGACGGACGTCGCGCGTGACGCGGTTGCACGCGTGCAAGCGTCGCGTTCCGGAAAGATTGTTTTTCGGCATAACGGACGCGCGCTCGTGACGGCCGATCCGCTCGAAGTCGATGCCGCGCTCGGCAATTTGATCGACAACGCGCTGAAGTACGGCCACGGAACCGAAGTGCACATCGACGTAGGCGTACAGAACAGCGACGCTTTCGCGCGCATCGGTGATGGCGGCCCCGGCATACCTGCCCGCGATCGCGAGCGCATCTTCGAACGCTTCTATCGCGGCGACTACGGCGGCACGGTTGAGGGTTCGGGACTTGGTCTCGCAATTGCATCGATGGCCGCACAACGATCCGGCGGACGCATCGTTCTCGAAAACGCGGAGCCCGGCAATACGGTCTTCGCGCTCATCCTGCCAAGCGCCGGATAATGCTCGGATTTTTCCCCAGCGCATTCCATGCCGGCTCCTGGGTGAGGCCAACCATTCGGAGATAGCGTCTTGGCAGCACCTCTCTGACTGCGAAGGAAACTCTGGATGAAAAACCTCGTTCGAATCACACTGATCGCCATGTCGCTGACCGTTATCGCGCCGCTTGCCGTATTCGCGCAAGACAACACGGTAAATACGCCGACTACGCCGGTCACCGCACCGTATGCGGCCGATAATCCGGACAACGGACGTCTGGGTCAATAGAACGACCCGCGCGCCCAAGAGAGCCCCGGCAGTCGCCGGGGCTCTTTTTTCACCTCGGAACAGGCGTGCGCGCGGTAGCGTTACAGTGAGAGATGCGATACCGACGTCTCATTGCTACATTTCTTGTCGCGGGTCTGGTCGGACCACTCGCGGCCCGCGCCGCTCAGACCCAGCCGTTCGCCTTCGGAGCCAGCGTGGGACCGGCTGCCGCATCGCGTATCGACGCAACCGTCACCCGCACCGTCGACGGCAAGGCCGTCACCCTACCGGCTGCTGCAGTGCCGGCACTTGCGCCCGGCGACAAGATCTCGGTGCGGTTTGTCGACTACACGCGACCGCCCGCGAAAGTGAACTATCACGTCAATGTCGCCTTCATCACCGAAACGCCGCCGGTCGGATGGCTCTACGCCAAGAGCGGCGCAAACGACCGGCTCTTTTCCACTCCGCGCGGACGGCGAGCGGCAACGCCGGCCTCGTCGTCGCTGCATTTCGCCTACGGTAGCCGCGACTACCGCGGCATCCCCGTCTTCTTCATCGTTCCGGAAGACGGCAAAACGCGCGGCATGGACGGCGTACGTGACTACGTTCAGGCGCATCCGACCGACTTCAAAGACATGTCGGTTTCCTCTAACGACGCCGTTGAACGCTATAGCTGGTTCAGCGATTTTCTCGCGTCGCTTGCGCAAGGCGCGATCGATCCCATTTCCGACCAGGAGCGCGTCGTCGGAATCGCAACAGCGCTCGGTGCATCGCCCGATTCGGTCAGCGCGTGCTATGTGCCCGGTGCGACCTCCGGCGAGGTCGCGAACTGCGTGCAGAGCAGCTTGCTCTCCGTGCAATACCAAACGAATATCGAAGCGCCGACGCAGGCGCAGTTTTTCGGCGGCGTTGCAAGCGCAGCGACGCCGGTTCAGCTCGCGCTTTACCTGCAACCGCTCTTGGCGATTTGGAAAATCTTCTCGCAAGACGGCCACAAAGAATACGAATATCTACCGACGTCGCTGCGATTGACGAAACCGATTATGCCCGGAGCGACGCCACAGCAGCTTTTGATGGGACTCAAGGTTCCGACGCTGCGGCCACCGGCTGCGTACTCGAGCGTATTGTTCTTTACGATCGGCGATCCCGACGCGCTCAGCAGTCCGCCGGCCGTCGTGAGCGATGACAAAGGGACCGGCACATGCGCAGGGTCGTCGCGCGTCGAGCTTCCGGTGCATCTGAATAAAACCTCGCAATACGTCAACGACACGAGCGCGACGCTGACGGCGGGAAACGGCGCGACCATTCACATTCCGATCGATCCGCGAACCGCAGCGGCGCCAACGATCGATCGCACCCTGCTGCACGGCGGAGGAGGCTATGATGTGAAGCTGAGCGGCCGATTCGGATTCGGTCCACTCGTACAATCGCAACAGACAGTTGCACACCTTGCCGTGCCGGGCAGCGCTGCGTGGACGGTCGAGACCGTTGCGTACCATCCGGCGCTCGCGGGTGGAACGCTCGATGCGGTTGCGTCTTCGGAAGCTGCACCGTGCCTGTCAGGTGCGGAATTGCAAATGGCGGGCAATACGCCGATCCCACTCGCGATCGATCACCTCGACGATCGGCGCGTTGAGCTCAAGGGTTCGCTAGGTGCGATCCCCGCGGGTATTGCGCACATTCATTTTTTTCAAGCTGATGCCGCACAGCATCGCCGCATCGCAGACGACACGACGCTCGCGATCGAGCCGGCGCCGGCACAGGTCGATGCGAAACCGGGTCAGATCGCGTACCTCGGAGATCGGGAAATCTTCCTGACGGGTGGCGGATTTGACGGTCTTAGCGCCATGCGGATCGGTCCCAACGTTTATAAAAAGACACCGGCCTCGAACGCGGACACTGCGTGCTTTATCGGTCCGGCGATCGGGGGTCAAGATGCACGTGAAGGTAGTGTCGTGACGGCCGAACTCGTTCCGTCGGCGGGCGGAAACGGAGAAGCGTTTGCGCTGCGTCTCGGCGGCGAGCGTCCTGAACTCGAGACGGTCGGAACGACGCCGGCCGCCCCGGTCCATCACGCAAGCGATGCGCTTACGATCGATCTTGGCGCGCAAAGCCTGCCGCGCCGCTTTCAAGTACGTATCCGGCAAGCACCGCATACTGCGACGCCCTGTGATGCGCTGAGCGATGATGCGACGGCGGTTGCCGTACCTCCGGCTGACGTGCATCGCAATTCTGCATCGGGCGCGGCGGTCACGTTTTCGGCCGGTGATCTCTTGCACGACAATGCATTCGGGACGCTGCAAATTCAGATCGTCGACACCGTAACGAAGCGCGCCAGTGACTGGAGCGATCTGGCTGGTCAATTCACGCAGTAGGGTATCAACCGCCCGCGCGCTTGACTCTTCGCTTCTGTTCTTCAAACCAAGCCATGACGCGATCCCGATGATCGCCCTGTAACTCGACGACTCCGTTCTTCGCCGTTCCGCCGGTACCGCAGAGTTTGCGCAGCGATGCGCCGATCGCATCGAGCTCGTGCGGCGCAAGACCGTGAACCATAGTGACGCTGCTCGCGCGACGCCGCTCGCGGCTCACGCGAATGACGCCGTCGTCCGGGAACCCGTGTGGCTTCTGCTGCTTTCGCTTCACCGACCACGGCCAGTTCGTCGCCGGCCGGCAGAGGCTTGTCGCCATTATCTGACTAAAGTCAGAGAATGGATCAGGCCGCTATCGAACGCGTTCGGAGCTTCAACCGGATGGTCGCCGAGCGCACCGGTACCGTCGTGGATCGCTTCTTGGACCGGCCGCGCCCCTACGGCGAGTCGCGCGTGCTGTGGCAGATCGGCCGCGACGGTAGCGACATCCGTGATTTGCGCGCCAAGCTCGGCCTCGACTCCGGCTATGTGAGTCGCGTCTTAGGCTCGCTGCAAAAGCAGCGTCTGATCAAAGTCGTAACGAGCAAAGCAGACAGACGCGTACGTCGCGCAACGCTCACGGCTGCGGGGCATAAGGAACGCGAGGAAGTCGATCGGCGCGCAAACGCCGCGGCGCGCTCGCTGCTCGAGCCGCTCGATTTGAATCAACGCGAACGTCTTGTCACTGCCATGCATGAAGTCGAGGCTCTCCTCGGCGCGTCGCTCGTGTCGTTCGCAGTCGAAGATCCGAACACGCGCGATGCGCAGTTGTGCCTCGAACAATATTTCGCCGAGCTACGGAGACGCTTTCCAGGCGGATTCGATCCCGCACGGAGCACGCTCGCGACAGCCGATCACTTCAAGCCGCCCGAAGGGTACTTCGTCGTCGCGCGCTTGCACGGTGAGCCCGTAGCGTGCGGCGCGATCTTGTTTCTGAAAAATTCCCGCGCCTATTTCAAACGGATGTGGGTTTCCAGCGCGGTTCGCGGCGTTGGCCTGGGACGACGGCTGCTCTCGGAGCTCGAACGACTCGCCCGGGAGGCGGGCACGAAAACGGCGTGTCTCGAGACCCATAGCGCACTCGCCGAAGCGATCGCGATGTACCGCAAATCCGGCTATCGCGAAGTCCCGCCGTTCAACGACGAGCGCTACGCGCATTACTGGTTCGAGAAGCGCCTAACTTGAGCTACGTCGCGGCTGCCGGTTGCAACGCGGAGCGACGGCCAAGACCGATCGTCAACGATGCAGCGGCTGCAAGCAGACAAAGCACGGCCGACAGATAGAACGCCGAATCGTAGCTGCCTTGCGTCGTGCGAATTATGCCCGCGATCAATGCAATCGAGCTTGCGCCGAGCTGATGGCCGGCCGAAATCCAACCAAATACGAGCGGGCCTTTATCACGTCCGAAGGCATCGACGGTAAGGCGCACGGTCGGTGGAACGGTCGCGACCCAATCGAGCCCGTAGAATAACGCAAACAGCGGCAAACCGAACGGGCCGGTAATCGTGAACGCCACCGGCACAAACATCAACGAGAGTCCGCGCAAACCGTAATACCAGAACAGCAGATAACGACTGTTGAGTCGATCGGTGAGAATGCCTGAGAGCGTCGTGCCGACGAGATCGAAACCCCCCATCAGTGCGAGATAACCGGCCGCGCGCACCTCAGGGATGAAATGATCGCCGCACGCTGGGATAAAGTGCGTGCCGATAAATCCGTTCGTGCTCGCGCCGCAAATGAAAAACGTCCCAAAGAGCAGCCAAAAGTCACGCTTTTTCGAAGCGTCCCGCAGCGTCGTGAACGCCGTGCGAAGGGGATTGCCGCTGCGCAACAGCGGCGGATCGGCGGCTTCGCTGTCCGCCGTCGCGCCGTATGGACGCAAGCCGACGTCTTCCGGACGATTGCGCATCAGGAATGCGATCGGGATCGCCGCCACGAGTGCTGCCGCCGCAACGAAGAGCCCGACGTTGCGCCAGCCAAAATTTTGCGCGATGACGGCGAGTACGGGTAGGAACACGAGCTGACCGGTAGCGTTCGCAGCAGTCAGGATTCCCGTCACGGTTCCGCGCCGCTTGACGAACCAGCGCGTCGAGACCGTCGCCGCGAGCACGATGCCGATCATGCCGACGCCGAGTCCGACGCCGATTCCCCAGGTGAGCACTAATTGCAGCGGCGTTTGCACAAAGGAAGTCAAGGCCGTCGAGATCGCCACGACACCGAGACCGAGCAAGACGGTCTTGCGTACGCCGATGCTTTGCATGAGTGCAGCCGCGAACGGGCCCATGAGCCCGAATAGCGCGATGTTGATCGCAACGGCGATCGAGATCGTCGCGGCGGTCCAGCCCATCTCGTGTTCCATCGGCTGCATCAGCACACCGGGCGTCGAACGCGCGCCGGCTGCGACCAACAGCACGAAAAACGTCAGGGGAATGATGATCCAGCCGTAGTGAACGCGGCCAGCCGGGGCTTTCATACTCCCACTGTAACTCGGCTGGAGTTTGGGAGGCTGCGTCGCTTTGTACTATACATTTTCGGGGCGCCGGGGATTGTTAGCCCCTTGTTTGGGGGACAAGGCAGTATATGAAAGCTCTACGTCTTTTTGCGGTCATGATCGCGGCGCTCGCATTCGTGGCCTTTCCTTTATCTGCTCGAGCGCAAGTTTCAGTCGGAATCACCATCGGGACGGCGCCGCCCCCGATCCCGGTCTACTATGTGCCGGGCCCGCCGGGACCCAATTACGTGTGGGAGCCGGGCTACTGGGCGTGGGGACCCGGCGGCTATTACTGGGTGCCCGGCACCTGGGTGTACGCGCCGCAATACGGCTTGTACTGGACGCCCGGTTATTGGAATTGGACCGGATTCGGCTTCGCATTCGTGGGCGGATATTGGGGGCCGCAAGTCGGCTACTACGGCGGGGTCAACTACGGCGGCGGCTATTGGGGTAACGGCTATGTCGGCGGTTACTGGCGCCACAACTCGTTCGTCTACAACACCTATGTCGTCAACGTAAACCGCTCGGTCGTCGGTGGGAACGTCTACTACCATTCGTATCAGCGCGGCGCTACGCAGACCAGCTACGTCGGCGGAACGGGTGGACTGCGGACGCGTCCAACGGCGCAACAAGCGACCTACATGCACGCGCAGCACGTTGCACCGACGTCTGCGCAAGTTCAACACGCGCAGATCGCTTCGCAAAACCGCGCGTACTATGCGCGCGTCAACAACGGGCGTCCCCAGACTGCAGCTGTTGCACGTCCGTACACCGCGGCAACGCGACCCGCGAACTTCAAGCCCGTAACGGCACAAGATCGCTCGGCAGCTCAAGCTAGTGTCAGGGGTCACGGAGCTGCGGCTACGTATCACGCACCGGCCGCGGCTCCGCAACGCGCGCCCGCAATGACGCAGCACGCTGCACCTGCGCATGCAGCACCAATGCAACACGCTGCACCTGCGCATGCAGCACCAATGCAACACGCTGCGCCTGCGCATGCAGCACCAATGCAACACGCTGCGCCTGCGCATGCAGCACCAATGCAACACGCTGCACCTGCGCATGCAGCACCAATGCAACACGCTGCACCTGCGCATGCAGCACCAATGCAACATGCCCCGGCCATGCAGCATGCGGCGCCTGCACACGCAGCGCCTCAACATGCGGCACCGCAAAAAGCAGCCCCGAAAGGCGATCAAAAACAGGACCAGCACTAGCCAAAATTGCCTGAAACGAAAAGCCCCGCTCCGGCGGGGCTTTTTCAATTAGTTCGAATAAAGAACTGCGTGCGTCGTCACGAGTTCATCCACCACGTCGCTCTTGCCGGCGGCTCGTCATATGCTGCGATGTCCGCGCTGGCTATGCTCGCGCCCGAACGTACGGAAGCGGCAACGCTCGACGTACAGGGCTCGGGGAACGGCACGAAGGTTGTCATCCTCGGCGCCGGCGTTGCCGGAATGTGCGCCGCCTACGAGCTTGGCAAGCACGGCTACGATTGCCACATTCTCGAAGCGCGCTCGCGCCCGGGTGGACGCGTCTGGACGATCAGAGGCGGCACTACGTCGACCGAGATCGGTGGCGCGCGGCAAGTGTCGACATTCTCGGAGGGACTGTACTTCAATCCCGGGCCCGCGCGCGTCTCGCACAATCATGTCACGATGGATTACTATCGCGAACTGAAAGTCGCGATACAGCCGTTCATCAACGACAACTTCAACGCATATTACTACAACTCGACGATGAACGGCGGCATCCGCGTGCGCTCCCGCCAAGCGCGCTTCGACATGCTCGGCTACACCTCAGAGCTGCTCGCGAAAGCAATCTCGCAAGACGCACTCGGTGCAGAGATGACCAAGGACGACAAAGCCGCGCTTCTCGATTATTTGCGCGAGAGCGGCAATCTCGATCCGAACATGATCTACAAAGGTTCCGGTCAAGCCGGCTACTCCGTACCGCCGGGCGCGTGCGATGCGCCGGGAACACCGCTCGATCCGCTGGGTTTGATCCCGCTCATTCGCTCGCGTTTCGGAATGAATGGCGTTTTCACGAGCGGGTACGATCAGCAGCCGACGATGTTCCAACCCGTCGGAGGGATGGATGCGCTCCCCGTAGCGTTCGCAAAGCAACTCGGCGATCGCATCAGCTACAACACCGAGGTGCGCGAAATCCGGCGCTTGCCGGACGGCGTTCGTGTCGTTTACCGCGACGGGAACGGTGATAAGGCGGCAGAAGCGCAGTACTGCATCTGCACGATCCCCCTGCCTGTCTTGCGAAAGATCCCGTCGGATTTTTCCACGACAATGAAGACGGCGATCGGCTCGATCGCCTACTCGCAGACCGTGAAAGTAGGTCTCGAATTCAAGCGCCGCTTTTGGGAAGAAGACGATCGCATTTACGGCGGCATCTCGAATACGAACGACGACATCACACAGGTCTGGTATCCGAACTTCGACTTCTTCGCACCGCGCGGCGTCCTTACGGCGGCCTACGCGTTCGACAAACCGGCGGTGCGCCTGGGTGCGCTTTCACCCGAAGATCGGATCAAAGCTGCGCTCGAGCAAGGCGGCAAAATCCACAAACAATATCCGGCCGAATACGCTGCAAACGGATTCTCCGTCGCGTGGCATCGCATTCCGTACAACGAGGGTGGTTGGGCCTCGTTCACGACCGAGCATGCGCAAGAAGTATTTCCCGACGCTATGCGCCGGCGAAGGCCCGTTCTATCTTGCGGGTGAGCACATGAGCTATCTCAACGGCTGGCAGGCCGGCGCGCTCGAGTCGGCGCGCGAAGTCGTCACGAAGCTGCACACACGCGTGCGCGCAACGGCTTAGACGACGGCGATCGCTTCGATTTCGATCAGAAGCTCAGGCTTGACGAGCCGGCTGATCACGAGCAACGTGTTGGGCGGGTAGGCGCCCGAAGGATAGAGCTTCGCAAAGATCTCTTTGCGAGTTTCCATGAACGTCGAGAAGATCCGAGTCGCGCGTGATGTATGTCGTGAACTTCGCGACGTCGGCGAACGAACCGCCCGCCGCTGTCAACGCGATGCCGAGATTTTCGAACGTCTGACGCATCTGCGCGGCAAAATCACCCGGGCCTACCAGTTCGCCTCGCGCATCGACGCCGACTTGTCCGGCAATATAAATCGGGTCTCCCGATTTAACGCGACTTACGTGTGAGTAAAGGCCAAGCGGCGCAGCGAGACCGCTGCACTCGACCATCTTGACGCGCGACTTGGCTACGCGCTTACCTTTCCGAGACCGAACACATCGAGCTCATCGGCCACCGGCGCGACCGGCGTAAGATCGAGGGGCCCTATGGCCGACGCTTCGGCGGCCGCCGGCATCGGCTTGCTGAATCCGAAGATGTCTTCGCTTGCCGGAGCCGAGACGCGGCCCCTGAACCGGGAGCCGTAAACTTTGGCGTTGTTGCACGCGCTCGCGATGACGTTCGTGCTCGACTTTCGGAAGCGCAGCCGCCGCGAACACTTCGCCGACTGCTTGACGCAGGCTAATCGTCCTTGCAGCGACCGTGTACTCGCGATGTTTCGCCGCGAGCGACGATTGACGTGCCGGCGTCGCCGCACGCGCGACCTTGCGGTGCTTCTTCGGCTCTTTCGACTTGCGCAGCTGGATCAGCTGGTGCGAGTGAATCCAGCGCGCAACTTCATCTTCGAGCAAGCCCGAGAGTCCGACGAAGCGGACGCCGTAGAGCGGCGCGCCGTTGCGTGCGTTGCCGAGCACCTTGATGATGCGCGCGCGCGTTTGAATCTGTTCGAACGGGACGAACCGGCACCGACGCTGAGCGGCGGCGTTCACCGAACGGCGTGACTTCGATGACGACTTTGTTGTTCACATCGTGCGCTTCGTGATCGAAGGGCAAATGAAACGAAAGCTCCAGCTCGGTTCCCTTCTCGAACTCGTCCGGAAGCGAGAGCATCATGCCGCCGATCGAAAGATCGCGCGCTTCACCGCGTAGCGGAATCCACGTCTGCGCGTTCTTCTTGGCCTGCACCGTGACCGGAAATTGCACGACGGTGCGATACCCTTTGCGGTCGGCGACGCGCTCGAACGCAAAGTCGCCCATCATCTCGGCAGTCGCGTTCATTATTTTGTCGCGCCGGCGACGGTAGACTTCGTTGAGCTCGAAGCCGAGGCGATCGCGAACACCGTCCGTCATCGTGAATAGGATGTCGTACTCGGCCGTGCGCTTGTCGATCATGCGCGTTTCGGAGACGTGGCCGTGCACGACGAGAGTGTCGCGCGACGGGCCCATCCATTTAAAGGTAAGGCCGGCTTGCGGAGGGAGCACCACGCCCGTTCGGAAACGCGCACGATTTTCGGACAGGTCGATGAGATGCATCTTGACCTGACGGCCATGATCGTGTAGATGAACAACGATCTCGGCATTCAGTTCGAGGCGTAACGTTTGTGGATTTTCGGGGCGCCGTTCAGCTGCGAGATTTCCGCAACATTTCAGCGCACTTGGTTCTTGAGACGAACGTGAAAGAAACGTAGGACTGCCCTCCGGCCCGCTTCTTTTTCATCGGCCTCCCGGAAAGGGGGTTTTAGCCTGCCCTATCGCGCCCGCGACCTGCCGCTGTTCCTCTCCGCCCGCGTCCTCTCCGAGCTCGCGACGCTGGTTCAATCGGTTGCGGTCGGCTGGCAGCTCTACGCGATCACCCACCAGCCCCTCGCGCTCGGTCTTGCGGGTCTGGCCCAGTTCATCCCCATTTTCGTGCTCACGCTCCCGGCCGGGGAGCTGTGCGACCGCCTTGGTCACAAGCGCGTCCTCGCGGCGAGCATGGTCCTCTCGGGGGTGTGCGGGGCCGTCTTCCTTTGGATGACCGTCGCCGGCATACGCGCCGTGTGGCCGTTCTACGCGACCTTGGGCCTCTTCGGGGTCGCACGATCTCTTTACGAACCGGCAGTCCAGTCCACGCTTCCCTTCCTCGTCCCGCGCGAGGCGCTCCCCAGGTCGATCGCCCTCAACTCATCGTTGATGGAAGCCGCGATCATCTCGGGTCCCGCGATCGGCGGCATCGCGTACACGCTCTCGCCGGAGCTGCCCTATTTTATCTGTGTCGTCGCTTCGCTGATCGCGGCGCTCGCCGTGCTACCGCTCGGCGGCCGGCGCATCGAACCCGATACCGCGCCGCTCGCGGGACGGATCGAGCGCGTCACGGAGGGATTGCGCTTCGTTCAGAAGCGAGAGGTGCTGCTCGGCGCGATCTCACTCGATCTCTTCGCCGTGCTGCTCGGCGGCGCAACGGCGCTCTTGCCGATTTATGCTCGCGACATTCTGAAAGTCGGCCCGATCGGGCTCGGCATTTTGCGCAGCGCGCCGGCAACCGGCGCGATCGTTACCGCGATCTTTCTCGCGCATCGCGGCTTGGTGCGGCGCGTCGGCACGCGGCTCTTCGTCGCCGTCGCAATTTTCGGCATCGCCACGATTGCCTTCGGACTGTCGCACAACTTCGTGCTCTCGCTCGTCGCGCTGGTCGTCGCGGGCGCATCTGACCAGATCAGCATGTACATTCGCGCTTCGCTCACCCAGCTCGCGACGCCGGATTCAATGCGCGGACGCGTCAACGCCGTCTACATGGTTTTCGTCGGCGCGTCGAACGAGCTGGGAGCCTTCGAATCCGGCGCGGCAGCCGCGCTGCTTGGAACGATTCGATCCGTCGTCTTGGGCGGCGTCGGCACGATCCTCGTCGCCGCGCTTTGGATGAAGTTGTTTCCGGCACTGCGCAATATCGATTCGATCCACGACGTCCAGGAATTCGCTGCGCGTCCGACGGAACGCTGAGCGATGCTCGTACGAATTGCTTGGATCGCAGCACTCGTCCTGACGGTCGCGTCATTTGGTCCGCCCGCCGCCGCGCAAGCTCCGTCGATGGTACCGGCGCCCTCGATGTTCTCAGCCGCCACGCTCGCCGCATGTGCCAAGATTCGCGACGCCGCGCTCGAGGATGATTACGCATACCGTCGCGTCGCTGATCTCGCCGACACGATTGGGCCCCGGCTCTCCGGTTCGCCCGGTGCAGCCGCTGCCGTGACGTACGTACAGAAACAATTCCAAGCGCTCGGCGTGACGACACGTTTGCAGCCGATTATGGTGCCGCATTGGGTGCGCGGCGCGGAACTTGCCGAGCTCACCGCATGGCCCGGACAACCGCAAGGTCTGACGCAAAAAGTCGTCGTCACCGCGCTCGGGACTTCGCCCGCAACGCCGCAAACCGGACTCGAAGCAGCCGTCGTCGTCGTCCCGGATTTCGCAACGCTCGAACGTCTCGGTCAAGCCGGCGTCGCCGGCAAGATCGTCTTGTTCGATGAGAAGTTCGACGTTCAACTTGCCCACGATGGTATGGCCGGACAAGCGTATGGTAACGCGGTCGTGTATCGAGGGCGCGGCCCCGCTGCGGCATCCAAACTCGGCGCCGTTGCGGCGCTCGTACGCAGCGTGGGTAGCGCCGACTTTCGCATTCCGCACGCCGGCCAAACCAGCTTTCGCGATGCGAAACCGATTCCGGCCGGCGCCGTCGCTGCTGAAGACGCCGATAAGATTGCGCGCCTGAGCCAACGCGGTGTCGTTCGCATGCGGTTGATTCTCACGCCGCGCACGCTGCCCGATGCCCCGAGCGATAACGTCATCGCCGAGATTCCCGGACGCGAGCATCCCGAACAAGTCGTCACGATCGGCGGACATCTGGACGCGTGGGATCTGGGCGACGGTGCCATCGATGATGGGGCCGGCGTCGCGATCGCGATGGAAACGGCGCAGCTGCTGCAACATCTCGGATTGCATCCACGCCGTACGATTCGCGTCGTTGCGTTCATGAACGAAGAAAACGGAACGCGCGGCGGACAAGGTTACGCCGATGCGGAGAAAGCCAAACCACAAAACGACGTCGCGGCGATCGAAGCCGATACCGGCGCATCGCACCCGCTCGGTATCAGCGCGTACGTCACGCCCGCAAGCGAGCGCGCACTGCGGCCGCTTATGAACGTCCTCGCGCCGATCGGTGCTACGGCGATTCGACTCACCGAGGGATCACCCGAAGAAGACATCCGGCCGCTCAGCGAGCTCGGTACGCCGGCGCTCGGATTGTTGCAAGACGACCGGCACTATTTCGATTACCATCACACGGCCGCCGACACGCTCGACAAGATCGTGCCGCGCGAGCTTGCGGAAAGCTCCGCGGTGATGGCGGTCGTCGCGTACGGACTTGCGGACGCCGACACCACGCTTCCCCGTATGAAGTAATGCTGCGGCACCTCGAGTGTTCGCTCGTCCCCGAGCACACGCTCGATGCCGAAGAGCTGCAAGGCACGTGTCCGCACGACGACGCGCCGCTACTCGTACGGTATGACGATCTGTATCTCGACGTCGATGAGCGCGCACGCTCGATGTGGCGTTTTCGCGGCGTCTTACCGATCGATGCCGGCGAAGACCCCATAACCTTGGGCGAAGGACTGACGCCGCTGCTGCTCATCCGAAATGTAATGGCGTCGCTCCAGCTCGATGCACCGCTCTACGTCAAAGACGAATCGCAGAATCCAACCGGTTCGTTCAAAGCCCGCGGGATGGCTGTTGCGGTGACGGTTGCGAAGCGTCTCGGCGCTACGGCTCTCGTAACACCGAGTGCCGGCAATGCGGGGAGCGCGCTTGCGGCTTACGGCGCAAAAGCCGGTTTACCCGTACACGTCTTCTTGCCCGCGGATACACCGCGCATGATCGTCGAGCAAACGGAACGCTACGGCGCGCACGTCACGAAGGTTGATGGGCTGATCACCGATGCGGGAAAGCTCGCGGCGGCGCATGCACGCGAAACCGGAGCGTTCAACGTCGCGACGCTGCGCGAGCCGTATCGCGTCGAGGGCAAGAAAACGATGGCCTACGAGATCGTCGAGGAGCTCGGCGTCGTTCCTTCGGCGATTATCTATCCGACCGGTGGCGGGACGGGCATCGTCGGGATGTGGAAAGCATTCGAAGAGATGGAACGTCTTGGCTGGATCGGGAGCGAGCGTCCGCGCTTTTATAGCGTTCAATCCGATCTCTGTCCGACGATCGTCAACGCATTCGCATCGGGCGCCGAAACCGCGCAGCCGACAGCATGCTCGACCAACATTCATGGATTGCGCGTCCCGTATCTGATCGGCGACCGGCTCGTGCTGCGCGCGCTGCGTGAATCGAGCGGCGGAGCAGTTGCCGTCAGTGAGCCGCAGATGGCCTTGGACATGCGCGTGCTGCACGCAAGCGAAGGGATCGACGCAACCGAAGAAGGCGGCGCGACGCTGAGCGGTTTGCGCGCGCTGCTCGCGCGCGGCGAATCATTCGATGGTCCAATCGTGCTCTTCAATACCGGCTCCGCACTGAAGTATGGAGAACGTTCGTGAGCGATAGCCCCGAGGGACGACTCAAGCAGGTTGGGATCGATCTCGGTCCGCCGCCGAAATCTGCCGGCAATTATGTCCCGTACGTCATCACCGGAAATCTGCTCTATGTTTCCGGTAACGGTCCACGCCTACCGGACGGTCAGTTTCACACCGGGAAAGTCGGACGCGACGTGAGCGTAGATGATGCATATGCGGATGCACGGCGCGTCGGCATCGTCATCCTAGGTATCATTCGTACCGCCCTTGGCTCACTCGATCGCGTAAAACGCGTCGTAAAACTTCTTGGTATGGTCAACGCCGTCCCAGAATTCACCGATCATCCGAAGGTCATCAACGGCTGCTCGGATCTTTTCGTCGAGATATTCGGTGAAAATGGACGCCACGCACGTTCCGCAGTCGGTATGGGCAGTTTACCGATGCAAATCACAGTTGAAATCGAGGCAATCTTCGAGATCAGCCCGGAAGTGTAATCCCCGGCACTTATGTAGTGTCAAGAAGCTGCTAAGATGCGTGCATGACTAATGGCGAGATGTTACGTCACGCGGGTGGCGACGTCGTCTCGATAGCCAAGGACGAGACAGTCTTTCTGCACGGCTCGATTGGTACGCACATGTACATCGTACTGGACGGACAAGTCGAGATTCGTATCGGCGATCGTGTCGTCGACGTCGTGAGTCCGGGACAATTCTTTGGTGAGATGGCGCTCGTGGATGAACGTCCACGCGCCGGCACAGCGATCGCACGCACGAAGGGCAGTCTGCTGCGCATCGACAGCAAGCAATTCGTCAAGCTCGTTCGCGAGTCGCCGGATTTCGCGCTCAAGCTGTTGCGCGTCGTAGTCGGGCGCGTGCGTCGCGCCGATTCGCTCGGTGGCCTGACCGTTCCGACGAAGAGCTCGACCGAACTCTAGCGGTTTACTTGACGGCGCGAATGTGCCGCCGTCGCTGGACGACATCGAACGACAAGCGCACGTGCGTTCCGCGCGAGCGATCGATTTCGACGCTGCGCGCGATCGCGCGCGCGATCCGCAAACCGAATCCGCGTCCGGCGCGGGCCGAGCGCTCGATATACATCCCGGAGTCTTTCACGTCGATCTCGAGGATTGCGGGGCCCTCGGCACGCGCGTAGAGCTCGACGCTTCCCCCGGCCCCATCGACATACGCGTGCTCGACCGCGTTTGCCAGCACTTCGCCGACGGCCGTCAAGACGTCGTCGATCGTGTCGGGAGCGAGTTCGAGCGCTTCGAGGAACGAGCGCAATGCATGCCGCATCGGCCGCACGTTCGCGCGCGCAGCCGTCCGCGTCATACGCAGCTCGGCAACGCCGTCATTCATTACTGAGTAAATACGTCAAAGCTGCCGAACGTTCCCTGAAAACGGTGAAGGCCTCGCTGAGTCCGGCATATTCCAAGAGCCGTACGAGCTGCGGTTGGACGATCAACACAGCGATCCGCGTTTTGGCTGCCGTAGCCTTTTCACTGAAATGAAACAACGCCGAGATCACGGTCGAGTCGGCGTACGATACGTCCGAGAGATCGAGCAAGACGGGCGTCGCGCGTGGAGGCAGCTCGAGAGCGCGCGCGACTTCGTCGACACGTCCGATGTCCAGCTCCCCCGAAAGCGCAATGACGGCGACCGATGAATCGTTGCTCATGCGGCGTACGACCCGGTAATCGAGGTCGTGCTGGTCGAGGGTGCGGACAACCCTCCACGAGACGCGTTGGCTACGATATGCGCCTCGCGTGGTCCATTGCCGGCGACTTGTTCCGATTGCACGAAGCCAATCGTCAGAATTGCGACGTCGTCTTCGGCTTCGCGAAATCCGAAGATGTGATCGCGAATCGCGCCGGCCGGTTCCGGACTTCCGTTTTCGACGGCGAGACGAACCGCTTCGAGCAGCACTCGCTCGCCTTCGATTGGATCGCGCGCGAACTCGACGGCCCCGTCCGTGTACAGCACGAGCGTTGCGCCGGGGACGGTTTGAATGCTGTGCGAGCGATATTCGCGCGAGGGGAGGACGCCGAGCGGTACGCCGCCGATTGGAAGGATGCGCGGCGCGCGTCCGGGTTCGACCAGAATCGGGGGCGGATGTCCGGCCGTTGCGTACGTGAACGAAAACTTGCCGGCGTCAGCGACACCGCACACCGCGGTCACCATGCGTCCACGATCGGCGACCAGCTCATCGTTGACGCGTCCGAGCATCTTGGCGGGATCGGCGTGCACGAGTGCCGCGGAGACGATCGCTTGCCGCGCGCGATTCATCGAAACGGCGGCCTCGAGTCCATGGCCCGCGACGTCACCGATTGCGAACATGACGCGGCCGTCCGCAAGCTCGACGCCTTCGTACCAATCTCCGCCGACCTTGCGTTCTTCGCGCGCGGGAATGTACGTCGCGCTGAACGCAACGCCGAGCAGCGTCGGTAACGGCTTCTGCAAGAACGCCTCTTGCAGCGCATCCGATACGCGCCGCTCCGCATCGTAGGCTGCGCGCAATTTCGTAGATTCAGCTTCGCGCTGCGAGATCTCGTGGATCGAGCGCATTTGTACGGCGCCGACGATGATGCCGGTGATGCCCAGCGCAAGCAGCGCGACGATCGTTAGAAGCGTGTTCTGCTCGATCGCACCGCGCGTCGTGGCGTCCGTTTTATTTTCGACGAGGGTCAGACCGTCTTCGATCGACGCAATGTCGAGGCGGTAGCGGTCGATGAGCTGTTTTCCGTAGCGTTGAATCGCCTCGTTGCCGTGCGGTCCGCCGAGCACCGGTGTTGCGACGAGCTGCAGCCATCGGGCGTTGATGTCGCGCGCATCAGCGAGCGCGGCGCCCCGCTCGACTTCGAGCTTGGTCAGCAATGCTCCAAGCCGGTCGAACGTCGATGGCAAAACCGGCAATGCTTCTCGATACGGCGCAAGCAATGAGCGCGAACCGGTTGCGGCCCAGCCGCGGATACCGGTTTCCTCATCGAGCTGCAAGGCGAGGGCTTGCGCCGCGAGCAGTCGCGCGGTGCGAATTTGCGCTTCCGTCGCGAAGCTTCGTGAAATAAGACTGCTGACGGAAGCGCTCGCAACGCCAAAGATCGCCATTGCGACGACCAGCAAGATAGCGAAGGCGACGATAGGACCGTTAGCCCGCAAACGTTCCATGCGACCGCGCTAATTGTTGACTTAAAAGGTTTATGCCTGCGATGCTTGAGTAGGTAGGCGTTCGAGCGAGTTGCGTTGCGAGGCGTCGAGGATGCTATCTTCGTTGGCGAAAGTCTACTGACGACGCGTGCTGTTTTTGATGGCCGGCATGCAGCTGCACGACCTCGCGCACAAGTTCATCATCAACGTCACCGTCGTCGGAATACGCTTGCCTGAATTCTCGGCGTCGAATACATCCCGATCGAAGCTGAGGGCAGGCTCGATAAGGAAGTCGTCGCGCGGCTGCGCCGGCGCTACGAGCATCGGCGCCAGGACCTCGACGGCACGTGCTCGATATCTCGCAGGAACGTCTTGACCGCGGGGTACACTAAACGAGTCAGACGAACAAATGTTCGAGCCGAATGGCGGTAGGCAGCCGACCGTTGAAAGCTAAGACAGAGGCCGATGGACCATCCTGAGAACGAACCGAAGCAGGACGACATCGAGAAACACCAGCACTCGGAAAACGAGGTCGCGCTGGAAGATCTCGATATCCCCGACGATCTCAAATCCGAATTGCTTCGCGAGCTGGATGGATTTAAGGAAGGCGACGACGCGCGGCGCGGGCCTCCCCGGAGAGCTTAAGCCACCGCTCATCATGCGCAGCAGGCCGGTACGCCGCGCAGAGTCGAAGGCGAGTCCGGTCGTGTGCAATCAGCTTCGGTCGGCCTTTGCGCGGCTGGCCCCGATCACGATCGCGATTCTTTTGTCAGCCTGCTCCGGCTCGGGCAGCTTGCCGTTTTCATCGTACTCGATGAATCCTCAGCGACTGGCGACGCTCGAGAAAACATACGCGCGAGCTAACAGTGTTCCGCTGGGGCTCGTACGCGCGGTCGTCGACGCGGAATCGAAGGGGAATCCGTACGCGATCAGCCGAGCGGGCGCCCAAGGCTTGATGCAGCTCATGCCCGCGACTCAGGCACGCTACGGCGTCTGCGATCCGTACGACCCGGCGTCCAACGTCGACGGCGGGACACGTTATCTTCACTATCTTTTGGCGAAATATCATAACGACGTTCAACTCGCGCTCGCGGCGTACAACGCCGGCCCGGGCGCGGTTGCGTACTATCACGGGATTCCGCCCTTCGCCGAGACGCGGTCATATGTCGCGCGGGTGAGCGCGGAGCTCCAAAGCCTCTAAGGTCTCCCCGCATTCTATGGCTTCATTCCCGGGCGTCGTGAGCGCGTCGTTCACCGCATCGCCACGGCGAAAATTGACGCTGCCGATCCTCGACGGTTATATCTTCCGCGAAATGGCGCCGCCGTTCGTGATCGGCCTGGGCGCGTATCTGCTGTTCCAGTTCTTGAATATTTTCTTTCTCGCAGCAGACTACGTAATCAACCAGCACGCCTCGGGGCTCTTGGTCCTGCGCTTCTTGATTCTGCGCGTCCCGCAAGCTGCGCCGCTGGCATTTATCTTCGGATGCCTCTTTGGAACGATGCTCGCATTCGGACGCCTGGTCGCCGACAACGAAATCACCGCACTGCGCACGTCCGGCATCTCGTTTTGGCGCATTGCACGCGTCCCGTTGCTGTTCGGCCTCGGCGCGTTCTTGCTGTCATGGTTCATCAACGAAGAGCTCGCCCCCAAAGCCACGCAGCTCTCGACGCGGACGTTCTATCAGATCATCTATCACACGGCTGCCCTTCCGATCGAGCCACAAATCTTTCGCAAGGATCCGACGACGGGACGCGTCTTCTTCGTGAACACCGTCGATGCGATCACGCACGAAATGTCGGACGTGATGATCTTCGATCGCGGAACGAGCTCGCCGTTCGATTCGGTCATGACTGCAAAGCGAGCGTACATCAAAGACGCCAAGCTGCACTTGCAGAACCCGACGATCATTCGCTTCAAACCGAGCGGTTTCGTCGACGTTGAGAATCGCAGCGAGGAGATCACCGTTGGCTTACCGCTCGACATCAACGCTGACGAGTTCTTCAATCAATCCGGCGGCGATCCGACGTCGCTTGATTCTAAGACGCTGTCTTCGCAAATCAAGGCGCTCCAGGCAACCGGCACGGGTGGACAAGCGATCGACAATTTGCAGTTGATCCTGGCCTCGCGCCGCGCACTGCCGTTCGGCTGTTTCATCGCAATTCTCGTCTCGCTGCCGCTGGCCGTCGTTTTCGGCCGCCGCGGACGCGAGCTCGGGATGGCGCTTTCGCTGACCGTGATGTTCGTCTATTATCTGGCGGCATCGGCGATGGCGGCGCTCGGACGAAACGGCGTCGTTGACGCAACGCTCGCGTCGTGGACGCCGAACATCATCGTCGGAGTAGCGGGCGCCGTGCTTTTGCGCAAAGTCGAACGCTGAAGCGGTCGCCGGATGCGCGGGTGGTTAGCTTGTTGCTTGGCGATCGCGGTGTTCGCGGTCTACGCGCTTCCAGCCAGTGGCGAAAACGGTTACCAGACGCCTGAAGCCTTACAAGCGCTCGCGATTCTCGATCATTCGTGCTCGAGCGATTCGGACGCCAAGGAACGTCTACCGGATATCAAATCGCTGCTGAAACGTGCCGGCCGGCGCAGCATGTATCTCAACAAGCAGGTCGCGCAAGTCGAAGAAAGCGCCTCACCCGCTCCGGCACCAACCGGCAACGACAATGGAACGCCGATCCCGGGCGCGTCGCCGACGCCGTTCAGTCAGCAGCCGCCGATTGGCCCGGGCGTCATTCCGCCCCCAACCACACCACCCTCGACGTCGGCACCCGCGGCGCCGCCGGTTCCACCCCCGTCGCCGTCTGCAACCGGAACGCTCGGTCCGGTCCCAATCACACGCCCGACCGGCGGCGTCCCAACTGTCGAGCCGAAGAGCAATTCGCCGACGCCGTTTCCAACCGGATCGCCGGCGCCCGGACCGTCGCCCACGATCGCGCCGCTGCAGCCCGGACAAATTTTGCTGCTTTCAGATCGTTACTCCGGCTCGACCGATGAGTCGAAACCACAAGATTTCGACGGCAACGTCAACCTTTTTTACGATCAAGGCGTAATCGTCGCAGAGCACGCGCACTACGACGGCTCGCGCTATCTCGATTTCACCGGTCACCCGTATTTGCGCAACTACTCCGGCGATACGGTGCTCGTCGCCGAGACCATTCGCTTCGACAAATTTACGCAGCAGGCAACCTTGTTCCACGGCAGCGGCGACACGACCGAAGGCGTCGAGAAAGGCAAATTGCACTTCTCGGCCGCGGAGATGGTGACGCTGCGCGACGGACACACGGTCGGCAAGAATGCCAGTTGGACGACCTGCGACAATCCGCACTCCGGCTATCATATGGAATCCAAGACGTTCGAGGTGCGACCCAACGATAAGATCATTGCACGCAAGGTCACCGTCTATCTCGGACCGCTTGCGATCTTCTATCTGCCGGTGCTCGTCATCGGCCTCGTGCACGACAAGGGGCCACCGCACACGTCGTTCCTACCGCTCTTCGGTTACGACCAAGCCGAAGGCTTTTGGGTCAAGACACGAATCGGTTTCGGAAATAGTCAACAGTTCTATGGCTATTACCGGCTCGAATATTTTTCGAAGCTCGGTCTTGGTTTCGGCGCGAATTTCGTCATCGGTACGCGTAATCACCGTCGACAAACGACGATCGATTTCTACCGGTCTCCTCCTAAACCGAGCGGCGGCGCCAACAACTTCAACCTGAACGATCAAGAGCAGCTGAGCTCAAAGCTCAAAGCGCAATTTCAGGTACAGTATATCAGCAACTACGGCCCCCTCGTTACGGGACAGCCGCCCTCAGAGACGATCGGCGGCAGCATCGCCTACACCGGCGCGCACACGAACGATGATTTTACGTTCCAGCACTACCAGCAAGGCTCGGAGCAAGGCTCCGACAACCTGGGCTACACCGAGACGATCAACTTCCGCCAGAACATCACGGAAGCGCTGAACATCGGCTGGACCCGTAACTTCAATTCGCTGGCCGGACAGTCAAGCAACGTCGATTCAACGACGATTCAATCGCTGTTGAATTACACGACGCCCTGGGCCCTCTACAGCATGAACTTCAACAAGACGCTTTCGTTGGAACCCAGCGGCAAAGATATCGAGCCCGAGTTCACGATCCAGCCGCGCGCGATTTTCCCGTACGACAAAGCGATACCGATAACGGCGCAGTTCGTCGCCGGTGAATACACCGAGCCGGCAACGCCGTTCTCGACGGCGGCCGGCGACCTCTCGCTCAACTTCGGCCCCGCGCTCGAGCACTTTTGGGGCAGCGATTTCTCCGCAACGATGCGCGTGCAGCAATACGCGTTTGCAACGGGCGACATGAAAGCCGAAATCGACCAGCAAGCGTCGTTTACGACCCCATTCGGCAACCACGTCCTCAACGCCGTCACCTACACCGAGACGAACTCGAACGGTCCGGAAAGCGAACCGTTCCAAACCTTCGATTTGCTGTCCGGCGGATCGCACGGCGCGCAAGACGTCGTGCAATTTTATAATCAAGACGATTGGGTGCTGCGCCTCGCGAGCGGAACGGGCTTCAACCGCGAAGCCCAGCCGATTTCGTACTCGCTGACCTTGCGCCCGTCGCTGCGCTCGTACTTCACGATGAACGGTTCGTGGGCACCAGGTGCCGGTCAAGGTTTCCAAACGACGCAATACCAGATCATCACGCCGTTCGGCTACAAAACCGATTTACAATTCGCCGCGACGCAGAATTGGAAAGCACGCGGACAGATTACCGATAAGGTCGTCTACCTGCGGCGTATCATCGGCGATTGTTACGACGTACGCATCTCGTACAACCAGGATCTCAAGCTCGTTTCCGTCGGGTTCGACTTGCTCGCATTCCCGTCGTACGGCGTCAACTTCGGCTTAGGTCAAGTCGGATCGATCGTCCCGGGCAATCTTACCGGCTCGTTCTAGCGTTTCGTCCACTAGCGCTCACGGCGCGTTCTTGATCTCTCCGCCGGCGATGCTGGCATTCGGGTTACCGTTGCTGATCGCGCCGGCCGGTACGGTCAGCTGATTCACGTAGTCGAACACGGTGTTGGTCGGCAGCGCCAGCGAGAAGCTCGTGTCGTTGCGGCCGTTGAGTCCCAGTGCGTCGAGTGGTATTCCGTTTTGATCGAGGACAAAAAAGTTCACATACCAGACGTCGCAGATATAGGTGTATTGCGTGCTGCACGAGTTGGTGGCGATCGGTGACGGTGTCGGCGTCACGCCGGATGGCAGCGGCGTCGGGCTCGGCGACGGCGTCACGCCCGAGGGCAACGCTGTTGCAGTCGGCGCCGGCGAGGGCGTCGGCGAACCGATCGGCGGCCGATCGAAGAGCGTACGCGAGAACAACAAGGTGAATTGGCTATTCTGTCCGTTGCTGTTCAGGGTAAGCGTCGCCAGATTGAGCGGGACGACGATTTGCTGCGTCCCTACGTTGGTCGTGCTGCCGGGGGTCAGATAGTATTGCAGCAGAACGGGCGGACTTTGCACGGTCCCGAATTTTCCGCCGACGAACCACGCAAACGAGTAGTTCAAGAAGCCGCCGTTAAATTGCGTATTAGCGTACGGGGTGCCGCCATTGCCGCTCGTGTTGAAGACGATGGCGTAGCTGTAGTCCGTAAAGTCGAAGGTGCCCGCAACAGTGTAGCGGATCAGCATGTTGCCGGCCGGAAGCCCGGCGATCGTCCCGGGTTTGGGGAACGTCACTTGGCGCCCGCACGCAGCTAGCATGATCGCGACGAGAGAGAGAGCTAAACCGATCGACCGTAACATTCAGACCTCAACGCGCACCGTTGCATTCTTGATCGCGGTCGCGTCCGCAGTTGCGTTGACGGCAGCATTCCCGAAGCTCGACTGGGCCTGGATCGCGCCGTTTGCAATGGCCGGGCTTTTTTGGTCGTGGTTCGTGACTCCCGCTCGCACCGCGTTCTGGATCGGACTTCTCAGCGGCTCTTTATTTTTCACGATCATGTACTCGTGGTTTGGCGTTACGGCGGCGAGCCTGGTCGGCCCCTATGGCTTCGTGACGGTGCTTGGCCCCGCAATAGGCGACGCGCTCGCGTTCGCCTTCGCGGGAGCCGCGGCGTCGATTGCGTTCGCACGCGCTCCGGGGCTTCTGGGAGCGTTTGCCGGAGCTGCCGCGTTCGCGATCTGCGAATGGCTGCGTTCGGTTGGGATGCTCGGCGTGCCGTTCGCGCAGATCGGTTACTCGCAAGCATCAAGCCCCTTCGCACCGCTCGCCGCGTACGGCGGGTCGATCTTCATCACGTTCATCGTGGGCGCGATCGGCGCGGTACTCGCTTCGTATGTCATCGATCGCACGCGCATCGCGCAGACAATCGGCGGCCTGCTCGGAATCACGCTCCTGACGCTCGGCGCATATGCATTTTGGCCGGCGCGTCACGCTGCACCCGCGACGATTCCCGTATCTGCAATTCAGGGCAACATCAAGCAGCAAACAAAATGGGATCCTCAATCGTTCTTTCTCGCGTTCGAGCGCTACGTCGAATTGACGCAAGCGACGCAATCCACGCATCCCGTCTTGGTGTTGTGGCCTGAAACGGTCATTACTGCTGCGATCGGGGACGACGACGCAATTGCACCAAAAGACGTACCGGCAGCGCAACAAGTCCGCGAACGTTTCGGGATGCTCGCGCAAAGCCTGAACACGACGATTGCCGTTGGATCGCTCGAAGTATCACGCAACGGTCTGCACAACGCGCTCTACTTTTTCGGGCCGAACGCCATGCTCGAAGAGATTTACCGGAAACGCCAGCTGGTGCCGTACGCGGAATGGATTCCGGCCGGCAGCTCGCTGCTCAAATGGTTCCCATATCTCGACCAGCTCGGGCGCGAAGTCCCGGGGCGCGATCCATCGGTCGTGCCGGCCGGCTCACTCAACGTCGCGCCGCTGATCTGTTGGGAATCCGCGTTTTCCGACGTCGTGCACGATCAGATTGCACGCGGTGCGAGCATGCTCGCGATCGCGACCGACGACGGCTGGTTCGGCGAGAGCGCCGGCCCATATCAGCACGCGCAGATCGCGCAAATACGCGCGATTGAAAGCGGCCGCTGGGTGCTGCGTGCTGCCGCCACCGGCATCTCGGGGATCATCGCACCCGACGGACATTGGACGCAGCACTCGGATCTGAACGAACAAGTGGTGATAAACGGTTTCGTCGGACCGCCGGCTCCAACGCTGTTCGCAAGGATCGGACCCTGGAACGTTGCCTACGCATTGTTCGCATTTTACGTGCTCGCGCTCTTCATCGGTTGGCGATGGCCAAACGCCTCGCGCTAATCGCAACGATTGGTTTGCTGCTCGGCCTCGGCTTCGCGTTGTGGCGTGCCGGCCAAGAAGATCTGCCGCCGCCGATGCAAACGCAAACCATGAACTTAGGCGAAGCAGAGGGACGTCACGCGCAATTTGCATCCTGGCAATTCACGTACGATAGCGCAACGACGCTGCAGGACGGCGTCACTCAAGAGATCGACGGCATCCACGACGGCGTCTATTTGAAAAAAGGTAAGCCGTTCATACGCATGCACGCTGATCGCGCCGTGTACAACTCGCTAACCCACGATTTTACGGTGAACGGACCCGTGCACTTCGACATCGACGACCACGGGAAGACCCGGACGTTCGAGGCGACCTACGCGCTCTGGACCGACTCCAATCAAACGCTGCGCATCCCAGGGAATGCCACGGTCGGCAGCGGCAAAGAGCACCTGACGGTCACCGACATCACCGTTGACCTCAACAAGGGGCAATACACCATAGGGAAGATTCAGGGGGCCGCCCAACCGTGAACAGCATGCGCAACTCGTTGATCGCGTGCTTCATTCTCGTTCTCTTGGTGTCGGCATGCGGCGGAAAAGGAGGCGGCGGCGCCGAACCCGACGCGACGCCGACGAGCGATACGTATCTTTGCGCATCGCGGCGAGGTGATGCCGCTGCGCAGCGCACTCGGTGGCGTCGCGTTTCGCCCGTTCATCCCGGCGCGCGAAATCGTCGAGACCGCGGTGCTTCCCGCTTACAACGGCGGCGACGACACGCGCCAGAATCGCGGCATCGGATTCGAGTACGTCTCCAAACGCGAAGCGTACGTACTCAAGGAATGGCCGGGCAGCGGCCTACCTGGACCGCGCTCCGTCGCGACGATCGATAATTGTCAGATCACGTCGTACGATATCAATGGCGGCGCGACCGGAAAACAAGGCGCGCTGTGGTCGAACGGACGCGTTGCGTCCAATCTCGTCGCGGTCGGTAGTGCAAACGATCGCGATACGTTCGAGGAAGCGCGCCGGCTCGTTCGTCTCGGCGCGTGCCGTTAACGCTTGGTTTCTTCTCCGCCGTTGCTTCGAGCGTCTTTTTCGCTTCCGCGATCAGCTTCTTGACTTTCTGACCGCCCTTGTGGCCGATCTCTTCGTAGAAGTCAGAGCCGTACTTGTTCTTGACGACCTTGCCGCCTTTTTGGCCGATCGCTTCGTAGAACTCGGCGCCGTGCCGCTCGCGAGTTACTTGACCGCCTTTTCGGCCGATCTTTTCGTAAAAGCCTGAGCCATAGCGATCGCGAACGGTGTCGCCGCCTTTTTTTCCAGCTTCACGCACCGACATTTCACCGCCGTCGTTTTTGTCTTCATTTGGTGCGTCTTCGTTCACGTTTTTATCCCTTGTCGGTTGCCATTGACTCCCCCGGCCAGCATCGAGCAACTCCGTGGTTCGTTCCCCCCGCGGCAAGCGACTAAACGCCAATGCTCAACTACATCTTCGAGCGAGCAAGCGTCTATGACGGTTCTGGGAAAGCACCGTACGTCGCAGATGTTGCAACATTCGGCGATCGCATCGTGCTCATTGGGGAACTTTCCCAGCATGATGCATTCGAACGCATTCCGTGTAGTGGTCTCGCGCTCGCACCGGGATTCATCGACATTCATTCTCATTCAGATGAGAATTGGCTCATCGACGAGGCCGCCGCAGGCAAGATAACGCAAGGCGTCACGACGGAAATCGGCGGCAATTGCGGCTCGTCGATTGCACCGCTTTACGGCTATGCACGCGAACGTAAGTCCGCCGAGGCAAAACGGATTGGAATCGAGGTCGGAGTGGTCCTCATTCGATGGGTTCTTTCGGGAAGTCGAACGTGCGGGTGTCGCGCTCAACGTTGCATCGCTTGTCGGACTTGGCACGACGCGCGCCTGCATCGCCGGCCCTACGGACCGCCGTCTGGAACGCGACGAGCTTCGCGCGCAAGCACGTCTCGTGCGCGAAGCGATCGATGAAGGTGCGGTCGGCGTTTCGAGCGGCTTGATCTACGAACCGGGACGCTACGCCGATTTGGATGAGCTCGCGAGCTGCGCGATCGCTGCGCGCGAAGTCCGGTGCGCCGCTCTACGCATCGCACATTCGCGACGAAGGCGACCGGCTGATGGAGGCCGTCGAAGAAGCGCTGCACGTCGGTGCGCGCGCCGACGT
The DNA here is from genome assembly GCA_963844735.1 of Vulcanimicrobiota bacterium. GTDB lineage: Bacteria > Vulcanimicrobiota > Vulcanimicrobiia > Vulcanimicrobiales > Vulcanimicrobiaceae > JAFAMS01. The sequence continues at coordinate 9,860 of CAWJPK010000005.1, read as the reverse complement.
GATGGTGCAGCTCTCGCACCACAAAGCCGCCTGGCGCCGCAATTGGGGCAAGGTACATCGCTCGCTCGAGACTCGTCGATCGCGCACGCGCGGCCGGACGCAGCGTCGCGTGCGACGTTTATCCGTACGTCGCGATGTGGACCGACCTCGACACGATCTTGCCGGATGACGTTCGCGACGGCGGACCCGAGGCGACGCTCGAGCGTTTGCGCGATCCGAAGACCGCAACCGCCGTTCTTCTCGCGCTGGAGATGCGGTTTACGGCGCAAGAGTGGCACGATATCTTGATCACCGACGTACGCAGCGCGCGAAACGAAGAGCTAGCCGGAAAGCGGATCGACGAGATCGCGGACATGCGCGGCGTCAAACCTGCCCGCGCCGCGCTCGATCTGTTGATCGAGGAACGTCTGGGCGTCGCAAGCTGCGTTCTTTGCGATGGATGAAGATGACGTTGCGACCGTCCTCTCGGCGTCGTTCTGCGCCGTCGCAAGCGACGCTTCGACGCGGGGATTCTCGGGCGTCACGCGACGCGGCGTCCCGCACCCGCGCGCATTCGGCTGTTTCCCGCGCGTCTTCCGCAGGTTCGTTCGCGTGCGCAAGACGCTCACGAATCGAGGAGGCCGTGCGGCGCATGACCTCGCTGCCGGCTTCGCTCTTCAATTTGCGCGGGCGCGGCAGCATCGCGCAAAACGCTTACGCCGATCTGGTCGTCTTTCGACCCCGCGCAGATCGGCGATCGCGCGACCTACGAGCAGCCCTACGCCGCCGCCGAAGGAATCGCACACGTCTTTGTGAACGGCTCGCCCGTGATGCGCGACGGCAAGATGACGCAGCCCGCCCGGGACGCGTGCTGCGCGGAGGCGGAGCACTGTGATCGCGCTCATTCTTCGCGCTGGCGCTCGCGGCCGCGATGCCTCAACCGTTGACGTTGACCGTTTCGGTTTCGCCGACTGCACACAGCCTCGCTCGTTCCCGGTTACGATCTCGCTCACCGTAACGAACCGGACGCGCACGCCGATCACGCTCGAGTTTCCTTCGCCGGATCTCTTCGAAATTCAAATCCTCGATACGGGCGGACAAGTTCTCTTCGATTCGCGAACCGGGACACAACCCGATCGACGTGCATCGCAAGATGGTCTTCGCGGTCGGGCGCACGAACATCGCGACCTACGATTGGAGCGGCCTGACCGACGATCATCATGCGCTTGCAGCGCCCGCGCAGTACACGATCCACGTCGAGATGGCGAGCACCTCGACGACGCTTTCCGCCGACGTTCCCGCTAGCGCTTGATGCGCCGCAAACGATCGACTCCGTCCTTGCGGCGGCGAAAGCCGGCGCTTACGACGATCTCCGGAACGCCCGAACGCGAAGGCGCAATTACGTATTTGCGCGACGACACCGGACGCGTCGCGATCTCCGTACCGCTGGGTATTCGACCGCAAGGCACGTTCATCGCCCGCGGGATCATGCAGACGGTATTAAATCAGCGGAAGTTCGTCATCGACCGGTTTGCCCCGGCGTCTGATAATTCCGATCCTGAAGCGACGACCATACCGCGCGCGATGCCGCTTCCAACTCAGAGCGCTCTCCCGCGTTCTCGATAACGTACGTCGCTCTGCGCGCGCGACTTCCGGATCGATTTGCGCAGCCATCCGGCGTAGCGACGTCCTCGCGGCTTACGCCGTCGCGCGCCTGGACGCGCGCGATACGTGTTTCGACCGGCGCGATGACGACGATCGTCGCGTCGCACTCCTTCCAATAGTCGCCCTCGAATAGCAGCGGACGACATGCACGGCGATGCCCTCGCCGGCTTCTGTGTTCAATCTCGGCCGCGCGCGCACGTACGCGCGGGATGAACGATGGCGTTCGAGCGCTTCGCGCTCGCCTGCATCGGCGAATACGATCGCAGCCAGCGCGGCGCGATCGATCGCGCCATTGCGAATCACCTGCGGCCACCGCTCTGCAATCGCGGTAAAGCCCGGCGTCCCGGGCGCGACAACTTCGCGCGCAAGCTGATCGGCGTCGATAATCGTCGCGCCGAGCTGCGCGAACATCCGCGCTACCTCGCTTTTTCCCGAGCCGATCCCGCCGGTGAGCCCACACGCGCAACATTATGTCTGGTTCGGCGTTTCCTCGATCGTCTCTTTGACCGCGGAGAAATCCGCCTCGAGCTCTTGCTGCAGCGTCTCGAGCAGCATCTGAGCACGTCGCTTCGGCGATTCGCTTGCCGATCACGGCATCGAATGCTTCGCCGACGACGCCGAGCGGCGGCTTGTATTCGCCGCTAAGCACGATCTCGGTGTCGAGTACCGAGCGGATGCATTTTGAGCGAACCGGTGAAGGTCGGAAACGGTCCGCCGCCGGCCGGCTCCCATACGAACTGCAGCTCGTCGTGCAGAAGGCGTTCGCCCTTGTGTCCGTGCACCGGAACGAACTTAAACGTCGACGTCCCGATCGATGCCCGAGATTCGCGCCGAATCCGAGCTTCGCGAGCGGAACGCTTAGCTTGAGCGATGCTTCTTCACGCGCAGGCGCCGCACAATCGAATCGAGTGCAACCGAGTAAGGCGCGTTGACGGTGGTCCTTCCGTAGACTTCAGTCATCGCGCCCTTCGCTTATTCGACTTCGACGGTCTCCGCGATGTTGCCTAAGGGAGCGCCGTCATCCAGCGCATAGTCGGCGATCTCTTCCGGAGAGACGTCGGCAACGTGCTGGATCGAGCCGGTGATGCGGCGCGTGCCCTGATTGATCGTCAGCAGCGTGACCTCGACGTCTTCGCCGGGCGAGTACTGCTTCGCCGTGTCGAACTCGCCCTTCGGCACCATCGCGAGCACGCCGGGAACGATCTCGACGAGGAGATAGTTCGGCGTGACCTTGACGACTTGCGCGACGAGCTTGTTGCCCTCGAACAGCTGCATCGGCGTGCTCGACCCACGGATCGGGCAGCGCGTGCTTGAGCGAGAGCGCTGACCTTCTTCGCTTCGGGATCGAACTTCATCACTTCGACCGAGACCGTGTCGCCGATCTTGACGACTTCGGACGGATGCTTGATGCGCGCGTACGAGAGCTCGCTATTGTGAATGAGACCGTCGATGCCGCCGAGGTCGACGAACGCGCCGAACTCCGCCAGCCGCACGACGACGCCTTCGCGGATCTGTCCGACTTGCAGCGTGCCGAGCAGCTCTTGCTTCTTCGCGTTGAGCTCTTCTTCGAGAACTTGGCGCTGCGAGAGCACGACGCGGTGGCGCTTGTGATCGAGGTCGATGACCTTGAGCCGCAGACTTCTTGCCGACGAGTTCGTCGAGATTGCCGACGGGCTGGCGGCGAATCTGCGATGCGGGAACGAAGCCGCGCATGCCGAGGTCGACGAGCACGCCGCCCTTGACGACTTGCGTGACCGTTGCTTCGATCACTTCGTCGTGCTCGTGCGCTTCGATGACTTTTTCCCACGTCTTGAGCGCGCGGGCGCGGCGTTCGCAGAGATAGAGCTCGCCATCGCTCGTCGATCCGATGGATCATCACTTCGAGCTTGTCGCCGACGCTCGAGCCCTTCGGTTCGATCGCGAGCGAGAGCTCGCGGAAGGGCAGAATGCCCTCGGACTTGCCGCCGATGTCGACGAGCAGTTCGTCCTGATACTTTGCGACGATGACGCCGGCGAGGACTTGGCCCTCGTCGAGGACCTTCAGGCTCTCTTCGTAGAGCCGCTGTTCGAGGGCGAGTTGGTCTTCTTCAGTTACCGCCGGTTTCGGCGGAGCAATTTCAGTTGTAGAGATCTGTTTGTTTCCTATCAATATCACGGCCGTCAGCCGTGAGCCCCGGAAATCTCCCGACCCGTCATCGTCCCGGACGAGGTGGACCCCGTCGGGGCCCGGGACGAGCAAAGTAGCCGAGAGCCGATCACAATAAGTGGCCACAGGAGCCTAACCGATATAAGCTCCCCTAGTCAAATCCAACTTGGTCGCCAAGGGTTTCCGCGCGGCTCAGCGTTGACAATTCCTGCACCACCAGGTACCGCGTTGCGCAAGCACCGTCCGAACGAGCGGCCTCTTACAGCGTCGGCACGGCTCGCCGGCACGACCGTAAACCGAGAGCACGTTTTGGAAGCCGCCTTCCATCCCTTCGGCGTCGACGTAGTCACGCGAGCTGGTCCCGCGCATTTCGATTGCCTTAAGAAGGACGGCTTGGAGCGCCGCGTGGAGCCGGGCGATCCGTTCGCGCGAGAGTTTTCCAGCCGGTGTCGTGGGCTTGATCTGCGATTCCCACAGCGCCTCGACGGCGTAGATATTTCCGACACCCGCAATCCGCCGCTGGTCGAGCAGAAAGGCTTTGATCGGCGTCGGCCGGCCTTTGAGGATTGCGGCAAATCGCGCTATGTCAAATTCTTGTGAAAGTGGCTCGACGCCGAGCTCCGGCATCCCACGCCTCATCCTTTTGAACGAGCCGCATTCGCCCAAAGCGGCGCACGTCGGCAAACGCCAAGCGCATCCCATCGGTGAAATCGATGATGACGTTCGTATAAGGATAGCGCGCGTCGGTCTGCCGCTGCACGATCATCCGGCCCGTCATCCGCAACGAGATGACGAGCCGCCGTCCGGACGCGAGCTCGATGATCGGATATTTGCCACGTCGTCCGACGTGCGCAATGCGATCGCCGGCGAGCTGTTTTCCGAAAGCGGGACGGCGCCTTGCGATGACGATTTCGGGGCGCAGCGCGCGCGCATCGGCGATCGTCTTACCGACGATCGTGCTTGCGAGGCCGCGTGCGATCGTCTCGGCTTCAGGAAGCTCCGGAATCGCGTGGCTCCAGTTTGGGAATCGTGAGTTTCAGTCCGGCATGAAGTCCCGCGCGCTTGGCTTCACCCGCGGCCAGCTCGATGACGTACTTGCCGTAACCGTCACGGCGAATCTCTTCGCCCGGCGTTTGCTCCGATTGAGCCGGTACGTCGGCCGCGATCGAATCGATCGTGCCGTTCGAACGCACGAACAGCATATCGAGCCCAATCAATGTGTTCTTCATCCAGAAGCCTTGCCGCTCGTCGCTTGGAAAAACAAAGATCATCCCGGCGTGCGACGCGAGCTGCGTGCGGAACATCAAACCGTATTCGCGCGTCGCAACCGTATCGGCGATCTCGAGCGTCAGCTTTTCATTCGGGGCTTGAATAGTGATGGTGCGCGCCAGCGCGAGCATCAAGGCGACGAGCGCAATCACGCGACTTCTTCTCCTTCGGCTGCGACTTGATCGGGGTCGTAGGCGGCAATATCGTACCAGCTGCTGCCGACTTTGATCGTGGCTTCGATCGGGACGGAAATTTGCATCGCGCCTTCCATCTCGCTCTTCACCAGACGCGCGACCTTCTCGCGCTCCCCGGCTGCGATCTCGAAGATGAGCTCGTCGTGAATCTGCAGCAGCATGATCGCATCGAGCTTGGCGTTACGCAATGCCGCATCAACCTTGACCATCGCCAGCTTCATGAGATCGGCGGCGCTGCCTTGCAGCGGCGCGTTGGTTGCCTCACGCTCAGCCGCAGCACGCAACGCGAAGTTGCGCGCGCGCAAATCGGGCATGTAGCGCCGGCGGCCGAGCACCGTACTGACGTAGCCCTGCTCGCGACCTTGTTCGAGATTGCCGTCGATCCAGGCGCGCACGCTCGGGAAGCGTGCAAAATACGCGTCGGTCATGGCGCGCGCTTCGGACTTCGGGATCTCGAGACGCTGCGAAAGTCCGAACTCCGACATGCCGTACAGCAGTCCGAAGTTCACGGACTTTGCGATGCGGCGCTGGTTGTGATCGACCGACAGCCCCTTCGGCACCACAAAGATTTGGCGCGCCGTGAAGTCATGAATGTCCTGGCCTTCCGCAAAGGCCGCACGCATCGCCTCATCGCCGGAAAGATGCGCCATCAAGCGTAGCTCGATTTGACTGTAGTCCGCAGCCAGCAACAATCTCTCGGCGGGCGCAACGAAGGCTTTGCGAACGCGGCGTCCGAGCTCGCTGCGCACGGGAATGTTTTGCAGGTTCGGATTCGTCGACGAAAGCCGGCCGGTCGCGGTCGAAGTCTGATTAAACTCCGTGTGCACGCGTGCGTTCGCATCCGCGAGCGACGGCAAGACGTCGACGTAGGTGTTCTTGAGCTTCGAGACTTCGCGATATTCGAGGATGCGCGCGCAAATCGGATAGTCGCGCGCGAGCCCTTGCAGTACTTCGATCCCCGTCGCCAGCCAGTCTTCGTTTTTTTTCCGCCGGGGATGCCCAATTTTTCGAACAGCATGCGCCCCAGCTGCAACGGCGATCCGAGATTGAACGTCTCACCGGCGAGCTCGTAAACTTCATCTTGCAGCGAGGTTACGCGCGCGTCGATTTCTTTCGACATCTTGGTGAGCTCGCGCGGATCGAGCTTGATGCCGGTTCGCTCCATGTGCGCTAGGATCGTCGCCAACGGCAGCTCGAGCTCTTCGTAGAGCGGAATCTGCTCGCGCAGCGCGAGCTCGTGGCGCAGTGTCTCCGAAAGACGCCAGACGGCGTCCGACCATGCTGCGGCTTCGTCCGGAAGCTCGAACCCCAGATGCTCTTCGGCGGCATCGCTCAGGCGCGTGTACGCGCGCGCCGGATTGAGCAGGTGCGCAGCGATCATCGTATCGTCGACGACGTGACGAATCTCGCTCCCGGTCGCAGCCATCAACGTCTTCGCATCGTGCACGGCGATCTGCGCTTTGCCCGTCCACAGCTCGGCAAACGCCTTGCCGACGTCTTCGAGCTGCAGAGCGGTGACGAGAAATGAAATGCCGGTGCCTTCTTCGGCGGTGACGCCGATCGACTCGCTGCTCGGCAAGAGCCCGCGGTCGGTGATCCCCGGCTTGAGCGCGATTGCTAAGCGCGGCTTCTTCGCGAGATCGCGCAGGGTCGCAGCCAGCCGCTTGAAGTTCGGCGGATCCGTATCGGCGACGAAGGTCGTGTAGTTGCCGGCCAGCGCTTTCGGCGCCGCCTCGATCACCGCAGCGTTCTTCGGCGTTTCGAGTTTCGCCAATAGCGATTTAAACTCGAGCTCGCGGTAGAGCACGTACAGCGTGTCGTTGTCCGGCGCTTTGTAGTGCGCGTGATCCCAGTCGATCTCGAGCGGAAGATCGCGCAGCGCGGTCGAGACGTCCGGCACAGCTGCGCTTGCGCGCCGTACTCGCGCACCAAGCCTTCGAGTTTCGGCGTGCCGGCGAGCTTGGGATTCGCAACGAGTGCGTCCAGCGTACCGGCCGCGTTGATCAATTTGCTCGCGGTCTTCTCGCCGACGCCGGGGATGCCGGGTAAATTATCGGACGGATCGCCTTTGAGTCCGCGATAGTCGGCAAGCTGACTCGGCTCGAGATCGAAGCGCTCACGCACTGCGACTTCGTCATAGCGTCCGAGGTCGGTGATGCCGCGACGCGTCATCAGAACGGTCGTGCGTTCATCGACGAGTTGCAAGAGATCGAGATCGCCGGTTACGACCAGCGAGCGTTGATGCGCTTCTTCGGATTTCTTCGCGAGCGTCGCGATGACGTCGTCGGCTTCTTCGCCGTCGATCTCGAGAATCGGGATGTCGTATGCCGCGAGTACCTTCCGCACGAGCGCGAATTGGCTGCGCAAATCGTCAGGCGTCTCCTGACGGTGCGCCTTATACTCGGCGTAGCGCTCGAGCCGTGCGCGTGGAACGCCCTTGTCGAAGGCTGCGATGACGTGCGTCGGCCGTTCGTCGGTCAGCACTTTCTGCAGCATCATGATAAAACCGTACGCTGCATTGGTCGGCATGCCGGTTGCGGTCGTCATCACCGGGAGCGCAAAGAAGGCGCGATAGACGAGCCCGTAGGTATCCAGGAGCATCAGCGTCGCTGTATCGGGCGGCGGAATGCGGGTCGCGGTCGTGCTCATTGCACGGAAACGGCCAAGGATGCGGCGCCGACGTCGCCGTCGTCGGAGATCTTCAACACGGAGACGACGTAGCGCCCCGGCTGCGTCGGAAGATCGACGTTGAATGCATCGCCTTCATTCTGCCCAACGCGCCACACGATTGCATGTGGCGCCGAGATCGCAAGGCTGTTGTCGGGCGCAGCGACCGTGCGCGTGTTGTCGGCCCCGAAAATATCTTGGGCCTTCGAACCGGCGGGCGCGACGTACGCGTGCCAGCTCGGATCGGTCGATGCGGGATCTTGCGTCGTCGTTCCACCCGCAGCCAAAATTGACGGCGCGTTGTCGAACGATGCACCGGCGCTCGGGCGGCCGTCGGAGACACGCACGGCGAGCAGCGAAGCGCCTTGTTCGCCTCCGTCCTGAATCGAGATATGAGCGGTTGCGCCCGGCGCGTACTTGCCGCGATCGGCGCTGAGCGCCGTGACGCGCGGATAACCGGGTCCGTCGATTGCGACCGGGAATCGCTCCGTGTAGACCGCGCCGTCTTTGACGAAAGCGACACCGATACGAACCGTGCCGACTGCGTTCGCGAGCGACAGTCGCGCCGATGCACGTCCGCCCGACGCGCTGGCCACGTGCGTTCCGCGATGCGCGCACCTTCGACGGTAAAGAGTGCGCTGCCGTACGCGCCGTTCAAGGTCGCGGTCACGTCGATGTGATCGCCGAGTTTGTAGCGATCCTTATCGAGCGTCAAGTTGATGTCGGCGCTGTTGCTGGCAAGCGTGCGCCGAGCGCGCTCGGTTCTCCGTTACGGCGGTGCGTCCATTGCCGCGGAGTTGTCGACGAACTCCGCGGTTGCGATGTTCGTGCCGAGCTGCGTGGAGTGGAACGTTGCTTGCGCGTGCCCGAGCGCGTCGAGCGATACGGTTTCGTCCGACGTATTCGGCCCCTTCATCAACACGACTTTCACTTCGCGGCCGGCTGCGGGGCGTCCATCCGTTGCATCAAAGCCGTGAACGTCGAACACCGCAGCTTGCCCGACGTCGAGCTGCTCGTCGTCGGGCGTGATCCCAGACGACCGTTGCGGCATTGGGAACGACGATCTGCGTAGTTGCAGTCGCGCTTTGGGTCGAAGCAACGACGCCGTACGTCGATGAGAGCCCGTCGGTCGGCGCCGGCAGCGTCAGGAGTGCGGTTCCATCGGAAGTCGTGCGAACCGACGTGTTTTGAATCGTCGTCGTCCCCCAGCGCGGAACGTCAAGATTTTCACCGGGTGGGATGACGTGCGGCGTACGCACCACGCGCACTTGCACGACTTGTCCCGCGACCGGATTACCTTGGGCGCGCAACGAGACGCGTAGCGGAACCGCAGACGATGCCGAACAACTCGCGCCGCACAACGCGGCAACGTTGAGTGTATAGTCGCCGGCCGCGTCGACGTGCACGGCCGTACCACCCGTACCGCCGCCCGCGGTCGCGATGATCGCGAGCTCGCCGGCCGCAGTATCTTGCGGAATAGGCAGCGCACCCCAAAAGCCACCGCTCGGTTCCAGTTGGAACATTGCGTTTGCGACGGCGTGTCCGCCCACCAGCGCGCTGACGCGAACTTCGCCGCGCATCGGCTTGAACGTCGCGCCTTCGCGCTTGCGCGCGAACCCGACGACGCGAAGCGTTTCACCCGCGCGGACGACGCCGCGGTCGGCGGCACGCCGACGATTGCGAGCGGCAACGGTGCCTGCGGCGTCAACGAGACGAAAGCTTTGCTGCGTCCCCACTCGGCCAACGCGAAGCGTCGCCGCGATTCCGTGCGCGATTCCGTCGGCGCCGGTTTTGATATCGACGAACTTTCCCCCGACGAGCAAGGTCACGCGCATTCCTGAGAGCGGTTGTCCCGTGCGCAAATCGGTTCCGTACAAGACCCAGCCTTCGGGCGTTTCCTTTTGTCACGAGACCTATGCGCGTGAGATTGATCCAGGTTT
>CAWJPK010000004.1:0-316325 GCA_963844735.1 Vulcanimicrobiota bacterium | reverse complement strand
CTTTTGTGGTGCCGCTGACTTCAGTACGTATTGCTATCGGCGGCAATCCGGCGAAACCGAACACGACCAAGAGCACCGACGTGATCGCGATCGCCCGCGGCTCTTGATGATCTGGCGGGTCAGCTCGTTGCCGAAGTTCATCTCGCGACGCGGCGTGCGTCACGATGATACCGGCCGCGGTCGAGACGATCAGCGCGGGGATCTGGGCGACGATCCCTTCGCCGACGGTCAGGATCGTGAAGCGCTGCAGCGCCTGCACAGCGTCAGGCCCTTGCACCACGTCCGATGAACATGCCGCCGATGATGTTGACCACGTGATGAGCGGCCGCGATCGCGTCGCCCTTCACGAACTTGGAGGCGCCGTCCATGGCGCCGTAGAAGTCCGCCTGGCGCGCGATGTCGCGGCGGCGCTGCCGGGCGTCGGTCTCGGTGATCAGGCCGGCGTTCAGGTCGGCGTCGATCGCCAGCTGCTTGCCGGGCATCGCGTCCGAGCGTGAAGCGCGCCGCGACTTCAGCGACGCGCCCGGCGCCGTTCGTGATGACGACGAATTGGATGACGATCAGGATCGCGAAGATGCACGATGCCGACGGCGTAGTTGCCGCCGACCACGACTTGTCCGAACGCCTCGATCACCTGGCCGGCATAGCCGTGCAGCAAGATCAAACGCGTCGCCGCTGATGTTGAGCGACGAGCGGAACAGCGTGATGATCAAGAGCAGCGTCGGAAAGACGCTGAAGCTCAGCGCGTTCTCGGTGTAGAGCGTCGTGAGCAGGATCAACACTGCTGCCGTGATGTTGAGTGTCAGCAGCAGATCCAACAGCTCGGGCGGGATCGGAACGATCATCAGGCCGATGATCAAGACCGTGCCGGCCGCCACCCATACGCTGGACGTCTGGCCGATCCGCTCGCATGACGCTCGGGCCTTTTGCCGTCGGAGACCGTGCTCGAGAAGCCGCCATTTAGTATACGTTCCTTCCGCATTATGCGATGGTCTTCCGTTTGAGACGGTAGACGAACGCGATCACTTGTGCCGTCGCAGCGTACAGCTCCGAGGGCACCGGGTGATCGAGCTCGACCTTGTAGTACAGGGTGCGCGCTAACGGCGCGTTCTCGACGATCGGGATGTTGTATTCTTTTGCCATCTCGCGAATCCGGCGCGCCATCGAGATCGGCGCCCTTGGCCGTGAGAACCGGCGCTTCCATGGTGATCTCGTCCCACTCGAGCGCGCACGCGAAGTGCGTCGGGTTGGTGACGACCACGGTCGCTTTAGGAACCGCCGACATCATGCGCTTGCGCGCGGCGCAGCGCGCTGACGACCCTTGATGGCCTGCTTCGCTTCCGGATGTGCCTTCGGACGAACGCACCTCGTCCTTGACTTCGGCCTTGCTCATCTTCATGCGATCTTCGAAATTCCAACGCTGATAGACCAAGTCCAAGCAGCGCCATCGCCGACCAAGAACAACGCGAAACGCAAGGCGACCGTGTAGATCAAGTCCTCGATCACGATCACCCAGTCGTACGGCGAGTTGCGCGCCGTGTTGAAGATCATCGCCATCTGTCCGTGAATTGCCGAGAAGATAATGACCGCAACCGCAAACAGCTTGAGCAACTTGTTTCGCAAGTTGGACGGCCGTCGACTTCGAGAACAGGATGCTCTTCATGCCTGCAATCGGATTCAGCTTGGAAAATCGGGGCTTGATGCTGCCGAGCGCGAAGACAAACCCGAACTGCAACACGTTTCCGACGTACCCGATCACGAGCGCAAAGCAGAAGATCATCGTCAGCATCGGGGCCATCGGCGCGAAGCCGATCCGGAAATAATTCCACGCCGAGAAAGCATTGATCTGCTGATGCGTGCGATATGGTTAAAGCTCGATAGCATCAAACTTTCGATGTGCTGGAGCCAGAACACAAATCCGAAATGCAGGATGACGACCGCCGCGACAAAGACCAGCGCGGGCGCGATCTCGGCCGATTTTGCGATACGCCCTTGCGAACGCGCCTCGCTGAGGCGTTTAGGGGTAGGTTTTTCGGTTTGTTCCGGTTTTGCCATCTACGAGCCTAAGCCGGCGCCAAGCTGCGCATCAGCGTGTCGAGCTGACGCGGAACTTGGTTGAAGAGCTGCGGTAATGCATAACCCAGTAGCGGCATGCAAATGATCAGCATGATCAGGCCGACGCTGATCTGCATCGGAAAGCCGATGACGAAGATATTCATCTGCGGTGCGACGCGCGCTAAGAACGCGAGCATTACGTTGACGAGAAAGAGAGCAATTGCGGCTGGTGCTGCAGTCCGGAAGATGATGAACAGCGCTTGCGTGAAGAACAGGACGATCGAATCTTGCGTTCCCTGTGATATCGATACCCATGGCAACGGCAACAGACTGAACGAGCCTCCAATGCCTTGGAAGTAAAGCAGATGCGCGTTCGTCACGAGAAACAAGAGCGTAGCGAGCGCCAACTGAAGCTCGCCGACGATTGTGACTTGCTGCTGCGTCGTCGGATTGAGGATGTTGGCAACGGCGAAACCGATTTGTACGTCGAGAATCTCGCCGGCGAACTGCACGCCCATGAACACCATCTGCGTGACGAATCCGAACAGCACGCCGATGATGACCTGGCACAAGAGCCCAACCGCCAAGCCGTCCAGGTCGAGCGGAGCGCGAAGCGGATGCACCGTTCCGACCACCGCGATGCTGATGAAAAATCCCAGCCCGACACGAATGAGCGCCGGGATCGAAGCCGTTCCGAACACCGGTATGATCATGACGATGGTGGAGCACCGCACCCAGACGAGAAAGAACGTCTCGAGTTCAGCGGTGTGCAGGCCGAAAATATCAATCAAGCCGCGCTAATCCTCGCGGGTGGCATCACCCCTGAATTAGGCCATTCGCCTCGCCCCTGCCTCGTCGAAGTCACCCTGCCGAGCGTTAATTTTAGGCAAGCAGGTTTAAAGGCGCTCCGGCCCCTGGCCCGTGCCCCGCATCATCTTACAAAAGTGGGGATCATTAGAATTACGCGGCGCATGAAATCGGTGACGACCGCGAGCATGAACGGCCCGAAGAAGAGCAGGGTCAAGCCGACCACCAGGATCTTGGGGATGAAGGCCAGGGTCGGCTCCTGGACCTGCGTGACCGCCTGCATCAGCGAGATCACGAGACCCGTGACCAGGCCGAGCACGAGCGCCGGCGCGCAGATGATCATCGTCACCAGGAGCGCGTCGCGCCCCAGGGTCATCGCGTCTGCGAAACTCACGTGTGGAAGCTCGCGAACAGCGCCTGAATCGTTAGGTTCCACCCGTCGACGAGCAAGAACACCAGAATCTTAAAGGGCAGCGAGATCGTGATCGGCGGGATCATCATCATGCCCATCGAGAGCAAGATCGAGGCGACCGCCATGTCGATCACGATGAACGGAATATAGATCGCAAAGCCGATCTCAAAGGCCGTCTTCAGCTCGCTGATCACGAAGGCCGGGATCGAGCAAGTAGGTCGGAACATCCGCTTGCTTCGCGGGTCGCGGGTCTTTGGAGATCGTGTAGAACAGCGCGATGTCTTTTTCGCGCGTTTGCTTGAACATGAACGCGCGCAGCGGTGCTTGGGCGCGGTCGAGCGCGACCGCTCTGGCTGATCTTGTTGGCAAGATATGGCTGCAGCGCGTTCTTGTTGATGTCGTCGAAGACCGGCCGCATGATGAAGAACGTCAGCAGCAGCGCGAAGCCGACGAGGACTTGCGTCGGCGGGACTGTGGTCGTACCCATAGCGGTTCGGACGAACGAAAGCACGATGATGATGCGCGTAAACGACGTGACGAGCACGAGCATCGACGGCGCAAGCGTGAGGATCGTCAGCAGCAGCAATATCTGCAGCGACTGCGCAACTTGCTGCGGCTTGGTCGCCGGCGTTACGCCGATGTTGATCTGCGGAATCGGAACGGACGGGTTGCTCGGGCCGGGGACATTTTGCGCGAGCGGCCGGATGCGCCGCGAGCGCGACGAGAATCATCACGAGCGACGGCCACAAAATGTAGAACAGACGTCTCATTTACGCCGCTTGAAAAGCGCGCCGATGCGCTCGGATTGGATCAGATGACCGCTTGCCGTTGCGCTTCGAGATACGGATCGATCTCTTCGGCCGGGAGCTCCGTGATCAAAGCGACGTGTCCGTTGCTGGCGCCGACGAGATAATAACGGCGCGCGACCTTCACGACGTGGACGGCAGTGTTCTGCGAAAGAAACGTTGACTCGACGACGACTGCAAGGCGCGAGCGGCCGAGCGCCAACAATCGGCCCTGCGAAAGAAAACGCAGCAGCCAAAACATACCGTAGAGCAGCAACGCAACGAGTGCGAGCGCTGTAATCGCCCGAATCCAAACGGTCAATTCCATACGAGAGACGCTCCGCCCGAGGCGGCTTAGCCAAAGCTAAGCGCGTTCGTGCTGTAACGGGTTGAGTTCGCTGATCTTTACAGCGTACTTGTCATCGACGACGACAACCTCGCCGCGAGCAATCAAGATATTGTTAACGAACAGATCGATCGGATCGGCCGAGAGCTTATCGAGCTCGAACACGCTCCCCGCTTGCATGGCGACGACGTCGCGCAACGCGAGGTTGGTTTGACCCAAGACTGCGCTGATTTGCAGCGGGATGTCATGGACGAGATCGAGGTTCGAGTGTCCCGGGGCGGCGGTCGTAACGCCGGTCGGCGACATGGTCGCGAATTGCGCGGGCTTGGCGGGATGCGTCGGCGCCTGGCGTCGGGGCGGCTCGGCGGCAGCTGCAGCCGGAGCGGCGGCAGCGGCGCGAGCGGCCTGTGGAGGCGGCGCGGCAGCGGCGGCCGCGGTGCGGCAGCCGGTTTCTCCGCGGCTCCAAGCTTCGAGAGCGCGACCCCGTCGAAATCGACTTGAACGGCGACCGGGAACTCGCCGGCAATCTCGAGTTCGGCCTCGTACGTCGTGAACGGTGGCGGCGGGAAGCTCCCGGTCTCGCCGACGACGCCCGAAGCGATGCCTTCGGTCGATGAGCCGAGCGCTTGAGCCAGATGCTCGCCCATCGCGCTGGAAATCTGCGCGACAGTCTCCGCGACGATCGAAAGCTGCATCGCATCCATCTCACCGCCGGGTTCGGCCCCGACCATGAGCGCGACGATCTTGGCCAGGTCGGCCTTCAGGATAACGGCAGATGAACCCGGCGTTGAGCGCGGGCATATCGGTCTTGGTCGCTACCCAATCTTCCTCGACGCGCAAGGATGATTCGCTGACCGACGACGACGTCGCGCCGGCTGTAACATCCCGATCGACCAACGCAGAAAGAACCTGCGCGGCCGACGACATCATTTGGCCGGCGATCGCATCGAGCTGCCCTTCGGGCATACTACTCATTATCGTCCTCTTTAATGCTCGCGACCTGAACGGTCAGCCGGTCCTTATGGGTGCCGGCAAAAACTTGAAATTTTTCCATTCCGTTGACCTTTGCGACCAACGGCGTCGAGGTTTCCTTGTCGAACAGGATCAGATCGCCCGGGGACAGCGACATGAGGTCGCGCAGCGAGACGATCGTATGACCGAGCTCGACCGTGCACTCGACCTCGGCGCGCTCGACGTTGCGAGCTAGCTGATGGATGTCTTCTTCCGTCATGCCGCGGCCGGCGACGACCGACGGCGACCACTGGAAGTCGCTGAGTTGCGGCCCGATCGACTGCAGCACGAGATACGGCAAGCAGAAGTTCATGACGCCGGTCATGTCGCCGACCTTGAGCTCGCAGGAGACGTAGGCGACGATTTGATCCAGCGGGATGATACGCGGGATGAACTGCGGATTCGAGTCGAGCGCCTCGATCTTGAGCGAGAGCGTCAAGAGATAGTTCCACGACTCGCGATAGCTATTGAGCATGCGCGCCATGAAACGTTGCATCAGCGTGCGCTCGATGTCGGTCAGATCGCGAAGCTTTTGCGGAAACCAGCCGGGACCGCCGAGCAGGCGATCGATGATCGAGAACACGAGATTCAGGTCGACTTGCACGATGCCGCTTCCGGGAAGCGGATCCATCGAGAAGATCGCAAGAATCGACGGCAGCGATATGCCGGCGATGAAATCGCCGTAGCTGATCTGCTCGATCGATGTAACCGTGGCTTCAACGCGCGTGCGCAGATAAACCGACAGCGAGTTGTTGAGAAGCCGGGTGAAGTTATCGTGAAGCGTCCGAAGCGTCTGCAGCTGGTTGGTCGAGAATTTCTCAAGCCGTTTGTTGTAACGGAAGTCAAATGACTTGATTTTCCGGCCGTCAACGGCGCCGTGCTCGGTTTCGGGCGCGGCAAGCTGCTTTACAAGGGCGTCTATCTCTTCTTGCGAGAGCATCGACACAGCGGTTATTGCCCCTTTGTCTTAGTGTTGATGGGTTTCTTAGCGGCGACCGGCACAGGCGTTGCCTGACCCGGCGCGATCAATTTCTTCCCGAGTGCGGCCGTGGCGTTGATGACAACGATGTCAACGCGCCGATTGAGTTGCTGGCCGTTATAGTCGCCATTCGGATGGGTCGGATGGAATTCCCCGTAACCGGCAAGCGATATCTTGTGCGGATCGATATAACCCTTCTCGACGAGAAAACGCGTTACTCCGGCCGCGCGTGCGGCAGAGAGCTCCCAATTCGTCGGGATACAACGACGTATGGATCGGTTCGTTATCCGTATAGCCTTCCACGCGCACGGTTGGCTCCGTACGGCGTAAGACGGCGCCGACTTCCTCGAGCAAGCCGACGGTCTCCGGGCGCAAAGTCGGCGCTCCCGCTGTCGTATAGCGCTTTGTCCGTCAACAGAGAGATGACGAGCCCTTCGCTCGTCTGCCGCACGGTAACTTGATCCTGCAGATGCTTTTGCTGGATGTACGTCTGGATGATCTGCTGTTCTTGCTGCAGTTCTTTGGACGGCTGCGCGTGCTCCAGTCCGCCGCCTTCGGGTGGATTGTTGATCGCGTCGACCGAGTTGAAACCGCCTGAGATGTCGTGGACCAATCGCTGCAGCTTGACCTTGTTGATCGTCGAGATCGAGAACAAGATGATGAACAGAGCCAAGAGCAGCGTGATCATGTCGGCGTACGTGAGAAGCCACCGCATCATACCTGCGGTCTCGAGCTTCTCGTCCGTCGCCCGTTTCTTTAGACGCGACTCGTGGGCGCGAGCCGCAGATTTAATTGCGGGCAATTACGCCTGCGATCCGGCCGGTTCGGCGCCTTCGGCAGCCGGCGTCTCTTCGGGTTCGTGCGCATCCGCGGGCAGGTATGCGTGCAGTTTCTCTTCGAGCAGACGTGGATTGTCGCCGGCCTGAATCGAGAGAATGCCTTCAATTTGAATCTCACGCAGTAACAACGCTTGCGTATTGCGTTCTTTGATCTTCGCTGAGATCGGAAGCCATGCGAGGTTCGCGAGCAAAATACCGAAGAACGTGGCGACGAACGCTTGAGCGGTCGCGTTGCCGATCGAACCCGTGATGTTGCCGCCGCTGCTTGCCGCAGCCAAGCCCTTGAGCATGCCGATCAGGCCGAGAACGGTACCGATGATACCGAGCGTCGGCGAGTAGCCGCCCATCGTCATGAAGACTGCTTCGGCTTTCGCGCCCTTCTCTTGCATCAGCGAGACTTCGGTCTCGAGAATCTTGCGGATGATCTCGGTGTCGCGGCCGTCGATGACGAGCTGGATCCCCTTGCGCATGAAATCGTCTTGGACTTCGGCGGCCTCGGTTTCGAGTGCCAGAAGGCCTTCGCGTCGCGCTTTTTCGGCGAACGTCACGAGCGTTTGAATCGTCTGACGTTCGTGATGATCGGGCTCGAAAAACGCGGTGCGGAATCCGGTTACAATGCCGTTCAGGAAGGTTCGCAACGGGAATGAAATGATGGACGCTCCGAGCGTACCACCAAAAACCAGAATGAACGCCTCGTAGCGCTCGTACAGGATGCGCATATCGATGCCGCCGATAAACGCAGCGACAAATTACGCACCCAAAAGCAACTACAAGACCGAGTATCGTCGCGAGATCCAAAGCAGCGACCTTTCGAAAGGAAAGTCGGGGGGCTTGGTGGCCCCTCTTCCTCAATATCGGCTAGGGAACCCTCGGCCTTGACGCAGGCTTAAAATAAGGGGTTTAATGCCCGGATTACGAGCACGGTGATGGGCCGGGCGCAGCGGCATGGTGACCTAGCTCACCTGGTCGTTGCGAGGCCGGACCGGGGGCCCCAAGCCTCAGCTTGGGGGGCGCGGAGCCTGGGGCGGAGCGCCGTTAAACCGGGGCCATCACCCGGGCCATAGATATCGCGCTTGAAATCCACGACTTTTTCGCGGATCTCGTCGAGGCTGTCGCGGACGATGAGCTTGTTTCCGGAGATCGAGAGTCACGACCGAGTCCGGGGTTGACTCGATGGTCTCGATCAGATCGCAGTTGACGATGATCGGCTGGTTGTTCAGACGCCGCAGCGGGATCACGCCTCCATCTTCCTTTCCAAGAGCTCGAGGGCCCGCGGCTCGCCCAAGTGTTTGAGCAGGCCGTGCAGCCGAGCCCGATGATCCGCGATGCCCTCGATGCGCTCGGCCAAGTCGAGATAGCGTTCCATCCCGTCGAGCCCCGCTTGGGATGCAATTGCGGCGGCCGAGCCGTACATGATCGAGCCGGAATTCGGGGGCAGCCGCTCGGCGTTGGCGTCGATGAACTCGAGCGCTTGCCGGCGATTCTCTCCCGCGCCGCAACAGAAAGTTCATGAACTCGTTCGCCGAGCAGATCGTCGCGATCGTCCTCCCAAACCCCCGAGAACGTCCTTCTCGGCCTCGTCGAAGCGCTGAAGTGCTTCGAGCGATTTGCGCCCGGTTCAATCGAACCGGCTGGACTTTCGGGCCGCGCCGAAAGCGCCAAATCGAACCACTTGATGGCCAGGTCGTAGCCGCCTTCTTCCATCAGGGTCGCGCCGATCTCCGAATGGGCCTTCCATAAGAAGACCTCGTTGTCGACAAGGGCTGGCGGTGCGCCTCTTTGCCGTCTTCGATTGCAGCAACATAGGCCTCGCGCGCATCTACGAATCGCCGCTGCGCAACGAAACACTTCCCCAGAATGAAGTGCGCGTCGGCGAGCTGACGGCGCATGCACCAACACTTCGCGTGCGAGACTCTCGGCTCTTCGCTACGCCTCGGGACTCTTTGAGATAAAGGCTCGGCGAGCAGACACAAGCCGTTCGGAACGAAGCTCTGAAGCCGCTGTTCCCCGCGCTCGCGTTGACGCTGCAACGCCAGCTCATGCATGCGTTCGAGCGCGGATATTGCATCCGGCGTACGATCCGCCAGCATCGCCGACGTGGCGAATTGTACCAACTGAACGCTTCGTCGGGCGCGGCACGCAGCGCGGCTTTCGGCAATCTCCATGTTGCGCTCGTATTTCTTGCGCTCGAGCATTACGTCGTCGCGATACCCGAGATGGACGATTTCGATTGGGGAAACGATTGCCGGCATGCCCGTCTCGGCGCCGTCGAGCGCTAGCGAACTCGTGAATCGAATTTCGATAGCGAATGCGCTCGTCATTTGGAAAGCGCGCACGAGCGCATTGGACATCGCGCCCGTTCCTTTGTAATCTTCAGTGAAATTGTAGCAGCGCACCCAGAGCCCGGTGAGATGGGCCGAGTTGAGAGCCGAGCGCGCCGATGATCTCCCGCGAACGCGGTGAGAGTCTCTCGTCGGCGTCGAGGACGAGAATCCAGCGCCGCGACGCCATCGCAAGCGCGACGTTACGAGCTTTCGAAAAATCTCCCGGCCACGCGATCTCTTCGGTCCGCGCGCCGGCACCTTGCGCGATCTCGAGCGTTCTGTCTTTCGAGCCGGTATCGACGATGCAGATCTCGTCGACGACTCCCCGGACGCTCTCGAGCGCGTCCGCGAGATAACGCTCCTCGTCGCGAACGATCATGCAAAGGCTTACGCCGGCCTGGCGTTGCGGCCACCCTTTGGGAGGCTTCGGGAGCTGCTCGAACATCGAAGTAATCGCTTCTAAAAACAAGAGGCCGAGCCATTTTGGCTCGGCCTCTCGTCACTTTTCCTAGGAAGCTAGCTTACTAGCCGCCCGGGATCAGGTTCAGAACCGTTTGATCGTTCTGCTGCGCGACACTGATACTCTTCGAGTTAGCAGTGAATGCGCTTTGAGCTTCGATCATCTTCACGAATTCGTTCGAGAGGTCGACGTTCGACTCTTCAAGCGAACCCGAGACGATGGTTCCGAGTTGGCCGCTGCCCGCGCGTATTGATCTGAGCCAAGCCCGAGTTTGCGGTTTGTTCGTACTGGCTGCTTCCGATGTTGTTCAGACCTTGCGGATTCTGGAACGTCGCGAGCACGAGCTGCGCGAGCGTTGACTGCTGACCGTTACTGAACGAGCCTGTAATCGAGCCGTCCTGGCCGATCATGATGTTCGATAGCGTTCCTTGCCCGTAACCGTTCTGTGAAACGGTCGTCGCCGTCGATGACCCCGCGAGCGAGCTCATGTCGGCGAAGGAGAGCGCGATAGCCGCCGGATTTGCGGCGGTCGTCGGCGATGAGTTGTTCGCCGGCGAGCCCCAGTTGGCGATCGCCAGCAGATTGCCTTGCTGCGATCCGCCTTGTGTCGCGGCGGTGTGCACGTTGCCGCTACCGACTGTGTATTCGTGCGCTGGTTCCGTTTTCGACCGACGAGGTGTTGATGAACTGACCGTTCTGGTCGAAGAACGTGAACCCGGACGTCGATGCCGCGGGCTCCGCTGCGAGTGCAGCGGTCAGCGGATCGGTCGGGTCGCCGCCGGTGATGGAGTATGACCATTCCGTACCGATCGAGGTCGCGACGTCCCTGCGATATTGTCGACCTGGACCGCCGTCGGGTCCGCACCCTGGCCGCCGGCCACGGACGACGTGACTGGTGTGAAGGTGATGTTGATGAGATGTGAGTTGCCGAGTGAATCGTAGATCGTTGTCGAGATCGTGACCGACGTTGCCGCACCGCTGTTGGCTTGCAGATACAACGTCGAGTCGAGATTTCCGCCGAATATCGTATCGAATTCGGTGTCGCCGGTCGGGCCCGTCTTCGTTCCGAAACCGGTTCCGACGGCCTGCGATTTGAGGCCGAGCGGAATCTGAATCGTCGAAGGCGCGCCGTTCGCGTTCACGACGCCCTGGGCATTCGCCGTGTAGCCGTCGACGGCCAAGCCGTTGGACGGATCGTAGAGAATGCCGTTGGAGTTGATTCCGAAATGTCCGTCGCGCGTGTACACCGGCGTACCGCCGCCGTTGACATCGCGAAGGATGAAGAATCCCGCACCATTGATCGCGAGATCGGTGTTGATTCCGGTGGTGTCAAAGCCACCTTGCGAGAAGTTGTTGTCGATGGTCGCGGTCTTTACGCCGAGACCTTCGTTTTGCGGGTCAGTACCGCCCAGTGTTTGGGATGGGGCGGTTGCGAACGCTTCGGTCTGGTACAGAAGATCCTGGAACGTGATGTTCTGATCTTTGAATCCAGTCGTACCGACGTTCGCGATGTTATTCGAGATGACGTCGATAGCATTTTGATACGCGTTCAGACCCGATACTGCTGTAAATAGCGAATCGGTTGGCATCTTGCCCTTTCGTTAATAAACTCCGGCGCGGTTCAATCCATCCCCGCTCCGGCAAGGGCATCCGACATGCGGTCCGCCCTTGAATTGTGTTGATTGCGACGCGATCATACCTGCGTCATTTGATCACCGCCGCTGAGTCGATGTTGGTGAATACGTTCTCTCGCATCGAGTCGGGATCGACCGCGGTAATGACGGTGCGATTCTTGATCGAGACGATCATTCCCGACGTCGTGCACCATGAAGAGCGACTGTTGTGCGCCCTTCGCGGCTGCTTTGTCCGCCATCGTGTTCATCTTTTGGACGTCGTCCGGAGATAACGCGATGTTCCGCGATTGCAAACGTTGGAGTGCATGCGCGGAAAACTTGAGACCGGTCCCGGACGTGACGCCTTGTTGCGTGAGGACGTCACGGAAATGATGGCCCGGTCGTCGAGGTAGGCGGAATCTGAACCGGTATGCCCTGCGGGCGTATCGGCGCAGTACTCGGTGGAATGATACTGATAGATTCAGGGATCTTAGGATCCATCTCAGCCGCCGGAACTCGAATTCGAGCTTCCGGTTGGAACGATCGCCGTGATCTGGTTCATCTGGAAGAGTTGCTGGGCTTCCGTCTGAGCCGGTGATCACTTGTCCGTTGCTGCCCGTCAATGCGAATTGCTGGAGCTCCGTTAACAACCTGAATGCCCGAGACGATTCCCGTCTGCGTGCTCGTGTTGCCGGATCCGTCGGTCGTATTGACTGCCACCGTGAGCCCGATCAGGCTGGCCGCCTGCGAGATCGCAAATTGACCCTGGAAACTCTGGAAAGAATCTGCCATCGAAACTTGCGATTGCAGTGCCTGGAACTGGGCGAGCTGGGTAACGGACTGCGTCGAGTCCATCGGATTGAGTGGATCTTGATTCTGAAGCTCAGTTGTCAGCAGCGAGAGAAAGGCCGTCGAACCCAACGTTTGACCCAGTGCCGGTTTGCGCCGGCGTGGTGCTGTTTGGTTGGGTTACGATCGGGCTTTGAGTCGTTGTTCCGACTCCTGCCATTGTTGCTGCTCCTAAGCGAGTGCGTTCAGCCACTGCATCGCAGCGATCTGCGACGACCGTGGACCGTAACTAGGTACTGAAGCAATTGCGTCGTCATCCGAGCTGGTCGTAACGCCGACGAATCGCCGGGTCGTTCCGAAGCGCGATTGATACGCGTTCTGCTGCTGTTGTTGGTATTGACCTTGATTTGCAAGGTTGACGGTGAAGCCCGAGAGCTTCAAACCGGCGTCGGCCAGCGATCGCGTCAGCATCTGCTGATTGGCGAGCAATGCATCGCGCACGTCCGTGTTTTGTGCGGTCATCGTTGCATTCACTGAGCTGCCTTGTACTTGGAGATTGACTGTTACGCTACCGAGTGATTCGGGCACCAAGCGCATCCGAACGGTTTGCGAACCGTCGGAAAGCGTGTTCATCCTGATACCTTGGAGGACTTGGTCGACGACGTCATTCGGATCGACCGGCGGCTGTTGTGCCGTCGGCTGCGATTGCGATGGAGTCGCCACCGAATTGTTGCCGGCCGTCGTGACGAGCGGCGTCAATCCGCCAAACTGAGCGTTTGCCAGCAATGTCGACGTCTGCGCGCCGCCTACTCCCGTTAGCCGGAATTCGATGAATCCGCCTGAGCGGACAAACCGTTTTTCTGTTGCGGGATCGAGTTGATCGCGTTTTGCATTGCTTGGATGAGCGTCTGCGCGAGCGCATCGCTCATAGAGCCACCTGACGCCGATGCCGCGCTCGTAACTGCGATCTGCGGTTGCAGGGTCGCGGTCGAGCTTGGCGTGTCTGTGGAACTGGATGGATTTGCCGAGTTCTGATCGGCTGCAACGTTTGCAGCTCGTGCGAGAATCCGCCCGATCACGGTGTCCGCACCAGTCCCGAGCATAGCTAAGGAAGGATTGGCCGCGACGGTTGGTCCGCCGGTGTTTTGCGGTGGTGGCTGGACTGCAGATGCCGCTTGCATGTTGTTCTGCGTTGCCAGACCATTCGTTGTCCCGTTGGGACTACTCGTAGCCTGCCCGGACGACGGCACCCACGGTGCCGGTGGCGGTGCTTGCGCTTGCGTTCCGCTTTGCGATGACGCGAGCGTCGTGGCCGCGTTCGATGATGCGGCATTTGACGTCGAGGCATTGGCTGCGAATTGCTGTAACGCAACGAGTGCGGATTGTACGATTCCCGCGGTTTGGTTTGAGGCTGAGTTTCCTCCCGCGTTTGCGTCCGAGGATGTTCCCAGGCTGTCGTGCTGCTGCCCCGTTGCGTATGCGCTGACCGTCGTCGTCAGTGCGTTGGCTACTTGCGTGAACCTCTGCACTAAGGAAGACGCCATCTGCGCCGCCGTTTGATCCGGCGGCCCATTCGACGGAGGCCCTAATGCTTGAGCGATCATTTTCGACAGAGACGAGCGCAAATCGGACGCGTTGACTCCCTGCAACTGCAGTTGAGCCAAAATGTTCGAGCTGAGCGACGCTCCGAGCTGTTGTGAAATTTGTTCGATCGACATGCCGCTCTTGAGCATCTGCGCGATAGACGATTGCAGCTGCGACGTGAGCGTCGAAAGCTGAGCGTTACCGGAGCCGGTGCTAGCGAGCGATGATGTCTTCGAACCTTGCAATTGCGCCGTCAGCAATTGACCGAACATGAGATCGCCGACGTTCGCGCCGCTTGATTTTTGGCCGAACAACGGTGATCCAGTCAGCGTGCTGCCGACGGATTGCGTTTGTGCTTGTGTTAGTGAGAATAAATTTTGGAGACTTGAATTCAATTTTTCACCCCCTCTCTTTTCAGAGTGGGTATGCCAAAGCAAACCTAGGCGGATCGAATCCGCCTAAGTTGCTCATCGGCCAACAGGCCGGGCGGCCTTAGCCGGGTGGCTACTGAGGGACGGGCCTTGAGACTTGCGAGACCTTCGCGGCGTAGTCCGGCGGAAGGGCACCGAGCAGCTGTCCGGCCGCGTCGTTGCTCATGAGTGCCAAAACCTTGGCCGTGTAATCGGCGGGAAGCTTCTGCGCGACCGCGGCGGCTTGTTCGGGGTCCATCGTCGCCCAGACGGCGGCCGCGTGCTTGGGATCGTCGGTCGTCGAGGTCGTCTCAGCCGGTGCCGGCGCCTCGCCGTTCGCCGCGGCAGCACTTACGGCGCGAACTGCCGGGCTGGGCGTCGCTTCGGCGGCTTTGGCCGCAGCCGATTGCATCTGCTTGATCTGGAACTGCAGCGCCGAGATCTGGGCGTCTTTGGAAGCCATGTCCTTGCGCTGGCTCTCGATCTCGCCGCCCTGGCCTTCGATTTGACGATTGCGATCCGCAATGACTTGTTCTTGCGACGGCAAAGTGGAGCGGCGCGAGATACGGCGTGAAGAACGCGCCGATGCGCGCGACGATCGGGTTGAGCGGTCCGTTCGTAACGAAGCCGGTGATCCGTTTTTGCGACGGCGGCCACCACAGCGCGAATCCGAGTGCGAGGATCGCAACCAGCGGCAAGAGCAGCTTGCGCGGGTTGAATTTCTTTTTGGGGCGCTGTCGAGTGACGATCATGACCTAAACTCCCTGGTGATGGGCAGACTGCGATGAACGGCTATAGCGGCGCGCATTGTCGTCATCGAGCTCGCGCTGCTCGAGACGAAGCTCTTCACGCTTGAAAGCCTCGCGCTGGCGTTCTTGCAAGCGATCGAGGATCTTGCGATCCTTGGTCGCGCGCACGAGCACTTCGCGCGCTCGTTCGACGGCTTGCTGACAAGCGGCGACGTGCCAGTCGGCTGCGGTGATCTCACGTGCGAGGAAATCCAAATGTGCGTATGCGAGACGCAGGCCTTCAAAATCGAGCTTGCGATGCTCGAGGATGAGCTCACGTGCCAGCGACTCCCGCTTGCTCGCGTAGCATCTCGCGACGCGCTTCGGCATCGACGAGGACTCGCTGTTCGCGCGCAAGGAGCAGCTTTTTCTGTTCTTCGATGCGTTCACGCTGCCGTAGCACCGGAGCGAGGCGAAAAACGAAGCGCGCCATTTGTTACGCGACCGCATAGAGGCTCCGAAGCGCCTCTTGGTATCCGGACGCTTCGCGAATCCCTTGACGCAGGAAATGACGGATCGATTCGATCTTCCGAAATTGCGAGATCGATTCGTGGATTCGATCCCGAAACGTACGCGCCGATGTTGATCAGATCTTCGGCTTCTTTATAGGTTGCGAGAATATCGCGGACGGCCGAAGCAGCGGATTGTTGCGCAGCATCGGTGACGTCGGGCATGACGCGCGAGATGCTTTGGAGGACGTCGATCGCGGGATAATGATTGGCGGACGCCAGCGCACGCGAGAGCACGATGTGTCCGTCCAGAATCGCGCGGACGGCATCGGCGACAGGTTCGTTCATATCGTCGCCGTCGACGAGTACCGCGTAGAGTCCGGTGATCGTTCCGCTCGATGACGTCCCGGCGCGCTCGAGCAGCTTCGGGAGCTGTGCAAAGACCGACGGCGTATAGCCGCGGGTCGTGGTCGGCTCGCCGATCGCCAGACCCACCTCGCGCTGCGCCATTGCAAAGCGGGTAACCGAGTCCATCATGAACATGACGTCGAGGCCCTGATCGCGGAAATACTCGGCGATCGTGGTTGCGACCATCGCGGCCTTGATGCGAATGAGCGCGGGCTGATCGCTCGTTGCAACGACGACGACGCTGCGACGCAAGCCCTCTTCGCCGAGATCGCGATCGATAAAGTCGCGAACTTCTTTGCCACGCTCACCAACGAGCGCGATGACGTTGACGTCGGCGGCCGTGTTGCGTGCGATCATCCCGAGCACCGTCGATTTTCCGACGCCGCTGCCCGAAAAGATGCCGACGCGTTGGCCTTTTCCGCAGGTCAGCAAACCGTCGATCGCGCGAATCCCGAGCGGCAGCGCTTCTTGAACGCGTGGTCGCGTCAACGGATCCGGCGGATGGGACGAGGTCGGTACGCGCCGTTCCGCAATGATCTCTGGGCCGTCGTCGATCGGCCGGCCGAGACCGTCGAGTACGCGGCCGAGCAATTGCGGCGAGAGTGCGACGCTGAGCGGGCGATTTAGCGCTTTCACTTCCGCGCCGGCGCCGATTCCGCCGAGCTCGCCCAGCGGCATCAAGAGCACTTTGTTGTCGCGGAAGCCAACGACCTCAGCGATCACTGGCTCTTCCATCCGCTTGTAGCGGATCTCGCACGTTTCACCGACCGACATCGCCGGGCCGTGACTTTCAATCACGACGCCGATGACTTGATTGACTTTTCCGTTGTGACGGATTAGTTGGGTCGAATGAATGTCTGCGAGGTAGCGCTCGGCCGAAAATGGAGCGACCGTGATCTCGTCCGCGATGTGTTCGAGGGTCGTCGCCATGTTACGACTCGGGTGGGGCGGTTACGGCTCCCGAGCCATTTCCACGCAGCGAGTCGGGCGAATGCTCGACCAAAAACTCGCTTTCGACTCGCAGAACGTGCTTCGCTTCTTCGACCTGCGTTCCGATCTTCGCATCGAGCGTGCCGGCTTCGGTTTCGACGACGACGCCGCCCCGATCGACGCGCTGATCTTCGATCACGCGCATGTGCTTCGTTTCACCCAGCGCGAGCATGCTGTCGCGATGCTGTTTCATCCGCTCGAGATCGATCGGATTGACGCGTACCGTGATAGACTCGCGGTCGACGAGCTCGGTAATCGCGGCTTTGGTGATCGCGACGACGACGTCGCGGTCGACCTCGACGGCTTTATGTAGTATCTGCTCGGCAATTCCCATCGCGAGCTTGACGATCTCGCTCTCAGCGCCTTCGACGATCTTGTGACGTTCGACGCGAGCCATGTCGATGAGCCCGCGCATAGTCGCGAGCATCTCTTCCATCTCGTTCTCGGCTTTCGTGACGCCGTCACGGTAGCCCGTGTCATGACCTTCGGTGCGAGCTTGCTGCGTTACGCCGGCGGCGCCGGTTTGCGCGCTTTCGACGATAGTGCGCAAATGCGTTTGCGCTTCGGACAGAATCGCTTCGGCGTCAGCCGTCGCGCTCTGTATAAGGTCGCCGGCTTGCTGGTGCAATGCCGGCCAATCAATCGGCTCCGCCTCAACCGAAGGCGGGAATACAGGTTCGGGCTCGACGTGCGTGTCGACGGTATCTGCGAACAGTACGTCTTCCGCTGTCTTGCCGTTCCCCAAGCCGCTTGCGTGCGGAGGAGCGACGACATATCGCTCCTCGCTGGCCAATGGATTCTTGACGACGCGCCCCATCGATTAAACCAGCTGATCTTCCTTGCCGCCGCGAGCAATGACGATTGTCCCTTGCTCTTCCAACGTGCGGATCACGTCGACGATCGTTTGCTGTGCCTTGCCGACGTCGCGCATGCGGGTCGGCCCGAGCAGCTCGATCTCTTCGCGCAACGTTTGTGACGAGCGCGAGGACATGTTCTTGAAGATAAGTGCCCGCAGATCGTCGTTTGCGGTCTTGAGCGCAAGCGCCAGATCTTTGCCGTCGACTTCCTTGAGAACACGCTGGATCGAACGGTCGTCCAGATTGATGATGTCTTCGAAGACGAACAGCAGGTTCTTGACTTCGGTCGCGATCTCGGGATCGCGCTTCGAAAGTCCCTCGAGAATGTTGCGCTCCGTCTCGCGGTCGACATACTGCATGACTTGCGCCAGTGACTGTACGCCGCCGGCTTTCGTGAAGTCGCCGCCGGTGAGCGTAAGGCGCCGGCCGAGCAGCTCGTCGAGCTGTTCGAGCACTTCCGGTGCGGTTTTCTGCAGGATCGCAATGCGCATTGCGACTTCGGATTGCAATTCCGGCACGAGCTGCGAGAGCACCGCGCCGGCTTGTTCCGGAGCCATGTAGACCAGGATGAGCGCGATTGTTTGCGGATGTTCGTCTTGGATAAATTCGAGCAGCTGACCGGGTTCGGCGTTCTTGATGAGCTCGAGCGGATTGCCGTGCTTGAGCGCCGCGAACAGCTTGTTGGTCATGTCGTCGGCTTGACCGGTGCCGAACGACCGCTCGAGGATCTCCTTGGCGTACTCGATGCCGCCTTCGTTGATGTACTTCAGCGCGATCGCGCGTTGGTACGCTTCTTGAATGACGGCGTCGCGTTTCTCGATCGGAACCGTCGAGATTTTCGCGATCTCGAGAACGACGCGCTCGACTTCGTCTTGTCGTAAGAACTTGAAGATCGTCGAGGAGAGCTCGAGACCCAGCGTGATCATCAAGACCGCCGCTTTTTCGGGTCCTGGAATCTCGAGCGCGAGCGAGGTGAGACCGTGATCGAGCTCCAGCCCGCCTGCGGCGCCGCTGGGTGCCGGCACCGCCGGCGCGCCTACTTTGATAATAGGACCGTCCGTGAGCTCCATTATTCCGCCATCCACAGCTTGAGCAATTTAGCGATACTTTCGGGATTTTCTTGAGCGACCGTTGTGACGTACTCGATCATCTGCTCGCGCGTGAGGTCTGCAGCGGATCGAATCGGTGCGGCGAGTCCCGGTGGCTGATCGAGCATCGGGTGCTCTTGGAACGGAGGCAGCTCTTCTGCCAGCGTCGAGTCGAACGTCGGCAGCTCCTCAGGCGGATGGAAGGCCGGACGGCGGCGCCGTACGGCGAGCGCGCCCGCGCCGACTGCTACGAGCAGCGCGAGGAACCCGAGGATGATGAGAGCTTGTGCCGGGATTCCGAAGACCGTCGGCCTGATCTGGATCAAGCCAGGTCGTGGCGCTTCGGCAACGACGGCGGGATTGAACGGAACTGCTTCTACGGAGACAATGTCGCCGCGCGTTGGGTCGATGCCCGCTGCTGCGGAGACGACGTTGCGGATTTTTGCGACGTCCGTGGCTGCGACGGCGTAAGGCACGTTCGCACCCACTGCGGCCGGCGCTGCGTTCGGAACGTTGACGAGCACGGCCACGCTCAGGCGCGTTACTTTGCCCGGCGCGAGGATGTGCTTGGTGTTCGTTTGCGTTATTTCGTAATTGCGCGTTGTCTTGTTGCGGTTGTAACGGCCGCTTTGCGCCGTTTGCAAACCCTGATACGTCCCGATGACGTTGGTCGTCGTACCCGGGACGCCGACTGCCGGCGAACGATTCGGGACTTGGCCATTATACGATTCACGCTCCGTTTGCTCGGAACGAACCGTTCCGGTTGGCGCGTACGTTTGGCTGTCCGAAGTCGTCGTGTCGAAGTTCATGTCGACTGCAACGCGTGCGGCCGCGCGATGCGGGCCGAGCGTTTGATCGAGCATTCCTTGAATGCTTTCCTGAAGGTTCGCTTCGTAGCGTTCCTTTGCGATCAACTGCTCTTGCGTCAGCTGCAGCGCGGACGCTTGCTGCGCTGCGACGTCGGATCCCGCCGTCGCGTGCGGAACAAGAATGTTGCCGTCTTGGTTGACGATCGTAACGTTTTCCGGCTTAAGGTTCGGGACCGCGTACGCAACGAGATCCGTAATGCCCAACACTTGTTCCGAGTCGAGATTCAGACCCGGCTTCAGTTTTACGGCGACGGATGCAGTCGTCGGTGCTTGGACCGAGCTATACAGCGTTTCGTCCGGCTTGGCGATGTGAACGCGCGACGACTGAACGGATGAAAGTCCATCGATCGTGCGTTGTAATTCGCCTTCGACTGCGCGCGTCAGTGCAACTTTCTCTTGAAAGTCGGTCATGCCGAGGTTCGTTTTATCGAACAGCTCGTAACCGGTTCCGCCGCCTTTGAGCAGATTGGAACCCGCAATTTGCACGCGTTCGTCGTAGACACTCGCTTGCGGTACTTTGACCGTCGCTCCGCCATCAGTCAGCTGATACGGAACCTTATCATCCTTGAGTTTTCCGATAATCGACGCAGAATCGTCAGGAGCTAAATTCGAAAACAGAACCGCGTACGGTTCCTTGTGCAACGGTCCGTAAAAAACGGCCCATGCACCAAGCCCAATGACGAGCGCGATGCCGATTAATCCGGAGGCGAGACGTTGTCCCGAGCTGAGATTTCCGAAAAAATCCCGCGCGCGAGCTGAGATGTCTTGCCACGAGGTCGTCAACCGATCCAAATGACACCTATTAACGGACCTCTCTGAAGAGAGAGCCCGCTGGAGCAGCCCACCGTGGCGAAAATGGGTCGAACGTCCGTGCGCGACCTATGTTGGTGGTATCGGCTTCGCCGTCCGCCTTCCATACCTAGTGGCTCACGGTCAAGTTTCTGCTCGGTCGGCTGGGTCGGCCGTGTCTGCAAGGACCTCCTAGGAGGAGGCTGCCGCGTACTGCGCGCGTTCCGCCCCGACGGACGCTCCGTCGACCGGCACGCCGAGCATCTTTTCGAGGGCTTCGACGTATCGCCGAGCCGCCGGCGGAAGTTCCGCTAGCGAACGCGCACCGCTGATGTCGGTCTTCCAGCCTTCGAACCATTCGATCCTTACCTCCAGGCTGGGATCGCCGAGCGCTGAGATGCCGGCTTCGCGTTCGCCTCGCCGGTATTCCGTCACGACGCCGATCCGATCGAGTCCGCTCAGCACGTCGAGTTTGGTCAGGATGACGGAATCGAGACCATTCACCTGGACTGCGTAGCGTCCGACGACTGCGTCGAACCATCCGCAGCGGCGTGGTCTCCCCGTCACCGTACCAAACTCGGCGCCGTCGCGGCGCAATTGTTCCCCGAGTTCATCCTGCAACTCCGAGGGAAACGGTCCTGCGCCGACGCGCGAGCAATACGCTTTTGCGATTCCGATCACACGTCCGATCGCTTTAGGACCGATTCCTAATCCGATCGTCGCTGCGCCGGCGATCGTGTGCGAGCTCGTCACAAAAGGATACGTGCCGAAGCCTACGTCAAGCATCGTCGCCTGTGCGCCCTCGACGAGGAAGCGCTTTCCTTTTGCAAGGGCGTCGTGAACGTAGGCGACGCCGTCCACGACGTGCGGGCCGAGTCGCTGCGCAAACGCGAGCGTCTGCGCGATCAGTTCCTCTGCGTCGAGTCCCGCGGCGCGCGATGTTACGTTGAAGCGCAGCTTCTCGGCAAGCACCGGCGGCCGGAGCAAATCACCGAATGTAATCCCTTGGCGTCCGACTTTGTCGCCGTACGCCGGTCCGATGCCGCGCCCGGTGGTGCCGATGGCGCCGCTCCCCCGAGCCTGCTCGGCGGCGCGGTCCGCAAGGATATGATAAGGAAAGACGATGTGGGCCCGGTCGGAGATCTTGATCCGCGAGAGATCCACGCCGAGACCCTGAAGCTTGTCCAGCTCTTCGATCAATGAAGCAAGCGAGACGACGGTCCCGCTGCCGATGAACATCTCGACGCCCGGCACGAGGACGCCCGAGGGGACGATCCGGAGAGCGAGCTTGCGGCCTTCGACGACCAAGGTGTGGCCGGCGTTATCGCCGCCGCCGAAGCGCGCCACGATATTCGCGTCACGCGCCATCATGTCGACAACCCGGCCCTTGCCCTCGTCTCCCCATTGCATCCCCACAATCACGGTGACATCACCGTAATTGTGGGTCCCCTTCTGTTTTAAAGGCGCTCCGCTCAAGAGCTCCGCGCCCCCCACACGCAAAGCGCGTGGGGCCCCCAGTTCATCCTCATTATCTATCCGCTATTCGCCGAGGATTTCGAGATCGCCGGTCGGAGCGCTCGGCAGTGGTTTGACGCCGTCGAACGACGTCATCACGAACTCGCTGAATAGGGCATTGGGCCAACCGAAATCGGCCCGCGTGAATTTGGTCGGATCGTTCGGATTGAACGACTCATGCAAAACGTGATCGCCGGTATCGGAAGCCAGCAGCTCGTTGAGCACGTCGCGCTTCTCCGAATCGCTGATCGAGGTTAGGCCTTGCATCACGAGCGCGAGCGGCCACACCCAACCATCGCTGGTGTGTGCGCTCCCAATTCCATGCGCGACCGTTCCGGTGTAATAGTACGGATTGTCTTTCGAAAGCAGATAGCGCCGCGTGTTTTGGTAGACCGTGCTGGTCGGCTTCGTGTAACCGATATACGGCGCGGACAGCAAGCTCGGGATGTTGGCGTCGTCCATCAGCACGGCGTGACCGAGTCCGTCGACTTCGTACGCATAAACGTAGCCGTAGTTCGGCATGAAGACGAGGCCGTATTCCTGGATGCCGTTGTTGACTTCGGTTCGCAATGCTTTGGCGCGCTGGGCCTTGATCAGGTTGCGGTAGACGACGCGCTCGATTTCCTCGATCTCGCCGAGCGCGACGACCGCCATCATCTCGGACGGAATCAAGTAATTGTAGACGCATGCATCGTCGGATGGACGGAAGCCGGTCCAAATCATCCCCGTGTACTTGACCGGATTGCCTTTGCCGTCTTTGAGCTCGCGATGCGTGTAGTGTGAGTTGCGCGGATGGTCTTGTTCGCGCTCCATCGTGTCGAGCGCGCGATCGAGCCCCTTCGAGAAGTCGTCGGTAAAGATCGTCGCGTCGCCGGTAACCTTCCAATACGTCCACGCTAAGATGATTGGATAAGCCAGCGAATCGAGCTCGAATTTTTCTTCCCAAACACGATAGTCGAGCGTAAATGCGTTCGCGTAGGGATCGACCTGCAGGTATTTACCCATGCGCGCGATCACAGCGCGCAGCAAGCGCTGCGTCGAGGGATCATCCTTGGCGAAATACAGAAACGGACGTGACTCCGCGCTTGCGTCACGCAGCCATTCGGCCGGGATGTCGCCGGTCTTGATGTACGCGGTGCCGTCCGGCGCCATGGTGATCTGCTTAGACGTGTTGAGGAGCGCTGCGCGGAACATCGCTTCGAGCTTCGGATTCGAAGGGTTGCGATAGTCGACCGCAGCGCGAGCCAGCGTATCTTGCTCGAGCGCCCGGACACCAAGTGGAACTATCAGCAAAGTCGCGACGCACACGAGCGACGCGACGCGGATAAAACCGTTCCGCATCGGGATACTACGTTTCCGCGCAACGTCGGATTATCCCGTTGGGATGTGAATCACGATGCGAGCGCCACCAAGCGGAGACTCGGTTGCGCATGCGTTGCCGCCGACGCGTTCGAGCAGACGACGTACCACCGCAAGGCCGAGGCCGGCTCCCGCGCTGCGAGCTCGATAACCAAACGTGAAGATCGATTCTCGCTCGTCGAGCGGGATGCCGGGACCGTCGTCATCGACGCCGATCTCGATCTCACGATCGCGTCGCGCACCCCATATCGTCACGTGCCGGTTCTCGCCGGCGTGTTCGAGCGCATTTCCGATGACGTTGATGAAGATCTGCACGAGATGGTCGAACGCAATTGCAACGGAACAAGCAGGCATGCGCGCATGCCGGATATCGCTGCTCTGCTCGCGTACGCGCGGCGCAAGTGCAGCCAGAGCCGCGTCGAGGGCATCTTGCGGAAGCGCCCCCCGCTCGGGCGAAGCCGGCGGCGCCGCTCCATATTCGAGATCGAGGAGCGAAACGGCAAACATTCCGTCGACCATGCGCCCCAAACGCAACGTTTCGTTGCGCGCGATCTCGAGAAAGCGTCGCGAGCAGGGTGCGTCGAGCGGCTCGTCGAGCACCGTCTGCAGATAACCGCGAATCGCTCCCAGCGGCGTGCGCATCTCGTGCGCGACTGCCGAGAAGAAATCGAACCGCTGGCGTTCGTGTGCTCCCCGCTCGAGCGCCGTTGCCGTCGCGACGTCCAGACTCTGGGCATCCGAGCTCAAGAGCGTCCAGCCGGTCTCGACGGCAACCGGCAACGCTCGCGCAAAAGCTGCCGCCGTGCGTTCGAGCGCGGCGCGACAATCTTCGGGCTTGACGCTCTCGTCATCGCTGCGCCCACGGAGCGCGATGGAAAAAATCTCGCTGTTGCGTTCGTGAACCAGCAAGTCGCTGGTGCGCAGCCGTTGATGCGCGACGTCGGCGAGAACCGCGCAGGCCCGCCGCTCAAGGCGGCGCGCCGAGGCACGACCCTGCAACCACGCGATGCGTTCAACTTCACGCAATCGAATGACGAGCAGCGGAACGTGCCGCCGCGCGAGCATCGGCGCAAGGCAGCGCGCAAAACCGGCTTTGGTGAGGACGCGGCGCGAAGACATCAGGCTCGCGCGAATTTGTAGCCGTAGCCGTGAACGGTCGCGATCGGCGTTTCGATCCGGTGCCGTTCCTCGATCTTGGCGCGCAAGCGCCGGACGTGAACGTCGACCGTGCGCTCATCGCCGTCGTAGTCGAAGCCCCACACGCGCTCGAGCAGCATCGAGCGCGAGAGCGCGACGCCCGCGTTCGACGCCAGCTCCAAGAGCAACGCGAACTCGCGCGGCTTGAGCCCGACGTCCGCGCCGTCGACGCGCGCCTCGCGCGCGCCCTCGTCGATGACGAGCCGCCCAAAACGCAAGGTTCGCGGACAATCTTCGAATGCGATCCCTGTTCGCCGCAAGATCGCACGCACACGCGCCACGATCTCGCGCGGCAAAAATGGTTTGGTGACGTAGTCGTCAGCTCCGATCTCGAAGCCGACGATGCGATCGACTTCGTCGCTGCGACCGGTCAACATGAGAATTGGAACGCGGCGTCCTTCACGCCGCAACATCCGCGCAACCTCGAGTCCGTCGAGTCGCGGAAGACCGATGTCGAGAATTGCAAGATCGACGCCGTCACGGGCCGTCCCGAGCGCGCTAATCCCATCGCTTGCGTGCGCGCATCGAAAACCTTCACTGCTCAGATGATGATCGAGCAGCGTGCGAATTGCATCGTCGTCTTCAGCGATGAGAATTCGGATAGCTCCCATATCAATGGGAGTGCCCGGCATCACATGCCGGCGGACCCGATTCGTTCGCGAAGTATCGCGTAGATCAACGAGGCCGGAAATCCGAGGCGCTCGAGCGAGCGCGCAGCCGACGGATAGCTGATCTCCGGACGGCGGCGCTGCAGTGTATCGAGCGCCGCGTTGCAACGCGCGCGTTCGTCCGCGGGACCGTTCTGGACCGAATCGAGCGTGCGACGTCACTATCGATGCCTTTTGAGCGAGCGCCGCGATCAAGCGGCCATCGCCGAGCGATTTTCGCGCGCCCGTCACATACAGTTCTGCATAGAGCTTGTCGTCGAGATAGCCATCACGTTTGCATCTCGCAACCGCATCGGCGATCTCGTCGTCCTGGAAGCCCTTGCGCTCGAGGCGCGACCAGAGCTGCGCCTCCGTGAGACGGCGCTGCGCGAGCGAACGCAGCGCACTCACGTACGCAGATTTAGTCAGAACCTTCTAGTCTACCATCAGCGGAGGCTGCGACGGCGACGGCGACGCCGTTCGTGCCGTTTGTCGAGACGGTAGCTTTGAGCGCTTCGCGGATCTTCGTCGTGATCTCGTCCGCGATATCGGTGTGCTCTTCCAGGAACGCCTTTGAATTCTCGCGGCCTTGCCCGATTCGCTGATCGCCGTAGGTATACCACGAGCCGCTCTTGCCGACGATGTTTCGTTCGAGCGCGACGTCGATGATCGAACCCACCTTCGAGATCCCGTGTCCGTACGTGATGTCAAATTCGGCCTGCCGGAACGGCGGCGCGACTTTGTTCTTGACGACTTTGACCCGCGTCCGCGTTCCGACGACGTCCTGACCGACCTTGATCTGCTCCAGCTTGCGGACGTCGAGGCGAATGGATGCGTAAAACTTGAGCGCACGGCCTCCTGACGTCGTTTCCGGGCTTCCGAACATGACGCCGACTTTTTCGCGCAGCTGATTGATGAAGATCATCACGCATTTGCTGCGCGAGATCGCCGAGGTGAGCTTGCGCAAAGCTTGTGACATCAGCCGCGCCTGCAAGCCGACGTGCGCATCGCCCATGTCGCCTTCGAGTTCGGCTTTGGTGACGAGCGCGGCGACCGAATCGACGACGATGACGTCAACGGCATTCGAGCGGACGAGCATCTCCGCGATGTCGAGCGCTTGTTCGCCCGTATCCGGTTGCGAAACGAGCAAATTGTCGAGATCGATGCCGAGCGCTTTCGCATATTGCGGGATCGAGCGCGTGCTCGACGTCGACGAATGCCGCAGTTACCGCCACTCGCGTTGCGCTTCGGCAATCACGTGCAATGCGAGCGTCGTCTTACCGCTCGATTCTGGACCGTAGATTTCGACGATTCGCCCGCGCGGCAGACCGCCGATGCCGAGCGCGAGATCGAGGGCGATCGAGCCCGTCGAGATCGTCTCGAACGCCATTCTTTCGGTGATCTCGCCCATGCGCATGATCGCGCCTTTTCCGAATTGGCGCTCGATCTGTACCAGGGCGTTGTTGAGGGCGGCGGCCCGCTCGTCTTGCGGCATGTTTTCTACTCCTATGACCTGTGTCTTACTGCTCTATGTCGCGAGTATGTTGGTTGACAAGAGTGCCAACTGTTCGACACTCTGATCGCCGGGTACCGTATCGAAAAGAGCTTCGATGAAGCTCGCGGCCTCGAACGGTTGCAGCGCATCCGCGCTCTCGCCGAGGCCGATGAACGCGATTGGGATCTCGAGCGCGTCGACGACTGCGACGATCACGCCGCCTTTCGCCGTCGAGTCGAGTTTGGTGACGACGATGTCGGTGAGCTTCGTCGCTTCATTGAAAAGCGTCGCTTGCGAGATTGCGTTCTGTCCCGTCGTGCCGTCGAGCACGAGCAGCGTCGCGGCAGGCTGACCGGGCAGCTCGCGTTCGATGATCCGTCGCATCTTCTTGAGCTCTTCCATGAGATTGACTTTGGTTTGCAAACGCCCAGCCGTGTCGACGAGCACGATGTCGGCGCCGCGCGCTTTGGCCGCGGCGATGCCGTCAAAGACGACCGAGCTCGGATCGGCGCCTTCGCGTCCGCGTACGATATCCGAACCGCTGCGTTCCGCCCAAATCTCGAGTTGATCGGCCGCCGCCGCACGAAATGTATCGGCCGCAACCAGCAATACGCGTTTCCCGTCTTTGCGAAAGCGCGCCGCCAGCTTGCCGATCGTCGTCGTCTTACCGCTGCCGTTGACGCCGACGATCAAAATTACGGCTCGGCTTCGCATCCAGACGCAATGCGCTCGGAAGCGCGAGAAAATTCGCGACGTCGCGTTTGAAGCGTGCGATCACGAGATCGCTGGTTGCCCACATCTCTTTGTGCGCGACCTCTTTGAGGCCGTCCAGAATCTTCTCGGTCGTCGCCACGCCGAAATCCGCCGAAATCAGAATCTCTTCGAGCTCGTCCCAAAATGCAGCATCCAGCGGCCGCCGTGCTGCCGCCAGGATCTCAACGCCGGCAAGACCATCCCGCGTCCGCCGCAGGACGTCTTTAAGCCGCCCAATCCATCCCACGGGAAACAAATGTTCGCTTAGCTGAATCGAACTCCTGTTCGATCTAAAGGCGCTCCGCCCCAGGCTGCGCGCCCCCCACGCGTTGCGTGGGGCCCCCAGTCCGACCTCGCAACAACATCATCGCATTGCGCGATGCTGCAGCGCTCGGTCCATCACCATCACTGCTAGTGCGGCGTTACGTCCTTGGGGTCGCCATGGCTGGCGTCGAGCATATACACCCACGAAAGCACTTCCGCGACGACGACGTAGAGCTCACGCGGAATTATTGCGCCGACCTCGAGCTGCGAGAGCGCCTCGACGAGCCCTTTGTCCGCGTGGATCGGGATCTTGTTTTGCTTGGCGATCTTCATGATCTCGTCGGCAAGCACACCGCGTCCGACTGCGACGACCTCGGGGGCCTTGGTCTTGAGGGATCGTACTGCAGCGCCGCCGCGGCGTGACGCGTTTCGCGCGGCTTGCGCATATCGAAGAAGCGGTCGCGACTCATGCTTTCTTATCCGTCGTGCTGAGCGAATCGCTCGGCGGAGGCGCTTGCGTCTCTTCGGGAGTCTTGACGCGCGTCGTTCCGGCTTCGAGCGCTTTCACGTTGTACCGCATATCTTCCAATCGTTTGCCGAGCTTTGCGAGTGCGGACTTGAACGTCGTCGCGGCACTCGGCCGTTCGGTGCGCACCGAAACGCTAACCGAACGCTGGACGGCGTGCAGATCGATCGCAATCGTGCCCAGACGTTTCGTATCGAGAATGAACGCGATGTGAAAATCGTCGCCGGTGATCTTTTCCGCTTGACCTTCAGGCTTGTCGCGCGAAACGGCGATGCGGGCCGGATACATTTGTTGACCGAGCATGATCGGCACCGTGAACGACCACGTCCCGGGTTGACTTTGCTGCGCGATAATCGCGCTCAACTGCGATGCGACCATACCCGTGAGCGCGTTGCGCGCCAGCACGACACCGGTTTCGCCGAGGGCGCTCTCCGGCTGCGTCGAGGCAAGCAGCGAAACGAGCTGCGTCTTGAGATCGGCGTTCGCAGCCGCAATACGTTCGGCAGAATGCGCTGCTACGACCGTCGCGTCTTCCGGCGCCGTCGCTAGCGGGCGTTACCGGCACGGGCGGGGGCGCTTGTCCTTGCGGCGCCGGCGTCGCCGGCTCTTCGGGAGCAGCAGCCGCCGCTGTGGCTTGCGGAGCCTGCTCCTGCGCAACCAGCATCGCGAGCTTTTGCTCCGGACCTTCGATCACGTTCGAGAGATACGACGTTAC
Organism: Vulcanimicrobiota bacterium; assembly: GCA_963844735.1. Classification (GTDB taxonomy): domain Bacteria; phylum Vulcanimicrobiota; class Vulcanimicrobiia; order Vulcanimicrobiales; family Vulcanimicrobiaceae; genus JAFAMS01. Next base: position 287,202 of record CAWJPK010000004.1, on the reverse strand, counting down.
TTGTGATGTAAACGTCGGCGATTCCGGATCGAGATTACCCACGAACGCGGCCAGCGTACGTAACGTGAGAATGCGCGGATCTTCGCTGTCCGGCAACGCAGCTCTCGAGGGCGCGCAATGCGGTCGCGACTTGCTCGGGCTGCTGCGTGACGAGCTTTGCGAACGTTAGCGTCGTCGGCGTTTGTGGAATGCGCAACGCACGCAATAATGCAACGGGATCATCCAGCAGCTCTTGCGCAGTCGGCGCCGCTTGCGGACGCGTTTGCGATGCAGGAATCATGCTCGTCGATCGCATCCCCGGTGCGCCCGGAATCGGCTGCGGCGTCTTTGCGGCGATATCGGGACGCGGTGTGATGATCGGCGCAAACGTCGAACGCGGCACGATCGGTGGACGGGGCTGCGTTTGTGCGACCTCCCGCGACCGGTGCTGCATTTGTGCGACCTCCCGCGTTCTGTGCCGCTATGCGCGCCGCTGCCGTTCCGGCCGCATGTTGCGGCGGCAGAGCTGCCGGCCGCGCCGGCGGAACGGTCTGCGATGCAGCGCTTGCACCCGGCGCAGGCGCACGCGGTGGAATCGGCGTCGTGCGCGCGAACGCAAGTCGCGCTTCGACACTGAGCGTTTCCGGACGCGCTTGCGCGTAATCTGTTTGCGGCGTTGTAGGCGCGGGTGTTTGAATGACCGTGTTTTGCGCGGCAGCTTCTTCGTCGCAGCGCTGCAGCAGTCGCAGCGACCGGCGTCTCGGCGCTCGAAGACGAGGGCGACCGGCGGCGGTGGAAGCGGCGGAAACTCCGACTCGTCAACGACCATCGGAATCGGCATGCGCGTTAGCTCGACCGAATCCGGCTCTTGCGGCACAGCCGCAGCCGCAACGGGCGGTGGAGTAGGCGGCGCATTTGGTGACGGCGTTCGGCTCATCACTTGCACCTGCACTTGATCGTTCGCAAAGCCTTGCACTGAAACGGTCAGCGTATCACCCGGATAAACGTTGGGCGGAAGTGATGCAGCGACACGCAAACCGAAAATCTGCAGCGTGTCGGTGAGGCCGTTGAACGGCTGCACCGTGGCCTGCACGATGTCACCGGTCATTAACATTCCTTGCAGCGCTTTCGCGTCGGCGGCGAGCGCTTGCAATTCCTCGCAATCGCAGCTTCGATGGCGCTCGCGGCCGCAGCGGCAGCCGCAGCTGAAGCGGCGGCAGAGTTTACGCCGGACATGCTCGGGAGCTCAGGCTGTAAAGTCGATCAGGTGGTCGCCGTCGACTCCGACTGCACCCTCATCGAGAACGCCTTCCTCAATACCCGCGAATGGTTGACCGGGCGTCCGCGCTTTACCGCGACGTCCGTGCTCTTGGTCCCCCGGCTCTTTTCGTTCCTCGACGCGATTGTGCAAAAGCTTATCAGTCTCCTGAACGGTTTCGCTCCGCTCTTCCGTTTTCGCGGCGAATGCCGCGCCGCCAAGAGTTTGCGAGGTTTGGGCCGCGACCTCAGCCTGCCGCTGCACCCCTGCGATTTTGCGCGGCATTTAAGATGTTCGCCTGAAGGTCAACCGGCCGAATGGCCATGGGCTAAGAAATTCTCCTCTTCCTTAAAGGTATCGTCCGCGTCAAGCCCCAGCTTCACCGCCGGCACCCTCCTCGGGCGGCGGCTCGCGGCGGATATACTTCTGCTTTACGTCGGGGTCGCCCTCACGGTAGCCGAAGTCCCCGCGCAGCTGGTGCAGTGTGGTACGCAGATGGATGACCGCCTGGGCATGGATTTGCGAGACCCGGGACTCCGAGACGCCGAGCACCCCCTTGATTTCCTTGAGGGTCAAGCCTTCAAAGTAGTACAGCGAGATGACCGTGCGTTCTTGGTGCGGGAGCGAATCGACCGCTTTGACGAGCGCCTCTCGAACCTCACGGGATTCGATCGCTTTGCTGATCTCGTCGATCGGATCGCGCAGCGTGTCGACCAGCGGAATCTCGTAGCCCTTTTCGTTCGGCAAGAACTCTTCGAGCGAGAGGATCGCGGTGCCGCGAATGCGCTGCATCGTTTGGTCGAACTCTTTGGGCGTAAGTCCGAGACGATTCGCAACCTCTTCTTCGGTCGCCGCGCGCCCGAACTCGGCTTCGAGCTCCTGATAGGTGCGCTCGACTTCGCGCGCACGCTGACGGACCGCGCGCGGAACCCAGTCCAAGGCGCGTAACGCGTCGAGGATGGCGCCGTTGATGCGCGTGATCGCATAGGTTTCGAACTTGACGCCGCGTTCGTCATCGTATTTTTCGATCGCGTCAATCAAGCCCAAAATGCCGTCGTTGATTAGATCGTTGATCTCGACGTTCGGCGGAAGATTGATTGAAATGCGACCAGCGACGTAACGGACCAGGTGAAGATACTTGGTTACAGCCTCTTCCCTGGAGTACGAAACGCCTGCGATCACGTACTGCGGCGGATTCCGACTCTCTGTCAAACGCCCAATCCTGGTTCTGTTTAAGTGGCGCTCACGTTCCCGGCGGCGGAGGCCGGCTCCCCTCCCCCCTCTGTAAAGGTACCTCTAAGCCGGTCAAACTGCATAAAAGTCCGGGCAAATCGTCGAGTGTACATACGCGATCGATCAATCCAGCCTCGGCCGCGGCCCGCGGCATACCGTAGACGACGCAGCTCGCTTCATCTTGCCCGACCGCGTACCCACCGGACGCGCGGACGACCCGCAATCCCTCGACGCCGTCTCGGCCCATCCCGGTGAGCAAAACGGCAAGCGCTCCTTGCTTGCACAGTGCACCGACGGATGCGAAGAGCGCATCGACGCTGGGCGTCAACGTTCCGCGTTCGGCTTCTTCAAGCTCGAGCGTGAACTGTTTACCGATGCGACGGACGCGCGTGCGGTGACCGGCCGGCGCGACGACTGCCGTCCCGGCGCGTAACGTCATGCCGTTCGTACCTTCGCTCACCTCGATCTCGCTGGACGCGTTCAATCGCTCGGCCAGCGGCGCAGTAAAGCCGGGCGGCATGTGCTGCGCGATCACGATCGGCGATGGGAAATTCTTCGGCAAGCGCGGCACGATGCGCGACAACGCAACCGGCCCGCCGGTCGAGGTACCAATTGCAATGCATTCCGAACGCCCATGCGGACCGGGATTTGCGGCCGGCGGCGATTTGAAACTGCGTTGCGTGCGCCGCGTACCAAACGTGCGCACCTTTTCGAGCAGCTCGTCGCCGAGCGCTGCGATCTCGAGCACGCTCGCGCCGGGCGGCGGCTTGGCGATGAAATCGACGGCACCGATGTGCAGCGCGTCGAGCGTGATCTGCGCGCCGTGTGTCGTCAGCGCGCTCACCATGATTACGGGCGGGCTTTCTGGTCCGCGCGCGACGATACGGCGCAACGCTTCCAAGCCGCCGATACCGCGCATTTCGACGTCCATGGTGACGACGTCGGGCGCGAGCGATTGCGACGAGCGCGACACCCTCTTCACCGTCTTTAGCCGCGCCGACGATCTCGATTCCAGGATTACGTTCCAGCATGCGCCGCAGCACATGCCGCATAAAGGCTGAATCGTCGACGATGACGACGCGAATCGGAGCTTCGTTCGTCACCCGTACCGAATTCGCGGATTGGCCACCGCGTAGAGCAAATCGACGAGCGCGTTCACGACGACGAAAACGGTGGCAAAGAGCAGCACGCACCCGTTGATGACGGGCATGTCACGATTCGAGATCGCTTCGTATGCAAGACGCCCGACGCCGGGCCATGCAAAAATCGATTCGGTCAGGACGGCGCCACCGAGCAGCAAGCCCGTTTGCAAACCGATCACCGTGATGATCGGGATGAGCGCATTACGCAGCGCGTGCTTGACGATGACACGCGAAGCGGAGAGCCCTTTGGCGCGCGCCGTACGCACGTAATCGCTTTGGAGAACTTCGAGCATCCCGCTGCGCGTGATCTTTGCAACGATCGCGAGCGGAATCGTCCCCAGTGTGATCGAGGGCAGAATCAAATGCCAGAGCGCATCCAGCGCAGCTGCGCCGTTCCCGCTGAGCAAGGCGTCGATCACCATGAGATGCGTATGCGGCGTGATGAAATATTGAGAGTCGATGCGTCCCGAGATCGGAAAGAGATTCAACCCGGCGCCCGTCGGCAACACCGCAAAGATATAGACGAGAATCCAGCCGAGCCAAAAGACCGGAATCGAAACGCCAAGCAGCACGGCGACCATCGTGAGCGCGTCGAGCACGCTTCCGTGCCACACCGCAGCTGCAATCCCCGCCGGAACGCCGACGATGATTGCGAAGCAAATTGCGCCGAATGTCAGCTCGAGCGTCGCCGGGAAATATTGCACGAGCTTTCCGGCAACCGATTCCTGATCGTCGATCGAAATACCGAGATCGCCGTGCGCGACGTGGTCGAGGTAGATCACGAGCTGCGTGTACCAGGGTTTGTCGAGACCGAATGAAGCGCGCAACGCGGCGACCTGCTGTGGCGTAGCGTGCTCTCCCAGCCGTACCGTGGCCGGATCTCCGGGGATCAGGTTGAGGAATAGGAAGCTGAAGACTGTTATCGCGACCAAAACGATAATGAGTCGGAACGCACGCGCGACCAGGAAGCGCATCATTCGAAAGGCGCTCCGCCCCAGGCTCCGCGCCCCCCATGCTTCGCATGGGGCCCCCAAACTATCGGGCCCATCAACATTTCGAAGAAGATCGATTCCCCGAGGGGGCCCGTAACAACTCCATCGCTCCCAGGAACACCCACCAAATTGGGAGAGGAGTGTTGGAGTAACGGGGACAAACCGGGCAGGTCGCTCGCGTCTGCGGGCGGTTTTTGTGCGTCCGCTGCACACATGAGGGAGAAAGCAAAAGCGTGAGTCCCACAATCGCGATCGGACTCGGCATCGCCGCCGGGGTACTCGCCATCGTCTACGGCTTGGCTTTGACGGCCTGGGTCCTTCGGCAACCCGAGGGCAATCCGCGGATGATCGAGATTGCGCGTGCGATCCAAGAGGGCGCGATGGCCTTCTTACGCCGGCAGTACACGACCGTCGCGATCGTCGCAGTCGTGCTTGCGATCGTCATTGCGGTACTCCCCTCTCCGCTCGGCTGGCAGCCCGCGGTCGGCTTCTTGATCGGCGCAACGCTCTCGGGGGCAGCCGGATTCATCGGCATGCTCGTCTCCGTTCGTGCCAACGTGCGCACTGCCGAAGCGGCGCGCGGCGGCCTCGCGCCGGCACTTGCGGTCGCGTTCCGCTCGGGCGCGGTCACCGGACTGCTCGTCGTTGGACTCGGTCTGCTCGCAGTCAGCGGTTACTACTGGATCATGCTCGCGGTCAACGCCGGCTCGAGCGATCCCGTCACGAACTCCCTGGGCGCGCTCGTTGGCTTGGCGTTCGGCTGCTCGTTGATCTCGGTTTTCGCGCGTCTGGGCGGCGGCATATATACGAAGGCCGCCGACGTCGGCGCCGACCTGGTCGGGAAAGTCGAAGCCGGAATCCCGGAAGACGATCCGCGCAATCCGGCCGTTATCGCGGACAACGTCGGCGACAACGTCGGCGATTGCGCCGGCATGGCGGCCGATCTCTTCGAAACCTACGTCGTCACGACGACCGCCGCGATGCTGCTCGGCCACCTCGTGCTCGGAAGCACGTTGCCGTCCGCGGTCACGTTCCCGCTCGTCCTCGGCGCGCTCTCGATCGTCGCGTCGATCATCGGCACGCTGTTCGTTCGATTGCCGAAGAATGCGGGCAAAGGCACGCGCATCATGGGCGCGCTGTACATGGGCCTCATCATCGCCGGCGTTCTTTCCGCGATCGCGTTTTATTTCGTCATCAAACGCGGAGTTCGCGGGCGCGACGCCCAGCGGTCACGGCCGTGTTCGTTTGCTCGCTCGTCGGTTTGCTCGTCACCGGCTTGATCACGTACATCACCGAATACTACACCGGCACGCAATTCGGACCGGTGAAGGGCATCGCCAAAGCCTCGACGACCGGACACGCAACGAACATTATCGCGGGTCTCGGAATCTCGATGCAAGCCACCGCACTCCCCGCGATCGTGATCATCTTCGGTATTCTCGTTTCGTACGCGCTGGCCGGAACGTACGGCATCGCGATCGCCGTCATGGCGCAGCTTTCGATGGCCGGCATCATCGTCGCGATCGACTCGTTCGGACCCGTCACCGACAACGCCGGCGGCATCGCCGAGATGGCCGAGCTTCCGCAATCGGTTCGCGAAGTCACCGATCCGCTCGACGCCGTCGGCAACACGACGAAAGCCGTTACCAAAGGCTACGCGATCGGTTCGGCGGGACTTGCCGCCGTCGTGCTCTTTGCCTCGTTCTTGCAAGAGCTTTCCGACAAGTGCAAAGCTACGCCAAGCGCAGCCTGCGCAACGACGCCGATCTCGTTTTCGATCGGCGATCCGTATGTGCTCACCGGTCTTTTCCTCGGGCGGCATCTGCACGTATCTCTTCGCATCGCTTGCGATGGAAGCGGTCGGACGCGCAGCCGGTGCCGTCGTCGAAGAAGTCCGCCGCCAATTCCGCGAGAACCCCGGCATCATGCAGGGCACGTCGCGCCCGGATTACGGCACGACCGTTTCGATCGTCACCGGCGCAGCGCTCAAGGAAATGATCGTTCCCGCGCTCATTCCGGTTGGGGTTCCGATCCTGATCGTTGTCCTCGCGGAGATCGGTGTACTTCCCGGCCCAACCGGAGCGCAAATGCTCGGCGGCGTCCTGATGGGCTCGATCGTCACCGGACTCTTTCTCGCAATTGCGATGACGAGCGGCGGCGGCGCGTGGGATAACGCCAAGAAGTATATCGAGGACGGCAACTACGGAGGCAAAGGTTCGATCGCGCACCAGGCCGCGGTTACGGGCGACACGGTCGGCGATCCGTACAAAGATACGGCCGGACCGGCGATCAATCCGATGATCAAAGTCCTCAACATCGTCGCGCTGCTTTTGGTCGGTTTCCTAGTTAGATAACCGAGCAGGCCCTTTGTCACCCTCACTTGCGCGCCGGCCCGAGTGCGGGTAATCTGTTGAAATCGGCCGTGGGTATTACCCATGGCGCAATAGCATGTCTGCTGGAGGCACTATCGTGTCCGTCCCTTCCACTCGGGCAGATCTCCGCTTGCACTTCGATCAATTGCTTTCGTGCGTGCAGATTGATGACGCGACCGCGCGTGAATCACTCGTCAACGATCTCCTCGACGTCGTGCCGCGCCGGGCATTCGATCCGGTCGAACCGTCCGACGAGGGAATGCTGTTTTTTCACAGTGAGATCGAAGAACAGCACGTCGTTCCGCTGCAGCAGCAATTGCTGCGTACCCATCTCAACCTAGCGCTCGATAAGCCGGTAACGCTCTTTCTCTCCAGCGTCGGCGGAAACGTCTTCGCGGGTCTCGCGCTTGGTTTCGACGATCACCTCGCTGCGCCGGCTCGGCCGGCAAGTAAACGTGCACATCGAAGGCGTTGCGATGAGCATGGCTAGCGTGATCGCGCAAGTTGCCAACTACCGGACAATGGAAGCTTCCTCGTTCTTCTTGCTTCATGAGGTCTGGTATCGCAGCAGCGGCCGCGTGAGCGATCACGGCGAGGAACGTGCATTCCAAGAACGCTTGCAAGACCGCTTATACGAGATTTACGCAAACCGGACCGGCAAGTCAGTCGAATACTATCGCAAGAAACTCTACAAAACCGATTGGTACCTGGACGCAGACGAAGCCTTACACGAAGGGCTTGTTGACGCTGTCCTGACGGCGCCCGGGCTTGCGAAACCCGCCGCGGTCATCTCGATCGTTCGCTAGCTCGCCACCCTTCAACCGATCAGCGTTCGCAATTCGAATCGTCCGCGCGCGAGCGGACGCAACGGAGCCCACAGGTCTCCGCGCTTTGCGATGCGGTCGCGCGAATTCGCGAGCGTGAAGTCGCCGATCTCGACGCCGCCTTCAACCTCGTCCCAGTCGACCGGCATCGAAACCGTTGCGTGCGGACGCGGGCGCACCGAATATATCGAGGCCAGCGTACTTCCCCAGCGATTCTGGTTGTAGTCGACGAGCACGGTTCCACGCGGACGTTTCGAGACGTTGTAGATCGCGGTCGCGATCTTCGGATACGATTTTTCGATGGCTTGGGCCAGCGCTTTCGCAAACGTCCAGACGTCCTTTTGGGTTGGGCCGCGGACGATGGGAACGTAGATGTGAATCCCCTTCGAGCCGGTCGTCTTCGCGTAGTTCGGCATTTTCAATCCGTCCAGCGCGTCGTGCACGGCTAGCGCCACCTCGCGCACCGTCGCAAACGGCGTTCCCTCGACCGGATCGAGATCGAAATGGAGATAGTCGGGACGGTCGTAGTCATCGCAGCGCGCGTACCACGGATTGAGATCGATACAGCCGAGGTTGATCACCCATAAGAGCGCCGCGGCGTCATCGATGATCGGGAAATCGATCACGTTTCCCGAGCCATGCGTGATCCGGCAGGTCGTGATCCACTCCGGACGCTTTGACGGCGTTCGCTTCATGAAAAAGAAATCGCCGTCGATCCCGTTCGGATAACGCTTCATCACCATCGCGCGCTCGCGCAGATGCGGCAAGAGCACGTTCGAGACGTCGAGATAATACTGCAAGAGATCGCGCTTGGTGTAGCCGTCCTTCGGCCAAAAGACTTTGCCGAGATTCGTCAGCCCGACACGCTTCTTGCCGACCGCGAAGGTGAGATCGTCCTCGCCGGTAGGAATCTTAGTCAACGGGCGTGGACTCGGCTTCAGTGCGCATCATCTCCTTCAACGCGAACGGCATACGCAGCGCAGCCCGCAAAGGATTCTTCGCATGGATGCTTGCCGAATCGCCCGACTTCGTCTGCGTGCAAGAAACCAAAGCGCAAGAACACCAGCTTCCCGGCGAAGCGGTGCTGGCCGGATACTCCGCCGTCTATCTCGACGCGGTCAAGAAAGGCTATAGCGGCGTCGCGATCTATGCGCGCTCGCGAACGGCGCCACGCAACGTGACGCGGGGCTTAGGCCCGGATCTCCTCGATCCGGATCTGTTAAACGAGGAAGGGCGCTTTCTGCGCTTCGACTACGCAGATTTCACGATCTGCTCGCTCTACGTTCCGTCGGGGACGAGCGGGCCGGCGCGCCAGGTGGTCAAGTACGGCTTCCTGGATCGGTTCTTCATCGAACTGCAACGTATGCGCAACGAAGGACGGGCGATCGTCATCTGCGGCGATTACAACATCGCGCATCTCGACATCGACGTTTTCAACGTCCGTGCCTGCGCGGCGACGACTGGTTTTCTTCCGCCGGAACGCGCCTGGTTCGATCGCGTCACGAATGAGCTGGGCTGGGTTGACGCTTTTCGTGCCGTCAATCAAGAACGTAAGCAATTCACGTGGTGGTCTGGATGGCGCAAGGCCTTCGAAAACAATCTCGGGTGGCGCATCGACTATCAGCTTGTAACACCGGAGCTGCGCGAGCGCGTACGATCCGCGCGCATCTACAAAGAGGAACGCTTCTCCGATCATGCCCCCGTGATCATCGACTATTCGGAGTAAGCTTCGTCGGCGTCCGCGCTACAATCGCTTCCGAAACGAAAATGTCGACTTGGGGCGTCGAGGCCGGATCGCTCGAGTAGACCGAAAAATCGCGCACGCCCGCTTCGCGCAGCACCTCCTCGTCGATGAAAAAGTTGCCGGTGCACGTTCGCGAGGGACGCTGCACGATCTCGAACGCAGCATCGGCCACGATCTCGGGTTTGCGTGCGAGGCGCGCGGCCGCATCTCCGCCCAGCAGATTGCGCACCGCCGCCGTATCGATCGTCGTCAGCGGCCACAATGAATTGACCGCGATTCCGTCGGGACGCAGTTCCTCGGCCATTCCGAGCGTGCACATCGACATCCCGAACTTTGCCATGGTGTAGGCAACGCGGCCGGCGAACCATTTCGACTGCATGTCGAGCGGCGGCGCGATGTTCAAGATGTGCGGATTCTCCGCCTTTGCCAAGTGCGGAATCGTCGCTTTCGAACACAGAAACGTCCCACGCGCATTGATCCCGTTCATCAGGTCGTAGCGCTTCATTTCGGTATCGACCGTGCGCGTCAACGCGATCGCGCTGGCGTTGTTGACGCAGACGTCGATGCCGCCGAAGCGCGCGATCGTTTTCTCGACGGCGTCGCGTACCTGCTCTTCGAAGCGAATATCACACGCGAGCGGTAGTGCTTTTCCGCCCGCGCGCTCGATCTCATCGGCTGCCGTGAAGATCGTTCCCGGCAGCTTCGGATGCGGTTCCGTCGTCTTTGCGACGATCGCAATATTAGCGCCGTCGCGCGCCGCGCGCAGCGCAATCGCAAGACCGATGCCGCGGCTGGCACCGGTAATGAAGAACGTCTTTGGAGGCACCTAGCCTTGTGTCGCGGCGGCCTTGCGCAGTTGCGAGAGTTGGTGCGCGTGGACGAAACGTGCGATCTCTTCCTTGAGAAACGCCGAGAGATCCGCAAAGCCGACGCCGAACGTGGGGATGCCGTTGCGCGCACTGCCTGTCTTCTTCACGACCTTCGCTTTACACGAGATTGGATCGAATGGCCGCACCGGGATGAGTTTCTTGACTCGCCGCTCGCCGAAAGGCGTTTGCTCCATGACCTCTTTTTCTTCGCCGCCCATGTCGACCGCGCCGAGCGGCATAATGAACGATATCTCGATCTCGACGCCTTCCTCGTACTCGCCCGGCATCGCGAGCATCATGCCGCCGATCGAGAGATCGAGCGCTTCCGCGCGTACGGGGATGATGCGGCCGTCCTTGTTCGGGACTTTCGCCGAAACATTGAAGTTGACCGCGGCGCGATAGCCCTGCCGTTTCGCGCGCCCGCCGACGTCGCCGTCATCGATCACGTGCGTCGGCATGTCTGAAGGCTTATAGGCTTTACGCCGCTGCACTTCGGCCAGCTCGTGAGCGAGCTTGTCTTTTGCGGCTTCCGGCATGTCGAATTGAATGCCGTATTCGGCCGTCTTCGGGTCGCTCATACGAACGGCGACGATATGTCCGTTCACCGGAATCGGCGTGCGCGAGGGTCCCATCCACGCGAATGAAACGCGCGTATGCGGCGGCAGCTTGATGTTCGTGCGGACGCGCCCACCCCCATCCGAGATGTCCACCAGCGTCAGCTTCATGTCCCGGCCGAGATCAGCCAGACGAACGGTGATCTCCGCGTTGACGTCGAGCCGGAACGCTTGGCGCCTAACTTCGCTCATCGGTTGGCGCGCTAGGCGTCGGCGGCAGCGGCGGCTTTACGCAGCTGCGTTAATTGAAAAGCGTGTACGAACCGCGCGACCTCCTCGGTCGTGAATGCCGGCATCTCGATGAATGACGTTCCGTACGACGTGCCTTCGGGCGAAGCGCCGACCCGTTTCATCACTTTTGCCTTGCAGTGAATCGGTTCAAAGGCGCGAACGGGCACAAGCTTCTTCACTCTGCGCTGGCCGAAAGGCGTGTTCTCGACGACTTCGCGTTGCTCGCCGCCGAGATCGACTGCCTCGACGGGCATAACGAAATCGAGCTCGACCTCCACGCCTTCCGCAATCGTTTCCTGTGTAATCAGCATGACGCCGCCGATCGAGAGATCGGCCGCAATCGCGACTTGCTCGTGCATCCCGCCTTTGACCTTATACGAGATGGGGAAGCGGATCGGCGCGCGATATGCTTTGCGTTTTGCGCGCCCGACGGCGCTTTCGCCGGCTTCAGTCGGTTCGGTTTTGAAAGCCATGCGGCGTTGAATTTCGTGAAGCTCTTGAACGAGAATATCTTTCTCGTTCTGCGGCATCTCGAAACGCACACCAAATTCCGTCTCTTTGTGATCGGTGATGCGGATGCCGACCATCTCGCCCCAGAGCTTTATCTCGCTTTTCGGTCCTTTCCATTTGAACTGGAGCGACGAATGCGGAATGGGTAAGCGCGTGCGCACGCCGCAGCCGCCCTCGGAAAGATCGACAAGCAGTGCGCTCATCGTACGGCCGGCGCCCTCAAGCGTTATGACGATATCTTCGTTGACTTCGAGACGAAACGCCTGACGTAGCTTCTCTGCCTCGGCCATGGAGAGGCTCTACTCCTCACCGTGCGAAGGCTCCTCGCGGTATGGCTTGGGTTTCTGCAACGTATTTGCTCACATCGCGCGCTGACGAGGTCAAGAAACGCGCGGCTGCGCTTGCTCTGGAGCAAAGCGTCGAGATGCCGCTCGATGCCGTCGGCGATCCGAAGATCCGCGAATCAATCGTGGCGCGCGTGGCGTCGATCGAAGCGATCGATGCGCAGCGACATCGCGTTACGTTGCAGCTCGCGACGGCGACGACCGGCGAAGATGTGACGCAGCTTACGAATATGCTCTTCGGAAATTGCTCCTTGCAAGACGACGTCGAGCTGGAGGATGTCGCGTTCCCGCCTGAGCTACTCAAACGTTTTGGCGGACCGCGTCACGGGATCGCCGGATTGCGCGCGCTCGTCGGCGCGCCGCAGCGTCCGCTGACGTGTACGGCGCTCAAGCCGCAGGGATCGTCGCCGCAAACGCTGGCCCAGCTGTGCGAAACCTTCGGACGAGCCGGAATCGACGTCATCAAGGACGATCACGGCATCGCCGACCAGGCCTACGCGCCTTTCGTAGAGCGCATCCGCGCGTGTCAGGCGGCCGCGGAGCGCGCTTCGGCTGCGATCGGGAAGCCGGTCGTCTACGCGCCGAGTCTGGTCGGCTCGCCACGACGGATCTTCGAGCAAGCCGAGCGCGCTCGCGAATGCGGCCTGCGCGCGGTGCTGCTCGCGCCGATGCTTATCGGCCTCGGGACGTTCGCGGAGCTCGTCGCGACATTCCCAGAGTTCGTGGTTCTTGCGCATCCGGCGTTCGGCGGCGCGTCGCGCATATCGCCGGTCTGGCTCTTCGGCAAGTTCTTCCGGCTGCTCGGCGCGGACGCAATCATTTATCCGAACTACGGCGGACGCTTCGCCTACAGTGCAGACGTCTGCCGAGCGCTGGCAAATGCGGCGCGCGAACCCTGGGATGCGATTCGGCCGGCGATGCCGGTTCCGGCTGGTGGGATGCCCGTCGAGCGCGTGGGCGAGATGATCGCGTTTTACGGCAGGGACGTGATGCTGCTGATCGGCGGCAGCTTGCTTTCGGCCGGTGACCGGCTCGCGGAGCGAAGCCGAAGCTTTGTCGAGGCGGTTGTGCAAGGCGTATGAGAGAGACGAGCGAGGCGCATCACGCGCGAACGTTCCGGCCGGAAGGCCCGAACTATCGCTGGCAAAACGTCGACGTTCTCCAATATAAAGAAGAGGGCAGCGCACCGTTCAAGGACGTGACGCGCTCCGTGCTCTTCGAAGAAGCCGGTCTCGGGTATCAATGGCGCTATTTCGAAGTCGGCGCCGGCGGACATACGACGTTCGAACGGCACGAGCACGTCCACGCCGTCATGATCTTGCGCGGCGGCGGCGAGGCGTTGGTTGGAACGGAAGTCCATCCGATTCACCAATTCGATCTCTTTCGCGTGCCGCCGATGACTTGGCATCAATTTCGCGCCGGCGATGACGAACCAATGGGATTCCTGTGTCTCGTCCCGAGCGAACGCGATCGTCCGCAACTTCCCAGCGACGACGAGCTTCGCGAGTTACGCCGAAATCCGGAGATCGCGCGCTTCTTGGAACGCTAAGAAGAGTGTCGACACTTTCGCGCTAGGCGGAACGCCACCGTGTCATCCTGAGATACCGTGTCGGCAGTCAAGCGGGTTGAGAGCTGAGCGCGGGGTCGTACGGCTTCCCTGACCGCAGAACGCCATACGCCAGGACGAGCAGCTTACGCATGAGTGCGCCCAGGATCAACTTGGGATGTTTGCCGGCAGCTTTCAGTCGCTGAGCCATCGCCTTAAGAGTTGGATTGTGCTGTTGAGCGACGATTGCCGGAAAATAGAGAGCTTTGCGTAAACGCGCATTACCCAATTTCGATAAGCGGGGTTTACCGCGAATCGAGGAGCCTGATTGCCGCACTTGAGGTGAAAGGCCAGCATACGCGGCAACTGCCCGGACGCTCTCGAACTGCTCGATCGTCGGCATTTCCGAGAGAATCGAGGCTGCAGTTGTGTTGGCGATTCCGGGAATGCTCGTCAAGAGATCGCGCTTGGATCTCAATCCGGGATGCTGGTCGATATGGTCGCGGATCGCGCGTTCCAGGTCCGCAATTTGCGTATCGAACTGGGAGATGAGTTCCTCTGATGATGTCACGACCCAATCCGGCAAATCGGGAGTCTGCGCTCTCGTCTGGTGCTGAGCTCGAGACCGCTTGAGAAATTCCAGATGGCGTGAAAGCCCTTGTAGTTCAGTGATTTCTGCAGGCCAAGGCTTCCATGCTTCGGGTCGTTGTGCAATTGCGAAACGAGCAATCAGCGCTGCATCTACTGCATCGGTCTTGGTGCGCAGCAGTTCGCTCTCCGCATATGCCTTGATCCGGCGCGGATTCACCACCGCAACCGTATGACCGCCTTCATGGAGATGCGTTGCCAGTGCACGCCAGTAACCACCCGTCGCTTCCATGCACGCGAAGATTTTATTCGCTCCACGATTGCGCAGCCACGCATCCAACTGCGCGAACCCTTTCTTCGTGTTCGGGAAGCTCTTCTTCGCTGTGTGCTCATCGTGCAACAGTGCGGCGTGAAAGTCAGCCTTTGAGATGTCAATACCCAGCGTCTCCATGCGAATGCCTTTGCAAGCTTTGGCCAATCCCCGTGGACGAGAACACCCAGGTGATCGAGCTTGTGCATTCGAGCTGTGCTTCTTGCCGCTCACGATACCGTCCGATCTTTCAGGCACAGATACGGGCCGCTTATCTCAGGATCTGGCTCAAAGCCGAGCGTAGGCGCCGGCGTGTCCCGTACCTCTCGCCCACCGTTCATGGCCGGTGGATGCCAGGCGTATTCGACGCCTCAATCAAGATACAAGCGTAGGTGCGCGCAGCGCACCGTAGTCGAAGGACCATTCCGATGACGCAGGCAGCGAAACAAACCAAAAAGGCCGAGGGCACCATCCTGCCCGCAACCTTTGAAGATCGTTACGCTGCCTTGAGATAATGTCGCGGCCCTTCGACTTCGCTCGCTGCGCTCGCTACGCTCAGGGTGACACCGGTGGGACGAGCTCCGCTTCGCTTAATGCAGATCACGCGCCGCTGGTAAACCCGGTAAACCCTGCGCCGCGTAGACGGCGCGCAAGATCGACGCGACGACGACTTCGGCTGCCATCAGTCCGAGCAATGTCGGGTTTCCGGTTTTCTTCGCGCTGCCGGTTGCCATCGTGAAAATCGTATCGCCGTCGAACATCGTGTGCGAGGGCGCAATCGCGCGCGCGATCCCATCGTGCGCCATCTGCGCGATCTTCTGCGCTTGCGCTTTCGTGAGGTGGGCGTTTGTTGCAACGACGCCGATCGTCGTGGCCGTTCCCGCTGCAAGCACCGCGGGAACTTCGCCGCCGAGGACCGTTTGCACGGCGTTGATCTTCTTCTTACCGTCGCTGCTGCGCGCGCCCGCGACGACTTTGCCCGTCGCGGGATCGACGACGTCGCCGATCGCGTTCACCGCAACGATTGCACCGACGACCAGCCCGTCGAGCGTAATCGATGCCGTGCCGATTCCGCTTTTCATCGCCCTGTCGAATCCGAACAGCTTGCCGACCGTCGCACCCGCACCGGCGCCGACGTTACCTTCTCCCGGACGCTCGGACGTCGCAGCGGTACACGCAGCGTAGCCGCCGGCTGCATCCGGGCGAACTTTCGGATCGCCGACGGCAAGATCGAAGAGTATCGCAGCCGGCACGATCGGAACTTTCGCGATCCGAACGTCGTAGCCGATGCCGTGTTCGTCGAGCCATCGAACGACGCCGGTCGCTGCATCGAGTCCGAACGCGCTTCCACCCGCAAGCGTGATCGCGTTGACGCGATCGACGAGATTTTCGGGATTGAGCAAATCGGTTTCGCGCGTTCCGGGCGCCGAGCCGCGTACGTCGACGCCTCCGACGGCTCCGCCGGACGGCGCAAGCACAACGGTGCACCCCGTCGGTCGCGCGGTTGACGTCCAATGACCGACTTTGATCCCAGCGACGTCGGTAATCGCGCTATGCGGATCGATCATAAATGAGGCGGACTGCGCATCTCCAAGCGACGCCGCGACCATTGCGCCGGTTGCAGCGCTCGCGACAAACGACTTTCTCTTCACCGTGACGCGCGAATTGCTTGCGAGAGGGGAATCTTCCCACCTATCGTCAGCCCGAATTCGTAGGCATCCGAACGCAAATAGCAGACGGTGTTTTCAAGCGCCATACCGTTTTCGTCGTAACTGGTTCGATCCAAGATCAGGACTGGTTCTGCCGCAGCGATCTCGAGCAGCCGTCCCGATTCGTGACCTGCAGCCTGTGCGCGAATCGTTAAATCGGCCCGCGCGATTTTCTTATCGAGACGCTCTAAAATGCGATAGACCGGCGTCGTCGATACCTCTTCGCGTGTAACGTCCGACGTAATCGGATGCAAGTGAATGTTCGTCACCGCGAACGGCGCGTCGTCGAGCTTGTACAAACGCGATACGAGCATCGCGCTCTCGGTTCCGAGTTTCGCTGCAACGTGCGCGTTCGGGGTAACCTTACGAAACTCGATGAGCGAGAATTCGGGTTTGAGTCCGCGCGCAACCAGCCCGTCGTAGAAACCGCGCAGCGGCTCGGCGAGATCCTGGTGGACCTTCGGCGACGTGACGAACGTTCCGACGCCACGGCGCCGTATGACGAGTCCGCGCCGTTCGAGGACCGACATTGCTTGGCGCACGGTGACGCGGCTGAGCCCGTAACGGTCGACGAGCTCGTATTCCCCGGGTAGTCGGCGGCGTGGTCCGTATTCGCCGCCCTGAATTCGGCGCGCCAAGTCCTCGGCCAGCTGCACGTAAAGCGCCTCAGGACCGTTGAACTTGGCGTGCGCGAAACCCCTCTCGGCCAAGACAAATGTCATATTACATTCCCAGACAAGTTCAGGCAAGAGGGAACAACAAGTACCTAGGCAGACAAGCGTAGCGTGAAATCGTTTCGAATCGCGACGATCGCCGGCGACGGCATCGGCAAGGAAGTCGTCCCCGAAGGAATCCGCGTCGTAGACGCGGCCGCCAAGAAAGCCGGGATCACGTTCGAATGGGACGCGTTCCCCTGGAGTTGCGAAGTCTTCGCGGCGACCGGCAAGATGATGCCCGATGACGGGCTGGCGCGCATCGCGCACCACGATGCGATCTTCTTAGGCGCCGTCGGCTGGCCGAGCGTCCCCGATCACGTCTCGCTCTGGGGTTTGCTCATACCGATCCGGCGCACGTTTCGGCAGTACGCCAACCTGCGTCCGGTCCGTCTCGATGCCCGGGATCGAATCACCTCTCGCCAACCGCAAGACCGGCGACATCGATTTCTGGATCGTACGCGAGAACAACGAAGGCGAATATTCGTCGATAGGCGGGCGCCTCAACGAAGGCACCGACGACGAGCTCGTCGTGCAAGAATCGGTATTCACGCGGCGCGGCGTCGATCGGATTCTGCGCTTCTCCTACGAGCTGGCGCGTAGCCGTCCGAAAAAACATCTGACCTCGGCGACGAAATCGAACGGCATCACGATCACGATGCCGTACTGGGACGAACGCGTGCGCGCGATGGCAACGAACTATCCCGACGTCAAGACGGATCAGTATCACATCGATATCCTCACCGCGCACTTCGTCCAGCATCCGGATTGGTTCGATGTCGTCGTCGGCTCGAATCTCTTTGGCGACATTCTTTCGGATCTTGGACCTGCCGTTACCGGCACGATCGGTATTGCACCGTCCGCAAATCTCAATCCGGAGCGTGACTTCCCCTCGATGTTCGAACCGGTGCATGGATCTGCGCCCGACATCGCCGGAAAGCGCATTGCGAATCCGATCGGACAAATTTGGTCGGGCGCGATGATGCTCGAGCATCTCGGATATCCCGATGCCGGAAACGCGATCGTGCACGCAATCGAAAAAGTCCTGCAAAGCGGCCCGCGCACGCGCGACATCGGCGGTACGGCCAGTACCGAGGAGGTCGGGAAAGCGATCGCGGATGCGGTCTAACGCCCTCGAATCCGAAACGGCGCGTCTTCTTCGATCTTCACTCCCGCGGTGTTGCGCGCGATGATGCGCAGCGGATACGCGCGAACGAAGAACGGGGCGACGTCGATCATATTGAGCGAAAATGCAAAGTGTCCAACGGTCGGCCTGGGAACGCTAAAATCAAAGAGATTCGTCGCGATCTCGACACTCGCCGTATTGGATGACGCGATAATCTCGCCGCTCCACTGTGTTCCCAGTGCGACGTCGAGACTCGAAAACCGCACGGCTTGGATTTGCGGAAGTGCATCCGGGGCAGCGATGACCGGTGTCGGCCAATCGGCCGGCGTCCGTTCGGCGATCACGACGTTCGAAGGGACGCGCGGTGGTACCGATGCGCATCCGCTCGTAGCAACGCACGCAATGCTGAGCCATGTAACGCTGAGCCAGGAAAACGAGTTCCTCAGCCGGTAGCTGAGGGCATGTCGATTGCGCCACCGCGCAACGCGACGCTCGATCTCGCGATCAGCGTCATCGGGCTTTGGCTGGCTAGCGGTTTCCTTTGGGATTCCTGGGCGCATTTGCACGTTCCGGTCGAGACCTTCTTCACACCGTACCACGCTATCTTCTACGCCGCGATGGTCGCGGGCGCAGCCGTCCTGATCGTAGCGGCACTCAGAAATCGCGCACAGGGCTATCACGGGTGGAATCTCCTCCCGAAGGCATATCAGGCAGCACTGATCGGCGTTCCGATCTTTTTCGTCGGGGGCATCGGCGATCTGATCTGGCACACGCTCTTCGGCATCGAGGATCGCGTCGATGCCGTGACCAGCCCGACGCATCTCATCATCGGTATCGGCGTACTGACCGTCATGAGCGGTCCGATCCGCTCCGCGCTGGAAGCCCGCGGTGAGCTACGGACGCTATGGTCGCAACTGCCCCTCGTATTCTCGCTTGCGAGCTGGATTGAATTCGTCCATCTGGGAATGGCATATGCGCTCGACCCGTCGGCTGCCCGCATGTACGCGCCGGCGAACCCCATCTTGTATTCTCCCGATTACTTTACGACCACGACCTTATTTCTCTACAAGGCCGGGACCGGCGTCGCCGTTATTATCCTCCAAACGCTGATCCTAATGTTGTTCGCGGTTTGGCTTGCAACACGATTCCGTTTGCGCCCCGGCGCGATGACGGTTTTCTTCCTCTTCGGAAATTGCATCATTGCCGCGGCGCTCACGAACGACACGCCGATGCTGTTGACGTACGTCGTGATGTCGCTCGTCGCCGGAATCGTTGCCGATACGATCATCGCACGCTCTTCGGACGCGCCGCTGGGCGGACGAGCGCTCTACATTTTCGGTTTCGTCGTCCCGGTTGCTTACTACGGTGCATATTTTGCAGTAACGCTCGCAACCGGAGGCATCTGGTTCAGCCCTCCTCTGGCCGGCGGCGCACTTGTGTGGGCCGGCGTTTGCGGACTCGGCATAAGCTTCTTACCCAACACGCAGGCCGCGCAATAACGCCGGCCAAACTCCTGCCCCATGCAAACAATCGCATTCATCGGACTCGGAACGATGGGCGGACCGATGGCGCGCAATCTCGTACGCGCCGGATACGCGGTGCGCGCGTATGATACAAATCCCGAAGCTGTAGCAAAGCTCGCCCGTGACGGAGCGATAGCCGCCGCGACACCGGCCGAGGCCGCGCGAGACGCGGACGTCGCAATCACGATGGTTCCCGACTCACCGCAGGTCGATGATGCACTGCTCGGTTCGAACGGAATCGCGAGCACGCTCCCGCAATCCGCCGTCTACATCGACATGAGCACGATCGCACCGTCGGCAACCGATCGCTTCATCGCCGCATTGCAGAAACGCGGCATCGAAATGGTCGACGCGCCCGTCGGCCGCTCACCGCAACACGCCGCCGACGGAAAATTACTAATCATGGTCGGCGCGACGCCGAAGGCACTCGAACGCGTTCGCCCGATTCTCGAGAAAATGGGTGACACGATCATTCACTGCGGACCGCCCGGGATGGGCTCGCGCATGAAGGTCGTCAACAATTTCATGTCCGTTACGCTCAACGTCACGACGGCCGAGGCGCTCACGCTCGCCGAACGCAGCGGACTGAGCCCGGATATCGCACGCTCGGTGATGCTGGGGACGACTGCCGGACAAGGCCACATGTCGACGACGTATCCCGCGAAAGTGCTGCGTGGCGATCACACGCCCGGCTTCGCGATCGATCTTGCGTATAAGGATCTCGGGCTGGCGCTCGATCTTGCACGCGAAGTCGGCCTCGACGTTCCTACTGCCGTCGCAGCCCGCCCGGTTTACGACGCCGCGCGCAAAGACGGACACGGCCGCGAGGACTGGACTGCGCTGTACACCTATCTGCGCAACGGCAAGAAAGGTTAGGGAAACCGCTCCGTCCGGTTGAGCGCGCGCATCTTTGCCAGATACGCATCGCGCGTCAACTTCGGTGTGAATGCGGCGACGACGCTCTTCGCGCGCTCAGCGTCGCCGGCAAGTAAATCGACGAGCGTGTGCGCCATCGCTTTAGCCGGCGTGACGTAGGCGTCGGTCGGATCGGTGATCCGAAAATCGACGGTATGATTCGCGCCCGTGCAGCCGCCGTGATTCGGATGGAGCACGGGCATCACGTGACAGAGATCGCCTGCGTCAGTCGAGGCTGAATTGGAAGGCGACTCTCCGTAGCGTGCAGAGCCGACCAGCTCGACGGCGTTTTCGCGGAACACGTTGCCGAGCTCGCGATTGACGGTCAACGGGAGGTAGCCCGAAA
The DNA here is from genome assembly GCA_963844735.1 of Vulcanimicrobiota bacterium. GTDB lineage: Bacteria > Vulcanimicrobiota > Vulcanimicrobiia > Vulcanimicrobiales > Vulcanimicrobiaceae > JAFAMS01. The sequence goes on along the minus strand of CAWJPK010000004.1, from coordinate 266,314 downwards.
GCGTTCGTATCTCGACGCCGGCTCCGATCGCCAGCGCCCCGGCTTGCAACGAACGATCTATCTTCGCGGCCGCTTCGTCGATCGCTTCAAGCGACGCGCCGCGCACGAAGGTCTCCAAACGAACGTCGGCGGGCACGACATTGATTGCATCGCCACCGCGCGTGATGATCGGATGAACGCGAATGTGATCTTCGTCGCGGAACGTCTCGCGCTGCATGTGCATCGCCTGGATTGCAAGCGTCGCGGCGTTGAGCGCGTTGATGCCGCGATACGGAGCGTTGCCCGCGTGCGCGGCGCGTCCGATGAATCGCGCTTGCTTCGCGACGAATCCGTTATAGTTCCAGGTCATCGAGAGCAGATTGCCGTTGGGCGTTCCGGATGCGTGCACCATCATCGCGAGGTCGATGCCGTCGAATACGCCGTCTTTCAATAGCTCGGGCTTGCCGCCGAGAAACTCGACCTTGCCGCGCCGGGCGAGATCCGTGCGCCATTCTAAATCAACGTATTCTTCGGCGGGAACCGCAAGAAAAACGATCTCGCCGCAGAGGTGCTCCGCGGCGTCGCTCTCGATCAACGCGGTTGCAACGCCGAGGAGATGCGTCAGCTGAGCGTTGTGTCCGCACGCGTGCGCTACTCCCGTGGCCGGATCGGCATTCGGGTGTCCGGGTACCGGAAGTCCGTCGAGCTCACCCATCACGCAAATCGTCGGACCGGGTTTTCCCAGACGCAAGCGCGCGCGCGCTCCGGTGAGCGCCAAACCTTCTTCGACCTGCAGATCGAGCCGCCGCAGTGCCTCCGCAATGCGCGTCGACGTACGTTCCTCTCGAAATCCGATCTCCGGATGCGCGAAGACGTCGCTCCCGAAATGCGTCAGCGATTGCGCGTGCGCATCGATGATCGAGGCGACTTTGGCTTTGAGCTCTTGCAGCGGTGGGCTCGCTAGCATGCGAGCGCGTAGGTTTCGCGACGTGGATCGGCCGCAGCTTCGCGGACGTTTGCGGCGTTCACCAGGATGATCCCGGCTCCGCCGAACGACGCGCTGTGAGCGGGAAAATCGACGACGCGATGCCCGAGCGCTGCGAGAGCAGCACGTACTTCCGGAGGAACGCTGCGTTCGACGTTCAGCTCGCCGGATGGCGTCATAAACCAACGCGGCGCGTCGATTGCGCCCTGTGGCTCGAGGTGGTCGTCGATCAGGCGCGTCAAGAGCTCCATGTTTGTATACGTCTGGCTCGGGCCGCCCGGCGTTCCGAGACAGATCGCAGCGCGTCCCTCTTTGCGCACGAGCAACGGATTGAGCGTGTGCATCGTAAGCTTGCCGGGCTCGAGTGAGTTCGGCGATGACGGATCGAGCGAAAAGCCCGTCATCCGATTGTTGAGTATCGTCCCCGTCCCCGGGATGATCTCACCACAACCGAATATGTGGTAGACGCTCTGCAGCATCGAGACGGCGTTGCCGTCGGCGTCGACGACGGTGGCGTAACTCGTGTCCGTTCCGGCTTGCGCAAAGAGATTCGCCGGCTCGTAGCTGTGTGCGTGCGCCGGATCGATTTCTTTTGCGCGTAAGGCCGCGTGCTTGCGATCGAGGAGTTCGGGAACGGCGCGTTCCGAGACGAATGCGGGATCACCGAGATGACCTCGCATGTCGGCCATCGCAATTTTCATCGCTTCGACTTGCAGATGAATTCGCTCGGCGCTCGCGTCTTCGAGATCGTGAATCGGGAAGTGTTCGAGAATCTGCATCGTCTCGAGTACGGCAATGCCGACCGAAACGGGCGGCTGTCCGATCAGCTCGTAGCCGCGATAGGTCGCACGTAGCGGTTCACGCCACTCGGATTCATAACCCGCGAGATCTTCGGCGCGCAAGAATGCGTCCGTCGCTCGAGCGTATTTGTCGAGCGCTTGCGCAAACTCACCGCGATAAAAGCTTTGTGGCCCCTGCGTAGCGATCGCTTCGAGCGTGCGCGCGAGATCGGATTGCACGAGGATCTCGCCGGCTCGCGGCGCGCGTCCATTCGGATAGTAGACGCGGTAGGTTTCCGGAAAGCGGCGTAGCACGTCTTCATTCTTTGCCAGCGTCGAAGCAAAGAGTGCCGAGACCGGAGCGCCGCGCGCAAGCTCGATCGCCGGCGCGAGCACCTCGCGCAGCGTGAGGCGGCCGAAGCGCGTGATCGCGCGATACCAACCATCAACGGTACCCGGAACCGACGCGGCGCGAAGCCCGAAAGGCTCGATCGTACCGTTCGGGAATGCATCGCGCGTTGCGAGTCGCGGCGCCGGGCCGCTTGCATTCAGCGCAAAAACGTCGTTCGTTCCGGCTCTTGCGAATAGCAGGAACAAATCGCTACCCAGGCCGCATGCATCCGGCTTGAGCACGGCCGCAGCAGCTGCGACCGCGATCGCCGCATCGATTGCGTTGCCGCCGGCGTGCAACATGCGCATTCCAGCTTGCGCGGCGAGTTGATGACCGGCGACGACCGCCGCGCTTCTTCCCATGATGGTTGGCCGCGTGGTTACGGCAAATGACGTACCGAAACTCATCTCTCAGAGGCTCCTACAGATGGCTCGGAGCAATATCCTCTCGACGATGCCCGGTTTCGAGCCGATTCTCGACCATGCCGTCGTCGACGCACGCGACGGCGTCGATGATGCGGTTACGCTTTTTCGGCGGCTCGGCTTTTCGCTTACCGCGCGCGGCTACCACACGCTCGGGTCGGTCAATCATCTCGCCGTTTTCCAAACGAATTACATGGAGTTGCTCGGCTGGGAGGGCGACGGCGCGAACGCGCGTCCGGAGCTTTCGCGTTTTCCCGTGGGCTTGAACGGCCTCGTTTTCCGCGCGGAGGATGCCGACACGTTGACGGCGTCGTTCAACAACTCAGGCTTGCCGGCGCAGCCGCCCCTCTCGTTTTCGCGGCCGGTTCGTCTTCCAAACGGCGCGCAGATCGATGCGCGATTTCGCACGGTTCGATTCGAGGGGGGAACGTTCGGATCGACGCGTGTCTACTTCTGCGAACACTTCACGCCCGAACTCATCTGGCAAGCCGACTGGCAACACCATGATAACGGGGCGCTCGACATCGCGCGCATCATCATACAAGCTTCAAAACCGCACCGTCTCGGCACGCTTTTCGCGACGATGTTCGGCGAAGCCGCGACCTCGCTCGAGAGCGATCGATGCGTCGTGCGGACGAAAGGCGTCCGTATCGAGATCATGCCGCGTACCCAGATTGCCCAGGCGTTTCGCGACGCAGCACCCGATCTCGGAAGCCGCGACGAAGCAATGGCCGGCCTGACGATTCGCACGGCGAGCCTTGCAACAGCGGCCGCAGCGCTTTCGGCCGGCTCGATTCCAACGATGCAGATCGGCAACGAACGCATCCTGGTCCCCGCCGCGGCTGCCTTGAACGTTATGCTCGAATTCGTCGAGTAGCTTCGAGCTCGGCGCGCACCTCGCTAAATAGGCCTTTCCAATCGTCCGGCGCGTGCTGTCGAAAGAGCCGCATCGTCGGATACCACGGAGAATCCGGACGTCGCAGCTGCCACAGCCAATAGCTGCCGAACCCGTTGAGAAGCCAGACCGGCTTTCCAAGCGCGCTCGCAACGTGCGCGACGGCCGTGTCGACGGTGATGACCAGGTCGAGCGCGGAAATCGCCGCGGCGGTAACGCCGAAATCGGTGAGCTCGGGCGCGAGATCGATAACCGGCAATGCTTGCATCGGCTCGGGCGCGCCCTTTTGCAAGCTGATCCAGCGTACGCCGTCGATGTCTGCAAGCTTTGCAAACTCGGCAACCGGCGCGGAGCGATACCGATCGAGCAAATGACCTGGACTTCCGGCCCAGACAAGACCAATCTTCAGATCGTCGCCCAGCTCGGCAAAGCGTTTTCTGAAGCGTGCAATGAGCTCGCTCGAAGCCGAAAGATACGGAACCGTACCCGGAACGTTCGTCTCGTCGATACCTAAGACGAACGGGAGACTGCACAGCGGTAAGTACGCCGTGAACGTCTCCAGGATCGCGGGATCGCTGCGATCGGCAACGACGCGAACGTCGGTCCGCTCCTTGAACAGCGGTAGCAGCTCAGGCGGAACCTCTACCACGACGTCCGCAGTTCGAGCCGCAACCTCCTGAAAAAACCGCGCCATCAGCACGAAATCGCCGAGACCTTGCTCGCGTGCGATCAACAGCTTTCCTTCGAGTCGCTCGCCGGTCCATATCGGCAGACGATCGCGATACGGAAAATGACCTCGCATGTGCGGATCGTGCTGGCGCCACTCGACTTCCGGCCAACCTTTCGCAAGCTCGCCCGCAAGCAGCAGGCCCATTCCGTAGTTCAGATGCGCGAGCGGCTCTCGCGGCGCCAGATCGACGGCCTTCTTCCCGCACACGAGCGCGTCTTCGATCCGTCCGAGCCGCTGATACAGCACCCCAAGATTCATACTGGCCTCGTGGCGCTCCGTATCGAGTAATGCCGCGCGACGGAAATAGCGTTCCGCGGCGGAATAATCGGCACGCTCGCACTCCGCCTGTCCCATCAGGATCGTCGCGAGCACGTCGTTCGGATTGCGGGAAAGGACCGATTCACAGGCGCGGACCGCTTCGTCCGGACGGTGCAGCGCGATCAACGAATCGCTGAGCGCATGATTGGCTTCAATCTGATCCGGCTCGCGCGCCAAGAGGCGGCCTAAGACGAGCACCGATTCGTCGTAACGTCCCGTCGTATTGAACGCAACGCCGAGGCTGAGTGCGGCAGTCGCGTTTCCCGGCTCGCGGCGCAACACGTCTTGAAAGGTGTCGATCGCTTCGTCGAAGGCGTTCTGTTGGTAGCGCGCGATCCCGAGGCGCAACCGCGTCTCGATGTTCTCGGGTTGGACGCGCAAGATCTTGCGATACGCGTTTGCAGCTTCTTCAAACCGCTTTCGCACTTCGAGAACCTTGCCGAGATTGAAAAGCGCCGCGAGATTGTCTTTCGACGACGCCGATGCGAGCACGAACAAGCGCTCGGCTTCGGTATAGTCACGCTGCGAAAAAGCGATCGCACCCGAAATGTTGAGCGCCTCCGAGTCGCCGCCGGCGCTCGCCAACACCTTGTCGCAGAAACGCTTGGCCGCGGTAAGATCTCCGGCCCGAAAGGCCGTCGCCGCACGTTCTAAGAGATTTCGCTCTCGCTGCTTCACGAGTTCTCTCTACCCACAGCGTCAGCCAGTTGGCAGTCTGGAGCAACAGGAGCCGGTGCTCGGAGTCTTCGTTCGTTGCGAATTGTGCTTACTTGAGGCATCCCTGAGCGAACTAGTTACGAAGATCGATGACCCGCTCGAACTCGAGCTTGTTGCGGCGCGGGCTGCGTAGCGGCCAACGTTTGCAAAATCAAGTCGGGTGTCTGCGAGGCGGCGAATAAGAAACCTTGCGCGTGACGACACCCGAGCCGCATGAGCGCATCGGCTTGTCGTTGGTGTTCGACACCCTCCGCGATCACGTCGACTTCGTACGACGCAGCTAACTGTGTCAGCAATTTGACGATTGGCTCGCTTCCTAGGCCGCCGCTTCTTCCGTGAATGAACGAGCGGTCGATCTTGAGCGAGTCGATCGGAAACTCTTGAAGATAACGCAACGATGAATATCCCGTGCCAAAGTCGTCGATGCACAGCTTGACGCCTAGGCCGCGTAAACCGACAAGTGCCGCGTTCGCGTAGTTGCTGCTGCGCAAGATCGCGTGCTCGGTGATTTCGATCGTCAGTTCCGTAGGCGCAATCGCGTGCTCGCGCAGCAAGCGCTCGACGAACGGCACGATATCGGGCTGCAAGATCTCCTGCACGCCGAGATTTACGTGCAACGAGAACGGGCGTTCACCGCGAATCCGGTTCCACTCTTCGTAACGCCGGCACGATTCGGTCAAGACGAAGCGCCCGATCGGAACGATCGCGCCGACTTCCTCTGCAAGCGGAATGAATTCGCCGGGGGAGACTTTGCCAAGCGTGGGATGGGCCCATCGGATCAAAGCTTCGACGCCGACCATCGTTCCATCGTTCAAAGTTACGATTGGTTGATACTCGACCGTAAACTGACTGCCGTCGACGGCATCCCGCAAACCACTGATCAAGCCCAAGCGGCGCGCAGATTTTGAGTGCATCTCGGCGTCGAAGAGCGCTTTGCGCGACCGGCCACCCGTCTTTGCGGAATACATCGCGACGTCGGCCTCACGCAGAACGTCCGAGATCGTGGCATGACGCTGCTCGAGAATCGCGATACCGACGCTCGCGGAAGCAAACACCTTACCGGCTTCGTGCTCGATCGGTTGGATGATCTCGTTGATCATCGCATCGACCTGATCTTGAATCTCTTCGGTCCCGCTGCGATCCCGTAACAGCACCGCGAACTCATCGCCACCCAACCGTGCCACGACGTCGCTTCGCATCGTGGTAGCACGCAATCGCTCGGCAACGCGCAGCAAAACCAAATCTCCCGCCAGGTGTCCGAGCGTGTCGTTGATCGTCTTGAACTCATCGAGATCGACGAACGCAACCGCGTTCGTGCGGCCGGCGACGGTTCCGGCCCGCAACGTCGCTTCGAGCTCTTCGGCAAAAAGCTGGCGGTTGGGAAGACGCGTCAGGCCATCGTGCGTTGCTTCATAACGCAATTGCGCATGGCTTGCTTCGAGCAAACGCCGCCGCTCGACTTCCGCCGCATGTGCGCGGGCGTTTGCGAGCGCGAGTCCGACCAAGTTGACGAAGAGCTGCATCGAGCGCAGCGTGTCGCGTGAGGGAATCGTGCCGTCTTCGGGACCGTCCACACCCATGTAGCCGAGCATGCCGCCGAGCCGGTCACGCAACACGAAGGTCAACGAGTCACGCTCGTGCCACCGTTCCGGTGCCTGACGCGGAGCATCCGCCGGTAGATCACCCGAATAGATCGAGCGCGACCATTGCGTGTCGGTCTCGGCTGCAATGAAATAGCACGATTCAAAGACTTCGAATTCGCGCTTGAGGATCGCACGAATCTCGTCGCGCCCGACACGTTCGCCGATGCGTTGTGCCGTCAAGCTCTCCGGCCAGCCCTGCATGACGCGCCGCTGCATAGGCGCCGACGCATCTTCCGCGGCAACGATCGTGACATATTTGAAAGCGAATAGATCGCGGACTGCGGAGGCAATTGAATCGAGCCCGCGATCGAGATCTTCAGCTTCCAGAATATCGCGTGTTACGGCAAGGAGCCGCGCCAGCGGTGCCTCGAGCGGAATTGAGGCCATGTGCAGCCGCCTAGAGCTTGATGGTCCAGCGCGGACGAGGCTTGAGGGGTGGTTGCGGGGGCGGAACGTACGTCGACAATCCCGCGTCTGCGAAACCTTGCAAGATCACCGGACTTGTCTCTTCGACCGTGACACGGCCGTTCGCACGGATGCGCAACGTTTCGTTGTTGATGAGCGCGAAGTCATTTCCGCCGACGTCCGCGACGATGTCGCCGGCGCCGCAATCGAGACACGTGAGTATATCGCCGCCCAAGCTATCCGCCAGCAAAGCGGTCGTTCCGCGAATCGCGATCCGCGCGAAGCGTGTCGAGACGACGTACGTCTCATTGCCGTCGTATGTTTGATGAATATCGAACCGCAAGACCGAGCCGTCCGACGGAAGGCGAATCGCCGAGCCCTCCCACAGAATCGGATCCTGATTACGGCGCACGTGCGTGCGTTTCGAGAACAGCGCGTGAACCTGAATGACGCTGTTTCCGCCGAGCGTCACGTGAGAATCGTCGGGAAAATCGAGAACGGCAACGGACTGTGCCTGTGTCGATGCGTAGGCGTCACTCTCGAACGTGCGCGAGATCGCAACCATGCTCACGGGCGCTGACGCGCTGTCTTGATATCCGACGTACCCAGTCAAGCGTTGCAACGTCATGTCGCTCGAGGTTCCACCGGGGAGACCTCCCGCGAGCATCACGACAGATACAAACAGAACCGCCGCTGTAGAGCGCATCGAAGGCTGGTCCTGGGTCCCACGGTTTCCTTCCTTCTAAAGACCCGAGGTTTGCGAGGGCTTAATCAACGCACAGGGCGGAGGCCCGGCTAGCCGGCGCCGACTGCCGCCGCGATCCCGGACTCCCCGTTCGAAGGAACCGGCATGTAGAACTTGCGCATGGCGAGCAGCGAAATCAAGCTGACGATCGATACCGCGACGATGTAGCCTGCGACCAGCCAGGGCTGCTTGTCGCCTTTGATTAGCAGTGCCGTCGCGATGATCGGCGTCAAGCCGCTCGCGAAGATGCCGGAAAACTGATAGACGAGCGAGATGCCCGTGTAACGCACGCGCGTATCGAAGAGCTCGCTGAACAGCGCCGCCTCCGGTCCGTAGATCGCCGCGTAGGCGATTCCGAACGGAACCGTGATCGCAACCCATGCCCAACCGACACCTTGTCCCATCAACCAAAATGCGGGATAAGCCAAAATGCCTGTCGCGATTACGCCGGCGCCGAAAACTTTGCGGCGTCCGATGCGATCCGACAGCCGCGCCCAGAACGGGATGAAGAAAATCATCACGATTGCCGAGATCGTCACCGCGTTGAGCACGTCGGTGCGTGCGTACTTGAGCGTCCCAACCATGTAGGCGATCACGAACACCGCGTAGATGTTGAATCCGACGCCTTCGATGTAACGGATACCCATGCCGAGGAGGACGTTCTGCCAGTAGCCTTTCATCAGCTCCGCGAAAGGCACGGCAGCGATTTCGTTCTTGGCTTGAACTTGCTGGAAGAGCGGCGTCTCGAAGATCCGCAAGCGGATGTAGATACCGATGAAAACGAGCAGCGCGCTGGCTGCGAATCCGATACGCCAGCCGTAGGCGAGAAAATCATCTTGCGACAGGCCGTGCGTCAGGAGCGCCGTGACCATCGTGCCGAGCGCAAGACCGGCGGGGACGCCGATCTGCGGCCAGCTTGCGTAGAAGCCGCGATCCCGATCCGATGAATGCTCTGCGGACATCAAAACCGCGCCGCCCCATTCGCCGCCGAGCCCGAAGCCCTGAATCATGCGCAGGACGAGCAAGATGATTGCCGCCGATGCACCGATAGCGCCGTACGTGGGCAGAAACGCGATCAAAAACGTTCCGAAGCCCATGACGAGCAGCGTCAGGATCAGCATGCTCTTGCGACCGATGCGGTCACCGAAATGCCCGAACACGACGGCGCCGATCGGACGCGCGATGAATCCCACGAACGATGCGGTGAACGCGAGCAGCGTTCCGACGACGGGATCGAACTGCGGAAAGAACAGCTTGTTGAACACAAGCGCCGCCATCGTGTTGTACAGGAAGAAGTCGTACCATTCAACCGTGGTGCCGACCGTACTCGCCAACGCGACGAGCCGAATATTATTCGTTCCTGAAGCGGACGAACGCACTGCCATGGTTTTTTCCTCCGGGCTATACCGGTACGGACATTTCCGGGCGACCCCGATTATCCTGTCCTAGACGCGCTCGAGCGCGATGCTCGCCCCTTGCCCTCCGTTGCCGCAGATCGTTGCGAGCGCGTAGCGGCCGCCCAGCGTCTCGAGCTGGTGGACGGCGTTCAGCAAAACGCGAATCCCCGACATGCCGATCGGATGCCCGACGGCGATTGCACCTCCCCACACGTTTACGCGCGTCCGATCGAGCTCGAGATCGCGAATACAGGCCAGCATCTGCGCTGCAAACGCTTCGTTGATCTCGACGAAATCGAATTGATCGATGCGCATGTTGAGCTTCGCGAGCAGCTTGCGAGTCGATGCGACCGGTGCGATCGCGAAATTCTGCGGATCGATCGCAGCGATTGCGGTCCCGATGATCCGCGCTTTCGGCTTCGCGCCGATTCGCTTGGCAGCTTCGGTCGAAGCAAACACGACCGCCGCAGCGCCATCGGCGAGACCGCACGCATTTCCGGGCGTTACCGTCCCTTCCGGATCAAACGCCGGCCGCAGTTTCGCGAGCGCCTCGAGCGTCGAATCCGGGCGCGGATTTTCATCGACGTTCAATTGTGGCGAAAGTGCGGAGATGATCCCGGCGTCGGACCGCGCCGCATTTGCCTTCGCCCAACGCTGCTGACTTTCGATCGCGTACGCATCCTGCTCGTCACGCGTGATCCCGTAGCGTTTGGCAAGCTCATCGCACAGTTTGCCCATATGCTTGCCGCACATCGGATCGATGAAGCCATCGGCAAACATGGCATCGACCAGCTCGGCTGTTCCCATCCGCGCGCCCCAACGCATATCGAACGATAGATGCGGAACGCTCGACATGTGCTCGACCCCGCCGGCCAGCACGACGCCGGCATCTCCGGTTTCGATTGCTTGTTTCCCGGTGATCACTGCAAGCATTCCCGAGAGACAGGCCTGCTGCACGGTAAATGCCGGCGTCGTGTGCGGCAACCCGCCGCCGACTGCCATCAGGCGTCCCGGATTAGGCCCGTTGCCGGCTTGACGCGCGAGACCGACGATCGCCAAATCGACGTCGCTCCCCGCGACGCCGCTCGTACTCAGCGTTTCACGCACTGCGTGCGTCCCGATGTCGCGCGCCCGCAGCTTCTGCAGCGCGCCGCCGAATTTTCCTATCGGCGTTCGCACGCCTCCCAGTATCTCGATCACGATTTCACCAAACGGAAGGAAGCAATGTCGTCGCGGCCTGCGAGCTCGCGCACAAGTGTAAGCAAAGGGGTTCGCTCGACTGCGTACGCGCGCTCTATCGGACCCGCGGCCTTCAGCGCATCGTACTGATCCGCGCCGTAGAACACCGCCAAGAGCAGATCGTCGTCGGAGTCGAACGGACCGCGCTCGCGGCGGATGCGATCGAGAGTCGGCGGCACCAAATCGCCGGGACGCTCCGTTACGATCCGTTCACCGGCGGTAATCCGATCGTACAAGTTCGGCTCGACGGGCGCGGCCAGCTCGCCGTAGTAACCAAGCACGTATCGCCGTACCTCGTCGGGGATCGTCTTATAGCGCTCACCGCCGATGACGTTCAGCGTTGCCTGCGTTGCGACAAATTGCGCGAACGGGCTCACGATGATCGGATAGCCGAGGTCTTTGCGGACGTGTGCCATCTCCGCGAGAATCGCGTCGAGCTTGTTCCCCATCTCCATCTCTCGGAGTTGACTTTGCAGATTCGAGATCATGCCGCCCGGGACATGATGCTCGTAGTGAAATGGATCGTATTCCAGGACCTGTCCGAGCGGTTTCCCTTCGCGCTCTGCGACGTACTTGAAATGCTCCCGGACCGGCTCAATCGAGGCGAGATCAAGGTCGACACTGAAGCCCATCCGGCGCGCGTTGTTCGCAACCCATTCCGTCGACGGCTGCGAGGCGCCGTTGGCAAGAACCGATGTCGCGGTGTGCACGACGTCGGCGCCGGACGTTATCGCTTCGAGCGCGGCGAGAGGCCCGAGGCCCGTCAAGCAATGCGTGTGCAATTGCAGCGGCAGCGTACCGATCGCGGAACGCAACGCCGGCACCAGCGTACGGACCCGCTCGGGCGTCAGAAGCCCGCTTGGATCCTTCAAGTACAGCGCGTCGACGCCGAGCGCGACGATCTCGCGCGCCTTCCGGGCGTAGTATTCATCGGTGTGCACGGGGCTAATCGTGTAAACGACGCCCGCCGCAACGTAGAGTCCAACTTCCTTGGCCGCGCGCACCGAGACGACGATGTTGCGTATGTCGTTGAGCGCGTCGTAAGGCGTATGGTAGCGGATGCCGTTCGCAGCAATGCGTTGCGCGTTGAGCTCGACGACGTCATCCGAAAAGAGCTCGAAGGTGTAGAGACTTTGACCGCGCGTCATGATGATCAACGGCGTGCGCGTGATCGCTTCGCTCATGATCCGCATGCGTTCCCACGGATCTTCGCGCAAGAAGCGCACGCAGACGTCGAAGACGGCTCCGCCCTCTAAATCAATCGCTTCGAAGCCGGCGCGATCCAAATCTTCGGCAATCGGCAGCATCATGGCGGTCGTCATCCGAGTCGACCACAAGCACTGATGCGCATCGCGCAGCGTCGTGTCTATGAAGCGTATGCTTCTCATACTGGATCGAAGACGATCAGCGTTTGACCGAATTCGACGAGCGCTCCGTTTTCCGGGACGATCGCGGCGACGCGTCCCGCCTTCCCAGCTTTGATCGTGTTCATCAGCTTCATGACTTCGATGATGCAAAGCGTGTCGTCCGCCGAGACAACGGTTCCGACTTGTATGAACGGCGGCGCATCGGGCGCCGGCGCACGATAAAACGTGCCGAGCATCGGTGCGCTCAGCGCGAATTGCCCCGGTGCAAGCGCGACGCTCGGCGTTGCCTTCGCAGGCGCGGGCGGCGGCTTGGGTTGCGCGGGCGGCTCTTCTAAGACAGGACGACGCAGTGGTTCGCTCGTCCCGCGACGACGCACGTCGAGCTTGAAATCGCCGAATTCGATGTGAACTTCGTCGAGCGTCGATGCGTCGAGTATTGCGAGAATCTTTCGAACTTCGTCGTAGCTCAGATCAGCCATCGAATGCGTGCCATGCCCGCAAAAGATGCCGCAGCCCTTCCTAGGGCCGCCTTGACAGCGCCGGGATCGCGGGCTAAATTGGTCTGACCGGTCTTACCGGTGGATTGGTTGGGCCATTGGAAGCTCGCGCGCTCGCGCTCCCAAAGAAGAGTCATCAGCTCGTCGATCGCCTCTTGCAGTACATCAGCTCGGGGAAATGGACGATCGGCAAGCGTCTGCCCCCCGAACGAACCTTGGCCTTAAGCCATAAAGTGAGCCGTGCAGCCGTCCGCGAGGCGCTGGCTGCAATGCAGCTCGCGGGCTACATCGATACGCGCGTGGGCGACGGGAGTTATGTCGCGAGCGTCCCCAAACCCGACTTCGAACGCGACCGGCGCTCGGTGCTGGCCGGAATCGGCATCACCGAAACGCTCGAAGCGCGCGAAGCGCTCGAGGTCGCGTGCGTACGTCTCGCGGTGCGCAAGGCGACACGCGCCGATATCGCGAGACTCAACCGCAAGATGCGCGGGCTTTCGGCGCTGGTCGCAAAGGGCGAGCTCAAAGACTATCTGCTCGCAACGCTTGATTTCCATCTCGAGGTAGCAGCAGCCGCGCACAACCCATTCTTGCTGAACGCGGTCGCCGAATTGATCGAGCGCCATCGCAACGATCAGTGGCTGCTGCACGAGCGCTACACGCCGCACACGGCGCAGATTTCGTTACGCATGCACGCGGCGATCGCGGACGCTATCCGCCGCAAAGATCTCTCCGCTGCCGTCGCGGCGGTTACCAAACACTACGACCATTATCCATTACTTTCCGCATCAACTCACAAAGGGAAAATCAAGTGATCAAGGACCTTCCGAAAGAGCGAACCGATCGATTTGGGAATCCGCTTGCGGCGGGGCTTCCGTATGCACGCGGCCGCATCTTGACCAGCACGGAGACCGATTTCAAGAAGCTCGAGCACGCCTGGCGCGTCATCCGTTCGCGCGGCCTGGATAAGGTTTACAACTTTACGGGACTCGAGCACGGCCTCCCGATGGAGCAGGATGAGCTCGCGTTCGTTACCGACGAGCTGGCACCGGCGATGTACGCGGACCGCCTGCGAGATGCGACCTTCAAGCACCTTGGCGGGAAAGCGCCCGAGCACGACGTTGCAGCCTTCAATCGCATCACGGGCGCCACGATCTGCGTCGCGGCCGTAACCGTGAAGCCGGGCGACGTCGTCATCGGCGTCTCAGCCAGTCACAGTCATCCGTCGGTTCCTCGCGCGGTCAATCTCGCCGGCGGGACATTCATCGATACCGTCGGCCCGCAGCAATTCGAAGAAGAGCTGGCGCGTCAGCCGCGCGTCGCGCTCGTCATCATGACGCGACTTGCGGTAACGTACGAGATGCTCGAGCTCGAGCAGATGCAACGCGTCATCGCCGCCGCACGCGCGCGCGGTATCACGATCTACGCGGACGATGCCGGCGGCGCACGCGTCGGGCCTGCGATTTTCGATCAGCCGCGCCTTTTGGAGCTGGGCATCGACGTCGTCGCGACCGGTCTCGACAAGTATGGAACGCGCGGTCCGCGCCTCGGACTGCTTGCCGGGCGCGCGGATTTGGTCGGGAAAGCACGCGCACGCAGCTGGGAGCTATCGATGGAAGCGCGTCCGCTGCTCTTCCCCGCGATCGTTCACACGCTCGAATCGTACACGCCCGAGCGCGTGCGTACGCTCGTGTCGTGTACGAAGGATCTCGTTTCGGCCTTGCGCGCGCGCTTCGGCAATGCGGTTTCCGAGACTCCAGTCATCGGCGCATTTCTCGGCGAAGATATCCTACAAACCGCAATGCAGCGAGCCGGTATCACGACTCCGCCGATCGTCCCGTTCGAAGCGACCGCGGCGCTCTGCATGCTGCTCCTGGAGAATCACGGAATGCTCACCGTGCACTTCGTTGGTGTGCCGCCGGGAACCGGCGATTTGCTCGTCAAGTTCATACCGCCCGAGACGCTCTCAGGCTTCGGCGGAGCACCAGCCTATGTCGACGCCATCGACAAATCACTCGATGCGCTCGCGGGCATGCTCGCAAAGCCGCAAGCGCTCCGCTCACTCTATTTCGGTTGATCGAATTTCCCCCACGCACTTTCCGCCGAAGGAGGCGCCGCATGTCTAAAATGATTCGAATGTTTCTCGCTTGTTCGTTGCTCGCCGTTGCTCCATTCACGATGCAGGCCCGTCCCGTAAGCGCACAAGCAACATCCCTTCTCGCCGAAGTTCAGCAGCGCGGAACCGTCCGCGTCGCAACGACGACCGGTTCGCCACCCTTTGCGTTCGTCGACAAAGACGGTCAGCTGGCCGGCTTCGACATCGACATCGCCAAGCTGATCGCAAAATCGCTCTTCAACGATGACACCAAGATCGAATTCGTGCGCACGACCTTTGACGGAAGATTCGAAACCGTGAACAGCGGACGCGCCGACTTCGGCATCATGGTGACAACGGTCTATCCGGCGCGCCTTCTGCAGGCGGCCTTCACGGAAGGATACATCGACTCGGGCAACGGCTGCCTCGTTCGCAAGAACTCACCGCTCCATAGCTTTTCAGACCTGAACAACCCCAAGATCACGATCGCTTTCCTCAACGTCGATCCGGACCACAAACGCCACGAGCTGCTCTATCCGAAATCGAAAGCAATCTACCTTACGCAGCAGGCCGCGCAATACGCCGCCGTTCTGAGCGGACAAGCGCAAGCTGCGTGCACCGACCGTCCGTTCTTGGCATGGATCGTCAGCCAACACCAAAATGAGCTGCGGATGCTGCCCGGCAACACGCAGGGAACCTACAACAACGCTATCTTCATGAAGCAAGGCGATTTCCAGTGGTGGCTGTATCTCAACACGCTCGTTCATGAGATGCGGTACGGTTCGCTGTACACCGACTACGACAAGATCTACGTGAAGTGGTTCGGCGTGCACGCTCCACCCGAGAGATAAGTTGAACGCCTTTTCCCGGCAGCTCGCGTACCTGTTTCCACGCCTGCTGCCGGGATTGTGGATTGCGCTGGAGCTTGCGATCATTGCGATCGTGGTCGCAGCGATCGCCGGGCTCGGGCTTGCACTGCTGCGAAACTCGCGCTGGGCGTGGATTCGGTGGCTCGTTGCAGCCTACGTCGAGGTGTTGCGCGATACGCCGCTCCTCGTCCAGATGTTCTTCTTTTTCTTCGGACTGCCGCTGATCGGTTTGCAGTTATCACCCTTCCAGGCGGCCGCACTCTCGCTCGCGACGCAACATGCAGCGTTCTTCGCCGAGGTTTATCGCGGCGGGTTCCAATCGGTCAGCAGCAGGCACAAAGAAGCCGCCAAAGCGCTCGGAATGGGTTATTGGAAAACGCTCAGGCTCGTGACGCTTCCGCTCGCGGTCGTACGAGCGCTTCCAGCGATTGCCAACGAGCTGGTCCAGATCGTCAAAGACACGTCGGTTGCGTCCACGATTGCGGTCATGGAGTTGACACTGCAAGCGCGAACGCTCGCAGAGCAAACCGCAGCGACGTCGCTCGCGTTCGTCGCCGTTGCAATCTACTACTTGGTGATCACGGGCGTCATCACGATTGGCATGCGTGCTCTGGAGCAGCGTCTCCGGTTCGCGGAGTAAGACGCAATGAACGTCATCATCGACAATGCGCCATATCTGATCAGGGCGGCCGGGAACACCATCTGGCTATCCGCAGTCAGCCTCGGTATCAGCCTCGTGTTCGGAACGGCAATCGGCGTTCTCGCGGCGTTTCGTTTCTGGCCCATTATCATTCTGAATCAAATCGGCGTCTACTCGGTACGCGGAATCCCGTTGCTCGTCGTACTGTACTTCATCTACTTCTCGCTGCCGCTGATTCACGTCGACATCGATCCCTACTCGACAGCCGTCATCGGACTGAGCCTCTATTTCACGTTCTTCATCAGCGAAGTCGTGCGCGGCGCAGTCATCGCGATTCCGCGAGGGCAGATCGACGCCGGCAAGAGCATCGGCCTTTCGTTCTGGGCACGCGTCCGTCTCGTTATCTTGCCCATCGCATCACGTACAGCCATCCCGCCACTCATCAATGTAGCGATCATCCTCATCAAAGGAACGTCCTACGCCTCGGTCATCAGCGCATGGGAGCTCACGACGGCAAGCACCGAGGTCGCCCAACGCACAATCGCGCCGTTCCAAGTGTACGGGTTTGCCCTCTTTCTCTATTTCATCATCTGTTTTGCGCTGACGAGTCTTGCGCGTGTCGCCGAGCGGCGATTGGCGTTTCAGCACTAATGCCGAAGCTTCGCATCCGCGGACTGCGCAAATCGTTTGGCGATCTCGAGGTTTTGCGTGGCGTCGACCTTGAGGTCGAAAGCGGTGAGGTGCTCGCAATCATCGGAGCCAGCGGCTCGGGTAAGAGCACGATGCTGCGCTGCATCAACCTCCTGGAAGACTACGACCACGGCACGATCGAAGTCGACGGTGAATCAGTCGGGTACACGGTCGATCCCGACGGGAACCGTCGAAAGCGCCGCGAGCGTGAGAACGAGCTGCTGCGCACGCGAGTCGGCATGGTCTTTCAATCATTCAATCTTTTCCCGCACCTGCGGGCGGTCGACAACGTCACGCTCGGACCCATTCACGTCAAAGGCGAGTCGCGCGCCGATGCAACGACGCGCGGCCGCGAGCTGCTTGCGAAAGTCGGCTTGGAGCACAAGGCACTAGAACACGTCGCCAACCTCTCGGGCGGACAACAGCAGCGTGTGGCCATCGCGCGTGCCCTCGCGATGAATCCCAGCCTGATGCTCTTCGATGAGGTGACGTCGGCGCTCGATCCCGAGCTCGTCGGCGAGGTTCTGCAAGTCATGCGAAGTCTTGCCGAAGAGGGTATGACGATGCTCGTCGTGACGCACGAGATGCACTTCGCGCGCGACGTTGCCGATCGCATGGTGTTCTTCGCCGACGGAACGATCGTTGAGGAAGGTGTCCCTCGCGATCTCATCGATCGCCCGCGTGACGAACGTCTGCAGCGATTCATGCGCCGGTTCACTGCGATCTCGTGATGACCGCCTACGACGTCGAGGGAGTCCGGCGCGAGTTCCCCGTCACCGCGAACATGTTGTACCTGGACTCGGCGTTTCAGACGCCGCTCGCAAAGAGCGTGCGCGAACGGCTGATGTCCTTTTACGACGAAGCTCATTACAACGCAGGACCAAAGTCGGTATGGCTCCGCGCGCCTGGGCCGCGTCCGTGCGAAAATCGCAGAGCTCCTCGGTGCAGAACCTTCCGAGATCGCATTCACAAAAAACACGTCGGAGGGATTGAACATCGCGGCTCATGCGCTCGCGTGGAATCCCGGAGATAACGTCCTCCTCGTCGAAGGCGAGCATCCGAACAATACGTGCGCGTGGCTTGGCCGCCGCAAGGCCGGGCTCGAGGTGCGCCTGGTTCCGGAGTCGCGCAAATGGGTCGACGAAGAAACGTTCAAGCCATTCGTCGACGGCCGCACGCGCGCAATCGCTGTCTCGCACGTGATGTTCCATAGCGGACAGCGCAACGACGTCGAACGGCTCGCGGCGTTTTGTGCCGAGCGTGACGTAAAACTAATCGTCGATGGGATGCAGTCGATCGGGGTCATGCCCGTCGACGTCAAGAAGCTCGGCATCGCGATGTTCGCCGCCGGCGCACACAAGGGTCTTCTCGCTCCGCAAGGCATCGGCGTTCTTTATTGCGACAAAGAACTCGCGGGCAGGCTCGAACCCGAATACTACGCGCTCTCGGCACTTGCGAATCCGCCGGCAGATCTCGATCATCGGCCCGGGTCCCTTCGAACTTGCCGACGGCGCCCGCCGTTTCGAGCTTGGCAATTACAATCACGCCGGCGTGCACGCGCTGGATGCATCTCTTGACCTCATCCGCAGCGCCGGCGTCCCGGCTATCGCCGAACACGTTTTGAATCTCGGCGATCGATTGATTGCGCCACCTCGACGAGCTGGGCATCGAACTCGTCGGACCACGCGAACGCCGCTACCGCTCGCATATCTACGTTCTGGCACTCGAAGCCGGACCTTGGCTCGAGTATCTTGCACAAAATAACGTGCGCGTGTCCCAGGTCCGCGACGGCATCCGTGTCTCTTTCGCCATGTTCAACACGGTGCAGGACGTCGATCGTTTAGCAGATATCCTACGAAGATGATTTGTTGTCAACACGAGCACTACGCTCCGACCGCGACCGGTGACTACGGTTTTGAAGTCGATGGAGCGCGGATCAAATACGGACGCGGCATCCTCTCTGAAGTCGGTGAAGCGGCCAAAGCGCTCGGGATGACGCGCGTCGCCGTCTTCATCGATCCGTTTTTGCGCCGCCAAGAGTTCGTCGAGAAAGCGCTCGGATCGCTGCGCGAAGCCAAAGTGGATTCCGAGACGTATACCGACATCACGGTCGAACCGACCGACGTTTCGTTCAAGAAGGCTGCGGCGTTCGCCGTAAACGGAAAATTCGACGGCTATATCTCGATCGGCGGCGGCTCAACGATCGATACGACCAAAGCGGCCGATCTTTACGCAACGCATCCCGCGGAATTCATGGACTACGTCAACGCGCCGATCGGCGGGGGAAAGCCGGTACCCGGTCCGCTGCGTCCGCATATCGCGTGCCCGACGACGTCGGGGACCGGGAGCGAGTGCACCGGCATCGCGATCTTCGACTATCTCGAAATGAGCGCGAAAACGGGAATCCGCGCGCGCGAGCTGCGTCCGACGCTCGGCATCATCGACCCCGACGTCACGCGCTCGCTGCCGCCGATGGTCGTTGCCTGCAGTGGTTTCGACGTCCTCAGTCACGCGCTCGAATCCTACACGGCGATGCCGTACACGCGGCGTGCGCGAGTCGCCAAAGGCGTTGCACGTCCGCTTTCACAGGGCGCAAATCCGTACAGTGACGTCGGGTGCATCAGCGCGCTCTCGATTCTCGGACAGCACATCGCGCGCGCTGTGCACGATCCGAGTGATGATGAAGCGCGCGAGCGGATGATGTTCGCAGCGATGCTTGCAGGCATCGCGTTCGGCAATGCCGGGTGCCATCTTCCGCACGGAATGTCGTACGCGGTCTCGGGGCTCGTTAAGAGCTTTCGGCTCCGGGTTACGATCCCAAAGAAGCAATGGTCCCGCATGGCATGTCCGTGATTCTCAACGCGCCCTCGGTCTTTCGCTTCACGGCGCCCGCGTGCCCCGAACGCCATTTGGAAGCCGCCGAAAAGCTCGGCGCGGACGTGCGCAGCGCCGCCCCCGACGATGCGGGCCAAGTCATCAGCGAGCAAATCATCGCGCTGATGAAGCAGACCGGGATTCCGAATGGACTCTCGCAGGTCGGCTACGACAACACCGATCTCGAAGCACTTACGGACGGATCGTTCCCGCAGAAGGGGTTGATCAACAACGCGCCGCGCGAGACCTCGCGCGAGCAATTACGCGATCTCTACGCTAACGCGCTGACTTACTGGTAGCCTTTCGCTTCGGCTTCGGAGCGAAGCCCGGATCGTAGTGTGCGCCCTTGACCTTCTTGTCGACGGGCGTCCCGATGATGCTCGCCGATTGATCCTTGATGGCGAGAAAAACGACGTCTTCATCCGGCAGCGCGATCGTGGCGTGCGGCGTATTGGCTGGAATATAGATCAGCGTCCCCGGACCGGCGATCTGCTTCACACCGTCGACTTCGCAGCGTAGCGTCCCGCGCAAGACGTAATTGAACTGTTCGTTCTTGTGCGTATGGACGCGTGAACCGGTCCCCTTCGGTTTGTTGATCAGCGCGACCAGCATTCGGTCGCCCTCGACGACGCCGCCGTGCGAGGTGGAGTAACCGCCGCCCGCATCGATCTTCTTCAGACGCTGCATCGCAAAGTAGAATTTGCCGTTGCCGCCTTTCGTGGCGCCGGCGTTTTTCGTCTTTGGCATGCAGACAGGTTCGCCAAGGTTGCCTTAACTGCTCTTCGGAATTGCGCTATGAAAGATCGAGAATGCAAAGACCTAACACGATTGCGGCAATCCTCAAGGAACGGGCGGCGGACAGTGCGGACCGTCCCTTCCTGACCTGCGGCACGCAGACGCTTTCATACGGCGAATTTGCCGAGAGAGTCTCGCGAGTCGCTGCGGGACTGCGAGAGCTCGGCGTCCGCACGGGTGACAAAGTCTGCTTGTTCCTTCCGAACGGGATTCCACTCACCATCGGGATGTTCGCCGCGGCCCGCATCGGGGCAATTTTCGTTTCCGCCCATGCGGATCTTCGCCCACGAGAGCTGCGTCACGTACTGGCGCATTCGGACGCCGTCGCGGTATTTACCGACACGCTGCGCTTGCCGAGCGTCCAAGAAGTTCGAAGCGATTGCCCACTCCTAAGGCATGTCGTTCTGACCGATGCGTCTTGCGCAGGCGACGCCGTCTCGCTCGATGAGCTGCTGCATTCAGCGCCGGACTCGAGGATCGCGCGCGTCGAGGGGGACGCACCTGCCGCGATCCTTTACACGTCCGGTACGACCGGCGTGCCAAAAGGCGTTTTGCTCAAACACGACGGCTATCTGCTAAACGCGCAGGCCATCGTCGAACGAACGTCACTCGCGCGCGACGACGTGCTCTACTGCGTTTTGCCTCTCGCGCATCTCAACGCTCAGCGTAGCTCGCTACTGCCGGCGGCGATGGTCGCCGCGCATCTCGTCTTGGAAGAGCGCTTCAGCGCAAGCGCGTTTTGGCCGGGGGTGCGCTCTCATGGTGTGACGTTCTTCAGCCTGATGCCGGCCATTGTCTCGATCCTTGTCCGTCAGCCGGTTAGGCCAGACGACCGCGAGCATTCCGTGCGCCTGTGCGTAACACCGATCACGCCGGCACTGCTTGACGCATTCGAGTCGCGGTTCGGCATTCCAGTGCTGAACACGTACGGATTGACGGAAGGGATGCTGAACGTGATGAATTTCCAAGGCGCACAGCGCCGGCCGCGTGCAATTGGTAAGCCGCTGCTGCCGGAAATCCACCACGTACGAATCGTCGACGAGGCCGACCGTGATGTGACGGTGGGATCAACCGGCGAGATCTTGTTGCAAAGCCCCGCGATGATGCTCGGCTACTACAAGGATCCGGCCGCAACAAAGATGGCGCTGCGCGGAGGTTGGCTGCACACCGGCGATCTCGGGTTCCTCGACGACGAAGGTTTCCTGCATTTCTCTGCGCGCCGCAAGGAGCTGATCCGGCGCGGCGGCGAGAACGTCGCGCCGGCCGAGATCGAATCGGTGCTGGCAGAGCATCCGGCGGTACAGGAAGCAGTCGCCGTCGGCGCCCCGGATCCGATTTTGGAGGAAGATATCAAAGCGTGCGTGATCCTGCGTGACGAACGCGACGCATCATCCGTCCCTCCCGAGGAGCTGTTCGCTCATTGCGCGGCGCGGCTCGCGCCGTTCAAAGTGCCGCGATACATCGAATACCGGCGCGACTTCCCGCGAACGCCGACGCTCCGCGTCGAACGCCACAAGCTGACGACGCTGAATGCCGGACCCGACTCGGTCGTCTTCGAGCGTTCCGGAAAGACGTCGTGAGACACGTCAGCTTCGTCGATACGACGCTGCGCGACGCGCATCAATGCCTGTGGGCCACCCGGATGACCACGGCGCAGATGCTCCCTGTCGCGCCGCTTTTGGATGCCGCAGGATTCGAGTGCCTCGAGCTCGTCGGCGGCGCAGTGTTCGACGTCTGCGTTCGCTTCCTCCACGAGAACCCGTGGGAGCGAATGCGAATCCTCAGTCGTATCGTAACCAAGACCCCGCTGATGGCCATCGAGCGCGGACAAAGCGTTTTCACATTCGAGCAATTTCCCGACGACGTCATCGAACTCGTGATGCAGCGCTTTGCCGCCAACGGCATGCGCTATGTAACGACCTACGATCCCATCAACGACATGCGCAACATCGAGGTGGCTGTGCGTGCCGCGCACAACGCCGGCCTGTACGTCCTGGTTTGGCTCGGTTACTCTTTGAGCCCGGTTCACACCGACGACTATTTTGCGCGCGCCGCCCAGCACGCAATCCGGCTCGGTGCCGACGCGATCGTGATCAAGGATGCGAGCGGTTTGCTGACACCCGATCGTGTCCGCACGCTCATCCCCGCGGTCAAGGCGGTGTGTGGCACGATTCCGCTGCACATGGTGACGCATTGCACCACCGGCCTCGGCCCGCTTTCGCTGCTCGCGGGCATACGAGCCGGCGTCGACGCCGTTCAGACCGCGTCTTCGTCACTGGCCCACGGCGCGTCGGAGCCGCCGACGGAATGGACGGCGGTAAACGCTCGGCGGCTGGGCATGGACGTGGACGTCAACGTGCCGCTCGTCGCGCGCGTCTCGGAGTACTTTCGCTACGTGGCCGAACGCGAAGACAAGCCTGTCGGGAAAATCGCGGAACACGATCCGTTTTACTACGAGCATCAGATACCGGGCGGCATGATCTCGAACATGATGTCGCAACTTCGCGAAACGAAGCTGGAGAATCGCCTGGGGGAAATTCTCGAAGAGACCGTGCGCGTGCGCGAGGAGCTCGGATATCTCGTGATGTGGAGTCCGTTCTCCCAGTACGTGATGACACAAGCGGTGCTCAACGTGTTGTCGGGCGAGCGATACAAGGTCATTCCCGACGAAGTCCGCCGCTACGTTCTCGGCTATTACGGGCGCCCGGCCGCCCCGATCGACCCCATCGTTTTGGAACGGGTTGCCGGCAGCGACACGCCGTACACGGGGCGGCCCGCCGAACGTTTGGAGCCGATCGTCGACCGAACTCGGCAAGAGCACGGCCCGTTCGACTCGGATGACGATCTGCTGCTTCGCGTGTTCTACAGCCGCGAGCAGGTACGCGCTCTAAACGAAGCAGGTCCGATCTGCTGCGATTACCCGGTCATGGAGACTCCGTTGTTGACACTGCTCAAGGAGCTCTCGATCAGAGCGGACCTTCGCTCGATTTACTTCTCCAAGTCTTGATCGAACTTACAAGAGTGATAGGACCATCTAGAGCTGTACGAACAATAGCGTTTTGAGGGGAGGGCCCGACATGATACCGCGATTCCGCCGGTCCGCGTTTCTCGAGTTGGCCGCAGCGACGAGCGCCGTTCTCGCAACACCGATTGCCGCACATGCAAAAGCGGACTTCACGGATTGGGGATGGCCGCAACCGTACGAGCGCGTTAGTGACAAGTCCATCGCGTGGCTGAAGAGCAAGGGCTGGTGGCCGCTGCGCTGGGGCTATCAACCTCCATGGATGGTTGAGGGAACCGTGCCGCAGGTGGTCGTCGCTGCAGGTCTCGACAAAGTGCGCGGGCTGGAAATCGAGGTTGTCCCGTTTTTGGCCGGCCCACCGCTGAATGAGGGGATCATCGCCGGAACGCTGCACATCGGCAACGGCGGCGATTTTCCGGTCACGTCGCTGATTTTGGCGAACGCTCCCGTCACGAGCCTCGGCTACATTTGGACGCCGATCATCCGGCACGCGATCATGATCCAACCCGATTCGCCGATTTCGAAACCGAGCGATCTTAAGGGCAAAGTCATTGGTCTTGTCACCGGCAGCTCGGCGGAGTTCGCATTCGTAGGGTATTGCGAAGCGAACGGTCTGGATCCGAGCAAGGACGTTACGATCAAGCCCATGTCGATTCCCGACCAAGTCACGTTCCCTCGAGGGATCGACGCGGTTGTACCGTGGGATCCGACACCTGAGCTGATGGCGAAATATCTCAAGAACGCGAAGGTCTTCGCCGACACGGGTCCGTTTCAAATGTATTGGGGCGACATTCACGTCCGCAAAGAATTGTCGGAAAATGTCCCCGACGTCGTACAAGCGATCAACGACATCGCCGTTGAGGCACTGCTGTGGCAGCGGTTGTATCCGAAGAAAGCCACTGACATCGTCAAGAAGAATCCGGCTCTCGAAGTCTATCCGTATGAGTTGCTGTACGATCAGAATCTTACGTACGGCAGTTATCTCAAACCGACCGAAGTGTACCCCTTCACGGAGCTGTACGCGATCGAGGGCGCCCGCATCTCGAAGTTCCTGTTCCAAGGAGGCCGCTCGAAGCGACTCTTGACGGAAGCGGACTTCATGAGCTACTTCGCGGGATCGCAGAACTACATGAACGCGACGTTCAAGAAATTGGGCTGGTCGATTCCGAAGAACCCGCCGTTCTTCCCGCCCGGCGTCACCTTGCAAACGTACCGCGAATGGATCGCCTACAAGAAACCTTTCCGCTTCATTTGGCCGTATGACATCGCGAAACCGCAGCCATGGCCGGCGCACGGCGATCTTCAGAAAGCCTGGACGTACGCCGGGAAAACCTATCGGCCGGACTAGTCGGCGCGTCACCGCCGTGTGCGCCTTCTTCCTCCTGTGGGAAGTCGTAGCACGTTATCTGATGCCGACGATACGACCCGATGCGGCAACATTGCTTCCGCCTCCCAGCGCCGTCATTGCGGCGCTGGGCCCACTCGTGCAAAGCGGCACGATCCAAGCAGACATCGCCGCAAGCTTGATGCGTATCGTCATCGGTTTTGCGTTAGCCACGGTCGTCGGCGTGACGCTCGGTTCGACGATGGGCTTTTGGCCGCTCGTGGGATGCCTGCTCGATCCCCTCGTTGAGTTCCTACGACCGATCCCTCCGATGGCCTGGATACCGCTTGCGCTGTTGTGGTTTGGAATCAGCGACGCACAGAACGTCTTTATCATTTTCATGGGTGCCGTGTATCCGATCGCCCTTAACTCGTATGCCGGTGTCCGCGACGTCGACCGAAACTTGATATGGGCCGCGCAAACGCTGGGAGGCAATCGCGCGCAGAATCCTTTTTGGGAGATCGTACTTCCCGGAGCATTGCCGGTAATTTTGACGGGTCTGCGTATCGGTCTCGGCGTCGGATGGATGGGGCTGGTGGCCGCGGAGCTTGTCGGCGCATCGTCCGGGCTTGCGTATTTGATCGAAGACGCCCGAAGTCTGTTGTTTACCGAGCGCGTGTTGCTCGGCATGGCGTTGATCGGCGTGCTTGGCTTCGGCATGGATCAAGCGATGCGTCTCGTGCAGCGTAAGGTCGTACCGTTCGAAAGACCGGCATGAAGAGGTTTACAGGTGGTCTCGGCAACCTTGCCCTGAACCTTCTCGTACCAGCCGTCGTCGTCGTGTTGTGGGAATATACGAGCCGCTTTTCGCCGCTCGCGCCACAGTTGCGCAACGCTTTGCCGCCGCCCACGTCCGTGCTGCTCTCGATCTCGCACAACTTAGCGAACGGCGAGCTCGGACACGACACCGCGGGTCAGCGTTTTACGCCTGCTGTGGGGTTTCGCCGTTGCGGCAATCATTGCGATCCCGATCGGCTTCGGAATCGGCTTGTCGTCGAAGTTCGCTGATTACGTCGATCCGATCATCGAATTGCTTCGCCCGATACCGCCGCCCGCGTGGATTCCACTTGGAATCCTCTGGTTCGGAATCGGATACGCGCAGAACGTCTTCATCCTCGCACTTGGCGTTTTCTTTCCGACGGTGCTCAACACGATTGCAAGCGTCCGCAGCGTCGATCGTAACCTAGTCTGGGCCGTGTTGACGTTGGGCGGCAATCGTCGCGACGTCATTCGCGAAATCGTCGTTCCGGCGGCGATTCCGACCCATCGTGATCACGGGACTGCGCATCGGTCTTGGCACGGGATGGGCGCCCTCGTCGCTGCGGAGCTGTTGGCAGCGCGCTCGGGTCTCGGATTCCTGATCGAGAGCGCGCGATTTACGTTCGACACGCCGCGAATGATGACCGGGATGATCGCAATCGGATGCGTCGGGTTCGTGATGGATTTCATCATGCGTTCGGTGCAGCGGCGCATCACACGCGGAGGGGTTGCAGCGTAGGGAATTTGCCATCGGCTCGAAATGGTCTCGCTTTCGAAAAGCTACCAGCTCCGCGACGGTGCCGAGATCGAAGCCATCCGCTCGGTCGATCTTACGATTGACTGAAGGCGAATTTGTTACGATTCTCGGCCCAAGCGGTTGTGGCAAATCATCGTTGCTACGAATCGTTGCAGGGCTCGAATATCAGTCGAGCGGCAATGTAGTCTTCGACGGGACGCCCATCGAGGGTCCGAGCTGGCGGCGCGGCATGGTCTTTCAAGAATACGCGCTGCCGCCGTGGAAGACGGTCACTCAGAACGTTGAGCTCGGCCTGAAGTTCCGTGGCATCGCATCAACAGAGCGCGCCGAGATCGCGCAACGCTACATTAAGCTCGTTGGACTCGAAGGATTCGAAGGACGGTATCCGCGCGAGCTTTCAGGCGGCATGCGTCAACGCTGTGCGCTCGCGCGTACGCTCGCAAACGATCCCGAGCTGCTCCTGATGGACGAACCGTTCGCAGCCGTCGACGCGCAGACACGCGAAATCTTGCAAGACGAGCTGCTCCGCCTATGGGGCCAACATCTGGAAGCAAAGCAGCGCAAAATGGTACTGTTCGTCACGCACGCCATCGACGAAGCCGCATATCTCTCCGATCGCGTCGTCGTCATGTCCGCGCGCCCCGGCATCATCAAAGAAGATTTTGTCAATCCGCTGCCGCGTCCGCGCGTCGAGAAAATGCGCTCGTCGAGCGAGTTCTTAGCGGTTCGCGATCATCTGTGGGGCTTGCTCAAGAGCGAAACCCTCAAAGCAATCGCCGATCGACCGACCTAATATTGTCATCCCGAGCGTAGCGACGCGCAGCGTCGCGAAGTCGAGGGACAGCGGAAACAATGCGGGTCGCGCAACGATCGCCCAAAACTGCGGGCAAGATCGTGCCCTCGTTTGTTACATCGTTTCGTTGCCTGCCCCATGGGAACGGTCCCTCGACTTCGCGCTCCTGCGGAGCGCTACGCTCGGGATGACAAAACAGAGCGAAACGCTCAAAGCCATCGCCGACCGCCCGACGGAAGCCGCGGCAACAGCTTAGGCCGTCGCCAACCCCATGAGGTCGCGGACGCGGGCGCGATCGGCGCGCAGATCTACCGCGGCACCTTCATACACGATCCGTCCGTCGTCGATCACGTACGCGCGTTGCGCGGCTTTGAGGGCCATCAACGCGTTCTGCTCGACGAGCAGAATCGACACGCCGTGATTCCGCAGATCTTCGATGATTTCGTAGACCTCGCGTACGATGATCGGAGCCAGACCCTGCGACGGCTCGTCGACCAGCAATAAGTCCGGATTCCCGACGAGGGCGCGTCCGATCGCGAGCATCTCTTGCTCGCCGCCGGAAAGCCGACCAGATTTTCGCCCGACCGCAGTTCGACAAGCTTTGGAAAGCGCTCGAAGGCTCGCTCGATCGTCCAACCATCTTTGCTTCCGCCGCGTTCGGCCAACTGCAATGTCTCGAGCGTCGTTAACGCGCCGAACATCAACCGGCCCTCCGGTACGTAACCGATTCCCATCTTCGCAATCCGGTACGTCGGCAAACCGCTCACTTCGATGCCCTTGAATTTTACCGAACCGGAGCGCGGCGGCGTGAGCCCGAGAATGCTGCGAATCGTCGTCGACTTGCCGGCGCCGTTAAGACCGAGAAGCGTGACGATCTCGCCCTTCTGAACGTTCAACGAAACGCCGCGTAAGATGTGACTCTTCCCGTAGTAGGTTTGGATGTCGTTGACTTCGAGCAGCGGCGCGCCCTCAGACATCGGCGGTCTCCTCTTCCGCGCCGAGGTAGGCCTCACGCACGCGCGAATCGTTGAGTACTTCTTTGGCACCGCCGCGCAAGAGCGCGCGTCCGCGATCCATGACCATCACCGTGTCGGCGAGCGACGAGACGAATCGCATGTTGTGCTCCACGAACACGACCGTGAGACCGAGACGGTCGCGCAAATCGCGAACGACTTCCATCACGCGACTCGGTATCCGCTTCCGCTAAACCCGCAGTCGGTTCGTCGAGAAGCACGAGCTTCGGATCGACGGAAAGGCATGCAGCGATCTCGACCAGACGCTGGCTGCCGTGCGAGAGCGACGCGACTTGCGTATCCTTCCAGCGCTGCAGATTGACGAAGCCCAGTAGCTCGTCGACACGCGCGTCGGCCTCTTTCTTTGCGCGCGCCAAGGCCGCGCAAGCTCCCAGCAATTGCCATCTTGCTGTGCACGCCGAGCACGACGTTCTCGTACACCGTCAGCTCCGGGAAAATGCTGGGCGTTTGAAACGTCCGGCTCATCCCGCGTGCAATGCGCGCGTAGTTCGGCGTGCGCGTAATATCCTTACCGAGAAAGCTAACCCGTCCCGCGTCCGGGAAAAAGTACCCGGTCAACGCGTTGAAAAAGCTCGTCTTTCCGGCGCCGTTCGGACCGATGATCGCAAAGATCTCGCGTTCGTGCACGTCGATGTCGACCTCGACGACCGCATGGACGCCGCCGAATGACAGCGAGACTTTTTCGGCATGCAGCATCGTTGCGCCGCTTGCGGCTGCGGTCATCCGTGCTCCCCTTGCGCCAGCGCTTGTTCGGAGCGCGGACGAGTTCGGCGCCGCATCGACGTCTTCACTCGTCGTGCTCGGGCGCGAGAACAATCCGAGAATTCCTTTTGGAAAGAACAAGACGCATACAACGAAAAGCGCGCCGATGATGATCTGCCACGTCTCGGTCTTGCTGCTCAAAACGTTGGCGGCAAGCGTGTAGATGATTGCGCCGATGAACGGCCCCCAGAGCGTACCGGCTCCGCCGAGAATCGTCATCATGACGAAGTCACCGGACTGGTGCCAGTCCATCAGCAGCGGATAAGCGAAGTTGATCGACATCGAATAGAGCGAACCGGCGATTCCGGCGACCATACCGGAGATGCACCAGCGCCTTGAAGATCATGCGATCGCTGTTGATCGCGAGGTACCGCACGCGTACCTCGTTCTGGCTGATCGCCCGAAGCGATAACCCGAACGGCGAACGAACCAAGAACCACAAAAACGCCATCACCGCGACGAAGATGACGAGCACGTAATAGTAGTATGCCTGCACCCTCCATCGCTGGTCCGACTGCGGCCCAAAAAGATGCGGGCGCGAAATCGAGAATCCGTCCTCGCCGCCCGTCACGTTGCTCCAGCGATAGGCGATAAAATAATATACTTGCCCGAACGCAACCGTCATCAGCGCAAAATAAATGCCGCGCCGGCGGATCGAGAAATGGCGCGAGAACGAGCGCGGAAAGCGTTCCGGTCACGCGCACCGACGATCGTCGCAACGAATCATATTGTCGGGCATGATGTAGTGGCTGAAGAGCGCCGAACCGTAGGCGCCGACCCCAAAAAACGCGGCGTTGCCGAACGCCATGAACCCGGTATAGCCGACCAAAATGTTAACGCTCGCCGCGGCAAGACCAAACAGCAGCAACGACGTCCCAAGCGAAACATTCAGCTTGAGCGACGTTCATCCACAGCGGCATTCCCAAGAGCAAGATCGCAAGCAGCGACATGCCGGCAGTATCCAGCGTCCGTTTCATCCGAAGAGACCCTCCTCACCGAAGAGTCCTCGCGGTCGAATCAGCAGCACCACCGCCATGAGAATGTACGTGACGATCTCGGAAGCGGCCGGCGCATAGAGCGTCGTGACGCTCTGACCGACTCCGAGCAGTAAACCTCCGACCAAGCACCCCGCAAGGCTGCCCATCCCGCCGATCACGACGGTGATGAACGCCGGCATCAGCAAACCGTTCCCCATCGTGGGCGAGAGACCGATCAACCCGGAAGCCAGCACTCCTGCGACCGCCGCCAAGAAGATGCCGATAGCCGAAATTCATCATGTAGAGCACTTGCGTGTTGATGCCCAGGGCCGCCATCATCTCGCGGTTGAGCACGGCACCTCGCAGCCGCAAACCTTGACGCGTGCGATACATGAAGAACAACAGCAGCAGCATGACGAGTGCAAGCACGGCCATAATGGCCAAACGGTACGTCGGCAGAACGGTGTCGCCGATGATCAGTCGCCCCTTGCAGCGAGGCCGGCGTCGAAAACGGAACCGATTGCGGCCCCCAGATGAGCCGGAAGACTTCTTCGGCGATCAGCGCCAGCCCGAACGTCAGCAGCAAGCTGTAGAGCGGGATGCGCTTATAGAGTGGCTGGATCAAGGTTCGCTCGACGACCAAGCCTATGATGACGGTCAGAATCGCAGAAATCCCAAGCGCCAACCAAAAGTTCGTTCCGCGCTGGAGAAGCGTGAACGCCAAATAACCGGCGAGCGTCAGGAACGAGCCGTGCGCGAGGTTTACCGTACCGGTGAGATTCATGATCAGCGACAAGCCGATTGCGATGATCGCATAAAACGCGCCCAGCACGATACCGTTGACGATTTCGGGGATCAGTCGTTCCATTGCGTCCCTTTATATGAATGCGTCATCCCGAGCGCCGCTTGGCGGACGCTCGGGATGACGGTAAGGGTGGAGTTATCGGACTTTTATGACGGCCAGGCGAGCTTGCAGATCTTCTCCTGATCCAAAACCGGATGTTCGATCGCCTCTCCCGGCTGAACGTCGACCATCTTGAAGATGTCTTTCGGATTGCCGTCTTGACCACCGGCGATCGTCTCCATGAACAACATCGGCCACGCTAGCTGATGATCGACGGCTCGATAGGTTCCCGTTCCTTGCTGGAGCGGATGGAACGTCATTCCGGAAAGTGCTTTGCAGACTTTGACGGGGTCCGTGCCCTTGGCTTCCTGTATCGCGCTGATCATCTGTCCGCCGTGATGTAGCCGAACGCGCTGCGCGCAGTCGGCGGCTCTTAATACTGCGGCCATAGCACGCGACACGAACGATTGCGCTTCCTTATTATTTCCGACGTTCTTGTAGTACCACTCGACGCCCCAATAGCCGACTTGCGCCTCCTTCGGCACGCCCCACAACGGCTCGAGCTCGCCTTGCGGCCCGGCAACCGGAATGCGTTTGAGAATTCCGAACGAGTTGGCCTGTTTGAGACAGTTGATCTGATCGTCGCCTTGCACCATGATGATGAGGCAGTCCGGTTTTGCAGCCAGAACCTTCGTCAGGTACGCGCTGAAATCGGTCGTACCGAGCGGCGTGAGATCGCTGCCCACGACCTGGATGCCGAGCTTTGCTCCATGTCACTTGTAGCCGTCGAGCAAGGAATGCCCGAACGCGTAGTCCGGCGTGATGTAATACCACTTCTTGCCGAACTTCTTGGAAATTGAAAGACCGGTGGCGTGCGTTTCCGCCCACGTACTGTGGCATGTGCGGAACGTCGTCCAGTGGCATTGCGAGCCGGTCACGGTATCGGTATGTCCGCCGGAAACGAGGAATGGCTTTCCGGCTTGATACGCCACGTTGCTGACGGCTTGTGAATCAGCGCTGTTCAACGTTCCAATGAGGACCGGAACCTTGTCGACTTCGAACAGCTTACGAGCCTTTCTCCGTCGGCCGTGCCTGGGATTGTTCGCGTTGTCTTCGACACGCAGCTTGATCTGCTGACCGAGAACGCCGCCTTTCTTGTTCCAATCGTCGACGGCCATCGTGCATCCCGCGAACTTCGTTCTTCGCAGGGTACGCGTACACGCCCGTCAGCTCTTCGTTGACGCCGATGTTCAGCGTCTCCGCAGCTTCCGAACGTTTCGGAATAAAAGCCGGGAGCGCCAAGAACGACTCCGCCCGCAATGGCGGCCGCCTTGACGAACTCCCGACGTGACTTGGTTCCCTCCACAAACACCTCCTAGGCCGGCACCTGAGGCCGGCCAAATAACTTCGCGCCCGCAAAGCCTGCTTCGGCGCCGGGGTTTCTAGAGCGCCTTGATTGCGTCCCGCAAGATTTCCGCAGCGCGGTCGAGCTGGGCGTTCGTCGTCGAAAACGGCGGGACGAAGCGCAAGACCGAGCCGTTGCGGCGGAGCGTGAAATAGAGACCATTCTTAAGGCACGTCCCGGCGGAGCTTGTCGCCGACCGCAAACCACGGCTCTTTCGTTCCGCGGTCCTTCACGAACTCGATGCCGTGTATCAGGCCCTTCCCACGGACGTCGCCGATCGATTCGAACTCATCCTGCAGCTTGCGAAGATGCACTTGGAAGTAACGCTCGATCTCCTTGGCACGCTCGCCCAGTTTCTCGTCTTCGATGATTTGCAGGCTCTCGATTCCGGCTCGGCATGCCAGCGGATCGGCGTCGTGCGAGTGATTGATCTGATAGCCGCTCTTGCGAAGACGCTGCTCGATGTCTTCAGAAGTGATCACCGCGCTGATCGTGATGCCGCCGCCGAAGTGCTTCGAGATCGCGACGATGTCCGGCGTGACGTTGCCTTCTTCTTGCTGGAACGCGTACGTCGAGCCGAGTTTGCCGAGACCCGTCTGCGCCTCGTCCATGACGAGCAGCATCCCGCGTTCGTCGCACTTCTCTTCGACGCGCTTCATCCAACCGGCCGGCGGCGAGATGACGCCGCCCGCGCTGAACAGCGGTTCGGTGATCACGGCAGCCTGATGTCCCGTCGATTCGGCATCGAAGAGCTCGAAGCTGGCATCGACGCATGCGAACTTGCAATCTGGAAACGTCTTGTTGATCGGACAGCGATAGCAATACGGCGCGAACATCGCGTATGAACCGGGCGCGAACGGACCGATTTTGTTGCGCCAGCCGGCGTGCGTCACGGAACGCGGAACTTCCGAGAGACCGTGATAACTCGCGTGCGGACTCATGATCTCGTAGCCGTCCGTCGCTTTCTTCGCCATCGTCATCGCTGCTTCGATCGACTCGCACCCTGAGCCGTGGAAGACGCTCTTCTTCAGCGGTTCGGGCGACATCTGTCCGATCTTCGCCGCCAGCATGATCTCGTACACGCTGTAGAACGTGTTGCTCGAGTTGCTGATCGTCTCGCGCAGCTTCGGCAATCGCGGCCGCGATGCGCGGATGATTGTGCCCAAGCGCCGCGCACATCTCGCCCGAATTAAAGTCGAGATATTCTTTCCCGTTGATGTCCGTGACGACCGAGCCTTTTGCTTTGTTCAGGATCGGGGCTTCTTTCGGTGAGCGGTCCGGACGGTGCGCCAGCGAGTATTTTTGCGCGAGCTCGCGCAGCTCGGCTTCGGGCAGAGTCTTCGTGGGGCTATCGGTCAGCATTTATGAGTCCTTCTTAGACGACGAGGCGTTTCTCGAGGAAATTTGCGTATTGCGAGAGTGGGAAACAAATTGCGAAAAAGACGACGAGGATCGCCGCATAGACTTCGATCGCGTGCGGATTTCCAGTCTGCAGCGTCAAGCGCTCGACGGATTGCTTGCCGGCTTCGAGAACATCGAGCACGCCGATCACGGCGGCGAGCGTCGTCGTTTGGATGAGATTGACGAGCATGCCGACGAGCGGCGGAATCATGCGCCGCAGCGCCTGCGGTAAGATGATGAGCCGCATCACGCTCAACCATCCCAGACCGAGCGCTGCGCCGGCCGTAAATTGATCGCGCGGAATCGAAGCGATCGCACCCCGGACGATCTCGGCGATGTTCGCGCTCGCCCACAACGTGAGACCGACCGACGCTGCGACGAACGCGTTCACGTAGACGTGCACGGTCGGCAGCGCAAAGAAAATGAAGAACAGCGAGACGACGGTAGGAAGCCCGCGCCAAAACTCGACGTGCGCGCGCAATGCGAGCTCGAGCGGACGCCAGCGCATCACGCTCAGCGTACCGAGGACGATGCCGACGAGCGTGCTCGCAGCCACGGTGATCGCGCACAGCGCGATCGTGGTCCGCAGACCGCCAAGCATGTACGACAGCGACGGGACCGGCCCAGTCGTTA
Source organism: Vulcanimicrobiota bacterium (assembly GCA_963844735.1). GTDB lineage: Bacteria > Vulcanimicrobiota > Vulcanimicrobiia > Vulcanimicrobiales > Vulcanimicrobiaceae > JAFAMS01. The sequence continues at coordinate 232,074 of CAWJPK010000004.1, read as the reverse complement.
CTCAAATGCCGAATCCCGGAATCGCCATGCGGCGTTCAGCCCAGTGCATCATCATCGAGAGCGCCCAAACGACGAGCAAATAGATGACGGCGATCGCGAAGAACATCTCGTAGACGCGAAACGTCTGGCCGACAATCGAGACCGCGCGATCCGTCAGCTCCGGAAACCCGATCGCGACCATCAGCGACGAGCCTTTGAGCACCGAGATGCAGGTGTTCGACACGGACGGCATCGCGGTACGAAAGCCGATCGGGAAGATCACGTAACGAAATGACTGCCAGCCCGAAAGCCCGAGTGCGCGCGCGCCTTCGCGAAAACCGGCTGCGGTCGACGTAAAGCCGGCGCGAAAATTCTCGACGTTGTACGACCCGCCGTGAATCATCAGCGTCAGCCATGCGACGGTGAAACCGCTCAGTCGCACGCCGAGTTCGGGCAAAGCAAAATAGAGAAAGAATAGCTGCACGAGAAACGGCGTGTTGCGGATGAACTCGACGTACGTCGCGTACGATGCCGTTGAGCACGGGCAACTGGAAGGTTCGAACGGCGCCGCCCGCGATCCCGATCGCGAGCGCGCCGACGATACCGATCAGACTCACTTCCAGCGTCAACAGCAGTCCGCCCAAAAGAAAGGGCAGATTCTGCCAGATGATCGCCGGATCGAAGGTGTAGCCGCTCATCCGCCCCTAGCAGTGAACGACTGGGCCCGCCGGATAGGTGAGATCATGCCCGGGCCGAGGCATCGACTCAGAAAACAGATCCTGAAGATGTTTGTCCGGAACCCATTTCTTGAACTGATTGAAAAAGAAGTCTTGCGACTGCAATTGCGTGATCGCGGCATTGACCCACTTGATCATCGCATCGTCGTCGAGACGCATGCCGACGCCGTACTTGCTCGAGTAGAGCGCGCCAACGACGGTCAACGTTGGATCTTTTCCGGCCAGCCCGATCAGCAGAGTGTCGTCGTCCGCATAGCCGACTCCACGGCCTTCCTTGAGCGCGATCAGCGCTTGGCTGGTCGTATCGTACTCCGTGACCTTTGCGCTCGGAAGACAATCGTTGAACCATTTGCCGTACGGCGTCCCCTTCAGTGTGAGGACGGTCTTGCCGCCGAAGTCTTTCACGTTTTGATGCCGGATGCTTTGGTGACGATCACGCGTCCCGTTTGCGAGAAGTACGGCTTCGAGAACGCGATCACGCGCGCGCGGTCGGCGTTATAGCCGAGCGTCGCGATGACGATGTCGACACGATGCGTGGTTAGATACGGAATCCGGTCTGCGCTCGACACGCACTGAGTCTGCACGGCGTTCGGATTGCCGAGCGCAAGCATCGCGAGCTGACGCGCAAAGTCGACGTCATAGCCGACGGTATTACCGCTGGTGTCGACGTAGCCGAACGGCGGATAGTCGCACTTGACGCCGACCGTCAGCACGCCTTTGGCTCGGAGCTCGGCCGGAACCGCAACCGAAATTTTCGTCGGCGCGGCGCCTCGGCCGAGACCGACACGAGCAACAGTGGAATTGCGAGTAACCAAAATATCTTTCTCATGTGCCTCCCTGGCCGATCGGAGCGCCCTCCGCATCGTGAAAACGCAACAAACGCCGGAGAAATTGGCGCGTTCGCTCGTGCTGCGGCCGATCGAGCATCTCGCGCGGCTTGCCTTCTTCAACGACGACGCCTTCGGCCATCAGGACGAGCCGGTCGCCGACTTCGCGCGCGAATTGCATCTCATGCGTCACGACGATCATCGTCATCCCGGACTCCGCGAGATCGCGCATGACTTCGAGGACGTCGCCGACGAGCTCCGGATCGAGCGCCGAAGTAACCTCATCGAAAAGCATCACGCGCGGATCCATCATTAAGCGCCGGGCAATGGCAACACGCTGTTGCTGACCTCCGGAAAGTTGATGCGGATAGCTGTCGGCTTTGTCGCGCAACCCGACCCGCTCGAGCAAGCGCGCGCGCGCGTTCGCCGGCTTCCGACTTCGACTGGCGCAGTGCTTGCGTCGGCGCGAGCGTGAGATTATCGATGACGCGCAGATGCGGGAAGAGATTGAAGTGCTGGAACACCATTCCGACTTGACGCCGGACGGCATTGACGTTGACCCCCGGATCGGTGATGACTTGTCCGTCGACGATGATTCGACCGCGCTGAATCGGCTCGAGGAGATTGATGCAGCGCAAGAGCGTGCTCTTGCCGCCGCCGCTCGGACCGATGACGACGAGAACCTCGCCGCGCTCGACATTCAGGGTCACCTCGCGCAACACGAGGTTTGATATCGAAGCGTTTCTCGATGCCTTCGACTTGAATCAGACTCATGCCGAGCTTCGCTTCGGCCCAGCGCGCAACGCCAGAAGCGCCAAGTCGTTCGCCGCGCTTTGCGACGATCTGCATACCGATCGGCATTCCTGCAGCATCGAATCCGACGGGAATCGATATCGACGGGAAGCCTCCGAGCGACCACGGACGCAAGAAATGCGCGTCGCCCATCGACGCCGAATTTCGGAACCTCGCCGGCGGACGGCAATACGACAGCATCGCACTCTGAAAGAAGCTTTCCGAGCTCGCCCACGATCTGTGAACGCAGCTCGCGCGCCTTTTGGTAGCAGACCGCATCCTGCTGACTGTCCGTCTGCGATCAACTTCTCGGCGCGCGCATATCCGGAGACGCGCTGGACGAGCGGCAGCAAAACGGCTGAAGCTTCGTACGCGGCGATCGTGTGCCAATTCTCTTCGACGCTCTCGACGAGCGAGGGCAGCGAACGTTCTATACGCGTCGCACCCTGCCGCGACAAGGACGCCCAAGTGCACGATCGATCGCCGCACAAACCTGCGGACCGGACAGATCCGTGCGATAGTCGAGCGCATCGATGATGCGCGGAGCGCGGGGCGAGGCCGCATCCAGCGCACCGGGCACGAAGACGTCAAACACTTCAGAGGCGTCGCTCGCCGTACGCGCGATGATCCCGACCGTATCAAAGGTAGGCGCGAGCATCGCGACGCCGGCTGTCGGAATCGCTCCAAAACTCGGCTTGAACCCGACCACGCCGTTGTATGCTGCGGGGCGCAGCGTCGAACCGCCGGTTTGCGTTCCGAACGCAAACGGAATCTGATGCGCACCCACCGCGGCACCGCTCCCGGAACTCGATCCGCCGGGCGAACGTGCGGACATCAATCGCGTTCTTCGTTGGTGCTGGGTCGGCGTAAGCGAAGGGCGTCGTGTGCAGCTTCCCAAGCGGAATCGCACCGGCGCGCCGCACCGCCGCAACACACCACGCGTCGAGCTGCGGAGCGCGGCGCGGACGATATTCGCACCGAAGCGCGTCGGCATATCGCGAACGTCGATGACGTCCTTGACACCGAACGGAATTCCGCCGAGCGGGGCGTTCACGTCGGCGTTGCGTGCCGCGTCGAGCGCGGCATCGACGCTCAACCTCGACCCACGCCACGAGACGCGGCTCGTCGTGTTCGATGCGCGCTAGGACGAGCTCGATCAACTCCGTCGGCGAAATCGCATGTTCGCGCAACGATTTGCGCAAGCTCGCTATCGAGCCAAAGGCGAGGGCTTCGTCGCTTTGCGAAATCACGCGGCGTCCAAGTACGCGACGGCCAGTGCGCAGGATGCAAGCCTCGCTTCCGGCGGATCGGCCCGCGACGTCAAAAGAATCGGCACTGATGCGCCCAGCACGATCCCCGGCGTGATTGCACCGCAGAAGTGCACCATCTCCTTATACAGCATGTTGCCCGCTTCGATCGTCGGGACGAGCAGAATATCCGGATCGCCGCAAACCGGCGACTCGATTCCCTTAATCCGCGCCGCTTCCGCAGAAAGCGCGTTGTCGAATGCAAAGGGGCCATCGACGATCGCCCCCGTGATTTCTCCATCCGCGATTCAGGTTGCGCAACGTTTGCGCGTCGAGGGTCGCCGGCATTGCCGCGTTCACGTCCTCGGTTGCCGCCAAGATCGCGACCTTCGGCATTGCGACGCCGAGCGCGTGCGCGAGCGCGATCGCATTCTCGAGGATCGCACGTTTCGCTTCCAGTGCTGGCGCGATGTTGAACGCGGCGTCCGTCACCAGGAGCGCCTTCGGATAAATATGCTGCGGTAGATAGCATACGAAGATGTGGCTCATCGTGCGTCCCGTCCGCAAGTCCGTTGTCGCGGTCGAGCGCCGGTCGCAAGAAATCGTCAGTGTGAATGTGCCCCTTCATCAACATCTCAGCATCGCCGCTTCGAACGAGTGCGACTCCGCGTTCGGCAGCTTCCGCATCAGTATAGGCATCAACGATCTGCGCATCGTCGAGACTCAAGCCTTCGCTCGATGCGAGCGCACGAATCCGCTTCTCGTCGCCGACGAGCAAGGCGCGAACGAAGCCTTCTTGCGCCGCCTGCAGCGCTGCACGAAGTGCGTAGCTGCTGACAGGCTGAACGACTGCAACCGCGCGCGGACGTTTACGTCCACGCACGGCTGCCATCATGGTTTCGAGGTGTCTGAATTCAGCCGGTAAGGTGTTTATAGACATCGAGCATACGCACGGGTTTCTTGAGCGCATCGCGCCGGAATGGTTCGGCTAGCTCGACGGAGTCGACGACGAGATTGATAACGGTCGGCTTTCCGCTGGCAACCGCCGTTTTCACCGCGTTTCCGATCTCCGACGCTTTCTCGACCTTGATGCCCTGCGCACCCATCGCACGCGCAACCTCGGCGAAGTCGGGATTCTTCAGATTGGTGCCGACGAAGCGGTCACCGTAGTAGTCGACTTGATTCTTCTTCTCGGCGCCCCACTGCGCGTTGTTCCAAACGATCGCGACGACGCCGATGTTCTCACGAACCGCCGTCATCACTTCGGGAAGGCTCATCCCCCACGCGCCGTCTCCGACGAACGCGACGACCGGCAGATCCGGACGTGCGAGCTTCGCGCCAAGCGCGGTTGGATACGAGTAACCGCAGTTACCGAAGCTCATCGCGGCCAGGAACCGGCGCGGATTCTCAAAGCGCAGATAACTGTTCGAAACCGACGAGATATTGCCGATGTCAGTCGTGACGACGCAATCATTCGGAAGTGCTTCGGTGACGAGCTTGAGTGCGTGACGTGGACTGATCGGCTCACCGGTCTTCGATGAGAGCCGCTCGAGCTCGTCGGTCCACGATTTCTTCGCATCGGCGATCTTGCGAACCGTCGCTTCGTTTCGCCGGCGTCCGCCGTCGAGGCTTCGCGCGTGCTCGAGCAAACGGCCCGCGGCGGCTTTTGCATCGGCGCATATGCCGATTGCAATCTTCTTGGTCAAACCGAGGGTGCGCGCATCCGCGTCGATCTGAATGATCTTCGCGTTCTTCGGCCAGTAGTCGAAACCGTATTGCGGCGTCGTTCCGAACGGATTCAAACGGCATCCGAGCGCAAGCACGACGTCGGCTTCTGAAATCAGCTGCATTGCAGCTTTCGATCCGCAATAGCCGAGCGGACCCGACCGCCAGCTCGTGACTGGCCGGGAATGAATCGTTGTGCAGATACGAGTTTGCGACCGGGACGCACAGAAATTCGGCGAGCGCGCGTGCTTCATCACCGCCGCCGGCTTGCACGACGCCGCCGCCGCATACGATCAGCGGATTCTTCGCCTCGACGAGCAGACGCGCAGCCTGCTCGAGCAAATCGTCGGGCCCTTGGCCGCGCTCGAGAGTCGAGCGACGGATAGATCTCGGTCTCGAGTTCACCGTAGAAAGTAGTCGCGCGGAATATCGATCTGCACCGGACCGTTCTCGGCCTTCGCGATGTAGAACGCGCGGCGCAGCAGCTCGGCCATCCGGTCAGGCCGATTCACCTGCACTTGCCACTTCGTCATCTTCGAGAAAATCGGAAGCTGCTCGGTCTCTTGAAATCCGCCGAGGCCCGTGCTCATCGATCCGACCGAGGGCGTAACGATGACCATCGGCGTGTGAGCCCAATACGCGGCAGCAACTCGCCGTGACGAAATTCGTGATGCCCGGACCGTTTTGCGCGATCGCAATCGTCGGCCGCCCGGTCATGCGTCCCCAACCGTCTGCCATGTGCACGGCGTTCTGTTCGTGCGCGACCGGTAAGAAGCGAATTCCCGCTGCGGGAAAGAGATCGAGCGCATCCATGTATGCCGATCCGACGATTCCCGGCGCAAGCGTTACGCCTTCCGCGCGCAAGGTTTCGACGAACGCTTCGCTCGGCGTCATGCGTGAGAGTGGCCGCGAGTATTCCGCGGTTTTCACTTCTGGTTTGGGACGAGTTTCGATGGCCATTCTACTTACCTCTCACGGAAGAACGTTGCGAAGGACCGACCCTATGTCGGATGGTGTATCAAGGACCGTTGCACCTGCGTCACGCAGCGCCTGAACTTTCGATTCACCGCTACCGCGCGAACCTATTACAATTGCGCCAGCATGTCCCATTCGGCGTCCGGGCGGCGCGCTGCGCCCCGCAATGAACGCGACGATCGGTTTGCGTGACGACATCTTTGTTTGGGCAGCATATTCGGCTGCCTCTTCTTCCATCGTACCGCCGAGCTCGCCGACAATGACGACCGCTTTCGTTTTCGCGTCGCCGTCGAAGATGCGCAACGCATCGGCGGTCGTCGTTCCGAGCACCGGATCACCGCCGATGCCGAGGAACGCCGATTCTCCAAAGCCCGCGCGCACGATGTCGAGACAAATGAGTGTGCCGAGACTACCGCTACGCGAAATCACGCCGACCGAACCCGGCTGAAAAATATTCTCGGCAAAGCCCGGCATGATCCCGACCGCGCATTCGCCCGGCGTGACGACGCCGGCAGTGTTCGGGCCGACGAGATGCGCGCCGGCATCTTTGGCTGCAGCGACGAACTCCATCACATCGTGCACGGGAACGTGCTCGGCGAGAACGACGAGATTGCGAATGCCGGCTTCGAGCGCGTCAAGGACCGCAAGCTTTGTCGCCATCGGCGGCGTGAAGAGCACGGTGCAATCGATCGCGTGCACCGCAGCGGCCGCGACTGCCGAATCGTAGACGGGGATGCCGGAAACGCTGTTGCCACCCTTGCCCGGACTCGAGCCGGCGACGATCTTCGTCCCGCATGCAAGCATTTTCTCGGTCCAAAACGAGGCTTGTTTGCCGGTGATACCTTGCACCAGCAGCGTTTGATCGCGACGTAGGATCATGCGCGGGCTCCGGCTGGTTCACGTGCGGCTGCGATTGCGGCTTTGACGGCATCATCCATCAGCGCAAACGGTTCGATATCCAAGCGCTCGCGTATGATCTCGATCGCGCGCTCCTCGCCGGTACCGTGAATCGAAAAGAAGAATGGAATGGACGGCCGCAATGTTTCATAGGCTTGCGCCACGCCTTCGGCCATAACGTCCGTCCGCGCAAATGCACCGCAGAAGTTGACGAGAATGCTGCGAACGCGGGGATTCGCGAGGACCAGCTCGAGTGCGATCGTGGCCTTCGTATACGCCTCCCCGCCGATCTCGAGAAAATTCGCGGGCTTTCCGCCATGGAGATGCACGGCATCGAGCGTCGTCATCGTCAAGCCTGCGCCGTTCGCGAGCACGCCGACCTCGCCGTCGAGCTCGATGAAGTACAAACCCGCGTCACGCGCGCGCTGCTCGAGCGACGTTCCGAGCGGACCCGTCGCGATCTCGACGCGCGCAAACAGTTCTTTCTGACGCGGCCGTGACGAATCGTCGATCGTCATCTTGCAATCGAGCGCGACATATTGACCGGAGCGCTCCCGTGCGAGTGGATTGATCTCGAGCAGCTCGCAGTCGAGCGCGATGAATCGCTCGTACATCATTTGCATGAGGCCCGCAAGCGCGTCGTCGCCTGCAATCTCACGCGCGGTTGCCGCATCCAAGCCGGTTCGAATGTCGAGCGGCCAGCGAAGAATCGTCTCGCCCTGCTCTTCGATCTCGATACCACCCTCGCGCGAAAAGAGCAGCAGCGGTCCGCGACTCGATCCGTCGTTGAGGATCGCAACGTAGAGTTCGCGCTCGATGTCGGCAGCCGATTCGACCAAGACCGCATCGACGCGATGCCCTGCGACCTGACTGCCGATCAGCGCCGCGGCTTTCGCTTCCGTTTCCTCGGGCGTCGTTGCAAATGCAATACCACCAGATTTCCCGCGCTTCCCGGCCGGGATCTGCGCCTTGATTGCGACGCGCCCGCCGAGCTTGCGTGCATGTTCCGAAGCAGCGCGTGCGTCGCGTGCAATCTCGCCGTCCGGCGTAAGGATACCGCCATCGCGAAGCAACGATTTCGCGATATACTCAGGCATGTTCACTTGCCGAATTTGCTCCAGTACGAACCGAACAGCGCTTCTTCGGTTGGTTTGCGCTCAGGGATCTGCCGCACGAGATGCGTCGTGTTGATGAAGTGCTTGTACGAAAGATTCTCGCTCATGCTGTTTTTCGCCCAAGAGCCGCAACCCATCGTCAGCGTGAAGTTCAAGCCATTGTCGAACCCGCCGCCGTTGTTGAAGCTGTGCGGCTGATTGACGAGCACCCGCACGACGTCGAGCTCGTGCGCGAGTCGTTCGGCGCGATCGGACGTCTTGGTGTGAATCGCGACCGAATGCCCCATCCCGCTATAGCGCAGAATGCGCTCCGACCAGCTCGGCGGCATCGTCGAACGAATCGTAACGATAGACGGCGAGCACGACCGAAAGCTTTTCGCCTGAGAACGGAAAGTCGTCGCCGACGCCGGTCTCTTCAACCATGAAGAACTCGGCCGTGTATGCCGCGGGATCTTCGAAGCCCGCGACTTCCGCGATCATCTTCGGCGATTGCGCGATGATCTTCTGCACTGAGCTTGCCGCCGGGGAACATCACCTTCTGCAGCTGCGCCTTCTGCTTTGCGTCGAGCATGTAGCCGCCTTGGCGGCGCAATGCATCGATCGTTTGCGCATAGCGAGCGGATGGGATCAAGACCGAATTCTCCGACGAGCAACTTGTCGCATAATCGAAGCACTTGCTCAGTTTGATCTTTGCGGCCGCATCATCGAGATCGGCCGTCTCGTCGATGATCGCGGGCGTGTTGCCCGCGCCCACACCGAGGGCGGGCGTTCCGGACGAATACGCCGCTCGCACGTTGTTTTGCGAGCCGGTCGCGACGACGACGTCGACTTGCCGCATCAGCTCGTGCGTGAGTTCTTTGGAGATCGGCTGCGGCAACATTTGCACGAGATCGAGGGGTGCGCCGAGTTTGCGCAGCTGCTCGTGGACGAGCTCGACGACTCAGCTCGCAGGTTGTCGCACCCTTCGGCGACGGCGCAAGAATCGTCGCGTTTCGTCCCTTGATGATCATCATCGTCTTGTTGATGGGCGTCGCGGACGGATTCGTCGACGGGCAGACCGCCGCGACGACGCCGACCGGTTTCGCGATCAGCGTCAACCCCAGCTCGCGATCCTCGCGTATAACGCCGACCGAGATTGCACTCGGATCGAGCAAGTCGCGCAACGTACCAAACGTCTTACGTTGATTCTTGATGACTTTGTCTTCGTAGCGCCCCAGGCCCGTGTCTTCGATCGCCAGGCGCGCCAAGCGCTGAGCGTTCTCCGGCTTGTAGCACGCCCACGCGACCGCAGTTACGAGCTGATTCGCTTGCTCTTGCGTGTAGTCTCGAATCGCGAGCTGCGCTTCGCGGGCGCGCGCCATGAGTGCGGCAACCGTCGTTGCTGCATCGCTACCTTGTTCTACTGCGAGTGCCATGGTTTATGCTGGAGCCTCTAACCCTCTTGACGGCTGGCCGCGCTAAGGCATAGTCTAGACCTGTCCGTACATTTGTACAATAGGCGATTCCACATGGCCCAATCCTCGAGTAGGCCCAAACCCATCGACCGTGGCGGCGCAATGCCGCTGTACGAGCAGATCAAGTTGCGATTGTTGGAGGATCTGCAAACACTTCCTGAAGGCGAGCAACGCTTGCTTTCCGATGCGGCGTTGATGGAACGCTTCGGCGTCAGCCGGATGACGGCGCGCAATGCGATTGCCGAGCTGGTGCGGCGCGGGGTCGTCAAGCGGGTTCCGGGTCGTGGAACGTTTCTCGTCCGACAAGCGCGGCTTGCACTGCACCTCGATGGCGTCGAGCGTTTCAATCAAGATTGGAATCTTCCGCACCTCGATCCGCTCGCAAAGATTCTGACCTTTCGCCGCGTCCCAGCCGAGCCGGATGTCGCCGCCGCGCTGCAAGTTGCGCAAGGCAGTGAAGTCGTGCTCGTGCGACGCATTCGCGTCGCGGACGGAGAGCCGAGCGCATACGACGTGCGTTACGTCGCGGGTTGGTGCAGCCGCGGAATCACGCGTGAAGACGCGCGCCGTCAATCGTTGTTCGCAACGATCGCGCGCGAAAGCGGCGTCGAGGCCGTCGCAGTCGAGCAAGAAGTCGGCGCGATCAACGCCGATGCAAGCGTCGCGAAAGTTCTCGGCGTCGCACGCGGACATGCTTTGCTAAGCCGAAAGGTGACCTTCTTTACGAACGGCGACCGCCCGATTCTTTGCGGACATAGTCTCTATCGCTCGGATCGTTTTACGTTCCAGATGCGTGCGGCGCGTTAGCCACACCGAGCACCCGCGCGAACATACCCGTCGTAAGACCTTGAATGACCACCGTTGCGACGATGACGGCCGTCGTCTTCGCGACGATAGAATCCGCGTTCGGTATCGTGAGTGCGGCAATATTCGCTGCAAGCGCTGCAGACATAACGCCTGTCTCACGTACCCACGAGAGCATCAGCAGCTCGCGCAGATTCCATCGATGCACGCGATCCGCCCATAGCGACGTGAACACTGCCGCCGGCCGAATCACCAACATGAACGCTGCTGCGAACAGCGCGGTCGCAAGCAACGGAAACGCCGCTGTTGCGGGGTGCAGCGCGGCTCCCAAGATGAAGAACACGACGAACCGCGCAACGAACGTGAGCACGGAGAACAACGGCTGCCGTTCGCCCCGATGCGCAAGCCCGGCGACAAACGCGGCACCGTAGAGCAGCGTCACCGCCACGGTCGAGACCGCTGCCGGTGGACTCAGGCGTCCGCCTTGCACGATCGCGAGCGCAAAGATCGTGAGCACCGCACCGATCACGTCGTTCAGCGCTGATTCCGCTTGCGCGACGTTGCTGATGCGTTGCGAAATCCCGGACTGCCGCATGATCGGAATTACCGCCGCGGGATCGGTTGCCGCGACGATCGTTCCGAACAGGACCGCTGTTTGCCAATCCCATCCGAAAGCCAAGTGCGACGCGATAGGCGGCGAGTCCGGCCGTTATGACGACACCGGCGGTGACCAGCAAGAGCAGACTGCGCCAAGCCGAGGCGAGATCGCTCGGATCGAGATCGTGTCCGCACTCGTACAAGATGACGGAAGCGGCTAGCGCGATGATGATGCCCGTTGCTTGCGAACCGAGAGGAATGTGAACGACGTGCAGACCCGCGTCGCCGAGCACGAAACCGGCGAGTAGGAATCCCAGAACGTCCGGGAATTTCAAACGGGCAGTTTGTACTCGTTGCGGCTTGGACGCAGCGGACGCAAGAACCACCATGGACGTCGCGTTGCATCGGGTGAATAGCGGCTCGCCGGACGCGTCATTGCTTGCCATTTCTCGAAGACCGCGCGGCTCTTTTCGGTGTCGACGAACACATTGCCGTATGCATCGCCGGGCTTCGCGCGCTCGACGGTAACGGCCTGATGCCAGCAGTGCATCCCCGAAATAGGATCGGGCTGCACGCCGAACGTCAGATTCTGATGCACGCCGACGTCAGTCCACCAAATACGCTGCGTATCCGGATCGTCCGACTTAAACGGCGAGACGCCCGCTTTGCGCCGCATACTCCAGCCCGATTCGTCTTGGCTCAAGCCAACCGTTGCGGCCATCTGCCGTTGACCGGTTTCACCAAGTTTCCATCGACCCATGTGATGGCTGCAAGCTACGACTCCGGGACGAACCCCTTCCGTCACCCAAGCCTTGAGCACGAAGTAACCGATCTCGGTCGTGATGCGCACGAGATTACCGGTCGCGATACCGCCGAGGCGCTCCGCATCGATCGGGTTGATCCAGAGCGGATTGACGTGCGCGAGCTCGTCGAGCCATTTCGCATTTGCACTGCGCGTGTGAATTTGCGTCGGCAGACGGAAGATCGGATTGAGCACCATCTGTCCCGGCTTCAAATTCTCGGGATGGACGTGGCTCTTGATGTATTGCGGCGTCGCGTATTCGCGCCATCCCCACGTCGCGAGCGTCGAAGAATAAAACTCGAGCTTGCCGCTCGGCGTCGGCCATCCGCGCAAAATTTGGCCGTCGACCTGTACGCCGACGGGGCGGCGTCCATCCGGGTCGTCATCAGGCGCGGGCAGCGGAACGATATTCTCCGGTGCCGGTTTTGCCGCGCGCGTGTACACGCGCCCGTGCTCCGAAATCGCGACGTCCTCAAGCTCGCTTTGCGGCACGGGGATCTCGTGCAGCGCACCGATATTATGAGCGACTTCGAAGGCTCCGTACTTGCGCATGAATGCGAGCGGCGTCAAACTCTCGGCCGCGGCACGTTCCGGAAGCCCGGGAACCGAGTTCTCGAAAATGAAGCCGTAGTACTCATCGAGCGTCAGCTTCTCGCCGGGCTTCTTCTTCGATTCGAAGTACTTGCGAATGCCGAGCTTACCATCCGGATCGATCCGCCACGACATCTCGATCCAAAATTCGTTCTCTTCCCACACCTGCCCGGGATTGGCACCGCGCGTGTCGACGAACGTCTCCCCGTCGCGTTCGCGCGCGGTCCGCAGGACCGGTTGACGAAATCCGAGCCACTGCGCGTCGTGCGTTTCGTAGGAATGAATGTCGTGACGTTCCGGACCGTGACCCATCGGCAAGACATAGTCTGCGAAATACGCGGTTTCACTCCACGTCGGCGTCAGCGCGACGTGTAAGCCGATACGTCCGGGCTCTTTGAACATCTCGATCCACGACATGCCGTCGGGATTCGTCCAAATCGGATTGTAGACGCGCGTAAAATAGACGTCGAGCGTGCTTTTCTTGTTCGCGCAACAGGTGCGGCAGCAAGAATGACATCTCGTGATAGGCTAGAGGGTATTGCTCCGGCCAGGTGACGTTGTTCCAATGCTTCGGATGCGGCGTCGCGTGAATCGGCTTGGGAACGAACTTGTTCCAGGCGTTGGGATAGACGCCACCTTGGGTTGCGACCGCACCCATGAGCGCATTTAACAGGAAGAGCGTGCGCGATACTTGCCAACCGCCGAGATGTCCGGCTGCGGCGGAGCGCCAGTTGTGGCTCGAGAGCCGCGTACCCGCGCCGGCGACGACGTCGGTAATCGTGCGGAGCTGGTCGATTGCCACTCCCGCTTCTTGAGCGGCATACTCGAACGTGAAGCCTGCATACAGCTCGAGAAACGCCTTCTCGAAGCTTTCGAACGTGCGCGGAAGCTCCGGCCGTTCGCTCGCAAGATACTCGTCCCAGTTCCACCAGCGACGGACGAACTCGCGATTGTAACGCCCCGTCTCGACGAGATTGCGCGCAATCGCAAGCAGAATCGCGGCCTCGCTCCCGGGCTGCGGCGCGACCCAATAATCGGCGTGCGTCGCCGTATTCGATAGGCGAATGTCGAACACGATGATCTTCGCGCCGGAGGCCTTGGCCTCGATAATCCGCTGCGCGTGCGGATTGAAATAATGTCCGGCCTCGAGATGCGAGCTTATAAGGAAGATTACGTCGGCATTGGCGTGGTCGGGGCTCGGGCGGTCGATGCCCATCCAGAACGCGTAGCCGGCGCGTGCCGCCGAACTGCAGATGTTCGTATGGGAATTGTGTCCGTCGATGCCCCACGCGCCCATGACGCGCTCGGTATAGCCGTCCTCGCCCGGACGGCCGACGTGATACATGATCTCGTTCTCGCGCTCTTCGACGATCGCACGCCGGACGCGCGCGGCAATGTCGTCGAGTGCCTCGTCCCATCCGACCTGCACCCATTTGCCTTCGCCGCGTTCGCCGCTGCGCTTGAGAGGGAACGCAATGCGATCGACGTCCTTGACTTGATTGAGCGTCGCCGGACCCTTCGCGCAATTTCGCCCGCGTGAACCCGGATGTTCGGGATTGCCTTCGAACTTGCGGATCTCGCCGGTCTCTTTGTCGATGTACGCTAGCAGTCCGCATGCGGATTCGCAATTGAAGCACGTGGTTGGAACGAGCGAATAGTGATGCTCTTCGCGTTTCGGCCAGGCTTTGGACTCGATCTCGACCCAATCGTTCCAGCGCTCTTTGGGTGGAAACGACGCCAAATGAATCCCGCTTGGTCCCTGATAAAACGTTTCGTCGCTCATGCCAGAGGTACCGACTGCCCGGCTTGCACGTACGTGTGCTCGTACATAAACAGCGCAACCAGAGCGACGAAGATCGCAATCCACCACACCCACGGCGCGAAGACCGCAACCGCAACGCCGATTATCGAAGGCCAGAACCAGCGGGCATATTTGCCCGCGACCATCTGATGCGCTGCCAGGCGCGCGTGCGCCGTCGGATGACCGAGCGTGAATTCCGCGAGCACGAAGAGCAAATGCACAAGCGAGGAAAGCGAGACCAGCCACAAGAGCGCATCGCGCGACGGCAGATCGAGCGCAATCGAGAAGGCTGAGAGAACGCACGAGCCGGCCAAAATCGCCTGTACGAATAGGTGGGGCGGCAAGAGCGGGTTCTGCCAGAGATCGCGCCCCTTCGCTTGCGCGAAGAGATAACCGGTATAGACTGCAGTCATGAGTGAAAGCGGCACGCCTGCAATTGAAGCACGTTGTTGAACGACGACGTTGCCGCTCAAACTCGCGAGAAAATGGACGAGCAGTACGAGTGAGTAGCCGCCGATGATAAACGCCCCGCGTACGAGCCAGCTCCGCCACTGATGTTTGGTGAATATCAGATAGAAGCGCTCGGGATGCTCGAGGTCTGCGATCAAGATCACTCCGGTTAATCCGAGGAAGACCCCCGAGCCAATCGGGACGACCCAGCGCATCAACGCACTCGTCCAAATGATACCGCCGAAGATTGCAACGAGCACCGCAGCAAGATAAATCCCGGCGGCGAGACTCTTCGTCCACGTGTAGAGACTGACGCGCCAATCCCACGGCGCTTTGTGCGAAACATCGTACGAAAGCAGGGCGGCGGCGGAAGAGTTCGCGTGCGGTCCCGGATGGCCCGAACCGACTTCATTCGGCCCTTGCGGCTGCGTCGCCCAGGCGTAGAGGTCGCCGTCCGGGCGCCTGGCCGCAATCGGATCGAGCGTCGCTTGATGCGCGCCACGGTAGAATAATTTCGGATGCGTTTCTTTTTCAGGGCGACGCACCGCCACCGGCTGACGATTGATGATCTGTGCGACCTTCGTCGATGGATCGTCCATGTCGCCGATCATGATTGCTTCGGTCGGACACACGACAACACAGGCCGGCTCGAGATTCATGTCGAGGCGATGTGCGCAGAAGTTGCATTTCTCGGCCGAATGATCGCGCGGATTGATGAAGATCGCATCGTATGGGCAAGCCGCAATACAGGCCTTGCAACCGATGCATATCGACTTATCGAAATCGACGATCCCATCGGGACGGCGATACATCGCCGTCGTAGGACAAGCGGCGACGCACGGCGCGTCGTCGCATTGATTGCAGCGGGTTACTTGAAAGGCACGACGAGCCGTCGGGAACGTGCCGACGTCGACAGACTTGACGTACGTGCGTGTGACGGAAAGCGGGACGTCATTTTCCGATTTGCAAGCCGTCGTGCAGGCGTGACAACCGATGCACCTTGTATGATCAATAACTTTCGCGTAACGCGGTTGATGTGACGCCTCCACCGTGCGTCCTACCCGGGATTGCTACCTGAGTCCTCTTGTGGTTCGAGCGCGACACGAATTGCTTTGATGTAATTAGCAACGTCGAGCTGCGGCTGCTTCATTTGCATCTTCGCAATCGCGATGCCGGCAAGATAGGTCGCCAGCGGCGCAAAGCGCCGTTCACGCGAGTGCGCGATCACGCGTGCAAGGTCGAGAATCTCTTTTGTCGTCCCGTCGTCCATCGCGGGAGCATCGATACCGGCACCGAGCGCGTTCGCCTCTTCGACAAACATCGCACCAAGCTGGTGAAAAAAAGGATTCATGCCACCTCCTCTGCCGGCGCGGTGATGCCGGATTCGTACAGTTCGCGAAGACGCTCTTCGCTTAAACCTAAAAGCTCCCTTAAAATCACGTCGGTGTCTTGGCCGAGTCTGCGTCCGGCGCTTCGAACTTCGCCGGGCGTTTCGCTCATGCGGAATAGCAGATTCTGCATTTTCACCTTCCCAAGATCGTCATCGGGAACCGTAACGACACTCTCGAGCGCTTGATATTGCGGATCCGATTGCACTTGCGCGACGTCGTAGATCGGTGCGATTGCAGCGCCGGATTGTTCGAATGCGGTGATGACGTCGGTAGCATCGCGCTCGGCGATCCATTTGCCGACCATTTCGTCGAGCTCTTCGGTGTGCTCGGCACGAGTGCGACCATTCGCAAACCACGGCTCGTCGATGACTTCCGGATGCCCGACGAGCTGCATGACGCGGCGCGCGATCGCATCGGCGCTGGTCGAGATCGCAACCCAGCGGCCGTCACGTGCACGATAGATGTTGCGCGGCGCGTTGTTCTTGGTGCGATTGCCCGATCGAAATTGAATCTCACCGGTTTCTGCGAAGATCGTCGTTTGCGCGCCGAGGATGTGAAAGATCGGCTCGATGAGCGAGATGTCGATCATTTGGCCATCCGCGCT
Source organism: Vulcanimicrobiota bacterium (assembly GCA_963844735.1). GTDB lineage: Bacteria > Vulcanimicrobiota > Vulcanimicrobiia > Vulcanimicrobiales > Vulcanimicrobiaceae > JAFAMS01. Next base: position 215,286 of record CAWJPK010000004.1, on the reverse strand, counting down.
GCGCGTGTCGCGATGATAGAGGGCGAGCATGACGGCGTACGCTCCGGAGAGCGCGGCGATTGAGTCGGCCATGCCGAATGCAGGCAGCATCGGCGGCCCCTCTGGATCGCCGTTGATGTGCGCGAATCCGCTCATCGCTTCTGCGAGAGTCCCGAAACCGGGCCGCGACGCGTACGGACCGAACTGCCCGAATCCGGTGATGCGCGCCATCACGAGACGTGGGTTGAGCGCGTGTAAGTCATTCCATCCGATTCCCCATCGCTCCATGACGCCCGGACGGAAGTTTTCGATGAGAACGTCGCTCTTTAGCGCGAGGCCGCGTAGGATCTCTTGCCCTTCGGGTTTCGAGAGATCGAGTACGATGTTGCGCTTGTCGCGGCCGTAGAACTTGAAGTTGAGTCCGACACCGTTGCGACGCGGGCCGTTGCCGCGCATGTTGTCGCCCTTCGGGTGCTCGACTTTGATCACGTCGGCGCCGTAGTCGCCGAGGATCAGGGCTAGATATGGTGCGGCGACGATCGTCCCGCATTCGATAACGCGGATGCCTTCGAGTGGTCTCATTCCGGACGGCATTCGCGCCGGGTTAGTGGACTCCTAACGCCCTCGCGAGCCAGCGCCCAATCGTCTTTTTCGGCGCGGGCAAGACTGCGTCGCCTTCGAGCTCGTGCCGCTCGCGCGTGCCGACTACTTGCGCGTCGATGGGCGCGAACGCGGCGACGCTCACGATCGCGGTTGCAGTCGTGATCGGCGGGGCAACATGTTTGACGGCGACGGCGGGAGCGTGGGCCTTCGCGAGCACCGTGATGGGAGGCGCAAACGCGGGCAATCGCGTGCGAAGTTGATGCCACAAACTGAGGACGTGCTGCACGTATGCTTGCGTTTCGGCGTAGGGCGGAACGCCGCCGTAACGGCGCACGGCATCAGGCCCTGCGTTGTAGCCTGCGATCGCGAGCGAATAGCGACGCTCTAAAGGAAGCTTCGCGTACTCGTTGAGCAGCCGGCGAATGTAACGCGCGGTGCCGTCGAGGTTCTCGTATTTCTCGAGCGCTTGTACCGAGAGACCGTCTGCGGTCGAGGGCATGAGCTGACCGAGCCCTTGCGCGCCCGACGGAGAAATCGCGTGCGCGTGCCAACCGGACTCGACGCCGACGATCGCAACGAGCAATCGCGGGTCGAGACTATAATAGGAAGCCAGCAAGAGCACGTGCCGCGCCATATCGGTCGCGACCGGCGGCGTGAGCGACGCGTTGAACGAGCGCAGCACGACGCCATATTGCTGCACCGGTGAATTCCGCGGTGTTTGCGCCTTGCTTGGCGTAGTGAGATCGAGCAAGAAACCCAAGCAAATAGCGCCGACGAGAAAGACTCGCATTGGAGGGAGGGCAGGGTTCCTTGTCTGTTCCGGGCCCTCCCTGGCCGCCACGATCACAATTTCCCGATGCGAACGCAGTCTTTACGCTGACAGGGTTTACCAGGCCCAAATGTTGAACCGGAAGCGGCCCTCGCCAAGGTAGCTCAGTCGGTAGAGCACGCGCCTGAAAAGTGCGGTGTCGGCAGTTCGATTCTGCCCCTTGGCACCATGTGTAGGCTCGAAGCAAATTGCTTCGAGCCTCAATTTTTTCGTCATGATTTGTTAAACATAATGCCATACTGTAGGCATGTGCGCGACATACGCTTTCAGGATGTCGAGAAGACGTTCACTTCATTGCCGGAAATGCGGCGCACATAAGCAGTTAGAAAAGAACGGGATGCTGCGTTGTCGAGACTGCGCAACAGAGTGGGACAAACGTAAGTACCATGAAGCGCCGACCAAACGGGCGTACTATAGAAATCGCCATCTCTTACGCAATTACGGCGTAACATTCGAACAAGTCGAAGTTTTGTTCTTGGCGCAGAACGAGCGCTGTGCAATCTGTCTTCGTCATTGGACCGTGTGTCCGGCTCCGCGCCAATCGCGTTACGAGGATGGCTTCCTACAGCATCTTCATGTCGATCACGATCATCAGAGTGGACGAGTTCGTGGCCTTTTGTGTCACGGCTGCAATGGCGCAATCGCCTTCTTCAACGATGACCCGGATCGTCTCGACGCCGCAGCCACGTATCTCGAGGCGAACCGGTAGTTGAAGCAAAGAGACAACTGCGGGAAATGCGGAGCACTTAAGGTCCGAGCTGCGGGCGGCCAACTTCGCTGCGCGCCTTGCCGAGCTGAGTGGGTCCGGTTGTACTATCACCGCAACCTAGAGCGTCGATCGAAACAAAGGAACTCATACATCAGAAGAATCTACGGCACGACGTTAGAGCAAATGCGTGATCTGCTTGCGGCGCAGGGTGATGCTTGCGCAATCTGTCGAATGCCATGGCAGATATGCGAGAAATCCAGCGGGCGCCATTACGACGGAATATTTCTACAGCACCTAGAGATCGACCACGACCACTTCACTGGGAACATCAGGGGCCTCTTGTGCGGGCCTTGCAACATTGGAATCGGGAAGCTCTGCGACGACATTGATAACTGTCGCCGTGCAGCCGGCTACCTACGTCGATCCCGCGAGGCCTGATTAGCCGCCTCGCCGAACGCGCCGACGTGGCCGCACTTCCACGTATTGCAATTCACGGATTGCGTAAAGTCTTTGCGTCCGGCACGATCGCGATCGACGGCATGGACTTTGAGATCGGCGACGGCGAGTTCGTGTCGATCGTCGGACCAAGCGGTTGCGGCAAGACAACGCTGCTCCGCATCGCCGCCGGTCTCGAGAATGCAACCGACGGAAGCGTCGCCGTCAACGCGACGCACAACCGGCCCGATGCGCTGCCGTGCGCGACCGTCTTCCAAGAATACTCTCTCTTCCCGTGGATGACGCTGCGCGAAAATATCGACTTCGCATTCGACCGCCTCGCCATCGACTCAGGCGAACGCAGCCGCCGCGTCAGCGCGCAGCTTGACCTTGTCAATCTGACACGTTTCGAAGATGCATATCCGTATCAACTCTCCGGTGGCATGAAACAGCGCGGCGCCGTCGCGCGCGCCTTTGCCGTCGATCCGCAAGTCCTGTTCATGGACGAACCGTTCGGGGCGCTTGACGAACAGACGCGGGTCTTGCTCGCGGGCGAACTCCTCGCGTTGTGGGAACGCGATCGCAAGACGGTTCTGTTCATCACGCACAGCATCGAAGAAGCGCTCGCGCTCTCAGACCGCATCGTCGTGATGACGGCGCAGCCCGGACGCATTCGCGAGATCGTGACGGTCCCGTTCCCGCGCCCACGCGACCCGATCGAGCTGCGCGCCGATCCGGAGTTCGGCCGGCTATCCGTGCACATCTGGCATCTGCTCCGTCAGGAACGCGTGTCATGATCGAGCGCGTCTTCCGCTTTCTCTCGCCGCTGGCGCTCCTGGCGCTATGGGAGATCGTCGTACGCGTCCACCTCCTCGATGCGCGCTTCTTCCCCGCGCCGAGCTCGATCGCTGGCGACTTCGTCGATTTCTTGCGGAGTGGTGAGCTTGTCTCCAACACCTGGACCACGTTGCAGCGCGTTATCGTCGGTTTTCTGATCGGCGGTATCCCCGGCGTTGCAATCGGCTTGCTGATCGGGGTCAACCGGGTCGCGCGGGCGATCCTCGAACCGATCGTGGCGCTGCTCTATCCGATTCCGAAAATCGCGATTCTTCCGCTGATTCTTCTCATCTTCGGAATCGGCGAAAGCTCGAAATACGCAATCGTCGCGATCGGCGTCTTCTTCATCATGCTGATCAACACGGCCGCCGGTGTCCGCCAAATCGAGCCGATCTATCTCGACGTCGCACGATCGTTCGAGATTCGACGCCGATCCTTTTACATGAACGTGCTGCTGCCCGGCGCACTGACGAACATCTTCGCGGGGATCAAGCTTTCGATCGGAATCGCGATCGTGCTTGCCGTCGCGGCGGAGTTCACTGCGGCGAAGAGTGGGCTCGGATTTCAGATCTGGAACGCATGGCAAACCTTGCAGGTCGAGCGCATGTACGTTGCACTTGTCATGGTCTCGCTGCTTGGCTACGTGCTCACGCTGGTCGGAAACGCGCTCGAGAACGTCTTCGTCCCTTGGCGAGGACGGTCGTAGATGAACTCACGCCGGAGCTTCCTTTTCGGTGCTGCAATCTCGCTTGTCGCCGCCGCATCTCGTCCCGCACGTGCTGCCGGTCTGACGAAGCTCGAAATCGGCTACGTCCCATCGACCCTCTTCGCCCCGGTATTCGTCGCTGCGGAGCGCGGCTATTTCAAGGAAGAAGGCTTCGACGCCGACCTCACCCCGATCGTCGCCGGACAAGACGCAATGGCGCTGGCCGCGACCGGGCGTCTCGATCTCGTTGCGGCAGCACTCTCGGCAGCCTTCTACAATGCAGTCGCGCGCGATCTGGACGTGCGCTTCGTTGCATCAACAGCGTATCAACCGAAGCACGGACATCCAAGCGCTCTCATGGTGCGTGAAGATTTGTGGGAATCGGGAACGCGAACGCTGGAAGCGCTGCGCGGCAAGAAGATCGGCTGGATCGGCGGCGCAGGTGCGGTCTCCTCGTATTATGTCGCACGCATCTTACGTTCCGCGGGACTGACGCTGAACGACATCGAGAGCGTCAACATCTCGAATCCGGATCAGGCCGTCGCGCTGCAGCGCAAGGCGATCGATGCCGTCTTCACCTCATCGCCATTCACCGAAGCCTTTGCGCGCGAGAATCTCGCGCGTACGATCGGTTATCCGCCCGCCGGCATCTCGGGATCGGGTATCTTCTTCGGACCAAGCCTAACCGATAAAATCGATCTCGCCCACGCCGCGATCGCCGCGTGCCGAAAGGCCGCAGCCGAGCTCCAAGGGTCCGCCTATTTCGCGCCCGATGCGCTCGCCGCATACGCAAAATACACGAAGCAACCGATTGACATCATCCGTGCGTCTGCACGATACGACTTCTTCCCTGACCTGCGCATCGATCAAGCCACGGTCGAAGACGTCCAGCGCGAGTTCATGGCTGAGGGGATCCTTGCCTATAAGGCACCGCTCAACGAGGTTCGCCTCGTATCGAGGTACTGAGAGTGATCGCGGAGACGGCCAATCGACCGTGAAACGATTCGTCGCGGGATCATCATCGCCGCGATGGTTGCCGTGTGCGTCGTTGCCGCGTATTTCGGCGTGATGTTCAGCAAGCCAACCCCGCGGGGGACGCCGACGAGCTCGGCTGCGCCGACGCCGAAGGGCTTGCCCTCGGGAACAGTGACGCTCATACCAATCGCATCGCCGTCATTTGCGACGACGATCGCGACGCCGGCGAAAAGCCTCGCTCCGCTCACGCCCATCCCGTCAGGACCGCAAACGCTCGTACCAGAGGCAACCGAGACGCCAACTGATGTCCCGACCTCGAATGAAAGCGTATCGACGGTCGCGCCCGCGCACGTCGAGGGACCGGAAGCTCCCGCGCCTCCGTCTCCGCCCGCACCGCCGCGATAGCGGAGCAGAACGCGAACGTGGCAAATAAAACACCAAGCTATCAAATTCGGAGGGGGGTGTTCAGACATCATGGCAGCCAAGAAAAAGATGGCCAAGAAGAAAGCGGCCTCAAAAAAGAAAAAGAAGTAGCCACCGAACTTTTCTTACAAAAGACCCGTCCAGCTCTGCTGGCGGGTCTTCTATTTGTCAATCAGCGGACAATCTCGACGAGCAGAATCCACGAATTATACAGCGCGAAGACGAACGAAAACATGATCCCGGCAAAGAGAACGTAGAGCCCGTCCTGCGGCGAGAGAAACAGGACGAACGATCCGGCCGTCATCACGAGTAGTGTGAAATGAAAGATGCGGGAGTTCGTCGTCGACGGACGGCGATATTCTTCGGCTACGGGGACAGGGCCAACGATACGCGCGCCGCTGAACCAGATGAGCGCGTTGACCGCAATCAGCTCGATCCCCAGTGCAACGTTGCTCTGACCTGGAACCAGCGCGATCGATGACGTCAACAGCACGCCCATGAGCGTGATAAGCACCTGAGCCGCGCGCGGTGGTAGCCACGGGTACTTCAGAATGCGTTCGAGATTGATCGAGATCGCCACGAACAATAAACCGATCAACGCTGCCGACGCACCGACTTCGGCAATGAAAAAATCGTGCCAATTCTCTAAGCCTGGCATTTCGGGTCGCTTTCGCGAGGCGAAAAAAGAACCCGCCCGATTCTCATCGAGCGGGCTCCGAAAACTGGCGACGCTGATGGGGCTCGAACCCACGACCTCCGCCGTGACAGGGCGGCGCTCTAAACCAACTGAGCTACAGCGCCAAGTGGTGGGCACGGTTGGGATCGAACCAACGACCTCCCGCGTGTGAAGCGGGCGCTCTCCCGCTAAGCTACGCGCCCTGGCGAACCCAGGGATTCTACACGACGGCGGCTCAGCCTGTCCAGGACTTTCTAGGGAGGTTGCGTGCTCGAAGGTTACCGCTACATCGATCGCTTCCGCGTTCCGTTCTTTGAGATCGACATGCTCCGGCACACGAACCACGTCGCCTACATTCGCTGGACCGAAACGGCGCGTTGCGCCTATTTTGCCGAAGTGCTTGGCGAGGATATCACGGGAAGCCGCGGATGCATCGCCGCGCGGCTCGAGGTCGACTATCGTGCGCCGCTCGAATGGATGGAAGCAGTCGCCGTTGGTTGCCGTATCTCGAAGTTCGGCAACAAGTCGTTCGATACGGAATACGAAATCTGGAGCGAGACGCATGGCAAGCTTGCGGCCACGTTGTTCATGAAGTGCGTCGCTTACAACTACACGCTCAAGAAATCGATCCCCATTCCGGACGAGTGGCGTAAGATCGTCGCGGAATACGAGCCGCTCGCGGTCACATAGCACTCGCATATACCGTCGGCCACGGGACCCTGCCGGCCGAAGATTTCACGGCTCTTCTGCAAGCTGCGGGAATCGCGGGGATCGCCGACGTGAGAACCGCGCCGGGCAGCCGGCGCTACCCGCATTTTTCATCCGCCTCGATGCGCGAATGGCTGAGTGCGGCCGGAATCATCTACGCACACCACAAGGCACTCGGCGGATGGCGCAAACCCTTGCCGGATTCGCCGAACGTTGCACTACGAAATGCAGCCTTTCGAGGATATGCCGACTACATGCTCACGGAAGCGTTCTCGCAGGCCGTCGATGCGCTGATCCCTGAGCTCGAGGCGCGACCAACTGCGATGATGTGCAGCGAGAGCGTCTGGTGGCGTTGTCACCGGCGGCTGCTCGCCGATTATCTCGTGCTCGTGCGCGGCTGGGAAATTCGCGATCTCATGCATGATGGCCGCGCCGAGCTTCACGTGCTCACGCCCGGCGCGCACACCGACGGGAAAAACGTCTACTACGTCCCCTTCTGGCCGCCGACGTAGAAGATCATCTTGAAGATCGCTTGCGGCACGGAGACGAGCGTATTTGGATCGCCGTAGGCAACATAAAACTCTTCGTTCTTGAGTCGCAGATGGTAGGCGACGGAGATATTCGAACACCGGCCGATGCAATCGCCGCCGCCGTTGGGTTGCGGCGGGTTACCCGTCACGCGCCGAATTCCAATCGCCAGCGATGAGTTCGGGGCGATCTGATACGCGTACGCGACGTCTTCAAACCATTGGACATTGTCGGCTATACCGCGCGGCATCCACTGTGAGGTACTGTCGTCGACCAGCGTGAGAAATCCGCGATCGCCGATGCGGATCGTCGACGTCCGCAGCCACGTATCGAGCCGGCCGAGACCGTAGCGTCCAGTATAGTACTGAATCTGCGTCGGCGTCGCCGAGGCACCATGCGCCGGGAAATTGCCGACGTTATTTTGTAGCCCGCTGTGATACGTCAAGCTGAAGCCCGCATTCTGCGAGATCGGCGTGAGAATGTCGCCGAAACGCCAATAATCAGAACCCGTGTCAAGCTGCAGATCCCATGCGCTCTTGGTGAGGATGTCGACCGTCATCGCGTTGTCGCTTTGGTCCGACCCCATCGTCGTGCCCTGATAGCGGTCCATGAAGCCGCTGATCCCGACGGACTGTAGTACGCTCTGCGGCGCCATCGTCCAAATCCGCACCATATACGTGCCATAGCCCGCGATATCCGGATGTGAATCGAAGCCGTCGACCGGATTGAAGTACGCGCCGATCTTTCGAGCCGACGCAAAGAACGCAAAGTTCTGATCGCCCCAGCCGCCACCGCCGTCGATCGCATCGGCGCGCCTGGGGTCGAGAACATTGGTTCCGCGGTCGGTTGAGAAATTGACGTAACCGCTGAGATACTTGAGGCTCGAATAGTTGACGCCGACCTCGTCCGCGTCGTCCACGACGCCCGGGATGTCCGCAGTTACGTGTTGGGCCGATGCTTGCCAGTGCGCATCGGGCGACGTGAAGTCAAGCGCGGCGGCGGAGTCATCGCGATTGATCCCGATCGCATCGAAACTCGCGAAACCGAAATCGCCTTGCCGTCCCTCGAACGCATAGCCTTGCGACGGCGTTGGAATTGAGGGCGTGTAGAGCGTCGTGCGGAACCCATTGCAAACGTTACAGTTGAACGTATTGTAAAACGGCGCCGCTTGCGTGAAAAACGGACGGACCTCGTTGTAGACGCGCTGATACACGCTCGGCGCGATCGTCTGCTGATCGAGCTCGACGTTCGAGAAATCGGGATGGAACGTCGCAAAGAATGCCGAGGTCGCCGTCACCGGGATCGAAAGGTCCGCGCCGACGCGTGACGTCGAGCCGCCGGCCGAGGGTGCAGCAACCGCCCCGAGCGCGTAGGGCGCAAGGCGTGGTTCGGGCCGCGCGGCATGCACCGTTACGATTGGGATCGCGATCGTACCGGCGCGCGAAACGTCATCTGCATTTGTCTGCACGGCATCGAACGACCAAACGTATTCCGCCCCCGTCGCGCGGACGTAGCGAATGAATTGCGCGCGCCAGCCCCCCACATGCACACCGTGGATTACATTGAGCGGGATCGCCATCGTTACAACGTAACCGCCGGCGACTATTGCGCCGCGCGATTCCCAATGTGGCGCGAATGCCGTATTTTCGCTTGAGTATTCGTTGTGCGAGCCGCCGGGATTGGCTTCGAATTGATACTCGAATCCACCGGCGCCCTTCGGCCACAGGTCGACCCAAACGGCATCGTCGTTACTCCATGATAACGTGCCGTTGCTGCCGTTGCTGCCGCCCGTGATCGCATCATCGCCATGCTGCGATATCACGACCGGGCCTTGCTGCTTGACATCGAAACGCACGTAAAGATAGTGACCGTCCGTTGCAGTACGGACTTCCGTCGGTTCGACGGCGGGGCGCCCGTGAACGACGTCCCACGTCAGCGGTGCCGGCGCGGGCTGCGTCCATCCGGACGCCGGCGCGCGCGGATCGAGCGACGGGGGCGTATCGATTTTCGGCACGTCAAGCGCGGCGAGCGCCGCGAGGGCAACGCTTCCCAAGCAGAGCGCGAGGACGATCGCCAGAATGCCCCGTCGCACTATTTGAACTGCCAGTCGGCCACGTTCCAGAACGTTGACCCAACGATCGTTGGGCGTACGCCCTCGAGATTGGTGCTACGCATATCCGTTATCGCGGCCCAGCGGATCACATAGTATGGGACGTCGCGCAGCTCGATCTCCTGAATCCGATCGTAGAGTCGCTTTCGCGTGGGAACGTCGAACGTCGATGCCGCGCGCTCCTCGAGCTCGGTGATTTCATGGTTGCGGTAAAACGCAAAGTTGTTGCCGTTGGGCGGGACGCGATCTTCTTCGTTGACGTTGACTTGTTCAGGATCCGGCGTCGCCGTAACGAACGCCGAAAGCGCGACGTCATAATTCCCCGAGTACAGCGGTCCACCGTTTGCCGCCAGCGCGAAAACCATCGAGGCCGGCCCATTCTTGATTGTGACGTCGACGCCGATCGCTCTCCAGCGCTGCTGCAAGATGATCTCCGTTTGTTCGCGCGATTGATTGCCCGCAGTTGATACAAAGGTCAAGCTCAGTCGCTTGCCGTCCTTGACACGAATGCCGTCCGGGCCGATCTTCCAGCCGGCTTCATCCAGCAAGCGCGCGGCGTGCGCAGGATCGTACGGATAATAGTCCAGCTTGCGATTGAACCAGGGTGTCGCCGGGTTCTCGGACGTGGGTCCGAGGAGTCCCAAACCGTGCGCGACCTTCGCAAAGATTTCGTGCACGTCGAAAGCGTAACAGAGCGCGAGCCGCACGCGGCGATCATCGAGTGGAGCGCGGGCGGTATTGAACGTAAGATGCTCCCAAAACGATTTCGCGTTGATCGCAGGCAGCATACCGGGGATGTCGCCGAGATTCACATACGTGGAAAGGTTGAGCGTATCCGCCATGTCGATCTCGTGCGTGCGCAGCGCGATCATCATCGTGTTATCCGCTGTGAGAAAGCGCAGCACGATGCGCTTGATCTTTGCCGGGCCACGGTAGAATCGCGGATCCGCTTCGAGAATCATCTGGCTCCCGCGTTGCCAGCTGATGAGCCGGTACGGTCCGCTGCCAACCGGCGCGCTATTGAAATCAACGTGATTGATGTCGTCGTATTTGGCAAGCAGGTGCGCCGGGACGATGGCGCCGGCGTTGCGGTCGCTGAATGCATCCAAAGCCGGTGCCCACGGGCGCTTGAGGACGATGCGCACGATATATTTGTCCGGCGTCTCGACGCGCTCGATCTCGTCGTACGGTGTACGCGTTGCAACGTTGTTCTTCGGGTTCATTTGCGCATCGAACGTGAACTTGACGTCCTCCGACGTCACGGGAACGCCGTCATGCCAGAACGCGTTGCGCACCAGATGATACGTGATGGTGCGATTGTCGGCTGAGATTCCGCCGTTTGCGCGCGTCGGCACGACTTCAGCAAGATCGGGAACGCGATTGCCTCGCTCGTCGTAGCGGGTCAAACCGCTGTAGATGAATTGGTCGACGTCGGTTTCGAGCGCGAGCGTTCCAACGACGGGATTGAGCGTCGCGGGCTCTTGCGTGAGTCCGATGTGCAGCGTTTGCTCCTGGCCCTCAGCCGGGCGCGATGCCGGCGCCGCGATAGCCAGTACTAAGCACGACACGACGATCCGGGCCCTTGACCACACGACCCTCATACCGGCGGGCATTCGGTAATGTTCCATCGCTCCTACAGGGACTTGTGGAAGTCCGTGCATCGATTGGCGACCGCATATCCGAGCTTCTCGTGCACGAGCTGCGAGAGGGCGTTGTCGATCAACGCATCGGAGGCCATTTCCTTGCAGCCGTGCTTTCGCGCCCAATTCTCCGCCGCGCGAACGAGTGCGCGGCCGATACCGTGCTGTCGCGCGGCTTCGTCGACGAACCATCCTTCGATGAACCCAGTCGGCATCGTTGGATCGCAGTGATTGGCGTGCGAACGCATTCCGACTTCGATGAATCCAACCAGCTTGCCATCGTGCTGCGCGACGAAATCGACGAGCGGCAGCGACGACACGACGCCGCTGAACATCTTTCTCGCATCGGTGAGATGCTCTTCGTAAGGAGCATCGGGCCAGAGCGCGTGCCGAAGGCGCGCAAGGGCTTCACTATCGGAGCGCCGTGCTGCGCGAATTTGAACATCGCCGATTGTCTCGACGCCACCCTCCGGCGGATCGTACCGGCCGAGCAACAGACCCATCGCGATCACGTCCCACAGCTCGCCGTTCGATCGTCGCAAATGTCTGCGCCGGTAACCTTCGTGGATGAAACCAAACTTGGTGTAGAGCGCAATCGCGCCTTCGTTCCACGGAAATACCTCAAGTGCAATCTTGTGCGCGTGCATCGAATTCGCCCAATCGATGCCCTCCTTCAGCAACGCACTGCCGACGCCCGTACCGCGCTGCGAACGCTCGACGAGCATTGCGAGCTCGTAAACGCCGGGCCACCCGGGATACAGGCCAAGCTCTCCGACGACCGCGCCATCACGGACAGCGACGAAGAGGGCAGCATCCTCGCGAGCTAAGGTCGCCCGCATTCCCGCAGTTCGACGTTCGCGATCGACTGGGGGTTGCGTCGCGATCCAACGGTCCTCCGACGCAACTGCCTCGAGCAGATCGAGAATGCGGTCGATGTCGGTATCCGTCGCGCGTTGGATGTGAACGTCAGCCGGCAAGGTGCGTCGATGTTAGGCGCGTATCGTCTTGAAACATTCATGGCACGGCATGCATTCATCGTCGGCGCGAACGGACAAATCGGACGGGCAGTCGGAGAGCGATTACTGCGTGCGGGATGGACCGTAACGTGCACGCAACGCGGTGATCCGCTTCCCGAGCTGGTTGAGCTCGGCGCGAAGAGTATCCGTCTCGATCGCAATGAGCCGGGCGCGCTTCGAACGGCGCTTTCGGACGGCGCCGATGCCGTCGTCGATACGATTGCATACGACGAGAACCATGCGGCGCAGCTTCTCGAGATACAGGACGTCGTGGGACATTTCAGCGTTATCTCGTCGGGGAGCGTCTACTGCGACGAACAAGGCCGCACATTAGATGAAGCCAAGGGCATCGAGGACCTCCCGAGGTTCCCGATTCCGATACCAGAGACGCAGCCGACAACTGCGCCGGGTCCGGCAACGTACTCGACAAGGAAGGCCGCACTTGAAAACGAGCTGTTCGCGAACTCGCGCGTGCCTTTCAGCCTCATTCGAGCCTGCGCAATTTACGGACCGAATTCAAAGTATCCGCGCGAATGGTGGTTCGTCAAACGATGGCTTGATGGCCGAACGCAAATCCCGCTACGCAACCCCTCGAATATCTTTCATACGTCGGCAACTCCGAATATAGCAGCGCTCATCGAAGCCGCCATCACCGTGCGTTTCCGCGGCCCGCTCAACGCGGGCGACCCACAACCACCGAGCGTTGGTGAAATCGGCACGACCATCGCGCGCAGCCTGAGTTGGGACTGTGAATTCATCATAGTGCCGGACGGCGTACAAGGCGTGGGCGAGACTCCGTGGTCGGCTGCGACGCCGATCGTGGTCGACATGCATAGGGCGGCGCAAATCGGATACAAACCCGTGACGGACTACGCATCCTATGCGCCAGAGGTTTGTCAATGGCTGATCGATGCGGCGCGAGACCGCGATTGGCGCGAGATATTCCCGGTTTTGAAACGCTTCCCGGAGCTCTTCGACTATGCGGCCGAAGACAATTTCCTGAAAACGAACAATACCGGAATCCCGAATCCAAGCGTGTGAGCTAACCACAGATTCGCAAGACGCGCCGCATCGACGTGCGGCTGATGCGCGTGACCGAGCGGAACGATTGCATACCGCATCACGAGCATCGCAATCGTTCCAAAGATGATTCCCACGATAACGGGATTGATGCGCTGCAATTCCGGACGGCTGCGCACGACGAGCGCGAGAACGAGTCCCCACACCGCGCCGACACATAAGTTCATCAGCAACCCGAGCAGTGCGGTTGGAATACCGCCGAAGAATGCCGCGCGCCCAAGTAGATTCGAGGCATCCCACTGCGATATCTCAACAGGCGTCGCGCCGTGCGTGATCCATGACTGGGTGATGATCAGATACAGATCGATCGCAAGGGCACCTATGACGCCCGCGATGATCCCAGGACGGATAAAGTCACGCATCACTAACTAAATTCTTCGTCGTCGATTTGTATCGTGTAGATTAAATTGACATGGGAACCCGGCGTCTCTTGACGGACGGCCTGCCGTGCTGCCGAACGTTCAAGCTGCCGTGGATAAGCACCGCGCTCGCCTTGCGTTTTTCGTGCTCGCGATCGTTATTTCGTCAGCGCCTTCGGTTGCCTTGCCCGACGACTCGGCGGTGATGAAACGGCTGCGGCCTGACCAACGGACGTTCGTGATCATCGCGGATCGCCACGGCAATCCGCGCGCGGTCGCGTACAATGGCGATTTCCGCGTCGCTGTCGGCGGCAAATTTACGCTCGCCTTCGTTCCGACCATGACGTACGCAAAACCGGACGCGCGCCCGAAGCCGAGAGTCGAGAAGCACGATTTGACGTGGATGTTCGAGCACCGGTTTGTAAAGCCGGCGCCTGATGACGATCGCGTCCCCGGCACACCGGCACGTTCGGAGGTTGCCTCACCGTTCGACATCGACTCTGGCGCGTTCCACGGTGTTCGCACGCTGAATGGATTCAGCGCTGAACGGGTGACCGTCTCGATTCCGTGCGGCGTGAGCCATTTCACGAAAGGCGCCGGGTTCAACGGGGACGTTCTCGCAATTCGGCCCGGTCGACGAAGAGACGGGCTACATTTACATTGGCGGATGGGGCGCTGGGCCAAACGGCGTCTCGGTTGATGCCGGATTGCAAAAGAGCTCGGGACAATCGGGCGTCGACGACTACGCTTTCTATTGGAAGTACGCGCGGAACAAGCCGATTACGTCCGATATGCGCTTCCCATGCGGTGGCCCCGACGTGACACTCGAACTCTACCCGGTAACGCAATCGCTGCTCGTCTTCACAGCAACGGGCCTCAATGCCGACGGTAAGCGCGTCACGATGACGGTCGTGCAAAAGACGGTTCCGCAAGATGGGTGGACGCCTTCGGGTGGTTCGAAGAACGACGGAATAATTCTCAAGCGCATCGTCGCCATCGCACAGCCGTATAGCTGGCATCACAATGCGCAGCATCGGAATCGCTTCGTCGACGGCAGCTACTTCGGCATCGCGAGTCCGACCGATCGAAAGCCGCGCATCGTTTTCAAGAGCTGCGAAATTGGTCACGTCAAGTCGCCCGCAATCGTACCGCACTACGAAACGTGGGCGTTGCCGGAAACGTGGTCCGCCGCCGTCCCCGGAATGTATTTGGATTGGCCCCCGCTTGGCGTCAGCCGTCAGACTTCAGGAGTCTGCGATGCCGCCGGAATTTATCTCCATGCCGTCTAGAGGTCCGTCTTACATGCGTCTCTTCTTCTCGTCGCTTCTCATCGCAATGGCTTTGGTCTCCCGCGCAGCGTTCGCAGCCGACGATGCCTCGATCGGTTATGCAAAGATCAAACCGTCGCTCGTCAAGATCTGGGCCCTGGACGGTAACGGAAAGCCGATTCAGTCCGGCACCGGCTTCGTCGTTGCATCGGATAAAGGTGGATCGCTCATCCTGACGTCTGCGCACACGGTGTTAAAGGCGGCGAAGATCATCATCAATATTCCAGGACAAGCGCGCGACATCGACGCGCACCTGAAATCAGTCGGCCCGGTCGACACCGCCATGCTCTCGATCGACGAACCCAATTTGACTCCCGCGCGCTTCGTTTCGCAAGATCACGCGCTGCGCGAAGGCAGTTATGTCGCCGTCGCCGGCTTCTTGAAGAACGACGAGTCGATCGAGATTGCAGGGCTCGTCCCACGCGTGCTCTATCCCGGCACGATCAGCTCGCTGCCGAGCAGTGGACGCTTCATCGATCTCGCTAACCTCAATATCGAGGAAGGCTTGAGCGGGTCACCCGTTTTCGAGCCACGCACCGGTGAAGTCGTCGGTATGATCGATACGCGCGATACGAACCGGCAAGAACGCGGCGGCTACGCGATCTCTGCACCGCTTGTGCTCAGTCCGTTCTTTGAAGATCAAAAAGTTCGCGTCGCCTACGAAAGCAGCACGCAAGCAGCAGCACCGGAACCGGCACCAGCGGCGCCCGCTCCGCCGGCACCCGCACCTCCCGTGCCGGTCGCACCCGCCCAAGCGCCGACCGCGGCATTCCCATCATCTGCATTCGTTGCTGCCGAACCGCAACCCAATGAGGAACCTGCCGAGCCACAACCGCAGCAGCAACCGCCGCAACAATCGTTTCCACAACAGCAGATATTTCGGCAGCTCCCGCTTCAGCAGGGCGATTTCACCGTGCAGAACTCGTGGATGACACAGCGTCCGGATCTTGTTGCGAACGTACTACATGTTAGGCTCAATCTGCATCCTTCGCAGGACATGGTCGCGCAAGCCGGTGATTTTCAGATCAGCGTGCCGTCACCGAACGGTGGAATGCAGACGATCCGTGCTCGAGCGCTGACCGCCGGACCCGGCGAAGTCTACGGACCGAAAAAACACCTTCCGATCTCTGCCGGCGAATCAATAGCAATCACTGCGAACTTCGTCGTTCCGCAAGATGCGCGGTTGACCGCAGACGCCGGACGCAACGTGCAGTGGCTTGCGGCGGCACCCGCCCCGCCACAAAACGTGACGCCAACAGGTTTAGGCGACACATACGGGTTTGTGCTCATGCAAACGCCGCGCGGCGTTCTCGTCCGACAAGTTGCGCCGAACAGTGTCGCACAAAGATCCGGACTTCAACCGGGTGACATCATCACCTCGATCAACGGGCAGCGCGTCACGGATGCCGCACAAGCGCGTCAGCTGATCGCAAGCTCACCGGAAGGCCAGCTCAACGTCGCCGTTCGTCGCGGGAGCATGACGCCGCGTCCAGTCATGGCAACCGCAGCTCCGAATCAGTGAGCTTTCGTATTCGGAAATAATTGATCTTCTGCAGGAATCATCGCACGTTCCGCGACGCCAACCACGGACGCTCCGAAGTTGCGCATGAATATCTGGCCCATGTCAGCCTCGCCTGCACCTTGACCGAGAATCGAGCCGCTGCAGCTTAAGAGCGTTAAGCGGAGTGCCGCGTGCGAGCGACCGTTGAATCCAGACTGCTCGATGCGGATACTCGGGACGAGTATTGCTTGCGTCCCGCTCGCGGCGCACAACGTGGCTGCGGAGCTTACCGTCGTCAAGTGATCCAACGGCAATCCGAGCTTGACCTCGAGCTTGCGATCCTGCAGTTGCTTGAGAAGCGAGTGTGTCATGTCGGGAGCTCGCGGATCTGCGACGCCGGGCTCCTCGAATGGAACGAGCAGATAGTTCGATGGTGCAGCGGCCGCCGCGGCGGTTGCGCTTGACGCAGACGCAGCAGCAACGGTATTTGCGATCGTCGCGGCGCCACGCGCCGTCGCTGCCGCCTCGAGGGCTGTTTTGAACGCTACATCAACGTCCGCGCCGGCGTTCGCAACATTGAAGACGCCGCTGCGGGCGGTATCTCCGGTCGTCGTTTTCGACCAGCGGAGCACGCCGTCACATCCAAACTCATCCAAGCGAACTTCTACGTGTGTAGCAGCGCGGATAATCGTAATGATTGGGTTGTAAATCTGCTTCATGGTCTGCTCGTAGCGGCCTTCCGGCACGAGAATGCCACTTGCGTTGTTGTCCGCGCAGATCTTGGCAGCCGTTACAACGGCCGTCATGTGATCGATTGGTGCAACTGTAACGACGTTGACCTGCGCCGCTCGCAAGTCAGACGTCAGCTCCTGCGAGATGGTGACGGCGTGCGGATCGGTGCTTTCGGGTTGCTCGTACGGAATCAAGACCAAACTCGTCGACTGCGCCGAAGCTGATGCCGCCACCACGAACGGCAATACAAGAACGAGGGCGGCCGATAGCAACGCCTTCATGAGATCGTTCCATTCCTTGACAGCGATGTGTGCCGCTATCTTAGAGTCTTATCTTGTGCCGCCTCTGGGGCGAACTGTCGACATTCGCGACCAAGCCGCATGGTCAGAACTCTCGCGGGTTGAAGCAACGACCTCATGATCCGCGCATTGTTTTGTGCCGCCGCCGTCTTACTCGCATCGAGCGCCGCCAGTGCCCAGACAGCCGCACCGGCTTCTCCTGCTGCAGCCGCGACTCCGGCGCCAACGCCGACCGGCGATCTTGCAGCAGAACGCATCCTTCAGATCTTCACGATGAAGCACGTATCGCCCGACTGGTTCACCACAGATTTCTTGACGCACGTTCCAACATCGCAGATTGAAGACATAGCTGCTCAGTTGAATTTCGGTATCGGCCCTTTCAAGAGTGTTGCGCGACCAACTGTAAAGCTAGCGGATGACCCGCCTCCACCTTGGGTGCGCTACATCGTAATCTTCAAGGAAGGCTCGGACGACGTAGTGATCCACATCAACGATGCCGGGAAAATCGACGGTCTCGTCTTTCGTACCCCGCACTCAAGTTTTTAGCTGACTGAGGCGCTTGAGCTTTGAACCCTCTATCCAAATGTCGCCAGGATTCTGACGACGTAGTGCAAAGCGCCGCGCTATGACGACTGATCTGCGCGATTTTCTGATGCTCTCCTATTCCGAGCTGGAAGAGCTCAATCTCCAGGCCAAACGCCAACGGCACAGCCGCGTGTCAATGGAGGATCTGCAAGAGGAGCGCCTGCGGTACCTTACCGACGAGCCGCGTATCAAAGCGGTCACCGTGCTGTTCACCGACCTCGAGGGTCGCCTGCACATGCTCGACTACGACAAGAAATTTCTTCTCAAGTCGTACGACAATCTGACCTTCGACGGCTCGTCGATCCGCGGATTCACCGAGCAGCGCGAGAGCGACCTACGGCTCTTCCTCGATTGGAGCGCCTTCTATTGGGGACCGGCAGACATCTTCGGGCCCGGGAAGGTCCTCGTCTTCGGCGACGTGATCTCACGCGAAGGCCAGGTCTACGCGGCCGATATCCGCGGCCTGCTCAAGAAATTCGCAGCCGAACAATACAAGAAAAACGGTTACACGCTCAACGCCGCAAACGAGATCGAAGGCTTCCTCTTCCAGGGGCTCGATGCCGAGCGCCACTTCAACGAGACCGGCAAGTTCGATTACGTAAACACCGGCGGCTACTACCACTCGCTGCCGGGCGATCCACTGCGCACGTTCATCGACACCGCGGCCGAAGTGCAACGTTCGATGGGCTTCGAGAATGAAAAGGACCATCCCGAAGTCGCGCCTTCGCAGTTCGAAATCAATTATTCGTACGGCGAGGTCGTCGCCGCGGCCGATACGATCCAGCTCTATAAGCTGATCTGCCGGCAGGTCGCAACTAAGCTCGGAATGTCCGCGAGCTTCCTCCCCAAGCCGGTCGTCGGCGTCAACGGCAGCGGGATGCACACCAACGTCTCCATCGCAAAGAGCGGCAAGAACCTGTTCTGGGATCCGAAGGGCGAGGAACGCCTCAGCGCCTTTGCCTGGGGTTTTGTCGACCGCATTCTCTCGGCCGGCAACGATATCTGCTTGCTGTTGAACTCAAGCGTCAACGCATACCGGCGCCTCGATCCCCACTTTGAAGCACCCAATCAGATCAAGGCATCAGCGGTCGATCGCGGATCGATGATTCGCGTTCCGTTCGGAAACGAGCGCAGCTCGCGCGTCGAAGTTCGTTCCGTGGCGCCGGATGCGAATCCGTACATGGTGATGCTCTCGGTCTTCCGCACCGGGATCGACGGTCAGGTTGCGAAGATCAAGAACCTGCGGCAAGCCGAGCGCTATCTGCCGGACAACATTTACACGGCGCTCGCGGATTTCCGCGAGTCAAAATGGGCTTCAACCTTGCTCGGCGACGACGTCAAGGCGCGCTACGCAGACCTGAAACAAGCCAGCGCGGACCGGTGTCCGCGGCTGCTCGGGACTTTCGTGAAACCGCAAGAAGTGCAGTATCACCACGAAGTCTACAACCAGTACCTTTGGAATCTATTCTAATCGACCAATGACGTGAACGCCGCGCTGAGAGCGACCGATACGCTCGCCAACGAACGCACGTTTCTGGCTTATGTGCGGACGGCGCTCGCGTTCATCGGATTCGGATTTGTCATTGCACGCTTCGCGCTTTTTGAGCGCGAGGTTTCCCTCGTCGCGCACATTTCGATTGGGGGAACTGGAGCTTCCACCGCATTCGGCACGATCATGGCTATCGCGGGAATCCTAACGGGCGGGTACGGATCGCTTCGCTATGTGCTCACCGACCGTGCACTTCGCCGAGAAACGATTTCAGCGATGCCGGCTTGGGTAGCTGTGACCGGCGGCGTGGTTATCGCAGTCGTCGGCCTGATCGTAGCCGTCAACCTCTATCGCACGCACTAGCTTTCGCGCTCAGACGGCCGTGTTGCCTTCGTTGTCGATAAATATGTCTGCAACCGGGCGCTCAAAAATGCGCGCGATTCGATACGCGAGCGATAGACTCGGGTCGTACTTCTCGACTTCCAGCGCGTTGATCGTCTGACGGCTGACGCCAACCGCCTTAGCGAGCTCAGCCTGAGACCAATTTCGCTCCGCGCGCAGAACTTTCAATCGGTTTTTCACCGGTAACGGTGACGAGCGAGCATGCCGCCGATGAACCACGTTCCGCCCAGTACGGGCCACACGAAAAAGTACGAAAGGTCGGGGGCGCCGACATATGCTTGCAGAAACCCGTACGAAAACGTCAGCAACGCGGTGACGCCAAAAGCGAACATGATGCTTTCTGCGGCGATCTTCCGCTCGAGTTCGTCTCCCTGACGATAGGCCCGCATCACCACATTCAGGACGCCGAATCCAGCAATCATCGGCAACAATGCCAAGATTACGCGTAACGGCATTGCGTGTATGGAATCACCGCGCAATAACGTCCCGCTCCCCAGGAGCAAGACAGCGTAAACAGCGAGCCATGCAAAGAGGCTTGCAGTGTAACGCCACCCCCAAAAAATCAACATATTTGCAATGTAAAGCCTACTTGACTAAAAGTCAAGCATTAGCGTCTCAGCCGCCAGGTCGGGCGGCGCCAGGCGCGCATCAATCGCCTTAGACCATGAAGATCAAAGACGTAGCTTTTACCGCCTACGCCGTCAGTGACGTCGCCCGGGCGATCGCCTTCTATCGCGATGTCCTCGGGCTACAAGAGGGTCAGTATTTCAACGATCGCTTTATCGAGTTCGATGTTGGCTCGTCAACGTTCGCGATCGATGGCGACCCGCCGCCCGGTCAGCATCCCGGCTCGTCGAGTGGCGTGAATTTCGAAGTCGATGACATCGTCGCGGCGCGCGAACACTTACTCGAAAACAACGCGACGGTCAGCGAAGTCTACGAATTTCAGACGTGCTCGATCTGTTTTGCAACGGATCCCGATGGTAACGGTTTCGCGCTCCATCAGCGCAAAGGTGAGTCGTAGTCGCTTCTGGACACGTCCTCCTCATCACCGGAAGCGTTCCGTATCTCGGCGGAGCCAGCACGTGGAGTCGCTTGCGCGAGTGCGCGCCAGAAATTGAATTCCGCGAGCTCGATCTTCTAGAGGCCGCATCAAGTTACGATCCCGTCGGAGCGACCGCAGAAGCAATACGGGTGGCGTCTCGGGGCGCGAGCGCGATCGTCGCGCACGGTACTGTCGCTTCAATAGTCCTCCAAGTCGCAGCGAACTCGACGCCCGCGATCCCGGTCGTGTTGCTGTCGCCGGTGGCGGTGACGTCAGATTCAATCCTCCGACGCTCAATGCGGCTCTTGCTTCGCAGCCGAGCCGGCGAGCTGCTCAACTCTTTCGCCCGCGCAAAGCGGCGGAGACTAATGACCGAGGCCGACTATCTGCGTAAACAGATGATGTTCGTCGTGCAACAGAACGCTATCAGCGATGACCTATTGCGCGAGGCTCGAGATCGCGTGGCAGATCCACGTGCCGAAGCATTGATCGCCCGCACATCGCAGTTGCTTTGCACGCTTCTCACGCCGACCGATGCGTTCGAGGGCTTTCGCGGGACGGCGCTCTTTGGCAATAGCCCCACCGACCGTAAAATACTCCGACGCATCCCCGGGACTCTTCTCGCGGGCGCATGGTCTGCGCCTATGCTGGAAGTTCCAGCGGAAGTTGCAGCGCAAATATACCGCGTCGTTAGTGAAAGTGACGAGCGTCCGATTTGAGCAACCCATAGACACATAGATCTGCATACTTTCCGTCTTTGCCGCGAAACCCATCACGATAGGCGCCTTCGAGCCGAAAACCGGCACGTTCATAGACGCGACGCGCTCGAGCATTTGATTCGACTACCTCGAGCCAAATACGATGTGCGCCAATCGTATTGAAGCCCCAGTCGACGAGCCACTGAAGAGCATACGCGCCAACTCCCCGTCCCGGCGTCATTACGACGATTCGACGAAGCTCAATGAGCCACGGATCATCGGGCTCGTACGCAAACAGAAGCATACCGACCGGAGCATCGTCGTCAGTAATAATGAAAGTCGCCCGCTCCAGATTCTCTAAGGCAGCAATCATTTGGTCGGCCGTGGCGGAATGGATAAACCCGCGCGCATGCGGCGCGTCTTGCGTGGAAACCAGGAAGTCGACGTCGCTAAGCGTGGCGGGGCGGACGGCAAGCATTTAACTCTTTCCTACGAATCGAGCGGCACAAAGGGGAAGAATAGTGATCAAACGTCGCCTCATGATTCTCATGCTCCTTGGCGCGGCCAGCGTCGGTTACGCTATCGGTGCAACACAGCACGTACCTGTGAGAGCCGCAGATGCGAATGTCGCGGTTACCGTCAACCTTCCGGCCGACGTGTATCCGGATTCCCGGAACCGGCTGCCTTTGCCCAAGCGAGATCAACTTGATGACGTCGCGAAGCAGCTATACGACAAGATTTCTGGTGACGGTCGCTCGCCGGTTGGTTTACAAGGCCCCGGCGGCATCCGCATGTACAGTCCGCAACTTGATGCGTACGAAGTGCAAACGAGCCGCTATTTGCGCTTCGAAGCCGGGCTCGATAAGCGTTTGGAACAGATTGCAATTCTCGTTACCGCGCGCGAGTTCGACTCCGATTCCGAGTGGAATGCCCACGAGCCGCTTGCGCTCAAAGAAGGCGTCGATCCCGCAGTGATCGATGCGGTGCGCTACCGCCGCTCTGTTGACGGACTGGACCCGCGCAGTGCTGCGCTGATCGCGCTGGGACGTGAAGCGATCGGTAACCGCAAGGTGTCGTCGAAGGCATTTCGCACGGCTCTGCAGCTTCTTGGTCCTGAGAAACTAGTCGACTACGTTACCCTGATGGGACAATACGCCGACAACGCGATCCTCTTGACCGTATTCGATCAACAACTCCCACCGGGTCAACTGTCAAAACTGCGGTAAACCGTCCCCTTTTATACAGATTTCCCGACCGGAACCCGCGTATGCTTGGAGACGTATGCCAACCTTGAAATCCACGACCGGCCGCGCGCCCGGCTGGATCACCTTCACCGGCCTCGCCGTCGTGCATCTCGGCGCGCTATGCGCCTTCATCCCGGGTACGTTTCATTGGAGTGCCCTGTTCGTCATGATTGCGCTCTACTACGCGACCGGCGCATGGGGCATCTCGCTCGGATACCACCGGCTGCTGACGCACCGCAGTTTGAAGCTGAGGAAGCCCTTAGAATACGCAACCTCCATGCTCGGCGTCTTAGCTTTGCAGGGCGGCCCGATCGAATGGGTGTCCACGCATCGCGCTCATCATGCGCATACCGACAAAGCTGGAGATCCACACGACATTCACCGCGGATTGCTGTGGAGTCACTTTGAGTGGCTCTACCGCCCCAATGACGCGCGGCTCTCGGCAGAGGAGCAGCTACGCATCACACCCGACCTCGCCGGAGACCCTTTCTATCGGTTCCTCGAGAAAACGTACGTGCTGTGGACGATCGCGCTCGCGATCCTGCTATTTGCGATTGGCGGATGGTCGTGGGTCATCTGGGGAATCTTCGTTCGCATCGTACTCACCTATCACGTCACGTGGCTGGTGAACAGTGCCGCACATTATAGCGGTTACCGAACGTTCAACACCGGCGATGAGTCGACAAACAATTGGTGGGTCGCGCTTCTCGGCTGGGGTGAGGGCTGGCATAATAACCACCACGCTTTTCCGTTCTCCGCGCGTCACGGGTTGCGCTGGTTTGAGTTCGACGCGACCTGGTTGACCGTCAAGGTGCTCGCATGGATGAAGATTGCATGCGACGTCAAGGTACCGACGCCGGCGATGATCCAACGTCTGAAACGCGCTCAATGATCGACGGGCTCAAGGTTTCAGCCGCGGTCTACTTGGCTCGGTGTGACTTCTCTACTCCGGCGGACATGCGAACGGCTCTTGCCCGGCTACATGATGCGAGCGTCGCAATAATCGATTGCTCGGATGGCGAGCATCTAGACTTCAATTTTCTCTTGCAACTCACCGAACTGCGAAACCACATGTGGAAAAGAAATGGCGAAGTGCGTCTCGTCGTACACACGGAGGACGCTCGCAGAACGCTTGCTGTGACCGGATTGGATAGGACGTTCGCGATCTTCGAAAGTATCGCCGACGCTGAGCGAATTGTCGGTCGTTAGAATGCAAGAGCAGCAGCATCGCTTGCTCAGCATCAAAAAAAGAGAACACGAGAGACCGGGTGGGCGAGCATATTGAAATCGCATGTCCATCGTCGATCGTACTTCGGAGCCTCGAACGGCATTTCAAGGCTCACGGAAATGTTCTGGAGCTGAACGTCCCTCACAAAGATGGCGCGGATCCGGAAGCATTGGCGTTTATACGCAGTATCATCGTCGAGGTCGCATCACATCCGAATAAATCTTTTCTAGGGCGTTATGATGACCGGCTCGACATCCGTTGGTATTCTGCGCATGACTTGCGCCTTAGCTTCATTGGCAGGTTTACGATTCGGCCGCTAGGCAGCGAAACGGAACTCACCCTCAAGGGTAAATACGACCCGCCATTTCTGGTTCTCGAGGCCATGTTTCAGTCGGTATTCGACGGCAGCGCCGCGCAAGCCATAGCTCACATGTTGCTTGACGGGCTGAAGACCATTCTCGAGACGGAGTTTAGGCTCAGCGCCTAAATCGTAAACTCTTGCTGTGCATCCCGACCGGCATGAACGTCCGGCCGCGGCCTGTAGCCATACCCTTGGAAGGGTTCCTCTCGAGCGTCGTCCCGGTAATCATCACGGCGTCCGAAGGAAGATCGCGGCGCCCGACCCGACCGATAAGTTGTTCGACCTCCGCTTCTCCAAACGCATCCGAATCGGTGATCACGATGAGATCGGCGGCCGGAACGTCAAGGCCGCTGCCAACTAGGTTCGTTGCTGCGAGAATTGAGGGTGCACCATCGCGAAACTGTTGCATCATCTCGACGCGGGTCGAGCTCCGATCTGCAGCGACGCCGTTGCGACGATGGCGTTTGCGATGTTCGGCCGTGTCGGCCATATCGCCACGCAGCTGCTGCACGTCAATCTTGTACGTCTCTGCCAGCCGCTCCGCGATCCGCGGAACGTCGCCACGCGTGCGCCCGATTGCGAAGATCCGCGAACCGCGCGCCAGATGCTCGCGAATGTACGTTTCGGCGCGCGCAAGCTGTTCAGCCGGCGGCTCGCCCCAAACGCCTTCAATCTTATGCACCTTTGTCGGTAGCACGTCGAATGGCATCTCGCGCATGCGCGCGACGTTCTTAGTCGCGCCGATGCGCGTCAAGAACGGTTTCAATTCGTCGGGCGTCGCAGACGCAAAGACGAGCGGACAATCGAGATTCTCAAGCAAGCGCAGGTGTTCGCGCTCGTCGAAGGCGTTTACGTCGTCGACGATTGCGAGTGCCGAGCGATCGACAAGCTCCCAAAGATGTTTGATCGAGAGCAGCATTGCGCTGCCGATAACGATCTGCGCTTCGCCGGCGCGCACCGCGGCCTCAGATGCGCGACGCTGTGCCGGCGAGACGCCACCGTGAATTTCCGCAATGTGCAGCCCAGTGCCATCCAGGCGTTCGGAAAAGTAGGCGACGTGTTGGCGAACCAGATCGCGCGTCGGCGCGATGATTACGGCATAACCGCCTTCCAAAACTCGTCGCAGCGCGACACGCATGAGGACTTCGGTCTTGCCGGAGCCGGTCGGAGCGTGGAGCAGATGCTCGTAGCACGCCGCTTTCGAGGCCGCGAGCAATCCTGTCGACCGCCCGCGTTTGATCGTCGGTTAGAGTGAATTCTTCGTCTGGGCGGATCAACTCGTGTGTTATGGCGACGCGTTGTGCGTTACGATCGACACGAGCCAGGATTTCCTCGATATTACGTTGCGGTTGTATGAAACGGTCTTTTCTGGAAGGGGAGTTCCGTTGAGGTAGGCTGAGTAAGCGGCCCGCACTCAGGACATCATGAGCGAACCCTAAGGTTGCATCCTCGAGCGCGCAGTAGCCAGAAGGCAAATCGCGAAGGCTCGCCCGGTATGGAGCGGGCCGAAGATGAGCGTCCAGAGCTGTTTAAGCGCGCGATGGACCATCAAAAGGGCGGTCGCCTCGCAGAAGCAGTCGCGCTCTACGAACGTCTTCTGCAGCTCGACGACAGTCTTGCGGAAGTGCACAACAATCTTGGACTCGCACTTGCCGGCCAAGGAGAATTGAAACGAGCCCTCGCGCATTACGATCGCGCTCTCGAGCTGTCTCCCGGGCTGGCGTCAATTTACGACAATCGCGGCTTGGCACTGCAACTGCAAGGAGCGCTCGCAGAAGCCGTCAAGTCTCACGAGCAGGCCGTCGCTCTCGATCCAAGCTCGCTACAAGCGCAGCTCAATTTAGCAAACGCGCTAATTCGCTCACATCTGCCGCGCGAGGCGATCGCCCCACTACAGCGCGCCCTCGAGCTGCAGCCGGATTTTCCCGTAGCTCTCCATTCTCTTGGGCGTGCGCACCGCGAAATGGGATCGCTCGACGATGCCATCGCTCATATCGAAAGACGATCTCCGTCGCGCCCGATTTTGCAGATGCCCATTTCAGTCTCGGAAACGCACTTCGCGAAGCAGGTGACATTGGCGGTGCACGTGCGGCATATCAACACGCCGTCGACTTAGCACCGCACGCCGGCCACTTCCACCGGATGCTCATCGACGCGGGCGTTCCCGTCGACGAGCGTCATCTTCGAGAGATGGAAGCGATTGTCGAACGACCTGACGCCTTGTCGATCGACGATCGAATAGCGTTCCACTTTGCCTTGGGGAAAGCGTATGGTGAGCGTGGCGACTACGAGGCCTCTTTTCAACATTTTCGCGACGGCAATGCGCTGGCGCGCTCGAAGACGACTTACGACGAGACCCAGACGCTTCAAGAGTTCAAATCATTTCGGAAATGGTTTTTCCAGAGATGTACTTCATGGCAACGCGGGGTCACGGCGATCCATCGCCGGTACCAGTTCTTATTTTCGGAATGCCACGTTCGGGGACAACGCTCGTCGAGCAGATACTCGCGGCGCACCCTGAAGTGCACGCGGGCGGAGAACTCTCCGCTTACTCGCCAAAAGAAGTCGGTATTTTCGAGTTGGCGCTGCACAGCCAAAAATGGATCGAGGGTCAAGACGACGTGCCCGGCACCCCGTCGAACCTGACAGAGGCATTAAGAAAAATCGGGCAGTTCGTTACGCGCGATACATCGAGTCGCTCGCGCCGGCTGCAGCGCGTGTGACCGATAAATGGCCCTTCAACTTCAAATTCGTCGGAATGGCGTACATGGCATTACCCAACGCCCGCTTGATTCACGTGCGACGCGGTCCCCTCGACACATGCTTTTCGTGCTTTACGACCCTGTTTAGCGGGAACTTACCGTACACACACGACCTCGCCGAACTGGGTCGCTACTATCGCGCCTATCAGGATCTCATGGATTTTTGGCGCAAGCGTATTACCGCGAGGCGCGATGCTCGAAATGCGATACGAAGATCTCGTTACCGATTTCGAGACCAATGCACGGCGACTCATCGCGTATTGCGGTTTCGAATGGGATGAGCGATGTCTGCGTTTTTGGTCGGCTAGACGTCCCGTTCGCACGGCGAGCTCGGTGCAGGTCCGCCAGCGGCTCTACAATCAGTGCGATCGGGCGATCGGAACCCTATCACAAATTCCTCGGCCCACTTTCCTCAGCGCTCGGGTTATCTGGTTTAACATTTAGCGGTAGCACAAAGAAATCGCTATTGTGAGTCGGATCCGTCGCGTTAATATTCCCGTTGTCATAAAACAACGGTCACGCCAAGGTTCTCGAAGACCCCACGCAGCGGAACAAAGACGCGCCCTGCGCGCTCCGTCGGTGGAGGGCTGAGATTGATGGGCGCTCAAGCCCGATTTTCGTAGTCCGGCAGGGGGATCGGCTGAGCAATTCAGGACAGAAATTTGCTCCAGCGCCTGGTAGCGTGAAGATCAGAAAACGGGGGTCCTCATGGACATTTCCTCTTCCGGCGTTGGCTTCGATAATTGCTCGTCGACGGGCACGCTTCGAATGGGCCTTCTTCGATCGGAATTCGCCGAAACGGTCATGGACGGCCCGACCACGCTTTTGCACGACGAACATCCGGCTCAAGACAACGCGACGCAGACGCTCGTCTCCTCATTTCTACGCGCGTCATTTCCGCCGGCGTTGCCGGACGTCGAGGGCCTCCGTTTCGAGGCGCTCTACTTGTCCTGCGGCAGCATCTGTCGGCGGCGATTGGTACGACGCGATGGATTTGCCGGACGGCTCGGTAGCCGTTGCGCTTGGGGATGTTACAGGTCACGGAATCGAAGCCGCGGTGTTGATGGGGAAGCTCCGCTACAGCATGCGGGTCCTGACGCTGCGAGCGCACACGCTTGAATCGGGAGGCGCGGCCTCGGTTTTGCAAAGTGTCGAAGACGGTCTTCGGACCGAACACCCCGATGCGAGCGCGACTGCGTTCTTGGGGATCATCTCGCCCGACCGCAAGCATATGCACTACGCAAGCGCGGGACATCCTCCGCCGCTCGTCGCGAAGACGTCGGGCGAGAACGGTGTGGCTAGAGGAGGGCGAGATGCCTCTGGGTTGGGGGACTGGTCACGTAAGGCGCGATCATGTCTTCGACCTCACCGGAACCTGGGGTCTCATCCTTTATACCGACGGTGTCGTCGAAGCCGGCCGCGATATCGTTCAAGGACTCGAGCGTCTTCGAAAAGTGCTCGAAAATCCGGATGTGCAGTATGCAAAGGATCTGCTCCCACTCATCGTCGAGCAATCGCTCGTCGCGCCGCCGCACGACGACATCGCCATGCTGGCCGTTACGTTCGGTTGATAATCGTCGCGCCGACGCGCTTTCAGGGCGCGTCTCTTGCGGGCGCAAAGTTAGAGAGCGTTATCCTCGAAATCCAATGCGTCTAGGACTCTCGTCTCGGGCGGCAAGGATTTGGTTAACGGATTGGATTCAAATAGCGACGCGCGTCCGCGTTCGCTCAGTTCACAAATACGCTCTTGGGAAACAACCGCGTTCCATTGCTCGACCTTCCGCGGATCGGCATGAGTCTCGATCCAGTGGACGATGTCCGCATCGGATGCCGCGTCGCCCACCAATTGAACGAACTCATCTTCTGTTAGACCAATCGCTTCGAACAGGGAGACGCTATATGTCGTGACCTCGGGCGCGGAAATGCGATAGCCATCGAGATTGCCGCCCGGTAGTTTCGCACGAGCTTTATCAATCGTCCGAGGCAAGAAGTACATCCCAAGTTCGATTGAGGTGGCCTTTCGCGGGGGATGGCGCCTAAGATCGAGCGATTGCACTCAATTCTGGACCTTTGCGTAACGCTTCTGCGCTCGGGCGCGCGCTTTCTGTGCTTCGACTCCTCGGTTAAATGCGGCTGTTTTGATGGCTCGGCACATGAAAGCGCCCCCTTCAGGCGAGCGCGTCACATTCCTGGGAGCTCGTCTAAAGTGCCTCTAAACTAGACCTGTCATGTTAGGCGAGTGGAAGCCCGATGCAAGCATCTTCGGAAAGCGGTGGCGCGCTCTTCCGACGACGCATTTTTGCGGAACGATTTGGCCGTGACACTGTGCGGCCTCGGACAACACGACGAGGCTTTCGCGGAAATCAAAAAAGCGATCGAATTGCAACCGAAGATATCCCGGCCATCTACGTAAACGCCGCCGTCATCGCAGGATACCTGTTCGGAGCCGAGGGCACGCTTTTTTGGACGGAAGCAGCGCTCGCCCTCGACCCCAAGCATGTGCCGGCAATGCTGCTGCATGCGAGGTCTCTCGCAAGGCTGGGTATGTGCGACGAAGCGGTCACACTAAGCAGAACTGCTGTTTCGCTCGAGCCTAAGAATGGCCAAGCGCATTGTTTTCTCGGTATTTCACTCGCAGGCGCACAACACTATGACGAAGCCTTGAAGGTGTTCCAACACGCAGAGTCGCTTTCTTCAGACGGCGACATTGTCGTTTATAAAGCGAGGGCGCTCCTTGAATTGGGAATGCAGAACAAGGCGATCGCTGATTTGGAAACCGTTCTCAGCCGAGAACCACAGCTCGTATCGGCAATGTATGCACGAGCATTTGCCTCAGACTTTCAGTTAGACGATGAGCACATCGCAGCGATGGAACGGGCGCTGCAGTCGACACAATTGCTTTCCTTCGACGATCGCGTGCGGTTGGAGTTCGCCATTGGCAGATCACATTTGTCGAAGAGCGACCTCCCTGTCGCTTTTACCCATCTCAATCTGGCAAATAAGCTAAAGCGCACATCGATGCGCTACGACGTAACGACGGATGAATCTTTGGTCGAAGATTTGATACACCGCTACTCCCCGGCAACTATGAGCGCCTGGGGTGACAGCGGCTGCAAATCCGATGTCCCCGTCTTCGTCATTGGGATGCCTCGATCTGGGACAAGCCTCGTCGAGCAGATCCTCTCCTCGCATCCCCTTGTCTTCGGAGCAGGCGAGCTTAGTTTCGTTGCCTCCATCGCGCAACGCCTCGGAGCGAATAGCTTCGAGCAGCTCCGCGAAATGGGTGAAAGGTACGTCGAACGCGCGTCGGCATTCGCGTCAAGCGCGACGCGGATCGTCGATAAGATGCCGCTTAATTTCTTTCACGCGGGGCTCATCCACCTAATGTTGCCACGAGCTCGAATCATCCATTGCCGGCGTGACCCCGTTGACACATGTCTTTCTGCCTACGTTACATTGTTCGAAGAGCACCTGGAGTTCACGTACGATCCAGATGAACTGTCGCGATTCTATCGTGCGTATGCACGACTCATGGCACACTGGCGCACCGTCCTACCTCCCGAGCAATTTCTCGAAATCGAATATGAGAAGCTTACCATCGATCCGGAAAGTGAGACACGACGCCTGATTGATTTTTGCGGTTTACCGTGGGAGGATCGCTGTCTGCTCTTCCATGCGACCGATCGCCCGGTGCGAACAGCGAGTCTAACTCAAGTGCGGCGACCGATGTACACGAGCAGCATTGGACGGTGGCAAAGATGCTTACCGTACGTGCCTGTACATTTGGAGGCTCCTTAGGCGGGACCCCGCGACTAGCGAGCGCACGAAATTGCGCATAGTAAGCATACCGAATTCGCGGTGAGCAATAGCGAACAGATTTTCGTGGGAAGATTGACTAGACTTTGCGATATTAAAAGATCGACCGCCCCTACTGAAGATGCCCATCATCTGACGCTGACAAGCACCGAGGATCGGGGCGTACACGTCCTGACCGTTTCGGGCGAGGTAAACAAAGCGGTCGAGTCAATCTTTCGAGACGCCCTGGCTACTGCCGTCGCCGGTGCGAACTCTCCCCTGATCCTCGATCTCACCAGCGTCACGTATATAGAAAGTAACGGGCTTGGTGCATTGATCAGAACACAGAGACAGATGAACGCGCGCCCGGACAAACTCTACTTTGTCGTCCGCGATCGACGGATACGTCGAACGTTCTCTGCTCTTGGGCTGGACAAGTTCTTTGACGTTTACGAGATCCCAGAAGAAGCGATGGCCGCCGCTCGTAAGGGGCTTTATGCAGCTTAGACTCACGTTTGTGCGCTGCTGGCTGTGGGTCTTGTTCGTGGCCCTCATCTGGTGCGGCACCGTCACTCCAAAAACGGCTGACTCGATCCCGATCTTTGCGAACGGGCAAGGCGTAAGCTGCGAGCAGTGCCACAACGCGCCGCCCAGCCTTAACGCCTACGGCCGGTACATCCTAGCCACGAATTTTTCCAAGGTTCTCGACGCGCACGCTCAGATGAAAGAGAACCTTCACGATCCCGTTTCAATCGACGTTAGCGGAAACGGCTCGAATTCGCCCACCCCCGGCTTGCCGCAAACTTTCGTCGGTCTCGCTCAGCTGCTTTCCGGCGGTAATCTCGGTCAAGATGTCACCTATTATTCATCGATACCGATCATCGAGGACGGCTTCCCGTCTTCGGCGGTCGATCAACTTTGGGGCGCATACAATGTCTTCGCCAGCGGCGACGGCAGCTTGCAAGCCGGGAAATTCCCCACGCCGATCTTCGCACCGTGGTTGAGCCAGTCGCTCTCACTCGCGGGATATTCGCTCGGCGCGGTACCTATCGGATTGAACACTGTCGGTATCGGCGACAATCGGTGGGGAGCATCGTACACTCAAATCGGGCGCAACGGGCTCATCGGCAATGTTGCGTATTTGACAAACACCGGGCCGCTGGAGCGCGCGTACAACAGCAATGTCAACAGCACCACGGCGGGAGCCGAGGGTCAGAGTTTCGTTGCCTCACTGCAAAACATGGCCATCAATTCCCACTTCACCGGTGGAATCGCGTTCATGAGCGGTGGCTTTCCACTGCCATCCGGAGCGACAGATAACTTCACTCGTACGATAGCGCTTGCATCATATTCAGCCTCATTGAAATACGACTTGGTCGCAATGACACTGATCGGGCACGACAACAAACCCCAATGACGGTGCCTCGCCGGCAGCTGGCAGCAACGGCTGGTCTTTCGAGGGAATTTTTGGACCCCTTCCGTGGCTGCACCTCGACGCGCGCTACGAGCAAACGAATGACGGGCTGGGCAACACTCAGAAAAACTACATCGGTGACGTTGCCTTCAGCATCAGGCCTAATCTCGTCGTAACGCTCGAGAACGTCTCGAGCGTCGGAGCGCGACCGGTCATGAGCTACCAAGTTCTGTATGCGGGTCCATGGATCCAGCCCCGTGCTTCGCAAACGATCGCCGCAGCTAGCCAGAACGGACCGGATCTCTCCGCCGGGAAGACGCTCTTTGCAGCAAACTGCGCAGCCTGTCACGGCGCCGCCGGTCAAGGTGGCGTCGGTCCGAGCCTCAAGTCGATCGCCACGCGCATGTCGTTGGCGCAGACCATTGCATTCATCGAGAGCCCGTCAGGAAACGTTATGCCGAAGCTGTATCCTGCAACGCTGTCAGCGGCGCAGGTCCAAGACGTCGCCGCGTATATCAATAAGACGTTTTTAAAAAGCTTAGTCGTGCAGAATGACGTTCAGTAAGGAAGAATGGACGTTAAGGTGGCCGTTATACTCTATGAAGCCCATCTTGCGAAACTTGTTCATAAACGCGCTGACCCTCGAGCGGGTCGTCCCGATCATTTCGGCGAGTGTCTCCTGACTGATTGCGGGAATCACCGTTTCCGGCCGGCCCTCTTTCCCAAAGTTCGCGAGTAGCAGCAGGATCCTGGCCAAACGTTTCTCGCTGGAGTTGAAGAGTTGGTCGACCAAGTCTTCCTGGATCCGAATATTGCGCGAGAGCAAATGCGCCATGAACACCTCTGAGAATTCCGGCTTGGCGCGCATCAGAGTCAGCATCGGTTTCTTCGTGACTTCGAGGACCGTGCACGCCGTCATCACGGTTGCTCGCGCCATCCGAAGCGGATGGCCCGCAAGGCATTCTTCGCCGAAGAAGCTGCCTGCCTCGAGAACCGCGATGATCGCTTCCTTCCCGCGCGTGGATAAGATGCTGAGTTGAACGCGGCCGTCTTGAAGGTAGAAGATTGAGTCGGCAGTGTCTCCTTGCGAAAAGATCGCGGCGTTCTTTTTGAAAAGGCGACCCTTGCCACGGCCGCCGATCAGATCTGGGATCGCCAAATATGCCGTGGTCATTTGGTGTGGAGCATACAGCGGCCGGGGTTCGCAAGTCTGCCTGAATCCACACAGAAATATCGACGTGCTAAGATGCGGGAAGATGCTTCTGTGGGGTGGCTTGCTTTGGCGAGGAGTGTAAGCAAGTCTGGGACGGACTATCAGCCGGTCACCGTAGCCTCATTACGGAAGAATGCGATTCTCAATGCACTTGGGGATTCGAGCGCGGGCGTGGTGCTCAAGCGAGGTGTCCTCCTGCCGCTCGTGTTGCGCCAGCCAATTTACGATGCGGAACAGCCGATCGACGAGGTGTATTTCCCGGTCGATTCCGTGCTTTCGGTTGTCGCGCGAATGAAGGACGGCGGCGAGATTGAAGTCGGGACGATCGGTCGCGAAGGGATGTCAGCCTTCCCGCTATTGATGGGCGCTTCGAGTACCGCTAATGTCTGCTACTGCCAGGTCCGCGGCGGCGCGATCAAAATTCCCGCCGCCCTCTTTCGCGAGCTGATCGCGACCGATCCCTCGTTCCGCCAACTTCTCGATCGCTATCTGCAAGCGTATGTCAACATGCTCGGACAGCTCGCAGCTTGCAATCGGCTGCACACCATTTACGAACGATGCGCGCGCTGGCTTTTGATGACGCGTGATCGTGTGGACGGCGATAAGATACCGCTGACCCAAGAATTTCTCGCCATGATGTTGGGCACCGGACGGTCCGGCGTGACCATCGCCGCCGCTACGCTACAAAATGCGGGCTTCATACGGTCTGTGCACGGCGTCATCGAGATTCTCGACCGGCCGGGTCTCGAACGCGCTGCTTGCGAATGTTATGAAGTGGCTCGCGAGCAATTCGGCGGATTGTTGCGCGGCGTCCCTGGAGTAAGGCTCGAGAAAACCGGCGCCCCTCGTCCCAAACGCAGGCGTAAGAGCGCTCCACGCAGACGGCGCTAATCGGCGCAGCTCACTTGAGCGCTCGCTTCGATATTCGGTCGGGGACATCATCGAAGCGCAAGCGCTTGGCGCCAAAAGTTCTCATCGTCTTAGGCTTGGTTTTCGTCTTGGGCATCGTCTTCGCCCTTGCGCCGGGCACCGCTCGTAGCAATCCATCGAATTGGTCGCGGGCGATCTGATAGCACTCGCAGACTGCATTTTCAAGGCCTGATCGGTCGCGAATCTTGATTGTGCCGCGCGAGTATTTTATAAAGCCCGCGTGCTGTAACGTTGCAGCGGCAATGGCTACGCCGGACTGTCCGGTGCCCAACATCATGGCGAGAAATTCTTGGGTCAGCGGTATTTCATCAACGTCTACGCGATCGCGGGTCATCAGGAGCCAGCGCGCGCATCGTTCGTAGACAGTGTGCAGCCGATTGCAAGCCGCGAGCTGTCCGAGCATGTTGACATACGCTTGCAGATAGCGATCGAGAAGTTGGCGGAATAAGGGATCGGTCGCGATCAGCTCGCGAAAGAGGGCGGCGGGAATTTTGATCGCGCCGCCGCGGACCTGGCAGTAGCAGACATTAGCGGTACTCGAAGCGCCCATCAATAGCGGGAAGGCTGACATCCCTTCGCGACCGATCGTCCCGACTTCAATCTGGCTGCCGTCCTTCATTCGCGCGACAACCGAAAGCACGGAATCGACCGGGAAATACACCTCGTCGATCGGCTGTTCCGCATCGTAAATTCGTTGCCGTAGAGCTACTTGTAAGAACGTGCCCCGCTTGAGTACCAGGGCGGCCGTCGAATCCCCAACTGAATTGAGGATCGCGTTCTTGCGCAATGAGAGCCGGCTAACGGGCGAACCATTCTCTGCGTGCTTAGCCCTGGTTTTCTCCAACCTAGCCGCCCCCTCAGAAGTAAGACGGGCGTATGCTAGCATTCTCTTAAGCGCTTATCTGTCTGATTCTGATATACGCTTGGACGATATCGACGCCGGCGATCAGCCGAAAAGCTCAGGGGCAGACAGTCTCGTTTTATACAGATTTTCCGCTGGGATTCCCTTACGCTTCGAGTCACCACATGTGGATGCTAGCGCCGCCGCGTGAAACGCAATTACCCATGGCAACGTTTCCCTCAAAGTGAACATGACGTTGTCCGGCAATACCGCGATCGTCACCGGAGCTGATACCGGAATCGGAGCGGCGATCGTAAAAGCCTTGGCAGCTGAAGGCGCCAAGGTTGTCATCGATTACGTTGGAGATTCAACCCCGGCGCAGGCGCTTGCCGATGAACTCATTCGTGCCGGCAAAAGCGTCAGCACGTTCGCCGCGAATGTTGCCGATGCAGATGACGTAGACACATTGATTGCTCACGCAGTTGGCGTCTTCGGCGGTCTAGATATTCTCGTGAACAATGCAGGAATCGAATCGCGATATCCATTTATCGAAACCCCGAATGCGGTTTGGCAACGTGAAATAGCCGTCAATCTTACGGGACCATTTCTTTGCAGCAAGGCAGCTGCAAAACAGATGATCGCGCAAGGCCGAGGTGGCCGAATCGTCAATATCTCCTCTATTCACGAGGACGTTACCGCTCCCACCAACGTCCCGTACTGCGCTGCCAAGGGCGGCCTGCGAATGCTGATGCGTACGATAGCCGTCGAACTGGCGCCGCACAACATCACCGTAAACAACGTCGCCCCCGGCGCAATTGATACGCCGATGGATGCCGCGACGAAAACCAACGTAAAGTTGGATGAAGAGCTTCTTCGCGAAATCCCCCTACACCGATGGGGGAAACCGGAAGAAATAGCCGGACTTGTGGTTTGGCTTTGTAGCGAGGCCGCGGCGTACGTGACGGGGACGACCATGGTAATCGACGGCGGCATGATGCGCCAGGCAGGTTCCCTGTAGTGGCGCGCTACGATATGCTTGCAACCACTCCGGATCCCTCGCTTGGGACCGTCGTCGATTCTCGCTTTGCCTACATTCTTGACGACGATCAGATGGCACAAGGGAGCACGATCGGCGCACCGCGTTGTTGCGTGGTCATCAAGCCAACCGGTGCGATCGAAAAAGTGTATTCGTCCGATGCCGGGTACGATTTCTTTGGTGCCGTATGCGTGCGTCTCTGGGACCGGCGAAGCAAGGTTCGTCTCTCGAGCCATCGTGGTGAGTTTCACATCCATCCCGAGCGACAAGACCACACCTACGTGCTCGATAACGGCGTAAAGGTCCACGAGCAGATCTTTCCCTACAATTACGATGGAGCCACGGGTAAAGAAATTCCGGTACCGGCGGTATATTATCGGTTTCACTTCGAGAATCAGTCCGCCTCGCCGGCATTGTTCGACGCTTACGCGTTTTGCGAGTTGCGGGGTAACACGTCGCAAGACGTCGTCGCCGAATTCGATAGCGCGCTGGGCGGGCTGGTCGCTTGGAATACGAGCACCCCGTCGCAGATCCGTCTCTTCGCGACGCTTGCTCCAGCACAGGGTTGGGAAACGAGCGACGACCGAGGCAAAGTCGTCGCGCGGACGTCCCCAGGCTCACTTGCAAGTTCAGCTACAGCAGTTGGACCCGATCCCGTGGGTGCCATCCACGTCGAAATCGATCTTAAAGCGGGAGAGAGTCATTGGGTCGAGTTCCTTTGCCTTCTCTCCGCGAAATCGCGAGAGGATCTTGTCGCAGCACGCGCACAGTGTCCAGACGGAGCGACGGCCCTCGAGCGAACCTCCGCATACTACTGGAAATACTTGCGACAATCGATTTTACGGACACCCGATCATGATGTGAATCAGGGCGTGTTGTGGGCGAAGGCCAACATGCTTCGCGTGCAAACGTATGCACCAACAGGTTGGTGCTTCACGAACGATCCGACGCGCAGCAGTAACAGCGTCGGGAGAGACACGGCTTGGATGACCTTCGGGGCCGACTATCTGAATCACGAGTTCGCACGCGAGTCGCTGCGGGCGTATTTTCGCCTACAAGAGCCCGATGGGAAGATTGTAGAGTACTACGACGTTCGCAACGACAAATGGGACGATTACGGACTCAACGTCAACGATAACACGCCGCTGGCCGTAATTGCTCTCTGGCACCATTACGCCGTGACCGGCAACGAGCAGTTCGTGCGTGAATGCTATCCTGGTGCTGTTCGTGCTATGGAGTACATGCTCTCTCAGTGCAACGAACAGGGACTAGTCTGGTGCACGTCCACCAAGACGTCCGATTGGGGCATCATCGGTTGGCGAAACGTGATTCAGAATTATCGCATCAGCGGCGCCTCGACCGAGGTCAATTCCGAGTGCTATGCGGCTCTAAATGCGCTCGCTGAAATGGCTCGCCATTTCGGACACGATGCAGCAGCAAACAAATACAAAGCCTCGGCCGAGGCACTGCGCGACGCTATCAACACGCACCTCGTCAACCCGGCGAACGGTCTGTACTACCTTACGATCGACGTCGACGGTTCGCGGCGCTCGGACGTCACGTCCGATCTCATTTTCCCCGTTCTTTTCGGCGTGGCGCCTCCGGAGCGCGCCGCTCGAATCATCGGCGTGTTGAGCGACGCCGCGTTCTGGACGGATGCCGGAATCCGAACCGTGCCGCGCGATGATTTACTCTACGGGCCGACCAACGGTTACGGTTTGCTCGGCGGCGTCTGGGTTGCGGTAACGTTTTGGTACGCATTCGCAGCTGCAAAATACAATCCGGCGTTCATGGCAAAAGCCTTGTCGAGCAGCTTTAGACATTTTTCCAGCGATCCGCGACGGAATAATACCGTTCCGGGCCAATTCTCGGAGTGGCTGCACGGAGAGATTCTGGTCAACCAGGGCATGATGCTCTCACCATGGGATGCACCGCGCTATCTCTGGGCTGCAATCGAAGGCGCTGCGGGCCTTGACGTTCGAGGGGAAAAGGCAACTATTAGCCCAAGCCTGGCTGCTGATTGGCGCTGGCTGACGATCGTCAACGTGCCGTTTCGAGAAAAGACGATCGCGTGGATTGCTGCGCGCATGCCGGAGGGCATGTGTGTGTACACAACATCGGATCTTGCCTCCGACTTGCCGCTCACGACGTACGCGCGCGACGTTACCGACAAAGCTCACGTTGCGGATCCTCTCGCGACCGTCGTAGCCTTTTCCGACGGCGATCGTACGATGGTCTTCATCGGCAATTCTGCAGCGGAAGCGATTACTACCGCCGCATCGCTCGATACGGTGCCGAGGAACGAACACTCGGTGCGAGTCTTTTCGACTCTATGGAACGAATGGAAGGATCTCGGCAAGCTACACAGAGACGCTATTCTCGACGGTATCGTCGTCGTCATCGACGCGCGCGGATTTGCCATCGTCGAGATCACGCCGCCATAGGGAATCCGTAATGGATCTCTACGGGCAGCATCTGTCGCGCGCAGAACTCGAAAGCCGAATCGGCTCACTCTCCCAGGTCGGAGGAATCAGCGAGTTTCGCTATGCTGGCGGACGCTCTGATGGTGTGCGCGGCATCCGCATCGATACCGGTCGACTGTGTGTCGAGATGGTGGTCGATCGAGCGCTTGACGTCGCTCGAGCCACGCTGGACGGGGTGCCGTTCGTGTGGAGAAGCGCGAACGACCTTGCTTCGCCGGCGTACTACGACGATCGCGGCGACGAGTGGCTTCGTTCGTTCTTCGGCGGGTGGCTAACGACGTGCGGCCTAGCGAATTTCGGCCCGGCGGGGCGAGACCGTTGGGGAGAGTATGGACTCCATGGAAGGATCAACAACGTTCCAGCGTCGGAAATGATTGCGGAGACCCGATGGGAGGGAGATCGTTGCGTTTTCGACGTCCGCGCTACACTTCATGAGAGCAAAGCGCTCGGCGTCGATCTTGTGCTGTCGCGCCGATGGTGGACGGAACTTGGGAGCGCAACGCTGCATCTCGAGGACCGCGTGATCAATGCGGGGAGCGAACGCACGCCGCACATGATTCTCTATCACTGCAATGCTGGTTTCCCACTCCTGAGCTCCTCTACGCGCGCACACGTTTCGCATGCTATTGTGGAGCCGCGCGACGCGCAGGCACAAGTGGGCTTGAACGTCTGGGATTGCGGGGGAGAGCCGCAAGCCGGGTTCGCCGAGCAAGTGTTTATCCATACTCCTATCGCGTGCGCTGATGGTCTGGCGCGCGCAGCAATCGTGAATCACCGCTGTAATGACGACCGTGGGCTCGGATTCGAGTTGGCCTATGACCCAACGACATTACCGGCGCTGTTCTCGTGGCGCAAGCTCGATCGATCGAATTACGTCATGTCGGTCGAGCCCGCCAATACGCGAGCAATTCAAGGACGCGAGTACGCAGCGGCTCACGGTACACTGCCATTTCTCGAGCCGGGCGAGGAACGTGTCTACCGGCTGGAGTTCACGGCACTCTCGGGCGACGCTCTGCGAGCGAGCGTTGCTACGATCGCGAGAGCAAACGCCACCACTGCCGACAATCGGTAGATGTCCGGCAGTGACGCGAATCCGCTGCTGCGAGCGGCACCGATGGCGAATGTGCCTAGCCCTTCTCCCGTCATAAGTGCAGCGACGAGCACTCCGGCAACGCGATCTTTATCGTCGGGCATCGCCGCGAGCGCCAGCGACATTCCGTACGGGAAGACGATGCTGCAGGCGACCCCGCCAACGATGAATCCGATCACGATGAGCGGCGCAGATTCCCAAACCGGTAAGAGCAATAGCGTGGCCGCAATCGCGATAGGGAACGTTGTGAACGCGAGCGGCGGCTGAAAGAACCGGGTTGCGAACGCCATGAGCAGCCGCGTCGCGGTTAGAGCGAACCAGAATCCGGAGAGTGCAGCCTCCCCGGTGACGAGTGACAAATGCCGATCGACGTGTACGAACGTCGTTGCCCAACTCGAGAACGTACCTTCGCAGAACGCGTAGAGCACCGCGGCAACACCGAATAGCACGAGCGCACGCGATATGGGGCGGCGGATATTCGCGCCACGCGTCGTCACCGATGGCGTCTTCCAGCCATATGAGAGCACAAGCACGCACACGAACGCAGCGGCGAGAAGCGCTGGCCAAACTGGCCACAGTCCGCGAACCACCAGACCGCCGATAAATAGCGGTGTGACGGCGGTTCCCAACCCAGTGAGTACGTTTGCGATCGTCACCGTACGCGTCGCATTCGTCGATAGCGTAGATGCGAGCTCATTCACCGCCGAGAAATTCAGGCCGAAACCAATGCCGAGCGCGGTGGTGTCAGCGAGGAGCAGCACGTAGGCTCCCTCGCGCGGCATGACGACGGATCCGAAGAAGAGCTAGGAGCCCGACAACATTCGCGATGACGCCCAGGCCCAGGACGCCTACCATTGCAAACTTTCGGGCGAGCAGAGGCGTGGCTGCCGCTGCCACGACCGCTCCAAGCGTCAGCGGAATGAACAGTACTCCGAAGGCACGCGCATCGATGACATACGGTGCATGCGAAAATTCGGTGGCCAATGATGGTACGAGAGTAAAGGAGAGGCCCTGAAGCGTTGCGGCCGCATACACGACGACCGCACGACGAAGGTGCATCAGTGTTTCTTAAGGTGCCTTACACTCGGTAAAGATGAAGTGTCTTTCTCCTGCGGAGTCTTCAGTAAACGGCTCGTATCCAAGCTTGCGCGATCCGAAGATCCGGCTAATCTCCCCGAGTCCTTCGCCATAAGCTCGCGCTTGTTCCATAAGACCCAGAGCATCGTCCGCGGAAACAGGAGTGTAATAGAGCCGTTCGTTCTTCGTCGCGACGTTGAACACACGCACGTAGGAAGAAATCGGCCCTTGCTGCTTTGGGTTTGAAGCGCGGCCGGGATTGTAGGTGCACGAAATGACGTCCTTGTCATCCTGGGAGGTCGTAACGACCGCGTAGGCGCCGATATGGTTTGACGGATTGTTCGGATCGACGAGGACGAACCGCGTGAGAATATCCTGGGCCACTGCACGCGCATACTGGGCCTGAAGCCGCGCCTCGGTACTCTGCGCACAACCACTTGCGAAAACCATGATTGCCACAGCGAAGAAGACTGTCACAGACTTCATCGTCGACATAGAACGTAGCGACTGCATTCGTAACCTCAACCCGGACCAAGATGTTTCCCGCGGAGCTTTGAGAGGTTCTCGTTCCGGCACTACGGGGCCCGCATGAAATCTGGATGCCAATGCCGACCCGGAATCGCGGCCAGCAGTTCCCGGGTGTACGGGTGTTGCGGTTGAGTGTACACTTGCATCGTCGTGCCAGTCTCGACGATCTCGCCATAACGCATCACGGCAATGCTATCGCACACCTGCGCGGCGACGCGCAAATCGTGCGTGATGAAGAGCATCGCGAGGTTGAAACGGTCTCGAATATCCGCGAGAAGCCGCAGAACTTGCGCTTGGACGGAAACGTCAAGCGCGGATACCGGCTCATCGGCGACGAGTACTTCCGGTTCCAGCGCAAGAGCCCGGGCGATCCCGATACGCTGCCGCTGTCCACCGGAAAATTCGTGAGGGTAGCGCTCTGCGGCACGGCGATCGAGTCCGACGAGCTCGAGAAGAGAGTAGGTGCGGGCCAAGGCTTCTTCTTCCGAAACGCCGTGCACCATCGGGCCTTCAGCGATCAATTTCCCGACACGAAAACGTGGGTCGAGCGACCCATAGGGATCTTGGAATACCATTTGAATGCGCTTGCGCCACGAGCGTAGCTGCGCGCGAGAGAGCTTCACCAAATCCGTGTCGCGCAACATGACTGAACCCTTGTCCGCATCGACCAAGCGTACGATGCATCTTGCCAATGTGGATTTTCCCGAACCCGATTCTCCCACCAGTCCGAGTGTTTGCCCGCGGCGAATAGAGAGGTCAACCGACTTTACGGCGTGCACCGCGCGGTTGCCGTGGTAGTTCTTGTCGAGTCCGCGCACGGAAAGAACGGTAGGCGCGTCGACGTCCAAAGCTCTTTCGCGCGGCGCCAGGCTCGGGACCGCCGCAATCAGCAGTTTGGTGTAGGCGTGTTGCGGCGCGTTGAGCACTTGCTGCGCCTCTCCCACCTCTACGAGTCTGCCTTGCTGCATTACCGCAACTCGGTGCGCAATCTCGGCCACGATTCCAAAATCATGGGTGATGAACAAGACGCCCATGTGGCGAGTGGCCTGCATATCTCGGATCAATGCCAGTATCTGGGCCTGAGTCGTAACATCCAGCGCTGTCGTGGGTTCGTCTGCAATCACGACAGCCGGTTCGAGGATCAACGCCATCGCGATCATAGCGCGCTGCCGCTGTCCGCCGGAAATTTGGTGCGGATAGGAACGCATCAGTCGCCGCGTCTCGGATAGACCGACGGACTCTAGCATCGCAACGATGCGGTCTTCACGTTGGCGCCGGTGCAGATCGGTGTGAAGTGTGAGAACCTCTTCGATCTGAGAACCGATCGTTCTGACCGGATTGAGCGCCGTCATCGGCTCCTGGAAAATCATCGAGATCCGGGCGCAGCGGATTTGGCGCATCCGCGCCGGCGAAGCTTTCAGCAAGTCTTCGTCCTCGAGCAAGATGCTTCCCGAACTCGCGCGCAGATGTGGTGTCGGCAATAATCCCATCACGGCGCGTGCCATCACCGATTTTCCCGAACCGGATTCGCCGACGACACACAAGATCTCGTTGTGTCGGAGTGCGACGCTCACATCCGACACGGCCTGCGGACGATCGGCCCACGGGGGCAAATCGACTGTTAAATTACGAATATCGAGAATCGTTTCGCTCATCGCTTACAGGTTTCGCAATCGCGGATTGAGCGCATCGTTCAAGCCATCGCCGACCATACTGATCGCGAGCACCGCGAGCATGATTGCAAGACCGGGGATCGCACAAAGCCACCAGGCCGTTTGCAAAAATTCGCGCGCCGCTCCAACCATAAATCCCCAACTCATCACGTTGGGATCGCTCAGGCCGAGAAATGAAAGCGCCGACTCAGTTAGAATCGCGGTCGCAACCATTAGAGAGCTCGTGACGATGATCGGCGAGAGGCAATTTGGCAGGATGTGGACGACGATAATCTGCAGGTCTCTCATCCCCATCGAGATGCACGCCTGCACGAATTCACGGTTTCGCATTGCCTTGAACTCACCGCGCACGAGACGAGCCATGGGTGGCCAGGAAACGACCGCGATCGCGATGACGACGTTCTTGATCGACGGACTCAGGATCGCAACGACGAGGATGGCGAAAATGAACGACGGTAGCGTCTGGAATATCTCGGTCAACCGCATCAGGGCGTTATCGATAGCGCCGCCATAGTATCCGGCAATGCCGCCCATCAGTAAGCCAAGCAGCGTTGCGAATATCGTCGCCACGAGTCCTATTAAAAGCGACGTGCGGGCGCCATAGATAACCCCCGTCAATTCGCTTCGGCCCAGCATGTCGGTTCCGAGTGGAAAGTGTCCGAAGGGCAGGAGAAAGGGCTGGCCCACCAACGCAAACGGACTTTGGGGATATAGAACTGGTCCCACAACCGCGACGACGACGACCACAACGAGAATAATCAATC
This sequence comes from Vulcanimicrobiota bacterium, assembly GCA_963844735.1. Lineage (GTDB taxonomy): Bacteria > Vulcanimicrobiota > Vulcanimicrobiia > Vulcanimicrobiales > Vulcanimicrobiaceae > JAFAMS01. The sequence goes on along the minus strand of CAWJPK010000004.1, from coordinate 171,155 downwards.
CGAGCGATGCCGCCCGGTTGCGTGCGAAGCGCCGGAAAAACTCGATCGCATCGGCGCGTTTCATGAAAGCTGAATTCGCGGATCGAGAAACGTGTAGAGCACGTCGACCACGATATTGACGACAACGACGAGGCACGCCGCAATGAAAAATATCCCGAGTAACAGATTGAGATCGCGCGCAAACAGCGCCTTGAAGGCAAGTAGTCCAATGCCCGGCCATCCGAATACCGTCTCCACAACGACGGAGCCGCCCAGCAGATTTCCAATCTGCACTCCAGCCATCGTAACCACCGGTAAGCTTGCGTTCCGCAAGACATGCCGAGCCGTGATTGCACGCTCCGTCATACCTTTTGAGCGCGCGGTGACGACGTAATCCATGCCGGATTGCTCGAGCATCGAGGAGCGCATGAGCCGGACGGAGAGCGCCATGTAGAACAGCGATAGAGTTACGGCCGGCAGGATTAGGTGACGGAGAACGTCCGCAACTAACCGCGGTCCCTCATAGAATGCCGCAACATCCGTCATCCCGCTGGTTGGGAGCCAGCGGAGATGTATCGAGAACAGCGTGATCAACATGAGCCCGACCCAAAACAACGGCGTTGCGAACGAAACTGACGCGAATATTGAGATCAGACCGTCGCGGAAAGAATTGGGACGGCCGGCAGCGATGAGACCGAGCAGCATGCCGACGCCGATTGAAAGCGCGAGCGTCGTACACATCAAGAGCAACGTCGGCACTAGCCGCTGTAGGATCAAATTCAGCACGGGCATGCCGTCGCGAAAAGAGTATCCGAGGTGGAGGGTAAGGATACTCCTCATATAGTCGAGGTATTGGATGTAAAACGGTTGGTCAAGACCGAATTCGTGCCGCAGGAACGCCATGTACTGCGGCGTCGCGGAGCCTGATTCTCCCGCCAAGACGTCCGCCGCATTGCCTGGCGCAAGGTGAACCAAGAGAAAATCCAGGCTAACGACGATGAGGATCGTCGGTATTGCTAGAGCGAGGCGACGCGCAACAAAGCGGACGCGCTCCGTGCCGAGATTCATATCGCCGGAATGTTGTTATGTACCGAGTGACACCCGATTGAACGAGGCATACGCTCCAAGCGGACTGACCGTCAGAATCTTTGAACTTGGTATTGTACACCGTGACGAACTTCAGTTCCGAGACCCAGATCAGCGGCGCCGCTTCGACCACCAACTTTTGGAACCGCTGATAGAGCTCGGCCCGCTTCGCCGGATTGATCTCAACCGCCGCGTCCTTCATGAGTTTGTCGGTTTCAGGGCTGCTCCACCCGGAGTCGTTGACGAACACGGTGCCCTTCTTTATAGACGTTGAAGCGTAGAGACGGTCGACGCCGATTACTGGATCGGCAAGGGTCTGAATCCAGTTCGACGTGATCGTGAAGTTGTAATCGGTATAGACCCGGCGCAGCCACGTCGGGACATCCTCGTAGCGCAAAGTTGCCTTGATACCAATTTTTGCGAGCACTTGCTGGAAGTACTCGCCGAAACGCTTCCACTCATCGCCATACGGCGTGACGTCGTGAACGATCTCAAAGCGCGTTCCGTCGGCCTTTTTCGTATAGCCGGCTGCATCGAGCATCTTATTCGCGATGTCAACCCCATTCCGCACGTTGTAGTTCTTAACGTTCGGTGTATAGATGCCACTTACCGAAAAATTGGAGCTAATCGGCCCGGTAGCAACCTTTCCATAGCCGAACCAGACATTGTCGATCACGAACTTTCGATCTATGGCGTACGAGATCGCTTGCCGCACGCGAACGTCGTCGAACGGCTTTACGCGCGTATTGAAGTCGAGCATGATGATCGGAGATTGCATTTCGTAGCCCTTGGTCGTGGCCGCAATCCCCGGAATCTTGGTCAGTCGCGCGACGTCAAAATACGATATCGCGGCGAATCCGCCATAGTTTATCTCGCCGGCCTGCATCGCAGCACTGCGTGTTTCTGAATCTCCAATGAAGCGCGCCACGACACGAGCGATATGAGGCTCGCCGGAACGCCAATAATCGGGGTTCCGATCGAAGCGCATGTACTGGCCGCGCTGCCACTCGACAAACTTGAAAGGCCCGGTCCCAATGGGGCTGTTCGCGTATTTGCTATTCTCGATGTCCGTGCCGGCAAAGAGATGTTTGGGAATCATCGGGGACTCGTAGCCCGAAAGCGCCATCATCATGTACGGTGCGGGAGTGTTCAGCTTGAACACGGCGGTTTGCGCATCCGGAGTGTCAATTGCGTCCAAAGCCGCGAACGTGTTGCGACCGCGCGGATGGTACTTCTTCAGCACTTCCATAATTGTGAACTGAACGTCAGCGCTCGTGAACGGCGTCCCGTCGTGGAACTTGACGCCTTCACGTATCTTGAACGTTATGGTCTTGCCGTCTGCGCTGACATTCCATGACGAGGCGAGGCTCGGCAGCGGCTTCAGGTTGAAATCGTATTCGAGCAGCCCCTCATAAACTTTTGTTGAGACCTGGCCAATGGGACCCGCGGTACTGATATAGGACGCGAGCGTCGGTGGCTCTGGCTGCACGTCCATTACAAGGGTCCCGCCTTGCGCGGGGCTGCCCTGCGCAAGAGTTTCGATCGGTAGTAAGACGACGCCCGAAGCGACAAGCATTTGCAAGGCATCGCGACGGCTCAATAGCGGCATTGATCGGCTCATGCGGCCCTTTTCCCGGCGTCACGCGGCCCAACCCGCTGAGCGCCTAAACCGAGACAATTAGACCACATGTATTAGCCCGAAATGGATGCAGCATGGGCGCTCATTCGAGGGTACGAATCGGGGTGCGTTTACGCGTCTTCAATGTGACGCTCCAAATTGTTGCTCTGAGTGTCGACCTTGTAAAGTGTCGCTTGACAAGATATAATGGCGTTGGGTGGATCGATTCGGCAACGACGAGACGCGCCTGATTTGGGACGGGAGGCCCGATAAGGTTAGTCGTCGCGCCGTGCCTACAATTCTTCACACCAAGACCGCTGCGCAAATAGACGTTATTTTGAACACCGCTACGCTACAGGACTGCTCGAATTATCCCCCTGGTTGGCGATTCAAGGTACTGCGCGGTAAGCTCCGAGGCACGTATCAAGTGAGAATTGATGGGCAATACCGTATTCGTTTCACCTGGGACAGTCAGCATGGGGCTGTCGGTATTATCGCCGGTGAATTTCATGACGAGGCGGAGTAATGGCTAGAGCAATTATGGTTCCGGAGCATCGAAGGCCGAGCAGACCAGGCGATCTCATTCGTAACTACCTCTCGGATCCGGAGCTCCGACTGACCCAAGGTGATCTCGCCAAGCGTTTGCGAGTCAGTCGGGCTAATCTCAATGCGATCGTTAACGGAAAGCGTGCCATTACACCCATGATGGGAATGCGTCTCGAACGTGTTCTGGGTGTCAGTCTGCAGACTTGGCTCAACCTACAAGCTGCCGTGGACATCTACGATGCCCTCCACTCGCCCGAAGCACGACAGATTTCGAAGCTGAAACCTCTTCGGATGCCAGCGGCGTAGTCAACCGACCTGGTGGCGGGACCCCGCCGTTCGTGAGCGCCACATTGACACTGGCACTCCGTTGAGGATCGTCGCCGCACGAAATTTGAAAAGCCTTGAGAGATCAAGGCTTTTTCTTTGCGCATGGTAGGCATGATGAGCATGTTGCGCACTATGAGCGGCTATTCCAGGGTACGAATTAGGGTGCGTTTACGTCGCCGCAATGTGGCGCTCCAAGGTGCGTCGCCTCGATCGAGTTGGGTAACTTCGTTCCGAAAGTAAGCGAGCGTTATCGGTAATCGACCTCGGTCATCATTCCGTCCATCATGTGCACGTCGTTGTGGCAGTGCAGAACCCATCGGCCGGGCGGTGAGTTCGCCGCGAATCGCCACGTCATCGTCCCGCCGTTCGGATCGACGAGCGTTACATCCTTAGGCAACGGATAGCGGAGCGTGCGGCCGTTCATGGCAACGAGCTCGAAGACGTGGCCATGAAGATGCATCGGGTGATGCATGTCGGTCTTGTTCTTGAAGTGGACTTCGACATTATCGCCGCGGCGAACGATGATCTTGCGTGTGTGCGGCCAGGTCTTGCCGTTCATCGTCCAATGCGAGGAGCCCCATGCACCTCCGCCGAGCACGTACGCGGCACGTGCGTCGATCCGCATCGCCGCCGGTTTGGTGCCGACCGCGTCGGCCGCCCCGGCGAGCTCGTACGTGAAGAAGCGAACGCCTTCGAGCGTCGAGGGAGAACCCAATGGGGACGCGTGTTCCATGCCCGGCGTGTGGATCACTACGGCCTGCTCGAACGCCATCGGATCCGCCGAAAGACCTTGCAGCAACCACGCTCCGGGCTTCGTCACTTCAAACCAAGCGTCATAACGCTCAGCCACTCCGACGCGTAAGGCTTCGACGTTGACTGGCTGCGGCAACGAATTACCGTCGCTGTGCGTGACGCGCAGCGTGTGACCGCCTAAACGAATGTAGCGCGTTTGCGTGGGATTGGCGTTGAGGATGCGCAAGCGAATCTTCTGTCCGACACGTACTACGATCGGGCGCGTTCTGGGGTAGCACGCACCGTTGACGCAATGGGCGATGTACGCTGCCTCGTCGCCCATCTTGTCGTCAGGCGACATCGCGAGCAGCTCCGGCGAACCGAGCGGATCGACCATTGGTGCCGTGCTGGTGCCGCGCATTGCGGCCGCGATCGTTGCAGCCTTTGGGACATCGTGAAAAACCAGCGCGACGTCGAGATCCGCAGGCTCGTCGCGCGGATCGTCGATGACGATCATTCCAAAGAGGCCCTGGAACAACTGCCCGCCGACGTGGCTGTGATACCATCTCGAGCCCGGCGGGCCGGGAACGAATTCGTAGAGGTACTCACCGCCGTTCGGGACGGGCTCTTGAGTCACGTACGGAACGCCATCCATGTTATTCGGCAGGATCATCCCGTGCCAGTGGACGGTGCTGGGCGCTCCCGTTCTATTGAGGAAGCGCGTGCGTAAACGCTGTCCGTGGCGCACGCGAATCAGCGGGCCCGGGATGTTGCCGTTGTACGCAAGCCCATTATAGACGATGCCAGGGAACGGCCGAAACGTGAACGGCGCGGCGGTTAACGTGTACTCGATCGTTCCCTGTTCCGCGGCGTCGGCCGAGAGCGGAGCGAGCGCTCGCGCCGACATGAGCGCTGACGCCGAGGCGCGCAAGAACGCGCCTCGTGCGATTCGCGTCATTCAGCCGCCAACCGAAATCGGTACATCCATAACCTTGCCCGCATACTTCACGTGGATCATCCACGGGCCACCCATCGAGAAATGGACCTTCGCTGCGAGCGTGTGCGGATCTGAGGTCTTGTGCAGCGGAAGCCATCCGGTTCCGTGGCTCATCGAGCCCATTTGCATCGTCGCCTCGACTTGCGCTCCCTGAGGCGTCCTATCGGGGAACGTGACGGTGACCGTAGTTTCTTGTGTCGGATTTGCGGGGTTGAGACGCACGATTGGTTTGCCGGAGCCGCCGTCGAGTTCGGAAACGTAGGCGACGACGTCAGCAACTTGCTTCTGGCTGAAGCCGAAGCGCGGCATCGGTGGTTTGGGGTCGTCGATTGCTTTCGCAATTTGCGCGCCGCTCATCCGTTTTTCGATCGCGACGAGGCTCGGAGCCATCGAGCTTCCGTGCAGCGCGGAGCCATGACAGCCTTCGCAGCCCGACGATTGTACGAGCTTTGCTCCGGAGGTTGCGTCGCCGTGTGCGTACACATTCGCCGCGTGTGCCGACATCGGAACGAGCGCTGCAGTCGCCAGCAGGGTAACGATCCAGACGATTCCACCGACGTAAAAACGAATCCTCAACTTGTATCTTGTTAACCTCCGTGCTAGGCATGGTTCGCGGCAGCGGCTGGAATCCTCGCGAACTCCAGCCGTGAGGAACCGGCGAAATTCACGACGCATTTCCAATTTTGCAAGCACGCCACTGTCCCTCGACTTCGCTCGGGATGACAGCGGAGAAAACTTAACCAACCAAGCTCGGTCATATAGGACGGCGGCGGCCTGACGGGCCTGGGGGACCCCGCCGTTTGCGGGCCGTAGTATAATGCTCCCTTAGGGCGCGTAGCTCAGGGGGAGAGCGCCACATTGACACTGGCATTCCAACTACGATCGCTCACGTACGAAATTGGGAAAAGCCTCGATACATCGAGGCTTTATCTTTGCGCATGATAGGCATAGTGCGCATGTTGCGCACTATGGGCGCTCATTCGAGGGTCTGAATCGGGGTGCGTTTACGGCGCCACAATGTGGCGCTCCGCCAACGGAAACGAAAACCGTAGGAGTGAGCTAATAGAGGACGGAGGGTTGTCGCCGGTTCGATCGTCCGCGGCCTGAAATTGCCTTACACGTCACGTGACGCTTTGCACTAATGCGTCGGTCAGATGGACGCGCTTTCCGTTATACCGTCGCGCAAAGGCATCAGTGTCGGCATCGTAGCGGCTCACGATGCTACTTGCGGGACCCTCGTATGCGATGCTTTCGGCCGCTGTTGCTATAGCGAAATAGCACGAAAACCAACCGAACGCACTAAACCCGATTGCAGCAGCGCAGGCCAGCTTTCGCCGAAATCCGATTTTGTATGCCACGTTCAACTCCGACCGCCTCACCGGCACACCTCCGAATAGGGACCGTAAACGTAAAGCTAACGACCGTGCTTATAGCATTTCTCCGACTTAGATGAAGATGCTTTCTACGTATCCTGTCGACAGTAAATGTCGACAGGATGTGGAGTTTGGGCGGTAGGCATTTTCATCGACCCACAAAGTCATCGCTCATGTCGCATCGTACGCTTGACGTACGACGCATAACGTAGTATATTGCGGTTTAGTGATTCGAAGCTTCGCTGATCGCGATACTCAGCGGTTATTTAATCAGGAACGGGTACTGCGTTTTCAAAGCTTCGAACGTGTCGCGCTACGCCGGCTTCTTCTGCTACATCAAGCGCGGTCGTTAAACGACCTCCGTGGCGTCGGGCTCGGCCTTGAAGCGCTCAAAGATGATCGCCTAGGACAGCACAGCTTGCGGATCAATCGACGATATCGTGTGTGTTTCGTCTGGAAGAAAGGCGACGCGCTCGACGTCGAAATCGTTGACTACCATTGAGGACACTATGAGAAAAGTTCCGCTGATCCATCCCGGGGAAATCCTCGCCGAGGACTTCATGGCACCTCGGGCATTGACCGCAAACAAACTTGCAATCGCTTTGCGGATACCCGCGAACCGACTCACTGAGATCGTAAGAGGGAAACGTGCCATTACGGCGGATACGGCGCTGCGACTTGGTCGATACTTCAAGACATCGCCTGAGTTGTGGCTTGGGCTGCAAGCCGACTACGATCTACGGAAAGCAAGAGCCGAGACCGGCGATCGGATTGCCCGAGAGGTAAACGTGGCAAGTTAAACGTTCGACCTCGAAGGTTTAACCAATCGGGGGGCCCGGCCCTCGACGGGTTGTAGTATAATCACCCCTTAGGGGCGCGTAGCTCAGGGGGCGAGCGCCACATTGACACTGGTTCTCCAACTGCGATCGCTCACGTACGAAATTGGAAAGCCTCGAGAGATCGGGGCTTCTTCTTTGCGCACGGTGGGCATAGCGAGCATGCTGCGCACTAGGCGCTCGTTCGAGGGTAGAAATCAGGGTGCGTTTGAGCGCGCGCAATGTGGCGCTCCACGATCGGCACGTAAGAACTTCCCAGAGCGGGTGGCGTCTAGCACTGACACGAATTCGTGTGGTGTGCCAGTTGAGCGATCTTATGCCGTCGTCTTAGAACCCGAACGCGAAGCAGGGGGCTTCAGTGTTTCCGTCCCTGCCCTTCCCGAAATAGCGACCCAGGGCGAGACGGTCGAAGATGCTCTCTCGAACGCTAAAGACGCAATTGAACTTGTCTTGTCCGATAGGACCACGCGTGGCGAAGAAATCCCAGATAGCGATACCGACGCTCGAATCGAGCGAATCGCCGTAGCGATCTGACTTCTAGACCTCGCATAGCTACGTGAGTCCGCGCGCTCTGCGTTTAACCGGAAATGCCGTCATTGCTGCCTTGCAACGCGGCGGCTTCCAGAAGCTACGGCAAAGCGGCTCGCACGTTCGTCTTATCGGCCCAAATGGCGAACTCGTGACAGTCATTCGAACGCGCGCCATTCTGAAACCGAAGACTCTCGCAAATGTTCTTCGACAACGCGGTTTATCCGCAGAGCAGATGGTGAGGTTGCTCTGATCGATTCAGACCAGCGGGGCGCAGCGACTTCAGCCGATGGCACTCGCATTGTTTTCCAGGTCGCGGGCTCCGGGAGCCCTTTGATCCTCCTGCATGGATTACCCGGATCGGCTGCTCGATGGGTTGAAACGGGTTATGTTGCGCAGCTCGCGCGAGATTTTCGCGTTATTAGCATCGACAGCCGAGGTCACGGGGCTAGCGATAAACCGAAAGAGCCGGCCGCTTATCATTTCGATTGTATCGCTGCGGACATCTTGGCAGTGGCGGACGCTTGCGATGTCGCGATGTTTCGATGCGTCGGCTCATCGTGGGGCGCGAACGCGGCGCTTCGGCTAGCGGCGAGCGACAAACGCGTCACGCAAGTCATCTCCATAGGGGGAGCCTTCGGTAAACCGATGTTGGAGGAACGCGCCGCGACCGTGAGAGCGTGGTGGCAGGCGTTCATTGATGCAAAAAGAGATGGGCGCCTCGAAAAGATTGGTTTGAGTGCCATTGAGCAGGAAGAACTCAGCCTGATCGACCCCGATGCGGTCCTGGCGGCTGCTCTCGGTCTCCAATCGTGGCCAACCGTTGAGCCAGAGCAACTTTCAATCCCTACGCTTTTGATCGTCGGAGGCGAGGACAAGCGCGTTGTAAATTCCCTTGAACTACACCGAGCTGGCATGACGAAAGCTGATATTGTTGCGCACATTCTTGACGGACTCGACCACCGTCAGACATTCGAGAGATCCGACGTCACGTTGCCACTCATTAGATCGTTTCTAAATCATCAACTCGGTGCAAGCTGAAAAGATGCTGCCCTGGCCCTCAAAGCAGCGCATCCACCGCGCCTCAATGAGGTTGTGGCGCTCGCTGCGGGTACGATCTTCAAACGAAACGTGGTCAAGTGTCGCAGCTACGGGCTGTCCATCCGGACGACCTTATGCGCTAAGTCACCTTTCAGGAAATACGATTGATCGTGCGCAACCGCCGTCTCCGGAATGAACCATCGGGCACTTCGAGGTCGCGGCAAACCTTGCTGGCCAAGAAGTCGTTGATCTCGTTGTGTCTCGGCACTGTCGAGGCCTTACTTCGCATCCGATTCACGTAACGGTATGATTGCGACCTTCGCGCAACAGCTCACACCGTGACGCTCAAGATGGCGGACGAGATCACGACGCTTCATTCAGGACGCGATGAAGCGCTCCCTAATGACCTCCTGATCGCGAAGAGAGTCTTCGGCCAAGGTTCGGTTTGCTTCTAAAACCTGCGATACAGCTTCGTGCAGATTCGACCGCACTTGTTCAATGGTCTCGCCTTGGCTATTAGCTCCTGGCAACTCCTCGACAAAACCGATGTAGCCTTGAGACACTTTACGGAAAACGGCGGTGAGTTCCACGATAAAGCCTTCTTGGCGCCCGCTCTTCCGACCTCGCACTCACCTTCGCACTAATCGCAACAACACGTAAAGTTGCGTTCTGCGCATGTAGAATCAAGCTCAGCAAAGCCGCCAGCGCGAACCACGAAGACTCTGTCCCTGTCCCTCGACTTCGCTCGGGATGACAACCCTTGAGCACCTCGACCAAGCGACCCGCTCAAGCAACACCGGCTCCAAGCGATGCAGGCTCAGGCGCACGGTTCTGGGGGAGCGCCGGTTTGGAGGGCCGTAGTATAATGCTCCCTTAGGGGCGCGTAGCTCAGGGGGAGAGCGCTACATTGACACTGTAGAGGTCATAGGTTCGAAACCTATCGTGCCCACCATATCCGATACGACGCCCGCTGGGCGTCGTATCTTCTTAAGAGCATCATGATAGCATCGGAACGCGTCGAAGAGCTCCATAAACTGCGGCACACGGCGGCGCATGTACTCGCGTATGCGGTGCAAGATCTCTTTCCCGAAGCAAAGCCGACGATCGGGCCCGCGATCGAAAACGGCTTCTACTACGATTTCGACCGTAAGGAGCCGTTCACGCCGGCCGATCTCGAACGGCTCGAAACGCGCATGCGCGAGATCGTTGCCGCCAACTACGAGATGACGGGCCGTGAAGTCGTCGCGCGCCGGCGCAATCGAGCACTTCAAAGACAACCCTTATAAAGTAGAATTGGCGCGCGACATCCCCGAAGGCGAGCCGATCACGCTGTACACGATCGGCGACTTTACCGATTTGTGCCGCGGCGGACACGCGCACCGTACGGGCGAGATTCAGGCGCTCAAGCTGCTGAGCGTCGCCGGCGCGTACTGGCGCGGCGACGAGCACAACCCGCAGCTGCAGCGCATCTACGGGACCGCGTTTCCGGATCAAAAGGAACTCGATGCGTATCTCGAGTTTCTCGCGGAAGCCGAACGGCGCGATCATCGCAAGCTTGGCCGCGAGCTCGGACTCTTCTCAATCGAAGAGGACGCCGGCGGCGGTCTCGTCTTCTGGCATCCGAACGGGACGATCATCCGCGGCATCGTCGAGAATTTCATTCGCGAAGGTCTGCGCGAACGCGGCTACCAGCCGGTTGTCACGCCGCATATCGTTCACGAGAAACTCTACGAGATTTCAGGACATCTCGAAAACTTCTCCGCATCGATGTTCGGGCCGATCGAAGTCGAGGGTCAGCGTTTTCGGCTCAAGCCGATGAACTGTCCGGGTCACATCCTGATCTATCGCAGCGAGCTGCACTCGTACCGCGATCTGCCGATACGCTACTCCGAATTCGGTACGGTCTATCGTTTCGAGCGAAGCGGGACGCTGCACGGCCTCACGCGCGTCCGCGGCTTCACGCAAGACGACGCGCATCTCTTCTGCACGCCCGAACAGCTGCAGTTCGAGTTCGAGCAGACCGTCGAAGAGGCGCTGCGCTTGATGCGCGCATTCAACTTCGATGATTTCGAATATTTTCTCTCGACGCGCGAGCACCGTGGTCCGACGGACGACATCGCCGAAGCCGCGATCCGCGCCGCGCTCGAGAAATACAATCTGCCCTACCAGATCGACGAAGGCGGCGGCGCGTTCTACGGACCGAAACTCGATATCAACCTGCACGACGCGATCGGCCGCAAGTGGCAGCTCGGAACCGTGCAAGTCGACTTCGTGCTACCCGAACGCTTCGACTTGAAGTACCGCGGCAGCGACGGCAAAGATCATCCCCCCGTCATGATCCATCGCGCCCTGGCCGGATCGATGGAGCGTTTCTTCGGCGTGCTGATCGAGCATTTCGGCGGCGCGTTCCCGGCCTGGCTCGCGCCGGTGCAAGCGATCGTCGTGCCGATCAGCGAGCACCAGCTCGACTACGCGTACGAAGTACGCGATCAATTGCGCGAACGCGGATTCCGCGTTGAAGCCGATACCTCAAACGAAAAGCTCGGCTACAAGATCCGCCACTGGAAGACGCAGAAGCTTCCGTACATCCTCGTGGTCGGAAAGAGCGAGCTTGCGGACAAAACGGTAAGCGTCAACGAACGCGGAGCGCCCGACGGCGAAAAGCGCGCGCCCATAACGGTCGCGGCTTTTGCCGACGAGCTAACTGCTCGCGTTAACCAGAAGAATTAATCCTGGTCGACCTACATAGGAAGATGACGTAGAACGATAATTTTGTCCGCGTGACGTGCGCCGAGAGCGCTTTGGTCGTAGAGAACCTCGACCGGCGTCCCATTGTGCAAGAACGACATCTGATACGTCGTCTTGCCGTCGTCCGACCAAATGTTCTTCCACTTTGGCAGAATCAAGAAACTCAGTATTTCCCCGGTCTTGCTTTGAACCTTGAGATTATTGCTGGAAACGTGCACGATGCGCCCGTAAAATGTACTGTCATCCTTGGCAATTGCCGGCGAAACGACGGCAAGCGCAAGGGCGACAGCGGATAGGATTTTACGCATTGATGCTCCTCTCTCTATCGAGGAGACGATTCCCAGGATCCCTAGAGTTTCAAACTTACGGTGACCGTTTTTGACCGGGTAAAACTGTACAGCATCCCATCCAGGGCGAATTCCTTACCGATCCCGCTTTCCTTAAAGCCCCCATACGGCTGACCCGCGAACTGGCCGAAGCCCTGGTTGAGCTGGACGAAGCCGGAATCGATTGCGTGCGCGGTCCGCAGACCTTTGCCGACGTCGTGCGTCCAGACGAAGCCCGCTAATCCATAGTGGCTGTCGTTGGCCATCCCGATAACCTCATCTTCAGTGCGCCACGGAATCGCGACGAGCACGGGTCCGAAGATTTCCTCGCGCGCGATCCGCCAGTCGTTCTGCGCATGTCCGAAGATCGTCGGCTCGACGAAATAGCCTTGGGAGAGCGGACCGTCCGAGGGCGGTTTGCCGCCGGTGAGCAGTGTCGCTTCTTTCTGATTCAAGCCGTCTTGGATGTACGAGCACACTTTATCGAACTGCTTGCGATTGATGATCGAACCCATATCGGTTTCTTCCGCAAGCGGATCGCCGACCTTTAGCGTCCGCACTTTCGCCGTCAGCTTCTCCAAGAACGAATCGAAGATCGATTCGTGGAGAAAGAGGCGCGAGCCGGCCGTGCACGACTGACCCTGGCGCGTAAAGCGCATCGCGGTAATGACGCCCTCGACGACAGCCAGTTCATCGGCATCCGCAAAGACGATGTTCGGACTCTTTCCGCCAAGCTCGAGCGAAACGGGAACGATTCGATCGCTCGCGCTACGCATGATGGATTTGCCGACTTCGGTCGAACCCGTGAACGAGAGTTTGTCGACGCCGGGATGCCGCGCCAGCGCCGCGCCGGCTTCCTCGCCGATGCCGGTGATGACGTTGACGACGCCCTTCGGTAAGACCTCATTGCAGATTTTTGCGACCTCGAGCATCGCAAGCGGTGCGTCTTCGGCCGTCTTGAGAACGATCGTATTGCCGGCGCCGATCGCCATCGCGATTTTCATCGAGCCGAGAATCACCGGCGAATTCCACGGGATGATCGCACCAACGACGCCATACGGCTCGCGGCGCGTGTAGCATAGCATATCCTCAGTCAGCGGAATCGTTTCGCCCTTGAGCTCACTGCACAGCCCACCGAAATAACGGAAGAGATCGGCGGAGTCTTTTGCTTCCGGACGCGATTGCGTGCGCAACGCGTTGCCGGTCTCGAGCGCGATGAGGCGTCCGATCTCCTCGGCGCGAGCATCGAACTTCTCGGCGATCGTGAGCATGAGCCGCCCTCGCTCGCGCGCAGCCGTCTTCTTCCATCCCGGGAACGCCGCCCGAGCCGCCTTGACGGCGCGGTCGATATCCGCGGCCTTTCCCCTCGGAACCCGTGCGATCGGCTCCTTTTTCGCCGGATTTTCGATCTCGATCGATTCGGAGTCCGCGCTTTCGACCCACTCACCGCCAATCAACATAGGAACCACGCGCGTTCCGGTCTCAATCATCGGAGTAAACCCTTCGCCTTTCAATCAAGGAGCCTGTCTGATGCACCAGCATACCGTGCGACGCCGCCTTGTCCTTGTCGCTGCGCTCGCGTTGGCCACGCTCGTCACACCCGCGCAAGCCCAAACTCCAACGACGCTTGTCGTTGCCGGATATACCGGTTCGTTCCAAAAGGGACTCGAGACGTCGGTGATCCCGGCGTTCGAAAAACAATGCAACTGCCACGTGACGTATGTCCCCGGTGCTTCCACCGATACGAACGCCAAGCTCCAGGCGCAGCGCGCACATCCGCAGATCGACGTTGCGATCGTCGACGAAGGGCCGCAAGCTCAAGCCGCCTCGCTCGGTCTCCTCGCGCCGCTCGATCCGAAGATCGTCACCAATCTGCGCGACGTCTACCCGGTCGGCAAGCTTCCGAATAACGTCGGCGTCGCAATCGGTCTCATCGCGATCGGCCTTGCATACGACACAAAGGTCTTTGCTCAAAACCACTGGGCGCCGCTGCGCTCGTGGCACGATCTCGAGCGTCCCGAACTGAAAGGCAAGCTCGTTCTGCCTTCCATCACGCAAACGTACGGCCTCATGCTGCTCATCATGGAAGCGAAATTGAACGGCGGCAGCGAGAGCAACATCGATCCGGGTTTCATCGCGATGCAGAAACTCGCGCCGTACGCCGTCAACTTCGACAAGACCGCGGACGTCTCGAATTACTTCCTGCAGGGACAAGCCGTCGCAACCGTCTGGGGAAACAGCCGAACGAACACCTTGAAGGCGAGCGGCTTCCCGATTCAATTCGTCTATCCAAAGGAAGGCGCGGGTGCGCTGCTCGCAACTGCCAACCTCGTCAAGGACGCGCCGAACCCGACGCTCGCGCAGCAGTTCATCAACTTCTTGCTCGAGCCGCAAACGCAAGTCACGGACGCGCAGACCGTGTTCTTTGGTCCGACCAATAGCCGCACCAAGCTCCCGGAAAATCTTGCGCAGATCGTTACGACGCAAGCCGACGTGAAATCGCTCATCGATCCCAACTGGGCGGTAATCAACCAACATCGCGCCGACTGGACGGATCGGTGGAGCAAGGAAATCGAGACGCGCTAGCCGGCGACGCGTACCTCAAACTCCAAGGCCTGCGCAAACGCTACGGCGATCGCGAGGTCGTTTGCGGCGTCGATCTTCCGATCGCGCGCGGAGAGCTCGTGTGTCTCTTAGGCCCGTCAGGCTGCGGAAAAACGACGACGCTGAATCTCGTCGCCGGATTCGCCGAGCCCGACGCAGGCTCGATCGTCGTTGACGGCCATGCGGTCGAACGTTTACCACCGCATCGCCGCAACATGGGGATGGTCTTCCAAAACTACGCACTCTTTCCGCATCTGAACGCCTTCGAAAACATCGCATTCGGGTTGCACTTGCGCAAGCTCTCCGCCGGCGAGATCGAGCGTAAGGTTCGCAGCGCGCTCGCGCTGACGCATCTCGAGGGCTTCGAACGTTCCCTCCCGCGCGAGCTATCGGGCGGACAGCAGCAGCGTGTTGCGCTTGCGCGCGCACTCGTCATCGAGCCGACCGTTTTGCTTCTCGACGAGCCGTTCAGCAATCTGGACGCGAAGCTGCGGCGGACGATGCGCGATGAAGTGCGCGAGATTCAAAAACGAACCGGGATTACGACGATCTTCGTCACGCATGACCAGGAAGAGGCGCTCGCGATCTCCGACCGCGTCGCCGTCATGAGCGACGGAACGATCGAAGACGTCGGAACTCCATTTGCGATATACCATCGACCGCGTAGCCGCTTCGTTGCGAGCTTCGTTGGCGACTTGAACGAGATTCCGGGGCCGATCTACCTGCGTCCCGAGATCGTGAACATCCGTCACGCGGGCTCAGAGCCCAGCGCATCGTGCCGGCATCTAGATGGAACGCTCGAAAGCGTTAGTTTCTTGGGAGCGCGCCGGCGGTACACCGTGCACTGCGCAAGCATCTCGTCAACGATCGTAGCTGAAGGCGCGGGAGCCGACGCCGAAACGTTCTTGGTCGGCGACCGCGTCATCGTCGAGTGGGATCCGGCCGAAGCGCTCACCCTTGGAGCGCCATGAGGAAGCGTTGGGCGCCTGCGCTGCTTGTGCCCGCGCTCGCGGTGCTGATCTTCTTTCTCGTTATCCCGCTCGTCAATTTGCTCGTCACGAGCTTCCATGCGTATTCATCGACTCAAGGCGTAACCTCGCGCTGGACGTTCGAAAATTACATGCGCTTTCTGTTCGACCGCTTCTATCTCGACGTGCTCGTGCGCACGCTGCGTGTCGGCCTGGAGACGACGGCGCTCTGCGTCATAATGGGCTATCCCGTGGCGCTGTTTCTCCAGCAGACGCGCGGCGCGACGCGCAACTGGCTGACGCTGCTGCTGCTTTCGCCACTTCTCGTCAGCATGGTGATCCGCGCGTACGGTTGGGTGATCATCTTGGGCCGCAACGGTCCGGTCCCGCTGTACACGGAAGGCGCAATTATCATCGGGCTCGTGCACGTATCGCTCGCGTATATGGTGCTGCCAATTCTCGCGAGCCTCGAACAGATCGATCCCTCCGTTCTTCGCGCAGCCGCCAGCCTCGGCGCATCGCCGTTTACGACGTTTCGTCGCGTGACGCTGCCGCTGACGTTTCCGGGCTGCTTGCCGGCTGCGTGATCGTGTTCAGTCTTTCCGTTAGCGCCTTCGTGACGCCGTCGATCTTAGGCGGAACGCGCGTCAAGCTGCTATCGACCTACATTTACGATCAGGTCGTCTCGCTCCTGAACTGGCCGTACGGCTCGGCGATCGGCTTCGTTCTGATCGCCGTTTCGACGATCTCGCTCTTGATCTTCAGCCGTGTGCTGCGGCGAAGCCATACGGACGTCGTGCTCGGATGATGCGCACGCTGCATCGAGCATACGTCGCGCTCGTCTACGTTTTTCTCATCGCGCCGATCGCGGTCGTCATGCTCGCTTCGTTGACGACGACGAATTTCGTGACATTTCCACCGCGTGGCTTGACCCTTGCATGGTACGCGGCCATCTTCGCGCACCCGGAGTTCGTCAATTCGCTGATCCTGAGCCTCGTCGTGGGCGCAGGCACGGCGCTCGTCGCCGGCACGTTCGGGACGCTGGCGGCAGTCGCCATTGCGCGCGAGCGGGTTCCCGGCGCGGGACTGTGGCTTGCATTGCTTTCCTCGCCGCTGGTCATCCCGACCGTCGTGCTCGGCATCGCACTTCTGCAGTGGTACACGATCATCGCGCTCCCCGCCGGTGTCGTGCCGCTCGTGATCGGTCACACGGTGCTCGCACTTCCCTACGTCGTGCGGCTGGTTTGCGCGGGACTCGCCGGAATCGATCCGGCGCTCGAGCGTGCGGCCGCCGGGCTCGGCGCAACGCCGCTGCAATCGTCTGCGACGTGTCACGCTACCGTTGATCGCGCCCAGCGTCATAGCAGGCGGGCTCTTCGCCTTCATCACATCTTTTGATGACCTCACCGTCGCACTGTTCGTCGTCAGCACGAACGTGATGACGCTCCCGGTGAGAATCTACAACTATATGCAGTTCAACTACGATCCTCTGATCACATCGGTCTCAACGGTCATGATTATCCTCTCGATCGCCTTGGTCATCATCGTCGAGCGCGTGATCGGTGTCGGCCGGCTCTTCGGAAAGGCTGCGGCGCAATGAGCGACGTTATCGTCGTTGGTGCGGGGATCGTGGGCAGCGCGATCGCCTATCGCTTGACCTGTGCCGGTGCGCGCGTCACCGTCTTTGACGCCGGCGATCGAACGCCGACGACGGCGACGAGCTTTGCATGGACGAATTCCAACGGAAAGCTGCCGCTTGCGTACCACGCTCTCAACGTTGCAGGCATGGGCGAGCATTTGGCGCTCGAGATGGAACTCGGCGAATCACGCTGGCACCACCACGTCGGTAACGTCGAATGGGCTATCGGCGAAGACGAACATCGCGCGAATCCTTGACAAAGTAGCGCGTCTTCAAGGCTGGGCCTATCCCGCAGAGCTTATCGATCGCGCAACGTTGCGAGCGATCGATCCCGCACTAATGCCGCCTGATGGCGTCGAGGCAATCGCGTTTTATCCAAGCGAAGGCTATGTCGATGCGGTTCCGCTTGCAGCCTTGCTGCTCGAGCGCGCGCGTGCAGCCGGCGCAAAGGTGCACATTGGCAAAACCGTCGCCGCTGTTGGCCCGCGTGTTGTCTCCCTATCAGACGGTACGCCGCATCAAGCCGATGTCGTCGTCTGCGCCGCCGGTCGCTGGACGGGCGCGCTCGTTGCAACCGCGGGTTTTTCGATGCCGATGGCACCGACGCGCAGTTGCTTGGGTGTCACGACGCCGGCGCCACATTTGCGCACAATGCTGCTCTCGACGCGCGATCAATCTGCGGCCCGAAGGCGACGACCGAATGCTCCTGCAGAATACGACGACGGATCTGCAAGGTGACGATCCGACGCCGACGATCCCGGCGGAAAAACTCGACGAGCTTCTGCTTTCGCCCGCACGCAAGGTCGTACGTGGCTTCGATGGCGTGCAGATCGAAAACGCGAAGCTCGGGATTCGCGTCCATTCCCGCGGACGGACATCCCGCAGTCGGGCCGGTACCGGATTGCGAGGGCCTCTATGTGGTTTGCAGTCACAGCGGCGTTACGCTCGCGCCGTTCTTTGCACGCGCGGTAGCGCGTGAGATTCTCGACGGCGAGACCGAGCATCGCCTCGCCCCATTTCGTCCCGAACGATTTTGCACGACAACGACGTCGTCGTAATCGGCGCCGGCGTCATCGGCGTCGTCGATCGCCTATCACTTGGCGCGCGAAGGAGCGCGCGTTACGCTATTCGACGATGCAGATGCTCCATCGTCGCCGAGCGCATCCTGGGCAAGCGCGGGCGGCGTGCGCAGTCAACGGCGCGACCCACGCGAATGGGCGCTTACGGTGGCAGCCGCTGCACGCTGGCCTTCGCTCTCGGGCGAGTTGCAAGCACCGACCGGATTCCGCCGCGGCGGCCATCTTCACGTCGTCGAGCATGAAGAGGACATCGACGAGTTGCGCGCGCGCATCGAGCGAGAGCGCGATGCCGGCATTCAGCATCGAATATATCGAGCAATCCGTATTACGCAAGCTCGCGGCCGCGCTCGCACCAAGTGTCATCGCTGCCGCGTACACGCCGGGAGACGGACAAGCCGATCCGCGCGCAACGACGTCGGCGTTTGCATCGGCGGCGGTGCGCGCCGGCGCAACATTCAATCGAACGTATGTCGACGGCATCGCCTTGGATGGTCGACGCGTTGCCGGCGTCAGTCGTAAACGGCACGACGCACGCGGCCGCGACCACCGTCCTCGCAGCCGGTTCGTGGAGCGTCCGCCTTGCGCGCACGCTCGGCCTTAATCTTCCGATAAGGTTGCGCGCGTATCAGATGCTGCTCTCGATGCCGCAACGCCCGCGCTCGAGCCGACGATTACCGCGACCAATCGCGCGCTTTCGCTGAAACAGCTGCGCACCGGCGCATTCATGATCGGCGGTGGATGGCCGGGACAAATCGACGAGCAGAGCCACAACTGCACGACAACCCGGGAGAGTATCGACGGAAACTGGGCCGTCGCTGCAGCAATTGTCCCTTCGCTTGCACCGATGCAACCCGCGACGAGTTGGTGCGGACTCGAGGGCGACGCATTCGATGGGGTTCCGCTTATCGGGCCGGTCCCGCACATGCAGGGACTCTACGTCGCCGCCGGCTTTACGGGACACGGTTTTCAGATTGCGCCGGCGGTCGGCGAGGCTGTTGCTCAAGCCATCCTTACAAAACGCGAACCCGCTTCGCTACGCCAACTCAATCCCGCCAGGGAGGGCGGCATGGCATGAGGGATAGTGCGGCATGGAATCGGCCCTCGCTCAGAAGTCATGCACGCCCTGCCGGGGCGGCGTGCCGCCGCTCGGTCGCGATGAGGCAGAAAAACTCCACGCGCAAGCGCCGGATTGGGAGCTCGTCGACGATGCTCACCGGATCGAGCGCAAATTCAATTTCGAAAACTTCCCCAAATCTCTCGCGTTCGTCAACAAAGTCGGCGAACTCGCCGAACGCGAGGGACATCATCCCGATATAACCTTCGGCTGGGGCTATGCAACCGTATCGTTGTACACGCACAAGATCAAAGGTTTGCATGAGAACGATTTCATTATGGCCGCGAAGATCGACCGCTTAGCATGAGACTTTACTTCCTGCGGCACGGTCAAGCCGGCGAGCGGGAGGATTGGCACGGAGATGATTTTGACAGGCCGCTCACGACCGACGGCATCAAACGAATGGAACGGGAAGCGGACAACATGGCGGAGCTCGATTTAGAGCTCGAAGCGATCGTTACGAGCCCTCTCGTTCGCGCACGACAAACCGCCGAGATCGTCGCCAAGCGTTTGAAGCTGCGTAAGAGCCTGGTTGAAGACGAGAACCTTGGGCTCGAATTCAACATCCAGAGACTCTTGCACGTGTTGGAACATCATCCGAAAGCCGGCGCGATCATGCTGGTCGGACACGATCCGAGCATGAGCCGGGCGATCGGGCAGCTAATCGGCGGCGCGCGGATCGATTTCAAGAAAGGCGCGCTGGCCTGCGTCGAGTTGACCGACGCCAGCGCTCCCGCAGCCGAGCTCGTCTGGCTGATTCCACCGCGCGTTCTCTCGCGCTAAGTTCTTGCTGCTGCTCGGGATCGAAACGTCGTGCGACGACACGGCAACGGCAGTCGTCCGCGACGCAACGAACGTTCTCTCAAACGTCTCGACGAACCAGGATGAGTTTCACGCGCGCTACGGCGGGATCGTTCCGGAAATCGCGAGCCGGCGTCATACGGCGTTGCTCTCAGCTGCTATCGAGGACGCGCTCGATCGTGCGAAAACGTCACTCGCCGATCTCGACGGCATTGCGGTAACCGCGGGACCTGGTTTGATCGGCAGCTTGGTCGTCGGCGTTGCAGCGGCCAAAGCGCTCGCCTTTGGGATCGATAAGCCGCTCTACGCCGTCAATCATTTACACGGCCACATCTTTGCAGCGTTTCTGGACGATGCGGAAACGCCGCGCTATCCGTTTCTCGCGCTCCTGGTCTCCGGCGGCCATTCACAGATCGTTGCGGTCGAGAGTCCGCTCGAGATGCGAATCTTAGGCAAGACGCGCGATGATGCAGCCGGCGAAGCGTTCGATAAGACTGCACGGTTGCTCGGACTTCCTTATCCCGGCGGTCCGCAGCTCGATGCGCTCGCGCACCAAGGCGATCCGAGCGCGATTCGCTTTCCGCGTCATCGTCCTGATCCGGGGACGCTCGATCTTTCGTTCTCCGGGCTGAAAACGTCCGTTCGCTACTTTCTCGAATCGGATCGAGGAAAGAGCGCGCGACCGGCCGACGTTGCCGCGTCGTTTCAGGCCGCGGTCGTCGACATCCTGATCGACCGGTTGGATCGCGTCATCACCCAAGACCGTTTTGAGCTTGCGGTACTTTCCGGCGGCGTTGCGGCGAACTCGGCATTGCAGCGCGCATTTCGAGCCTGGGGTGAACGGAGCGGCATCCCGACCGTCGTTCCGCCGCTACGCTACTGCACTGATAACGCCGCGATGATTGCGGCCGCAGCGGATCGTCAAGGCGCGGCCGTGCGCAGCGATCCGGAAACGCTCGGCGCCGATCCGAACCTTCCGTTCATCTTTCCGCGAGTATCCGCCGAATAGCGCCGACGATTATCTTGTGCTCGAACGGATGCAGCGCGACGAGGGCGCTGGCTTCGTCTTTTTCGACGAGCGGCAGCGGCACGCGCATCAAGACCGCGCCGCGATCGACGTCGTGCGTGACGTAATGTGCCGTCGCACCATACCACGGTGATTTCGTTTGTAGTGCGTCGCGGATCGCGCGCGCGCCTCGAAACGCCGGGATCTTCTGACCATCCGGCATCGTGATCTCGTCCGCACTTGGATCGTGCGGCAAAAATGCCGGATGAATATTCAACGCTTGCGGCAAGCGCGTAAAAAAATCAGCCGAGACCAAGTGCATCCATCCGAGCATCAAGATCAACTCGGGCTGCGTCCGCTCGATGACGTCGATCAATTCAGCATCGTAGCGCGCGCGAGGCGTATTACGATCCCACACCTGCACGTGCACGGGAATGCCGGCGCGTTTCGCACGCTCGATCGCGAACGCATCCGCGCGATTGACGACCAGCGCTTGCAAATCGATCCCAAGGCCTTGGGGAAGTGCATCGATGACGGCTTGGAAGTTCGTGCCGCTACCAGACGCCATTACGGTCGTTCGAAGACTGGGCAGATTGCGGTCCATCGAAACTCGCTCGACGACCTTGCCGCCGCTGGCCTTAACGAACAAATCGTAAAGAGGCTCCGTGACCGCGCCGATCAGCGCATGGCGATAGCCTTGCTCGCGCATTTTGCCGAGTCGCAAGCGCAATCAGATCCGGCTGCAATTTCTCAGTCTGATGCGCTTGCATGAGACCGACCGGTCCAAAGAGCCCGACGTCGGGACGCCGCTCCCATTCACGCAGCCAATGGAATCGTAATCCGCGTGCGCCATAGGCTGCAAATCCGACCGGCTTGCCGTCCTCATCGTGCGTCATGATGATGGCAGAACCGGCAGCAGTCTCACTCGACCACGACCCGTCGAACACTAAATCGATCCAGGAAAGGTATCGTTCGTCAACCTGCGGCGCATCGACGATGTTGTAACCACCCTCGCGTACGCGTGCAAGTGCGTTTTGCGTAGCGTGTGCGGAGAAACGCTCGTCGAGATCGACTAAGAGGTTAACGAACTCGCGCGAAGGCTCTTTAGCGCTCACGCGCGGGATGCACCACGACTGCCGGGTCCCCATCACCCCGCGCTTCGATCCAGCCTGCGACGAACGCGCCGGGCGCAGCCGCAAGCGCTTTTGGTGCTTCATTGAGCGCGAGGGTTAGCGTATAGCCGATTCCCATGTTGAACGTGCGATAGCGGTCTTGATGACTCAGACCGCCGCGCCGAACGAGCTCGCGCATCAAGGCCGGAACTTGCCAACGCGTTTGCTCGAAAATCGCCTTGCACGACGCCGGCAACGTTCGCGGAACGTTCTCGAGCAAGCCGCCGCCCGTAATGTGCGACATCGCTTTGACGTGTGCGACCTCGCGAATCGCTTCGACCATCCGCAGATACGACGGATGCGGCGCGAGCAGCGCGTCGCCGAACGTGACGCCGCCACCGTCCGGAAGCGGCGCACCCCATTCATCTTCCGGCACCAGCGTACGCGCTAACGAGTATCCGTTTGTATGCAAACCTATCGCGGGGAGCGCGATGATCGCGTCGCCGGCTGCCACACTATCGGTCTTTGGCAAATCTGCGAGGCGCACCAGGCCGACGATCGTCCCGGCGAGATCGAATTCGCCGGGTTTATAGAGGCCGGGCATCTCGGCCGTCTCGCCGCCGAGCAAGGCGGTCTGGTTCTCGCGGCACGCCCGATGGATGCCGGCCACAATCTCGGCTGCCATCTCCGGAACGAGCTTCCCGACTGCAACGTAATCGAGAAAGAACAGCGGCTTCGCGTTCGCGACCAAGATGTCGTTGACGCAATGGTTGACCAAATCGGCGCCCACGGAATCGTAGCGCCGCAGAATCGCAGCAATGAGGATCTTCGTTCCGACGCCGTCGGTTGACGCAACGAGCGCCTGCTCCGGGTCGCCAGGTAGGCGAAAGAGCCCGTTGAACGCGCCCAGCTCTCCGATCTGATCGGGATGCTTCCAGCCACCCGTCAGCTGTTTGTAGAGCGAAACCGCGGCGTTCCCGGCGGAAATATCGACGCCCGCCGCAGCGTACGCATCGGTCGCGCGATCCATCAGCCAGGGCTTCGCTTCGACCGGCAGAAACGACTGCCGCATGCAAGTAACGGTTTCGGGTGACCTGGCGCGGAGCGTTTCCTCCGGCGCGCTTGTGGTCCCAGTCTTCTCCGACAAAAAACTCGAAGGCGCGGCTGCCGACGTCGATCCAAAGCTCGGCGGCGTCATCGCAGCGGCGCTCGCCGACGGCGAGCATCAGGGCAAGAACAATGAAGTCGCGCTCTTCCATACCTCCGGCACCACCGATCTCGGTGTGCGTCGCGTCCTCGTCATCGGTCTGGGCGATCGAAGCAAATTCGAGCCGTGGCAACTCGCGCAATACGCGGGTACCGCGGTTCGGTATCTCGGCAAGCGCAACGTCCACGACATCGCCATCACGCTCCCCTATGAAGTAAAAGACGCCGCAAGCGCAGCCTCTTTCCTCATCGAGGGCGCGTTCGTCGCAACGGTCGACACGACGATCTACCGGAAAGAGCACGAGCGGCCGATTGATATTCGCAATCTCACCATCGTCGCGGGCGCGCTCGATCGCAACGCTCTCTCGACCGGGGCAAAGCACGGACAGATTCTCGGCAAGTCGGTGAACTTCACGCGCCGCTTAGCGCTGACGCCGGGAAACGACATGACGCCACGCGTGCTCGCCGACCGAGCCGAAGAGGCCGCAAAGAAGAACGACCTGAGCTTCGATGCGCTCGACGAAGACCGGATGAAAGATCTCGGCATGGGTGCGCTCTTGGGCGTTTCGCAAGGAAGCTCGCAGCCCGCACGTTTGATCGTGATGACGTACGAGGGCGATCCCAGCTCCGAAGAACGGATCGCGCTTGTCGGCAAAGGCATCACGTTCGACAGCGGCGGCATCTCGCTCAAACCGCCCGAAAACATGCACGAGATGAAATACGACATGAGCGGCGGTGCAGCCGTGATCGGCGCGATGCGCGCGATCGGAAAACTGCGTCCGAAGATCAACGTCATCGGCCTCATCCCGGCCAGTGAAAATCTGCCGGGACCGGATGCAACGAAGCCGGGCGACATCCATCGCGCGATGAACGGCAAAACGATCGAGATCATCAACACTGATGCGGAAGGGCGCTTGATTCTTGCGGACGCCCTTGCATACGCGACGATGAAGCTCGGTGCAACGCGGCTGATCGACTGCGCGACGCTTACAGGCGCGATGGTGATCTCGCTAGGTCATTCCGCTGCCGGCGCGATAAGCAATGACGACGCATTCGTCGATTCGTTCCTCACGGTTGCGAACAAAACGGGCGAACGTTACTGGCGTCTGCCGCTCTACGACGACTACCTCACCGCAACGAAGAGCGAGATCGCGGATCTGAAGAACACCGGCGGGCGTCCGGCCGGAAGCCTCACTGCCGCAGCGTTCTTACGCGAGTTCGTGGACGGCAAGCCGTGGATTCATCTCGATATTGCGGGCACGGCGTACACGGACAAAGAGCAATCGTATCAAGCCAAGGGCCCGACCGGCGTACCCGTTCGCGCATTAGTCGCGTACGTCGAAGCTGTTGCAAACGAAAGCGCGGCCAAAGAACCGGCGTTCGAGCAAATCCCCATCTCCGTTTAGTTAGGTCTTCGGCAGCTCGTAATCTGCCCAGGTTTCGAGCAGCCGCATGACCGCCGAGAAATCCGCGTCTTCGCCAAGCTGAGACTTCGCAAGCATCCAGTTCTCCTCAGCTTGTGCGAGGACGGGAGCCGGGACGTCGAGCTCGCGCGCAAGCCGCGCCGCGATCGAGATGTCCTTCGATATTAAGCGCATGCTGAAGCCGTAATCGAAGGTTCGCGGCAGGACGCTCATGACGATCTTTGTATCGAGCGCATTGGTTTGCCCGGAGCTGGTCTTGATTACGTCGACCATCGTCTGCAGATCGAGCCCTGATTTCGCGCCGATCAAGAGCGCTTCGCACGTCGCCCACAGCGATACGCCCGAGAGAAAGTTGTTGAGCGCCTTGAGCGTGTGACCGCTGCCGACCGCGCCGACGTGTCGAATGTTGTTGCACATCAACCCCAAGAGTGGGCTATAGCGCTCAAACAATTTCTGGTCGCCGCCGACCATGGTCGTAAGCTTCGCGCCTTTGGCGCCGCGTACGCCACCGCTAACGGGCGCATCGATGAGCGGGATGCCAAGCTCGTGAAGCTCGGCGGCAAGTCGCTTCGTCGCCGTCGGCGCCGCGCTCGTCATCTCGATGACGATCGTGCGTTTGTGTTTGCCGATCGCGCCGCCGCTCCCGAGCAGTGCTTCGCGGACGTGCTTGTCGGTGGGCAAAATCGTGATGACGACGTCGCCCGGCAGATCGGCCGCGCTCGTCGCCGTCGGCACGTCGCGAGCGGCAAATGGCTGGAGCGCGCGTTCCGAAAGATCCGCAACCGCAAGTGGGACGCCGGCGTCGAGCAGATGCGTTGCCATCGGGCCGCCCATGTTCCCGGCCCCGATGAAAAGAACGCTCTCGCCGGTTGGACTCATTTCACGCCGTCAACCGGCCAAAATCCATACAGCGTACGTCCCGCTTCGAGATCCCAAAAGCGCGTGGCGTTGTCGCCGACGCCGTAGACGACTCCGAATGGGACGTTGCTCACGATGATCGCGCGCACGAGCCGCGCCAAATCCCGATGCGACATCCAAATAGCACGCATCCGGCGACGTTTGTCTTCGTCGCTGATGTTCAGCCAGGTGGCTTCATCCTTCACGTCGCCGGGCGTCGGCGTGTCTTCTTTGCGAATCCCGCCGATACGCAGACACGCAACCTGCATTGCGTACTCGTCGGAATAATAACGGCCGAGATTTTCGCCGAAACACTTCCACACGCCGTAGAGCCCATCGGGGCGAAACGGCATCGTGTTGGTCAGCAGCGTCCCACTCGCAACCTCGTAGACGCTCGGCGCAAGCTCGACTTCGTACATGCCGACGGCGTGATTCGAGCTCGCAAAGATCACGCGTTTACAGCCGACCCGCCGCGCTGCTTCGAAGGCGTTATACGTGCCTTCCAAGTTCTCGCGTGTCTCTTCCCACGACGCTTTCACCTTGACGATGCCCGCCAAATGAATCAGCGTCTCACAACCTTTTACTGCCTGCTCCAGCACGTCCAGCTTCAGGACGTCGACGGGTGAGGGTACGCCCGCAATATCGATGCGCACGACGTCATTGTCGCGCGACAAATCCTCACACAGGCGGGTGCCGATGGTACCCGCCGCGCCTGTGACCGCAATCTTCATACCGCGGTCAGTTCAGGAATTCGCGGATACTTCCCGTTCAGGCAGCCGAGACACAATTCATCAGCGCCGCGGCCCGTCGCGGCGATGAGTCCTTCAATGCTCAGGTAGCACAATGAGTCGGCGCCGATCTTCTCGCGGATCTGCTCGACGGTCAGGTTTGCAGCGATCAGCTCCTCGTGCGTCGCCATGTCGACGCCGAGGTAGCACGGATTGATGATCGGCGGCGACGTCACGCGTACGTGCACTTCGGTTGCACCCGCATCTCGCAGCAACTTGACGATCCGCGGCGTGGTCGTCCCGCGCACGATCGAATCATCGACCACGACGACACGCTGGCCTTTCAGGTTCTCCAAGATTGGATTGAATTTGAGCGCGACGCCCTGACTGCGCATCCCTTGATCCGGCGAAATGAACGTGCGTCCGATATAGCGATTCTTTATCAAACCCTCGACGTACGGGAGCTTTGCCTCCGTCGCATACCCGATGCCACCGGGAATCGCGCTGTCCGGAACGGCCATGACGACGTCGGCATCAGCGGGATGCTCGCGCGCGAGCTGGCGACCAAGCTCGTGACGCGCTTTGTAGATCGAGCGGCCTTCCAGCTTCGAGTCGGGACGCGCGAAGTAAATATATTCGAACACGCAGAGCGCCGGTGGCTGATTCCGCGACGTCATGCGTGAGTGCAATCCGCCGTCCGCATCGATGCGCACGATCTCACCCGGCTCGAGCTCGCGCAAAAAAGTCGCGCCGACCGTAGCCAGCGCGCACGTTTCCGAAGCGATAACGTAACCGCCTTCCTCGAACTTGCCGAGGCAGAGCGGACGAATTCCCCACGCATCGCGGAAACCGTACAGCTCGCGTTCCGTACCGATGACGCAGGAGTACGCGCCGTCGGCGCGCGACATGACGTCGGCGATGCGGTCTTCCATCGACTCCATGTCGCCGTCGACGATCGATTTTGCGAAGACTTCGGAGTCACTGGTGGCGACGAGCGTCAATTCCGGCGAAAGCTGTTCGCGCAGCGCGTCGTCATTGGTAAGGTTGCCGTTATGCGCAAAGACGAATTCGCCGATCGTGCTTTGCTCGAGGAGCGGTTGCGCGTTGACGACGATCGATCCGCCGCTGGTCGAGTAACGTGTATGCCCGACTGCCAAATAGCCGGTCAGCTTGGCCAGAATGGCTTCGTCGAAGATCGCGCCGACGAGCCCCATCGAATTGTGCGAGAGCATTTTGCCGCCGTCGGAAACGGCGATTCCCGCAGATTCCTGACCACGGTGCTGCAAGGCGTACAACGCGAAGTAAGCGAGCCGCGCTGCGTCTCGCCCGGGTGCGAAGACGCCTACCACGCCACACATGAGGTCTAACCTTCGCTAGTCGCGGCTCCGGCGCATCCCGATGAGCTCGAGCAACGCCAAGAAGATGTTGATCGCATCGAGATAGATCGAGATCGCGAGATCGACCGCCGTGTAGCCGGCACCGCCGGCGCGAATTCGAGCGAAGTCGACGAGCGTGAGCAGCGTAAAGACGCCGAGCACCATCCAGTCGTACGTCGCCGGCTGGATGAAATGGAAGAAAATAGAGATGAGCCCGACGAGCACGAGCGCGATCAGCGCGCCGAAGGCAAACGACGACAATCGACGCCAGTCGAAGCTGAACGTGTACGCGATCAGCCCCAGGCAGAGCATGCCAAGCGCCGTGGTCGCGGCGGCGTCGAAAACGACGTCCGGACCGATCGTCGTCACGTAACGCGTGATCGTCGGCGCAATGCCGATGCCCCACAAGAACGTAAACACGTAGAACAGGATCAGCGCGGTCGCTTGATTTCGGCGTACCGCAGACATGACGAAGAGCAGCACGAAGCCGGCAATCATCGCGATAAAGCCGACGCCCGGCGAGACACCACGGAACATGAATGCGGCGATCGCCGTGAAGATGAACCCGACGCCGGTGATCCCGAGGACCTGGCCAAGAAGGCCTGCGGTCGAGACTGCGTAACCCGGCGGCTGATATGACGGACGCTGTTGCTGCTGTAGATACATCTCGATCCTTTCTACCCGGCCGCTTCCTCGGGGGTTACGGCCGGTGACCCGGGGGGATTTTCTTGCCGGCGCCGCCACCCTAGCGGCAGCACCTGGAGCACCGGGGCCGGCGGGAGTGCCGCTTCGCTTCGAACTCTACGCGAGCTACTACTCGAACCAGCTGCAGATCGTCCCGGCCGTCGACCCGCAAGTCTTCGTCTCCGACCCAAGCGTCCTTGTCGGCGGGATCGGACTCCAGAACATCGAGCACATCGCCGGCTTACGCGCTCTAAAGCTGGAAGATCCGGACACGCCGCTCTATACGGCCGAGGGTGTGCGCATGGGTTTCACCAGCAAGCGCTGGATCGGCGCGAACGGGACGGGCTCAATCATCGATCTCGGGGCCGGCGCCCAACGCATCGAGCTTTCGTTCGAAAATCTCGTCGTGTTCGGTGCGTATTCGATCTTCAAGCACGTGCTTGGCGCGTCGGGCTTGGCACTCGTTCCGCTCGATGGAACCGGACGGAAAAGCGCGTTCACGGCCGATGCGACCGGATCTGCAAAGCTCGAAGTGCATACGCCGCAACCGCTCGATGCGCGCGGTGCAATCACGCTCGTCTATAACAGCGACGGAAAACCACACCGCGATTCGCCTGGACCGATCGGCTTAACGGCGCACGATCACTTGATCGCGACGCTCGGAGATCAGGCCTTATAACTTCGCGATATCCGTGCGGTAGCTGACGCGCACGACCGGCGCGAGCTGCTTCTGGACGCGCGCTACCGCCTCATAAGCGCGCGTTCGAGCTTCGTCGATACTTTGACCGGTTTCGGCAATCGTGAGTACGCGGCCGCCGCCGACGTTGACGCAGCCGTCCACGTTTTGCGACGTCCCCCAAAACGCTAGCGCGCTCGATGGGAGATCCAGCTTGACCGGAAGGCCCTTTGCGGATTTGCTGACGGCCGGATAATCTTCGCTTACGAGCGTCACGCACACGCAGGCATCGCCGGCGATGCGTGCGGCGTCGGCTTCGAGAGCCCCGGTTGCAGCGCTGTGCAGCAAACGCGCGAAATCACCTTGCAATCGCGGAATGAGAGCCTGCGTCTCCGGATCGCCGAAACGCGCGTTAAACTCCAACACTTTTGGCCCATCCGACGTCCACATCACGCCGCAGTACAGAACGCCGACATACTCTTCGCCGTCTTGACTTAAACCGTTGAGCACAGGACCGATGATGTCACGGCGGACGATATCGATGTAGCCACCGGGGAATCCCACCGGCGGTGAATATGCGCCCATGCCTCCGGTATTCGGGCCGACGTCACCGTCGCCGACACGCTTGTAATCGCAGGCTGCGGCAAAGGGCAGCATCGCGCGACCATCACAAATCGCGAAGACCGAGACCTCGCGCCCTTCCAGACGCTCCTCGAGCAAAATGTCCGTTCCGCCGCCGGGAACACCGGCATTCGCGAACCAATCGGCAACGACGGCGCTCGCATCTTTGACGTCGGGCGCAACGACGACGCCCTTTCCTGCCGCGAGACCGTCAGCTTTGATGACGATCTCGACCTCCGGCCACTCGTCGATGATGGTCAACGCTTGCGGCAGCGAGTGCGCAACGCGCGCACGTGCGGTCGGGATCTTGTAGCGCTCTAAGAAGCGCTTCGCAAAAATCTTGCTCGACTCGAGCCTCCCGGCCGAACGGCTCGGACCGAAGACGGCGATGCCGGCTTCGCGCAAACGGTCACCGACGCCGGCGGCAACCGCGCTTTCCGGTCCAAGGACGGCAAGATCGATGCGCTCGTTGCTCGCCCGGCTTGCGAGCGCTTTTCCATCGGTGGCAACGATATCCCAATTTTCGCCGCGCGTCGCAGTGCCCGCATTTCCCGGCGCGGCGAAGACGGTTTCGATCGACGGCGAGCGCGAAAGTGCCCACGAAAGCGCGTCTTCGCGTCCGCCGCCGCCGACGACGAGTACTCTCACTCCCATTCGACGGTCGCAGGCGGTTTCGAAGTGATATCGTACGCAACGCGATTGACGCCCGGAACCTCGTTGACGATGCGCGAGCTGATTCGTTCCAAGAGCTCGTGCGGTAGGCGTGCCCAGTCGGCGGTCATCCCATCTTCGCTGACGATCGCGCGTACCGCGACGAGATTCGCGTACGTGCGGCCGTCGCCCATGACGCCCACGCTGCGCAGGGGCGTGAGGACCGCGAAATATTGCCACGGTTTCGGGTTGAGCGTTGCGCCTTCGATCTCGGTCGTCACGATGAAATCGGCTTCACGCACGACGTCCAGACGCTCTCTGTCGATCGCACCGAGGACGCGAACCGCAAGTCCGGGTCCCGGGAAAGGTTGCCGCTCGACGATTGCCGCCGGCAAACCGAGCACGCGTCCGACCGCGCGCACTTCATCTTTGAAGAGCAGTCGCAACGGCTCAACCAATTCGAGCTCCATGCGCTCGGGCAATCCGCCCACGTTGTGATGGGACTTGATCTTGTGACCGGCCTTCGATAGCGGAGTCTTCGATTCGATCACGTCGGGGTAGAGCGTGCCCTGCACCAGGAACTTGACGCCGGAAATCTTCTTGGCTTCTTCTTCGAAAACCGCGATGAACTCATGACCGATACGAATGCGCTTTTCTTCGGGGTCGACGATATCGCGGAGACGGGCGAGGAAACGCTGCGAAGCATCGACATGGACGACGTTCAGGTGCAAGAGATCGCGAAATGCGGCGACGACGTCGCGCGCTTCGTTCTTACGCAGCAAGCCGTGATCGACGAATACACAGGTGAGCTGCTTGCCGATCGCCTTCGCGACGAGCGTCGCGGCGACGGCCGAATCGACGCCGCCGGAAAGCGCGCAAAGGACCTGCGCGTTGCCTACGCGCTCGCGAATCTCGGCGACGGAGCGCTCGACGAACGATTCCATCTTCCAATCGGGCGGAATGCGCGCGATCTCGTGCAGAAAGTTCTCGAAGACCGTCTTGCCGGCGTCCGTGTGAAAGACTTCCGGGTGGAATTGTACGGCGTACATCCGCCGTTGTTCGTCGCCCATCGCCGCGACGGCGCAGCGCGCGGTATGCGCGAGGGGCCGGAAGCCGGGCGGGACTTGGGTGACGCTGTCCCCGTGCGACATCCAGACGCGCGACTCGCTTGGGACGGCGCCCAGCAGCGGCGATTCGCGCGCATCGACGACGAGCATCGCCGGGCCGTACTCGCGATGCGCGAGCGGCTCGAGCTTGCCGCCCAGATCGCGCGCCATCAATTGAAGGCCATAGCAGATGCCGAGAATCGGTAGGCCGCTTGCCCAAATCTTCTTGTCGATGCCGAGGGCGTCGGGACCAAGCGTGCTCTCCGGACCGCCGGTCAGAATGATCGCCGCCGGGTCGCGGCGCTTGATTTCTTCCCACGGCGTATCGTAGGGGAGAATTTCGGAATAAACGTTGGCTTCTCGGACGCGACGCGCAATCAGCTGCGCATACTGCGCACCGAAGTCGACGATCACGACCGTCGCCGGCCTCGTAAGAGTTCCCACAGCCACGGGGACGACTTTAGGGGTCCGGCTCCGGATTCCTTACGTCAACTAAACACTTGCGGCGGAAATTCTTAGGGTATTCTCATTACTTGGCGCTCGGATCGCGGTCATAATCAAGTGGTCTCAAGGGAGTTGGCGCCCGTGCATACACGCAGCGGTTTTCTTGGCGTATTGTTCGTGCTTCTCGCAAGCACGCCGGTCGCCGCCCAACAGCATTTTTCGGATCTGGCTCCGGCCGACGAGTATTTCGGCCGGATGAAGATGAGCATTCTGGGCATCTCCAACACGATCAAAGATGCCGGGCTACATCTGGATCAAGGCGCTGACTCGATGGCCGTCATCGACGGCCTCGTATTTACGGAAGATGCCATCCGCGATTGGCAGCGCCATTATCCGCGCGACCCCTGGATCGCCAAGTCGCTGAACGCGCTGCGCAGCGTCTACTCGAAGATCCCGACCGAGCGCGGCGCCGCGTGCGCGCGACGCGTCGCGATCTGGCTCGATCACGATCTGACCCCTAAATAAGGACAGCTGGTTGCTGCGCGATATCAAGAACTAGAATATCACGCTCTGCTCAACCACTCTGTCGAGTTGTTGGCCAACAAAGTCCAACAAAATATCCGTGAAACGCACGGAATCTTGGCGACCGGATATTTTCACGAAGACTGTTCCTCTTTCCACAAATGCATCATCGAGTGGAAAGATTTGGCTTCCAAGCGTCAGGAATAAATGTCCAGCTCGATCCGACCGCAAGACCACTGACTCGCCCCATATCGGGCTGATAGCGAATCCCCAAGCGGTCGCGTGGTCGGGCATTATCTTATTGTAACGAACCAAAGGTTGATTACTGACAGGGTCAAGTCCAACGGCGCCGACGAGAGACTGCAGCTCCAATTCCAAGTGATCGCCGACTTCTGCCGTTTTGCGAAGCTCCTGCGCTTGTTTTAGGCGGTAAGCGCGGTAGCGTTCGATCGACTTTTCCGCTTGTCGACCTGCGACACTCATGATTTGAAATACCTCATCGCGCGGGTCGCTCCCTCTGCTCGAACGCGCCCTTCTCTGACCAGGGGCGCGATTAACAACCGAGCGAGGTCGGTATTCACGCCAATGGCTTTTGCGAGATCACCGATCTTTAGTCCGGTGTCGGCCTGTAATATGCTCAGAATTTGGTCTCTCCAGCGATCAAGCTGCGATACCGTCTCGACCGGCAACGGTAGATGCTCCGCAACGAGACGCTCTACGTTGTCCTGGTACGCAGTCAGAGACGTATACTCAATACGGTCACGCCCCTTTATATCGGAAGGCACATCGTCGAGACCGCCAACCGTCGGATTGAATGATATGAAGCAGCGCTCTTTTCGTCCAAGCGCAACACCCAGCTCCAAAGCTACGTTCGGATTCCAGCCTGTGATGTCATAAATACCGAACTCGGCCGCAGCTATCATAGCTTCTATCTTTTCTAGAAGATATGTACTGGAAACGCTCTCGTCCGCAAACGTAAATTTGACCTGGAATGCTTTGCCTACCTCATCCAAACGGACGTCGATAGTCTGCTGCTGGATAGTGCCGGTAGGGATAGGCGACGAAAACCTCCTTTTTGCGTTTGGCAGTTCCGACGTTCATTCTCCCTCACGACGGCATTTATCGAATAATGTTAGGGGCCTTGATGTCAACCAATTGGGGCAGTGCCCTTCAAGTCAAAACTTGGTCTAGGCAATCATTCTCGCGCGCCATCACGATTTCCATCGCGATGCGCTCGCCGACGGAGACGTCGCGGCCCCAGCGGTACGCCGAGTACGGCGTGTAACGCGTCCCGGGCGATCCCGGGATACGCAGCGAGACGTCGTAGACGACGAAACTCTTGGGCGGACCGGCCACGATCGCGCACTGCAACGCGAAAGGTCCGATGATTCCGGGCGGCGCGAGCTTCGCAGCTGCTCGGGCGAGCCGCTCACCGAGATCGAAGGCTTGCTCGAGCATCGACTCCGTCAGCGTCGCCGCGATATGTCCGGCTTCTTCCATTGACATCGGGATATCCGCGAGCGCTTGCGCTTGCGTAAACGGCAAGCTGCGCAGTCCGTCGATATTGGTTTGACGGCGTGTGTCGGTTCCCATCAGCTCGAGCTCACCCAGGACCGGCGAGTAAAAGAAGTTCAGATTCACGGTTGGGCCGAGCAGATATTCCTCGATGACGGCGTTCTCGAGCCTCGCGGGGTCGAGAATCTCCGCCGCGGCTAGGCGCTCGACTTCGCGCTCGTATTCTTGCGGCGAGCGCACCAAAAAGAACGCTCGCTCGAAGCTGACTTTCTTGTGCGGCGCCTTGACCATGACCAGGCGGTCGATCTCGCGCGGTGATGTGAAGCGGCGCGGATAGCGAATTCCGGCGTCGTCCATGATCGCGTATTGATTCTTTGGTTCGTCGCGCTCTTCGGCGCGTAAGAGACGCCGGTTTCCGAAAAACGGGACGCGCATCCCCACCTCGATCTGATCGTACGAATATTTCTGACGAAGATAGACTTCGAAGGAACGATTCGGAACGAAGATCACATTGCGCGCGAGCATGGCCTCTTGGACGCGATCTTCCAGAATTTGCGGAAACGTATCGACCGCAAGCGTCTCATCGACGCATCCACGCGAGTGCGCACCGTCGACGCGCTTGAAGTGACGCGTATACGTTTGGTCGCGGCCCTTTGCGACCACGACGAGATTGCGCAGGCCCAGCGCACGGGCACCGGAGGCCACCTCCAGCGCGGAGTGGCTTCCGATCGCGCAGAGCGTTAGTTTTTGAGGATCGTAGTTATGCAACGGTGTCGTCTAAGA
The DNA here is from genome assembly GCA_963844735.1 of Vulcanimicrobiota bacterium. Lineage (GTDB taxonomy): Bacteria > Vulcanimicrobiota > Vulcanimicrobiia > Vulcanimicrobiales > Vulcanimicrobiaceae > JAFAMS01. The sequence continues at coordinate 136,062 of CAWJPK010000004.1, read as the reverse complement.
CGACTTCAAGCGCATTTCCCAAGAGTGCGTTCTTGATCTCGCGTGCGATGCGACGCCCGGTCGACATCGGCTCGCTGTAGTTCAAGTACGAGTACGGCGATCCGTCGATAAAAAGGTTCGTTCCGGCGACGATACGCGCGGAGATTTCCATGATGTAGAACTGCGCGTCCGGCGTGATGATCGTCTCGATGCAGAACGCACCGAAAAGGCCCTTGGGCGGACAAATCTCACGCGACACCCGCACGACGTCCTCACCCATGCGGTAGGCTTCGGCAAGCATCGATTCGCGAAGCGAGAGCGGCGAGTTTCCAACCACGACGTACGAGGGCTGAATGTCCATGCTTTCTTGCGCCGCAGATGGGATTCGTCCGATCGAATCGACGTTGGTTTCGTAACGCCGGTCCATCGACATGATCTCGAGCTTCCCGTTCAGCGGCGAGAAGAAATAGTGGATGTAGAACGGGACGCCGATGATATATTCTTGCAGAATGTAGTTGCGTTTCGCGAGGACGCTGGCGCGCTCTTCAAAGTCTTGCGCGTCGCGCAGGAACATGTAGCCGCGTCCGCCTTGTGCGCCGTACAGCTTGACGATAACCGGACGATCGATCTCGGCTCCCGTACGAAATTGCCGCGGAAGGTTGAGACCCGCGCGCGAGAGCCAATCGCGCTGCAGCTCGCGGCTGGCTTCCCAATCCAGGACCGCTTTGTTGCCAAAGTACGGCACACGCATCCGCTTGTGCTCTTCCAGCGAAAGATACGCAACGAAAGAGCCATGCGGAACGATGATTACCTTGCGGCGCTCGAGCTCCGGCACGATTCCCATGAAATCCGAATACTCTGCGATTACGATGACTTCATCGACGAACGCGAACGAGCGATAGAGCCGTTCGGTCTCGCGATTCGCAATTGCAAGCGTGCGGAAGCCCTCGTCGTGCGCGCCCTTGAGAATCTGCAGCGCGGAGTGCGATCCCAATGTCGCAATTGTATACGGTCGTCCCACGATGGGGTCGGAAGATAGCGGGCTGAGCTCAGGCGTCATTATCATACTTTTATTGCTCGTTGGAACGCGGGATTGCAGAGAAGCGTTTCAACCGCTTGGTCCAGGATCGGTTCTGGAACGTCCTTCCCCGCGCTATCCAAGAGCCGCCAGGACGTCGCCCGCCAAGCCGTGCGGACGCCCCGCAGCTCTACGCCGCCGATCGTGACACGCTCGTGCACCGCCGGAACCTCCGCGGAGGATATCCACACCTCGCCTGCGCGCGGCCGCGGCTCTTCTCGCGCTCGCAGACGGTGCTTGTTGGGATTGAAGATCGACGCGATCGTCTTGAGCTGCGCTTCGAGATCAGCAGTGTCGGCAACGTCGTCGGCGCCAAAGACGTGAATATCGGTACGCGCGATCCCGGCACACGCGACGCCGAGACGCTGCAGCGTCGCAAGCGCCGTGTAGGCCTCGTTGTCCGGTATCGCGAGGCGAATCTCGAAGGCGTGTTCGATCATGCAAACGCCTTTGCAAAACTTTGAAAGAGCGCAATCCCACCGGATGGACGCAAGGCTTCTTCCGCGGTCTTTGCCGCAATGAGATCGTAGCGGTGCATGAACGCCCAGGCGTCGCGCTCCGGGTGCGGCATGATCGCAAGCACGTTGCCGGCTTTGTTGATGAGACCCGCGGCGCCAAGCGCGGAACCGTTTGGAACGTCCTCGGGACTCACGTCGCCGTTCGAAGCGCTGTACACGAACGCAAGATGATCGCGTTCGACGCGCGCCAACTCGTCGAACGAGGCTGCGAGACGGCCCTCGCCGTGCGCGACCCACGCCGGAATAACGGCGTCATTCGGAAGCGCGGCCAAAAGCGGACTGCGCGAGGGCGCAATCAATAACCGCACGTAGGTGTGCACGCAGCGGAAGCGCCCACCTGGAATGTTCGGTGCGAATGCTGCGCTCGGACGGCGAACTTTCGAGGTTCCGGGAACGAGACCGGACTCGAGTAACACTTGCGCGCCGTTGCAAATACCCAGCACGGGCTTGCCTTTTTCCGCCGCGTCGATGACGACGTCCATCGCGCGATCGTGCGCTGCGACGGCTCCGGCGCGGATACGATCCTCGTGCGCAAATCCGCCCGGAAGCACGTAGCCGTCCGCTTTTTTGGCAGCGTCTGTACGATCGTCCGAACGGACGAGCGCGACCTCCACGCCGCTGGCTTCAAGTGCACGCTTCGTTTCGTCTTCCGAATTGGTTCCCGGGAAGACGAAGACGACGACCTTCGGCTTCACGACGCTTCCTCCGAGACGTCGTAAAAACCGCGCAGCGGCGCGGCCCAGATCTCGTACAGCGTCATCGCGCTGAACGACGCGTCCCCGAACACGATACGTGCATCATCGGTCACCTCGCCGATCCGTATCGGCGTTACGTCGTGCCTGCGCGCAAGATGCTCCCAGGCGTTAACGTCGGCAACCTCGACGACGAAGCCGCCTGCCTCGCCGAACCACGCGCCAGCAGTTCCGATATCTTTCGCAAAGGTCGCGGACGAATCGATACGCACGCCGAGACCGCGCCGGTGCGCACCAAACGCCATCTCGCACACGGTGATCGCCAGGCCGCCATCGGAGACGTCGTGCGCTCCGAACACAACGTGCTTCGCAAAGGCGTCGAGCAACAGTGCGGTCTCGCGATGCGCCGCATTAAAATCGATCTCCGGCATCGGTTCGAGCTCGCCGCCGACGATTCGCGACACGATCGATCCGCCAAGAGCGTCTTGACGCGCGCCGAGCAAGTACAAGGCCGACCCCTTCGCTTTGAGCGCCGGCGAGGCGATCTTCGAGACGTCCGCAATTGCGCCGATGCACGCGACGATCGGCGATGCGGGGACGGCTTTTCCGTTTGCGCTCGTGTTGTACAGGCTAACGTTGCCGGAAATGAACGGCAGATCGAGCGCCGTCGCCGCCTCCGCGAGACCGTCGACCGCGGCAACGAACTCGCCGAACTGCCGCGGGTCGTCGGCGTCGCCGAAATTCAAACAATCCGTGAGCGCAATCGGACGTGCGCCAACCGCAGCAACGTTGCGAGCACTTTCGACGACCGCCTGCGCGGCCGCGCGTTTCGGGTCGAGGGCGCCGTAACGCGGATTTCCGCCCAAACCCAGGGCAACGCCAAGTGCAGCACCGGGAATCGGAACGACAACGCCCGCGTCGGCGTAACCGCGCGGGATCGCGGTTGTTCCGCGCACGACGCCGTCGTAGCGCTCGAAGATCGGCGAACGCGAGCAGACGTCCGGATCGGCTAGGATGCGCGGCAATGCGCTTACGAGATCGACGTCGCGCACAACCACGTTGCCCTTCGGCGCTTGCGGCAATTCGAACGGACGATCGTGCAAGATCCCGCCCGTCAAAAATTCGATGTCGACGTCCATGACGGTTTCGCCGCCGTATGTCGCGACGTAGCGCTTCTCTTTCGTGACGGTTCCGATTCGCGCGGCTTGCGCACCGCGCGCGATGCCAGGCAAATCGAACTCTTCGTTATAGATCGCGAGCAACCGCGGCGTGAACGACGGCGGAACGACCCAACACATACGCTCCTGCGTCTCACCAACCGTAATCACCGCCGGCGGCAGATTCGGCTCTGCGAGGGGAACCTTATCGAGCTCGATACGCGCGCCAAGTCCGCCCGATGCCACGATCTCCGCACTGCAGCCCATCACGCCGCCGGCGCCGAGATCCTTGAACGCAACCTCGAGGCCTTCTTCACGCAACACTTCGAAGACGCGATAGCTCGCGCGCATCAAGACGCTCTTGAGAAACGCGTCCGGAACCTGTACCGCACCCTTGTTTGCCTCGGCATCAGCCGCGTCGAGTTGCAGCGAGCTGAACGATGCGCCGCCGAATCCGCTGCGATCCGTCGCCTTTCCGACCAAGACGATGTCCCAGCCCGCGCTGTTCTGCGGTGCGCGCGAATGAATGATTGCGCTCTCTTCGACGATTCCCAGCGCGACGACGTTGACGAGAACGTTGTCGTCAAAGCGATTGTCGAAATACACGTCGCCGCCGACGTTCGGAATCCCGATTGCATTGCCATACGACGCGACGCCGTCGACCACGCCCTGCGCGATCGCGCGTGATTCTTTGCTCGTCCCGAAACGCAATGGATCGGCGACGCCGATTAGCTGCGCTCCCATGCAAAGCACGTCACGGACGATCCCGCCGATTCCCGTTGCCGCACCTTCGAACGGTACGACCTGCGAAGGATGATTGTGCGATTCGTGCGCGACGACGACTGCATACGTTTTGCCGTCGTGCTCTCCGAGTCGAACGGCGCCCGCGTCCTCGCCGACACCGATGACGACCGCGTCGCCTTTCGTCGGCAAACGCCGCAAGAACGGGCGGCTCGACTTATACGAACAATGCTCGCTCCATTGCGCATCGAATGCGAACCACTCGACGACGCTTGGCTCGCGCCCTAAACCGCGTTTGACACGCTCGCGTTCGTCCGGCGAGAGCGCTATCAAGCAATCGCTGCGCCGGGAGGCGGCTGTTGCGGTGCATTGAGTTGCGCATCCAGCTGCAGCACGGTCGATCGCACGTTCGCTTGCGTCAGCATGACACGCCCGTAGAGGACCGTATCGTCGAGGGCAAACGCTTTTGCGACGCTCTGGGCCGTGACGTCCGGTGGCTGCGTCGACGCATCGATGACGATGTTCGTCGTTGCGCCGTTCAGCATCGCGTGCAGCCCCGGTGGCCCGTAGCTCACGTAGACGAGACGCGCGAAGGTCGCATCCAGCTGTTGCGCGAGCTGAACGACGTACTGCGGCGTGATTGCGCTCGATGCGACGTGACGTCCAAGCGGAAGTCCGTAGCCTTGAATGTGACGCATGACGTCCCCGGCCGCGTCTAGGTTCCGTTGATCCTCGGCGAAAAGCGCAACCATTCCGGTTCGCATTTGCGGAAACGAGCCGACAATTTCCGCGACTTTTTCGTATGCCGTGCGGACCTGATCGAGCGCCTCAGGCGTAACGTTCTGCAGGTTCCGGTACATCTGCTTGTCGAGCATCATCTCTTCGCGGCCCTGCGGCCAAATGCGCCATGCATCGTTGTCGACGACGTCGGCGATCACGAGAGATCCCTTTCCTTCGCCGCTCAGCAATCGTCCGAACTCGATCTTGAGATCGATCAGCAGCACGTCGCGACGCCGCCACGCGTGCGCCAAGACTTCGAAGACCATGCGTGCGATCTCGCCCATCGCTGAGATCTCGCCCGGATTCGCGACGCCGCGCGCCACGATCTCTTCCGGTTCGATCAGCGGATCGTGGTTTGCGTCGTCTTTTATGAAGAACTCGAGGACGCGCGGCAAGAGCAACGCCCCGCGTGCCGTCCCTTTGCGCTTGACGTACGATCCAGCCGCAACGCCGCGCACGACGACTTCAAGCGGAATCATCTGACAACGTCGCACGAGGATCTCGTTTTCGTCGTCATCCTCGCCGCCGGAGATGTAGTGCGTCGGGAATCCACACAAATTCAGCAGGCGGAAGACGCGTGCCGTCGTCTGCGCGGCCAGGCGGCCTTTGCCTTCGATCACGTTCCGCCGCGCGCCGTCGCCGGCCGTGATGCTATCCATGCTTTTCATGACGGCGACGTCGAGCTGGTCAGGCGACTCGAACAGCGCCTTGGTCTTACCGCGGGTTATCTCCAGCCCTTTGTTCACGGTGTTGCTATCGTCTCCATAATTTGTTTTGCGAGGTTTTCGGCACGCTCGGCGGCATCTCCGACGTGCGTGCTCGGATCGAGCCGCGAGCGAATCTCCGCGGGGTCGACATATTGCGAAATGGATTCATCGTCGGCGAGGTTGCGTGCCAACGGGTTGACCTCGCCGCGCGCGATGGCCTCCCACGCCTGCATCGAGGCGCGCCGGATTACTTCGTGCAGCACTTGACGATTTGCCCCGGCCTTAGCGGCCATCATCATTACCGTTTCGGTTCCGGCGAAGGGGCCGAACGTTCGCAAGTTTTGCGAGATGCGTCCTTCGTCGATGCGCAGACCGCGCGCGACACGGAGAGCGAGGCCGACGATCTCGTCCGTACACAACAGCGCTTCCGGGAGAATCGTGCGCCGGTTTGCGCTGTCATCGAGCGTGCGCTCGAGCATGTTGTTCGCTGCGTTCGCGAAAGCAACGTCCGCATACGCAGGCAACAACCGCGCCAGCGATCCGATGCGTTCGGAAAGAATCGGATTGCGTTTGAACGGCATCGCCGAGCTGCCGACTTGACGCTCGCCGAAAGGCTCGAACATCTCGCCGATCGCGGGAGACGAGAGCATTCGCACGTCGAGCGCAAATTTCGAGAGTGAGGCTCCGAGGCCGGCCAGCGCCGAAAGCAGCAAGTAGTCGAGCTTGCGTGGATACGTTTGCGAGCTGACTTCGCCGGCGCGCAGATTGAATGCGCTAAGTACTTCTTCTTCTTGGAGCCGCGGCGTGCGCGTCCCGCCCGCAAGCAGATCGGCGTATGCGGCCGACGTTCCGACGGCGCCGCGAATCCCTTTGGCGGTAAGATTGTCGCGCACGAAGTGCAAATGCGCACGGTCGAGGAGCACGTCTTGCGCATATAACGCCAGTCGATACCCGACGGTCGTCGGTTCGGCGGGCTGCAGATGCGTGTAGCCCATGCAAACGAGGCTCGACCAGTGCGAGATCGCTTCTGCGAAGACGAGCAAGAGCTGATCGATCGACGGCAGGATGACGTCGAGCGCTTTGCGCACGCGAAACATCTCGACCGTGTCCTCGACGTCCATCGAGGTCGCGCCCAAGTGAATCTTCCCGCCGCCAATGGTTGCCTGTGAGGCAAAGACACGAATCTCGGCCATGAGATCGTGGCCGATCTCGCGCTCGATCGCGAGCGCTGCGTCGATATCGATCTCGCTTGCGTGGGCCTTGATGTCGGCGAGCTCTTCCTCACTGACGAGACCGCTGCGTGCTTGCGATTCGGCAAGCGCTACCCAGACGAGACGCCAGAGCCTGCGCCGCTCGCGCTCAGAGAAAAGCTTGCGAAGTTCTTCGCGTCCATAGCGCCACGCGAAGGGCGATGTGTATGATTCGTAGTTCACAGCTTTGCGGCTTCCGCGGTGACGAGCTCGACGACCGTGCGCGGATCGTCTGCTTGTCCCGTCACGATCATTTCAAATCCGCGAACGGCAAGATCGAATCCTCGCCGCGCTCGCCGTTCACCCAAACGTCGCGCCAGCGGCGCCAACTTTCCGGCTCGCCAGCGCACGCGTGGTTCCAATTCTGCGCCACGCACGACTTGCCAAATGAGATCGTACTCGGCCGCAAGCGCCCCGAGCAACGGAATCGCCGCACTGCGCGAGTCGCGTTCGAAAAGCTCGACTGCAATCGCGAGCGCTTCCCGGGCGCGCCCTTCGACGAGTGCGGCTGCGTATTGCCAGGCTTTCGGCTCGACCGTCGTCAGCGTTTCTGCCTCGAGCTGCGCGAACGTAACCTTCGAGCCGAGCAGTGCAAGCTTTTCGAGATCGGTTCGCACCGAGCCCAAATCCGCTTCGCTGGCTGCGAGCGTCGCGACGACGCGCGGCTCGGCAGTAACCTTTAGCTCCGCGAGCGTTTCCTCGATGAAGCGCACGCGCGCGTCCGCGTTCGGCGTCGTATCGATGCGCAGTGCGCTACGGCCCGCGAGCGTTGCAAAACTTTCCGGCTTGGCTCCACGCCGCACGACCTCGAGATCTTCGAGCACGAGCGTGTTGCCCTCGGGGACCTTCTGCGCGATATCCCAAACCGTGCGACGGTCGGCCACGCGCAGCGCTCCCAGATCGCGTGCGACGACGACGCGGCGTTCGGCCAGGAATGGCATTCCCTGCACGGCGCCTTCCAGACGTCCGCAATCGAACGTCTCGGGCGTGAACGTTTCGAGATTGAGATCGCGTTCGGGACCTGGAAGTAGTTTATCGACGATCGTGTTGATCGCACGCTCGGCGAAAAGACGTTCGTTTCCGTCGACGACGACCAGCGTCCCAACCTTCGGAGAGCGGTCGACGAATTCGTAGTACTTAATGGCGCTTCGCTGCCAAGAAATTCGGACGCGTTTCCAAATCGGGAACGCTCTCGAAATACGGGGGACGGATGACGCCGTACTCGGTGATGAATGCCGTTACCAATCGTCCGGGCGTAACATCGAAGGCGGGATTGTACACGGCGTCGCTTTCCGTGATACGCACCTCGTCGGGGCGGCGCTCTTCAATCGGAATCGCGTCGCCGGACGCCAGCGAGAAATCGAACGTCGAACGCGGCGCCGCAACGTAAAACGGAATCCCGTGATGCGCGGCAGCAATCGCGTGCGCGTACGTTCCGATCTTGTTCGCGACGTCGCCGTTGCGCGCGATGCGATCCGCGCCGACGATGACGAGTTGGATATCTTTTTGACGCATCGTAATCGCGGCGGCACTATCGACAATCAGCGTTGCGGGGACCCGGGCCTGCCCCAGCTCGTACATCGTCAAGCGGGCACCCTGCAGCAGCGGTCGCGTCTCGCAGGCGAAGACCGCGATCGATTTTCCCCCGCGATAGGCCGCGACGATCGCGCCAAGCGCCGTCCCGCTGCCGGCGGTCGCAAGCGGCCCGGTATTGCAGTGCGTGAGCACGTTGCCGCTGCTCGGGAAAAGCTCGATTGCCGATTCGCCGATAAGCCGGTCGATCTCGATCTGCTCGTCGTGAATCGCGCGCGCTTCGGTAAGATAGTCACCGTCGGCGCGTGCGCGAACGCGATCGACCGCCCAGGCCAGATTCACGGCGGTTGGACGCGCCTCGCGAATGCGCGCGAAGGCGCGTTCGAGCTCGGCCCCGCTGGCCTGCTGCGCCGCAAGCACGCACCCGTATGCACCGAAGACGCCGATGGCGGGTGCGCCGCGCACGCCAAGCGTCGCAATAGCGTCAACGACTTCGTCGACGTTGCGCGCTTTGAGCACGACAAACTCACGCGGAAGCGCGCGTTGATCGATGAATTCGATTCCGTCCCCGTCCCAAGCGACGGGAACGTCAGATGTTAGACCCTTACGGGCTGCGGCGCGTTCGCCGTGTAGCAGGTGCGGCAATAGACTGGACGATCACCCCGTGGTTTGAACGGTACAGTCGTATTGATTCCGCACGAGGCGCACACTGCCTCGAACATCTCGCGGGGCCCACCGCCGCCGGTGCCGCCCTGCGCTCGTTGTGCCTTCCTGGCGTTTCGGCAATCCCTGCAGCGCTGGGGTTCGTTCTCGAATCCCTTTTCGACGTAGAATTGCTGTTCCCGAACCGTGAAGGTGAAGTTGACTCCACAGTCCTTGCACGCGATGCTTTTGTCTTCCACCAGAACCTCCCGGACCGCCGAGTTGCCGCCGCTTTGCCCTCCCGGGCAAAAGATAGGATCCCCGGTTTCATACCGTAGGCAAGCAGTATAAGCGAGGGCCCGGGGATTGGCAAGAAAGCCCCTCGGGCAAACAGGCCTTCTCTGTGTCCCTAGGCGGCCGGAAGGGCCAGGAGCGTCGCCGCGGCCAGGGCGGCTTCAAAGCCTTTGTCACCGCGCTGCGGGTTCGCACGCTCTTCGGCTTGCGCGCGCGAGTTGGTGGTGAGAATTCCGAAGCCGATCGGTTTTCCAACCGCGAGCTGCACGTCCATGATGCCGCGCGCGCATTCGCCGGCGACATAATCGAAGTGCGGCGTTTCGCCGCGAATCACGACGCCGAGCGCGACGCACGCATCGAAGCCGCGCTCGAACGCGAGCTTTGCCGCAAGCGGAATCTCGAAGCAGCCGGGTACGTCATAGGTGACGACGTCATTCGGTGCGACGCCGCACGCTGCGAGCGCACGTTTCGCACCATCCTCGAGCTGCGATGCCAAATCTTCGTAGAACCGCGCGACAAGCAACGCAACGCGACGGCCTCTGATCTGCGGAAGCTTTGCGGTTGCGTGCTCTTGGATTTTCACGCGCTGAAGACGTGCCCCATCTTCTCGCGCTTCGTATCCAGATACCGCGCGTTGAATTCGGTCGGCTCCGTCATGAGCGGGATCCACTCGATGATGCGCAAGCCGTAGCCTTCGAGACCCGCGATCTTCTTGGGATTGTTCGTGAGCAGTTTCATCTCGCGGACGCCAAGATCGCTCAGAATCTGCGAGCCGATGCCGTAATCGCGTTTATCGACGGGCAGACCGAGAGCGAGATTCGCCTCGACCGTATCCGCGCCGCCATCCTGGAGCGCGTATGCGCGCAGCTTGTTGGCAAGGCCGATTCCGCGGCCTTCTTGGTGCAGGTAGAGAAAGACGCCGCGGCCCGCTTCCGCGATCTTCTCGAGCGCCGCGTCGCGTTGAGCTCCGCAATCGCACCGGATCGAGTGCAGCGCGTCACCGGTCAGACATTCGGAATGAACGCGTACCAGAAGATCTTTTCCATCACCGATTTCGCCCATAACGAGCGCGACGTGCGCGATCCCGTCGATCTTGCTTTCGTACGCATGTCCGCGAAAGACGCCAAAGGGCGTGGGCAGATCGAACTCGGCGATTCGCTCGACCAGCTTCTCGGTACGCATGCGGTACGCGATGAGGTCTTTGACGGTGATCAGCTTGAGCTCGTGCTTCTTCGCGAACTCTTGCAAGCCCGGGAGCCGCATCATCGTTCCGTCCTCGGCCATGATTTCGCAGATGACGCCGGCCGGATACAGATTCGCAAGCCGCGCAAGATCGACCGCGGCTTCGGTTTGTCCGACACGCACGAGCACCCCGCCGTCGCGTGCACGCAATGGAAACGTATGACCGGGGCGCAAGAAATCCGTTGAACGCGAGGTCGGATCGAGCAGCGCTTGGATGGTAGCGGCGCGATCCTGCGCAGAGATTCCGGTTGTCGTCCGTCCGCGCGCTTCGACCGAGACCGAAAACGCCGTTTCGTGCAGCGACGAATTTTCGCGCACCATCGGTGGAATATGCAGCTCGTCCAGACGTTCGCCGAGCATCGAAACGCAAATTAGTCCGCCGCCTTCTTTGCGCATGAAGTTGATCGCATCGGCGGTCACGAGCTGCGCAGCCATGGACGAGATCGCCTTCGTTTTCGCGATCCTCGTCGTCGAGCACGACGACCATCTTGCCCGCACGGATGTCTGCAATCGCGGATTCGATCGAGTCGAACGGGCTGGCCGCGTCCATGTCGGAGCGCAGCCGCTCGGCGAGACCAGGCAGCACGGACGAAAGCCGGCGCGCAGAATCGAGCGTCGGAGAGCGGCGCCCGGCACGCAACAGCGAGATGGCGGCCTCGGTCAGGCCGCTGCGCTCAGCCAGCTCGGCGGCCGTCAGCCCGTCCGCCTTCATGGCCTCGTTCAGATCTTCTGCGAAACGTTGTCCCACGAGCCCAGGCTATGCTCGGACTTAACAGTTGTCAAGACGATATAGCTGACTCACCACAAAGTGCCACCCAGGCGGCACCGTCCGAGTACACACTTGGACCATGGACCAAGCAGTCAAAACCCCGAGCACTTTGATCGAAGCCGTCGCCTACTTTTCGGACCCGAACCGGGCCTTTGAGTATGCGGTTAAGCTGCGCTGGCCGCACGGCGTGGCCTGCCCCAGAATGGGCTGTGGCTCGGCGTCCGTTCAGTTCATCAAGACCCGCAAGCTGTGGCGCTGCAAGGACTGCAAGCGGCAGTTCACAGTTAAGGTCGGGACGATTTTTGAGGACTCGCCCATTTCGTTCACCAAGTGGCTGCCCGCGATCTGGCTGCTCGCCAACACGAAGAACGGAACGTCCTCGCACGAATTGGGTCGCGCCCTCGGCGTCACGCAAAAGACTGCATGGTTCATGTTCCACCGCATCCGCGAAGCGATGAAGGCCGACCATCCGGCTCCGCTTTCCGGCGAGGTTGAAGCCGACGAAACGTTCATCGGTGGCAAAGTGAAGGCCACGAAGCGTTCGGCTGGCGGCGTTATGAAACTCGCGCACGGACCCGCGACGGGCAAGGCGACCGTGTTCGGCATGATTCAACGCGGTAAGCCGAGTCAGGTTCGCGCTATGGTCGTTCCAGATCACAGCAAGGCTTCGCTCGTCCCACGCCTGCGCTCGAACGTTCTGCCCGGTTCCGTTCTCTACACCGATGCGCTTCGTTCGTATCGCGGACTTAGCGAATTCCAACACGCATTCGTTGACCATATGGTGACGTACGTTGAGGGCCGCGTTCACACGAACACCATCGAAAACTTCTGGGCCTGCCTCAAGCGGACGCTCAAAGGAACGTATATCGCTCCTCGCGCTTTTCATCTTGACGCCTATCTGGACGAGCAAGTTTTCCGATTCAACGAGCGCGAGGACAACGATGCTGGGCGCTTCTTCAAAGTCGCGAAGGCCACCGATGGGCGGCGCTTGACCTGGGTCGCGCTCACTACGTCGCATCCGATCTGGCGCTTGAAGCCGGGACGAGCTGTGCGAAGCCCCATCTACAAACAACCTTAGTCACCGCTTCTTCTTCCGGGCCTTCTTCCGCTTGGCCGTTTTAGGCTTCACCTGAAATAATCTCGCGCCTAATCGCTCAAAGCGGGCGCGCTCGTCCCCAAGTTCTGAATCGTCCGTAGGCTTGGGCGCCTCATCGTGTTCTTTTTTCTTCGCCATTTCGATAAGCTTGCGTCTCTCATCCCGTGCTTCCGGGTTGTTATCAATGATCTCCAATATCTTATACGCTGGCGTGATAATCGCCACGCCAATATTCACACCTTTCCCCTTCACGGCAATTTCCGGGAAAGCCGCATTTAATGTTTCCGGTTTTATGTCCCAATGCTTGACCGCTATTCCGAGAAATCCGAAACTGCCGCGCATGGCTCCCGTTTTTGGGAGGCTGTTTCCGGATTCTTGTAGTTGCATCGTCACTGTTTCAGAAATGAAAACAGGCGATCCGCTCAGTCCACCAAGTGAACGCATTTCGATAAGATATCCCTCCGTATTCATATATGGACGACTTACCGGAATCCGAACGTGGTAGGGGCACATAGCAAGGTTCCCTGTTCGGACAATGGGCACGTTCGATGTTTTATTAAAGAGAAATCGGAAAAGTCCGACCACGGCGACCTCGTCGCCGATTCCATATCGCTGATGTACCCCGCCGATATCGGTGGTGTGGACAAAGACTCCGCGTCCCAATGACGGCATCCCAGGTTGACTTGGCCCAACGGCGCATACCGCCGCGTCCACGCCTGGGTCAGTCGGATGCGTATGCCATTTCACCCCGTGAAGTTCGACATTGTAGGCTTTGCCCGATGCAGCGTTCATACGGGCAACCGGAAACATCGCAGGATTCTTAACAAGTTGCCGCCTTACATGATCGGCCGTCACTAGGTAAGGAATCCGCACTCCATCCTCTTCGATGGAGACGAAGAAGCCCGTTCCGCCGAACTTGGCGTTCGGGTCATTGGGCCTCTTGCCAATCCCTATGAACACCGCCGTGTTCTTGAGAACGTCTGGGATACGCATGTGCCAATCAGGAGGCTTCGCGGCCCAGTACAGGGTCTCTCCTCGAACCCTTGTATCCGTGTACGTCATCTGTCAGAACACGGAGGCTTTTTATGGCCAGAAAGCGCGTCGTTCTCAAGCCCGGGATTCCCGGAAAGATCGACCGGGTCGTCTTTTCTACAGCCGGGAATCCCCTCGTCCGCAGCGACTACGGGGACACTGACTACGTCTGTGGGTCCTGCGGGGACATCGTCATCTCCGGGGATTTCCCGGAGATCAAGTTTGAGTTTGCCGAAGCCGCCATATTCGCGACCTGCATGAAATGCGGCGACCACAACATCGTCCCGCGCGAGATCATCCCAGGTATATCCAGCTAGGTCGTATGCCCCCGGCCACGGCAGGCGCACAATGGGCCGTTTGTGGGACCCCCACCCTACTTGGGCACCCTGGTGCGTCTGCGATATCGTCCCCACAGTTGTCAAGTTTATATACTTGACGCCACAGGCTTTCTTTGGTAAGCTTGGTCCATGAAGAAGCAGCCAGCGGCTCCTCCCTCACCGACTACGCTCCAGGAAGCGGTCATCTACTTTGGCGACCCCCAGCGAGCGCACGACCATTTCGTGAAGGTCCGCTTCCCGCACGGCGTGGCTTGTCCGCGCATGGGCTGCGGATCGGCGTCGGTCCTTCGGCTCACGTCCGCCTCGCGTCCCCGCTTTCGCTGCAAAGAATGCAAGCGCGACTTTACCGCCAAGGTCGGAACGATTTTTGAGGACAGCGCAATTCCGCTGACCAAGTGGCTCCCCGCGATCTGGCTGATCGCAAACTGCAAGAATGGCATTTCGAGCATGGAGCTGCATCGTGCGCTGGGCGTTACACAAAAGACCGCGTGGTTCATGCTTCACCGCATCCGCGTTGCGATGGACCTTGCGCCAACGAAACAGCTTTCCGGTGAGATTGAAGCGGATGAAACGTTTGTCGGCGGCAAACGCAAGGCGATGAATCGCGCGCGCTCTGGAAAGCTTAGCCTCGGTCACGGTCCCGCAACCGGCAAGACGGTTGTGTTCGGAATGATTCGCCGCGCAACAGCAACGGAAGGCAGCGAGGTTCGCGCTATGGTCGTTCCCGACTATCGAAAAACGTCGCTTGTGCCCGCGATTCAAAAGCACGTCGAACCCGGTTCGATGCTCTACACCGACGCGCTCCGTACCTATCGCGGCCTCGGTCCTGACTACGGTCACGCCTTCGTTGACCACATGATTCGATTCGTGGACGGCACCGTTCACACGAACAACATTGAAAACTTTTGGGCTTGCCTCAAGCGCACCGTTAAGGGGACGTACATCTGCCCGCGTCCATTTCATATGGGCGCATATGTCAATGAGCAGGTCTTTCGCTTCAATGAACGGTTCGGAAACGACGCCGATCGGTTCAAGGTCGCCTCAAAGAACGTAGATGGAAAGCGGCTGACGTATCGGGTGTTAACGCGGAAGCAAAAATCCTAGGAAGGTTAATGGCAGGGAACGCGGGTAAAGGATGGGCCAATGCCAGGAATCTTTAGTCCCCTCTTCGGCTTCACGTCGAGCATGTATCCAAGCGTGCGCCCATTTTATATGGTGGCGCGCCCTGGCTTTTGGGGCGGGTTCGGTGGTCTGTTCGATATTTTCTCGCCATTGGGCTGGAACTATCCGCAATACGCTTCGGCCGAAGAAGCGTCCGCAGTTTCGATTTACACTGACTGGCTTTTAGTCGGTCAAGACTTAGCCCTGACAACGGTCGAGTGCCCACCAGAAACATTTGCCGCCTAAGGCTAGGTTGTCGAAAAAGCGTCGTCACACGCAGCACGGGCAGCGTCCGATAATGCCAACGGGCCAGGTTGTTGCTCACGTCGCCCAACAAGTGACAGTTGGCCCGCTTCCGCAACCTGAGATTCTCGAAAAATACGAATCAATAGTGCCTGGAAGCGCGAAGCTATTGTTCGATGAGTTTCAGCTTCAGGGAGCCCACCGCAGGCGAATGGAGCGCTTCGTGGTGTTGTCTGACGTAATTCGCGCGCAGACCGGTTTGTGGTTTGGATTTGGGTTAGCGGCCTACATGATCTACAACGGTACGTTACTTCTGCGTGAGGGGCACTCAGTAAACGGCTTCGGAATTATTGCCGCCGCGATTGTAACGGTTACTGGGGTATTTGTCGTCAGAAACCGGATTCAATCCGGGGAGCGGCAAGCACAAACGCGAGCAATCCAACCGCCAGGAAAGCGCTAACTCTCGCCGTTCTTGTCCTTATCGCGATCTCTGCGCTTCTTCTTCTCGCTCTTGTCTTTAGCGAGCGCAACATCTAAAACGGCCTTCGGCACGGCGAGTATTGTGCCGAGTAGACCTTCAAAATTCTTGCGCGGAGTCTCGTCGCGGTCATCCTTCATTAGGGTGGTACGATCTTCCCGATGCCCGGCACAACCTCCCAGTCCGGACGCTTTACGCCGCGTTTCTTAGGTGCGGTCCATTGCTCTCGTCCAAGCCCATCGACGTAGCGCATACGCAAACTGTCGAGACTATGTTCGACCACTTCTAGGCCTAGCATAAACCGCCCGATATAAAACCCTCGGATCGGTAATTCGCGAGTAACTGGTCTGGTAACGCCAACGTTGTAGATCGCCTCTTCCTGCTTATAGCTAATGCCGGGCGATGACCGACTCGCTCTCTGCTCAAAGTCAGTAACGGGTACGCCATCGGCTTTTATATCGCGACCGTTGACAGTTATCCACATTGTCCAATCGTCCGCAATACTTGGAGAGCCATCGTTGCGGACCACAATCTGCGTAAACACAAGCGTGGTCTGCTGATCTACGGCTTTAACGAAGCCGTGAAATGTTCCGCCTTTTTCCAACGGAATCAATTGGACCATCTCAGTGAACGATGCGGCTAACTGCGGCGTGTCTGCCGGTGTCGCCGGTGTCGCCACAGCAACAGGGGGCTGCAAATTGCGACGAACGGTATCTATTGACCACGGCAACACAAAGAGAAGCCAAGCTACTAACAAGCCGCCTGCGGCGACGAATGGCCAGTAAGGCCACCCGAAAAACGGGCTAAGAAGGCTTGTTAAGGTGCTCAGGGCACCGAGCGCCTTGCCCACCTTTCCACGTACCCAAGACAGCCGACCCATCGGTTCCAAGGATAGCAGAATGTGGGGCGTCTAGTATATAGTCCCCACAGTTGTCAAGCCGTAAGAGTCGGCATGGGCGCTTCGCCCAGCGCGTAGCGAGCGATTGGGTCGACCTCGATGTTGACCAGCTTGCCGGCCGGCAGGTTGCCGAGCGTCGTGCGGGCGGCGGTCTCGGGGATCAGGGCGATCTCGAAGCGGTTCTGCTCGACCGAGGCGATCGTAAGCGAGACGCCGTCGATCGCAACATAGCCCTTCTCGATAATGTAGCGCGCGAGCGCCGGGGGCGTGGCGACCGCGACTCGCTCGCCTTCGCCTTCAGGGCGGCGTTCGAGGATTTGACCCGTCGCATCGACGTGACCGTAGACGAAATGGCCGCCCAGCCGGTCGCCCATCTTGAGCGAGAGCTCGATGTTGACTTTATCGCCTTCGTGCAGGGCGCTTAGCGTCGTGCGCCCGACGGTCTCAGGGACGACGTCGAACGCGATCCGCTGTTTGCCGACCGAAGTGGCCGTGAGGCACACGCCGTTAACGGCGATCGAGTCCTTCGGCTCGATCCCGTCCTGGATCGCCTCGG
Organism: Vulcanimicrobiota bacterium; assembly: GCA_963844735.1. Taxonomy (GTDB): domain Bacteria; phylum Vulcanimicrobiota; class Vulcanimicrobiia; order Vulcanimicrobiales; family Vulcanimicrobiaceae; genus JAFAMS01. Next base: position 118,878 of record CAWJPK010000004.1, on the reverse strand, counting down.
GGGCCGAAATGACGAGATGGCGGCCACCATGGCGCTCCTCATTCGCAACGACGGTACCGCGAAATCCAATAAGTCCGCTAAACATGACGGCCTAGCTTCGCCGTCAACAGTAAATCGTCTCCACTCCGCTCGATGGTCTCGAAATCCCGGGTTTGGATTTGCCCGTAGAGGTCGCCGGGAAGCGCCGGGACGGCTTCGGGGTTCTCCAGGTGGACCGGGGCGACGATCCAGACGAGCTGATCGACGAGATCGGCGTTCAGCAATGCCGCGGCGAGCGTCGGACCACCCTCGCAAAGGACGCTCGAAATGCCACTGGTTTTCAGCGCGGGGAGTGTAGCTGGTATGTCGAGCTTCCTCGACCCGGCGTCCCCGACGAAAAGACACTCGGCAATATCTTCGAGCTCGCTAAAGAGCGCCCGCGAACCCGCGGGTGCAAGCAAGATCGTGCGCGCGTACTCATCGAGCGATTCGAACACGCGCGAAGTCTTTGGAACGGGTTCAGTCTCGCAGACAATGATCCGCATGTAAGGCCGGCGGCGCGCGTGCGGCGGACGCACGGTGAGAAGCGGATCGTCGATCCGTACCGTCCTCGCTCCCACCATTACGGCGTCATGCCAGAAGCGCAGCTCGCGCACGCGTTCACGCGTGGCTTCGCTCGTAAGCCAATGCGAGCCGGGCTTTGGCGCAATGTAACCGTCGCGCGATGCCGCCATCTTGAGCGTAACGTACGGACGTGGGGAACGAATCGAGACGCTAAATTGCTCGATCAACTCGCGCGACCACATGTCGTCAGCGAGCGTTACATCGATCCCGCTTGCGCGCAGGCGCTCGATTCCGGCCCGATTCGTTTTCGGATTCGGATCCGCAATGCCGATGATGACCTGCGCAATTCCGGCTGCGACGATTGCATCCGTACAAGGTGGCGTTGCTCCGTGATGATTGCATGGCTCGAGCGAAACGTAGAGCGTCGCTCCGCGCACGTCGTGACCTCGCGCGCGCGCATCGGCAAGCGCCTCGACCTCGGCGTGCGGCGCACCGCGAACGTGATGATAGCCTTCACCCAGCGTCACACCGTCGCGCACGATGACGGCGCCGACGGGCGGATTCGGCGACGTGCTCCCGAGACCGCGCTGCGCGAGCTCGCACGCCCGCGCGAGATATGGATTGAAGACTACGGCACGACCTCGACGCCACGCCAAAATGCGACGCGGCCGGTGACCATCTTGGCTTCGTCTTTCGGCTCCGGATAATACCAGGCCGCATCTTCATTTTGTTTTCCGTCGACGTCGAGCGTGTAGTAACTCGCGACGCCCTTCCACGGACAGGTCGTGTGCGTCGACGATTCTTTGAGATAATCGTCCTTTACGGACGCGGCCGGGAAGTACTGATTGCCCTCGACTTGGACCGTGTCGTTGCTCTGGGCGATGACCTTGCCGTTCCAGATCGCTTTCATTGATGCTCCTTTGGTGCCCACGCGAGCGTCAGTGCTTCGGAAACGTGCACGCCGCTACGTTCGAGTGTCCCTGCCGCATCGACCAGCGTTGCACCCGTCGTGCGCACATCATCGAACAGAACAAATCTGTCCTGGGATGCAGCCGGTTTTCGGCGCACGCAAAAGCGCCCGGTCGCCGCGAGACGCTCCGCGCGGGAGCGTCCTTGCTGCGCTCCGGCACCCTGCCGTCCGAGCAGCTCCGCAACCCCGACGCCACATTCCCGCTGCAAGAACCGCGCCAGGACGACGGTTTGATCGAAGCCACGCTCAGCGCGCCGCCGGCGCGTGGTCGGAACCGGAATCAACGTTATGCTCGCATTAACGAACGGAATCAGAATCGCCCCCAGATCGCGCGCGTACGCACGGCGCCCGTGCTTGAAATCATTGATGGCTGCGCGCACGACGCCCGCATACGGAAGACACGAACGAATCCGTAGACCTCCGAGCATGCTCGTATCGGCTTCGCCGGGATTTCGCGCGCAGTGTGGACACAAGAGCACGCCGTCGCGATCGCAGCCGAGGCAAGCACGCGGAAACACCAAGCCGAGCAGCACGTCGAACATGCTCCTCGTTGTGGCGCCGGAACCACGCGGCTAGAGGCTAGCCTGCGACGCGCTCGCCGTTTGCGACGATGACGCCGTTAATATTCGCGCCGCGCGCGATTTGATAGCTGTTGCCGATGATCGCGTGGTCGAGGTGCGCGCCCTCACCGACGATGACGTCATCCCAAAGAATCGAACGCTCGATGAACGCATCGGCGTCAATCCGCGCGCGATCGCCGATGACGGATGGACCAACGACACGCACGCGGTCGCCGATTGTTACGCCGGCACCGATATGGACGTTCTCGTCGATCTTCACGCTCTTGCCGATCGCCGTGCCGGCTGGAATTCCGATGCGGCCATCGAGAATGCCGAGACGCCCCGACAGCACGTCGTCGGTAGCGCGACGATATTCTTCGGGCGTCCCGATATCGCACCAGTACGCATCCGGGACCGGCATACCGTAAAACGGCGCGCGTGCTTGCTGCAGCCCCGGGAACACATTCTTGCCGAAGTCGATGAACACGCTTGGCGCGATGTGCTTGAAAATTTCCGGATCGAAACAATAAATGCCGGTGTTGACGTCCTTCGCGCGTTCCGTTCCCGCTGCGGGTTTCTCCTGGAAGTCGATGATGAGCCCGTTTGAATCGGTGATGACGACGCCGTATTGCTCGACGCGTTCCATGTGTTTGAGCGCGATCGTCGCAATCGCTCCGTGCGTGCGATGGAACGCAACGAGGTCGTGGAGATTTGCGTCGGTGAGGATGTCGCATCCGATGACAATGAAGGTGTCGTCGCGGAAAAAATCTTCCATTTGCTTGACGGCACCGGCGCTGCCCATCAGCTTGGGCTCGAAGAGATAGTGCAGCCGCACGCCGTATTGCGAGCCGTCGCCGAATGCTTCTTTGATCTGATCCGCGTGATAGTGGACGTTGATCGCGACGTCGTCGATTCCGAAGGAATGCAAGTAGCGCAAGATCTGCGCGGAGACCGGCTCACCGGCAATCGGCACCAGCGGCTTTGGAACCGATCGCGTCAGCGGATAGAGTCGCGTGCTCATCCCGCCCGCCAGAAGCATAGCCTTCACCCGGTTGTCTTACCCCTCGAAACGCAGAGTTGCACGGATTCCCGCAGCGCGAGTATCAAGAATGCCGGCAACGCGAGTTGCCGGCGCCAGCGCCACGGTTCGCGAACCAAGCGATAAAACCACTCGAGCCCCAGCTTTTGCCAGATTTCGGGTGCTCGCTGGACATTACCGGCGAGAACGTCGAGCGTCCCACCGATGCCGATGCCGACATTGCATCCAGTCGCGGTCAAATTCTGCGAAAGCCACAGCTCTTGTTTTGGTGAACCGAGGCCTACGAACAGCACGTTCGCTCCGCTTGCGCGAATCTGCGCGGCAATCGCAGCATCATCGCTGCTCGCGAAATAACCGTGATGCGAACCTGCGAGCGTTGCGCCGCTTGCCGCAAGCGCCGCGGCCGCGCGTTCCGACGTTTCCGCCCGTCCACCCAGCAAGAAAATGCGCAGATCTTCGCGATGTGAGCGTGGCGCGAGTGCTTGCACGAGCTCGACGCCCGTCACGCGTTCGCGCAGCGGCCCTCCGCGTAAACGCGATGCGAGCAGCAATCCGATCGTGTCGCACACGACCAGCGCCGCGCCGTCGATGACGGCGCGAAAGCGCGGATTGTGTTGCGCCTCCATGACCATCTCCGTCCCGAGCGTAACGACGATTGAGGGAGTATCAGAGCGCGCGAGCGCGATGACGCGCTCAACCGCGGCCTCGCGTCCGACAGCGTCGACGCGACAGCCGAGGATTTCGATCGAACTCAAACCGCGGCGGCTTTTGCCGGACGGTATGCTTCGAGCAATCCGCCCAAGCGCGGCTTGAGATCGTCGGGCATCATGCCGAGCGGCGAACGGCATGTTCCGACATGCCATCCCAACTCACCCATCGCCCACTTAACCGGAATCGGGCTCGTCGTCGCAAACAACGCCGAGAAAATCGGTGCGAGCTCGCGATGGATGCGCGCCGCCCGCGCCACGTCGCCGGCGTCGAAGGCTTCGATCATCTGCTCGAATTGCGGTGCGCACAGATGTGACGCGACGCCGACGAGACCGTTGCCGCCGATCGAGAGCGTCGGCAAGAACATGTGGTCGTCCCCGCTGTAGAACATGAAGCCTTCGCGACGATCGCGCAGGATCGCGGTCATCTGCGCGATGTCGGACGTCGAATCTTTGACGCCCGCGATGTTCGGATACCGGTCTTGCAGCGTGCGCAAGGTCGAGGGCAGCATGTTTGCATTCGTGCGGCCGGGGATGTTGTAGACGACCACGGGCAGCTCGGTCGATTCGGCGATCGCACCGAAATGGCGCAGCATTCCGTCTTGCGTCGGCTTGTTGTAGTAAGGAACGACCGCGAGGATCCCGTCGACGCCGCTCTTCGCGGCTTCGCGCGTCAGCTCGACCGAATGATGCGTGTTGTCCTGCCCGTACCCGCGATCACCGTCGCGCGGTTCCCGAGCGTCTTTTTCACGACCCCGAACAGCCGCAGCTTTTCGTCGTTCTCGAGCGCCGGCGATTCGCCGGTCGTCCCGCAGACGACCACGCCGTCGTTGCCGCTTTCGACCAGATGCTCGGCGAGACGCGACGGCCTCGCTGTAGTTCACTTCCCCGTTCCGTCGAAACGGCGTGATCATTGCAGTGAAGAGCCGTCCGAGCATCGTCTTTCTCCTAGCTCCGAATGGGCTCGTCGGCACTTCTCCGGCCGAGATGGAAGTCATCGTGCAGAGCCTGTTCCGCCCGCTGGGCGTCCTCCTCCGGAACGAGCACCGAGATCGTGATGTTCGAGTCGGTCGAGTGAATGATCTCGACGCCGGCGTCCGAGACGGAACGCACGACCCGGTACATGACGCCCGGCGTACCACGCATCCCGGCACCGACGATCGAGATCTTCGCGCAGTGCGGCCGCACGCGCACGGCCAGGTTCAAGTCACGCAGCTCTTCCCGCACGTTCTCGACGTTTTCGTGGTCGCAGACGAAGAACACGCCGGCCTCATTGACGTTGATCATGTCGATCGAGATGCCGCGTTCGGCGACGCGATGCAGCAGCTGCGGTCGAGCTCGGCGCGTTTGGCAACGTCTTCTTCGCCCGCGATGATGCGGACGAACGCGATGTCGCGCAGCGCCGTCATGCCGGTGACCGGGCGATCCCGGTCGATCGGCGATTCCTTCGTCGATCGCCGTGCCGAAATTCGAGCGCAATCCCTTGATGACGTAGGGAGTGTTCCCGCGCTGTGCGAGCGTCGCAGCTTTCGCGTGCATGACTTTTGCGCCGTTGCCGGCGAGCTCGACCATCTCCGACCAATTCACGCGGTCGACCGTGTGCGCGCCCGCGATGCGCCGCGGATCGCCGGACATCACGCCCGAGACGTCGGTGTAGATGTCGACGCTGTCGGCGCCGAGTGCGTCGCCGAGCGCGATCGCAGTAAGATCGCTGCCGCCGCGGCCGAGCGTCGTGATCGCATTGTTTTCATCGGCGCCTTGAAAGCCGGCAACGACGGGGATGACATTGTTGACGATCGCGCGGACGAGATTGCGAGGATCGACGCGCTTGATGTTCGCGTCGCACCAGGAATTGTCGGTAAGGATGCCGGCTTGCTCGCCGGTCATCGCTTGCGCTTCCGCGCCCCACGACGTCAGCAGCTCGGCGAAGACCGCGCACGAGATCATCTCGCCGACGGCCAGCAGCAGGTCGCGATTCGGACCGCCGTGCGCCGGGCCGAGCAGCGAAAGCAGCGTGTCGGTCGCGTACGGATCGGGTGCGCGTCCGAGCGCCGAGCAAATCACGACCGGTGAGAAGCCGCGCGTGCGCGCTTCGAGTACGCGCGAGGCTGCGATCTCGCGCAGCTCCGGCGTCGAGAGCGACGAGCCGCCGAATTTCTGAACGATGACGCGGGATCGTTCACGAGGCTTGAGCCCGCGCGCGCAAGATGCCCTTTTCGAGCAGCAGCTCGAGGATCTGCACGCCGTTGGTGGCCGCACCCTTGCGCAGCTGATCGCCGACGATCCACATCTGGAAGTGCGTTCCGGGCAACCCTTCGTCGCGCAGCGAGTCGGCTTCGGGGCGCAGGCGCGCAACGTGGACGTCGTCCGTGTCCTCGATGTCGAGCGGCGTGACGATGCCGTCGGCGTGATACACGACGCCGTCGGCCAGATCGAACGCGCGCGCCAAGCTCTTCGCGCGTGACCGCGCGTTCCGTTTCGAAGAAAACGGCCTCGCTGTGCGCGCGCCGCACCGGGACGCGCACGGTCGTAGCCGCGACGTGCAGCTTCGGGAAGACTGAGTATCTTGCGCGTCTCTTGAGCGACCTTCTTTTCCTCGCCCGAATCGCCGAAGGCGTCGAACGAGCCGATTTGCGGAACGACGTTGCGGAAGATCGGCGCGGCGAACGTACCGTTCGGCTTGCCGCCGGTCTCCTCGGCTTCGAGCGTCTCGAGGCCCGGCGCGTCCGGCGCCGCTGACCGCCTGATACGTCGCGACGCGCACGCTGCGCAGCCCGGCGGCTTTCGTCGACCGGCGCGAGCGCGACGCACAGGATGATCGCCGTGCAGTTGCCGACCGGGAAGATTCGATGCTCCGGCTTGATCGCGTCCGGATTGACTTCCGGAATCACGAGCGGGCAGTTCGGATCCATCCGGAACGTCGACGAGTTGTCGATGACGATCGAGCCGGCGTTCGCCAACCCCTGCGCCATCTCGGCGCTGGCGTCGTCGCTGCTGGCGAAGATCACGACGTCGTTCGCATCGGCGATGATACGCTCCGTCGTCGCGCCGAAGACGCGGACGTCGCGGTCGCGAAACGCACGGTGACGTCGCGGTCGCGCGACGCGTATGCGCGCAGCTCGTCGACGGGGACGCGCCGCTCCTCGAGGACGCGCAAGATCGTTTCGCCGACGACGCCGGTCGCGCCGATCAAGCCCAGCTTCACGATGATGCCTCGCTGAAAAGCACCGATTCGAGGCCGATCGTTAGACCGGGGCGCTTCATGACGTCGCGGACCGCGAGCAGAATACCGTCCGCAAACGATTCGCGCGCGAGCGAATCGTGACGAAGCTCGAGCGTCTGTCCGGGCGCACCGAAGAGCACGCTCTGATGCGCGACCAATCCCGGAAGCCGAATGCTGTGGATCGGGATTTTGCCGAGCGCAGGCGCAACGGATTCAATCCGCTCGCCGTGAGGCGCGCGGTTCCGCTGGGCTTGTCTTTCTTTTGATCGTGATGCATCTCGATGATCTCGACGCCGCGGAAATGCGGAGCGGCGATCTCGGCGAGTCGCATCAGCAGTACTGCGCCGATCGCGAAGTTCGGAACGATCGACGCCGCCCAGCTTCGCGTTCTCCACCGCGTCTCGAAAAGAAATAACGTCTGCTTCCGGCCATCCGGTTGCGCCGACGACCACCCGTGCCCCCGCTCGGATCGCTTCACCAGCCACCTCGGCGTGAGATCGGATAGACGGTGAAATCGACGACGACGTCCAGCTTCTGCGCGAGAAACTGCTGTAGGTCGTCGTAAATCGAACCACCGTCGCCACGGCGGGCGAAGCCGGCTACGAGCTCCATGTCTTCGGGCAGAGCTCGACGGCCGCGCAGGCCACGCGGCCCATTCGGCCAAGCGCGCCGGCGACGCCGACGCGCACAGGCGTCATTGCGTCAGACTTTCTCCAACGGTGCGTATTTGAGCATCAGCATTTTCTGGCCGACGTTCGGGAAGTTGATGGTCAGAAGACCATCGCCGCCCGCGCCGACGGCGTCGACGACCGTGCCCTCGCCCCACTTCGGGATGACGGACCTTATCGCCGGCCCAGATTCATGCCGATGCCGGCGCCGGCGCTCTCGTGGATCGCGACCTCGCGCCAGCGGCCGCCCTGCGGACGCGGACCTGCGGGGACGACACCGATGTGCTCGACGGTCGGCATCTCTTCGATGAAGCGCGACTTCGGATGCGAGAACGTGTTGCCGAAGAGCGAGCGACGCATCGCGTACGAGAGGAAGAGACGGTCCATCGCGCGCGTCACGCCGACGTACGCAAGACGGCGCTCTTCTTCGAGCTCGTCATTGTCGGTCAGCGCACGCGTGTGCGGGAAGACGCCCTCTTCCAGGCCGGTCATGAAGACGATCGGGAACTCGAGTCCCTTTGCCGAGTGCATCGTCATCAGCGTGATGTACGACGTGTCGGCATCGAGCGTATCGAGATCGCTGATCAACGCAACGTTGGCTAGGAAATCCTCGAGAGAACCAGCATTCTCGCCGCTTTCGTACTCGCGCGCGACGCCGATGAGCTCTTGGAGATTTTCGAGGCGCCCGCGCGCTTCGACCGAATCATCGGCGCGCAGCTCGCGAACGTAGCCCGATTCTTCCATCACAGCGACGAGCAGATCGGAAATCGAGAAGCTCTCGCGGCGGCTGCGCAGACTCTCGATGAGCTCAGCGAAGCGCTCCAGCTCGCGTTGCTTCTTCGGAACCACGCGGCGCAGCAGGTCACGATCGAAGATCGCTTGGCCGACGGAGATTCCCGCGGCGTTCGCGGCTTCGACGAGCGATGCCAGCGTCTGCTGTCCGATGCTGCGGCGCGGAACGTTGACGATCCGGCGGAACGCAACCGCGTCCGACGGATTGACCACGTACCGCAGGTACGCGAGCATGTCTTTGATCTCGGCGCGTGCATAGAAGCCGACGCCGCCCACAACCCGGTAAGGAATGCCTTCGGCAAGCATCGCTTCTTCGAAGACGCGAGATTGCGCGTTCGTGCGATACAGAACGAGCACATCACGGTAAGAAGCACCGTCGTGCACGAGCTCCTTCACCTTCTCCATGATGTAGCGTGCTTCGGCACGTTCGCTCTCGGCACCGTAGACGGTAACTTTGTCGCCTTCGTCGCGACGCGTGAAGAGCTTCTTTGGATGGCGCGTGACGTTCTTCTCGATGAGCTCGTTGGCTGCATCGAGGATCGACTGGGTGCTGCGATAGTTTTCCTCGAGATTGAATACCTTCGCGCCCTTGAAGTCGCGCTCGAAATTCAAGATCATCTTGTAGTCGCTGCCGCGCCACGAATAGATCGACTGATCGTCGTCGCCGACGACCGTGATGTTGCGATGCTCGTCGGCCAGGATCGCGCACAGCTTGTACTGAGCGTAGTTGATGTCCTGATACTCGTCGACGAGGATGTAGCGGAACTTGTTCTGATAGCGAGTGCGAACGTCTTCGTCTGCCTCGAGCAAACGAATCGTGCGGATGATCAGATCGTCGAAATCGAGTCCGTTGCTCTCGACCAGACGGCGCTCGTACTCGCGATAGACGGCGGCATAGCGCTCGCCCGCGAACGAGGCGTTCTTCGTCTCGTACTGATCGGGATCGAGGAGCTGGTTCTTCGCCTTGCTGATCTCGGAGAGCGCTTGACCCATCGTCATCTGGCGCTCGTCGTAGTTCAGGTCATGAAGAACGTCTTTGATGATCTGGCGCTGATCGGTGTCGTCCATGATCACGAAGTTGGACGAAATGCCGGCCTTCTTGCCGTCGCGGCGCAGCATGCGCACGCAGACCGAATGGAAAGTCCCGGTCCAAATGTCTTGCGCAACGTCGCCGACCATCTCCAGCAGCCGCTTCTTGATCTCACCGGCTGCCTTGTTGGTGAACGTCATCGCAAGAATGCGGTCCGGGATGACTTTTTTCTTTTCCAGCAGGTACGCGATACGGTGCGTCAGTACGCGCGTTTTCCCGCTGCCGGCGCCTGCAAAGATAAGGCAGGGGCCATCAGTATGCTCGACAGCGGCCATTTGGACGCTGTTTAATTCTTCAGTTTTTACGATCATTTCACCCTAATAATTCGACACACCAGGGCCCGTTGCCTCGATTAACGAGCCACTCGTAGCCGTTCTGCACGGGGTTCCGCGAGGGAAATCGCACTCGAAAGGTAGGCGAGCGTCGATTCTGCGCCCATATTCGTGCTGACGCCGTGGTCGTCGATTCCGTCACGGCATCCCCCTCCATCGACCATCATTGCACCGAGCGAGTTGCGACCGAAGTACCACCCGTGTGCGAGCTCGGCGAGCCCTTCGTAGCGCGGATCACGACTTATGTCGCCTGCGACAAGTGCGGCATCGACCATTGCTGCGGCCTCGAGCGGCTGCTGTCCGTAACGCGCCCGCTCGCCCCCGCGCCGGTACCAGCCCTGGTTCCCAATGGGAACGAAGATCCGTTCCTCGACGGTAATGCTCTCGTAGAATTGCAGCGCATCGAGACCGATCTCGACGAATCGTTCTTCCTCTAAAAGCGCGCCGGCGCGCAGTATCGCTTCGGGCAGTCGGGCATTGTCGTAGGTCAGAATCCCCTCGAACCAACGCCAATCCGGGGTCGCGTTTTGCTCGAAGGCTTGCACGAGGGCTTCGGCTTCGCAACGGATTGCGTGTTCGAGGGTGGCATCTTCGCGACGCCGCGCATCGAATGCATGTGCCATTCCGATGAGCGCATATGCGCGCGAACGCGGGGCTTCGAGCGTCGAGACGACCTGGAACGCACGTTCGAAAATCACCGAGCAGACCCGGCGCCACGATTCGCGCGGCGCAAAGCGCATCCCGAAACCGATCGACCACAGCGCCCGGCCGATCGAGTCTTGCGTGCCGACGATGTCGAGCCAGCGCCGGTCGTATCCCATGAAATTATGGAAGCGGCCGTCACGCAGCTGCGCGTCATAAAGGAACGCGAGATAGGTCTCCGTGAGGCGCATCGCGCTGTCGTGCAGCTGCCGGTCGCGGCTTGCCGCAATCGCGACCATGAGTGCGCGCGAGACGTCGTCGGTGCAGTAGCCCGTCGAACGATTCGGCACGTCATAGATGGCGTGCTGAATCACGCCAACGTTGTCTGTCAGCGCTTCGAGATGTTCGAGCGAGGGATAGCGCATGGGAGTCCGCCTAAGCGGACGTGGCGAGCTCCGCCCGCGCGTCGCGGGCCGGCGTCAATTCGGCGAAAAGACGTCCATAGGCGTATGAAACGTTCGGCCACGTCATTTGACGTCCGAACCGGTATGCACGCCGCTCGGTTGCACGGCGCAGCGCCGGATCGTCAAGCAACGCCATGATCGCAGACGCGATCGCATCGGCGTCGCGGAACGGAACGAGCGCACCGCGATGGTGCGAGAGCAATTCTTCGGCGTAGAGATACGGCGTCGAAACGAGCGCTTTGCCAATACCGATCGCGTAGGCGAGCGTACCGCTGACGATCTGTACCGGGTTGAGATACGGCGTGAGATAGATGTCCGTCGCTTGAAGGTATTCGACGAGCTCCGGAAAGGCCAGATAGCGATCGACGAACTGCACGTTATTGCGCAGACCGAAACGCTCGACCATCTCGACAAGTGATTCGCGGTACGATTCGCCTTCGTGACGGCGCACGACCGGATGCGTTTGGCCAAGGATGAGATAGAGCGCTTCCGGATGCGTCTTCACGACGCGGCACATCGCTTCGATTGCATACTCGAGACCTTTGCCGCGGCTGATGAGTCCGAACGTCGAGATCACCATGCGTTGACCGATGCCGAAACCGGCTTTGACCGCGTCGGTCGAGCGGAACGGAACGTCGGGGACGCCATGATGGATCACCCGCACCTTACCGGGCTCGACGCCGTAGCGTTCGAGGAGAATATCTTTGCCGGTTTGCGAGAGAACGACGATCGCGGTGGCTTTCTGGCAGATCGATTGCGTGACGTGCCGGTGATGATCGTTCGGCTCCGGGAGCACGGTGTGCAGCGTGACGACCACGGGCTTCGTGATGCCGCCCAGCACGTCGAGGAACCACTCGCCGTCTTCGCCGCCGAAAAGACCGTACTCGTGCTGAACGTTGAAGAGCTCGCACGGATGCGCGTTGACGATTGCCGCAATGTCGGCGTACGAGTTGCGATCCTCTTCGATCAGACGCGCGACGACTTCCGGGGGATAGATACGCATCTCTCCACCGGGCTCGTCGATGGCGACGATCTCGCTCTTCGTATCGAAGCGCGCATCGAAGCTGTCGACCGTATCGCGCGTGAAGGTCGCGATTCCGCATTCACGCGGGGGATAGCTCCCCATGAATAGCGTTCGCGGAGCTTCTTTCAGCGAAGCCGCTTGATGTGAAAGGTCCAAGAAGAGACGGACTCCTTGGGGTTGCTTACCCCGGTGATCGTTTGAGTCGTACCCCTGGGCTTTCGGTTGCAAACGACGAGGTAAGCGGGCGTTCGTTAGGCGGTCGCGACGCCCTCGGCAGCGACCCGCGAACCTTCCGGCAGGTTGACGTCGTCCTGAATTACGACGTTGTGGCCGATGACCGAGCGTGGCGCGACCTGCGCGCGGGCGCCGACGCGCGTCCCGCTTGCGAGGATCGATTGCTCGACGACGGCATCCGGGCCGATCGAGACGCCGTCCCAGAGTAGCGAGTCTTCGATCCGCGCGCCGCGCGCGATCCGGCAACCATCGCCGAGGACGACGAACGGGCCGACATGTGCGCCCGGTTCGATGACGACGTTGGCGCCGATGAAAGCGGGCGCGGTAATGGTACCGGCCGGCTGCACCTTGCCGGGTCCGGAGATCCCGCCTTTGGTGAATGGGATCGAGAGCGGCATCGTACCGTCGAAGATGTGGTGGTGCGCGTCGAGATAATGCTCGGGGCGTCCGAGATCGATCCAATAGTCGGCGGTGACATACGCGTAGAGCGCGTTGCCGCTGTCGATGACGGCCGGGAAAGTTTCGCGCTCGATCGAGACCGCGCGGCCGGACGGAATATAGTCGAGGATCTCGCGTTCGAGCAGATATGTTCCGGCGTTCACGTCGTTCGAAGGTGAGCTGCCTTTGGGCGGCTTCTCGACGAATTTTGCGATGCGCCCCTCTTTGTCGTGCACGACTGCACCGAACGCGGACGGATCTTCGACGGTGATCAAATGCAGCGCGCCGATTCCGCCATGCTTGTCGTGAAACGCCATCATTGCGCGCAAGTCGAGACTCGTGAGGACGTCGCCGTTGAAGACGAAGAACGGACCAACGATGTGTTTCTCGACGTTTTTGATCGCCCCGGCCGTGCCCATCGGCGTTTCTTCGACGACGTAGGTGAGACGCAAACCAAGTCCCGAGCCGTCACCAAAATACGAGCTGATCGCGTCGGGAAGATAACCGGAAGCCAAGATAGCGTGATCGATGCCGGCGTCTTTGATTCGGCGCAGCATCAACTCGAGGAACGGAACGCCCATGATCGGGATCATGGGCTTCGGTGTCCCGTACGTCAGCGGTCGCAGACGCGTTCCCTCACCGCCGACCAGGACAATAGCTTGCGTAAACGCCTCCTCTTAACTCAGCGCTAGGGACGAGACTATACCCGGCGCAACACGACGCGCCTTTTACGCGCGTGCATTGCAGCGCGAGAATGACAGCGCGCACGCTTGCTTAGTGCAAGGCTGTTGGCACTCGAGCTTGCGAACATATGTTCGATATGCAATATGCAAAGCGATTCGATTGGGCTGCAATCCAGAGCGCTTTTGACTCCGGCAAGTCCATCACGGAATGTCGTCGGGAGTTCGGATTTAGCTACGCGTCGTGGCGAAAGGCCGCGAGACGAGGGGATATTGCTCTCCCAGACGGTGGAGCCTGGGCAAACGGCCGTCGAGGCCAATACGATTGGGCTCAAATCCAACGATATTACGACGAAGGGCACACATACAGAGAGTGCCGAATCCGCTTCGGCTTTGCTGCCGGATCCTGGCACAAAGCGGTCGTGCGCGGTGACATCCGCACGCGTCCGCTAAAACGGCCGATAGACCGAGTACCTGTCGAAGCGAAAAGCCGGACGAATTTAAAGAACCGTCTTCTCGAGGCAGGCATCTTGCAGAATAGATGCGAGGAATGCGGTCTAACGGAATGGAGAGGTAAGCGTCTATCAATTCAAATTGATCACGTAAATGGCATTCGGGACGATAATCGACTTGAGAATCTCCGAATGCTATGCCCGAATTGTCATAGCCAAACGGAGACGTTCGCAAGCAGAAATAGGGGCAAGTACAGTTTATTCCCGGGTCGTCTAATGGTAGGACGCGGTCCTCTGGAGGCCGTTATTGGAGTTCGAGTCTCTGCCCGGGAGCCACGGCCTCATCGTCTAGCTGGCCTAGGACGTCGCCCTCTCACGGCGGTAACACCGGTTCGAATCCGGTTGGGGCTACCATGAAAGAAAGACCCTTAGCAATAAGGGTCTTTCGATTTGAAAACCCTCGACGATCTCCTGAAGCGCAATCTCGACGTCGTCTTCGTCGGAATCAATCCGTCGATTTATTCGGTCGAGCGCGGACACTATTTCGCGCGTCCGGGAAATCGCTTCTGGCCGTGCTTATCGCGCTCGAAGTTAAGTCTTGCCGCGCGGACAGCTTTGGAAGTCGAGATTCTCACTCCGCCACACGATCGCGCGCTGCAGAAATACGGCATCGGATTCACCGATCTCGTCAAACGCCCGACCGCCAAGGCCAGCGATCTGTCGTTGAAAGAACTCGCCGCCGGCGTCGACGCGCTGCTCGAGAAGCTCAAGAAATTCAAACCGCGCGTCGCGTGCTTTCACGGCATCACGGGCTATCGCCACGTGCACGATCTGCTCGCGGACAAATCGACCGTCGCAAAACACGGCTTTCAACCGCTGCAGCTCGGCGAGACGCGGATCTACCTCGCGCCGAATCCAAGCGGCGCAAACGCACACTTCACGCGCGACGATCAGATCCGCGCTTACGACGAAATCTTCTTCTTCCATCCTCCGACGATCGCGCCGATGATCGCAAATCCCACGACCACGTAGCCCGTGTTGATCAGCCACAACACGACCGACGCTTCCGCGTACAGCACTTGATTGAGCGTCTGCGTTGCGAAGAGCGCGATGCCCATGAACAACGCAAAGCTCACGCCTTGCTGCACGGTTTGATCCTCAGCGTGACGCGCCAGCGCAACAGCAGTCGCGTAAGCGAGGATCAGTCCCAATAGAAACGACCAGAGATACGTCATCGGCGACATCGCGCCCGACATCGTCTTGCCCATTGCGGCCACCCACGCCGCGCCAAATGCGCTATACCAAACCCACCCAAAGAGAAAATAAACGATTGCCGCTACCCACACGGCGACGTGATTGATCCGTCCGGACATGTGCAATCCCTCCATCAGTAAATGGATCGTAAGCTCTCAGATTCGGTCTCCTGAACACTATTTCCCAGAACATGCTGTTTAAGGAGGCGGGAACGCGAAACAAGCTAAAATACGTCGCGTTCAGTCGTCACGGCGAGGAGGACGTTGTGTCGGTCGATCCACTCAATATTGGAGCGTCAGGACTCGCTGCCTATGGTGAGGATCTCGACGTCATCGCCAACAATATCGCAAATGTCGACAGCACGGGCTTTCAGCTCCAGAACGTAAATTTTCAAAACCAAGCAACCGGCGGTGTCACCGTCGCGACGATCACGAGCGATTCGGCGCAAGGAAGTCTCGAGCCGAGCGATCAGGGCACGAACGTCGCGATCTCGGGTTCTGGATTCTTCGTGCTGCAAGGCGGCAACGGCGATCCCGTTTACACGCGCGACGGCAACTTCGAGCTGGATGCAAACGGAACGCTTGTCGACCCATCAAACGGCCTCGACGTCATGACCATCACGTCGAACGGCGGCGTTTCGCCGCTCTCGATTCCTCCGGGCGTGCAAAGCATCACGATCGGCTCGAACGGCGCCGTTTACGGTGTCTATGCCGATGGCCAAACGACGTCGCTCGGGACAGTCGCGCTCGCGACGTTCAATAATGCCGGCGGTCTCCGGCGCGTCAGCGGCGGATATCAAGCCAGTGCCGATAGCGGCACCGCACAAGTCGGTCGCGCCGGCACGGCGGGCTTCGGAACCCTCGTCTCGGGGATGCTCGAGAGCTCGAACGTCGATCTTAGCGGTGAATTCGTAAAGATGATCGCGGCGCAAACGGCTTTCGATGCAAACGCAAAGACCGTCGAAGTCGCAAGCTCGACGCTCAAGACGACCGTCGACTTACCCGACTAAGTACCGCCGAGCCCGTTCAGCAAGCGACGAATCGGCCCCAGGGATATACCGACAAACTCCCCAGCGGCCGGTTGTCCCTCGACCAATCCGACCAACGACCCCGTCGAGAGCTCGAAGATCGGGCCGCCAAGATTCCCATCGTCGACCGGGGCATCGTGCTCGAACGTTCCCTGCGCGTCATCGGTGCTGCTGACGACGCCCTGTGCGAGATGTAGCGCGCCGGTAAACTGAACGTCGTTCGCACCGAACACGACCACGCCGATATCGAGTCCCGGGAGCACCGTACGCGCAAGACCGATCGTTGGAACGTTGAGACCATCGACGCGCAACAGCGCCAGATCGGCTTTTGGATCCGTCCGCACGACCGTTGCGCGCGTCCCTTTGGTCGCGTTCGCGAAATAGACCGTTGCCGACGTCTTCTTTTTCAGAACTTGCGCAGCGGTGAGGATGTAAGCCGTGGTGCTAGCCCGCGCGACGACGACACCGCTTCCTACGCTGTCTTCGACGACCACACGCGCGATCGAAGGCAGCGCGCGGCGTATGAACGTCATCGCCGGCGTCGGGACGTTCGAAATCGTCATCGCCGTCGTCTGATCTTCCGATGCAAATGCGAGCGCAACGTGGGCTTTGGCCGCGAGCGCGATGATCGGCGCAGGGGCTGCGCCGAACCACATATTCGTCGTCGAACGGCCGGCGCTATTTGTGATGCCGACGACGAGATGCGTCGCTTTGTCGACGACCAGCGAGCCGTTCGAGCTTCCGCCGCGATCGTCCGAGAAATCAAACCCCGGCGGCGAGGAATGGACCACGCGAATGATCCCATCGTCACTCGAAACGTCGCGTGCCCAATCCGAATCGAGCGAGGGTGCAACGTCGCCGGTTGCGCCATTGAAATAGTAGACGCGGACTTCTTCGAGCTCGCGCGTGCGATGCGAGAACGTCGCCGGCGTTACGCGCAGCCGCTCGACGGAGAGCAGCGTGAGGTTCGTTTGATCGTCGCGCGCGACGACGGTCGGTTTTTCCAAGCGCCAGACTTGCCTCGGCGTGACCGCATACGGATTGCCGACGCGGATCGCGCCGAGCATCGCTGCCGGAATCACGCTGACGACGTACGAGTGAGCCGCATCGGCCGCCACGACGACCCCGCCGCCAACCAGCGTACGCGTCGCGCTTCCTCCCTCGAGTTTTCCGGTAATGATCGGTACGGGCGTGACGTTCCCGTCCATGACGAACGATGCCGGCGGCGCTTTGATGCTTTGCTCGATCGACATCGCAAGGCCCGCACGCGTCGCAGACAAGAGCACCGTCATGTAATCGCGCTGGCGTACCCAGGACGGTAAGAACGGAGCCGGAGCTGAAAGCATCACGAAATCGCTCGAGAGCGCGGCGCTGATCGCTTTGATCGCAGCGTCCGGCGAATCGGCCGAGTAACCGGTCAAGATGCACGTCAGTCGCGCACTTCTCCCGATCGTGACCTCACAGTTCGTCACCAGCGCCGGATCGGCGCTAATCGACGACGTGTAGACGCCGGGGCGATCCGCAAGCGCCGCACCACGCACGCTATCGAAATCGGTTACCGCGAGCGCGAACGCCGATTGAAAGAACTGCGCGAGATTCGATGAGGAGTCGGCGCCGGCGTGCGACGGCGCAATCAGGAAGAGAGCGAGCGCGAGAAGCGCGGCTACCGTTTGTCGCGCCGTTATGTCCCCTTTTTCAATTTACGATAGCGCGTGATCAGCTGGTTCGTCGAGCTGTCGTGCTTGAGCGGCGCGTCTTTGGACGTGTCGAGCTCCGGAATGATACGTTGCGCGAGTACCTTACCGAGCTCGACGCCCCACTGGTCGAAGGAATCGATGTTCCAGATGATCCCTTGCGTGAAAACGCATGTGCTCGTAGAGCGCGACCAGCTTACCGAGTGCAGCCGGCGTGAGCTTCTCCAGCAGGATCGTATTCGAGGGCCGGTTTCCTTCAAACGTACGATGCGGAACCAACCAATCCGGCGAGCCTTCGGCTTTGACTTCCTCCGGCGTCTTGCCGAACGCCAGCGCTTCGCCTTGCGCAAAGACGTTTGCCATCAGGATGTCATGCTGAATTCCGAGCGGATTGAGGGTCTCGATAAAGGCGATGAAATCGCACGGAATCAAGCGCGTTCCCTGATGAATTAGCTGATAGAACGAATGCTGGCCGTTCGTCCCCGGCTCGCCCCAATAGACCGGGCCGGTGTCGTGCGCGACCGGTTTGCTGTCGACCGTGACGTGTTTGCCGTTGCTTTCCATCGTGAGCTGTTGCAGATAGGCGGGAAAGCGCTTGAGGT
Source organism: Vulcanimicrobiota bacterium (assembly GCA_963844735.1). Classification (GTDB taxonomy): domain Bacteria; phylum Vulcanimicrobiota; class Vulcanimicrobiia; order Vulcanimicrobiales; family Vulcanimicrobiaceae; genus JAFAMS01. The sequence continues at coordinate 100,443 of CAWJPK010000004.1, read as the reverse complement.
ATTGTTCGTACGGAAGCACTGCGACCGTCTGCGCATCGAAGAAGTCGTTGTACCAGAGCGAGAGCAAGCCCATCAGCACCGGCAAATTTTTCTCAAACGGCGTCGTGCGGAAGTGTTCGTCCATTTCGTGGAATCCCGCGAGCATCTCACGGAAGCCCTCCGGACCGACGGCGATCATCGTTGAGAGACCGATCGCGGAATCCATCGAGTAGCGTCCGCCGACCCAATCCCAGAACTCGAACATGTTGGCTGTATCGATGCCGAACTTCGCAACTTCCGTCGCATTGGTCGAAACGGCGACGAAGTGCTTCGCTACGGCCGTTTCGTCGCCGCCGAGCCCCTCGAGCGCCCACGCGCGCGCCGCTTTGGCGTTCGTCATCGTTTCCAAGGTCGTAAACGTCTTCGAAGAGACGATGAAAAGCGTTTCCTCAGCCTTGAGATCGCGAACCGCTTCCCGGAAGTCGGTGCCGTCGACGTTCGAAACGAAACGGAACGTCATGTTGCGATCGCTGTAGTGACGCATCGCTTCGTACGCCATCACCGGGCCGAGATCCGAGCCGCCGATGCCGATGTTGACGACGTTGACGATTCGTTTGCCGGTGTGGCCCTTCCACGCGCCGCTCCGAATGCGGTTCGAGAACGCGCTCATCTTGTCGAGCACTTTGTGAACTTCAGGCACGACGTTGACGCCGTCGACCATGATCGACTCGCTCTTGGGTGCGCGCAGCGCTACGTGCAGAACCGCGCGTTTCTCCGAGATGTTGATCTTCTCGCCGCTGAACATCGCGTCGATCTTCTCGCGCAAGCCGGAAGCATGTCGCGAGATCTGACGAGACAGGTCCATCGTCTCGGTCGGTTACGCGATTCTTGGAATAGTCGATGAAGACGCCGGCGCCATCGACGCTGAACTTTTCAGCGCGCTTGGGGTCTTGCGCGAACAAATCGCGCATGTGTTGTCCGCGAATCTTCTCACAGTGTGCTCGATAAAGCGTTCCAAGCGGACTCTCTAAGCGATGCATCCACGACAGTCGCCACGTCTTCGTTCTCCTTCTTACAATTCCATCAAGTCGCTGCCGACGATTATCTCCCCTGCGAAGCCCTGGGCAGCTCCGCTACGCCATACCTCGTCGTCGATTCCCTCGGATGGGACAAAGTGATTCAGCACCAGCGTACGCACTCCGGCTCGGGTCGCCACGATGCCGACATCCTCGAGCCGCGTGTGGCTTGCGGTCAAATGTTCACGAAGTCTGGTCGCATTCTTAAGACGTCCTAATATCTCAGCCGTGCCGCCTTCGTGCAGTACTTCGTGAACGAGGACGTCCGCGCCGCTTGCAAGATCGATCAGCGCTTTGCACGGTGCCGTATCCCCTGAGAACACGACCGAGCGATCCGCGGTATCAAACCGAAACGCGAACGACGGAACCATCGGCGGATGCTCGACCAGCGCCGCGTTTACGATCACGCGCGCATCGCGGTAGACGAGACCCGGCTGCGCGATCTCGTGAATGCGAACGAGCGCGTCGATGTCGGGACGCCCCTCGTCCTCGAGGCGCGTCCGGATGTCGACGTCGGCGAAACGCCGGAACGCTCCCATCATGGCGCGCAGCGGCGGAGGACCCAGAACGTCGACGCCACGATCGAAGCCTGCACTCCACGCGAGCTGAATCAACGTCCCGGCGTCGACGTTGTGATCCGAGTGGTGATGCGTGATGAACATGGCGCGCAGTCCGCGAATATCGATGCCCGCGAGCGCGATCTGGCGCGCGACGCCGTTCCCGCAATCGACGACGTACAGCGCATCGTCGACGACGACGGCGTTCGCCGGCGCTGCACGCGAACGTTTCGGAGACGGTCCGCCCGCCGTCCCCAAAAGCACGATGCGCGTCGCCACTAGGCCGGCGCCAATCGAGTTTCGACTGCGTGCTGCGCGACGCTCGAAAGCGACGTGATCACCAAGAACCAGAACGTCGCAACGAGCAGCAGCTCGATCGTGTGCAGATTGGACGAAGCGATGTTCTCGGCCGCCGTCAACAAGTCGCCGCCCGCGATCACGGAAACGAGCGACGTCGCCTTGAGAAGATTCGTAAATTGATTGACCGTCGGTGGAACGATCACCGCGAACGCTTGCGGCAACACGACTCTGCGCATCGTCAGACCACTTGACATACCCAGCGCACGAGCCGCATCGACCTGACCTCTCGGCACCGCGAGAATTCCAGCGCGAATGATCTCGGACATGTAGGCGCCTTCGTTGAGACCGAGCGCGAGGATCGAGGCAACGAACGGCGTGACGATCGAGTTCGTCCCGGCCGAAACGAGTGCGATGTCGGTGAACGGAATGAAAATGCCGACGCGTTTGAAGAGCAGTGCGAGATTTCCCCAAAACAAAATCTGAACCAAGAGCGGCGTACCGCGGAACGCCCATGTATAGGCGCCGCTTGCCCACCGCAGGACGGGATTATGCGAAAGACGCATGAGCGCAAGCCCGAGCCCCAGCCCAAGCCCGATGACGCCGGAGATGATCGCCAGCTCGATCGTCGTGCGCAAACCTGCCAAAATCGCAGGCGCAAATTGATACTGCGCGATCGCCGCGTGATCGATATTCGGATTTTGGGCGATCGAGAGCCCGACGGCGATTACGACGGCCAGAACGACCGCGCTCGCAATCCAGGTCCACAGATAGCGCATACGAAAGCCTCTTACATGCGTCTTTTCGCAGCGCTCCTGCTCGCACTCGCCCTGACCGCACCCGCACGTGCGGCAGATACGATCACCGCCGGAACGATCACGAACAGTCCGCCGCTCGTGAGTTACGCCTCGGACGGGCACGACGCTGCAAGGCGTCATCGTCGACCTCGCGGCCGCTATGAGCAAGCATCTTCCGCATCCAATCGCGTTTATGCCGATGACCTTCGAAGGCTTGATCCCCGGACTGCAAGCCGGTCGCATCGACGCTGCGTTCACCCTGATGAACGACACGCTCGAACGCGAGAAAGTCCTCGACTTCGTCGATTTCTTCCGCTTGAGCACGATGCTGCTGATTCAGAAAGGCAATCCGCAGAAGATCGCCGGTCTCGAGAGCTTATGCGGGAAGACCGTCTCGACGGTGCGCGGCTCGACGCAGATCGCGCTCATCGACGAACAGAACGCGCGTTGCGCAGCCGATCACAAACCGGCCGTCGAGAATCTCGAATACACGCAGCCCGCCGACGCGCGCTTGCAGCTGCAAAACGGACGCGTCGCCGCGTTTCTCGGCAACTCGCCCGTCATGATCTATCTCGCGAAGACGGCGGGCGGCGGAACGATCTTCGACGTCGTCATGGGCAAAGAGTACCAGCCTGTCCCGCTCGGCATCGGCGTTGTGAAATCGAACGTCGCGCTGCGCGACGAGCTGCAAAAGGCGCTGCGCGCCATGATCGCGGACGGTACATATAAGAAGATACTCGAGAGCTACGGCGTCGGGAACGGCGCGGTGAGCGAGCCGGCGATCAACGGAGCCAAGAGCTAAATGCGAAGCGCGCCTCGCAAGCGCGGATTGAGCAATCGTTGAGACCATCACCGAGAAGGCTGAACCCGAGCACGCTCGCCAAGATTGCAGCGCCCGGGAACACGCTGATCCACCAGCTCTGACCCAAAAACGGTTGCGCATTGTTCAGCATCTGACCCCAACTGATGAGCGCTGGATCGCCGAGACCGAAGAAGCTGATACCAGCTTCGAGTAGTATGGCATGCGCGATACCCTGGGTCGCGGTCACGATTACCGGCGAGAGCGCATTTGGAAGCATCACGCGATAGCCGATGTACCAATTTCCGGCGCCGATTGCGCGCGCGGCTTCTACGAACTCCGATGACCGCAGCGCTATGAATTGCGCGCGAACGACGCGCGCGGTCAGCGGCCACGCCACGATGCCAAGCACAATGATGACTTTGTCGAGTCCGCGTCCGGCGATCGCCACCAACACCAGGCCAAGAAGAACTGCGGGATTATCTGAAAGAACTCGGAGACACGCATTAAGACGAGGTCGACGACGCCGCCGCGATAACCCGCGATGCCGCCGATGACGACGCCGATGACCGTTTGCAGCAACGACGCGCCGATGCCGACGATCAACGAGACGCGACCGCCGTACACGACCTCGGACCAGACGTCGCGTCCCAGATTGTCCGTACCGAATAGTCCGTTCGTTAGCGGAGGCGCAAACGCAAGTGCGCTCGTCGCAAGTGGATCGCGATGCGCGATCAACGGCGCCGCAATCGCCGCGAGCGCCACGAGCGCGACGAGAAGGCCGCCGAACTTCATGCGCGCGAGCGCGGATCGACCCGCGCTTGAAGCATGTCGGCGGCAAGATTCGCCAAAATTGCGACGAGGCTCGTCACGATGAATATCCCGATCAGCACGGGATAGTCGCGTTTGAAAAGTGAGTCGTACAGCAAGCGGCCCATGCCCGGCCAACTGAACACTGTCTCCACCAACGCCGAGCTAGACAAAAGCAAGCCGACGCTGTAGCCGCCCGCCGCGATCACGGGAATGAGCGCGTTACGCAGCGCGTGCTTGAAGACGACCACCTGCGTGCTCAACCCTTTCGCCCGCGCGGTGCGCACGAAATCGAACTGCAAGGTCTCGATCATGCTGGTACGCACCAGTCGCGTCATCAACGCGAAATGACCGGTCGAGAGCGCGAGCACCGGAAGCACCAGATGCCGCGCAGTGTCCGCGAGCTTGCCGAAAGCGTTGGGCTCCGTGTGCAGTGCGTGCATGCCGAGCGAGGGCAACCAGGCGAGCTTCACCGCAAATGCCAAAATCAGCAGCTGGCTGAGCCAAAACGCCGGAATCGAGAACCCTACCAGCGCCAGAACCGTGACGAGGCGGTCAGTCGCTCGGAGATGACGCACCGCAGCGAGCGTCCCGAGGACGAGGCCGCCGAAGGTTCCGAGGACGAACGCTGAGGCTGCTAAGATGAATGTCGGACCGATGCGCTCGCCGATTACGCTGACGACCGGCGCGTTGTACGCGAACGAAAAGCCCAAATCACCGTGCAGCAATCGCACGGCGTAATCGAAGAACTGCACCCATACGGATTGATCGAGGCCGAGATCGTGACGTAGCTGCGCAACGTAATCCGGCGGCGCCGGATAATCACCGACGAGGGCGGTGATCGGATCTCCCGGGAGCAGATGCGTGATCCCGAAGACGATGGCGATCACGCCGAAAAGTTGCGGAACGACCAGCGCTATCCGCGCCAGGCTTGATCCCATTCGTCGTACGGCTGGCCGCTCTGCCACAGGCCATGCAGGTTGGCTTGCGCGGCATCGACTTCGGTTCGGTCGATCAGCGGAATCAGCGGAAGCTCGCGTGAAAGCAAAACCTGCAGCTCATCGTAGTATTTTTTCCGCTCGACCGTCCGCACCGTTAGCGCCCCCTCGCGAAACAGTTCGTCAACTTTGGGGTTGGAATAGCCGGTCGGATTCGAGAACGGAATCCCGGGCGGCGTCGTGATGTACTCGCGCGCGATGCCGATCGCGGGATCCCCGCCGGTCGTGTATGCTTCGATCGCTCCCTCGAAGTCGTGCTTTGTGAACTCGACGTCGTTGAGGACGTTGCGCTCAAACGGCTGGAGCGTCACGGCGACGCCGATGGCCTGCAGGTCGTCGCGAATGATCTGCGCGGTCGCCGGAAAACCGGCTTGCGCAACGTTGTACACCAGCCGGAACGTGAAGCGCGTGCCGTCTTACGCGTCAAACCCAATTTGTCGAGGGCCTCGTTCGCCGCCTTGGGATCGTACGGGATACATTTTCGTCAAATCGACCTGCGGATCGTACGCCCAGAGCTTCTGGTGAAACGCGCTCTTAGCAACATATCCGATCCCAAAGTACCCTTGATCGAGAATTTGCCGGCGATTGATGGCTCGCATCAAGGCCACGCGCACGCGCGGGTCGTTGAGCGGCGGCTTGGTGTCGTTCAGGAAAAAGAGATAGTTTCCGGGAACGTCGGTGTCGTACTTGAGTTGGATCTTGCGATTGGTGCGTAGTGCGCCGACTTGTTCTTTAGGGAGAAAGAAGCTCTGCACGTAATCGATCTCGCCGGTGTCGAGCCCTTGCACGCGTGAAGATGCGTCCGGCACCACTTTTGCGATGACCGTGTCGAAATACGGCAGACCCTTGCGGAAGTAGTCGGGATTGCGCACCATCACGACTCGGTCGCCACGAGTGTAGCTGGAAAACTTGAACGGCCCCGTTCCGATCGGATTGTCGCTGTTGTGCGGATTGCGAAGAACGTCGGTCCCCTCGTAGATGTGCCGCGGAAGAATCGCGCCATCCTGACACGTCATCTGTTCGAGGAACGGTCCGTACGGCTTCTTCATCTTGACGATGACGGTGTAGGCGTCGGGCGTCTCGACACTCGCGACGTTCGCAAACGCTACTTTGGCGCGCGGATGAAATTTCGCGAGCACGTTGTCGAAAGTGTACTTTACGTCGGCCGAAGTGAATGGCTGGCCATCATGCCAGCGCACGTCACGACGCAGCTTGAACGTGTATTTCATCCCGTCGGGGGGGATAAACCAATCCGTCGCGAGCTCGGGGTGCGATTTCCCCGCACGATCGCGATACGTTAGCCCGTTGAACATCTTGCAATCGGTCGAGAGCGCTTCGACGCCGGTCGTGATTGCAGGATTGAGGGTCTCTGGATCGGAGCCGATCGCAAAAACGAACGTTCCTCCGTGAACCGGGGCTTGCCCCTGCGCCGCACTGAGCGGCGCCAGAAATGCGAGCGCTAGCGTGCAGACGACGGCGATGCGCATTCGATTCGGTCCTTAACCCAGGGATCTTCAGTGTCGAGCCGCGAGCGCACGGCTTCTGAGTCGAGATGCGCGGCGATCGGCTGCTCCGAGGCGCATGCCTCGTACGCAATCCGCCCCGCCATCTGCGCGGCCAACAGCAGCCGCTCCACGTCGATGCGTGCGCGTGTGTCGCCGGGAGTTAGAAGGAAGCGCGTCTCCGCGCCGGGATCCTCGTAACCCGCGATCAACCTGAAAGACGGAATCCCGCCCAAGAAGAAATTGTAGTGATCCGAATTGCCCATGACCGGACGAATGAGATCGACGGGTATTGGAGCGTTCCGTGTGTGCCGTTCGACGAAACGGCCGACGTCGTCCATCTCGCTGATCAACGCCGCAAGCCGGTCGCTGCCCACGATCGTATCGAGGTTGACGACCAGGGCGATCTTCTCGCGCTCTGCCTGCGAGAGTTCGCCGACATACCGGCTCGAACCGTACAGCCCCCATTCTTCGAACGTAAAGAGCATCAACCGCAAACCGCGCCGCAACGAACCGGCCAGAGGTGCAAGGCGGCGTCCGATCTCGAGTACCGACGCAGCTCCGCTGGCGTTATCAAGCGCGCTTTCGGCGAGATGATGTCCATCGAGGTGCGCGCACACGACGACCCACTCATCGGTTTGCCCAGGGATCTCGTAGACGATGTGCCGGCCTTCCATCGGAACGCGACGCGCGTCGATGCGCAAACGTATCTTCGTTATGCCGTCCGATCGTGGAGGCGGCGATCTTCGCGCCACCTTCATAAGAAAGTCCGACAGCCGGAATATCGTCCGGTTCGCCGCGACCGGATGAGCCGCTCACGACGCCGACCTCGGGCAGATAATTGGCGATGCAGAACGCCGCCGCGCCGCCGCGTTTCGCCCAATCGTATTTCCTCCGCCGGTGCACGTGGCTCACCGTGAATGGAAACTCATGCCGCACCAGGACCGCGCGTCCCCGCAGCCGCTCGCGCTCGCGAACGAAGTCGTCGGATGTGCCGCGTCCCAGATCGATGAGCTCGAGCTCCGGACCCTCAGGCGGCGTCGACGGCGAAAGGACAAGACTTGTACTATCGACCGCGCTTCCGTCGGCGAGCTCGACGCTGCTCGAGCGCCGCTCCCATCCCGAGTATGGATAATCGACGCTGCACGAGCGGCCGGCACCGATCTCGCCGAGGCGCGTTTCGACGAATCGACGCGCGCGCAGCTCGCTCTCTGTTCCGGCGAACCGGCCTCCGAAATCGCATAGCGCGTTGAGATCGGAGCGAAGCGCTTCTAAAGAAAACGATCCCTCGAAGCTATTATCCACGTTGGAGCCTACGGACGCTTCCCTGAAAGTCCTGCGCAAGATTGCCGCATAGGGAAGGCTCGGTGGGGTGTGCTATCTCCCAAACATGAGGGGAGCCGCGATCAACACCGACGCGTTTTACGATCAGCTCGAAGAGCTCGGAAAACGCTTGTACGTCGAAGCGCAGATCGACATCCCTCCGGACGTGCGCAAAGCCATCAATGCGGCGATGGAACGCGAGAGCAGCCAGATTGCGCGAGGCATCGTGAATACGATGTTGCGTGCCATGGAGATCTCGGACAAGAAACACACGCTCGTTTGTCAGGACACGGGATTCCCGATCTTCTTCGTAACGATCGGGCGCGGGCTCTTGATCGACGGTGCGCGCATGATCGAGGCGTTGACGCGCGGCATCGAACGCGCAACGGTCGATCATCCGCTACGCAGCAGCATCGTCTCGCCGATTACGCGCGAGAACAGGCAGACGAGCACCGGCGACGGCATCCCCGTCGTGCACGTCGAGTTCTCGAATGAGATCGACTACCTCGACCTCTTGATGATCCCGAAGGGGTCGGGCTCCGAGAACATGTCGTTTTTGAAAATGCTCTCGCCCTCAGACGGAATCTCCGGCGTCAAGAAGTTTGTAATGGAAATGGCGGTCGGCGCCGGCGGAAAACCTTGTCCACCGACGATCGTCGGCATCGGTATAGGCGGGACGTCCGATCTGTGCACGCTGCTTGCAAAGAAGGCCTCGATTCGCCAGCTCGGTGAGCGCAATCCCGATCCGCAGATCGCAGCGCTCGAGCTCGAGCTACTGGAAGCCATCAACGCAACCGGGATCGGTCCGATGGGACTCGGCGGCGACACGACCGCGCTCGACGTCCACATTGAAGCCGCCTGGACGCACATCACTTGCAATCCCGTCGCGATCAATTTCCAATGCTGGCGCGGCGAGCGCCGTCGCGCGAAGATCTACGCAGACGGTGAGTACGAGCTCGGCTACTAGTGGCAGAATTTCGCCTAACGCCGCCGATTTCGGAAGTCGACGTTCGCGCGATGCACGCCGGTGATTCAGTTTACTTCACCGGAACGATCTGGGGAATCCGCGACGCGACCTACATTCGCATTTTCGACGGCAAGGTGCCGCCACCGGTCGATCTGCACGGCGCCGTGCTGCTTGCACGTTGCGCCGAACGTGCGCAAGCTCCCCAGACGGCAAATACGAGCCGATGACGGTCGGCACGACGACCAGCATGCGCATGGACCGGTTCACGGAAGCTTCGTTACGGGAATGCGGTGTGCGCGCCGTTATCGGTAAAGGCGGCCTTTCCGATGCGTCCAGCGCCGCACTCAAATCGCTGGGCGGCGTCTATCTCGCAATCGTCGGCGGCGCCGCGTCGGTCGAGACCGAACAAGTCGAAGCGATCGAGAACGTCTATTTCGAAGACCTGATGCCCGAGTGCTTGTGGGAATTCCGCGTCCGCGATTTCGGCCCGCTCACGGTCGCGATGGACGCGCACGGCGCCAGCATCTACCGTGACGTCGCCAACATCGCGCAAGAGCGCCTCGCATCGATCTACGCTAAGCTCGGCATCAAATGAATCCCGGGTACGACGAGCTCACCTGTGATTTTCTGATCATCGGGAGCGGCGGTGCGGGCTTGATGGCGGCGCTGCATGCGTACGATCTAAATCCGCAGCTCAAGATCGTCGTCGTCGCAAAGGGTCTCGTCGGAAAGAGCGGTTGCACTCGACTCGTCCAAGGCGGCTTCAACGCCGCGCTCGACCCCAAGGACTCGGTCGAAAAACACTTCCTGGACACGATCAAAGGCGGCGGATTTCTCAACAATCAGGATTTGGCGTGGGCGCTCGTCTCCGATGCGCCCGAAATCATCCGCAAGTTGGAAACGAAGGTCGGCGTCTTCTTCGACCGCCGCCCCGACGGAACGATTCATCAGAAAGCTTTTGCCGGACAATCCTTCGATCGCACCGTCCATCGCGGTGATCTGACGGGAATCGAGATCGTCAGCCGACTGCACGATCAACTCTTCGCGCGCAAGATTACACTCATCGACGAGACGCGCGCGCTCGATTTGATTCCGGCGAAAGACGGCAACGGCATCGCCGGCGCACTGCTTCTCGATCAACGGACCGGCGCGTTTACGCTGGCGCGCGCTCGGACGACGCTTCTTGCGACCGGCGGCGGGCCGCGCATGTACAAATTTTCCGCGCCGTCGATCGAGAAAGTCGGTGACGGCTACGCGATGGCGTATCGGGCCGGCTGCGACCTCGTCGACATGGAGATGATGCAATTTCATCCGACGGGAATTCTGGCAGGCGCATCTCGCCTTTCCGGGATGGTCCTCGAGGAAGGGCTGCGCGGCGCCGGCGCTTATCTGCTCAACGCGAACGGCGAACGATTCATGCAACGCTACGATCCGGAGCGCATGGAGCGCGCGACGCGCGACGTCGTCTCGCGTTCGGCCTATATCGAGATCATGGAAGGGCGCGGCACGCCCTCGGGCGGCGTTTACATCGATGCCTCACATCTCGGTGCAGAGTTCGTCGCAAAGACGTTTCCGGGAATGGTACGCCGTTGCGCTGAGGTCGGCTACGATCTCACGCGCGAACCAGTCGAAGTCACGCCCACGGCGCACTTTCACATGGGCGGCGTCGCAATCGACGATCGCTGCCGCACTGCGATGCCCGGATTGCTCGTCGCCGGCGAAGATTCCGGTGGCGTCCACGGCGCGAACCGCCTCGGCGGCAACGGCGTTGCAGAGTCGTGCGTCTTCGGTGCACGTGCCGGCGTCACGGCTGCACAGCTGTGCACGGAGCGTGACGTGCACGCCGTCGAGGGATCTGCAGTCGAAGCTGCGCTCGACACGGCGCTCGCGCCGCTGAGGCGAACCGAAGGCGAGAACCCGTTCGCGATCCGCGATGACGTGCAGACGCTGATGTGGGAAGACGTTGGCCTGGTGCGCAGCGGACCGCAGCTTGCACGCGGACGTGCGAGGCTCGAAGAGCTCGCGGATCGCGTCGAACATTGCGCAGCGCCGAACGAGCGGCGCTGGAATCTCGCTTGGCAGCAAGTCCTCGACGTGCGAAATCTCGTCACGGTCGCGTCGCTCACCGCGCGCGCTGCCGAACATCGTACCGAGACGCGCGGCTCGCACGCGCGCAGCGATTTCACGAAGCGCGAGGACGGACGCTGGCTCGTGAACATTCACTTGCAAAACGATCGCATCTTCGAGGTTCCGGTCGCGCTGACGCGCGTCAAACCGGATGCCGCCATCCCGGCATGAGCGTGCACAAGACATTCAAGATTCGCCGTTTCGATCCGAGCAACGACACGCGTCCCTATTGGGCGACGTACACGATCGAGGCCAAATCGAAGTTCAGCGTCCTCGACGGTCTCTTTGCGATTCTCGAAAACCAAGACGGCACGCTCGGATTTCGCTACTCGTGCCGGGCCGGAATGTGTGGATCGTGCGCAATGCGGATCGACGGACGCGAGAACCTGGCTTGCCGTCTGCGCTTGGAGAACTTGGGCTCGACGATCACCGTCGAGCCGCTGCGCTCGCTCCCGATCGTCAAGGATCTCGCGACCGACATGACGCCGTTCTTCGAGAAATACCGGAAAGTCGATCCGTTTTTCGTCGGCGACTCTCCGTCGTTTGCCGATCCGGCGCCGGAACCGTTGCGCGTCGATCCGGCGCAATTTTTGCGGCAAAACGCGAACCGAGCAATTGACTGCATCTCGTGCGGCGCCTGCTATTCCGCCTGCCCGACGGTCGCGAGCAATCCCGCCTATCTTGGGCCTGCCGCATTGAATCGGGCCTTCGCTCTCGCCGCCGACGAACGCGATCGCGACAGTCACCGCATCGATCTTGTTCTGGGACCCGAAGGCGCATATAGCTGCCGGTCCGTGGGAAATTGCGTTTCCGTTTGTCCAGCCGGTGTTGCGCCGCTCGCTGCGATTACGCTCTTGCGCCGGGGAAAGACCGCCCTTGCGATCTAGCGCGACCGGCGTCGCATGGTGGTATCTACGCATTTCGGGCTTGCTCGTCATCGCGCTCGTACTCGGCCATCTCTTCGTCATGCACTACGCTAATGCGCCCGCTTCAACCACGAGCGCCTTCGTTTTCGTGCGCTGGTCCGCGAGCTTTTGGCGCGACTTCGACTGGGCGCTCTTGCTGCTGGCGTTGACGCACGGACTCGTCGGCATGCGGAACGTCATCGCCGATGCAGTTAAGAGCCGCATCGGACGCCGCGCGAGCGAAGGAATTCTCGCGATTCTCGCCGTGGCGTTTCTCGCCATCGGAACCCTATCGATCGTCAATGTCGGGCACGGTCTACAAACCCGCGGCATCCTTTCCGATGCATCCTGGATCGTACCCACGCTCGATGCGCTGCTCGGTGCGCTCGCCGTCGTCACATATCTGGCAAGCGTTGCGATCGTCGTCGCATTCATCGCGCGCGCCGTGCTCACACTTCCCATCGGCTGGTGGCAGTTGCACGGGCAGTGGGCGTGGGCATTGCACCGCGTGACCGGGATCGGGATCTTCTTCTTCTTAATGGTGCACGTACTCGATCTCGCGCTCTTGCCGCTGGCACCGAATCTCTATGACGCGACGGTGGCAAGCTACGCGAATCCGTTTCTGATGCCGATGGAGATCGCACTCGTAGGCGCCGTTATCTATCACGCGCTCAACGGCACACGGTTGTGGGTCCTCGAGTTCTTCGACGATCAAACGTCCAACGCCGCAGCCGGAACGTTTGCATGCGTCGTCATCGCGACGCTCGTGCTCGTCGTGCCCAGCATCTTCGTGCTGGTACGCGGCAGTTAGTGACCTTTGATCAGCAGCAGCGTCGCCATCGAATAGATAAAACACGAGAAGGCAACGCGTAGGGCCTTTTCCGAGAGCCGGTGCGCGATCGTGACACCGACGTTGACGAGCAGCGCACCGCCGATCGCGAGGAGAACTCCGGCGGGCCAGTCGACGTCGTGCGTTCGAGCGTACTGCGTGATGCTGATGATCGTCGAGGGAACTGAGAGATAGATCGACATGCCCTGCGCTGCCGTTTGCGTGAAGCCAAAGAAGACGACCAGCGACGGCGCGGCAAGGGCTGGGCCGCCTATTCCGAAGAGTCCGGTTGCGACTCCCCCGAGTGCACCCAAGATACTGAGGTAGTACCAGCGCAACGGAAGATTCATCAGCTGTTTTTTCGTTCGCAGCGCATTCCACAACGAGAACGATCCGATGAAGTAGAAAAAGAGGCTGAACGCAATCCGGAGATCGTGACTCGGGATGTGCGTCGCAATGAACGCACCCGCAAACGTAAACGGCAGCGCCACCGCCGACATTGTTAGCGCAGCGCGAACGTCGACGCCGCCGCGCCGGGTATAGTGATACGCGCCCAGCGCGAGATTCGGCAGCTGCATCACCATGCTCGTCCCCTGTGCGAGCTGCTGCTTGAATCCGAGCAACGCCATCGCGGAGATCGCCACCGTCCCGCCGCTGACGCCGAAAACTCCCCCCATAAGACCCGCACCGGCGCCAATCGCGAGCGAAACGAGGAAATGAAGCACGTCGAACATTAGTCAAGCAGCTATGGCTGAAAAACCTGGTTGGGGTGGCAGATTCTACGAAGATTTCGAAGTCGGCGACATTTATCGACATCCGTTCGGGCGTACCGTAATCACGACCGACAATATGTGGTTCACGTTGCTGACGCAGAACGTCGCCCCCGTTCACCTCGACCATCATTACGCGGCGCAAACGGAATTCGGTAAGCCGCTCGTCGACTCGACGTTTACGCTGGCACTCGTGACCGGACAAAGCGTCATCGATGTCTCTATGAACGTGATGGCAAATCTCGGCTGGGACGAAGTCCGACTGCCGGCGCCGGTATTCGAAGGCGACACGCTCTACTCTCAGAGCGAAGTCCTCGAGAAGCGCGAATCCAAATCGCGCAAGAACGTCGGCATCGTGACCGTGCGGACGCATGGCTTCAACCAAGATGGAACCGTCGTGATCAGCTTCAAGCGCACCATCATGGTGTACAAGCGCGGCCAGGCGCCGCAGATTCCGCGTGTCGAGTTCAACGCCTGAGGTCTGGACCAAAGCCGCGGTGATCTTGGCGATCTTCGCATCGCCGCCGCACGACGTCATCTTCATCGAGCGCTCTCCGCATCTTCGCAAGCATGCGGGCCAAATCGGGCTCCCGGGAGGCAGCGTCGATCCTATCGACGGCGACGAGCCTGCGACGACCGCGTTGCGCGAGCTCTATGAAGAGCTGGGCGTAGAACCGGACCGGGTTCGCGTCGTCGGACAATTGGCGGAAGTCCAGCAAGTTTCGAATCGTTTTCTCGTGACGCCCGTCGTCGGAGTCGTCGAGCCGGAAACGAAGCTAACGATCGATCAAGACGAGATCGTCGGTGTGTTTGCCGTTCCGCTCGCCATGATTCTTGCGAGCGGCGGAATCTACGAAGACGTCGAGATGACCAAAACGCGCGGTCGCATATCATACGCGCTTGATTTCGACGGTCGCCATATTTGGGGCCTGACGGGCAGAATTCTCAAGCATTTCTCCGATGCTTGGAACGCGGACAATTCGACGCTGCGGGCCGCCCTCGAAGCAGCATTCGCACAACGCGCATCGAAGTAAGGCAGCATGCGCTTCCTCACACAATTCTCATCGATCGCAATGCTTGCCGGCGTACTCGTCATAGCATCGTCGCAAGCTGCGCACGCACAAGTTTCCGTTGACGGCGGTTACTTTGGAACCGACGGCACGGGATCGGTCGGCGCTGCCGTTTCGCTGCAGCTCTTCAAGACGCCGGTCATTCCGCTCAGCGTCGAAGCGACCGCAGCCGCACCCTTTGACGGACACGGGTTCGCGGCTACAATGGACGCGCGCTTCAAGCTCGGCGGAACGACGCTGGGTGCGGGAGTCGGCGCAGGAAACATCGGACAATCGACGCTCGGCCAATCTCGCTTTCTCTACGACGGCATCATCGCTCAATCGATCGCGCCGCATCTCGCCATCGAAGGACGGCTCTACGTCGGCAGCAACCGGCCGTCGTCCGTTTTTGCAGGCCTGCGCTTAACGCTCTGACACGTTGACGGCAAACCAGAAATTGGATTGCCCGGTGCCTATCGCTGCTTCATAACGGCCGAACTGCTCGCCGCGCGTCGTAAACGACTCGCGTCCGAAAGCGCCGGCGAGCACCAGGTAGTGCGCGAAGCGTCCCTCGGGCGAACATTCGCGGCGAAACTGTTCGGCTGCAGCGAGCACGCTCTTGTGATCGCCGCTCTTCCACCACGCCATAATCCGCTCGTCCCACTCGCGCAGCTTCGGCGACGAGATGTCCGACGGATCGGCGCTGGCGCGTGCCCGTATTGTCGCGAGCGGCCAGAACCGGTGCGACATCCCTCCGCTCGCGATCAGAAGCGCGCGGCGCCCGATGCGCGTTGCCGCACGTGCAATTGCTTCGCCTAGCGCGAGATTTGGCTCGATTTCCGCCGTGTCGCAAACGCTTATCGAGAGAACGCGCTTTTTGTTCGGCGGCGGATTGTAGTAGTGCATCGGGTTGAGCGTCCCGTAGTGCACCGGCAAACCGCGGTGCCGCGAGGTTACGGCGGGAACACCACTCGCCTGCGCTTCCGAGGCGATGGCATCGGCCAGCTCGGGATCACCCGGATAGTCGTACTCGTACTCGTGCAGCATGTCGGGAATCTCATCCGACGTGTAGATGCCGCGTAAACTTTCGCTCGCGTTCACGACGAAATCGAGCGTCGTATGCCAATGCGTGTCAACGATCACGAAGGTCTCGAAATCGAGCGACGCGATGCGCTTGGCACGAATCTCTTCGAGTGCATCGTAAAACGTCGTGACGTTTTTGCCCATATAGGCACGGCGCGCGTCGGGATCCAGGATCATCAGGCGCGGTACGTGCGTCGAAAAGAGCCCTGCGACGAGCACGCGGTCTACGCGACGCTGGGTTCGGGCAACGGGCCTTGGAAGCGCATCGGCGGCAAGACGCCGATCTTCGAGCGAAACGTCAGGAACTGCCGCCAGCCGTCCTCTTCGAATTTTGCTTTGCTCTTGATGAGGCCGTATTCGTAGAGCGATTCCGCGATCTTCGATTCGCGGCCGAGCTTGCGAATCGTGATCGGCAAAAGCTTCTCCTCGAGATCGAGGATACGGAATTTTGCTTCTTCAGGGTCGGGCGCCGATTCGATCGCATCGCGCACGAGCCGCAAGCCGACACCGATATGCCGGACCTCGTCGTGCATGACGTGCTCGTACGTGACGGCGGTGGCAAGATCGCCCGCGTTCTTGGCAAGCTCGATGATCGAGTTGAAGAGCACGTGCGCCGAATAGGCTTCGAGCGTGCAGACCTGGCCGTAAACGATCTCGAGAAACGTCGGCAGCCCGTTCACGAACCGGAAGAGCTCCGTTTGTTCGTACGGCACGTCGAGCGAATCCGCCAGCTGCAGATCTTCAATGCGCCGCCACTCGATTTGCGTGTGCCGCGTTTCGTCGATCGCGTGCGTCGTATAGAAATACTGGACGCTCGGCTTGTTCGTCTTGGTGATGATCTGCGCGACTTGGCTCGCCGTCTGCGCCTCACCCCAGCACGTCGTCACCATGATCGGACGCATCGCTTCGCGGTATTCCTTGGAGAGCTGCGGATCGTGCACTTTTGCAGCGCGATATTTTTGTAGCAGCTGCTCGGTGTCGCGGGCCTGATTCTGAATGTACTCTTCGTAGGATTCCAGCGTCCCGAACGTCTTCAGGTCCTCGCCCGGAATGTGCGAGGGGATTACATTGACGTTCGTGAGGTACGACATGTGCTTGCTCCTTACGCCTGCTCGTCGGCGACCGTGTTGCGCAGCACGCCGATGCCGCCTACTTCGACTTCGACCACGTCTCCCGCCCGCAGGTAGCGCGGTGGGTCGAAACGCGCGCCGGCTCCAACCGGCGTCCCCGTAAAGATGATATCTCCCGGCGCGAGCTCGGCGAACGTCGAGATGTACGCGATCAAGTAATCGAACGGAAAGATCAAATTGGCGGTCGTGTCGTCTTGGCGTACCTCGCCGTTGACGCGCGTCGTGACGCGAAGATCGTCGAAGCGCTTGAATTCATCGGCCGTCACGAGCGTTGGGCCGATCGCGCCGGAGCGTTCGAAATTCTTGCCCTGCGTGACGTTGAACTTGCCGTGGCGCATCCAATCGCGAACGCTGCCTTCGTTGCCGCAGGTCAAACCGCCGATGTGCGCGTGCGCCGATTCGCGTGGAATACGCCGTCCGCGTTTTCCGATCACGAGGACGATCTCACCCTCGTAATCGAGCTGCTCCGATTCCGGCGGACGCAGAATCTTCTCGCCGTCGCCGACCAGCGATCCTGACGTGCGCATAAAGACGCTCGGGTATTTCGGCTGGTCGGAACCATCTTTGTACTCCGAGTTACGATCGCCGTAGTTGACGCCGATGCAAAAGATCTTGCCGTGCAACGCGACCGGTGGTGCGAAGCGCTGTTCCTCGAACTCCGCGAGCCTCACGCCGTCTTGGCGGTCCGGGTGAGCAGCCCGGCCCGTTCCAACACGCCGTCGAGCTTGCGCTCGAGCTCCGGCGTTGCAGGCACCATCGGTAAGCGATGCTCGTTGCGCGCCAGAATCCCGAGACGCTTCATCATGTATTTGATTGGAATCGGGTTCGTATCGTAGAACACGGCTTTGTTGAGCTCGAGCAAACGCTCGTGCATTTCGCGTCCGCGTCCGAGATCGCCGCTCCGCACGGCATCGCACATCTCTGCGAGCACGGTCGGATTCTGATTGCCGACGGCGTTCATCAAGCCGACCGCACCGAGCGCCATCATCGGGAAACTGAGCTCTTCCAAGCCGACGAAGATGCGAAGTTCCGGCAAGACTGCCAGCAGATCGGAGACGTACGCAAGATCGGTCGAGGCGTGTTTCATCCCGACGAACGTGGGCGAGAGCTCCGCCAATTTTCGAACCGTCTCGACCTCGACGCTCACCGCCGTGCGGCCGGGGATGTGATAGATCATCCACGGGATGCGCAATCCGCGCGTCACGTTGACATAGTATTCGATGAGCCCGCGCTGCGGCGGGCGGATGTAGTACGGCGTCACGATCAGAAGTGCGTCGACGCCGGCACGCACGGCATGCTGCGTGAGCGCGACGGTCTCGGCGAGAGATTGCGAGCCGGTAGCAGCGACGATCGGAATGCGTTTGTTCGCCGTCCGCACCGCAACGTCGATCAGCACGTTGCGTTCCTCGACGGTCAGCGTCGACGGCTCGGAGGTCGTTCCGTTGACGACGACGCCGTGCGAGCCACCCGAGATCTGCAGATCGATCAGCCGCGCGTACGCGTCGGTATCGATCTTGCCGTCAACGAACGGCGTGACCAGCGGCGGCATCGAGCCGCGCAGCCATTCGGGCGGGTTCATCGCGCGGCTGCCGCGCCCGCTTTCAGATTGTTCTTGTTGCGGCGAAGATCGGCGTCGAGCTCTTGCAGCTCGATCGAGATCGCAAGCGGCTTGGAATCGTACATCTTCTGCAAGAACGCCGTCAGGGCAGCGAAGACGTGATCGACGACGCGACGCTTCGTCTCTTGATCGCGACCTGGCCCGATACGCAGCACTGCATGGACGAATGCGTTCTCATTCGATTCCGCGACACGATAGTGATCGAGGATGTGGACGCGCGAGCGAATTCCGTCGGGCGGAAAGACACCCGTCTCGATTGCGGCATCGTGCACGTGCCGGAGCAGCTTATCGATATCGACGTGGCCTTGGACGTTTTTAGAACATTCGATCGTGATGTGCGGCATCGTTCTTTCCGTTCTCAGAGCAGTTGCGCGAGCATGTAGACGTAGCGCAGGGCCTTCACGTCGACGCTGAGGCGGTCGCCCAGCTCGACGACCGCGCCGACTAGTCCGTCGATTTCGACGCGTCTTCCCCGTTCGACGTCTTGCAGCATCGATGATTTGTGCCTTCCAACCTGACCGGGAATCTGCGCTAGACGCGCTTCGACGCTGATGTCGAGCCGCAGCCCGGTCGCAGCAGCGACTGCAAGACATTCGTGCATGATCTCGCCGGCGAGCTGTCGCCCGGCGGGAAGCTCGGCGATCTCGCCCGAGGTCTTGCGAACGAGCGCGCCGAGCGGATTGAGTGACGCATTGGCGAGCAGCTTGATCCAAATCTCTTTGCGCACGTTCTCGCTCCGCGGCGCAGCAAAGCCGGCGCGTTCGAACGCTTCGGCGAGTGCGCTCAGCTCCGGGGTGATCTTACCGTCCGGGCGTCCGATCTCAAGACGCTTGGGACCTTGATGCTCGACGATTCCCGGGCCCATCAGCGTGATCGGACAATAGATGACGCACCCGACGACACGATCGGGATCGATCGCTTTCGCTAATACGCCGCCCGGATCGATCGATTCGACCACGATGTCTTCGAGCTCGCCGCCATGACGTTGAAAATACCACCACGGAATTCCATTTTGGGCCGCAACGATTAGTGCGTTTGGTTTTGCGGCAGCGCGGATTTGCGGAAGCATGGCTGCAATGTCGTGCGCTTTTGCGGTTAGGACAATGACGTCAGCCGGCGCGAAGGGCTCGTTTGGAGCGAGCGCCGGGACTTTAACGGTGCGCGTTCCGTCGGCGTCGTGCACTTGTACGCCGCGCGCCGCCATCGCGCGCTGATGATCGCCGCGCGCGACGAGGACGACGTCTTCTCCGGCTGTCGCAAGCCGTGCACCCAAATACGCGCCAATACCACCCGCGCCAAGAATCGCAAATCGCATGCAGGCGGCATTCGCAGCACGGCAAAGGAGGTCCCGTATGCGCGACATCGTTGAACAGTACGGACTGCGAACTGGTCCGGAAGCGATGGACCTCGATTTAAAAGCTGGGTTCGACCGTTACGCACGCGATATGTTCGGATGGCAGCGAGAAACGCCAAATATGCTCGCGACCGCCGCGATGATCTTTCAGCTATCAGGAACCGTTTCGTTATGGCGTTGACATCTCACCTGACTGGGCCGAGCCTGTCCGAGAATACCGTATGACATGGTGAATACCGAATCGGCTCAGCCGATGCGATCCCGCTTCCTAATGAGAGCGCGCGCAGCGTCGTCATGAACAATGTACTTTATCACGTGGCGAACCGAAGAAAATCGCTCGAAGAAGTTTTTCGATGCTTACAGCCCGGCGGCCGCATTTATTTCGACGACCAGGCTCCTTCGTTCTTCGATGAATCGAGTCGTCCGGCGGGAAAGACTTCGCGCGCGGCTTCATGCGCAAACGTAACGCGCTCTATCTCGAAGGCAGGACGATCAATCCCAACGACTCGTTGTCGCTCGACGAATATCGGCGCTACATGGAGCCTTGCTTCGTGACAAGGAACAATGCACGCTCGAGAATGACGGCGGCTATATTTTCGTAACTGTCCTTAAGCCGTAGTCCCGGAGATTCTAAAAAAAGGCTAGAAGCGGATTCGCGTCGCGCGCTTGTTTTTGCTGTTCTTGCTTACGGTCTTCGGCAGGATCGCGCTGTTGCGGATTCTGTTGCGCTTCGCGCTTCAGCTTTTCGATTTCGGCTTGCCGTTCCGCAGGCGTCTTGGTGCGCTGAGTCGGCTTTGCATCGATGCCGGCTGCGATGCGCGCGATGGCATCGAGCGCCGCTTTATTGTGGCCGCCTTTACCGCCACCACCGCCGCCACCACCAGCGCCCGCAGCGGTCTCCTGTTGCAACACCGCTTGCTGCAAGAGGGTCGACATCGACGTCGACTCCTGTGCTGCAGCAGCTTCCGCGGCTGCCACCATGGCAGGCGGAATCTGGATGACGGCAGCTACTGGTCCTACTGGCACCTTATAGTTTGAATCGGCCCCTGGGAGCCGGGGCATTAGGAAACGGCGGCTGCTCGCTCCGCTTCCCGAAGCAGAGTTCGGGCCCGATAGACGACCGGATAGTCGACGAAGACGCCGTCGACGACCAGCGCCGAGGAGCCCGCCTTCTCGGCGGCCTCGAATGCGTCGCTGACTTTGCGGGCAAATGCGAGCTCTTCGGGCGTCGGCGAGTAAGTGCGGTTGATGATCTCGAGCTGCTTTGGGTGGATCGACATCTTCCCTTGGAAGCCCATCGCGCGGCCCTGCTTGGATTCAGCCAGCAACCCGGCTTCGTCTTCGAGGTGCGGCCAAACGGTGTCCATCGGCGCCTCGATCCCAGCCGCGCGACTGACGTTCGCGAGCTGCGCACGATAGAGCGTCGTGAGCGGATTGTCGAGCGTCCACGCCGTCCCGGTGTCGTTGGTGTAGTCGCCGCTACCGAAACACAACCGCTTCACGCGTTTGACCGCCGTTGCGATCTCGAACATGTTCTGGGCGCCCTTGGCGGTCTCGATGATCGGCATGAGATCGAGCCTTCCGATCTCGATGCCGCGCGCGCGTTCATGAGCAGAGATAATGTAATCCGCAATTTGTAAATCGCTCGCGGTTTCGACTTTCGGAAGAATGATGCCGTCGAGCTTGGACACGACGACGGCAGCGAGATCGTCGAATGCAAACGGCGTGCCGAGCGCATTCACGCGCACGTACCCAAGCCGGCGACCGCGCGGCCGTTCGAGCCAGGCGCAAATCGTCGCACGCGCTGTTGGCTTCTCAGCGGTTGCTACCGCATCTTCCAGATCGAGAATGACGCCGTCACAATCGACTTCCAGCGTCTTCTCCATCCGCCGTGCATGATTTCCGGGCGCGAACAACATCGATCTCATGCTCGCGAGATAGGGCAGGCCACGGGGGATTCCTCCGCCTGGTTTCGCGAAGGCTCGGCCCCCTTCAGAGAGGAGCACGGGTCATGGCAGTCCAGGTTCGCGACGCAAAGGTCACCGAGTACGGTCTCTATATCGACGGTGAATACCGGAGTCCCAGCGGCGCGAAAACGCTTCCCGTCATCAATCCGGCGAACGGCGAGACATGGGCGACGATCGTCGACGCGAGCGCCGAGGACGTCGATGCTGCGGTACGGGCTGCCAAGCGCGCATTCGAAGGCGATTGGGCGAAAACGACGCCCGCGACGCGCGGACGGCTGTTGCACAAGCTCGCTGACGCGCTCGAAGCGCGCGCATCAGAGCTCGCGGAAATCGAAGTCAAAGACAACGGCAAACTGCTGCGCGAGATGGGCGCGCAATTGCGCGCAATCCCAGGCTGGTACCGATACTATGCCGGGCTCGCGGACAAGATCGAAGGCGAGACGATTCCGATGGAACGTCCGACGCTCTTCAATTTCACGTTGCGCGAACCGCTCGGCGTCGTCGGCTTTATCACACCCTGGAATTCGCCGCTGCTGATCCTCGCGTTCACGCTTGCGCCGGCACTCGCGGCCGGAAACACCGTCGTACTCAAGCCGAGCGAATACGCATCGGTCTCGTCACTCGAGTTCGCGAAGTGCATCGAAGCCGCCGGCTTTCCGAAGGGCGTGTTCAACGTGGTTACCGGCAGCGGCGCGATTTCCGGCGATGCGCTCACGAAGCATCCTTCGGTTGCGCGCGTGGCTTTCACGGGTAGCGCCGCGACCGGCGCGCGTGTCGCGCAAGCCGCGGTCGGACACTACGCGACAGTCGGGCTCGAGCTTGGCGGAAAATCGCCGAACATCGTCTTCGCAGACGCGCCGCTCGATGCGGCCATCTCCGGGTTGCTGTCGGGCATCTTCGCGGCTGCGGGTCAAACGTGCATCGCAGGTTCGCGCGCGCTCGTGCAACGCGAGATCTATGACGAAGTGCAACAGCGGTTGATGGCGCGCGCGAAAACGGTGAAGATCGGCGATCCGCTCCTTCCCGAAACCGAGATGGGGCCGATTGCGAACGAGCCGCAGTACGCAAAGGTACAACAGTACGTCGAGGTCGGCAAAGGCGACGGAGCAAAGCTTGTTGCGGGCGGAAAGCGTCCGAGCGACGCCGCGCTCCAGCGCGGTTTCTACTACGAGCCGACGATCTTCGCGGACGTGAACAACGACATGCGGATCGCGCGCGAAGAAGTCTTTGGTCCGATCCTCTCGCTGATTCCGTTCAAGGACGAAGACGAGGCGCTCAGCATCGCCAACGACACGATGTACGGCCTCGGTTCAGGCGTCTGGACGTCGAACATCGGGCGCGCAATCCGTATGGCACGTGGCATCAAAGCCGGCACCGTGTGGGTCAACACCTACCGCGCCATGTCGTATCAGATGCCGTTCGGCGGCTACAAGAATAGCGGCATCGGACGCGAGAACGGCGTCGACGCGATCTATGACTGGACGCAAACGAAATCGGTGTGGATCGAAACCGAACCCGTCGCAGGCGACCCGTTCAGCATCAAAATTTAGTCTTTTGAAGCGGCGGTAACGCCACGCTTGTCATCCCGAGCGTAGGAACGCGCAGCGTTCCGTAGTCGAGGGACCGCCTCAATCGTCAACATTACCGTTGTCCCTCGACTACGCGCCTTCGGCGCTACGCTCGGGATGACAAGGGGAGAGACTAGTGCGTCGGCGTTGACGTAGCGGGTGGGGGCGGCGGCGGCGCTACCGGTTGCGTCGTATAGGGCGGCGGTGGTGGCGGCGGTGCCATCGCCGGCGGTGCGCCCTCTGCCGGGGCTTGCGGATGCGGGACCGTCGCGAGAACGTCGGTCATTTGCATCTTCACGGTCGAGTTCGCCGGGATCTTGAAATTCTGCGACATCTGCGACGCGTAGACGACGCCGCCCATCGCACCGATCGCACCGCCGGCGGGTGAGCCGACGCTCTTGAAGAGCATGTTCCCGACGACCATACCCACCAGTATTTCGCCGGCGGCTTGGGCCGCGTTGACGCTCTTCTTCTTTTGCAGCGCGATGATCTTGGCTGGATACGGGAACGTGCGACCGTCCGCAAACGTGATCGTATCGAACGCGATCCCGATGTAGGCTTTTTTGGTTGGTGTCGCGGCATACGCTTGTTGGACGTGGCCGCGAATCGTCGCGCCTTGTAGCGCAGCTGCGTCCGGTGCGTCCGGGCGGCAAGACTCCCGTAACCGTCATGATGACGGCGTCGCCGGATCTCGCACTACGCGTGTCGAGTGTTTGCTGCAACGTCGCAAAGACGTTAGTGCCTGCGGGGACGTCCGCTCGAACCGCCGAGATGCTGCACAAAACGAGTGCGACGGCGGTGATCAGACCAGCCCATGAGGTTGATGTTCTCATGGACAAACGTACTTCGTGACTTAGCGCGGACGTCCTGGGAACAGCGTCAGCGACACGAACGAAAAGACGACTTCGTCGCGCTGGTTGAGCAACGTCGTCGCCCAGCGCAATCGCGCGCGGCCGCCGCTTTTCGTCGGCGTATTCTCAACGACTTCGGCGCGCGCGTGAACGACGTCGCCCGGCAAAACCGGCTTTGGCCAGCGCAGCTCATCAACTCCCAGCCCGATCAACCCCGTCGTCCCGAAGAACCCGGATTCGACCAGCAATTTCATCGTCACCGACGCGCTATGCCAACCGCTTGCGACGAGTCTGCCGAAAAATGAATTCGCCGCGCCCTCGTCGGTCAAATGGAATGGCTGCGGATCGTACACTTTCGCAAACTCGATGATCGCCTCGCGTGTCATCGTGAACGTTCCGGTCTCGCAGACCGTCCCGACCGGCAAATCCTCGAAATATGGTCCGTCCTTCATCGTTGCGCAGGACTTGCGAAATGCTCCCCGGAGTTTCGCCGCGTGCTTTTTGAAAACGACATCATCATCTTAGCCGGCGGGACGGGGCGGGTCGGGGGCGCGACGCTGCGCATCCTCCACGAAGAGGGCGCTCGAATCGCCGTTGTCTCGCGGACGCGCGAAGGCGCCGAGAAGATCTGCACCGGTTTCGGGCGGGCGACCCCATTCGTCGCCGATCTCGCCGACGAAGCCTCGACGCAGCAGCTCGTCGCGAACGCCGTCAAGCAATTCGGCCGCCTCGATGCGATCGTGAACATGGCCGGCCGCGGCAAGTTCGTTCCGATCGTCGACTCGACGCTCGACGACCTTCGGGTCAACCTCGACGGCTTCGTCGCCACCGCCTACAATCTCACAACCGCCGGCCTGCGCGCGATGCTCAAACAAGATTTCCGCCCCGGGCGGCGTTCGCGCGGACATCTTGTGACGGTCACGGCAGGCAGTTCGAAGGACCCTCAGCCGCGCTTCGGGCTCTTCGGGACGGCAAAAGCCGCCGTGAATACGTTCATGCGGGCCGTCGCGCGCGAACACAAAGCTGACGGAATTGTCGCAAACGCCGTCGTCCTGGGCGGCGTTGCGACAGAAGCCGCACGCTCGTACCTGGATGCCGAGGATTTCGAGAAGGCTGCATCCCCCGACGAAGTGGCGCGGGTTCTGGCGTTTCTAGCGAGCCCGGCCTCCGACGGCATCAACGGTGACCTCGTCGATCTCAACGCACGCGAAACGGAATAGGATGTTATTCGAACCGTATAAGCTCCGCGACCTGACCCTGCGCAATCGGCTGATCGTCTCGCCGATGTGTGAATATTCTTCCGAAGACGGGTTTGCAAACGACTGGCACCTCGTTCACCTCGGAAGCCGCGCCGTCGGTGGCGCCGCCGTCGTCTTTACTGAAGCGGCTGCCGTCGAACCGCGCGGACGTATCTCGCCGCAAGATCTCGGCATCTACAAAGACGAGCACGTCGAGATGCTCTCGCGGATCACGAAATTCGTGAAGGGCCAGGGCGCGATTCCCGCGATGCAGATCGCGCACGCAGGACGCAAAGCCTCAACGCGCCGTCCGTGGGAACAGCCGGCGGGAGTCGTCAAACCCGAAGATGGCGGATGGACGGCCGTCGGTCCGACGACCGCACGCGTTTGCGCCGAATTATCCGGTGCCGGTCGCGCTCGACGAAGCCGGGATCGCCCAGATCGTCAAGGCTTTCGTCGCCGCGGCGAAGCGCGCGCTTGCGGCAGGTTTCGACCTGATCGAATTACACTTCGCGCACGGCTATCTCGCTCACGAATTTTATTCGCCGCTGAGCAACACGCGAACCGATAAATACGGCGGCTCGCTCGAGAATCGGATTCGCTTTGCGCTCGAGACGACGGAAGCCGTCCGCAAGGTTTGGCCCGAACGGTTGCCGCTCTTCGCCCGCATCTCGTCGACCGACTGGGTCGAGGGCGGCTGGGACGTCACGAACTCGGTCGAGCTCGCGCAAGCAGCTGCACGCGCGCGGCGTCGACCTCATCGACTGCTCGTCGGGCGGCAACGTCGCCGACGCGAAAATTCCGCTTGTCCCGCTGTATCAGGTTCCGTTTGCAGAGCAAATCCGGCGCGACGCCAAGGTCCCGACGGCGGCCGTCGGATTGATCACGACGCCTGAAGAGGGCGAGCGCATCCTCAATCACGGCCAAGCCGATTTGATCGTCATGGCGCGCGAGTTCTTACGCGATCCGTACTTCCCAATGTACGCCGCCGACGAGCTCGATTTCGATTTGCCGTGGCCCAAACAGTACGAGCGCGCGAAACTCGCTCGTGCCGCGAAACGGATTAGCGCGTAGATTTTCGCTGCCCCTCGACTACGCTTTCGCTCGCTCGGGGTGACAAGTAGCGTGCGCAGCGCGCTGTGATCTTTCTCGCCGCCGCCGCGCGTCGACGAGCTTCGTGAAGCGGTCGAGGCGCGAGCTTTGCCGCCGGCGCGTCGAGACCCGATTCTTGCGCCGTTTGCGTGACGATGCGCATGTCTTTCTGATGCAGCTTTGCCTTGAAGCCCGGAACAAAATTGCCGTCGAGCATGCGCTGTCCGTGCACGTCGAGGATCTTGCTCTGCGCAAATCCGCCGAGTAGGACGGCGCGCACTTTCGCAGGATCGACGCCGGCCGCTTCGGCCAGCGCAAGCGCTTCGGCGACGGCCTCGATCGTCACGCCAACGACCAACTGGTTTGAGGCCTTCGCAATTTGCCCAGCGCCGCTCTCGCCGACGAGAACGATATTTTTCCCAAGCGTTTGAAAGATCGGCAGCACCGCATCGAAGACGTCTTGCGGTCCGCCGACCATGATCGAGAGCGTCGCGTCGGTCGCGCCTTTTTCGCCGCCGCTGAC
The DNA here is from genome assembly GCA_963844735.1 of Vulcanimicrobiota bacterium. Taxonomy (GTDB): domain Bacteria; phylum Vulcanimicrobiota; class Vulcanimicrobiia; order Vulcanimicrobiales; family Vulcanimicrobiaceae; genus JAFAMS01. The sequence continues at coordinate 73,234 of CAWJPK010000004.1, read as the reverse complement.
CGGTGCATCGAGCGCCTTGCCGCCCTTCTTGCGCACTTCATCGGCGACGCGCCGCGCGATCGCCGGCGTGATCGTGCTCATGTCGACGAGCGTTGCGCCCGCTTTGAGCCCTTCGAGAACGCCGTCTTTGCCGAACACGACTTCTTCAACGTCGGGCGAATCCGGCAGCATCGTGATGACGACGTCGCTCTGCTGCGCGACGTCCTTGGATGACGAACCGGCTTTCGCGCCTTCTTTCGCAAGCTCGTCGACGGCGCCGCGTCCGCGGCTGTGCACGACGAGCGAGTATCCCGCGCTTCATCAAATTGCGAGCCATCGGCTTCCCCATGATGCCGAGACCAATGAAGCCGATGACCGGCTTGCCGTTTGCTGCCATGCTAGTACCTTTTCTTGGCTGTCGCTTCGCGTGTTTGCGCGATCGTTTGCGTGGAGTGCGGGTAGTCCTTGAGCGCGACGCCGACGTAAATCGTGTCGATGATCGAAAGCTGCGCGATGCGGCTCGACATCGCGTCGCTGCGGAACGCCGTCTCTTTCGCCGCCGTGAAGAGCTTGATGTCGGCGACCTTCGTGATCGGCGAGGTTGCGCGATGCGTGATGCAGATCGTCGTCGCGCCGCCGGCCTTGGCGTGATCGAGCGCCTCGCACGACGTCGCGGCTCGCGCCGGTGTGGCTGATCCCAAGCGCAACCGTTCCCGGGCGAAGGAGCGCCGCCGACATGCCCATCAGGTCCGAATCGGAGATGCGCGATTGCGGCGATGCCGAGCTTGAGCAGCTTGTGGTATGCGTCGAGCGCGATCGATCCGCTGCCGCCGACGCCATAGATCTCGACGCGTTTGGCGCTCGCCACCGCATCGATCGCGCGCTGCGAGCTCGAGGTCGTCGAGGACTTCGAGCGTGTCCTGCAGCGCTTGCGCGTTGGCCGCGAAGACTTTTGTCTTGATCGCGCTCGAGGCGTCGCTCTCCTCGATGCGCTCGTAGATGGCATCGGTCGGCTCGACGAGATCGCGGGCCAAAACAATCTTAAACTCTTGATAACCTTTGTAGCCGATTTTTTGACAAAGCCGCACGACCGTCGATTCGCTGGTTTGCGTCCGTTCGGCGAGCTCCGTCACGGTCAGGTAGATCAGCTCTTCGGCGTTCTTGAGAATGAAGTCGGCGACGCGCTGTTCGGCAGCGCGCAGCGAGACATAGCTGCCCTGGATACGGACAAAGCAACCAGGCACTTTTACGGTTTGTGCAGTGCGCTTAGGAGCGTCGATTACAGTGCTCACGACCTCGGCGTTCGCCGCTCGTTTCGGTCCCGCCTCGATACATTTGTAGAACGCTTGACATCGAAAATGCGCGGGTTCTAGAATGTGTTCGCAGCGCCTAGGGTTCCGCCCGTCCCACGGGGACCGTGACCGAGCGGCGCCAGCGACGGATTCCGTCGTACAACTTAAGGCATAAAAGGCTGGAGGTTCACTTCCGCGCGCTCCGCGCAGAAAGAACCCGCCTTGAAAATACGCACGCTGATCGTTGCCTGCGCGGCTCACGTCATCCACGACGGACTCACCGATCTGTTGTACGTCATGCTCCCGATTTGGCGGCGCGAATTCGGACTTTCGCTGGCTGCAGTCGGTCTGCTGCGTTCGCTGTACAGCGGTGCGATGGCAGCCTTTCAGTTGCCGTCCTCGATCATCGCCGAACGCGTCGGCGCACGGACGATGCTCGTCGCGGGAACGGCGCTTGCCGCGCTCTGTTACGCCGTTGTGAGCACGCGTTCGACGTACGTTGCGATCGCAGTCGCGCTCTTTGTCGGGAGGATTCGGTGCAAGCGTACAGCACCCGATCTCGTCGAACTTGATCGCGCACGCATTCGAAGGCGCACGTTCGCGCGCAGCGCTCGGAACCTACAATTTTTCGGGCGACGTCGGCAAGATGGCGATTCCCGCGCTCGTTGCCGCACTCTTGATCGTCATGCCCTGGCGCCCGGCGTTGCTCATCGTCGCGTGCATCGGCCTGTGCGTTGCAGCCGCGATTCTGATCTTCGGCCCGCGAGCACGCGTCGTCGTCGATCACGACGATGCGCAATCGAGACGGTGCTGCGGGCGGACGAACGTTAACGGCCGGCTTCGCGCTCTTGCTCGCGATTGGCGCGATCGATAGTGCGACGCGAACGGGCTTCCTGACGTTCCTGCCGTTCGTCATCGTCGGCAAAGGCGACACCGGTGCAAACCGTCGGCTTCGCGCTAACGCTGATCTTTGCCGGTGGAGCGGCCGGAAAATTTGTTTGCGGTTTTCTCGGCGACCGTATCGGCGTACTCGCGACCGTGTGCATCACCGAAGGCCTGACCGCGCTCGGAATCCTTGCGCTCTTGCCGCTGAACCTCGGCGCAACGCTTGCAATTCTTCCGCTTATCGGAGTTGCGCTCAACGGAACGTCGTCGGTGCTCTACGGAACGGTACCCGAGCTGGTTGCTCCGCGACAGCGTCAACGCGCCTTCGGCATCTTCTATACGGTGGGCATCGGCTCGAGCTCGATCGCACCGGTGCTTTCAGGTGCGCTCAGCGACGCACACGGTATTCCAACGCTGATGGCCGCCGTCGCAGGCCTTGTGTTGCTTACGATTCCGCTTGCGATCGGACTGCAGACGACTCAAACTGCGCGGCGCGGCGACGCTTCCGCGTGAGGTGACGCTCGAAGGGCTGCGGTTGATCGGGTGGCGCCCACTCTTCGGTCTCGCGCAAATATTCTGCCAAGCGCTCTTCGAACGCTTCGTCGGTCAAGCTGATCGCGGGCGGTTCTTCCGCGACGAAATCAGCGAGCACGACGGACAGACCTTTGCCGGCATCACGAACCGCCAATCTGCAGCGCTCTTCGCGCAACGAACGATTCTTCGAACATGGCACGATGGGCCTCGACTTCGCTCGGCGGCACCGACGCAAGGCGGCCGTCTGCGAGGCGCACTGCCGCACCGAAACGGTGAAGATTGATGACCGTCCCGAGCAGCGTCATTGGGGTGCGCTTTGCGGTTTATTTCCCTTCAGATAGATGATCGATTCGTTCGGCATCGTCAGGTGTAGACGATCGTGAATCTCCGGGGATCGCACCTCGCGGATCCGACAGACGGCTAATCGTCGCAGTGCGACGGTCCTTCTCGGATTCCAGGCGCGTGATGTCGGCTTGCACGACCCAGAGCGCGTGCGCGAGCACGACGTTGCGATGTACGATCCGTGCGTATTGGATCGCGACCATCGAGAGAACGCCGAGAATAACGGCGACAAACACGCCGCGACCGACCCCTCGAAGGATCGATTGCGTGCTCACCGCGGCAATTCTCCGCCGGCCATCCTGTTTGTATTCAACGCGCCTATGCGGCGATACTTGCTATAGCGGTCTTCTTGCAGCTGCTCCGGCGTTCGCGCCGCGAGCTCGCTCAGATGCCGGTCGACGGCCGAAAGCACGCGATCGATCGTCACGTCGCGATCGCGGTGCGCGCCGCCAAGCGGTTCGCTGATGACTTCGTCGGCGATTCCGAAGCGATGCAGATCTTCGCTCGTGAGCCGCAAGCTCGCTGCGGCATCGGGCGCTTTCGTCGCGTCGGAAAACAGAATCGCCGCGGCCGCTTCCGGCCCCGCAACCGAATAAATGCTGTGTTCGAGCATCAAAATACGGTCGGTCATCCCCAGCGCGAGCGCGCCGCCGCTGCCGCCCTCGCCGATCACGACCGAGATCGACGGAACGACCGATTCGGCGAGCGCATACAGACAGGAGGCGATGGCTTCCGATTGCGCACGTTCTTCCGAATCAATACCCGGATCGGCGCCCTTCGTATCGATGAACGCGACGATCGGTAATCCCGAGGCGCGACGCCAGCTCGAAGAGCCGCTTGATCTTGCGATAGCCCTCGGGCTTCACCATCCCGAAGTTGACCCGAAGATTCTCTTTCGTGTCGCGTCCGCGTTGCTGACCGATCGACCATGACGCGGCGCGAACGCAGCTTTGCGAAGCCGGCGATGACGGCCGGATCGTCGCGAAAATGACGATCCCCGTGCAGCTCGTCGAATTGATCGAGCTTCGCGATATATTCCGCGGACGTCGGACGCTTGGGATGACGCGCCATGTTGACGCGCTCCCACGGCGAGAGCGCGCCGAAGATGTCGCGCTGAATCTTGGCGTACTCGGCTTCGAGCGCCGCGATTTGGCCCGAAAGATCGACGTTCTGCGAGCTGCTGAGCCCTTTGAGCTCGGTGATCCGCCGCTCGAGCTCGAGCAAGCCTTTCTCGCGATCGACGATCGGATTCACGACGCGCCGCCCTGCAGCGCGCCGTTGCGGCTCGCGCCGCGCGGAGCGAGCGATGCCGTAGTCGAGCAGACGAACGAGCGTTTCGCGCAGCTTCGGACGATCGACGACCATGTCGATCGCGCCGTGCTCGAGCAAGAACTCGGCGCGTTGAAAATTCTCGGGCAGCTTCTGCCGGATCGTTTGTTCGATGACGCGGCGTCCGGCGAAACCGATCGCCGCACCGGCTTCAGCGACGATGATGTCGGCTTGAAACGCAAAGCTGGCGGAAACGCCGCCCGTGGTCGGATCGGTCAACACCGAGATATAGGAAAGACCTTCGCGACGAAACCGCTCGACGGCGTTCGTCGTCTTTGCGAGCTGCATCAAGCGCGAGCACGCCTTCTTCCATTCGCGCGCCGCCACTCGCTGAAAAAACGATTGCCGGAACTTTGCGCTCGCGCGCAAGCTCGAACAAAAGCGCGACACGATCGCCGACGACGGTCCCCATCGTTCCGCCGCGAAAATGAAAATCCATCACGGCGATGCCGACGGCGAAGCCGCCGATCGCAGCCAAAGCCGGCCACGACTGCTTCTGAGAGCCCGCTCTTGGCTCGGTCGCTTGCTAACTTCTCCGGATATGGCCGCTTGTCGACCCATCGCAACGGATCGCCCGGCTCGATCTCACCGCCGACTTCGATGAAGTCGCCGTCGAGCATCGATCGAAAGCCGGTCGCCGGCGTGCATGCGGAAGTAGTGCCCGCACTTCGGACAGATCTCGTGATTCGTTTTGAGATCAGGCTTGTAGACCGAGCTCGCCGCAACCGGAGCATTTCGTCCACTGCGCTGCGTCCTGGGCTTGCGCATTCTTTCGCATGCGCAGCCAATCCGGCATCGGCACTAGCGGCGTAAGCCTCCCGTGAGTTTGGCGCGATAAATGCGGCCGAGCTGCCGCAAATAGTTGAGTATCTCGCCTTGGTTCAACTTGGAGCTTCCGGCAACCCGGTCGGTGAACACGTACGGTACTTCGATTGCCTTACGGTAACGGGCCTTCGCAATCACTTCGAGGCCGATCTTGAAGCCGATCGGATCGAGCTCGACGCCCTCGAGCGCCGAACGCCGAACCATAAAGAAACCGCTCGTGATATCGCGGATCGGCGTGAGCGGTTTTGCGAGCGCAATCGCAACGAGCGACGTCACTTTGCGTCGCCACGGCCAATTTTCGATCCCCCCGCCTGGAACGTAGCGGCTTCCGATCGCTAGATCGTAACCGTTCTCCAGCGCACGCACCATTTGCGTGATGACGCGCGGATCGTGGCTGAAATCTGCATCCATTGCGCCGAGCGCTTCGGATTCCGGACGCGCAAATTTCCAGCCGTCGATTACACCCGACGACAACCCAAGCTTGCCCGGACGGTGCAAGCAGCGCACCGGATAGCGCTCCGAAAGACGATCGACGATCGCGCCCGTTCCGTCCGGAGAATTGTCGTCGACGACGACCATCTCGCCGTCGAGCGCATTCTGCTTGAAGACGGCATCGACGGCCTCGATCAATCGTTCGATGCCCCCGGCTTCGTTATACGTCGGGATAACGATGGAAAAACGCAACGCGGCCTCTAGTGAATGCGCCGCAGGGACGGATACAGTTTGTCTTCGTACTTCGGCGCTGTGACGTACTGCTGCGGATCGTCTCCCATCAACGTAACGCCGCGACCTTCGAGCGTTTCGACGTCCTTGGTTGCAATCAACACCGGCGTATTGTCGCGCGACGCCCACAGCACGACCATGTATTCCGCGACTTCGGCTTTGCCTTCGGCATAGATGCCGTCGACGGTGCCGACGCGCGTCTCGCCGCAGAACACCGGCGTTCCGGGTTCCAGACTTTCGAGTCTACGTGCCATTCCGGCGCTTTGCATGATCGCGCATCGACGTCACCGTGGCGCGCGAGCTGATCAGTTCGGGATCCGTCATGATTTCGAGGACGGCCGGCTTGCCTGAGCTTACGGCACGTTCGAATGCGGCGGGAAAATCGTCCGGGCGCGAAACGCGCTCGCCGTGTGCGCCGAAGGCTTCGGCGAATTTCGCGAAATTCGGATTCTCGAGATCGGTGCCGATGACGCGCTCGGGATGCTCGCGCTCTTGGTGCATGCGGATCGTGCCGTACATCTGCGTTGTTTGCGACGATCGCAATCACGGGCGCGCGCTCTTTCATCGCCGTTGCGAGCTCCTGGCCCGTCATCAAGAAATCGCCGTCGCCGCAAAACGCGACGCAGATGCGTTCGGGGTACGTGATCTTCGCGGCGATCGCGGACGGCAAGCCGTAACCCATGGAGCCGTTTACCGCACCCAGCTGCGTGCCGAACCCGCGATAACGATAGAAGCGATGGACCCATCCGGCAAAATTTCCCGCGCCGGTCGTGATGATGGCATCGTCGGGAAGATTCGCATCGAGATACGCGACGACCGTCGCCATGTCGACGTAACCGTCGCGCGCGACGGCTTCGCGGTTCGCGATGTTGCGCGAATGCTCGTACTCGCCGCGCATCTGCTCCGTCCATTTGCGCCACGGAATCGACGGCGGCGCGAGGCTGCGCAAGGCAAGCCCGAGCTCCGGCATTCCGGCGTTGACCACCAGATCGGCCTGATACACGCGGCCCAGCTCGTCGGGATCGGGATGAACGTGAATCAAGCGCTGCTTGGGACGCGGAACTTCGAGCAGCGTGTAGCCTTGCGTGACCGCTTCGGAGAGACGCGAGCCGATGGCGATGATGAGGTCCGCCTCGCGGATGCGCGCCGCGAGTTGCGGCATGATGCCGATTCCGGCGTAGCCCGCATAGACGGACGAACGATTGTCGATGCGATCCTGCCGGCGAAAACCGCACGTCGACGGAATCGCCCAAGCTTCGAGAAACTTCGTGACGTCGGTGCGAGCTGTTTCAGTCCAGCCGCTTCCACCGAGAATCGCGATCGGACGCTCCGCTTGCGCGATCATCTCGCGCAGCGCAGCGATTGAATCGGACTGAGGGCGACGGACGCGTCGCCGCAACGGCGGCAACGTCGGCCGCATTCGATCGCGCGGCAAGCACGTCTTCGGGAAGACCGAGCACGACAGGCCCCGGACGTCCGGAGACGGCGGTGTGAAACGCGCGCGCGACATATTCGGGAATGCGCGCTGCATCATCGATTTGCGCTGGCCCATTTTGCGAGCGATCCGAACATCGCCGGTACGGAGATTTCCTGGAACGCTTCGCGATCGCGCATCGACGAATCGACTTGACCCATGAACATGATCATCGGAGTTGAGTCCTGACGCGCGGTATGAATGCCGATCGAGCCGTTGGTCGCGCCCGGGCCACGCGTCACGAAACAGATTCCGGGCTTGCCCGTCAGCTTGCCGTACGTCTCGGCCATATACGCTGCGCCGCCTTCTTGACGGCATACAATCAAGCGCAGCGTTTCGCGCGCATCGTAAAACGCATCGAGCGCTTCCAGATAGCTCTCGCCCGGGACGCAATAGATCTGCTCGGCGCCGTTGGCTCTGAGCGCGTCGATCAGAATCGCGCCGCCGGTTCGCTCACGTACTGCTATCGCCACGCGCGTTGTTTCATTTCTCTACAGTTCTCCGCCTTCGTAGAGGATGGCCGTCAATATCACAAGTGGAGCCGTCTCGGTGCGAAGGATTCGCGATCCAAGTGAGACGGCGTGGGCGCCGGCTGCGATGGCGGCGTCGGCCTCCTCGTGCGAGAAACCGCCCTCGGGCCCAACGATCACCAAGATCGAGCGTGCACTTCCCAATCGACGCGAGCGTGGCGCGAAGCGGCTGCTCCGCAAGCTCCCACGCAAAGATCGCCGCATCAAAATTGCGGATGCGAGCCACGAGCGCGGAGAAGTCGATTGGACCTTCGACGTCCGGGACTCGCGTGCGGCCCGACTGCTGCGCCGCGCTGCGCGCAGAGATTGCGCCAGCGCGTCAGCTTGTTCGCCGAGGCCTCACCGACCGAGCGCGACGACTGCACCGGGATCAACGCGCACACGCCGAGCTCCGTCGCCTTCTCGACGACGTAATCCAACTTTTGTCCCTTCGGAATCATTTGGGCGAGCGTGATCGCACGCTCGCTTTCACGATTGTGTGCGCGTACCAGCTCATCGAGACGCGCTTCGACGTTGCCTGGCGCAACCGCGAGCGTCGCGCGAAACTCTTGGGCCGCAGAATCGACGACGACGATGCCGTCACCCGTACGCCGTCGCAAGACGTCGGCAATCTTGTGCGCATCTTCTTTCGAAAGCTTCAGGACTGTCGCCGGCCGCATGGCGGCCTTCGACGAAAAAGCGCGGTTCGCTCAGTCGGGTCGAAACGCGTCTTTGACGCGATCGAAGAACGATCTTCTCGTCTTCGATGCGATCGCCACCGGCGGCCGCGTATTCCTCGAGAATGTCGCGCTCTTGTTTGGAGAGCTTGGTGGGAACGATGACGTGGACGGTGACGATCAAATCGCCGCGCGATGTTCCGCGCACCGACGGCATGCCGTGTCCGCGCATACGGTAGAGCGACCCGGTTTGCGTTCCGGCTGCAACCTGCAGCTCGAGCGGACCTTCGAGCGTATGAATCGAGACCGCGGCGCCAAGTGCAGCTTGCGGGAAACTGATCGGGACATCGAGATACAGAGTCGACGCCATCGCGCCGGAATGTCGAATGACGCGTGACCGACAGAAACACGTAGAGATCGCCGGCCGGCCCGCCGCGCAATCCGGATTCACCGTTCCCGGAGATACGGATGCGGCTTCCGTCGTCGACGCCCGCGGGGATCTTGACATTGAGCGTCTTCTCAGCTTCGGTTTGTCCGCGCCCGAAACACGATTTCGCATGGATTCGGAATCGTTTGTCCGGAGCCGTTGCACATCGCGCACGTGCTTTGCGTGACGAACTGCCCGAGCGGCGTTTGACGAACGGTACGCTGTGCGCCGGTTCCGCCGCAACGCTCGCAGGTGAGAATCGGCGTCCCCGGAGCGGCGCCCGTACCCTTGCAGTTGACGCACTGCGCCATGTGCTTGAAGGAAATCTCGCGCTGCGTTCCTTCGAACGCTTCTTCAAGCGTAATCTGAAGATCGTATCGTAGGTCTTGACCGCGCACGGGGCCTTGACGGCGCTGTGTTTGAGTTTGCGCGCGCGCCGCACCGAAAAACATGTCGAAGATGTCGCCGAAGCCTTCGCCGGCGAATCCGGAAAACGGACCGCTCTGAGGCGGTCCGCCGTTGCCGGCATGACCGTACTGATCGTACATCTGCCGCTTCTGCGGATCGCTCAGTACCGAATACGCTTCATTGATTTCCTTGAAGTGCGATTCGGCTGCGGCCTTGTCGGTTGCGACGTCGGGATGATACTTGCGAGCGAGCGAGCGGTACGCGCGCTTTATATCCGTCTCAGACGCGCCGCGTTTGACGCCCAGGACGTCATAGTAGTCGACCGGCATTTCTATTCTATCTGAGCTCGACGTCGAGTAAGTGCGCGCCGAGCGAGTCTGCGGTGCTTCCGGCGAGCGCCATCAAGCGTCCGTACGGCATCCGGCGTGGTCCGAGGATGGCGAGCAATCCAACGGCATGTTCTCCGATGCGATAGGGGACGGTCACCAAGCTGCACTCCGAGATTTCATCAGTACCCAGCTCATGCCCGATCCGCACGTGCGCGCCTTCTTGCGTAACGCCTTCTGCGAGCAGCTCGTAAAGGCGTTTCTGTTCTTCGACGATGCGCAGAATCGAACGAAGCTTGCGCAAATCGTGGAATTCGGGCTGATCGAGCAAATTCTGAGCACCGCTCGCCGCGATCAGCGGATCGGATGGATCGGCGCGCTTCCGAAAACGCATGCTGAACCGCATCGGCCATGTCCGAGCCGAGCCCAAGCTCCTTGACGGCGGCTGAGACTTCGACGCTCGGCAATCTCCGCGAGCAAACGGCCGCCCAAGCGCGCATTCAATAAATTCGAAAGACGCGTAAGATTGTCGGCGCTCACGTCCGATTTCAGCTCGAAAAGCGTTTGCGTCGGCGTTCCGAGCGACGTCACGACGACCGCCAGACCCGTGCGTTCCGAGAACCAGATCAATTGAATGTGACGGAACGTCTGCGTCGAGCGCGCCGGCGCGATCACGAAAGCAAGGCTGCGCGAGAGCTGCCCCAAGCAGACGCGTCGTTTGCTCGATGACGCCATCGAGATCGCGACTGGCGGCGCGAAACTCTTCGCGAATGCGTTGCGTCTCTTCGGGGCGCAGCGTTTCAGGCGACATCAACTCGTCGACGTACGTGCGGTAGCCTGCATCCGAGGGAACGCGTCCGCTCGAGGTATGCGGCTGCACGAGATAGCCGCTCGCTTCGAGCTCCGCCATCTCGTTGCGAATCGTCGCGGATGAAACGCCGAGATTATACTTCTGAGTAAGCGTCATGGAGCCGACGGGCTCGGCGGTGTTGATGTATTCGTAGACCACCGTCTGGAGGATGAACGCCTTACGCTTGTCGAGTGCCGTCGTCGTCACGCTTCCTTACTGATTCTTAGCAGTCAATCGCCACGACTGCCAACTTCAGGGTACCATCGTCGGGGCAGGGGGTCAAGGACGGGCCAACCCAGCGAGCGGGTCCCGCCTATAAGGCCGGTCGGCGCTAGACGGCTGAGCTCCCGACGCGTCGTTTGAGCGTTCGGCGCGCGCCATCCGGTTCCGGGAAACGCTGGCTAAGAATTCGCACAATGCCGACCCGTAAAAGATGCCGATTCCGATCGCAGATATCCAGAGCGGATGATCGACGGTTTGCTGCATCCCCGTCATCGGAATGATCATGTCGACGAAAATGAACCAAACGATGAAGCCATAGACCAAGCCGGCCAGTGACGAGATCGGCGTCTTCGCGAGAAACGTAAACTTTACGCGCGAACCCGGCGTAAAAAATTCCGCCGAACGCCGCCATCAAAAACATCAACGCAAGGCCTAATACGAGCGCGCATCCAGCCGCCGTTCAAGGCGCCTTCCCGAGTACCGAAGACGCCATGAACAAGTAGATCGAATCGAGCGGCTCGTGCAAAAAGAAGTCGATGATCGCAAAGAACACGGAGAGAACCGCCCCACCGATCAAGCCGCCGTAAAAGCCGTCGGACAATGTCAAGCGGGGATCGATTCGAACCACGACCATGAGGCAGTATTCGCTGGGAGCGGACCGAAACCCATGCGCATGCAGACGAAGGATGCGATCGACACCCTCCTGGTCGAGAGCCGGCGTTTTCCGCCGCCGCCCGCTTTTGCGAAGGCTGCAAACGCGCAACCCGGCATCTACGAAGAGGCTGAAAAGGACCCCGTCGCCTGGTGGACTAGCTGGGCGCGCAAGCTCGAGTGGATGAAGCCGTTCACGCAAACCCTCGAATGGAACGAGCCCTTTTCGAAGTGGTTCGCGGACGGCGAACTCAACGCATCGGTAAATTGTTTGGATCGCCACGTCAAAGCCGGCAAGGGCACACGCGATCGCCTACTACTACGAGGGCGAGCCCGGCGATCGTTGGACGATCACGTATCAGCAGCTGCTCGACGACGTCTGCAAATTCGCGAACGCGCTGCGCAAACTCGGAATCAAAAAGGGCGATCGCGTCGCGATTTACATGGGGATGATTCCGCAGCTTCCCGTCGCGATGCTTGCATGCGCGCGCATCGGCGCGCCACACTCGGTGATCTTCGGCGGCTTCTCGCCGGATGCGATCGTCGATCGCGTCAACGACTCATCGTGCGTTGCGATCATCACGGCCGATGGCGCATGGCGGCGCGGCAACAACAGTCGCGCTCAAAGCGAATTGCGACGCGGCTGTCGCGAAAGGCATGCCGTCGCTCAAGCACATGATCGTGGCAAAGCGCACCGGCGAGCCCGTCGAGATGCAGAGTGGACGCGATCATTGGTGGGACGACCTCGTCAAGGATCAGCCCACGACGTGCGAACCCGAGCGGATGAACGCCGAAGATCTGCTCTATCTGCTCTACACGAGCGGTACGACGGCCAAGCCCAAGGGCATCATGCACTCGACCGGCGGCTATCTCACCGGCGTGATGACGACGCACAAGCTCGTCTTCGACTATAAAGAGGAAGACGTCTATTGGTGCGCAGCCGACATCGGCTGGGTGACCGGACACTCGTACATCGTTTACGGTCCGCTCTGCAACGCGGCGACGAGCGTGATCTACGAAGGAACCCCCGACTATCCCGAACGCGACCGGCTGTGGGAGATCATCGAACGCTATAAAGTCTCGATCCTTTACACCGCACCGACGGCGATTCGCACCTTCATGAAGTGGGGCGACGATCTTCCCGCAAAGCACGACATGAAATCGCTGCGTCTCTTGGGCTCGGTCGGTGAACCGATCAATCCGGAAGCCTGGATTTGGTACTACGAACACATCGGCGGAAGCCGTTGTCCGGTCGTCGACACGTGGTGGCAAACGGAAACGGGCGCGATCATGATTACACCGCTGCCCGGCATCACGACGCTCAAGCCGGGTTCAGCTACGAAAGCCTTCCCGGGCGTTCTCGCGGACGTCGTCAACGATGCGGGCGAAAGCGTTCCGCTCGGCGGCGGTGGTTATTGCGTGCTCAAGCGGCCGTGGCCGTCGATGTTGCGCGGCATTTGGGGCGATCCCGAGCGCTACAAAGAAACGTACTGGTCGAAATTTCCTCACCTGTATCTCGCCGGCGACGGCGTCAATCGCGATCGAGGACGGCGACTTCTGGTTCATGGGCCGTATCGATGACGTGATGAACATCAGCGGCCATCGCATCTCGACGGCGGAAGTCGAGAGCGCGCTCGTCGATCATCCCGCCGTCGCAGAAGCGGCGGTATGCGGAAAGCTCGACGAGATCACGGGACAGGCGATCGTCGCGTTCGTCTCGTTGCGCGGCGGCGCTCCCGGCTCCGAAGGAGCTCGCAGACGAACTGCGCGAGCACGTTGCAACGAAGCTCGGCAAGTTCACGCGGCCGAAGTATCTGACGTTCACGCCGGAGCTTCCCAAAACGCGCAGCGGCAAGATCATGCGCCGCCTACTCCGTGATATCGCCGAAGGGCGGATGCTCGGTGACACGACGACGCTCGCCGATTCGGGCGTCGTCGACGAGCTGCGCAAACGCGCCACGACGGAAGCGAGCAAAGAAGACTGATCGAACGCACCATCGACGTCGGCTCGCTCGATCTCGTGTGCGGCGGACGACTCGAACGCGTCGAGCAGTTCGTCGCGATGGAGGGCGAGCTCCGCAAAGACGGTAGCAACGCCGTTCTCATTCCGCACGCGCTGACCGGAAGCGCAAACGTGCGCGATTGGTGGGACGGCATCGTCGGTCCCGGCAAACTGTTCGATCCGGCCGAGACGTGCGTGATCGGAATCAACGTGCTCGGCGGCTGCTATGGCTCGACGGGCCCCTCGTCGCTCGCGCACGACGGCAAACCGTACGGCTCGCGTTGGCCGCTCGTCACCGTCAAAGACATGGTCGAAGCGCAGTATCGCGCGATGCGAACGCTCGGCATCGAACGTCTCGCAGTCGTGATGGGCGGCTCGCTCGGCGGCATGCAAACGCTCCAGTGGGCGTTCGATCATCCGGATATGGTTGGACACGCCGTCCCCGTCGGTGCGTACGATCATTTCTCGGCGCTCGGCATCGCGTACAACCGCGTCGCGCTCGAAGCAATTCGTCTCGATCCGAATTTTCACGGCGGCGATTTCTACGACGGCGAGCCGCCGCTCTTAGGTCTACGCCTTGCGCGCAAGATCGCGATGATCACCTATAAGAGCGACGAGCTTTTTACGCAGCGCTTCGAACGCAAACCGAACCGCAAAGGCGAAGACCCGTTTCGCTCGCTAGCCGAGCGCTTCGATATCGAAGGGTATCTCGACGAACAGGGCGATCGGCTCACGTCGCGGTTCGATGCGAACACCTACATCGCACTCTCGCGCGCGATGGATCTCTTCGAGACGCGCGACCGCACGAATCTGGACACGCGTCCGAAGATCACGTTCGTCGGAATCTCCTCGGACATTCTCTTCTTACCGCAGTATGTGCGCGCTGCCGCAAATCGCTGGCGCGAACGTGGATTCGCCTGTAACTATCTCGAGCTCGTCTCGGATCACGGGCACGACGCGTTTCTCGCCGATTCCGACGATCTCGCCGCTCTCGTACGGCCGGCTATTCGCCTCTCAGCGCGCGAACAAACTGTCTAAGGCAGCAAGATCGTCGATGCGCGTCGCCGGCGGCAGCGCGGCAAGAATTGTCGCACCGTAGCGCATGCCGAGCGCCCTTCCATCGAGCAACGCTAAGAGTCCCGTATCGGTTTGCGAGCGAATGAGCCTACCGAAACCTTGCTTCAAGCGCATCGTCGCAACCGGAATCATGTACCCTTCAAAACCGCTGCGACCGCGGCGTTCGAGCGCAGCGATGCGCGCCGCAACGAGCGGATCGCTCGGCGACGGAAACGGCAGCCGGTCGACGATTACGCACGAAAGCGCTTCGCCGACGACGTCGATCCCTTCCCAGAAGGTCGCGGTCGCGAAGAGAACCGCGTTCTTCGTCGTGCGAAACCAGTCGAGCAGTTGCGTACGCGGCAACTCACCTTGCAGCCGGACCGGATAGGGCAGCCGCTCGCGCAACAGCTCGTAGATTTCGTGCAGCCGAGCGTACGACGTGAACAGCACGAAGGCGCGTCCGCGCGTGCGTTCCAAACATTCCTCGATGATCGGCGTCGCGAGCTCCGCAAAATCGCGGCTTTTCGGATTAAATCGCGCCGGCGCAACGTATAGCCGCGCCTGCCTGGGATAATCGAACGGAGAGGGCGCGACCAGTTCCTGCGCTTCGTCGACTCCCAGTTGCGAACGCAAGAACGCAAACGACGTTCCTTCTGCCAAGGTCGCACTGGTCAAGACAACGCTTTGTGTGCGCTTGAAGAGCGTCTCGCGCAAAAAGTCGGCGACCTCGTATGGCGCTGCGTTGATCTCGTAGCGCGATTCAGATTCGACGCGCTCGACCCACGCGATCGTGTCGGGTTCGATGTCGGTCGCCTGCAAGGCTGCGGCGGATGCGCTGCACGGTCGTTTGCTGCGCGGTGATCGCACGCAAGGCCAGCTCGCGACGGCGTTCGCGCTCGGCTTCGTTTGCGGTCGTGCGCCGCAAGCCGGATTCCCAATTCGTGTGCACCCAGTCCTCGAGGCGCAAAAGCGAATCGTGCAGCTCATCGAGACTGCCATCGAGCTCCTCGTCTTCGCGCAAGAGCACGCGCTCGTCGGGGAGCCGCGCGAGGATACTTGTGAGGCGCCGAATACCCTCGGTAATTTCCGCATCGTGATGGCCGGGCAAATGGTAGGCACCGTGCAGCTTGCGCAGCATGCGCGCGAGCAGTGGCTGCGAGAGCGTCGCGGTCATCGCGGCGGTGGCGTAGCGTTCGCACTGATGCGCTTCGTCGAGAATCGCGAAGTCGTAGGGCGGCAAGAGTCCGCCGCCCATTGCGAGATCCATGAAGAACAGCGCGTGATTGACGACGACGAGATCGGCGTAACGCGCAGCATCCCGCCGCATGAAGAACCAGCAATTGCTGAAGCGCTCGCAATATTCGCCGACGCAGTCGTCGGCATCGGCGTCGAGCGATTCCCACTCGTCGGCGCGTGGCACGAACTCGAGCTCGGCGCGATCACCGCCCGGCGTTTGCTCGGCCCAACGCCAGAGACGCTCCAAACCCGCAGTCGGCGCGACGAGCCGTTCGCCGACGGCGCGCTCGTATTTCGAGCGGCACAGATAATGACTGCGTCCCTTCAGCAGTTCGGCACGCGCGGGAATCCCGGTCGCGGCGATCGCCATCGGAATGTCTTTGCGCATCAGCTGCTCTTGCAGCGCGATCGTACCGGTTGAAATGACGACTTTGCGTTTGCTGCGAAGCGCAGGGATCAGGTACGCCATCGACTTCCCGACGCCGGTCCCGGCTTCGACAATCGTGTGCGCGTTCTCGAGAAAGCCGCGTTCGATCAGCTGCGCCATCTGCAGCTGTCCGGGACGCGCTTCGAACGCCGGCAATGTTTGCGCGAGCGCGCCGCCTTGGTCGAAGACCTCGTCGATCGTCATTGATGCGGCGGTTGTTGCGGCGGGAGCAGCTCGGCTTCGACGGGAGCGCCTTGCGATTGCACTTGCACGGTCATTGGCCGCCGCATATGGAGCGGGACGCGATAGAGCATCATCCCGAGCAAGAAGCCCGCGACGAGACCTCCGAGATGCCCGGCTTGCGAGATGTTCGGGATCATAAAGCCGAGCAGCACGTTGATGAGCACCAGGCCAACCATGTTCTGCACCAGTTGACGTCCGGGTTTGCCGAGACGCAATCCCGCTGCAACGAGCGCCCCGAACAATCCGAAGATTGCACCGCTTGCGCCAATCGTGATCTCGCTGTAATTGAATTCGTAGATCGCCCATCCGGAGCCGATAATCGACACAATGTAGATCAGCGCCATCTTCGGCGTGCCGAAAAGCTGTTCGACGATCGTCCCGATTTGCCAGAGCGCGAACATGTTGAAGGCGATGTGCAAAAAGCCGTCGTGCACGAACGCTGCCGTGAACGCGCGCCACCATTCCCCGTTCTGGACGTTCGGCCCGTAAAACGCGCCGTACTGTATGAGGCTGCTCGAGCTCGCCGTGGCGTTATGCGTGTACGTCCACACGAACACGAGGATGTTCGCGACGATGAGGATCCGTGTCAGCACGATTTAGAGTTCGGTGACCGTGAGCTGTTTTGCGAGATCGAGCGAGATCGCTTGGCGGCGTCCATCGTACGCGATCGTGATCGGGCCGCCGAGCGGCGCTTTCTCGACGACTTCGATTGCCGTGCCGCGCTGCAAGCCGATGTCCGAGAGATATTTCAGCAATTCGGTCATCTGCTCCGTGACGCTATGCAGCTTCGCCTTCCCGCCGACTTCGAGCTGCGCGATCGGCTGACCGACGATGTCGGGTTCGGAGAGATCCATCGACGGAATCGGATGGCCGTGCGGACAAAATTTCGGATCGCCGAGAATCGCAACGAGCCGTTCTTCGACGCGTGATGAGATCGCGTGCTCGAGCCGGCAGGCTTCTTCATAGACTTCATCCCACGGCAGACCGAGGATCTGCGTAAGAAAAACTTCAGCCAGGCGATTGCGGCGCACGACGCGCACGGCAGTTTCGAGACCCTTGCGCGTCAGCGCGATGCCGCCGCGCGCTTGATGCTCGATGAATCCCTCGACCGCGAGCTTCTTGAGCATGCCGGAGACGGACGCAGGAGCGACGCCGAGCTCCGATGCCAGCGCAGAATTGGAAACGCCCGGCCCCTCACGCTCGAGCCGGTAGATCGCCTCGAGATACTCCTCGTTCGACTCGTCGAAATGCGTATGCTGGCCCGGCATGCGGCTAACTTCGCCGCGCGGGGACTGCGGCGCTTTCCAGGGCGTGGAATAGCTCGGCTTTCCGTTCCGGCGACGCGAACGACGCCTCGATGCCGTTGCGGGCGATGCGCACGACCGCGTCACTACCCATCGTCTGTTCGACGAGCGCGTACTCATCGAGAAGCGTGCAGCGAAACATGGCAGGATCGTCAGAGTCAATCGTGACGACGACGCCTGCAGCGTCGAGCTGCGCAAGCGGATGCACCTGATCTTCGGGACATGCGCCGGTACGCCGGTTCGAGGTCGGACAGACTTCGAGTGGAATGCGGCGCTCGACGAGCATCGCAACGACTGCATCGTCCTCGAGCGCGCGAATCCCGTGGCCGATGCGCTCGGCGCCAAGAATCTCGACGGCATCGCGGACTGATTGTGCACCGGCGACTTCACCGGCGTGCGCGACGGTGTGCAAACCTGCGCCACGCGCCAGCTCAAAGGCTTCCGGAAAGAGCGGCGCGGGGAATCGCGCTTCATCACCGCCGAGACCGATGCCGATGACGCCGTGCTCTTTCCATCGGGCAACGCGCTCGACGGTTTTCATGGCGGCTTCGGGGCCAAAGTTACGCGTGACGTCGCAGATCAGCGCGACGTCGATCGCATCATGCTGCAAGCGCGTCGCGAATTGCGCGCACGCACGCTTCTTCATCGATCGACGGATGAAAGAACGACCACACTGAAGGCGAGATGAAAATCTCGGCATAGCGAACGCCCTGCGCGACCGCGTCAAGAGCGTACTCGCGTGCGATTCGCGCAAAGGGCTCGGGCCCGTTGAGCGCCTTGCACACGGCTTGGAAGGCGAGCAAGAACTCGGGGAAGTCCGCAAACTCGTACAAGTCCGGTGGGACGTCGAGACCTACGAGCTTTCCAAGCTCCCGAAGGGTGGCCGGCCGAACCGTGCCCTCGAGATGGCAGTGGAGCTGAACCTTGGGCAGCGTGCGAAGAAAGTCGGATTGCGGTGCGACCACGCTGCGCGCTTCATCGGGGCCCTTGACGCCGCCTGGAGCGTAGCCCCTATACTGTCGTTCGCGCCGTCGCGGGGTGGAGCAGTCCGGTAGCTCGTCGGGCTCATAACCCGAAGGTCGCCAGTTCAAATCTGGCCCCCGCAACCAAGGAGGAGAGTCCGATCAACCTGATCGAGACTCTTCATTTTAAGGGCCGTCTCCCTCCGAGCCGCCGTCGATCTTCGGCGCCTACGCAGTCATTGACTGAAGGAGCGGTCGCGAGTTCCGAATGTCCTTCACGGACTCGATCGCGTAGACCGTCTCGATCAATCGCTCGGATTGATCGCGCCCAATAACGTCATCCGTGAGATCGTGCGCTTTCGCAATCACCTCGCTGCGTGACATCGGATTGCGCGGCGTCCCACGCACGGCGGTGACACGCTCAGAAAGACGACCGCCGTCGGTAAAGGTGACCTCGACGATGGCGACTCGGACCGGCATCTCCTTTTGAAGCTCCTCATCGTGGACGAGCGTTACCTTGGCGCGTTGCTCGAGCACGCGGGGATCCTGCATGCGGCCCGCGTCGTGCGCCGCGCGAAAGGATGCCGTCTTATCGAGGAGCATCACCGCGACCATGTACTGAAGCCAGATGTCGGGGATATTGCGGTTGTCTACGGTTCTCGCAATTTCAGGAGCGAGACGCACGGTTACAGCGCGCACGTCGCTCGCGTCAAAGGGCCGGCGGGTGCGGATCGCGACAAGTGCGTCGAGCGCTCCCTGAATCGGCGATCCCACGGTCCACTTCTTGATGTCAGTTTCGACGATTTCGTAGCGCTCGCCCAGATGATCGGTGAGCCGCTCCGGTTGCGCCATCGGGCCATAAGCCTGGAAGAAGTTATCCTCGCCCGTGAAGATGTCGTCGACGCCCGTCCATCCGGATTGCACGACCAGTGCCGCCGTGACGCCGTTCCGCGCCGGCATTCCGGCGAAGACGAATGACTTCTCAATGTGTTCGCTATCGCGCTGCCAAGCGTGAATTCCTGAGGACTGTTGTGCGGCGTAGTCGAGAACCCAAATCATCCGGCGTGCGTCGAGTCCCGCAACGCACGCCGCGGCGGCTGCAGAGCCGAACGTTCCGGCAATTGCGTGGGTGCTCAGACTGCTTTTCGGATTGAATGTGCCGAGCGTACCGAAGAGCGCGATCGTTACACGCGTGCCCACATCGTAACCGAGTGTTACCGCGCGCAGAAAACGCGTGCCGTCGATTCCGAATTCTTCGCCGGCCGCGAGCGCGGCGGGGACGATCGAGCATCCGGGATGCGAATGTGATTCGTTGTGCGAGTCGTCCGTTTCGTCGGCTTGCGCAAGCTCGGCATTGGCAAGAGCGGCATCGACCGGCCCCGCGGTTAGACGCGTTCCCGCGATCGTGCACGAACCTTTACCGCCATGCGCGCGGATGAAGCGTTCCGCGGCCTGACCGGGACCCAATTGCGTTCCCGAGATCATCGACGCGAGCGTGTCCAGGACGTGATGCTTCGCGTTCTCCGCAACGTCCGGCGGAAGCGGAGTCGCGCCGGCCGCGCCCATATACCCGCTGAGCGTCGTCATCTCCGGCCCGACTGACGCAGACGCTCCCTTCGGGAGCGACGACGGCAAGATGGCCGCGGCCGACGCCAGCCAACGGAGAATAGTCCGTCGATTCAATGCTTTATTTAACACGCCTGAGCACGCCGCGGCCTCTTCCGCCGCCCGTCGCTTCGAAAGGAATCCATACAATCTCGTCCTTCGTGATCGACGCCACGATATATTTTCGATCGGCGCCGATCATATTCGGAAACGTCGCACCGATTGCGCGCGTCGTGAACGTCCGATCGGCTTCGTTGACCGTATAGGTGCCGAAATGGCCGAGCGAACCGCGTTCCGCTACAGTATTCTCCGCCGGCGTTCCGTGCAGACGACTGTTCGTTGCAAACTTCGGAAGATCGGGCCGTGCTACGACGATGGCGTACAAACCGTTTGGTTGGAAGATCGCAATGCCGCTTGGGTTCCGACCGAAGGATTGGACGCGGGTTCCATCCTTGTGCGTGTCCGTAACCGAAACATACCGCCATGTTCCGATGAGTTGAGCTCGCAAGGATGTTTCCTGTGCTGATGACGCACCCGCGGAGCTAAAGAGAACGGCAAAGGCAAGACTGAGTATGAGCAACCGTTTCATGGTTTCTCTTTTGCGATCTGACGCATAGGACCCTCGAACGTTTCGGACAACACGTCGCAATATTATGTCTACCGTGGTCGCCGACATCGCGAAAGAAATTTTGGATGCCCTTGACCGGCAGGTGCAAATCGCGCCGTTCTCAGAACGCCTGGCGGCCTTCAGCGCCGACGAAGCCTATGCTGTTATCGCTCGAATGCGTGAATTGCGCGAAGCGCGCGGAGAGCGCGTCGTCGGCCGCAAGATCGGATTTACGAATCGGCGCATTTGGAGCGAGTATGGCGTTTTTGCTCCGATCTGGGGCTACGTCTACGACACGACGGCACACGAGCTGTCCAAGGTTGGCAGTGGATTTTCGCTTGACGCTTTCAGTGAACCGCAAATCGAGCCGGAAGTCGCATTCAAACTGCGTACGGCGCCGCGCCCCGGGATGTTGCCCGCAGACCTTCTCGAATCGATCGAATGCGTGACGCACGGGTTCGAGATCGTGCAGTCGATTTTCCCCGGTTGGAAATTCACGGCTGCAGATTCGATCGCTGCGAACGGTCTGCACGGTGCGCTACTTCTCGGTCAGCAACGAATCGCGCCTGGAGACTCCAACGAATGGACGCGCATATTGTCGTCCTTCGAAATCGAGTTATACCACAATGGGGAACAAAGCGATCGCGGGCATGCAGCCAATGTCCTCGACGGTCCACTTCATGCATTTCTCCACCTGATCGAGCTCTTGCAGCACGATCCTCACAACCCGCCGCTTGCCGCCGGAGAGATCGTCACGACCGGGACGTTGACGCGTGCATTCCGTCCCTCATCGGGACAACGCTGGAACACCGTTCTCCACGGCATCCCACTCGACGGAATTTCGGTAACGTTCGCTTGAGCGTTTAAATGAAGTTGACGGTAATGGTCTCCGTCGCTGACTGACCATTTGTATCGGTCACCCTGATCGTGCACGTACCGTCGGCGATCGACGTGACGGTGATCGTTAACGACGGGCCCGGGCCGCTTGGCGGACTGTACAACGCGATGCCGCTGCAACTACCGCCGTCGTTCGCGGTGAACGTGCCGGTATAATCGGGCTCGTTGGCTTGGAACGTTTGTTGGGTTCCGAGCGTGCTGAACGTCAATGACGTAGGGACGACACCCAGTGTCGGCGTCGGCGATGGGGTCGGAGTCGGTGTCGGGCTCACCGTCGGCGACGATGTGGGCGTCGACGAAGGTGTCGGCGTCGCGCTCGAGACTCCCGAAGGCGAAGCCGACGGCGACGTTGTCGGGAAGACGCGCGGCGTTTTGTGCGTGACGCTGCAGGCCGCGATCAAGGCGGCCAACGCAAAAAGCGTACACCCGAGAAGGGAAACACGGCCGCCGGGACCCATCGCTCGATTTTTAACGAGCCTGCCTCACCAGTCCTAGCCGCGAATTTCGTAGTCCGGAAGCGTGGATGGTCCGAGCGGATGATTCGTCGTTCGGAAGATGTGGTTTCCCCGCATTACATACTCGGGTAATCCGGGCGAGCCTGACGGGTGCGCGATCGTTCGTACGAATTTATTTTCGAGAAAGTCGTACTGTGCAACGCTGGACGGACCGCTGGGATGCGTAGGCGTGCGATAAATCTTCGTGCGTCGGATCTCGTAATCAGGCAATCCGGAAAACCCACTCGGATTTGTCGCTGTCCGATAAAGCCTACGCATCCCGTCGTCCTCTAATGTGCTAGGAGTAGGTTTCGGCTTCGGCGCGGCTTGTTGTTTTGGTGCAGCTTGCGGCTTCGGTGCAACTGCCGCACGTTGGGGCGCCTGTCGCGCGGCGCAGGCTTTGGGCGCAGCTACCATGCGCTGTTGCACGGGCGCAGGCTTGGGCGCAGCTACCATGCGCTGTTGCACGGGCGCAGGCTTGGCGCAGCTACCATGCGCGTTGCACTGGTGCCGGCTTCGGCGCAGCTGCTGCACGTTGTTGCGGTGCCTGTCGCTGTACTGCCGGCTTCGGCGCCGCTGCTGCACGTTGTTGCGGTGCCTGGCGCTGTACTGCCGGCTTCGGCGCAGCTGCTGCACGTTGTTGCGGCGCCTGTCGCTGTACTGCCGGCTTCGGCGCCGCTGCTGCACGTTGTTGCGGCGCCTGGCGCTGTACTGCCGGCTTCGGCGCAGCTGCTGCACGTTGTTGCGGTGCCTGGCGCTGTACTGCCGGCTTCGGCGCCGCTGCCATATGTCGTTGCTGTGGCGCAGCAACTCACGGCGCGAGCCGGAATAGCCTTCACAGCTTGCGCGAAATGTTGCGGAGTTTGCGGAGTCGTCTTGAACGTATTGAAGCTTTTTGGATTTGGCTGGTGCGCGATCGCGGAGGCCGCAACCGCATGAGATGTATAGCGAAGGGCTTGATTCTCGGGACGACGGGAAGCGTGCTGTGCGCTACCGCGGCACTGCGCAAACTTGCCGGCGCAACGGAGCCGTAGTTTCCGCCGCGTCCGTTTGCGAATGAGCTTGCATCTGTATAGCGTACTGAGCCAGGCCTACGTGCGTTCGCATATGTGTTGGTTACGTTCGTGACATTATACGTGCGTTGTTCGAATTTCCCGAACCCCACCAGCGATGCATCGGCTCACCGGGAGCCAGCGGAACCCAACCGACGTTCGCGAATACGCCAACGCTCACGCCTCCGAAACCAATGAAGGCAACGACTCCGGGCGACCAGCTTTGCGCGGCTTGGTTATACGCTCCGGGCGACCACGCCCAGCGGTTGACGTTCTGATTCCAAAACCATCGCCCGTAATGTGAAGGCGCGTAGCCCCACGGCGAGCTGTCGACCCACGTCCAACCGTAGTACGGTTCGTACGTCCATTGCCCGCTGCTGTATGGGCTCCATCCCGGCTGCAACGTTCGGCATCCAGACGTTGCCATATTGCGGATACGTGCCCCATTGTCCGTTACCGATTAGGCCGTACATTCCGGGAATCCAGGTTGGAGTTTGCTGATAAGCATTCGACTGTTGGAACTGTTCGTTTCGCTGGTTGTTCCATTGATCGAACGAGTCTTGCCCGTAAGGGCCGACAAAACGGTGAGACGGATTATTCGGATCTCCCCAAACGAGCATCGTGCTGCCGGCTTCGAGATATTCCGTGCCCTGTGGGAAAAGAATCGCGGCGTGCCCCGAACGGACGCTGATGGCCGTCGAGTTGTCGGCGTTTACATAAACGCGCGTGAATCCGACCGAGTCCGGTTGGACTGTCACGGACGGCGTCTGTACTACCGTGTAATCGGTCGTATTGTGCAGTACTCCGACGCCGACACTCCCTGAGGCAAGCTGAACGGTATTGCCATACGGGCTCAGTTGTTCGAATCGGATTTGCGAACCGGGCGCGATGCGAACGACGTGACCCCAGTCGATCTGCACTTCAGCGCGCGAGCCGGAATCAGTCGACAGATAGTCGCCGACCATCATCGGAGCGTTTATCCCGGCCGCAACGACCTCGTTTGAATCACCGCGCATAACCGTCGGATCGCCCTGGAGTGTACTTACGTAGACAACGCCGGGTTCGCTTTGAGCCGATGCCGGCGCACCGAGACATCGAGCGAAGGCAACCGCGACCGTCCGACACCGCCTGTAACATGTTACGCTTTCCTATTCTTGTTTCCAAGTATAGGATTTCTCAACATAGATGCGCACTCCTACATTTAGATCAGCGGTGGTTGCCCTGATACGGGTTGCGTGCGACCGGATATTCTTGCTCTGGGACGTACGCTCTTCCGCTGAACGACATGATGGTGCTGCCGCCAGTAACCAGCTTCAGACTGCGTAACGTAGTACCGTCTACCGCCGTTGACGTAGTACGGCCGGTTATTGCTGTCGATGAGCAAAGCACCAACGATAGCCGCGGCTCCCGCTACGATCGCAGCGGTCGATGCACTGTCCGCCTTGGCGGGTTGAGCAGCGATACCCAGTAATCCGCCCGCGAGCATTGTGCAGTGAGCGAGGCAGAGATTAAGCGAAGATTTTTCATTTCAGATCTCCATTAGTCGTGCAGAATAACGTTCAACAGCGAAGAGTGAACGTTCAAGTGGCCGTTGTATTCGATGAACCCAAGCTTGCGAAACTTGTTCATGAACCCACTTACGCGCGAACGGGTCGTTCCGATCATTTCGGCGAGCGTCTCTTGACTGATTGCGGGAATTACGGTCTCGGGCCGTCCCGGTTTCCCAAAATTCGCTAACAGCAGCAGGATGCGAGCCAAGCGCTTCTCGCTGGAATTGAAAAGCTGATCGACGAGATCTTCCTGGATGCGGATATTGCGCGAGAGCAAGTGCGCCATGAACTTCTCAGAAAATTCCGGCCTTGCCGCGAACGAGCGATACCATCGCCTTCTTCTTGACTTCGAGCGTCGAACACGACGTCATCGCCGTTGCGCGCGCCATTCGAAATGGCTGCCCGGCGAGGCATTCCTCTCCGAAAAAACTGCCCGCATCGAGAACCGCGATGATCGCTTCTTTCCCGCGTGTCGAAAGAATGCTCAACTGGACCTTGCCTTCTTGGAGATAGAAGACCGAATCGGCGGAGTTCCCTTGGGGATAAATGGCTTGCTTCTTCTTATAAAGGTGAGACTTGCGACGAGCCGCCGATAAGGGATGCGATCGAATGCGAAACCTTGCCATGTGTACGCAGTATGGCGCTGTTCCAAAGCTGCGTCTGTATAATTAGCGACACCCGCGACGCTTGAATCTTCGCGGGCGCCCCCTTGCTGCACGACGGCGCTGAGCACTTTAGACCAGACTTCGGAGCACTCGCCGGGTAGCGTTGGGAACGTGACCTTTGCTGCATAACCGCGGGATCCACCACAATATCCCCCCGCACCGCTCCTATCGCAACCTTCCCATAAGCGCGAAGGCGATCTTCACGACGATCCCAGCCGTGATGATCGCCGAGCTGCTCGTCGTCATTTTCGCGCAACGGTGCCTCGATGCAATGTCGAGCGTCGCGTTCTTTGCTTCGCGGTACGAAGGCGTACCCGCGCGTCCCTTCGCCGACCCTTTTCTGTTCGTGACGCTCCATCCGATGACGTTCGATATCCGTCATAGCGATTGGCTGGAATTGCTCATCGTCATGCTTGTTTGCGCGGTGCTAATCGTGGTGCTCTCCGTTTGGAGAGGGATTGCTGCGCCGGTCCGCTTCTTCATCAACCTCAACGCCTTGTTGATCGGCGCCGCCGCGATCTTCTTGTTCCTAGCCGGCCACCTGGGCTACGACAGCGCAGCGTTCTCGCAGCTGATGTTGCGGAGCGCGCTCCTGACCTGGCTCGTGATTCCGGTATTCGTCGGGTTTTTCGCCGTGTTGTTTCCGTTCCGGGTCATCGAACGTATCGGATTCATTTTGCTTACGGTCGCGTGGGACATCCCACTTTCCATCGTACGCTATACGGCCTTCATCGCGATCTTGGGGAAGACGGGACCGATCGCAATGACCGACCTCTACTTTCGTCTTTGGTCCGCTGCTCGACGTGGTTCCGGTCATTTGCTTCTTGAGCATCCTGCTGGTTCGTGTCGCGCGCGCGCTGGAGTCGCGGAAGGTCGTATGGGGCCTGGAATAGTCGTTCTTCAGGTCTGGACTTGGGTTGTGGTCGCGATCATGCTCGTCTATGCGATCCGTCACTGGGTTTTCACGTTGAACCGGCTGACGGGATGGCAACGTCCGTACTATCAAGACCTGCTCGACAGCGACCTCCCGCCGATATCGATCATCGTTCCCGATGCGGAACGAAGATACGGTTGCGGCGGCGGTGTTAGATGCGCTTATCGCATCAAACTATCCGACAGGAGCTGCTCGAGATCATCCCCGTCGACGACCAATCTCGCGACAATACCACGACCATCGCGTACACGTATTCTCAGCGTTACCCGATCATCAAACCGATCTACAATCTGCAAGGCGAGCGCGGCAAATCAAACGCGCCTCAACCGCGCAATGAACCACGCGACAAACGAGATCGTTCTCGTGTTCGACGCCGACTACACGCCGGGCAAGGATCTCGTACGCGAGCTTGTCATGGCCTTTATCGATCCGGAAGTCGGCGCCGTCATGGGCAGGGTCGTTCCCCGTAATAGCTCGACGAGCTTGCTGACGCGATTGCTGGCGTTGGAACGCTCGGGCGGCTATCAGGTCGACCAGCAAGCGCGCTACAATCTCGATCTCTTTCCTCAATACGGCGGAACGGTCGGTGGTTTTCGGCGCTCGGTCGTCCGCGAGCTCGGCGGCTTCTCCGTTGAGACGCTCGCGGAAGATACGGATCTCTCAGCGCGCCTCTTCCTCCATGGTTGGCGCATCATGTATGCCAACCGCGCTGAATGTTACGAAGAAGTCCCCGAATCGTGGGACGCGCGCTTCACGCAGCTGCGGCGTTGGGCGCACGGCCACAATCGGGCCTTCGCGGTGAACATCGTTCCGCTGCTGCGTTCGCGCAAACTTACGGTCCGCGCAGAAACTCGACGCCGCACTTCTGCTCTTCATCTATTGCGTGCCACCGATCTTGCTCAGCGGCATCGCGACGAACGCGCTGCTGTTTTTCATGGGTGCGATTCCGTTCTTTCCGGGAATCCTGTTTGCGTTCTTCGTCGTGAGCTACAACGCCATGGGAAACTTCGCGCCGGTCTTTGAAGTCGGTGCGGCTGAAGTGCTCGATGGCGGACGCGAACGGCTGTATCTCCTGCCGTCCCTATTCTATCTCTTCTTGTTCAACAGCTGGGCGGTCACGAGCGGAGCGATCGATGCGTTCGGCGACTTCGTAAAGGCGCGGCGCGCGCAATGGGACGTAACGCGGCATGCGAAGGCGAAAGCGAAAAGATGCTGCTGCTGCTTAGCATCTCAGCCTTTGCGCTGATGCTGCTCGATCCCGGCCATACCGACCATGTTGGAAATCTTCCGGCCCGAAAGACGACGTCCGGCTGCATATCGCCGAACATTACGTGCGCGACCCGCGCTGGTTCGGTACCGCGCTTCGCGCAATGCTCGCGCCGTTTGTCGCCGCCGCGCACGGCGACACGTCGTTTCGCGAGGACGTCAAGCTCCGCACCGATGAGGAAGTCCACTGGGCCCCCGACCTGACGATCGAAGCGCGAAAGCGCATGCGAGGAATCTCGGTCGGCGAGCGCGTGCGCGTCGGTCAAGGCGCCGGCATTCGTGATGCCTATGCCCTCGAATCGCTCGACGTCGAGCGGCAGGTTGTGGCGCGAACGTTGACAAGCGACGGCGCGATGCACATCGGCGAATCCGTGCAAATCCTGCGTTGGATCGATGCCAACGGCGAGATCACGGTCGGCGCCGACTCGAATCTCGGCGTTTCCGCAAGCGGCGGAAGCCGGCTCACGCTCGGCGATCGAGTGGAATTCGAACGCGTATGGGGCTCGCCCGTGGCGACGCGGACGGCGGCCGCAGAACCGTTTGAGTTTGCCAAGCGCAAAAACGATCACCGGAAAAAGTCGTTCGAATCGGACAAGCCGCAGGTCGACGCCGGCGACATCGATGATCCATGTACGGCCCGGTGCGAATCGCACGCGACACGCACATCCCCTCGCACATCAAAGTCCATGGACCGCTCGAGATCGAGCCGGGCGTGCGGATTGGTGGAAACGTCATCGTGCGCGGAGATGTGACGTTAGCCTCAGACGTCAGTGTCAGCGGGCACGTTTTTGCCGAAGGCGACGTTCGGCTCGGGCCGCGTTCGCGCGTCGGTCGCAGCGGCGGCGTGAAGACGGTCTACGCTGGACGGCGCATCCTGATCGCGAACGACGTTGAAGTCGAAGGCTGGCTCGTCGCCGAAGCGGGCGGGAACACGGTATGAGTCGCCGCCAAGTTGGCGGCACTCGCGGCGCTGATCGCATTGCTTCTGGTCGCTGTTCCGAACGTCACAGCTGCGCGTGATCGCGGACCAGCCCGGCGTCCGCGTCGCGCTCGTCTATACGCCGACAGGAGGTTCGGCCGAGCAACGCGATCCGCGCGGTGTACGAAGAGAGTTTCCGCGAGACCGGCATCCCGTTCCGATGGATCGCCTCAACGGACATCTCGTTGTTCCGCGGAGACGCGCTGCACAAAATGTACGCGGCGATCGTCTTCCCTGATGGCGTCAATACGCGCCTACCCGAGGAATCGATTCTGGAATTGACCCGCTACGCGTACGCTCGGCGGATTGGTCGTCATCGTCGCCGATGCAGGGACGCATGCGTCGAACGGAACGTATCGTCCGGGATCGCTCTTTGCCGAAGTCAGTGGTGTCGACGACTTTCTCTACCAAACGCTTCGTGCCAAAGCGTTCGAGAGCGGTCCGATGCAATTTACGAAGTGCCGCAGCCGCCACGCAATGGGACGTCCCCTTCGGTAAGACCATGCACGGGAAACTATCCAGCTACCAATATGGACCGCTGACGTATCAGTTTCCGCGCGCCGAGATTTTGAGTAACGACGTCGTGGTCGATGCGGGTGACGGAACTACGCCGATGATCACGCGAAGGCCCGTCCACCTCGGAACAGTGGCGTACCTCGCGCTTCCGGTCGGCTACTTGCGCGGTCGCAGCGACGGATTTCCCATGACGCTCTTGAGCTCGCTGCTTACCAGCAGCAGCGAGCTGCCGCACCTCGTCGCCGCGCCCGACGGCGTCGGCGAATTGATCTTCGACATTCACATCGACTCCAACAACGAGTTCGTCGGGATTCCGAACCTGCAGCATCGCGGATTGCTGCGGCGCACGGTCCACATGGAATTCGACGTTACCGCGGGGCCGGATCTCGAACGCATCGGCGACGGCCTAGGGTTCGAGGCATGCGGTAAGGGCCGCAAGTATCTCGCGATGCTCATGCCATATGGGAGGATCGGCTCGCACGGTGGTTGGGCGCACAATCTGTTCGCCAAGAACTTGGAAGAAAATCGCTATTCTGTCGCGCAAGTGCGCGAGCTAGTCGATCGCAACGATCGCTGTCTCGAGTCGGTCACCGGCGAGCGGGTACGGTCGTACGCGGCGCCGGTCGGCGAGCATCCGCAGCCGATGATGACGAACGTGCTCGACAGCCTTGGCATCAAAGGCTACTACTACACGGGCGACACGGGTGCGCCCGTGGAGCGAGCCTTCTTTAACGGCAAGCTCGTGTCGGCGTACAGTTGGGCGTTTCCAATCGTGCCGTTTGGTGCAGGTTGCGTCGGTCGGCGAGATGCGGCACGCCGCACATCCCGGCTTCGGACGTCGAACGCTGGTTCGAACAAACCGCGTCGTATGCGGCGGATCGCCACGGGATTTATCTGATCTACAGCCACTCGTATGATTTCTTGGCGCCGGCGTATGCGGACGCGCTCGGACACTTCTTGGATCGTCTGGAATTGCTGCAGCACGCAAGACAAGTTGCGCATGACGGACATGCCGTCCGCCGCAACATTCATGGATCGCTTCGTTGCAACGACTTCGTCGTTCGTCAAGACGCCCGGCGGCGTAAAGGTGAGATTGCACAACGCGCGACGGACTGCGTTCGATCGCTTTTGCCGTCCCGTCAGCATGGCTCCGGACAAATGCGCCGCTCCCGGACGGCA
Source organism: Vulcanimicrobiota bacterium (assembly GCA_963844735.1). Lineage (GTDB taxonomy): Bacteria > Vulcanimicrobiota > Vulcanimicrobiia > Vulcanimicrobiales > Vulcanimicrobiaceae > JAFAMS01. The sequence continues at coordinate 42,804 of CAWJPK010000004.1, read as the reverse complement.
TTCGTCGAATGTCGACCGAGCGCAACTACACGATCTTTGCCGTGAACAGCGACGACCGCGATCTCGACGTCACGTTAGTTGGAGCATCATCATGACCGTTCGCAATTTCGTCGTTTCCGTTGTAATGTTCGCGATGCTCATAGCGCCGCTCGCCGCCCGCGCCGGCGAATGGGAGATTATCGACAGCGCCTCAGGCTTTACGAGTCCCGGCAATCTGTACGGACCCGTGGAACAATGTGACGCTCAGCGACCGCGAGAAAATCGGCAACGATAAGCCGGGAATAGCGATCGTACAACAATCGGATGGAGATTCCCGAGGGCCCGACCCATAGCGTCGAAACGGTGCTCGACGACTACCACGACTGGTCCCCGAAATTCTTCACGTACGCCGCGGTCGGGGTTTCGAGCGGGAACCTACTTCCGACCCGCAGCGCATACCTCGAGGGCGACGCGAAATTCGGCAGGCTCGGCGCGACCGTCATGGGATTCGGCGCCGGTACGGTCGTTAATCCCAACGGCGTCGTGCAGAACTATCTCAATTTCGGACCCTCGTGGTATCACAACAATATGAACGTGACGCTGCGCTGGCTCCCGTCGTTCACGACCGGGCGCACGGGCACATCGACAGGACTCCTGACGATAGCCAACGGCGCCGAGGGAGTCTCGATAACAACGCTAACGCTACTCGCGGGAAATCAGCCGCCGAACGGCATCGTCGCCGTTGCGATCCCAAATCAGATCGGTCAACGCGCAATCTTGGGCAGCCTCGACTTCAAACATTGGCTCAACCGCAAGGGCGGATATGATGTTGGCATCGAGATGGAGCGATTGACGGACAGCGCGAGCGGCAACATGATTTATATCCGCCGCGCGCTCAACGTCGGCTTCTTCCGTGAAGTTGGACCCTGAGCTAGAGGTTGGCGACGGTAATCGGAGCGATGAGACCGTCGAGTAGACGAATGTACCATCCCGACTCGGAGCAGTACCATGGATAGGCGAAACCCGGGGAATACTGCTGCTGAACCGAGTTCGAATACGTGGTTGCGCGGCTGACATCGTTCATCTGCAAAGCCACGAAGGCAATGTCGACCCAGGGATACTGATCCGGCTTCTGCAGTAACGGCCAGCCGGGGAACGCAGCCGAGAAGCGAGCGTAGACGCTCTGTGCGTTGCGCCGACGTGGGAGTGATGACGCCGTGCAAGATTGGAAAGAGTTGCGATGCTCCGTCCTGCCAATTGCCGGCCTGCGGCCACGTCAAGTTGCCTGCGTTGTCGAGCGAGACGGAAAACTCGTTAAGGCTCGGGCTCCACAGCTCCGATTCGATCGAAGCTTGCACTTGCAGCGCATGCGCGGAAGCGCGCATTGATCCGGTCGACGTCACCGTACACTTGCGAGCGCAAGTACGCGAGATCGACGAGCCCATGATAAACCTCGCTGTTGTCCATGAGATACTTCACTTGGTTGTCCGGCAGCGCCCATGTAAGGCCATCGCTGTCAGTGACTGCGTCGATTACCGACGCGATGAGCTCGATGCTGGTGTGCAACCCCGCGACATATGCGCGCAGCTGCGGGGATCCTTCGCGCGAGGCTGCCGCCGCGAGCGAAATAAACGTTGCGGCATACGAATCGACCGAATCGGCGCTTCCCGTCGAGCTTAATGCGCCATTCGATGCGACGTTGTAGTCGGTAATCGCGCCCGGAAGCGACCAAGGATTGGGCGCGCTGCTGTGGGCGACGTACCACTGCATCCATTGCTGAACGTTGATAAGATCGACGCCGCCATGCACGGCTCCGATCGCTGCAATATTCGCGAAATACGGGTTGATCTGCGTGCTCGTGTAGAGGATCCCGCCGTCGGAACGCTGTTGGCAGGCAAGATTCGTTGCGATGAGCTGCACTTGTGTCGCGGGAAGCGCGCTTGCTGACGACTGTTGCGAACTGTGCCGGGATGCTCGATCGCGTGCCGCTGCCGCCGCCGCCGCCGCCGCCGCATGCGGGAATGATCGCCGCTATACATGCGTGCAGCGAGCAAGCGTGCCCGAACGGACTTCATTCGCGTTCCTCCATGAACCGAAGTCTGCATCACTCGCGAGCCTTCTGTACTATCGGCTCCTTATCAGCTTAAAAGTGAGCAATTTTGGACAGACAGCTTAGGCGCCCGGCTGGTAGCTTCGGAAAAGGAGCTAGCATTGACGAATCGAGTAAGCTTCCTTACCGTTTCACGCTTCGCGATGACCGCGCTTCTCGCGCTTACCCTTTGTGGGTCGAGCGCGTCGCTCGCGTTGGCCGAAGAGTTCGGCAGCCCGCCTTCCGGCGAATATCCAATCATCTTCAACGATCATACCGTCTACGCCAAGCCCGATGTTCTCAAAGAGAATCGCGTGCTCGCCGCGCTCGTCAAAAACGGTCACATTTATGTACCGCTGCGCAGCATGTTCGAGGAGATGGGCGCCACCGTTTCGGTATCAGCCGGACGGCAAAACGATCACCGCCGTAAAGAGCGGCGTCAGCGTTTCGGTAACGCTCGATAAGCCGGAGGTCGTCGTCAACGGCGAGACGCGGCCACTCGACGTGCCGCCGATGCTCTACGACGGCATCGTGCTCGTCCCGGTGCGCGTGCTCTCCGAAGCACTTGGCGCTTACGTGCAGTGGGTTGGATCCAAGGAGGTTGTCGTCGTGCGTTATATTCCGCCGCCGCCGCCGGTCCGCACCACCAACGTCACCGCCTACGGCGTCGCCGACCGCCGCACCGACGCTCGCGCCTCCGCTGCTCGCCCGCGCCCATACTCGCGCCCACTGCCGCGCCGACGGAACGATCGGCTCCGGGTTTCGTCCAAGCCGCGATTACCGTGGGCGCACAGAACTACAACGAGTTCTCGGCCGGCCAGTTCTGCTACTCGTACGTCGTGAACGGAGCGTACGCATTCGGTGGCGCGAACGGCTCGACGTTCGCCCTCAAAGTCGACTATCGCCACGACACGTATGTCACGAGCAGCAATCTCACCGACGCTCTCGGCAACCAATACACGCATTTCGCGACCATCGACGGCGGCATGGCATACACGCCCGTTTTCCTTGCAGAACAAAGCACGTTGGATGCGCGCGCAGAGTTTCAGGTCGCGTCGCCGCGGATCTACGTCGGAGCGGGCTACCTCTACGCTTCCAACAATTACGGATATCCGCATCTGAGCGGTTTCGGTGCGGGCATCGAAAAGTTACCGGAGCTGCGGGCGGGGCTGAGTTTCTACGGCTCCGCGTTCTACTATCCGTCCGCAAGCGGGAACTACACCGTCAGCAATCCGGCGAGCTCGAATTTCGGTACGGTCTACAACCAGCGATACGGAATTCTCAAATACGATATCGGCGTGGCGCTCGCGGCGCGGCACGTGCCGGTCTATCTGTATGCCGGATACGGCGGCGACCGGTATTTACGCGAAGCATGACGCGCCGATCGGTCAGATTCACGACGGCGCATACGTCGGCCTCGGAGTGAAGCTATGATTCGCCGGCTCGCCACGCTGACGGCTCTCGCAACTCTCGTTGCATGTAACGGCGGCGGATTCTGCGGAAATTGCACGGTGCCGCCTTTCAGCGCAACAGGAACAGGAGCGGGAGCAGGTCGCTCTGCCTCCTGGCGTCGCGACGCCTCCACCCTCGACGTTGTCGTGCAACCAAGGCGGATCGGCAATCGCGCTCGGCGCGGCACTCGCCCCGTTCGCACTTCTCGCCGGCTCGACGATCACGAATACCGGCCTTACCGTCGTCACGAACGCTCCCGGCGCCGTTACCGGCAGCATCAGCGACGATCTCATCGGCGTATCGCCGGGAACCGCGGTGACCGGATTTTATCCGCCGGGAACCGATACCGGCGGGACAAACGCGATTTACGCCGCCGGATATAACACCAACGCCGCAGTACCATTGGCGGCCGAAAATGCCCTGACGACGGCGTACAATGCTGCCGCAGGGAGTGCCGGCGACGCAAACGTTCCCCGGCGGGCAAGATCTCTCTCTGGCCAGCGTTATCGGATACCCCACCGGCACATTGCCGCCCGGCGTATATGCGTCGCCTTCCTACGATGTCGATCATGGCGGGAAATCTCACGCTTAACGGCTTGGGCAATCCGCAGAGCACGTTCGTCTTCCAAATGGGAAGCAGCCTCACGACGACGCTCAACGGGGGCGCAAGCGGCAACGTAATCTTGACCAACGGCGCGAGCGCCTGCAACATCTATTGGCAGGTCGGAAGCTCAGCGACGCTTGGCGGTGCAAGCTTCTACGGCGATGTCTTCGCGTTGTCGTCGATCACGCTTACGTCGTCCGCATCGTTCGCCGGCCGCGCGCTCGCGAGGAATGGGTCGGTCACGATCTCCGCGGCCACGCTCGTCACAAACCCCGGCGGCCAGTAACCCGACAGCCTGCGGCTAGTCGTGCAAAATTACGTTGAGCAACGAAGAATGCACGTTAAGCGAGCCATTGTACTCGATGAACCCAAGCTTGCGAAACTTGTTCATGAACGCGCTGACTCGCGAGCGCGTCGTCCCGATCATGTCAGCTAGCGTCTCTTGACTGATTGACGGAATCACCGCTTCCGGACGCCCATCTTTCCCAAAATTGGCGAGGAGCAGTAATATCCTGGCCAAGCGCTTTTCGCTGGAATTGAAAAGCTGATCGACGAGATCTTCCTGTATGCGAATATTGCGCGAGAGTAAGTGCGCCATGAACTGCTCTGAAAATTCAGGCTTGGTGCGAACGAGAGTCGACCATCGTCTTCCTCTTGATTTCGAGGACAGTGCTGTTCGCCATCGTCGTTGCTCGCGCCATCCGAATTGGCTGACCGGCAAGGCATTCTTCACCGAAGAAATTGCCTTCATCGAGAACCGCGACGATCGCTTCCTTTCCTCGCGCGAGACAGGATGCTGAGCTGGATCCTGCCCTCTTGCAGATAGAAAACCGACTCAGCTGCGTCACCTTGCGAAAAGATGGTGCGCTTCTTTTTGAACAGATGAACCTTACGACGGCCACCGACGAGGCCCACGATCGTCTGATTGTCGATCATTCCTGCAAGCCTAGATGCTTGTCGTCGTTGTGTCGTTCCTCCAGTTGTCTAGGGTGTGAAAGACGTGCATGTCCGAGGTGTGAACCTAAAGCAGCAGCTTCAGATTGGAGAAATCTATCTGGCGGACGAGCGTCTCGCTTTCATAGCCGAGAAGGCGTACCGGTAGCCCCGATACCGCAGAGATATCGACGGTTTCGTGCGTGAGACCGGAATCTGCGGACGGCGAGATTGGAACGAGCGTTACGGCTTCGGTCGGTATGCCCAGAATCGTTGGTCCGAGGTTCTGCGAGATCGTTCCAGGCGTGTCATGCGAATGAGCGAGAATTGCAGAAAAGCTCAATTGATCGATCGACGAGGAACGGATCGTTGTCATGAGTGGATCGTGCAGTGGGAACGTTTTTTTGAACAAGGCGGCTAGTCCGTTCCCGCGGTGCGCGACGACCGTGTCGCCACCGTTCCACACAATGGTCACACCCGCATTTGGGCCTTTGTCGTAGTGCACTGTCGCGCTTGCCGGCTTGTGGAACGTATAGTCAAAGACCATGTTCTGCACTTGCGCACCGCTATTCTCGAAAATTGTGACCGTCGCGCTGTACCCCTTGGCGTTAGCCCAGGTATCTTCGAACGCGGCCCAGGCCGTGGAGTCCACGACCTGCGCCCGCACCGGAACCGCAGACGTGCTCAACGCGACGATCGCCGCGCAAACGCAGAGAAGCTGTTTCACCGTTTAAGCAAGTTCACGACGATCAGGATCACGGCGACAATGAGCAGTAGATGAATCAAGCCGCCGGCGACGTGCAGCGAGAAGCCCAGAAGCCATAAGATGAATAATATGACGATGATTGTCCAGAGCATGCAACAATCATAGAGGCGTTCTCGCCATAACGTCTGTCTCTATTGAGACAGTAGCGTTCGCCAACGTCGCCGAGCAACAACGTCGCACGTAAGACCTAATGGTTGCACCAAACCAAATGTGGGCATATCAGTATACGTGAGCATCAACCCAATCGGATCGGTTACTTCCGCTCCCGCCGCAATCGATGCGTTCGCGCCGATCGTAAAAACCATAACGAACGCCGCGGTCTTCGTCGCGCCGGTTGAGGTCGCGGTTACCCCCGCAACTGCGGAGCTGCCGCCTACAGGCGCGAACGCTGCGACTCTCAGCGCTCTGAACGCCCAGCTCGATAATACGAATAATTCGAGCGGATTGCTCCCGACAGGCGCAAACGGATGGCAGGCTCAATCGTATGCGGCCGTCGCACTTTTGTCCGGCACGACAGCGGTCCAGCCCGTCTATGACAATCCCACCCGGCCGGCTATTGCACCAATTGAACCCCTTGGCCGAAGCCACGCGCGCGATGGGATCGATATCCCAGACTAACACGGCTTTGTGAGCAATTCGGAACAGACGTGGCGCGGGCACTTTGGTAGCGTCAGAAATAAACGCGGTCAGCGTTTGTAGCCCCGCCGCACGTTGATGTCGACATGGGTGCCTTGACGTTCTTCGCGAGCGCGGCGAGAACGATATCGATCCGGCAACCTACCTGGTCTGTCAAAAAAGCCGAGGATCCACAGAGCGAATAGTATGGCGACGATTATTCCCGAGCCGAGCAGCCACATCCGGTTAGATCTTGGCGCTAAGCTCGCGTTTTTGCCGTATCACATGATAATTGTAAATGCGTAACCGAACGCCGTCTGTATCCATTGAGACATGCTTAGTCCCGTGACCGCCGAGGACGAAGGTCTTGCGGCGATGACGCTGGTTGAGCATCTCTTTCCGCCTCTAGTTCGTCGCTTGCCGGGCTTGGAGATCGCGCTTGCATACCGGCAAGCCGGAAACCGCGAACACGTCGGCGGCGATATCATCGATGTCTATCGCCTCCTCAACAAAAATACGGTCCTATCGATCGCCGACATTTCCGGAAAAGGCGTCAAAGCTGCGGTCGATGCGGCGCTCATCAAGTACTCGATGCGCGCATACGCATCCGAAGGATTCCCACCGGAACATATCCTTCGGTCTCTCAACCGGCTCTACAACGAAAAAAACCTCAACGACGGCGAGGAATCGTTCGTGACCGCGTTTGTGGCTTCGTTCGATCCGGAATCCGGGACGCTCCGATATGCGTCGGCCGGCCACGAACCCGTAGCCGTGTGCGAACCAGGGAAGGCTGCGTATGGTCTCGACATGACTGCGCCGATGCTGGCCGTGTTTGACGATCCGGCGAATCTCTTCCGCGCGTCGAGCATGGAAGTGAAGAGCCGGACACTGCTGGTTGCTGCGACCGACGGTCTCATCGAATGCCGGGCGCCCGACGGCGACTTTTTTGGGATGCAACGCTTTCTGCAGCTGATCGACGAGAATCGAGAGCAGGACGTACAGTACATCCTTGCGGCCCTGCTTCGAGCAGCCGAATCCTTCGCGCGCGCCCATTACGAGGACGACACGGCTATTATGGTCGCGCGGTTCCTCTAAATGGTTGACTTGCTGCCTATCTGGGCATGATCGCGAGCGAGCTGTCTTCATCTGCGCCGACAGACCTCGACAGATCGGAAAGCCGGACAATGCCTCCCACTTGGATTCTCGCCGTACGAACGACGTTAACGAAGTCGCTCGATTTGGAGTTTGTCGATAGAGCATCGCTGGTTTCACAACTTGCACGATTTGACAAGCGCGGACTGAGCGACCCGTACCGTCTGCACGAATTTCGCAATGAGAACGGCGTCTTGATCGCTTTCATCTCAAAGGCCTACATCTCGCACTCCGTCACGCCGCCGCTCCGGGTCGTTTGAAAGTAACATTTGTTGGGAATCGACTTAAGTCACAACGAACGTCTCATTGCGAGAAAAGCCCTCTCGGAGGACTTGCCGCAACGACATCGCTCGCTATGCTACAGCGAGCACCGGTGCAGCACACACGAGATAAGGCGAACTCGCCGGCTGCGCAACTCGGCTGAACGGGATTTCCCGGTCAGCCTAAAGGCAGTTCATATGAAAAGATTTTCGGTGGTGCTTCTCGCAGTCGCACTCGCCACGGTCGCGCTCATGCCGACCGCAGCTCCGGCGAAAGTCGGTTCCGCCAACTTCTCAGGAATCGTGAACCACGTGTCTACGAACAACATCAAGGTCACGGACAACCGGACTCATCAAACGATGAGTTTCTTGATCTTGCCGAAGTTCGATCAGGTCTTCTCGGAGGACGGAAAAACAACGTATCAAATGAGCGCGATCAAAGCCGGGCAGTACGTAAAAGTATATTACGATCAAAGAATGCTCGGCGCCCGTCATGCTGACCGTATTCTGCTGCTCTCGCAGAACAACTATCTGAAGCGCACGGAATAGTAAATGCATCATCTTCTGAAGTCGTACGTCGGATCGAAGATCTCGGTTTTGACCGCGGCAAAGAAGCTATCGGGCACGCTTATGTATGCCTGTGATGACTACATCGTCGTCGAGACCTCTCCCGAAGTGATCGACATCGTCAGAAACGCTCATATCGTGGCACTCGAGGGACTCAAATACGACACATTCCTCACGGCGATCGGCCGGAAGCGTGAGGCGATGAATAGCGACATGCTGATCCGCGCAGGACAGCTCACAACATCAGGCACCTAGGTCAAAGGAAAAACACAGCAATGCCAAATCAAAAAATCTTCAGAAATCTCGTTGCGGGCGCCGTACTCATCGCAGCAACGACCGTCTTTATTCCTCGACCCGTTCAAGCCGACACGACGTCGACGGTTCTTATTGCCGCCGGCGCCGCAGCCATCGTCGGGGGGCTCTTGATGGACGGCAACAATCGGCCCTACTATATCAACAACAACCGGCGTTACTACGTGACACAAAACGAAGCCACGTACTACCGGAGTCACCATAGGCTCGTTGCGCGTCAAGCCTGGGTTCCGGAAAACGAGTATCCGGTCCAGCGCAACGCCGGTTACCCGATTCGCGAGCAGCGCCAGATGGCGCACAACCAACAGCAGCACTAGGACGCGCCTTACGGCGTAAACTTTGCGACCTCGTCGGCGGTCGGATTGAATCCGCCGCCGCCGGCGGAGCCAAGTCCGGTGAACCACATGTTGCCGTCGGGCCCGGCGACGACACTTTTATCGTCCGTTTGCGCGCTATCCGTGAAGCCGGGCGTCACGGCAGCCGTCGGATTCGTCGGCGAGAAACGCACAGCGCCGCCGCCCTGCGGAATCCACATATTCCCGTCCGGCCCTTGCGCGATGACGACCAGGTTCGTGAAGTCCGCCGGATTGAGGACGCCCGGATATTGGACGATGGTTCCGCTCGTTGATATCTTCGCGTACAAGTCGGTGTTGAATTCGACAAACCACAGATTGCCGTCGGAGCCGAGCGCGATACCGAGCGGGTCAGTGTTTGCCGTCGGAATCGTGTACTCGGAAATCTGAGCGCCGCTCGTTGCGTTAGTCGGGACGCGCGCGATCTTGTTCGTTGCGTTCTCGCTAAACCAGACCGCGTTGTCGGGACCGGCCGTAATGCCGGCGAGAATATAGTTGATGGCGCTCGGGGTTGGAATCGTAAAAACGTGCGGCGTCAAGCCCGTATCGACATAGCCGACCGCGTTGATGCCTTGCGCGAGGAACCACACGTTCCCATCTGGACCTTGCGTCATATACCAGAGATTGCAGCCCGTTCCGGGCGGGATCGTGACGCTCGCCTGCAGTGTACCGCTCGTCGTCATCCGGCCGATCGTGCAATTGCCGTCGTTGAACCAGATATTGCCATCGGAACCTTTTGCGATCCCGATCGGGAAGACACCCCCGCCAAAGCCGGTCGCAAACTGCGTAATCGTCCCCGACGTCGTGATACGATCGACTTTATTCTTGAGGTTTTCGACGGTCCACAAGTTGTTGTCGGGCCCGACGACGATCTCTGTCGGGAAATTCGTACCACTTGTGCCGACAGTCGAGCCCGGCAGCGGATAACGCACGATAGTCAGTCCGCTGTTGTTTTCGCGAAACACGGTGACGTTGACCGATGCGACGAGCTGGCTCGCAAGCGATACGTTGAGGACGATCGAACTCGTGATCGCTGCGGTGATCGCGCCGCCGCTGTACGTCAGCGTCGACGTCGTGGTCGGAAAGGTGATCGTTCCCGGCGAGAGGCTCAGCGTGGGATCGATTGGTGAAACACTGACGCTCAGCGGCGACGCGAACGCGGCCGAACCGGTTATCGCAGCGCCAGTCGGATCGTAGGCATTGACGCTCAAGACGACCGTATCCGCGCACAGCTCCGTGATCGACGGAATAATCGTCGTGCTACCGCAGCTCGCGTTCTGACTGCCGGCCGTGCTGGCAACAACGGTACCGACAACGGCGTTCATTGCGACCGTAAAGTTGAATTGAGAGCCGGCCTTCAGCTGCTCGGCTTGCGTTGCGGTTGCAAGGACGGTCCCCGTCGCATTCGGACCGGCGTAGATCGTGAACGTAAAGGTGTCGTTTCCGGAGATCGCCTGGATCGAGAGCGTGCACGTGCGCATCCCGCCATTCGTCGTGCACAAACTCGAGCTTGCGCTGACGTCAAAATCTTGCGCGGTCCCGTTATTAACCGCAACCGCAACCGACGATGCGTTCGGCGAAACGAATTGCGGATACCGGACTTTTGCCGACGACGATGCGGTCGACTGACCGGTCGGAATTTGCAGTGAGATGCTCGCCGTTGCCAATTTTCCGGATGGGCTTGATGCTACGGATCCGCCACCGCCGCATGCGCTAAGCGATAGTGTTACGGCAGCGATCGCTGCAAAGCGCAATGAACGCATCTACCTTGCCTTGTGCGGCGTCGCGCCGTCAAGCGATACGGAGCCTTGCACCGTTCCTGTGGGAGCCGGAGTTGAGTGACTGCTTGCAGCGTCGATTACGAGGCCCGCGGCCGCTGCTGCACCGGCACCGGTCAACACGGCCGGCGGAATGCCGCCTCCGGGAATACCGGCCGTCGCAGCCGCGACGCCGGTTGCCGCACTGGTGCTCACCCATGCGCTCGAAAAGATGCTGAGCGTCGAGGACGTCACCGCGCCGGTTGTTACGCCACCACCAGCAGTCACCGTCAGCACCTGACCCGTCGCGAGCGTATACGTCTGTCCGGCAACCGTGACCGTAATGCTGTCCGCCGCGCACGCCAAACACGCAACCGTGGTCTGGCCGTTCAGCAATGCCAAGAGACCAACCGTTCCGCGCACGCCGACCTGCGACGTCGGCGTTACGAAATGATAGTTTGCGACGCCCCCTTGCGGTCGTTTGACCTCGAAACGCAACGCGCCGCCGTTGACGATGATCGTCGCGCCCAGCCCGTTTTGCGACGAATCGAACGCACCGACTTGAACTTTGGTGTTCATGCCGAGCGATACGAGCGACGAATCGGGAAGCTGCAAAAGCCCTGCGGATTTGTCTTGCGTTATCGCGTAGGCATCGTCCGGCAGTTCTTGACTCGCGGTGACGCCGCTAAAGGCGCCGCCATCGCCGATCTGATAGCCGACGGTGCCCTTCAGATGTTGGAGCAGCTTGTTTGCGGCGGCCCGGCCGACATCCAGCGTCCCCGAGAAGCCGAGGATCGTGAGCCCCAGAGCAATGGCGACGAGCCGAAAACGAGGCCGCATACAGCCTCCCTAGCAGAGCGAGGGGCGGCGTCCTTGCTTAGGAGACGTCTGATCTCCTGGCCCGTTTGCGGGAAATGGCCGCGGGTACGACCTTCGTATGAAGAAAACAGCCGCAAGGCTCGTAGCCCTACTCGCGTTCTCTGGCCATGGGCGCTGGCCCGGCACTGGCGCAAGTCTCGGTCCAACTCTATTGGGACACCAATAACCGTCCTTATTACTGGGATGCCGATCATCACCGCCACTACATGACCGTCAATCAGGCACAGGTTTGGTACCAGCAGCGCGATCCGCAATACTACCGCGCACATCGTCAAGATTGGAATAACCACAACTACTCTCAGTGGGATCATCAGTGGCGTCGAGCGCATAACTACAACAACTCCATGAACTCAGGACAATAAGAACCTATCCGATCGGCCGCAAAGGAGGAGCCTCGCCAAAAAACGGCGAGGCTTTTTCATGGCCACGATCAGCTCGCTGCAAGATCAGATCTTTGAACGCGAAGGCTTCAAAGTAACGTTCGAGCGTCTCGACAATTCGAAAGTGACGATCCCGGATTACAACTATCCGGTCATGGCGCCGAGCACGTGGAAAGTCTCCGATTGGAAGACGGTTCGTTTGGCAGCCTACGTGATGTTGTTCAAGAGCGTTACCGTCTATCGTGGCGACGGCACGGTGCTGCGCAATGACGTGAAGCTCGCGCACTTACGTGACGGCTACTATGCCGCGACTTATGGCGACACCGAACCGCGCGCGTCGGTCTTTCCGCTCAAGCAACCGAAAAAACCGCGCAAATGAAAGAAGCCCCGGCGCGAGGCCGAGGCTTCCTTTGATGGACCTAATCGTTTCTTAGTGGTGCCGTCCGCCCGAGCCACCGCCGCCGCGAGACGCCGCCGCCCGAGATAGTGGGCTGCCGTGTGCGGCCGGTGCACTGCGCGCGCCGAGTATCCGCCGCAGCCGTGCTGCCGCGGGAGCCGAGTAGCTGCGCTGTGCCGAGCTGAGTAGCTGCGCGGTGCCGAGTACGTGCTGCGCGGTGCCGAGTACGTGCTGCGCGGTGCCGAGTACGTGCTGCGCGCAGCTGCGTAGTGGCTTACCGGAGCGGCGTAGCGCGAGGCCGGATAACGGGCGGCGGCATGTATCCGCCGCGAGCGCCGACGAACGTGTGAACCGGCGTGCTAACCCACCAATGTCCACCCCACGGTTGGCGATAGACCCACGGTCCGCCGCCCGTACCGATGAAGAGACTAAACGAAGGGCCGTAGCCGTACCCGAATCCCGGGTACCACCAGCCAGGGCCGTAGTACACTGGCACCGGTGCCGGGCCAGAGTATTGATACGGCGTCTGGATAACATTCGCGTCGAATTGACCGCCGTCGTCGTATCCGTCGACCGTCACGTTCATCCCAGGGGCGAGCGTGAGACCGGTTGGATTGATAACCGTGCCCTGGTGAAGCTCGACGTTATCCAGGTTGCCGTTGCTGTCTAGCACGGTGATGTTGAAGGTCGAGTTGATCGACTGAACCGTCCCCTGGAGTTCCTGATCTTCGGCCTGAGCTGAGGCCGCCAGCGGTAGCGCCGCGACAGCGAACGTCGCAGCGAGCGCCGCGCTCGCGACCGGTCTAAAATATTTCTTTATAATTGCATTCATGTGGTGGCGGCCTTCTTCCGCTACTTATAGTAACCGCTTTTCCCCTGGGACTAGTTTTGGAATAAGGTTAGAGGACGTGGAAACGATCCTGTGCTCGCCCCAGGCGATTTCTCACCTTGCTTTCATCCAAGGTCTTCCCGGCGAATTCGGCTGTAGCTCTCCCGGACTGTCGGCAGCTTCACCAGTCCCCCGATTGCCCGCTGGAGATTCCCCTCGCGGGTCCGATGGGTGAGGATCACGATGTCGGTCTCACCGTCCTCGTCGGCCGGTCCCTTTTGCAGCATCGCGTCGATTGAGATCTCGGAATCCGCGAGCACGCGTGCGATATCGGCCAGCGCTCCGACCTGATCTTTGACGCGCAAGCGCAAATAGTACGACGTCTCGACCTCTTCCATCGGTAAGATCGGGACGGCGGAAAGGGCGTCGGGCTGAAAGGCAAGATGCGGAACGCGCTCCTTGGGCTCGGCTTCCATCAGTCGCGTGACGTCGATGACGTCTGCAATGACTGCCGACGCGGTCGGCTCGGAACCGGCACCGGCGCCGTAGTACATCGTTACGCCGGCAGCATCGCCCTTGACGAGAATTGCGTTCATCGCGCCTTCGACGCTCGCGATCAAGCGCTGCGCGGGAATCAGCGTCGGATGGACGCGCAGCTCGATGCCTCCCGGCGCGCGGCGCGCGATGCCGAGCAGCTTGATGCGATAGCCGAGCTCTTCCGCGTATGTGATGTCGCGGTCCGTAAGCTGCGTGATTCCTTCGATGTAAGCGCGGTCGAATTGAACCGGAATGCCAAAACCGATCGCCGAGAGCAACGTGATCTTATGTCCGGCGTCAACGCCCTCGACGTCGAACGTCGGGTCCGCTTCCGCGTAGCCCAGACGCTGTGCCTCGCGCAGTACCTCTGCGAACGAGAGCCCTTTGGCGCGCATTTCGCTCAAGATGAAATTGCTCGTACCGTTGATGATGCCGGCAATCCACTCGATGCGATTTGCGGTCAGACCCTTCGCGCAACGCCTTGATGATCGGGATGCATACGGAAACCGCACCTTCGAAGGCAACGATGACATTGCGCTTGCTGGCGGCCGCAAAGATCTCGTTGCCTTGCGTTGCGAGCAACGCTTTGTTGGCGGTTACGATGTGCTTGCCGCTTTCGATCGCAGCGAGCATCGCGTCTTTCGCGACGCCCGTTCCACCGATGACCTCGACGACGATGTCGATCTCGGGATCGCGCACGACGCGCATAACGTCGTCGGTGAGCGGCACGTCGGGTCCGATGATCTCGCGCGCACGCTGCCAGATTGCGCGCCGCAACCCACGCGATCTCGATTCGGCGCCCCGCGCGACGCGTGATCTCTTCGCGATTGCGCTCCAGGACGCGATACGTTCCGCTCCCGACGGTCCCGATGCCGAGCAGTCCGATCTTAACCGGCTTCACGTGCACGCTCCATGGCGGCAAGCGCACGATCCAGATCATCGCGCTCGAGTGCTGCGCTCATCTGCACGCGAATGCGCGCCGTCCCTTCCGGGACGACCGGAAAACCGAAGCCGGTCACAAAGATTCCCTCACGTAAGAGGCGATCGCTCATTGCCATCGCAGCCGCGGTTGACCCGATGATGATCGGGATGATCGCGCTCGGCCCGGCTAGCGGTTGAAAACCGCGCGCTTCCAGACCGGTGCGGAAGTACGCGACGTTCGCATGAAGCTTCTTCATCAACTCGGGATGCGCGTCGAGATACTCGATTGCAGCCAGCGAGCTGCATGCGACGGTCGGCGGGAGCGCGTTTGAGAACAATTGCGTACGCGAGCGTTGTACGAGCGTATCGACGAGCGCATGCGTTCCGGCGACGAAACCACCCGCCGCGCCGCCCAGTGCCTTGCCGAGCGTCCCCGTGATGACGTCGATCTGACCCTCGAGCCCGAAATGCTCGATCGTTCCTCGCCCGGTCTTTCCCATCACGCCCGTGCCGTGAGAATCGTCAACGACGGTCACTGCATCGTACTTCTTCGCGAGTGCGACGATCGCGGGGAGATCGGCGAGACTTCCTTCCATTGAAAAAACTCCGTCCGTAACGATGAAGACGGATGGTCGCCAAGGTCGCGCTCGGCGGCAAGCTGCCGCTCGAGATCGCCCATATCGTCGTGCTTATAACGAAGACGTTTGCCGCCGGCGAGACGGCAACCGTCGATGATCGAGGCATGATTGAGTTCGTCCGAAAGAATCGTCGTTCCGGCGATGCCGATCGTCGGCAACAAACCTTCGTTTGCACTCCAACACGAGACGTAGCTCAATGCCGATTCCGTGGAAAGAAATTTCGCGATCCGCGCTTCGAGCTCGCGGTGCACGTCAAATGTTCCACAGATGAACCGCACCGACGCGGTCCCCGCTCCGTAGCGGCGCAGTCCTTCGATCCCGGCATCCATGATCTCGGGACGATCGGACAGACCCAAGTAGTTGTTGCTGGAGAGGACGAGGACGTCGCCGGCCTCTTCCATCCGCACGTGCGGCGCCATCGGCGTCGTGAGGTGACGTAGGCGTTTGTAGGTGCCGGCCGCTCGGAGCGAATCGAGGTCCGCTGCCAGCCTGGAATCGAAGCGCGAGTTCACCCGAGGGTGATGCGACACACCAACCCGGCCCTCCTTAAGGAGGCGCTACCTCGTATCGCCAAGAGAGGGTGAATGCGAACCTCGGAAACGACGACGGGGCTCGATCTCCAAGTCGTCGATCGCAGATCCGCCGTTCCTATCTCATCGGTTGTGATCAACATTGTCCGAGATGCGACGCATTTGATTACGGAACACACGAATGTTCGCGGCCGCGTTTCAATCGATCTGCCCGAAGGTGCGTATGACATCATGATCATGGCGGGCGGATATACCTCGACGCTGTTACGCGGCGTCGGCGTCCTCGATGGACAACGCGTCGAGGTCATTCGCGGACTCACGCCGGGTAGCGACCGCGTCGAAGAAAAACCGGCCGGCGCAATCGGCGGCATATGCCTGGATCGGCTCGGCCATCCGATCATGAACATCATCGTGCAAGCCGCAGCGGAAGGTTTGAGCTATACGGTCCGCACCGATCGTCACGGCTGTTATGTGCTCAGCGGTCTTCTTCCGGCGAAGTATAAAGTCACGTGGCGCAGCGGTGATCGCGCACTGATGAGCGACGACATCGCGATTTCGCGTCCCCGCGAGCTCGTTCGAAAAGACGTCCGGCTGCTTTACGCCTGATTTTCGGGATCGAACATCTCAGCCGTATGCCAGGCGATGCTCGATGCATGCTCTCCAACGCGTTGTAGCGACGTAAAGACGAACAAAAGCTCGGTCGCAGACGCGAGGACGTCGGTGTTCGCGCGAATCGCATTTTGTAATTTGCGAATCCCGTTGCCATACAGCTTCTCGTAACGTGCGTCGGCGTCGAGAACCTTGCGCGACGCTTCGAGATCACGTTTGGTGTAGCCCTCGACGGCGGCTCTGAGATTCGCTTCCGTGAGCTGCGCGACTTCGCGCAATCGTTTCACGGGGCGCGTTCGCCGACGATTTGTCCGCGAGCCGTACAGCGTGTTTTGCGATGTCGACGATGTAGTAGTTGATGCGCTGGAGATCGGTGCTGATCTCGAACATCCCCGTCACGCGCCGCAACTCGTCCGCCAGCGGCTGCTGGCGCCAAATCAGCTCGATGCACGCTGATTCGATCCGCCGTCCGAGCTCGGCCGTCTGATCGGCGCCGGTGATGATGCGCGCCGAGAGCGACAGGCATCCGGCGTCTCGACGGACTTTGACCGCGTAGTGCAAAGCATCGATCATGAGCGCTCCGAGCGTTCCAAGATCGACCTCCGCCCCCTCGAGTGCTTCGTGGTAGGCGACGCGCAGCATGGCCATCCGTTACGCTATCGCTCGCCGCGTTGTTTGCGAGCGAGATTCTCGAGCCACGAACGCGCGAAGACGTTCGTTACGACGATCATCAGCATCAAGAGCGCAGCCGCCGCAAACGCGAGCGCATGCGACTCCGCAAACGGTTGACTGATGAACGTCCAGATGACGTACGTTAGGTACGGCACCGGGCTGTGCGTCAAATGCATTGTCGGCAAATAATTGGACCAGCCGGCCGTGTAGATCAGGGGCGCCGTCTCGCCGAGCGCGATTCCGGTGGCGAGCAGCAGCATCGTAAAGACGCTGGGCAGCGCGTACGGCCACGAGACCGTCATCAACACGGTCGTGTAAGTCGCGCCGAGCGCGAAACCGCCTTCACGCAGCTCGCGCGGAACGGTCTCGAGCGCGAGATCGGTACCACGCACGACGTACGGCAGCATGATGATCGTGAGCGCGATCGCGCCGCCGGCAAGCGAAAACTGCCAGCCTGCGATCTTCACGAGCAAGATGTAGCCGAAATAACCGACGACGACGGACGGAACGCCGGCAAGAACGTCGGTGAGCAGACGAACGAGCGCGCGCGGCTTCTCTGAGGCGTAGCTCGAGAGCCAGATACCGGTACCAAAGCCGATGATCGAGACGATAGCGACCGCGAATACCACCAGCATCAGCGTGCCGAGAATCGCGTTTTCGAGTCCGCCCGAAATGCCCGATGTCACGGTCGTAAAGAGCGTCGGCTTGAGCGCCGGCAAGCCGCGCGAGAGCACAAACCAGAAGATCGCGAGCAGGATCGCAAGCGTGGAACACAGCGCGAGAGCGCTGACACCCCAGCCGATGTTGCGTCGAACCGTAACGAGCACGGAGCCGCGCGTCATCGAGCGTCGCAGTCGTCCTGTTCGACGGGCGAGCCGGTACTGCCACTTCGCTCATGCCGTCCGCTTCACGCGATCAGCGCCGCGCATGATCAGGCGCGCGATCAAATTCACGCTGAGCGTGATTGCAAAGAGAATCAATGCCAGCTCGGCGAGCGATCGTTCGGCCATCCCGGTCGGGATCGGTCAACGCGCTGTCGAGCTGCGAGACGATCACCGCCGCGATCGTGTTGATCGGCGCGAAAACATTCTGCGGAAGCTGATTGAGCGCCGAGCCGCAAACCATCAGGACTGCCATCGTTTCGCCGATGTGCGCGGCCGAGCGCGAGCATCGCGGCAGCAAACATTTGCGTGCGAATCGCCGGAAGGACCATCGTGGTGACGGCTTGCCACGGCGTCGCACCAAGACCGATTGCGCCTTCGAATACGATCTTCGGGAAGGTCGAGAGAACGTCGCGCATCGTCGCAGCCATGATCGGGAAGACCATGACCGAGAGGATGAACGACGTCGCCAGCAGACCGTTTCCGCTGGCGGAACCGCCGCCGATGATTGGAAGCCAAGAAATGTGCGCGGCCAAAAACGGGCCGACAGAATTCGAAATCCACGGCACCAGAACGCCGATGCCCCACAAGCCGTAAACGACCGAAGGAACGCCCGCCATCAACTCGACGAGCGTATTGACCGGCGTTTTCAAACGGCGCGGAACTTGGTAGTGCATTGCAATGGCGACCAGAATTGCAAGCGGCGTCGCAATTGCCATCGCAAACGCCGACGAGATGATGGTCCCGAGGATGAAAACAACAGCTCCGAACGAGGCTCCGGGCGAGCCCGTGAACCCGCCGCGGTGCTCGACGCCGGTACCGTACTGGTTTCCGAGATTCCACTGGAGATGCGTGAGAATCCCGAAGCCGTTGAACGCAATCGCCGGCCACGAATAGACGATCAAGAACTGCCGCTACGAGGAAGACGATCGCCGCCGTTACGACGGCGATAGCCGTCGACCCGTAGCGTAAGACGATGTCGAGCGGTGCGACGCGTGAGCGGCGCTGTTTGAGCGCCGCTCAATGCGACTGTTGCCATGTACTCCTAGGAGCCGATCTCCGCGATTTGAGCTTTGCTCAAATTGACGATGCTCGGCGGAAGCGCGATGAAGTGCACCTTCTCGAGGATACGGCTTCTCTTGTCCGCCGGTAACCGCCCACGTCAGGAAGTTCCTCACTTCCGAGGCGGTCGCGGCGTCTTTTTGCTTCGGATTGACGATCGCGTACTCGTAATTGATGATCGGGTACGAGTTTGCGCCCGGTCCGAAGATCAGCGAGATGCGCTCGTCTTTTGGTGTCTCTTTATCTTTGCGCTGCGGCAGCGGCCAGAATGTTGGGCTCCGCTCGGGAGCACGAACTTACCCGCCGCATTTTGCAGCGCGGCGTAGCCGAGACCCGCTTGATTCGTTTGATCCAGGAAGCTCACGCCGATGTACGCGATCGAGTACTTCGCGCCTTGGCAGGCTTGCACCATACCGGGATTGCCGTTTGCACCAACCGCGTTCGGAACTGCCGGCCAGTTGATCGTCGTACCGTAGGCCGGGCCGCTCTTCCAGCTCGGCGTCGAGAACGTAAGATACTGCGTGAAGATGAACGTGTCGCCCGAACCGTCGGCGCGATGGATCGGGATGATCGCTTCGTGCGGCAGCTTGCTGCCGTACTGAGCCGTTGATGCGCTTTGATCTTCGCGTCATCCCAGAAGTGGATCGAACCGTCGTAGATTCCGGCCAGGACCGGGCCCGACAGATTCAGATGGACATCGTTGAGGCCGGGAATGTTGTAGTTGATCTGCTGCGCGCTGATCGCGAGCGGGATGTTGAGCATGTGCGTCGTGCCGAGCTGGGCATCGCTCATGTAGGCGTCGGAGGCGCCGATTTGCGCAACGCCGGCGACGGCTTGCGAGATACCCGTACCGCTCCCGGTGCTCTGCGTCGTGATCTTCACGTCGCCGTGCGCCTTCGTGTAGACGGGCACCCAGAGATTCATCAGCGGATAGACGAGGCTCGAGCCCGTTTCCAAAAGCTCGGCGGCCGCAAACGCGGCGGCGGTTGTTGTAATCGAAAAAGCAAGTAGCGCGAATATAATGCGCAGCGGTTTCATACTCTCCTCAAAGCTGAAGCAAAATTGCTTGAGCAAACGGCTGGACTATAGCTGGAGAGCCTTAACATCATCTTAAATGTGAAGAGATCGTCCTTAACGTTAGCCGAAGCGTCCCGTGATGTAGTCTTCCGTTCGACGATCCTTCGGTCGCGTGAAAACTTGATTGGTCTGGACCACTTTCGATCAATTCGCCCAGATGGAAGAACGCACAGAAGTCTGAGATGCGCGCGGCTTGCTGCATCGAGTGCGTAACGATGACGACGGTATAGTTTTTCTTGAGATCGCCGATGAGGTCTTCGATCTTCGCGGTCGCGATCGGATCGAGTGCCGAGGCCGGCTCGTCCATCAAAATCGACTTCAGGCTCGACTGCAAGCACGCGCGCAATACAAAGGCGCTGCTGTTGTCCGCCCGACATGTCGAATGCGGAACGATGCAGGCGATCCTTGACTTCTTCCCACAGCGCGCCTTGACGCAGTGAACGCTCGACGATTTCGTCGAGTTTGTGCTTGTCTTTCAAGCCGTGGATTTTAGGACCGTAGGCGACATTCTCCCAAATCGACTTCGGGAACGGGTTCGCACGCTGAAACACCATGCCGATGCGATAACGAACCAAGACCGGATCGACGTCGTCGTCGTAGATGTTCTTACCGTCGAGCTCGACAACGCCCTCGATGCGCGCGCCGGGCGTCAGATCGTGCATGCGGTCGAGCGCACGCAAGAACGTCGACTTACCGCAGCCCGATGGTCCGATCAGCGCCTGCACGCGATTCGTCGGCATCGCAAGCGATGCGTCTTTTATCGCACGAAACGTCCCGTAGTAGACGTTGAGCGTCTTTGCTTCGAGTTTGACCGCTGTCCGCGTTTCAGCCGGTGCCGCTTCCAACAACATAATCCGTTCGCTACGAGTATCAGGGTGAATAATCAACCCACCCTTAAGGCAATATTAAGACGTCTTAAACATAGCCGTCTAAAACGAGCATCGCACATGTCGTGTTATCAAGGCGTTGTCCCCTGCTTAACGGGAAGCCTGCACGAAAAACGCGCACCCAAACCGAGCTCCGAATCAACGTGCACGCTGCCTCCATGCGCCTCGATGATTTGTTTTACGATCGCAAGTCCGAGGCCGGTACCACCCGATCCACGCGAGCGTGAACGGTCGACGACGTAAAATCGTTCGAATACGTGCGGCAAGTCTTTGAAGGGTATCCCGACGCCATCATCTTGCACGCTCAGAAACGCTTCGCCGTTCTCCGCGCCGACGCCGATGAGCACGTGACCCTGCGAGGCGGTATGCCGCAGCGCGTTGTCGATGAGATTGACGACGACTTGCGTCAAGCGCTTCGAATCGACTTCGGCTTCGATCGTACGCGGCGCATCCAGACGCAAATCGACGTCCTGTTCCTGCGCGCGCGCTTGAAATGCGGCGACCGTGTCCTCGACCAGTTGCGACAGATCGACTTTGCTCGGATGCAGCGGAACTTGGCCGGCTTCACCGCGCGCAAGCTCGAGCAGATCCTCGATGAGGCGCGTCATGCGTTCGAGCTCGCCAACCATTTTGGGGAGAAAGAGGCGAATCGCTTCCGGATCGTCGCCGGAAAGCTGAATCGTCTCGACCATCAAGCGGATCGACGAAATCGGCGTGCGCAGCTCGTGTGACACGTCCGCGAGAAAGTCGCGCCGTACGCGCTCGCTATCGGCGATCTTCGAGCGGTCTTCCGCGAAGACGAGCATGTCGCCGGCGCGTTTTTCGAGCGGCTGAACCGTGACGACGAGACTGCGCTCGCTTTCGAGCGAGCGAAGAACGATCGTACCTTCAGCGCGTTGTCCGGCTTGGCCGCGGCGCACGAGCCGCTCGAGATCGACGGAACCGATCGCTTCGATCAGCGCGCGTCCGCGCCCGCGCTCGGCATCCATCTCGAATGCGCGCTCTGCGATGGCGTTCGCAAATTTCAAGTAGCCGTTGCGATCTACGACCAGGGCCGCAACGGGCATGAGCGCGACGATCTGCTCGAGCGAGTCGTCACGCTGTTGTTCCGTGCGCTTTTCCGCAACGTCGGGAGCCTGGGGCCGCGAGCCGTTACGCGTGAAGCGAGCTGCGAAAAACCCCCCGGCGGCACCGACGAGCAGCGCCAGTAGCTCGCCGGTAAAGGTCACTATTCGCGGAACATGTAGCCGCGGCTAGCGCACGGTGATGATATGCCGCGGGTTGTTCGGATCGACTTCGACTTTCTCGCGAAGCCACCGGACGTGAACGCTGATCGTTTGATGCTCGCCTTCGAAATCGTAGCCCCAGACTTTTTCGAGCAGCATCTGGCGGGTGACGATGCGGCCCTTGTTCTCCATCAGGACGTGCAGCAGGCTGAATTCTTTGGGAGCCAGCTGAACGTCGCGGCCCCGCACGAGCAGCAGATGCCGCGACGGATCGAGCGTGATATCGCCGGCGACGATTGGTTCGTCGCGCTCGCTGACTTGCGGTTTTTCCGCGCGGCGCAAGCAGGCTTTCACGCGCGCCATGAATTCGGCGAGCGAGAACGGCTTCGTAACGTAATCGTCGGCGCCGATCTCCAGCGCAACGACTTTGTCGATCTCCTGATCCTTTGCGGTCAGCATGATGATCGGCACGTTGCTGTGGCGGCGAATCTCTTTGCACGTCTCGATGCCGTCAAGCACCGGAAGCATGATGTCGAGAATCACGAGATTCGGTTCTTCGCTTGCAACGAGCGCGAGCGCAGTGCGCCCATCGCCCGCTGTGCTCACCTGATAGCCGCTTCGCGCAAGATTGAAGCGCAGGGTTTGCAAAATCGCCGACTCGTCGTCGACGACCAAGATGCGTTTAGTTGCGGTGGCCAATGTGGTCACGGGCGCCTACGCTTCTGCTGAGATGGCTGCAACTCCCCGCGGAATCACGGCCTTTCCGAGCGCTTTTGCAAGAAGATCCGCTTTGTAGCCCGCCGCTGCGATCTCGGATGCGAGGTCACCGCTGCTTTGGGTATCGTTCGCTTCGACTTCTATCGCAACGGCTGCGGGTCCCCAGCGAATACGCACGTCGCTCACGATCCCCTGTTGACGAACGTCCAAACCATCCGCAACACGCAGGATTCCTGCCAGCAATGCGACGCGATCGCGTTCGAGCGTTCCGAGCGCCATCCATTCGGGATGCGTCGGTTTCGGCAAGGCTTTGCGGTGATAACGAACGATTGTTGCAAGTAATTCTCGTTCCGGGTCGCTCCAACCATCGAGCGCGCTGCTTCGTATAAGGTACGCGCCGTGCTTGTGATGGGCGCTGGGGTTCACAAATTTTCCGATATCGTGCAGCAGCGCGGCGGCGTGAATCACTTCGCGATCGATCGGACTCGTCCGGACGTTCGGAGCCAGCTCATCGAAGATGCGCAATGCAAGACGCGCGACGCTGCGCTCGTGCAGACCGCTACTCTGATAGCGCCGTGCCAGCGAGGCGACCGATTCGCGCCGGCGTGCGCGCAAGACGTCGAGGCGGCGCACGATGTCGGTGTCGGCCTGCACGAGATCGACGACGACTCCTTCGCGCAGCGCGTGCTGACTCACGACGATCTCCCGCGCGCCCATCCCTACGAGCCCTTCGATCAGGACGGCTGCGCCGGCGATGATGATGTCGGCACGCCGCGCGTTCATCCCGGGCAGCGTCCGGCGCTGCGCCTCCGTCAACGTGAGCATCCTAGCCTGCAAGACGCGCAGCCGCTCGAGGCTCAGTACGTGACCGTGGATCCCGGAGCGCCCACCCTGGTCGCCGGCGTCGAGCGCCGCCAGACCCATGATCGTTCCTGACGTTCCGATCACGAGATCGCAATCGAATTCGCGCAACCGCGCGACGAGCGGCGAAAGCAGCTTCTTGATATGCGCGACAAGCTCGGGATAACGCTCGTACGGCGGCTCGTCGCCGCGCAGAAACGCATCGTACAACCGCAAGCTGCCGAGTTTGACGCTCTCGAGCAAGTACGGACGCCGATCGTCGGCGACGATCCACTCCGTCGACCCGCCACCGATGTCGATGATGCACGCAAGCCGGTCGTGCAGCGGAAAATTCCGCGTGACGCCGAGATAGATAAGCCGCGCTTCCTCGCGCTCGTCGAGCACTTCGAGCGGGACGCCGCACAAGCGCTGGACTTCGTTCGCAAACTCCGCACCGTTACGCGCCTCACGCACCGCCGACGTAGCTACGACGCGAATCCGCTCCGCGTCGCGCTCGTGCGCCAGCCGTACGAACCGCGCGATCGCTTCGACCCCGCGCGCGATCGCGCGCTTTCCGAGCGCGCCACCTTCCAGCGCGTCGTCGGCACCGAGGCGAACCATTTCTCGCGCCTTGAAGACCGTTCGGGTCGACATCGATTCCGCGTCGACCTCGACGACGATCAAGTGGATGGAATTCGTCCCAACGTCGATCGCGCCGATCCGCATCTGGCAAGACCCTTCTCACGAAGGATGAAGAATCATCCTGTGTTGCGCGCCTTCATCCGGTTATCACGTCTGAAGTTCTTGACCGGCGGTTTTCTCGGATTCGCGCTCGGTGCAGCGATTGCGCGCTATGATGGTGCGTACATCGACTGGCAGGTGTACGTACTCGGACAAATCATGGTGACGTCGTTTCATCTGATGGTGCACTACGCCAATGACTATTACGACCGCTTCTGCGACGAGTCGGCCGAACGGACCGCATGGTCGGGTGGAAGCGGCGCGCTGCTCGAGGGCGGACTCTCACCACGCATTGCGCTCAATGCAGCCTTGGTTTGCGCCGGAATCGGCACATTCGCGATCGCTGTTTTCGCAATCAGCGGCGCGTACGCTCCGGCACTCATCGGCGTCTTGATCGCGATTCTCTGCTGGTCGTATAGCGCGCCGCCGATGCGGTTGCTCGCGCGTGGCTGGGGCGAGCTCGACACGGCGGTCATTATCGCGTTGCTCTTCCCGCTTGCGGGATATGTGACGTTTGCGCACGTGCCGGCGTTGCGTTTGTTCGCGAGCACGCTACCTTCGATTGCGGCGATGTTCGTCTTGATGTTTTGTGTCGAGTATCCGGACGTCGATTCGGACCGGGCGACCGGAAAGATGAATCTCGTCGCGCGGTTAGGCCGGGAACGCGCTCGATACCTAATTTACAGCGCCGTCGCCGCGATTTACGCGGGAACGCTCATCGCGATCGCGCTCGGCGGCGTCACGCCGCTCGCCTATTTCATCGCGCTGACGATTCCAATTGCGTGGTTCCTGTGCTCGCGAGTCGGTACGGCAAACGTAGCCGACGTCGCAGCCAGCGGCGTCGCGCTCTTCGTCGCGACGATCCTCGGATCGACGCTCGCCTACGTGGCCGTTATACTTTGACCGTCGACGCCTTGTAGATCTCGTCGATCGCTTGCGCCAGCGCCGCGTTGAACTCGGCGTCGCTCATCTGCGCCTTGAGATCTTGCACGAGCGCGCGCGAGAAGCTCGCGATCATGCCTTTGTTGTGCGACAATTTCTCATCGGCGTCGGCGCGCGTGTAGCCGCCTGAAAGCGCGACGACGCGCTGGACGCGCTTGTGCGCGATCAGCGGAGCGTAGAAGTCGTGCTTGTCCGGTATCGTCAGTTTGATCATGACCTGTCCGTCCGGCATTGCATCGAGATGACGCGTGATCTCGTCGCGCAGGATCGCTTCCGCACCGGCCTTGTCGGGACTTTTGATCGAGACTTCGGGTTCGAGGATCGGCATGAGGCCATGCGACGCGACTTGCTTTCCGATCTCAAACTGTTGATCGACGATCGCTTTGATGCCGATCTTCGATGCGAGCGTGATCGTTGAGCGTTCTTTCGTGCCGTAAACACCGAGCTTTACGGCGCGCGCAAGCAAATCGTCTAAACCGGGCATCGGCTTCATCATGCTGACGCCGTCATTTTCCGCTTCGAGACCTTTATCGATCTTCAAGAACGGCACGACTTTGCGGTCTTCCCACAGATAGCTGGGCACCGGCTTACCTTCCGCCGTTCCATCCATCGTACGTTCGAAGAGAATTGCGGCGATGACCTTATCACCGGTGAACGCCGGCGACGTCATGATCCGCACGCGAAACTCGTGCATGAGCTTGAACATTTCCGCATCGCCTTTATAGGCGTTGTCGGGGATGCCGTACAGACGCAAAGCACCGGGCGTCGAGCCTCCGCTCTGGTCGAGCGCGGCGATGAAGCCGGGCTTCGTCGACATCTGCTCGCTCTTCGAGCGATCGGTCATAGCCTTCAAATCACGTCACCTCACGGGGCTTTGATTGCCATGGCCCCTTCGTATTGGAGGCCCGCCCTCCCCGCTTCTACGCGCGGCGCGATGACCGGGCGCGCGTACGATTGACGCGCCATTACGATCTCGCGCAAAGGGCCGCCGCTAGGCACGTATTGCGCCTCTTGTCATCCCGAGCGTAGCGCTCTGCAGGAGCGCGTAGTCGAGGGACCGCTTCACAGCACCGCGTCGATGTCGAAATCTGCGAGTGATTCGACCACTCGGTCGGCCTTCGTCAGATCAAGGCCTGCGGTTACGGGATTTGGAACCGCAATGCAAAATATTCCGGCCGCCTTTGCTGCGGCGATGCCGTTAGGCGAATCCTCGAAAGCGACTGCTTCGTCCGCTCGCACGCCGAGATGTTCGAGTGCTTCGAGATAGAGCGTAGGCCGAGGTTTTGCGCGAGTGGGATCATGGTCAGCGCAAACGATGGCGTCGAATCTATCAAGTCCCGAGCGCCGTCTCAAGTGGCC
This sequence comes from Vulcanimicrobiota bacterium, assembly GCA_963844735.1. Classification (GTDB taxonomy): domain Bacteria; phylum Vulcanimicrobiota; class Vulcanimicrobiia; order Vulcanimicrobiales; family Vulcanimicrobiaceae; genus JAFAMS01. The sequence continues at coordinate 15,841 of CAWJPK010000004.1, read as the reverse complement.
CTCGATCCATGCACGCGAGCTCGACGATACAATGCATGTCTTTAGACCGCGCGCACTCGCGACGTCGAGCAGCTCGTCGACACCAGGTAGGAAGTCTTCAAGCTCGCACAGCTCCAACACACGGCGTTCTTGCTCGGCGAGCGCTTCGGCGCTCAGGGGACTTCCAAGGCTCGTTAGGTGCTGCGACGGATCGAATCCACCGATCGTCCCGATCGCGAGTGACCACGCCGACAACTCCAAAACGTGTCCGTGCCGACCGTAAAGCTCGCACCAGGCGCGGTATTCCGCGCTCTCCGTATCAATGAGCAAGCCGTCAAAATCGAAAAGCAGCGCGCGTAATTTGCGGATCACGCCCGTTGCCAGCGTAGTCGCGGTCCCTCGACTGCGCGCCGCTTCGCGGCGCTACGCTCGGGATGACAGAGGGCGGAATACGTGCAATGCGGCGGCCCTTTGCGCGGTATCTTGCGCCTGCGGTTATCGAGCGTGCGCCCGGAAATCTACGCAATACATTTGAACGGGCCGGCGCGATGAAGCGCACTCGGCACGGAATGCTCGAGCTGTTTCTCGAGCCACTTTGCGGTTGAGATCAGCTTGTCGAGATCGATGCCCGTCTCGTAACCCATGCCGTGCAGCATGTAGACGACGTCCTCGGTTGCAACGTTTCCGGTTGCGGCGGGCGCGAAGGGGCAACCGCCGACGCCACCGACCGACGCATCGAGCATTTTCGCGCCGGATTCGACGGCGGCGAGGGCGTTAGCGACGCCGGTATTGCGCGTGTCGTGGAAATGACAGCCGACCGGAATGTCCGTATCGGCCATCCCTTCGACGAGGATGCGCACTTGTTTGGGGACGCCGACGCCGATCGTATCGGCAAACGAGATCCCATCCGGCCCCATCTCCGCGACCTGATGCGCGATCTCGAGCACACGATTCGGATCGACCGTCCCTTCGAACGGGCATCCGAATGCGACGGCCAGTCCGATCGAGATGCCGAGCCCGTCTCCACGCGCACGCTCGATCATTCGTTTTGCGATCGCGAGCGAATCGACGACCTTTGCACCCTGATTGCGTTCGCCGAACGTGTCCGTTACCGGAAACGCATAGTGCACGGCTTGCAGTGTTGTCGTCAGCGCGCGATCGTAACCGCGTTCGTTCAGAACGAGCGCATTGAACTCGGTCTTGGTGTCGACCGGCAAGAGCGAAACCACGGTTTCGGCTCCCGCCATGCGCGGCACGCGTTTTTCGTTGACGAAGCTCACCGCCTCGACGTACGGGACGCCGGCGTCGGCAAGACGCCGGCAAAGCTCCGCGCGCATCTCAGGCGTCGTTTGCGTCGCATCATTTTGCAGACCGTCGCGCGGCGCGACGTCGCAAATGTCGATGGTCACGAACCGATATATTTTGCGAAGAGCTTCGCGTACGATCCGTCAGATTGCATGTGCGCAATCCATGCGTTCGTGAAATCGAGCAGCGCGACCTGACCCTTCTGCATGAAGTAGACGTGCGCACTGTGCGTGAACGGATGATCGGGATCGACGGCATATAGCCGATGATCGCGCCCTGCCTTTAGTCGCGCCTCGACGCCGTCAGTGAACATGACGTCGCCTTTTCCGTCGACGAGCATGCTGGGAATCGCCAGATTGTCGTTTACGACGACGATCTTCGCGTTCTTGATGCTGGCGTTGACAAACTGTTGATTCGTTCCACCCGGATTCACGAGCACTGTAACGTCCGGTTTGTCGAAATCCGCCAGGGTGTTCGTGCGGTACTTGCCTTTGTCGGACGCGCGGACGAGTGCGACTTTCCCATCTTGTATGTAGGCTGTCGACAACTCGCCGACTTTCGCCCGTGCTTCGTTATAGCTCACGCCGCCCATTGCGATATCAAATTTGTTGGCGAGCAGATCGGCCGTCATCGTCGGCCACGTCGTTTTGACGATTTCCAACTTGACGTTCGGACCAATTGCTTTTGCCAACATTGCAGCGGCATCCGCATCGATCCCGTGATATGCGCCGCTCGAGTCGACGAGACTGAACGGATCGTAATCGCCGGTCAAACCGACCCGCAAGACGCCGGTTTGGCGGATTTGAGCGAGCTCATTTTGGTTGGGCGCAACGGCGCTCTGCGCGATTGCGGCGATAGGCAGCGCCGCAAGGGCGAACACTGCAAGAAAGCGTGAACGAATCATCATCGACGGCGTCGTTTTCTCCTCGGGGGGTCAGGGCGACGAGACCGATTCATTTCGTCACAGCGAACGCGTGCCTCCCGGAACATGGCAAGCGCCAGGGTAAGCGCCGAACGCGCCGCCGCGGCCTTGCGCGCGTCCTCCGGCGCGATCGCCTCCGCGCAGAGACGAGCCGCGACACCGGTACGATCGCTCGAGAGCCGCTCGCCCTGCAGCTGATGTTCGGCCAGCCGTGCGCGAACCGGCGGACCGTCATCGATCGAAAGCGCGACGCGAACGCGCGTCGCACGTCCATCGTCGCCGAGCCGGAACGTTGCGCCGATGATCAGGTCGTGCGACGCCAGGCCGTCGCGAATCGTCCGGCGGCGCTGCACGTAGATGTCGCCCGAATTGGGTTCGAATTCGATCGAGAGCGGCGCTTCGTGTGGGGCGAGGACCAGCGCGTCGATCGATGTGACGCGCGTCCGCCCGAGCGAGACGACTTCGACGTTCGCTTCCGAAATGGCCAAGAACAACGCGGCGCTTGCGGCCTTGAAGAGCGTCGCCTCGAGAACCGGATGTCCGCGCAATGACGCATCGGTGGCAAAGGCCCCGAAGCGTATCTTGTTTTCGTCACCAATCGCCGCGGCGCGGAACTCATCGAGCTGGCGGACGTCGACGATTTGCGCTTCGCGTGGAACGTGCGTGTAACTTGACGCGAGCAACTCACTCGTTCCGATAAGCCAGCGAACCTGTTCGCGATGCGTAAACGAGAGACCAAGGGCGTCACGCAGCGAGCGCGGCGTGAAAATGGAGAGTTGACGCTGGCTAAAAGCCATCTTTGTATCTATGAGTTCGACGAAGTGCGCGACTTTCCTTAGAAGCGCAGGACGCCCGCATATCCTGTGAGCTCAACGTATGCAGCGCCATGTACCGGACGCAAGCGATCGGTCCCCGATAGATCGCAATCGCCTTCCCAATACGCGACGTGAAGCTGCTGATCGATCAGCTCTTGATCGAGCAGCAGCGGCGTGATCGTGACGTCCAGGCCTTCGCTCGGCACGCGCACGCGCCAGCCGCTGGGATACACGGCACCGCTCGCGGGGCTCTTCCACGTCCCGAGCGCCAGCGTCTGAAAATCACCGAGCTGCAGGTGCCGTACGCGACCGTTGCGAGCAACCAAGGAGCCGCTCGACTGCGGCGTTATTCCGCCATCTTTCTGCCGTAAGACGTACAGCATGAGCTCGCGGCCGTCATCGAGCTGCAGGGCATACCAATCCCAGCCGCGCTGATCAGCTTGCAGTTCGTCGGAGCCAAACTCGTGGTCCATCCACGACTCGCCCTCGACGGCGTAACGCTTGCCGCCGACCTCGAGCGTTCCGGTCGTCGCCAAACGCGTGATCGAGTAGTAGTGCGACGCGCACGAGCTGCACGGACCTTTGCGCGATATGCCGCCTTCACCGTTGATGGCGGGCGCCTTGTGCGAGCGCAGCGCGAGATCGAGCGCGTTCGTTCCCCAAACCGCGTGCAACTCTGTCGGATCGAGTCCGCGCACCGACCAATCGCCGGCGTGGACGTTTAGCGTTCCGGTCGACGCCGCGCCCATGCCGAGCGCGTCCCGAACGAATCGTTCGTCATGCACGAACGTCTTGCCGTTCACGTCAGTGATCGCAACATGCGCAGGAAAGACTTCCGAGCCGTGCCAGCGCGATGCGCCAGGCGCGAATCGTGCGTCTCCCGGCCGGATTCCAAAGCGAAAGATCGTCAGCTCGAAACCGAAACGCCGTCCATCGCGCGCCTGCACGTGCCCTGTGAAATACCACCATTCGCTTTGATATGCCGGATGCGCCCCGTGGTCGCGCGGAAAGACGAACGTATATGGTGCGGTTGCGGTGCGAAACGACAGCAGCACGAGCGCCACGAACGCTACGAGCTTCATTAGACTAGGAGCCTCATTCCGTTCGAATCGCTTCCGCGGTTCGAATACGAGCCGCTACGCCGGCGGGATAAATCCCCGCAACGAGCGCTGCAATCACGACCACCACGAACGACGCCCCGAGAAACTCCCACGGGATGTGCAAGTCGATCAGCCAACCGAAAGCCTGGCGATTGATGACGAAAATCAAGAGCAGCGCCAGCAGAAAGCCGAGCGCGATTCCAACCAGCCCTCCGAGCACGCCGACGAAAGCAGCCTCGACCAAGACCATGCGACGCACGTCGCGCGTACGCAGCCCCAAGTAGCGCAGGATACCGATTTCCCGGCGGCGTTCGAGCACCAGCGCGAACAGCGTCGAGACAACTCCGAGCAACGCGATCGCGACGCTGATCAGATAGAGGGCGTACGTGATCGCGAAGGTCCGGTTGAAGATCTGCACGACGAGAGCGCGCAGCTCGCGGTTTGTGTCGATGTCGATGCGCAGGGGCAGAACGCTGCGAATCACGCGCGTTCGAAGATCGAGAATGTTCGCGCCCGGCGACGCCCAGATTGCGATCGAGTCAACGGTGTCGTCCCCAAAGAGGCGCTCGAAGGTCGAGCGGTCGAGCATGATGATCCCCGACTCCGTCGAGTAATCGTTGAAAACCGCAGCGACCTCGAAACGAATCGCACCCGAGGGCGTATCGAGCACGAGCGAATCACGCGGCCGCACCCCAAAGCGGGTCGCGAACGGCTCCGAGACGAAAACGCTGCGCGTCCCCGTGGCTTGTTGCAGCAGCGCCGCGACGTTCGGAACGCCCAGAAATTGGATGGAATTCTGCCGCGCGAGTTGCCGGAAGTCGGTCGCATCGAGCTCGGTTAGGCGTCCGCGGAACGGGATCGTGATCGAGCGCAGCGCGTGTACGTCGGCGACGCCCGGAACGCGCGCAATCATCGCCACAACGCCCGGTCCGAACCGCGTGTCGGATGATGCGTCAGAGGGGCCGATCGGACGGACAAAAAGATCCGCGGAGAGCACTTCGTCCGCCCACGTTACGACAGTCGTACGGAACGATCCGATCAAGATCGCGACTGCCGTCATCATCGCGATCGCGATGCCGAGCGCCGCAACGGCAACACTTTCGCGCCGCAACGCGCCTCCGAGATTACCGGCGGCAAGCAACGACGGTGCGTCACGCAGGTAGCGGCGCCCAAGTGCTGAGGTTCCCGCGATCGCGAGCGGGACGCACAGCGATCCCGCCGCGATGATCATGATCCCGGAGAGATAACCAAAAACCGGAACACCGTCAACCGGTGGTCCTACCGTGACGATCAGCGCGACGATGAACGCGACCGCGCCGGCGAGCGCCGCGTTTCGCGCGAAGTGCGGCGAGCGGCGTTCGAAACCACCGGCGCGCATCGTGAGCGCCGGCGGAACGCGCGCGGCTTCGAGCGCCGGAACGATCGCGGCGACGACGGCGAGGACGATGCCGAGTACGAACGCTTTGAGGATCGAGGACGGATCCCATAGCACGCGTCCGACCCCGATCCCGACGTAGAGCGTTTGCACGGTTCGCGCTACGGCGGCAACTGAAAACTGCGCAAGCACTGCGCCCAGCGTGAGGCCCGCAAGCGAACCCGCGAGTCCGAGCATCCCGCCTTCCAGCAAGAACGCGGCGAAAATTTGTGCGCGCGTTGCTCCCAGCGCGCGCAGCGTCCCAATCTCCGGACGGCGCTGCACGACTGCTATCGCGACCGTATTGAAGATCAAGTACATGCCGACGACGAGTGCGATCGCCGAAAGCGCATCGAGATTCAATTGAAAGCTCGCAAGCATGCGCCGGATCTCGCCGGTTCGGACTCGCGGCTCGATCGCGCGCGACCCTGCCGGAATGACCGCACGCACGGCTGCAAACGTTTGCGCAAGGCGACTCTGATCGACGACGCAGTCGATACGATCCAGGAACCCGACTTTGTCGAAGATATCTTGCGCCGTTGCGATATCGACGAACACGACGCTCGAATCGATTCCGACCACGCTCGCCGGCAAAATCCCAGCAATAATGAGCGACACCGGGCGTGCGCCGGCGATCGCCGAGAGACGCGAGCCGACGTGCAACCCCCAGCGGCGCGCAACGCGCTCGCTGACGACGGCACCACGTCCGTTCACGAGCGTATCGGCATGCACGTCCGTGCCGCTCTCGGGAGTCCCCGCATCGCGCGGCAGCGGCGAAAGCAAGTCAACGCCGAGTACGCGGAGCACTTCTCCAGCCTGCGGGTCGCCCCGCCGCGCCCCGACGACGATGCTGTCTTCGATGACGGGCGACGCAGAGATGACGCCCGGCAGTGCCGCGATGCGAAGCAGCGTTCGCTCGTCGAATCCACGTCCGATTCCCAGGACTTGCAGATTGACACGGCTCGCCACGACGTTGACGCTCGAGGAAAATGAATCGACGGCGGTTGCATTTGCGAGATCGATTGCAAGCGCGATCGCGACGCCGAGAGCGACCGCGACGATCGTTACGACGGTGCGCAGTCTACCTTCGCGCAGCGTCCCCGCAATCAGCCCGCGTAAGAGTAAACCCATTGTCCGTCTTGCATATGCAGGGTCCGATCGCAAATCGCGGCTGCGTTCTGATTGTGCGTCGCCATCAAGACGGTCTGGCCGCCATTCGCAATCGCGCGCAGCAGCTCCAGAACGATCGCGCCGTTCTTCGAATCCAGATTTCCGGTCGGCTCGTCGGCGAGCACGATCGCGGGATGATGAACGATTGCGCGCGCAATCGCGACGCGCTGCTGTTGACCGCCCGATAATTCGGCCGGGAATGCACGTGCGCGCTCCCCGATCCCGACCAGCTCGAGCGCGTGCCCGACGCGTTCGGCAATCTCCGAAGACGCAACGCCTTGCAGCACGAGTGGCAGCGATGTGTTTTGTTCGACGGTGAGGGCGGGAAGCAAATTGAAGAATTGAAAGATCGTACCGATACGATCGCGCCGCAAGAGCGTGAGCTCATCGTCGCTCAAATCGGTCGTGCGGCGGCCCTCAATCGATATGCTGCCGGACGTCGGCAGATCGACGCAGCCGATCAAATTGAGAAGCGTCGTCTTGCCGCAGCCGCTCGGGCCCACGAGCGCGACCATCTCGCCGCGCCCAAGCTCGAGTGAGACGCCGGCCAAAGCGATGGCGTCGCCCGACGACGTCGCGTAAGTCTTACGGACGTCCCGGGCGAGGACAGGGACGCTCACGAATCGAGGGCAGAGAAGACCAGCGCCGCGTTGATTCCGCCGAAACCTGCCGTGTTGGAAAGCATAGTACGCACCTTCCCTTCGACGGTCGCACGCACAAACGCTAGATCGCAGTCGGGATCGTCCACAAAATGGCCAACGACGCGCGGCAAAACGCCGTAACGAAGCGTAAGCAACGAGAGGGCAGCTTCCCACGCACCGGCTGCTCCGAACGCATGACCATGCTGACCCTTGGACGCTGTGATCGGCAGCTGCGCGACGCCGTCGCCGAACACGCGCCGCAGTGCGTTTGCTTCGGCGCGATCGCCGAGTTGCGTCGACGAACCGTGCGCGCTTACTGCTTCGATCTCATTTGGCGCGATATGCGCTTCGTCGAGTGCAATCTGGATTGCGCGTGCAGCGTTCTCGCCGCCCGGACGAGGCGCCGACATGTGATGCGCGTCGTTGCTAGCTCCGAATCCGCGAATCTCGCCGTATATGTTTGCTCCGCGCGCAACCGCGTCTTCGTAGCGCTCCAGCCAGAGCATTCCCGCACCTTCCGCCATCACGAAGCCGTCGCGTTCGCGATCGAACGGACGGCTCGCATGCTGCGGATCTTCATTGCGCGTCGACATTGCACCGATGACGGTGAATGCACCGAAGCACAGCGGTGAGATCGGCGCTTCCGAGCCACCGGCGATCGCCGCGCGCAAATCGCCTCGTTGCACTGCACGAAAGGCTTCGCCGATTGCAACCGCACCGGATGCGCACGAATTTGCGTTGGCAACCGTCGGGCCGCGCATGTCGAACTCGAGCGCAACGTTACATGTCGCGGCACCCCCGAAAACCGAGATCGCCAGAAGCGGGCGGACGCTGCTCAAGCCACGTTGACGGAAGACGTCGTGCTGTTCGTCGGCGTACGCTACGCCGCCGAGCGCAGAGCCGATGAACACACCGACGTCCTCGCGCGGGCCGTTCTTCGAAATGCCGGCATCATCGAACGCGCCACGCGCCGCGGCGACTGCATATTGCGCGAAACGATCGGTCCATCGAACGCGCTTTGGATCCATGTGATCTGCCGGATCGAAGTTGTCGATCTGGGCCGCGATCCGCGACGGATATCCTTCAGTATCAAAGCGCGTGATCGCGCGGGCCCCAACTCTTCCCGCGAGCATGGCATCCCAAAACTCGCGCACGCCGATCCCGATCGGACTGACGATCCCGATCCCGGTAACGACGACTCGGTGCCCGTTTCCGTTCAACATGCTCTTTCTGCCAATACCTTCATACGTGCCAACGTACGTTGTGCCACAAAATCAATAAAAAAGTCTGAAACGACGTGCCGGCCCAGCCACTGGGCTGCGATCGGGAACTGAAAACGCAGGCGGTGCTCGATTTCGACCCGCGTACCACCCGAGATCGGCAAGAACCGCCATTCGACTTCCATGCCGCGCGTCCAACCACGAAGATGCTGAAAGGCGATGTGCGGGCGCGAGGGGTCATTCTTCTGCTCTGCGACCCAACGAATGGGAATCCAGCCCCGCCACGCCGCCATCTCGACGACACGCGCCCCGCCTCGGTCCTCGAGTACGCGCACGAATCGATAATGTGGCAGGTACTCCGGCCAGCGTTCCGTTTCGGACGCCAATCGAAAGACCGTCGCCGGGTCGGCCGCAATATCGATTGTCGTCCTCGTGACGTTCACGCGAGCAATCGTCGCAGAATAGCTGGACGCAACGCAGCGTTTGCAGAAGTGGAACCGCCGACTGCGTCGAGCAAAATCGTCGCGAGCGCCGGCGATGCTTCGAGCCTGCGTGCTGCACGCCGCGTCAAGAACGGAACGGCGATCAGCGCGTCGACGATTTTCCCGAGGTGCGTGCGCGCGCGAAGCTCTGCGCGATGCTCGCGATCGTATGTCGCGAGCGCGTCTTCTTCTGCGCCGGCGTCCGCAAATGCTCGAATGAGCGCACCCGACGCGCGCTGCGCGCTGAGCAAGGCGAGAAAAACACCTTGTCCGGTAAAAGGACTGAGGAACCCAGCGGCGTCGCCGACCAGAATCGTCCCCGGCGCAATCGTGCGGCGAACGTTGTGCGCGAGCGGACCGACCGCGACCCGCGGACCACTCCGCGCTTGCGCGGCAAAATCCATTACGCGCGACCATGTTTCGAGACGATCTTTCGGCGCAACGGCCATCACGTTCGCTACCCCATCACCGAGCGGGTTGATCGCGAGATACGTTTTTCCGTCGCAATACATTTCGACGCATCCGTTCGTGCTTTCGATCCCTCGAAAGTGTCCGCCGACCGCAAACCGCGGACGCGCGGGCGCCGGCAAGCTCAAACCGAGCTTGCGTGCGACGATCGAACCGACCCCATCGGCTCCCACGACGAAGCGTCCGTGCACGTTCACGCGCTCGCCGCTCGCATCGCGCACGGCGACACCGCGCGGAAGCACGTCCTCAACGCGACCGCTCATTAGCTGAGCGCCGGCGGCAAGCGCCGCCTCGAGAATCAGATTGTCGAGTGTCGCCCGCGCAAGTCCGATCGCCGGCCGCGAAAATGCGAGCTCCACGCGCGCGCCGCCGGACACGATACGAATCCCGCGTAGCGGCGAACCGAGCAGGCGCACTGCTTCTCCGAGCCCCAGCGCATCGAGCGCAGCAACCGCACCCATCCCCAAATACTCGCCGCAAACTTTGCGCCGCGGAAATGCGGTACGTTCAACGAGGGTTACGGGGATCGATGCGCGCGCAAGCGCTAGCGCGGTTGCCGCACCGGACGGCCCCGCGCCGACGACGATGACGCGATCGTTATCGTGCGTCATCGACGAGCGTCATGCGAAACCACGGCTCGACCTGCACGCTCGGCGCACGCCACCCGGCTTCGCGCGCCAGCGCGAGCGCTTCGTCCGGTGTATATGCACGCAGCACCGAAGCCGGAGCGTCGTGTCGCGTGAACCGGTTCCGCGAGAATAGACGGGCGTGCGTCCAAGTCGCGGCATATGCCAAAGGCGAACGCCGAAGATCGCAGACGATCGGCGTGACACGCGATACGCGCCGCAGCTCGCGCAAGAATCCAACCGCTTGGGGTCCTTCGACGTGGTGTAAGGTCAACGAACACATCGCGACGTCGAATGCGCCGTCCGAAAAAGGAAGCGAATCACCGTCGCCGAGCACGAAGCGGAAGTTGGCGTCGCCGTCGAGCCGGCGTGCAATCGCCAGCATTTGCTCGCTATGATCCAGGCACGTTATCGCAAGCGTACGCCCATGGCGCTGTGCAAAAACGAGAAGTGCGCGCGGAATGTCGGCGGCTCCGCAACCGACGTCGAGAATCTCGATCGCTCCGGTCGCTTCGAGCACGCGCGCGATCGGGGTGATTCCGCCGAAGAGACGATTCGCGCGTTCGATATCGCGCAGGTTCGCCTCCAATTCGACAAGTGAGTCGACCGGGTCGTCCATCAACTCCCGGAGGCCGACTCTGCGTCTTATTTTCCGGCGCGCTCCTTATACCAGTTTGCGTTGATCTCGGTGTAGTTCTTCCATTTTTCGGGAACGTCTGCATCGGCGTAGATCGCCTCGACCGGGCATGCGGAAACGCACGCACCACAGTCGATGCACACTTCCGGATCGATGAAGAGCATCGTATCTTCTTCGTCACCGTGAATGCAGTCGACGGGGCACACGTCGACGCATGACTTGTCCTTCGTGCCGATACATGGCTCCGTGATAATGTAAGTCATCGCTTCGGTTTTTGTGCCTCTTTGGAGAACGCTCCTGTTCCGGATGGGTTCCCCTGCGACAATGGTCTAAGCCCTGCGGGAAGCCGCCATCAAACCGACCAAAAGCCAGGCCAGAATGTTCGCGATAGACCGCCTCCTTGAACGCCCGCCTTCCGCCCGGACTTTCCCCGCTCGGCTTGTTCTCCAGACCGTCGTGACCGTGGCCTGCCTCCTTGCGTGCGTCCCCGCGCTAGCAGCGACCCCACAAAGCACGGTCACCGTCTCCGGGTCCGGGACGATCTCGCGCGATCCGGATCGCGCCATGCTTTCCGTTTCGATCGTGACGAACGACAACGTCGCCTCAACTGCGACCTCGTCAAATAACCGTCTTTATAACGCACTCGTCGAGCGGATGCGCGGCGCCGGGATCGCCGCGGGCGCTGTCAAGACGTCGAGCTACGATCTGAATTTCGTGCCGAAACCGCCCGCGGGCGACAACTATAAGCCGCCGCAAACCGGGTACATCGTGACGCGCGGCATATCGATCACGATCGACAATCTTTCAAACGTCGGCGGCGTGATCGACGCAGCCGTTGCAGCGGGCGTCACGCAGGTCAATGGTGTCGGCTACGGGCTGCGCGACGAACGCGGCGCGCACGCTGCTGCAATCGCACAAGCGGCACACGTGCACCTCGGCGCGATTCGCCGGATATCGTCCGTGCAAAGCCCGCCCGTCTTTGCGGCCAGGGCAGTAACGCTTGCCGTCAGGGCACCAGCGCAGGTGCCTACGGAGATCACGCCTTCGGCGATCGAGGTTCACGCGACGGTGACCGTCACCTATGACCTAACGCCGTAGACCTGAAACCGCAGTAGGCGCCTAGGGGTACACCAGGACGATGACTGAGAACACGTGCGAGGCCTGTAAGGCTCAGCCCGCGAGCGTTCGCGACTATTCGATGCGCTCCGGACGCTGGACGCAAGTCGATCTTTGCGCTGCGTGTGCGCGCAATCGGAAGCTCGCGTCGCTTCGTCCGCTAATCGGCGCAGGCGCGGCTGCAGCGCTTCTCGGTGGTCTGGTCTTCGCGCTCGATCGTTATGCGCGCGGCTCCGAAGGCTCAGAGCCGGCACCGCCGGCGACGAATCCCCTCGAGTGGACGAAGCGCTTCCGCGGCGGAACGCCGACGCTCGCCACGTATTCGCGCGATCTCACCGCCGACGCGCGTGCCGGCAAGCTCGATCCGGTCATCGGCCGAGACGACGAGATCGAGCGCGTGATCTCGATCCTCGCGCGGCGCAGCAAGAACAATCCCGTCTTGATCGGCGAGCCGGGCGTCGGGAAAACCGCCGTCGTCGAAGGCCTCGCGCAGCGCATCGTGCGCCGGAACCGTCCCCGCCGCGCTGCACGAAAAACGCGTGCTCGCGCTCTCGCTCGGCCCGCTCGTCGCCGGGACGAAGTATCGCGGCGAGTTCGAGGGCCGCGTCAAGCGCATTCTCGATGAGATCAAGCGCGCATCGCGCGACGTCATCCTGTTCATCGACGAGCTGCACACGCTCGTCGGCGCCGGTGCCGCGGAAGGCTCGCTCGATCTCTCCTCGATGATCAAGCCGGAGCTCGCGCGCGGCGAGCTGCAGTGCATCGGCGCGACGACGTTCGACGAGTATCGCAAACACATCGAGAGCGATCCGGCGCTCGAACGGCGCTTCCAGCCCGTTGCCGTCGACGAACCGACCGTCGAGCAAACGATCGCAATTCTGCGCGGCCTGCGCGGCGAATATGCAGCGCACCACCACGTGCAGATCACCGATGAAGCGCTGGTTGCAGCCGCGACGCTTTCCGCGCGCTACATCGCCGACCGGTTTCTTCCCGACAAAGCGATCGATCTGGTCGACGAAGCCGCGGCAACCGCCGCGCTCGCCGGCACGAGCGATCATCGACGCGCAAACGATCGCGAACGTCGTCTCGCGCTGGACCGGGATTCCGCAGGGCACGCTCAGCGACGGAAGAATCGCGCAGCCTGCTCGCGCTCGAGACGTCGCTCGAAACCCGCGTCGTCGGCCAGAGCGAAGCGGTGCACGCTGTTGCCGAAGCGATTCGCCGCGCGCGCGCCGGACTCAAGGATCCGCGCAAACCGGTCGGCGGGTTTCTTTTCATCGGTCCCTGCGGCGTCGGCAAGACCGAACTCGCGCGCGCGCTCGCGCACGTGCTCTTTGGCACAGACGACGCGCTCGTGCGTCTCGACATGAGCGAATACACCGAGACGCACACGATCTCGCGACTGCTCGGCGCACCGCCCGGATATCACGGACACGACGAGCCCGGCCAGCTCACCGAACCCGTGCGCCGGCGGCCGTATTGCGTCGTGCTGTTCGATGAGATCGAGAAAGCGCACCCCGACGTCACCGCGATCCTCTTGCAGATCCTCGACGACGGCCGGCGTCACCGACGCAAAAGGCCGCACGATCGATTTCCGTCACGCGCTCGTCGTGATGACGAGCAACATCGATCCGGGCGAGCTCGAGATGGCGCTGCGCAACGAGCTGCTCGACCGCATCGACGAGACCGTGCTCTTCCGTTCGCTCGGCGTCCCCGAGATCGAAGCGATCGTCGAGCTGCAGCTGCGTGCGCTCGTCGAGCGTCTCGGCGCGCGGCGGTCGTCCTCGATCTCAGCGCCGATGCGCGACGCTTTCTCGCAAAGGAAAGCATTGCCGCCGGCAGCGGTGCGCGTTACGTGCAGCGCACGATCGCGCGCTGCGTCACCTCGCCGCTTTCAGGCGCGATCTTGCGCGGCGAGCTTCCGGGCGGCAGCACCGCGCGCGTCGGCTACAACGGGAAGGCAATCACCGTCGAAGCCGCTTAAGTGACAAATGGCATAATTCGCGCCATGCGGCGGCCCTAAGCCTTTCCCGAGCGTAGCGAAGCGAAGTCGAGGTCCGCGCAATCGTTATCTGCGGTAAACCGAACGTGCGCCGGGCGATGCCTACAGAATCGAGTTGATTGCGTCTTCGATTTGCTGGTTTGACATCTCGCCGAGACGGTAGAGCTTGACCTGGCCGTTGCGATCGATGAAGACGTGGACCGGTAACGCAATCACGCCGTAGCTGTCGAGCAATTTCTGATCCGCGACCGCAACCGGGAACGAAACCTTGAATTGGTCGCTAAAGCCTTGCGCGCGATCTTTGCTTTCGTTGTCGTCAAAACCGATCACGGCCAGACCGCGTTTCTGATACTGCTTCGAGAGCTTGATGATCTCGGGTGTTTCCTCGCGGCACGGCGCGCACCAGCTGGCAAAAAAGTCCAGATACACGGCCTTGCCGTGCAGCTTCGCGAGCTTCAGCGGTTTGTTGTCGAGCGTGCGCACGTCAAAAGCGGGCGCAGGCTGTCCGGGGCGCGGCGGCGCGGCTGCTGAAACCGGGACGGTGCACAGCGCTGCGATGGCGAGAACGAGAAGTTTGCGAATCATGCGATGGTAGGATACGGCACGGCAGCCACGTCCGCCCGCATCTGTGCGATGAGGGCCTCGACATTTTCGAAGCGCAGCTGCTGTCTCTGAAAACGCAGCTCCCGCAGACTAAGTTGCTCGCCGTAGATCGTGCCGTCGAAGTCGCGCAGCCAAACCTCGGTCGTGCGGCGCGTCCCGGAATCGAAGGTCGGATTCGTCCCAATCGAGAGCAGAGCTGCGTAGTCGCGTCCGTCGTAGCGTGCGATACATCGGTAAACACCGTCGGCCGGAATCAGCTTGCCTGAGGGTACGATCAAGGTTTGCGGTCGGGAAACCCAGATCGTGACCGCGCCCTTCGCCGACGACGACGCGACCGTGCAACGTGTACGGCGCTCCAAGAAGCTCGTCCGCAAGCGCAACGTCACCTCCCGCGATCGCACGACGGATCCGTGTTGAGGAAATGCGCTCGCCGCGATCCTCGAGCTGAGCGACCGCGACGAATCCGATGCCGAGCGCGCTCATCCGTTCGCGCGCAACTTCGGCGTCACCGCCACGCCCCGTACCAAAGCGAAAATTCTCGCCGACGACGAGGACCCGCGCGCCGACGCGTTGCGCGACAACCTTGTCAAGGAATGTCTGCGCGTCGAGCTTCGCGATCGAGTCGTCGAACGGCAAGAGATAGGCTTCGTCGATACCGGCCCGCGCGAGGTTGTCGAGACGCTCTTCGAGCGTCGAGATCATCGGCGGAACTTCCGATGGACGCAGATGCGTCGCCGGATGATTGCGAAACGTGAGCACCGCGACACGGTATCCGGGTCGACGCTCGCGCAACAGCGCTGCGATGATTGCACGGTGACCGCGATGAAAGCCATCGAAGAATCCGATCGCAAGCGCGAGCGGACGTTCGCCGGCTGCTTTCGGAAGCTCGTGGTGAACGTTCAGACGAAGACCTTTCGCGGCGCGAGCATCGTCCCGTGCATCTCGCCGACGCCGACGAGCATCCGCGTCATGTCGCGCACGAACACGTGCGTGTCACCGACCGGCTCACGCATCGCGACGATGCGTCCGGCGCGGAAATCGACCGAGCCGCGTCCGTCGAGCACGACCGTCGGAATCGCAATAACACTCTCCGGCGGCGTCAGCGCCGCAACCGGATCGGCGGCGACTTCATCGAGCGTCAAACTTTCCGAGAGGACGAACGGGCCGGACGCTTCGCGTAAGAGTGCGCCAACGTGACCAACCGTGCCGATCGCACGCGCAAGATCCTCGGCCAGCGTGCGCACGTACGTGCCTTCGCTGCACGCCACTCGCAACCGGAACGTCGTCGCGTCGTCGGCGCCCAGCACGTTGAGCGAACAGATCGTGATCGCACCGTGGTTT
>CAWJPK010000003.1:0-1204090 GCA_963844735.1 Vulcanimicrobiota bacterium | reverse complement strand
TTGTGTTAGTCTGCTTGGTTCAGTTGATTATACTCGGAAGCGATTGACGCTCGTCGTGCGACGCGGCGATCAAACGTTGACGCTCGCCGGTACTCCCGTCTGGCGCGAACTCGGTGGCAAACGCGTCGGTCTGCTCGGCTTCGCGCCGCGCCAAGTGGCGCAACGGGCCGGACTCGGGGAAGCGCTCGGCGATGCAGGAAGCTCGTTTTGGTTTTTCCTCGTGATGCAGCTCGGCGTACTCGCCGCGCTCGTCACGGCGCCGGCGCACGCGATCGGCGGCCTTGCAGGGCCGGTCGGAATCGCTGCAATAGAGCAGTCAGGTCCAGAATCTTGGATGGGGACCGTATTTTATGCTGGCCGCGAAGCTCTCGATCTCTCTGGGAATTTCAACTTTCTTCCGATTCCGGCGCTCGACGGTGGCCGGGGCGCGTTCATCCTGGTCGAGATGCTGCGCGGCAAGCCGGTCGACCCCGAAAAGGAAGCTCGTCCACGTCGGCGGCTTCGCGGCGCTGATCGCGCTGATGCTGCTCGTCTCGTATCACGACATCGTACGCCTCGTCGCCGGAAAGGGGCGTTATGGTCCGAAGGAACGGCGCGTGATCCGCTTACGCCGTAAGTCGAAACCCGTTTTTCTCAAGAACAAGACGGACGTCTCCGACGCCAAAGGCGTCTGGATCGGCGGCGATCATCCGATCGCGGTCCAATCGATGACGACGACGGATACTGCGAACGTCGACGCAACGCTCGAGCAAATCTACGGCCTTGCAATGGCGGGCTGCGAGATCGTGCGTGTCACCTGTCAGGATCCAAGAGATGCGGCGGGATTATCCGCGATCGTGAATCGCTCGCCGGTTCCGATCGTCGCCGACGTGCACTTCGATCATCGCATGGCACTTGCCGCGATTGAAGCCGGCGTTGCAAAGCTGCGATTGAACCCGGGCAACATCACCGATCCGGCCAAGACGCGCGAAGTCGTCAAGCTCGCAGTCGAGCGCGGCACGCCGATTCGCGTCGGCGTCAACCTCGGTTCGCTTGCAAAAGATCTCGAAGAGCGACTTGGGCTCACGCCCGAAGCGATGGTTGAGTCGGCGCGTCCGGCACATCGAAATCCTCGAAGACCTCGGCCACACCGACATTGTGATCTCGCTCAAAGCGCATGAGGTCGAGACGACCGTCTACGCCTACCGCTTGATGGACAAGCGACTGCGTGAGCGCGGGACGCCATATGCCCTCCACCTCGGAATCACCGAGGCCGGACTGCCGCGGGACGGGACGATCAAGAGCGCGATCGGCCTGGGGATTCTCTTGTGGGAGGGGATCGGAGACACGCTCCGCGTCTCGCTGGCTGCCGACCCGGTCGAGGAAGTCCCGGTGTGCTGGGGCATCCTGAAGTCGCTCGGGCTGCGGGAAAAGGGCTTCGAGATCACGGCTTGCCCGTCGTGCGGACGGGCCGAGATCGAGGTCGTCGATCTTGCCGAGCGCGTGGAGGCGCTGGCCAAAGAGTACACAGCGCCCGTGAAAGTCGCCGTCATGGGCTGTGTCGTCAATGGGCCCGGAGAGTCTAAGATGGCAGATGTCGGGGTCGCCGGCGGGAAGGGCAAGGGTGCTATTTACCGTCGCGGCAGCTTGGTCGGTACCTATCCGGAGGAGCGCCTGCTCGGTGCTTTGCGGGAAGAGATCGAAAAGGTAATCGCTGAGGTCTATCCGGACTACGCACACGAGATCGGACAACATGAACAAGCCGCGCCCGCTTAGTCTACGAACCGTGCTCTCGACCGGCATCATCGCGCTGGCCGCGTCGAGCACGCTTGCGTTTTCGCGGCCTGCAACAATCGATATTGATGGTCAGAGGGTCACCTCGGATGTTCCGCCGGTGACGATCGATCAGCAAGCGTACTTGCCGTTGCGCACGGTCAGCAGCGTGCTCGGTGCACGGTTAAGTTACGATAAAGAAAAACGTTCGGTCGAAGTCGTGCGTGGCACAGATAAGTTACGGCTGCACATCGGCACGCTAGCTGCCACGCTCAACGGACGCTCGATCAAACTTTCACACGCGCCCTTTACGGTTCGTGGACGAACGATGGTAGCTACACGCACGATCGAACGCGTGCTGGGACCGAAGGTCCGGTACAATGCGCGCAAGTCGACGATCGACGTATTTACGACGGACACGTCCCTCGCAGCGGATTCCGGCGATCAGAACGACTCGTCAAGTTCCGACGCGTTCTAAAAAATTAACTAACCCGGTTCGCGTCCAAGGCCGATAGTATTGGTGAATGGATGCTGTCGAGCGGTACTTGAACGAGATGGAGCGCGCGATTCGCGCGCTTTCGCGTGATGAAGTACGCCGCGCGGTCGGCGCATTGTTCGACGCTTGGCGGTGGAGCAAAACAGCTTGGATCATGGCCGATGGCGGCGTGCTCGCATCGTATCTTGCAGACGAATTGCACAACGCCGTCCGGCTTCAGGGACAACCTCCGCTGCGCGTGCGTCGTCTCGTCGATCAACACGACGCTATCCTGGCCGGGGATGTCGTCATGGCGCTGGCCGAAACATCCGACCGCGATTACTTGACACGCACGATCGCGCGCGCGAAAGAAGTCGGCGCGTTGACCGTTGCGCTTCTCCGGAGTCCGAGTGGCACGCTGGGCGGTTCGGTTGATTTCTCGATTACAGTCCCCACCGAAAGACCTTCGCAACAGGAAGATGCGTCGTCGGTCGTCGTGCACGCCGTAGCGCTTGCCCTCCGCGAGCGAATCGAACTTCACGCGGTCAGCAACGCAAACAAAGCTATCGCGGGTTAGCTGCGGTCGAGCGGCGATATCCGTATGCGAAGTAGATGCACAACCCGACGATCAGCCAGACGATGAAACGAATCCAGGTGAATTTGCCGAGACCCTGGGTCGAGAGAAAGAGCGAGAGCGCGATTCCGCACAGCGGAAAGATCGGAACGAGCGGCGAGCGGAACGGTCGCGGCAATTCCGGCCGATATTTGCGCAGCCAGATGACGCCGGCACACACGATGATGAAGGCGCTAAACGTTCCGATGTTCACGAGCTCGAGCAAGGCATCGAGCGGAACCACGAGCGTCATCATCGCGATCACGACGCCCGTAAGCATTGTCATCGCTGCCGGCGTTCCAAATCGTGGATTGATTTTCGCAACGAACGGAGGGAGCAGTCCGTCGCGGGCCATTGCGTAAAAAATGCGCGTTTGTCCCAAGAGTGAGGTCAGCGCCACGCTGGTCGTTCCGGCAAACGCTCCTAGCACCATGAGCGCTTCGAGAAGGTTACTGTGAAGCGGTCGCAGTGCCGCGGCGAGCGCCGCATTTTGGTCGACGTGATCCCACGGTACCGCGCCGACAAGAACGAACGCGACGCTGCAGTAGATTACGGTTCCAATGGCGAGCGATCCGATGACGCCGATTGGGACATCGCGCTGCGGGTTGCGCGTTTCTTCCGCCGTCGTCGTCGCCGTGTCGAACCCGATATAGGAGAAGAAGACGAGGGCCGCCGCGGGTATGATCCCCGTCCCCATGCCACCAAGGCCGTTCAAGCCCCATCCGTGCGGCGCGAACGGGTGAAAGTATGCTGCGCGGAAGAGCGCCGCACCGACGACGATGAAGACGAACAACGCGCCGACCTTGATGACGACGAACGCGTTATTGGACGATGCCGTCTCGCGAATGCCGAGCGCCAAGAGTGCCGAGAGAATCATGACGAACGCGGCGCCGATGATGTCGAGATGTAGCTGCCCAAGATTGGTCGAGAAGTGCGCATTCTGCGCCCAGGTGGGGAGCGTGATGCCGATCAGACTGAGAGCACTCTGGGCGTACGACGAAAATTGCTGTGCGACGGGTGCAGCGCTGATGCCGTATTCGAGAATCAGATCCCAACCGATGATCCACGCGACGATCTCGCCCAGCGTTGCATACGCATACGTGTATGCGCTACCCGCAATCGGCACCATGGCGCCCAGCTCAGAATAGGAGAGCGCTGCAAAAAACGATGCGAGTCCGGCGAGCAGAAACGCGACGACGATCGCCGGTCCGGCCATTGCAATGCCGGGGCCGATCGTGGTGAAGATGCCGCCGCCAATCATCGTGCCGAGACCGATCGAGATCAAGTCCACGCCGCCGAGCTTGCGGCGTAGGCCGGGCTTTTGGCCTTCGCTCGGCGTCAGGCGCTCGAGCGGTGCTCGCGCAAAAAGATTGCGCCTCATGCGGGCGGACGTGTGTCGGCGACCCACAACGGTTCGGCGACGCCGAGCGCGTGATTGATCCAACGCGCCCACACGAACAGCGCATCGGAAAGCCGGTTGACGTAACGCCGAATGTCCGCGCCAACCTCTTCCGTTTCAGCCAGCGTGATCAGCACGCGTTCCAGCCGGCGTGCTATCGTGCGCGCGAGATGCAGGTGTGCCGCTGCGAGCGATCCACCCGGATGAATGAAGTTTGGTAAGGGTTGGAGATCTTCTTGCGCGCGATCGATTGCACGTTCGAGCGCTGCCGCGTCGTCCGCGTTAACGCTTGGCATTCCTTCGCGCGCTTTCCCCGGCGGCGTCGCAAGCACGCTGCCGAGATTGAACAGTACGTCTTGCGTCCAGGCGAGCCACGCGTCGAGTTGCGCTGCTACGTCGATCGCTTTGGCTTCGTCGAGCGCACGCGAGCGGCGAATCTCGGCAAGCTCGGCGCGCGCGATACCGATCGCGCTGGAAAGCTCGTCGGCGGTTCCATACGTCTCGATGCGCAGCGCATTTTTCTTGACGCGCGTACCGCCGACGAGCGCAGTCATTCCCTCGTCGCCGGTTCGTGTGTAGATTTTCGTCAGCCTCGGCATGCGGTGAACTTCGCGCCGAGAGGCGGTTCGCCCCGGGTTGCGAACCTGGCTCGGGTTATGCAAACGCGTCCCGACGAGATGGAATCGGAACCACTCGTCAAGGAGATACCTCCAAAAGCCGTTGACCTGCCCGAATGGTATCAGGCGGTATGCTACAAGGCCGAGCTCGTCTCGCTTGCTCCGGTCCGCGGATGCGTCGTTCTGCGTCCGTACGGCTACGGGATTTGGGAGCGGTTGGTCGCGGAATTGGACGCGCGCTTCAAAGCGACGGGCCACGAGAATGCATATTTCCCGCTGTTGATCCCGGAGTCGTTGCTCGCGCGCGAGCAAGAGCACGTCAAGGGATTCGTCCCCGAGGTTGCGTGGGTGACGCAGGGTGGCGGCGAGACGCTTACGGAGCGGCTCGCGATTCGTCCCACTTCGGAAGTCACGATCATGACGATGTTCGCCAAATGGGTGCAAAGCTATCGTGACCTTCCACTATTAATCAATCAGTGGTGCAACGTCTTGCGTTGGGAGAAACGCACGCGTCCCTTTCTGCGGACGCTCGAGTTCCTCTGGCAAGAAGGTCACACGGCGCACGCAAACCAGGCGGAAGCGGCCGAAGAAGTGCAGCGGATGCTCGGCGTCTACAAAGACGTCGCCGAGAGCGTCGCCGCGATTCCGGTCTATGCCGGTGAGAAGAGCGAAAGCGAACGCTTTCCGGGCGCATTGCACACCTATTCGATCGAAGCTCTGATGCCCGATGGCCGCGCGCTGCAAGCCGGGACGTCGCACGAGTTCGGACAGAATTTTGCGCGCGCGTACAATATCGAGTTTACGGCCGACGATCAGTCGCTGCAGCACGCCTGGACGACCTCTTGGGGGATGTCCTGGCGGATGATCGGGGCGACGATCATGGTGCATGGCGACGACCGTGGTCTGCGGTTCCCGCCGAAGATCGCACCCTATCAAGTCGTCATCGTTCCGATCGTGCGCGGCGAGGACACGACCGTGCGCGGGGCGGCGCAGCACTTGTACGAACGCTTGCGCGATGACGGATTGCGCGTTCGGCTCGACGTCCGCGATCAATCGCCGGGATGGAAGTTCAACGAGTGGGAAATGCGCGGCGTGCCGGTGCGCATCGAGCTTGGTGCGCGCGATCTCGAGCAGGGCGTTGCGACGCTCGTTCGCCGCGACCGCGCCTTTAAAGAGGAAGGCCAGAAGACAACGGTTCCGCTCGCCGAAGTCTCGTCGCGTTTGGCGACGTTGCTGGATGAGATTCAAAGTTCGCTGTTCGAGCAAGCCAAGAAATTCTTGGAATCGCACACGCTGCGTCCGTCGAATCAGGATGAGTTCTTTTCGCTTTTGCGCGAGCGCGCCGGGATGATCGAGATTCCGTGGTGCGGACGGCCGCAATGCGAAGAGCACGTCAAGGCCGAGACGAGTGCAGGCACTCGCAACGTCCGGCCACCGGCCCAAGGTCCGCGCTGCATCGCGTGTGGCGAACCCGCGAAGGTGCAAGCCTACTTCGCGCAAGCATATTGATGTTGTTAAGGGCTCCCTCGGGGAATCGAGATATTTTCGGAATGATGACGAGCCCTGAGACATGGGGGCCCCAATGCGAAGCATTGGGGGGCGCGGAGCCGGGGGCGAAGCGCCTTTAAATGTACGGAAAGACGGTTCTTCCGAACGGGCTGCGCATCGTCACGGAACATATTCCGGCGGTGCGGTCGGCGGCTATCGGTATTTGGGCAGACGTCGGATCGGCCTGCGAGCGCGCGGAACAGCGCGGGATCTCACATCTCGTCGAACACATGCTCTTCAAGGGCACGCAGCGGCGCAGTGCGCGCGAGATCGCGGAAGCGATGGATCGTGTCGGCGGCAATCTCAACGCGTTCACCGACAAAGAATCGACCTGTTACTATGCGCGTGTCATCGACAAGCACATCCCGCTTGCGACCGACGTGTTGTGCGACATGTTCCTGAACTCGCGCTTCGATCCGGACGACCTGGCCCGCGAACAAAACGTCGTCCTAGAAGAGATAAAAATGTATGAGGACGCGCCCGACGAGGTGATCAACGACGCGTTCGTGCGGCTGATGTGGTCGGGATCGAATATGGGCGAGCCGGTTATCGGCTTTCCGCAAACGATCACTTCGCTGCGCTCGGACGATTTGCGCACGCACATGCGCGAGCGCTACACACCCAAGGCAGTCGTCGTCACCGTGGCCGGGAACGTCGAGCACGAAGCGGTGGTCGAATCCTTCGCGCGAGCGCTCGGGCCGCTCGGCGGCGATGGCGGCGTTCCGGTGGATCAACGCGTTCGCTTGTCGCCGGGACGTCTCGTGATTACGCGCGACGTCGAGCAAGTCTATCTGATCGTCGGAACGCGCGGCTTGCCGGCGGGCGACGACGACCGATATGCGTTGTCGGTCATCGACACGGCGCTCGGCGGCGGAATGTCGAGTCGTCTGTTTCAAGATATTCGCGAAGAGCGCGGCCTTGCGTACAGCGTCAGCTCGTTTCAAATCGCGTACCGGCCGGCGGGACTCTTCGCCGTTTCGGCCGGCACGTCGGTCGAGAACGTACAAGAAGTCATCTCGCTCATTCGCGAGGCCGTTTGCGGAAGCGCACGAGCGCGGTCTACGCGAGAGCGAGGTCGAGCTTGCGAAGGAACAGCTCAAAGGCAGCCTGACCCTCGCGCTCGAGAGCATCTCGGGACGCATGATGCGTTTGGGTCGCAACGAGCTGACGTTCGGCCGGCAAATCTCCGAAGAAGAGCTCGACCAAAAAATCGACGCGGTGAGCCTCGATGACGTCCAGCGCCTAGCGCACGCGATCTTCGCGCCGGAACAATGGGGTTTGTGCGTCCTCGGACCGATCGGTGAGGACGACATCGACTGGGCCGCCGCCGTCGCCTAGGCAGCGTTGAGTAGCCGCGACGGCGTCTCTGTGGGCGACGCAGCTCATCGTTGCGATGGCGCTCAACGGGATCACGCAAGCGATTCAGATCGGCGCGTACGCGGCCCGCTATGCAGGCGTGCAGACGCAACGGATCGCGGTGTCGATCTCGCTGTTCAATCTGTTCGTAACGGCGAGTCGCTTGGCGGCGCTGTTCCTTACGCCGTCACTGGGAGCGCTGGCCGATAACGCGACGCGGCCGGCAGTTGCGGGAAGCTGGCCGCCGTTCCGCCCGACGTCGTCGCGACCTTCGATTTGCAAATGCGCTTTATCGTCGCGGCGGGAGACGATTGGGACATGCTTCGGCGCGCTCTTGCTGCCGATGTTTATCTATCTGTTTGCGCGCGGCATTCGCTCGTTCGAGCGCCGCAATTCCGTGCTACAAGCGCTGATCCGCCTCGGCGATCCACGCGTGATGATGGACGTGCTCTCGAGCATCCGGCTCCC
Organism: Vulcanimicrobiota bacterium; assembly: GCA_963844735.1. Lineage (GTDB taxonomy): Bacteria > Vulcanimicrobiota > Vulcanimicrobiia > Vulcanimicrobiales > Vulcanimicrobiaceae > JAFAMS01. The sequence goes on along the minus strand of CAWJPK010000003.1, from coordinate 1,195,862 downwards.
CGAGATTCGTACGGTTCTCGCGTACACGCGCGAAGCGATTCCACCCAAGCTTCTGATCGGCAACCTCGTCGTCATGTCGATCTACGCGATCGGCGTACCGTCGGCATACTACGCAAGCGTCCTGAATTTGGACGCGCGTACGACGGCTGCAGGCCTCTCCGGCATCGTCAACGGGATCGGAACCCTGGCGTTTACGTTCTTCGTTGATCCGACGTCTGCGCTCATGGTCGATCAAGCGGTTAAAGGCGAGCGTTCGCTGAACTCGATTCGGGCGATGGTTATCGGCCTGACGGTAACGGCCATTTTCGGGACCATCCTCTCGCAGCTCTTGCTTTGGCCGGGCGCGTGGGCGATCTCGCACGTCGCATCGCTCTTCGTGCACGGATTTCGGCGGTAGAAAGATGCTGAAGAAACTTGTGTTCGCACTCTTCCCCGCCATCGCGACGGTGTTCCTGTCGGGATGCGCGGGATCGGTCGAGTCGTGGATCGTGCGGACCCGCGACCATCAGGGCGATCGTGCGCTGGAGGCGCGTAATCTAAAAGATGCCTCACTTGCCTATCGCCTCGCGCTCGACATCGATCCGCAGGATACGCACGCACGTACCGGCGCGATCGCCGTGCAGCTCGCCTTAGCGGAAGATGCGTACCGACTCGGCAAACTCGAAGAAGCGATCAGTTATCTCTCGGTTGCCGAAAAGATCTCGCCGACGAATCCCGCCGTCGTCGATCTACGCCAGCAGCTTTCGCAAGCGCGCCTCAAACGCGAGATCGTCATCTCGAACTATCCGGCGTATAAAGCTGCGGGTCAGGACCTGATTCGCTCGTACACGGGACTCAAGACGCTCGATGCGTCGATCGTAACCAGTCTGAAGCGGTTTCAGTACAGCTACGATACGATCGACATCACGCGTGCGATCGAGAACTCATACGAGCTTGCCAGCGAGGTAACGCGCAACACCTTGCGCCTGACGCGCTTTCGCCAAACGGTCGAGACCGGAACGGGCGAAACCGAAACGGAGCATCTCGAAGCACCTTCGTCACTCTTGCCCTTGCCCTAACCCTTACTCGCTTTTTCGCGGTTACGAAACTCGCGCCAGCGCGCTTCTGCGCCGGGGAGAGTCTTGGTGTTGTCGGTTTCGTAAACCGGCCATGTGCCGGTATTCGGCAGCAACGGAAAACGCTGCATCCACGCATCGAGTTCGGCGTTCTTTGCGAAACGATTCTGCTCGACGGCGATGAAATAGCGAGCGCCTTTGCGGATGGCGCTTTGTTCATCGAAGGGCGTCCATAGCAGTGGATCCTCTTCCCAGCCTTTGTGCTGCATGTAGTAGAGAATCGATGGATCGTAGTGCGCCATCACGACGAGGGCATCCGGAGCGAGCAAGGCGTGAAGCCGGCGCGCTTCGAGATAGACGGTTCGCTTGTAATAGTAGTATGGCTGAATCTGCGCCGCATTGTCGCCGATGACGAGCACGAGTGCCACGAGCGCGCCGCCGGCCGCGAGCTTTCGCAGCTGCGGGGACGCTTGCGACCACAGTCCGGCGAACGTCCGGATGAACGAGGCTCCGACCAGTGCCGCCAGCGGCAGCACGGGATAGAGGTAGTAATCGACCCGTTCGACCGTAACGACGACGAATGCGTACAAAGCGGCCGCGACCAGCCAGGAGTACAAGAAGAGATTCGAGCGCGAACGAAGCGGCATCAAGAAGCCGAGCAGCGCAAACGCGAATCCGGCCGGACCGAGCATCGTCGTGCTGAGCATCGACGGAATAGTCGTGAGCGTTATCGCAAGTTTCGCGAGCATCGCATGCGGTGAGACGAGCGCATGCAGCAACGAGGGAATGACGTGCTCGCGCGTGATGCCGCTGGCCCAATGCCATTCCGCGTGTGCGTCGACGGCGTGCAGGTACAAGAAGAGCGAGATTAGTCCGGGGACGATGACGATGAGGCTTCGCAGGCGTCCGACGCACGCCAGCGGCAAGACCGCAATCAACGAAACCGGCTTTGCGAGAAATGCCAGCGCGAGCAACGCGGCGCAGCCGATCTCTTTCCATGGAATCGGCTTGCTTGCGGTGACGAGCAGCGTTCGGGCCGAAGCGTACATCGCGAGCGTGAAGAAGAACGTCATCGCGGTGTCGGGCATAAACGTTCGCCCGTAGTAGACGCTGCCCGGAAAAATCGCGAAGAGCAACGCGGCGCCGAGGCCGACGAATGCCGATTCGAAGAGCCACCAGCCGAAATACGCGATGACGGCGACGGTCCCGAGGGAGAAACCGATCGAGATGAGTCGTCCGAACACTTCGTGCACGCCGAAAATCTTGTAGCCGATCGCGGCGAGATACGGGACGATTTGCAGCTCGAGCTCGACGTAGTTGGGCGGCGGTCCGTCGTAGTCGGTCTGCGGATAAAAAATATTGAAGTTGAGCTGCGCGAAATTGCGCGCGATCGCAGCGGTATCGCCTTGCCGCCATTGCGGATGATCCATGATCGGGTCGTGCAATCCGACCAGACGAAGCCCAAGGCCGAGCACGAGGATTGCTCCGAGTGCCCACCACCAGTACTTCGTGATCTCTAAAGGACGGAGCGGAATGTCCAATACTTATTCACGAAAAAGTTGACGATGATGCCGGCGCACGTCGAGACGAACCACAGCTTGTGGCCCTTCCCCAAGAGCGGCGCTGCGAGCGAACGAAACCAGCAAGCTCACGCAGAGCGCGATTGCGGAGACCGTAAGAAACTTCGCGCCTTCGCCGAGCGCGTGTCCCGTCGAGCGAAACGTCCAGACGCGGTTGAGAAAATAATTCGAAACGCCGCCTGCCATGAACGCGATCGAGAAGATCAGGTAATACCATACCTGGCGCTGATCGATCGCGAGCGGCAGCTGCAAGAGCGTGAAGACGACGCCGTTGACCGCGAATCCCGACGTTCCGACGATCGCGAACTTGATGAATTGCCGGATGCCGCGCTGTTGCGTAATGCGCCCAATCAATGACGCCGCAACGGCCGTCGGCTCAGGCAACCCAATACCAGTCGGCGAACAGAACCGTGAAGAGTCCCAAGAGCGGAAGCGAGAACGCAACGATTGCGTTGTTGACGGACGGCCGCGATCCCCATAGCCCCATCAGCACGAACATCGGGAAGAGAACCAGCGCGAACCGCGGCATGCTCATCAGGCTCGACGTCGACATCGGGACCAGGATCGAGAGCGCCATATAGCTCCAGTACGTCGGCGAGAGCCGGCGGAACGCAGCGATCAAGATTCCGATCATGAGGAGCGTGAACGATCAGCTCGAGGAACTGATTTGCGACCATGTTCCCGTTGTGCGCGTGCACGAGCAAATAGAAGCTGTTGCTCAGGCTCACCCACGGCGGCGCCAAATGGCGATGCCAATTGATCTGGACGTGTGAGAAGTAAAGCGGATCGCCGGTGAGGATCCACAGATAGCCCATGTACGACATCAGGCCGAGCGGGATCAGCGCCATCCCGATGAGCGGGCGCATCAACCGTTCGAGCGGATATTGCAACGCCTGGCGTGCGCCCGGAGAGCGCAACCACTCGATCGCCATCGGAACGACCAGCAGCACGCCTTCGACGCGCGTCAGCGCTGCGAAGAATCCGATGATCCCGGCGATCAGCCATTTGTGCTCGCGGATGAAGTAGAACGACGCGACCGTCAAAGCCAGGAACAGCGACTCAGTATAGACCGCCGAGAAGAAGATCGCGGTCGGGAAAATCGAGATGTAGAAGACGGCGCGGTGCGCGACATGGCGGTTGTATTGATGCTCGACGAGCTTATAGAAGAAGATCAGCCCGACGAAAAGCGCGGCGTTCGAGATGACGAGTCCCGCAATGAGATGGCTGCCGGTGAGCTTCCCGAGCAACGAGATCAAGAGCGGATACAGCGGAAAGAACGCCATATCGGTTCCGTAGTAGCCGGCGGACGCGATGTCGATGTAGTGCACGGCGTCCCAGCGTCCCCATACCGCGAGGATTGGAATCGACGATACGGCGACGTGCGCACCCGGACGTTGTGCGACGACCACCGCGGCGAGCTCCGCGATCACGATGATCGCGGCGCGGCTGACGACGAAGGTGATCGCGACGTCGCGAACCGCGCTGTTGAAACGTGCGGCGGCGAACAGCTTGACGAACGCGAACGTCACCAGCGCAACGGCGATGCCGCGCCCCGTTGCGCTCGCGCCGAACGGACGTAAGAATCCGACCCACATGATCAGGAGCGCGAGCCACGAGAAGGCGTCGGCGGTGAGTGCCGTCTCGAGCGAAACGGCGCAATGCGCGCGCAAAGAAACGCGCATATGCATTCCAAGCGATCAGCGCCGCGATCGACGCCGATCGGGACGGCGATCAAGAAAACCAGTTCGTCGACGGCCAGCGATGCGCGTACGCGCAAGACGAATGCGTAAAACCCGAAGAAACCGAGCGTTGCGCCCGCTGCGCCGACGATGAGTAATGGGGCGATGCCGGCGCCGTACAGGTAGGGCGCTAGGGTTAGTAGTGCGGCTGGCCACGACGCGATGCGGTTCGGGTTGCACGCGTCGCCTTCCCTTGGGACATTTGGCAGGTTAGGGCTCCCGTGCAAGCATAGGGAAGCGACGGTTAGGGAAGGGAGCGAGTAATGGCGACCACGATGATTCCGCGCTTTGTGAGCGAGTATCCGACGGATTCGCTCGACTTCGTGCGCGTGACGGAAGAAGCGGCGCTCAACGCCTCGCGCTGGATGGGTCGCGGTGAACGCAATATCGCCGACGGCGCGGCCGTCGAAAAGATGCGCGACGCGCTCAACGACATGCAGATTTCGGGCCGTATCGTCATCGGTGAAGGCGAACGTGACGAAGCGCCGATGCTGTTCATCGGCGAAGAGCTTGGTCGCGGCGGCATGGAGGTCGACATTGCGGTCGATCCCGTCGAAGGCACGAATCTGGTCGCGAACGGGCTCCCGAATTCGATTGCCGTCATGGCGATTTCCGAACGCGGCGGATTGCTGCACGCCCCCGACTCGTACATGCAAAAACTCGCGGTCGGCCCGCGCGCAGCACCGTACGTTCACATCGACGCGAAAGTCTCGGACAACTTGAATGCGGTTGCCAATGCGCTCGAGCGTCCGATCAACGACATTACGGTCATCATTTTGGATCGCCCGCGTCATAAAGATTTGATCACGGCGGTGCGCGATGCGGGCGCGCGCATCAAGCTGATTTCGGACGGCGACGTCGATGCTGCGATCGCGACCGCGATCGAGGGCACGGGCGTCCACGCTTGCATGGGAACCGGCGGCGCGCCGGAAGGCGTTTTGGCCGCCGCTGCGCTCAAGTGTCTGGGCGGCGGATTCATGGGTCGCCTCAAGCCGCGTAACGACGAGGAGGCGCAGCGCGCCAAAGCGATGGGTTTCGGCGATCTCGACCGCGTCCTCACCATGGAGGATCTCGCCCCCGGCAAGCATCTGATGTTTGTCGCAACCGGGATCACGGACGGCGATTTGGTCCGCGGCGTGCGTTTCTACGGGAACTCGGCGCGGACGCATTCGATTCTCATGCACGCACAAAGCGGAACCGTGCGGCACGTTGAGAGTGTCCACAGACTTGGGGCCAAACCGTACCGGGCGAAATAGTCGCTTCGGGCGGCAGCCCCGGAAATCTCATGACCGAACACAATTACGACCTCGTCATCATCGGCGGCGGCTCCGGCGGATACGCCGCGGCTCGGACTGCGCGCGACCTTGGCGCGCGTGTTGCCATTGCGGACGTCGGTCCGCTCGGCGGCTTGTGCATCCTGAACGGCTGCATGCCGAGCAAGACGTTGATCGCCAGCGGCGATCTGATGCACGCTATCCGCGAGGCCGATGTGCTCGGCGATTCGCTCCGCCGAGCCGCACGTCGACTATCGCGCCATGATCGAGCGCAAGCGCGAGGTCATCAAAGGCTTCGCTGATTATCGCATCGAGGGACTCGAAACGTTCGATCTCTACGACGGCAGAGCGTCGTTCATCGACGAACACGCGCTGCGGGTCGGCAACGATACGGTCTTGCGCGCTCCGAACTTCGTCGTGGCAACGGGAAGCATCGTCGCGCCGCCGATATTCCCCGGCCTGGAAGAGACCGGCTACATCGATAGCGACGCGGCGCTCGACTTGAACGGGCCGCCCAGTTCGATGATCGTTCTGGGTGGCGGCTACGTCGCCGTCGAGCTGGGACAGTTTTTCTCGCGCATCGGCGTTGCGACGACGATCCTGATCCGCAAATCGCGATTGCTGAGCGACGTCGACGAAGACGTCGCAACGGCATTGACGGAATATCTGCGCGACGAAGGCATCCGCATCATCGGCGAGGCCACCGTCGCAGCGCGTCGAGCGCAACGGCAAGCTCAAGCGCGTCGTCTACCGCAAAGGCGGCGAAGAGCACGCGGTCGAGGCCGAAGAGATCTTCTACGCGCTTGGCCGCGTACCAAATATCGCGGGACTCGAGCTCGAGCGCGCCGGCGTCACGTATCACCCCGTCTCCGGAATCGCCGTCGATGCAACGCTTCGCACCTCGAATCCGCACGTCTTCGCGATCGGCGACGTGACGGGGCGCTATCCGCTGGTGCACGTTGCGATCCAGCAGGGCGAGATCGCCGCGCGCAATGCGATGCGCGGGACGCGCGATGCGATCGATTACTCGCTCTCGAAGGCGCACACGATCTTCAGCGATCCGCAGGTTGCCGTTACGGGCGAGACCGAGGCAGGAGCTGACGCGCCGCGAACCGGCCGTATTTAAAGGCGACGTATCTGTTCAGCGATCACGGTAAAGCGATCTCGATCGGCAAGACCAAAGGCTTTGTAAAAATGCTGGCCGATCCCGAGCGACGGCTGCATCCTCGGCGTCCAGATTCTCGGCCCCGAGGCCTCCGACTTGATTCACGAAGCGATCGCAGCGATGCACTTTCACGCAACCGTCTTCGATTTCGTGCGCATCCCACATCTGCATCCGACGCTCGCAGAGATTCTGACGTATCCCGCGGAAGAGCTGGTCGTGCGAATCGAAGGCGCGCGCATGGCGGCGCAACGCGGCGATCTTCCGGTGGCGGCAGCCGTACCGTGAAGATTGCGATCATTCAGACCAAGCCGCGCAAAGGCGATCGCGACGCCAACGTTCGCGATCTGATCGATGCGTTCAAGCAGCTGCACGACGACCCGCCGGATCTCGTCGCGCTGCCCGAGGCCGCGCTGACCGGGTTATTTTCTCGAAGGCGGCGTTTACGAGCTCGCGGAAAGCTCCGCAGCCTTTGCGCGCAGACTCGGCGCTGCCTGGCACGCGTCGGGTGCGCGCAAGCCGGTCGAAATCGTCAGCGGCTTTTTCGAAAACGACGAAGGCACGTATTACAACAGCGCCGTGTACGCGAAGCTCGATCCGTCGGGATCGGCGCAGATCGTGCACGTTCATCGCAAGCTGTTCTTGCCGACCTACGGCGTGTTCGACGAAGAACGCTTTCATTCGCGAGGGAAACGGCTTGAGGCGTTTCCGACCGCGTTCGGCCGCGCCGCAATCATGATTTGCGAAGACGCGTGGCACGGGATCGTTCCGACGATTGCGGCCGTCAAGGGCGCGCGCTTCTTCTTGATCCCGAGCGCTTCGCCGGGACGCGGCATTCAGGCGCAGGGCGAATTGGAAAGCATTGGGCGCTGGCGTTCGCTATTGCAAAACTATGCGAGCGAACACGGCGTGTTCATCGTCTACGCGGGGCTGGCGGGTTTCGAGGGCGGCAAAGGGATGACCGGCAGCTCGCAGGTCATCGGTCCGCGCGGCGACGTGATCGTCGCGGCCGGACCGCTCGAAGCGTGCATCGTCCGCGCCGACATCGACCTAGCCGAGATCGACGTTGCGCGCGCCGGCTTACCGCTGCTTGGCGATCTGCACGCGGTGCTTCCCGATCTGCTGGCGGAACTCGAAGCGCCGAACATCACCGAGATCGCAAGCGAGCTGCGGCGATGACGCTGCCGATCATTCAAGCACCCGCGATCGATCCGTACGCATCGGTCAAGAGCGATCCGGAAGTGACGGCGCGCTGGCTCGAAGCGTTTTTGGCCGACGAGCTCGTACGGCGGCGCGGCATCCACAAAGCAGTTCTGGGCCTCTCGGGCGGAGTCGATTCCGCGTGCGTTGCGTATCTGTGCGCACGCGCGCTTGGGCCCGAGAACGTCTACGCGATTCGCATGCCATATAAAAAGTCGAGCGCGTCGTCGCTCGACGACGCGAAGCTCGTCGTCGACGCGCTCGGAATCAACGAGCGTACGATCGAGATTACGGCGCGCGGTTGACGGTTATTTGCAGTTCGAGCCCGGCGTCGATCCGCGCCGTGCGGGCAACGTTATGGCGCGCGTGCGAATGGTCGTGCTCTTCGATCAATCCGCGAAGCTGACTGCGCTTCCGATCGGCACCGGCAACAAGACGGAACGGATGATGGGCTATTTCACCTGGCATGCCGACGACACGCCGCCCGTCAATCCGATCGGCGATCTGTTCAAGACGCAAGTGTGGGATCTGGCGCGCTATCTCGGCGTTCCGCTGCCGATCGTCGACAAGGCGCCGAGCGCCGATCTCGAAGCCGATCAAACCGACGAAGGCGATCTCGGGATCACGTACCGCAAAGCCGATGCAATCCTGGCGGCGATGCTGCAAGGTTTCGACGACGATCAGATCGTCCGCATGGGTCTTGCGCCGGAAGAAGTGCGGATCGTGCGTAAGCGCGTCGACTCGACGCACTGGAAACGGCATCTGCCGACGACGGCGATGCTCAGCAACACCGCGATCAACGAGTTTTATCTCAGGCCGGTCGACTATTAAACGCGATCCGCTACCGCCGGCGTTCTTCCCAGTCGGGTTGAACCTCGAGGGTCGCGATTGCGTCGTCATCGGTCCGGACGGCGATCGCGAGGCGATTGAGAAAGCGCGCTCGCTCGAAGAAGCCGGCGCGAAGGTTCGCTACGTTCGCGACGCCGGCGCCTTACGCGACGAGGACGTCGCCGAGCGCGTTCTTCGTGATCTCGACGCCGCTCGACGAGGCGCTTTCGGCGCGCCTGCGCGAGCTCGCCGACCGTCATCACTTTCTGTTGTGCTGCATCGATCAGCCCGCGTACGGGTTCGTTGCGATGCAGGCGGTTGCAAAAGCCGGGCCGGCGCGTATCACCGTTTCGACCGGCGGCGTCTCGCCTGCCGTCAGCAAACGCTGGCGGATCGCGATTCAGCGCGTCCTCGACGCGAAGTTCGCGCGCTTTCTCGATGCTCTTCGCGCAAAGACGCAATGCGAATCGAGCGCTTGCCGACTCCGAGGCGCGAAAAGCGGCGGGTCGCGAAGCCGCCGAGGGATTCGACGTGCAGATCAGCGTACGCTATCCCGACTGGTTCGAATAGGAAGGGTGTGGCAGAGGCCGTCATGGCATCCGTAGAGATCGTGACCATCGGGACGGAGCTGTTGCTCGGGCATCTCATCGACACCAACTCCGCATTCGTTGCGAGCGCCCTCGCCGATATCGGCGTCGACGTGTATGCGAAGCATTCCGTCGGCGATAATCCGGAGCGCCTGGAAGCGATGTTGCGCAGTGCGCTCGAACGTGCCGACGGCGTCATCACCACCGGCGGACTTGGTCCAACCGTCGACGACTTGACGAAAGATGCCGTCGCAGCCGCGACGGGGACGCATCTCGAGTTGCACGAGGACGTCGCTCCATGCGATCGAGGAGCGCTTTGCGATGATGAAGCGCACGATGAGCGACAACAATCGTCGTCAAGCGATGCTGCCTACTCCCGGCGTCGTACTCGACAATCCGCACGGCACCGCGCCCGGATTCATCGCGCTGCGAGACGACGGAAAATTCGTCGCAGGTATGCCGGGTGTGCCGCGCGAGATGCGCGCGATGATGACGGACAAGCTGGTCGCCTTGGCTGGTTGAACGCTTCGCGTTACGTCAAACGATTACGACGCGAACGATTCACACGATCGGGATCCCGGAATCGGAGCTCGACCGCCGGATCGAAGACCTCTTCCGCTCGTCCGAAAACCCGAAGATCGCAGTCCTTGCGCACGGCGGACGCTGCGACGTGAAGATCATGGCGAAAGCCGAAACTGCCGACGCCGCGAAGGCGATGATCGCGCCGATCGAGCGTGAGATCCGCGAGCGCATCGGCTACGGCATCTACGGCGTCGACGCGCAGACGGTCGAGAGCCAGATTATCGACACGCTGCGCCGGCGGCGTCAAACGATCGCAACCGCCGAATCGTGTACCGGTGGCGCGATTTCCGACGCGCTCGTCCGCGTACCCGGCGCATCGGATGTTTTTCGCGGCGGGGTCGTCGCGTACAACAACGACGTGAAACGTTCGATGCTCGACGTTCCAGCGGACATTTTGCGCGAGCACGGTGCAGTCAGCGTTGAAACGGCGATCGCCATGGCGCGTGGTGCACGCCGGCGTATGGGCGCGGACGTCGCGATCGCAACGACGGGCGTTGCGGGTCCGGGCGGAGGCACTGAAGATAAGCCCGTTGGGCTCGTTTGGTTTGCACTTGTAGCGGACGGTGAACCGCGCACGTATCGCGCGACCTTCCCCGGCGATCGTGCCGACATTCGCGCGCGTGCGACGATGGCAGGTCTTTCTGCGATCTGGCGGTATCTCGAGCGCGCCGACACGAGCGTGCCGATCACGCCGTTCATGTCCGAGGCTCGCCGCTGAAAGTACTCGTCACCGGCGGCGCCGGGTACATCGGCCTCGAGCTGTGCCGCCAACTTGTCGCGCGCGGCGACGACGTGCGCCTCATCGACCGCTTTTTCTTCGGACGCACGATGCCGCCGGAACTCGCGAAGGTCGAATGCATCGCGGGCGACATTCGCCGCTTCGATCCGCGTTGGCTCGACGGCATCGACGTCGTGAGTCATCTCGCCGGACTCTCGAACGATCCGACCGCCGAGTACAGTCCGGAAGCCAACTGGGAGATGAACGCGGTCGCGACCGAAGAGCTGGCGCGTGCGTGCAAGCGTGCCGGCGTCGCGCGCTTGGTTTTCGGATCGAGCGCGTCGATCTACGACGGGATCGGCGCCGGGAACGTACGACGAAACGGCCGACGTCAAACCGCGCGGCGCGTATTCGCTCTCGAAGAAGTACGCCGAAGAGAAGCTGATCGAAGCCGCCGATGCGACCTTCACTCCGGTGATCTTGCGCCAAGGGACCGTCTACGGTTTCAGTCCCCGCATGCGCTTTGATTTGGTCGTCAACACGTTCGTCAAAGATGCGGCCGTATTCGGAAAATTGTTCCTGCACGGCGGAGGTTGGCAGTGGCGACCGCTGGTCGACGTCACCGACGTTGCGCGTGCGCACATTGCGTGCTATCTCGCCGAGCGCGACGACGTCCATGCCGAGATCTTCAACGTCATGCAGGAGAACTATCAGATTCGCGAGCTGGCCATGCTGGTCAAGGGGTCGCTTGAGATGAAGCTCGCGAGCCATCGCGTCGAGCTACAGGAAACGGGCCTTCCGAAGATCGTGCGCGATTACCGGATGACCAACACCAAGATGACGTCGCGTCTCGGATTTACGCCTTCGGTGACCGTCCTCGAATCGATCGATGATATGCTGCAGCAAGATTCCGCTCGGCGATCCGACGCCAGCTCCTGCATCCGCGCGGCTACAACATCGCGTGGATGACGATCCTCGAAGAGACGCACGCCACGCAAGGCGACTTCGACTCTATTTACTAGCCTCGTACCCTAGTGCTGCCATTACGCGTTGCACCAGCAGTCCGTCCTCAAACGTCGGCAGCGTATTCGGCTTGCCTTCGATTGCAGCCACGAATTGATCGAGCATTCGCAAGCACGAGCGGAACGTTCGGCTGCGCAGCCTTGTACTGATCGTACGGCGACGTGGCCAGCTCGTATTCCGACGTTTCGTTTGCGTCGACCGTAAAGAGCTTTGACCACGCCAGACTATCGCCGCTCGCGGCGGCGGTGCGATCTTCGCCGTAAACCGCGAGCGTCGAGCTATTGACGACGTTGGTCGCGTCGAGCGTGATCCGTCCGACCAGCCCGTCGCCGTAATCCAAAAGTCCGAACATCCCATCCGCAACGTTGCTCGTGAACGTCCCCTTAGCGTCTTTACGCGTGAAATTCGCCGTCCGCGAGAAACCGGTGTACGAACGCGGAGGACGCCCGGCCAGCCACGTGACGCTGTCGATCATGTGCGAGCCGATGGCTTGAATCATCCCGCCGCCGCGCGCGTATTCGAACCACCAGCCGCGCTTGCGATCACTATCGCGGCGCAGCATCGTGGTGAGATGCGTGAACTCGATCTCGCGTAGCGGTCCGAGATGATTGTTGGTGACCAGCTCTTTGAGGGCTTGACGTGAGGGGTCGAAGCGAAACTCGAAACCGATCCCGGTTACCTTCCCGGATTTTTTTGCAGCCGCGACCATCGCTTCGGCTTCGTCGACGGTCCGCGCAAGCGGTTTCTCGCACAGCACGTGCTTCTTGCGCGACAGCGCGAGTAAGACTGCGTCGTGGTGCGCAAACGGCGGCGACGAGATCGAGACGGCATCGAGCTCGATTCCGTCGAGCATCGCCTCGAGCGAAGGAAAGGCATTCGGAATCGTGCGTTCTTTGGCGACTGCCTCGGCGCGATTCGGTGATGCGATCGCGACGAGCTCGAACGCTTCGTGCGCGTGAAACGCCGGCGCGTGAACGACTCCCCCGAAACCCGATCCGACGATCCCGATGCGAATTTTTTTCATTTAAAGGCGCTCCGCCCCAGGCTCCGCGCCCCCCATGCTGGCGCATGGGGCCCCCATTAGCCCTCGGCCCATCTCCATTTCGAACGTGTGTTTATCGTATCGCCGGCCTCGGAACAACATGTGTGTCTCTTTCATTATTGCTGATTGCAAGTTACGCACTCTCTTGAATCGCTTGTTCCAAAAGATCGACCGCGTGCATGAGCTGTCCTTCATCGATTGTGACCGGAGGCGCGAGCGTGACGACGTCACCGCGTACGCCGGACGGGAAGGACGATCGTCCCAAGCCGTAACGCAGCTTTCGTGATCGCAAGCGTGAGCTCGGGACTGGGAAGCTGGATGCCCCACAGCATCCCGCGGCCGCGGACCGCGGACACGAGCGGCGTGCGTTCGGGAAGCTCGCGCAAACGTGCACCAAGCTTTGCACCGAGCGTTGCGGCGCGCTCGACTAGCCCGCGCTCTTCGATCTCGGCGATATTCGCAAGTGCAGCGGCGCAGGCCAGCGGATTCCCGAGATAGGTCGAGGTGTGCAGCGCTTCGCCGCGCGAGGCCTCCCATGCGTCCATTACTTTGCGCGTTCCGATCACGCCGGCGAGCGGCACGCCGTTCGCGATTGCTTTACCGACGCACAGCAAGTCGGGGACGACCTGCTCGTACTCGCACGCAAACATGTTTCCGGTGCGGCCGAATCCGGTGTAGATTTCATCGAAGATCAACGACGCGCCGTAGAGATCGCATAGCGCGCGCACGCCGGCGAGCCAGCCGCGCGGTGGTACGATGACGCCCGCGCGTCCTTGGATCGGCTCGACGATAACCGTGCCGATCTTGTAGGCGCGGAACTCCATCTCCATCGTGTGCAACGGCGCGGGGAACGGCGCAAAGCGCACGTCGCCGCGGATAAACGGGGCGAACGGCTCGCGGAACTTGTCGATCCCGGTGACGGCGAGCGCGCTTGACGTCAAGCCGTGATACGCACCCGTGAACGCGAGAATTCCGGGGCGCTTGTTGCGCAAGAATGCGGTCTTGAGCGCGAAATCGATCGCTTCCGAGCCGCTGTTGCACAGAAAGCTGACGGATAGGTCGCCGGGCGCAAGCGCAGCAAGCTTCTCGAGCAGCTCGACGCGCACACGGGTGGGATGGACGTCGCCGAGCCCGTGCACGAGCTTTTCGGATTGCGCCACGATTGCGTCGTGGACGCGTGAATTTGTGTGGCCTGCGGTCGCCACGCCGAAAGCCGAGGTTAGATCGATGAATTGGTTTCCGTCGACGTCGGTGACGAGCGCACCGTTTGCCGATTCCCAAAAAATCGGAAAATCGTCGGCAAGAAACGTGACGCCGCGCGATTCGTGGGCGCGCAAGCGTTCGGCAAGCTCGCGCGAGCGCGGTCCTGGAATCTTGCTTCATGCGACGTCCGTCCATCGAATGAAATCGCCGATGCGAGCGCGCCCGCCGTGGTGCAAGCCCGGCGACGGTGCTTGCATTTCGCCGAGACGCGCGATGCGCGCGGCGCCGAGCCGCGCTCCCAGCTCCGCCAGCGTTTCGCTCGGCGCGGCGAGCGCAAAGGCTTCGAGCGGCAGACCGTGACTGCGGACGTATTCCTCGCACTCCTCGGGCCCTTCGATCGAGTAGACCGGAAGAATTCGCGGCAAGAGCGGCGGCGGTTCGTGCTGCGGCGGATCGAGGACGAGCGTCGTATCCGCTGATGGCGTTCGTAAGACGCTGCCGCGTCCGAGCGCCTGGCGAAAACTAGCGCCGGTGCAATAGGTCACGACGCGCGGATCGAGCTTGCCGGCCGGGAATTCGACCGACGCGACCGCGGCTGCGTCGATCAACATGCGCGCGAAATCGTGCGGCACGATCGTAGCCGCCACGCTCGACGAAGAGCGCTTGAAGCGACATGCAGCCCTCACTGTCGTAGAGGACGAGATCGCGTGCCGCGCCTTCGGCGGCAGCGCGCGCACAGGTTTCGTTCGCAAGCGCCTCGCGGCTGACGTAGCCGATGCTCGCACGATGTCCGTAGCCGACGAATCGCGCGCCCGGCCGCAACGCGCGCCGGATCGCGGCCAGCGAATCATCACGTCCGAACGCGACGACGGCGTCCGCGACGCGTAGGTCGCGATCTTCGCCGGGGTCGCCGCCCTTCCAGATCCGCGCCTGCGCGCGCTTTCCCAGCTCAGGTTGCTCCTGCGCAAGCGTTTCGAAGAAGGCCGCCACCAAAGCGTCCTCGCGATCTTTCACGAGAACCGTGCACTTCGCGCACAACGCGAAGATAGCCGGGACGATCGCAACGCCGATCGTCGTTTCGCTCGAGACGACGACGACGTTGCCGAGGGGATACGCGCGCGACTGCACGCCCTCGCGTTCGACGAACCGGTCGAGCGCTTCGATCGAACCGAGTTCTTGCGCGATCGCATGCTCGAGTGTCGTCGGCGCGCAGCGGTGAGAATAGGCGGTCGAGCGCGTAGTCGACGACCGGGAATCGTATAGCCGGTGCGCTTCGCAATCGCTGCGGTCGCCCGGACGCGCGGCGGAAAATCGGCGTCGCTCCAGCGTTCGTGCGGCATCGGCGACGGCACCGATGATGCTAGCCGCGTCGAGCGAGTAAGTCTTCGACATCCAAAGAGCAACCGCGCATGCGCGCATCCGGATCGCGGCCGAGCAACACGAATGCGCCCTCGCCGATTCGCAGCGCGAGATCTTCGGTTTGAATCGCGACGAGCCGAACCGCGATTCGCAAGATCGACGTGGCGCAGAACGCCGATCTCACCGTCCGCGACAGGATTGCCGGCGCGCGTCGACGATCGATGGACGCAGCCAGGGCGGGCCGATCTTCACGCGCTCCCCCTGCGTGCGCGACCAGGGCGCGTCGTAGTATTGACTCGTCAGCTCGGTCATCCCGTACTCGGCGACGATGCGTTCCGGCGCAAGGTCGAAACAGCTGTGCGAGCTGCGCGTAGAGGTCGGCGCGCTCGACGATGCGCCTTCGTCCCTTGAAGCCGCCGGTTTCCATGAGGCGCGAACCTGGGCGCGTGGGCAGAGGCTTGCCGCCGCGTCGCTTCGAGCAGCGCGGCGAACGCAAATGCCGTCCCCGCGATGCAAACCGCGACGTGATCCTCGAACGCTTGCGCGAGCGCGGCGACGAAGGCGGCGACGTCCAAGTTTTCACCCTGCGCGTCGACGAACGTGCGGTCTTTGCCGTCGCCGCGAACTTGCGCGACGTGGCGCATCATGTAGCCGAGCGACGAGCTCTTGCGATCCGGAACGAGCAGCAGATAACGCAAAGGCAGCTGGTGGTCGCGCTCGAGCATGAAGTGATCGAATCCCGCAAGCAGCGAGGCGTCGTAGAGCGCGAGTGAGCTTTCCTCGAAATAGTGACGGCCTGACTCCGCCGCCGTCGTCCCGCTCGTCTCGAAGACGATGCGGGCTTCGCGGGTGTCGAACGTCGCGAGCGTCTGCGTCTTTGAACGCGACCGTCGGAACGGCCGGAATCTCGTGCCACTGCTCTGGAAGCCGGTGTTCGTCGAAGCCGAGGCTGCGCGCGAAGGCCGCGTACGGCGCGTCGTAACGGATCTGGTGCGCGAAGATATCGCGCGCGAGGTGATTGAACTCGTGCTCGGTCAACGCAATTTGGTTCATCGCGTGGCGGATGCGAGCGTCGAGCTCAGCCGCTTCGCGGAGTCGGCTCAGCGCAGCCCTCCGCCCGGCGCCGGTGAAGCGTGACGCCGGCGCGAGGTAATCAAGTGCGTGTTCAATCCGCCGATGGCAAGGCCGCCGTCGAACCGGGCCGACTCGACCTTGATGCAGCGATCGACGACGACGTCGAGACCGGCCTCGTCGGCGCGCTTGATCGCGCTCTTCGTTGATGACGCCGTATTGAAACCAAATCGCCGGAGCGCCGATCGCGATCGCTTCCTCGACGATCGGCATCAGCTGATCCGGCCGGCGAAAGACGTCGACAATGTCCGGTACGCCGCGCTCAGCGGCGTACGCAGCGAGCGACGGATATGATTTGACGCCGTCGATCGCGCCGGTCGTCGGATTGATCGGCGAGACCTGATAGCGTCCGCGCGTTCGCAGATAAGAAAAGACGAAGTAGCTTGGCCGCGTCGTATTCGGCGAGGCGCCGATCATCGCGACGCTCGTCGAGCGGTCCAAGAGCGCGCGCCGCTGCGCGATCGTGGTGAGAATCATTTAGCGGCCGCGGTTGCGATGCTGCGCGCAGCGCGCAACCCGTTTTCGAGATCCCAAATCAGATCTTCGGGATCTTCGAGCCCGACGGAGAGACGGATCATCTCCGGTGAGACGCCGCAAGCGGCGAGCTCTTCGTCGGTGAGCTGCTGATGCGTCGTCGTCGCGGGATGGATGACGAGGCTCTTCGCGTCGCCGACGTTTGCGAGATGGCTCCAGAGCTCGAGCGCCTCGATGAACGCGCGGCCGGCTTCGCGTCCGCCGCGCAGCCCGAAGGTGAAGATCGAACCTGCGCCGTTGCGGAAGATATTTGCGCACGCGATCGGCCTGCGATGCATCCAGGCCCGCGTACGAGACCCACGCGACTTCTTCGCGCGCTCGCAGCCACGTTCGCGATCGTGACGCGCGTTCGCGCAATGGCCCTGCATCCGCAACGCAAGCGTCTCGAGCCCTTGCATCAGCAACCACGCGTTCATCGGCGACAGCGCGGCGCCGACGTCGCGCAGCACTTCGGCGCGGACGCGCATCAAGAATGCGTATTCGCCGAACGTTTCGGCGAAGTTCATGTCGTGGTAACCGGGGCTCGGTTCGGAGAGCAGCGGATGACGTCCGGCGGCCCAATCGAACGTGCCGCTTTCGACGATCACGCCGCCGAGCGCCGTCCCATGCCCGCCGATGAATTTCGTCGCCGAATGAATGACGATGTCGGCGCCCCATTCGATCGGACGGCACAGATACGGCGATGCAAACGTGTTGTCGACGACGAGCGGGATGCCGTGTTCGTGCGCGACGCTCGAAAGCGATGCGAGATCGGCGACGTTGCCGGCCGGATTGCCGATCGTCTCCGTGAAGAGCAGGCGCGTGTTCGGACGAATCGCAGCCGCAAGCGGTCCCGGTTCGCCTCCGGGGACGAGCGTAGCCTCGATGCCCATCCGTTTGAGCGTCACGGTGAATTGCGTAACGGTTCCGCCATAGAGATTCGCCGAGGCAACGATGTGATCGCCGGCTTGCGCCAGCGCCAGGACGGTGCACAACTGCGCTGAGAGACCGCTCGCGGTTGCAACGGCGCCGAGACCTCCCTCGAGGCTCGCCATGCGTTCTTCGAAGGCCGCAACCGTTGGGTTTCCGATGCGCGAGTAGATGTTGCCGTACGTGCGCAAGGCGAACAGCTCGGCCGCGTGCTCGGTGGAGTCGAAGACGAAGCTCGTGCTCATATAAATAGGAAGAGCGCGAGCGCCGGTCGCCGGATCGGGCGGTGCGCCGGCGTGCAATGCGCGGGTTCGAAAACCAAACGTATGGTCTTGCATCGTCCTAGATACCGGGCGTGATGTTGTTGAAGAACTTCTCTTTTTTGCGATGCTGCGCGGTGAACGGCAAGTCGTTTTTCCCGTCGGTCACCATTCCGACGATGTCGCTATAGTTCTCGACGTAACCGGTGAAGGTGTATTCGTTTTCCTTGAGCGTCGCCATGAACTTGAAGAGGCGCCCGTCAAACGTTCCCGTGACAACCAGCTTCTTGTCCGGGTTGCCGCCTTGATCCCAAATCCCCGAGACGTCCGCGCCTTGGGCACCGCTCTGACGAAGCGTGAAGTGCGAGTAGTAGGTCGTCGCGCGGGTCTGAAGCTCGACTTCCCAGGTGCCGTCGAGCGTCGTGAACTGCGGCGGTGCCGGGGTCTCGCTCGGCGACGTGGACGGCGACGGTGACGAGTTGGAGCGGCCGCGGCCTCGAGGCGCAGGGCTGACGGTCGGGTTGACCGTCGGCGCTGCCGTCGGGGTGGCGATCGCGGGAGCGGGGGTAGGCGGAACGCTCTGCTGCTGCTGCTGCGCGCCTGCGTCGGCGAGCGATAGAAGCGATATCAGAAGCACGCCGGCAAAAGCGAGGGGGAGTTTCATGACCCGCTACTGTTTAACGGCGCCGCGGCCGAGCCTTGCCACGGGTGCTAGAATGTTGGGGCTGTGAAAGACAAGATCCATCCTAAGTGGCACCCTGCGGCCAAAGTAGCTTGCAACTGCGGAAGCACTTTTACGACCGGTTCAACGCTCCCGGAGATTCACATCGAGATCTGCTCGGCGTGTCATCCGTTCTTTACCGGAACGCAAAAGCTGGTCGATACGGCCGGCCGCGTCGACAAGTACAACCAACGCCTCGCCGCTGCCGGTAAGAAGAAGGAAGAAGCCGCCGCGCGTCAGCGCGTGCGCGACGCCGCAAAGGCCGAAGCGTAGCCTTCGCTACGAAGCTCGCGTAGCCGCAGCCAAAGTCTTCGGCTGACAAATCAGCAGCCGTTCCACGAGTTGGGGCGGCTGCAGTACGTTCGAGCCGACGATTTCGTCGAAAGCTTGCTTGACGGTCGGCGCGTCCATGTCGTGCATCGCGAGAACTCCGCCAGGCTTGAGCGACGGAAGCCAGGAGCGCAAGTCGGTTACGACGGCGTTATAGTTGTGATCGCCGTCTATGAAAATCATGTCGCACGGTATCGAGCCGACGCGCCGCGCAATCTCTGCCGACTCACCGCGATGCGTGGTGATGTAATGCTTGAACGGCGCCGTATTTTTCGAGAACTCGGCAAACGTGTCGCGCTGCCCCTCGGCCCCCATCGCCGTATTCATCCACGGATCGATGGCGTGTACGTTGCCGTTTCTTTGCAGCGCGGCGAATCCGAGAAACGCCGTGCTCGCGCCGAGATAGCTCCCGATTTCCACGATCGTAAAATTGGGCGCGAGATTGACGCCGGTCTGCAGCAGCATGAGTCGCTCTTGCGGGGTCATGTGCGTCGGAATAGCAAAGAGGTGCTGCGCCCAGGGTGTCATCCACCGCGGCACCGCCAAGTCACTTACCGTGACGATTTGAAGAGTTAGATTGACAACGTCGGACATGAAGAGCCCCTGGGACGGAAGTCCCTCCTATAGATTCGGCCCCCGGGGCGGCGCAGTTTACGCATGATCGACGCCGATCTGCGGCGGGCCCTCCTCACGAATTTTCCACCCGGAACCTCCCTGACCGTCGTCGCCTCGCCCGACAAGAACTATCCGGAGCTGCTTGCCGCGCGCGGCGACGGTGTCGCGCTGGTGGCGCTCGAGGGTTCCTGGCCCGAGCCGGGAGCGCTCGGGAGGGTCGAGCACGTCGTGCTCGAGGGGATCGACGACACCGATGACCCCCAGGGGCTCTTGGCTGCCGTCGGAGCCGCAGCGCCTTCTGCGCGGCTGTTTCTGGTCGTTGCGAACGCAGCTTACGTACGCGGCCTGCAGGCCTTCTGGGGCGGCACGCCGCTGGCGCGCGCCCACCCCCTCGTCCAGTCGGAGATCGAGCCGCTCCTGCGGGCTGCGGGCTGGCGTCCGCTGACGATCGATCCGGTTCCGGATGAATCGATCCCGCTCGAGCAGCCGTTGCCGTTCGAGCTAACGAGTCCGACCATCTGCTTCAAGATCAACGACGCGGCGGTTCTGGAGCGTGCGCGCATTCGTGCGTTCATTGCGATTGCCGACCACGCGATTGCCGATCACGCGTGATCTTCGATTGTTTTACGTTCTTCGACGAGCTCGATTTGCTCGAGCTTCGGCTGAGGATTCTCGCGCCGGTCGTCGATCGTTTCGTGATTTGCGAATCGCCGTTTACGTTTCGCGGTACGCCAAAGCCACTCTACTTTGATCGAGCGCGCGAACGCTTTGCAGCCTGGCGCGACAAGATCGTGCATCTCGTCTACGAGGGACCTGCCAGCGCGGATCCGTGGGACAATGAGTTCTCTCAGCGCAATCGTTTGATCGACGGCTTGAGCGAAAGCAATCCTGACGATCTCATCTTGATCGGCGATTGCGACGAGATCCCCGATCCGCGGAACGCCGCGCGGCGGCCCGTCGCAAAACGCATTCTTGCTCACCGGCAACGTTTCTCGATCGGTTACGTCAACCGGGTCTCACCGGTCGTATGGATCGGGACGCGCGCGATCCTGCGAGGTGACATCGAAAGTTACGGTTCGATCAATACGGTGCGGCAGCAACCCGATAGCGAGACGGAGACGGTCGACGGCGGCTGGCATTTCTCATCGTTCGGCGGCGCGGAAGTGATGCACAAGAAACGCGCCGCCTATTCTCACGTCGAATACGGCATCCCCTACTATGCGGATCGTCATCGCCTCCAAGTCGAATGCGCGAGCGAAAATGAAGCGCATTGGGTTCCGCTCGACGGGAGCTTTCCGGCGCCATTGTGCGAGGACGCGCGCTGGTCGACGTATATTTGGCCGAAGCCGGAACCGCAAACGCGCGAACATGTTCTCGCGCTGCTGCACGCGTACGGGTGTTTCGCATACGTTCCGGAGAGCGCTGCGCGCGTGGTAGCAGTCACCGAAGACCCCGAGCATTTCCGGCAAGCCGGCGAGGCGCGGTTCGGCGAGCGGTTTGGGGGCGTTTTGGCCAGCATACGCGATGCGACTGCGCTGCCCGGTGCGTGGATTGTCGTGGATGGTCTGGAACGCGAGAACCTCGAGCGGTTCCGCGCCGTGCGCGACTCCGGAGTAGGTATCGTCGCCTATGCTCGGAACGCGCGCTCGTGCGTGCAGATGCGCGCGGTGCTGGACGGCGCGGTCTTTCCGCCTGGGCGTGCATCGGCAGTCGACGAGCTGCGCGCGTGGTTTGCCTCAAACGGCGAACGTCCTGATGTCGAGGACCGCATCGAGAGCGTCGAGCTTTCCGGATTCATTTGGCCGCGCGTACCGGAGATGTTGTACGATCTCGTGGTTCGTGATTTCCGCTTCCCCGAGATCTCGCGCGAGGCACTTGCGAACTTCCTCGCGCATGCGTTCATCTTTCGCTTTGCGCCACGGGCCGCATGATCTTCGACTGTTTTACGTTTTTCGATGAGCTCGATCTGCTGGAGGTGCGCCTGCGGACGCTCGAAAACGTGGTCGACCGCTTTGTGCTCTGCGAGGCGCCGTTCACATTCCGCGGCGCGCCGAAACCGCTGTATTTCTCGGAAGCACGCGAACGGTTTGCGCGCTGGAATGACAAGATCAGCGTGTTCGTCTACGATGCAGCCGTCAATCCGGATCCATGGGAGAACGAGTGGGGGCAGCGCGATTTTCTCACTCGGGGACTGGCAGGCGCGGATCCCGGCGACCTGGTCATGCTCAGCGATTGCGATGAGATTCCGGATCCGCGCAACGTCGCGCGCCGCCCCTCGAACAAACCGGTACTCGGGCACCGACAAACCTACGCACTCGGGTACGTGAACCGTATCTCGCCGGAGACGTGGATCGGTACGCGCTCGGTCGAAGTCCGCAATCTCCCGTCCGACGGGCTGTTGCGCAAGCTGCGAATGGTTGCCGAGAGTGACATGGATGTTGTCGACGGCGGCTGGCATTTCTCTCACCTCGGCGGAAGCGAAGTCGTCGAACGAAAGATGAAATCGTTCTCGCATAGCGAGTTCGATCTGCCGTACTACACGGATCGCCGCCGGCTGCAAACGGAGTTTGGAAGTAATGTGAACGTCGACTTCGTTTCGATTGACGAACGCTTTCCGCCCGTGTTGCGTGAGAGCGGTCCGTGGGAGCGCTTCATTTGGAAAGGGCCGGTGATCACCGATGCGGTCGGAGTCACGCGCGCGCCAGCACGTGCACGGCTGCTTCGCCTACGTGCCGCACGATGCAGCGCGCGTCATTGCGGTTACGGCTACATCTACCTCGGAGCGTTCGCTGTGGGAGGAAATCGGACGGGAGCGCTTTGGATCGCGCTTCGCCGGCACGACGCAGAGTTTGTCGCCCCCCCTCGAACCAAATTCGTGGGCGGTCCTCGACGGCTTTCGAGCGCGCCGACGCACGAACGCTGGGGACGATTGCGCAGGATACGCTCGGCGTCGTGGCGTTTCTGCGCAACGCCCGCTCGGTCGTTCGTTTTGACGAGCTGTTGCTCGGAAACGCACTCCCAGATGGACATGCTATCGGCATCGGCGACCTGCTAACGTGGGCGGGTACCGCGGGGCGGCGCGTCGGGGACATCGACCGGCTCCAGGCACCAAGCATCTACGCACCGTGGACCCAGATGACCGAGAGTCTCGTAAACGTTTCGGTCGGAACGTGGTTGTCATTTACGGCGATCAGCCGGGACGCGCTCGCGGACTTCTTTGCGCAGGCGTTCGTCGTTCGGTTCCCGCCGCAGCAAACACCATGAGCTCCGTATACGACCGTCTGGAACAGATGTCCAAGCGCTTCGATGAGATCGATGCGGCGTTGGCTGATACAAGCCGCCCGTTCGATCAGGAGCGCTATACGACGTTGACGCGCGAGCGCGCCAAGCTCGTCGAGCCCGTCGAGGCATATCGCTCCTACACGCGTCTTCTTGCCGCCGTCGCCGCCAACGACGCGCTGCTCGCCGATCGCAACGATCCGGAGATGCACGCGCTGGCCGAAGAAGAAGCGCAAGCGTTGCGCGAGCGGCGCAAAGAGCTCGAAGAGCGCTTGCAAGAGCTGCTCGATTCCGACCGATCCGAACGACGACAAAGACGTCTTCATCGAGATTCGTGCCGGAGCGGGCGGAGACGAAGCCGGCATTTTCGCAGCGGATTTGCTGCGCATGTATCTGCGCTTCGCCGAAGATCACGGCATGCGCGCGGAGATCGTCTCCGCGAGCGAAAACGAAGCCGGCGGCTATAAAGAAGTCGTCGTTTCGGTCAAAGGCGGCGAGCCATATCGTTATTTCAAATATGAAAGTGGCGTCCATCGCGTGCAACGCGTTCCCGTGACGGAAGCGCAAGGCCGCGTCCACACCAGCACGGCGACGGTCGCCGTCCTTCCGGAAGTCGAAGAAGTCGACGTCGAGATTCGCCCGAGCGACCTTCAGATTGATACGTTCAAAGCCAGCGGTGCCGGCGGACAACACGTCAACAAGACGGAGTCGGCTGTACGTATTACGCACGTCCCGACCGGAACGATCGTAGCCTGCAGTGAAGAGCGCTCGCAGCTACAAAACAAAGATCGCGCGATGCAGATGCTGCGTGCCGTGATTTACGATCGCAAACAGCGCGAAGCGCAAGATGCGGTCGGTAATCTACGGCGTTCGCAAGTTGGTACGGGCGATCGTAGCGAGAAGATCCGCACGTACAACTTCCCGCAAGACCGGATCACCGATCACCGCATCAATCAGAATTTCGGAAACATCCGCGGGATTTTGGACGGCGACATGGATCGGCTCGTCGGCGAGCTGAAAAAAGACGAAAAAGCAAAGCTCTTGGCGGGCTCCGCCGTCGCGTGACCGTTGCCTCGGCGCTCGCCGTCGGCATCATGCGTTTGCGTTCCGGGCAAGCCGCAGAGCACGTTCGGGAATCGGCACGCGCCGATGCGCAGCAGTTGCTCGGGCAATTCCTAGGCCTCGATCATGCCTGGATGCTCGCACACGGCGATGACGAGCTCACGCGCGAGAACCTGGATGCATTCGGTGTATTGCTCGACGAGCGGATGCGCGGCGTTCCGATCCCATATTTAACGCATCTTGCCGGATTTTACGGACGTGAATTCTATGTCGATGAGCGCGTGCTGGTTCCACGTCCGGAAACGGAGCACGTTGCGAAGGCGGCAATCGACGCATTGCGTACTTCCAAGGGAAAGCGCGCACTCGACGTCGGGACCGGAAGCGGAATCCTTGCGATCACCCTTGCGCTGGAAATCTCCGGATTGCAGCGTTACCGCAACAGACGTCAGTCGCGACGCGCTCGATGTTGCAAGCCGAAACGCGCGAGCGTCTGCAAGTGACGGAGCTCGTCGAGTTTCGTCCAATGCGACATCTTCAAAGGAGCGCCGAGCGCAGCGCTTCGATTGCATCGTCGCAAATCTGCCGTACGTTCCGAGCGCGGATATCCCGCTGCCGCCCGACCCGGTCGCGTACGAACCGCTGAGCGCGGTTGACGGCGGAGCCGACGGGCTAGACGTGTATCGGAAGCTGACTTCACGTCTGGGCGAACTGCTGGCCCCCGGCGGTAGCGCCGTGCTCGAGGCCGCGCCTGCCACGATCTATCCGCTCGCGCAGCTCGTCAAAGACGCTCTGCGTGCTGCACGAATCGAAGTCGGAGCGGATTACGCCGGACTGGAACGTTTCATCGTCGCAAGCATTGCGTGATCGCGCGCCAGTTCGGCACCGGCGCCAAGCGCTTGCAGCTTCGCGTACGCGAGCTCTCGCCGCATCGGAGCCATTCCGCAGTTGGTCGAGCACCAAATGCGTTCCGTCGGCAAATATTTCTCTGCCAGGCGAATCGTTGTCGAGCACGTCCTGCGGGGTTTCGACGCGATCGGTCGCAACGTCGATGACGCCGATTGCGGCATCCTTATTGTGGAGGAGCGAAAGAACTTCCGGAGGGACGCGCGAGCCGGCAAGCTCGATCGAAACCTGATCGACGCAGCTCTGCGAGAGGAACGGAAAGAGCTGCGCGTACTGGTCCCATTCGGTGCCGAGCGATTTCTTCCAATTGTTGTTTGCTTCGATGCCGTATCCGTAGCAGATGTGAACGGCCTTGATCACATTGAGGCCGCCGATTGCCGCATCGAGGGCAGCGATGCCCCAATCCTCGACCTCCTCGAAATAGACGTTGAACGCAGGCTCGTCGAGCTGGATCGCGTCGACGCCCGCCGCGACGAGCTCTTCGGCCTCCTCGCGAATGACCTGCGCGAAGGCGAGCGCGGCCGTCCTGCGGTCCGAATAGTGCGCGTCGTATAAGGTATCGACGATCGTCATCGGGCCGGGAATCGTAATCTTCACGGCCCCTCCGAGTGATTTTGCAAATCGCACGTCGTCGGCGAAGATCGGAACGCGGCGGGACACCGGACCGACGATGCTCGGGCATTCGGCTTCATAGCGATCGGCGCGAATACCGCGCGTCACTTTCTTCGTGAAATCGACTCCCTCGACGCCGGCCAGAAAACCGTGCACGAAATGCTGTCGCGATTGCTCGCCGTCTGTGATGAGATCGATCCCCGCGCGTGCCTGTTCGAAAACTGCAATGCGCGTCGCATCGCGGATCGCCCGCGTGCAGCTCGGTTCCCTCGAGTCGCCAAGCGGGCCAGAGCCGCTCGGTCTCGGCGAGCCAGGACGGTTTGGGCAGGCTCCCGGCAATCGTGGTCGGATACGGTCGTCGCATTCGGCGCCACTTCTGCAACGAGAGGCGCAAGGCCGCTTAGCCGCGAACATTAGCAACCCGTAATGGCGAAATACATCTTCTTTACCGGCGGCGTTGTTAGTTCGCTAGGGAAGGGGATAACGGCAGCTTCGCTCGGGCGCCTACTCGTGGCCCGCGGGCTGACCGTCTCGATCCAGAAGCTGGATCCGTACATCAACGTCGACGCAGGTACGATGAATCCGTACCAGCACGGCGAGGTCTTCGTTACGGAAGACGGTGCCGAGACCGATCTCGATCTTGGGCACTACGAGCGCTTCATCGACGAGAATTTGACGCGCCGTAACAACGTTACGACGGGTCAAATTTACGCGTCGGTCATCGAGAAAGAGCGGCGCGGCGATTATTTGGGCGCGACGGTTCAAGTCGTTCCGCACATTACGAACGAAATCAAAGCCGAGATCACGCGCGTTGCGGAGATGCAAGTTGCCGACGTCTACATCATCGAGGTCGGCGGAACGGTTGGCGATATCGAGTCGCTGCCGTTTCTCGAAGCGATACGTCAAATTCGGCATGACGTCGGCGACGAGAACGTCATGTACGTCCATCTGACGCTTCTGCCGCACTTAGGCGCAGCCGACGAGCTCAAAACGAAGCCCACGCAACATTCCGTGCGAGAGCTGCGCGGAATCGGTATCTCGCCGGACGCGATCGTGGTGCGAACCGGCTCGCACACCGGCGCATCACCGAAGATTTGAAAGAGAAGATCGCGCTGTTTTGCGGTGTCCCCGCCCATGCCGTC
Source organism: Vulcanimicrobiota bacterium (assembly GCA_963844735.1). GTDB lineage: Bacteria > Vulcanimicrobiota > Vulcanimicrobiia > Vulcanimicrobiales > Vulcanimicrobiaceae > JAFAMS01. The sequence goes on along the minus strand of CAWJPK010000003.1, from coordinate 1,169,012 downwards.
GTCGGGAATGCCGACGCGTCGAGCATCTACAAAGTCCCGCTCAATCTCGAAGCCGAGGGCTTGGCCGAAGCCGTCATTCAAAAGCTTGACCTGCACGCACAGCATCCGGCCCGGCTCGAGGAATGGGCGGCGATGGTCGAGCGCATCGATCGGCCGGCGCATCGCTTGCGCATCGCACTGGTCGGCAAATACGTCGAGCTCAAAGATGCGTACATCTCGATCAACGAAGCGCTGTATCACGCCGGCATCTATCATGATGCCTCGATCGAGATCGTGCGCGTTGATTCGGAGACGATCGAGGAGCAAGGCTTAGGCGTCCTCGACGGAGCCGAAGGGATCTTGGTCGCGCCCGGTTTCGGGGCGCGGGGCGTGAAAGGCAAGCTGCGCGCGATTCAGCACGCGCGCGAAAGTAAAGTCCCGTTCCTCGGCATTTGCTACGGCATGCAGCTAGCGTGCGTCGAGTTCGCGCGCAACGTCTGCGGGCTCGAGGACGCGATGACGACCGAAGTCGACGAGACGACGACCAATAACGTCATCGACTTTTTGCCCGAGCAGCGCAATCTCGACTTCAAGGGCGGGACGATGCGCCTGGGCGCCTACGATTGCATCCTGGAAGCGGGCTCGCTGGCCGCGCGCGCGTACGGATCACTCGAGATCAGCGAGCGTCACCGCCATCGTTACGAATTCAACAACAAATACAAAGCGATCTTCGAAGAGCATCGCATGATCTTTTCGGGACATCACGTTTTGGGCCGCACGACGCTCGTCGAGGTGATCGAGCTGCCGCAAAGCATTCATCCGTGGTTCGTCGGGACGCAGGCTCATCCCGAGTTCAAGTCGCGCCCGACGCGCCCGTCGCCGCTGTACCGAGATTTCGTCGGTGCGGCCTTGGCACGCAGTCGCGAGCAGGCGACCCCCAGCGCACAACTGACCCGCTCCTGAATCTCGGCCGGATCACGTTCGTCGTCCTGACGCTCGACGCGAGCGATGCGTTGCCGGACGCGCTTGCCTCGATGCCGCCTGGCGCGAACGTCCTCGTTCTCGATGCAGGCTCGAGCGACGACACCGTCGCCGTCGCGCGGCGCGCCGGCGCGAGCGTGCTCGAGCGGCGCTGGACGAATTTCGTCGACGCGCGCACCTTCGCGCTCGACAACGTGCGCACGCCTTGGACGTTCATGCTCGATGCGGACGAACAGCTCGACGACGTCCTGCGCGACGCGCTGTTTCGCATCGAACCCGAAGCCGCAGACATCGAGGCCTATCGCGTGCGGCGCGCGACGCGTTTTTGCGGTGAGGTCGTGCGCGCATTCGGATGGGACAACGAGATGATCTTGCGCATGTTTCGAACCGATCGCGGCGTCGTTTCCGCCCATCCGGTTGCGGGTGGAAGCGCCGCGCTGCACGAGCGCTGGAGCGTCCCGGGAAAGGTCGGCGTTTTAGACGGCGTGCTGTTTCACGACTCGTATCGCGAGCAAAGCGCTTACGAACGAAAGTATGCGCGCTATACGTCCATCGAAGCCGAGGGCTTGCCGCCGAGCATCCGCAAGCCTCGTCGTCAGCGCGCTGGTCGCGCCGGTGCGTTTCGTATGGCTGCTCGGGCCGCGCGGAGGCATACGTCTCGGCAAGCGGGGCGTGTACATCGCTTTCTGGTCGGCGCTCTATCAAACGATCGTGCGATGGAAGGCGTTGCGCGGCACGGGATGACCGACGTCGCCTTTGATGCGCGCGAGACGTCGCACATGTCGGTCGGGATGCGGCAGTATGTCGCGGAACTGGCCGCACGAATACCCCGCGTCGCACCGGAGCTGCAGTTTACGACGTTCGGGAGCGGGGACAACTTCGATTGGGGCGAGCAGGTAGCAATGCCGCTGGAGATCGCGCGCACGCGTCCGCGTCTCGTCCACATTCCCTCGCCGTTTGCGCCGCTCGTCGTACCCGCGCCATACGTCATGACGATTCACGATTTGATCGATCTCAATTTCCCGCAGTGGACGAAACCCAAAGCGCGCTGGTATTTCCGCGTTGCGGTCCGGCACGCCGCGCGGCGGGCACGTTGCGTCATCACCGACGATCGTGCGACCGCCGAGGATCTCGTCCGTTTCTACGGACTCGAACCGGAGCGGATTGCCGTGATTCCGCTCGGCGTCGACGTTCCGGATGTCGAGCCGATCCGCCGGGCCGGTGCCGTACGTGATCTACGCCGGAAACCGGCGGCCGCATAAAGATCTGCAGACGATCGTTGCGGCGTGGCATGCAGTCGATCCGCAGATTCGCGGTCGATCTGGTGCTGACGGGCGCGAATGCCGGCCTGACGATTCCCCGTCGCGAGCGTGGTGACGTGGTATTCACCGGTGAGCTGGGGCACACTGAGGTCCTGCGCTGGATCAAAGGCGCGCAGGCGCTCGTGCACGCTGCGTTACGGGAAGGATTCGGCTTGCCGCTCTTGGAGGCGACACGCGTGGGGACTCCCGTGATCTGCGCGCAGACCTCCGTCCCGGATGTGTTGCGCGAGCACGTGCAAGACTTTTACGCCCGGCGATATTCCCACGCTGGCGCGCGCGATCGAGCGCGCGTTGCGCGGTGAGCTGCGCGAACAAACGCTGCAGCGCACGGGACGCGACCGCGAACCTGACATGGGATCACTGCGCGTCACTGACCGCGGCGGTCTACAGGCGCTTCCTGTGAACGTCTTACTCGATGCGCGCGAGACGCGCCGCATGTCGGCCGGAATGGTCGCATACGTCCGCGAGCTTGCGAGCCGGTTGCCGGTCGTCGCGCCCGATATCACGGTACGAACGGTGGGACGCGGCGAGAATTTTACGTTTACCGAACAAGTCGAGATCCCGTTCGCGTCGCGGTACTCGGACCTCGTTCACTTCCCGACGATTTTCGCACCGGTTGTCTTGCCGAAGAAATACGTCGTAACGATTCACGACCTGATTCACCTGCGATATCCGCAGCTCTTCTCGCGAACGACAGGCGCCTACTATTCGATCTTCGTGAAACGGCTCGTCAACGGCGCAGCACGGATACTGGTCGGCGATTGGCGAACGCGCGACGATCTCGAGAAATTCTTCAATGTCGGCCGCGAACGCATTCGAATCATTGCGCTCGGTTACGATCCAGTCGCTCGTCGACATACCGCCGCGCGTTGGTCAGCCGTATCTGCTCTACGTCGGGAATCATCGCGCACATAAGAATCTTGCGACGCTGATTGCGGCGTGGGACGCGCTTCCGCCGGACATCGACATCGACCTCGCGCTGACGGGCGCCGACGACATGGAGTTGCCGCGCCGCCACGGCGGCCGCAAGTTAGTCTTTCTCGGCGATCTGTCCGCGCAAGCAACCGCGGAGGCGATTCGTGGCGCGACGGCGCTCGTTCAGCCGTCGCTTGCCGAGGGTTTCGGTCTACCGGTGCTGGAGGCAATCGTCCGGCGCGTTCCGGTCATCGCCGCGGAGGACGCGTATCCCGGTTTCCTCAAAGCCTTCGTCGGGCGCTTCGAGGCACTCAATGTTCCGGCGTTGCGTTCTCTCTTGGAAGAGGCCGTGCGTTCGCCGCAGCGGCTTCGTGGGCTCGCGATCGAGGGCGAGGAAATTGCCCGAGAATATACGTGGGATCGCTTTGCAACGAAAGTTGCCGCCGTCTATCGCGAAACAATGGAGGACGATCTAGACACGTGAGACAGCGCAAGAGTATCGCTCTTGCAAGCGCCGCCATCCTGACGGCTCTGAGCATCGGCGCCGCATTCGCCGCTCCGAGGGCAAAGCACGTGCGTTTTCCCGAACGCAACATCGCGATCGTCGTCAATGGTCAGCAGCTCGCACCGCGTCCAGGTCCGCGTATCGTCGCGGGCCGCATCATGGTCCCGATCGTGCGCATCTTCAGCGCGCTTGCAATCCCCGTTTCTCATGCCGGCAACATGCTCGTTGCCGAAGCTCCCGCACAGACGATCCGTCTTGCGCGCGGTAGCCGGCATGCTTATGTCGGACGGCGCGAGATTCTTGCTTGACGTTGCTCCGATGGAGATCGACGCGACGACATACGTTCCACTCAACCTCTTGGTCGACGTGCTCGGTGCGAACGCGTCCTACGATTCCCACGCTGGGCGAGTCGTTATCTCCTCGACGCTCGTTGAGCGCTTGACGCCTTCACAGAACGTCGGCGACGGTAAAGTGCAGATCTCCGGCAATCTGACAGCGATCGACACGCTCTCGGAGCCGCCGTCCTTGACGGTAACGTACCGAGACTCCGTGCGTACGATCGCGATCAACTCGAGCGCACAGATCGTGCTCAAAGATGTCGTTGCACGAACGGAGCAGCATGCCGAACTGACGGATCTGCACGTCGGCGACGCCGTCTCGGTAACGGTGAATTCAAGAACGGAACCGTCGCACTTGTCGAAGACCTGTACGGTTCGCGCGTCGGAACGATCGCCGCTGTTTCGGGAACGTCAATCGTTCTCGATTCGGGACGCGTACTGACTCCCGATCAGACGACGACGATCATGCTCGACGAGCAAGCCGGCGGCGCTTTCCGATCTTCGCGTGGGCGACACGGTGACGCAGCGCATGAATCCGCAAACCGGCGAGACGCATGCGCTGATCGCGATCGGACCCGCAACGCCGGCGCCCGCTGCCTCGGCGCAATCGCGACGACCGGCCGTTAACATTGTCAGCTTCACGGCGGAGCCGTTGCGCCCGTTGCGGCTCGGAGAGAAGTTCACATTCGCCCTGCGCGGGACGCCCGGCGGACGTGCGACGTTCGATCTCGGCTCGTACATCACAGCAGTCGCGATGCGAGAAGAATCGCCGGGCATCTACAGCCGGCAGCCTGACCGTCCCGGCCGGGATGAATTTCGCGCAGATGCCGGTCTATGGACACCTGAGCGTCGGCGGCGTCGCCGCGACGCAAGAAGCAGTCAACAAGATCTCGGCCGCGACGATCGCGCCGCAGATCACCGATATCGCGCCTTCCAGCGGGCAAGTCGTGAACAACAACAAGCCGAGCATCTACGCGACGTTCGCCGCGCCGACCGACCTCGGCATCGATCCGCATTCGGTCACGCTCCGGGTCAATGGCAAGGATGTGACCAGTTCAGTGACGAGAACCTCATCGTTCCTTACGTACACATCCGGCGTGCCGCTTGCCTGACGGTCAAGTAAACGTCTCGGTTGCGGTCGCCGACTTTGCAGGAAATGAAGTGTCCAGATCCTGGACATTCACGATTCAAACACGATGAAACGATTGCTGTGCGCGCTCGGCGCCTTTCTGATCTTGACCTCGGTGACGCTGACTCGACCGGTAACGGCAGCCGCGCCCGCACCGCTGATCTTCGCCCGCGTGAAGGACGCTGTCGACCTCGATCCGGCCGTCGCGACCGACGGGCTCTCGCTCAACGTGACGAGCTTGATCTTGCAAGGCCTGGTCGCGTTTAAGTCCCGGCACGTTCGACGTCGTGCCGGCATCTAGCGGAGAGCTGGACGACGAGCAAAGACGGCAAAACGCTGGACGTTCACGCTTCGTCCGAACCTGAAGTTCACGGACGGCACGCCGCTCGACGCCGAAGCGGTCAAATTCAATTTCGATCGCTGGAGGCTGACGACGAATCAATATCGCGGCAACTATCAGTTTTCGTATTACGTTGCCGAGTTCGGCGGTTTTCCGGGTCTGATATCTGACGTGCAAGTCGATGGTCCGCTGAAAGTAACGTTCAAGCTCACTCGTACCCTACGGACCGTTCTTGCGCAATTTGGCGATGCCGTCGTTTGCGATCGGTTCGCCGACGGCGATCAAAGCCGACATTGTCGGCTTTCGACCATCATCCTGTCGGGAGCGGTCCTTACGAGCTCGGCGAGTGGGTCAAAGACGATCACATTACGCTGCGCGCAAACCCGGACTATCGTCCAGTGCCCGCGTATGTGACCGTCGTGATTCGGGACATTCCGGATCAGGCGACCAGCGTACTCGAATTGCAGAAGGGCGACATCGACGGGCTTTCCGATCTGCGTCCCGACGATGCGACGAACCTCGCCAAGTTCAAGGGCATCACGATTTATCGTCAACCTTCGAACAACGTCTCATATCTCGCGATGAACATGGATAAGAAGCCGTTTGGAGATCGCCGCATCCGTCAAGCAATTGCGTACGCGATCGACATTTCCGGCCATCGTGCATGCGTTCTATCCGATCGGCGGAGTAGTTGCCAACGAGTGGATACCGCCGGGAATGCTCGGAGACAATCCGGCCGTCAAAGCGTATCCGCACGACATCGCCAAGGCGAAAGCGCTGCTGGCGGCCGCCGGAATGAGCAACGGCTTTAGCACCGAGCTCTATTACGGAACCGCGCCGCGTCCATACATGCCCGAGCCGCAGCGCGTCGCCGAAGCGATTCAAGCCGACTTGCGGCAGATCGGAATCAACGTGACGCTGCAGCCGTTCGAGTGGGCAGTGTATCTCAGCAAGATCAAAAACGGCGAGCATCCGATGTGTTTGATCGGATGGACCGGCGACAACGGCGATCCCGATAATTTTCTGTATCCGCTGCTCGACAAAGATTCGGCCGTCGAAGGGCGGTCAGAACTATTCGTTCTGGCGTGACGAGGGTTTCCACAAGCTGATGATCGCGGGACAAACGACGATCGTCGAGAGCGAACGCGCCACAGATCTACGCGCAAGCTGTGCAGCTCGTTCACGATGAAGCACCCGCGATTCCGCTCGTCCACACGACCGTTCCGTTTGCGATGAAATCGAACGTCACGGGCGTCATCCCGAATCCAAACAACGTCATCTGGTACCAGTTCATGAAGCCGAAGATGTGAGCGATCCCGAGGACTGCATTTTTTGTAAGATCGTCCGCCGCGAGATACCGGCGCGGGAAGTGCTGCGCGACGCTGACGTCGTTGCGTTTCACGATTTGCATCCGCAAGCCCCGACGCACATTTTGGTCGTCCCCACCCTGCACTCGGAACATCTCTCGGAATTCAATGCGAAAGCGTCACCCGAGCTCAAAGCCAAGCTATTTGCCGCCGCGGCCGATCTCGGCAGCCGCTTTCAGCGGGAGGCGCAAGGCTATCGGATCGTTATCAACGAGGGATCGGACGGCGGTCAAACCGTGAGTCACCTGCATCTGCACGTCCTCGCGGGACGGCATTTGACCTGGCCGCCGGGATAACGTATAGTCTCAGTTTGGGTTCGTTAGAACCGCAAAATTTTGTGCGCAGGCTTCGCCGCGCCGATTGGAAGGGAGGGTTGTTCATGGAAGTTCGCGTTGCGCCGGGAGAGACGATAGAAAGCGCGTTGCGTCGTTTCAAGAAAGCCACCCAGAAGGCCGGCGTTCTGGCTGAAGCGCGCAAGCACGAGCATTACGAAAAGCCGAGCGTTCGCCGTAAGAAGAAATCTGCGGCCGCTCGTAAGCGTCGCGCTTGAGTCTAAAAGATCGGATTAGCTCCGATCTAAGAGATGCGATGAAAGCCGGGGATGCGTTGCGCCGCGATACGTTGCGGTCCGCACTTTCCGGCTTTTCGTATCGCCGGGTCGAAGCCGGGCACGACCTCTCGGAGAGCGAGGAGCTCGACGTCGTCGGTAAGGCGGTCAAGCAGCGCGGCGACTCGATCGAAGAGTTCACTAAAGCCGGCCGGACCGAGCTTGCGGACAAAGAGGCGCGCGAGCGCGAGATATTGCTCGCTTACCTCCCCAAGCAGAAGACGGCCGACGAGATCCGGGCTGCGGTGCGCGAGGTGCTCGGTGCCGGGACGGCGCGCAACCAGGGAGCCGTCATGAAAGCCGTCATGCCCGCGATGAAGGGCGTCGCCGACGGCAAGCTCGTCTCCCAGATCGTCATCGAGGAATTGCTAGTTACGCGACCCCTCGGGGAATGTTGCCTCCTCTTAGGGGGAGCGATGGGTGGGGGACCCATGCGAAGCATGGGGGCGCGGAGCCCGGGGCGGAGCGCCTTTTAACAGGAAACTAAGCGTGCGGCGGTCGGTAGAAACTACCGTGCGACGTTCTCGCTTGGACTGATCACGCTCGGGTCGCTATTGACGTTCGTCCCGGCTCTTGGGGCTCGGAAACACGAACGCGAGCGTCGTCGTGATCCCGATCCATGGCACGATCGATAGCGGGATGGAGCATCTCGTCGAACGTGCCGTCGTCGAAGCGCGCGACGACCATGCGAAAGCGATCGTCCTCGACGTCAACACGTTCGGCGGCTTGGTCGACGCGGCAACGAACATTCGCGACGCGCTGTACTCCTCGGGCATCCCGGTCGATGCCTACGTTTCCGAACGCGCCTGGTCGGCGGGCGCACTGATCTCGCTTGCCGCAGGAAAGATCGTAATGGCGCCGGGCTCGAGCATCGGTGCAGCCGAGCCGATTCCGAAGACGCCAAAAACCGTCTCGGCACTGCGCGCGGAATTCGAGTCAACGGCGCGACCGCGCGCACCGCGATCCGAATATCGCAGGCGGAATGGTCGATGCCAGTCTCGCCGTCCCTCCATATAAGAAGCCGGGCGCGATCCTCAGTTTGACGGCGAATGACGCCGTTCGCGCGCACTTTGCCGACGGGATTGCGATTGACGCAAGAAGATGCGCTAAAAGAATTCGGTCTGGCCGGCGCGACGATCGTGACGCCGGCATATACGTTTGGCGAGCGGCTTGCGCGCTTCGCCACGAACCCGGAGGTGAGTGGAATGCTCTTGTCGCTCGGATTTCTTGGCTTTCTGATCGAGCTGCAAACGCTGCACGGGATCGCCGGTGCGATCGGTGCCGCCGCGCTCGCGCTGTTCTTCGGCTCGCACGTCTATGCGGGGTTCAGCAACACGCTCGTCATCCTGCTGGGCGATCGCCGGTATCGTGCTCATCATGCTCGAGCTGCACGTCTTTCCGGGTCACGGCATCTCCGGCATCGCAGGTGCAGTCGCGCTGATTGCGGCCGTCTTCCTGGCATTTGGCGGATTGCCGTTCGTCTTCGTCACCGCGCAGGCGCTCGCAATTGCGATCGTGCTATCGGCACTCGTCTTTTGGCTAACCTCGCGCGTCTTCCCGGAAAATGCGTTCATGCGCCGGATCGTTTTTGCCGCCGAACAAGGCCCGGATTATGTCGCATCGGCCGACTATCATACGCTCGTCGGAAAGACGGGACTGGCGACTTCGTATCTGCGTCCGGCCGGCGTCGCGACGATCGATGGTAAGCGCATCCCCGTGTTGACCGAGGGCGATTTCGTCGGAGCGGGAACGGCGGTTACCGTGACGCGTGTCGAAGGCGCACGAATTTTTGTACGTCCCGCTATCGAAGTTAAAACGGAGAAAGCATGACTTTGGATTTTGGCGTTGGCTTGATCGCGCTCGCGGTCATCGTCGGGTTGATGATCTTCCTGTACTACTTCCCGCTTGGGATGTGGATCAGGACGCTCGCAGCGGGCGTGCCGCTTTCGATTCTCTCCCTCATCCGCATGCGACTGATCGGGATTCCGCCGGGCACGATCGTGACCAACCTGGTTCGCGCGCGCAAAGCCGGTTTGCCGCTGACGATCGATCAGCTGCAGTCGCACCTTCTGGCAGGCGGCAACATCGATAACGTCACGCTCGCGATGATCGCGGCACAGCGCGCCCAGATTCCGCTGGAATGGCAGCGCGCCGCAGCGATCGATCTCGCCGGCCGCAACGTCCTCGAAGCGCTGCAGACGTCCGTCAATCCGAAAGTGATCGAGACGCCGACGTTCCAAGGCGTCGCGCAAAACGGTATTCAGCTCAACGTCAAGGCGCGCATCACGGTGCGCAGCAATCTCGATCGCTACGTCGGCGGCGCAGGCGAGCCGACGATCGTCGCGCGCGTCGGCGAAGGCGTCGTTTCGGCGGTTGGCGCGGCCATCGATCACAAAGAAGTCCTCGAATATCCGGATCGCATCTCGAAAGCGGTTCTCTCGAAGGGTCTCGATGCGGGTACCGCATTCGAGATCGTCTCGATCGACATCGCCGACGTCGACGTCGGAAAGAATATCGGCGCAGAGCTGCAGATCTCGCAAGCTGAAGCCGACCGGCGCATCGCGCAAGCCAAGGCCGCGGAGCGTCAATACGCGGCGCAAGCCGGCGAGCAAGAACAAAAAGCAGAGACGCAGCGCATGCGCGCGCGGGTCGTCGAAGCCGAAGCCGCGGTGCCGCTCGCGGTCGCCGAAGCATTTCGCTCCGGGAATCTCGGCATCATGGACTACTACCGGATGAACAACATCAAGGCTGATACGGAGATGCGCTCCGCGATCTCCGGCGGCGTCGCACCGGATCAACCGCCGCCTTCAATGCACCGCCCGCCTCGTGAGCGACATTCTGGTTTCGATCATCGAGAGCGTCGCCGAAGCAGCCGCCAAGCACGCGCGCGGCGCAGGAGGCGCCGGCGCACGGTCGGCATTCGCCTGCCGCAACCCCCAGTTCGCCCGCCGACCGGTCTCTCCCCGCAGTGGTCGTCAGGAAGAGCCATAAGCGAAGCCGGCCGCGCCGGCTCCCGCGGATCCGTTCGCGCCGTCCGCGGAGCGCCGCATCGAGCCGCGGTGGCTCTTCGCCGACCCGCAGAGTCTGATCCGCACCGTCGTCGCGACGGAGATCCTCGGGCCGCCGCTGGCGCTGCGCCGGCAAAACCTCTGGGACACGCCAGGCGTTTAGGAGTTTGTGACCGTTACCCGCGCGAGGCTTAGCCGTCAAGCAAATCAGCAGCGAAGAAATTTTCGAGCTCGGACGAGCCGTCGATCCGCTGCGCGTTTTCGGTCAATACGATCAGAACCTAACGGCCCTTGAAGAGCTGATTCCGGTCGTCGTGCGGCTGGACGGCAATCGCGTATTTCTCAGTGGCGAAAACCCGCCGTCACGCGCGCGATGCGCGTGCTCGAGCAAATGAATGTCGCCGCAAGCAGCGGCAGCTCGCTGACGCCCGACGACGTTTCGCTCGCCGTTCGCGAGATCGACAACTGCCGGCGAACAACGCATTCCGCCGACGCTCTACACGACGCATCGCGGGCGCGAGATTCGTCCGAAGAGTCGCGGCCAAGCGAAATTCGTGCGCGCGATCGAATCCTCGCCGCTGACATTCGGAATCGGACCTGCGGGCTGCGGGAAGACGTTCTTGGCGGTGACGATGGCGGTGCGCGCCATGCGCGCGCGCGAAGTGTCGCGCTTGATTCTTTCGCGTCCCGCGGTCGAAGCCGGCGAGAAGCTCGGATTTCTGCCCGGCGATCTGCGTGAGAAGGTCGATCCGTATCTGCGCCCCCTCTACGATGCGCTCGGCGAGCTGCTGGACGATAGCGTCGTCGTCAAAAATCTCGAACGCGGGACAATCGAGGTCGCGCCGCTCGCGTACATGCGTGGCCGCACGCTCTCGGATGCCTTCGTCATCCTCGACGAAGCGCAGAACGCCACGCACGAGCAGCTGAAGATGTTTTTAACACGGCTCGGCAACGGCTCGAAGATGGTCGTCAACGGCGACGTTACGCAAATCGACTTGCCGTCCGGCGTGCGCAGCGGATTGCTCGAAGCCCCTGCGCTCTTCGAAGGTATCGACGGCATCGAAATCGTCGAGCTCGACGACACCGACATCGTTCGGCATCCACTCGTGTCGGAAATCGTTCGCGCGTATGCCCGTCGCACTCGTAAGCCGCGTTCGTAGCCGCGACCTCAAGCTGACGTCGCTGCGCCGCACCGCACAGCGGTTGCTCGTGGCAGCCGGCCATCCGAAAGCGATGCTTTCGATCACGCTCGTCGGCGACGCGGCGATTCGCAAGTTGAACCGCGAGTACCGTCACAAAGATCGCCCGACCGACGTGTTGAGCTTTCCGCTCGGCGACGGCGCGCAGCAGCCGCTCTTAGGCGACGTCGTGATCAGCGTCGCGACCGCAAAACGGCAAGCTGCGGAATATGATGCGACGCCGCAGCGCGAGATCGAGCGCCTCCTCATCCACGGCATCTTGCACCTTTTGGGTCACGATCACCACAAACGCGACGAGCGGCTGCGTATGGAGCGCGAAGAACGCCGCTTGGCACGCGCGATCGGCATGCCGTGGCCGTACTGAAATACGCGCTTGACGGTATCGCGCTTGCGTGGCGCACGCAGCGAAACTTTCGCATTCAGGTCGTGGTCGCCGTCATCGCCGTGGCAGTCTTCGCGTTGCTGCGCGTCTCCGCGCTGGCGTTCGCGATCCTGGCCCTCACGATCGCATTCGTGCTCGCGTTCGAAGCGATGAACACGGCGCTCGAGGCGCTGGTCGATCTCGTTTCGCCGGAGCGGCATACGCTTGCAAAGGCGGCCAAGGACGCTGCAGCCGGCGCGGTCTTGATCGCGGCGCTCGGCGCGCTCAGCGTCGGTGTCCTCCTGGTGCTTGCCTTTTTGGCACATTAAGGGACACAACCCAAAGGCGTGGTATAGTATCCTCTGCTTGAGTACGGACCCACTACCGGGCAGTCCCGAGCCGGCGCCCACACCGTAAGGCAGCGGTTACGGAAGCTATGCCGGCCAACTTAGCCTGGGAAATCCTCGCGCTCGTTCTTCTCATCGTAGGCGCAGCATTTTTTGCCGCGTCCGAGGCGGCGTTGATTTCCGTCTCGCGACTGCGCATGCGGCAGATGATGGAGCAGAAGGTACGCGGGAGCCGCTCGGCGCTTCGTCTGCTCGACGATCGCAGCCGCCTGCTCGCGACCGTCTTGATCGGCAATACCGTCGTGCTGCTGGCGGCGGACTCGCTCGCGACGTGGATTTTCATTCGCGAAGGCATCCGTCACGCGGCGATTTGGTCGACGCTGATCATGGCCGTTTTGATCTTGCTTTTCGGCGAGATCATTCCGAAGACGATTGCGGTCGCGAATTCAGAGCGGTGGGCGATACGGCTTGGGCCGGTGCTGGAACGCGTCGCGTGGCTGTTCGGCCCGATCAACCGCGTTTTTCGTTGGGCATCACGTATGTGTTCGTCCGGCCGTTCGGGATTCGACCGAGCCTGCAAGGTCCGTTCATTACGGAAGAAGACATTCGCACGATCGTCAACGTCGGCGCCGAGCAGAACGTCCTCGAAGAAGAAGAGCGCGAGATGATCCATTCGGTCATCCAGTTCGGGGACACGATCGTTCGCGAAGTCATGCAGCCGCGTCCTACGATGGTCTGCGTCTCCGTGAACGAATCGCCGCGCAAGGCGCTGGAGCTCGTCATCTCCGAGGGCTACTCGAAGCTGCCCGTTTACGAGGAGACGATCGACAATATCATCGGAGCCGTCTACGAGCGCGAGCTGCTGATCGTGCTTGCAAACGGAAGCATCGCATCCGTCTCGATGCGCTCGATCATGCGCAAGGTCGCGGTCGTGCCTGAAAACAAAAAGGTCGCCGATTTGCTTACGGATATGAAGCGCGACAAGTTTTCGCTGGCGATCGTGCTTGACGAGTACGGCGGAACGGCCGGTCTCGTCACGGACGAAGACATTCTCGAAGAGATCGTGGGCGAGATCCGTGACGAACATGATCGAAGGCGAAGAAGAGCAGATCCGCCTGCTCGACGCGAGCGAAGCAATCGTCGATGCGCGCGTCAACATCGAGGACGTTAACGCGGAGCTCGGAACGCATCTGCCGCACGAGGAGTTCGAAACGATCGGCGGCTATCTGGTTGGAACCCTCGGTCATTTTCCGCACGAGGGCGAGGAGATGACGACGGACGACGGCGTGAAGCTGCGCGTCGAGCGGATGCGAAACCGCCGCATCCTTTCAATTCGAGTCAAGCTCAACGGACGTGCGCACGCCGAGGAACCGCAGGAGGCCGATGCCCACAGCATCTGAGCTGCTCGAGGCCGCACGCAAGGCGCGCGGGCACGCCTACGCGCCGTATTCGAATTTCACCGTCGGCGCCGCGCTCTTGACCAAGAGCGGCGAGGTGATCACCGGCGCCAACGTGGAAAACGCATCCTATCCGGTTGGAATGTGCGCCGAGCGAACCGCGCTCTTTGCGGCTGCTGCGCAAGGGCATCGCAGCTTCAGATGCGATCGCGATCGTCGGACCCGAAGGTGTCGCGCTGACGCCGTGCGGCGCATGCCGTCAGGCGCTTTCCGAGTTCGGCGACCTGCACGTGATTCGTGAAGGACGCGACGACGTGACACTGCGCGACCTCTTACCGGACGCGTTCGGTCCGCGGCATCTTGCACGAACGGGCGTATAAGACCGACGCTTTCGTCCTGCGTGGACGCAATCTCGGTGAAGCGGACAAGATTTTCACGCTGTTCACGCGGGCGCGCGGCAAGATCGACGCCGTCGCAAAAGGCGTGCGCCGCATCAAGAGTCAGAACGCCGGCCGCTTAGAGTTTCTGACCGAAGCCGCCCTTACGATGCACGCCGGCCGTTCGCTCGACGTGATCACCGGCGCGATCGATCCTGCGCTCGGAGTGGGAAGGGATCGTGCAGCCCGCGTACGTTCGCCGCCGCGAACGTCGTCGCGGAATTGGTCGATGCGTTTTGCGAGCCGGATTTCGCGCAGGCGGAGATTTACGAGCTGCTGCGCGGCGTCGTGCACGCGCTCGCGGCCGCTGAGCGGCCCTCAGAGCTCTTGCCGCGCTTCGAGCTGCGGCTGCTCGACGATGCTCGGCGTCCTGCCGAGCATGGATGTGTGCGTGCGTTGCGGAGATTCGCTCGAGAACGCGCGCGAAGTCTGGCTCGATCCATCCGCGGGCGGTCTCGTGTGCGGCGCTTGCCATTCCGGCAGGCGACGCCGGAAAACTCGCGGGCGAAGAGATCGAGAACATTCGTGCGCTCGCCGCACCGCGCGCGCAGCGCGGCGCGACGCCTCCGCGTTGCCGGCGGTAGCGCGCGCCGTCGACGCGCTGCTCGTCTACCATCTCGGAAAACGCGCGAAAGCATCGGCGTTTCTCGAGGAGATGGCGCACCAGCAATGAGTTGCATGAGCATTCTTGCGCTCGACGTCGGCGAGAAACGGATCGGGATCGCAGTCTCGGATCCGAGCGACACGTTTTCGCTCCCGCTCGACGTCCTCGAGCGGACGGCGATTCGGGACGACGTGCGGCGCATCGTCGAGATAGCATCGGAGCGTGGCGTGCAGGTGATCGTCGTCGGCGATCCGGTTCGGCTTGGCGGCGAACGAGGACTAGCTTCCGAGAAGATCGACCGGTTCGTTGCCGAGCTCGAACGGGCATGGAGCGGACAAATCGAGCGCGTCGATGAGCGCCTGACGACGGCGCAAGCGACGAAATCCCTGATCGCGGCCGACGTCTCACGTAAGAAGCGAAAGCAAGTCGTCGACAAGCTCGCCGCGGCACTGATCCTCGATACCTATCTCGCGCGACGGAAGACTCGTTGAGGCGGTCGGCGCCGTCCTCGCGCTCATCGTCCTCGTGGCGGTTGCGCGGTTCTGGTATGTCGCCTTTGCGGACCGCAGCCATCCGAGCGCCGCCACCGATGTCGTCGTGCCACACGGCGCGACATCGGGAGACGTAGCAGCGCTGCTCGCGCAACGTTCGGTGATCGTCGATCCGCTCACGTTCCGAATCTTGGCGCGAGCCCGGCGCGTCGACCGCGATTTGGAGGCCGGTGAGTATATCTTTCCCCCGCATCAGACGCTCGACCAAATTTTGCAAGAGCTGCTCATCGGGCGTGCGCGCGTCGCGACGTGGGTAACGATTCCCGGAAGGGTTCACCGCCGTGCAGATCGCGGACGCGCTCGCCGATCGTAAGCTCGGCTCGGAAAACGCGTATCAAGCCTATTTCGAGCACCAGACGATCGTGCTCGGCGGCGTGCGCACGCAAAGTCTGGAAGGCTACCTCTTTCCGAGCACCTATCTCTTTCCGCTTACGCTGACTCCCGATCAGGCTGCAGAGCATCCTCGTCGACCAATTTCGGAAAGAACTGCCTCGCGACGCCGAGCAGCAAGCGCGCCGTTTGGGATTCACGCTGCCGCAGGTCGTAACGGTCGCATCGCTCGTCGAGCGCGAAGCGAAAGCCGACGACGAGCGCGCGTTGATCGCGGGAGTCATCTACAACCGCTTACGCAAGGGAATGCCGCTGCAGGTTGATGCGTCGCTCGAGTACGCGTTCCCGAATCATCATACGTTGATCACGCGTGCCGATCTGCGGACGAATTCGCCGTATAACACCTATCTGCACGTCGGGCTGCCGCCGACGCCGATTGCGAATCCCGGGCCTACCCTCCTTGCTCGGGGCGCTGCACCCCGCGCAAACGGACTACTACTATTACGTCTATAAGGGGAACGGGCATCACGCATTTGCCCGAACGCTTGGGGAACACAACGCAAACGTCGAACGCTATCTGCACTGAGATTGGAGGCCCGCCATAAACTCGAACAACGGAAACGGGGAGGCCCGTACGCCGGCCGAAGGCGACATGCTCGAGCTGCGTGAGACCTTTCGTCGTCGAGACGACGGATGGCCGCGAGATCGAGTTTGAGGTCGTCGGTTTGGTCGAGGACGAGGATAAGACGACGTATGCAATCTGCTATAGCGAAGGTGAAGACGAGTTCGTCGTCTCCGACGCGACCGGCAATCTGCTCGCCAATGAGGCGCTCGCACAAGAGATCCTCGATGACTTTTTCGCTTTGGCGGAAGAAGCCGATGAAGACGAGCCGGAGGGAAAATCGTAACTAAGCCGGGTCCAGTTCTCTTTCTCTCGGCAAGTGTTGGCGTCGGCCATACTTCGGCAGCGAAAGCCGTCGAAGGCGCACTGAGCGAGCACATCTCGACGTCCGCATCGTCGATGCGTATCAACATGCCGTCCCATTCTTTTCGAAGATTGCGGCTGATGGTTATATCCGCATGGTCAAGATCGCGCCGTGGATGTACGGATTTCTCTACGATCGTGTCGAGCGCGCACGCAAGGTTGGCTCCTCGCGAAAATGGCTCAGCCGCCTCGGCGCGCAGAGCCTGCACGCGCTGATCGAAGCGATTCAGCCGAGCTGCGTGGTGTGCACGCACGCATTTCCATGCGGCATAATGGCCGACTATAAGAGCACGATCGATCCGAGGCTGCCGGTGGTCGGCATTGTGACCGATTACGTCGTGCATCCGTTTTGGATTTATCGCAATATCGATGCCTACGCGGTGGCAACGCCCCAGATGCGCGATATGCTGATCGCGCGTGGCGTCAATCCCTCGCGCGTGCAAACGACAGGCATCCCGGTCGATCCACGCTTCGGACTTGCATCATCGAAAGCGCAGGCACGTCGTGATCTTGGGCTCGGGACGTTCGGCCAGCGGCGTCTGGTGCTCGTGATGGCCGGGGGTCTGGGGATTGGTCCGCTCGAGATGATGCTGCGCGGCCTCGAAGACGTCTCGCATTCGGTCGCGGCCGTCGTCCTGACGGGCAAGAATGCGCGTCGCGAAGCGCGATTGCGCGAGTGGGTTTCACGCCTTCCGTATCCGGTGCTCGTGCGCGGGTTCGAAGAAAACGTCTACGACTACATGCACGCCGCGGACATTTTGCTCACCAAGCCCGGCGGATTGACGATCTCAGAGGCGCTCGTCGCGCGCATTCCGATGGTGCTCGTGAAGCCGCTGGGCGGACAGGAAGAACGCAATACGCGGCACTTTCTCAAGCATCGCGCGGCATTGCGTGCCTATACGCGCGAGGACGTAACGCGCACAGTCGAGCGCCTCTTAGATGCGCAACCACATGACCTGCAGCGACTGTTCTCACGCGCAGAAGCGTTGCGCAGGCCGGAAGCTGCCGCAGATGTCGCGTTGATGGTACGACGGCTGGTGGGCCAAGATTTGGGTGCGCGCGCCTTTGCGTAAAGGAGTTCCTTCCTCCTACCGCAAGCGCACGAGCGAGAGGTAATAAGACACGTCAAAATTCGTACTCGGCCTAATTGTTGCAATAATTCTTGCGCAGGCGCCCGCCTTCGCTGGGACGATTGAGATTCGGAATCAGACGGACACTGTGATCGTCGCGGATGTTGTCTATTTTAGCCATTTGTGCTCTGACGACAAGAATCAATGGATAGCGATTAAGGCCAATTGGCGCGCCAGCGCCGGTGCGTGTAAAGTAAAATCCGTTAATGCTGTGATGAAGAACAAGCAAGGGAAAACCTCCTTCGTGTGCAGTGGCTATAACGCCACCAACATGGCCTTACCGACCAAGTTTGATGATACGCGGTTCACCGTGTTAGAGCACTGGAAATATTCGGGGAATCATGAAGACCCCAATGCTAGTTTGACCAAGGAGCTCACCGGCTGCACCATCACTGGAAGTCATTAGGCTCAGTCCGTAGTGATCTGAAATCACGAACACTACGCCGGATGGCGCGACTCGCGGGCCGATTTGCACTCGCTCAAGCTCGGCGTTCAGGAGAAACGGCGGCTCGGGGGGAAAGTGGCGCTTCGTGAGAAGCGATGGCCCGCAGATGGTCGAGACAAACATGGAGAGGTGGCCGAGTGGCTGAAGGCGGCGGTTTGCTAAACCGTTATACGGATTAAACCGTATCGAGGGTTCGAATCCCTCTCTCTCCGATGGACCGGAAAATAAAAAAAACTACAACGCGCGGTCGTAGCTCAATTGGATAGAGCAACAGGCTACGAACTTGTAGGTTGGGGGTTCGAGTCCCTCCGACCGCGATTTCAACAAAACAACAAACAATAAGAAAACAGCGCTCGCTGGGGCTCGGTAGCTCAGGGGTAGAGCGGGGGACTCATAAGCCCTAGGTCGTAGGTTCAAATCCTACCCGAGTCAAGTTTCAAAAGTAGGTTGCGCAACTGCGCAGCCTATTTTATTTCCCCGAGTTTCTTGTAGTAATAGATCGTTGCCGTAAGCCCACCCAGCGGCTTATATGCGAAATCGGGAATCATTCCGGCACGCGTATATCCGAGCTTTTCGTAAAAGCCGGCGGCGCCCTCGAGGGCCGCAGTATCGAGGGTGAGCAGCATCCGGCCACTCGCGATTGCCGTTTGCTCCGCGACGCGCATGAGCGCACGTGCGACGCCTTGGCCTCGTGAAGTGGGTTGCGTCATCATCTTCGCAATCTCGGCGCGATGCGGCTGATTCGTCATCAAAATGTAAAGAAGCGTTACGGTTCCGATCAGCACATCACCGTCATACGCACCGAAAACGACGCGTTCACCGCGCTCGGCGGCGGCGAGCGAATCTTCCCAAAACCCGCGCGCTAACTCCGGGGAAAGCGGATGCATGAAACTCACCGAGCCGCCGTTTGCCACCGTTTCGATCAAGAGCTCGGCCAAAGCGGAAACGACCGTCGAATCCTTCTTAAGGATGGCAATCCTGATCACGCTTGTGTTGGGGGGCAGCACGCCGTGGGCGGTGAATCTTGCTTAAGCGGCACGGGGTTCTAGCTCCAGAACCGTTTTAAAGAGGTACGTGATGTCGACAATTCCCTGCGATTTCTGCCCCCACCCGGTCGACCGCGGCCAGATGGAAGAAATCGAAATTTCGCACTATGTTCCGGACTCGTCGGGCGACGATCTGGCATACGCGCGCACGTACTTTTTCGGGCATCCGGATTGCGTGCGAAAATTCTATCGCGGGCTGGTCGAACACAAGCTCGATTTGTTCAAGCACGTTCCGTCGCAACAGCGCGTCAATCCGCAGGAGCCGCGCGGGTAGCGCCCCAACTCGTACGGCTGCAAGCACGCGGTCGTAGCTCAATTGGATAGAGTATCAGCCTCCGAAGCTGAGGGTTGTGGGTTCGATTCCCGCCGACCGCACCATGACTCGGCCGATGAGATGCATATGCGTCGCGCGCTCGAGCTCGCTGCAGAAGCGGAAGCCGCCGGTGATGTGCCGGTCGGCGCCGTTCTTTTGTGCGGAGACGTTGTGATCGAAGCGCAAAACGAACGCGAACGTCGCGCCGATCCGACCGCGCATGCGGAAATGTTGGCAATTGCCGAGGCGTCGCGTCGCGCCGGTGCGTGGCGGCTCGTCGATTCGACGCTCTATGTCAGCAAAGAACCGTGCGTGATGTGTGCCGGCGCGATCGTTGCGGCACGGATTGCGCGACTCGTCTATGGGGCAAGCGACCCGAAAGGCGGCGCCGCGGGATCCGTAATCGATGTGTTCGGTTCAGCGGCGGTTCACCACCGAGTGCAGGTAATCGGGGGCGTTCTCGAACAAGAATCGGCCTGCCAGCTGCGTGACTTCTTTGTCGCGCGCAGACCGCGGAGAGGTGGTCGAGTGGTTGAAGGCACCCGCCTCGAAAGCGGACAGACGTGATGAGCGTCTCGAGAGTTCGAATCTCTCCCTCTCCGAATCAGATCTCGCTGAGTTAACTCGCGCTTCTGATTCCGTTCCGTCTTGCGGCGTGCACATCTTTTCGAATTGAATCACGCATGATACAATTTAGCTATGCGTAAATCGAAACGTAAGCGTCAGACGCGCCCGTCCGCGATGGAGGCACTCCGTGTCAACCTCATCGTCGCGCGCGCTCAAGCGAAGATATCTCAAGTTGAACTCGCCGAAATGGCTTCCGTTTCGCGTCCGACGATTTCGCGGATCGAGCGTGGCACAACGCACGTCAGCGTGGATGTCGTTCAGCGGCTAGCCGATGCGCTCGACATGTCAGTCTCGGAACTCTTGCTTTCACATGGCGTTGATCGGCCCGACGAAGCTGAGCTTATCCGTCGCGCGAAAGCGCCGCGATCGGAGTTCGTTGAAGCCGAAGCGCTTCTGGCCGCAATCGATGAAGCCGCAGGTCATCCCGTTCAGCGATATAGTAAAGCCGGCAGACCAACGATGGCGCGTCGAAGTTCACGCTAGAGTCGCGGAGGTCATCAGTGAACATGGTGGTTCGCAGTCGCCCGTCTTCCGACCACGCATCGCTGAACTATTCGAGAAACTCACCCGAGACCCAAAAAATTTCAAAAGAAACAAGCAAACCTAAAGGCCGCTCGATCAGTCAAAATCGTATTTAGCGGACAAGTTGCCTGGCGGATGGTGTACACGATTGATGAACGCTCCCGCTTAGTACGCGTCTTATCGCTTGCCCCACATGACAAAGCTTATG
Organism: Vulcanimicrobiota bacterium; assembly: GCA_963844735.1. GTDB lineage: Bacteria > Vulcanimicrobiota > Vulcanimicrobiia > Vulcanimicrobiales > Vulcanimicrobiaceae > JAFAMS01. The sequence goes on along the minus strand of CAWJPK010000003.1, from coordinate 1,148,019 downwards.
AGGAAGCTGAGCGAAGGATCTAAAGCTTCGCTCTCCTAGGTTGAAGGCGATCGCGGTCGGTTCCGGCGTCGGCAGGGCCGGAAGACGCGGATCGGGCGACGTGTCGGAAAACTGATAATTCTCGAACGTTGCGTCGGCGACATAGTGTAGACGGCTGACGTGCAGCACCGAGTAGACCGTTTGCTCGAAGATTGCGTGCTTGACGACCCAGGTTGTTACCTACGAAAGCATAGTCAATTTGGAACTTGCGATCGTCTTTGCCGAGGTACGTGACCGAGAGCGGCAGCATCGTCGCGTTGTCGATGACGACATCGCTGATGTAGAAATCCGAGCTGTTACCGTTGGTCAGCGTCGGAAGCGCGGTCATCGTAATGTGCATGTGGCCGTCGGGCGCATCCGAAGAATCCGGAGCGAACTTCGGATAGTAGTACCGCAGCGAGGTGACGATGACTTGGTTTTCGCTCGGTTGTGGATCTTTGAACGTGATCGGAACGATCGAGCCATTCCCTTCATGGCCCCGTGACGCTCGCCGTGATCTGTTTGTGCCAATTGATGTTCGTGTTCAGGCGAAAGTAGGCGAGCGCATCGAAGGTCGGACTGATCGGAAAGCTTCGCGCCAACGATTGCCCGCCGTTCGGCAAATCCTTGGAGGATTGCGACGTCGTCGGCAGATCGGACTGTGACGAGCCGATCGATGTTGAGCGATTGATGCATCGATTGCGCCTCGACGTGCATGTGCGTCACGTACGTGACGTACGCAGGCCGCGCGGCCCATTTGGCAGCGGCAGCGTTTGCAGCCTGTTCGAAGGCAATGTCGGGGGTCAAGGCAGCCATAGGTCCTCTCTCGAAACGCGGGCCATGATAGACGAATCGTTCGTTATCCGCAACAACGTTAAGCTAAGCACAAAAGGCTCGCACGTCATCTTGCACGCGGCGGAGAAGGAAGCAGCCCGCATGGGGATACCGCAGTGCATAGCGGTCGTAGACGAAGGTGGCTATCTCCTGGCGTTCTCGCGCATGGACGGTGCGCGGGTTCGTTCGGTTGAGATTGCGATCACGAAGGCCGCCTCCGCTGCCACGAGCAAGCGGCCAACGGAACAAGAGGGCGGCGGCGATCCGTTGACCACGGTGCGACTTGCCCTGGCCGCGCGTTCGAGCCGGCTGACCGGGATCAAGGGCGGCGTACCGATCGTCGTCGACGAGCAAGTCATCGGTGCGATCGGTGTGTCGTCGGGGACGTCGGATGAAGACTATCAAGTCTGCCAAGCCGGGATCGCCGCGTTCATGGACGGAGCGAAGCGCTGAGCGGCTGGAAAACGTTCGAAGAGTTCAAGATCGGCGATAAGGCGACGTTTTCGAAGACGATCACCGACGCCGATCTCTTGATGTTTGCAGCCGTCAGCGGCGATATGTACGAAGTGCACCTCGATGAGGAGTACGCAAAGACGACACGCTTCGGTAAGCGGATCGCGCACGGAATGCTAACGGCGAGTCTGCTCTCCGCCGTCAACGGTGCGCTCTTGCAGCGTCCCGGCGGCATCTCGGTTGCGCAAACGTTGCGTTGGAAGGCCCCGGTTTACTTGGGCGACACGCTGACCGCAACGAGCGAAGTCATCGAAGTCATCATCGAGAAACGCCGGCTACGCTGTAAGACGACGGTCGTCAATCAAGACGGCGTCCTTGTGCTCGACGGAGAGGCGATCGAGCAGAAAGATTCGGCTTAGCTACTTCGAGTCGACGAGACCGTATTTTTTCTCGAGGGTCGGATCGTCGTTGACGTATGTAATCGTCTTTTTGTTCAGGTCGACTTCCCAGCGATATCCCGAACCATTGCTATCGCAGAAGCACACAACGTCGACGTGATACTTGGGATCGTGTAACGACTCGCTGTAGGCGGGATCCATCGGAAGCGGATGGTCGCTCTTGGGATCGTGTAACACGAAGACGCTGCTGGCGACCGAATCTGACCAGTCGCAAATCCACGCAAACTTCTTTGCGTCGGGAGAATGCGCTAGCTCTTGACCGAACTCGGTCTTCTTGACCATGAGGACGGCGAGTCGTTCCTCGTGACCGAAACGCTGCTGCCACTCATGGTAGGAGACATCCGGATCGAAGATCGTCGGCTTCGGAACGGGCGTGGGTGTCGGCGGTAAACAATCCGGAATGCCGCACGTCTTGTTGGTGAGCCGGTCGTAACGTTTGATCGCATTCCCGTCGACCATCGTGTATTCGTAGCGGAAGAAGCTCTGATAGACGATTAGCCATAACACAAGAGCGCCGGCAATATACCACACCCGGAACATGCGCCGTCCGTTCGTGCGTCGCGAAAATCTCCCCTTTTGCTAAACAATATTACAGTGTGCGCAACGCAGGCGCGAATTGTAGCATCACGCGAATCGTCGGCGCCATGCAACATGGATTGGCGGTGGAAGAAGCACCCGCAGTGCGTGCACTGCGTTCGCTGCAAGAACGCGCACTTGCAGCAAGCGCCTCGGACCTCCATTTCGAACCCACCTCTTTTGGCGGGCGTGTGCGTCTCCGCGTCGACGGCATGCTGCGCGATTGCGAGACTCTCGATACGGCGCTGTATCTGCCGCTGATATCACGCGTCAAGCTACTCGCCGGCATGGATATCGCCGACCGGCGTCAGCCGCAGGACGGACGATACACGATTTCCTCGACAAAGGGCGACGTCGACGCGCGCGTTTCATGCATTCCGACGATTGATGGCGAGAAGCTCGTCATACGGCTCTTGGACGTGCACGCCAAGAATCCAAGTCTCGATCATCTCGGGATGCGTTCTATGACCCTAACGCGTTACCGGCGCATGATCGCGTCGCCCCACGGGTTTCTGATCGTGACCGGTCCGACAGGGAGCGGCAAGACCACAACGTTGTACAGCTCGGTGCGAGAGATCGCGGACCGGACGCGGAGTGTTTGCGCCGTTGAGGACCCCGTCGAGATGCGTCTCGACGGCATCGCGCAAGTGAACGTGAACGCGCGCGCCGGTCTGGATTTTTCGATCGTTCTGCGATCGTTCTTGCGTCAGGATCCGAACGTGATCATGGTCGGCGAGATGCGCGATGCCGCTACGGCGGCAATCGCAGTCTCCGCCGCGCTTTCCGGGCAGCTGGTTTTGACGACGTTGCATAGCAACGACGCGCCGCGATCGATCGATCGGCTTCTCGAGCTCGGACTCGACCGTCACGCAATTGGCGCCGCGCTGTTTGGCATTCTCTCGCAGCGGCTCGTGCGTCGACTCTGCCCGGACTGTCGCGCATTCGATGAGCACTCCGGTTCGTACGTCGCGGTTGGATGCGCCGCATGCGCTCGCAGCGGCTACTGCGGTCGTATCGGCCTATTTGAGCTACTCGAAATCGACGACGAGATTCGCGATGCGATGACGTCAGGTGCGTCGGTCGTGACGATTCGCAGACTCGCTGCGCGGACAGGCTACGAGCCGCTTGCTATCGACGGCTGCGCAAAAGTCTCGACGGGCGAGACGTCGCGCGACGAGCTGCGCCGCGTTCTGGGATCTGCGGCTTGAGCACACCACTTCTGGGCGCAATGCGGGTCGAGGAGATCGTTCGAGCGGCGCGCGAACGCGGGGCCTCGGACGTTCATATCGCGGCGCGACGCGGCACGGTTCTGCGTATCGACGGCCAGCTCGTTCGGCGAGGTGACGATGCGATCGATGCTGCCGATCTGCTGGCCTTCCTACACGCGCACCTCAACGAACGCGCTCAAGCTCAACTTACGGAGCGCGGACACTGCGACGTTGCGCTGCACGACGGCAACGTCGGTGCAGTTCGTCTGCACGCTTTTCGTGCGAGTGACGGTGTGCGTTGCGCGATCCGATTGTTTCCGTCAGTCCCCCCGAGGCTGGAAGAGTTCGATCTCCCGGCTTGCGTCGAGCACCTCGCGCTGCGAAAGACGGGGTTGATCTTGGTCGTCGGTCCGACGGGAAGCGGAAAGACGACGTTGCTTGCGGCGATGGTAGATGCTCTTAACCGAAGCCATAATCGGCATATCGTGACGCTCGAAGATCCGATCGAGTACGTGCACCACGACGATCGGTGCGTCGTCGCGCAATGCGAGATCGGAACTGACTCGGCCGATTTGGCCGAAGCAATTCGCGCAATCCTACGCGCCGATCCGGACGTGATCGTTATCGGCGAGCTGCGCGATTCCGAAGCCATGCGCAGCGCCCTCGGTGCCGCCGAAACGGGGCATCTCGTTCTAGCATCGCTTCATACGGTCGATGCTCCCGGTGCACTCGAACGCTTGATCGACGCGTTCCCCGTCGACGGTCGCGACCAGATTCGCATCCAAGTCGCACAGACGCTGGCAGCCGTCATGGCATTGCGGCTCGTTCCTAGGGCGCGCGGGAAAGGGCGGCGCGTTGCAGCTGAAATCCTCATTGCAACTGACGCGGCTCGAAATCTAATCCGCGAAGGCAAGACGCATCAATTGCGCTCGATGATGCAAACCGGGCGTGCGTCCGGAATGCAAACATTGGAGATGCATCTCGGTACCCTCGTCGAGCGTGGTGAAATCACGGCCGAAGCTGCACTCGCAACAGCTGAACGGCCTGGCGACCTCGCACCGGTTTCTCGCCCGTGAACGTAACCGTCTTTCGATACACGGCGCGGAGCCGCGAGGGTGAGGCCGTCGCAGGCATTTTGCGGGCCGAGTCGGTACGAGCTGCCGCAATCGATCTCCAGCGGCGCGCTTTGTTCGTGACCTCACTCTCGGTCGGGAGCGAAAAACGGCGCTTCACGTTTCCGGAGATTGAGGGGCGGCGCCGACGGGCCAGCCTCGCGTTTTTCCGCGCACTCTCGGTACTTGTTCGCGCGGGCGTCTCGCTTCGCCGGGCGCTCGACGTCTCTGTTGCCCATTGCGGCGAGCGTCGTTTACGCGAAGCATTGCGCGCCGTCGTCGCGGATGTCGAACACGGAAGCACGCTCAGCGCAGCGTTCGCACGGCGGCCGGCCGATTTCTCGCCATTGCAAACGGCGATGATCGGCGCGGGCGAGACCGGTGGCGTTCTCGACGATGTCCTTGACAGAATCGCAGACGTCCTCGAGCGCGAGCACACCGTTCGAAAGAAACTGCAAGCGGCGCTGATGTATCCGGCGCTCGTCGCCGGCGCGGCGATTCTGCTAATCGTCTTTCTGATGGTGCATGTCGTCCCGATGTTTGCATCGCTCTTCGCTCGCTTCTCTGTCCCATTGCCGTGGCCGACGCGCATGCTGCTCGATCTCGGGGATGCGCTTAGCTCGGTGAAGGGTCTATCTATTCTAGCCATCGCGATCGCAAGCGTGGTGGCTCTTTTCGGGTTCTACAGGCTTAAGCGTGGTGCAGCGTTCGATCGGCTTAAGTTGAACCTCCCTCTCGTCGGCGTCGTCATCCGTCACGCTGTCGTTGCCCGAGTCACCCGAATGCTGGGTGTGCTTTTGCGATCGGGCGTCGGCGTATTGACGGCGATCGACGTCGTCGCGCCCGTTTCCGGAAGCCGCACCTACCGACGTGCTCTCTTACAGGTCAGCGATGCGCTCCGTCGCGGCGAGGGCATGCATCGAGCCCTGCAGCAGACCGCGCTCTTCGATCAGCTTACTCTCGCGCTGGTTGGGGTTGGCGAGGAAAGCGGCGCACTCGACGCGATGTTGCTTGCCGCGGCAAATTATCTCGATATCGAGGTCGAGGCGGCAATTGCGGCGCTCGTCGCGCTTCTCGAGCCCGCTCTCATCGCCGTCGTCGGTTTCGTCGTCGGACTGATCGTCTTTTCGATTTTTCTCCCCCTCTACGGCCTGATTGGATCGATAACATGACAGCGGAAATACGAAAGCATCTCATCGACCGCTACGTCTCCGATCCGACGCTCGCGAATCGGAACGCACTTGTTGCCGCGCATCATTATTTGTGCCGAAGGGGTGCGCGCAAATTCTTCCGTGGCACGATCGACCGCGCGGATCTCGAACAAGTCGCGGCAGTCGGTCTGATAAAGGCCGCGCAACGCTACAGCGGTTCCTATCAAACTCCGTTTGAAGCTTATGCATGGCTGATCATCGTCGGCGAACTGATGCACTTTGTTCGGGATCACGAGCGTCTGGTTCGTACGCCGCGTCAATTGCGTGCCCTGGAACGACGTTACGCCCAAGCCTATGAAGATCTCTCCGCACGCGGCGAGCGCGAGCCGACGACGTCGGCGTTGGCAGCTGAGATCGGTATCTCGGCCCTCATCGTCGATCAGCTGCGCGCCTTGCGCGGAGCCGGGAGTCGATCCGAAGCGCAAGACGACGAATCGCGCGGGTTGCGGGACGATGCCATCTTTACCCGCGTCGAAGATCAAACGGAAACCTATAGCCTCGAGGACCGCCTCAGCCTGACAAGCGCGCTAAGCAGCTTGCCCGGCCGAGAGCTGCGCATCGTTCGCGAGATTTTTTTCATGGATCGAACGCAATCCGAAGTCGGACGCTCGCTCGGAATTTCTCAGCGACAGGTATCACGTTTGTTGACGCGCACTTTGCAGCGTCTTGCACGGATGCTGGATGCGGCTTAGAAGCACGAGCTCGGGTACTGGATGCATTATGAAGAGCGAGCGCGGATTTACACTGATCGAGCTGATGATCGTCGTTTCGATTATTGCGATTTTAGCCGGAATCCTCATTCCGAACTTCGTCAATGCGCGCGCACAGGCGATGACCGCTGCCTGCGAATCGAATCTACGCTCGATCGCGACGGCCGCCGAGCTGTATTATGCGGATCAACAAATCTATCCGGGTTCGGGTGACGTATCGGCGACGTTGTTTACGGCGAATGGGACAGGTTATCTGAATACCATCCCCACGGATCCGGCGGCGACAACGATTGGAGCTCCGTACACGTTCACGAACACGACCTCCGCCGGCGTTGCCGGGTACACGATCGCGTGCCCAGGCGTACACGCGAACTCGACGCTGGCAAAATTGACGGGCTATACCAGCTCCTCAAGCGCGATACAATACATTGCCGGAACCGGCTTAAGCGCAAAGTGAACGATCAGCTTGCGCTGGCTTCGGCCTTCATGGCGGGATTGGCGTCGAGCATCGGTCCGTGCATCGCACCGCGCTACCTGATGCTGGCGGCGTACGTGGCGGAGCAGAAGGAACGTAACCGCGGGGTCGTGTTCGTGGTGGGATGTCTCGCTGGGTACCTCGTTTACGCGTTCGCGGGGGCTCTGATCGCACTGCTGCGCGTAGGGACCCACGTTATCTACGCGTTGCTGGCGCTAGCACTCATAGTCTGCGGTGGACGCGCGCTTACGGCAATGCCGCACCATGCGTGCGAGATTAGAGCGGCCTTCCTCGCTTTCGCTGGGCCCCATATTTCTTGCGGGCCTCGTTTCATCGATGATGTTTTCGCCGTGCTGCACGCCGATCGCAATTGCGCTCGGACTGCAGGCTGCTCAAGATGGCGGGACGATGGCTGCGGGGTTGCTCCTGGCATTCGGCCTCGGTCATACACTCCCGCTAGCTCTTGCGGCTCTCGTGGCGTCATCGAAAATGTCTCGGTAGATTGTCACTGCCGCACGACGCGTGCGCGACGGTCAGCGGCTCGTTACTTCTGATGGTTGGCGGATTGTACGCGGTGCTGGCATGACGATTGCGCCATCGCGCCGGTGTGTGCTGTCTTTGTTCAGCATGCTTCTTGCGATCGTACTTACTACGGCCTCTCATCGCTGACGCGCTCTGCATGCGCGGCGACGAATTCCTTCGCTCCGGTGAGCCCGTGGCGGCCGAACACTATTATCGACTCGCACTCGTCGGCGATCCGGATTGCGAAACCGCGACCGAGCGTTTCGTCTTCGCGTCGCTCGAGATTCATACTCGAAGTATCCTTGCTGCCGGCGTTAAAGTCGCCGACGCATATTTGCGGCGACATGACGACCAGGCGATCGCAATCGATCGCGCTCTCGCGCTCTGGAGCATGAATGATCTCAGACGCGCCGCTAAAGAACTTCGTGCGCTTGGAGACTCGACGCACGACCGATCGTTACACACGCCTCGCGCAGATCGCAATCCTGCGAACCATGAGGATACGACGATGATCGCTAACGTCGTCCTGATCGTTGCTTGGGCCGTGGGTCTCGGGGCACTCGCGCAACACGCTGCAAAGCGACGTGGACTCAAGCTACGTGCCGCACCCGCGTACTGGGTAGCGACCGCGTCGATCGCAGCGGTGGCAGCTGCAACCTCGCACATCACGCTCACTATAGATGCGACGCTCGTAGTGCTCGCGGTCGCCGCGGTCGTCGATGCGCAATCAGGGTTCATATTCGACCCGCTCGTCGCCGTAGGCGCGATCGGCGTTCTCGTTGTTGCCGCGCTCGAAGGAGCCGGGGTCTCGTCCCTTTACGGAGGCGCTGTCGCCGGCGGAGCCGTGTTCTTCATGTGGGCGATAACACAGGGCGGGGGCATCGGATTCGGCGATGTAAAGCTTGCGGCAGTCGTTGGTGCCGGCTTTGGCCCGATCGGCGGAATCAGCGCGATCGGGCTTTCATTCATAGTCGGCGCGGCTATCGCAGTTGCCCGAATTATCGCGGGCAAAGCCCGATTCGGCTCGGCGATTCGGTTCGGTCCCTACCTCTTGGCGGGTAGCGTGTGCCTTTTGGCGTATCATCGGCTGAGTGACGGGGTTATCCGATGACCCCGGGAACATTACTCGCAGATGATCGACACAATCACTCTTCGCAATATCCCACTTTTCCGAGAGTTCGAGGAGGCGCAACTGCAGCAAGTTGCGCAGACTGCGTCGCTTCGGACGTACCACAAGCACGAATTCATCGTGCGCGAAGGCGATCCGGGTGGGACGTTCTACATCATCCTGGACGGCTCGGTCGCGGTTACGCGCGTTGCTTCGGACGGTCGGGAGACGATTCTGTCGATTTTGAAGTCGAACGACTTCTTCGGCGAGATGAGCCTCTTCGATTCCTCACTGCGGTCCGCGTCGATCAAGACGCTGAGCGACGTGAAAGTCGGAGTGATCGACGAGAAAGCGTTTCTCGAGGTTCTCGAACGCTCGCCGAAGATCGCCCGCTATTTGGTGACTGCGCTCTCGCAGCGTCTCCGCGCCGCGAACCAACTCATCGCAGCAACGACTTCGCAGGACATTCGAGCGCGGTTGGCATCGCTGCTGCTCAATCTCAGTCAGAGCTTTCGGCGAAAAAGCCGACAACGGCGTCAAGATCACGTTGCGTCTCACAAATCAAGAAATGGCGAACATGATCGGGACGACGCGCGAAACGGTCAATCGGACGCTCAACCGGTTTTGGGACGAGAAGTTGATCGACATGCGAACTTCTCACGTGATCGTTGTCGAGCCCGAGAAGCTGCGCAGTCTGATTCCTTAGCGGTCAAACGTCTCGCGCTTCGCACCACGTGGCGCGCCATGAAAGAACGCGCGCTTCCACTGGGTGTCGACCTCGGGGCGTCACGTGTTCGCGTGGCCGCCGTCTCGAGAGATGCGAGCGGACGCACGCGCTTGCTCGCGACCGGTGGAGCCGACATCGTCGACGATCCGCGCGAAGCTCTGCGCATTGCGCTCGAAGGGATCCCGAAGCTCGAGCGGCGCGGAATCGCCGCGATTCGGACGTGCGACGCGCGATTGCGATCGATTCGTTTTCCGAGTATGCGTATGGCCGAGTTGAGGCGTGCCGTTCGTTTCGAAGGCGTCTCGATGTTCGGTGAAAGTGTCGACGAGCAAACGATTGCGGTTCGATCGGCGACGATCGGTCCGGAGACGTTGGTAGCGGCAGCGCCCTCTCTTAAGGTCCGGGAGACGATTGACGTACTGACTTCATGTGGGATCCGCGCCGTTGACCGTCGATCACGAAGCGTGCGTTTTAGCTCGCGCGTCGCAACTGCCACTGCTCGATATAGGCTTCGAGCGCAGCACCCTGATCGCTTTGGCTAGCGGCGTGCCCTTGGTGCGGTCGATCGCGCTCGGCGGCGCGTTCTTCACTGACGCGCTGGCCCGAGAACTTGGAACGAGCCGGCAAATTGCTGAGGTACGAAAACGAACCATCGGTCTTAGCGGTGCGGCGAATGACGCGCTCGAAGCGTACATACACGCGCTCGGCGCTCAACTCGAAACGCTCGAAATAGGTTTGTCGCAGACGCTCTTCGTTTGCGGCAACGGCGCGCGTCTTTCGGCTCTGCGAGAGAAGATCGCGGATGCGTTTGACTTGCGCGTCACGCCCGTCGATCTACGCGCTCTGATCGAATCGGATCTCCCGGCCGAAGTCGAGCAGGCCGGTGCGTTCGACTGGTATGGTGCGGTAGCGTCGGCTCTGCCGGTGACGGCAATGAGGGCGGCGTGATCGGCGTCGACTTTCGAACCCCGGGAGCTGCGGAACAACTCCAAGGGGCCGTTGCCCGCTTGCTTGGACGTGCTCGTGCGTTTCGCTTGGGACTGCTCGTCATCGGCATGTTGTTCGCGTTCGTTGGAGTAGAGGTAGTCCGACTGGGCAGTGCCCTGCACAACGTGCAAGACCTCGAGAGGCGGCGCGACGCGCTCATGCTCGACGTTCAAAACATGCGGGCGCGCGTCAAAGCTATACGTGACCGGCGTATCGCGCTGCTTACTGCCCTCGCACGCCGCCGTTCCAACGCCGATCTTGCAGCGAGGATCGCATCCGCGAGCGATCTCCTTGCGACCTCGATGGCGCTAACGCAGTTACGTGCCGCGCCGGAAGGATTAGATATCGAAGGCCGGGGCACGAATCTGACGGACATCAGAGCCTCGCTGGGGAGACTCGAATCGACGTTTGACAGATTCCGCGATCGTTTGAGCTGCGCCGCGACGATGTGGTGCGGAGTGCCGTCTCGTTTCATTTCGACATCGCGAACAAATGAGTTTTGCATTGTTGGCTCTCTCAACGTTGCTCGCATTCGGTTGTCTGGTCGGATTCGAGTCGACCCTTGCAGGCGTCGATGCGCGTGCCACGGCTCTCGGTCTCGAGATCGCGTCGCAAAACCAAACGCTTCTAGCTGGGGAAAACGTCGAACGCTCCGCGCGATCGGTCGAGTCACGAATTGTGGGTCTGCACTTAGCCGACTCGCTGCGACACCAAATCACGGCACTCTTTGCCGATCTCGAAGAGATTGCACGCCGGCGAAATGTGCAAGTGACGACGTTCCGTCACGAAGGGAACGCCCGGTTTGAAGTGACCGTTGAAGGTGAGTATCCTGCGACGCTCGCCGCCCTTGCTGACCTTTCAGAATCGCACGTTGCAGCACAAGCTTCGACAGTTTTATTTGAACGCGCGAATGGACACGTGCGGGCCGCATTTGCACTCGCCGTTTTTCGCCTCGGTGACAGTAGTGTTCACTCTCACGTACCGTAGGCGGAAGCTCCTCGCGTCGAGTGGCGCGATGTTCGTCTGCGCAGGCTTTGCGCTCATTCCGCTATTCGGTCACTCCGCGCCGGCCGCCGAAGGGCTCTCGACGAATGCGACCGCCATTTCGCTTCCGGATGCCCGGATCTCAGTACGTGAGATTCGTCCGCATGGCGATCCATTCGCGCGCGCGTTGCCCGCAATCGGCGAAGGCGAAGGAAAAGTCGCGCGGACGCGGTCGCAGCCGAAGAAGCGAGACGTTCGCGTGATCGCGATCGTACTGGGGGCTGCACCACATGCGCTCCTCTCGCTCGAAGGTGGCGCGACCCAGATCGTCGGTGTTGGTGATGTAATCGAGGGCAGTCGCATCGTCTCCATCGTCGCTGATACGGTCGCTTTCGCTGATGGGCGGCATTTGCGACTGTCGGAGAAATAACATGAAAAAGAGATGGCGTGGCGTCTTCGCCTCGTGCGCAATAGCACTCGCGACGGTTGGCGCTTCGGCGGCAGCGACGATAAATATCGACGTGCGTGATGCTGACATCGTGGATGTTCTGCGTCTTCTCGGGACTCAAGCGGGTGTCAACCTCATGCCGGATTCGTCGCTTCGACACGACCGCGTCAGCATGCACCTTAGAGGTGTCACATTCGAGCAAACGATGAGCGCCCTAGCGCGCGCCTACGATCTACAAGTCCGCAAGGAGGGTGCCGTCTTCCTGGTCGGCGCGGGCGCATCGATGAACCGGCGGTTCGGCGAGCGCGATGACGGCGAGCTGGGCACACATACAAAAATCTTTCGGATTCTGAACGCCCGTCCCGAAGATCTCGTTAAACCGCTGAGCGATGCGCTCGTTGCCGGTACGGTTGTAATGGCCGACCGTCGGACGGCGTCGATCGTCGTAACCGGGAATCAATCGACGATCGAACGGGCCACGAATCTCATTGCGGCCTTGGATGCGCCGGCAAGCCTCGCGGTAGCTCAAAGAGTCGGTATCGTCGCTTTGCGATATGTCAAAGCCTCAGACGCTGTAAAGCTGCTCAAGGGCTTCGTCCCTGACGGCTCGGCCGTGGCCGACGACCGGCAAAACGTGATTCTCGTGAGCGGGACACAGGAAGTTGCGCAGACGGTGCATGCCTTTCTCGACCAGGTCGATCAGCCTTCGCGCCAAGTCATGTTCGAAGTGAAAGTGATCGACATGACGCCGCAAAACGATTCGTCGAACGTCGGAATTCAATTCGGAGGCGTCGATCTCTTGGGTCAGCCGTCGTCCGGCGCCACCAGCTTTACGTTCGCGCGCAGCTCGTTACAGCTCAACGCTACTTTGAACTTCATGGTTTCGAAGTGGTCGTGCCAAGATTCTGGCGACGCCGCGGCTCGTTACCTTGAACAATCACGAAGCGAGTTTGTTAATCGGAGAGACGTATCCAATCATTTACTTCGACATCCGCAGCGGCAATCAACAGATTCAAACGATCGATATCGGCGTGAAATTACGGATGACGCCGACGATCGGTGCGGATGGTTCGATCATAGCAGAGCTGCATCCCGAGTACAGCGAGATTCAAGGCTTCGAACAAACCTATCCGGTGATTGCGAACCGCAAAGTTGATTCGACGCTTCGCGTCGCGGACGGGGAGACGATCGTTCTCGGCGGGCTGCTACGTGAGGTTACGTCGGAGACCGTAACGAAGCTGCCGTTGCTCGCGGACATCCCCATTTTGGGTGAGGTCTTCAAGAACCGGCAGCGGAGCGCAGAACGCGACGAGATCGTCTTCCTCATTACGCCACACATCGTACAGCCCGGGAAGGAGAGCTCCTAAGAGCGGCGCAAGCGCTGGGCGTGTCGCCAGGCCTGGCGGTCGACGTGCTCGTTCATCTTCGAACCGCGCGTTTTGATACGCCCCTTACGTATGCGCTTCCCGATGGTTTGTCTCCGCGCATCGGCGACGTCGTCCGGGTTCCGCTCGGGACGCGCCAAGTTTACGGCTATGTTGTTTCGGGGCCGTTTGCAACGGCTGACGGCTCTCTGCGTTCTCTCGGTAAGATTTCCGATGCTCCACGTGCGTTCGATTCGACAGGACTAGCGCTCGCGCGATTCATCGCGGATCGTGCTGTGTGCACGCTGGGTGAGGCGCTTGGTGCCGTCGTCCTTGCCGGCGCGATCCCGCGCGTTGAAGAGAAAATTCAAGTCGTCGCGCCGTCGCCGACGCCGTCACGATACGCCGGCGTACCGGAGCGATTGCTGCGACTCGTTTGGAACGATCTGCGCGATGGTTTTTCGATCGAAGCGCTCTTGCGCCATCCGGAAGCGCGGCGTGCCGCCGAACGTTCGGCCTTACTGCGGCATTTGGGAAGTCTCGTCCGCAGTGGCGATCTGGCGCGCGTTCGCACGATGGGTGGCCCACGTGTCACGGAGCGCATGACGGCGCTGCTCGTTCCCGGCGACGGCGAAATTGCCGGTCGAAAAGCCGCTGCGCTCGCTACGGCCGTGCGCGAAGCGGGCTCATTGCGTCGTTCCGATGCGCTTTTGGAAGGCTACTCGCACGCCGTCATCGCGCGCACGATCGCATCCGGCGCGATTCGCGAGATCCAACAATCGGCACGCGCGGCGCGCGACTCGGAGGGCATCGTACGTCCCGCGCTCACGCCGTCGGATGGGCAACGCGCAGCGCTTGCAAAGATTCGCGAAAAACTGTCGACATCGTCGTTCGCCGAGCTGTTGCTGTACGGCGTAACCGGCAGCGGCAAGACGCTCGTCTATTTGGAAGCGATCGCCGACGTCGTCGCAAGCCGGCGGCCGTGCGATCGTGCTCGTCCCGGAAATCTCCCTTACGCCGCAGACGGCGCGGCGCTTTGAAGCGGTCTTCGGCGACCGCGTCGCGGTCTTGCACTCGGCGCTCTCGCAGCGCGAACGCTACGATGCCTGGCAGGCAGCGGCGCGGGGTGAGATCAGCGTCGTCGTGGGGGCGCGTTCGGCCGTTTTCGCACCGCTCGACGACGTGCGGCTGGTCGTCGTCGACGAAGCCCACGAGACCTCGTACCGGCAAGAGACGACGCCCCGCTACGACGCGCTGGCCGTTGCGCGCGAGCGCATGCGGCTGGCAAATGGGCTGCTCGATTCTCGGTACCGCGACGCCGCCGCTGACGTCATACGAGCGTGCGCTGCGGGGCGAGATCGATCTCGTGCGTTTGACGACGCGCGCCACCGCGGCCGCGATGCCGGAGGTGCACGTCGTCGACATGACGCGTGAGTTTTCCAGTGGAAACCGGCGCGCGTTCTCGAGTCTGCTTGCGGAAGCGATTGCCGCGCGTCTCGAGACCGGCGAGAAAACTATTTTATTCGTTAATAGGCGCGGCTCGGCCGGCTTCATCTTGTGTCGCGGTTGCGGCTTCGTACCCGAGTGCACGCGCTGCACGACGTCGCTCGTCGCGCATCGCAGCGAAGGTCTCTTGCGGTGCCACCATTGCGACCTGCAGCTTGCGTTGCCCGAGGTCTGTCCCCGTTGCAAAAATTCCGCGTTCCGAGAGTTCGGAATCGGGACGGAAAAAGTCGCAGAAGAGGTGAAGAAGCTCTGGCCGGATGCGCGCGTGGTCCGGATGGACTCCGATACGACAACTCGTGTCGGCGACCACGCGCGTATCCTGTCCGCCTTTGAAGCCGACGCCGACATTTTGGTCGGGACGCAAATGGTCGCCAAGGGTCTTGATTTTCCGAGCGTGACGCTGGTTGGCGTCGTTGCCGCAGATCTCGGATTGCACGTTCCCGACTATCGTGCGGCGGAACGAACGTTCGATCTCATCGCACAAGTGTGCGGTCGCAGTGGGCGTTCGCGTCCCGGAATCGCGATCGTCCAAACGTATGCACCCGATCATCCTGCGATTGTGCTCGGCGCGCGCGCGGATTTCGATGCGTTCGCACGCGAGGAGCTCGAGGAACGCAAGGCGCTTGCGTATCCGCCTTTCGGTGAGCTTGCTTATGTCGGCGTCTCCGGACGTTCGCGAAAAGCGGTCGAGACGGCGGTACGCGGCTACGCCGCGATCTTACGTCAGGAGCGTGCCGGCGAGATTTTGGGTCCTGCCCCGCTGCCGATCGCGCGTTTGAATGAAGAGTGGCGATGGCGTGTCGGGGTTAAGGCGCCGAGTCTTGAATTGATGCGGGGAATCGTCCGCAATCGCATCCTTCCGCTGGCACACAAGGATCGTGCCACGCGGGTGTGGATCGCATTTGACTGAAATGGGGTTGTACGAAACGTGAATCCGATGGATCCGTTCGGGGTCGGCAAGGCTACCCTCGATGTCTGGCAGGCGATGATCAAAGAGCCTGATCGTCTCGCAGAGTCGCAGGCACACTTTGCAAAGCTCTGGATCGACCTCTGGACGCGCAGCGCCGGCGCGAACGGCGAAGCGCCGGTCGTCTCGCCTGAATCCGGCGACCGCCGTTTTGCGAACGCGGCATGGTCCGAAAACCCGGCGCTCGACACGCTCAAGCAAGCCTATTTGCTCGTCACGCAAGCGTTTCTGACCGCGATCGACGCGACCGACGTCGACGAGCGCACCAAACGCCGCGCAAAGTTCTTCGCAAAACAATTTTGCGACATGATGAGCCCCTCGAACATGGCGTTCCTCAATCCCGACGTCATCGAGGAAACGCTGCGCTCCGGCGGCGAGAATCTGGTCAAGGGTTGGAAAAACGCGGCCGAAGATCTGACCAATAACGAAGGCCGCGTCGCGCTGGTCGATACCGATGCGTTCGAAGTCGGCAGAAACGTCGGGACGACGAAGGGCAAAGTCGTTTTCCGCAACGACATGATGGAGCTGATTCAATACGACGCAACGACCGAGAAGGTCCACGAGCGTCCGCTGATTGTCGCTCCGCCCTGGATCAACAAATACTACATCCTCGATCTGCAGACGAAGAACAGCTTCGTCGGGCACGCGACGAACGCGGGCTTCCAAACCTTCGTGATCTCATGGCGTAATCCGGACGCATCGATGGCCGACGTTACGATGCGCGACTACGTCTTGCGCGGCGGGCTCGAAGCCGCGCGCGTCGCCGGCGAGATAGCCGGGACGCGCGACGTCACGATGAACGGCTATTGCCTCGGCGGGACGCTGCTTTCGATGCTGCTCGCATATCTCGCCGCGAAGCCGGCATCGAAAGACGATCCCAAGGTCGCCGCAGCGACGTTCATGGCGTCGCTGGTCGATTTCCGCGAGCCCGGCGAGATCGTCAACTTCCTGGGTGAAGACGCGCTCGAGCACATCGAGAGCAAGATGAACGAGCGCGGCTATCTCGAGGGCCGCGAGATGGCGGATACGTTCAACATGCTGCGCTCGAACGATTTGATTTGGACGCCGGCCGTGAACCGGTATCTGCTCGGCAAAGACGCACCGGCCTTCGACTTGCTGTATTGGAACAACGACGCGACGCGCATGCCCGCGACGATGCACAGCTATTATCTGCGCCACATGTACATGCAGAACGATCTCATCGTCCCGAACAAGCTCGAGATCGACGGCGTCGGCATCGATCTGCGCAAGATCGACATTCCGTCGTACATCGTTGCGACGCGCGAAGACCACATCGCGCCGTGGCGCTCGGTCTACGCGCTCACGCAGCTCATTTCGGGGCCGTCGACGTTCCGGCTCGCGAATTCCGGGCATATCGCCGGCATCGTGAATCCGCCAGGCAACAAGAAGGCGCAATATTGGGCCTCCGATGCAACGCCGAGCGATCCCGAGGTCTGGCGGGAAGGCGCGACGCTGCGCGAGGGCTCGTGGTGGCCGGATTGGTATGAATGGCTCGGCGCGCGATCGGGTGCGAATATTGCGTCGCCGAAAAACACAAAATACCCGGAGCTTGCAGAAGCGCCGGGTACCTACGTGCTCGTTAAGTAACGCTTACTTCTTCGAGCTGGTTTTCTTGGTCGCGCGCTTTGCCGGTTTGGCGGGCGCAGCGGCAACTTTGGCAGCAACGGCTTGCGCCTTCGCGAGACGCGATTTCTTGCGCCCAGCCTTGTTCTTGTGGATGCTGCCGCGTTTCGCGGCCTTGTCGAATTCGGAAGCGACCTCGCGAGCGAGCGGACTGTCGGGCTGCTGATCGAGAGCCTTCTTGTACAGCGTCTTCAGGCGCGTCTTGGTGTCGAGGTTGCGAACGCGACGTTTCGTCGATTGCCGGACCCACTTCGCGGCAGATTTGATGTTAGGCACGAGGTGGACTATAGCAGGGTCCCACACCCAAAATCAACGATCTCCGCATTGGCAACGGCGTTCTTGTGAGGCCGGCGCAATAATCGTTGCATGGCGTAATGGTGATGGGCCGAGCGTTTTTGGGGGCCCCGCGCGTTAACGTGGGGGGCGCGCAGGCCTGGGGCCGGAGCGCCTTTTGAACTAAGTATAGTTACTTAACGGGTCGGCCCGGTCCAAAATGAGCCTATAGCTCTCGTAGCGGCTGGCGGCGATCCGGCCTTCGGCCAGGGCCAGGCGTACGGCGCAGCCCGGCTCGGCCAGATGCGCGCAGTCGCGGAACCGGCACTCCGGCATGAGCGGCTCGAATTCAACGAAGGCGCGTGAGAGATTCCGACGCTGCGATGTCGCCCAGCTCGAACGCGCCGACGCCCGGACTGTCGATCAAAAAGCCGGAGCCCAAGCGAAGCAGCCGAGCCGTGGTCGTCGTTTGGCGTCCGCGTCCGTGGCGCGAGACCTCGCCGACTTCGGTTGCGCCCCCGAGCGCGCGATAGATCGAGCTCTTGCCGACACCCGATTGTCCGACGAGCAACGCGTGTGCGTCACCGAGCACGCTCCGTAAATTTTCGATTCCGTCGCCGCGTTTGGGCTGCAAATCGAATGCGCGATATCCGAGCGACCGATATAACTCGAGGGTGCGCGACGCATCGGCGCCATCCGTGAGGTCGACCTTCGTAAGCAATACGAGGACCGAGCGTTCTTGGAGCTCTGCAAACGCGATCAGCTGATCGACCATTGAAAGACGAATCGGGGGATCGACCATCGCGGCGACGATCGCGATCGTGTCGACATTCGCAGCCATGCTCTTGGTGCGGCCCTTGACGGTGCGGCGTTCCAGCTCGAATGTTCGCGGATCGACGCGATCGACGACGACCGTTCCATCTTCGTGCGGACGGACGTCGACCAGATCGCCGGGCAGCAACATCGACTGCATGTTTTCGCCCTTGCGACGTAGTGAAGCGAGACGTGGAGTCTCTTCGTTGTCGAGTACGACCCAGGCACTATTGCGTCCGACACTTACGACGCGCGCACGCATGAGCTTATCGTTGTCATGCGGAAGATTACTATCGCTTTGGATTCTATCTCCCAAATCGAGTTCCAGTTTGATGACCCGCGCGAAAGTGCTGCGGTCATGCTTGCGCTCGAAGGACGTGGAAAACCGGTGGGCGTGAAAAGCTGCGAGCAGAGAACCGGCGCGCTTATCGTTCGCGTCGACCCGGCTATTACACCGCCGGGCCTCGTGCGCCATCTCGTCGAGATCGAGCGCCGCCGATTCGCAGACGTCGCAGACGTCCGACGTTCGGACCCTCGACGACAGCTCAGCTCGCACGGCTGGTCGCGAAAGCAATACAAGAGCCGGATCTCGACGAGAACCGGATCATCGAGCATCTCGTTCCGGAGCTTGATATCAGGTGACGAGCTTGAGCCTGCCGGCTCTCGGGACGTTTCCCGTCGGATTACTCGATTTGCTCGACGTCGCCGTCACAGCAGTCCTCATCTATTACTTCCTATTGTTGATTCGCGGGACGCGTGCCGTTCAAATCATGGTCGGCCTGTTCGTCCTCGTCGTACTGCTGGGCGCGGCGAAAGTGCTGCATCTCTTGCTCCTCTCAACCGTGATGCAGTACGTCGTCATCGCGATTGCCGTCACGCTGCCGATCGTCTTCCAGCCCGAGCTGCGCCGCGCGCTCGAACAAATCGGCCGCGGCGGGTTCTTGGCGGCGCTCAATCCGGCCGACGATCCGGCCCGAAACGACGAGCTGATGGCGATGCTCGCCTCGACAGCCGAGGCGCTTTCAAGCTCGCGGACCGGCGCCCTGATCGTGATCGAGCAGACCACGGGTCTTGGGGAGATCATCGAGGCCGGGACGCGACTCGACGCGCTGACCTCGGTCGATCTGCTGCTCTCGATTTTCGCGCGCGCGAGCGCGCTTCACGACGGCGCCGTCATCATTCAGCATGGCCGTGTCGCGGCCGCCAGCTGCTATCTGCCGCTCTCTGAAACGATCACCGACCGCCACATCGGCACGCGGCACCGGGCCGCGATCGGGCTTTCGGAGCAAACCGACGCGGTCGTCCTCGTCGTTTCCGAACAAACCGGGGCGATTTCGATCGCGCGCGGCGGGCGGCTTTCACGCGAAATTGCCGATCAGGAGCGCCTGCGCCGGGTGCTCCTTGCCGTTACGCGGCCGCCGCGGGTCCGCCGGCAGAAGACCCCAAACTTACTCGAACGGATGAGAACGCGAATTCCACGTGCTGCGAGCCTTACGGAAAAACTTCGGACTTAAGCTGTTCAGCTTTGCGCTGGCACTCGGCGGGTGGGCGTATTTTCGCTTTCTCGCTGCGCCGGCGGTCAGCGACCCGTTCGAACACATCGGCATCCCGGTGACCGTCAACGCGCTCCCCACACGGAATGCCACACCCAGTCCGACTAAATAGCCGGAGATGGGTCGTCTTTTCGGGACCGACGGCGTCCGCGGAGTCGCGAACGCCGATCTAACCCCTGAGCTTGCGTTCAGTATTGGCCGCGCAACCGGCGCGATGTTGGCGCATAAGGTCGATATCGTTCATCCGGTCGTTGTCGGCCGCGATACGCGCGTCTCCGGATCGATGCTCGAGGCTGCGATCGTCGCGGGCATCACGTCAACCGGACGCAACGTCATCACCATCGGCGTGATCCCGACGCCGGGCGTTGCGCGCGTCACGACGGCAATCGATGCCGCGGCCGGCATCATGATCAGCGCCTCGCACAATCCAATTGAAGACAACGGAATCAAGATCTTCGGTCCGGACGGCTTCAAACTCACCGACACCGAGGAAGACGAGATCGCATCCTTGATCGATGCAAACGATCGAGATCTACCTCGTCCGACGCATCTAGACGTGGGAATAGCGTCGATAAGCCGGGGTCTCGCCGAACGCTATGCCTCGGCGCTGATCGAAGCCGGGAGCGATTTGCGCGGGATGACGGTCGTCCTCGATGCGGCGTTCGGCGCGGCGTTCGAAATCGGGCCCTACGTCCTGCGGCAGCTTGGTGCAAACGTCATCGCGATAAACGCCGAAAACGACGGTTCACGAATCAATGTAAAATGCGGCGCAACGGATATGGGACCGCTGCAAGCAGCCGTGCAAGCCCAAGGCGGCAGCAAGGTTCTGGGCGTCGCTTTTGACGGTGATGCGGATCGCGCGCTGTTCATCGATGAAGATGGCGAAAAGTTAACCGGCGATCACGTAATGTTAATCCTTTCGCGCGAGATGCAGCGCGAGGGAAAGCTTCCGCGTGCAACGGTCATCGGGACGGTTATGAGCAACGTTGGTCTCGAAGTTGCGCTCAAACGCGAAGGGATCACGCTCGAACGCACGCCGGTCGGCGATCGGTACGTTCTCGAACGCATGCGTGCCGGCGATTTTCGCTTCGGCGGCGAGCAGTCGGGCCATATCATCGATCTCGCGCGCAACACGACCGGAGACGGCTTGCTGACGGCGGTCAGTTTGTTCGGCTCCGTCGTCCGCAGCGGACGAACGCTGCACGAGCTCGCCAAAGACCTGGTCGAGTTTCCGCAGATTCTCGTCAACGTGCGCGTCGAATCAGAAAAAGAAAAAATTGCGGGAAGCGCCGGCCGTCGCGGCAGCAATCGAACGTGCGGAGCGCGAGCTCGGCGGCGAAGGACGAATCCTCGTTCGCCCGTCGGGGACCGAGCCATTAGTTCGTGTCATGCTCGAAGGGCCGGATTCGGCCCAAATCGGGCGCTTGGCTCACGACATCGCCGGCGCCATCCGGGAAGCAACGCTCGCGTAGCTCGCCGATAAGGGCGAGGAGGAGGGGGGAGTACCCCTGCCAAAGCCGGCCTCGAACCCTCCGTATGGGGGGCGCTCTTATGGCTGAGTCCGGATCGGGTGATCCGGAGCGGGGGAAACCAGGCAGGGGTGAACGCGCCGGTCGGCGCGAGGGCAATCTTTCAGTCCTAACCCGACAACTAACCCCGTAAGCGACCGAAAGAAGGAGCTCTTTTGCGCGTATTTGCGACGGGGTTTGTCGCGATAGTTATTGCAGCGTTATGTTATAGCGTTTGCGATGCCCGTACGTATACGGTTGCACCCGGCGATACGATCACGTCGATCGCCGAATCCCACAATGTCAGCGTCGATGAGCTGGCTCGGCTGAATCAGCTCGAAGGGACCGACGTCCGTCCCGGCACCGTACTGGTGCTCGACGAAGAGACGAGCGTCCCACTGGACCCGAAAGTCGTCGCCGCGGCCCGTAAGGCGGCGCTAGCCGCGGAGTCAACGCTCGTTCCGAGCCAAGAAGGCACCGACGTCGCGCTTTGGGCGCCGTCGGCCGGCGATCCGAAGAAGTCCGCGCTGCGCCGGCTTGCCGAAGGCATTGCGGCCCGCACCACGCAGATCGCTGCACGGTCTGACGAAGAGCGCGATGCGCTTCCTCGGCGTGCCGTACGTGTTCGGCGGAACCGTCGACGTCCGGCTTTGATTGCTCGGGTTACGTGCAGCACGTCTTCGCGATGCTCGGCATTCATCTGCCGCGCACGGCGGATGCGCAGTACGAGGTCGGCAAGAAAGTCGCTCATCTCGAATCGGGGGACCTGGTATTCTTCCAAACGTATACGTATGGAGCGTCCCATGTCGGGATCTATCTTGGCCACGGCCGCTTCGTGCACAGCTCGAGCAGCCATGGCGTTGAGGTAAGCGAGCTTCACGATGCATACTGGTCCTCGCGTTACTTGGGAGCAAAGCGGATCCTCGTCGCAAGAAACTAGCAACGATGAATACGCGCGTGCGGCCACTGCATATATTGCGTGGCCGCTTGCTATTTTCGAGCTGACGCGGCGCGCGCCCGGAAGCCTTTGGTACCGCGCACACATGCGGCAGGCGACGGTCTTGGGCGTTTTGTGTGGTTCGGGCTTTTCATCGTGCTCGCGTTGCCGCTCGTCTTGTTCATCGTTCTAGGCGGGCCGCCTGAGACGCTGACGATTGAGATATACTCAGCAGCGCTTAGTGATCGATCTGATCGTTTTCGCGGCCGCGGCATTCATCGTCATCAGCTCTGCAATTCGCGCCTCGCACGGCGAACTGTTCACGCTCCCGGTCATCACGCCGCTCAGCGAGCGTCTGTTCTCGCGGAGGCGCGGGTAGGAGAACTCTCTCGGGCCCGGAACGATGGGTCCGCCGTTTCGGGCACGTTGGGGCGTCGCCAAGTTGGTAAGGCACCAGACTTTGACTCTGGCATGCGTTGGTTCGAGTCCAGCCGCCCCAGCATCTATCTCTCTAAGAAGGGAGGCCGTCTCGCGGGGCGAACGCGCGGGGCGAGGGACAAGCTTGCACATCGACGATCTTAATATCCACTTACGCAGCTCCGACGACGAGACGCAGATATTCGAGCTAAAAGGAAGCCTCGATATCGCGACCTCGCCGACGGTGCGCGCGGCGCTGCTCGACGCCGCAGAACGCGGACAACACCGGATCGTCGTCGACCTCTCGGGTTTGGATTTCATCGATTCGACCGGTCTCGGCGCGCTGATCGGCAGCCAACGCCGCGCCAAGGAAAATAGCGGCGAGGTGCGGCTGGTCGCGCGTGAAGGTCAGATTCTGCGATTGCTTCGGATTACCGGATTGCTGACGGTCTTCGGCGTGTTTCACACGCTGGACGAAGCGCTGACCGGTTCAGGCCGGATCGAAGGGCTGTAAGCCGCATACGCTTCGTCGAGCATCTCGACGACGTGTTTGATCGAATCTCGGCACCGGCTTCCGCGTAAGCCGGCCGCCATTTGCATCGCGCAACCGGGATTCGCCGTCACGACGATCTCGGGCGTGACACGCATGATGTTCGCGACCTTGCGCTTTTGCAGACGCTCGGCCATCGCGGGTTGCGTGAGATTGTAAATCCCTGCGCTTCCGCAACAGAGCGAACTCTCGGGCATCTCGCGCAGACGAAGTCCAGGAATCTTCGCGAGCAAGCGTCGAGGCGCGGCGGCGATGCGCTGCGCATGAACGAGATGACACGGATCCTGATAGGTGACGGTGCGTTCGATTGCGCCGAGGTCCGGCGAGATGCCGATCTCGTCGAGCCATTCCGTGACGTCGCGAACCTGCGATGAGAACGCGCCGCGCGCTCGGCCCACTCGGGATCCTCCGCGAAGAGGTTCCCGTACTCTTTGAGCGTCGAACCGCAACCGGCGGCATTTATAATGTAGATGTCGGCGCCCGAGCCTTCGAACGCGGCGATGTTGCGCTTGGCCAGCTCGCGTCCGCGCTCCATTTCACCGGCATGGATGTTGATCGCGCCGCAGCAGCCTTGAGCGCTCGGCGCAATGACATCGCATCCGGCTTTTTGAAGCACGCGGACCGTCGCTTCGTCGACGTTCGAGAACGCAACGTGCATCACGCAGCCGGCGTGCATGAAAACCGTCGCTTTGCGCTTGCCTTCGGCCGTCCAGCGCTGGTCTCGAGGGACGAAGAAACGCTCGGAGATCCGCGGCGAGAGTTTTTCAGCGTCCTCGAGGTGCAGCATGCGCAACAATCCGGTCGCTGCGAGCCAGCGATTGCAAGCCGAGTTTCTGTGAGACCCGCAGCAGGGCGGCGACGAAACGCAAGAGTGCCATGCTCGAGAAGACGCGATCGAGCAAAAACCATCGCAAAGTCCGGACATGCCACGGTTGACGTTCGGCAATCGCGCGCTGCACTTGCGTGCGCGCGGGCTCGAGCAAACGGCCGTACTCGACGCCGGACGGGCAGACCGCCTCGCAAGCGCGGCAATCCAGACACTCGGACATCTGATGGACGAAACCGGGGCTCGTGAGGTTGAGACGCCCCTCGGCAACTGCCTTGATCAACGCGATGCGTCCGCGTGGACCCGAGGTTTCGACCAGGGTCTCGACATAGGTCGGGCACGTCGGAAGACAGAGACCGCAGCGCACGCAGCGATTGAAAACGTCGGCCGGCGGAATATCGGGCGCGATAAAGCTCACGATTCGACTCTTACCAGGTAACGTAAACGCATCGACGCCGCCGGGGTCGGGGAAGATCTTGCCTGGGTTCATGATTCCGAGCGGGTCGAGCGCGGTTTTTATCGCGCGCATGACGCGCAACGCTTCGGGTCCGACGTCCATCTCCATAAACTGCTTCTTGAGCAATCCGATCCCATGCTCGCCCGAAAGCGTACCGCCGAGCTCGACGGCGGCTTCGAAGATCTCGCGCGCCGCTTCGCGCACGCGTTTCATTTCTTCCGCGTCGCGGCGATCGCACAAGATGTTCGGATGCAGATTGCCGTCGCCGGCGTGGCCGAAAACGGGAATCATGCACGTTGTTTCTCGCGGCGATCGCGCGAACGCGCGCGATCATCTCGGGGATCGCGCTGCGCGGGATCGAGATGTCTTCGCCGAGGCGATGGGGGCGTTTGCGTGCGAGAGCCGGCGCGATGACACGGCGCGCTGCCCACAAGCGATCGCTTTCGGCTTGCGAGTGCGCGACGCGAATCTCGCCGCGCGCCGTTCGCGCGCGCGATGCGTTCGATCTCGGCGGACTCCGCGTCGAGCACGGCTTCGTGGTCGCCGTCGACGGCGAAGAGCAAGATCGCTTCGGCGTCGAGCGGCAATCCCGCCGGCGAAAACTCTTCGAGGCATTGCATCGTCAAGTTGTCGAGCAGCTCGATCGAGGTTGGAATCAAGCCGGCCGCCATCACCGCGGTGACGGTTCGTGCAGCGTCGTCGATCTGCGCGAACGTCGCCATCGCCGTGCGGCTGAACTTCGGTTTTGGAATCAGCCGCAGCGTGATCTCCGTAATCGTGCCGAGCGTTCCTTCGGATCCGGTGAAGAGCGCGCGCAGATCGTAGCCCGTCACGTTCTTCACCATCTTGCCGCCGGTTCGAAAGACGGCGCCGTCGGGAAGCACGACTTCGAGCGCTTGGACGTAGTTGCTCGTCACGCCGTATTTCAAGCACCGCGCGCCGCCGGCGTTCTCGGCGACGTTTCCGCCGATTGCGGATTGCTTGTAGCTCGACGGATCGGGCGGATAGAAGAGCCCGCGTGCTTCGACCGCGGCCTGCAAATCGGCGTTGATGACGCCGGGCTGGACGACCGCGACGTGATTCGATTTCGTCGATCTCGAGGATCGCGTTCATGCGTACGATCGAGAGAATGAGGCTTCCGGCGAGCGGTACCGCACCACCGGAGAGTCCGCTGCCGAGCGCGCGCGGCGTGAGCGCGAGGCGCTCGCGCGTGGCGAGCTTGTGAATCGCCGAGACTTCGGCTGTCGTGGCCGGCATGACGACTGCGAGCGGACGGCTGCTCGTACCATGTTCCGTCAAAGCCGTACGTGAGCAAATCTTCGTCGGCGGTGAGCACGTGCGCCTCACCGGCGATCTCGCGCAACTCGTCGAGAACGTTCGGGCTCACGTCGGCGCGCACGCTATGCGGGCTGGGCGAGGGCGCGATAGAACTCGATCGTTCGGCGCGTACCTTCGGCAAGCCGCGTGTTCGGAAGTTTCGGGAACGTCGTCCACAGAGCGCCTTCGTCCAGAACGGGCGCGAGCGGTAGCGGCGCTCCGCTATCGGAAATCTTCGCGTCCGGAACGATCGGCACGAATCGCAGCGATGATCTCTTGCGTCGAGACGACGTCGCCGGCAAGCGAGAACGTTTGAGCGCCGTCGGGCGTCTGCGTTGCACCCATTACGAACGCCGCGGCGACGTCGGATGCGAAATTCATTCCGGTGCGGCCCGTAAACGGAATCGTGTACGGCTTTCCTTCGGCCGCCGCACGCATTGCGAGCGTCGGCCCGGCGGTCATTCCGTACCAGCGGCCCGGTCCGTAAACGGTATACGGACGGAATCCGACGCTGCGAATCTCCGCGTCGACGAGATATGCGCGAGCGTTGCCTTCATTACAGAGCTTATACGCGCCGTACTGGTTGGACGGAAACGGCGTGACGCCGTCTTCTGGACCGAAGACTGCCGCCGTACTGGCGTACGCGATTCCGCCGCTGATCTTATGTTTCTTTGCGGCTTCGAACACGCACAACGTCCCGAGCACATTCACGCGCGCGCCTTCCAGCGGGTCCTCGCGGCAGCGCGGCAGGAGCAACCCCGCGAGATGAATGACGGCATCGCATCCGCCCACGGCTTCCTCGACGAGCACGCGATCCGCGATGTCCCCGACGACGCGCTCGACCGGACGGTTCTCGAGCGTGCCGACGATATCGTGAAAGGTCGTTCGATCGTCGTGACCGTCCAGAACGCGAACGTCGTGTCCGTCTTGGAGCAAGAGACGTGCCGCCCACGAACCGATGAAGCCGTTTCCGCCGGTTATAAGAACCTTCATTTCGTAATGCGGCTCATTCCGTGATGCGGCTCCGATTCGGTCGATAAATCTCGTTGATGTCGCTGCGGACGCGCTTGAGCGTGTTCGAGCATCGCGTCGCGTGCCGCAATAGCATCGCTTGCCGCGATTGCATTCGCGACTGCCTGGAGATCGCTGTACGTGCGTTCGAGTGCGCCCGGGTCCGCGCTGCGGCATGGATCGTGTAGGTGAGTACTTCCCGGATCGGCGCGGTCATTCGAAGAAGCACACGGTTTCCGGTCGCCTCGAAAAGCGTACGATGGAACGTGAACGCGGCGTCAGCGAAGACGGTCGCATCGGTCGAGCGACGCGCGCATCTCGTCGAGTGCGGCTTGAAGACGTTCACGATCTTCGTTGCCTGCGCGTTGCGCGGCGAGCGCAGCGACTTCGGATTCGAGGATCCGGCGCGCCTCGTGCAGATCGTTGAAGATCGGCGCCATCGCGCCGTTCTTGCGACGTGCGCTCAGAACCAACGGGTCCATGAAATCCCAGCGCTCCGGCGGATTGACGCGCGTACCGAGACCGTGCCGAACCTCGATCAAGCCTTTTTCGGAAAGGACGCGGAGGGCTTCGCGCACCGAGCTGCGCGAGACGCCGTACACATCGCACATCTCCGCTTCGGACGGCAGCGATTCACCGGGAGCAAACTTTTCGGCAACGATACTCTCAACGAGCGCATCGAGAACTTGCTCGTGTAAACGCCGCGATGCAACGGATGGAAAATTCGTCATCATGGAAGGACTTGTCCGATCATCTTACAACTCCTACGGGCGTTAGTAGTGAGGGGTTTTGCATGTCTGAGACTCGCAAGAGATTTCTCGTTCAGTCAGCAGTTGCCGGTGCAGCTTCAACGTTTGCCTTCCCCAATATCGCTTTCGGGAAAGGCGAGCCGATTCGGATCGGCACGATTCCACCTATTACCGGTTCTAATGCTCTCAACGGCCAAGAAGAGCTCGAAGGTGCGCACTACGCGGTCGAAGAGATCAACTCCCGGCCAGGTAAGTGCTTCGATGACCGGCCGGTCGAGTTGGTCATCGAGGATGCGACCAACGACAATCAGGCTGCGGTCGGCGCGCTGAACAAGCTACTCGGTGAAAACGTCGTCGCCGTCGTGCAGCCGGTGCTTTCGACGCAGATCCAGGCGATGGCACCCGTCATGAAGGGCGTGCCGCTCCCGTGGATGACTGGGGGAACCGCGGTCAAGAATACACAGCTTGGGTTGACGAATTTGTTTCGTTGCCGTGCATCGGATGGAATTACGGCCCACGGTCTCGTCGATTTCGCCGTCAAAGACAAGAAGCTGAAGAAGATCGGGATCTTGCACTCGTCCGAAGCGTTCGGAACCGGCGGTGCCGATCAGGTCGAGGCGTCACTCAAGAACTACAACATTAAGGCAGTCGGCCGCGAGGGCTTTCCGAAAGACACGAAAGACTTCACGCCCGAGCTGCTGCGTTTGAAATCGGCCGGCGCGGACGGCATCGTCGCGTACGTACAAAACCCGAGCGATACCGCGATCATTCTCAATCAATACAAGTCACTCGGTATGACCAATATCGCGTTGCTCGGTTCGCCTGCGGTCGGTAATACGACGGCGCTTGAGACCGCGGGTTCAGCAGCCGAGGGCATTTACGTCGCTCAAGACTTCATCATCGGGTTCAACTCGAACATCGCAACGAAATTTATCACCTCGTTCTACCGTCTTTATCATCGGCAGCCCGACGTCGGGACCGGACAAGGCTGGACGCGCGACGCGTTTATGGTGCTTGCCGACACGTACCGGAAGATCGGTACAGCCGATCCGGCCAAAGCCGTCGAAGCTCTCCATAGGACGAAACACTGGGAAGGCGCCCTCGGCGACTTCACGTGCGACGGCGAGGGCAATATGGTTCACAACATGTCGGTCGGCGTCGTCAAGAACGGGAAAGTCGTACTCGTAAAAACCGTTACCGTCGCGGTGTAAGCATGTTCGATCTGGGCGCGACGCTCCAGCTCATCGTCAGCGGTTTGGCGATGGGCTCGATCTACGCACTCGTCGCGCTCGGTTTCATCCTCATCTATAACGCCGTCGGCGTCGTCAACTTCGCGCAGGGCGACTTCGTGATGTTTCCCTCGTACATCGCCGTGTCGTTCATCCTGCCGTCGGTCATCGTTTTCGGGGCGGTCATGCATTGGCAGTTGCCGATCGTCTTCGTCTATCTCCTCGTGCTCGTCGTGATGGTGGGTTTCGGGTTGTTGTTCAATCGCATAGCGTACTATCCGCTGCGCGATCGCGGTTGGCTGCCGGTCGTCATCTCGACGATCGGCGTCTCGATTTTTTTGCGAAACCTCGCACAGATCGTATGGGGAAGCCAGCCAATCGTGTTCCCGAGTCCTTTTGCGGTCCAGACATTGACGGTCGGAGGCGTGCACCTCCGAACGCAAGATCTGCTCATACTCGGTGTCTCCGGCGTTCTGATCGTCTTCCAATACGTGCTCTTCGAGCGGACGACGCTCGGCAAGCAAATGCGGGCGACCGCGCAAGATCGCGCAACCGCTCAGCTGCTCGGCATCCGCGTCGATCGGATCGTCGCCATCACATTCATCTATAGCGTGCTGCTCGGCGCGATCGCGGGTTTGCTCGTCTCACCGATCTTCACGGTCACCAAAGAGATGGGCGGCTTGATCTCGCTCAAGGCGTTCGCGGCGAGCATCGTGGGCGGGTTCGGAAGCATCCCCGGTGCGATCTTGGGCGGCTTGCTGATCGGGGTCGTCGAGAATTTGGGCGGTTACTATATTTCGACGGATTACAAGGATGCGATCGCGTTCGTGATTCTCATCGGCGTGCTGCTGCTGCGTCCGTCAGGCTTTTTCGGCGAACGCGTCTCGGAGAAAGCATGAACCGAAGGGTCGCGGTCGTTGCCGTCTTGCTCGTCGCGTGCGCGCGTCGTCCCGTTCGTCATTCACTCGCAGTACGTGCTGCAAGTGACGGACACTGCCCTAATCTACGCGATCGTCGTGATTGGCCTGGGCATCTTGCTTGGCTTCACCGGACAGATGTCGCTGGCACAAGCCGCGTTCTTCGGCATGGGCGCTTACGCGTCGGCGATCGCATCGACGACCCTCGGTTGGTCGCCATGGGTATCGATTCCGTTCGGCGCTCTCGTAGCCGCAGCGATCGGTGCCGCGGTAGGCTATCCATGCTTACGCTTATCGGGTCACTATCTCGCACTCGCGACGATCGGCTTCGGGATCATCGTACAGTTAGTGTTCATCAACGCGCGCGGCTTGACGAACGGTCCGGACGGGATCAACAGCATTCCGCCGCCGCATTTTGGATCGCTCGCGCTCGACACGTATCAGACCTACTTCTATGTGGCGTACGGCGCGCTCGTGCTCGCGATCTATATCGCCTGGCGCGTCAAGCATTCACGCATCGGTCGCGCCTTCGAGGCAATCCGGGAGAACGAGATCGCGGCGCAAGCGATGGGCATCAACGCGACTCAGTACAAGGTGCTCGCTTTCGTTCTCGCATCGGGCTTCGGTGGACTCGGGGGCGGCCTGATCGCACACATGACGCGCTTTATCAGCCCCGATTCCTACTCGTTCGATCAGTCGGTGATCTTCCTCGTCATGCTCGTCATCGGTGGTTCGGCGACGATCACGGGCGCGGTAACCGGCGCGATTCTGTTGACGTTTCTTCCCGAGTTTCTCCGGCCGCTCAAAGACTCGTACATCATGATCTATGGTGCAGCCGTGGTCGTGATGGTCATCTTCATGCCGGAAGGGATCGTGGGGCTCGTACGCCGGATGATTCCGAGCTACCAGACGTCGCCGCCGGCGCCGATGCGCGCGACGACGCCAAGCGTCGCGGATAGCGCCTAATGGCAACGCCGATCCTCGAGCTGCGGGGCCTCGTCAAAACCTTCGGCGGCGTCAAAGCCGTGAGCGCCCTCGATATGACCGTCAATGAAGGCGAGATTCACGCGTTGATCGGCCCGAACGGCTCGGGGAAAACGACGACGCTCAACGTGGTCTCCGGTCTTTATCGTGCGAACGAAGGCTCCGTGAGGTTCCGCGGTGGTGAGATCAGTCAGCTGCCGCCCTACGCGATCGCGCAGCGTGGCATCACGCGGACGTTTCAAAATATCCGGCTCTTTCCACATCTTACGGTTCTCAACAACGTATTGATCGGATGTCACACGCGACTGCGAACGAATTTTTGGATGGCGCTGGCGCCCAATCCGATCACCTCGGCAGAAGAAGATACTGCGCGTCGTCGGGCGCACGAGTTGCTCGCATTCGTCGGCCTTGCAGATCGTGCGGACGTGCGGGCGTCGAGCCTTGCATATGGCGATCAGCGGCGGCTCGAGATCGCCCGCGCACTCGCTGCGGAGCCGACGCTGCTGTTGCTCGACGAGCCCGCGGCGGGTATGAATCCAGCCGAAACGGATGCGCTCGTCAAGCTGCTGCACGATGTGCGCGATAGGGGCATCACGCTGCTCTTGATCGAGCACGACATGAATCTCGTCATGTCGATCTCGGATCGGATCACGGTCCTCAATTTCGGAACGCACATCGCCGAAGGCGCCGCGGCGGAGGTTTCGCAGAATCCGGACGTCATCACCGCATATCTCGGCGGCCCGCTCGATGCCGGTTTTGCTCAAACTCGATAACGTCGAGACTCGCTACGGCGAGATCACGGCGCTGCACGGCATCTCGCTCGAGGTACAACAGGGTGAGATCGTCGCGCTCCTGGGTGCAAACGGCGCGGGAAAGAGTACGACGCTGAAAACGATATCACGCGTCTTGCGTCCGACCGCCGGGACCGTGTCGTACAACGGTGCATCGCTCGAAGGTAGGAGTCCGGAGGATTGCGTCGCGCTTGGGATCGCGCACGTCCCGGAAGGGCGCCGCATCTTCCCCGGCTTGACGGTGCTCGATAACCTTGCGCTCGGTGCGGTTGCATCGAAAAGCTCGCGCGCCGAAGTCGCAGCCGGCATCGAATGCTACATTCGAGCTTTTTCCCGAAACTCAAGACTCTCACGAGCAAACTTGGCTGGACGCTCTCGGGCGGCGAACAGCAGATGCTCGCGATCGCTCGCGGACTGATGGCGCGTCCGAAACTGTTGCTGCTCGATGAACCCTCACTTGGACTCGCGCCCTTGATCGTCAAGGACGTCATGGAGACGATCGTGCGTATCAAGCGTGAGGGAACGACCGTTTTGCTCGTCGAGCAGAACGCGCATCTGGCGCTGCAAATCGCCGACCGTGCCTACGTTTTGGAAACGGGTCGAATCGCGCTCTGTGGCGAGGCCCGCGCGCTCCTCCAAACGGAGGAAATGCGCCGAGCCTACCTCGGCAGCGCGGTGCGGACCGCTAAAAGAGAGGACAGCGCCGCGAGCGTCCCTTAGATAGGGATTCTCATGAGCTACGACCCGAAAGCGCGCAGCGCAGTCATCACCAACGGTCCGGAGCGTGCGGCGGCACGCGCGATGTACAAGGCCATCGGCCTCACCGACGACGACCTCGCGAAGCCCCTCGTCGGCATCGCGAATACCTGGATCGGGGCGATGCCGTGCGGCTACAACATGCGGGCGCTCGCGCCGCACGTTGCGCGCGGAATTCGCGAAGCCGGCGGTACGCCGCTCGAGTTCAACACGATTGCGATCAGCGACGGCATCGCAATGGGAACCGAGGGGATGAAGGCGTCGCTGGTCTCACGCGACTTGATCGCCGATTCGATCGAGCTCGTTTGCCGCGGCTATATGTTCGACGCACTGGTCGTAATGTTCGCGTGCGATAAGACCGGCCCGGGCGGAGCGATGGCGATGATGCGCCTCGACATCCCGTCGGTGATGTTTTACGGCGGGTCGATCGCCCCGGGTAAGCACAATGGTCGCGATCTGACCGTCGGCGACGTTTTCGAAGCGGTCGGCGCGTATGCGGCCGGTAAGATCGATCAGCGCTGAGTTCAAAGCCATCGAAGATCGCTGCATGCCCCGGCGCGGGCGCGTGTGGCGGACAGTTTACCGCAAATACGATGGCGACCGTGTTCGAGATCATGGGCCTCTCGCCGGTCGGAAGCACGAGCCCGGGAGCGACAGATGCACGAAAAGAAAAGGAAGCATATCGCATCGGGACGATAGCGATGGAGACATTGCGGCGCGGTATCACGCCGCAGGCAAATCGCGACGCGTGCCGCATTCGAAAACGCAATCGCCGCCGCGGCCGGCACCGGCGGCTCGACGAACTCCGTACTGCACTTGCTCGCGATAGCGCGTGATGCGGACGTTCCGCTCGAGATCGATGATTTTGATTCGATCAGCCGCAAGACACCGATCATCGCATCACTGCGACCCGGCGGACAATTCGTCGCGCTCGACGTTGACGCCGCGGGCGGCATCCAGTTGATCGCAAAGCGGATGCTCGAAGGTAACCTCTTGCACGGCGATGCGCCGACGGTCACCGGCGCTAGCTTGCGCGAAGCGACTGCGACCGCCGTTGAAACGCCGGGACAAAAAGTAATTGCGACCGCCGAGCATCCGTTCAAGGCGCACGGCGGTCTCGCGATTTTACGCGGATCCCTTGCGCCCGAAGGTTCCGTCGTGAAGATCGCCGGCGAGGAGCGTATGTACCATCGTGGTCCGGCGCGTGTTTTCGAACGAGAAGAAGATGCGATGCACGCCGTCGAGGCCGGCACGATCAAAGCCGGCGACGTCGTCGTCATTCGCTATGAAGGCCCGAAAGGTGGCCCCGGTATGCGCGAGATGCTCGGGGTGACCGGCGCAATCGTCGGTGCCGGGCTCGGTGAAAGCGTCGCGCTCATCACGGACGGACGTTTCAGCGGCGCAACGCATGGATTGATGGTTGGCCATGTCGCTCCGGAAGCAGCGGTCGCCGGTCCGATCGCGCTGCTGCGTGAGGGCGACGAAATCACGATCGACGTCGAGGCTCGGCGTCTTGATTTCGCGCTGAGCGAGAATGAGATCGAAAGCCGCCGCAAGACGTGGAAGGCGCCGGCGCCGCGCTACACGACCGGTGTCTTCGCCAAATACGCGGCTCTGGTTTCGTCGGCAAAAGACGGCGCGATCACGCGGCCAAAGGGATGATCTCTGCGGCTCTGCCGCCACCTCGATTGCAACTCCGCTGCAGCGAGTGTGCAGCGGCTCAATCAGAACCGAGTGCTGCGGTATTTTGCGATGCCTGCGGCGGCTTGCTTGCGTTCGAGCTCGATCTGCAGACAAGCTTCGACGCCGCACGGTATCGCAATCTGCTCGCCGAGCGTCGCCGCTCGAACGATGAGATCGATCGCAGCGGCGTGTGGCGCTTTCGCGAGCTGCTTCCCGCGATTGCTCCCGAGGGAATCGTGAGCCTGCGCGAAGGGCGACGTTCCGCTATACGCCGCGCGCCGCGGCGCAGAGTACACAAAGGCGCG
Organism: Vulcanimicrobiota bacterium; assembly: GCA_963844735.1. Lineage (GTDB taxonomy): Bacteria > Vulcanimicrobiota > Vulcanimicrobiia > Vulcanimicrobiales > Vulcanimicrobiaceae > JAFAMS01. Next base: position 1,113,631 of record CAWJPK010000003.1, on the reverse strand, counting down.
TCGCGTTCGATACATGCATCTCGGGATGAATCCGACGGCCTCGTTCAAGGATTTCGGGATGACCGTCGCGATCTCGCACGCGCGTGCGCGCGGCGCACGAGTCGCGGTCTGTGCGAGCACCGGAAATACCTCTGCGTCGATGGCTGCGTATGCTGCTCGGGCCGGAATGAAGGCCGTCGTGCTCGTCCCGGATCACGGGATCAGCGAAGCAAAGCTCGCGCAAACACTAGACTATGGTGCGCATGTCGTTGCCATCGGCGGCGATTTCGATGCGGCGCTCGAGATCGTGCGCTCGCTCGATGCTGCGCGATTCGCAATTGTCAATAGCGTCAATCCGTTCCGCATCGAAGGACAGAAGACGATCGCCTTCGTGCTGCTGGAGTCTTCGGGTTGGCACGTTCCGGATTGGGTCATTCTCCCGGGTGGCAACCTCGGTAACTCGAGCGCAATCGGAAAAGGCTTTCGTGAAGCGCATGCGCTCGGTCTCATCGATCGCATTCCGCGCCTAGCGGTCGTGCAAGCTGCGGGCGCGGCGCCGTTCGTGCGTGCGTTCGAAACCGGCAAAGACCTCGTTCCCGTCCACGCGGAGACGACCGCAACCGCGATCAAGATCGGTGCGCCTGCATCCTGGCGTAAATCACTCGCAGAAGTGCACGGGTCGAACGGAATCGTGATCGCGGTACCGGATGAAGCAATTGCCGATGCACGAGCCGTGATCGGCGTCGACGGCATCGGCTGCGAGCCGGCGTCCGCCGCGTCGCTTGCAGGTCTGCGTCTACTGAGGGAAAGTGGCGTCGTCGCGCCGGACGATGACGTCGTACTAATGCTCACAGGTCACATGCTCAAAGACACCGCATACGCGACGGCTTATCACGCGGGCGCGGCGACGTTCGCGAACACGATCGCTCGAGTTGCGTATGCGGACGTGCGGAGTCACCTCGACCAACTCGTAGAGAACGCGGGCTGATGTTTGCGATCTCGGTCCCGGCCAGCTCGGCGAATCTTGGCCCTGGATTCGACGCAATCGGCATCGCGCTCGATCTGCGTCTGCGTGCGAGCGTAGCCGAAGCGCGCGAATACCGGCTTAGCTTTGTGGAAGGTCCACATGCACCGACGCATGCCGGATTCGCAGATGAAATCGAGCGCGGACTCTCGGCGATTCTAGGTTCGTCGCGGCCGCAAATCGAGATCAGCGTCGAGAATCCGATTCCACTCGGGAAGGGACTCGGGTCGAGCGCCGCGGCCGGCGTGCTCGGCGCATCGATTGCAGCGCGTTTCGTGGAGCCTGAAGTCAGCGAACGCACGCTGACGCAAATCGTGACCGATCTTGAAGGGCATCCTGACAACGCGTTGCCGGCACTCTTAGGTGGAATCGTGATCGCGGCACAGCGGGGTGAGGACGCGCCGTCGTATTTGCGTTTCGAGCCGCCGACCGGCGTTCGCGCTATCATCGCGATTCCGGACATTGAATTGCCGACGGCCGAGGCGCGCGCGATTTTACCGGACCGCTATCGTAAAGAAGACGCGGTCTATAACGTGCAGCGCGCAGCCTTGCTTGCGGCGTCGTTTGCGTCGGGCGATCTCTCGCATCTTCGCGTCGCGATGGGCGACCGGTTCCACCAACCGTATCGTTCTGCATTCGTGCCCGGACTCGCTGAGTGCTTGCGCATTGAGACTGACGGATTGCTCGGGGTCGCGCTTTCCGGTGCGGGTCCGAGCGTCCTGGCGTTGTGCACTTCGAACGGTCCGGCCATTGCGGCGGCGATGCGCGAAGCGTTTACACGGCACAAGATTGCGTGTGAAACATGGACGCTCGGCATCTCGCACGTCGGCGTCAGCATCCGGGAACGGGACGCCGCGTAACCCGTCGCGAAGCGCCATCACGTCGCAATAAACCGAACAACTTTTGTCGCAGTAATGAGGAGCGCAGCAGAGTGAGTAAGCGGGTCAAAGTAGGCGTCACGGGTGCAGCCGGGCAGATCGGATATGCCTTACTGTTCCGCATCGCGTCCGGTCAAATGTTCGGCAGCGACACCGAGGTCGAGCTGCGGCTTCTCGAGCTCGAGGCAGCGCTCGGACCGCTGCGCGGGACGATCATGGAGCTGGACGATTGCGCGTTTCCGCTCCTCAAGAAAGTCAGCTACAGCTCCGATCCGAACGAAGCGTTCGAGGGCATCAATTGGGCCGTTTTGGTCGGCGCGGTTCCGCGCAAGGCCGACATGCAGCGTTCCGACTTGCTGCGCATCAACGGACAAATCTTTACGGCGCAAGGTAAGGCAATCAATGACAACGCCGCCGATGACGTGCGCGTCTTCGTGGTCGGCAACCCGTGCAACACGAATTGCCTGATCGCGATGAACAACGCCCCGCGCGTTCCGAAGGATCGCTTCTTCGCGATGACGTCGCTCGACGAGCTGCGCGCTCGCACTCAGCTGGCGAAAAAAGCCGGCGTTGACGTCAGCGAGATTACGCAGATGGCGATCTGGGGGAATCACTCGGCGACGCAATTCCCGGATTTCGCGCACGCGAAGATCGGTGGAAAGTTGGTCCCCGAGGTCATCCAAGACCGCGCTTGGCTCGAAGGTGAGTTCATGACGACGGTGCAGAACCGCGGAACCGAAGTCATCAAGACGCGCGGCGCATCATCGGCGGCCTCCGCAGCGAACGCCGCGATTACCGGCGTCTACAACCTGACACACGATACGCGTCCAGGTGAATATTATTCGGTTGCGCGGTGCTCGACGGGTGAATACGGCGTCGATCCGGGGTTGATATTCTCGTATCCAACGCGTACGGAAAACGGCGTCTCGAAGGTCGTCGAGGGAATTACCCACGACGAGTTCGGGAAGAAGAAGTTCGAGGCGACGCTTGCTGAGCTTCGTGCAGAGCGAGATGCGGTGCGCGGGCTCGATCTTATTCCAGCCTAGGAGGCCGCGCTAGCCGGTCGAGGCGAACGTGAACGTAATGGTCAGCATCAACGTCGGGTCGGCCGCCGGAGGCTGCTCTGTCGGCAGCCCGTCTTTTTACCGGTACGTGTTGCGCCTGACGGATACGGGCGTGCCGCTGACCGCGGCCGAGCGGCGTTCGATTGAACCGCTTGAGGCTGTCCCGCACGCATACGACGAGGAGTCAGCGCTCGTCGGCGTTGGTTGGCGCGTCGTCCCCGCCGAGTCCGCAGAGGATTGGTCCGTGCTCGAAGCGACCCCACAGCGGTTGCGTCTTGCGCTGGAAACCGCGCGACGGGTTCTCTGGAACAACGCGGCGCCGGCCGGGATTTCTGCGGATCAAATCATCGACGTCGACACGGAGATCGAAAACGTTCTGGCGGTATTGCAGGCGGCAGAAGATGCCGGTTGCAGCGTCAACGTTAGTTACGTCTCCTGAGCGACGCTGATCTTCGACCGTTGCCGCCGGGGCGGCAGCGGTTTTCTCTCTTCCACCGGTCGGCCGAGCAAGACAGTGAACTCAAGCTCTGGCACCACACCTACGCCGAAGCGCTCGGAAAGTGCACGCGCGTCCTCGATTTCGGATGCGGCACCGGCGTGTTTCTCGAGCTGTTACGTGAGCGCGGGATAAGCGGTATCGGCATCGATCGCGATCCCGAGATGGTCGCACAAACGCGCGCGCGTGGCTTCGAAGCTATCCTCGGCGATGCGCGGACCGTTTTGCAATACGAGCAAGAATTCGACGGTATTCACGCCGCGCACGTGCTCGAGACGATGTGGGGTGATGAAGTCATCGCGTTCCTACGCGCCAGTAAGCGGGCGCTCAAGCAAGACGGATTGCTCGTCCTGCGCGCTTGGAATTGGGAGAATCCCGAGGTTCGCGATCGACTCTTTTGGTTCGAGATCACGCACAAGCGCCCGTATCCGCTCGTGACGCTACGCGAGGTGCTCAAGGACCTCGAGATGCACGTCATCAGCGCCGGGTACGAGCCGAGCGGGCAAAAAGACACGTATTGCATCGCACGCGCGCCCTACGCGCCGCCCAAGCAAAAAAAACCGGCCGCAAACGAGCGCCCGCTGCTCGTGTGGGAAGGTGAGCTGCAGACCCTCAATTCGATGTCGATCATCAATCGCGAGCTCGGCAGAATTCTAGCTGCGAGCGACGAGCTGCGGGTCGTCTTTCGCCAGGACGAAGTACAGCCGGAGCCGTTCGTTGTTGCAGATCCGCGTTTTGAGACGGTCCGTGCCCGCATCGACCGCACGCCGGTAGCAAGTAATGTCTTCGTTCGTCATCCGTGCGGTGACCCAAGCTTCGAGCGTCCGCCGACCGAGCATTACGTGCAGATTCAGCCGTGGGAATATGGTGCGTTGCCGGCGCGCTGGGTCGAGGCGATGCAGCAGAGCGTCGATGAAATCTGGTGTCCATCGAACTACGTGCGCGATTTGTATCTCGCAGCTGGATTCGAGCCCCAGAACGTGCTCGTCGTGCCGAACGGCGTCGATCCGCAAATTTTTTCGCCGGGACAGGCCGGCGGCTACGCGCTCGGGACGAAGAAGGGCTACAAGTTTCTCTTCATCGGCGGAACGCTGGAACGCAAGGGAATCGACGTCTTGCTGGACGCGTATCTTGCTGCATTTCGGCCGGACGACGACGTCGCGCTGATCGTCAAGGACTTTGGGCTGGGCGGATTCTATCGGTTGGTGACGCAGCGCGAAAAGATATTTGAGGCGCAAAAGCGACCGGGAACTCCCGAGATCGTCTACAACGATCGTGATCTCACGATGGAGCAGCTGGTCGCGCTTTATCGGAGCTGCGATTGTTTTGCGTTTCCGTATCGCGGCGAGGGTTTCGGGATGCCGATTCTCGAGGCGATGGCGTGCGGGCTTCCCGTGATCGTGCCCGCGGGAGGGGCTTCCGACGACTTCTTGGACGATTCGACGGCGTATCGCTTGCCGGCGCGGCGCCGCTCCATCGGCGATCGCGTTTACGACGTCAAGCTATGCGCAGAAGGTTGGCTTCTGGAGCCCGATCGCATCGCGCTCGCGCAGACGATGCGTCACCTCTACGAGCATCGCGACGAAGGACGAGAGGTCGGCGCACGTGCGAGCGCTCGCGCGCGTACCGAGTTCACCTGGGAGCGCGCGGCTGCGCGTGTGATTGCGCGGGTTTCTGCGTTGCGGCAGGGGCAGCCGGTTCGTTAAGTCGGCGATAGAGATCGCGACGCGTTGAGGGAACCGGCGTGCGGCCTTCGACGTCGGGTCTGCCGAGCACTGACTGGAAGAGGCCCATGCTGCCGCGATTGAACCCTTGTGCGCTGCCCGACAAGTACAGCCGCCAAGTGCGATAGGTGCGTTCGTCGGTGGCGGCGATTGCTGCGTCGCGATTGCGCTCGAGATTGCTTACCCAGTCGCGCAACGTCCGCGCGTAATGTTCGCGCAAGTTCTCGACGTCGCGAACTTCGAAGCCGTGCCGTTCGGCGAATTGGAGCATGTCTGAAATCGGGATCAGCTCACCGTCGGGAAAAACATAGCGCGCCAGAAACCCGCTCGAGCGAAAGCCTCGGCGCCGCGGCGTCTCGTCGGCGATGCCGTGATTCAAGAAGAAGCCCCCGGGGCGTACTGCCCGCAGCGCGGCGCGAAAATATTGGTCTAGGCGCGAGCGACCGACGTGCTCGACCATGCCGACGCTTACGACCTTGTCGAACGTCCGGTCGCCGAGATCGCGGTAGTCGCACAGCTCGACGCTCGCGCGCCCTTCGAGCCCGGCTTCCGCGATGCGGCGCCGAGCCTCTTCGAATTGGCGCCGGCTGAGCGTGATGCCGAGCGCTTGGGCGCCGAAGACCTTCGCGGCGCGGATCACGAGCGTACCCCATCCACACCCGATGTCGAGCAGACGTTCACCTGGACGCAGTCGCAGCTTTCGGAGCGTGTAGTCGACTTTGGATCGCTGGGCATCTTCGAGCGAATCGATCCCATCGTCGTAATAACCGCACGAATACACCAAGTCTTCCCCGAGGAACATCCGGTAAAAGCTCAGAGGCTGATCGTAGTGGAAGCCGATTGCCGCGGCGTCCCGGATACGCGTATGAATCCGCCCGTTCAGCCGCTGATGCGGATGACCATCGATACGCTGCGTTTTGGGAAGGCGCAGCAGCCGGATCCCGAGCGCCGCGATGCGATGCGGAGCAACGTCGGAAAATGCGTGCGCCATGACGTCGACCGCTGCTTCCGCGTTGCCCTCGATGTCGATGATCCCCTCGACGTAGGCTTTGCCGGGGTTGAGATCGAGTGGCGGCGTGAATGCGGTGCGGAGCGCCGATGGATCGTTCAGGACGAGCGTGAAGCGCGGGTGTCCGGAACCGGCCAGCGTCGTGCCGTCCCATAGGCGCACGGCGAAATCCCATCCTTCGCGCGGCCCGAAAATGAGCTTGAGGATGTCGGACGTGACTTTTGCAGCCGAGTCCTGCACGAACAAAAGATTAGGGCCGCGCGAACGCGGCCCCTTGGTGTTGGTTGGTGTCTATTAGGGAACTATGGATAGCCGAGTTTGCAAGCTGCGGCAATCGCCGATTCCGATGGAACGATTTTTTCTGCTGGTATGCGATCGGTAACGGTGAAGATGTTTTGTGGGTCGCCGCCGATACCAGTGGCTTGACAGTTTCCAACCCACATCGGCCACATGAGAGCATGATTGTCGGCACGGAAGTATGACTCTCCAACGAAGATCGGCGAGTCGAACTTCTTGCCCTCGAGCGCGCGTGCGATCTTGACGGAGTCTGTCGATTTTGCTTCGTTGAATCCGTTGAGAAGAAGATCCATGCCGAGGTAACCAAAAGCACTGCGCGGCGTCGCGTCTCCGCCGTAACGCTTTTTGTAGTTCGATACGAACTCGAGTGCCGACTTTTTCTTGCCGATAACCAAGTCGCCGTAGGCATACCACTCGAGACCCCAGTATCCGAGACGCCCCGCCGGGGGAAGTGCCCAGTAGTTCTCGACGTCCGCCAGCGGACCGCCGACTTTCATCTTCTTGAAGACGCCGAAACCGTCGGCTTGCTGCATCAAGGTGATGAAATCGTTGCCGCCGGGATTGCAGATGAAAACGTCGGCGCCCGACTTGGCGAGCTGCGGCAGGTATGCGCCCCAATCGCTCGTTCCAAGCGGAGCGTAGACGTTACCGATGAGCTCCGCCCCAAGTTGCTTTGCAACGTCGATGTAGCCGTCCATAATGGAATGGCCGTACGCGTAGTCCGGTGAGATCGCGTACCACTTCTTACCGAATTTTGAGAAGGCATTGCCCGTCGCGTGCGTCAGCATCCAGGTCGGATGGCAGATCTGGAAACTGGTCCAATGACAATGCTTCATCGTGAAGTCGTCGGTATGGCCGCCGGTGTCCATGTAGATCACGCCCATTTCGTTGGCAGCGCCGCCAACTGAGAGTGCAGTCGCACTCGACACTGCGCCAATAAGCGCCGCGCACTTCTCTTGATTGACGTGCTTGCGCGCCTTTTGGACTGCAACGCCTGGGTCGGCCGAGTCGTCTTCCTGGAGAAGAACGACCTCGCGTCCCAGAACGCCGCCCCTCTTGTTCCAGGCGTCGACCGCCATTTGCATTCCGTTGAACTCGGACTTGCCAAGCGCGGCATACGTCCCGGTAATGGGATCCAGTCCGCCGATCTTGAGTTGCTCCGCGGCCTGACCGACCTGCGGTAAAAATGCTGGAACTCCGAACGTCGCCGCTCCCGCCGCGACTGCCGTCCCCTTCAGAAATCCCTTGCGCGACAGCGCAATCTTTCCCATGCAGCCTCCTAAGCAGATAAAGACATCGTCCATCAATTTGGACGTGTGGCCTGGGAACGTTCCGAATATGACAAAAGTGCCCTTTTATTTCGGGATTGCGCCCTCCGGAAGCAATTCAATGCGTCGGTAATCCCGAGCGAAAAAGTCGCGAATATCCGGGACTTCACGGTACCATTCGCCACGCAAACGGTGCGCCGCGAAGCGTTGGTGCAGGTCCCGTTCAAGCCGTCGCGAGCCCTTGAGCACGCCGATAAGCGAGAGGTCGAGGGGCGCGGACGACTGGAGACCGGCAAAGCGTGTTTCGAGATTGGAGTTGTGGCCAATTTTCAGAAAGCCTGGAGCGCCGATCAAATAAACAGCGTGTCCATCGGGAACCGATCGATCAGAACTTGTAGGACAAGGGTCGCGCTCCACGGACAAGCGTTCGATCTCGCGCAGCCGGTCATCGATGAGCGAAGCGTGCGCCAATATAGCCCACGCGCTCTCGACCAGCGGCCGAAGACGTTGGTCATGCCAGTGGGCAAGAAATAAAGACGGAACAGCCTCGCCGCTTTCGCCCAAGTCGTGAGTGCGCCGCCACAGCTCGTCGAGCTGTTCGACGGCGAACGGGACTCCAAGACAGATCGTTTCCATTGCCTCGACGATCGCTGACAACACGATCTTGACGCCGTCCTCGATCTCGGCCGTCGGCCGGATCGGATCGACCGTGCAATCGCACCCGTCGCGCGTGCTCCAACGGCAAAACGGCTTGCTTTCGTCGTTCCGCCACGGGAAGTATTTCATCGTCGTCATTCTTGCAAGAAGATGTGCCACGCGCCCGGCATTCATAGCCTTTGCTCTCGCAAAAGTGCCGTTTGGCAGGGATTTCTTCTCATGTTGAGTAACGGAAATATTGATTATCGTTACTGAACCGTGAGGAGAAGCATGGCGCGACCGAGGCGTTATGAGGCGGCTGACTTCCGTTCCAAGGATCCCCTTATCGACGAATTCGCTGAGTCGCTAATCCGGGAGGGGCAACAGCCGCGCACGATCGTGGCATATCAACGGGACCTGGAGCATTTCGGCTCCTTCCTGACCGCTGGCGGAGGCGACGAGCCGGCCGAGCATCGCGACCCGCCCTATGAGGGCCTAGCCAGTGCGAGCACTTCGGACCTGCTGGGATACACGCGATGGCTCCAGGGGTCGCGGAGGTACGCTCACCGCTCGATACGCCGCAAGGTCTCGTGTCTTCGGAAGTTTTATCGATTTGTTCGATTCTCGGGACGACGCGCGGATAACCCCGCCAGTGATCTACCGGTACCGAAGCTTGGTCGGCGCGAATTGACGGGCGTTTTGGATGTCGACGAGGTTCGCCGAGTGTTAACGATGGCGCCGCCTGCCGGGCTCGATGCCATGCAGGTTGCGCGAGACCGAGCGATCTTGGAGTGTCTCTACTCGAGTGGCCTTCGGCGCGCGGAGCTCGTCGGATTAAATGAGGCGGACGTCAATTTACAGCGCCGGAGCATGCGCGTGCTCGGAAAAGGCAACAAGGTTCGCTATGTTCCGCTAACGTCTCACGCAGCAGAGGCCATGAGGCGGTATGCGGATCTCCGCACCTCCTTCACCCACTGGCGCATTTTTCACAGGTCGGGCAAAAGCGCGCATCAGCGAATCGCAAGTTTATAAAGTCGTGCGGACATACATGCTTCTCGCCGGGATTTCGGACGAGAACGCGCATCCTCATATTTTGCGGCATTCTGTTGCGACGCATATGCGTGAGCGCGGCGCTGACGTGCTCTTTCTCAAGGAGTTTCTCGGGCACGCGAGCACGGCGACGACGGAAATCTACACGCATCTTTCCGCCGAACTGCTACGAACCGAGTTCGAGGAAACGCACGCGCGAACTGCCATGGACGAGGCGAGTATTCCACTCCCGCGACGTTCGCGACAGCGTCGAGCCTAGGCAGTAGCTCGCGTCGGCTCGACGGACGCAGCGCGTTCGCGGGCCTTGATCAACCGCAGCATCGACTCGTTGTACGGCGTTGGCGTTTGCGACCGACGGCCGGCTGCGACGATCGCACCGCTGATCTGATCGATCTCGGTTCGCTTTCCTTCTGCAAGGTCGATCGCCATCGTGCTGCGCACGCCCGCGGTCGATGCGACGATCTCGCGCACGTACGTCCACGGCATCCGCGAACGGCAGTTTGATGCGCGCAGCTTGTGCGACCGCCGCCGATTCGAGTGCGATCGCACGGGCAAGCGATGACGCGTCGGCATCTTCGAGGATCGTCCCCGATGGACAATCGAGCAGCGCACTGAGCGGATTGATCGCCGCGTTTGCGATCAGCTTCCCCCACAGATGCGAGCGAATGTCGTACGCGACGCGCACGTCGAGGCCAGCGGACGCAATCAACGCGGCGGTCTGCTCTACGGTCGCCGACGACGCTCCGGCACTTCCGATAACCGTGCGGCCTTCACCAATCCGCTCCGCGACGCCGTCGCCTTCCGTAATCGACATCTCAGTCGTTGCGCCGACGACGAGCGCGACCACGCTTCCGAGCGCGGCTTTGATTGCTTCCTCGTTCCCGAGTCCGTTTTGCAGCGAGACGATCGCTGCGGCCGGATCCAACCGTCCGCCGAGCGGGCGCAGTGCGCGCAGCGTGTCGTACGCTTTCACGAACACGAAGATGACATCGGATTCGAAGAGCGCGGACGGATCGGTCGTGGCGCGCACCGGCCGGCGCGGGCCGGCCCTCGACCGTTATCCCGTCGCGCTCGAGTGTTGCGCACAGGTCGGCTCGTACGTCGAGATACGTTACGTTGCCGACCGCGGCCAGGTGCCAGCCGAAGAGCGCCCCTTGGGCTCCGGCACCTAAAATCCCGATTCGCCTCTTCTTCTCTCGCCGTTCCATGCGTCAGCGGTACCTTCGGCGCACGCGCAAGCGTCGCTCTTCGAAAGAGCGGCAGCAGGATGACGCCGGACGCAAAGCCGCCGATGTGCGCGAAATAGGCCGTCCCGCCGCCCTGCTCGCTCATCGCCCGGTGCGTGATCGCGCCCCAGCCGTGGGCGAACTGGACTGCCGCCCAGAGACCGATAACGAGCGATCGCGGGCAGGCGCAAAAACAGCGGAAAGCATCCGATCGGGATGACCGTTCCGACCCGGCTCGTCGGATACATAACGATGTAGCCGCCGAGGATTCCCGCGATCGCGCCCGAGGCTCCGATAGCCGGAACGTGACTGCCCGGATCGATCGCGATCTGCGCGATGTTGCCGATGATGCCGCACAGCCAAGTAGTAGACGAGATAGCCGAACGAGCCGCACGTGTATTCCATCGCCGGTCCGAACACGACCAGGAACAGCATGTTGAAAAATATGTGCAGGAAGCTGCCGTGCAAGAACATCGCCGTGAACAGCGTCAGCGCCGGGATCGGCGGACTCGGCGATGCAAGCACGATATTGTGCGTGACGTCGTACGGGATGAACGCATACGCGTCGATGAACGCGTCCGTGTTCGACGCGTAGAACTCTTGCAGGAAGACCGCGACGTTCGCGATGACGAGCGCGTAGGTGATGAACGGGAACGTCGGTGTTCGCGTCCCCGCTCCGAGTGGGATCACGGCCTTGCCGACGGTCCCCCGAGCAGACGATATTGCAAACCGTATACCGTGCGGCGCTCGGCGTGCAGTATGTCGCGTTCACCGGCGAACAAGTCGATGTTCCCGGTTGCGTGCAACCGGAAGTATCCGTCGACGTAGCCGTAACGCGGATCGTAGCGCGAGACCTTCGAAGCCGAAGACTTTGTTCGAGATGAGCCCCATCACGCCGAGGCGCGAGTAGAGAATGCCGCCGCCGAGCAGTACGCCCGGCGCGACTTGCTGGCGCATCGCGAGATTCCACGTCTGGTTTGCGGAGAGATCGTTCACGCCCGCATACGAGCTGTGACTTGGAGTGCGGCAGCACGACGACGTTAAAGTCGCTCTGCGGTCCCTTGTCATTCGTGAGCAACGCGTTGTTCGGTTGATCGGCGGCTTTGGGCGTCAGCTCGTCGAGACGAATCTGCACTTCGATCAGATTCTTCGCGAGATCGCCGATGCGATTTCGCAGCGCGGTCGTCATGTGAAAATCGCCGCTCTGCTGTTTACCAGTCCGGCGTCGGCGACGGAACGTACGGTGCCGGACTCGGCGGCACGATCGGTGCGCTCGACGGCGGGGGCGTTGCGCCCGCATCGACGCCGTACACGGAGCTCGTTCCGCCAAGCGCGCCGAGCAGCGAGGTAGCGCGCTGCGTCGCCGCGTCGATGTGCGCGAGCGTATCGCGGAGCTGACCTTGGGTTTGCGGATTGTCCGCGACGCTACGTAGATCGGACGTCAGCGCCGCAATATTCGCCGTCGCCATCTGAATGTGCGCAACCGTATCGGTCAGCTGCGCGCGCAGCTGCGGGTTCGTCGCCATGCTCTTGAGCGAATCGGTCGCGACGCGCGAGCGAATCCGCAGTTCGATTCAGCGACGCGAGCAGCGTATCGATGCGGCCGCCGTTTCGGCGAACCGTTTGATCGAGCTGCCCGGTGAGATCGACGATGCTGGCGCTGGCCGTATCGAGCGAACGCTGGAGCGTGTCGGTCAGCTCGAGACCGCGATGTGAGAGCTGCTGCATCGCTCCGTTGGCCGTCTTCCGCCAGCGCGTTGGCGTTGGTGATCGCGGATTGGAGCTGATCCATGAGGTGCGGTTCACGCGCGCGTCAGGTCGCTCAGGAGCGCGTCGAACTTGTTGAGCTCGCCGCGGCCCGGCTTCGAGCAGCGCCTGGATCGAGACGGGTTCTTTCCCGCGCGGCTGCTGGTCGATCGGCAAAACGTAGCGCGGAAGCAGCGCCAAGTCTTCCTTCTTCTTCCGCGGCGGGACGATCGTGAGCGTGCGACGTGCCCGTCAGGGGTGCGGAGATAAGGAAATCCGAGTCCCGCGGGATGTCGACCCAGCTCGCGACCTGCAGGATGACGTCGACCGTGAAATCGTCGAGCATCTGGATTTGCGACGACCGTGCCGACCTGGACGCCGCTCTCGTAAACGATCGCGCCCTTCGTGAGGCCGGCGGCGCTCGCGAAGTGGACGCCGGTCTGATACCCGCTGACACGCGCCGAGAAGTTCGAGAGCACGAAGTAGACCGCGAAGACCGCGACGAGGCCAAGGAGCGTAAAGGCTCCGACGATTGCTTGTCTGCTCATATCGGAATCGGTCCGACCTCGCTTCCTTGCAAGAACTGCTGGACGATTGGGTTGATCGAGGAGCGCATCTCCGCGACCGTGCCGTAGGCGATGATCGCACCCTCGAACAGCATCGCGACGTAGTCGGCCATCATGAAGATGCTCTGAAGATCGTGCGAGACGACGACGGCGGTTCCGTTCATCTTCCTGCGCAAGCGCATGATCGTATCGGTCAAGAGGTGCGTGATGATCGGATCGGAGCCCGTCGTCGGTTCGTCGTAGAGCACGATCTCGGGATTCGTGATGATGGCGCGCGCAAAGCCGACGCGCTTGACCATGCCGCCGGAAAGCTCGGCGGGATACTTGTCTTCGGCACCCGCGAGCCCGACCGTTTCGAGCGCTTCGGTCACGCGCGGACGAATTTCATCATCCGGAAGATGCATGTTCTCGCGCAGCGGCAGCGCGACGTTGTCGTAGACGTTCAAGCTGTCGAACAGCGCCGCGAACTGGAACGAAAAGCCGATCGACCGGCGCAAATTGACCAGCTCGCGTTCGGTCAATTGCGTAGATATCCTGACCCTTTGACGAAGACGCGTCCCGCTGTCGGGCTTGCGCAGCCCGTTGAGCAGCCGCAAGATCGTCGACTTGCCGGCGCCGGAGAGTCCGATGATGCACGTGATCGCGCCCTCGACGACGTCGAGCGTCAGGTTCTGCAACACGACGCGCTCCGCATACGCGAGCGTTACGTCGTCGAGCCGCGCGATAACGGCCATCTCAGCCGCCTCCGATCACTGCCGCCGAACAGGATGTACGACAGCAAGAAGTTCGATGATGAAGATCAAGATGATCGAGATGACGACCGAACCGGTCGTCGAGATGCCGACGCCGGCCGCGCCAGCCGCGTGCGCAAGCCTTGATACGAGCCGATGAGCACGATGATGACCGCGAACACGATCGTCTTGAGCAAGCCGAGAAGCATGTCCGATAAGTCGACACCTTGGCGAACCGAAGTGAAGAACGTGTCGTAGTCGATGTGCGCGACTTGGTTTGCGAGCCAGGCTCCGCCGAGAATCGAGACGATGTCGGCCAAGACCGTGAGCACGGGCAGCATCAACAGCATCGCGACGAGACGCGGCACGACCAGCATGCGCACCGGCGAAAGGCCGAGCGCTTCGAGCGCTTCGATCTGCTCCGTAATCACCATCGAGCCGAGCTCGGCCGCAATCGCAGCGCCGGCGCGGCCCGCGACGACGACTGCCGATAGCATCGGCCCGAGCTCGCGGAACGATCCAAACGCGACCGCGCGAGCCGACCAGACTCCCGAAGCCGTAGTGCACGGCCTGAACCGCCGACTCCAGCGAGATCACCATGCCGGTGAACAGCGAGGTCAACAGCACGATCGACCACGACTGGACGCCGAGCAGATAGGCTTGATTGAAGGTCTCGGCAACGCGAATGCGCAGCCCGCGCGATTAGTCTTGCGGACTCGCCCCCGAGCAGCGCGACCCCGCCGACATACTCGAGCAAATCGGTCGTTTCCCGGCCGACGCTTTCGAGCGGATTTGCTCGCATTCAGTTGGCGAGTTCAGCGACTCCGGAAAGGACGCCTTGCGTTAGCTCGACTCGCCGTAGCGCGACGCCGCGCTCGGCCTGAAGGTTGAATTGGACCTGATTGGCGTGCGTGATCCGGCGATCCAGCTCGTCCAGCCGCTGCCGCGCTTCGCGCGCAAAGCCGGAAAAATACCGCTCGACGGCAGCCCGGTAGCGGCGAAGCTCTTCTTCCGTCGGCTCGCGCTCGCTCAAGATCGCTTCCATCGCCTTTTGCGCCGAGGTCATCGCGCGGTCGCGGGTGCGAAATTCCGCAACCTGCGCCACGAGCGCGCGAAGACGGCCGCCGTCAAGAACCAGCGTCGGCTCTCCCGGCATCGATGGCGCGGGCTTGCGCCGTGAATAGCTCTTGGATACCGGCTGCCGCGAGGTCGAGCATCGCGTCGAGCTTGGCTGCGCGAGAACGGCTGCGCTTCGGCAGTCCCTTGCACTTCGACGAGCTCGCCGTGGCTGGTCATCGCGACGTTCATGTCGACTTCGGCGCGGCTATCTTCCGTGTAGGCAAGATCGAGCAGCAGACGGTCTTCGACGATGCCGACCGAGGTTGCCGCGATTTGCGCGCGCAGCGGCCACGTCGACGCCGGACGAACTGCTTGTGCAGTGCGAGCGCGATCGCGACATATGCGCCGGTGATCGCGGCCGTGCGCGTTCCGCCGTCGGCCTGGATGACGTCGCAGTCGACCCAGATCGTGCGTTCGCCGAGGGCTTGCATGTCGGTAACGGCGCGCAGCGCGCGGCCGATCAAGCGCTGAATCTCGTGCGTGCGGCCGCCTGGGCGGCCTCTGGTGCTCTCGCGCGCGGTGCGCTCTTGCGTCGCTCGCGGCAGCATCGCGTACTCCGCGGTGATCCAACCGGTGCCGCGGCCTTGCATCCATTGCGGGACGCGATCTTCGAGCGTCGCCGCGCAGATGACGCGCGTTCGGCCGACCGTGATGAGCGCGCTGCCCTCGGCGAATTCGAGGAAATTCGGCTCGATCAAAACGGGGCGCAGTTCGTTCGGAAGCCGTCCGTCTTCGCGCAGCTCCGTCGCCGGATGCTTGCATCACTCGACCGTAACGGTCTTGGCGAGATTGCGCGGCTGGTCGACGTCTTTGCCGTCGATGTCGGCGATGTGATACGCGAGCAACTGCAGGGGAACGACGTTGACGAGCGGCGAGAGCAGCTCGTCGACGCGCGGCACCCAGAAGACGTGATCGGCGAGCGCCGCTGCCTCTTCGTCGCCGTGATTTGCGACGAGCACGATCGGGGCTTCGCGGGCCTTGGCCTCGGCGAGATTCGAGAGCACCTTCTCGCGCACGCGGCCTTCGGTCACGACGCCGACGACCGGGACGCGCTGGTCGAGCAGCGCGATCGGGCCGTGCTTCATCTCGCCGGCGGCATAGCCCTCAGCGTGAATGTACGAGATCTCCTTGAGCTTGAGCGCGCCCTCGATCGCGGTCGGGAAATTGACGTAGCGTCCGATGAACAGCACGCTGCGCGCTTTGCGGATCTTGCGCGCGACCTTGCGGATTTGATCCGAGGTGTTGAGCACGACGTCGATCGCGGCCGGCAGCAGCTTCGTGTTTTCGGCGATGCGCCGCAGGTCTTCGACCGGCGTCGTCCCGCGGACGCGCGCGAGATACATCGCAAAGAGCGCCATCGCGACGATTTGCGAGACGATAGGTCTTCGTCGCTGCGACGCCGATCTCCGGACCGCCGCGCGTGAAGAGCGTGCCGTCGGCGATGCGCGACAGATGCGAACCGACGACGTTGCAGATGCCGAGGATCGGCGCGCCGGACTCTTGCGCGATCCGGCAGGCTTCGATCGTATCGGCCGTCTCGCCGGATTGCGACATCGCGATCGTCAGCGTGCGCGGGTCCATGGCGCGATCGCCGTAGCGGAACTCGCTGGCGAGCTCCATTTCGACCGGCAGCTTGCAGAGCGCGCGCAGCAAATACATCCCGACCATGCCGGCGTGATACGCGGTTCCGCAGCCGGTGATCGAGATCTTCGTCATCGCGCGTAGCAGTGCCGCATCGATCTTCGTTTCGACGGCGAGCTGCACGTCATTCGATTCGTCGATGCGTCCCGGCCAGGGTCTCTTTGACGACGCTCGGCTGCTCGAAGATCTCCTTGAGCATGAAATGCTTGAAGCCGCTCTTCTCAGCCGAGCTGGCGTCCCACGTGATCTGCTCGATCTCGCGTTCGATCGGTTTTCCGTTGAAGTCCATCAAACGCGCGCCGGTCTTGGTGACTTCGACCATCTCGCCTTCGCGCAGCACGATCACCTTGCGCGTGTACTGCAGCATCGCCGGCGTGTCGGAGGCAACGAACGTCTCGCCCTCACCGAATCCGACGACGAGCGGGCTGGCGCCGTTGCGCGCGAAGAGCATCCGGTCGGGCGCGTCTTGCGAGAGGACGCCAAGCGCGTACGCACCGCGCACGCGTGCCAGCGTCTTGCGCAGTGCCTGCAGCAGATCGCCTTCCGCGGCGAGCTCGGCTTCGATCAAGTGCGCGAGGACTTCGGTGTCGGTTTCGCTCCGAAAGACGTGGCCGTTCTCCAGCAGCTCGTCGCGCAGTGGCGAATAATTCTCGATGATGCCGTTGTGAATGACGGCGATCTTGCCGCTGCAATCGAGATGCGGGTGCGCGTTTGCATCCGAGGGCCGGCCGTGCGTCGCCCAGCGCGTATGCCCGAAGCCGATCGCGCCGTGCAGTTGTTCGCCGTTGCTGAGCCGCTCGGCGAGCCGCTGCAGCTTTCCCTCGGCCTTCGAGCCGCGAAGCTTACCGTCGGATTCGATTACGGCGATGCCGGCGCTATCGTATCCGCGGTACTCGAGGCGCCGCAGCGACTCCATGATGATCGGAACGCTGTCGCGGTCGCCGACGTACCCGACGATGCCCACACATGTTTAAAAGGCGCTCCGCCCCAGGCTGCGCGCCCCCCATGCTTCGCATGGGGCCCCCATGAGCGCTCGGCCCATCACCACGTCACTGCATTTCACGATTATTGCGCCGGCCTCGCAAAAACATTACGTTACTTAATACCCTCGCGCGTGCGTTTGTAGCGAATCTTTCCCGCGGCGACCTCACTCAAGGCTGTCGAGACCGGCTTGTTGGGATTGACTTTGTCGGTAGGGGCGGTGCGGCGTTGTTGAGCTGCTTGGCACGCTTCGTCACGATGTTCACGAGCGTGAACTTCGAGTCGACGTGGTCCATGAGACCGTCCAAGTCACCAAAAACCGGTTC
The DNA here is from genome assembly GCA_963844735.1 of Vulcanimicrobiota bacterium. GTDB lineage: Bacteria > Vulcanimicrobiota > Vulcanimicrobiia > Vulcanimicrobiales > Vulcanimicrobiaceae > JAFAMS01. The sequence continues at coordinate 1,095,870 of CAWJPK010000003.1, read as the reverse complement.
TTCTGCCATTAAGATTCTTCCAAGGTCCTTATCGCTTGATCTGTCCAGCGATAGATTCTGTTGCGCTCAGCGCGTAGGATCGCATCGAGGTCATCGACTGCGCGTTCGGGGTGGGCTTGTTCGTTGACGACGAGGTAGTCGAAGCGGCGTATGTACCGCACTTCCTCGTGAGCGATCTCCAGGCGTGCCGCGATTTCGGCCATCGTCTCGCTGCGGCGAGCTTCGAGTCTCGCGCGCAGGTGTGAGAATTTATCCGGGAGCAGGAAGATCAGAACCGCGTCGGGATACGCCGCTTTGACGGCCAGCGCACCGTTGACTTCGGGTTTCATGATCACGTCGTAACCCTGCTCGAGGGTCTGGTCGATGAACGAACGTGGGGTGCCGTAGGAGTGGTCGTTATAGATTCGCGTCTCGAGGAAGTCACTCGCGGCCAGCCGCTCCGCAAACTCCTCGGCAGTCAGGAAAAAATAATCCTGACCGTGCACCTCGCCCGCTCGCGCGGGACGCGTGGTGGCCGAGACCGAGTAGCGAATCCGGTCGTACCGCTTTCGAAGCTCAGCAACGAGCGTATCTTTTCCGGCACCCGACGGCCCCGACACGACGAAGAGCAAGCCTGGACCGGCCAAAGATCCTCCGCGAAGAGCTTCAACCGCACGAAATCCTCGCAATGTTGACCGATCACCTTCTAATTCGCCGAGCCGCCCGCGAACTCGACCGCAGCCTTGCCGGCCGCCGGGTCCGAGATGTAGGCCTGACCGACCGTGCGAGCGTCGAGATCGTGTTCGGGGGAAAGGGCGGCGGCGCCGCCCTGCAGATCGAGCCTTTTGCCACCCCGCCCCTCGTCTGGCTCGAGGATGACGTCCCACTCTCGCTCGATCCGGAGCCGGCCTGGATGCGGGCGGCCGGAGCGATCGTCCGGGGCGCTACCCTCGGATCCGTCCGCGCGCGGGCCGGCGATCGCGTCCTGGCCCTTGAGTTCGGGGCACGCTCGCGGTTCGGGGTCGAGTCGTCCTCGCGCCTGATCCTCGAGCTGGTTCCGCGCTTTGGGAACGTGGTCGCGCTGCGTGGCGAAACGATCGTTGCGGCCGCAAAAACGTTCTCGCCCGCCGAGAATCAGGAACGCAGCGTCGAGGTCGGCCGTCCCGTACGAGCTCCCGCCGCTCCAGCAAGCTCGCATCGACCGCGCAAGCTTCGAGACGCGCCTTTCGGACCCGGGCCTGCGTGGCTTGCGGCGCTGCGCGACTACCTGCCGGCGCTTGCCGCGCCTCATTGCGACGTCGCTCGTCGCGCAAGCACGTTCGCTCGAGCTCTCACCATCCGAGCTGGCATACTGGTTCGAGGCGAAATCAAACGAAGCCGATGTAGCCGCATCAAACGACGGACCGCTGCATGTTTATCGGAAAAGACGGCGAGCTCGTGCAAGCGCACGTCGTTCCGCTCGCGCAATTCGACGATCTCGAGCACGTGACGGTCGCGCACCTTCTGCCGGTTTTGCCGAAGCCGCCAGCGCTGCGAACAGCGGTCGCGGCTCAAAGCGACATCGAGCGAACGCGTGAAGGGTTGCTGCGTACCGTTCGCCGGCGCGATGAATCGATTCGTTCGCAGCTCGAGCAGATCGTGCAGCGCGAGCAGAATCTGGGCGAACGTGACAAGCTTCGCATCGAGGGCGAGCGCATCTACGCGCAGCTCTACGAACTTCCCCGAAGCCGATCGGGCCTCGGCCAAAGATGAAGCCAGCGCGCTCTTCGCCCGCTACAAGAAAGCGAACTCTGCGTTGCCGCGCGTCGCGGCGCGCCGCCAAGTCCTCGAACGCGAACGCGCCGAGCTCGAGACGCTGGCTTGGGAAATCGAGCGCGCCGATGCGGAGTCGCTCGATGAGATCGAAACCGATCTCGACCGCAAGACGGAAAAACGTCCGCTGCAGCTTCGGCGCGCCGGAAAATCGTCGCGCTCGACCTTCCTTCGGGGTCGCGGCTCTACGTCGGCCGCTCGCCACGCGAGAATGCGGAGGTTACCTTCTCGATCGCACGTCCCGAGCGATCTCTGGTTTCACGCGCGCAATGTTCCGGGCGCGCATGTCGTCTTAGCGACGAGCGATCGAGATGCGTCCCCAGTGACGACGAGATTACGCTCGCAGCGTCGATCGCTGCGTATCATAGCCGCGCGCGAGCGAGCGCGAACGCCGACGTCGATTATACGCGCCGAAAATACGTGCGCAAGCAAAAAAGCGCTGCGCCGGGCATGGTGTGGTATACGGATTTCAAGACGATTCGGGTTTCGCCGCGCGCGAGCTGATGTAAGCTTCCGCGGTCGCTTCGAGCAACTTGCCTGGCCTTCCAACTCATCAATCACTTCGGGTGGCTCAATCTTGCCTCCTCTTCGCCGAGAGCTCGATCTTGGCCGCGACCTTTTCAACGCCGGAGCCGCCCAAATGTCCGGCCGAACCTTTTGCGGCATGTGCAGCTGCGTGCACGGCCGCCGCATCGCCGCTTTGAGCCGAGGACCGAACACGTTCGCAATTCTCGCGAGTATGCGGCTCAATCACCGAGCGAAGAAAATCCGCCGATCCCTCGACGTCGTCTTCGAACGCTTCTTCCACAAGTGAGGGATTGAACGCGGTCATACGGCCCTTTCGAGAAACATCGCGTCGCCGAAGGAGAAAAATCGGTATTGTTCCTTGATCGCTTCGGCATATGCGCGCCGAATCGCTCCGTAGCCGGCAAATGCGCTGACCAATACGAGCAACGTCGAGCGTGGAAGATGAAAATTCGTCACCATTGCATCGACAACGCGAAACGTGAATCCCGGTTTGATGTAGAGATCCGTCGAGGCTGCTCCCGCGACCACTTCTCCTGTTTCGAGCGCCGAAGCTTCGAGCGCGCGCATTACCGTAGTCCCGGCTGCGATCACGCGGCGTTGCTCCTTGCGTGCCCGCACGATCGCTGCCGCCGCTTCAGTGGGAATAACATAGGGCTCGGCGTGCATCGGATGCTGATCGAGCCGGTCCGTGAGCGATAGGACGAAACGTGCCGAGTCCGACGTCGAGGACAATGCGCGCGATCTCGATCCCACGAGCGCTCAGGTTGGCGAATACCTCATCGGTGAAGTGCAACGACGCCGTCGGCGCAGCGACGCTCCCGGGTACGCGAGCAAAAATCGTTTGGTAGCGCTCCGCATGCGGACGGCCCTCGTCGCCGATGTAGGGCGGCAGCGGAACCTCTCCGTGCCGCTCCAGCAGCTCGCCGACGGATATGCGCGACTCGAACCGCACGATTCGAGCGCCACCTTCTGCCTGCGCTTCGATCGTAGCGGTTGCATCCTCACCGATCGCGATCTTGCGGCCGGGATGGAGCTTTTGTCCTGGACGAACGAGTGCGAGCCAACGCTGTCGCATTCCGGTCGAAGCGCAAATCGTCGGCCGGATGCAGTAAGAAAAGCTCTGCGCCTCCGCCGCCGGGCATGCGCCGTCCGCGCAAGCGCGCGCGAATCACGGCGGTTTCATTGAGCACCAAGAGATCGCCGGGACGAAGGAGCATCGGGAGCTCGCTAAACGTGCGATGCTCGATGCCGACCGTCTGCAAAGAGCGCGAGCAAACGCGCTGCATCGCGGCGTTGTGCCGGTGCGCGCGCAATCAGTTCCGGCGGTAAGTCGTATTCGTACGCATCACTGCCGCCGAGGTCAGAATCTATAGATTCGCCGCCTTGTCGAGCTGTCCGGTCGCTGCTGCGGGTGACGAGTCGATGATCGCGCGTTCGCGTTCCATCATGAGAAAACGCTCGAGCTTCTCGCGATCTTCTTCCGTGAGATCGATGAAGAGCACGCCGCACTGATGCATGTTCGGCGCCGAAGGTCGAACCCAACGTACTTCACCTTTGGTAGAGACGTTCGGTTCTTGCTTCATGGTGAATAAATATTTTGTCTTTGGCGGCAAGTATTGATCGCAAAGAATCCGCATGCCGGTCGATGAGACGTCCGCGGCAACCGCTTTGAGCAACGTAAACGAGAGCTTATCCTCGACGACCAAATCGATATAGCGCCGCAAGCGCACGGCTTTGCGGTCGGCTTCACTTAACGTTGTACCGGTTGGCGTCTCACTCATTGGTTACGAGGGTCCCAGGGAAATAGAAATTCACGATCTCTTTAGGAGTGCGGCCCTGCTGCGCCATCACCCGGGCGCCCCATTGGCATAACCCCACGCCGTGACCCGAGCCGCTGACCCTTCGATTCTGAGACTCGTTACCGCCTGCGTCGGATCGCCGAGAACCGTAATATTATGCCATAGGCTGCTCCGTACGAGGGCTGCACCCAACGCGCGCCGTGCCTGCGCGCTGCTGAGAACCGCGGTTCCGAGCGAGCCGGTGATGCGGATCCCGGGCCGCAGATCGGCGGGCGGCGGCTCGAGAGTGATCGATTGGATTGTGCCGAGCGTCGCGGCTTTTGGGCCGAGCGCCGCGAGCAGTGCCCCGACGGTTGTGGTCGCAGTCCAGTCGTTGTTCGGAGACGATTCGACACAGTACGGATCGGCGACGCCGCGCAAGTAGGGCAGATTGGCTCCGCCCCACAACGTCGATGCGTCCGCAGTATGGCCGCCGCACGAGGCCGAGTAGAAAACCGTGGCGAGACCGCCTGCATACGTGACGAACTGACCCTCAGTCGCATCAACCGCGGCGTTCGTTTGTGGCGACTCTGCTTCGAGGCCACCCCAAACCTGATCGGCGGTATTTGCTACGAGGTCGTAATCGCGGCCCGTAACCCGATGCGAGAGCGCGTACGTTCGCGCCACGATTGCTTGCGCCGCAAGTGCTGCATCGGGCCAACGCGCGCCCGATCTCGAGCGGCACGACGCCGTACAGATATGCATCGATCGGCAACGTTGCAACGAGCGCCGGACGACGATCGGAACCTTGAATGACGGTCGGGCCGCCGCGATATGTTTTTCCGGCGTACGAAAACGTCGCAGCCGATGCGTCCGCGAGGACGCGCGCCGGATCGATGTTTGCTGCCAGCAAGACGCGAACGGCGGGATTCGAAGCTGCCGGGACGTTCGATGCGGGCGGGGGCGTTCCCAAATCGGGATCGAGTCCGCCTGTTGCAAGACGCCGAGCGCCGCGATCCAAATGCAAACGCTGACGCGACCGATAGACCCACGAGGGTTCGGTGAATGAATGCTGCGCCGCAGGATCACAGAAGTCGAGGCTGTGCCGACTCGGGCAGGACGATGCCAAGGTGCGCGAACGCCGCAGGCGTAAGTCGCCGGCCGCTGGCCGTGCGTTGAACGAACCCGATCTTCAGCAGATACGGCTCGACGACGTCTTCGAGCGTCTCGACGTCTTCGGTCAACGTCGCAGCGATCGCGTTGATCCCGACGGGACCGCCGCCGTAGTGTTCCGCGATCGTTCGCAAGAACGCGCGATCGAGTTTGTCGAGGCCCAGACGATCGACGCCTTCGCGCGTCAACGCTTCGTCGGCGACCGCCGAGGTGATGCGCCCTTCGGCGCGCACTTCGGCGAAATCGCGCACGCGGCGCAAGAGACGGTTGGCGATTCGCGGCGTCCCGCGGCTGCGCGTCGCGATCATCGTCGCGCCGTCGTCGTCGATCGGAACGCCGAGCCGCTCGGCGCTCTGCCTCGACGATCCGTTCGAGCTCGCCGTCGCTCGTAAAAATCGAGATGGTGGACGATCCCGAAGCGCTCGCGCAGCGGCGCCGAGAGCGCACCCTGACGCGTCGTTGCGCCAATCAACGTGAAACGTTTGAGCGGAAGCCGCAACGTTTTCGCGTACGCACCGCGATCGACGACGAAGTCGATTTGAAACTCCTCCATCGCCGGATAGAGAAATTCTTCGACGACCGATCCAAGCCGATGAATCTCGTCGATGAACAGCACGTCGCCTTCCTCGAGCGACGTCAGGATGCCGACGAGGTCCTTGGGTTTTTCGAGCGTCGGCCCGACGTCGGCCGTAACGAGCGGTGCAAATCTTGCGCGATCAACGCGGCAAGCGTCGTCTTGCCGAGGCCGGGCGGTCCGTAGAGCAACACGTGGTCGAGGACTTCGCCCCGCTTGTTCGCGGCGTCGATTGCAATCTTGAGATTTTCGACGACGTTTGCTTGTCCGATGTACTCATCGAACGATCTCGGCCGCAGTGATGCGCCGTAAACTTCGTCTTCGAGCGCGGCTTTCGGATCGACAGCTCGGCGCTCGTCGTCGGGCGCTTCCGCGACGTCGTCCGGTCCCAGCAGGCGCTTACGAGCTTCGCTCACCGCTTCTCATCGTTCGCGTGCGCTCGATAGATTTCCCCGAGCAAACGTTCGGCATCGGCAATCTCGGGCTGACGTTGCATCGATTCGCGTATCATCGCTTCGGCTTCGTTGCGCTTGTATTCGAGCTGTAAGAGAACGGCCAGCGCTTCTTCCGCGAACCCCGGCATCGCGGGCTTCGCCGGCGGTGCGGCGTCGTCGGCGGGCACGAATCAGCAAGAACCGCGCGACCTTTCCCTGCAGCTTCGCGACGATGTCGCGCGCTTTCTGCTGGCCGATTCCCGGTAACGTACGCAGCAGGGCGTGATCGCCTTCATCGATTGCGCGTGCGATGCGCGCCATCGGCAGCGCGAAGGCCCGCGCCGCCGATTTCGGTCCGATGCTCGCGACCGAGAGCAAGCGCTTCGAAGAACTCCCGCTCGATCGCGTTGGTGAAGCCGAAGTAGGTGAAGCGACCCGCATTGCCGTCCATCTGCAGATGCGAGTAGACTTCGAGCGTGACGGGCGCGCCGTTCGATGACGGGACCTTATCCGGCGACGCACGGCGGCAGGACGATATCGTAACCGAGCCCGCCGGTTTCGATGCACGACACGATCTCCGCTGCGCTCGACGACCGTTCCGGTGATCTTCGAAAACATCAGCGAACGCGCGCTCCGTTCCGTAACGCATAGGCGACGGCCAGTGCAAGCGCGTCGGATACGTCGTCCGGTTCGGGAGGCGCCGCAAACCGAGCAGCTGTACGACCATCTTCTTCACTTGTTCCTTGCGAGCGCTGCCGCTTCCGACGAGCGCGCGCTTCACGAGGGAGTGCGCCAGCGTATGAACCGCGACACCGTTTTCACCGCCGGCAAGACACAGTACCCCGCGGGCGTGGCCCATCAAAACGGCCGTCGATGGATTCTTGTAAGCGGTCCAAAGCTCTTCGACGACCATGCAATCCGGACGCAACGTCCGTACGATATCGACCATTCGCCGCGTGCAGCTCGGCGAGTCGCGCTTCCAGCGTCGCATGCGGATTGGGCGATATGACGCCGGCTTCGATCAGACGTGCGCGACCCGATGTTGGAGAAATGTCGATAATTCCATAGCCGGTTGTCCGCAAACCTGGATCGACGCCGAGAACACGGTTCACCGTGGCGCGGCGGTACCGTTCACGTACAAGCTTACGCTCTCACCGACGTCGAGTTGCGTATTTGCGGGCGGCTCCGAGCGAGCCACCGTACCCGGCGGGCCTTCTTGAACGTAGCTGATGTTGCCGGGCTTGTATCCGAAGCGCGACAAGGCCGTTTGCGCAGCCTCGAGCGTCATGCCGCTGACATTGGGTACGGTACCCGGAACGGCGACCATGATGTTGACGGGTGAGCCCTTTGGTGCGGTTTGATTTGGTGCCGGATCTTGCTGCTGGACCGTTCCGTCACCACCGGCTTGAATGCTGTAGGTGATCTTCGCGGTGAAGCCCGCGGAGCCGCAGCGCAGCCGTCGCATCGGAGATCGTTTGACCGCCGACGTTCGGGACGTTCACCAGCGAAGGTCCCGTGCTGACCGTCAACGTCACCGTAGCGCCCGGGCCCACTGCCGAGCCCGGCGCAGGATCTTGCGATGCAACTTGATCGGTTGGGACGCCATCAAGAGCGACACGTTGTACGTTTGCGGTTAGTTTTTCGTGCGCGAGAAGTTTTGCGCGTCGTTCATCGAGCGTCCGACGAAGCTCGGCAATGTGATCGGCGCGGGACCCTTCGACACGTCGAGTACGACGGTGCTGCCGGGCTTGACCATGTCGCCGGCTTTCGGCGTCGTGCGCATGACCGTGTCCTTGGGTTTGTCGGCAGAATACTACTCGACGATTTTTGACTTGAAGCCTTCGCGGTCGAGCGTCTTCTGCGCATCGGCCAGCGTGAAATCGGTGACGCTCACGAGCGCTTTCGGCGCTACGCCGGTCGAGACGTATAACGTCACTTCGCTGCCGTTCTGTAGGCGCGTCCCGGGAGCGGGATCTTCGCGAACGATTTGATCCTGAACTACGGAATCGCTCGGAACGCCCTCCAGCTTGACGTGTAAACCGCGACTTTCGAGATCGCGCTGCGCATCGATCGCGTTGTGGCCGGTTTCGTCGGCGAGGCTGATGCCTGAGAGCATCGGAATTCCGCCGCTGAAGATCGCGTATCCGCCTCCGATTGCCAAGATCAGCGCGACGACGAGCGCAATGTTTCTGCCGAGATTCGATGGTTGCGGCAGCGTCTCGTACGCGACTTCTGCACCGTCGCCGTTCGCGCCGCCACGCCGTGGCGCCGCTTGCGAGCGGCGAGGCGGCGGTCGCATCGGAACCGGATGATCCGGATCGGAGGGTGCCGACGGTGTGCGTGCGGTTGAAGCCGGCGCAGCGCTCGCTACCATCGGGCGTTCGCGCGCTTCGCGTAAAGCGGTTGCGACTTCGCTCGCGGATTGAAAGCGATCGGCGGGATTTTTTTGCAGCAAGCGATCGACGATTGCGGCAATCGCGGGACTCACTTCGACGCCTGCGGTCGCGATGCGCGGGGGCGGTTCACTCACGTGCTTGAGGGCGACTGCGACGGGCGATTCGCCGGTGTACGGAAGCTTGCCCGTGAGCATTTGGTACAGCACGACGCCGACACTGTACAGATCGGATGTCTCACGCAGCTCGAGGCCCTGTGCCTGCTCCGGTGAAATATAATAGACGCTTCCCATTACCATGCCGGGTTGCGTTACGGCGAGCGTTTGTTGGGTGAGCGCGCGCGCGATTCCAAAGTCGGAAAGCTTGACGACGTCGTCGTGGGTGATCAGGATGTTTGCGGGCTTGATGTCGCGGTGCAGTAAGCCTTGCCGGTGCGCGTACGCGAGACCGTTTGCCATCTGCGCGGCGTAGTCGATCGCAACCGGTTCCGGGATGCGATTATCGGAGCGGATCATCTCCGCAAGCGTCGTGCCGTCAACCAGCTCCATCACGATGTAGTAGGTGTTGTCTTCGCGCCCGACGTCGTAGGTGTTTACGATGTTCGGATGCGAAAGCCGGGCTGCCGATTGCGCCTCGTTGTAAAAGCGGCGGACGAAATCTTCATCGGCGGCGTACTGTTCGCGCAAAACCTTGATGGCGACGTGACGGCGCAAGAGCACGTCGGTTCCGGCGTAGACGACAGCCATGCCTCCGTCGCCGAGGCGCCGGTCGAGCCGATATCTGCCGTTAAAGATCTTCTCTTGCATCAGTGTCCGCGAGCCAGAGCCACACGCATGACGTCGCGTGCGATCGGTGCGGAGATATCTCCGCCGTAACCCCCGTTTTCTACCACGATCGCAACCGCGACACGCGGTGCCCGCGCGGGAGCGAAGGCAACGAACCACGCATGGGCTCTCCCGGCAGGATTCGTCGCCGTCCCGGTCTTTCCGGCGACCGCGACGCCGGGCAGCGCCGCCGCAGTTCCCGTCCCGTGCGCAACGACGCCCAGCATGAGGTCGCGCACTTGCGCTGCCACGTCAGCCGGGATCGGCTCGTCCAGATGCTCCTGAGGCGTAACGACCCGGTGCTCGCTGGTATCGATCTCTCGTACGAGTATCGGACGCGGCATCGCGCCGCCGTCCGCAATCGTCGATCCGATCAGTGCCATTTGCAGCGGCGTCACAAGCAGATTTGCTTGTCCGAAGCCGAGCTGCGCAAGGACACCCGGCGTCATCTCGTCGCGCGACGGCAGGTGTGCGCTTTCCGTCGGCACGTCGAAGGGAATCGGTGCACCGATCTTCCACTGCGCCGCTGCGTCCAACCAGCGGTCGACGCCGATCTTCAGAGCGATCTGTGCAAAGTCGACGTTCGATGAAAGTGCAAAGGCGCCGCCCAAATCCTGATTGCCGGTAGCTTCGCCTTCGTTGTCATGGACTGTGTAGTTGCCGATCGGATAATAGCCGCTGTCGTAAAACCGGCTTTGCGGAGTTACGACGCCGAGCGCAAGTGCGGTCGCGGCCGTGAATATCTTGAACGTCGAGCCGGGCGGATACAGCCCTGAGGTCGAGCGATCGAGCAACGCGCTCTCGGGATCGCTTGAAAGGTGCGCGAACTCGGCGTCGACGCGTATTCGGATCGAAGCTCGGGACGCTTGCGAGCGCGAGGACGTCTCCCGAGACCGGATCCAGAACGATCCCCGCGGCGCGCGCGTAGCGTGAGAGATCGGCGTACAGTACGCGTTGCGTCGGGAGGTCGATCGTGGTGACGAGGCGTGCGCCTTGCGCTTCGGTATGCGGATCGAAGATGGTGCGCAGCTGTGCGAGTGGATTGCCTTGCGGTGCCGGCGCAGCCAAGAACGAATCGAACGACGCTTCCAGACCGGATTCACCATAGCGCTGCGACGCGTAACCGACGGCTTGCGCGAGCAACGGACCTTCGGGATATACTCGTTTGTCGCCGACCGATTTCGCGAGAATCGAGCCGTCGCTTGCGATGATCGTTCCGCGGCGTTCTGCCGGATCCGAACGCAAAGGATTGAAGCGATTCGCCCACAGTTGCGGTCCGTCGACGATCTGGACGTAGATTTGCGCGGCTGCGAGGATGAGGAACAAAAGCACGAAGAGCGCGCCGAGCCGAGCGATCGCGCGCGAGCTCATGCCGGGTTCGGCGGCCGTTCGCGCAGCAGCATGAGGCCTGCATCGACGTGGGCAGCGATGTATGGCCGGCTACCGTCGGCGCGCATGAGCTCGTCGATGAGCCGGCGGCCAAGCGTCTCATCGACGCCGCCGAGTGACAGGACGAGATCGACATTCTGCTCGTCGAGCAGATGTGGAGCAACGTATTTCGGACTCGGGATCGTTTCCCACAAGCGCTCTTCATACGGTTCGTCGCGCCACGGCCCGCGCCGTCCGAAAACGAGCGCGTGATAATCCCATGCACACAGCTGCCGTTCGTTCCACACGAAATGATCGCGCACGCACGTGCGCCGGCAGACTTGGCAGCTCACCAGTATCTCAGCCGGGACGGTGAGCGCATCCAAGACGTCCTCGGGCATCTCCTCCGGGTTGACGATCAACGTCGCATCGAGCTTCACCGGCGCTTCGGCCGACCAACCGATGCGCGTCAACAGCTCGACGTCGCGAATTGAGGTGACGAACGCGTGCTCGTCGTCCGCCGAGAACGTTTCGTCCGTCCAGCCCGCGATGTTGTCGGATGCGATGGCCACTTTCTGCCAGGCTTCACCCTGGACGACGCCGATCGGCGTCCACGCGAGCGGAACGAGCCAAATCACCAGTTGGCGTTTTTCGGGGACGAAACTCGAGGTGAACGCCAGCGTGCTCGCGTTTCCTCCGAGCACGAATGCGCGTGGCGCCGGCGGGCTTTCGGGTTGCATTTACGATGCTTTCTGCGATCCCGCGACGAGCTCGTGATACTCCTGAAGTGAACGCGGAGGACCGGCGGGATGTTCGAGGGCGTGCGCGAGCGCAGCCGCTGTGTCGATGCTGGTGAGGCACGCGATATTCGTTTCGGCCGCGATGCGCCGTAAACGATAGCCTTCCACCGCTTCGCGCGAACCGGTTACCGTATTGATGACGAGATCGACGCCACGGCGCGCGACCAGATCGAGGACGTCATCCGCACGTTCCGTTAGGATGCCTTCCGCTGCAAGCCGCTCGCCGGTTGCCTGGGGAGCGATCAGCGTGTAGCCGAGATCGACGTATCGACGCAACGCTGACGCTTCACGCGGATCGTTCGAGTGTTCCGCCAGCGCAACGAGCACGCGTCCGCCTTTGCGCGGCATGCGAATCCCGGCACCTTCGAACGCCTTACGCAACGCGCCCGGAAAGGTCTCGTCTATTCCTAGTACTTCGCCGGTCGATTTCATCTCCGGTCCGAGGATCGTTTCGACGCCGCGCATCTTTGCGAATGAAAAGACCGGAACTTTGACGACGACGAACGGAACGTGCGGACGCAAGCCAAGGCCGTACGGCATCTTCAAGAGGCTCTCGCCGAGCGCAATCCGAGTTGCGGCGGCGACGAGGTTGATGCCGGTCGCCTTCGAGATCACGGGTACCGTGCGGCTCGCGCGCGGATTCGCTTCCAGGATCAGCAGCTCGCCCTCGTGATACACGAACTGGATGTTCAAAAGACCGCGGATCCCGAGCTCTTTTGCGATCGAGAACGTGACGTCCGCAATTTGTTGTTCGATGTTCGCATCGATCGTCTGCGGCGGATAAACGCTGATCGAATCACCGGAATGGATCCCGGCGCGCTCGATGTGCTCGAAGATCCCCGGAATCAAAATGTTCTCTCCGTCGAACGCGGCGTCGACTTCGAGCTCGAGGCCCGGAAGATACTTGTCGACGAGCAGCGGCGAATCGGGCCTCGGAGGTTGGGCGCTCTCGACATACGATGCGAGCTGGCCTTCGTTGTAGACAATTTCCATGCCGCGACCGCCGAGCACGTATGACGGGCGAACTAGAACCGGGAATCCGAGCTCGCGCGCGATGACGCGTGCCTCACGGAACGTTTTCGCGGCGCGGCCTTTGGGACGTGCGACGCCTAAGCGCGTCAGTGCTTGATCGAACTTTTCGCGGTCCTCCGCCATGTCGAGCGAACGCCGGTCGCTCCCGACGATCGGCACGCCGCGAGCGTGCAAATCTTCTGCGAGATTGATCGCAGTTTGTCCGCCGAAGGCGAGCATGACGCCGCGTGCACCGCTGGCTTTGCACGCAGCTTCGACTTCATCGACGCCGGGCGGTTCGAAGACGAGCACGTCCGAAACGTCGAAATCCGTTGAAACGGTCTCCGGATTGTTGTTGACGACGACCGGCGAGCAGCCCGCTGCGCGCAACGCCCAGGCAGCGTGCACCGACGAGTAGTCGAATTCGATTCCTTGACCGATCCGGATCGGACCGCTCCCGACCACGACGACGGCTTCTTTCGGCGGTTTACGCATCTCGTCGCGCTCGCCGATCGAAAGGTAATAGTACGGCGACTTCGCCGGAAACTCCGCAGCCGCGGTGTCGACCATGCGAAACGCGCGTCCGTCAAGTTTCGCGTGCGCATCATTGCCTACCATTTGCGTGATGCCGCGCGTCGAATAGCCTGCGACGCGCGCACGTTGGATCCCCTCGTCACTGGGCGAGCGCCGAAGCTCTTCTTCCAGCGAGACGAGCTCACGTATCTCCCAGAGCCAAAACGGATCGACCGTCGATATTTCGGCGATGCGTTCGACCGTGATGTCGCGGCGCAGAAGCTCTGCGATTGCCCCGAGTCGTTCGTGCGTTGGTTGCGCGAGGACTTCTTCAAGCTCGTCTTGCGTCCAATCCGCAAAACCGGCGCCGGTCAGCGTCTCGACTTTGAGATCGAGTCCGCGCAACGCTTTGAGTAGGGCAGCCGCGAACGTGCGTCCGATCCCCATCGCCTCGCCCGTTGATTTCATCTGGGTTCCTAGCCGCGTGTCGGCCAGCGGGAATTTATCGAACGGCCAGCGCGGAATCTTCACGACGCAGTAGTCGAGCGTCGGTTCGTACGCGGCTTTCGTCAGCCCGGTTACGGGATTGGGGATCTCGTCGAGCGTCTGTCCGAGCGCAATGCGTGTCGAGATCTTCGCAATCGGATACCCCGTCGCTTTGGACGCGAGCGCCGAAGAGCGCGAGACGCGCGGATTGACTTCGATGATCTGATATTCCGAGCGCAAAGGATGCAGCGCGAACTGAATGTTGCAGCCGCCCTGAACGCGCAGCGCGCGGATGACGTTGATGCTCGCTGTGCGCAGCATCTGGTATTCGTGATCGGAAAGCGTCTGCGAGGGCGCAACGACGATCGAGTCTCCGGTGTGAACGCCGACCGGGTCGATGTTTTCCATGTTGCAAACGACGATGCAATTGTCGGCCCGATCGCGGAGAATCTCGTATTCAATCTCTTTCCACCCGAGCAGCGACGTCTCGACGAGCGCTTGATGAATCAAGCTGGCCGCGAGGCCGGATTCGAGCGTCGCGCGCAACTCGGCCTCATCGCGAACCAGACCGCCGCCGGTTCCACCCAGCGTGTACGCAGGACGAACGACCAACGGATAGCCGTACTCGGCCGCAAACGCGATGCCGGCTTCGATGTCGGTGACGATCACGCTCGCGGGAACCGGCTCTCCGATCGCAAGCATCGTGCTCTTGAAACGCTGCCGGTCTTCCGCCAACCGAATCGTTTCGATCGGCGTCCCCAGCACCTCGACGTTGTATTGCTCGAGGATACCGGCTTCGCTCAGCTCGACGGCGAGATTGAGTCCGGTCTGTCCGCCGAGCGTCGGTAGGAGCGCATCGGGCTTTTCGCGTTCGATGATCGCCGCGATCGAGGGAACGCTGAGCGGTTCGAGATAGACGGCGTCCGCGATCTCCGGATCGGTCATGATCGTGGCCGGATTCGAGTTGACGAGGACGACGCGGTGGCCTTCCTCGTGCAACGCTCGGCACGCTTGGACGCCCGCGTAGTCGAATTCAGCTGCCTGACCGATGATGATTGGGCCGGAGCCGATAACGAGGACGTTCCGCCGGGGCATTCGCTGGATGGTTTCGCGCAAGGCACGAGCTTCCTCGCAAGATACGGCGAAAGATCGCTCGTGAATGCCGTGATCACAGCCGGTGGTCTCGTCGACGGCGACTTTGCTCGGACGCTCGGGACGGATGTCAAAGCGCTTGCAAGGCTTGGCGCTTCGACGATGCTCGATCGCGCGATCGATGCAGCGCGCGGGGCCGGCGTACAGAAACTCGCGGTCGTCGGAGGCGACGCCGTCCGCGTCCATGCTCATTGCCCGGATGCCGCGATCGCGTTGATGCCGTCATCGATGCTGCCGCGGACGGCGGTGCAAACGTCTTGCGAGCGCTCGGCGCTTGGGAGGGCGCGCCGCTGCTGTACCTGACAAGCGATATTCCGTTCGTCACCGCCGAGGCCGTGCAGCGTTTCGTGCAGCGCAGCGCTGGCGTTCGCGATCACGATGCCGCTTGCCGCGCATGACGCGTACATCCACCGTTTTCCAAATGCGCCCGAACACGTCATCGAGCTCGGCGGCGAGCGCGTCGCGAATGGCAACGTCTTCTTCATCGCCGCGCACGCTATCACGCCGGTGCGTTCGTGGGCCACGCGGTTCTTCGCGGCGCGCAAAAGCAAGCTCGGAATGGCGCGGCTTTTAGGACCAGGGCTACTCCTGCGATTCGTCTTGGGGAAGCTCACGATCGGCGCGATCGAAGCCAAGGCGCAACGCACGCTAGGCCTGCCGGTCGCCGCGATCCGCGACAGCGATCCTGAAGTCTGCTACGACGTCGACACGCTGGAGGAATACGTTTACGCGCGCGACCGGCTGGAAACCGCGCCCGCATGACCGGCAAGCCGGCAGCAATCGGCGCTCTGTGGCTCGGGATCCAAGTCGTATGGGGCGCGATTTTGGGGATCTCGCTGCAAGCGCGCACCACCGAGCTCGGAGTGCAGAATCCGATAACCGCGTACGCCATCGTTGCGGCGTGCGGTGCGACGCTGGCTGCAATCACGCAGGTCGTCGTCGGCTTTCTTTCCGATCGGCGCCGCTCCAACGTAGGGCATCGCCGGGAATTCTACATCGTCGGCATTGCTGATCGCGCTGCCCGCGCTGATCGCGTTCTACCTCATTCCGGCCTACGGCCGCTTTCATCGTTGCGTTCGCTGCGCTGCAAGTCGGCATGAACGTCTTCGGTGGCCCGTATCAGGCCGCGGTCCCCGATCATGTGCCGCCCTCGCGCACCGGCTGCCGCATCAGCGTGGATGAGCGGTTATCAGTTCGTCGGACAGTGCATCGGTCTCGCGGTCGCAACGCTTCGCGAACGATCTCGCTAGCTGGCGCTTGCGATCGCCGGCGCCGCTAGGCGCTGACGTTCGCGGTGACGTTCCTGCACTTGCGCGCGCTTGCATCCCGCAGCAGATTGCGCGGACGGCGTCTGCGCGTCGATCGCGACTTTCGCACGCTCTTGGCCTCGCGCGCGCTGATCAATTTCGGGATTCTACACCTTCGTCGGCTTCTTGTTCTTCTTCGTGCGCGACCTCTTTGGCGTCGGCCGACGCGCGCCACGACGACGGGCATCTTGTTTCTCTGCGTTCACGCTCGCAGGCGTCGCTGGGTGCCGTCTTGCCGGGCGCGCCTCCGATCGCACCGACAAGCGCGTCGTTGTGAGCGTCGCCGGTGGTGCGATCGCGGTCACGTTGATCGCGCTCGCGCTCTCGCACTCACTTCCGATGCGTGCTCGTCAGCGGAACGCTGGCGGGGATCGCATGGGGCGCGTTCTTCACGGCGGATTGGGCGATCGCGTATCGTCGTGCTTCCGGCGAGATGCATGGCGTCGGCGATGGGCGTGTGGAACCTATCCGCGGCGCTTGCCGCAGATCGCTCGCACCGGTCTTCGGCGCGGCGATCGTTGCATCGGTCGGACGTCGCGCCGTCCAACTCGCGCATCGTGATCGAGTTCGTGCTCGGGACGCTTTGGCTTTGGCGGCTTCCGCCGCTACGGAGCGAGCCGCTCGGTCACCCAGAGCTCGCCGTCACGACGATACGCGAATCGGTCGTGTAAGCGATTCGGGCGGCCTTCCCAAAACTCGAAACGTTCCGGGCGCACGCGATATCCGCCCCAATGCGGCGGACGCGGGACGTCGCCGGGAAAGCGCGCTTCGATCTCTTGCATCGTGCTTCGAGCTCATCGCGGCCGGCGATCGACGCGGCTTTGCGCGGAGACCCATGCGCCGAGGCGATGCCCGCGCGGGCGGCTTTCGAAATACGCATCCGACTCGCTCGGCGTCAGCTTTTCGATCGCGCCCTCGATGCGGATCTGCCGCGAGAGCTTATCCCAGAAGAACAGCAGCGCCGCTTGCGGGTTCGCCGCGATGTCGATCCCTTTGCGGCTCTCGTAGTTCGTGTAGAACGTGAATCCGCTTCGATCCCATCCGCGCAACAGCACCGTGCGGACGGATGGACGTCCGTTCGCATCGGCGCGTCGCGAGCGTCATCGCATTCGGCTCGACGAAATCGGCGTTTGCGCGCGTCTCGAACCAGTCGCCGAATTGCTCGAACGGGATCGGCTGCTCACGGAAATCGTCCCGCGGCGAGCGCGCCGACGACAGCCGAGGCACGAGAGCTCCGGCACCCGCAATCGGCGAGGCCGAACGAGACGTCGACGCGGCGCCGCTCCCATACGGTCGTGCGCGCGAGATCGCGGAACGTTCGCGGCGATCGCGGCTGCGTCGACGGTGCGCGTGTAGGTGCCGTTCCCGGCCGTTGCGATCTCGCGCAATGCGTCTTCGTCGATCGACGCTTCTTCCGTCGTCCCCGGGATCGCAAGGCCGCTGCCGTTGGTGCCGATGCCGACGGTGTAGATCGCGATGCCGCGGGCGCCCAGCTGCTGCGCCACCTCGAGCGGATCGACGCCGTTGTTGTTGACGCCGTCCGTCACGAGCACGATCGCGCGATGTCCGCTAGCCGGCAGCATTTGTCCGGCGAGAGCCAGCGCATCGCCGATTGCGGTCGCGCCGTTTGCAGGCGGAACGGTATCGAGCGCAGCCAGCACGCGCGTTCTTGTCGTCGTTCAAATCCGCGACGCGCTGCGCGTACGTCGCGAACGCAGACGATCCCGATCCGTGTCCCGGCGGGTGTGTCTTGGACGAACGCGCGCGCGGCAGCGCGTACGGCGGCTTCGCGCGAGGGCTCGACGTCGGTCGCACGCATCGAACCCGAGGTATCCAGACACAAGACGATGCTACCGTCTTTGCGCCGGAACCGGTAACACGAGACTCGACGCCGGCAAACGCGACTCCGCCGAGCAAGACGCCGAGGGCGATGACGCCGGCCAGCACGCGCATCGGCCAGACTGAGATCTGCGCGGCGTCGAGCAAGAACGTCAAGATTCGAGTACGTGAATGCATCGCGCCGCCGGCGCCGTCCAAGCGCGGCGATCAGCCATGCGACCGCGCACGCGACGATGACTCCGATCACGAGCGCAAGCGGCCGCTGAACGCTCATATGCCGAAGGCCGCATGCAGCGAGGCGGCGCCGTCGGCTTCATCGAGCATACGCTGCGCGCCAGCCGCAGGACGCGAACCGCTGCATGAGCTCGCGTCTCGCGACGCGCGATCGCCGCCACGAATCGCCGGCGCGAGCGCCGGCCCGAGAAAGACCGAGCGCGTGCTGGCCGGTCTCGGCATCCCGCAAGCGTGACGAAACCGCGCAGCGGCATCCCTTCGGCCCACGGATCGTGCGCGATCGAGCGCGGTCGCGTCGACGTACGCTCCGATCTCGCGCAGCAGCTCGACATCGAGCGGTCGCGTAGAAATCGCTGACGACGAGCAAGGCGGAATCTCGCGGCAGCGCTGCCCGCGCAAGCCGAAGCGCCGAGTCGAGATCGAACGCGGCAATCTCGCGCCGTTCGCGCGAAACGGCCCGCTGCGCGCGCCGCCGAACAGACGCGGCGCATCGACCGGTCCGGAGAGAATACGCGCGCGCGCGATCTTCGCGAGCCAGCTGCACCGGCCCACGCGTCGAGGGCTTCGTACGCCGCGGTGCGCAGCGTCCGCCTTTCGTCCGACGTTGCAGCGACGCCGAATCATCGATGATCGCGGCAAAACACGAGCGCATGTTCTTCGAGCAGCACGCGCACCTGCAGGCCGCCGGCGCGCGCCGTCGCGGCCCAATCGATGCGGCGCGGATCGTCGCCTTCGACGTAGCCACGCAGCTCGGCGATCTCAAACCCGTCGCCGCGCCGCGGATAGGGGCGCGTTCCGCCGCGAACGACCGGACGGCGGCGTCCGGAAAGCAGCGCGCTGCGAATCGCGGCAGCTCACGGCGTCGGCACCTGCGTGATGAACGACTCGAGCAGCTCTTCGATGTCGATCCGTCTCGCTCGCGACGCGATAGGTGAAACCGACGCGATGCCGCAGCGCCGGGACCGCCAGCGAACGGATGTCGTCGGGCACGACGTACGTGCGCCCTTCGTACACGGCGCGCGCTTTTGCAAGCTGTGCGAGAATCAAGGCCGCGCGCGGACTCGCGCCGCGCTCGACGTAGCGGCCGCGCGTTCCGTCCGGATCGCGCGTGGCGCGAATCATGTCGACGATGTACGCGCGCAAGCGCGGCTCCGAGATGCACGCGCTCGGCTTCGTGTTTCCACGCCGCGAATGTCGTCGAGCGTCACCGCATCGCGCACCGGACGGACCTCGCCGGCACCGAAGCGTTCGAGGATCGCGATTTCTTCTTCACGCGACGGATAGTCGACGTAGAGGTTGAGCGCGAAGCGGTCGCGCTGCGCCAGCGGAAGCGCGTACGTGCCGTCATCGTCGAGCGGATTCATCGTCGCGAGCACGACGAACGGCTCCGGAAATGGCAACGTCTCGGGGCCGATCGTGGCCTGACGTTCCTGCATCCCTTCGAGCAGTGCGGATTGCACTTTGGCGGGCGAACGATTGATCTCGTCGGCGAGGACGATGTTGGCGAAGATCGGACCCGGAACGGTCGTGAAGTTGCCGCTGCGCTGATCGAAGACGCGCGTCCCGACGATGTCGCTCGGCAAGAGATCGGGCGTGAACTGCACGCGCCTGAACGTTCCGCCGATGGCTTGCGCCAGAGCTGCGCGCGGCCAACGTCTTTGCGACGCCGGGCAGGCCTTCGAGCAGCACGTGTCCGTTCGCGATCAGGGCAACGAGCATCGCCTTCGACGACGGTGCGTTGACCGACGATCGTTTGCTCGACGGCGTGCGCGCAAGGCGCCGGGACGTGCGCTCACTCGGAAACCACTGCGCGAACCGCATCCAACAACTCGTCGATCGCCCCCTGCAAATGCGACTCGTCGACGAACGTCGCGCGCTCTGCGGCTCGAAGCGCCGCACGCAGAGCGCGCTTTTCGGCCGGGATTCCGGTGCGAGCAGCGCTGCGAGCGTTTCCTCGCGCCGTGCGCCGGCGAGCGCAAAGAGCGCGGCGCGCAACGTCGCGGCATCGGGACGCGTTCGCGTGCTCGCGAGCTGCAGCGTCGCATTGCGCACCGCGGCGATCCGATCGACCGGTGGCGTGACGGGTTCGGCGACGGGCTGCGCGCGGCGGAAGCGTGACGTACGTTCTGCGCTTCGCGGCGAGCGCGCGGCGCCGAACGAGCACCCAGCGCGACGAATCCAAGCGCGACGATCCGACGACGGTCGCAAGCAGCGATGCGACCGGCGCGTAGCGCCGCGTGCATCGATGAGAGCGGATCGCAGTGTTGCTCGCGGCGACGATGCGCAGGCGAAGCCGGTTCGACGAGAACCGGAACGGTCTTCGCCGCGCGACGGATCGATCGCATCGATGTAGGCGGGTGAGACCGTCGCCTCGCCGGGACTGATGCCGGCGACCGTCAGCGTCTCAACGTAGTCGGTTCCGTCGTTCGCCGGCGCCGTACGTTTCTCGTCGCCGAGATCGTCAGCTTGACGACGTCGGGTAAGCACGAGCGATGAGAGGTTCGCGCTCTTCTGTTTCACGTGGACGTGAATGAGCAGGTGAAAGGCTTGACCTTCTTGCGCCGCCGTTCGTCGCTCCGTGATCCAGAGCGCGGTGACCGTCAGATCGGGCAGCGTCTGCGCGCTCGCGGGCGCGACCGCGAGGACGATTACGCTCGCGAGGAGCGCGATTCGGAACACGCGAGCGACCCGTACCAATCGGCGAACAGATGCCGCGCGTCGAGCGGACCCGGAGCGGCTTCGGGATGGAATTGCACGGCGACGATCGGCAGATGGCGATGACGAAAGCCTTCGTTCGTGCCGTCGTTGAGGTTGACCATCGTCGCTTCGAGATCGCTCGGTAGCGAGCTGCCGTCGACGGCGTAACCGTGGTTGTGGGCGGTGATCAGGACGCTGCCGTTTTGCAGATCTTTGACCGGCTGATTTCCGCCGCGATGTCCGTACGGGAGCTTGAAGGTCGTTGCACCGCACGCCAGCGCGAGCAGCTGATGACCAAGGCACACGCCGAACAGCGGAATCTTTCCGATGAGCGCGCGCAACGTTTCGATCGTCGCATTTAGATCGCTCGGATCGCCGGGGCCAGGCGAGATGACGATCGCTTCGGGCCGGCGTTCTTCGATCTCGGCAAGCGATCGCGGAGTACGGAAGCACGTCAACGCGCGCGCCGAGCCCTGCGAGCTGTCGCAAGATCGCGCGCTTGACGCCGCAGTCGAGGACGATGATGCGCGGACCGTTACCATTTTGCGGCGCGTAATTGTCTTCAGCGGCGACGGATGCAACGAGGCCGACCGTCGAATGGCGCCGCGCGTACTCGGACAGGAGCTTCTCGGCATGCGAGAGTGCGGTTTCGCCGACCGCGAGCGCGGCCGCGATCGTTCCGTGTTCGCGCAATGCGATGACGAGCGAGCGCGTGTCGATGCCGAGCAGCGTCGGAATGCGCTGCTCTTCGAGCCACGTGCCTAAGTCGATTCGGCTGGTGTAGTGCGACGGCTGGCGCGAAAGTCGCTTGATGACGGCGCCCGCGACGCACACGCGATTGTGCTGCATCGACTCGCCGCACACGCCGTAGTTTCCGATCATCGGATAGGTGAACGTGAGTATCTGGCCGGCATAGGACGGATCGGTCAGCGCTTCTTCATAGCCGGTCATCCCGGTATAGAACACTGCCTCGCCGAGCGCCACGCCTTCGACCGACAAACCCTCGCCGTCGTAGCGCGAGCCGTCGGCGAGCAGCAGCGACGCCTTCACGCGTAGGCCAACGGTTCGATGATGCCGCGTTCCGCGTGTAGACTAGGCGCCCGCCGACGACCGTCGCAACCGCGCGACGCGGGAATGTGAAGCCGTCGAACGGCGTGTTCTTTCCTTTGGAATAGAACATGCGCGCGTCGACCGTCCAGGGCCGCTCGGCGAAGATCGTCACGTCCGCGCGCGCACCGACCGCGAGCGTCCCGCCTTCGACGCCGAGAATTTGCGCAGGTCGCGTCGAGAGCAATGTGATGAAGCGGTCGAGCGGGAGATCGGGGAGCGCGTGCGCGTACGCGCCGACGGCGATTTCGAGGCCGCAGAATCCGACCGGCGCGATCGAGAGCAGTTGCGCCTTCTCTTCCATTGTGTGCGGCGCGTGATCGGTCGCGAACACGTCGATCGTGCCGTCGCGCACTGCCGCCCGCAGCGCGGCGGAATCGTCTGCTCCGCGCAGCGGCGGATCGACCTTGGCGCGCGCTGATAGTCGACGAACCGATCGTCGTGCAGCAACAGATGGTGCGGCGTCACCTCGCAGGTGACGGCGGTCGACGCGCGAGCGCGCCCAGCGAATGATGTCGAGCGACGTCGCGGTCGAGACGTGCGCGATGTGCCAGGGTTTGCGCGTGTCGGCTGCGACCAGCACATCGCGCGCGACGATGACGTCTTCCGCGAGGCGCGGGCTTCCGGGCAAACCCAGCAGCGCCGAGTGCCCGCCCTCGTTCATCACCGCATCGCCCGTGAGCGTCACCCTCGATGCAGTGCGAGATGAAGGGGCCCTTCACGTCGCGCGCATAGAGCGCGGCGTTGCGGAGGACACGAACGTTCTCGACGGTCGATCCGTCGTCGCTGAACGCGACGCGCCCGCGTCGGCGAGCACGTGATACGGCGCGAGCTCCTCGCCTTTACGCTCTTGCGTGATCGCGCCGATCGGATAGACGCGCGCCAAGCCGGCTTGCGCGACACGCTGCGCGATCTCGGCGATGACGGCGGGCGAATCGATCGCCGGCGTCGGTGTTCGGCATGCAGGCGACGGCGGTAAAACCGCCGGCGACGGCGGCGGCCGTTCCGGTCGCGATCGTCTCTTTATGTGTCTGCCCGGTTCGCGCAGGTGCACGTGCATGTCGATGAAGCCGGGCGCAACGACGCAGTTTGTCGCGTCGATGATCTCGTGACCACGCTCTTCGACGCGTTCCGAGATCGCACGAATGATACCGCCGTCGATCGCGATGTCGCGCACCGCATCGAGTCCACGCGACGGATCGATGACGCGGCCGCCGCGAATCAGAACTCTCATGCGCGCACCGCCCGGCCGTTCACGAGCAGATCGAGCACCGCCATCCGCACGAAGACGCCGTTGTGACCTGCATTTCGTACCGCGAGCGCGGATCCGCAAGCACGTCGTCGGTGAGCTCGACGCCACGGTTGTAGGGCCCCGGGTGTAAGATGATCGCGTGCTCCGGCAGCAAACGCAAGCGTTGCGCGTTGAGCTGATACCCGCTCGTGTAGTCGGCGAGCGCCGGGAGCAGCGATGCGGCGATGCGCTCGCGCTGGATGCGCAGCATCATGACGGCGTCGAGGTGGGGCAGCACTGCGTCGAAGTCGCGCTCGATGCGCACGCCGTCTTGCGAGAAGCTATCCGGCAAGAGCGTCGGCGGGCCGACCAGGGTCACGTCGATTCCGAGCATCTTCATGCCGACGATGTTCGAGCGCGCGACGCGCGAGTGCAGGATGTCGCCGACGATCGCGACGCGCAGCCCTTCGAATCGGCCGAACTCAGCGTGCAACGTTGCGAGATCGAGCAATGCTTGCGTCGGATGCGCGTGCGTCCCATCGCCGGCGTTGATGACATGGCCGTCGAACGATTCGGCCAGACGCCGTGGGAAGCCGGATTCGTGGTGGCGCACGACGATGACGCGCACGCCGATCGCGCGCAGCGTGATCGCCGTATCGGCGATCGTCTCGCCTTTGCCTAAGCTCGAGGTTCCCGGCGCGAACGAGATGACGTCGGCGCCGACGCGTTGTTCGGCAAGCGTGAACGACGTTGCGGTTCGCGTGCTGGCTTCGAAGAACAGATTGAGGACCGGGACGCCCGCGAGCAGCGAGCGATCGGGTAGCCGGCTTCGAAACTCTCGCGGAACGGCGTATGACCGACGCGATTTCGTCACGCGAAAGGTCGTCGATGTCGAGTAGGCTACGCGGTGATGACCTAGTTTGCATGCTCCCAGTCGGCGACAGACACATCATCGCTCGGTGAAGGTTGCGCGGCGAGTCGAACGTCGATGCGTTCTCGGCGGCTTGTGGGGATGACGCGGCCCGACGTAATCGGGTTGAATCGGAAGCTCGCGCAGGCCGCGGTCGACCAGGACGGCGAGGCGGATCGCCTTCGGCCGGCCCAGGTCGGTCACGGCATCGAGGGCCGAGCGAACGGTCCGTCCCGTGTAGAGGACGTCGTCGACGATGACGACGGTCCGGCCGCGTACGTCCTGCCGGATGTCCGATTCGGGAGCTCGTGGGTAACGTCGTCGTCGCGATACAGGTTGATGTTGAGGAAGCCGAGCCCGGGCTCGGTCCCCGAAATCTCCCCGATCTTGGAGGCCAGGCGCCGTGCGAGGCTTTCGCCGCCGCGCCGGATGCCGATCAGGATGAGGCCGCCTTGCGCTTCTTCGGGCTCGACCATCTGATGGGCCATGCGTGCGATCGCGCGCTCGATCTCATCCGCGTTCATCAGCGTCCTGCGCCGGGTCGCGGGGGCCCGTACCGACATTATGGGCTCACTTCGACCAAGAGGCGCTCGGTCCGCTCCAGGTCGCGGCGGTAGCCGTCGAGCTTCTCGCGCTCCTTGGCGACGACGTCTGCGGGCGCGCGCGAAACGAAACTCTCCGAAGCCAGCTTCTTCTCGCCGCGCTCGACCTCGGCACGCAAGCGCGTGACTTCTTTCGTGTAGCGCTCGCGAAGCTGCGCCGTCGGCGCCTCGACGCGAACTGCGCTCATCATGTCATCGAAGCTTTGCCCTTCGGCGGCACCGTCGGCGAGAATTTCAGCTCCGGCGTGGAGTGCGAGCAAGTCGAGCACGTCCGGGTGCCGGCTCAGCGGAGCCGGAACGAAGACGCTGACCTTCTGCCGATCGGCGACTCCAAAGTCGTGACGCGCGTTGCGCAATCGGTCGACCGTCGTCCGCATTGTTTCGTAACGCGCCGCGGCATCGGTGTCCGACGGAATCTCCGCGGGATCCGGCCAGGAAGCGGTGACGATCGTATAGCCGTCGTGCGGGAGCGCTTGCCAAATTTCTTCCGTGACGAAGGGCGCGATCGGATGCATGATTCGCGCAAGCGTATTGAGCGCGAACGACAAGCACGCCTGCGCGAGTCGAACCGCCGAGCTTCGTCGATTCCAGATACCAGTCGCAGAACTCGTACCAGCCGAACTGGATGATACGATCGGCGGCAACGCCAAAGCGAAAACTATCGAGCGCGTCTTGTACGTCCTGCGACCGTTTGGTGCAAGCGCGTCAGTATCCAGCGATCGGCGAGGCGTCAGTTCGCTCGCGGGCGGCAGCGCGCCGGATTTCGGCAATCCTTCGGGGAGCGAGTGGATGTAGCGCAGCGCGTTCCAGAGCTTGTTTGCGAAGCGGCGTGCTTCGTCGCAATAGCGCTCATCGAAGACGCAGCTCTTGCGACTCGAGCCGCATCTGACGCAGAATGCCGAAGCGCGTCCCGTCGGCACCGTAATTTGCGATCAGGTCCATCGGGTCGATGACGTTGCCGAGGCTCTTGCTCATCTTGCGGCCGTGAATGTCGAAGACCAGCGGCGTGATGAACACCGTGTGAAACGGAATGTCGCCGGCGAAGTGCATTCCGAGCATCACCATGCGCGCGACCCACAAGAAAATGATCTCGCGGCTCGTGATCATCACCTGGTTGGGATACCAATTCTTCATCTCCGGCGTGACTTCGGGCCAACCGAGGATCGAGAACGGCCACAAGCCGCTCGAGAACCAGGTGTCGAGCGTATCCGGATCGCGTCGCAGCTCATCGCTGCCGTACGTCTCACGCGCGATTCGCTTGGCTTCGTCTTCGTTCTCCGCGACGACGACCTGCTCGCCGGGCGTGTACCAGACGGGAAGCTGGTGTCCCCACCAAATTTGACGTGAGACGTTCCAATCCCGAATATTTTCGAGCCACTGCTCGTACGTTCGTCCGAAGCGATTCGGAACGAAACGAATCCGTCCGTCGCGATAGGCTTCGAGCGCCGGCTTCGCGAGCGATTCCATCTTGCAGAACCACTGCAGCGACAGCAACGGCTCGACGACTTCACCGGAACGCGAGCTGATCGGCACCTTGTGCACGTAGTCCTCGACGCGCACGAGCGCGCCGTCACTCTCGAGCCGTTTTACGACGGCTTCGCGCGCAGCGATGCGGTCGATGCCTTTGAACGGACCAGCTTCTTCCGTCATCTTCCCGTCGAAGCCGATCACCGTCGGCATCTCGAGATTGTGGCGCAGACCGATCTCGTTGTCGAGTTGGTCGTGCGCCGGCGTCACCTTGACCGCACCGGTTCCAAACTCGCGCTCGACCGCGGCATCGGCGACGACCGGAATCTTGCGACCAAGGATCGGCAGCACGACCGTCTTCCCGACGAGGCCCGTGTAACGTTCGTCTTCGGGATGCACCGCGACGGCGGTGTCGCCGAGCATCGTTTCGGGGCGCGTCGTCGCGACGATGACTTCATAGCTTCCGTCTTGGCTGCGATAGCGCAGGTGATAGAGCTTGCCTGAGCGCTCTTCGTTTTCGACTTCGGCGTCGGAGAGCGTCGACTTCGAACCGATGTCCCAATTGACCAGACGGACGCCGCGATAGATCAGACCCTCGCGATACAGCTGAACGAAAACGCGATTGACCGCAGCCGACAGGCCGGGATCCATAGTGAATCGGTCGCGATTCCAATCCGGACCGAAGCCGAGCCTGCGAAACGTATCGTAAATCTCGCCGCCGTACTTCTCGCGCCATTGCCAGGCGCGCTCGAGATATTTCGCGCGGCCGAGTCCGTCACGCGTCAGGCCTTCTTTTGCGAGCTCGCGTACGAGGACGGCTTCGGTTGCGATCGCGGCGTGATCTTGTCCGGGAATCCAATCCGCATTTTCGCCGAGCATGCGGTGATAGCGCGTGAGCACGTCCATCGGCGTGTACGTCGACGCGTGCCCCAAATGCGCGCGTCCCGTAATGTTGGGCGGCGGCATCGAGATGATGAACGGCGGCCGTGCGGGATCGGGCTCCTCGTGAAAGACGCCGCTTTTGTCCCAGGCGGCGTAAAGTTGCGGCTCGACCTGTGCCGGATCGTATGACTTTGCTAACTCTTGTTTAATGGCGCTCCGCCCCCGGCTCCGCGCCCCCCATGCTCTGCATGGGGCCCCCAATCGTCGGGGCCATCATCATTTCGAAAAGAGCAACATACCCCGAGGGGGCCCGTAACAACATTACAGTAAGTCCAGCGCGTCTACTTCCGGCATGTAGCCTTGTTGCGAAAGCCACACGCCGTCGTAGAGCTTGGAACGATAGCGCTCGCCACCGTCGCACAGAATCGTGCAAATGATGCTGTCTTTCGGAAGCGTTTTTGCATAGCGTGCGGCAGCGACGACGTTCAAGGCAGCGGAGCCGCCGACGTAGAGGCCTTCGTTGTGCAGAATCCACTGCGACATCGCGATCCAGGCGCGGTCCTCGACACGAATCGCATCGTCGAGCGGCGTATCTTTGAAATTCTCGGTGATGCGTTTGATTCCGATGCCTTCGACTTCGGAATCACCCTCGGATGCGAGCTCACCGGTTTTGACGTACGAGTAGATCGCCGAGCCCATCGGATCGGCCGCTACGGTTTTCACGTGCGGATTGCGCGCCTTAAGTGCGCGCGAAACACCACCGAGCGTACCACCGGTTCCACTCGCGGTGACGAACGCCGCGAGCGATGTGCCGAACGCGTCCCAAATCTCGGGTCCCGTCGTTGTTTCGTGCGCCGTACGATTTGCGGTGTTGTTGAACTGATCGGCCCAGATCGAGTTCGGCGTCTGCTCTGCGATTCGCCGCGCAACGTGATAGTAGTTCTGATCGTTCGTGAACGGCACGCTCTTCACAACGCGAACGTCGGCACCGAAGATACGCAGCATCGCGATCTTCTCCGCGGATTGATCGTCGGGGATCGTGATGATCGCGCGATACCCGCGGGAAGCCGCCAGGAGCGCGATTGCAATGCCGGTGTTGCCGGCGGTCCCTTCGACGATCGTCCCACCGGGGGCAAGCCGGCCGGAGCGTTCAGCCTCGTCGATGATGCCGAGCGCTGCGCGATCCTTTACGGAGCCGCCCGGATTGAGAAATTCGGCCTTTCCGACGATCGTGCGGCCGATGCGGGCCGAGAGCTTCTCGAGAACGATGTGCGGCGTATGGCCGACCGTCCCCGAAAATCCACGACGGGCGTCGAGATGTGCGTACATGTCTAGTTTTGCTCCACGGCGGTCAGCGAGGCTTCGAGCAGGGCTGAGTACGCGGCCTTTTGTTGCGGCGAAAGAAATGCGGCCTGGAAGCTGTTGCGCGCGAGCGTCGCGGCAGCTTGGGGCGGCAGGGCGAGCGCTGCGCAGACGTCGCGGAGATTGTCGGCAACATATCCGCCGAAGTACGCCGGGTCGTCCGAATTGCAGGTGACGAGCAGCCCTTCCGCCAGCATCGCGGC
Source organism: Vulcanimicrobiota bacterium (assembly GCA_963844735.1). Taxonomy (GTDB): domain Bacteria; phylum Vulcanimicrobiota; class Vulcanimicrobiia; order Vulcanimicrobiales; family Vulcanimicrobiaceae; genus JAFAMS01. Next base: position 1,067,204 of record CAWJPK010000003.1, on the reverse strand, counting down.
GAGCGGGTGCGCGTGCAGATCGCGAACGACCCGCAGCTTGACGTTCGAGAATGGGCAAACCGTGAGCGGAATACGCTCGCTGCGCAGACGCTCGACGAGTGCCGGATCCTCCATACAGCGCACGCCGTGATCGATGCGTTCGACTTCCAAGACGTCCAGTGCCTCACTGATGTAATCCGGCGGTCCTTCTTCGCCCGCATGTGCGACGCAACGCCAGCCGGCAATCCGCGCGCGCTCGAAGACGTCGGCGTAGATCGCCGGCGGATTCCCGACTTCGGTCGAGTCGAGTCCGACCGCTATGATCTTTTCCGCGTGCGGCAGCGCTGCAGTCAGCGCGTTGTGCGCCGACTGCCCGCCGAGATCGCGCAGAAAGCACATGATCAAGCCGCTTGTGATCCCGTAGCGTTCCTGGCTGCGCGAGACGACCGACCACAGTCCGCCCAGGAACGTCTCGAAGGTCAGACCTCGGGCGAGATGCGCCTGTGGATCGAAAAAGATCTCGGCGTGCAGGACGCCTTGGGCTTTCGCTTTCTGGAAATACGCGTCGGCGAGATCTGCGAAGTCGGCTTCCGTGCGCAGCACGTTCATGCCGCGATAGTAGAGATCCAGAAACGACTGCAGATCGCTGAATTGATATGCGGCGCGCGCGGCTTCAACCGTTGGGTACGGCGGCTCCAGGCCGTTGCGCTCGGCAAATAAAAACATTTGCTCCGGCTCGAGCGTTCCCTCGATGTGCAGATGCAGCTCGGCCTTCGGTAGCCGAGTGAAAAAGTCGCGCAGTGCTACGCGGTTTGGTCTTTGGGGCGTTCCGCGTACACGAGCGTCGGCTGCTCGCGCTTCTCGATCGTATCTTTGGTGATCACGCACTTCTTGACGTTCGATAGCGACGGCAAATCGTACATGACGTCCAACATGACTTCTTCGAGGATCGAACGCAGACCGCGCGCGCCGGTCTTCCGGCCTTGTGCTTTGATGGCGATCGCGACGAGCGCATCTTTGGTGAACGTCAGCTCGACGCCGTCCATGCTGAGGATCTTCTGGAATTGACGCACGAGCGCGTTGCGCGGCTCGACCAGAATGCGGCGCAGTGCGAGCTCGTCGAGCGCATCGAGCGTCACGACGATCGGCAAGCGGCCGATGAATTCCGGGATCAGACCGAACTTGAGGAGATCTTCCGGCATCAACTGCTGCAAAAGCCGGCCGGTGCGCAAGTCGTTACGCTTCGACTCCGGATTGGAGCGGAAGCCGAGCGCGTTGCTCGCGACACGCGACTCGATGATCTTCTCGAGACCGTCGAATGCGCCGCCGCAGATGAACAGCACGTTGGTGGTGTCGATCTGGATGAACTCTTGATGCGGATGCTTGCGTCCGCCTTGGGGTGGAACGTTGGCCGTCGTCCCCTCTAAAATCTTGAGTAGCGCCTGCTGCACGCCTTCGCCGGAGACGTCGCGCGTGATCGAGGGGTTCTCGCTCTTGCGCGCGATCTTGTCGATCTCGTCGATGTAGACGATGCCCTTCTCGGCGCGCTTGACGTCGTAGTCGGCGGCTTGGATGAGCTTGAGCAGAATGTTCTCGACGTCTTCACCGACGTAGCCGGCCTCGGTCAGCGACGTGGCGTCGGCCATGGCCAGGGGGACGTCGAGAATCTTCGCGAGCGTCTGCGCCAGATACGTCTTACCCGAACCGGTCGGACCGACGAGCAAGATATTCGACTTCTGCAGCTCGACGTCGTCGCTCGAGGCGGCGTTGACGCGCTTGTAGTGGTTGTAAACGGCGACCGCTAGCGACTTCTTCGCGCGCTCTTGACCGATCACGTACTGATTCAGGATGTGATTGATCTCTTTGGGCTTCGGGATATTGCGAAGCCGCAGGTTCTCATCGACGTTCTTGTAGAGCTCTTCTTCGATGATCTCGTTGCAGAGCTCGATACACTCATCGCAAATGTAAACGCCCGGTCCGGCGATCAATTTCCGAACTTGCTCCTGCGACTTGCCGCAGAAGCTGCACTTCAGTTGACCTTTTTCGTCGCCGAAACGGAACATTCGTTACCTATGTGGCTGGAGTGCTCGGGGTGACCGGCCGTGATTCCTTATTGATGATGCTGTCGATGAGACCATAGTCGACCGCTTCTTGCGCAGTCATGTAGTAGTCGCGTTCGATGTCTTTGAGAATTTCATCGATTGGTTTCTTCGTGTGCTTCTCGTAGATGCTCGCGAGCGTACGACGAGTCGCAATAAGGTCCCGCGCATGGATTTCTATGTCCGTCGCCTGGCCACCCACTTGTGAGACCCATGGCTGATGGATCAGAATCTTCGCGTACTGCAGGGCGAGCCGCTTACCGGGCGCACCGCCGGCCAAGAGTATCGACCCCATCGATGCGGCCATCCCGGCGCAAATCGTAGCGACGTCCGGACGAATCACCTGCATCGTATCGTAGATCGCCAGTCCCGCCGTGACGCTGCCGCCCGGCGAGTTTATGTACATGTCGATGTCTTTGTCGGGGTCTTCCTTTTCAAGGAAGAGCAGCTGCGCGATTACGAGATTCGCGAGGCCGTCGTCGACACCACCGCCCACGAAAACGATACGTTCCTTGAGTAGCCGCGAATAGATATCGAACGCACGCTCGCCGCGCGCGGTCTGTTCGACGACCATTGGGACTAAGTGACCCACCTTAAACTCCTGTTCCGGACGTCCCTAGAGACTACGCCGGCGCATCCGGGGTTGCCGGTACGACCTTCGCTGCGTCGAGCAGCAGATCGATCGTCTTCGTTCTGACGATACCGGCGGCAAGCGACGGTAGATTCGGGCGAAGCAGCTCGAGCATCCGCTCCTTGGGCTGACGATACTGCGCGCCGAGCGCCTCGAGTTCGTGCTCGATGTCCTCGCGTGTCGCTTCGACACCCTCGGAACGCGCAACGGCGGCGAGCAACAACGACGTCTTCACGCGTCGCTCGCCTTCGGCACGGAAGCCTTCGCGCAGTTCAGCGTCGGTTTTGCCAATGTCTTTGAGGTATGCAGTCCAGCGGCGCTCGATTTCGGCTTGCGCGTCGGCGGCTTCGACCTGTTCGCCGCCGTACGTGCGCGCGACCCAGCTGCGCGTGTCCTCGAGCAGTGCCCCGATCTCGTGCTCGACGAGAACTTCAGGTAGCGGAAAATCGTGCTGCTCGAGTACCTTATCGAGCACTTTGGCGGACATGTTGCGGCGCGCACGAGCTGCTGCCATCGAATCGAGGCGGCGGCGTATGTCTACCTTGAGCTCGAGCAGCGTCATCGGACGGCCGGCAACGCGCTCGGCAAATACATCACCGAGCGGCGGAAGCTCACGCTCTTTGACTTCGTGCGCCTTGACCGTGAATTGCGCGTCTTGTCCGGCGAGCTCGGCCTTCGGGAAATCGTCCGGAAACTTGACGTCAAAGGTCTTGGTGTCGCCGGCCTTCATGCCGACGATCGCCTCAACGAATCCGGGGATGAAGCGGTCGTTTTCGATTTCCGTCGGCGATTGCTCGGCCTTGCCGCCCTCGAACGGCTCGCCCTTGATCTTTCCTTCATAATCGAGCGTCGCGACATCGCCGATTTGGATACCGCGATCGACCGGAACGAGGATCGCTGCATCGCGCCGGAGCGTGTCGAGGCTGGCGTCGACTTCCTCATCGGTCGCCGTGTCGCGCTCTTGCGGGACTTCGATCCCTTTGTATTCACCGAGCGTGATCTCGGGGCGGACGGTCACGGTCGCCTTGACGCGGACGTTGCCGCCTTCGGCTTCGGGCGGGAGTAGCTCGAGATCCGGATTGGCGACCGGATAGAGGTCGAGCTCTTCGATCGCCTTGGAGTACGCACGTGGGACCAGCTCGTCCATGGCGTGCTCTTCGATGACGCTGCGGCCATAGTGCTGTTCGAAAATGCCGCGCGGAACTTTGCCCGGCCGGAAGCCAGGGACTTTGGCGCGTTTGACAAGATGCCGGTATGCCTCATCGCGTGCGGCCTCCAGTTCTTCGGTAGAGATCGGAATCTCGAGCTCGACGCGGGTGGGGTCGAGCTGTTTGAGGGTGGCAGTCACGGCTGGCTTGGGGCGACCTCCGGAGCGGATCGGAAAACAGATGGATGGAGCGGAAGACGAGACTTGAACTCGCGACCCTCGCCTTGGCAAGGCGATGCTCTACCACTGAGCTACTTCCGCAATGAATTGGTTAAATGAACTGGTTATCGGTTCGAAATTGGGCACGCAGAGACTCGAACTCTGATGGGTCTCCCCACTGGAACCTAAATCCAGCGCGTCTGCCAATTCCGCCACGTGCCCGTACGGACCCGCGACGGACGTTCGCGAGTATACGGAACCTATCCGGCGAGCGTCAAGGCTGGCGCGCGACGGGTGGGCCAAAGAGAGCGGCCGCTCTCCTGCGGAAAACGGCCGGCTCGGACTTGGTGCACCGCGAGGGACTCGAACCCCCAACCAATTGATTAAGAGTCAACTGCTCTACCATTGAGCTAGCGGTGCGCGCAGTGCACTTTCACCGCGCGGAACTGCACTCCCCGCGTCGAACCGCGCGCGGATGCACGTGAATGCACGGCCCTCGATCGTCATTCTCCATGGCGCAAACGGGACGGGCGCGATTATGAAGCCGCTGGCCGACGCTTTAAGCGACTCCGCCGAGGCGTTCACGCCGAACATGCTCGGGCATGGCGGCCGCGAGGTTCCGAAGAGCTTAACCATCGAGTCGCTCGCAGCCGACGTGCTCGCGCAGATGGACGCAGCAGGTTTGCAGCGCGCGTACCTTTTCGGATTCAGCTCCGGCGGCCTACTCGCGCTGTACCTTGCACGGCATTTCCCGGAGCGCTTTCATGGCGTGTGCACGCTGGCTGCGAAATACGTGTTCGACCAGCGGACCGTCTCACACTGGACGTACATGATCTCGTTCGATCGTTTGGAACGTCCCGGCAGCAAACGCCCGCAAGAGCTTGCGGAAGACCATGCTCCACAAGACTGGAAGAAAGTCATCTCGATGAATCGAGAGATGTTTATCGAGTTTGGCAAGAAAGCGCCGCTGAACGAGCTCGATTTGCAAGCGATCTCGATTCCGGCGCTGCTTTTTTCATCGAGTGACGACCAAATTGTCCCGCTCGACGAAACGCTCGCGCTTGGCAGGCTCATCCCAAATTCTAAACCAGTGATTTTCCACGGCCAATGTTATCCGTTTCATGTCGTGCCGGTCCCCCCGATGGCAACAGCGATTTGCAATTGGATCGAGGAAATCGAACGCCGCGACACGTCGAAGCCGCCTCTCGTTGTCATTCACGGAGCGAACGGCTCTGGAGCCTCAATGCAGCCGCTTTCGGATCAATTAAAGCCGTACATGGAAGTCTTTGCCCCGGATCTCGTCGGACACGGAGGCCGCGCGCTGCCCGACCGATTTACGATCGAGGAAATGGCGGCTGATGTCATCGTGCAGATGGACGCGCGCGAACTGGCGCGGACGTATCTTTTCGGGTACAGTTCCGGCGGATATCTGGCGCTGTATCTTGCGCGCCATTATCCGGAGCGCTTCATTGCGGTCTCGGCACTGGCCGTGAAGTACGTGTTCGACGAGCGCACCATCGCGCACTGGACCTACCTCGCCGATCCGAAGCGCGTACGAGAGCGGAACCCCGAGAGCGGCCGCATGGACGAGCTTATCCGGACGCACCATCCGCAAGATTGGGTGACCATCGTAGAGCTGACGTGCGAATATTTCAAATCGCTGGGCCGCAAGGCGCCCCTCAGCATCGACGATATTCGCGCGATCGGTCAGCCGGTGATGTTATTTTCCTCCGACAACGACCAGGTCGTGCCGCTCGAGGAGTCCACAGCACTCACCAAGCTGTTGCCCAATAGCCGCCTGATCGTGTTCAAGGGACAAAGCCATCCGTTCAAGGTCGTACCCGTCGTCGCGATTGCACGCGCGCTCACGAACTGGATCGACGAGCTTCAAAAAACAAACGCGGCGTCCGTTTGAGACGCCGCGCTTACGGTGTTGGTGCGCCCTGCCGGACTTGAACCGGCGGCCAATAGATTAAAAGTCTACTGCTCTACCAACTGAGCTAAGGGCGCAAGTACCAAGCAACTATACTCGGGACCGAGTCCGAGTTCAAGCGACTTTAACGTTCTTCTTTCTTGACCGCCCGTTCCCGTCGTGCTTGTCCGCCTGCTGATCCAATTGAACTGGACCGCCGTCCTTCGCCTATGACAATTTGCACAGCGAACCTCGCACTTGTCGATCTCCGCCTGCAATGATTTCACTGAAGCTGCACGCGCTATCAGGAAGCTGAGGCTTGCGCGTTTCTTGCCCCGCACATGGTCAAAGTCGAGCACGATCGGATCCGCCTCGCCGCAGTCAATGCACGGATGACTCAGCAGGTAGCGTAAAACAAAGCGCCGGTTACGGTGTTTGTATTCATCCTTGAACGGCTGCCATGGCGTCTTCAGGACTTTCGTGCGGTAATGATACCGCTCTTTATAATGCTCGTGTTGACAGCTCTTGCAATAAGATGCGAGGCCGCACGTCTTTGTGTTCGCTTTATAAAAGTCGGCGAACTGTTTTCGTTCTTTACACTTCCCGCATCGCTTCATGCAAGGAGCATAAACTTGTGCGGTGCCAACAGCATGGCATCGTGTTCGTAACCTTCGCGTAGTCGACGATTTTTGTTGAGACGCTACGATTCTTTCTTAAAGTCCTGCGGAACGCGAAAGATCGGATCATTGTCGTCAATTGTGCGCACGTTGCCCTTCTCTTCCTGATATCCCCACGGAGCCGCGACTTTTGCACCCATAGCTGCCTTTAATGAAAGCGTTTCGAGCACGGCGAGCTGCGACTGTGGCGGCGATTCACCAATTATCTTAACGGCCGGAGCTTCCGCGAGTTTGAACGCAGCCCATGGTATAAGCAGACCTATTGCGGCCAATGCGACCGAGTCCGGAAATGGCCCGAGATTACATAAGGCTCGTGGCTTCGAGAACGACGAGTAATCGATCGTCAGCGTTCCAGTGTTATGAACGGAGCTTGACGCGATGTCGATCAAGACGTCGTCGACGATTTCATAGCGGGAGGTGCGAAGGCCGTCGACGCGACCGACACCGAGAGGCCTCACACTTTGAGTGATCGCTCTAACGGATGCACCTGCAGGCAAAGGCACCACCTTATTGCCACTTGCGAACGTCTCGACGCGATATATCTTCTTCGCAAGATCTAGCACCGTTGTGGTTCCTGTGCCGCAGTTCACGATTGTTGCGGTATTATTGCGCAAGTCATCTTCCCGCCAATGCGCGCCGGCGATGTAATCTCGACGGATCGAGTCGCCAAGGCGATTGGATCGGAAATCTGCCTCAAAGTCTCCGTGAAACGGTGGTACTCCTGAGTATTGCGCGGATATAGAGTCCCACGCCAGCCCATTCTCGGTGGCGTCGACTGGGAACACGAGAACTCCGAGAACCAGGACCAGCAACGCTGCTGCGGCTGGAACTCGCTGCAAGCGCTAGCCCTCTTTCGTAAAGTCGGGCGGAATTCCGAAGATCGCTTTGTCCGTGTCGCTCACCGGATGAACGTTGCCGCGCTCGATGATCGTTGCGAAGCCGCGACCTTGACTGTTCTGCCCTTGAAATTGGTAGGCGGAGAATATGTCAAGGCGACCGGTCGGCAATGGCGGTCCGGTCGACGTCATCGTGAAGCGTTGATCGCCGCTAGGTGTGCGCATCGCTTCGTTGATCATGTGCGTCATGTTGGCGTTCGATGCCATCGCGGCCATTGGGCCGGCCATTCCGGACATGCCCGCCATCGCCATACGACCAGCCGGACACGATTGCGTCGGTTGTCCGTAGTTGGAAACGTACTGCGTGAGGTTCGTTTGCATTGTTTGCGACGAACCGTCCGATTTCGTTATTGTGATCGTCATCGCAGCCTTGTAGCCGTCGGTGCTGACGCCGTCGATCGGCTTGGGACCAAGCGCTTGCGATGCGTATGCGATTTTAAAGCGCGTTCCGTCGTCTTGCATCGGAGAGTGCGAGCCTTCCGGTCTGCCGCTGCCGGGATGCGGGGCGGTCGCCGGCTCGTCCATCGGGACGACACGGTACGTCTTCTTTGCGAGATCAAGATACGCGATCGTGCGTGCATTGCAATCGATGATCGTCGCGGTCTGGGCAGCGATGTTGTCGGTTCGCGATAGGTTGCCGGCGACGAAATGACGTTCGGCCATGCCGGTCTTCATTGACTGCGCCATTGCCATCGCCGCGTTGATTTGCCCGGACATCGATCCGAACATTCCGCCGTGCTGTTGCTGCTGCGGCGCAGGTTGCGCCGCGGTCTGCCAGTCTTGCGCAAAATTTGGCACCGGCTCGGTTCCGTCCATCGAAAACTTCGTGACTTGATCCCAAGCCAGACCTGTTGCGGCATCGCTTGGCGCGGCTGTTACCGCGAATCCAAAACAAAGTGCGAGCAACGCGACAAGAGCAACTGTACGACGCATACGCCTCTCCTTACGAGGCGCGGCCCTTACGGCCGCGCTCGCCGCCTTCCTGGCGACCGGGCGCACAGCATCTGAAGAAATTGGGGTGGCTGACCGGATTTGAACCGGCGGCCTCCTAAGTCACAGTCAGGCGCTCTAACCAGCTGAGCTACAACCACCACGCAGTGTGCGCGACCCGGGGACGGCCCTTTTCGAGTTGCGCGAATGCGTCCCTTGAGAAGCTGGCGCGCCCGGAGGGAATCGAACCCCCATCTCTCAGCTTAGAAGGCTGATGCCTTATCCGTTAGACCACGGGCGCACGGATAAATGGTCGGGACGACAGGAATTAAACCTGCGACCTCTCGGACCCAAACCGAGCGCTCTATCAAGCTGAGCTACGTCCCGATGGCTGCCATTGTGCCACACTTCCGGGGCGATGACAAATTACGCAAATTATTACCGAAGCATTTCCATCAATATCTTCACGGCTTTCGCGCGATGGCTGATCTTGTTCTTTTCCGCGTCGGAGATCTCGCCGTACGTCGCGTGTTCCGATGGATCGTAAAAGATCGGATCGTATCCGAAACCGAGTTGCCCTCGTTCATCGCGTGAAAGCTCACCATCCGTTACGCCTTCGGCAATCAATTCGCGTCCGTCCGCACCGATAAAGCACAACGCGCACACGAACCGCGCGCGGCGATCGTCCGATCCGCTCTCGGCAACTTCGCGCAAGATCGATGCGCGGCGCTGCGCCCACGTCGCGTTCGATCCGCCGTAACGAGCCGAATACACGCCTGGCCGTCCGCCGAGCGCGGCGATCTCGAGCCCGGAATCATCCGCGATTACGTCCGCATAAAGACCCGCGCCCGAGAGCTGCTCATGCAGAGCACTCGCTTTGATCGCGGCGTTCCCTTCGTAGCTGTCGGCGGTTTCTTCCGGATCGAGATATTCAGCAAACGTCAAGATCTCGACGCCGTAGGCGGAGAAAAGCTCCCCAAGCTCCGTCAGCTTGCCGGCATTTTTCGTCGCCGCGAAAAGTCGCATCGCAACGCGGACGTTGCGCGCGCAGGTCCGTGGCTCCCGCGGACTAAGATGCGCGCGTGCGTTTCTTCGACGTCGTCATCGTCGGTGCGGGCCCGGCAGGACTCCTTGCGGGTCTTCTTCTGACGCGCAGTCGCGCTCATGTCGCGATCTTCGAATCCGGACCGTCGTTCGAGCGCGAATATCGCGGCGAAACGATCACGCCGGGCACGCAACAGATTTTCGAAGATATCGGCTTGCGCGAACGCGTTTGGAATCTCGGCGGCGGCGATCCCGCCGGCCTCACGCTCGTGCTGCGCGGACGCGTGTACGACATCGATCTCATCGGCGAAGGCGGAAAGCGGGTCCGTCAAGTTCCGCAAGCCGCGCTTCTTGGTCTGCTAGCTGACGAAGCGCGCAACGCCGGTGCCCTCGTGCAGCTCGGCTCGCGCGTGCGCGGCATCGTCAAGGGCGGAAGCGGCGGAAGCGAAGGTGACCGTGTCGCCGGTATCACGATCGTTCACGAAGGACGCGAAGAACAGATCGGCGCGCGAATCGTGATCGCGGCCGACGGACGCTTTTCGGTCGCGCGACGCGACGTGCAGATCGCGCTACGCAACACGAGCGTTCCGTTTGACTTGATTTGGGCATCAGGAAGCGGCGAAGGCCCCCGCGTCCAAGTCGTCGTCGACGGCGGCGAAGTCTTCGTCGCTTTCCCGACGACGGAACACGGCGCGCAGATCGGATGGCTCATCCCAAAAGGCTCGTACGCGGATATGCGCGCCCGCGGAATCGACACGCTCCGCGAACGCTTTACAAACGCGCTGGCCAAAGCGCCGCAAAAGATCGAACCGAAAATCGACGGCTTCGACGATCTCGCGCTTTTACCGATCGTTTCGCAGATCGCACGACGCTGGACCGTTCCCGGCCTACTCTTAATCGGTGATGCTGCGCACCCCATGTCGCCGGTCGGTGGGCAGGGAATCAACGTTGCAATTGCTGACGCGGTCGTGGCCGCGCGCACCATCGCGACGATCGTCCGCGAAGGCGATGACGACAAACGCCTCGATGACGCGCTGCGCCGCATCGAACGCGAACGAATGCCCGCCGTCGAGCGTGTCGCGCGTCAGCAGAATCTGCTACCGAAGCTGCTCCGCGTGTTCGGTGCCGACCGCAGCCTCGGCATCCTTGCGCCTTACGCGCAGCGCATTTCCGAGAACGGTACGATCCCGGGACAGATCCGGGCGATGGTCGAGCGTTTCATGCTGGGAGATCCGCCGGTCCGCGCCAATCATGGTCCGTGGATGACCACACCCGTCCCGACCAAGTTTCTGTGAACGAGGCCATTCGCGTTTGGACGCCCTGGCAAGGCCGCGCCGTCGTCATAGCGATGGGGGTCGTCGCAGAGGTTTGCACGTCGTATTTCGCGCCGTCCTGGATTCGCGGAACGGTCCGCGTCGTGCTGGAGTATGACGTCACCGCGCTCACGGTTCTCCTCGGATATTTCTTGGTCGCCTTTCGGGACGATCAGGACCGCACGCGCTTGCGCGCTGCGCAAAACGATCCGGGACGCAACGTCATGTTGTGCATCACGGTCATCAGCGTTGCGGCCGGCTTGGCCGGCGCCGTCTCGATCCTCGGCAAGGGAACGAACCTACGCACGCCGGCTGAGATAGGCTTCGCGATCGCCGTCGCGATCGCAAGCGCAATAATCGGATGGTGCCTAACTCACGCGACGTACGCGCTGCGCTACGCGCATCTGTTTTACCGCGACGACGGCACGCCGTGCGACGGTTTGACATTCCCGAAAACGCCTGAACCGGACGACTACGACTTCCTCTACTTCGCGTTCGTCATCGGGATGACGTTTCAAGTCTCCGACGTGCAGGTCAACGATCCCGGAATTCGCCGGATGGTGCTCGCACACGGCCTCGTCTCATTCGGTTACAACATCGCAATCCTGGCGCTCGGAATTAACCTGATCTCAAACCTACTGCACTAAGTCTTCTCGACGCGCCGCAAGAACGTGCGCTCTTCGGCTAAGATCAGTTGCTCGCTCTCGGCAAAGCGAAAGTTTGTCATACCCTCCGCATCCCCGCGTAGACGAGCCCGATACGCCTCGTAGTCGGCCAAGCTCTCGAACGAGATCAGACCAAACGCGATATTGTTCGTTCCTTCGTGCGGCATCCAATAGCCGTCGACATGTCCGCCGCACTTGGGGATGATCGTCAGCCAATTGCGCGCGTATTCCTCGAACTTGTCGCGCTTGAACGGGTCGAGCTGATATCGAATGAAGACGGTTATTGCCACGTTAGTCCTCCGGGCCGGGCGCGAGATCGATACCAAAGAGTTCTTTGAGCGCGCTCATTCCGTAGCGGGTTACGCTAAGGGCGCGACTGTTGCGCTTGCGCTCGACCCACTCACGGTCGAGCGCCGCGTTTCCTAGTGCCGTGCCGGCTAAACCGGCGAGATGTGGACGCCGTTCGCTCCAATCCAAACACGGACGGCACACGACACGGCGTCCGCGACCTTCTGCGATGTTGATGTCGAGCCGGCGAAACAGCACGACGCCGTCGTCCGTCAACGTGCCTGCGGCATCGGAAAACGTAATTGCGCCACGCGCCACGAGCGCGTCCGCGAGTCTAACGCCAAGCCTTCCGGCAAGATGATCGTAGCAAAAGCGGGCTGCCGCGAGATCGCTCGCAATGCGCCGCTCAGACGGATGACGCGGCGTGCGTCCCGGTGCGAGCGCCATCAATGACTCAAGCGCGTGCGCGATGTACGGTGAGGCGATACGATAATAACGATTTCGTCCTTGCGCGAGAACGGTAAGCAGTTTCCCATGCACCAAACGCTGCAAATGCGAGCTGGCCGTCGAGGGACTCACGTGTGCGAAATGCGCGAGCTCACGTCCCGTCCAAGCGCGTCCGTCCATCAAGGCTTCGAGCATCGTCGCGCGCGACGGATCGCCGACCAGGCGGCCGATCTCGTCTAAGCGCGGTATGTGTTCCACGTCCGAGCGCTTCGCAGCCCGGGAATCACTTCCCGGGACGATTCGATCCGGGTCGAACGGTCGCGTGGCCTACGTGTGCGCTGCTAAGCGGCTTTCCGTTAAGGCCGGCTCGAGCGCTCCGGCAATCTCGTCGATGGCGTCGACGACGGTTACGCCGGCTTCGCTCAGCATTTTGCGCTTCTTCGAGGCTGAGACCGGTTGAATCGCATCCCCGCAAATGAGTGCCACGACCGGCTTGCGCAGTAATCCCGTGGCGACGCGGCGCGCGATCTCTTCTTCATCACCGGTACCGCCGTGTCCGAAGACGACGATCGCTCGCGTCTCGGAATCGTTCTCGAACGCTTCAAGCATTGGCGTAAACATGGTTCCGATCGGCGCCTCGTCACCGAGCGCGATCACGGTGCTTTGACCGAGGTCGTGCATCGTGAGCGTCCGCGCGATCTCGCACGCAATTCCGCCGCTGCGCGAAACGATCCCGACCGGCCCCGAGCGAAAAATGAGATCGGGTTGCTGTCCGCCTATCGGACCGATTTTGGCTTTTCCGGGTGAGATGATCCCGGACGTTCCCGGTCCCAAGATGCGGATACCGCGTGCGCGCGCACGTTCGAGCACGAACGCTGCATCGTGATACGGCATGTCGGATGCGAGGATCGCGAGCATGCGGACGTCGTGCCCGATCGCTTCGAGCGCGGCGTCGCGCGCAAGGTTTCCGGGCGAAAAGATGACACTGAGGGTCGCGGGCTGCTCGCGCAATGCGTCGCGCACGCTCTCGTAGACGTTGACGCCGTCGATCTGCTGGCCGCCGTGGCCGTTCGCGACCGCGGCGACGACGTTGGCGCCATACGAGCGCATGTAGGCGACGTAGGTTCGCGCTTCGCGCGACGTTGCGCCCTGTACGAGCACGCGCGTTTGTGCGTCGAGAATAATGCTCATGCTGCCTCCGCGCGCAAGACGAGACGTTCGATCGCCACGTCGAGCGGCGTTTGTGCGTCGTAAAATTCGACTTCCGGCAGGCCGGCCGCAATCGCACGCGCTTCCGCAATGCGAGCGCCGTCGAAGCGCAGCATCACCGGCGTTTTGCGCGGATCGATCCCGGCATCCACCAAGCCTTGCAAAAACGCACCGACCTGAACGTCTACCGGTGCGAAGTCATCGATCTCGCCGCATGCCGCAATTCCACGCAGACCCGGAAGTGTCGCGACCGCGGCAGTCGCTTCGCGCACTTTGTTGAGCAGCTGATCGCGGCCGACGTCGAGGATTGCAGCCGGTTTCTTATCGGCGCGGTGCAGCACGTCGAGCGCATAGCTGCGCGCACCCGCGCCGCTCACGATTAAAGCCACGTCGCCGTCGTGCTCGACGAACCACAGCGGCGGTCCACCGTGCCGCCGGTCGATCGCAATCATCTCGCGTTCGAGCGGCGTACGCACGCGGCCGGCGTTCGTCGCTTCCGGATCGATCAGCTCGTGTAGCTGCGGATGACGGTAGAGCGCGAGCTCATCGACCACGAGTACAGCGGTCGGAACGACGATCGAGCGCTCGGCAGTAACCATCAACGGATTGATCTCGAGCAGCGTCGCATCGGTGGCCACGAACACGTCGTACATCGCGCGCAGAACCGGGACCAGCGCACTCGATTCGGTTGCGCCGAAGCCGAGATTTTCTGCGACCTCGCGTGCCAAATATTCCGGCATTCCGATCGCACGTTCCAGTTTGCGGTGAATAAGCGCGCCCGGATCGCGTTCGCGCACGTCCGAGAGATCGATTCCGCCCAGTGCCGATGCGGCCAGCGACGGCATGCCGTCGACCCGATCCGCTTCGAACGCGACGAACACTTCCCACTCCGCTTCGATCAAGCGCACGACCATCACGCGGTCTACCCGGAAACGCAAAATTTCTTTGCCGAGCAGCTCAGCGGCGATCGCTCGCGCTTCATCTGCCGAGCGGGCGACGCGGACGGCTCCGGCGCGACCCCGCCCGCCGGTGGGGATCAATGCTTTGATAACGGCGGTGCCGCCGAAACGGGTCGTCGCGGCAGCCGCTTCTGCCGGGCTGCTGACGACGGCGAAGTCTGGGACCGGCACCCCGTGCTCGGAAAGTAACCGAAGGGCGTCGTGCTCGAGGAGTCTGGCCATAATCTTAGGTTTCGTCCAGACGCAGCACGGCCATGAATGCTTCTTGCGGCAAATCGACCCGGCCGACGCGTTTCATCCGTTCCTTACCAGCTTTTTGCTTTTCTAGCAGCTTGCGCTTGCGAGTTATGTCGCCCCCATAGCACTTCGCGAGCACGTTCTTGCGCATCGCGCTGACCGTCTCGCGGGCGACGATCTTTCCGCCGATCGCGGCTTGAATCGGAACGTCGAACATCTGGCGCGGGATGAGCTCCTTGAGCCGCTCGGCGAGCGCGCGGCCGCGCGAGGCTGCCTTCTCGCGCGCCACGATCATCGAAAGCGCGTCTACGGGCTCGGCGTTGAGCAGGATCTCGAGCTTCACGAGCTCGCCTTGTTTGTATCCGGTCAGCTCGTAGTCGAGCGACGCGTAGCCCTTCGAGCGGCTCTTGAGCTGATCGAAATAGTCGACGATCACTTCGGAAAGCGGAATCTCGTACGTAATGATCACACGCCCGTCGTGCAGGTATTCCATGTTACCCATCGTGCCGCGCCGATTCTGCGAGAGCTCCATGATCGTGCCGACATACTCGGGAGGCGTAATCACGGTGGCTTTGACATACGGCTCTTCGACCTTCTCGACGAAATTCGGAGCCGGTAAGCGCGACGGATTGTCGATGATCTCGACGCTGCCGTCCGTCATCGTGACGCGATATACAACCGACGGGGACGTTGCGATCAGGTCGAGATTGTAATTGCGCTCGAGGCGCTCTTGCACGATCTCCATGTGCAAGAGCCCAAGAAAGCCGCAACGGAAACCGAAACCGAGCGCAATCGAGCTTTCCGGCTCGAAAACGAGAGCGGAGTCGTTGAGCTTTAGCTTCTCGAGCGCATCCCGCAGATCGGAGACCTCGACGCCTTCATTAGGATAGAGTCCGCAGTAGACCATCGGGACGGTCGGTTTGTATGCGCGCACCGCTTGAGGAGCCGGATTGTCGGCCTCCGTGATCGTGTCGCCGACGTCGATGTCCCCGAGGGTCTTGATGTTGGCAATGACATAACCGACGCTGCCGATCGAAAGCTCTTCGGTCTTACGCATCTCGGGTGCGAACACGCCGACCTCAACGCATTCGAACACGTGCTTGTGCGCCATCGACATGAATCGTGTGCCGGCGCGCAGCGAACCGTCGAAGACGCGGCCGTACGCGACAACGCCGCGATACGGATCGAACCGCGCGTCGAAAACCAACGCGCGCAGATAGTCGTTGCTGCCTTTCGGCGGCGGCACCCGATGGACGATCGCTTCGAGGATCTCGGAAATGCCGATCCCTTCTTTGGCACTGCACAGAATCGCATCCGAGCGATCGATCACGAGCAGATCCTCGATCTCACCCATCACGCGGTCGGGATCGGCCGAGGGCAAGTCGATCTTGTTGATTACCGGAATGATCGTGAGGTTCTGCTCGAGCGCTAAGTGATAGTTCGCGAGCGTCTGTGCTTCGATGCCCTGCGCGGCGTCGATTACGAGCAATGCGCCCTCGCATGCGCCGAGCGAGCGCGAAACTTCCGATGAGAAATCAACGTGGCCGGGCGTGTCGATGAAGTTCAGCGCGTACTCGTGGCCGTCAGATGCGCTATAGCTCAGCGTGACCGGATGGGCCTTGATCGTGATCCCACGCTCGCGCTCGAGATCCATCGCATCCAGCAGCTGATCCGACATGTCGCGCTTGTGGACGGCGTGCGTGAACTCGAGAAGACGATCCGAAAGGGTCGTCTTCCCGTGGTCGATGTGTGCGATGATGCAAAAGTTGCGGACCCGCTCCGCAACGGGCTCACCGTTTAGCCGCCGAACATGCACGCGCTGATCAGATTTTGACGCACAATCGTCCCATTGACGACCTGAATGATGAGCAGCACGATAATAAACGCGAGATCAAAACCGCCTGCCGGAGGGATCACGCGCCGTACAGGGATGAGCACCGGCTCCACGAGCATGGACAGATAGTCCGACCAGCGTCCGCGGATCGACGGAATCCAGGACACGACGGCGTAGGCGATCATGATCAGCGAGTACACCTGCAGTACGTCGCTTACGATTTTCCAAAGTTCACACATATCGTCTCTACTTACACCGTCCGTCGTCCAGAAGTGTCGTTTGTAGCAGCCCGTGCTGCGTCGATAGCGGCACGTTCCTCCCGCGAGGCGTCCACGACCGAAGCGTACCCCTTCACGGCCTTGCCATACGTTCGCGTCTCCTCGCGCGAGTAAATACTCGTCAGAACGACGCCGTCGCCCTCGCCGTTGAGGAGCGCAAGCGCGAACGACAAATCCGAGCCGACGTCGTCAAACGCGTTGTATCGAACGAATCCGACGCGGGCCACTTCGCTGCGCGCAATCCGCTCCAGCTCGGTCAGGCGTTCTTCACTCCGCCGTTCGGCGGCGATGACGTCTTCGACGGCTTTCTCCAGGCGAGCGAAGCGGTCGGTCGCATGGGTGGCGCCGCCGCCGATGAGCTCATCGTGGGCGTCGACGACGCGACGCAGGGCGCGCATGCCGCGGCCTACCACGGCAAAGTGGTAAACGGCGATCGCGATCAGCGCGCCGGCAAATGCGCTCCACGCGCCAACGTATAAAGGTTGCGTAGAACCAATCTCCTAATTCCTTCGTTGCCAGGACGAGGGCCAGGTAATCCGCGGCACACGACTTGTCCCGCTTACCGTTGCTGCCTTCCGGCCCTGGCGGGGTTCACAGGTTTCCGTTGCGCGAAGCCCGACCCTCGTCGAGGCTCCGAACATCCTATCATAGGCCCGGGAGGTCCGCTTGCTAGCTCGCTCCGTTGCATCCTTGGTGCTCGCCGTCGCGATAAGCGCGGTCGCTTCCGCCGCGCCGGCGGACAACGTGCGTCTGCACGTCAAATGGAATCTGAGCGCTGACCAAGTCAAAGGCAATTGCCTGCGTCAAATCGCGACCGCGAACAACCGCGTCAACGCGCTGATGGCGTCGCACGTCAAACCAACGGCCGACAGCATCCTGGTCCCACTCGAAAACATCACCGCGGACCTTGGTGACCGCACGGTAGCGGAGACGTTCCTCTTTAGCGTCTCGCCAAATTCGGAGGTTCGCGACGCGTCGCAGACGTGTTCCGACGAGATCAACGCCTGGGTAACCGAATTCAACGCGCGCCCCGACATCTATCGCGCGCTGGTTGCAATAAATGCCGGCCACACGGCGACGAGCCCGTATCAAACGAAGCTTCTGGAATACTACCTCGTCACGTTCCGCCGCTCGGGCGCCGGTCTTGGATCGGCTGCGCGCAAAAAGTTTGTCTCGCTTTCGCAACAACTCGGAAAGCTGCAGAATAAGTTCGCTGCCAATTTAGCCAACGACAAGACGACGATTACGATCACGCAAGATCAAGCCGCCGGCCTCGATACGGACTTCATGGCGCAGTTTACGAAAAACGTCGACGGAACGTACACGGTCCCAGTCAACGAGTCGACGGTGACGCCGTTCCTACGCAGCGCGACCGATCCGGCCGCGCGCAAGTCGTACTACGTTGCATACGACCAGCGCGGCGGTAAGGCGAACGTCGATCTTCTCGAAGGGGCGATCGCCATTCGCTATCAGCTGGCACATTTGCTCGGATACAAGGATTGGGCGACGTATCAGCTCTCGAACAAGATGGCCCAAAGCCCGCAGCGCGTGATTCATTTTCTCACGGACCTCGACAAGCGTCTGCTCGCGGGGGCCAATGCCGAACTTGCGACGCTCGCGAAGCTGAAGTCCACCGACACCGGCGGCGCCGACGCAACGATCAATCCCTGGGACTTCGGTTTCTACGACGACAAGCTGCGCAGGACGAAGTACGCAGTCGATGCGGATCAGATCAAAGCCTACTTCCCCGTCCAGCATACGATCGATGCCGTCCTCGCAATCTATTCGAAGATACTTGGCGTCACGTACACGAAAGGCGCTGACGACGGATGGGTGCCGGGAGTTCTCCACTATCGCGTGAGCGATACGGCGACGGGGCGCTTCATCGGCGACTCCTACTTCGATCTGTATCCGCGGCCCGGTAAATACGATCACTTCGCGAACTTCCCGCTGCTCCCGAATCGTGTGTTGCCGGACGGACGAACCCAAGCGCCGCTTTCCGTGATCGTCGGGAACTGGCCGCTCGCCGCACCCGGCAAACCGGCGTTGCTCTCGCACGATGACGTCGAGACGTTCTTCCACGAGTTCGGGCACAACATGGCCGCCATGCTCGCAACCGCGCCCTACGAAACGCTGAGCGGTGGTTTCCGTCAGGATTTCGTCGAGGCACCCTCTCAGATGCTCGAAAACTGGGTCTGGCAGCCCTCGATCCTCAAAGAGCTCTCGAGCCGTTACGACACCGGCCAGCCGATGCCGAATGATTTGATTCAGAAACTGATCGCATCACGCTATGTCGATCGAGAGCTACGCCTATACCCGGCAAGCCTTCTACGCGCTCGTAGACATGAAGTATCACACCCTTGGCGAGCACGTTGACACGACGAAAGTGTGGGAGGACTTGCTTCCCAAAACGACGCCGTCGACGTTTGTACCCGGTACGTATCCACAGGCCAGCTTCGGACATCTCATGGGCGGCTACGATGCGGGATACTACGGTTATCTTTGGTCGAAGGTCTACGCGCAGGACATGTTCACGCGATTCCAACGCCAGGGGCTCGAGAGTCCGATCGCCGGCGCGGCGTATCGTCAAGACATCTTGGCGCCTGCACAAACGTACGAACCGGATCAAGAGGTAACGAAATTCCTCGGCCGTCCGATGAGTCCCGATGCTTTTTACGCCGCCTTAGGCCTGAAGCCGGCGACCGCACAGCGCTAGCCTTACGAAGCCTGCATACAACCCGCGCCGCAAGCGGTGCATTGTAGGCATTGCGGAAACTAGGCATTGTTGAAAGAGGGCATCATGAGCACGGCGGCCGCGCCCGCCTCGCGTGCGTTGCGCGAGATGGCGTTCGATCACGTTGAACACTATGTCGGCAACGCGTTGCAGGCGGCGTATTACTATTGTGCCGCGTTCGGCTTTGAGGTCGCGGCCTACGCCGGACCCGAAACCGGGATAGGCGACCGTTCCTCGTACGTGCTGCGGCAACGCGATCTGTGTTTCGTCGTAACCTCGTCGTTGCACAGCAACGGCGAGATTGCAGCCCAGGTCGCCCGGCATGGTGACGGCATTCGCGACGTCGCCTTGACGGTTACGGATGCGCGCGCTGCCTTCTGTGCCGCCGTGGCCGGTGGCGCTAAGGTGATTCGCGAGCCGAAGGAAGTTTCGGATCCCAGCGGGACCGCGATCGTCGCGTCGATCGGAACGTATGGCGACGTGATCCATACGTTTGTCGAGAGGCGCGCGTACCATGGCGCGTTTTTGCCTGGATACGTTGCGCACTCGCTGGGAATCCGGCCTTCGGCCGAAGTCGGTTTCTCGCACATCGACCACTGCGTCGCCAACGTCGGTTGGGGCGAGATGGAAACGTGGGTCGACTATTACGAGCGCGTCTTCGGCTTTTCGCAGTTGGTCAGTTTCGACGAGCAAGATATCTCGACCGAATTTACGGCTCTGCGTTCCAAAGTGATGACCGACGAACGGCGGGTCGTGAAGTTTCCGATCAACGAGCCGGCCGAAGGCCGCAAGAAGTCGCAGATCGAGGAATTTCTCGAATACTACGACGGCCCGGGCGTGCAGCACATCGCGATTGCGACCGACGACATCGTTCGCACGGTTCGCGCGTTGCGCGCCAACGGCGTCGAGCTGCTCGATACGCCCTCTACGTATTACGATCAGCTCGAGTCGCGGATCGGCCGTATCGAAGAGGCGACGCCCGTACTGCGCGAGCTCGGGATTCTCGTCGATCGCGACGATCTCGGCTATCTCTTGCAGATTTTCACCAAGCCCGTGGAGACGCGTCCGACGCTGTTTTTCGAGATAATCCAGCGCAAGGGAAGTCTCTCGTTCGGAAAAGGCAACTTCAAGGCACTCTTCGTCGCGATCGAACGCGAGCAGGAGCGGCGCGGGACCCTCTAACAAGGCGTCAGCTAATGCTGACGATCGCAGCTCTTCCGCTCGCAGGCCCGCCTTCGGAAAGTCCAAGCGTTGACGCGGTCATGCTCGAAGCACGCGCCGCGCAGTTTGCAAAGCGCTCGATCAAGGCTGCGACGAAGCTCGCCGGTATCGACCTTGCGATCGCGTGCATGGATCTCACGACACTCGAGGGCCGCGACTCGCCCGGCCGCGTGCGCTCGATGTGCGCCAAGGCGCTGACGCCGGCGCCCGGCGTGCGCAGCGTTGCTGCGGTTTGCGTCTACCCGAATCTGACGGCGACCGCGAAAGCCGCGCTGGCCGGAACGAACGTCAAGGTCGCGTCAGTCGCGACGGCGTTTCCGAGTGGGCTTTCTTCCCTCGCCGTTAAGCTCGAAGATACGCAGGCGGCGATCGATGCCGGTGCCGACGAGATCGACATGGTGATCGATCGCGGCGCGTTCCTTGCCGGTGACGAACGCCGCGTCTGGGACGAGATCCTCGAGGTCAAGCGCGTTTGCGCGGCCGCGGTCCGCCCCGTGCACCTTAAAGCGATTCTCGAAGTGGGCGAGCTTGGCTCATACGATGCGATTCGGCGCGCCAGCGATCTTGCGCTGAGTGCAGGCGCCGATTTTATCAAGACCTCAACCGGCAAGATCGGTTCCTCGTCGACGCTTCCCGTCGCGCTCTGCATGTCAGAAGCGTTGCGCGATTTCGAAAGCCGTACCGGCGAATGCCGCGGCCTCAAAGTTGCCGGAGGCATTCGCACCACAAAATCGGCGCTTGCGTATTTCGTCTTGCTCAAAGAGACGCTCGACGACCGGTGGCTCTGTGCGGATCTCTTCCGGATCGGCGCCTCGGCATTGCTCGATGACCTTCTAATGCAGCGCGAAAAAGAATTGACCGGCCACTACGCCGGCATCGACTACTACGCGCGAGACTGAATGGCGACAATCAATTTCGAGTACGCTCCCGCACCCGAATCTACGGCGCCCGTCAAGCTGCGCCGGCGCTACGAACATTTCATCGGCGGCGAGTGGCGCAAGCCGGTAGAAGGCAAGTATTTCGATAGCATCAGTCCTTCAACCGAAGAGAAACTCGCCGAGATCGCCTACGGTTCACCCGAAGACGTCGCCGAGGCCGTCGCGGCCGCACGCCGCGGTTACGACAAATACTGGCGGAAACTGCCTGCCAAAGAACGCGCCAAGTATCTCTACCGGATCGCGCGCGCGATTACGGAGCGTTCGCGCGAGCTGGCCGTCCTCGAAACGATCGACGGCGGGAAGCCGATCAAGGAATCACGCGATTTTGACATCCCGCAGGCCGCATCACACTTCTTCTATCATGCCGGATGGGCCGACAAACTGCGCTACGCGCTGCCCGGTTCGCCGAGCGCCGAAGCGCTCGGCGTCGTGGGCGCGATCGTGCCGTGGAATTTCCCTTTGCTCATGGCCGCGTGGAAGATCGCGCCGGCGCTCGCATGCGGCAACACGATCGTCCTGAAGCCGGCGGAGACGACCCCGCTCACCGCCCTTCTGCTTGCGGACATCTGCATCGAAGCCGATCTTCCGCCCGGCGTCGTCAATATTGTGACCGGCGACGGCGCTACCGGCGCGGCCCTTGTCGAGAGCAACGTCGACAAGCTCGCCTTTACGGGCTCGACCGAAGTCGGGCGGATGATTCGCCGCAATTCCGCGGGCTCGAAGAAACGACTGACGCTGGAGCTTGGCGGGAAAGCCGCCCAGATCGTTTTCGCCGATGCGCCCCTCGATCAGGCCGTTGAGGGGATCGTCGCGGGAATTTACTTCAATCAGGGACATGTTTGCTGCGCGGGATCGCGCCTGTTGGTTCAGGAGAACGTCCACGACGAGATCACGCGCCGCTTACGCAAACGCATCGCGACCTTGCGCCTTGGCGATCCCCTCGACAAAAACACCGATATCGGCGCGATCAACTCGCGCGCGCAGCTCGAGCGAATTCGCGAGCTCGTACAGAGCGGCATTGACGAAGGGGGCGAGCTCGTGCAAGCCGCGTGTGCTCTACCGGAACGTGGATTTTGGTTTGCTCCGAGTTTCTTCACCGGCGTCGCGCCGAGCTTCCGAATCGCGCGCGAAGAGATTTTCGGACCGGTGCTTTCGGTCTTGACGTTCCGCACCGCCGACGAGGCGATCGAGAAAGCAAACAACACGCCGTACGGGCTTTCGGCCGGCGTTTGGACCGACAAGGGATCCAAGAACATGTACGTCGCGCAGCGGCTGCGTGCCGGCGTTGTGTGGTGCAACACATTTAATCAATTTGATCCGAGCTCGCCGTTCGGCGGATACCGTGAATCCGGCTTTGGTCGCGAGGGTGGCTGGGTCGGGCTACGCGAATATCTGACCCATCGCTAGCAAGAAACGTTCCCCAAGATCTCGAGCGAATTTTGTCGCGTCCGATGCTCTGCGCATTCGCGAGCTTCTTTTAGCAGCAGCAGTAACGACCGAATCCGCCGACGAGCACATCGCGCACACGGTCACGTTGGGATGTCGATTGCTCGGATGCGACGCCGGTGCGGTGTTCGAGCTCGATCGCGCAAGGTCCGATGAGACGATCTCCGAGCGGTTGTGCCGCCTCGCGCTCGCAAGCGACGGCGCTCTCGCGCTCGACGATCTTCGCGGTCTCGATTATCTGAGCGAAGACGGCGAGAAATCGCCGTTTCGCGCCTACATCGGTGCGCCGATCAACGTGCGCGGCACGATCGTCGGAACGCTTAACTTCGTTTTGAAAGCGGCTCGCAAGCCGGGCTTCAGCGAGACCGACCGCGACCTCGTACAGCTGATCAGCGCGCTGGTCGGAAACACGATCGAGCGGCGGCGCGCCCACGAGCGGCTGCATCGTTTGGCATATTTCGATACGCTCACCGGCCTACCGAACCGCGTTCAATTCGTCGAGCGCTTGGCCGAGGCGGTCTCGCAGATCGCGAGCAGCGGCAACGATCGGAAGCTTGCGGTCATCTTTCTGGATCTCGACGACTTCAAAGAGATCAACGATACGTTCGGGCACATGCGCGGTGACGCCGTCCTTTCGGTCGTCGGAGAACGGTTGCGCCTTCGGGTCGGCGTTCGCGGAACCGTCGCACGCATGGGCGGCGACGAGTTTGCGATCTTATTGACCGACGAGCGCGAGCTCGCCAACATGGAATCGTTTACCGAATCGATCCGGTCGGCAATCGATACGCCGATCATCATCGGCGGTTACGAGCAGTACGCAACGGCCAGTCTCGGGGTCTCGATCTATCCGGACGACGGCGGCGACGCTGAGACGCTGCTCAAACACGCGGACGTCGCGATGTATCGTGCCAAAGAAAAAGGCCGCAACTTCGTTCAGTTCTACACGCCGGTCCTCAATGCGGCGATGACGACGCGCTTGCAGCAAGAGAAAGCCTTGCGCAAGGCGCTCTCGCGCGGCGAGTTCGTCGTCTATTACCAGCCGCAGTACGAGCTCGCCACGGGCCGCCTTTTCGGTCTCGAAGCGCTGGTCCGCTGGCGCCATCCAAAGCTCGGCATGATTCGTCCCGACCTTTTTATTCCGAATGCGGAATCCAGCTCGGTCATCGTATTGATCGGTGAGCTCGTGATGGAAACGGCGTGCCGGCAGGTGGTCGCCTGGCAGACGCGAGGCCTTCCAAAGCTGCGAATTTCCGTCAACCTTTCCGCGCGCCAGTTCCACGAGACGGATTTGCTCAAACGCGCAAAGACCGTTTTGGATGCGACCGGTCTCGATCCGGAGACGCTCGAGTTCGAGATCACGGAATCGGTTGCGATGGGCGACGCCGAGCGTTCGACCGAGATCATGAAGCGACTACGCGAAGTTGGGATACGCTTCTCCGTCGACGATTTTGGCACGGGCTATTCATCGCTCGGATATCTCAAGCGCTTTCCGATCGACACGCTCAAGATCGACAAATCCTTCGTCGCCGACGTCATCACGAAAAACGACGATGCAACGCTCGTGAAGACCGTCATCGCAATGGCTCATAACCTCAATCTCGACGTCTGCGCCGAGGGGACAGAAACCAAGGATCAGCTGGAGTTTCTCGGACGAAACTCGTGCGACCGGGTCCAGGGTTACTACTATTCCAGACCCGTCCCTCCGGAAGAGATCGAACCGTTCATTGTTGCAGCACTCGCAGAAGCCCAAGTGGTACCCGCGAAAAACGGGTAAGCAGCCATCGTGACAACCACCCTAGCGCCGCCGGCGCTCGACCGCGACGGATTCCTCGATTGGTATCGCCGTAACAGGCTATGGTCGCGATACTTGTTCGACCGCGTTTCACCGCACGCGTACGAATCGCGCCCGATTCCACTTCGTCATCCGCCGGTCTTCTACGAAGGGCATCTCCCGGCGTTCTCGTTCAACAAGCTCGCGTACGAGACGTTTGGCCGTCCGCCTATCGACCTCGCGCTGCAAACGCTGTTCGAGCGCGGGATCGATCCGAGTGACGTAGCGAGCGCCGCGGCCGCAAAGCGTGCGCAGTGGCCCTCGCGTGCGGAGGTCTGGGAATTCGGCGCCAAGTGCGATGCGGTCGTCGAGGACATTCTGCGTAACGAGCCGCTCGATATCAAGGGTGATCCGCGTAAAGAGCGCGCGCACACGGCGTGGACGATTCTCGAACACGAGCCGATGCACCACGAAACGTTTTCCTACATATTGCATCGCATGCCGTTTGCGGATAAAGTCCGCCCGGATGACTACGTGCAGCCACGCGATGCCGAGCATCCGCCGCTCCGACGCATCGAGATTCCGGCCGGCGTTGCGACGCTCGGCGCCAGGCGCTGTGAAATTACGTTTGCGTGGGACAACGAGTTCGAAGAGCATCGCGTCCGGGTACCGCGTTTTGAGTGCGACGTGTATCCCGTTACCAACCGTCAGTGGATGGCGTTCGTGCGCGACGGTGGCCCGGTGCCGTCGTTCTGGGTCGAAGCTGACGGCGGCTTCAAACTCCTGACCGCGTGGGCGGTTCTCCCCATGCTCGAGTCCGCGCCGGTCTGGGTGACCAGCGAACAAGCGCGTCAATACGCGTCTTGGGCGGGGCGTCGCGTTATGAGTGACCCGGAATATCATCGCGCTGCTTTTGGGACGCCGGCTGGCGAAGAGCAGGCCTACCCCTGGGGCGATGCAGCACCGACGCGCGCACACGGCAATTTCGATTTCCAAAATTGGGATGTTGCGCCGGCCGGTTCGTATCCGGCGGGCACGAGCGCGTTCGGAATCGCCGAGCTGATCGGCAACGGCTGGGAGCACACCTCGACGCCTTTCATGCCGTTCCATGGCTTCGAGCCGCACGCGTCCTATCCGCAGTATTCCGCCGACTTCTTCGACGGCAAGCACTACGTCATCAAAGGTGCCTCGCCGATCACGCCGATCGCGCACATTCGCCGCAGCTTCCGGAATTGGTACTACGGCGATTATCCGTATCTGTACGCAAAGTTCCGAACGGTAAACGACTAGCACTTCGTGCGCATCGTTAGCCTGCTTCCGAGCGCGACCGAGATATGCTTGGGCCTCGGTCTCGGCGAGCAGGTCGTCGGCGTCACGCACGAGTGCGACTATCCGATCGAAGCACTCGCGAAGCCGAAGCTCACGCGTTCGACGCTTCCCGAATTACTGCAAACGCATCCGGGACAGAACCGCCGCCCGACCCCGGACGTTCGGCAGCAATCGACCGGCACGTGCGCGGAACGTCCATCAAGGTTCGAGCCTCTACGCGCTCGACAGCGAGCTGCTCGAAAAGCTCGCACCGGATTTGATCATCACGCAAGAGCTGTGCGCCGTGTGCGCTGTCTCGTACGACGTCGTTGCCGGCGCCGCCAAACGCCTTCGCGACGACCCGCGCGTCATCTCGCTCGAGCCTGCAAGCCTCGAGGACATCTTTGGCACGATTGAAACCGTTGCGCAAATCTGCGGCGTTCCGGAGCGTGCGACCGCGCTGCTCGCGCATTTACGATCGCGCGTCGCAGAGCTGCGCACGACGACGAGCACGCTGACGCGTCCACGCACGCTCTTGCTCGAGTGGCCCGATCCGCCCATGAATGCCGGGCATTGGATTCCGGATATCATCGAGCTTGCGGGTGGAGACCCCGTGCTAGCGAGCGCGGGCCGCAACTCGCAAAGGCTCGAGTGGAATGCGATTACGGAGGCCGATCCAGACGTGGTTTTGGTCGCGCCGTGCGGCTACAATCTTGAGACCGCCAAAGCTGCGATCCGAGAGCTCGATGCGTATCCGGCGTGGCGCACACTGCGCGCCGTTCGCGAGAAACGTCTCTTTGCAATCGACGGCAACGCATATGTAAGCCGTCCCGGCCCGCGGCTTGTCGAGAGTGCAGAACTATTGGCGCGTGCGTTGCACGGCGCCACTATCGTCAGTGGGCTGTCTGGGATGCAGTCGCGCGCGTTTAGCCGGCGCGGCGCAGCGCCGAATGGTGACGGCTCTTCAGCTCGTGAAAATACACCGAGTAAACGCTGAACCAACGGTCGAGAAGGTCGGCATCGTCGGCATTAAGCTCGATCTCGGCACTCTGGGCCGTCGTATGCAGCAACTCGAGGATCCGCCGGTTCGATAGTCGCCCGAATTTATACATCCCGGCGCGAAACGCACATTCGAACGCGTCCTCGTGAATGACGCGCTCGAGTTCGTCACGGTACACGCCCTGCAGCTCAGGGCCCCGGCGAGTTGCCATTAGGCCGGTATTTTACCACATTTCGGGCCTAAGCGGACCCGACGAGCGCCATCTTCCGCTGCAATTCCGTGTCAATTTCGTTAAGAAACTCTTGCGTATTGAGGAAAGGCTGGTCCGGACCGATGAGGGTCGCGAGGTCCTTGGTCATCTTTCCGCTCTCGACTAAATCGACGCACACATGTTCGAGCGTCTCGGCAAAACGCACGACGTCAGGCGTGTCGTCCATCTTGCCGCGATACTTCAAACCTTGCGTCCATGCATAGATCGACGCGATCGGATTGGTCGAGGTCTCCTTGCCGGCTTGATGCAGCCGGAAGTGCCGCGTGACGGTGCCGTGCGCGGCTTCGGCTTCGACGGTTTTGCCGTCGGGCGTCATCAGCACCGAGGTCATCAGACCGAGTGAGCCGTAACCCTGCGCCACGGTGTCGGACTGCACGTCGCCGTCGTAGTTCTTGCACGCCCACACGATGTTGCCGTGCCACTTCAGCACCGAGGCGACCATGTCGTCGATCAACCGGTGCTCGTACGTAAGACCGGCGGCATCGAATCTTGCTTTGAACTCTGCGTTGAAAATCTCTTCGAAGAGATTCTTGAAACGGCCGTCATACGTTTTGAGAATCGTATTCTTCGTCGAAAGATAGACCGGGTACTTACGCGCTAGACCGTAGTTGAAACATGCGCGTGCGAAGCCGCGAATCGACTCGTCGAGATTGTACATCGAGAGCGCGACGCCGGGTTCGTTGAAAACGAAGACCTCGCGTTCGATCGGCGCTCCGCCGTCCTTCGGCTCGAAGCGCATCGTCAGCTTTCCGGCGCCCGGGATGAGCATCTCCGTCGCGCGATACTGGTCGCCGTAGCCGTGACGGCCGATGATGATCGGCTCGGTCCAGTTCGGAACGAGCTTGGGAATGTTGTGACAGATGATCGGCTCGCGGAAGATCGTGCCGCCCAGCTCGTTGCGGATCGTTCCGTTCGGCGAGCGCCACATTTGTTTGAGATTGAACTCTTTGACGCGCGCTTCGTCGGGTGTGATCGTCGCGCACTTCACGCCGACGCCGTATTTGCGAATCGCCCGCGCCGCATCCAGCGTGATCTTGTCGTCGGTCTTATCGCGCGACTCGACTCCGAGGTCGTAGTACTCGAGCTTAACGTCTAGATACGGCTTGATCAAGCGCTCGCGAATCATCTCCCAGATGACGCGCGTCATCTCGTCCCCGTCGAGCTCGACGAGGGTAGTCTTGACCTTGATCTTTGCCACGCGAAAAATAACCTCCGATAAGCGAACTCGCGCCTCTTCGCCCCGAGGTTGCGTCTCCCTAGGCGAGGATCAGCGCTTCGGTGCTCTCCACGGAAGAGGGCTTGCCCTCCGTCAATGCGCGATGCACGGCGCCTTCGAGCGCCATCGCGCGGCCTTCACGCGTTGCGCGTTCACGCGTGTTGCGCTCCATGCGTCGCTCGAGAATTTCAGAGAGACGTGCGATCTCGCGGCGCTCGCGCATACTCCCGGAGATGCCGTGCGTGCGGCGCAGGCTTTGCGCAAACGCCAAGAGACGAGCCCCGGTTTCGTCTTGCTGCGCATCGACCGCTATCCGGGTGAACAGCTCGAGCAGGCAGCCAGACGTCCCGGATGCGCGAACTCTCTTAAGGATTCCAGCGCGTCGCGCGCGTGCATCCGTCCGACGATCGAATCGGAGCGTAGCTCGACGCGTGCCAGTAGCAGCGTGGTGAACGCCGTCGAGGCTTCGTCGTTGAATTCGTGACACTGCGCGGCGACATCGTGAATGACTTCGATCGCATGCATCTCGGCGTTGCGCTGCAGATTGATTTCGACGAGATCGCTCACGACTTCGAGCATGATCGAGGCCGAGCCGCTGGCGCGCGCCGCGTCGAGAGCTTCGCTGAGCAGCGCGAGTGCGCGCGAGACGTCGCTTTCCTGCTCGGCGACGATCTCCGACCAACCCAGGAGCGCGCGGGCTAGCGAGCGCGCCTCGCCGGCGATCCGGAACGCGTTGCTCGCGTGGTGATACAGCGAGCCTGCTTCATCGAAGCGTGCCCGGGCGTGACGCGCGACCGCGAGCGCGAGCATCACCCGCGCGGTCTCCGCGCCGTCATTGCTCGTACCGGTTTCGGCTCGGAAGCGTTCGGCCAGATGCTCGAGTCGGTCCGGATCCGATCCCGCTGCCTGGATCTCGATTGCGGCCTCAAGGACGTCGAGCAAGCGCCGACGCGAGAGCCGGTCGGCTTGGACGATGGCGATATCGAAGAACCTCGACGCCGTGGCGTTATGCCCCGCCTCGATCCAGAAGAGCGCCATCCCGGCCGCGAGTGCGGCGCCGCTCTCGACGTCTTCTCCGTTGAGCGCACCCTCGAGTACGGCATCCACGTTTTCGCGGACCGCTGCGTAGCGATTGAAGATTTCCGGGACGCACCGGCTTGCAGCTCGGCGCGCAGCGCGCCGACGACGCCGGCATAGTGGCGCGTCGCCGCGGCGCGTATCGCGGTCGGCTCATCGAATTCGACGAGACGGACGCGGACGTAGTCAGCGATCGTCGCGAGCAGGCGGTATCTGCCACTCTCGAGATCGACTTGGACCAGAGATTTCTCGACCAGTTGTGTGAGAATCTCGAAGCTGGTCGGACCATCGAAGGCATCGCCGCCGGCGATCGCACGCGCGGCTTCTTCATCGAATGGTCCGTGTAAAATCGAGAGACGCGCAAGGAAGCGGCGCTCCGATTCGCCGAGCATGTCGAAGCTCCAGCCGATGCGGTCGTGAAGATCGGTCGGATGCTGCAGCGGCGAGCCGTGCTCCGCGAGCTGGTGCAGGCTCATGTTGCGTAGCCGCATCGCGGCGAGTTCGATGCCGAGCGGCAAACAGTCGACGCGTCCGACGACTTCACGGACGACCGCATCTTCTTCCGGACCGGGCGCGAATTGCGGACGCACGTCGCGCGCGCGAGCCACGAAAAGCTTCGCGGCATCGGCGAACGGAAACGGCTCGAGGCGTATCCCGACTTCGCCCGAGATCTCGAGCGGTTGGCGCGAGGTCGTCACGATGCGCGCATCGTGACAGCGGCGCGTCACATTTGCGACCAGCGACTTGCACGCGCCGAGCAAATGCTCGCATGAATCGAGGATGATGAGCGCCGGCGATCCCGTCAGCGAGACGAGCAGCTCCTCGAGTGGATCGACGCCCGGAAGTCCCATCGCGTGCGCAACGATCCCGGGCAAACGGTCGCCATTGTTTTCCGCACCGACTTCGATTAGCCAGACACCACCGGGGAACGTCGGCAGCGCTGCCTGTGCGGCTGCGACTGCGAGACGCGTCTTTCCGACGCCGCCAGGACCGAGAATCGAGATGACCGGAGAGGTCGGAAGAGCGCGCGAAATCATCGAAAGTTCGGCTTCGCGTCCGATGAACGACGTCGGCTGCGACGGCAAGTTGCTGCGGCCTTCAAAACGTCTGCGCGCGGGACGTGTGACACCGATGTAGGTGCTCGACGCAGCCCGATTGCGACCGCCTTCTTTGGAGCGATACAACGCGGCGTCCGAGGTAGTGACCAGCGTTTGCGGCGCGTCATCGGCGTTGGCGAACATCGTCGCGACGCCGGCGCTGATGCTGACGTGATCGAGCTCCGAGCCGCGATGCATGATCCGCAGCTCTTCGACTTTCTTGCACATCCGCTCGGCGACGTCGATGCCGCCTTGTTCGGGCGTGTTGGGAAGCAACGCGACGAATTCTTCACCGCCGTAGCGTGCCACCATGTCGCCGCTGCGCGAAACGCTGCTGAGCAGTGCCTGCACGACTTGCTGCAAGCAATGGTCGCCAGCCACGTGCCCGTACGAGTCGTTGTAGACTTTGAAATAGTCGACGTCGACCATGACTAACGACAGCGGCTCGTGAGAACGAACCGCTCGTCGCCATTCATCGATCAATCGCTCGTCGAAAGCGCGGCGATTGTATGCGCCCGTAAGCGCGTCACGCGTCGCGAGCGCTTCGAGCCGCTCTTTTTCTTGCGAAAGCGTCACGTTGTAGATCGCGACCGCCATGTAACGCGCGCACGTCTCGAGCAGCGAAATGTGCTCGGGCGTAAAGCGTTTCGCCCCGCCGCCGAGCGTCAAGAACCCGAAGCAGTCCGGCCCGTAGCGCAGCGGAATGAACAGCACGACGCGGTCGCCCGGAATCGAACGAATCGTCGGCGCTTGCGAATCGAGATCGTCGACGTCGACCTCTTCGATCGCTTTACTCGGATCTTCATCGCCTGCTACGAAGGACCAGCGCACGTGCAGCTTGCTGCGATTGCTCTCGACAATAGCAACGAAGTGCGCGCTGAATTGCGACGCGAGTAAGTCACAAACACGCGAAAAGAGCACGTCCGGCGGCAACGCGGAGACGAGCATCTCGGCCGTGCGCCGAATGATCATTCTCTCGCGTAATAAACCGCCGGAGCGAACGGCGGTATCGGGCATGAGGGCGGCGTCCTTCTAGGGGCAGCCTCGCTTCCCTACCATCCCAGGCGACCCTGTGCTCAGCATTTCTCCGACCCCTTAATGTTCGAGCACGAAAAGGAGTTAGACGACCCCTAGCGTCTCAGCATCGGGCGCCCTTCGCGGGCTACGAGAAGGTCGTGCATGTCGCTGGCGTGCTCTTCTTCCTGAGCCAAAATCCCCTCGAGCATGACGCGCGTCGTGGGGTCCTTGTCGCTGAAGAAGCGGATCATGTCCGTGTACGATTCGATCGCGATGCGTTCGGCGATCAGGTTCTCCTTGATCATGTCGATCAAGTCGGGGCCTTCACTATATTGGCTATGCGAACGGCCGAGCAGCCCCTCCGGATTGAGGTTCGGCGTCCCGCCAAGCTCGTTGATGCGCTCCGCGATCTTCCTCATGTGGGCCAGCTCCTCGCCGGCATGCTGCTCAAACTCGGCCTTGACTTCCGATGAGTTGATCCCCATCGCCGCCGCCGCGTTGGCGATATAGCGCAGCACGCACACGATCTCGGTCGCCAGCGCCGTTTGCAAGACGTTGACCGCCTCGCTTGGTTCGAGTCCGTAGCTTGCGGTGATCGCGCCCTTCTCCATCGAGGCTTGCGCGCGACGCCGAAGCTCCTTGACGTCTGAGAGAAACGGCTGACTTTTCTTATGACCATTCTTATGAGACGAACGTTTGAGCATCATGGGGACGTGCTACCCGCAAAAGCGGGTGCCAATGCGCGCCGGCGCAAAAGTCGCCTCATGGCGAAAAAGGACGCCGATAACCGCTTAGCCGTCCGTAAGATGTACAAGCTCTATCTGGGCGGCCAGTTTATTCGGAGCGAATCGGGACGCAGCGATGCATTCGGCGACGCTAATGTTGCGCGCGCTTCGCGCAAGGATCTTCGCGACGCGATTGTTTCGGCGCGCACCGGAGCGGCAGCGTGGTACGGGACGACGCCGGCACTTCGCGGCCAGATTCTCTATCGTCTCACGGAGATGCTGGAAGGCCGCCGAGCCGAGCTTGCCGATCGTCTCGCGGATGAAGGCCTCGGTCGCGGAAACGCACGCAAAGAAGTCGGCCTCGCGATCGATCGCGTGTTGTGGTACGCGGGCTGGTGCGACAAGTACGCGGCCGTCCTCTCCTCGCGCAACCCCGTCGCAGGACCGCATTTCAATTTCTCGACGCCCGAGCCGATGGGGATCGTCGGTGTCGTCGCGCCCGACCGTCCCAGCTTGCTGGGTCTGGTGACCGCCGTCATTCCTCCGCTCGTCAGCGGCAACAGCGTCGTCGCAATCGCCTCCGAACTCGATCCGCGCACTGCAATCGTGTTCGCGGAGTGCGTCGCTACCAGCGACATGCCCGCGGGGGCGCTGAATGTCCTCACCGGAAAGCGCGCCGATCTCATTCCGCATCTCGCACGCCACATGGACGTCAACGCCGTCGCCGTGTATGGCGCCGATCCCGAGACGAATGCCGACGTCACACGCATGGCGTCCGAGAATCTCAAGCGGGTCTACCTCGAGACGGCCGTCGAGGACGCGTATTCCGACGCACGCTTCGAGGATTCTGGATCGCGTCTGTGCATTCGTCGAAATCAAAACGATCTGGCATCCGGCCGCAATTTGAAAGCTCGTAGCGCACGCGAGGACATCGTGGGTTGCGCGCACGCGCTGTGGGATCGCGGCCTCGTAACGGGCTCGAGCGGAAACATCAGCGTCCGGCTGGACGATGGCGACATTCTGATCACGCCGACTCGCAAAGCGCTCGGTCTTCTACGGAAATCCGATCTCGTTCGCATCGACCGCGACGGCGCACCGCTCGACGACGGTAAAGCCTCGAGCGAATGGCGCTTGCACGTTGCTGCCTATGCCGCTCGCAGCGATATTGAGGTCGTCGTGCACACGCACCCGACCTTTTGCGTCGTGTGGTCGGCGCACGATCGCCTCTATCCGCGCGAAACGGTTGCCGCGACCGAGTCGCTGCAGGCGATGAAGCTCGTTCCATTTCATCCGAACGGCACGCAAGCTCTCGCCGACGCAACGCGCGAGGCGTTGGCCGACGGCACGCCGCTGGCGCTGCTGGCACGGCACGGTTTGGTCGCGGTCGCGCGCGAAATGGAAGACGCTTACGTGCAAACCGATCTCGCCGAAGAGTGCGCGAAAGTCGCGTACTTTGCCGCCGTCTTCGGCCGTTCTCTTAGCGTTACTTAATAACAGACGGACGATTTCGGAAGAACGCATTAGGCTTTAGCGGCCGGCCTTGTCGAGAAAGCCCGCGCTCATCGATGATGCTCTCCGTAAAGGAGGCAACCTTTCCCATGCGCTCTCTGAGCAACCTCACGTTATCTTCCGTTCTCCTCACCGCGCTTCTCGCCGGCTGCGCGGGCGGCGGCTCTTCTCCCTCGCAAACCGGCGGCGGTTCGCAAACCCAATCGCTATCGTCGTCGCAACAAAGCGAGCTCGTAGCTTCGACGGCCAATTCGATCGGTGACGGCGTCGAAACAGGCCTCGGCGGTTCGATACAATCCAATAATTTCCGAACTGCGCAAAGCCTCAATTCGTGCATAACGCCTTCGCCCAGTCCGCCGGTCATCAATGCCGACGGTATCCCGGCCAATGAGGATTACACGTTTACGAATTGCACCAACCTCGGCTGGGCTCAAAACGAAATCGTCAACGGACAAATCAACATAACCGACACCTCGCCGAACGGCGGCGCCACGACCCTCTCGTACACGCAGACCAACACGAATCTCAGCCGAACCGGTACGGACGTCAACGGCAACGCGTACACGGAAGTGCTCAACGGCACGCGCAATCCGGCGCTTTCCAACAACATCATGGGCCTGACGCGCGCCATGCAAGTCGCGCGCACGAGCACGGCCAACGGCACGACGCAAATTACGCAAAACTGGCAGTGGACGTTCACGCCCACTTCCGGTCAGACCGTTCAACTGTTGCACGCGCTTCCGGCCGGTCAATTCACCGGCTCATCCGGAACGATCACGTACGTCAACGGCTCGACGAATGCGACGATCGCATTCGCGATCACGACGCCGCTCGTCTACGATCCAACCTGCGCGACGCCGCCGCGTATCGATTCAGGAGTCGTATCGTTCACGGTCAACGGCAACAACAACCACAACGGCTCGTTCACCGCAACGTTTAGCGGTTGCGGTCAGAAGCCGGTCATCGCCCCGGGCTAAGGGTCTCCGATCGTGGCCCGCATTGGACGAGGACGTGTAAACCGATGCGGGAAGCACCACTCATGCGCATACATCTTGTTACACCGTTCTTAGCGGCCTTTCTGCTTGCCGCGGTATTCTACTCACCGATGCCGGCGAACGCGGGAGGTTCCGCGTGGGTCGAAGGCAGCCTCGTGCACATCTCGTCGACCAATGTCAAAGTCATCGATGACAAAACCGGCAAGGAGCTGTCGTTCCTGCTCGTCCCGCATTTCGATCAGATATTCTCATCTGACGGCAAAACCACGTTTCAGATGTCAGCACTGCACCGCGGCCAGTTGATCAAAGTGTACTACGATCAGAAGTTCCTCGGTCAGCGCCACGCGGACCGCATCGAAGTACTCAATCACCGTCAGATGATGATCAAGCAACAAAAGGGCTGAGCAGACTCGGAGAGGGGGAGATTCGAACTCCCGAGACCCTTTCGGGTCTGCTCGCTTTCCAAGCGAGTGCATTCGACCACTCTGCCACCTCTCCAAGGACCCGAGTCAGGCGTTCAATCGCCAAAAATTGCGACGACTTCCTGCAGCGACGTCACGACGTGGGAGGGCGCGGGCGGCATTGTTTCCCTCGGGAGTCCGCCGCGATTGCACCACGCAACCTGAAAACCAAACGCTGCGGCGCCCGTCGCGTCCCAACCATTCGAAGAAACGAAGCCGATCTGCGACGGTTGTTTTCCGAAATGCATGCACGCCAGCGCGTAGACTTGCGGCGCCGGTTTGAACTTGCGCGCCTCATCGACGCTCCATACATCGTTCAGCAACGAATCTAGGCCGGAGTTCGCCAGTGCGCGTTTCGCAGTCGCGAGCGTTCCGTTCGTCAGGACCGCCGTTCGCATGCCTTGCGAACGAAACGCCTCGAGCGCAAGCGTTGCATCAGGATACGGATGCAGCTCGAGCCAACCGTCGCACAACTTCGAGCGTGTCTGGGCATCTGCGTCGATCTCTAGGGCAGAGAGGACATAGTCGAGGGCGCGCTCAGTTATCGTATCGAAATCATCGTATCGATCCATCAGCGTGGCTGCGAACGAGTATGCGATCTGCTTGTCGCGCCAGCGCTGCACGATTGCGTCCGCATTCTTCTCCCCCAGGACGTTGCCGACGAGCGTACGCAACGATGCGATGTCGAGCAGCGTACCAAACAGATCGAAGACGACGGCGTCGACTTTCATCTGCGCGCCCATTATCGGCGCGCCCAACGTAAAAACGCGCGCTCGACGACGCGCATGGCGCGCGTCGTGATGAATCCGTGCTCCGAAATGGGCTCCGTGAGAATCGCACGCATGCCGAGAATTTTTGCTCCCAAGACGTCCGTGAAGAGCTGATCGCCGACGACGACGGTTGCAGCGCGCGGCGTCCCGAGGACGCGCAAGGCGCGTAAGAACGCGAGCGGCAGCGGTTTCATTGCACTTGGAACGGACGGCACGCCGATTTGAGCGCCGAAGGTCGCGACGCGTTCGCCCCAATTGTTCGAGACCAGAACGACGCGAAATCCGCGCGCGAGCGCGGCGCCGACCCAACTTGCGATTTCGGGCCCGACCGAGGCGGCGCGGTACGCGACAAGCGTGTTATCGAGGTCCACGATGATGCCGCGGACTCCCATCTGGGCCAGCCGGTCCAGTGAAATCTCCGCAAGGCCGCGGGCATAAGCGTCAGGGAGCATCCATCCCCGCTATCCCCGCCTCTCTCCACAGGGCGCTCGCCTTGTTCGCCGGGCATCCACTGCCGGCACCCTCCTCATCCACGGATATTTTGGGTTACGCACAGTCTCTGCCCAAGGTACTCAGAACCTAGATGTTGTGGAGAATAAAGCATCTTGACCCCTATATCTTGTGTTTGGAATTAGGAAGCGGTATGCTGTTCGTCACCGAGCGTCGACGCTTGCTTCGTCTTCCTTCAGGGATTATCGAACAGGTGTTCGACTGCTACCGCTCAATTACGTACTTGTTGGAGGCGCCGAGGCATGAAGTTTGAGCGCGCGTATTCACGTCCTGGTGACCCGTATGCGGGCGTAGGGTTCGCGGCGCGGACGTCCCGGATCACGAATCCGGACGGCTCGCTTATTTTTGAAGCAAAGGACTGCATGGTCCCGAGCGACTGGAGTCAGGTCGCTGTGGACGTCCTGGCGCAGAAGTATTTCCGCAAGGCCGGCATCCCGGCGCGCCTGCGCACGGTACCCGAGGACGGCGTCCCCGAATGGCTGTGGCGCTCCGTACCGGACGACGTGGCGCTTGCCGCGCTGCCGCGTGAGGATCACTTCACGCACGAGAACGATGCGCGCCAAGTCTTCAACCGTCTGGCCGGTACTTGGACGTATTGGGCCTACAAACACGGCTACTTCGATTCGGAAAACGATGCCCGCGCCTATTACGATGAGATGTGCGCGATGCTTGCGCGCCAAGTCGGCGCACCGAACTCGCCGCAGTGGTTCAACACGGGCTTGCATTGGGCGTATGGGATCGAAGGGCCCGCGCAAGGCCACTATTTCGTTGATCCCAAGAACGCGCAGTTGACGCGCTCTATCAATGCCTACGAGCATCCAGCCCCGCACGCGTGCCTCCCCTATTACGCAGCCGTATCGACTCCTGACGGCCCGATCGCGATTGGCGAAATCGTCACACGAAATCTCGTTGATCTGCCCGTTTACGATGCAAAGGGCACGACCCGCGTCGTCGCAGTCAAGTATAACGGCGTCAAGTCCGTCTACCGCATTCGCCTTGCAAATGGCAATGCAATTGATGCGACTTCAGACCATCTCGTTCTAGCCGCAGACGCCCACAAGGGGCAGAAACATTGGCGCTTTGTTTCCGAGCTGAAGCCAGGCATGCGTCTGATTCAACGTACGGACACGACGATTGTACCTTCCGCAGATAGCCGACTTGAAAATGAAGCCGCACTTGCTGGTTGGCTTCAGGCGGATGGTTTTGTCGGCCAATACGCCACCGGAACTAACCGCAGCCTCACAATCGAGGCGATGACAGTCAATGAGGACGAACACAGTTACGTCAATGCACTCTGCCAAGAAGTATTTACAGGCGTCCATTCACACGAGCGCTCGGTAAAGAGCATCGATGAAAAACTCTCGATAAGACGTAAGCGGTACTATGGCGAGCAATTAAGGCCGTTCGTCGAGCGTTATCAACTGCTAGATCGCGGCCTCGAGATGCAAGTACCACCGGTTGTTTTGAGCGGCGGATGCAACGTCATATCTGCGTATCTTCGTGCGCTCTTTCAAGCTGACGGCTGTGTAAGGATTCGAGCGGATCGGGGTTCTAGCGACGTTGTCTTTGGAACGATATCGCCAAAATTAGCCGATGGCGTCTCGCGGCTTCTTTCCCATTTGGGCATTTACAACCGAATTTCTGTTGGGAACGACTCCAGAGAGGATCGCCAGCCTTACCACCATGTCGTTATTGCTTGGAAAGACGCTAAGGAAAAGTTCGCATCGCTGATTGGTTTTGTCTCTACCGACAAGAAGACGAAGCTCGATAATGCCCTGACTTTGCCTGGCCGGCGTGTTGCTAGCCTGCGCGACGAAGTTATCCAGACAATCGAGTATGTTTCGGATCAGGATGTCTATGACATTGAGACCGAAAGCCACAACTTCTTAACGAACAACGTCATCGTCCACAACTGCTTCATCCAAAGCGTCAACGACGATCTCGTCAATGAAGGCGGGATTATGGACCTTTGGGTCCGCGAAGCGCGCATCTTCAAGTTCGGTTCCGGTACGGGTTCGAATTTCAGTAATCTGCGTGGTGAAGGCGAGCGTCTCTCCGGCGGTGGCACGTCATCGGGTCTGATGTCGTTCCTGCGCGTCGGCGATCGCGCAGCCGGCGCGATCAAGAGTGGCGGCACGACCCGCCGCGCCGCCAAGATGGTGATCCTCGACATCGATCATCCAGACGTCGAGAACTTCATCAATTGGAAGGTCAAAGAAGAACAAAAAGTCTCGGACCTCGTCACAGGCTCGATCGTGTGCGAGCGCAATCTCAATGCGGTCATGCGCGCCGCGCAAGACGAGACGCTTCCGGAGAATGCGCGTCTCGATCCGGCGCTCAACCCACAGCTGCGGGCCGCAATGCGCACTGCGCTTTCGAACGGCATCCCGCAAGCCAACGTCCAGTATGCGCTCGACTTTGCACGCCAAGGCTATAAGTCGCTCGAGATCGAGACGTACGACACCAATTGGGACTCGAAGGCATACTCGACGGTCTCAGGCCAAAATTCGAACAACACGGTTCGCATCTCGAATGATTTCTTCGCGAAGCTCGATGCGAGTCAATCATGGGATCTGCGCTGGAGAACCGACGGCAGAGTTTCGAAATCCGTTCCGGCTGCAAAGCTCTGGGAAGACATCGCAGTCGCCGCATGGCAATGCGCGGATCCGGGTTTGCAATTCGACACGACGATCAACGAGTGGCACACGTGCCCCGAAGACGGCCGCATCAACGCGAGTAACCCGTGCGTTACGGGCGACACGCTCGTTGCGACTGCCGACGGTCTGGCGCGCATCGATGCCTTGGTCGGACGTTCGGCGTTCGTCATCGGCTCCGACGGCAAGCCGCACTTTGTGTCCCGCATCTTCCCGACCGGTTCGAAGCGCGTCTATCGTTTGCGTACACGCGCAGGCTACGAGCTGCGGCTAACGGCCGATCACAAGATTCTCACCGAGGAGCGCGGCGACGTCGCGCTTGCGGACGTCATCATCGGCGAACGCGTCGTCCTGCGCGGCTCGGGTTTCGGAACGCGCTCGCTCGATGAACCGGAGTTGCTCGCCCTCGCGGCCCGCGTTGGCTCGCAGTCGCTCGTCGCCGTCGGCAACGGCCTGGCCGACGCCGCTTCAGTCGACGAGTTCATCCAGCAAGATGCGCACCTTCAATTTACGCCGTCGATTTACGGGCTGGATCGCCCCTCGATCGCGACGCTGCTGCGTGCGCTCTTCGATGAGTGCGGCGAGTTCGCGTCAGGTTCGATGGAGCTGCTCTGGCAGGTTCAGCTTCTTCTGCTGAACTTCGGTGTGAAAGGCAAGATTTATCGCGACCGCGGCGTCATCCGCATCGCTGCCCACTCGCGGTCGCGTTTCGCGCGCACGATTGAGGGCGGCGAGCCGTTCGAGCGCTCGCGCGAAGTCCTCACCGATGAGGTCTCGCAGATCAAAGCGCTAGGCGTCGAGTCAGTTTTCGATCTCACCGAGTGCGACACGGCGCACTTCGTCGCCAACGGCATCGTCGTGCACAACTGCTCGGAATACATGTTCCTCGACGATACGGCGTGCAATCTCGCAAGCCTCAACCTCGTCAAGTTCATGGATGACACGGGCCGTTTCGATCCTAAGCGTTTCGGCGACGCGTGCCGGATGTGGACGTTCACGCTCGAGGTCAGCGTCCTCATGGCGCAGTTCCCCTCACGCGAGATCGCGCAGAAATCGTACGATTTCCGTACGCTTGGCCTCGGCTACGCGAATTTGGGAACGCTGCTGATGCGGATGGGCTTGCCGTACGACTCCGAGGAAGGCTTCGGTTGGTGCGGCGCCATCACGGCGCTCATGACGGGCGCCGCGTATAAGGCGTCTGCGGAGATGGCACGCGAGTACGGTCCGTTCCCGCGCTACGCAAAGAACGCCGATTCGATGGGACGCGTCATGCGTAATCATCGCCGGGCCGCCTATCAAGCGCCGCGCAGCGAATACGAAGGGTTGAGCATTCCACCGATCACGCACACGCCGACGCTTTTCACGCAAGAGACGTGGGCGGCTGCGCGTCATGCCTGGGATCATGCACTCGCAATCGGCGAGATTGCCGGCTATCGCAATGCGCAAGTGACCGTCATTGCGCCGACCGGTACGATCGGTCTCGTGATGGATTGCGACACGACCGGAATCGAGCCCGATTTTGCGCTCGTTAAATTCAAGAAGCTCGCCGGCGGCGGCTACTTCAAGATCGTCAATCAATCGGTCGAGGCGGCGCTGCAGCATCTCGGCTATACACCCGAGCAGATCGCAGGGATCGAGACGTTCGCCAAAGGCACGAACACGCTCGAGGGTGCGCCGCACATCAATCGTGCAACGCTCCGCGCGAAAGGCTTCGACGATGAAGCCCTTGATCGCGTCGAAAAGGCGCTCCTGGGATCGTTCGAGCTTGCCTTCCCATTCAATCGCTGGACGCTGGGCGACGAGTTCTGCAAATCGAAGCTCGGCATGAGCGACGAGCAGCTCGCCGACATCAACACCTCGATCCTCGTCGACGTGCTCGGATTCACGCCCGCGCAGATCGACGAAGCTTCCGATCATATCTGTGGCCGGATGACGCTGGAAGGCGCGCCGTTCATCAAGGACGAGCATCTGCCGGTCTTCGATTGCGCGACGCCGTGCGGCAAGCACGGTGCACGGTTCATCCGTCCGCTCGCACACATCGACATGCTTGCGGCATCGCAGCCGTTCATTAGTGGCTCGATCTCCAAGACCATCAATCTTCCGCAAAATGCGACGATCGGCGACATCAAAGAAGCCTATCGTTACTCGTGGGAGCGGATGTGCAAGGCGGTCGCGCTGTATCGCGACGGCTCGAAGCTCTCGCAGCCGCTTGCGAGTTCGGTCGATCTCGGTGGCGATTTCGACGAAGCCCAACCAAGCGCCGCCTACGAGACGCCCGTGAGGATTGCCGAACGCGTCGTCTACCGCTACATCGCCAAGCGCCGTCGGATGCCGGATCGCCGCAGCGGTTACACGCAAAAAGCGGTCATCGGCGGCCACAAAGTCTACTTGCGTACCGGCGAGTACACCGATCAGACGCTCGGCGAGATTTTCATCGACATGCACAAGGAAGGCGCCGCCTTCCGCAGCCTGATGAACAACTTCGCAATCGCGGTCAGTCTCGGGTTACAGCACGGCGTCCCGCTCGAAGAATACGTCGATGCCTTCACCTTCACGCGCTTCGAGCCGAATGGCCCCGTCGTCGGCCACGAGAACATCAAGATGGCGACGTCGATCCTCGACTACATCTTCCGCGAGCTCGCGGTCAGCTATCTCGGACGCTACGACCTGGCGCAAGTCCAGCCGTCGATGGAAGTCGACGCGATGGGTGATGCCGCTGAGTTCGTCGCCGAGGAAGAGGGCGAGGTTCAGTACACGGATCCGAAACCGCGTGCAATCGAGGATAAGCTGCATCCGCGTAGCTCGCATCTGCACAACACCATGCCGATGCCGGAGCCGCGTCAAGAAACGCTCCGGCCGCAAGTTCCGGCTCCCGTTCGGCCGCAGGCGCACGCCGGCGGAGGCGGAACGAGCAACGGCAACGGCCACTCGCGCGTCGGCACGGCAACCGTGTCGCGAACCGAAGCCGCACGCATCGCCGTTGCCAAAGGTTACAGCGGCGACGCTTGCAACGAGTGCGGTCAGTTCACGATGGTGCGCAACGGCACGTGCCTCAAATGCGACACGTGCGGGTCGACCAGCGGCTGTAGTTAAGCGCCTATCGGCAACGTTAGGGTGATACTAAATAACACCCACGGTAATACCGTGTCGCTCACGCCGGTCGGCGCTGCCATGACCGGTGTGGCTATTCCCGATCGCAAAGGAACGCGTGCAAACGTCTGCGTCGACGCCGGCGGCA
The DNA here is from genome assembly GCA_963844735.1 of Vulcanimicrobiota bacterium. Classification (GTDB taxonomy): domain Bacteria; phylum Vulcanimicrobiota; class Vulcanimicrobiia; order Vulcanimicrobiales; family Vulcanimicrobiaceae; genus JAFAMS01. The sequence continues at coordinate 1,024,482 of CAWJPK010000003.1, read as the reverse complement.
GTGCCGGGAAAATCATCGGACGCTACGCGAACCGGATCGCAGGTGGCTCGTTCGTGCTCGACGGCATTACCTACAAGCTCGAGACCAACGAAGGCGGCAACACACTCCACGGCGGGCCGGATGGCTTCTCGAAACGCACGTGGGACGTTGCCGAGCAATCCGACACCCGTGTAACGTTTGTCTTGCGCAGTCCCGACGGCGATCAGGGATTCCCGGGTGCGCTCGAGTGTCGTGTGACCTACTCCTGGTCGGATGGAAACGCATTGCGCATCGATTACATGGCGAAAACGGACAAACCGACGGTCGTGAATTTCACCAACCACGTCTACTTCAATTTGAGCGGCGTCCCGGGAACTCCGATCGAGAATAATCGGCTCCAAATCCCGGCTTCCACCTACACGCCGACGAATGCCGAAAACATTCCCACCGGAGCAATCGCGCCGGTCGATGTCGTGCGTGACTTTCGCGTCGAACGACCCGTTGGAACCGAAAAATATGATTGCAATTTCGCACTCGATGCATGGGATGGGTCGTTGCGCAAGGCTGCGGTCTTGAGGGACCCGGATTCGGGCCGAACGATCGAAGTCGAGACGACGCAGCCTGGCATGCAGCTATTCACCGGGAAGCCCGGAGCGATTGCGCTCGAAACGCAGCACTTCGCGGACTCGCCGCACCATCCGAATTTTCCGAGCACGGTTTTGCGGCCGGCGCAAACCTTTACCGCGACGACCATCTACCGCTTCGGCACCTAGCAGCGAGCTAGGGCTGCGTCTTCTCAGTACGCTAAGAGTCGCCGACCCCAAACAAACGCCGCTTCTTAAATCTCCGAGACGGCTTCACTTCGTCCGCTTGACCCGATGCAGCACGCTCAGCCGTCGCCTCGACGTTCTTTTTCGCTTGTTCGAGAAGCGGGCTGCTCTCCCGGTCGGCATCGATCAAATTAGGAGCCAGGAACAATCCGCGGTTCATTTGCTCGGCTACGCTGTCGTCGTCTTTCATCAAGCTTCTTATGCCCAAATCGAGGCGATTCGAACCGGGGGTTGCTTGGGCGTCTGCGGGGCAGGAAAACGAACATGCCAGAGAACTCGTGCTTTCTGTGACGAAGTGCGTCGTGAGTGGAGCCTCAGTCCTCGATGGGTCGGGAAGACCGGCTCGGCTAGACGACATTTTTATCGTCGACGGTGCGATCGACGACGTCCGTCCACTTTCTGACGATCACCGCGGCTGGAACGTGGTTGACGCGACTGGTCTCACCGTCGCACCCGGATTCATCGACGCACACTCGCACGCCGACAACGTACCATTCCTATTGGAGCACGATACTTCAAAACTATTCCAGGGCGTGACGACGGAAGTCGTCGGCAATTGCGGGTTCAGCCTCGCACCGGTCAATCCGCAGTATCGATCCGAGCACCTTGGACGCGTATCGATGTGGCGCCACGAATTCGCGGGCTGCACGTTTGCAGAGCTCTTGGAAGAAGCCGATAAGCGTGGATACGTCACCAACTACGTGCCACTGGTCGGGCACGGAACCTTACGCGTTGCTGCGATGGGAATGGAGGACCGGACGCCGACGGTCAGCGAGCAAACGCACATGGAGGAATTGCTCGAGGAAGCGCTCGTAGCCGGCGCATTCGGCATGTCGACCGGGTTGATCTATCCTCCCGGTACGTATTCAGAGACGGACGAACTGGTCAAGTTAGCAAGTCGAATGCCGGAACGCGCCATTTATGCCTCGCATATCCGTGGCGAGGGATCGACACTTCTCGAGGCGGTGTCGGAAGCGCTGAGGATCGGCGAAGAATCCTCGAGGCGCGTGATGATCTCACATCACAAAGCGACGGGGAAGAGCAACTGGGGCGGGACCATAACGTCGCTCGGGCTCATCCACGCTGCGCTTGAACGCGGTGTCGACGTCTATCAAGACGTCTATCCTTACATCGCCGCAAGCACGTATCTCTCAACGCTGATTCCTCCGGAATACCACGCGGGCGGACGGGATGTCACGCTCGCACGGCTGACGGATCCGGTGAGTTTGGCTCGCCTCAAAGCCCAGCTTTCGGACGTTGGTGACGCCTTCGATAATCGATTGCTGGAAGCGGGATACGACCACGTCCTGATCGCGTCGACGGCCGGCGGCACATTTGAAGGCATGACGATCGCGGAAATTGCAACGTCGCTCGGCAAGACTCCATTCGACGCGCTGATTCACGTACTCGTTAGCGAACGGCTAACGCCGACGATGATCATCTTTCTCATGGATGAAAGCGACGTCGAGCGCGTCATGCGCGACGCTCGCACGGCCATTGGTTCCGATGGCCTCGCGCCTGGTGCAGGCGGAAAGCCGCATCCGCGTCTGTTCGGTACGTTCCCGCGCGTTCTCTCGCGATACGTGCGTGAGCAGGGTGTGCTCACGTTACAACAAGCCGTTTATAAAATGACTGGACTCCCGGCGGAAATCTTTCGGCTCGATGACGTAGGCCTCGTCGCGCCGGGGAAGACGGCCGATCTGGTCGCATTCGACGCCGCGACTATTGCCGACGATCTCGATTATCGCGATCCCGTTCGGCAACCGAAGGGAATCGCGTGGGTTATGCAAGCCGGCGAGATGGTCGTCCGGGACGGACAACTCTGCAGCGACCGGCGCGGCAGACGCCTGCGTCCGAAGTAATAAACGGTGACGGAGGAACCCTCATGGCGAAGGTAACGTATCTGCCGGGCGTGCCGTGCTGGGTGGAGACATTGCAGCCCGATCCGCAAGCGGCGCTGAAATTCTACAAGGCGCTGTTCGGGTGGGGCGCAACTGCGCCGGGTCCGATGCCGGACGGCGGTGAGTATTTCGTCGCGCAGCTGGATGGTGACGACGTCGCGGGCATCGCGACGCTGCCGGGCAACGGCATCGCGGAACCCGCGTGGACGACGTACGTAATGGTCGACGACCTCGAAGCAACCGTGGAAAGCGCCCGCAGCGCGGGCGGCACGATCGTCGTCGCTCCGCTCGACGCGCTCCCTGCCGGACGTTTGGCGATCGTCGCAGCTCCCACCGGCGCTACATTCGGTTTATGGGAACCGCGGAGACCGCGCCGGCGCGCAGCGCATCAACGAAGCGAGTGCATGGGCGATGAGCACGCTGCGCACGCGCAGCATCGCTTACGCTACGGCCTTCTACGTCAAGCTGTTCGGATGGAACGTCGAGTCGTTCAGCGCAGGCGGCGCGACCGGTGCGCTCTTGCGTCTGCCGGGCTATGTCGGCGGGCTGCCGGAACAGCCCGTTTCGCGCGACGTCGTAGCCGTCGCCGTCCAGGAGCCACAACTCGACGCCGAGCACTGGGCGGTCGATTTTTGGATTGCCGACGTCGACGCTGCGGTCGAACGTGTGGCACAGAATGCGGGCACGGTCATTCGCGCACCGTTCGATGCGATGCCGTTTCGGCGCGCGGTCGTCGCCGATCCGGCCGGTGCCGTGTTTACGATCAACCAGTTGATGCTCGGCTAATTATCCTGCCCGCGGTAGGACCGCGCACCCGTATCGCGCAGCCACAAGCGTTCTAAATGTCGCTTTTGATCCGGCCGCTCGCCGTCGACGAACTCAGTGCGAGCATGGCCGGTCCTGCGATTGTTCACGAACTGAATCTGCCCCGGCTCGAATTCGAGCTCGACGCGAAGCTCAGGCGTATTGAACACGTCTTGTACGGCCTCGAGCGCGCTCGCCGTTTGCGCGTCCATCGCTTCGCCGCGCAACTGATAGCCACCGTAGATTTCATTGAGCGCCAAGCGCGCGTGTAGTTGCTCGCCGTCGTATTCGAAGATCGGCGCCGAGAAATACGGGATCTCGTCCTCTTCATGCTCGCGATGACGATCGTACCAAAACGGACCGTATAAGCGCTCGAGGTGCTGCGGATACCGCTGCAGCAGCGCGTTGTGCACGCTCTCGACGTTCATGACCCGGCTTTTCCCGCCCGAAAGTGCCGTGGAGATGCACAGCAGCGCCACGTACGCCGGCGGCATTTCATTGTATGAGTTGTCGTTGTGGAACGTGAGATCAACGTTGGTGAGAGTTGGGCGAATTCCGGAACCAGGTTTGAGCTTGGCACCGGTGTCGAGCACCGGATAAAAGATCGAGCCGTTGAGCTTTTGCGCGACCGGGCGTGCTACTAGATTTGCGAGCAGCCAGTAGAGCTGCGCGAGCTCATCCGAGGTTGCCGCTTGCGCCGGAAGGCGATCGACGACCGCGAACATCGGTGGGCCGTCGAGCTTTCGGCGAACGTCGCGCATCACGTCCGTACAGGCATCGAGCTCAAAGTCTTCCGTACGTAGCAGAAGTGTTGGCAAACGATGCTCGCGCAAACGACGCAGCGCACCGCGAAGCTCTTCGTGTGCAGCCTCCGACAACCGAACGAGATAGTCTTCAGCCCGAACGCTGTCGCGCGTCCACGCGCGCGGGCCGGAAACCCTCCGGGCTAAGATCGCGCTCGTCGCGCTACCTCTTCGCCCAGGCGATGCAGTAACCGCTCGGGCTGATCGTTCCCGTCACGATGCTGCACCCGTGAGGCGCTTTGAAGAACCGGCACTGGCTGCATTTCTTGCCGCCGGGGCCCGCGCTGTCCTGATATTTGAACTGCTTTTTGTTGTCCGCGGCCAAGGCGGGCTCGGCAATGAGGCTAAGCGCTACCGCAGCCATCGGAACGCCCGCAACTTTCCGTAGAAATTCGGGGCGATCGAGTTTACCGGTCTTCTTCACTAAATTACCTCCGATAGAGAACGAAATGCGTCCGTGCGCACCGGCATGATACCATTTTGAGCGTCGATGACAAAATCCGAGCTCGCCGCGAAACTTCCCGCCTCATCGTCCGCGGAGCCGGTTGAGATCGCGCCACGCATCTACGCACTGCGCGTGTTCACGCCGGCCGAAGCGGCTGTGATTGTATCCCAGGCCGTCCTGTCGCCGAAATGGTTTCCCGCGGTGATCAATGCCAAGCTGGAGATCGACCGCGAAATTCGCAGCGCGGAGATTCTCTTTGAAGAAGTGCATGCGAGCAGCTTGACGTACCGCGAACGTCTGGAGCAGATCACGCGACCGCTCGCGGACGCACTTGCACCCGGATCGACGTTGCAAGAAGTTCAACTTGTCCGCTACGCGCCGGGCGGGAAATACATCGATCATCGAGACGGTCCGACGCCGGGAGCGCAACGCCGTGTGCTTTCGCTCGTCTGTTACCTCAACGATCGCTTCGCGGGCGGCGGAACGACCTTCAGCGAGCTGAACATCAGCGTTACTCCTCTGACCGGGACGGCGATCGTGTTTCCGCCGGAATATCTCCATCGCGCCGATCCGGTCCAAACCGGCAAGAAGTACGTCATCACCGCCTGGTATCACGCATCGGATGTTGCGACGTAGGTCGCCAGGTAATGTGAACCAGATTCCGGTACAACCCGGCCCATGCGAATTAAAGTCTTCGGCACCGGCCCGATCTACGATGCGACACTCGAAATCTGCGCAAAGCGCGGACATCAAGTCGTCGACGAACGCCCGTACGATCTGATCGTCCTTTCGAACGTTACGCGCATCCTCAAAGCTCCCGAGATTGCTGAGGCCGGACTCGGCGTTCTCTGCTTCCATCCGAGCTTGCTACCGCGTCACCGCGGTGGCGATGCCGTGTACTGGACGCTAAAGATGGGCGACAAAGAGACGGGCTCGACCTGGTTTTGGGTCGACGAAGGCATCGACACGGGTCCGATCGCGATTCAGGGTTCGGTCCCGATTCCGGCCGAGATCAAGCCGTCAACGCTCTATTACGAAACGCTCGTCCCGCTCGGCGCGAAGCTCTTCGACGAACTACTCGCCAAGTTGGAAAAAGGCGAACGTCCGAGCGACGTTCAGGATGAGTCGAAAGCCACGTACGAGCCGCTACGCCCGAAGAAACCGACGTAGTGCGGAGCTGGGCGCTGGTCTGGCTGTTTGCTATGCTCGGGCTCGCGCCGGCGGCTGTTGCTGACGCGAGTACGATCTGCGCCCCGACCAACGCACCGGTATTCGACGATACGATCAGCGGGATCGCGTCGCCGTGCGCAACGACTCCCGGCACGATCGTCGCCGAAACAACCTACATTCAAAATGCGTCCAACGTCGGCGGGACGGCGCTTGCGACCTACCCGATGATCAGGCTGCGCGCCGGGATCACGCACGATCTTGCATTCGTCTTAGATCCGCCCTCCGAAGTTGCGGAGAGCGGGCTGCGCGGCCTGGGGATCTACGTCCCAACACATCTTGGTTATGGTCTCTCGTACACCGCGACCGAAACGTATCGGATGGCACTCGCGATCTTCACCTCGGTGCTGCCGCCAATCTATCGCTTCGCACCGAGTCTGACGCAATCAAAATACGCGCTTGGACTTACTTCCGATTACGAAGTCGGTTCGAAGTTCAGCGTCGGATTGTCCGAACAAGAAACGTCGTCCGCGAGGCGCGGATTCGATCGGATCCAGCCGACCGGTGCGCTCAGCGCAGCCTACACCGCGTCTACGGAAACGCAGATCTCGACGGATCTCGGAACGCGCGTGGCGGGACGCAAAGCGCTGGCACAATCCTATAGCGACGTCGCCGTCGACAGATCGCTCGCCAAGCATTTTGTTTTTAAGGTTGGTCTTGGAACGACGTTTAATTCGATCGCGAATACCAAGCCGCACTATCTCGCGAGCGGCGTCGACTACCGCCTCTAAAACCAGCCGTCCGCTACCTGCGCGAGGTGCGCGATCATCGGCACGCCGACGTCGCGCGGCATCGCCTTCGCGAGGATGCGCTCGAATTCGGCCCCGCGTCTTCGCTTCGCATCCAAGAGGCGCTCGAGCTCGCTTGGACCTAGTTTTTCGAGGATGTGCGCATTCACATGGGAGCGTGCGTCTTCGACCATTTCACGCGCGCGATCGCCGACGTTGGCTGCGCGCGTCGCCTCCGCGTGCGAGCCACCGAAGGAAGGCACGTATGTATCGAGTGGGTCGAAGTCGCCGTACGGCGCCGAGCTGCGCGCCTGGTTGCGGATCGCGACGACATCGCGCCGGAACGACTCCATCGCGGCCAACATCTCGCGCGCTTGATTGCGAGGCAAGGTACGTTCGATCGTCTTCTGATAGGCGCGATCGGCTTTTTCTAAATCGCGAACCGCCCGATCGGTTCGCGAGAGAATCTTCTTCGGCGCTTCTGCAATGGGCATGCGTGCATAGAGCAACGCAACGAGCGCGCGCGCGAGCTCGCTCGCCGTTCTCACGCGACCCGTGTCCTTGCCAAGACCGCACCGCACGCCATCAACAGCGCGCCCAAAGAAAGCACGCTTGATGCTACGACGAGTGCCGGCGTGTAGCTTCCAAAATCGGCGATAAGGACGCCGGCGACGGCCGGCCCAAGGATTTGACCGACGCCGAAGCCAGCCGTCAATCGGCCGATCGCGATGTGGCTCTGGTGCGGCTGGAGCGCGCGTCCAAGCGCGGTCGTAAGCGCTACGACACCCAGAAACGTTCCGCCGAGCGTGGCCGCCGCCACGATCACGCCGAAGGCGTTGGGCGCACCAACGGGTGCAATCGCGCCGATTGCCATCACGAAGAGCGCGAGCACGAGCGCAATGTCGCGTCCGAACGCAATACCCAGGCGATTCCAAATGATCGTTGACGGAATTGCGACGACGCCGACGACAATCCAACTTGCGGCCGCAAATGGTACGATCGACGGCGTCGATGCAATCATCGCCACCATGAACGTCGCTGGGATGACATATCCCATGCCTTGCGCGCTATAGGCGGCAAACAACCAACCGAAGAGACGTGGATCGAGATGCGACGGTACTTGCTCGCCCGAGGTAACTTCCGCGTTCGCGGAATCCGTCATCCACGGCATTGTGACGGCAGACATCAGCGTCGAGATGACAGCGAGTCCGAGCCAACCCGCACGCCAGCCGCCCCATTCGCCCAGCGGCGGCACGGCCACCGCGGTCAATGCAATCCCTGCGCCGACGCCACCGTAGAAAATCGCGATCCAGTCCGGGCGCCGCTCGCGCGCGGCGCGATCCAGAACGATGCTCGAGCCGAGGACGAACGCAAAGCCGCTCGCGACGCCGGTGACGAATCGAATCACGATCCAAGCCGGCTCCGGCGTCAATGCGATGAGCGCGGTCGTCACGATGACGACCACGATAGCCCACCACGCGCCTTGCAATCGGCGCGCGCGAAAGCGCGCGCTACTGGCTAGAATTGCACCGACCAGATAACCCGCCAGATTTGAGGATGCGATCAATCCGGCTATCTGGTGCGAGAGCCGTGCGCCGTGTTCCATTAGCGGCAACAGCGGCGTGTACGCGAATCTCCCGACACCCATCGCGACCATCATGAACACGACCGCTGCGCTCAGGAACCGCACTATGTTTTTGCCGTACCGATCGTCCCTTCGCGGACCGCGCTCACACCTTCGGCGGCGGTTCCGAAACGTTCGAAGTGATCGAAGAGCCCCGTAAATGTCGCCGTCCCGTGGAAGAGCAACATACGGCCCGTAAACGCCTGGTCGATGCGCACGACGTACCAAAGAGTTGGAAGTGCGGCGCCACCCGTTTCGGTGACGGTTCCCGACGTGGCATGCGGCGGATACACGTACGGTGAGTACGTCAGCTTCACGACGCGCGCATCCGCCGTCTCGATCCACATCGTGCCGGCGCCGTGCTGCGCATCGTGTTTTGCGCTTTCGAATTTGACTGCGACCGTCCCGGTCACGCAATCCGCGCAGGGCGAGACCGGCGCGAAAGTATAGTCCGCGGCGAACCTGCGATCGTAGGGCTCTTTGAAAAAGACTTTGCCGGCCGACCAACCGTCCGTCGTTTGCTTGTCGCGGTCGCTAAGCTGTGCCGCGGAAAACACTTTGCCGTCCTCGAGCACGCGATAGTAGTGCACCGCTTCGAACGCGCCGTCTTTGAATAGGATGCCGCTTTCGCTCACTTCTGTATGCTTAACCATACCGGCGTCGATGAGCGTCGAGAAATGTCGCTGCATCCCGATCACGCCCCGGACGTTTGTCGCATAGCCCGCGATGGCTCGCTGCACGATTTCCGGAGGCTTCACAGCAGCCGCCTCATCTGCACGCGCCGCGCAAGCTAAGCAGAGGCTCGACACAAGCATCAAACCAACTCGCACGAGAATCGCGAAGGTCACGAGTTCGGCGCTTCTTGGGGCATTGTATTCCTCATCCCCAAATAGGCGGTTTGGCATTCGCCGGATAACAGCGCGGCCATGGATTCCCGTGGCTCGGAACGCGTCGCGATCGTGGTGGGCGCCTCCGGCGCAATCGGCTCGGCCACGGTGCGGGCCCTCATCCAGCAAAGGATCAACGTCGTTTTGGCGGCGCTTCCCGATCCCGTCCTCGATGCGCTGGAACGCGAGGCGAAGAGTCGTGGTGTTCGCGCGCTGGTCGTCCCGACCGATATCACACGCCGCGACGAGATCGACGTCCTCGTCGCCAAGACGCTCGTTAAGTTTGGGCGGATCGATATCCTCATCAACTCGGCCGGCATCGGCTCCAGCCCGTCAATCTGCGACTCGAGCGACAGCGATCTGGAAAAAGTCGTAGCAGTCAATCTTCTCGGTCCGGCGCGCTTGATGCACGCCGTCTTGCCGATCATGAAAGCGCAGGGACGCGGATCGATCATCAATATCGGCTCGATCGCCGGTGAAGCCGGCGTCATGGGCATCTACTCGGGTTCAAAATTCGGTTTGCGCGGCCTTACCGACAGCGTTCGACGCGAGGTCCATAGCTGCGGGATCGACGTCACGTTGATTCAGCCCGGCTTCGTTCGCAGTCCGATGAATCCGGCGCTCGGCGACAGTGTTCCGGGACCGGAAGTCGTTGCCGATGCGATCGTCGCGTCGATCCGACGGCCGAAGCGCAAGCACGTCGTTCCTGCCGTCTATCGCATCCCCGTGTTCCTCGTGAAAGCGTTTCCCGCGTTAGTCGATCTCGTTTTCGGTGATGCGCGCATTCAAGAGCGGCTCAACCGCGACGCGCGCGCCGAGCGTGGAAACACGCGCAGTTAATTATGCGCGAACCCGAATCAGCGCTGCGCGTCGCTCCGCTCCCATTGCAGCCGCTGCGTTGGGGGTCGGTGCTCTTCGGTTCCATCTACTATCGCTTCCCCTACCGCATCCGTGGCTGGGGACGCTTCCCGCGCAAGCGCGGACCGACACTGTTGATCGCAAACCATCAGCACGAGATCGAATCCGCCGTGCTGATTTCGGATTTTACGATTGCGACGTTCTCGTGGCGTTGGCCGATTTTCACCGTCTCGTCACGGCGTATGTGGGAGCCGGGTTTCTTCGCCGAACGCATACCCCGGCTGAGTTTCGTGCTGCGCATGCTCAACTTCGGTTGGCTGTTCTCGTCGATCGGCTTACAACCGATCGAAAACGAGCTGAACGAGCGCCCTTTTGTGAGCGTAGCGTATGTGCTGCAGCGCCTGCATGGTGATCTCGATGCCGAGACCGTCTTCACCGACAGAGCTCGAACACGGCTACCCAAAACAGTGACACGCATCGGCGACTTGCTGCGCGCCGAACATTTCGCGGCAGGCCGTTCGCGCGTCAGGCTCATGGAAGTTTTGGAACCCTATCGCAAAGAGATCCTCGAGTTTACACGCGCGCAACTCGAGGCGGATTTGCAGCATTTCGAAAACCTGCAGCGCGCCGGCTCAACGATCTTCCTTGCACCCGAAGGCGATTATTCCGGCGACGGCAAGATGCAGCGCATGCGCGGCTCACTCCCGCGGCTCGCGCCGCTTGCGCAAATCTGGCTCGCAGGCATCAGTTACGACCCGTTCGTCGGCCGTAGACTTTCGATGCTATATCGCGTCGGAAAGGCTGAGCCGAACGTCCCACTCGATCTACAGCTCAAACGTATCCGTCCCGTTACGACCAGTGCGTTGCTCGGCACGTGGTTGCACGAGCGTGGGGAGCAAAGGTTTACGGCGCACGCAGCGCAGCATGCGATCGAGGCCGCACTCAAAGCACTTCCGAAAGTGCTTTTCGTCGAGCCGGAGCTGCGCAGCGACCCCCATCGGCTGACGCTGCTTGCGCTGCACGGTCTTCTTCAACTCAACATCGCCGAGTTAGGCGCAGACGGGACGACATATCGCCTCAACCCGCATCGCACCCATGCACAATTTCCGCGCACTACCGATATAATCGAGTACCTCTACAACTTTCATCTCGAGACGCTCGACGGAGCAAATGCCGGATGAGCAACCAGGGAGCAATCGTCGTAACGGGCGCGTCGACTGGAATCGGCGCCGCGGCCGCGCTCGCGCTGGCGCAGATGGGAAACGTCGTTTTTGCGGGCGTGCGCAGTGATGCCGATGCCCAGCGCGTTGCGCGCGAGCATCCAAACGTTCGTCCCGTGCGGCTCGACGTCACCTTGCACGCATACTCTTGCGGCTGCAGCGCAAGTCGTCCGAGCCGCCGGTTTTCGTCTTATAGGCCTCGTCAACAACGCGGGGATCGTCGTCGCCGGACCGCTCGAGCACGTCTCAGAAGCAGAACTGCGAATGCAGTTCGACGTCAATGTGCTCGGGCAGATCGCCGTCACGCAAGCGTTCTTGCCGCAGCTGCGTCAGGCTCGCGGGCGCATTGTCTTCGTCGGCTCGATATCAGGCCGCATTTCGATGCCGTACATCGCGCCGTATAGCGCATCCAAATTTGCATTGCGAGCGCTGGTCGATGGGCTTCGATTCGAGCTCGAACCGGATGGTATCGCCGTTTCGCTGATCGAACCCGGCTCCGTGAAGACGCCGATTTGGCGCAAGGGCCGCGACGCGTATCAAGACCGCTGGAACACCTTGCCCGCTCGATATCAGCGCGCGATGCAGGCAATCCGCGAGCAATCCGAGCGCGAGGAACGCACGGCGATCTCGACCGATCGGGTCACGCGCGCGATTCTCGACGCGCTTTTCGCAGCGAAGCCGCGGTCGCATTACCTCGTAGGTGCATCGGCCCGATTAGGCGGATCGATCGTCCCGTTGCTGCCGGCGCGCCTGCGCGACGCGCATCTTTCGCAAGGCGATGCGCCTTGGAGGCGGCAAGTAGAGCGCGTGACGACGAACGATCATGACGCCGGAGCGGATCGCGATCCGCGACGCCGTCGCGCAATTGTGCAGCCGCTTCGGACACGAGTACTGGGCCGCGCTCGACCGCGAACGCAAATATCCCGAAGAATTCGTCAAAGCGCTCACCGATGGTGGTTGGCTTGGGATCCTCATCCCCGAAGAGTACGGCGGCGGCGGACTCGGACTTTTGGAAGCTGCGATCGTTCTGGAAACGATCGACCGTTCCGACGGAACCGCCATTGCAGCGCATGCGCAAATGTACACGATGGGAACCGTGCTGCGTCACGGGAATCCGGAGCAAAAGCGCCGCTACCTTCCCTCGATTGCAAGTGGGAAACTGCGTCTCCAAGCGTTCGGTGTCACCGAACCAAACGCTGGATCCGACACGACGCGGATTCAAACGATGGCCGTTCGCAAGGGCGACCACTACATCGTTAATGGACAAAAAGTTTGGACCTCGCGCGTGCAGCACTCGGATCTGATGCTGCTCCTCGTGCGAACCACACCGTACGACGACGTGCAACGCAAGAGCGACGGTCTAAGCGTCCTTCTTGTCGATCTGCGCGAAGCCGGCGATGCGATCACGGTCAAGCCGATTCGCACGATGGAGAATCACGAGACGAACGAGGTCTTCATACAGAACCTCAAGGTTCCGGTAGAAAACCTGATCGGCGAAGAGGGCCAGGGCTTTCGTTATATTCTCAGCGGCATGAATGCCGAACGCATTCTGCTTGCGTCGGAAGTTTTAGGCGACGGCTATTGGTTCATCGAGCGTGCATCGCGGTACGCGAGCGAGCGCGTCGTTTTCGGGCGGCCAATCGGCCAAAATCAGGGCGTGCAATTTCCATTAGCCCAGGCGTACGCGCAGCTCGAAGCGGCGAGCCTGATGCGTTGGAAAGCTGCGGCGCTCTTCGATGCCGGCGAACAGCCGGGTTTCGAATCGAATGCGGCAAAACTGCTCGCATCGCAAGCCACCTGGGCGGCTGCGCAAGCTGCCATGGACGCGCACGGCGGTTACGGTCTTGCCGAAGAGTATGGGATCGAGCGTAAGTTTCGTGAGTCGCGGTTGTTTATGGTTGCGCCGGTCGCAAACAATCTCGTGCTCGCGTTCATCGCCCACAACGTTTTGGGAATGCCGAAATCGTACTAACGCGCAGCTAGCGTACCCAGGCTTCGGCCCATTCGCCAACGCTGCGAATCACCGGTTCGAGACTCCGTCCGCACGCCGTCAGCTCGTATGAAACGCGGACCGGACGTTCGCCGTGCACGACACGTTCAACGATGCCTTCCGTCTCCAGCTCGCGCAGACGCTCGGTCAGTAATCGATCCGAGAGGCCTGGAATCGCGGCCAATATTTCGTTGAACCGGCGCGGCGCACTCATCAGGGTACGAAGGATCGCGCCCACCCACCGGCGTCCGATCAGCTCGAGCGTGTACTGAAAGCGCGGGCAAAACGGGCTGATCTCGTCGCGATCGGTTGCGTCGCCATGCGTGGCGGCTAGGGGCTCGGTCCTGAGGTTCACAGCTTACTTTCAATGGGATAGGCTACTTGACGTAAGTATATCACACCTATTAGAATGTGGGTAGCTTATCTTTAGTAAGGAGAACCCTCATGGACCTCGCACTTCTTCTGGTACGTCTGATCGGAATCGGCTTTGCCGCCCACGGCGCACAAAAACTCTTCGGCTCATTCGGCGGCTACGGGCTGGCCGGAACCGGCGGCTTCTTCGAGTCGATCGGATTCCGCCCCGGCCGTGTCTTCGCGGCCGCGGCCGGCTTCAGCGAGCTCACCGGTGGATTGCTCGTCGCGCTTGGCCTACTTGGGCCGATCGGGCCGATGTTCATCATCGCCGTAATGACGACGGCAGCAGTCAGCGTCCACCTTCACAACGGCTTTTTCGCACAGAACAATGGCTACGAGCTCCCGCTCGTCTACGGTTCCCTAGCTCTCTTGCTCGCGTTCACTGGATTCGGAGCCTATAGTCTCGACGCGGCCTTCGGCCTCGGTTCTCTCTGGACGCCGGCGATCAGCTGGATCGCGGTTGGCCTGGGAGTCCTCGGCGGACTCGGCAACGTTGCAACGCGCCGAAAAGCGGCAACCAGCCAACCCGCTGGGAATTAAGGAGACATGCCCGACGAACATACCGACTTTCCAGCCGACAGACTGAACGCCGCAATTCCGGACGATCCTGAAGCGCGGGCCCGCATCGAAGCCTTAAAGCGCGAGCTCGCCTCGGATCGCCCGACGGCGGCGAACATCCAAGCTCACGTCACGGAGCTGCGCAAACATGCGTCGCTTCGTGACCTCGTTACCGCGTGGTTTGAGAATCCACGCACGCAAGCGTTTATCGAGGAGCTAACGGCGGCCGGTTTGTAGAGCCAGCTCCTCATGACGCATGTCCGTGATGAACATGTGTCCCGGCTCGTGCACGATCACGTACGGAATCCGGCTCTCGATTGCAACGTGTTGCGGCGTGACGCCGCAGCCCCAGAACACAGGAACTTCGCCGCGCTCGAGAACCACTGCATCGCCTTCGTCCGGCTGATCCAGACGGCGAATGCCGATCGCCTCCGGATCGCCCCAATGCACGGGTTCACCGTGCGCAGCGCGATAGGGACGCGTGATCTCACGTACGGTCTCGACGTCTTCCGGCTTGAACGGACGCATGCTGACGACCATGTGACCCCACAAACGCCCGGCCGGCATCAAGCGCAACGAGGTGCGATACATCGGCACGCTCTTCCCTTCCGCGTGGTGCCGCATCGGAAATCCGGCTTGTTCCAGCGCGTATTCGAACGTGTACGAGCAGCCGATCAAAAACGTCACGAAATCTTCGTGCCAGAGATCGAGAATGTCGTGCCGCTTCTCCAGTAACAAGCCCTTACGGTAGACACGGTATTGCGAAAGATTCCGTGCGGATATCGGCATCCGGCGCACTCTGCGGTGCGTACTTTCCCGGCGCGAGCGTTTCGATCAACGCGCATGGCACCGGATTGCGCGCGCAAAGATCGGCCATGTCGCCGGCATGATCGCTGGGGATGACGACAAGATTGGTCTGCACGAAGTCCGGCGCGAACCCCGCGGTTGGCCCGTCGTAGTCTCCGGCGCGGATCGCCGCGCGCACCTCTGCGGGCTCGGCCTCGCGAAGATTCACGGATATGACGGAATGACGGGGATCGGCGTACGCCGCGGCTGCGGAATGCCTGATGACGCGGGTCGTGGCGTCGTCACCGGCTGCGGCGTGAAGACCATCGTCGGCGCGACGCTCGGATTCGCCGGATTAAACGGCGTCGGTGTCGTCACGGGCGACGGACCCGGCATTTCGATCGTCACAACTTTTCGTACCCCATCGAAGCTGACGCTTCCCCCGAGACCACGCACGACCGTTCCCAGACGAACGAATATCGTGCCGTCGCCTTCGGCAATCACATCGTCCGGCGAGCGAAGTATGGCGCGTTTGCCGTTACGTTCGATCATGACCGCAAGATCCTGCGGATCGACCTGCACGCTTTGCGCGACCGCGCGAACGATCGGATCGATCGGCGCGTACACGAATCCTTCCGGACTGACCCACGCAGGTTGTGACGACGCTAACGAAATTCCGCCGAGGACTACCGTTACGACGATGAACGCGATCACCTCGGGACGAATACGTAGCGGTGCAGCGACTGATCGGCATCCTGCGTGCAGCCGGCGCCCGTTTCTCCCGCGATGGATGCGCGTTTCTCGCCCAGGCACTGGCGTACAATGCTGTCTTCGCGATGATTCCGCTCGGTCTGCTCGCGATCGCAGTCTTCGGCTTCATCTTCGGATCGCAGGACGGTCAAGATCTCGTGCTCTCGACGATCGATGACGTTGCTCCGGCGCTGCACGATCTCTTGGCGGACAACCTCAAGAATGCGATCGCGGTGCGCAGCATCTCAGGAGCAATCGCCATCGTCGCGCTCATATGGTCCGGCAAGAATCTGTTTCAAGGTTTGGCGTTCGCACTCAACCGCGCTCTCAACGTACCTGCAGGCCGTCCGCTCATTCACGACATCGCACTCGCGATTGTTATGCTTCCGGCGATGGGACTGCTCTTACTTCTCTCGACGTTTGTTCCGCCCACCGTAACGTACCTCGCGCGCGCGGGCGGTTTTTCATCACCGGCCCTCGCACAGCTGACCGCTTTCGGCGTCTCGATCTTTTTGATCTTCGTTGTTGCCGCTACGCTTTATCGTTTTTTACCGAACCGCAAACTGCCGTGGAACTTTGGGATCTCGGGCGCCATCTTTACGGCAATCGCATACGAAGTTGCGCAGATTGCGTTCACGATCTTCACGTCGCACACGAACCTCTTTCACGTCTACGGCGCACTTTCGACCGTTCTCGCGTTGCTGCTCTGGTTCTATCTCTTGGGAAATATCTTCTTATACGGCGCCGAAATTAGCGCAGTGGGGCTCGATGAGGGGCTGCCGCACTCGGGGACGAATACACCGTAGTGCGTCTCCGTGTATCCATGGCGCTTGCCCTGCTATCAGCGAGCGTCTGCTGGCTTGGAGCGATATCGCCTTCACTGCTCCCGCCGCCGCTCGTCGTCGTCTATCCGTTGACCGTCAACGGTGATGCGCAGAAAGATTCCGGCGAGCGTCTGGCCGTGATGTTCGCTCAGCAGCTCTCTGACAACGGCATCAAAGTCGTGCCGCCCGTTCCCGGAACGGAACGGCCGGATTTCCTGATCTCGGCTCGCAAGCTCGGCTGCGACTATTACATCACCGGTTTCATCACGCCGCTCGGCGCCGAAGTCAGTGTCGTCGAGCAAATCGTGAGCACGTCGAGCGGAACCGTCGTCGCCAGCAACTCCGTGCAATTCCTGACGTATTCTGATGCGAACGGACAAGGTGCGCTACTCGGACAGATGATTCACGAGCACGCCGAACGCGCGCTCGCATCGTTGCAAGAGAATCCGCAACCCTCCGCGACCGCCGAACCCAAGGAATCGCCGGGCGCGAATCTCGACAAACTCGGCGGACTCTTCAAGAAGAGAGCCCGCGCGACGCCCGCGCCGACCGTAGCGCCGGATCAGGCTTCAGGCCCGACGCCGACGCCCTCACCAACGCAGACGGGTGTCACGCTCCAGCAGATGGAGTTCCCGCCGACCAGCCAGCCCAGTCACTAGAGGGCGTCGCCCTCGACCAGACCCGGCGGCAACTCGACGCGAATGACGCGCGCATCGACGTCGATCTCGCGGACGAACGCGCCGACAAGCGGGATGAATGCACCACCATCGAGCTCGAGCATGTCTTGTGCTGAATGGTGCCGCACCGCGCGAACGGACCCGATCGTCCTTTCGCCTTGAAGCACCGCGCAGCCGATGAGATCGTCGTCCAAATACTCGTTCCCGGCCAGCGCAGCATTATCACGCGCCGTCCAGAGCTCGGCGCCGACAAGTCTTTCGGCGTCGTCAGCAGTCGCGATCTCTGCGAGGCGAACGATAAAAAGGCGCTTGTGCTTGCGCGCCTGCGTGATTTCGAGACGGCGTTCCTCGCGACCATCTTCGAATCGCAGCGCCGCGGGCGTGCCCTTACGCACGGCGTCTTCGCCGATGCTGGAGGGCAAAAGCTTCAGCTCGCCGCGGACGCCGAACGTTCCCACGATGCGCCCGAGTGCAACGTGACCGGTATGCTTACGAGTCAGTCACGTCCGCCGCGACCGTATCGCCGGCTTCTGGGTCCTCGTCGTCGACGTCTTCGACCTCGATGATCTCTACGCCGACTTTGCCTTCGGCGCTAGCCCGAACAAGCGTGCGCAGCGCTTGCGCGACGCGGCCTGCGCGACCGACGACTTTGCCGATGTCTTCCTGATCGACTTCGACCTCGAGCACCGGCCCACGATCCGACGGCACCGTTTGCACCGCGACCGTACCCGGTTTGCTCACCAGTTTCTGCACGAGAAAGTACAACAGCTCGGCCGCGCGCCGGTTCGACGTCGCAGGATCGGCTGCGGGCCGGCGATTGCGCTGCCGTTGTACGCGAGGGCCTCGATCGCGATCGCCACCGCCACTGCGCTCCATACGGCGACGCGGGGGGCCGCCTTCTTCCAGCTCGACGTCGTCGATGATCGTTTCGCTCGACGCGATCTGGCGCGCGCCGAGCGTCGGTTTACGCTCTTCGTCTTCGCGCGGCGTCTCTTCGCCGAATAGCCCGAATTCGTCGTCGAACGCGCTCATCGTTTACTCGGCTTTCGCGTTCTTCGGAGCGCGCTTCGTCGGTCGGAATCGGACCGCGCTCGCACAGACCTCTTTCTGCGAACAATCGGCGGACCGGAGCCGAAGGCTGCGCGCCCTTCGACAGCCATTCACGCGCACGCGTCTCGTCGACGACGAGCGTTTTCGGTTCGGTTCGCGGATTGTAGTGTCCGAGAATCTCGATGAAACGTCCGTCGCGCGGGACTCTTCGAATCGCAACGACGAAGCGGTATGTCGGTTGTTTCTTGGCGCCCATGCGCCGCAAACGGATCTTGACCATAGCTCTCCATACGGGAATGCTCGCGGCCGCGTTTGCCGCCGGTAATCTGTTTCATCATCTGACGAGAAGCTTCGAATTGCTTCACGAGCCGGTTGACGTCGGAAACTTGCGTGCCGCTGCCCAGCGCGATGCGCTTGCGGCGCGATCCGTTGAGGATCGTACGGATTGCCGCGTTCGCGGCGCGTCATCGAGCAGATGATCGCTTCGATCTTGAAAGCTCACCCTCGTCGATTTCCATGTCCTTGGGCAGCGCGCGCGACATGCCCGGGAATCATCTTCATGATCTCGCCCATCGAGCCCATCTTTCGCACTTGGCGCAGCTGCGCGAGAAAGTCATCGAGGGTGAAATCCTTCTTGCGCAGCTTGGTCGCGAGCTCTCGGGCTTGCTCTTCCGAGTAAACGGCTTGCGTTTTCTCGATCAGCGTCAGGACGTCGCCCATCCCGAGGATGCGCGACGCCAACCGTTCGGGATGGAACGGCTCGAGTGCGCTGAGCTTCTCGCCGACGCCGACGAACTTGATCGGCGCGCCGGTGACCTGGTGAATCGAGAGCGCCGCACCGCCGCGCGTGTCGCCGTCGAGCTTCGTGAGGATGACGCCCGTTATGCCGAGACGATCGTTGAAGCCTTTGGCGACGTTGGTCGCTTCTTGACCCGTCATCGCGTCGGCGACGAACAAGATTTCGGTCGGCTTGACGGCGGCTCGCATCCGCTCGAGCTCGTCGCATCAGCTTGTCGTCGATCTGCAATCGGCCGGCGGTATCGATGATGACGGTCGGAATGCCGAGTCGCCGCGCTTCGGCGACGCCGTGCTCGCGCGATCCGCACCGGATCGCCGGCGCCTCTCGCCGCCTTCATCGTAAACCGGCACGTCGATCTGCTTGCCGAGCGTTTGCAGCTGCGTCGATCGCGGCCGGACGATACACGTCGGCTGCGACCAGCAGACTGCGCCGGCCCGCCTTCTTTCAGGCGCAGCGCGAGCTTGCCGGCCTGGGTCGTCTTGCCCGAACCTTGCAGCCCGACCAGCATGATGACCGTCGGCGGCGCATCGGAGAACTGCAGCCGCGCATTCGGCGCCGCCCAGCAGCGTGACGAGCTCGTCGTGAACGATCTTGATGACCGACTGCGCCGGCGTGAGCGACGTGCAGCACGTCGGTCCCGACCGCACGCTCGCTTGATGCGCGTTGACGAAGTCTTTGGCTACCGCGAGGTTGACGTCGGCTTCGAGCAGTGCGATGCGCACTTCGCGCAATACTTCGCCGACGTCCGTCTCGGTGAGACGGCCGCGATTCGACGCAGGCGCGAAAAATCGCGCCAAGCGTTCGCTGAGAGCGCTTCGAGCACGGAGTTCCTAGCTGCTCGAACCCGCCGAGGACATCGCGTCGATCTTCGCGACGGCGTCGCCGACCGTCTTGATCTTCTCGGCTTCTTCGTCGGGGATGTCGATGCTGAACTCGGTTTCGAACGCCATCACCAGCTCGACCTGATCGAGCGAGTCCGCGCCCAAATCTTCGGTGATCGACGCTTCGGGCGTGACTTCGTCCTCTTCGACGCCGAGCTGCTCGACGATGATCTTCTTGACGTGGTCGAAAGTATCGGTTGCCATGTGACTCATGTGACCTCCTTCCGTCTAATACATCAGGTAGCCGCCGTCGACCACGATCGTTTGACCGGTGACGTATCGCGGCAGCATCGGAGCAAGAAAAGTGACGACACCGCCGACATCGCTGGGGCGTCCCGGGCCGGCCGAGCGGAATCGCTGCGAGAAACTGCGCCTTGCGCGCGGCTCCGGCATCTCGGTCGTCATCGCGGTTTCGATCAGCCTGGGGCGACGGCGTTCACCCTTACGTTCCGCGACCCCAATTCCTTCGCCAACGACCTGGTCAAGCCGAGTAAGCCGGCTTTGGTCGCGCGTAGATCGCTCTGCCCGGCGTTTCCGGTGATCCCGACGATGCTAGGAGACGAACACGATCGACCCGCCGCGCTGCTTGCAGCATCGGCTTTGCGGCCGCCGCTGCCAGGTAGAACGCCGACTTCAGGTTCACGTCGATCAAGCGGTCGAGGTCGCCGTGCCGCAGGCGGAGAATGAGCCCATCGATCGATTGCCCGGCGTTCGCGATCGCAAAATCCAAGCGCCCGAAACGCTCGAGGGTCTGCTCGACGGCGCTTGCGACGGCAGGCGGTTCGGCGACGTCCGCTACGATGATCTCAACTTTACCGGTCGGATGCACCTCGGCACACGCGGCACGCGTCCCCTCGAGAGCGTCTTGATCGCGGCCGACGAGCGCCAGGTCGGCGCCGGCCATCGCAAACTCGACCGCGATGGCCCGCCCGATTCCGCGGCTTGCTCCCGTGACGAGCGCGCTGCGCCCCGAAAATTCCATTTTAAGGCGCTCCGCTCCGGGCTGCCATCAGCTTGCTTGCAATGCGCCGAGGCGTGATTGCAGACGAGCTATGCCTGCGTTGTCCGAGACGCTGGCCGATTCCGGAACGCCTTCGAGGCGCTTGAGCATAGGACCGAGCACCGGGCTCGCGCCGAACTCGACGACGAGATCGATCTCGCCATCTATACCGACCACTTTGCGCGCGGTGGCGTGCCATAACACTTCAGCCGTCAAGGATTTGATCAAATTCGCTTTGATGTGCGCGACGTCGCGATAGGCTTGCGCATCGACATTGGAAATGACGGCGAAGCGCGGCGTCGCGATGCGCGCGCGCTCGACGACGGGAGAAAACAACGGGACTGCCGGTTGCATCAGCTCGCTATGCCATGCGCCTGAAACGTTTAGTGCGACGACGCGCTTGGCGCCGGCTTCGAGACAAAGTTCGCCGGCCCGCCGCACCGCTGCCAAATCTCCGGAGATCACGATTTGCGTCGGCGAGTTGAAATTTGCGAGCGAAACGCGCCCCGCGCCTTCGGCTTGCGCTTGCGCAACGGCAACTTCAATCTTCTTTGAATCCAGACCCAGAATCGCAGACATACCGCCGGCCGCCATCTCGGCTGCGCGTTGCATCGCGATGCCGCGCGCGTTCACGAGCTCGAGCGCGTCTTCGAATTCGAGCGCGCCCGCAAGCACAAGACTGCAATATTCACCGAAGCTGTGTCCGGCCGAAACGACGGGCGAGAGATTCGCCGCGGCGGCGAGCGCGCAGTTCGTTACGAAGATCGCCGGCTGACTGTAGCGCGTCTCGCGTAAACGCTCTTCTGGACCCTCGCGGCACAGTGCGAGCAGATCGTAGCCGACGACTTTCGACGAGCGCTCGAAAAGATCGCGTGCGGCCGATGAATTTCTAGCGACGTCGACGCCCATGCCGACGACCTGCGAGCCTTGCCCAGGAAAGATAACTCCGACGCGGCTGCGCGCGTCCATCAAGCCGCCCAGCGCCAGGCCACAGCTCCCCACGAAAGGCCTGCGCCGAATGCTGCAAAGACGATCAAATCGTCGCCTTTCAGCTTGCCTTCGCTTTCGGCTTCAGAAAGCGCCATCGGAATCGACGCCGCACTGGTGTTGCCGTACTCGTGAATGTTCACGATGACTTTTTCCGGGGGCATCGACAGGCGTTGCGCAGCTGCATCGATGATACGGCGATTGGCCTGGTGTGGAATCAAATAGGAAACGTCGGCGGGTGAAAGATTCGCGCGTGATAGCGCGTTCAGCGAAGATTCGACCATTCGGTTGACCGCGTACTTGAAGACCTCGCGTCCCGCCATGTGAATCTTGTCGTGGTGTGCCGCAAGCGCAGCCGGCGTAATCGGTTGACGTGAACCGCCGGCCGGAAGATAGAGCGTTTCCGGCGTCGTGCCGTCGCTTCCGAGATCGGCCGCCAAGAACGAATCGATCGGCGACTCCTCGAGGATCACGGCGCCGGCGCCGTCCCCGAACAGAATTGCGGTCGAGCGGTCTTCGTAATTGACGAGCTTCGTCAGCGTTTCGGCGCCGATCAACATCACGCGTTTGTAGACGCCGGCACGGATCAAGCTCGAAACGACCGTCAAGCCGTAGATAAAACCACTGCACGCAATCTCGATATCGAAGGCGGGCTTACCGGAGACGCCGAGTTTTGATGCAACGATGCAGGCCGTCGCCGGGAACGCAAAATCAGGCGTTACCGTCGCGACGACGTAGCAATCGATCTGTTTTGGTTTTAGGGACGCACGTGCGAGCGCATCTTTGGCTGCGTTGATGGCGAGATCGCTCGTCGCCTCATCCGGAGCCGAAATATGACGGCGCTTCATGCCGGTGCGAGTTGTAATCCATTCGTCCGATGTGTCGAGGATTTTCTCGAGATCTATATTTGTGAGGACTTTGGCCGGGGCATAGTGCCCGACGCCTGCGATCCGTACTCCCAACCTCAGCCGCGCTTACCGGCTGCGTCGTCTTTCGGTTTGATGACCTCGCGGCCGTTATACGTACCACATTTTTCGCACGCGAAGTGCGGCCGCTTGGGCTGGTGGCACTGCGGGCACTCGACCGCGGTCACGGCCGAAAGCTTCCAGTTTGCCGCGCGGCGGCTCCGCGTTTTCGAACGCGGTGTCTTCCATTTAGGATTAGCCATTATTGGTGTCCCCTAGTGGCGGGCACGTACATGCGCCGTTGTTACGATTGCGACCGCACTGCGGGCAGAGCCCCTTGCAGTCCTCCGAACAGAGCGCCCCCATCGGTAGCGCCGTGATCGTTAGTTGCCGTACGAAGTCTCCCAAATCCAGCCGTTCGCCGGTTAGTACATTGCTTTCGGAAAGTAGGTCCGCTTCCTCGCCCGGCGCGATCCGCTCGTCGACGTCCAGGTGTAGCGGGATCTCGACCTCTTCCAGACAGCGGCGGCAATCCGCAACGGCCTGGGCGTCGATGGTTCCCTCGGCCTGGACCCCACGATTGACCCCGTGGAGCTCTAAGACGACGTGGGCGGAACCGACGAAACGGAGATCCTCGAAGGCCGGCACGTCGATCCTGGAGTCAACGACGATCGTTCGACGTGCGGACCCGAGCAGGGGACCGACGTCGATCGTGTGTTCCTTATTAACCGCGGAAGCCATAGATAAGAGACCAAAAAGACGCCTTATCGTATGCGCCGGGGGGCATCCTTGTCAACGAGCCCTCTTGCTGATCCCGTTCTCGTCGTGAACGAGAGGCATGAGCTTCAATATACTAGGGGCCCTCTCGGGCGCGGCTCAGGGGTTCGCGCTCGGCGGACCGGGCGGCGCGGTCGCGGGGGCGATCGGCGGCGGGGTCCTTGGCAGCGGCGACCCGATCTCGACGACCGGTAATCTCGACAACGGCATGCTCTCGGGCTGGGAAAGCAACGTGCTCGCTCAGCAAGACGCCCTGAACGAGCAGATGGCTTACTTTCAGCTCGGCGTCCAAAAGCAGGCCAACCAATTCGACATGATGACCGACGAGAAATCCGAGCTGCAGCGCGAGTCCAACACCTTGCGCGAAGTCTCGATGGAGCAGCGCAAAGCGGACATCGGCATCATGAAAGAGTTCATCAAATCGATCGGCTGATGCGCGCGACGCCGGTTGCTCCGCCTGCGCCGGCCTCGCCGTCAAACGTCGCGACCCCGGTTCCGCGCCGCGCAACGCCGCGCGCCCGGGCTTCCGACGGCGTCGATCAGAGCGGCAACACCGCGCAGCAAAGCGAGATTCAACTCGCGCTCGCTGCACAAGCTGCGCGTTTCGATGCGATGATGAAAGTTCTCGCCGAGCAACAGCGCGAGATCAACGCAATCGTCGATCTTGGCATGGCGCAAACGAAGCGCGACGATCAGCTCATGAACGAGTGGATCCGGCTGATCTAATCAGCATCTCGCGGACCGCTTCGATCACGCGCGCCTGGTACGGAACGCGATAGGCTAGATCAGGGTTCGTTTCTCGCGAGGGAACGACCATCGTTGCGTTGGCTTCGAAAAGCAACAGGTTGTCGTATCGATCGATTCCGAAGTCGATCCCCGCGTACTCGAGTTGCAACCGCTCACCGAGTTCGCGTAGCGCCAGAGCGGCGCGCTCACCGATAACCGCGTTCATATCGTCCAGGAAGCGTTGTTCTTCACGGCGGTATTCGGCGCTCGCGGCCATGTCCGAGGTGAAGTAGTGCACCTTCCAGTCCGATGCGACCCCGAGATGCAGCGGATAGAGCTTGCCGCCGACGAGCATGGCGCGATACTTGCGATAGTTTCCGTCCGCACCGCGTGCATCCAGGAACTCGATCGCAATGACGTCCTCGCCTGGTAAAGCCGTCAATGCGGATGACAGCTCTTCTTCGTCACCTACGAGTGAAAAATGCATACCGGTATGAAAGCCGGGCGCGCGCACCAGAAACGGAAATGCGAAGGGCGGCGATGATGCGATCGCACTCTTCCGAACTACGACCATGTCCGGCGATACGAGATGCGGAATTCCCTTTGCAAGCTCGCTGACGGCAACACGACCCGTACGCCCGACGTGCTGCGGCGCATTGATCACGGGTACGGACGCACCGGAGAGCAGACTCGTTGCGCGCGCGAGGGCATCGGCACACCGATCGGCATCCCCGATCGCGTTGAAGACGAGAGCGGCGTTCGGTAGCGCCTTCTCGCGATAGTACTCAATGAAGATCCGCGTCGTTGCGAAGGTGCGCTCATCGAGAAAGTCACCCGTCGCAACGTTACCGCCGAATGCAGAAACGAGCAGTACGGCTCGAATCGGCGTTCCCGTTCCACGATACGGCAGCGCGGCAACCGCACGATCGCGAAATCCGGCGTCGCGATGCACTGCAGCGGCTCGCTCGTCGCCGAGTCGCGCAAAGACGTAGCTCATCCCTTGATGCGCTTCCGGTTGCGTCGCGTCGAGCTCGAGCGCGCGCGCGAAGTGCTTGCGTGCAAGCTCGACCTCGTTCGTATCGAGATAGGTGTTGCCCAGATTGACGTAGGCAATCGGACTCTGTTGCGCTTTCGCCGCTTCGAGATACGCGAGACGTGCCGCGCTTCGATAGCCCGTGCGATCGAACAGATTGCCCAGCGCGATCAGCGCGTCGAAATGTGCGCCGTCCTGCTCGATCACCTTGATATATGCTGCCTGGGCTTCGGCGTCGCGTCCTTGCGCCTCGAGCTGTAGCGCTCGCGCAAAGAGCTCCGCGGCGGAATCAGGCTCCGCCGTGTGCGATTTCCTCGATCTTGCGTGCACCGAGATCAAGCGAATCGGCGGCGGCGCGAATATCTGCCCACGTCTTTCCGTCGATGGGAATTCCCTCGGCCATCCGCTTCTTGCGCATGTTGCGCTCCGGTTCGCCCGCGATTAAAACGGGCGCGTCCGGGTCTGCCGGCGGCGAAGCTTTGACGAAATCCAAAAAGGCTTGCATCTCGGTTTGGAAGGCATCGAGATTGCCGAATCGTTCCGGTGCGAAGACGATTGCGAACATTCCGTTCTTGATGCCGACGTCGCGCGAATTCTCGGGCTGATACGTCAGGTTTCCGGTTAGTGCGCCGCCGAGTATTTCAGCGATGACCGCGAGACCGAAACCCTTGTGCAGCCCGAAGGGCAGAATCGCACCCTTCGAGCGATCCGGCCAAAGTACGCCGGGGTCCGTCGTTGGTTGCCCGTGCTCATCGATGAGCAATCCCGGCGCGACGGCTTTGCCTTGATTGTAAGCGACGCGAATCTTGCCCATCGCAACCGTGCTCGTCGCGAAATCCAGAACGAGCGGCCTCTCCGGGTTCTTGCCGGGGATCGCAATGCAAATCGGATTCGTGGAAAAGCGTCCGTCCGTGCCGCCGAAGGCCGCAACGAACGGATGCCCGCTGAGCGCATTAACGAACAACATCGCGATCATGCCTGCCTCTGCGGCCTGTTCACCATAGCTTCCGACGCGCGCAATGTGCTGCACGTCGCGCAACGCAACGATTGCAACGCCGCTCTGACGCGCTCGATCGATCGCCCAGTCCATGACTTCGCGTGCGATTTTCTGGCCGTAGCCCATCTCGCCGCTGAAGACTGCAATCGCGCCGTCTTCACGCAGCAAGCGCGCGTGCTGATTCGCCTTCAGCTTTCCGGCGTGGAAATTCTGGACGTACAACGGCAGCATTCCGAAGCCGTGACTATCGTGTCCGCGCAGATTTGCTTCGACCAGGTGATCCGCGACGATCGTCGCCTCACCGTCGTCGCTCCCCGTCGCCTTCACGATCGCGCGGGCGACGTCTCGCAAATGTTCGGGACGAATGGTGATCGAGCTAA
The DNA here is from genome assembly GCA_963844735.1 of Vulcanimicrobiota bacterium. Taxonomy (GTDB): domain Bacteria; phylum Vulcanimicrobiota; class Vulcanimicrobiia; order Vulcanimicrobiales; family Vulcanimicrobiaceae; genus JAFAMS01. The sequence goes on along the minus strand of CAWJPK010000003.1, from coordinate 997,642 downwards.
CGGTACTCATAACAGAGTCGCCGCTTTCTCGATGGCACTCGGATTTCCGGCTACGCGGCTACACTTCGACTAACGGCCCGGCACCGGGCCGATGAATGTGGCGCGGCGGACGGAATGCCAGCTCGGCGGAAAGCGCCGGAAAGCCGCACCGCTCGACCAGATCGTCGCGGACGAAGAACGCATTGACGCCGGCGCTCTCCATTCCGACCAGGCCATAACCGCAGCGTGCGCCGAGATCCGCGAGCGATTGCAGGCTCGCGCCGTAATAGTTGTCATGGCGCCAAGCGTGCGCGGGATTGTACGCCATTACCCAACGCTGCGGCGGAGCGTAGGAGCCGTTGACTTCCATAACGACGACGCGGGGACGATAATTCTCGAGTAGCGCTTCCCATATCCAATAATCGTTCCCGTCGATGTCGATGGATAGGAGGTCGAACTCCTCAGGGATTCCGGCACATCTAAATATCTCGAGTGCGTTTTCCTTGGTGATGAAAGCGTGCTCCGTTTTGACGCGCTCGACTGTTTTGTAGTTATCCTGCAGCGCGAGAAACTGCTGGGCGTCCCCTTCCATCATAACGCCGGCCCAGCCGTAAGAGAAAACGAGATTGCGCGCGTTACACTCGACACCGGCTTGCGCACCGAACTCAACGAAGAACGGTTCGTTTACGCCGAGCTGGCGGAAGAGCTCGACGAGAATTCCGTCTTCGCCGTTCTGTGAGGTCGCTTTGAACTCGAAGCTTGCGATCGGCGGGCGGGGAGTCATTCTCCTGTGCTTTGCGCTGCCATTTGCAGTCAACGCGGCAATCCGCCGCTCGGCGAGTTCTGCACCATGCTCCCACGTCCAGCCGGCGTGGGCAAGCTTCGCGGCGTGGGCCCCGCGTCTGCGAGCGTCTTCCCGATTCTGGTAGACGGTTTGCATCGCAGTGACAAGTTGCTCTACATCCGGCTCGAGGAGCCAACCCTCACCAATGAGTGCTTCGGGCGGAGGACTCGCTAGTGGGACGCGCTTTGATTCGATCAGGTAGCCGCATTCCGGCGTAACGAAATCGTCCGTCGCACCGCCGCGCGTGACGATGACGGGAAGCCCGCATGCCATCGCCTCCAGGACCGTCAAGCCGAAACCCTCGCCGCGATACGGATGGACCAGGCAGGTCACGCTGCGATACAGATCCGCGACCGCCTCCTTCGAAAGAATGTGGTCGGCGTACAGTAGCTCTGCGAAATCAGGTCGCGAGGAAAGTTGAAGAATCTGCTGCCGCCGCTGATCGTGCGCGTCGTACATCTTGACGTCTTTGATGATAAGTGCGACATCATCGTGCCGCGTAAATGCGCGCCGCCACGCCTCCAGAAGTACGTCGATGCCTTTACGCGTGATCGTTCCACCGAAAAACAGAAAGACGCAATCACGCTCGGTAGGTACTGCGCGCGCCCTATCCTTCGGGTAAAACACTCCGGGATCGATTCCTAACGGAACGACGTGTACGCGCTCGGCTGCAAATCCGGCGTCGAGATATTCGTTTGCAACATACGTGCTGTAGCACCAAATTTCGTCGGCGGCATCCTGGAGCGACTCGACCCAACTCCTCGGCAACGAGCCGAACTCCCAAGGCTGCATATGCACGTACGCGCCGCCGCGCAACGGTGAGGGAACCGGCGGCCAACGTGCCGCACCGTAACGTCGCGCCGGTCGCCGGCGCGAGCGCGTGCTGCTCTAAGCCATTCGCCGGAAATATCCCCAGTAGCGTCCGGCGATGGTTCGGTTCGCAGCGCCAGCTCGACGTTTCCTCGCCGCGCCAGCGCACCAAATAGACCGCGGTTGACGATTGCAAGCGAGCCGTGCGGCGTCGCGAAATCGCCCTCCACGACAACTTTCAGCACGCGACCGGTTCTCTCCCGATTCTATTTTGAAAACAGATAGTTCGAGAAGCCAACCGGCGTCCCGGGAGCCTGATCGAAAGGTTCGCGCACGTCGTCTCTCAATTGCGCGATCGGGCGCAACACGATTTCCGGCGACTGCAGCCGGGCGAAGGTTGCGAAGTTGGCTTCGATGATGGCGCAGAACTCTTCGACGGTGCAACCCGCGCGTTCGAGCCCGTAAGGCCAGAACTCGGCAATCACCCATCGCGTCCGTTCCAGAGCCTTTCGTGCGCCACGCAGAACCCTGACCTCTGATCCTTGCGTGTCGATCTTCAGCAGTTTGATCGGTGATGCTGCGACGCGCAGCTCGTCGAGAACGCTATCGAGGGGACGGCCTTTGACGCGAACCGTTCGGCGCGTTCCTTCACCGTAAAACTCAGGTCCGCGCGAGGATGCCTGCCGGACGCGATGATCGCCGAAGTTGCTTTCGGACAGCTCGAACTCGAGCTCCGCATCGAGGTCGGAAAGAGCTATCTGCAACGGGACGACGCGCTCCCTGAGTTTGTTGCGCGTAAGGTTGTCGAGCAAAAGTTCGTAGTTGAGAGCATCGGGCTCGAAGGCGATCACTGCGCCTGCGGTCTTGGCTGCCACTACCGAGTACCAACCCAGATTAGCGCCGATGTCGATGACCAAATCGTCGCCGCCGACGATATGCTTTACGAACGCCGTCTCAAGCGTTTCCCACGAGCCTCGCGCGAGAGACCAGCCGACCGCCGCATCGCGAATGTCGAAGAGAAACTCTCCCTCGGGCGTGCTTGCGACGGCTTTTACGATGCGCGTCTCGGAGAGCAAGCGTTGCGGCAAGCTTTGTTGTGGCGCGACGCTCTCGCTCAGCTGCATTTACGCGTTGACGCTCTCCGCCGGCGCGGGCCAATTGGGATCGCGCTCGATACCCGGCGCATCGGTGCACGCAACGCACAGGGGAGAAGTATTGACGCCGTCGACTTCCATCCCGCGCAGCGTTCGGTAGCGAAGCCCGTTCCAATCTCCGCCAAAGACTCTTCTTTGATATCCCCGACGACCATAGCGCCGTCGAAATCATAGCAGCACGGCACGACGCGTCCATCCCAGTGCACGACGACACTCTGCCACATGAAGAAGCACGGGTGCTTGCGCAAGACGCCCAGCGAGCCTTGCTGTTCGGACGGCGCCAACAATCCAAAACGCTCGTCCTGGCTGCCCCATGTCGTGTACTGTTTGAACGCTACTTCATCGGCGCCGGCGGCTTCCCACATTGCTTTGAACGGACCAAGCTGCGTTTTGGTCTGTTCCATGACGATGATTTGCACGATCGTACGAGGCTTGGTCTTTCCCGTGCGTTTCTTCAGCGCGAGGAAGTTGCGGACGTTCTCACAGACCTCTTCGTACGTGAAGGCCGCGCTTTTTCGAATTTGCTCGTACGTCTCTTTGTCGTTTCCATCGATGCACAACAGGATCGTGTCGAGACGCGAATCGAGTATTTGCTCGGCCTTCTTCTCCGTCAACAGCGTTGCGTTCGAAGAGATTCCGAGATTCGCGACGCCGGCAGCCTTCGCATATTCGATTTGCTCGAAGAGCCGCGGATGCATGAGCGGTTCTCCGAAGAGATGAAACCAGCAGGGCTCCGAAAAGAATTCCCAGCCGTCGATGATCTTTTTGAACACGTCGTCGCCCATGTGCCCAAGCGCGCGCTCCATGATGTCGGGCTCACCGCGCGGGCACATCACGCACCGGATATTACAATAGTTGGTCGACTCGATCGCAAAGATGTCCGGCAAGCTTTTGAGCTTGGTTAGGCCGCGATTATATTCGTACTTGCGCCATTCGATGTTCTCGGCTCGACGAGACCTCTGGGTCTCGGCATCTTTTGGGTGCATCCAACAATCTCGTCCGGGTACGCTCCAGCGAGGGTCGGCAAGCCGCAGACCCCACTTAAGTCTTCGGCGCGTGAGCGCCGCGAGCGTAGCACGGCGCTCGGAACGCGCGCGTGACGGAAAGCTGGTGGGCCATCCTGGGGTCGAACCAGGGACCTCATGCTTATCAAGCATGCGCTCTAACCAGCTGAGCTAATGGCCCTCGTTTCTCGGCGGCTTATCGTAAATTGCAGCCGTCACCGATGTCAACGGGTCAAACCGGAGGTCCTGCCCGCCCAAGGGATAATACGACGACGCCGCGCGCGGGGGATGTAGCTCAGTTGGTAGAGCACCTGCTTTGCAAGCAGGGGGTCAGGAGTTCGAATCTCCTCATCTCCACCAAGGCCAATTTGGGGGCATAGCTCAGTTGGTAGAGCATCACGCTGGCAGCGTGAGGGTCAGGAGTTCGAGTCTCCTTGCCTCCACCATGACCTTCTTATGCGGATCTCAGGTCCGGCTTAAGCAGCAAGTCAACCGGGCGATCTTTGAATACGTGTCTCAGCTCGCTTGCCTGATGAGCCGATTCCATGGGAAGATGAGGTTGGATTTGTCCGCTTCCAAGGAGGCTCTCAGTGGGCGGTATTAGTGGTATAGGCAGCAGCCTTAGTTCGCTGTACACCAATCAGCTGAACTTACTTCAGTCCGCCAACCAGCTTTCGTCCGGCAATCGGATAACGTCAGCCGCCGTTGATCCCTCAGGACTCGCGATCTTCAATGCGCTCTCGGCCCAAGCGGCCGGGTTCGACCAGGGTTCAGAGAACGCGCAAGACGCGCTGAACGCTACGAACGTCGCCGAAGGCGGCGCGCAATCGATCACGGGGATTCTCGGAAGCCTCAACACCGAATCGATCGCAGCCTCAAACGATCTTCTCTCGCCGACCGATCAGCAAGCGATCCAAGCGCAGGCGACGCAGCAGATCCAGCAGATCAACACGATCGCGCAGAATACGAACTTCAACGGCGTGCAGCTACTCACCGGGCAGTTCTCCGGTGGAACGGCTGCAGCACCGGCCAGCTCGGCGGTCACGAACAACGATATTCTGCTGAGCAGCGGCAACAACGTAGTCAACACGGCCGCTGGGATCACGACGCCCGCAACGACGCCGGGCGAGTCGATTCAAATTTCGGTCAGCGCCGGGCAAGCACAAGTCAACGTCGTCGACAACGCGACCGGCACGACCACGAATGCCGGCTCGTTCGCATCGGGTTCGACGGTCACGGCCGGCGGCGTCACGTTCACGCTCGGCAACTTCAGCGCAAGCGATACCGGCAGCTCGACCATCGCGGTTACCGGCGCGCAAAGCTTCTCCGCCGGCAGCGCGCTGACGGTTCAAACCGGCGCGAGCGAAGGCGCGACTACGTCGCTCAACTTCGCGAACCTGACGTCTCAGTCGCTTGGCGTTTCAAATCTCAATTTCGGAACGACCGCAAACGCGGAAGACAGCATCGGCGTGGTCGGCAATGCGCTCAACTCCGTGCTCTCGGCACAAGCGCAACTAGGCGCGCAATCGACGTCTCTGCAGAATCAGATCAACTCGAACAATATCGCGTCCGTGAATCTGACAGCTTCTGCATCGTCGATCGGCGATACGAGCGTTGCCAGCACGATCAATAGCTTCGATAAGGGAACGAGTCAGAATGCGATTACGCTCGACATACTGCGTAACGCAAACAACAGCCAGGGCTTCCTGTCCAGCCTTCTGAACTCGGCCGCCTAGCCTAAGCTTCTCGTCCGCGGTATAAGGTATAATAGCTAGCGAGCTTCGCGGAGCTCGCCGGATCATCGCGCGTGCCTCGCGGCACGTGAGGAAAGTCCGGGCTCCTATGGGCAAGGGTGCAGGATAACGTCCTGTCGAGGTGACTCGAAGGAAAGTGCCACAGAAACATACCGCCGGGCAACCGGCAAGGGTGAAATCGTGAGGTAAGAGCTCACGGAGCACCGCGGCGACGCGGGGCTCGGGTAAACCCCACCTGGAGCAAGATCGCTCGAATACCCCTTCGGGGGCGGACGCCCATCCGCACGAGCAACATCGCAACGAGCTCATCGGTAACGGTGACCCCAGAGAGATGATGATCCCCGGCTTCGCCGGGACAGAATCCGGCTTACAAGCGAACTCCGCGTATCTCGAAACCGAGGCGCACCCGCACGCGTCTTATGTTCAGAGACTTCCGAACGAGGTGACTGGTGGCTAACCAATTCTCGAAAGATCTGACCGTCGAGCAAGCCTTCAAGGTGCACGCAGGCGCTCGCCGCGTCTTCGCGCGTTTTCATTTGGGCGGTTGCTCGAATTGCTCGATCAGCGAGCACGAGACGGTCGAACAAGTCAGCCAGAGTTACGGAATCCCGCTCGACATGCTGATGTTAGAGCTCAACAAGCTCTTCGAAGCGCCCGAACTCGCAGTCGGCGACATGGTCCGGCTTCCGGACGAAACCCGCAACAAGATTCCGCAGCTTGCGAACGTTCCCGAGACGGGCGAAGTCAAGGACGTCGCGGCGGGTGCGTACACGGTCGAGTTCGGCGATGTCCGCCTTCAGGGGCTGGCTGACGACTTCATCAAGGTCCAGCCGCAGCCCGCATAGTTCGGCCGGCTCTTACTCCAGCGGTTTGCGCTCGACGAAGGTTTCGTCGGTGCTGTGCCAGTGGCCGATCTCAGGTTCGCCTGCCTTCCAGCAAAGATAGATCGGGCGTCCGTCGCGTAGCGCCGGAAAATCGAGGAGGCCGAGATCGAGATCTTTCACGACGCAGCCGTGCTCCTCGATGCGATTGATTAAGCGCACGATTTCAGCTTTGAGCTCCGTGAATTTACGCGAGCGCGTCGCGGCACCCCGACGCAACGCGGGATCGTTCTCCAGCAAGCGAATTGCAAGCTCACGCCGTTTTGCCCACAGCTCCTCGATCAGCGGCGAAACCGTGGGGATCAGTAAGTTCGCTTTCTCAGCCGAGAACAGTTTCATCCGAGAGGGACTCCTTACGTGAGCGTTCGCCGCTTGGTCATCGTAACGGGGTTGTCGGGCGCAGGCAAGAGTCAGGCACTGGCTGCGTTCGAGGATTTGGGGTTCTACTGCCTCGACAACCTACCACCCACTCTACTTCCCCAGATAGTGACGCTTGCCGCGGCCTCCGGGTACGATCGGCTCGCGATCGCGCCGGATGTTAGGACATCCGGTCCCTTTGGCGACCTCTCCTCGAGCATCGCGTCAGCCTCCGCGAATGGTGCGTCTCCGGAGATACTGTTCCTGGATGCGACGGAAGAGGCGCTCGTGCGGCGGTTCAGCGAGACACGCCGCAAGCATCCCGTCGCACGCGAGCGGCTCACGGAAGCAATTGCGTCCGAGCGCAGCGCGCTTGCGCAGGTTCGCGATCGCGCGGCGCGCGTCTGGGATACGAGCGCAATGAGCGCAATTCAATTGCGCCGCCGCATCGCGGAAACGTACGCGCAACAAATAGGCGAACCGCTGCTGCACGTGACGCTCGTTTCGTTCGGGTACAAATATGGCTTGCCGCTCGACGCCGACATGGTTTTCGACGTGCGCTTCTTACCGAATCCGTATTACGTCGACGAGCTGCGCGATCTGTCGGGACTCGACAAACCCGTCGGCGACTATCTCGAGCGTTTGCCGGAAACGCGGACCTTTTTAGAACACGCCGAAACGTTGCTCGATTTCCTGATCCCACGATTTATCCAAGAGGGGAAAGCACAGCTGACGATCGCGATTGGCTGCACCGGTGGGCGTCATCGCTCCGTTTACCTGGCGGGCCGGCTCCACGAGTTTCTAAGAAAAACTTCGCATCTCGACGTCGAGCTGACAGCTCGGGACATCGACCGGTGATTACAGAGCGGGCAAAGCAGGCCGCGCGTTGGTTCTACCCGGGCCTGGGCGTCAAACGCTGGCTCGTAATGGCAATTCTCGGCGCGATCCTTTTCGTCAACGGCCTGAACCGGTGGTTGACGGCGGAAGGCGCACACTTCGAGGTCAACACCTGGGTCGACGAAACGCTCGACGGATACATTCCGCTCGCGTGGCTGCAGTGGATCTTCATGGCCGGCGGCGCGATACTCGTTGCAGTCGGGATGCGCCAATGGATGCACTCGATTGTCGACGCGCTCACGCCGGATCGCAAAGACCGCATCGTCGATGCGCTGTTCGCGTCGCGCTTACGTGCCGGATATCGGATTGTCGCCGTCGGTGGCGGCACCGGCCTTTCGACGTTACTGCGCGGACTAAAACGCTACACGCACAATTTGACTGCGATCGTAACGGTCAGCGACGACGGCGGCAGCTCGGGGCGTCTGCAAAAGGAGCTCGGCATTCTTCCACCCGGCGATCTGCGCAATTGCCTCGTGGCCCTCGCCGATGACGAAGCGCTCGTTACCGATCTGTTTCAATACCGCTTCCACGAAGGCGAAGGCCTGAGCGGACATTCATTCGGCAATCTTTTCCTGGCCGCGATGACCGGTGTTACCGGCAACTTCGACACGGCGGTAAAAGAGTCAAGCCGCGTTTTAAACATCAAAGGCCGCGTGCTGCCTGCCACGCTGGCCGTTACGTGGCTGCGCGCAACGATGGAAGACGGCACGATCGTCGAGGGCGAAAGCGCGATCACCAGTGCGCGCAAGAAGATCAAATCGATCACGCTCGAGCCCGAGCATTCGGCTCCGCTCGGTGAAGTTATCGAAGCAATTCGGACCGCCGACGCGATTGTGCTCGGGCCCGGCTCGCTCTACACGTCGATTTTGCCGAATCTGCTCGTCGAACGCATCTCACGCGAGATCGAGAGCGCGAACGCCGTGAAAATCTACGTGACGAACGTGATGACGCAACCTGGAGAGACCGACTCATTCAAGGCCTCGCAGCATCTCGAGGTTCTTCTCGCGCATGCGGGCGCGAAAGTCTGCGACTATGTGATCATCAATAGCCAGCCGCCGCGCCGCTTAGGCGACGTCTATGCCGAGGAAGGCCAGATTTGGGTCGAGCCTGACGTCGAAGCGATCAAGAAACTCGGCGTGCGACCGGTTTTAGCCGACGTCATCGGTGAAACGACGAACGTCCGTCACGATCCTGACCGCCTGGCCGAAGTTGTCGTCGATCTGGTGGCAGCAGCGATTGCCGAACGCGCGACGTTCGTCAAACGAACGCCACCGGCGCCGACGATCGCGCCGCCCGCAGCCTCACTCTAGCGCGAGCGTCCGCGCGATGCGCGCGGCCGCAGCTTCGATCAACGCGACTGCATTGCGCATTGCTTCTTCGAGCCGCATCGGCTCGGTGACGACCGGCTCGCAAACGATCCCGCGTGCCGCCAGCTCAGCCTCGATACCCGGCTCGATGCGGCCGCCGAGCGCGATCACGGGAACTTTCGCTTGCGCGGCATAACGCGCGACCCCTAATACCGTTTTTCCGCGCAGCGTTTGCGCGTCGATCGAGCCTTCGCCGGTGATGCACAGCGTCGCGCCGCTGAGCGCTTGCGAAAGACCGCACAACTCCGCGACGATATCGACGCCCGGACGCAACTCTGCACCCAGCGCCAACAGTGCAAATCCGGCACCGCCCGCAGCGCCTGCACCTGGAACGTCGCGCAGGTCACGGCCGAGCGCGCGCGCCATTGCGTCGGCAGTCTGTGCGAGAGCGGCGTCGAGCTTCGGGACATCGTGCGGCTTCGCACCTTTTTGCGGACCGAAGACCGCCGACGCGCCATTCGGGCCGCACAGCGGATTGTCGACGTCTGAGGCGACCAGGAGCTTGGTTTTCGCGATGCGCGGGTCGAGTCCGGAGAGATCGATGCTCTCGATGCCGTGCAGCGCATTTGAGGGCTGCGTTTTAGCACCGAGCGCTCGCAAAAGTCCGATGCCCGCGTCATTGATCGCGCTGCCGCCGATCCCGATTACGATCGCCTTCGCCCCCGCATCGAGCGCGGCGCGAATCAACTCGCCCGTGCCGCGTGAATCGGCGCGCCAAGGATCGCGCTCCCGAGGCTTCTCCAAGACGAGACCGCTCGCACTGGCAAGCTCGACGATGGCACGCTCACCATCCAGCGCGAACTTCGCGGTAATCGGACGACCACGCGGATCGTGAACGTTCGAGGTGCACGCGCCCGCGCCGGAATCCAAGAAGAGCTCAACGGTCCCGTCACCGCCGTCCGCCATCGGCCGCAGGATGAGCTCGCTGCTGGGTGCGACCGAACGAATCCCGCGCGCGATCGCACTCGCGACGTCGTGCGCACTTGCGGAACCTTTGAATTTGTCCGGCGCGATCACGACGCGCCCGAGCGGGTCGCTAATGGTACAGAGTGGCGTTTAGGGTGAAGTGATCGCCGGCTGCGACCGTTCCCTGATCCTGATGATCTTGAAAACCACTGGCCGTCTCGGTTGCCGTGAACGGACCAATCGGGATGTTCGGGAGCGTGTAGGTCCCGTCGGAGCCGGTCGTGACCGTGAGGACCGAGTCGATCGTCACCGTCGCGCTCGCGAGCGGCTGTCCCGTCGTTCCGTCCGTGACGACGCCCGCAATCGTTGCATAATTTTGCTGTGGCGGGATTGCGTTGTTACACGCACTGAGCACCGCGATCGCGGCAAACGCCAAGATGCGGCGGACGTTACGCAGGTACGACGCCCTCTTCAGCATCTTGACGATCGAGGTTTGTAGTCTTCTCCTCGAGCAGCCACCGGTTCGCGGCTTCGCGCCGTTCTTCGGGGACGCGCGCTTGCAACCACGACAAGAATCTCTTCGTCGGTGTCGCGTGTCGCCAGCGCCGCATCAAAGGCATTCGACGTGATTCCCCAGCGGTCGAACACTGCGCGATCCATCGGGCACGGGTAAATATAATCGAAAATCGTGCCGTCGCGTGCCGCGCGTCCCTTGTCGAACACGCGTACTAACCAGAGATAGCCGCCTAGCGACTCACGCCCGCGGCGTGGAAAAACTGAACCGGTGCGAAAATCCGTTGGCATCGAAATCCCTTCTCGTACGTCAGTGAGCTTCAAAACGCAGGCTGGTATCCCTCGGTTGCGGAAGCGGCGTGAACTATGTCTGCTGTGAAGTCGCAGACCCCTCCGCCAGTCCTTCCCCAGCACGGCTACTACGAAAACGCGCTTCAGGCCGTCGGCCGGACGCCGCTGGTTCGGCTCAACAAGGTGGTCAACGGCGCGAAGTGCCTCGTCCTCGCCAAAGTCGAGTACATGAACCCGGGCGGGAGCGTGAAAGATCGTCCGGCCGTCGCGATGCTCGAGGACGCCGAACGCAGCGGCATACTGCACGCCGGCGCAACGATCATCGAAGCGACGAGCGGGAACACCGGAACGGGTCTTGCAATGGCCGCCGCGATCCGCGGCTATCGCTGCATCCTTGTCATGCCTGACAAGATGTCGAAAGAAAAGATCGATCTCTTGCGTGCGTACGGCGCCGAAGTCGTCGTAACGCCGACCAATGTCTCGAACGATTCGCCCGAATCGTATTATTCGGTTGCAAGCCGCCTTGCCGCCGAGATTGCCGGCGCGTTCATCCCGGATCAGTGGCACAATCACATGAACCCGGATGCGCATTATCTCACGACGGGGCCGGAGATTTGGGACCAAACCGAAGGCCGCATCACGCACTTCGTGTGCGGTATGGGAACGGGCGGGACGATCTCCGGAACGGCGCGCTTTCTCAAAGAGAAGAATCCGAAGCTGGTCGTAACGGGCGCCGACCCTGAAGGCTCGATCTACTCCGGCGACACGCCGAAATCGTATAAAGTCGAGGGGATAGGGATGTCCTATCTCCCGCAAACCGTCGACATGCGCGTGATCGACAAGATCCTACGCGTCTCCGACAAGGAATCGTTTCTGATGGCGCGCCGTATCGCGCGCGAAGAGGGTTTGCTTGTCGGCGGGTCTTCGGGCACGGCCGTCGCCGCGGCGGTGCGCGTCGCGCAGAATCTTGCCGAGGGCGACGTACTCGTCGTCGTCATGCCTGATTCGGGTCGCGGCTACATGTCGAAGATATTCAACGATGAGTGGATGATCGCAAACGGTTTTCTCGAGGATCAACGCGCAAAGGTTACCGTCGGCGACGTACTACGCAGCAAACGTCCCTTGCCGCCGATCATCGCCATCGGGGAGGACGACGTCGTCAAGCACGCGCTCGATCTTCTGCGCACGCACGGGATCTCGCAGATGCCGGTGATGCGCGGTGACACGGTCGTCGGCAGCGTGAACGACGTCGCAGTAATGCAGGCCGTTTTCGATCACGCCGATTTGATTCACAAGCCGCTCAAAGAAGTGATGGGCCGGCCGTTCCCCACGCTCGATGTCAGCGTCGAAGTCGATCAAGCTTATAAACTCTTGACGCTCGCCAACTCGGCGATCGTCGTCAGCGAGCACGACAAGCCGATCGGCCTCATCGCACGCCAAGACGTTATCAGCTTCTTGAGCGCGACCTCTTAACGTTCATCGCGGACGCGACGGGATTTTAAATCCGTTCGCGCCAGCGAATCGGGATCGCAGAACTCGATCGTCGGACGCAAGCCGATTTTGGCGCGGACGGCGCTCGATAGCTGCTCGGCGTAGTTGTCTTTAGGGTCCCCTGCGCGCTCGAGCCGGACGATTAGCTCGTCCATGTGCCGTTCTTTCCGGACGACGATCTCGAACTCACCCGATAACTCTCCGGTAAACGCGCGGATCGCTTCTTCGATCGCGCTCGGATAGACGTTTTCGCCGCGGATGACGAGCATGTCATCGATACGCCCGATCACGCCGTGTGGGAACCGTGGATAAGTTCGACCGCACGGACACGGCACGTCGGTCCATTCCGCAAAATCTCCCGAGACCAGGCGAATCATCGGCTGGCACTCGCGGTCGAGCGAGGTATACACCGGGGTTCCGCGCTCGCCGAATGCAACGCCTTGCCACGTCGCCGGATCGAGCAGCTCCGTGTAGACGATGTCTTGCCACAGGTGCATTCCGGTGCGCTCGCTGCACTCGCACAAATTCATCCAGGGCGTCATCTCGCCCATGCTGCCGCTATCGATGCAGATCGCGCCGAACGTCTCTTCGATCAATTGTTTTGTAGCGGCGATTCCCGCGCCCGGCTCGCCCGAAAAAAACATGATGCGAAAACCGAGCTTGCGCGGATCGCAACCGATCGAACGAGCCGTCTCCGCAAGCCGCAACGCATACGACGGCGTTCCGTAGAATGCGGTCGGCTGCATCTGATCGATCCAGCTTAGCGCCTGTTGCGTTTGTCCTTTGACACCCGCGCCGAACGGAAAGACGCTCGCGCCAAGCCGTTCGGCACCCATCAGCGCGCCCCACGATCCAACATACAGTGAAAGAATCGAGCCGACGAAGACGCAGTCGCTCGGGCGCAACCCGAAGCTCCACATGATCCGCGCGTGATCCTCGGCAATGGCATCCATGTCGCGCCGCGTCCACGCGAACGCCGTCGGCCGCCCGCTCGTCCCGGACGTTCCGTGAATGCGTTTGACGTCCGCGACGTCGACGCACAGATACGAACCGAAGGGTGGATTCTCGATTTGATCCGCGCGCAGATCGGCCTTGGAAACCGTCGGTACCCCTTCGAAATCGGCGAGGCTCCGAATGTCACCGGGCTCGAGCCCCGCAGCCGACCAGCGCGAGCGATAAAACGGTGAGCGTTCGAATGCCCATTGCATCGTTTTTTGAATTTTTGCGAGGACGAGCGCGTCGCGCTCACCCGGCGACATCGTTTCAAGCCGCTCGTCCCAGTATTTCGATTTAGGCGCTGCGGCGATCATCGGTGCCTCGCTCCTGCACCAGGCGATTGATGCCGTCGATCAGATCCTGCGTCGTTGCGTCGGCATCGAAGATGTCCGCGACCCCTAGCTCGCGCAATTTGGGACGGTCTTCTTCTTGAATGACGCCGCCGGCGACGACGATGACGTCGTCCATGCCGCGATCTTGCATTAACGAGAACACACGCGGAAAGATCGTCATGTGTGCACCGGAGAGAATGCTGATCCCGACCACGTCGACGTCTTCTTGCATAGCCGCGGTAACGATCATCTCCGGCGTCTGGTGCAAGCCGGTGTAGACGACCTCCATCCCGGCATCGCGCAACGCGCGCGCTACGATCTTCGCACCGCGGTCGTGGCCATCCAGCCCGGGTTTTGCAACGAGTACTTTGATCGGCATCAGAAAATCGGGGTTTCCGTATAGGTTCCGAAGATCGGGCGAAGGGCATTGACGATCTCGCCGCCGGTTGCGCGAACACGCACGGCTTCGAGCGTCGGCGGCATCAGGTTCTCATCCGATTTTGCAACGCGCACGAGCTCCGCGAGCGCTTTGTCGACCTTGGCGCCTTCACGTCGATTCTTTACGGTTTTCAATCGCTCCAATTGACGCTGCGACGCCGCCTCGTCTACGTGGTGAAGCTCAACCTTCGGATTGGCCGTGTCATCGCGATACTTCGAGACGCCGACGAATTGAAACTCGCCCCGCTCTTTGCGTTTGTGAAACTCAAATGCCGCATCCGCGATCTCGGCCTGGAAGTAGTTGTCCTCGATGCACCGCACGACGCCGCCGCGCCGGTCGATCTCCGCGAAATACGCGAACACGTCGCGCTCGATGTCGCCGGTCATCTTCTCGATCGCGTACGACCCGGCCAGCGGATCGATCGTATTCGCGACACCCGTCTCTTCGGCGATGATCTGCTGGGTGCGCAGCGCGATCTTCATCGCTGCCTCGCTCGGGATCGCGAGTGCTTCGTCGTAGCCGTTGGTGTGCAACGACTGCGCGCCGCCGCAGACGGCAGCCAGCGCTTCGATCGCGGTTCGGGCGATGTTGTTGAGCGGCTCCCGCGCCGTACACGACGCACCCGCGGTCTGACAATGGAAACGCAAGCGCATCGACTCGGGTTTTTTCGCCCCGAATCGATCTTTCATCACCCGCGCCCAAATGCGGCGCGCAGCCCGGAACTTCGCGACCTCTTCCAAGAAGTCGATCTGCGAGACGAAATAAAACGACAGACGCGGCGCGAACTCGTCGACGTCGATGCCGAGCTTTCGCACTTCTTCGACGTAAGCGATTCCGGCACCGAGCGTAAAGGCGACCTCTTGCACCGCCGTCGAGCCGGCCTCGCGGGTGTGGTAGCCGCTGACGTTGACCGGATTGTAGCGCGGCAGATGTTGTGCCGAAAAGACGATCGAATCGCGCACGATCCGCATCGCCTGACGCGGCGGATAGATCCATTCTTTCTGCGCGATGTATTCTTTGATAATGTCGTTCTGAACGGTCCCCGAAAGCTTCTTCCAGTCGAAGCCGCGCTCTTCGGCGACGACGAGATACATCGCGAGCAGAATCCACGCGCTCGGATTGATCGTCATGGAAACCGAGATCTTTTCGAGATCGATGTCACGATAGAGATCGTGCATGTCGTCGACCGTATCGACGGCAACGCCCTCGCGACCGACTTCACCTTCGCTCCGCGCGTCGTCACTGTCGTAGCCCATCAGCGTCGGCATGTCGAAATCGGTCGAGATTCCGGTTTGGCCCTGCGAGATCAGGTACTTGAAGCGGCCGTTCGTATCGTCGGCCGTCCCGAATCCCGCGATCTGGCGCATCGTCCAGGGCTGCGCGCGATACATCGTCGGGTAGGGGCCGCGCGCGTACGGAAACTGTCCGGGAAAGCCGAGGTCGGTGATGTAGTCGAGATTCTCGACATGCGCCGGCGTGTAGATACGCTCGATCGGCGTACCACTGATCGTCCGAAATTCCGGGCGGCGCTCCGCACGCCGTTCCATGAACGGCAGGAGCGACATTTGCTCCCATTCGCGTTGCGCTTCGCGAATGTCGTCCGCGCTCGTCGCCTTCTCACGCAATTGCATGTCGTCTCCTCGTCGGGCGAGAAGGGTAGTATACCATGCGATTCTCGACGCGAGCCATTCATACCGGTCAGGATGCCGATCCCGCGACCGGGGCAACGATCGTTCCGATTTACCAAACCTCGACCTACACGCAGACCGCCGTCGGTGAGCACAAAGGTTTCGATTACAGCCGTACCGTGAACCCGACGCGCGTCGCGCTCGAGCAACAGCTCGCGTCACTCGAGGATGCGAAGTTCTGCAGCGCCTTTGCAAGCGGAATGGCCGCGGCTTCGGCGACGCTCAACCTGCTTTCTGCAGGCGATCACGTCGTCGTCACGGACGATCTCTATGGCGGAACCTATCGCCTCTTCTCGCGCGTGCTTGCCCGCTACGGCCTCGAATTCAGCTACGTCGATATGACGGACGTTCCGAGCGTCAAGAACGCAATGCGTCCCAATACGCGCATGCTCTGGCTCGAGACTCCGACCAACCCGCTGCTCAAGCTGATCGACATCGCTGCGATCGCCGCGCTGAGACAACCGCGTCAGGTTGTCGTCGTCGACAACACCTTCGCAACGCCGTATTTACAGTCGCCGCTCGCGCTCGGTGCCGACGTCGTGGTGCACTCGACGACAAAGTATCTCGGCGGCCACAGTGACGTCATCGGCGGCGCAACGATGACGAACTCGCCGGAGATCGCTGACACGATCAAGTTTCATCAAAATGCCGTCGGCGGAGTTCCCGGACCCATGGATGCGTATCTCGTGATGCGCGGCGTCAAGACCCTAGCCGTGCGGATGCGCGAGCATGAAAAGAACGCGCGC
Source organism: Vulcanimicrobiota bacterium (assembly GCA_963844735.1). Taxonomy (GTDB): domain Bacteria; phylum Vulcanimicrobiota; class Vulcanimicrobiia; order Vulcanimicrobiales; family Vulcanimicrobiaceae; genus JAFAMS01. The sequence continues at coordinate 981,193 of CAWJPK010000003.1, read as the reverse complement.
ACGATTGCGGAGTTCCTCGCCAAGAACGGCGAGGTCGAGCGCGTCTACTATCCCGGTCTCGAGTCGCATCCGCAACACCAGCTTGCGAAGCGCCAGATGCGCGGATTCGGCGGGATGGTGAGCTTTGTTCTTCGCGGTCCCGAAGAGCGCGCACACGATTTCGTGCGACGCTTGAAGTTCTTCAGCCTCGCCGAGAGCCTCGGCGGCGTCGAATCATTGATCTCGATCCCGGCCCGCATGACGCACGGCTCGATTCCAAAAGAAGATCGCGAACGGCGCGGCCTCACCGATGGACTCATTCGTCTTTCCGTCGGCATCGAGGACGCCGACGATCTCGTTGCCGATCTCGAACACGCACTCTCGACCTCCCGGGCGGCCGCACTGACCTGATCCGCGGAGTCGGACCCGCCGCGGCGATCGCGACCAACGCGATCGCAATGATCGGGATCGGACCCCTGATCACGATTCCGCTCGTGCTCGCGGCGCTGCACGGACCACTCTCGCTCGCGGCCTGGATCTTAGGCGCGCTCGTCGCCATCTGCGACGGTCTCGTATGGGCGGAGCTCGGCGCTGCGCTCCCGCGCGCCGGCGGACTCTACGCGTTCTTTCTCGAGCTATTCGGTCCGCGCAGCGGACGGGTGCTGGCGTTTTTGTTCGTGTGGCAATTCGTGATCACAACGCCATTCTTGCTGGCGAGCGGTTACATCGGATTCTCGCAGTACGCGACGTATATCATGCCGGCCCTGCGGAACAACGATCTCGCGCAGCACCTGCTCGCGGTTGCTATCGGCGCCGTCACGATAGTCTTATTGGCGCGCGTCATCGTCCGCGTCGCATTGATTTCGCTCGTCCTCTTCGGAGCGGCAACGCTTACGCTCGTCGTCGTAACGCTCGCAGCATGGATCCGCTTCGATCCGCACGTCGCTTTTACGGTCGATCCGCAAGCGCATACGTTTTGGCCGCTGATCGCGGGACTCGGCAGCGGATTGACCGTTACGCTCTACGACTATCTCGGCTACAACACGATCACCAGCATCGGCGAGGAAGTGATCGCACCGGCCACAACGATACCGCGCTCGATCATCACTGCCGTCGCGATAGTCGCTGCCCTGTATCTCGCGCTGCAGACCGGGATTCTCGGATCGATACCCTGGCAGCAGATGCTCGGCGCCTCGTTCGTCGCATCAACGGTCGTCGAACGCGCGCTCGGAGGCTCGTTTGCAAACGCGGTTACCGTCCTCATTCTCGTCACGGCATTCGCCTCGACGTTCGCGCTCTTGCTCGCAGCCTCACGCGTTCCGTATGCCGCCGCCCGTGACGGATTATTTCTTCGCGCCTTTGCGCGCTTGCATCCGCGCGACGCCTATCCGGTCGTTTCGCTTGTCGCAATCGGCGTTGCGTCGCTCGGCTGTTGCTTTTTGCCGCTCGATCAGATCATCGCGGTCATCGGCGTCGGCATCGTGGTTCTTGGGGGGATCGGCGCATTCGCGTCGATTCTGCAATTGCGTGCTACGAAGGTTCCGATGCCGTACCGCATGCCGCTCTTTCCGCTTCCGCCGCTGATCGCGCTCGCCGCTTGGATTTACGTCGTTCTTACGGCCGGCGTCTTCGCGGACGCGTTTACTGCGCTTTCTCTCGCCTTAGGGGCGCTCGTCTACCTTTACTCGCGGTCGAGGACTTCGGCCAAAGCTGGAAGCGAAACGTCGTAACGGTAGCTGATGCGCATATGATCGTCGTCGAATTCTTCGTGCCGCACCTCGAGTCCTAAATCTCGAATCTGCTGTGCCATGACGCGCGAGCCGATGTCGAGTCCGTATTCATCGCGCCGTCCGCAATCGATGTAGCGTAAGCGCAAGGCCCCAAGCTCGATTTTCTTTTGCGGGATCTGTTCGGTCGGATCGAACGCCAGCCAGCGTGCCCAGACGTCGTCGCGGAATGCGCCGGTTCGCACGTCGATCGGCAAGTCGAAGGCGAAAGCCTTCGCACCGGTCGGTGAATACGCGGCTGCATAGGCGAGCATCTCCATCGTGGAGACCTCTTCGAACTTCGGCTTATCCTTCGCCTCGAAGGCTTGGACGAAGGCTTCGAAGTTCGCGTACCTTTCCAAAACCCGTCCGCACGTGATGAGCGATTTTACCTGACACATCCGAAAATACGAATCGCCGCTGTGCGAAGCGAACGCACCGAAATGTCCAGGGTAGTTCATGGTCAGATATAACGACGCGAAGCCACCGGTCGATTTCCCAAGCACGCCTCTGCCCTCGGGACGAGGGATCGTACGATAATGCCCATCGACGTGCGCGAGCGTTTCGTGCACGACGTACGATGCGTAGTCGCCGTTATGGATCGAGTTGACGTATTGCGATCCGCCTAGGCGCGTGGCGCCGTCAACGATCACCATCAGCACCGGCGGCATCTTTTTCCCGACGATCAAGCGATCGAGGCGCTGCACGACGTTCTTCTCCCACAGCCGTGTGCCGATGACACCGGCTAGATCCCCGGTGTAGCCGTGCAGCAGATACAAAACGGGATACCGTGTCGAGCCTTCACGGTCGTAACCGGGCGGCGTGTAAACGCCGAGCGGACGATCGGAGCGATCGCCGAGCGGATTGTCGGCCAGCGCTTTGCTTTCGAGGGGATCGAGCGTAAGGATCCCTTCGATACCCAAGAGGTCCGAGAGATCGTTGCGCGTTCGCGATGTCGTGCGCATGTCTTAAGGGTGTCCCATGTGCGCCGGCCGCAAGACTCCCCCCTGTGGCACGCGAAAGCGTGCCTCGGGGCTGGGGGAGTGGCGGAACGGTCTACGCAGTCGCCTCAAAAGCGACCGGGTGAAAGCCCTTGTGGGTTCAAATCCCACCTCCCCCACCAGTCTTTTTGCGCAGCGAAAATCGTCTAAACCTAAAGTTAACCGTCCCCATACCGATAACTGGCCGTTATCCTGTGGACGGGCAAGGACGCCCCCCGGCGTCGTGGAAGCGCAAACAACGATGACGACTACTATCAGTTCGGCTCGGCCTTCGCATACCTACTCGCCTCTAGAGTTCGAACACGAATCCAAGCGCATCGAAGCACTCACTTTCGATACGCTCGCGTTAACTGCGGGCGAATCAGTGGTTTTTTGCGGATTCAGCGGCAACATCGGCTACGTACGCCGCGCACTCGAGATCGGCTGCAAAGTTGCGGTCATCGAAGCGCGCGAGACGATCATTCGCGAACACGCCGACCTCGGCGTGCGCACGATCCGTGGCAGCACGTCCGTTATTCCCGCCCGCGATCTCGCATTCGACGCCGCCATAGCCGCCGGCTATCTGCACGAAGTCGATCCGTCGTTCCACGCGCAGATTCTCACCGAGCTCGCGCGCGTTGCGAAGCGCGTCGCGGTCATCGAGCTCGCACCGCCCTCGGATCCGCTCGGCCGCCGTATCGCAGCGCTGTACCAGCGCGCGAAGCGTGAGTTTGGTTCGTTCGAACACTATCAGGGCGTCGACTACTGGAAGAAGCTGCTCGAGATGGTCAAACCCGACGTCGCGCAATCCATCTTCCAATTCGGCAAGCTCCCGCCGCTCGAATATCTGATCGACACGGTCGACCTTCTGCTCGACACGATCGAAGCCGAAGAAGCACCCGAAGAAGACGTCGAGGAGCTGCGTCGCATTGCGACGCGCTCGAACGCGATGCTTCTCCCGCAAGCGCGCCTTGTCTTGATCGGCGCTGCGATGGGCCAGATTCCGAAGCCGACGTACTCCGAAGCCGCGATCGCTCCAGCGCCGACGACGACCGTCGAAACCGTGCGCTCGACGCCCGCGCTCTCCGGGCCGTCACCGGCACCGGCTCTCTCGCCGGCCGCCACAGCTGCTCCCACCGCGGCACCAACCGTTATTACTTCAGAGACAATCGCGGCGCCGACGGCGCCGCAACCGGCCGCACCCCCCGTAACGTCAGCGCCAGCACCTGCACCGCAGCCCGTTGCACAACCCGCCGTTCCGCCGGCGTTTGCTGCACCGGAGCTGGTGCTGAATCCATTCGGGCTTCCCGACACCCAGCTGCAACCGACACCCACGAATCCGCGCTTTGCGGCACCCACGCCGCCTGCAGCGCCGGCAGCGGAGCATCCGCCGTTCGGCGCTCCGTTCCCGGTTCCGCCGGCTCCGGATGCGTCGCCGTTTGGAACCTCACCGGATCCCACAGTCCCGGGCTGGACGTGGGAGCCGCCCGAAGACGACCGCTTAGGCTAATCCCGTAATCGCGCGAGCAGCGCGCGATACGTATTCACGCTCGCTAAGATCGACGCGCTCGCTATCGCAGCCCGCGGTGCAAGTGCGCCGATTGCTTTGAACGTCTTCGCGCTGCGCTTTGCGTCAAGCTGCGCGAAATGCAGCTGCGAGAGCAGCATACGCGGAACAATCGCCCGCGCTTGGCGCGACAACCGCATGCCAGCCAGCACGTCGCGCACAAAAAAATAGAGCCCGATGCCGAAGACGGGAACGCACACAACCGCGAAGGCGATGACGATCATCGCTTATCTACGCTGCGGCGTCTTTTTTAGGTTCTGGCTTCGTCTCGGTCTTCGCGGGTTCGGTCTTCGCGGGTTCGCTCTTTTCCGAGCTCTTTTCCGATTTGTCGCCCGACTCGGACTTCTCTGCTTTGCTGTTGCTGGTCGATCCGCGCGAATCCGTAACGTAGAATCCCGACCCCTTGAATACGATCGGCGCAGCACTGAAGCGGCGCGTCATCGCCGCGCCGCACTTTTCGCACGTTACCTGTGGCTTATCGTCGAAGCCGTGGCGAACGTCTGCGACGTGTCCGCACTTCGTGCAGCCGTATTCATACAATGGCAAGCCTGGATATCTCCTTAGGATGGGTGCCTTTCAGTATACCCACCCCTAGCAATTAGCGTCAATGACTGCTAACGGCTCTACCGGGAGCAAGACGGCGGTTTCAGACGGGTCGCCTTCATACTCAACCAAGCCCTTGAAATGTAGGAGCGAGTTGGCGAGCTGAGCATCGAGGCGCCTCCGAGCGGTTACCCGGTCGATGAGAGCCGGGAAGACCCCACCATAGGTCGGATAATCGAGCCGGACGACGAGTTTCGAGCGTGCGGTCTTGCCCTCGATGCGCACATCGATGCGGCGCCGCACGGAATACGCGCCGACGAGCGACACGATGTAGCCGTCGACGAACCGGTCGACCTCGTACAGCTCTTCTTCGGCCCCCGGAATGCTCGAGCGGATCGCGATCTCGCTCCCGGGTCCGATTGGTAGCGCCGCCTCCAGGCGACGGACACTGCGCAGAAACGAAAGCCATACCGGCCACTTCTCGACTGCGCGGAGCAGCTCGAAGGCCGTTTTCCCCGGTACGTCTAGGTCTGCGCTTTGGTACAGCGAGCCGGCGGAACGTTCGCCGGGACCCATGGCAGCCATTGACCGGTGCTTCGACCCCAAGATATAGTGGTCCCCTCGGTTAGTGCCCCAAGATACGGCCCGATCCCGCAGATCGCGCGAACTCGACCAGCGTCGCAATCCCGATTGGAAGCGCACGCTCGTCGATGCGGAACTTGGGACTGTGCCCCGAGTGAATGATCCCCTCGCTCTCATTGCGGACCCCAAGCCGCACGAGCGTACCCGGTGCGCGTTCCGCAAAGTACGCGAAGTCTTCCCCGCCCATCGTTGCGGGCGGACTCTCGACGCGAATCCCGGGATACGCATGCCGCATTTGGACCGCGAACGCTTCCGTCATCGGAACATCGTTGTGAACGGGCGGATACATGTAAAAAACTTCGAGCTTGGCTTTGCAGTTGTACGCCGCTGCAACGCTCTCGATGATGCGGCGCGCGCGCGGCTCGAGTCCTTCGCGCACGGTTTTATCTTGCGAACGGAACGTGCCGGTCATCTTCACGCTGTCGGCAATGATGTTATTGCGATAACCGCCGTTGATCGTTCCAATCGTTACGACGACGGTCGCGAGCGGATCGGTTTCGCGAGCCGCGATATTTTGAAGCGCCAGTACCGTCGCAGCCGCGCACGGAATCGTATCGACCGCACGATGCGGCGCCGCTCCGTGACCTCCGACGCCGGTAATCGTTACGTGAAATTCGTCGGCCGCGGCATTTACCACACCGGGCGTTATGCCGACGATCCCGACGTCGAGACGATTGTCGACGTGCAACATCGCGACCGCCTCGATTTTTGGATTCTCCATGACGCCCGCCTCGATCATCGGCAGCGCGCCGCCCGGGCCTTCTTCTGCGGGCTGAAAGAGCAGCACCGCGGTTCCCTCGAGCTTATCGCGCGTGCGCACGAGCTCTCGCGCCGCACCAAGCAACATTGCCGTGTGCGCATCATGTCCGCAGGCATGCATTTTGTCCGGCACTTCCGAGCTGAACGGTTCGCCGGATTGCTCTTGAACAGGCAACGCGTCCATGTCGGCGCGCAAACCGACGACGTGGCCCGGCTTCGCACCGCGAATGATCCCGACCACGCCCGTTTTGGCGACGCGACGGTGCTCGACGCCGATCGCATCCAGCTCGCTCTCGACCAGCGCTGCCGTGCGCTGCTCCTCGAAACCTAGTTCGGGATGACGGTGAATCAGGCGGCGAACTTCGACGGTCCGCGTAACAGTCTCTGGTGCGACCGGAACCTCAAGCGTTTCCATGGAGTGCCTCTTTCCCAATGAGCATAGCTCGCCTTCTGGCGATCATCGTCGCCCTTGTTGCGATGTTTGTCATGCCCTCCCAGAATTTTCTGGATGGGTTCTACGCAAACACGTTCTATCCGGCGGCACAAACGACGCTAACCGGTTTGACGAATCATCTGCCTTTCGCACTCAGCGATTGCATTCTCGTCATCATCGTCATCGGGCTCGTCGTACGCTGGACCGCGGACCTTCGTAGAAAACGAACGTGGCGTACGGTCGCTCACCTGACGCTCCACACGCTGGCGACCCTCAGCGTGATCTACGTGTGGTTCCTAGTTGATTGGGGCTTGAATTACGATCGCCCATCGCTCGGCACCACGCTAAACTTCGACGCCACATCCGTCGACCCGCTCGCGCTCGTGCCGCTCGAGCTCCGCATGGTGAGCGTCCTCGATGTTGCTGCGATTGCGGCTCATCGCGAGCGCGATGGAAACGTCGACGTTCGTCCCGCCCTCATCGAAGCGGAACAGGCCACGCTCGGCACGCTCGGCGTAACGCACGCGGTCGTTCCGACGCGCCCGAAGCGCAGCATCATGGACTGGTATTTTACATCGGCGGGCATCACCGGGATGTTCGTCCCGTTCACTTACGAAACGTATTTGGCGAGCGACCTTCTGTGGTTCGAGTATCCGTTTACGCTCGAGCACGAATGGGGCCACGTCGCCGGCGTCGCACGCGAGTCCGACGCGAACTTTATCGCGTCGCTTGCGACGCTGCAATCGAACGATCCGATCGTGCGATACTCGGGGCTACTGATCGTCTACGGTGCGCTTCCGCGCATACCGCGCGCCGATGCGCGTCTGTCCAATATCGTTCTCGCGGACTACGGCGCGATGCGCCGGCGCGATGTAACGCACATCCGGCCGCTTGCTTTCAAGATCGCGTGGGGCAGCTACGACAAATACCTCAAAGCCCAGCACATCCCAACGGGCGTCGTCAATTACACCGAGTACGTCCGTCTACTATTAGGAACGAACGCCGGCCGCACTGCACTTAGGGCGGCGCTTGGCAGACCACTTCCGGCGCGTTAGCTTTCGCGCAGAACCGACCCGATCGTCTTCGCCGCTAGCGCGACTTGCGCGCGCGTAACGTCGAGATGGGTAACGGCCCGCAGCTTCGTCTTCCCCATTACGCTGAGGCGTACGTGTTGTTCACCCAGGCGATTTTCAACGTCGGCTGCAGTCTTACCGAGGCGCTCGACGTCGAAGATCACGATATTCGTCTCGACATCCTCGATCGCAATATTCGGAACCTCACGCACCGCATCGTAGATGATTCGCGCATTGGCATGATCGTCCGCGAGCCGCTCGACGTTGTGCTCGAGCGCGTACAAACACGCCGCGGCGATCACGCCGGCCTGCCGCATCGCCCCACCAAAACGTTGTTTGAAGTACCACGCCTCTTCGATGAAGCTGCGCGGGCCTGCCAACACCGCACCGACCGGCGCGCCGAGACCTTTGCTGAAATCGATCCAGATCGAGTCAAAATGCTTGCCATAGGTCGCCGCCGGCGTCCCGCTTGCAACGACCGCATTGAGCAAGCGCGCACCGTCGCAGTGCATCCACAGGCCGTTTGCGCGTGCGACTCCCGCGATCTCCACGATCGTCGCCAGCGGCCACACGCCTCCACCGCCCAAGTTCGTCGTCTGCTCGATCGAGACGACTCGGCTGCGCGGCGCATACCGTGAAGGCGCGCGAATTGCGGCCGCAACCTGCGCGGGCGTGAACATCCCGCGCGCACCATCTTGCGGATTGAACATCGCACCGCTGAACGCCGGCGTTCCGCCGCCTTCGGCGACGATCGGATGCGCCGTGCGATGCAAGATGATTTCGTCGCCCGGTTTCGTTGCAACCGCAAACGAGATCAAGTTGCACATGGTGCCCGACGGCAAGAAAAGCGCCGCTTCTTTGCCCAAGAGCTGTGCAACCGCCGCTTGCAGCCGGTTGACGGTAGGATCCTCGCGCCGTTGCTCGTCGCCGACCTCGGCCTCGGCGATCGCGCGGCGCATGCCTTCAGTCGGCCTCGTCGCGGTGTCGCTGAACAGGTCGATAACGGTGGTTGCGGTTTCGATCATCCCCGGTCTTACGCCGCGGGAGGCGTCGGGCCCTTAGCCCCTATAGCGCAAGAACGCCGGGACCTCGATGTCGTCCATGTTGACCGGCGCGACCTTGTCGAAGTCGATCGCCGGCCGCCGGTCTGCGGCGTGCGTCGTTGGGCGGACGCCGAACCCGGCCGCCAGCACGGTGACGCGAACCTTGCCCTTGCATCGTCGGATCGATCGACGCGCCGAAGATGATCTGCGCATCCGAATCGACGGCGCGCGAGATCATCTCGGCCGCTTCGTTCACCTCGTACATCGAGAGATCGCTGCCGCCCGTGATGTTGAAGATCACGCCGCGCGCGCCTTCGATCGTCGTCTCGAGCAGCGGCGAAGCGATCGCCTTTTGCGCGGCGTCGGCGGCGCGATGCTCGCCGGTGCCTTCGCCGATTCCCATCATCGCGGAGCCCGCGTCGGTCATGATCGTCTTGACGTCGGCGAAGTCGAGATTGATCGAGCCCGGCTGCGTGATCAGGTCGGAGATCCCCTGGATACCTTGACGCAGCACGTCGTCGGCGTAGCGAGAACGCTTCTTGCAGCGGCGTCTTCTTCTCGATGATCTGCAGGATGCGCTCGTTCGGGATCGTGATCAGCGTGTCGACTTTCGCTTCGAGCTCCGCGATGCCGCGCTCGGCAATTTGCATGCGCTTGCGGCCTTCGAATTGAGAACGGCTTCGTAACGACGGCGATCGTCAGCGCGCCCGATTCGCGCGCCAGCTCGGCGATGACCGGCGCCGCACCCGTGCCCGTTCCGCCGCCCATGCCGGCGGTGATGAACACGAGGTCCGCGCCGTCGAGGACCATCGCAAGATCTTCGCGCGATTCGTTCTGCCGCTTCGCGTCCGAGGTTCGGATTCGCGCCCGCGCCGAGACCGCGCGTCAAGCTCGCTGCCGATCTGCACGCGTGTTATCGGTCTTCACGTTGCGCAAGGCTTGCACGTCGGTGTTGATCGCGTAGAATTCGACGCCGCCGAGGCCCGCCTCGATCATACGGTTGACGGCGTTGCAGCCGCCGCCGCCGATGCCGATCACCTTGATCGTCGCGGCATGATCGGGAACGTATCGTTTGGCGTCTGCCATCGGCGTATTCCTCCAAAGAATTGGGTTGCTTAGGTAACGCTTAATTCCACAGGTCGCTGAGCCAGATCGCCAAGCTCGCGAGCCAATGGCGCCGCGCTTGACGGCCGTTGCAGTCGGTGCGCCGTCGCCCTTGGGGCCGAAGATCACGAGCCCAACCGCCGTCGCGTACTCCGGTTGTTTGACCGCATCGGTGAGTCCCGCGAGCGTCGACGGGATATCCGATGCGCGTACCGGAACGCCGAAGATTTCAGCTGGCCGCCGCGTCGATGCCGGCAGATGCGCGCCGCCGCCGGTGAGAACGACTTCACGCCAACATCATGTCGCGCGGCACCTGCTCGGCGATGTGCGCCTTCACCATGCGGAAGATCTCGTGATGCGCGGCGCGACGATCGCGCGCAACTGCGCGCGCGTCACCATCCGCGTAATTGCGGCCGTCGAGCGTCTTGACCGAAACGACTCGTCTCGTCGCCGAGCCGAGTTTCGCCGCGCAGCCGTAGGTTCGCTTGACGTGCTCCGCTTCGGCGAAATTCGTCTTGAGGCCGAGCGCGATGTCGTTGGTGAGGATGTTGCCGCCGACCGGGATCGTCGCGGTGTGCACCGCGCCGCCGCCGACGTACACCGCGATGTCGGTTGTTCCGCCGCCGATGTCGAGCAGCACCACGCCGACGTGCTTTTCTTCCGGCAACAGCGTCGCAGCCGACGAAGCAAGCGGCTCGAAGACGAGGCCGGCCGGCTCGAGTCCGGCGCGATGGACGCACTTGAGCACGTTGGCGATGAAGGTCGAGCCGCCGGTGACGATGTGCGTCTCGACTTCGAGACGTCCGCCCGACATGCCGACCGGATCGGTCACGCCTTCATGACCGTCGACGGTATAGTGGCGCGGCAAGGCGTGAATGATCTGCCGGTCGGCCGCCAAGTTGATGATCTTCGAAGCGTCGACGACGCGCCGCACGTCGCCATGCGACGACCTCGCGCTCCTCACCGGAGACGGCGACGACGCCGCGATTGTTCGTGCTCTGCATGTGCTCGCCGGTGACGCCCACGTAGACTTGGGAGATGTGCAACGCCGGCCATCCGTTCGGCCCGCTCGGTCGCGGCTTCGATTGCCTTGACGGTCTCCTCGAGATCGGTAACGACGCCCTTGCGCAGCCCGGTCGACGGCGCCTCGCCGACGCCGATGATCTCGAGGCCGGCAGGTCCGGTAGCGGCGACGACGGCACAGGTTTTGGTCGTGCCGATGTCGAGCCCGGCGAGGGTCTGCGACCTCATCCCCTAGATATTGTGTCCCCCCGCCGAAAACCCTACTACTTGTGGGGGCTGCGTTCCTCGACGACCGGAGTTGACGGCGCCCGAAGATCGATGACGGCGACGTCCCGGGTCCGCTTTCCGTAGGCCTGGAGAATCGGGTCGACCAGCCCCGCTTTCCGCGCGAGGTCCCGGTCGTCGCCAAAACGCACCGCAATGCCACCGGAGAGCGTGACCTCCAGGCCCCCGAAACGATCGAATCCGCTATATACCGGGTCCAAATGATGCGCGCGTAACGTTTGCACGTCCGCGAGAAACCGCGTGAGCTGCGCGACGTCGAGGATCGACCCTGGGTGTTGCGCTACAAGCGGCGGCCATCCGATGACCACTGCGCGCGACGCATCGCTGCACGACGTTTCGATAACGTGTCCGCTCGCATCGACCAAATATCGCGCAGATCCAGCTTGCACGCACGCGGCCGGCGTTCGCTCGACGACGTCGATGCGGACGTTCGCAGGTAGCGAGCGGTGCACGCGCGTCGTTTGCACCCACGGCAGCGCATCCACGCGTGCTTCTGCAGCATGTTTGTCGATCAACCACACGTTGCGATCGCTCGGGATCCCCGCGAGCTTGAGCACATCTGCGATCGAAACATGTCTCGTTCCGTCGACGGCTACGTTTTTCGGATTGAAATCAGGCCACGTCGCGACGCGAAAGCCGGCAAACCCCGCAGCGACGAGCAGGATCACGATGAAAATCCAAAAGACGCGCAGCCGCACGATCAACGATGATTTGGCGCGGCGACGCACGGCGCTCACGCGGCGCTCAAAATGAAGCGTTCGATGGCTTCAGCCACGCCGTCGCCCTCGACGCCGGCGACGATCGCATCGGCCTTCTCCGTCAACTCGGGTGGTGCGGTCCCCATCGCGACGCCGAAACCGGCGCTCGTAATCAGCGGGACGTCATTCCAGGAATCACCGATCGCCATCGTTTCGGCGAGGTCGACGCCGTAGTGCTTTGCAACCGCTCGAAGCGCGCGTCCCTTGTCAACGCTCGCATCGATGACTTCTACGAATTCCGGTTGACTGCGCGTGACGTTTGCGTCGCCCGCCAGCCATACGCGCAACTCCTCGGCATACGCGCCGGCGCGTTTGGGATCGAGCACGCAATTGATCTTCGTCGACGGCCGCTCCGCAAAGAATTCCGTCAGCGGACCGACGACGTTTGCATCGACCTTCGCCAGCGCCGTGTAACTTCGCGTATACTCGTCGTCGATTTCTGTGTACAAGCGGTCCTCGACATAGCCGAGCGCGCGCACGCCCTCGCGCGCCGCGCGCGCAAAGACGCGTAGACCGATCGGTGCCGCTATCGGCGTATGTGCTAAGCGCTCGCCGGATGCAACCACGTATGTCGCGGCACCTTGATAGCAGACGATTGGTCCTTCGATCCCGATCGCGGTTGCAAAGGGACGTGCGGCCGCGAACATCCGTCCGGTCACCATCGTGAACGCGACGCCTGCGCCGCGCGCACGCGTGATGGCGGTCTTGACGCTCTGCGAGATTTGCAGCTTCGTCGAGATCAGGGTGCCATCCAGATCGAGCGCGACGAGGCGAATCCGGTTCATCGTTTCCGCATTCTCGCGCTTTGTGCGTGCGGCCGGAAGACCTTCGAAATCCGCCAGCGCTGCAAGGACGTCGGCATCCTGCTGCATGCGCGCAGTCGCTGTTCTCGACGAGCGACATCGTGCGCATGAAATCGGCGAGACGCAGGCCGGACGCGAAGCGTGCAGCGCCCGAGGTCGGCAAGACGTGATTCGTCCCCGCGATATAGTCGCCCGCCGCAACCGGAGTCGATGCGCCGATGAAAATCGCGCCCGCATGCCGGACGCGCGGGACGAGCCGCCATCGGTTCCCGCGTTTGAATCGAAAGATGCTCGGGCGCGAAGCGCTCGATGACCTCGACCATCGCGTCTTCGTCGCGGGCGTGGATGAGCCACGTGCGTTCGGCGAAGCACGCGACGCGACGATCTCACTACGTCCCGTTTCGCGCGCGAAGTCGCCGAGCGCCGTCGGCAACGCGCTCCAAGACTTCGCGGCTCGCTCGAAACGGCCGCGACACGCGCGACGGATCGTGCTCCGCTTGCGCGATCATCTCACCGGCTACGAACTCCGGCCGCGCGCTCTCATCGGCGACGACCAGCACTTCCGACGGCCCGGCAAGTCCGTCGATTCCGCACACGCCGAAAACTTGGCGTTTGGCCTCGGTGACCCAGACGTTCCCGGGACCGACGATCTTGTCGACCGGCGCGATCGTCGCGGTGCCGATACGCCAGCGCGCCGATCGCTTGCGCGCCGCCGACGGCATACAGCTCGTCGACCCCGCACAGCACGCACGCATACAGAATCGCCGGATTGACGCCCAATCCGCCGCGCAGCGGCGGGCGTCGTGACGACGACGCGCTCGACGCCGGCGACTTTTGCCGGAACGACCGTCATGATCACCGTCGACGGCAACGACGCGCTCCCGCCCGGCACGTATGCGCCGATGCTGCGCAGCGGACGCGACGAGAACAGCGTAGCGCGACCCGTCGCGCTCGTCGTACTCGCATGTCCGGGATACGTTGACGCGCATGAAACGCAGCACACGCTCGCGCGCCAGTTCGAGACCTGCGGCGACGTCGCTTGGAACGAGCAGCCGCGCGCTTCTTGCGAGCGGCGGCAATCGCATGCGCAAGCGCTCGAGCCGTAAAATCCGGATCGTCGAAACGCCGCGCGTCATCGCACGACGCATCGTCGCCGCGCGAGCGCACGTCGTCAAGATCTTGCGTCACGCTCGCGACGACCTCTTCGCTTGGCGTCCATCCGGGCGCGTAAAGTGCCGCGAGCGCCGCTCGTCGCGGCTCTCGACGATCGGAGGCGCTTCACGCCTTGACCGCCGAGGTTTCGCTCCCAGCCGCTCCAAGAGCGCGCGAAGCTCGGCGTACTTCGTGCGAAAACGAACCGGATTCACGACGAAGCGCGCCGTCGAGCGATCGATTTCGTCGACGATGACCATATCGTGTTCGCGCAACGTGTTTCCGGTCGCGACGAGATCGACGATCAGATCGGCCAAGCCGACGAGCGGGCGCGAGCTCGACCGAACCGTGCAGCGGGATCATCTCGACCGGCAGATCACGTTCGGCGAAATAGACTTCCGTGCCATCGCACGAATTTCGTCGCGACGCGCAAGAACGTCGGCAGCGGCGCACCTTCGTGATAGCGGTCGATGCCGCCGCGCCGCGACGACGAGCCGGCAGCAGCCGAACCCGAGATCGGCGAGCTCGCTGACGTGACGATCGGTTTCCCACAGAACGTCTTTGCCGACGATGCCGCAATCCGCGGCGCCGAACTCGACGTACGCGGGCACGTCGCTCGGACGTAGGAACAACGAGCTGCGATGCCGTCGCCGACGCGCACCGCAAGACGGCGGCCGGCATCTTCGGGCACGTCGATCCCGGCCGCGCGCAATCGCGCGGCCGCATCGTCGAAGAGCGCGCCTTTGGGAACCGCGATCGTCCAAGCTCATCAGTGCGCCTGCCCTTGAACGGACTCTGCACTTCGACAGGCGTCGATCGGCGCCTTTCGCACGCGAAGCTCCTTCACGGATTCGCCGTTCCGGCGATCACGATGCGCGGAATGCCGTGTGCGCGCGCGTCGGCGATCAGCGCTTCATCGCTCAGATCGCGCGGAGGCGCAACGCACGACGTTTCCCGCCGCGCGCTCGCGTGCGGCGACGATATCCGAGCCCGCCACCAGCATGTCGATGCGCGGTCGCTTGCGGTCGATGTGACGTGCCGCGGCGTTCGAGCGCGATCAAGAATCCGCTCGACGCCGCCCATCCAACCGACGGCCGGAACGTCGTAACCGAAACGCGGCAGTAAATTGTCGTATCGTCCGCCGCCGCACAGCGAGAAACCGATCTCTTCGATGTAGCCCTCGAAGACGAAGCCGGTGTAATACTCGAGATCGCGCAACATCGCGAAGTCGAGGTTGATGCGCCCGCCGATGCCGAGACTCGCCGCGCGATTCAGGAGCTGCTCGAGACGGTCGAGCGCGATCTGCGAGACCGACGTCACGCACAAGCGGCCGCACTTTTTCGAGCGCTTCGAGACCGCCGCGCAGCATTGCGTATTCCGATTAGACGCGGATCGCAATTCGCGCAAGCGCAACGATGTTGCGTTCCGTGATCAGCTGCTTTGCAACGTTTGCGCTCGCCGGGCGGAACCGCATCGCTTCCAAAACGCCGTCGACGACGTTTGCATCGTTGATGTCGAAGCATGCATCCGAGAGTCCGACCGCGTCGCAAACTTCGACCGCCATGAACAGCGCCTCGGCGTCCGCATCGACGCCGCCCCACCCGATCAGCTCGACGCCCGCCTGCGTGAACTCGCGCATCCGGCCTTCTTGCGGTTCTTCATATCGGATACGCCGGCGCGATGTATGAGAGCCGCAACGGTAAGGGCTCCTCGCGCATGCGCGTCGAGACGAGGCGCGCGATCGGCGTCGTCATCTCGGGCCGTAGCGCCATGCGCGTTAGCTTGACGGTCGTTAAACCGAAACGTCTCGTCGGTTAGCGTGTCGCCTAAGCCGAACTCGAGGACTTCGAAGCGCTCGAATCCAGGCGTCATCACTTCCTGATACGACCAGCGCCCGAAGACCGCACGAATCTTTTGCTCGATCTCGCGTTTGCGAGCCAGCTCGTGCGGAAGCCAATCGCGGACCCCTGCGGGAAGCCGCACTAGGGTGGACCCTCTACGACGTTCACTGCTCCAAAGATTCGCTCGAGCTCCTTACGAACGCTCGCGCTCCCGGTGATTCCGCGCTCGACACGCTGTGATTCCGCTCCGACGTGCAATACGACGGGGACCGGTCCGGGGAATTCCGCGCACAGCGCGGCCAGCGCATCGACCTGTTCGCGCCGTCCGACCGCAAGTGCCACCCCGGCGGCAACGGGTCGCTGGCGGGACGCGTAAACGGCGTCACCGTCGAGACCTGCATCGTCGCCTCGGGCGCCGCATCGGTCGGGGCCGCGTTCCCCGGCCGTTCGCGTACGCGCACGCGGCCCGAAAGAACGACGATGTGATCTTGCACGAACGGCGCTTGCAATTCGTCGTAGAGCTTCGGATAGACGACGCACTCGATGCTCCCGCTCATGTCTTCGAGCGTCGCAATCAACATCTGCGATTGCGCGCGCGTCAACGTGCGGCGCACGTGCGTCAGCAGGCCCGCGATCGTGCACGACTTCTTCGTCCGTGCTCGTCTTTGCATCCCGGATGTTCATGGCACCACTGCGCGCCAAGGCTTCGGCGATGTCCGCGAGCGGATGCCCCGAGAGAAACACTCCGAGCGTCTCGCGCTCCCAACCAAGCATCTCGAGCGTTGCAGGCGCCGCAAGATTGCGCAGCTTCGGAACGATCTTTTGAGTCCCCGAAGATTCACCGAATAACGAAACTTGGCCGAGCTCGCGCTCGCGCGCGTGGGCCGCGGCAGATCGAGCGCTACGTCGATCGCATCGAGCTGCTGCGCGCGGTTACCCTCGAGCGAGTCGAGCGCTCCGCATTTGACGAGCGCTTCGAAGACGCGCCGGTTGGCGTGCCTGGGATCGACGCGGCCGGCGAATTCGAAGACGTCGGTGAACTTGCCGTCCGTATCGCGAGCTTCCAAGATCGAGTGAACCGCATTCTCACCGACGCCTTTGATCGCCGCCAAGCCGAAGCGAATCTGTCCGATGCCGCTGTCCTTGACGGAAGTGAAGTCGACCAGCGACTCGTTGACGTCAGGCGGCAGAACCGTGATTCCTACCTTGCGTCGCTTCATCGATGTACTCGACGAGCTTGTCGGTCTTGTCGCTCACCGACGTCATCAGCGCGCGAAAGTACTGCAGCGGATAGTTCGCTTTCAAGATATGCCGTTTGGTAAGCGATCCAGCCGTACGCGGCGGCGTGAGACTTATTGAAGCCATAGCCGGCGAACGGTTCGATGAAAGCGAAAATCTCGGCTGCGACGCCGCCGGTCGATCGCCCTCGCGCTCGGCGCCCGCCGAGAATTTCTCGCGGTAGACCGGGATCTTGTCCTTCTGCTTCTTGCCCATGACTTTGCGCAGCTCGTCGGCTTCGGACCATCGAGAATCCGGCGATGTCGCGCGCGATCTGCATGATCTGACTCTTGATAGATCGCGATCCCGTACGTGTCACGCAAAATCGGCTCGAGCTTCGGATGCAGGTACGTCGATCTGCTCGCGCCCATGCTTGCGCGCGATATACTTCGGAATCCATTCCATCGGGCCGGGCCGATAGAGCGCCACCAGCGCGACGACGTCGTCGAGCGAGTTCGGTCTCAGCTCGGTGACGACGCGTTTCATGCCTTCCGACTCCAGCTGGAAGACGCCGATCGTTTCGGCACGGCTCAACATCTCGAACGTCTTCCGATCGTCGTCCGGAATCTTCTCGAGATCGAACTCCGGATTCGTCGTGCGCCGGATCTCGTCCGAGGCGCTCTTCATCACGGTGAGGTTGCGAAGGCCGAGAAAGTCCATCTTGAGCAGGCCGATTTTTTCGACCCACCCCATGTCGTATTGCGTGTTGACGTCGCCTTCACCAAGTTTGATGAGCGGCGCGTAGTCGATCAGCGGACCTTTCGAGATCACGACGCCAGCGGCGTGCGTCGAAGCGTGACGCGCCAACCCTTCGATCGTCCGCGCGGTATCGCACAGGTCGCGGATCTGCGCATTCACGTCGTAGAGCGAACGCAATTCGGGAATCGACGTGAGTGCTTGCTCGATCGTCAGATCCGCCCGGACCGGAGGGGATCAGCTTTGCGACGCGGTCGACGTCTTGCAGCGGCACGCCGAGCGCGCGGCCCGCGTCGCGGACCGCGGCACGCGCGGCCATCGTTCCAAAGGTCACGATCTGCGCGACGCGTTCGGCGCCGTATTTGTCCGTGACATAACGGATGACTTCGTCGCGGCGGTCGACGCAAAAATCGGTGTCGATATCCGGCATCGAGATGCGATCGGGATTCAGGAACCGCTCGAAGATCAGTTTGAACTTCAACGGATCGAGATTCGTGATGCCGCAGGCAATACGAGGCGACCGATCCGACCGCGGAGCCACGACCCGGTCCGACCGGGATGTCGTGATCTCGCGCGTACTTGATGAAATCCCAAACGATCAAGAAGTAGGACGCGTAGCCCATCTTATTGATGACGGAAAGCTCGTACTCGAGTCGCTCGCGTAGCGCCGCATCGTTCGTGGCACGTTCCTCGCCGTAGCGTACGCGCAGACCCTCGTCGCACAGCTCGCGCAGATATTCTTCGGGCGTACGCTCGACCGGCACCAAATCGCCGCTGACAGCGTCGGCGATCGCGATCGACGTCGCGACCGCGGCGTCGCGTCCAAGATTGATTGTGCGCGGCGGCACCGGATAGTCGGGAAGGTGAAAGACCTTCTCCGGGATCTTGATGTCGATGCGCTTGGCAATCGCAATCGTGTTGTCGCACGCGTCGGGAACGTCGGCGAAGAGCTCGCGCATCTCGCTCGCAGATTTGACGTAGTACTCCGGCGTCGAAAACTTGAGGCGATTCGTATCGGCGACTTGTTTGCCGGTCCCGATGCAGAGCAGCACGTCGTGCGCGACGGCATCGTCGCGCTGGAGATAGTGCGAATCATTGGTCGCGACCAGCGGGATGTTCAGCTCGCGCGCGACCTTGATCAGGCCGGAGTTTATCGCTTCTTCTTCGGGCATGCCGTGACGCATGATCTCGATGTAGAAACGGTCGCCGAAGATCTCCAAATACGTTCGCGCAGCGCGCTTCGAGCCTTCATAGTCGTTCCGCAGGAGCGGAGCGGCGCACAAACCGGACATACAGCCGGAAAGTACGATCAAACCGTCGTTGTGCTGCGCGAGCAGATCCAGGTCGATCCGCGGCTTGTAGTAGTAGCCTTCAAGAAAGCCTTTCGAGATCAGCGCAACGAGGTTACGATAGCCCGACGAGGTCGGCCGCGAGAAGTGTGACGTGCGCCTCATCTCGCACCGTTCGGTCGAATCGACCACGGGGCGCGATATACGCCTCGCAGCCGACGATCGGCGTCAGCCCGACTTCCTTGGCGGCGTAGTAAAATTCCATCGCACCGAACATAACGCCGTGATCTGTGAGCGCAACTGCAGGCGCTCCGTCGTCGGCGGACCGGCGGCAAAGCGCATCGACGCGACATGCGCCATCGAGTAAAGAGTACTCGCTGTGCACGTGCAGGTGGACGAAGGAGTTCAAACCGCTCACAAGGGTTCTTTCGCGGCATAGGACTGCCCTCGGAGGCCTCCGAAGCCGATTGCTAGAGTGGCCGATCCCACTGTTCTTTCGCTCGATGAGTTACGAGCGCGTGTCGAGGAGCTCGAGAGGCGTCTTTCCGAGGTTGAATCGGAGCGCAACGAGCTCGCTGCGGAAAACGCGGAGCTATTGGTTTTCCAGCAGGTTCTCTCGACGATCAACGCGAGCTTGGCGATCGATGACATCCTCTCGATTGTAATCCGCGGCGTGCGTGAAGCGTTACGCTTTCGCCGGATCATTTTGTTCGACATGGTCGAAGGCCGCGCGCGCCGCCGCCTCGAGACCAATAGCGAAGGCAACGTCGTCCCGTCGCGTTCCGGAGATTTCCGCGAAAGCTCGTCGCTGCGCGGTGTCGTGCAGCGGACGATCGACTACCATCTCGGCTCCTCAGGCGACGGCGAATCGCCCGTCGGCGGGACGAAGGGCGCGTACGCGCTCGTTCCGATGATCAGCCGCGACATCGTGCGCGGCGTCCTATACGTCGAAGGCCCTCCGACCGACGGGATCACCGACATGCAGGTGCGGATGCTGATCGACTTCGGCTCGCAGGCTGCAATCGCGATCGAGAACGCGCAGCTGCTCGCCGAGACGCAACAGCTCGCCATGACGGACTCCCTCACCGGACTCCTCAACCGGCGCGCCCTCGAGCAAATGCTCGACCGCGAGCTGCTCAACGCCGAGCGCTACAACGCCCACTTGGCGTTCTTCATATTCGATCTCGACGATCTCAAGACGATCAACGACAGCGGCGGCCATTCAGCCGGGGACACGGCTCTCAAAGCGCTCGCCGAAGTCCTGCGGGGCAGCGCGCGCAAGGGTGACATCGTAGCGCGCTACGCCGGCGACGAGTTCGTCTTAGTTCTCACCAACACGAATCGTCCCGCCGCCGTGCGCGGCGTCGAGCGCGTGTTCACGAATCTCGCCCGTCACCAGGTCAAAGCCTCGGCAGGCGGTGCCATCTTCCCGAATGACGGGACCGACGGCAAGGCACTCTTCCGTTCAGCCGACGCGGCACTCTACGTCTCGAAGCAGGCCGGCAAGAACCGCCACTTTTTCTTCGACGCTCTCACGCAAGCTGCGCAAGCCTCGCGTCAAAAGGGCTAGTTAAGCCGGCCCTAGTCGACGTCGATCAGTTTGGTATGCCCATCGTCGGTGCTGACGAGCACGTTCGTCATATGGTCGACGACGGTTTGCAGCGTTCGATCGGTGCAGCGGCTGCGTACTCGCAGCCACACGTACGGCGAACCTTGCCGCATCGTGTATTTGACGAAATTGTATTCGATCAGCGGCAGCTTGCCGTCAGAGTACGGATCGATGCGGCCCTTGGCCAGCAGCGATTCCGCGATCTTGTCTTGGGTGTGCTGCGTGATCAGCGAGTCGCGCTGGGCGGCCGACAGCGTTGCGCCTTCGGAGAAATCGGAATTGTTCTCGACCGTCCATAACATGAGACGGTCCCAGTCGTCGTCGGCGATCGACTTCAGTTTCAGCCCGTAGCGAAAATGATCGACGCCTTTCACTTTGACGACGTCGCTCCAACGGACGGTCCCGATCACCGTGAAGGGCTTCGCCTGAATGACCGCGCCGAGCATGAGCTCGGCGGAGAGATCTTTGACGGGCTGCTGCAAGAGAATGCAGAGGCCGCCCCCGCTGATATCAAGTCCGACAAGCGGCACACGCTCGCCCGGGGTAGCATAATAGACACCCTGAAAAGGCTTCGTCCGGCGGAAAAACTTTCGCCGGTTCGGAGTGGACGGCTGCTGCGGCGTCGTGGTCGCCGAGGTCGTCTTGGCCACCGTCGCTATTTAAGCGCAGGCCGCGGCGTATGCCTGCACCCGTGGCCTATAGACCCCTCATTTTACGAAAACTTACAGGGGGAAGGGTAGGCGGGAAAGGGGAAACGGCGGGGCGGCCCTTCCGAGCTCCCTCGGAGCCGGTCGCTATTTAACGGAGGGACAACTTTGCGTCTCGAGCGCCATCAAGCCACAGGCCTCGGCCTGCTGCTCATTCACATCGTCGCGCTCGCAGCGTTTTTGCCGATGTTCTTCAGTTGGTCGGCCATCCTGGTCGCCTTCATCTTATACAACGTGACGGCGCTCGGAATCACCCTCGCTTATCATCGTACGCTCACGCATCGCGGGTTACGTTTGAATACGGCGGCCGAATACGTCGGCGTGATTTTCGGCGCGCTCGCCCTGCAAGGCGGCCCGATCGAATGGGTCTCGACGCACCGTAAGCACCATGCGTTCTCAGACGGAGAGGACGATCCACACACGATGGCCCGCGGTTTTCTGTGGGCGCATTGCTCGTGGCTCTTCCGTCAAAACGCAAAGATGTGCTCCGAGGCCGACGTGCGCCACTTCGCGCCCGACATCGTTGACGTTCCGTTCTATCGTTGGGTCGATCGCAACACGCTTTGGCTGCAAATCGCGCTGGGCATCGGTCTATTGGTCGCGGGCGGTTGGTCCTGGGTGATCTGGGGAATCTTTGCGCGCCTCGTCGTTTGCTACCACATCACGTGGATGATCAACAGCGTCGCGCACATGATCGGCTACCGCTCCTTCAAGACGACCGACCTTTCAACGAATTGCTGGTGGCTCGCGCTGTTATCGTGGGGCGAAGGCTGGCACAACAACCACCACGCGTTTCCGTTCTCGGCTCGGTTCGGACTACGCTGGTTCGAGTTCGATCCGACCTGGCTGATGCTGCGCGTATTGCGACTCGTTCATCTTGCGCACGAGATCAAGATCCCGACGCGCGAGATGCTCGAGCGGCTGCGCAATCCTGCGAAACTCGCGGAGCAAGCCTTGCCGCGGAAGCTCGCGGAGCGAACCTCGCCGAACTAGCGGCGATATTTCGCCAAGAGCTCACGCACGCGTGCGTGTGGTAGTCCATAGAGCACCCAACCGTCGGCGCCTACCATCGTTCGCGCGCTCCAGAGCGCGTCGTATACGGCTGATTCCACGGCGTCGCTCGTTGCCGTATAGAGTGCGTTGACGTGACTATTGTCCTCGTCTATGGTTTCGCTCCGCTTGCCGGGATTGCGCGGCGTCAAATTCGTCGTGCTGAACCCCAAAACGAAATCGCCGCTGGAGATCAACGAGGACCAGCCGGTTTTCCCCAGGCCGAACGCGACGCGTTGGATCATCGCGTGCAAGATATGTGAATCGATCGGTGCATCGGTCGCAACGATGACATTGATGCTTCCACCGGCAATGCGCCCGCGCCCCGCGAGATAACCGACACGGCGCCGAAAGGTTGGAATTGCGGGTAAAAACTCGTTCCGCATGGCCGTGCCGACCGGCACGCCGGCGATCGTCAGCCGTTCGCGCGCGCCGCCGTTGAGGTTCAGCAAAACGCCGACGGTGTAGCCGCCCAAGTTCGCCGGCAGCACGCGCGACGAAGACCCGATTCCGCCCTTGAACCGAAAACCGTGCATCCCGGTACCGGCACCAACGTTGCCACGCGCGAACTGACCGCTCCCGGCTCGATTGAGCAACGGCGGAATCTCCGAAGCCAAAACATGACGTCCTTGATCGTCATTCATGCCCTGGTCGTCGCATTCTCCGACGACGGGTAGTGGTACGTCTTCAGTGATGCCGATGTCCGGATGCTGCTCTATCATCCAGCTTTCGACACCGTCTGCAACACGCGGAACGTTCATCGTTCCTGTCAACAAGATCGGATGCTCGATGAAACCGGATTCTTCTATCCAATGGGTCCCTGTAAATTCACCATTGCCGTTGAGCGCGTAAAACGCGGCGGCGCAGCGTTGCGTCCACGGATCATGATTTTGCAGGATTGCAGTCGCACCCGTACGCACCGGACCGATTCCCGGACGAAGCTTTCCACTTCCTGAAATCTTCGTCAGATGCGCAATGCGCACGCCGCCGACGTCGGTGATCCCATCGAACTTGCCGCTCGGAAACGAGCCGGTATGCAAAGCAGCAGGCTTTGCGTCGGCAGCAGAAGCCAAGGCCGGGGCAAGCATCCAGCCGGCGGTGAGGGAAAGGGCCGTGCGACGTCTCACAAGATGAACTCCCAGCTACGACAATCGTCGCTTAGGCGGTCGGTTGTGCGTTCGGTGCGAGAGGGTTGCACGACCGGAGCCCGCTAAGGTTCTAAAGACCTTTCCGACGGGAACGACAATTTCCATGACCTTTCCTCTCTCGACGAAGGAGTGACTAGCCCATGATCCTGACCGTACACGACGTTGCGGGGCCGATCGATGTCGATCTCGCTACTCTTGGGATCAAGCCGGGCGGCCGCGTCTTCCGAAATCTTTCGGTCCCCGAACTGTACGAGCACGCGCTGCGGCGCGATGAAGGCGCGCTCGGTGCGAGCGGACAGCTGATCGTCGATACCGGTAAACACACTGGACGTTCACCGAAAGACAAGTTCTTCGTCAAAGAACCTTCGAGCGAGAAATACATCGATTGGGGCCCGACCAACAAACCGATCGAAGCTGCAAAGTTCGATGCGCTCATGGAGCGAGTCGCCGATTATCTGAGCCGACGCGATCTCTACGTTCTCGATTGCAACGTCGGTGCCGATCCGCGCTACAAGCTCAACGTGCGCGTTGTGACCGAGCTTGCGTGGCAGAACCTCTTCGCACGCGATTTGTTTATTATCCCCGAGAACGTCCCGGCCGACTTCAAACCGGATTTCACGGTCGTTGACGCGGCACTCTTCGAGGCCGATCCGGCGCGTGACGGTACGAACTCTTCGACGTTCATTCTGGTTAACTTCGCCAAGAAGATCGTCTTGATCGGCGGCACGCGTTACGCCGGCGAGATCAAGAAATCGGTCTTCACGATAATGAACTATCTTTTACCGCTCAAGAACGTGCTCGGCATGCACGCATCCGCGAATGTCGGGCCTGCGGGCGACGTCGCAATCTTCTTCGGCCTCTCGGGTACCGGCAAGACGACGCTGTCAGCCGATTCGCGCCGGCCGCTGATCGGCGACGACGAGCACGGCTGGTCCCTCGATGACGGCGTCTTCAACTTCGAAGGCGGATGCTATGCGAAAGTCATTCGTCTCTCGCAAAGCGCCGAACCTGAAATTTGGGCTGCCTCGCACCGTTTCGGAACGGTGCTCGAGAACGTCGTCTTCGATGAAACGACGCGCGAGCTCAAACTCGATGTGCAATCGAAGACGGAGAATACGCGCTCCGCGTACCCGCTCGAATACATTCCGAACGTACACCCGGGTTCGCGCGCCGGCCATGCGCGCTCGATCGTCATGCTGACGGCCGATGCGTTCGGCGTGCTGCCGCCGATCTCGAGGATGACCCCCGAGCAGGCGATGTATCACTTCCTCTCCGGTTATACCGCGAAAGTCGCCGGCACCGAGCGTGGCGTCAACGAACCCGAAGCGACGTTCTCGACATGCTTCGGCGCGCCGTTCATGGTGCATCCGCCCGACCACGTACGCGAAGATGCTCGGCGAGCGCATTCGAGAAATTCAACGTGAGCTGCTGGCTCGTCAACAGCGGCTGGACGGGCGGTCCTTACGGCGTCGGTTCGCGCATGAAGATCGACTACACGCGTGCGATGGTCAACGCCGCAATCGAAGGCAAGCTCGATGCCGGCATCACGTTCAAAGCCGAGCCGTTCTTCGGTTTGCAGATTCCGTCCAGCGTCCCGGGCGTTCCGAGCGAAGTGCTCGATCCGCGCGCATCCTGGTCCGACAAAGCCGCGTATGACGCGCAAGCGAAAAAGCTCGCCAAGCTCTTCGCCGACAACTTCACGAAATACACCGCGCAGGTCGGGGCCGAGGTCAACGCGATCGCGATCAAGCCGTGATTTCGTGCGCGCGTTAAACCTCGCTTAAGGAGAGCCTAAGCCGAGCGCTTTTAATAATATCCGCTTCGCGCGCTGACCGTCGAACTCGCCGTAGTGCACGCGCTCCCACGGTCCGAAATCCAATCTACCGTCCGTCACCGGCACGACGACTTGGTGCCCGAGGATCATCCGTTTGAGATGCGCGTCGGCATTGTCTTCGCCCGTTTCGTGATGCTTGTAGTCCGGTTTGCGCGGCGCCAGCTCTTCGAGCCAGGCTGCGATGTCTTTCCACAAGCCAGGCTCGTGATCGTTGACGAAAATGCTGGCGGTGATGTGCATCGCCGTGACCAAAATGATGCCGTCGCTCAATTTCGATTTCACGCAGAAGCGCTGGACCTCATCGGTGATGTCGATGATCTCGTAGCGCTTGGCGGTCTTCATCGTGAGATATTCGGTGTACGCGATCATGCGCGTGCCTTTGCGAGAGGACGCTGAGGGCCCCTCGAGCCTCGACGCGAACACGCCGAAATGGATCTGATCGGCGTCAACGTCGGTGGAACGACGACCACGGTCGTACGCGGCGACGAAACCGGAGCGATAACCGAGCGCATCAGTTTCCCGACCGAAAGCAATCTCGGCGCCGAGCCGCTGTACGCGAAAATACGAGGTGCCATAAGGGATTTTCGAACGTCCACAACGCGCGGGGTGGGCGTCGCGATCGGCGGTCCGCTGGATGCGAAGCGCGGCATCATTTTGCACGCGCCGCACTTGCCTTTTGTGGACTTTCCAATGCTCGAACGCTTACGTGCAGACTGCGCAGTGCCCGTCCTCGTGCATCACGACGCCGCTGCCTGCGCGCTTGCGGAATGGCGTTGGGGACCCGATGCGGGGGTATCGGGCATCGCGTACCTGACCTGCGGCACCGGCTTCGGCGCCGGTCTCGTCTTCGACGGTCGCGTTCGATATGGTTCGAGCGGTCACTCGCCCGAGATCGGACACATTCGATATCGCGACGACGGGCCCGACATTTTCGCCAAGCGCGGCTGTTTTGAGGGCTACGGGTCTGCAAACGCGCTTCTGCTCCTCGCACGGGAGCGCGACCCCGCAGGCCTGGGCCGCACCACTCCGGCCGAAATTCTCGAACGCTCTCGCGCGGACGACCCCCTCGCGCTCGAAATCGTCCGTGAAAATGCCCGCGCCGTCGGCGCGGCTTGCGCGCTTCTGGCCGATCTGCTCGTCCTCGATGTCGTAGCCCTGGGCAGCCTGTCCCAGTATGGCGGTGAGGCGTGGATCGGCCGGGTTCGCGAAACCTTTGAACGCGAAGCGCTGCCTGCTAATGTAGCCACCTGCCGCGTACGTCCGGCGATGCCGTCCGTACAGGATCTTTCGGCCCTCGCAGCCGCGCTGGACGCGGCTTCGTAAAGCTGTTTTTGACTGCGGGACGGCCGTCTTTGGCGCCGAAGCATCCGGCATGCAGACCGTCCTCGCTCTCGATGATGCGTTTACAAGTCTTCAAGGTTACCAGCGCATCCTCAAACAGCTCGACGGAATAGAGGTCGTTCCGTATACGACGTCGCGCGCTGCCTTGATGTACGCCGAAAACAATACGGTCGATCTCGTGATCACCGAGTACGATCTCTCGCCGGAGACGGGTTTGGATTTCGTCGCGCAGTTCCGAAAAATTCCGGAACGTAAGGCGATTCCCGTCATCATGATCAGCGGCCAGAACGAGAACGATATCCGCGGCAGCAAAATCTTCGATGAAGAGGTCGACGACTTTCTGCACAAACCCGCCGACCCCGTACAGTTCTTGGCACGCGTGCGCAGCTTGCTGAAGCTGCGCAGTAAAGATCTCGAGCTGCAGGAACGCGCCGAAGCGCTCGCCGAGACGGTGCGAGATAAGACGAACGAAATTTTACTCGCTGAGGAAGAGACGATCTTCCGCCTGACGCGCGCAGCCGAGTACCGCGACAAGGAAACGAAAAACCACATCGTTCGAATGGGCCACTACGCGCGTCTGTTAGCAGCTCGCATCGGCCGCTCGACGGCGGACCAAGAGCTGATCTTTTTGGCGGCGCCGATGCACGATATCGGCAAGGTCGCGATTCCGGACAGCATCTTGCTCAAAGAAGGCAAGCTGACGCCGACCGAGTGGGAAGTCATGAAATCGCACGCGCGTGCCGGCTATGAGATTCTCAAAGACAGTGCTTCGCCCGTCATCAAGATGGGCGCGGAGATCGCGCTCGCGCATCATGAGAAATGGGATGGCAGCGGCTATCCGCAAGGCCTCAAGGGAAAAGATATCGCGCTCACGGGCCGCATCTGCGCCCTGACCGACGTCTTCGATGCGCTCGTTTCGACGCGCCCGTACAAGAAGGCGTGGCCCCTGAATGAAGTGCTCGAGACACTAAAAAAAGGCAAAGCTCAGCACTTCGATCCCGCGCTCGTCGACGAGTTTCTGCAGATCATCCCGGACGTGCAGAAGGTCCGCAAGGCCCTGCCCGACAGCGAAGCCGCCTAAATTCCCGGACCGGTTGTGGATAAAACGTGAGGTCTGGGGAGACTCGTAAAACTCGCGCCTTTTGGCGCGTTAGACCGGCATCCCGTGCGAAAATACGAACACGTAGAGCGCCACCATTGCGAGATACGCGCCGAGCGCGAACGGTTCGAGACGCAGACTCGTATCGACGCCGTGCCGGCGCGGCGGCTCCAGCCGACGGTATAACGTCGCCGCGATGATGTCGATGTTGCCAAACGCTGCGAATATACCCAGTGCCACGATCGCGGGGTTCCCGCCGATTCCCGCCGGCACCAGCAACGCAACGCCGCCGATCAACGGCAGATAGAATCCGCCCATCACGTATGAGCGCTGTGCACGCCACGAGTCGAGCTCGACGCCTTGCGGCGCAATCGCGAACATCGCTTCTTTTGCCACCGGCGCCAACCGAACGATCGCAACGATTCCGATCGCGCACCACGCCCAACGCGTCCAAAGCGGCGCATTCAGAATGTCCAAGAACGCCGACGTATCGCCGCCGCGCAACAACGGCGTGACGATGAGATAGTTGACGAACAGCACGATGCCGGACCATGCCATCCAGAACAGAAAGAGCCTCGGGAGCGTATAGCGCGGGACACCCCGCCGCAGCCACAGCAGAAAAATCGCTCCGAGCAGCAGACTCGTGCACGGCCCGGCGGCCAGAATAATCAGACTCTGGAGCGGCGTCCCGGTCGGGTTGTCTTCGTAAAAAGCGTAGATTTTCGGGGAAAAACCGAGCATTTGAGCTGCCAAGCCGTGTCCGGTTTCGTGCAGCGCTGCCGTAAGCAAGACCGCCGTTGCATACGCCAGCGCCGAGTTGACGGAGAACGCGTGCCGCCTGATCAGGCGACCGCGACGTCCGCGAAGACGAAACCGTCCCGCTCGACGACCTCCCCGATTTCAATTGGAATCGATGCTTTGAACATCGGACCGGCCGAAACGACGGTGTGAAACTCACCGTTTTCGCCGCACGGATCGACGTCTTCGGGTAGCTCTTCGAGCAGTGCGCGATCGAATTGCCGTCCCGCAAATCGCCGCTCGATCTTCTTGGGATCGATGCACACGATGTGCGCGACGAGCCCGCTTGCGATCATTTCGTCGGCGAGTGCGCGCGTGTCGCGCTTCCAGAGCGGAAAGACGCCGTGCATGCCGGCTTTCGCCAAGCGCTCTTCACGATAGGCCCGGATATCCTCAAGAAACAGATCGCCAAAGACGATATGCTCGACGCTTTCGGCTCGGATTTGTGCGATTGCCGCAGCCATTCGTGCGTCGTAGATTTCGTTCGTGCATGCGTTCGGAATCGGGATCTTGATGCACGGGAGACCGAGCGCAGCGATCTGCCGGTCGAGCAGGCTGTTCCTAACGCCGTGCATCGCGACGCGATCGTAGGTCTCGGTGATCGTGGTGAGGATGCCGACGATGTCGACGCAAGCGCTACGCCTGGCCTCGAGCAGTGCAAAGGCACTGTCCTTACCCGAGCTCCACGAAACGTAGGCTTTCGGCGCCACCATTCGATGTTACGACGTGGGGCGCCGACACGCTTCCGAAGCGGCTAAGGAATCTTGTGGTGCTCGCCGTAAGGGGTCAACATGGAGATGATTCGTCTCGGACGCAGCGGGCTAAGCGTTTCACGCATTTGTCTTGGAACGATGACGTTTGGAGCACAAGCAGACACGGCCGCGTCCAATAAGATCATGGACATTGCGGCTGAGCGCGGCGTGAACTTTATTGATACCGCCAATGCCTATCCGTTGCCGCCCAGCCCCGAAACGATGGGCAAGAGCGAAGAGTTCGTCGGCGCCTGGCTCAAAGGCAAGCGCGAACGCTTCATTCTTGCCACCAAGGGCAACAACATTATCGGACCCGGCCCGAACGAAGGCGGAAATTCCCGAACGCATCTGATGCGCGCACTCAACGATTCGCTCCGGCGGCTGCAGACCGACTACGTCGATGTCTACTACCTTCATCATCCCGATCCGCAGACGCCGCTCGACGAAGCCATCGAGACGCTCGACGACATGCGGACCGCGGGTAAGATTCGCTATTCTGCCGTGAGCAATATGCCGGCGTGGCAGCTTTCCTACTGGACCGCTTGGAGCGCGGAGCATAACCGCGCACGCTTTGCCTGCGTGCAACCGCGCTACAACATGCTGTATCGCGCGATCGAAAGCGAGCTCGTTCCCGCGGCAGTTGCGCGCGACGTCGCCGTCGTCATCTACAATCCGCTCGCCGCAGGCATGCTCACCGGCAAGTATAAACCCGGTGCGAAACCCTCCGAAGGGCGGTTCAGCTTTTCGGGGCCGTCCGGTGAACGTTATCGCACGCGCTACTATCAAGATGAAATGTTGCGGGTCGTGCAAGAGCTTGCGGAAGATGTCGGGCGTCGCGGTAAAAGCCTCACGCACGTCGCGTTGCGGTGGACGCTCGA
The DNA here is from genome assembly GCA_963844735.1 of Vulcanimicrobiota bacterium. Taxonomy (GTDB): domain Bacteria; phylum Vulcanimicrobiota; class Vulcanimicrobiia; order Vulcanimicrobiales; family Vulcanimicrobiaceae; genus JAFAMS01. The sequence goes on along the minus strand of CAWJPK010000003.1, from coordinate 950,963 downwards.
TCAACCGGGAATCGCATGCGCAATCGTCGGCGCGAGCAAGCCGGAACAAATCGCGGATTCGCTCGGTGCAATCGACGTGAAGCTGGACGATGCCGATCGAGCAGCGTGCGATGCATTGTGGTATCGCTTACCACGCCGCCGCCCTGAAGAGGATCGCTAAGGGATCTTGTAGCGAAGCTCGGGCAACATGTGCGGTTCGAGCAATCGCGCGAGGTTGTCTCGATCGGTCGCTGCGATTCTCAGGCGAAACGCATTCTTATCTCTGTTGAGCGTCGCGCGTAAACCATAGCGACGCGACAGAACCACCATCAAACGGCGATTCTCTTCCTCCGTGAATGATTGCGTATTGATGCGAACTGCATTCCCGTCGGCGCTGCCGTCGTCCATAATCCAGACGGCAAGCGCGAGCGGACTGAGAATTTCGGTCATATACGCGATCGGCACAACCTTGGTGCGACCAGCATAAAATCTCGCACGCAAATCCGAAAACGCCGGGTGCGTGACTGTCCGAAAATAGTAACCCGATCCGGATACACGTGGCGGTGTACGCACGAGACTTTGCAGAACGCGGTATTTCCAGTCGACGTAGCCCTTCTGTCGCACGCCGTGATGCACGCGGAAGCACCAGCCGGCAGTCGTGCTCAACAACGTTCCGTCGCCCAAGAGCGAGCCAACGATGACGGCGCGTTGCTCTTCACTCAGCGTTTTCTGCTGTGCGAGGCGCGCGAAGTGTGTCTTCACGCGAGAAATATCGCCGCGAGCGGTGCCAACAGTCCGGCACAAAAAAGCGAGAAGCCCGCTGATAACTTCCAGCGAGCTTCTCCTCAATTAATCTGGCACCGTCCTACTCTCGAAGAACCCTGCGGTCCAACTACCATCGGCGCTGGCGGGCTTAACTGCCGTGTTCGGGATGGGAACGGGTGGGACCCCACCGCTATGGGCGCCAGAAACCTGGTCCTCACGCGGCGCCGAGCCGGAGCTCGAGGCAGCCACGTGAGAAATCTGCACAGAGAAGAACCTTCATGGCCAACTAAACGAAAACGTAGTCGAGTTAAAGTTTCCGGGCTATTAGTACCGGTCAGCTCCAGCGATTGCTCGCCTTCCACCCCCGGCCTATCAACGTGGTAGTCTCCCACGGCCCTTCACTCTTTCGAGATTGAGATCTCATCTTGGGGTCAGTTTCACGCTTATATGCTTTCAGCGTTTATCTGCTCCGAACATAGCTACCCGGCTATGCCCCTGGCGGGACAACCGGTTCACCAGCGGTTCGTTCAACTCGGTCCTCTCGTACTAGAGTCGAAGCCCCTCAAATCTCCTACGCCCACGGCGGATAGGGACCGAACTGTCTCACGACGTTCTGAACCCAGATCGCGTACCGCTTTAATGGGCGAACAGCCCAACCCTTGGGACCTACTACAGCCCCAGGATGCGACGATCCGACATCGAGGTGCCAAACCTCCCCGTCGATGTGGCGTTCTGCACTCATCGTGCAGAGCAGACTATACCTTCATCTCTTTCGAGATGCGTGGCGTCTCATGCGCGTCATAAATTTGCTCGAATGAGCACCGACGCGCATCTCTTGCTTTCGCAAGAAGTCGTTACAGGGACAACCTCGTTCAACATAATCGCTTTCGCGATCGTAGTCCGCAGTTTATCAAACTGCGACGAGGCGTCTTCCCTCGGTATTGCCCGCACCATGCGGGTTCCACCGATATGAGCCACGTGTTTACCCCTGCATCACTGCAGAGGGGAGCCAAAATTGACTCTTGGGGGAGATAAGCCTGTTATCCCCAGAGTAGCTTTTATCCGATAAGCGACGGCCCTTCCATTCGGTACCGCCGGATCACTAAGCCCTGCTTTCGCACCTGCTCGACCTGTCCGTCTCGCAGTCAAGCTCCCTTTTGCCTTTACACTCTAACGAACGGTTTCTGACCGTCCTGAGGGAACCTTTGGGCGCCTCCGTTACTCTTTAGGAGGCGACCGCCCCAGTCAAACTGCCCGCCTGACGCTGTCCTTCAACCGGATAACGGCTGACAGTTAGAATCCCGAAATTTTCAGGGTGGTATCCCAACGTTGTCTCCCCGTAAACTAGCGCCCACGGATCATCGACTCCCACCTATCCTGTACAGAAAATCTCAAGACCCAACATCAGGGTACAGTAAAGCTTCATGGGGTCTTTCCGTCCTGCCGCGGGTAACCAGCATCTTCACTGGTACTGCAATTTCGCCGGGATCCCCATCGAGACAGTGCCCAAGTCGTTACTCCATTCGTGCAGGTCGGAACTTACCCGACAAGGAATTTCGCTCACTTTTTTCCGGCGCTTTCACGCCGGAGTGGACTCTATCTTCATCCGAATGCTCGGACGATCGCGGACGATCGAACCGTGCGAAGAATCGAAGCACAAACACCGCGATGTTCATCGCGGCTACATTGTGTGCGCCTCTCCGGATGTCTGACGTATAGTCTCTGAGGATCCCTCTACAGTGAGGTTTCCTGCGGATTGTCCAATCTCGATCATTTTTACTGATCGCTTTCGCGATCGAGTAGAGCGAGCTCTAAGGATGTTCCCGCATATAGTCAGATGTTTAGTTGCGCATTACTGCGCAACGAGGCAACGTTGTTGTCACCTTAGGACGGTTATAGTTACCGCCGCCGTTTACTGGGGCTTCAGATCAAAGCTTCGCTTGCGCTAACCTCTCCCTTTAACCTTCCAGCACCGGGCAGGAGTCAGCCCCTATACGTCCGCTTTCGCGTTCGCAGAGACCTGTGTTTTTGGTAAACAGTCGCTTGGGCCAGTTAACTGCGACCTCCAATGGCTCTTCGGAGTAAATCCTAAACCAAAAGAGGCACCCCTTCTCCCGAAGTTACGGGGTCAATTTGCCGAGTTCCTTAACAGGGATTCTCCCGTCGCCTTAGCATGCTCTGCCAGTCTACCTGTGTCGGTTTACGGTACGGGCACCTGGGTCTTAGCTAGAGACTTTTCTTGGCAGCGTGGAGTCAGTGGCTTCGGAGCCGAAGCCCCTCGCATTCGCTTCTCGGAGTTACGCCACGCGGATTTACCTACGTGACCCCCTACCAGCTTAGACGCACACATCCATCGGTGCGCCCACCTATCCTCCTGCGTCATCCCTTCGCTTCATAGACCTTACAGATGCAAAATCGCACGCATCACTGCGAGCGACATTGTTTCTGCAAAGTCTAAACAGACTTTGGTGGTAGCCGAATATGAACGGCTTATCCATCGCCTACGCTTCTCAGCCTCGGCTTAGGTCCCGACTCACCCTGAGTCGATTGACGTAGCTCAGGAAACCTTAGACTTCCGGCGTGCGGGGTTTTCACCCGCATTTCTCGCTACTTATACCTGCATTCGCTCTTGTGGATCGTCCACGCGTCCTCACGGTCGCGCTTCAGCCTACGCCACAACGCTCCTCTACCGATCACGCAATGTTACTCGCGTAATCCCATGGCTTCGGTTCGATGCTTGAGCCCCGTTGAATTTTCGGCGCCACTTCACTCGACTAGTGAGCTATTACGCACTCTTTCAAGGATGGCTGCTTCTAAGCCAACCTCCTAGTTGTCTGGGCGAAATGACTTCCTTTACCACTAAGCATCGATTAGGGACCTTAGCCGATGATCTGGGCTGTTTCCCTTTTGACCATGGAGCTTATCCCCCACAGTCTGACTGCTGCTACGTTCCTTCTGGTATTCGGAGTTTGATGGGGTTCGGTAACCCGGTAAGGCCCCTAGCCCTGTCAGTGCTCTACCCCCAGAAGTTAAGATGCAACGCTAGCCCTCAAGCTATTTCGAGGAGAACCAGCTATCTCCAAGTTCGATTGGCTTTTCACCCCTATCCACAACTCATCCAATGTTTTTTCAACAACAACAGGTTCGGGCCTCCACATGAGGTTAATCATGTTTCACCCTGGCCATGGATAGATCACTTGGTTTCGGGTCTACTGATGCAGACTTGTCGCCCTATTCAGGCTCGCTTTCACTACGGCTCCGGCTCTTCACCTTAACCTTGCCTGCACCAAGTAACTCGCAGGTTCATTCTTCAATAGGCACGCGATCAGCCATGCTTGCGCATAGGCCTTTCACGGTTTGTAGGCGCGCGGTTTCATGTTCTATTTCACTCCCCTTCAGGGGTTCTTTTCACCTTTCCCTCACGGTACTCGTTCACTATCGGTCATCACAGAATATTTAGCCTTGGAAGATGGTCCTCCCAGTTTCAGACAGGGTTTCTCGTGCCCCGCCCTACTCAGGGACAGCTCCACAAGTCTGGTTGCTTTCGCTTACACGACTATCACGTTCTTTGGTGCGGCTTTCCAGCCGGCTTCAACTAGCAATCAGATTTTTGACTCGTGCTGAGATAATCAGCTCTCAGATGGCTGCCCTACAACACCTTTCGCGCAACGCCTGAATGCTTACACGCGAACGGTTTAGGCTGTTCCCCTTTCGCTCGCCACTACTAGGGGAATCTCGGTTGATGTCTATTCCTGCGGCTACTTAGATGTTTCAGTTCACCGCGTACGCTCTCTCACGACTATTGAATTCATCGTGAAGTACGTGCCCATTACGGCACGTGGGTTGCCCCATTCGGAGATCCGGGGATCATCGCTTGTTAGCAGCTTCCCCCGGCTTATCGCAGCTTGCTGCGTCCTTCATCGCCTGTGATGCCTAGGTATCCACCATGCGCCCTTTGTTAACTTTGAACTCGACTTACTGTCTTTCGTTCTTAGAATTGCATCTCACGCGGACGGACCGCGTAAGACCGCTTTTCATGTTTGGCACATGAAAGTTCTTCTCTATGCAGTTTTCAAGGATCATGAGAGCGTGACTCTTTCGAAAATGCGGTGCGGATCAAACGATCGCAACCGCTTCGAGAGTCGTTCCCTCAAAGCTGAACAGTGCAGCAGCCACAAACGACGCTGAAAATTGACGTCGCGCCGTTCTCCTCAACCAAACCTTAGCCTTAATTGGCCGGATGATACCTGGAGCAAACGACATCGTCTGTGGTCGACTTAAGTGAATACGCCATTGCATTTACGAAGCTCGTAAACCAATGGCATGTACTCCTTAGAAAGGAGGTGATCCAGCCGCACCTTCCGATACGGCTACCTTGTTACGACTTCGTCCCCCTTACCTAGCACACCTTGGACGCCTTGTTCCTTGCGGTTACACGGGCGGCTTCGGGTGCACTAAACTCAGGTGACGTGACGGGCGGTGTGTACAAGGCCCGGGAACGTATTCAACGCAGCGTAGCTGATCTGCGTTTACTAGCGATTCCGACTTCATGAAGGCGAGTTGCAGCCTTCAATCCGAACTGAGCGCCGATTTAAGAGATTGGCTTACCCTCGCGGGTTTGCAGCTCGTTGTTCGGCGCATTGTAGCACGTGTGTAGCCCGGGACGTAAGGGCCATGCTGACTTGACGTCATCCCCACCTTCCTCCGGCTTCTCACCGGCGGTCTCGTGTGAGAGATCTTGTGGACCAACACACGACGAGGGTTGCGCTCGTTGCGGGACTTAACCCAACACCTCACGGCACGAGCTGACGACAGCCATGCAGCACCTGTCTGGAAGTAGGGTTGCCCCTAAGCTCTATTTCTAGAGTTGTCCTCCGATGTCAAGCCCCGGTAAGGTTCTTCGCGTTGCGTCGAATTAAACCACATGCTCCACCGCTTGTGCGGGCCCCCGTCAATTCCTTTGAGTTTTAACCTTGCGGCCGTACTCCCCAGGCGGGATACTTACTGTGTTAACTACGGCACATATGGAGTCGATACCACATACACCTAGTATCCATCGTTTACGGCTAGGACTACCGGGGTATCTAATCCCGTTTGCTCCCCTAGCTTTCGCTCCTCAGCGTCAGAACAACCCCAGGTGATCGCCTTCGCCACTGGTGTTCCTCCCGATATCTACGCATTTCACCGCTACACCGGGAATTCCATCACCCTCTGATTGCCTCAAGAACAAGAGTATCCGTGCCGTTCCCTGAGTTGAGCCCAGGTCTTTCTTCACGGACTTCCTGTCCCGCCTACGAGCGCTTTACGCCCAATAATTCCGAATAACGCTTGCCCCCTACGTCTTACCGCGGCTGCTGGCACGTAGTTAGCCGGGGCTTCCTCCAGGGGTACCGTCAATATCTTCCCCCTCGACAGTGGTTTACGACCCGAAGGCCTTCTTCCCACACGCGGCGTCGCTCCGTCAGGCTTTCGCCCATTGCGGAAAATTCCTCACTGCTGCCTCCCGTAGGAGTCTGGGCCGTTCTCAGTCCCAGTGTGGCTGGTCGTTCTCTCAAACCAGCTACCGATCGTAGCCTTGGTGAGCCATTACCTCACCAACTAGCTAATCGGACGCGGTCCCGTCCTCGAGTGCATTACTGCTTTCAATCATTGCCGATGCCGGCTTTGATGTTATGCGGTATTAGCTAGCCTTTCGGCTAGTTATCCCCCGCTCGAGGGTAGGTTGACCACGCGTTACTCACCCGTCTGCCACTAGGTATTGCTACCTCGTTCGACTTGCATGTGTTAGGCACGCCGCCAGCGTTAATCCTGAGCCAGGATCAAACTCTCCATAAGAAATCTTACGGAGCCTTTGTTACAGGCTCTAAATCAGCGCCGACGATTTCGATCCGATGCGCAACATCGGACCACGCTCTTTATAAAAAGAGCGCTCGTCAAAATTGTTGTACGGGCTGCGTTCGACGTAAAACCGGTGGAGCCGGTAGTTCACGCTTTGCACAGCCAAAAATAATCTCTTGAACCGCCGGGAAGAAATGAAAAAACGCCTTTCGGCGCTTTCAGTCTACCGGCGGGTCGGAGACCCACAGACTTATGCGCTACTGCACTGTTCAGTTTTCAAGGAACAAACCCTAACACCAGACCCACCTCGGGCCGGATCACTGACCGCACCGATCAGGCGTGGCGTCAGAGTCACGACGAACAGAATACACCCGCCCCCGCAATGAAGTCAATTCGTCCGCCGACGGATTTCTGTGGACGCAAGCTGTGGATGCCTTGTGGGGAAATCGCCCCACGGCAACCGCGATCAGCTTCTTCCTTATATAGAAGGCCGGACGGCCGCCCGGCGTTGCGCTTATCCGACTTTCCTCGAAATTGCCTTGGCCTGCAAGAAAAGCAAGAGATAGTCGTAGCCCCCGGCCTTCGAATCCGTCCCGCTCATGTTGAAGCCGCCGAACGGGTGCCCCCCGACCATCGCGCCGGTCGACTTCCTATTAAGGTAGAGGTTCCCGACGAAGAACTCGCTCGAGGCCCGCTCGAGCTTCTTCTCGTCCTTCGAGAAGACGCTCCCGGTCAGGCCGAACTCGGTATTGTTCGCGATCTCCAGCGCCTGGTCGAAGTCCCGAGCCTTGATCACGGCCAGGACCGGACCGAAGATCTCTTCCTGGGCGATCTTTGCCGTCGGGGCGACGTCGGCGATCAGGGTCGGCGCGACGTAGTATCCGCCGTCGTTCCTCGATCGGCTCGCCGCCGGCGAGCAGCCGGCCTTCGCGCTTGCCGACCTCGATGTAGCCGAGAATCGACTTGCGGGCGGCTATCGTTGATGACCGGACCCATGTACGTCTCCGGCCGGGTCGGGTCGCCCGTCGCGATCGTCGCGATCCGTTTGCGAAGCCGCTCGAGGAACTCGTCGTAGACGCGACGCCTCGACGATCGCGCGCGAGCACGCCGAGCACTTCTGACCTTGAAATCCGTATGCCGAAACTGCGACGCCTTCGACCGCTTTCTCCAAATCGGCGTCGGCGGCGACGATGATCGAATCTTTGCCGCCCATCTCGGCGATGACGCGCTTGATCCACTTCTGTCCCGGCTGCGTCTTCGCGGCGAGCTCGTTGATATGCAGTCCGACTTCTTTGCTGCCCGTGAACGCGATGAAGCGCGTCTTGGGATGCGCGACCAGCGCGTCGCCGATCGTTCGTCCCGAACCCGGGAACGAAGTTGACCACTCCCGGCGGTAAACCGACTTCGTGTAGGAGGTCGACGAAGACCGCTGCGATCACCGCAGCAGTCGCTCGATGGTTTCAGCACGACGGTATTACCGGTGACGAGCGCCGCCGCCGTCATCCCGGCCATGATCGCGAACGCAAAATTCCAGGGCGGAATCACGATCCCGACGCCCAGCGGAATATAGCGCAGCACGTTTTCTTCGCCGCTGATCGGGACGAGCGCCGGCGGCTTGTCGTAGCGCAACGCTTCGCGGCCGTAGAATTCCATGAAGTCGATCGCTTCGGCCGTGTCGGCGTCGGCTTCGGGCCAGCTCTTTCCGACCTCGAGCACGAGCAGCGCATTGAAATCATCGCGGCGCTGACGAACGAGATCCGCGGCGCGGAACAGAATCTCCGCGCGCTCCTGTGCGCTTGTGTCTTTCCACGTCGCAAAGCGGCGGAACGCCGTCTCGATCGCCTCGTTCGCTTGTTCGAGCGAAGCCGATGCGACTTCGCCGACCACTTGCGCCGGGTGCGCCGGATTGATCGAACGGATCTTCGACGGGCGTCTCGATCTTCTTGCCGTCGATGACGAGCGGATAGCGCGCACCCAGTCGCTGCTTGGCACGCTCGAGCGCGGATTCGAGAGATGCACGATCCGCCCGATCTTTGAAATCGCGGATCGCTTCGTTTCGGAATGGGCCAATGGCCCGGACTGCAGTCGTCGCCATATGCGCCCTCCTTCTACCCGAAAGCGCAAAGTGCTCTGCGCCCGAGAGCGGAGAAACGCCGCCTTCGTGAAGTACGATATAGCGATCGTCGGCGGCGGGATCGTCGGACTGGCGACGTCCCGCGAGCTGCTCCGCCGCTTCCCCGGCTTACGCCTCGCCAACGTCGAGAAGGAAGCCGACTGGCACCAGCACCAGAGCGGGCACAACAGCGGCGTGATCCATTCCGGGATCTACTATAAGCCCGGCTCGCTCAAAGCCAAGTTGTGCGTCGAAGGCCGGCGCTTGTTGTGGCGCTACTGCGACGAGCGCGGAATTCCGTACAAGGGCATCGGCAAGTTGATCGTCGCGACCGAAGAAGATGAGATCCCGCGTCTGATGGATCTCTTCGAGCGCGGCAAACAAAACGACGTCGAAAATCTCGAGTTGCTTGACGCCGCGCAGATCAAAGAACGCGAGCCGCACGCTGCGCGGCGTGCGCGCGATCTCCTCACCCGTCACTGGGATCGTCGATTACCGCGTCGTCGCGCACGCATATGCCGAAGACGTGCGCGCGATGGGCGGCGAGCTCTTCCTCTCGCACGAAGTCACCGGCGTGACGCGCCGCAACGGAACGACGGTATTGGAGTCGCCGGCCGGCGAGATCGAAGCGAGCGCTGCGATTACGTGCGCCGGACTCTATTCCGATAAGCTTGCGCGCATGACGGGCGGCGCACGCGACCCGAAGATCGTGCCGTTCCGCGGCGACTATTTGATCTTGCGCCCGGAGAAGCGTTATCTCGTTAAAGGCAACATCTATCCGGTTCCCGATCCGGCCTTTCCATTTCTCGGCGTACACTTCACGCCGCGCATGGACGGCGACGTGTGGCTTGGCCCGAACGCAGTCCTCGCGTTTGCTCGCGAAGGCTATCGTTTCTCCGACGTCAATCCGAAAGAGCTCATCGATGCCGTCGCGTATCCGGGCTTCTTGAAGCTCGCGATGAAGTATTGGCAAACCGGCGCCGGCGAAATGTTCCGCGACCTCAGCCGCTCCGCATACGTGAAAGCGCTACAACGCTACATTCCCGAATTGCAACCCGCAGATTGCTTGTCCGGTCCTTCGGGTGTTCGCGCCCAAGCTATGAGCGCCGATGGCTCGCTGATCGACGATTTCGTCTTCGATGGCGCTGAAGGCATCGTGCACGTACGCAACGCCCCCTCGCCGGGTGCTACGTCCTCGCTTGCCATCGCGCGCTACGTCGCCGACGAAGCCGAACGGCGCTTCAATCTCTCCTCGCCAGCAAAGATACCAACATGAACTTGTTCGTAGAGGCGGACTGGCTCGCGGCGCATTTGCACGATCCCGACATCGTCATCGTCGACACGCGCAGCACGCCGCACGGCGCGCCTGGCCAAGTGCTTGAAAGCGGGCGCGATCAGTATGCCAAAGGCCATATCCCGGGCGCAGTCTTCCTCGATTATGCCGAAGATCTGCACGACCTCGCCACACCGTACGCTGCGCGCGTCGCGCCGCCCGAGCGTTTTGCCGAAGTCGTCGGCAAGATCGGGATCGGCGATCGCACTCGCGTCGTCGCCTACGACGAAGGCAACGTTTCGTATGCGGCGCGCATGGTGTGGATGCTGCGCTACTACGGACACGACGACGCGTTGATTTTAGCCGGCGGTATTCGCGATTGGGTCGCGGCCGGGCAACCGCTCGTACGCGACGTTCCCACACTTGCGCCGCAGCGATTCACGCCGAGAGTGCGTCCCGAATTGCGCGCCGGCAAAGATGAAGTTCTGGCCGTAGCCCAAGGTGAAAGTGATGCGCAGCTACTGGAAACGCAGCGCGACGGAACCTACGCGATGCGCGATCGCGACATCAAGGGCGCGCGCCGCGTGTCGGCGTCGGCGCTTCTCGAAGACGCGCGCGGCGGTCGAATCGCGTCCGCCGAGAAGTTGCGCGAGGTGACGCGCGGTCTCGATCCCCAGCAGCGCACGATCGTTTCGTGCGGTAGCGGCGTCGGCGCCTCCGGTTCGTATCTCGCGCTGCTCGAAGCCGGCTTTACGGACGTTGCGGTTTACGATGGCTCCTGGATGGAGTGGAGCCACGACAACCTTCCGACCGTTCCGAAGAAAAGCTAGGCCTTAGGTCGCGCTTGCGGCAGCCGGAGCTGCGCTGCGCTTGCACGCGAGACGCAACAATCGCACGAGTCGCGTTGCGGCAGCTGTTGCAGTCGGGCGCACCTTTCGCGGATGCATACGCATCAACAATCGCGCTCCCGACGATGACGCCGTCGGTGTAATCGCGGACCGCTACGATGTGCGGAGCCTTGCTGATCCCGAAACCGGCCGCGATCGGCCGTCCCGTCATCTTACGCAGCTTCTCCAACTGCGCGCGCACGGAGGTCGTGTCGGGAGCATCTTTCGCACCCGTGACGCCGAGCCGCGAGACCAGATACGTGAAGCCCTCACTATCGCTTGCAATCTTGCGCATCCGTTCATCCGGCGTCGTCGGCGAAACGAGCAGCGGCATGATCAAGCCGTTCTTGCGGATCACTTCGCGAATCGGATCGAGCTCTTCGAGCGGAACGTCGGGGATGATTACGCCGACAACACCGTAGCGTTTCGCTCCCATCGCGAACTTCTCGATACCATATTGCAGAATCGGATTCACGTACGTGAACAGGATGACCGGCGCTTTCGTCTGTCCGACGAGGCGCAGCACACCGTCGATATTCGTCCCCGCGGCGATCGCGCGCTGCGAGCCCGCTGCGATCGTCGGGCCGTCCGCGAGTGGATCGCCGTAAGGAATCCCGAGCTCGATGATGTCAACGCCGGCCTCGACGATCGCGTCGATGACGGCGCGGCTCGTTTCCATATCCGGATCGCCCGCGACGACATAGCCGATCAGAGCGCAGCGGTCGTCCTTCTTGGCCTTTGCAAAGGCTTCGTCGAGTGCCGTTGCCATTACGCCGGCACCGCTTCGGTGAACATCGCTTCCGCTTCGGCTTTTTCGATCTGCGTGACGTCTTTGTCGCCCCGACCGCTCATGTTGACCACGATCAGCGCCTCCTCGCCGCGTTCTTTCGCCAGCTTCTCTGCGTACGCGAGCGCGTGCGCCGTCTCGAGCGCCGGGATGATTCCTTCGGTGCTCGCGCACGCGCGGAACGCCGCGAGCGCTTCGGCATCGGTCGCAGAAACGTACGTCGCGCGTCCACTGTCTTTGAGGAATGCGAGTTCGGGGCCGACGCCGGGATAGTCCAAACCTGCGCTGACCGAGTGCGTCGGGCGCACCTGGCCTTCGTTCGTCTGCAACAAGTACGAACGCGAACCGTGCAGCACGCCGATCGAACCGGCCGCGAGCGCAGCCGCATTCTCTGGCGTGTTGAGTCCCTTACCGGCGGCCTCAACGCCCCACAGGTTCACGTTGCGATCGTCGATGAACGCGGTGAAGATACCCATCGCGTTGCTGCCGCCGCCGACGCACGCAATGATATCACTGGGCAGACGGCCGAATTTCCCCTGACATTGCACGCGCACTTCGTCGCCGATGATACGTTGGAATTCGCGGACCATGAATGGATAGGGATGCGCACCGACGACGCTTCCGATTACATAAAACGTGTCCTCGCACTGTGACGCCCAGACGCGAAACGCTTCGTTCGTCGCATCCTTCAGCGTTTGAGTCCCACCGGTCACTTCGTGAACCGTCGCACCCAATAGACGCATGACGTAGACGTTGAGCGCTTGACGCTCGACGTCGACTGCGCCCATGTATACGTCAACGGGGATCCCGAGTTTTGCACCGATCGTAGCGACCGCGACGCCATGCTGTCCTGCGCCAGTCTCTGCTATCAAGCGCGTCTTGCCCATGCGCTTCGCGAGCAGCGCTTGTCCGATCGTGTTGTTGACCTTGTGCGCGCCGGTGTGATTGAGATCTTCACGCTTGAAAACGATAGTTGCGGAACGCGGTTGTCCGAAACGCTTTGCGGTCGTCAGTGGTGACGGTCTTCCGACATACTCGCTGAGCAATCCGTGAAACTCATCCCAAAACGACGGATCGGCAAATGCCTCCGACATTGCGGTCTCGACGTCGGCAAGCGGTTTGACGAGCACTTCGGGCACCCATCGTCCACCAAATTCGCCGAAGTATCCGCGCTCGTCAGGCTTGTGCATCTGCCTCCCTCACCGCGCGCACGAATGCGCGCACTTTTGCTTCGTCTTTTCGACCGCCCGTTTCGACCCCGGACCTCACGTCGACCGCATTCGGCCTCAGAAGCCGAATGCATTCGCCGACGTTTTCGGCCGTAAGGCCGCCCGAAACTGCAAAGAACGCTGGCTTTGACGCTTGGGCGAGGTCTGCCCAAGCAAGTGTGACCCCCGTCCCACCGCGTTTGTTCGGATGCCACGCGTCAAAAAGCGGAATTCCGCGCACATATTCAGCCGCTCGCACGAACTGACGGGCGTCGCCTTCGGGCCCGCCGAGGTGTAGCGCTTTTAGGTACACCGAATACGCGAGGCGTTCACAGAACGCGGGTGGCTCCTCGCCACTGAACTGCAGCCGCAGGCCGGGGATGGCTTCTTGCGCTTGTCGTACGTCCTCCGCGCTCGGGTCGACGAACACGCCGAAGATTGCCGCAAAGGGCGGCAGACGCGAGGCAATGCCGGCGGCGGCGGCGATTGAGACCTGCCGTTCGCTCGGAGCGAAGATGAACCCGATCGCGTTGGCACCCGCGTCGAGCGCAAGCGCTGCATCATCGTAGGATGCGCAACCGCAGATCTTGATGCGTGTCAGTGGAGTGCCGGAACCGCCTTGATTCCGCCGATCAGCTCGGCCGGATCCGATGCGCGCATCAGCGTCTCGCCGATCAGGAAACCGCGTGCGCCTGCCGCGATGAGATCGCGCGTGTCTTCCGCCGAATTTATTCCGCTTTCGCTGATAGCAAGCACGCCCGCGGGGACGTGCGGCAGCAGTTCTACCGCAACGGCAAGATTCGTTTCGAACGTCCGCAGATCGCGGGTATTGATGCCGAGCAGCGTTGCGCCCGCAGAAAGGGAGCGTTCCAGCTCGCGTTCGTCGTGAATCTCGACGAGGACGTCGAGCTGCCAGCGGTGCGCTTCCCGCAACAGCATCGCGAGCGTTGCATCGTCGATCCCCGCGACGATCGCAAGAATTGCGTCTGCGCCGTAGGCCGCCGATTGTGCGACTTGATACGGATCGTTCAAAAAATCTTTTCGTAAGATCGGAAGCGCGGCCGCGTCGCGGCTTTGATCGAGATATGCAAGGTCGCCGAGAAAATGGTCGGTCTCGGTGAGCACGCTGATCGCGTCGGCACCCGATTTCGCGTAACGCTTGGCAACCGCAGCGGGGTCGAGGTCGCGCACGATCAAACCGCGTGACGGCGACGCACGTTTGATCTCAGCGATGATCGCCGGTCCGCGCGAGCGTTCCAGCGCCCCGCGAAACGAGCGACGCGCGTGTAGGCGCGTTTCGGCGCGCGCTTCGATGCGCTCGAGCGGCTCCGCTTTACGTTCGCGTTCGAGAACGGCTGCTTTCGACGCGTAAAGCTTAGCGAGAATATCGATGTCGGTCATTTACGCGAACTCCATTTGCGGACGGCTACGCAGCGCGTCCAACGCCCGAAGAGCATCCCCCTTGGAGATAGTGTTACGGGCAAGAACCAGACCCTCGTCGATTGATTGGGCACGACCCCGCGACGACGAACGCGAGCGACGCGTTGAGACAAACGACGTCCGCCCGCGGAGATCGCTCACCTCCCAGAATCCCGAGCAATGCTTGGGCATTGGTTCGAGCATCACCACCGCGGAGTTGCTCGAGCGTGGCAGAGATCCCGTAGTCTTGGGGGATCAATATCCATTCGCGTGCTCCGGAGGAATCAAATTGAAAGACCCGCGTCGGAGCGTCGCCCGCAATCTCGTCGAGGCCGCTGGTTCCGTGGACGATCGCGCCGGCTTCCGAGCCCAATTCCCGAAGCGCCTCACCGAGAAGCGGGACCCAGTGCTCGACTGGAACTCCGATCACTTGGCGTTTAGCGTGTGCGGGGTTCGTCAGCGGGCCGAGCATGTTGAAAATCGTTCTTACTCCCAGCTCCCGCCGGATTGGGCCAACCGCACGCATCGCCGGATGATAGTACTGCGCAAAAAGAAACGTGATGTGATGATCCCGGAGCTGCCGCGCTGCTTCTTCGGGCGAGACGTCGATACGTACGCCGACAGCTTCTAGGACATCCGCACTCCCGCAGCTGCTCGAGGCGGCACGGTTCCCGTGCTTTGCAACACGCAAGGCCGCACCGGCCAAGATGAACGCCACTGCCGTCGAGATGTTGATGGTGCCGATCGCGTCGCCGCCGGTTCCGCACACGTCAACGACATCGAGCTCGTGTAAAACCTGTAGACTACGCTCCCGCATTGCGCGCGCTGCGCCGACGATCTCTGAAACTGACTCGCCTTTGGTTGCAAGTGCAGCAAGGAACGCCGCGGCTTGGACGGCAGTGATCTTCTCGTCCATGATCGCGCCGAAGATCTCCGTCATCTGCTCCGCGCTCAAATCTTCGCGACGGACGACCTGCCGGAGCAGTTCGCTGAAGGCCGTCACGGACGTGCGATCTCCATGAAGTTCTTGGCCAACTGCTCGCCGTGTTCGGTCAGTACTGATTCCGGATGGAACTGCACGCCGTAAATCGGAAGCTCGCGATGCGCAACGCCCTGAATCACGCCGTCTTCGCTGGTTGCGAGCGTTCGCAGCGAAGCCGGGAACGACTGTCCGACGACGCATAGCGAATGATAGCGGGTTGCGCCGAACGGCGACGGGAGTCCGTCGAAAATCGATGTTCCGTCGTGCGTAATCGCCGAGATCTTTCCGTGCATGAGCCGTGGAGCGTGATCCACGATCCCGCCGAAGACCAGGCCAATCGCTTGCGCGCCCAAACACACGCCCAGAACCGGATGCGCATCGCGCGCAGCGCTACGAATCAGCGTGCAGGTTACACCGGCATCTTCAGGTCGCCCCGGCCCCGGCCCGAACACGGCCGCGTCGTAGGCACGCATCTTCGTTTCGTCGAGCGCCGGATCGTCGTTGCGCAGCACCTCGACTTCGGCGCCCGCTTTGCCGAATAGGTGCGCGAGATTGTACGTAAACGAATCGTAGTTGTCGACGAGCAGAATGCGCATGGGTTAGCCTAATCCCAAAACGTTGCGAACGATCGCCGTCTTGTGCAGGATCTCGGCGTATTCGGCTTCGGGTTCGCTATCAGCGACGATCCCAGCCGATGCTTGCCAATATGCGCGTCCGTTCGCGACGGCAACGCAGCGGAGCACGATGCACGAATCCATGTCCCCATCAAAGTCGATGTGCGCAACGCTACCCGCATAGAAGCCGCGCGCGATGGGTTCGAGCTCGTCAATCAACTGCATCGCACGAATCTTGGGAGCGCCGGTGACTGTCCCGGCTGGGAACGCAGCGGCAAAGAGATCGAGCGCGTCTTTGTCCGGACGAAGCTGCCCGACGACGTTCGAGACGATGTGCATCACGTGCGAATAGCGCTCGATTTTCATCAACTCGTCGACGTGCACCGTTCCCGTCGCCGAAACAGCCCCGAGATCGTTGCGGCCGAGATCGACGAGCATGACGTGTTCTGCACGTTCTTTTTCGTTTGCGAGCAGCTCGAGGCCGATCGCATTATCGCTGGCAGTATCCTCGCCGCGCGACCGCGTCCCGGCAAGCGGACGAATCCGCGCCTTATCGCCGTCAAGGCGAACCAGAAACTCGGGCGACGCACCGAAGATCGCCCAGTCGTTCGTCTCGATGAAAAACATGTACGGCGACGGATTGCGCGCGCGAATCTGCCGGTAGAAATCGAACGCACTGCCACCGGTGGTCTGGGCACTGAACCTGATTCCGACTTGCAGCTGATAAGCGTCGCCTTCGTAGATGAACGCTTTCGCACGTGCGACGCGTTCGAGAAACTCGGCCTTGCTAAGCGACTGGGTAACCGTTCCTTTTGCACCCACGCTTGCCGGCGTCGACGGCTTCGCCGCCAGAGCATTGCTACGTAGCCGTCGAGACGTGCGCCGACTGCGTCGCGTTCGCTCGCTTCGCGCGCCAAGGCGACGAGCACCGTCTTGTGCGTGAAGTGATCGAAGATCACCCACGTCCCCGGAATGAGGACGAGCGCATCGGGGAACGGAAAATCGGCGTGTGGCTTCGGACCGATACGTTCAAGCGAGCGCGCCGCATCGTACGAGAAGATACACACCGCGGCACCCGGGAACGGCGCATCGGGAGCGCTCAACTTGTAGCGTCCGATCATCACGCGAATCTCCGCAAGGAGATTCGCTGTGCCCTCAAACGAGCGCGCCTCGAGATAGTCGAGTCCGATCAGCGAGAAGCGCGAGATGCGATCGGTGCCTTCGACGCTCTCCAATAGACACGAACGCCCCGGTTGGGCCAGGGCGATGTACGCGGAGATCGGCGTGATCGTATCGGCGACAAGCTCGCGCGTGACGGGATAGAGACTGAGCGATTCGGCCTGAAGCCGGATACGTTTACTCCCTGACGAGTTCGAGTATCGCGAGCTCGGCGGCGTCACCAGGGCGGACGCGGGTCTTGGTGATCCGCGTATAGCCGCCCGGCCGATCTTTGAGCGATGGTGCGATCTGATCGCAGAGTTTCTTGGTGACGCGAGGATCGAGCAAGTACGACGCAACCAACCGCCGCGAGTGCAAATCGCCGCGCCGCGCCTGCGTGATCAGACGATCGACGATCTTCGACGTTTCCTTGGCCTTGATTGTCGTCGTTTCGATCTTCTCATGGAGAAAGAACGACGTCGCCAAGTTGCGTAGCAGCGCTTTACGATGTCCGTCGGTGCGTGAGAGACGTTTGTTTGCTATCTGATGCGGCATTGCGGGCTTTGCTCGTCGCTACGATTGACGCAGCGACAGACCCCTTTCATCGAGCACGGCTTTGATCTCGTCGAGAGACTTCTTGCCGAAGTTGCGCATTTTGATGATCTCGTCCTCGGTCATATCGAGCAGCTCGGAGACCTTCGAGATGCCGGCTCGCTTGAGACAGTTGAACGACCGAACCGAGAGGTTCAGCGTTTCGACCGGAATGTCCCATTCCGAAGCCGGAGCGGCGACAACAGGCTTCTCTTCCGTCGAGAAATCGATGAAGAGTTGCATCTGATCGGTCAGGATTCTGCGCCGCGGTGGTGAGCGCATCATCCGGCGTGATCGATCCGTTCGTTTCGACTTCGAGCGTCAAGCGATCGAAATCCACCGACTGACCGACGCGTGTGTCGTCGACCGTGAAATTCACCTTGCGGATCGGCGAGAAGATCGAATCCATCGGAATGAGTCCGATCATGTGCTCGACGTTACGCTGGCGGTCGGCCGTCACGTAACCGCGATGCTTCTCGATCCCGATCTCCATCGAGATTTTGGCGTCGCGCTTGGTGAGCGTCGCGATGTGATATTCCGGCGCAAGTATCTCGACGTCGGCATCAGGCGTGATGTCGCCGGCCGTGACTTCGCGGCTGCCCGAAACCGAAAGCGTCAATACCTTCGGCGTGTCGGTGTTCAGCTTGATCGGAAGTCCTTTGAGATTGAGCAGCAGATTGGTCGTATCTTCGACGACACCGGGGATCGTTGAGAACTCGTGCAGCACGCCGTCGATCTTGACGTACGTGACTGCAGTCCCGGGGATCGTTGAGAGCAAAATCCGGCGCAGCGCGTTGCCGAGCGTAATGCCGAAGCCGCGCTCGAGCGGTTCGATAACGAACTTCGCGTAGTTGTCGCGCCGCTCGCGAATCTCGATTTGCGCACCTTGCGGAGTTTCTAAAACTGTCATGGTCATGGGGATCGTACGGTGTCCTTTGTTGCCGCTTCCGTTATCCGCCGGTCCCCCCAGGGGACCAACGATCGGACGTCTAGCGGCGGAATCTCGCTTAGCGAGAGTAGTATTCTACGATGAGCTGCTCGTCGACGGGAGTGTCGATTTGCTCTCTTGAGGGAAGCGACAGGACCTTCGCGGTCAGATCGGCTTCGTTGAGTTCGAGCCATTCCGGATGCCGGCGGTTGCGAGCAGCCTCGGCGTTGGCTTGGAAGATCGTCGAGGTTTTCGAGCGTTCGGCGATCGAGATCACGTCGCCGGCACGCAGCACGTACGACGCAACGTTGACGCGGCGCCCGTTGACGAGAAAGTGCCGGTGCGTTACCAGCTGGCGCGCCTGCGCGCGCGACGACGCGAGATTCAAACGGTAGACGACGTTGTCGAGCCGCCGCTCGAGCAGCTGCAGAAACGTGCGTCCGGTTTGTCCGGGCACGCGGGCAGCCTCGCGGAAGTAATTCTCGAACTGGCGCTCGTGAACGCCGTAGTACTTGCGCATCTTCTGCTTCTCGCGCAGCTGACGGCCGTACTCGGAGATCTTCTGACGCGATTTGCCTTGCGTCTTTTGGCCGGGTGCCGTTCCGCGGCGTTCAACCGCGCACTTTTTCGAGAGACAGCGGTCACCCTTGAGGAACAACTTGATCTTTTCACCGGTTTTGCTCGCCGACGTCTCGCGGCGGCAGATGCGGCAGACGGGACCTGTATATCGTGCCATCTTCCGCTCCTACACCCGTCGCCGTTTCGGCGGGCGGCAACCGTTGTGCGGGATCGGTGTAACGTCTTTGATCAACGTGATCTCAAGGCCGGCGGCTTGCAGCGAACGGATCGCGGCTTCGCGCCCTGCGCCCGGACCTTTGACGTACACTTCGCACGACTTCATCCCGTGCTCCATCCCCTTGCGCGCGACTGCTTCCGCAGCCATCTGCGCGGCGAACGGCGTCGATTTCTTCGAGCCTTTGAAACCGAGGTTTCCGGCTGACGCCCACGCGATCGTGTTGCCTAAGTTGTCGGTGATCGTAACCAGCGTGTTGTTGAACGACGCGTGAATGTGCGCAACGCCGTTGAGGACGTTTTTGAATTCGCGCTTCTTTCGCGTCTTCTGTTGTTTCTTGACGGCCAAATCCAGACTCCGTATTTATCTTGCCCCGGACGAAAACGAGCCGAGGTGTCGTCGCCTCGACCGAACGTGCTTGACGGAAGCCGCTCGATCTGATACGCGGATCCACCCGGCGAAAGTGGCCCGGTTCTCTACGCCCGAACGTGCCGCGGACGGTCGCAAAGACGCTGCCGGCCACCCGAAGGCAGCCAACGTCGAAGTCTATCAAACGGCCGAGTGGCCTGTCAATCGGACTAGTGGATACCCGCCGTAAATGGGTTCGCCGGCGCGTTAGCGCTCGGGGCCGTCACCGGCTGCTGGGGAGCCTGTGCTTGGGACTGGTCGGGGTTGACCGGCTGAGGTGTCACGGCCGGCGCCGCCGATTGGTTGCCGCCACCGCCAGCGCCGCCTCCATAGCTTTCGACGGAGTCGACCGGCTGCCCGGGTGATGCGACTACCACCGGAGTGCCGGCGGTGACGCCACCCCCGGCTCCCGCGTATGCGGATATAACCATTATAAAGACGCTGACGGCGATCAGGCCGCTGACGATCGAGATGATCGCCAGCCCACGGTTGGACATCGACTCCTAGAATTGTCCAACAGGGCGTCCCAGACCCTGGGGCTCAGGGCGGCGCACGCTTGGAAGCTCTATTGTCCCGACCCTGCCCCCACGCCGGACGATCCACCGGAACCGCTGCCGGAGCTCGCGCCCGTGCCGGCTGAACCGGACGACGTGGTACCGGTCGTTCCGGTCGTTCCACTCGTCGTCCCGGTCGTGCCGCCGGTGCCATTGGCATTCGTCGACGTTCCGTTGGTACTCGTGTTCGAATACGTACCGTTAGCGTTCATCGCGCCGTTCGTAGTGCTGCCATTGCTGTTGGTGGTTGGCGCACCATTCGTTGCATCCGCACCATTCGTCGTTGTGGTCGTTGTGCTTCCACCCGTATTCGTCGCTGCACCGTTTGCAGCGTACGGCAACGCACTCGAGCCTGCGTTTTCACCGCTGCGCCACGCAACCATCATCAACAAAACGATGACGATCGCGACGCCTGCGACTCCCGCATAGAATTCACGCCCCGTCCATCGCGCGACGGGATTTTCGAGCTGTCCTTTGCGAGCATCCATCTTCGCGAGCCAGTTTTTGAAGCGCGTGAGGGGTCCGGGGTTGGCGGGACCAGTTGCAGTAGCCATAGCTGTGACTGTACCGCAGTCCGTTGCTGCTTATTCCTATCCTGGGCTGTGATCGATATAACCATCGCGCGTCTGCGGCAGCCGCCACCCCAGGATCCGCGAGGCGATCTGCGTGCGAAGCACCTGGGCGGTGCCCCCCGAGATCGTGAACATGCGCGCATCCCTAAACATGCGTTCGAGCGGTTGGTCTCTTGAGTAGCCCGCAGCCCCGAATATCTGGAGCGCATCGCTCGTCACGCGGAACGCCGTATCCGCGGCCAGAACTTTGGCACGCGCCGTCTCCGCGATATCGGGAAATTCGCCCGCCGTCTGCGCCCCGCGCCGCTTGATGAATCAGTGCGCGTGATGCGGCCAGGCCGATCGATGCGTCCGCCAACATCCACTGTAAACCCTGAAACTCGCCGATTGGGCGGCCGAATTGTTTACGCTCTTTTGCGTAAGCAACTGCGAGCTCGAACGCACCTTGCGCGATGCCGAGGGCAACTGCAGCTGCACCCAATCGTTGTGCGTTGTAGGCTTGCATCAAGCGCGCGAATCCGCGACGAATTCCCTCGGGCGGGGCGAGCAGCATATCTTCGTGCACTTCGAGATCTTCGAAGATCAACTCGCGTTCCGGAATCCCCCGTATGCCGAGCGCGGGCTCGCGTTTCCCGAACCGCATCCCTTTCGGCGCGCCTTCGCCTTCGGGTGCGTCGCCGCGAACTGTAATAAAACCGCCGATTCCCTGATCGACGCCGTCGTCGAACACGCGCGCAAAAATCAAATGCAATCGCGAAACGCCGCCACCGGTAATCCAAATTTTACGCCCGTTGATAACGTAGGTCGAACCGCGGCGCTCGGCACGCGTCGTCATCTCTGAAGCCGCGCTGCCGGCTTCCGGTTCGGTTATGCAGATCGCCGGCTTGTCGCCTGAAAGCACGAGCCCGGCCGCAAGCTTCTTCTGCGTTTCGGTTCCGTAGCGCATGATTGCGCCGATCGCGCCGACGTTCGATTCGACCATGATGCGGCCCGTCGCACCACATGCCTTCGCGAGGTTCTCGATCGCATCGACGAGATCGAGATACGACGCGCCTTTTCCGCCGTACGCAACCGGGATCGTCATCCCCATCAAGCCCGCGTCGCGCAGCGCATGAACTGCGTACCACGGATAGCGTTCGGTGCGATCTGTCTCCGCAGCGTGCGCCGCGACCAGAGCCGCGACTTCCGGAATCAAGTCCCGAACGCGCCTTTGGCTTCGATCACGTCGCCGACGTCGTCGCGAACTGCGGCGCCGTCGTCAGGAGTGCGGCGATATGCGATCTCGAGCGGATTGCCGCTCGGGTCTTTGAAAAAGACGGCGTAATAACGCTCGTAAGAGTATGGTATCTCGGGACCTTCGATTCCCTCGCCGCCCGCGCGTTCGACGATCTTGGCGAGACGATCGACGTCGGCAGCCGTTTCCGCGCTGAAGCAAATCCGGCTCTCGTTGGGCTGATGAAGCGGGTCTTCGTGCAACCCGAAAAAACGACGTGAGCTGCTCTGACGGTGCGGCTCGTAGTATTCCGCTCCGCCCTTAAACGTCTTGATTTCGATCAAGCCGAGCTCGGGCATGAGCACGTCGTAGAAGCGGCGGGCGCTCGCGAGATCGCGAACCCGCGCATCGATGTGATCGTACCCGGCGAAGCCTTTCGAAGGCACTCGCACGGGCTTCGCCGCTCTACTTCTTGGGTCCGGTTGCCGCTGCCGCAGCAGCCTTCTTACGACCGCCGACCGTCTTCTTCGGACCTTTGCGCGTACGCGCATTCGTCTTCGTCCGTTGCCCGCGAACCGGGAGGCCGCGCCGATGCCGCAGACCGCGATAGCTTCCGATATCTGCCAATCGCTTGAGATTTGCAGACAGATCGCGGCGAAGATCGCCCTCGACCTTGATCCCGAGCGCCTCGATCTCGTCCCGAATCTTCCGTTCGTCGGCTTCCGTGAGAATCCTTGACGCGCGTGTCTGGACTGAGACCGGCACTCTTGAGGATGCGCTTCGCCGTCGGCAAACCGATGCCATAGATGTAGGTCAAGCCGATTTCGACCCGCTTTTCGCGTGGTAGATCGACGCCTTCAATACGAGCCATTAGCCTTGCACCTGCTTATGCTTAGGGTTTGCCGTGCAGATCACGCGCACTTTACCTTCGCGGCGAATGACTTTGCACTTCTCACAAATACGTTTGACGCTTGGTCTTACTTTCATTATAAAGGTGCTCCGCTCCAAGCTCCGCACCCCCCATGCTTTGCATGGGGCCCCCGAAAGCCAGGCCCCTTCATCATTACGAAAGGGCTAGGTGCCCCGAGGGGGGCCTGAAGATCTATAGTGCTGATCGCCAAGAAGCGACAATCCCGCTGAGGTCCGAAAAGTTTCATTTGTACCTGTAGGTGATGCGGCCGTGGGTGAGGTCGTAGGGGGAAAGCTCGACGAGGACGCGGTCGCCGGGCAGAATGCGGATAAAGTTCATGCGGATCTTACCGGAGACGTGGGCTAGGACGCGATGTCCGTTCGCGAGCTCGACGCGGAACATTGCATTCGGCAAAGGTTCGACGATCGTTCCCTCAACCTCGATCGCTTCTTCCTTCGGTGTTGCGGTCGCAGCCGCGCGCGCTTCGTTCTTGCGGCGACGATCCGGCCTTCCACCACCACGCCGGTGCCCCCGAGCCACTACGCAGCAACCTCCTCAGCCGGACGATATTTCTCAACGTCCTTGTGCTCATAGATGTCTCGCAGCGTGAGGATGCGGGGACCATTTTCAGTCAGCGCAATCGTGTGCTCGAAATGCGCGGCCAGCTTTCCGTCTTCGGTGACGACGGTCCAGCTTATCGTCGAGGGTTCGGACGTGCCAGGTTCCCTCGTGATCATCGGCTCGATTGCCAGGACGAGACCGCCGCCGAAGCTCGATTCCTATCCCGGGCTTGCCGTAGTTCGGAACTTGGGGCTCCTCGTGCATCTTCGTTCCGATGCCGTGGCCGACGAGCTCGCGCACCACGCCATAGCCGTTCGCCTCGGCGTGACGCTGCACGGCCGAACCGATGTCGCCGAGATGGTTTCCGATCTGCATTTGCGCGATCGCCAGCATCAGACACTCGCGCGTCACCTCCAACAGCCGCATTGCTTGTTCCGAAACGATGCCGACTGCGACGGTGACGGCGCTGTCACTCACGTAGCCTTCGAGCGTCGTTCCGATGTCGAGCGAGAGCAGATCGCCGTCTTTGAGTACGTACGATCCGGGAATGCCGTGGACGACTTCGTCGTTGACCGATGTGCAGATCGATGCCGGATACCCGTTGTAGCCTTTAAACGTCGGGATCCCACCCATCGAGCGAATCGACTCTTCGGCAATGCGATCGAGCTCGTGCGTCGAGACGCCCGGTTTGGCAGCATCGATCAGACGCGCAAGCGTTTTCGCGGTTATCTTACCGCTCTTGCGCATCAGCTCGATCTCACGTGCCGACTTGATCGTAATCATTGCGAAGCTGCCACGTCCTGGAATCCAAGCGCGTGGGCGATTTCTTTTGAAACATCCCCGACCGATTTCGTTGCGTCGACTTTGACTGAACGGCCCCGACGAGCGTCGCCGTAGTAAGCGATGAGCGGCTCGGTCTGCTTGTGATAGACGTCCAAGCGGTGCAGGACCGCCTCGGGCTTATCATCCTCGCGCTGGATGAGCGGCGTGCCGTCGGCATCGATCTTGCCGTCGGGCGGCGGGCTAAAACGTTCGTGGAAGACGTGCCCCGTCTTGCGGGTTCACCCAGCGACCGATCAGCCGTTCGCGAATCATGTGCTCGCTCGACGTCAAACAGAATCACCGTGTACGGGCGGTTCTTGCGGTGCAGCAGACCATCCAGTGCTTCGGCTTGCGGAACAGTCCGCGGAAAGCCGTCGAAAAGCGCATCCGGGGAGACGTTCGAGCTCTTTCTCAACGACCGCAATAATGATGTCGTCGGGAACGAGATCGCCACGGTCCATGTATGACTGCGCGACTTTCCCGAGCTCTGTGCCCTCCATCCGGTTCTTACGCAGCATGTCACCGGTCGAAAGCTGATGCAGGCCATGCAGCTCCTCCAGAATCTGCGCTTGCGTGCCTTTCCCAGCTCCCGGAGGGCCGAGAAATATTACGTCCATCTAACGGCGCTCCGCCCCGGGCTTCGCGCCCCCCATGCGTTGCATGGGGCCCCAAAACCGAGCTCGCAACGACGCCATTGTCATTGCACGATTGCTCCTGCGCTCGCTCCGTGACCATTACCGTTTTATGAACCCGCGGTAGTCGCGCATCGCGAGACGCGCTTCGATCTGCGTCATCGTGTCGAGCGCGACGCCGACGACGATCAAGAGCGACGTCGAGCCGAGGTAAAACGTCGTGACGCCGAGGCCCCGCTGCATCGTCGAGGGCAGAATCGCCAAGAGGCCGAGGTAGACAGCCGAGACGGTCGTGATCCGCAAGAGAATCCTGTTGATGTAGTCGACTGTCGGCTCGACCCGGCCGGATGCCGGGGATGAACGAGTCCGTTCTTCTTGAGGTTGTCGGCGATGTCGCGTGTGTTGACGACGATCGAGGTATAGAAGAACGTGAACATCACGACCAAGAAGAAATAGACGGCATTGTAGAGGAACGAGTTCGGGCTGAACCAGGTGTTCAGGAAACTCGACGACGGCGGCGCCGGGGCCGGTCTGGGTCGTCCCCGAGCCACGAGAGCGCCTGCTGCGGCAGAAGCAAGATCGAGATCGCGAAGATGATCGAGATGACGCCGGCGTTGTTGAGACGCAGCGGAATGTAGCGACGAGCGCCCGGCGTACATCTTGCGGCCTACGACGCGGCGCGCTTGCTGCACCGGAATGCGGCGCTGGCCTTGATACATGAACACGATCGAGATGACCGTGATGATCGCGATTGCGATGTAGAGCCCGAGGCCGAACCAGTTGAAGCCCGTCTTCTCGCCGACTTGAATCGTTTGGCCGAGCTGGCGTCGGGTAGCGTAAGACGATACCGACGAAGATGATCAGCGAGACGCCGTTGCCGATGCCCTTGTCGGTGATCTGCTCGCCCAGCCACATCAAGAACAGCGTTCCCGAGACGAGCGCGACGATCACGAACAGCGTGAACTGTAGGCTGGTGTCGTAGAACACGCCCGAGCGGTTCATCGCGATCGACATCGTGGTCGCCTTGAACGATTGCGAGCACGATCGTCAACCAACGCGTGTAGCGGCTGATCTTCTTGCGGCCTTCCTCGCCGCCGCGCTTTGCCATCTCTTCGAGCTGCGGGAGCACGACCGTCATCAGCTGCATGATGATCGACGCGTTGATGTACGGCGTGATCCCCATGGCGATGATCGAGAGCCGCTGCAACGCGCCGCCCGAGAGAAAGCCGAGGAACTTGTAAAACGTCCCTTGCGAGAGCACCTGCTGCCAACGCGGCACGTTGACGCCCGGGATCTGAACGTGGATCATGATAGACGAAGACCGCGAACGCGAAAAAGACGAACCCGATCCGCTTGCGGATATCGGGAACCGTCCAAGCGCGTCGCGTAGATTGTCGAGCAAACGAGGCTTCTACTTCCTCGAAGCGCGCGCCCGCGGCGCTGAGTGCTTCGCGCGCGCTGCGCCGAGAACTCGACGTCGCGGAAAACCAAGCCCTGCGGCAGCGCCTTCCTTCGCGCGTTCCACCTAGAATCTTGATGCCGTCCCGGACTTGCTTCACTTTGCCGGCCGCTGCGAGCGTCTGCGGATTGATCTCGATCGACGCGTCCCAATCTGCGAGGTCGCACGATATTGACGACGGCATACTCCGTGCGGAAATGTCCGATGTCGCGTGCCTTTTGCGAAACGCCATGTCTTTGCGGCAAGCGGCGCGCAAACGGTGTCTGTCCGCCTTCGAATGCGGGGCCTTTGCCGCCGCCCGAGCGGACGGTCTGTCCTTTGCCGCCCTCGCCGCCGGTCTTCACCATGCCCGGACCGTGGCCGCGACCGATCCGCGACGTCCGGGACGCGAGCCTTTGTTCGGGCGCACTTTTGAGAGCGTCATCAGATTTGGGCTGACTTCGAGATTGACGTCGGCTGCAACGCGCGCCGGTTTAGCAGCCGCAGCACGCTTCGGTGCTGCCGCTTTCGACGCGGTCTTTTTCGCCGAGGAAGTCTTCTTTGCGGCCGGCATTAGGCGAGAATCTCCGCGACGTCTTTGCCGCGCAGTTGTGCGACGTGTTCGCACAGTCTTGAGCGATCGCAGCGCCTCGACCGTCGCGATACACGACGTTGATCGGGTTCGGTCGAGCCGAGCGACTTGGTGAGGATGTCGTGGATGCCCGCCAGCTCGAGCACGGCGCGCATCGCGCCGCCGGCGATGACGCCGGTACCGGGTGATGCCGGCTTGAGCAGCACGTGTCCGGCGCCGACCTGCGTGTCGACCATGTGCGGAATCGTCTTCTCGACCATCGGCACGGCGATCAGCGCTTTCTTTGCGCGCCTCTCGACGCCTTTGCGAATCGCTTCGGGTACTTCGCCGGCTTTGCCGATCGCGAATCCGACGCGACCCTTGCGGTCGCCGACGACGACGAGCGCGCTGAAACTGAAAACGCTTACCGCCCTTGACGACTTTTGCAACGCGGTTGATGCGAACGACCGTCTCTTCGAGGCCGCCGCTGTCGCGCTCTCTACCTCTCGATATGCATTTAGAACTCCAATCCCGCTTCGCGGGCAGCTTGCGCCAACGCAGCGACGCGGCCGTGATACTTGCAGGCCGCGCGGTGTCGAACACGACGGACGTGATTCCTTGGCCCTTTGCCTTTGCGGCTATCTCTTGAGCCGATCCTTCGTCGCGGCCTCGATGTTCGTCTTCGACTCGAGATCGGAAGCGATGCTCTTCTCGCGGGTCGAGCTGCGATGACGAGCGTGTGACCCTTCGCATCGTCGACGACGAACGGCATAGATGTGGTGCAGCGTGCCGCTGATTTGCAGGCGCGGACGCGCCGCCGTTCCGGTCACCTTGCGGCGCACGCGGCCGTGGCGCTTGAGGCGCTGAATCGGCTTTCGAAACCGGCATTACTTCTTCGCTCCCTTAGCCGCTTTGCCGAGCTTCTTGCGCACGACTTCGCCTTCGTAGCGCATGCCTTTACCCTTGTACGGCTCGGGCGGACGAAGTTCGCGGATCTCGGCTGCTACTTGGCCGACCAGCTGCTTGTCGATCCCGTCGACGTGCACCTTGGTCGTTCCCTCGACTGCGAACGCGATGCCCTTCGGCGCTTTGTAGACGACCGGATGCGAGTAACCGAGCGAGAAGTTGAGGTCGTTGCCGGCCTTGTTGACGCGATAACCGACGCCTTGAATCTCGAGGCTCTTGCGAAAGCCCTTCGTGACGCCTTCGATCATGTTCGCTGATCGAGCGTGCGCGTCAGACCGTGCGCCGCGCGGCCGGTGCTTGTCTGTCGTTCTTGCGGGTGACGATGACTTTTCCGCCGTCGAGTTCGACGCCGACGATCGTGAGCACGGCTGCGTGAGCTCGCCCTTCGGACCCGTACGACGACGCGTGAATCGGCGACGTCGACGTTCACTTTCTCGGGGATCGGTCAGCGGAAGTTTACCAATGCGACTCATGACTGATTACCACACGTATGCCAGGACTTCGCCGCCGAAGCCGTCGGCTTTGGCCGCTTTCCCGACAGATGCCCTTGCACGTCGACATGATGACGATAGCCGAGCCCGCCGAGCACGCGCGGAATTTCGGTCTTGGCAGCGTAGACGCGCAGACCGGGACGGCTGATGCGCCGCAAGCCCGGTGATGACTTTCTCTCTTTCCGGACCGTACTTGAGCTCACGCGCAGTACGCCTTGCGGCCCTTCGCTGTCAGCTCTTCGATAGTCGGAGATGAAGCCTTCGTCGTCGAGGATCTGCGCGATCGCGCGTTCTTCATCCGCGAAGCCGGGATGTCGACCGTCTCGTGATTGGCGGTATTCGCGTTGCGGATGCGGGTCAGCAGATCGGCGATCGGATCGGTGATGACTGCCCATCACCTACCAGCTCGGCCTTCGTGATGCCGGGGATATAGCCGCGGTGCGCGTTTTCGCGGAAGCAGATCCGGCACATGGCCGAATTTACGCTAGATAGCCGCGCGGACGGCCGCAAGCCAGGCACCGGTTGTGCACGCGGACCGTGAACTTCGGCGTGTCGCTTTGATTTCTCGATCGAACGGGTCTTAGCCATTAGCTAGCGATCCCCACACGTTCCCCGGCCTTTTTGCAGCGGCAGTCCCATCGCGATCGAGGAACTCCGTCGCTTCTTCGTCGTTCTTGCGCGTCGTCACGATGACGATGTCCATGCCGCGCGTCTTGTCGACTTTGTCGAAATTGATCTCCGGGAAAACGAGCTGCTCGCGCAGGCCCATGTTGTAGTTGCCGCGGCCGTCGAACGACTTGCGCGAAAGCCCGCGGAAGTCGCGAATACGGGGCAGCACGATGTTGAAGAGCTTGTCGAGGAACACGTACATCCGCTCGCCGCGCAGCGTGACCTTGCGCGCCGATGTTCATGCCTTCGCGCAGCTTGAACGCCGCGATCGACTTCTTGGCGTTCGTGATCGACCGGCTTTCTGCCCCGAGATCGTCTGCAGCTCGGCGATGCGCTGCGTCCAGCGCTTTCGAATTGACGATCGCGTCCGAGACCGACATGTTGACGACGACCTTTTCGAAGCCGCGGAACCTGCTCGGGTTCGTGTAGCCGAATTTCTCCTCAAGCGACTTGCGAACTTCGTTGTTGTAACTTTCTTTGAGCGCGTGCCGCCATCTTAGCGCTCCTTCGACCGGGACGAGCAGCGTCTCGCCCGACTTCGCGACGCGACGCGCACGCCGCCTTCGGCCGACGGTGCAGACGAACGCGCGTCGGCGCGCTCGTCTTCGGATCGATGACCATCAGCGCCGAAACCGGGATCGGTGCTTCCTTTTCGAAGATGCCGCCTGGCGCGAGCCGTCCTGACGCCTTGCTTGGTGTGGCGCTTGACGACGTTGATGCCCTCAACCAGTCGCCGCGTTCGTCTTCGGATACACGGCCTTGACGATGCCGCGCTTGCCCTTTTCTTTGCCGCGACGCAATACGACCGTGTCGCCCTTGACGATCGCGCGAGTTGCCATCACTAGAGCACCTCCGGAGCAAGCGAAGCGATCTTAAGGAAACCGCGGTCGCGCAGCTCGCGGCAGACCGGCCCGAACACGCGCGTCCCGCGCGGATCCAGGTTGTCTTTCTCGCCGCTTGATGATCACGCACGCGTTCTCGTCGAAGCTTGATCGATCGAGCCGTCCGGATCGGCGCATGGCTGCGCGATGCGAACGATCACGGCCTTTACGACCTGACCCTTCTTCACGGCCGCACCGGGGATTGCCTACTTCACCGTTCCGACGATGATGTCGCCCACGAATGCGTACGGATGGCGGCTGCCGCCCGAGATGTGAATGCACAAACATCTCGCGCGCGCCCGAGTTGTCGGCGACACTTGCAGCCGCGTCTCTTGCTGAATCACTTGCGCGCGCTCCACGATCTCGAGCAAGCGCCAGCGCTTCTCTTTCGAATAGCGGACGGCATTCTTGGATCCGCACGTGTCGCCGATGCTCGGCTGTCGTTCTTCTCGTCGTGCGCCTTGAAACGCCGCGACTTGCGGACGACCTTGCCATAGATCCGGTGCGGACCCGCGTCTCGCTGACCACGACGATCGTCTTGTCCATCTTGTTGCTCGAAACGACGCGTCCCTGTTTGATGCGCCGCCGGTTGCACGACGCTTAGGCTGCTCCATGGATCTCCCTTTGCTTCGTTCGATTCGTTCTTCTCGTTGATCGCGGTTTGAATTCGCGCGTACGTACGGCGTGTGCTCTCGACTCTTGCTCAAATCCGAGAGATGCCCGGTGCGAAGCTGGAAGCGCAGGTTGAAGAGCTCTTCCTTCGTTTCGCGCGCTTTGGTTTGAAGCTCGGCGATCGTCAGCTCCCGCAACACTTTCCAATCGCTCTTCTTCATACTGTCACCGCCTCGTCGCTGCGCGCGACGATCTTGCATCGCGATCGGCAGCTTGGCCGCAGCCAGCTGCAGTGCTGCGGCGTCCCGTTACCGCATCGACGCCCGCAAGCTCGAAGAGAATCCGCCCGGGGCGGACGACCGCAACCCAACCCTCTGGATTGCCTTTACCCGAGCCCATGCGAACTTCGGCCGGCTTTTTCGTGATCGGCTTGTCCGGAAAGACTTTGATCCAGACTTTTCCGCCGCGTTTGATATGACGGGTCATCGCCATACGCGCAGCTTCGATCTGACGATTCGTCATCCAGCACGGCTCGAGCGCCTTGAGTCCCGCAGTCGCCGAACGTCAGCGTGCTGCCGATCTGCGCTTTTCCGCTCATGCGGCCGCGTTGAACCTTGCGCCATTTGACGCGCTTAGGAGTCAGCATTGGTGCCTCGCTCCGCTTCGTCGGTCGCAGCTTCGCTCGCGACGTGTTGGACGGACGTTCGATCCGTCACGCCATGGCCGTGTTCTGCTGCATGGTCGTGCGTCTCGCCGCCGCCGTGCGCGCCGGTCGCGTGGAAATGTTCGGTCGCGGGCGGACCGTCTTCGACGGATGCGAGTGACGACGAGTCGGCTTGCGCGACTTCGAATGCTCGCTCCATCTCTGCGGCCAGCGGCGCGTCGGCGCCCGGATCGATTGCGTCGCTACCGAACTCGTCGGGAGTCTCGCCGGTGCGTTCGGCCGGACGACGGTCGCGCCGTCCGCGTCCACCGCGCTCGCGGCGTTCTCGGGCACCGCGCTCTGCGCGCTCAGCACTCGGACGCGCTTCGGCGCGCGGCTGCTCCGGAAGCACCTCGCCCTTGTAGATCCAGACCTTGACGCCGATGCGTCCGAAGGTCGTGAACGCTTCGACGTGCGCGTAATCGATGTCGGCGCGCAGCGTGTGCAGCGGAACTTTTCCGTCGAAGTTGCGCTCGGTGCGCGCGATTTCCGCGCCGCCCGAGACGGCCGGACACTTGCACTTTGATTCCGCGCGCTCCGGCTTTCATCGTGCGCATAATCGCCTGCTTCATCGCACGGCGGAACGCGATGCGTTTCTCGAGCTGATCGACGATGTTTTGTCCGACCAGACGCGAGTCGAGCTCGGGGTGCTTGATCTCACCGACGTTGACCTGAACTTGCTTCTTCGTTAGACGCTCGAGGTTCTTACGAATCTCTTCGATGCCGACGCCACGTTTGCCGATGATGATACCGGGTTTCGCGGTGTGAACGATCACGCGCGTTTGATTGGCGCGACGTTCGATCTCGACGCGGCTGATTGCGGCCGCACGCGTCATGCGTCCGAAATACTTACGAATCGCGGCGTCTTCGTGCAGCCACGCGCGATAGTTCTTTTTCTCGAACCAACGGCTATCCCATGTCCGCGTGATCCCCAGGCGCAACCCGACGGGATGAATTTTTTGACCCATTATGCGTTGGCTTTCTTACGGGATGCGGCACGCTTTTTGGGCGCTGCCTTTTTCTTGCTGCCGGCGGATGCGGCCGCGCGAGGCGGTTTTTGCACGACGCTGACGACCGCGGCGCCACCCTTGCGGCGGGCGGACTGTGCGGGACGCTCGCCGACGACGATCGTAACGTGCGACATACGGCGGCGTTTGAACGCGGCGCGACCTTGTGCGCGAGGATCGATGCGCTTGGTGAAGCGTCCGCCCGGCCCACCATCGACCATGATGCGGCGGACATACAAGTCGTCGCCGGACATGTTGTGATTGTTTTCTGCGTTTGCCGCGGCGCTGCGAAGCAGCTTCTCAATCGGCGCAGACGCGAACACGCCCGCGAAGCGCAACAAAACGAGCGCTTCTTTCACACTCTTACCGCGAATCGCATCGGCGACGCGACGTAGCTTGCGCGGCCCCATTCGCGCGAAGCGCAGATGCGCCACGGCTTCGGTACGCTCGGGGGTACTCGTCACGCTCATGGCTTCACCGCGGTTTTCTCACCGGCACCGCCGTGCGCGCGGAAAATGCGCGTGGGCGCGAACTCACCGAGCTTGTGTCCGACCATGTTCTCGGTGATGAACACCGGGATGTGCGTCTTGCCGTTGTGGACGGAGATCGTGTGGCCGACCATCGTCGGGATGATCGTCGAAGCCCGCGACCAAGTGCGAATCACGCGCTTCTCGCGCGCCGCATTCAGCTTCTCGACCTTTGCGACTAGATGATCCGCGACGTACGGACCCTTCTTGAGAGAACGACTCACGCTACTTGCTCCGCCTCCGAACGATCATTTTGTTGGTCCGCTTGTTGCGGCGCGTCTTTTTGCCCATCGTCATCTGGCCCCACGGCGTCGTCGGCGGACGGCCTGAGGTCGAACGCGCTTCACCACCGCCGTGTGGATGGTCAACGGGATTCATCGCGATACCGCGAACGTGCGGACGCTTTCCAAGATGGCGTTGACGGCCGGCACTACCGATGATCTCGTTCTCGTGCTCGAGATTGCCGAGCTGACCGATGGTCGCACGGCAAACAATGGCAATCTTGCGAACTTCACCCGACGGCATACGCACCTGCGCGTACTCACCTTCTTTTGCCATCAGCTGCGCTGCGCCGCCGGCGGTGCGCACCAGCTTGCCGCCTTGTCCCGGACGCAGCTCGACGTTGTGCACGACCGTGCCTTCCGGAATGTTCGCAAGCGGCAGCGTGTTGCCGATCTTGATGTCAGCATTCGGGCCCGACTCGACGACGTCGCCGACTTTGATTCCGGCAGGCGCCAAGATGTAGCGCTTCTCGCCGTCGCGATAATGTAAAAGCGCGATGTGCGCTGAGCGATTCGGATCGTATTCGATCGCGGCGACCTTAGCCGGGATCGCGTCCTTCGCTCGCTTGAAGTCGATGATGCGGTACTGACGGCGCGTTCCGCCGCCGCGATGACGCGACGTTACATGACC
The DNA here is from genome assembly GCA_963844735.1 of Vulcanimicrobiota bacterium. GTDB lineage: Bacteria > Vulcanimicrobiota > Vulcanimicrobiia > Vulcanimicrobiales > Vulcanimicrobiaceae > JAFAMS01. The sequence continues at coordinate 917,179 of CAWJPK010000003.1, read as the reverse complement.
GTTGAAGTTGCGGCCCGAGTTTTTCTTGCGAACCTCGATCAACGAACGTTCCGGATCTTTTTTCGTGAGATTCGAAAAATCGAGCACGGTCTTGAAACGTAGCGCGGGACTGGTCGGCTTGAATTTCTTTACTGGCATCGTCTATTGCTCAAAGTAGTTGACGCCGCCCAGTTCGATCTTCTCTCCGGGCGCGATAGTGATGATGGCCTTTTTCCAATTGGCCGTACGGCCTTCGGTCCGCACGCCGCGGCGCGCAAATGACTTGTGTTTGCCGCCGACCGCGATCGTGTTTACCTTGCGAACCGACACTCCGAAGATTTCCTCGACGGCTTTACGGATCTGCGTTTTGGTCGCGCGCGGATGCACTTCAAAGGAATATTGCTGCGACATCGTCCCCGACATCGATTTTTCCGTGATGAGCGGCGCGATGATGACGTCTCGTGCGACCATTACTCGACTCCCCCAAGCGCCGCGCTCAACTTGTCGAACGCGGCCTGCGTGAAGATCAACCGCGCACATGCGATCACGTCGGTAACGTCGAGCGATCCGGAATGCGTGATGCCGACCTTGCGAATGTTCGCGGCGGCACGTTGCAAACGCGCCCCAACGTTTTGCTCGTGTTGTTCGAAGATGACGAGCGTGCGTGGGCCCGTCTTCGCCGCTTTCGCGGTGCCGAACAGCAATACGGCCAGGTCAGCCGTCTTGTCCGTCGTCAAGGCTGCGGGATCAAGCACCGAAACGGCTGCGTTCTTGAAGCGGTCGGCGAGCGCAGCTGCGAGCGCGAGCCGGCGCTCTTTTTTGTTGAGGTCGCTTTCGAACGAACGCGGCTGCGGTCCGAAGACGACGCCGCCATGACGCCACTGCGGCGAACGGATCGAACCTTGACGTGCGCGACCGGTGCCTTTTTGACGCCACGGTTTGCGGCCGCCACCGCGGACTTCGTCCCGCTTCTTGGTCGATGCCGTTCCTGCACGGACGTTGGCTTGCTCGCGGAAGATCGCGCGGAAGATCGAGTTACCTTTATATGCGAGGCTCTCATCGAGGAGCGCCTTCGGGGTTTTGGCGGGCGATAGCGCGGCCATTAGTGTTTCACCGTTTGCGTTACAACCACGACGCCGTTGATCGGGCCGGGGACCGCTCCGCGCACGAGCAGCAAATTCCGCTCGATGTCGGCGCGCACGATCTCGAGATTTTGAGTCGTCGTGGTATCGACGCCGAAATGACCCGGGCGGTGGCTGCCGCGCACCGTGTGCCCGGCGTTCGTGTCGCCGTTCGAAGCCGGCTGACGATGAATCATCGAGCCGTGGCTCGCTCCGCCGCCACTGAAGTTCCAGCGCTTGATGCCGCCCGCGAAGCCATGCCCTTTCGAGACGCCGACGATGTCGACGCGATCGCCGGCCGCAAAGCCGTCGACCGTCACGGTCTGCCCGACTTCTGCGCCGTCTACATCGGTGCGGAACTCGCGTATCACGCGGCGCGGATCGACGCCGTTCTTTTTGAAATGTCCCTCGAGCGCGCGTGTCAGCGCGCGCTTGCGAACAGCACCAAAACCGAGCGCGACGGCGTCATACCCGTCCTGCTCTTTGGTCTTGCGATGCACGATCGTGCACGGACCGGCTTCGATGACCGTAACGCCGACTGAACGGCCGTCTTCGGTGAAGACGCTCGTCATGCCAACTTTTCGTCCGATGATGTTTTTCACAAAATTCTGCTTCTTAAGACCACGGTGCCTGGCGTTTCGTTATTATTCTTTATCGCCCAACGCAAAGAAGCGCGGGCGACCTGGACCGCAACCGTAGCAGTATACCGGAGCGCCCCCTGAGGGTCAAGCGGAACAAATACGGGCACCCCACCCTAAAAGCGGGTACAGGAACCCTATGATGTTCGAGCTGGAACTGGATGCCTGCGACGCCCGGGCCGGACGGGAGGCCCGGACCGCGCTGGTTGCCTACCTTCGGCGTGAGACGACGGACAAAATGCCACCCGACGGCGTCGTCGAGATCATCTTCACCGAGCTGCTCGTGAACGTGTGCAAGCACGGGGGCCACTGGGCTAAGACGTCCATAATGTGGCGCAGCGATGGCAAGCCGGTGCTGGTCGTTCGGGATGAGGGGCCCGGGTTTGACATGTCGCTCTGGCAACCACCCAGCGAATTCTCTGAGAGCGGGCGTGGCCTGCTGCTCGCAAGCGCCCTAGCCGACAGCTTTTCTATTCGCTCGGAGCGCCCGGGCAGCGGATGCTGTATCGAGGCGGTGCTGCCGGCCTATCGGCCTTCGCCCCGCGAAGCTGCCTAGAACGCGTTGTAGCCGGTCAGGGCTTGCCCGAGAATCAAGCCGTGGACGTCGTGCGTCCCTTCGTAGGTGTAAACGGATTCCAAATTTGCCATGTGGCGCATCGGACTGTATTCGGCCAGGATACCGTTTGCACCGAGCATTCGGCGTGCCGTGCGCGCTACGTCGCATGCCATGTCGACGTTATTGCGTTTCGCTAAACTGACTTGCTGCGGCGTATACGTTCCGGCGTCTTTGAGACGACCGAGATGATACGCGATCAGCTGCGCGCCCGTTATCGCGGTTAACATCTCGGCAAGCTTTTCTTGTTGAATTTGCTTAGCGCCCAGCGGAACGCCGAACACTTCACGCGTCTTGCTGTATTCAAGCGCTTGCTCGAAGCACGCCATCGCCGCGCCGATCGCTCCCCACGCAATACCGTAGCGGGCTTGCGTTAGACACATCAGCGGTGATTTGAGCGCGCCGCTCTTCGGGAGCACGGCGTCTTCGGAAAGCTCGACGTCGTCGAAAACAAGCTCGCTCGTATCCGAAGCGCGCAACGAATGCTTGCCTTTCTGATCGCGCGCGCTAAACCCACGCATCCCACGCTCGACAAGAAAACCGCGAATCGAAGACTCGTCGCCGTCATCCGTTTTCGCCCACACGACCGCGACGTCGGCGCGCGAGCCGTTCGTGATCCACATCTTCGAACCGGAGAGAATCCAGGAACCGCCTTTGCGCCGCGCGCGCGTGAGCATGCCTGCAGGATTGGATCCGTAGTCGGGTTCGGTCAGGCCGAAGCAACCGATCTTCTCGCCCATCGCGAGCGCCGGCAGCCAGCGGCGACGCTGCTCTTCGCTGCCGAACGTGTAGATCGGATACATCACGAGCGCACCTTGTACGCTCGCAAACGAACGCAGACCCGAATCACCGCGCTCCAGCTCTTGCATGCACAAACCGTACGCAATGTTATCGAGCCCGGCGCAGCCGTATTCTTCCGGTAGTGTTGCGCCGAAGACGCCGAGCCCAGCGAGCTCTTTTGTCAGCTCGCTCGGGAAGCGCCCTTCGAGCCATGCCTGATCGATCATCGGCGCGACCCGCCCGTCCACGAAATCACGGATCGTATCGCGGATCGCACGCTGCTCGGGCGTCAGGAACGAATCGATGTTGAAGAAGTCTATCGGGCGCGTTCGCGTTGCTTGCATCTGCGAGGGTTCACCGGCGCAAGACGCGCGCCATCTTATCGAAGAGCGCGTTCATCGTGCGCTCGTGGGCGTCTTCGAAGCGCCGCCAGAAGAGCCGGCCTTCGGGCTCGGAGAGCTCGGCTTCGATCCGGTGCGCGATCGTCGTCTGCTTCCCGTCGACCGAGATGTAAAAGCCGTGCGTTCCCGCCACGCCGTCGTTGAGGAAACGCCAGACAATCTTCTCTTCAGGGACGACTTCGTCCAATGCCGCGTGGACGCCGCTGTGCCACTCCTCGGTACGCCCGGGAACAAGAGGCCCCGGCGAGCGCATAAAGGGCTGCGACGCGAACGGCCAGACCACGTCGTTCGAGGTTCCCATATCGACCAGCAATTGGAAAATCCGGCGCTTCGTCCCATTAAAGGTCCGCTGGTGCGAGACGCTGAGCGGCGTGGTCGGCTCGGCTGCCATTCAGACAATCTTCTGTGTTTGTCTGAGCGCTCCTCAGCCCAGGCAAACAAAAGAGCGCCTAGGCGCTCATTTTCTTTTGGGGCGAGGCGACGGGAGGCGACCCTAGGCCTTGAGTTCGATGTCGACGCCAGCCGGTAGGTCGAGATGCATCAGCGCGTCCATCGTCTTGGGCGAGGCCTGCAAGATATCGATGAGGCGCTTGTGGGTGCGCATCTCAAAGTGCTCGCGGCTCTTTTTATCGACGTGCGGTGAACGGTTCACGCAAAAGCGGTTGATCTCGGTCGGAAGCGGCACGGGTCCGCTTACGAATGCGCCGGTACGCTTCGCCGTCTCGACGATCCGCTCGGCGGATTGATCGAGGACGCGATGATCATAGGCTTTTAAACGAATTCGAATTTTCTGCTTCGCCATTTTTTAGAACCATTCACTTTTCAAGGAGCTGGGATTGGAACTGGGTCCGATTTCCGCTTTCCCTGCGCTCCAGCCTGCCTTGCAGGCTGAAGCCTCGGGATGACAGTTAGGTCTGGATTGCGGTGACCACACCCGCGCCGACCGTGCGGCCGCCCTCGCGGATTGCGAAGCGCAGGCCTTCTTCGCACGCGATCGGCGTGATCAGCTCGACGTTCATCGTGACGTTGTCGCCGGGCATGACCATCTCGACCCCCTCCGGAAGCGCGATCGTCCCGGTGACGTCGGTCGTGCGGAAGTAGAACTGCGGGCGATAGTTTGCGAAGAACGGCGTGTGGCGTCCGCCCTCTTCTTTCGAGAGGACGTAGACCTCGGCCGCAAACTTCGTGTGCGGTTTGATCGAGCCGGGCTTGGCGAGAACCTGACCGCGCTCGATGTCGGTACGCTCCACGCCGCGCAGCAACACGCCGATGTTGTCGCCGGCAATGCCCGTGTCGAGCAGCTTGCGGAACATTTCGATTCCGGTGACGACCGATTTGCGCGTCTCGGCCGTGAGACCGACGATCTCGACTTCTTCCCCGACCTTGACCTGGCCGCGCTCGACGCGTCCCGTTCCGACCGTTCCGCGGCCGGTGATCGTGAATACGTCTTCAACCGGCATCAAGAACGGCTTGTCGAGTGCGCGCTCCGGCGTCGGAATGTACGTGTCGACCTTCTCCATCAGATCGAAGATCGGCTTTGCATCCGGGTCCTCACGCTTGCCGCTCGAGTTGAGCGCCTTGAGCGCCGACCCGCGAACGAACGGAATGTCGTCGCCGGGATACTCGTACTTCGAAAGCAGCTCGCGAACTTCAAGCTCGACGAGATCGAGTAGCTCGGCATCGTCGACCATATCGACCTTGTTGAGGAACACGACGATGTACTGCACGCCGACTTGCTGCATCAACAAGATGTGCTCGCGAGTTTGCGGCATCGGTCCATCGGTTGCGGAGACGACCAGGATCGCACCGTCCATTTGAGCTGCGCCGGTGATCATGTTCTTGATGTAGTCGGCATGACCCGGACAATCGACGTGCGCGTAGTGACGCGCCTTCGTCTCGTACTCCTGGTGCGAAATCGCGATCGTGATACCACGCTCTTTCTCTTCGGGAGCGTTGTCGATGTCATCGACGCTGCGCTTCGCAATGTTGGCATTCTCGGTTGCCAAGCAATTGATGATCGCCGCAGTGAGCGTCGTCTTGCCATGGTCGATGTGACCGGTGGTGCCGATGTTGACGTGTGGTTTCGACCGTTCGAATTTCGCTTTCGCCATGATTTACGTTGCCTTTATTTCCTCTCAGCGTGCTTTCGTGTAGACCGCGCCTATGCGGTCGCGAGCTTTTTACCTTGAGCTTTTGCTACGATCTCTTCCTCGATGCTTCGTGGCGCCTTCTCGTAGTGTGCGAACTCCATGGTGTACGTCGCCCGGCCTTGCGTCGCTGAACGCAAGTCGGTGGCGTAACCAAACATCTCTGAGAGCGGGACGTGCGCTTTGATGACTTGCGCACTGCCCGCAGCTTCTTCGGTTGATTGAATCGTGCCTCGGCGCCGCATCAGGTCGCCGTTGACGGCTCCCAAGTAGTCCTTCGGGGTCGTTACCTCGACGCCCATGATCGGCTCGAGCAAAATGGGTCCCGCGGCTCTGTTGGCTTCGCGGAACGCCATCGATGCGGCGATCTTGTAGGCGATTTCAGAGGAGTCGACGTCGTGATAGGAACCATCGAATGCGGTCGCTTTGAAATCGAGCACCGGGTAGCCCGCCAGAACGCCGTTTTCCGCGGCCTCCCTGATGCCTTCGGAGACCGCTTTCGAGTATTCTTTGGGAACCGCGCCGCCGACGATCTTCCACTCGAAGACGTAGCCGCTTCCGGTCTCACCTGGTTCGATGCGAATCCAGACGTCGCCGTATTGGCCCTTGCCGCCGGTCTGACGAATGAAGCGACCTTCGCGCTCGACCGTTTTCGTGATCCATTCCCGATAAGCGACCTGCGGCTTGCCGACGTTGGCTTCGACCTTAAACTCGCGCTTGAGCCGATCCAGAATGATCTCAAGGTGCAGTTCGCCCATTCCGGCGATGATCGTTTGCTGCGTCTCCTCGTCGGTGCGCATTTTGAAGGTTGGGTCTTCTTGCGCGAGACGCGTCAGGGCTTGACCGAGCTTATCCTGATCGGCTTTCGTCTTCGGCTCGATCGCCTGCGAGATGACCGGTTCGGGGAACGTGATCGTCTCGAGGATGATCGGGTTCTTCTCGTCGCACAGCGTGTCGCCCGTGCGCGTGTCACCAAGACCGACGGCGGCGGCGATGTCGCCCGACCCTATCCAATCGATGTCTTCGCGATGGTTCGCGTGCATCCGCAGAATGCGTCCGATGCGCTCTTTGCGCCCGTTGCGCGCGTTGTAAACGTACGTGCCTTTTTCCAGCACGCCTGAATACACGCGAAAATACGTCAGATTGCCATACGGATCGGTCGCGATCTTGAAGGCGAGCGCCGAGAACGGCTCTTTGTCGTCGGGCTTGCGCGTGATCTCCGCTCCGGTTTTCGGGTCTTTCCCGACGATCGTCTTCGCCTCGAGCGGCGAGGGCAAGAAGTCGACGACGGCGTCGAGCAGCGGCTGCACGCCCTTATTCTTGAACGCCGAACCGCACAGCATCGGAAGCACCTTGCCGGCGATCGTCGCAAGGCGCAGCGCGCGCTTGAGACGCTCTTCGGGAATCGTCTTGCCTTCGAGGTACATCTCGGTGAGCTCGTCGTCTTGCTCCGCGATCGCTTCGATCAGCTGGAAGCGCCACTTCTCCGCCAGATCGCGCAGCTCGCCGGGCTCGACGTCTTGGTGCTCCATCGTCGATCCGAGATCGTCGGTGTAGATGATCTTCTTCATCGAGAACAGGTCGACGACGCCGAGAAACTTGTCTTCGGCACCGATCGGTACCTGAATCGGAACGGCGTGCGCGCCGAGACGCTCGTGGATCTTGCTGACGCAGTTGAAGAAATCCGCGCCCATGCGATCCATCTTGTTTACGAAGATGATGCGCGGGACGTTATACTTGTTGGCTTGCCGCCAAACCGTTTCGGATTGCGGCTGTACCGCGGCGACCGCATCGAACAGCGCCACCAAGCCGTCGAGGACGCGCAGCGAGCGCTCGACTTCGACGGTGAAGTCAACGTGGCCAGGCGTATCAATAATATTGATGCGCGTGTCACGCCACGTGCACGCTGTTGCAGCTGAGGTGATCGTGATGCCGCGCTCCTGCTCTTGAACCATCCAGTCCATCGTCGCGGAGCCGTCATGAACTTCACCCAGCCGGTGCGTACGGCCAGTGTAGAAAAGAATGCGTTCGGTTGCCGTCGTCTTGCCGGCATCGATGTGCGCGGCAATGCCGATGTTACGCGTCCGCTCGAGTGGAAACTCCCGGGCCATTGTTTTTAAAATCTACCAGCGATAGTGCGCGAAGGCTTTGTTGGCCTCTGCCATTTTGTGAGTGTCGTCGCGCTTCTTGACCGAAGCCCCGACGTTGTTGGCCGCGTCCATGAGCTCGTTCGCAAGCTTCTCTTGCATCGAATGCCCCGGTCGCACCCGCGCGAAACCGATAAGCCAGCGCATCGCCATCGCTTGACGGCGATCGGGACGCACCTCCATCGGAACTTGATACGTCGCGCCGCCGACTCGGCGGGGACGAACCTCAACCAGCGGCATCGCATTCCCGAGCGCTTGCGTGAAGATATCCATCGGATCGCGTCCGGTCTTCTCTCCAACGATGTTGAGAGCTTCGTACGTGATCTGTTCTGCGACGGATTTCTTCCCGCGCATCATCACCTTATTAATGAAGCGCGCGAGCACTTTGGAATTGAACTTCGGATCCGGGAGGATCGGTCGCTTGGGCGAGGGTCCTTTACGGGGCATCTTTCTTTATTCTGCTTTCGCTATTTCGGGCGCTTTGCGCCGTATTTAGAGCGGCCTTGTTTGCGGTTCGCGGTTCCCGACGTATCGAGCGTCCCGCGAATGATGTGGTAGCGCACGCCAGGGAGATCCTTGACGCGGCCGCCTCGTACAAGAACCACACTGTGCTCTTGAAGGTTGTGCCCGATGCCAGGAATGTACGCGGTCACTTCCTCACCGTTGGTGAGACGGACGCGCGCGACTTTACGCAACGCGGAATTGGGCTTCTTAGGCGTTACCGTCTTCACTTGCGTGCACACGCCGCGGCGCTGCGGGTTACCGGTAACTTCAAAGCTGCGCGTCGGCAAATCGGGATGACCGGGTTTAGGACCCGTTTGAATCACGCGAAAAGCGCGGGTCTTCACCTTTTTTGCAATTTTCGAACGGCCCTTACGGACCAGCTGACTGATGGTCGGCAACCTAGCTCCCTAGCACAACACAAAAGTGGCCACACCGACGGGGTGGGGCCGCAACCACGGGATTATAGCAGTGCCTCTGCGTCCGGTCAATTCGCCCCAAAGCAGCCCGCGCCGAATGTCGCCTTCTCCATGCTTAGGCCGGTGCGAGCCCTGTCGTGCGGCCGCCGTCGATCGCGAGGACGATCCCGGTGATATACGAGGCATCATCGCTCGCCAGAAACAGGGTCGCCGCCGCGACTTCTTCCGGCCGTCCCGCGCGCCGCAGCGGTGTCCCCTCGAGAGCCAGATGCCGAACTCGCTCGGGGATCGCTGCCGTCATCGGCGTTTCGATATAATCCCGGCGCGAGCGCGTTGACGCGTACGTTCCATTTTCCGTATTCGAGCGCGAGCGTCCGTGTCAAACTCACGACGCCGCCCTTGCTCGCGGCATAATTCGACTGACCGATGTTTCCCAGATACGAGCGCGACGACGTAAGGATGATGCTGCCGCCGCCGTTCGCGCGCATTTCGACCGCGGCTGCGCGTGCCGTCAAAAACGTCCCGGTTAGGTTGACGCGCAGCACCTCATCCCACGCATCGAGCTCGAGCTTCGACGCCATCGCATCCCGCGTGATCCCCGCGAAATGTGCGAGCACGTCGACTCGGCCGTATTCGTCTTTCGTACGCGCGAACAGTTCCGCGACGCTCGTCTGGTCGGCGACGTCGACGTCGAGCGCGAGGACTGCATCGCCTAAAACCGTTCGTACGCGATCGAGATCCAGGTCCGCGGCAACGACGCGCGCGCCTTCTTCCGCAAATCGCAGCGCGGTTGCACGGCCAATTCCGCTCGCCGCACCCGTGACGATCGCGACTTTCCCCTCGAGGCGGCTCACTCCGTAGCGGGTTCGTACACTTTGGGCGGCCCGAATACGCGGTACCGGCCACCCGATTCGCTCTCGAACGTTATTCGCTTCGGCAATTGTTCGAGCGAACGCCCATACGCGTGTAAATGGAGCGAATTGACGTCGCCCGTCACGCAGATCGTGTGAAAGTCGTTCGGCATCAGAGCGACCGCGTTTCCGCGCCGCACCGTTATCTCACCGTCACGCTCGAGCCGGTCGCCGGCTGCGGCGATACAGAACGTTGTGCTCGTCGCCGTAGACGCCTGAGATCACCGCCCACGTCGTGTGGTTGTGGGGCGGCTGCGATTTTCCGGGCACGCCGACCGAGGCATACATCGCGAAGCGGCCGTCCGCGTCTTCGGACAAGCGGTAGATGCGCGGCGCGAAACCGTCTCCGAGTGGGAAATGCTCCCACGGAAAGAGCTCCGTCTGCGACGCCAACTCCGTCAGCAGCGTCTTGATATTCTCCAAACTTTTTCGCGAGGTCCCATGGGCGCTGATCTCGCGGATCGCGTCGATCGTTTGCGCCACTTTGTGCGCGCGAAGGCCTTGCGTCGTCGTCGTATTTTGCGTCAGCATAAAAGGGAGGTGGAGCACGTTCAGCCGGGAAGTCGGCGGTCCCTCGCTTCCATCCGAAAAGGAGGAGATCAATGCGCTCGAGTTTTGGGATGTTGGTCGCTCGGTCGATCATCGGCGGTGGGATGGCGGCGCATGGCGCGCAAAAAGCGTACGGATGGTTCGAGGGCTCCGGCCCCGCGAAGACCGCCGGCTTCATGCGCATGCTCGGCTTCGAAGATGCCGAGCAGATGGGAGCAGCTGCCGCATATAACGAGCTGATCTCGGGCGGCTTGATCGCGAGCGGTTTCTTAGGAACGGTCGGTCCGTCGATCATGATCGTCAACATGCTCGTCGCGATGTCGACCGTGCACAAAGACAACGGTTTCTTCGCCTCCGACAACGGCATCGAAGTCCCATTGCTCTACGCGACCGCGGCGCTTACATTTGCAGCCGGCGGTTATGGCGAATGTTCGCTCGACCGTTTATTCGGTCTCGAAGATTTCTTTTCAAAGCGTCGCTGGTTCTATCTCGGACTCGGCGCCGCGATCGGAACGGCCATTGCCGTGCTCAACAAACGGGTCCCCCCCACGCCGCAGCCGAGCGCTCAAGAACAAACGCCGGCTGCGCAAGCCACAACCCGCACCAAACTAAAGGAGATACTGCATGAAGCTCGTCCGTCGACTCTTGATCGCATCGCTCGCAGCCCTCGTACTCGGGTTGTGGGTGGCAGCGCCGGCGTCCGCGCGTGACACGCTCGCCGATATCAAGCAGCGCGGCAAGCTCATCGTCGGCGTCAAGACCGATTACAAGCCGTTCGGCTTCCTCGATCCGTCGGGGAAAGTGGTGGGCATCGAGCCCGACCTGGCCGCTGACGTCGCAAAACGCCTCGGCGTCGGAATCGAGTACGTCCCGGTCGTCGCCGCAAATCGCATTCAGTTCTTACAGCAAGGCCGCATCGACTTGATGATCGCGACGATGACCGATACGCCGCAGCGCGAAGAGCTCGTCGGAATCGTCAAGCCGAGCTATTATGCCGCCGGCGTCGACATCATCGCGCGCAAAGCCTCGGGCCTGAAGAAGCTGGGACGATCTCAAAGGCAAGTCGCTGTGCGGCATTCAGGGCGCGTTTTACAACAAAGACATGCAGGACAAGTACGGCGCGACGCTCGTCGCGTTTCCGGGAACGACCGAAGCACTGAACGCACTGCGCACCGGAACCTGCGTCGGTTTCGTCTATGACGACTCGTTCAACAATCCGCTCTCGCTCGACCCGGCCTGGAGTGGCGGGTTCGATCTTCCGCTTCGCGTCGATCGACGTGCAGCCGTGGGGTCTCGCGGTCGACAAAGGCGACGACAAATTCATGGCCTTCATGTCCGACGTCGTGAAAGATTGGCACAAGAACGGCACGATCATCGCGCTCGAGAAAAAGTACAACGTCCCGGTCTCGACGTTCTCGAAGCAGATGAATGCCGAGGCCAATAAGAAATAGACCCGCTCGCGGTATTCGGCCGCTGGCTCGCAGCTAGACGCCCACATTCGCCTCACGTTTCTTTATGAAATGGGAGAGCGAACACGGATGCTCCACGGCTTCGAGATGACCGTCTGGCTGTCGATTGTTACGATCGCAGCCAGCACGCTCATCGGCGTGCTCGGCGTCTGGCTACTCGGAACGCGCTGGCGGATCGTCCGGCAAATCGTCACGGCGTACGTGCAATTTTTCAGAAATACGCCGCCGCTCGTTCAGCTCTATTTCTTCTTCTTCGCGCTCAGCCCGTTGCTCTCGACGCGCGGTGCCGACGGGCTCTGCATCCGTTTTTCAACAATGTCTTCTGGGCATCGTTCTCGCTCTCGCTCTTTGCCGGCGCGTTCAACGTGGAGATCTTCCGTTCGGGGATCGAAGCGATTCCGCACACGACGCTCGAGGCTGCCGAGTCGCTCGGATTCTCGCGCTTGCAAAGCTTCGTGCGCATCATGTTTCCGCTCGCGTTCCGGATCGGATTGCCCGCGTTCACGAACAACATCGTGAATCTCGTCAAGACGACGTCACTCGCCTACGCGATCGCCGTCCCCGAGCTGCTCTACGCATCCAACCAAATTTGGTCCGACGAGCTCAACGTCCCCGAGATGATGGTCTTCATCTTGATCGCATATGTCGCGCTCGTCGCGATCGTCGTATGGGCGATGGAGCTGCTCGAGAAACGCTTGCGCGTTCCGGGTTACGGCCTGTGATCACGAAGCGCGTACTCTTCTTCTCTATCGCGCTTCTTTGCGGGATCGGTCGCGTTCGCGCAGGCGCAAACCGCCGCCGGAAAGCCGGGCGTGCTTGCAACGCTCGTGAAGTGGACGCCGCTCCTCTTTCACGGCTTTCTCTTCAATCTCGCGATCAGTGTATTTTCGATGTTGCTCGGAACGCTGCTCGGCGTCGTCCTCGGCGTCTTCCTCATCTCGCGGCGCGCTCCGGTTGAGCGCTCCGCGTATTGGTTCATGCAAGTTTTTCGAAATGCGCCCTGGCTCGTGCTGATGTTCTTCGTGATGTACTTGACGCCGTTTGAATTTCACACGCCATTTGGAACTGTGCCGTTTCCGGATTGGATCAAAGCGACGGTCGGCCTCGCGCTGCCCGTCATGGCGAACGTCTCCGAAATCTTCCGCGGCGGAATCGTCTCGCTGCCGTACACGCAATGGGAAGCCGCGCAATCGCTCGGCTTCGATTACTTGCAGACGCTTCGCTTGATCATCGTGCCGCAAGCGGTCAAACGCATGCTGCCGCCATGGATGAACCTCTACGCGATTCTTACGCAATCGACGACGCTTGCGTCGATCTTGGGCGTGACCGAAGTGCTGACGTTGACGCGTAACGTGCTCGGCGCCGAAGGCCGCACCGAGCTACTGATGCCGTTCTACGGCTACGTCCTCGTATGGTTCTTCCTCTACTGCTATCCCATTGCGCTCTACACCAAGCGTCTCGAGCGACGCTTCGCGGTGGCGTCATGAGCGAACGTCCACTCGTCGAGCTCGCGGGCGTACGCAAATCGTTCGGAACGAATGTCGTCTTGGCCGGAATCGATATCGCGGTCGACCGCGGGGGCGTTTGCTGCATCATCGGACCTTCGGGCTCCGGAAAATCGACGTTACTGCGCTGCATCAATGGGCTCGTCCCAATCGACGCCGGAACGATTCGCGTCGACGACATTGCCGTGCACGCATTACGCAGCGACCAGGAGCTGATCGCGCTGCGCAAACGCGTTTCGATCGTCTTTCAACAATATAATCTCTTCCCGCACAAGACCGCGCTGGAAAACGTCATAATGGCGCCGATTCACGTACTGCACGAAGACAAATCCGTCGCCGAAGAGAGGGCCTATGCCCTCCTCGCCAAGGTCGGATTGCGCGACAAAGCCGAGAGTTTTCCGGCCCAGCTCTCCGGCGGACAGCAACAGCGCGTTGCCATCGCACGTTCGCTTGCTATGAATCCGCAGGTCATCTTGTTCGACGAGGTTACCGCGGCGCTCGATCCCGAGACGGTCAAAGAGGTCTTGCTAACGATTCGCGGACTCGTAGCGGACGGGATGACGTGTATCTTGGCGACGCACGAGATGGGCTTTGCGCGTGAGGTCGGCAACCTGATCGTCTTCCTCGATGGCGGCACGATAGTCGAGCGCGGCGTGCCTGCTCAATTCTTTGCAGCACCGCGAGAGGAACGCACGAAAGCTTTCTTGAGTCAGATTCTATGAGCTGGGATACAATCGTCCTCGGCCTCGGCGGAATGGGAAGCGCAGCGCTCGCGCACGTCGCTTCGCGCGGCCGGCGCGTCATCGGGCTCGAGCGGTTTCAGCCGATGCACGGATTCGGCTCCTCGCACGGCAACTCGCGCATCATCCGTCAAACGTACTTTCTCGACGCGCGTTACGTGACGCTGGCAAAGCGCGCGTACGAGCTATGGCGCGACCTGGAAACCCGAACGGGCGAACCGCTGATGAACATCACCGGCGGATTGATGCTGGGTACCCGCGATCACAACATCGTCGACGGCGCGCTTGCGAGCGCACGCGAGCACGCACTTGCGCATGAGCTGCTCGAACGCGATGAGCTGGCACGCCGTTACCCGTTGATGCATTTTCGCGATGGCGAGGTCGCACTGTTCGAGCCGACCGCCGGGTTCCTGCGGCCGGAGGCGTGCATCGGCGCGCACTTGCGCCGCGCAATCGAATCGGGGGCGCAAGCCCGCTTCGGCACCAGCGTCACGCGTTATGAAGCCGCAGCCAACGGCGTGCGCGTGTGGACGGCGGACGGTGAGGTCATCGACGCAGACCGTCTGATCGTGACGGCCGGCGCGTGGCTCGGTCGCATCGCGACCGATCTTGGGTTACCGCTCGTCGTCGAGCGCCAGGTGATGCATTGGTTCGCGCCCGGCAGTACGCACGACACGAGCGACATCGAATCGCTGCCAATCTTCATCGTCGCCCGCGAAGAAGGACGCGTTTACGGATTTCCTTACGTCCCGGGCGAGGGGATCAAGATTGCGATTTATCGCAGCTTCGATCCAACCGACCCCGACAACGTCGATCGCGACGTCTCGCCCGAAGAGGTTGCGCCGGTTCGCGCGTTCTTGGACGGTTTGATTCCGGGCGCAGCCGCAACATATCTGCGTTCGAAGGTTTGCCTGTACACGTTGACGCCCGACGAGCACTTCATCATCGGCCTGCACCCAACACACGCGAACGTCGTTATCGCAGGCGGATTCTCGGGTCACGGATTCAAGTTCTGCAGCGTCGTCGGCGAGATCGTAGCCGATCTGGCGCTCGAAGGCCGCACGCGCCACCCAATCGGATTCCTGGCTCCGGAGCGCTTCGCGGGAGCTGCAACGGCAACGTAGATGGAAATGGCGCGCACGCTCTTCGAAAAGGTTTGGAGTGCGCATCTCGTGCGCGAGCTCCCGGGACGTAACGGTCTGATCTTCATCGATCGCGCCGTACTATACGAGCTGCTGGGCCCGCCCGCGATCGATGCGATCGAACGCGAATTCAACGGCGCGCTTTACGATGCGGAGCGCGTCATTGCCGTCAACGATCACGTTGCGCCCGCAAAAGACACGTCGACCGCCGAGCTCGCACTGCAGCTTCGCAGGTGGGCGAAAAAGCGCGGCGTGCGCCTCTACGACGTCGGCAACAACGGCATCTGTCACGTTCTCGTCCCTGAGCGCGGTCATGTCATGCCCGGCTCAACGCTCGTCTGCAGCGACAGTCACACTTGCACGATCGGGGCGTTTGCGTCGTTTGCGTTCGGCATCGGAAGCACGGCGCTTGCGGGCGCTCTGCTCTCCAGCGCCGCCATCGTCGCACATCCGAAGGTCATGCGGATCACCGTGCGCGGACGCTTGCAAAAAGATGCGACCGCAAAGGATCTCGCGCTTGCGGTCGTAGCGCAGCTCGGCTTCAAGGGCGGAACGGGTTACGTGCTCGAGTACGCGGGCGACGGCATCGCATCACTCTCGATGGACGAGCGGATGACGCTGTGTAATATGTCGATCGAAGCCGGAGCGACCACCGGGATGTGTTCCGTCGATGAGACGACGATCGCATATCTGCGCGGACGCGAGTTTGCACCAAAGGGCGATGAATTCGAACGCGCCGCTGCGCATTGGCGCACGCTCGTTGCCGATACCGATGCGACGTACGACGCCGAGCTGACGATCGACGCGAGCGCGCTCGTCCCGACCGTGACGTGGGGGACGAATCCGGGCGAAAGCGCACCGCTTTCGGGAAGCGTTCCGCTCGATGCGGATTTAGCCGCACTTGAATATATGGGTTTGCGGGCCGGAGTCCCCTTACGCGAGATCGAGCTCGATCAAGCCTTTATCGGCTCATGCACGAATGCGCGCATCGGCGATCTGCGCGCCGCGGCCGCGGTTCTCGCCGGCCGCAAAGTCCGCATCCCGACGATCGTCACGCCCGGCTCGCAACTCGTGAAACGCCAAGCCGAGGCTGAGGGTTTGCACGACATCTTTCAAGACGCGGGCGCACTTTGGACGCACTCCTCGTGCGGTGCGTGCCCCGGGCTCTCCACCGGCGTGCTCGCGCCGCAGATGCGCTGCATCAGCTCGAGCAATCGAAACTTTCCCGGACGAATGGGCATGGGTGGACGCGTGCATCTCGCTTCGCCGATCGTCGTTGCGGCGAGTGCGGTGATGGGACGGATCGCGGGCCCGGGCGACCTCGAAAGCCCGGTGCCGGCATGATCAATGCGGGCATGATTATCGAAGGCAAGCTCTTCCCGCTCGATCGCGCCAACGTCGACACCGATCAAATCATTCCGACGCGCTATTTAGGCGCAGTCGACGCGAACGGGCTGGGAGCGTATTGCTTCGGTGGGCTGCCGGGCATCGATGCGCTCTACGCCGCGTACCCGGATGCAACGATCATCGTCGCGCGCGAGAACTTCGGCGCCGGGAGCTCACGCGAACATGCCGTATGGGCGCTGCAAGCGCGCGGCTTCAAAGCCGTGATCGCGCCGAGCTTCGCGCGCATCTTCGAAGAGAACGCCTATAACAACGGCTTCGTTCTTGCGACGATTCCGGCGCAGGAGGTCGAGCGCGTCTTCACGTCAGCTTCCGCACGCATCGACGTCGCGAATCAAACGATTGCAGCCGGCGGCGAGTCGATCCCGTTCACGCTCGACCCGCTGCGCAAAGAGTTCCTCTTGGGCGGCGGATTCTTGCGCTACATGGCCGGACAAATCGAAACCGTTCGCGCGTGGGAGGCGTCTGCGAGAGGGTAGCCCTCACGTGTCGCATCAACTCGGACTCTTCGCAGCTTGCCCAGCGACGGTCATCGCCCATGACGAAACCGGCGAGATCGTTTATACGCCGGGCGTGTTCACTCGTGATGAGAGCGAGCGCCTCTTTGCGGCGTTGCGCGACGAGATTCCGTGGGAATCGGATCGCCGTTGGATGTACGATCGCGAGGTTGACGTGCCGCGGCTCGTCGCGCACTATCAAGCCCCGCCGTTCCCGAGCGTCCTGGAAGAGATCCGCGCGCGCATCGAGCCGCACGTACAGGTGACGATCGAGCGCATCGGTCTGAATTTCTATCGCGACGAGCATGACAGCGTGGCGTGGCATAACGACCGGATCGCCGTGTTCGGAACGACGCCGACGATTGCGCTCGTGAGCTTCGGCACGACACGCCGTATGCTCTTGCGCACCAAATCGGGAGTGCAGCGCAAACGTTCGCTCGGACTTGATTTGGAACCGGGAAGTTTACTCGTGATGCAAGGCCCGAGTCAGCTCAATTGGGAGCATGCGATTCCGAAAGAAAAACGCCCGATCGACCCACGCATCTCCGTTGCATTGAGAAAGAGCTCGGATTAGCATTTGTATAAATAAAAACGGCTCACCGAAGTGAGCCGTTCTATTTTTGCTATCGCTGTTATTTAGCGATAGGATTGCCGCTGCTGGAAGCAGTCGCGGCAATAAACCGGCTTGTCGCCGCGCGGTTGGAACGGGACTTCCGCAGTCCGTCCGCATTGGCTGCAGACGGCTTGGAACATCTCGCGTTGACGGCCACCGCCGCCACCGCCGCCGTATCCGCCGCCCGAATATCCGCCGCCGCCGCCACCGCCGCCGCCACCACCGGAAGCGCGTTGCGCTTTACGCGCGGCGCGACAGTCGGGGCATCGGTTGGGCTTATTCTGGAATCCCTTAGCGGCGAAAAATTCTTGCTCTCCGGCGCTAAAGGTAAATTGTGCGTTGCAATCCGTGCAAGTCAGGCTCTCATCAGTGTACATACGTGAACAGGTTTCTTCGTTTCTGGTGCCTGATAATTTTCGTGTTCGCGACGTACCTGATAGTGAGGAGACGGATCTACTCTGACCAACGGACTAGACGAACTTACGCTTGAGGCGACGGACGGCACCGGGCCCATCACATCAAGCGTGAATATAACACACCTGCGCTTGAAAACGCTTCCCGGCCTGAAAATTTCCTGGGAGTCACTCGAACAACCGGTTGCTCTCTAAGGTTAGTATCACAAGCGCGGCAAGGGCCCCCAAGGCCGCGTCGAAGACGCCGCAATGCGCGTGCAGCGAGAAGCTCCCGCCGGGTCGATCGCGCCGCGCAAGCAGCGTGATCTGGCACGCGCTATCAGCAAGGTCGAGAATGGACACCCGGAGTCGGCCCAGCTTCTGGCCACGGTCGGGCCACGGGATCCGGCCCTCGGTCGCCTGTCCGTCTATGGAATCACGGGTCCGCCGGGCGCCGGCAAATCAACGCTCGTCGACAGATTGATCGAAAAATTCCGCGACCAAGGCAAGACGGTTGCCGTCGTCGCGATCGATCCGTCCTCGCCTTTCACACGCGGCGCCGTTCTCGGCGATCGCGTTCGAATGCAACGTCACTCAAACGACGGCGGGGTCTTCATTCGCAGCATGGCATCCCGCGAAGGTACCGGCGGGATCGCGCCCGCGACCCGCGAGAGCGTCGCGCTGATCGAGGCCGCAGGCTACGATTTGTGCATCATCGAGACGGTCGGCGTCGGGCAAGTCGAGCTCGAGATCATAGCGATCGCCGACCTGGTCGTCGTCGTTACGGTCCCCGCGCTCGGCGACGCCGTCCAGACGATCAAGGCCGGACTGACCGAAATTGCGGATGTCTTTGTAGTAAACATGGCCGATCGCCCGGGCGCGAATGCAACGACCGTCGATCTCAAGCACATGCTACGCGAAAGCTCCCGCGACGTTCCGGTGCTGCAAACGATTGCAAGCGACGGAACCGGCGTCGACGAGCTGGTCGAAGCGCTCCGTTTATTCGAAGCACGCGGCGCACCGAACGCCACACGCGCAGTGCAATTCGAAGTCGTCCGGGTCGCGCGCGAAAGTGCGGCGCGGTCAGCCCGCATCGCGCTCGACTCCGACGAAGCCGCGCGGCTCTTAGGCGAGTTGGAAGCCGGAAAGATCTCGCGCCGCGAAGTCGTTCAGGCGATTCTCGGATTGATGGATTCGAGCGCAGCTTCCAAGACGCGCAAATCCAAGCCCCAAACGGCATAACCTTCGCGAATCTGCGCGAGCTGCGTGCGTGAGGGCGGCCCAAAGCGCGGAGGGCGCACGCTGCGCATCCAGTAGACGACTGCATCTGCACGGATGCCGTCCGCGCGTGCGACACTGAGCGTGACGCGCTCGTAGACGCCGCGCGCTACGTCTTCATATGCGTCGAGCGCCTGCAGATCGGAAGCGTCGACCTCGTACAAGGCACCCGGGACGAAGGCATTCCCGGCGGCGCGCACGTTGGCGAAGTATGCATCCGGCGCGCCCGCAGGTTCGTTCGATTCAAAGACGAGAGCGTGTTCGTGCAGCGAGGCCGCGATCAGCGGCTGCGCATGCGGCGCACGTTCTTGCATCGCACGTTTCGAAAGATTCGATCCGTAGGCGAAATAGAGCACTAGCTGCTGAACAGCTGGGCGACCGTCGCTTCGACCGCGCTGACGACCGGCCTCGCTCCCCACGCCCCGCCAATCACATTTGCGTGCTCGTCCATCGTGAATTGCGAGAGAAACAGAACGCCACAGCCCTTTAGCGGCGCGAGCGCTTCGATCAACGCACGGCGGTACACGTCGTCGGGGGTCGAAAACGGCGGCGCGTCCTCCGTAAGCGACGAGCGAATCTCACGCTCTTGCTCTTCGCTCGCGAGCACTTCGCTGACGTAGTCGACGACGACCGTGCGGCTCGGTAGATAGCTGACGAGGATGCCGACCGGGCCATTCGTTTGCACGAGCGCGCGTGCGCCGGCCGCATCCGAACGATCGACGCGCATCCCGAGATCGTCTGAAAGCCAGCGCGCGGCTTCGTTGTAGACTGAGCATGAAAGCACGATGCGCTCGGCATTGCGCGCCAGCTCTTCGGCGCGCTTGCGCAATTTTGCGTAGCGCCGTTCATCGATCGGAAACTCGGTTGCGCTTGCGTCGACGAGCGTCGAATCGACGAGATGCACGGCAGCGGATTCCTTGCCGCGCTTGGCAAGGGCGGCTATCGTCGCCTCTTTCGATTTCTCGCCGGCATGTAAGAATCCGACGGAAGCCTTCATGTGGCGGCCTCACGCCGACCAAACACTAAACGCCCAGCGCCAATGAATCCGCACGCGGATCGGCACCGCCGGTAAACGTGCCGCGTTCGTGATCGATCCGAATCGCGTGCGCGTGGCCCATCGTATGATCGTACGCGCCCAAACGCTCGACGACGTGACCACGGAGGGTCAGGCCGTCGACGATGTCGCTGGGCATACGCGATTCGACGACGACCGTATCCGTCATGACGTCTTCACGTCCCGGGACGTGCGGACGCCCCGCTATCCAGCGCGGTGCATCGACGGCGGCTTGCACGTCCAGATCGTGATCGAAGACCGCGCGCAGGATCTGCACGTGAATCTGCGGCTGTCCATCGCCGCCCATCGTCCCGTAGACGAGCTCCGGTTTGCCGTTGCGCAGATATATAGCAGGCGCGAGCGTGTGCACGGGCCGATGTCCGCCGCGCAGCTCGTTCGGATGTCCGGCGATAAGATTGAAATATGCACCGCGATTTTGCAGTACGATCCCGGTCTCTCCAGCGACGAGTCCCGAACCGAAATTCATGTACAAGCTTTGAATCAACGAGACGGCTCGTCCATCCGCATCCGCCGCGACGATCGCGATCGTATCACCAAAATCGGTGCGCAACGGCAAATGCGGCGAGCCGAACTGTGCCGTTACACGTTCGGGATCGATGTGCGACCGCATCGCTTCTAACCGACGCGAACCGATAACCTCGTTTTCATTGAGCTCGACGAAATCTGGATCGCCGAACCGCGTGTCGCGCACGTTGAAGGCGGCTTTGAAGGCTTCGATCGCCATGTGCGTCCAGAGTCCATCGTCGTCGCGCTCCTTTCCGAGCGCGCCTAAGACCATCTGCGCACACGATCCGTGCGAGTTCGGCGGATGCGCGAGCACTTCGCCATCACGCCATGCCAGACGCCACGGCGTCGTGCGTTGGGTGCAATGCGTGCGCAAGTCCTCCGCATCGATCGGACTTCCCGCCGCACGCAATCGCGCGACGATCGCTTCGCCCGCCGGGCCTTCGTAAAACGCATCGGCACCGCCATGCCGAACCTGCGCTATTGCCTTCGCAAGTCCCGGATTGTGCAACACGTCGCCGGCTCGGGGCACGCCACGCTGCAGAAATAGGGCCTTCGCGTCCGGGCACTGCTCGAGGACCGGCGCATTGAGCTCGAGATAGTACCCGACCGTTTCGGAAACGACGTATCCGTCGCGTGCATATGCTTCTGCCGGTGCCAAGAGCGCATCGAGCGTTCGCGTTCCGTGCGCTTCGAGTACGTCTTCCCACGCGCGCACCGCACCGGGAACCGTCACCGCAAAACCGCCGCGGGCCGGCATCTCCGTAAAGCCACGTGCGCGCAGCTCGGCGCCTTCGAGATTACGCGGCGCGCGGCCGCTCCCGTTGTAGGCAACGACGTCGGCAGTCTCCGGATCGTAGATCATCCAGAACGCATCACCGCCGAGGCCATTTGCTTGCGGAAAGACGACCGAGAGCACGCCGTTCGTTGCGATCGCGGCGTCGACTGCGTTCCCGCCTGCGCGCAACACCGCGGCGCCGGCCGCGGTCGCGAGCGCATGCGGTGATGCAACCATTCCTTTTGCCGAGCGAGCCACGGACATGCCCCCACTATTGCCGCGCAAGAGGCGCTGCCCCTCGCATTCGCAAACTGCCTGCTTGATGCCGAGCGGCCGTTTAACTCGACATGCAACGTCGTCGGGTCCGCGGTGGGCGTACGAAGGACGCTACCTTCCGTCCCGCGTCGGCTTGGCGTTGCTCCTGACGCTCCCCTCGGACAGCATGGGCGCGATCCTTGTTGATCTTGCGAGCGATGAAGACGCGAACGAGCCACTCTTGGCACCGATCGATCCGATGCAAGAAGTCTGGGCGAGCGGGGTTACGTACGTGCGCAGCCGCGAAGCGCGCAAGGCGGAGTCGCACGTGGCCGACGTCTACCAACGCGTCTACGACGCCGAGCGCCCCGAGCTGTTTCTCAAGAGCATCGGCTGGCGCGTCGTAGGAACGAACGGCGAGGTGCGCGTTCGCAAGGACTCGGCGTGGAACGTCCCCGAGCCCGAGCTCGTCGTCGTGTTCAATCGCTTTGGCGAAATCGTCGGCTATACGGCCGGAAACGACGTGAGCTCGCGCGACATCGAGGGCGAGAACCCGCTCTATCTGCCGCAGGCGAAGATCTACAACGGTTCCTGCAGCGTCGGTCCCGCGATCGTCCTGGCCGAGGCCGCCGAACTGGGCGACATTACGATAGGCCTCGCGATCCTGCGTGACGATAACGAGATCTTCTCGGGGACCACGTCAACCTCGCAGATGAAGCGCCCCTTCCCGGAGCTAGCCCGCTACCTGCTCAGTGAGTACGAGGCGCCCCAGGGGGTGCTGCTCATGACCGGGACCGGGATCGTCCCGCCGGATGATTTCTCGCTCGCAATCGGCGACCGCATCCGCATCAACGTCGGCCCGCTCAGCCTGGTCAATACGGTCGGGGGCTGAACCCGTAACCGCCGATTGTCGAAAGCGGTCCCGCAAAGGTTCTCCGTCTGTCCAATGCCCTTGAGGGCAGCCTCGGCTATCCTATTCATAGGAAGCGCCTCGGTGTGGGCGTCATCATTCGGTCAGAGGAGAACTTCTTCGTGGATATCATGTGGTCGCTGATCGCGTTCGTCGGAGTGATGGCCATCTTGTTCGCGGTTCCCGATTCTCGAAAGTCGGTTGCGGCGCACAAGGCTGCTACGGAGCTCCGTCAGGCCGCGTAAGCCAACTTTACGCACGTCTCTTCGGAAACCGCGCACGCTGCGCGGTTTTTCGTTTTGTCGAACGCAACGTGCGCTTGGTTTACCGACAGTCGAATGGCCCAAGCCACAAGTCTTGCTATGCTGTGGTTGCGGTCGAGTGGATGATCCGTTTGGACGCTTGTGCGGCTGTCATGAACATCGTACACAAAGACCTAGCGGCATATCGATAGCCGATTCCCCTCTCGGCACCGTCGCCGTGAAGCGAACCGCGCAGGTCCATCATAGGCTGCGCGGTTTTCGTTTCATTCTAAAGGAGAGATATTTCTTGCGAAGAGTCTTGATCGGGACGTTTCTGCTCGGAGCACTCGTGGTCGCATCGTTCGCAGCCACGTCTGCGCAAACGGCACCCGCGCCGGCTACATCTCCGGCGGCGTCACCCGCCGCATCGCCCTCGCCGAGTGCGACGCCGACTCCGCCCTGGAGCATTTCCGGATTTGGCGACGCCACCTACACGCGGCCGCTTCCGACCGGAGGCACGTTCGTCTTCACCAACGGCGCGCCGGATCGCGTCTTCGACGGCATTACCGGGATCAACACCAAAGCGCCGAGCGAGACCGATCTCGTTCCGAACAATCTCAACTTCAACATCCGCAAGAACACGTCCCAAGGATTGGGCGGCGACGTTGAATTCAGCCTCGGCTCGGATGCAAACGTGATCGCATCATATGGCGGCTCGGCCGGAGACTATGCGGACGTCACGCAAGCGAATCTCTACTACGCAACTGGGCCGTGGACGCTGACGGCCGGCAAATTCGAGACGCTGGCCGGCTACGAAGTCATCGAGAATCCCAACAATAACCAGATCTCGCGCTCGATCATGTTCGGCTTCGCGATTCCGTTCACGCACACGGGGGTTCGCCTACAGTATGCGCCCTCGCACTGGACGTTCACGGCCGGCGCCAACTACGGTTGGGATCAAATCATTTCGACGCAAGGACTCGGGACGATCGAAGGCGGCGTCACCTGGACTCCGTCATCGATCTTCTCCTTGGGCGGTGACATCTACGACGGTTCGGAGCCGTCGTCTCTAACGCCGTATCCGAACGGCGCAACGATCGCACCGCGGCCTTCCAGCACGGCGCTGTACACGTACGGATTCGGCACGATTGCCGGAACGATCTACGGAACCCGCACGCTCGTTGACGTCGTCGGACACTGGAATCCCAACAGCGTGCTGAACTTCGGCGTGAACTACGACACCGCGCAACAGACGAACGACCAACTCTTCACGAGCACGGGAGCAATCGTCACCAATCTCGCCGGCGTTCCGATTCTGGGCACGGCGAAGTGGAACGGCATCGCCGGCTACGCGGTCTGGAACACGAACTCACACGTCACGTTCTCGGGACGGTACGAATCGTTCAACGACACGAACGGCGTACGCACCGGCTTCGCGCAGACCTGGAACGAGGGGTCCGCGACATTTCAGTTCGTCCCGCAATTCGCTTCGAGCTGGAAGGCGCGTCTCGAATATCGTGCCGACTGGTCGAATCATCCGGTGTTCGCGCGCTACACCTCGCCGATCGGAACGGCAGCCAACAACAACAGCTCGATTGCAGCCGAGGTGCTCTTCACCTGGCCGTAAGCTAGACTGCGCCGCTTGCGCGTGGGCACTGCTCGCAGCAGATGCGAGAGTGTCCACGCTCGAGCGAACGCGGCTTCACGCTCATCGAGGTCCTGGTTGCGGCCGGCCTCTGGATCGTGCTCGGCGGCACCTTGCTTTTCGTCATGCAAGGATTGCTCGGCGCCGCACGCACGGCTTTCGCGCAACAGCATGCATACGTGGCGCTTACGCAGCTGATCGAGACACTCGACGCCGAATCGAGCTCGGCGCTTGCGATTTTCGTCCCGCCGAGTGACGTGCTCGGAGCGAACAACGGGGATGGGCACGAGCTGGATTTCTATTCGCGCGACGCCTTGCGCTACGGACACTTCTGGGCATACCGTTGGGACCACACCACGGGCACGCTGCAGCGCTATACGTATTCGACGCCGGGTTCGCCGGCGACGCCGAGCGATCCGCCCCTGGGCGGCGTAACGGGCTTTACCGCGACGCGCAAGCTCGCGAGCTCGCTCGGGTCTGCATTCGCACACGGATACGTCACCCGCGACGTCGCAGTCAGTTTCAACTATCCGAACGTGAGCGGCGGAAACGCGATTGTCGCCGTTACCTTCGCCGACCGGCGCGACTCGTTCTCGGTCGAACTACTGCCGGGGACGATGACGTCAGGATTCGCCGTCGTCGTCGCGACGTTCACGCCGACGCCGGCACCCGTACCAACTGCCGCGCCGAGCGCGCCGGCACCGGTACCGACCGCGACCGTTCCGGGCGCCGAGTATGTCTATGCCCAGACGTATCAAAACCCGGATACCGGAACGATGACGTTTTCGAATAGCATGGAGTACCTCAATCCGCCCGGTGTCTGGACAGATATCGGCTCAAGCGTTCCCGTGATCGGCGTCGCGGTGGGCCAGACCGTCTATCTCAACATCACGTGCGCAACCGGCATCTCGGGAAATCAAGCCATCTACGCCTCGGAGATGCAGGCCGTCAACGTTTCCGATCCGTCCGGTTTTTTCTACTATCAGTGCGCGTTCACGCCGACGGTGGCGGGCTGGTTGAGCATCGGCTACTGGGACTCGAGCTCCGCGCCGATGCAATCGCTCGAAACGATCTTAGTCGGGGGCTACAGCGGCCCGTTCAGCAACAACGTCTTTCCGGCTCCGGTACAGTCGAGCAGTCCCGGCGGCGCATGACCGAGGTTAACGGCGTAACGCCGATAAGACGCGTTCCGCCGTCAACGGCAGCGTCGTAACTCGCGCACCGCATGCATTCGCAATCGCGTTTGCAATCGCTGGTGCGACTGCCGCAGTGTTGATCTCGCCGGCCATCTTCGCGCCGAACGGGCCGGGGCCGGCGATGTTTTCGATGTTTACGAAACGCAGCGGCGGAACGTCCATTTGAGTAGGCAGCTTGTAATCCGCAAGCGACGGATTTTCGATCTTGCCTTCGGTGACGCGCAGCTCTTCCGTCATCGCGTGCCCGAGTCCCATGACGAAGCCGCCGGCTAATTGACCACGATGCGCGACCGGATTGAGGATCGTCCCGACATCGGAAACGCACACGACGTCGAGCACGTCGACGACGCCGGTCTCCGTATCGACTTGCACCTCGGCAACGAACCCGCAGAATCCATGCGGCGCCGCTTCATGCCCATGCACGGCCTCGAAGGCACCGCGCACTTCGAGCGCTACGTCCTTCGGCCAACCGTTCGTTGCAACGTGCTCTTTGAGCCGCCGCACGGCATCTAGCGCAGCGTTTCCCGTGACGTGTGTCTGACGGCTCCCGCCGGCACCAGGATCGAACGGCGTTTGCGTCATCGCTGCCTCGCGAACGACGCTCACGCGTTCGAGCTCGAGCTCGAGTCCCGCAGCGACGACGCGCTGCAAGAGTGTGAGAATCCCCATCCCTTGCTCGGCCGCGCCGGTAACGACCTCAACGTTTCCGGACGGAAGTGCGCGTAACGTCACTTCGGCTTTTCCACCGCCGATGTGACGCACGCCGAATCCGATTCCACGACCGCGACCTGGCGGCAGCGGCGTACCCCACTTGGATGCATCGCGCATCTTCTCCAACATCTCGCGCGCCGACGGCTCCAGATACGGAACGTCTTCGAAATCCGAGCCGTCACCGCTGACGGCGTTGCGCATCCGCATTTCGAGCGGATCGATCCGTAGCTCGCACGCAATCATGTCGATGTGCGATTCGACCGCAAAGATGAACTGCACGTCGCCCGGCGCGCGCATGTGTCCGCCAGGTACCGTATTCGTATAAACGGAGGTACGCTCGAGGCGTCCGGCCGGGATGTCGTATGGGAGTTTCGGATCGAGTCCGGGCAATAGCGTCGGCGCCGGCTTACCCGCGGCGTACGCGCCGCCATTGAACACGATCTTTGCGTCCATCGCCGTAATGTATCCGTCGCGCGTGACGCCGGTTCGAATCGTCGTTCGAGATGCGTGCCGCACCGTGCTCGAGCGCATGTCCTCGAGATACGTGCGGACGTACTTGACCGGACGTCCCGTCGCGCGCGCCAGAAAATAGCACGGATACTCATCGACCGAAAGCCCTTTACCCCCGAAATCCCCGCCGATATATGCCGGCTCGATGCGAACCGAGTCGACTGGGACGCCGACACAGATAGCGAACTGTTCCCGAAGCGCAAAAGGCGCTTTGTTGGTGGCAATGAGATGGACGATGCCTTGCGCATCGATCCACACGACGGTCGCGCGCGGTTCGAGATAGCCGCCATGATACCGTGGCGTTGCAAAGGTGTGCTCGAAGACGTGGTCGGCGCGCGCAAATCCCTCCTCGAGGTTGCCCTTGAGCATGACGCGCCGTCCCTGCACGTTCGGGTGCGGAACGGCAGCGCGCTTACCAGCATGAAAGTAGTATTGATCGATATGCTCGTGCAGCACCGGTGCGTTCGCTGCGAGCGCCTCGTCCGGTTCTAAGATGACCGGAAGCTCTTCGTACTCGACGTCGATGAGCGCCGCTGCAGCTTCTGCAGTCTCGCGCGTTTCGGCCGCGACCGCCACGACGGCGTCGCCGATGAATAGAGCGCGATCGACACAAAGAGCCGGCCTGTCGAAAAACCGGCGTCCGAACCGGTGCTCCCCGATGTCGCGTCCGGTAAGTACGGCGTGCACGCCTGGAACGGCTCGCGCACGCTCAACGTCGATAGAAACGATGCGGGCGTGCGCGAACGGGCTCGTCGCGAAGGCGGCGTGCAGCATCCCGGGCAGCTCGAAATCAGCGGCGTATTCCGCCTCGCCCGTTACTTTCTCGCGACCATCGACGCGCAGCTCGTTCGAGTCAAAGATCGACGGATGGATGCGGCGCGTTTGTGTAAGCGTGCTCATGCGGGGACCAGCTGCGCGAGCGCGCGACGCGTCCACACGCGCGCCATCTCGCGCTTATAATCGGCCGAGCCACGAACGTCATCGAGCGGATCGACTTCTTGCGCAACGATCGCCGCCGCAGCTTCGATCGTCTCGCGCGTGATACGTTTGCCGCGCAACGCTTCTTCGGCGCGCCGCGCACGGACCGGCGTCGCCGCAACGGACCCGAGCGCCAAACGAACGTCTGCGCAATCTCCGTTCGCATCGAGACGCAACGTGGCGGCGACCGAGACCGTTGCGAAATCGTCTTTCGAAGCCGGCAAGAACTTCACGTACGTGCCGCGCGTCGAGCGAGGCGGCGGTGGAATCCGAATCGCGGTGACGATCTCGCCCGGTTCGAGCGCTACGTCGAATATGTCGTGGAAGAAATCACCTGCCGCAATGGTGCGAACTCCGCCGCGTCGCGCCACAACGATCTCGGCGTCCATTGCGATCAGCATCGGCGGCGGATCGCTGGCCGGATCGGCATGGACGAGGTTGCCGCCGATGGTCGCCTGGTTGCGGATACGAACGGTGGCGACGCGGCCGAACGTCTGGGCGAGCGGTGCGAAGAACCGCTGCACGAGCGCCGAGCGTTCGATATCGGCGTGCGTCACGAGCGCACCGATTTCGAGGCCGCCTTCTTTAGATATACCAATCTCGCGCAGTCCCTCGATCCGGCGCAAGCCCACGACATAAGAAGGAAGCACGAGACCAAGACGCATCAGGAGAACGAGCGCCGTTCCACCCGCGAGCAGATGCGCATCCTCGCCGCCGCGTTCGAGCGCATCGAACGCCGCCTCGAGCGTCGCCGGCTCGAGATACTCGAATGCCGCCACGCTACCGGTCTTTCGCGGCTGCGACGACCGCATCGACGATTTGATAATAGCCCGTGCAGCGGCACAGATTTCCCATCATCCAAGCGCGTACATCTTTCTCGGACGGATGCGGGTTCTGCTCGAGCAGCGCTTTCGCAGCAACGATTTGCCCGGACGTGCAAATCCCACATTGAAAACCGCCGTGCTGCACGAACGCGCGCTGCAGCTCCGAAAGCTCTGCACCGTCCGCGAGACCTTCGACCGTACGAATCGAACTGCCGTCGAGGGTCACAGCCAACACGAGACACGCCGACATCAACTTGTCGTCGACGAGGACGCTGCAGCTGCCGCACACACCGATACCGCAGCCCTCTTTTGTTCCGGTCAGCTTACAATCGTCACGCAGAACGTCGAGCAACAGACGATTGGATTCGACCGCGGCCGTTTGTGTTTTTCCGTTCAAGGTGAACGTGATGGAATGTCTCACCCTAGAAGACTACGCTCTCGTTTCTTAGGTTCGGCGTTGCGAATCGCTCGAGGAGGAGCGGACGAGCGTCCCACGTCCGCGGCTCGCCTTCGGTTATCCATTCGGCGATCAGAATCCCCACCGCCGGCGAGTGCATGATACCGTGCCCGGAAAAACCCGTCGCGAGAAAGAGTCCGGGGTGCGATGCGACCGGGCCAAGGATCGCGTGATGATCGGCCGTCAACGTGCGTGCACCGGCATAGGCACGCACGATCTTCGCATCCGCAAGGATCGGCATCCGGCGCGTTGCGGCGCGAGAGACCGCATCGAAGCCCTTCCAATCGACTTCGCCCGGTGCGGCACCGTCCGGTATCGGTCGCGCATTTTTATCGGTTCCGCCGAGTAAGAGCTCCTCGCGCTGCGCGTGCACGAACCATCCGGAATCGATGTCGACGACGAACGGCATCTCCTCGGGAATCCCAGGAACATGCTCGGCTACGAACACCTGCCGCGCGTAGGCGTGGACGGGGAGATCCAATCCGGCCAGCGCCGCAACGGCTCGCGCGCGTGTCCCGCAGGCAAGGACGATGACCGGAGTTTCATACTCGACGCGCGGCGTTTTTAGCGTCCAATTGTCGCCCGCAGGCTCGATTGAAAGAACGCGCGCTTCCGTAGCCATCGCTCCGCCTTGCCGCCGAAACGCTTCGAGGTATCCGTTCAGCAGCGTTGCGGGTTCGATCGAGCCATCGCTCGCGCAATAGTTTCCCCCAAGCAAATCGTCCGTCGCAAGCGGCGCGCAAAGGTCATGCATCGCCTGCGGATCGAGCCGCTGTGTATCGACACCGAGCGCGCGTTGCATCCGCAACTCGTCATCCATGATCCCGAGGCGCTTCTCATCCGCTGTTACGAACAGGTAGCCGTGTCGCCGAAAATGTGGATCGACGCCGTAATTGCGCTCGAAATTCTCGAACACGCGCATGCTGATCAAGCTCAGCATGATGTTTGCTTCGGTCGCGAACTGTGCGCGTACGCCGCCGGTTACCCAGCGCGATTCGCCCGTGCCGGGCGAACCCTCGGCTTCGAGCAGCACGATACGCCAACCCGGAACGCGTTCGATCAGACGTTCGGCAATTGCGGTGCCGACGATCCCGGCGCCGATGATCGCCGCGTCGACGGCCGCTTTCACGGAATGGCTAAGCCGGCTCTGGGAGCGCTTTCGTCAGCGTGTCGTCCATTCGTCGCAACCGGTGTGCGAGCACTTCCATGACTTGCAGCGCAAAGAACGGATGGTTCTGAACGAGGAACAAAAACCGCTTACGATCGACGGCGCTGACTTTGCTATCCACTTTTGCGACCGCCGTAGCCGAGCGCGGGAGCTGTTCGATCAACGCCATCTCACCGATCATCCCGCCGGGTTCCACCACCTCGAGTACGGTCTCGCCGATCCGAACATCGATCGTGCCTTCGACGACGACGTACATAAAGTCGGCCGAATCACCTTGCTCAAAAAGGGTCGAGCCGGCTGCGAACGATTCAGCGTGTGCGTCGTCGTGCCGGAAAATATCCAGGGGATGCACGCGTCTATCTTCGCTGGGAACCCGCCGTTCAGCCTCTCCCTCGCCGGCTTCGGCCTCACGGCTCAGACGAGCACGCTCGAGCGCCAGGATTCACAGGAAGGCTACGCCGAGTACATCAGAAGCTTGAATCGTAGCGTTCGCTTTCCGAATTCACGGTCGTACGTCGGGGTCGCGAGACGAACCGCGCTCGAATTTGCCCGTGCCCTCGGCCTCCCCGACGAGAAGCTCGAGGATCTCGGATACGCCGTCGGTGAGGCCTTGGCGAACGCCGTCGAGCACGGTTTTCGCGAACGCAGTTATTTTCAGATTCGTGTTTGGCGCTCGGACCACGAGGATGCGATCGTGATCGAGGTCCAGGACGACGGCGAGGGCTTCGATCCTGAAGCCCTGAGCGATCCGGATGAAAACGCGGCCCGGGGATACGGCATCACGATCATGCGCGCGATGGCGGATCGTGTCTCTTTCGAGCGTAACGGGCGTCTCGTTCGGCTCTGGAAGGCAACGTAAAGCTGGGGTGTGATCCGGTTCACTCCCCAGGTGTGTCCGGGCATTAACAAGTAATCCGTGCTTCGCCGTGAAAGCGGTGAGGGTTGTCGGAGGGCTTTCTCTTGATCCGTAGTTTTCGTATTGCCGGTTTCGCTTTTGCTGGTCTCGCTTTTGCTTCGATCCTTGCACTGACGTCATGCGGTGGCGGAGGCGGAGGCTCGTCGTTTCTTGGGGGTACGGGCTCGAGTGGGTCCGGTGGGAATTCACCCTCCGTCCCGTTGAGCGGAAACACCAGCGTCAAGTTTACCTTGTCGCTTCCGGCGTCCAGCTCGTCGGCGACGACGTCGAGCGTTACTTCGAGCGCAACGCGGATTGTGACGGCAAGCTCCGTCCGGAAACCAATGACGATCTCATCGGGGACGCAGTCGATCACCGTGAGCGTCAACGGTGGTACGCCGCAAATCTTCAACACCTCGTCGTGTTCCGGGTAGCCCGACGCTGACGTGCACGCTTGCAGTCGGCGCAACGTACGGTCTCGACAGTTTTCTGATTCTCACGTACAGCGGCGTGAACGGCACCGGATCGGCGCTCAACGCAGCTGCCGTAACGCTCAACGTTACCGCAAGCGGTCCCAATACAGCGAACGCAACGGCGGGTAACCTCCTGACGGTGACGAGCAATGCCGACACGAGTGGCGGCTCGAACACCTGCGTCGCACCCTCGACGACCTGCACGCTTCGCGAAGCGGTCGCCGAAGCCAGCACAACTGCGGGCGTGTACACGGCCCTGATGTTCTCGGGCGTCACATCGATCACGGTCGGAAGCCCGATTACGC
The DNA here is from genome assembly GCA_963844735.1 of Vulcanimicrobiota bacterium. Taxonomy (GTDB): domain Bacteria; phylum Vulcanimicrobiota; class Vulcanimicrobiia; order Vulcanimicrobiales; family Vulcanimicrobiaceae; genus JAFAMS01. Next base: position 885,007 of record CAWJPK010000003.1, on the reverse strand, counting down.
TCAGCGGTCAAAACATTATCGTTCTCGGACCTGGAGCAGGCGCATCGAATCCTGCCGGCGTCGGCTCTCCCTCCGCATCCTCGGGCGTGACGATCAGCGGCGGCTCAGCTTCGCAGATTTTCTACGTCAACTCGGGCTCGTCGCTCTTAGTCGACGGCGTGACGCTCTCGGGCGGCAATTCGTCGGATAACTACGGCGGAGCGATCGAAAACTACGGCTTGCTCGCAGTCGTGAACTCGATCTTCAGCGGAAACGGCGGCAGCAACACGGACTACGGCGGCGCCATCTACGATGGTGGCTCGTCGCCGTCGACGATCGCCTCCTCAACGTTCACGAACAACACGTCACTGTCAGAAGGCGGCGCCTATTACATCGATGAGGGCGCATCGTTTAGCCGCGTGCTCTTCAACGGCAACGTCGCGTTTGATGGAAGCGGTTACGGCGCCGGCGGCGCGATCTATGCCGAATATAACCTCGCCGTCAGCAACTCGACCTTCACGGCCAACGTCGCCGGCAGCACGAGCGTCGCGAACTCGGAAGGCTACGGCGGAGCGATCGACATCGACGATGACTCCGTGAGCCCGGCGATTACGAATTCGACGTTTGGCGGCAGTTCCGCGTCCGCCGGTAACTTCGCCGGCGGCCCCGGCGCGACCGCGTACGGCGAGGGCGGCGCGATCTACAACGACGGCGGCTATCAGCTGTCGCTGAACGGCAATACGTTCGGCAACAATACCGTCGAAGGTGGTTCGAGCGCATACGGCGGCGCAATCTCCGATTACTATGGCGTGGCGAGCACGAACGACACCTTCACGAACAATACCGCCAACGCAACGGCTGGGATGAGCGGCTGCTCCATGTACGCGTACGGCGGTGCGGTGTACACCTACAATTACAATTACAACGGTACGACGTGGACAAACGACACGTTCACCGGAAACCAAGGCCTCGGGACGCTGAACGGATCGGCGTACGCCTACGGCGGCGCACTCTTCGACTATTACGGTGGCGGTATCACCGTCACGGGTAGCACGTTCAAGACCAATACGGCCAACGGCGGCGTCGACTTGGCGGTTGGTGGCGGGCTTGCCGTCGAGGATGAGGACGAGGTGGCGACACTGACAAACGACACCTTCACAGGGAACGTCGCGACGGCGCAATCAGGATACGTATACGGTGGCGGCGTGGACGTCGACTACTCTTTCATCACGTTCAGCGGCCTGACGTTCAGCAATAACTCCGCCACGATCACGGGCAGTACGACCGAGAATGCCGCGTACGGTGGCGGCTTCGAGTTCTACGAAGGCGATTCCGAAGGAGAGTCGATTGCTCGACGCCCATCGCCCGACGCGGCACATCGAGTAAGCGCCGCAGCGGAGCTTGCGAAACACGCCGCGCACATCTTCTCGCATTCCCAGGCGAAGTTTTTGGCGCACGTCGCGCACAAATCGAAACACGCGACGGCACAGCTCTCGAAGCGGACCGCGCCGAGCACGACGCGGCAAATCCAGGTTGAATCACTTACCAGCACGATCGCCAACACGAGCTTCAGCGGCAACACGGCTAATGCCGGGACGAGCGGCTACTCGTACGGCGGCGGCGCGGACTTTTCGGGCAACCCGACGATCACCGCCACGACGTTTAGCGCAAACAGCGCGACCGCATCCGGTTCCGGCGGGTACGGGGCCGGCGGCGGCTTCTCGAACGGCAGCTACTACTGCGGGGACGAGGCAGGCGTCGCCTTCACCGGCACGGTGAGCGGTAACAGCGCGACCAACGCCGGCGGCGGTATCTGGAACGATTGCAGTAACTTCGCGGTCAGCCAAAGCTCGGTCTCCAGCAACAGTGTCATCGCCGTTGCAAACAGCGGTGACGGCGGCGGCGGAATTTGGAGCGATTGCGGTAGCGTCGCCATCACGCAAACCACGATCAACGGTAACTCGGTAGGGGCATCTGCAATCGTAGGCACCGGCGGTGGCGGCTTCCTGAACAACGATGGCACTGTCACGATCACGAACTCGACGATCACCGCGAACACGTCAAAGATCGACGGCGGCGGGATCGAAGACGTGAGTGCTTCTACGACGCTCATCAACGCGACCGTGTATGCGAACACCGCAACCGGTAACGGCGGCGGAATCAGCAACGATTCGAACAGCAGTGTCGACATCGCGAACACGATCGTCGCCGGCGACACGGCGTCGGGCAGCGGTTCGGACATCTGGAACCTCGACTCGCTCTACTCGTACGGTTACAACCTCGTGCAGCAGAGCTCGAACTACGGAAGCGGCTCGAGCAACGCTCCACAAACCGGCGACATCATCGGGCAGAGTCCGGCACTCGGATCGTTGGCAAGCAACGGTGGTCCAACACAAACGATTGCGGACACCAGCTCGAGTCCCGGCAAGGCTCATATCCCGTTTGCGAGCAGCGAGTGCAACGGGTTCTCCGGTACAAACGTCGACCAACGCAACTACTCGCGAGGCTTGAACAACTTGTGTGACGTCGGAGCCTACGAGCTCAACGGAACCGCAACGACGACGACAAGCAAGGCGCGAAGACCCTAAGGAAAAACCCCGCCGAGTAATCGGCGGGGTTTTCTTATCGACCGCGTAAGCAACAATCTGCTTCAGGGGCGGAGGTCAGGTCGTGACTACAGGGATTCGTAGTGTAGCGTTGTGTCTTGCTGTTTGCTTTGCGTTGACCGCTTGCGGTGGAGGCGGTGCCAAGTCGCTCCTCGGCGGCACCGGCTCGCCCGGTGGGACCGGTGGATCCTCCGGCTCGAGCAGTGGCAGTAGAACCATCGCATTCACCTTGCAGCTGCCTGCGGGAACCACGACCGCGAGTAGCGGCAGATCGATGGTCTCCGTGGCGAGCGCGGTGCGCAAGCCGGCGACGATCTCATCCCAGACACAGTCGATCTCCGTGACCGTCAACGGCGGAACGCCGCAGAACTTTAACACGTCGTCGTGTTCCGGGACCCCGAACATAACGTGCGTACTCTCGGTCGGCGTAAACTACGGTCTTGACAGTTTCTTGATTCTTACATATAGCGGCCCGAACGCGACGGGAACCCCGCTCAATGCCGCGGCGGTCACATTAAACGTCACGGCCGCGGGTCCCAATACTGCGAGCGCAACGGCCGGAAACATTCTGACGGTCAACACCAACGCCGATGGGAGCGGCGGTTCCAACAGCTGCGCGGCGGGTTCGACGACCTGCACTTTGCGCGAAGCCGTTGCGGAAGCCAGCACGACCGCAGGCATCGTCACCGCGATCATGTTCTCCGGCGTGACGTCGATTACGGTCGGCAGTCCGCTCACGATCACCAATCAGAACGTCATCGTCCTTGGCCCCGGCGCTTCTGCCGCGAACACCGCGGGCGTCGGAGCGCCGACAGCGTCGTCCAACCTGACGATCAGCGGCGGAAACTCGACCGGAATCTTCATCGTCGATTCGGGCAGTCTTTTGGTGGACGGGCTCACGCTAGCCAACGGCTACAATGCTTCCGCGGACGAAGCCGGTGCTGCGATTGAAAATTACGCGAACTTGGCGATCGTCAATATGATTTTCTCCGGTAACAACGCCGGCACGGGCGGCTCCGGCGGCGCCGTCTACGACGAGGGTCCTGGCGGCACGAACGATACCGTGCTTGCTTCGACGTTCACGAACAATACCGCCGAAGAGGGCGGTGCGTACTACGACGAAGATGGAACGAGTTTCAGCCGCTGTCTCTTTACCAACAACGTCGCCTTCGACAACAGCGACTACGGTGAGGGTGGCGCCATTTACGCCGACGCTAACATCAGCGTCGATACATCGACTTTTACGAGTAACATCGCCGGAAATATGGCGATAGCGGCGGAGGGTTACGGCGGCGCGATTTCCATCGAAGACGAGTCGGTCGGGGCGTCGATAACGAACTCGACCTTCGGCGGCAGCACGGCGGCCTCCGGGAATTTCGCGGGCGGCCCGGGCGGCGAGTACGACTCCTACGGCGGAGCGATCTACGAAGACGCCGGCTACCCCACGACGCTCAGCGGCAACACGTTCGCGAATAACAAAGTCGAAGGCTATTACGTTGAGGGCGGAGCGGCAGCTTTGTCGTACGGCGCGAATGCCACCGGCGACTCGTATTCGAACAACGTCGCGGATGCTTCGGCGGGCGACGATGAAGCCTTGGGAGGCGCGCTCTACACCGACGACGTCACCACGCTCACGAACGAAACCTTCACATCGAACTCGGCCCTCTCGGGCTACGACGAGTACGCGTACGGCGGCGCAGTCTACGTCGACGATACGCTCACCGCAAGCAACCTCACGTTCACCGGAAACTCGGCCGTCGGAACCGGCGGCGCATACGTGTACGGCGGCGCGGCGTGGGTCGACGATCTGATCGGCACCAACCTCACGTTTACAAACAACTCGGCGACGTCGTCCGCGAACATTGAAGGGGAGGCGTATGGCGGTGGACTCTACGTTAGCGACGACCTGACTCTCACCACCGCGACTTTCAGCAACAACTCGGCCAGCGCGGAATACGCCTATGGAGGTGGCGCGTATACCGACGGCGTGCTCGGCTTGAGCAACGCGTCGTTCACGTCCAATACGGCGACCGGCGGCAACGCAAGCGCGTACGGCGAAGCTTATGCTGGCGGATTCTATCAAGATCCTCCGACGCTCGGCACGGCACAGGCCGCACGATTGATGGTGAAACGCGGGCCACACTCGCAGCTCATCGCGCGATTAACTGCGCGCGACGCGCGCCACGCCGCGCATCAGAGCCGGCACGCCGCGCAACTCGCGGCCCATCCGCTGACCACGACCCATAAAACAATCGAGCCAAAATCGAAGATGGTCGCGATTCGGAACGTACATCATGTCAAAGCAGTCCGGACGAAGATTGCACAGACACCCGTACAGGGACAGCGGCGTACCACGCAGAGCATCACGTGGTCGAGTCTCACAGTCACGAGTAACGTCGCGAGCGGCGGTCTTGGCGGATATGCGTACGGCGGCGGCATGTATTTCGACGATGACGCAACTGTCACGGGAACCTTCAGTCAGAACCACGCAATCGCGGGAACGGGTGGCTCGACGTTTGGTGGCGCGATCTATTGCGATGATGAACTAACGTTCACTGGTTCCGTCACGAACAACGTATCCACCACTGAGGGCGGCGGATTGTACAGCGATGACGTCCTCCTGGTGGAAGCCAGCACGATCACGGGCAACAGCGTCTCTTCTGCGCAAAATTCGTACGACGGCGGGGGCGGCATCTACAGCGACTCGACGATCGTGCTCGACATGAGCACCGTGAACGGGAATACCGTTTCCGGAAGCGTTGCCGGCTCCGGCGGCGGGGGCATTTTCAACGATTCGGACTTGACCATCACCAACTCGACGATCTTCGGGAACACCTCGGCGATCAACGGCGGCGGAATCGAGAATCAGTCGTCCGCCACCGTCATCAATGCGACGGTTTTCGGGAATACCGCAACGACGGCGGGCGGAAGCCTCGATAATTCGTCGAGCACATTCATCCAGAATTCGATCTTCGCGGGTGGAACCGCGACGGGCGGCGCGGAGCTGAACAACACCAGCTCGTTGACGTCCAATGACTACAACTTGATTCAAGGCACGATTACCGGGTCGTTCACACCGGGCTCGCACGATAAGCTCGGGGTCAGCCCGCTGATCTCGACGAGTTCTCGCTAACAACGGTGGCACGACGCTCACACTCTCGGATACGAGCACGAGTCCTGGTCGCGGCTATATTCCGTATAGCGGAGGCTGCGGCGCCGGTGGGCTGACCGTCGACCAACGCGGCTACGCGCGCGGCGCGGGCGGCGTGTGCGACATCGGCGCATACGAGTTCAGCGGCACGGCAAGCACGCAAAGCAGCGTGCAAAGCAAGGCCCGCGGACGATAAACAAAAAACCCCGCCGAGCAATCGGCGGGGTTTTTCTTTTTCTCTAGAGGCTAGAGATCTTCAGGGTTGATGCCCTTCTTCACGTACTGCGTCTTCGTCGGCGGAATACTGACGGAGACGTCGGGTTCGTAATCACCCTCGTAGGTAACGGTGTTCTCTTGCAAGCGCTGACGTTCATATGGCCCCATCAGCTTCGAGCTGAGCTCTTCGCCGCTCGGACCGATGACCGCACCTGCGGGTTCCTCGGCCGGCGCGAAGCCGTCGGCATAGATCGCATACTTCGGACGCCCTTCCTCGTCGAGCTCTTGCCCTTCGGGTTGAATCGCGACGTTGCGATAGCGCGACATCCCGGTACCCGCGGGAATGAGCTTGCCGATGATGACGTTCTCTTTGAGCCCGAGCAGCGGATCGTACTTGCCTTTGATCGCCGCGTCGGTGAGGACGCGCGTCGTTTCTTGGAAGCTCGCCGCCGAGAGGAATGACTCGGTTGCAAGTGAGGCTTTGGTAACGCCCAGCAACACCGGACGCCCTGTCGCAACTTCCTTGCCTTCCTTCGTCATCTGCTCGTTTTGCTCGTTGAACGCTGCCGCTTCGATCAGCTGACCCGGAAGCATTCGCGTATCGCCGCCGGTAACGACCTTCACCTTTCGCAGCATCGAACGAACGATCGTCTCGATGTGCTTGTCGTTGATGTCGACGCCCTGCGAGCGATAGACTTTCTGCACTTCCTGAACCAGGTAGTTCTGCAGCGCGGTCTCGCCCTTGTACTCGAGGATCTCGTGCGGATCGAGCGAGCCTTCCGTCATCGGGGTGGCCGGTTCGACCTTGTCGCCGTCGTGCACGATCACGTGCGAGCCCAGCGGCGCGTCGTACTCGTGCTCCTCGCCGTGCTTGTCGACAACGATCACCGTGCGGCGATTGCGCGTCGTGTCTTCGACGACGCGAACCGTACCCGAAACCGTCGAGATCATCGCCTTACCCTTGGGCTTGCGCGCTTCGAATATCTCTTCGACGCGCGGCAAACCCGTGATGATATCTTCGGTTGCGACGCCACCCGTGTGGAAGGTGCGCAACGTCAGCTGCGTACCGGGCTCGCCGATCGATTGTGCGGCGATGATACCGACCGCCTCACCGATGTCGACTTTCTTTCCAGTCGCGAGATTGCGGCCGTAGCACATCGAGCAGACGCCGTACTTCGCTTGGCAGGTGAGGACGGAGCGAATCTTCACTTCGCCGATCTCTGCTGCGATGATCGCTGCGGCTTTCTCTTCGTCGATCTCCTCGTCGCGTAGAACGATCTTCTTGCGTGGCGAGGATGGATCTTTGACGTCTTCCGCTGCACGGCGGCCGATCATGCGATCGAACAGCGGCTCGATCGTTTCCTTGCCGACGCGGATGTCGGTGACGATGATCCCGTCGTGCGTTCCGCAGTCTTCTTCGCGAATGATGACGTCTTGCGCAACGTCGACCAGGCGCCGGGTGAGATACCCGGAGTCCGCCGTGCGCAGCGCGGTGTCGGCCAGACCCTTACGCGCGCCGTGCGTTGAGATGAAGTACTCGAGAACGGTGAGACCTTCTTTGAGCGAAGCCTTGACCGGAATCTCGAGAATGCGTCCCGACGGATCGGACATCAATCCGCGCATTCCGCCGAGCTGCTTGACCTGCGCAATAGAACCGCGCGCACCCGACGTCGCCATCATGAAGACGGGGTTGAGCGGGTTCTGCGCAGCTTGCATTGCTGCCGTAACCTGATCTGAGGTTTGCTGCCAAACTTCAATCGTTTTGTTGTACTGCTCTTCTTGCGAGATGAAGCCTTGATCGAAGAGACGGTGCAGCTCGTCGACCTTGTGCTGCGCGTCGTCGAGCAGTTTGTGCTTCTCGTCGGGAACGATGATGTCGTCGATCGCAACCGTCGTACCGGACTGCGTCGCGAAGTGGAAACCGAGCGTCTTGATCTCGTCGAGAAACTTGGCCGTCTCGGCGTTGCCGTACTTGCGATAGCAATCCGTGATCAGCTTCTTGAGCGCCGATTTGTCGACGATGTGGTTGACGAACACGTGATGCCACTCGGGCGGGAAACCGCCGTTGAAGATCACGCGTCCAACAGTCGTTCGAATGATTTGGTCCGTCATGCGAACGTTGATCCACTCCTGCAGACCGATCCGTCCGTACTCGTAGGCGGTGACGGCATCTTTACCGTCACGGAACGTCGGCAGCGATTGACCGTTCTCGCTCTTCTTTCCGTTCTTGGATTGCAGCTTGCCGTTGGATCCTTGCAAGAATCCCTGCGCTGCGTACGATTCCTCTTGCGAGATTACGCCACGCGCCGGACCGCTGTACTCCTCGCGCTGGAACGTGAGGTAATAGAGTCCGAGCACCATGTCTTGCGTCGGAATCGAAACCGGGTTTCCAAAGCTCGGCTGCAAGATGTTGTTCGCCGAGAGCATCAGGATGCGCGCTTCGGCTTGTGCGCCGGCGCTCAGCGGCAAGTGAACCGCCATCTGATCGCCGTCGAAGTCGGCGTTGTACGGCGTGCACACCAGCGGATGCAAGTGAATAGCCTTACCCTCGACCAGAACCGGTTCGAAGGCTTGAATGCCGAGACGGTGGAGCGTCGGGGCGCGATTCAGCAGGACGGGGTGTTCGCGGATGACCTCATCGAGGACGTCCCACACTTCAGGACGCACGCGCTCGACCATGCGCTTCGCGCTCTTGATGTTGTGCGCTTGTCCACGATCGACCAGCTTCTTCATCACGAACGGCTTGAAGAGCTCGAGCGCCATTTCTTTGGGCAGACCGCATTGATGGAGCTTGAGCGTCGGGCCAACGACGATGACGGAGCGTCCCGAGTAATCGACGCGCTTGCCAAGCAGATTCTGACGGAACCGTCCCTGCTTGCCCTTGAGGATGTCCGAAAGCGATTTGAGCGGACGATTGTTAGGCCCGGTGACGGGCCGTCCACGGCGTCCGTTGTCGATCAACGCATCGACCGCTTCTTGCAGCATGCGCTTTTCGTTTTTGATGATGATCTCGGGAGCCGAGAGTTCGAGCAACCGCTTCAGACGATTATTGCGGTTGATGACGCGGCGATACAAATCGTTGAGATCGCTCGTTGCAAAGCGGCCGCCATCCAGCTGCACCATAGGTCGCAGCTCGGGCGCAATAACCGGAACCGCGGAGAGAATCATCCACTCGGGCTTGTTGCCACTCGAGAGGAACGCTTCAACGACTTCGAGGCGCTTGATCGCCTTGATGCGCTTTTGTCCGCTGGTCTCGTGATATTCTTTCCGGAGATCTTCCTGAAGTCTCCGTAGGTTGAGATCTTTCAAAAGATCGCGGACCGCTTCGGCACCCATTCCGGCCTTGAAGCGATTCCCGTACTTTTCCCGGGCTTCGCGATATTTTTGCTCGGTCAGAATCTCGCGCTTGCCGAGCGACGTATCACCCGGATCGGTGACGACGTACGCAGCGAAATAAATGACTTTCTCGAGCTGTCGCGGCGACATGTCGAGCAAAATTCCGATACGGCTCGGTACGCCTTTGAAATACCAAATATGCGAAACCGGCGTCGCAAGCTCGATGTGTCCCATGCGTTCCCGCCGGACTTTCGCGCGCGTGATCTCGACGCCGCAGCGATCGCAGATCATGCCTTTGAAGCGAATGCGCTTGTATTTGCCGCAGTGACATTCCCAGTCTTTGGTCGGTCCGAAGATCTTTTCGCAAAACAAGCCGTCGCGCTCTGGCTTGAGCGTCCGGTAGTTGATCGTTTCGGGTTTCTTTACTTCACCGAACGACCAGGCGCGGATTTGCTCAGGGCTCGCGAGGCCAATCCGCATTGCGTCGAAATTGTTGACGTCGAGAAGATTCAATTTTACTCCCGCGGGATGCAGCCCGCACCGGTTGTTGCGCTTCGGAGCTCAGAGACGCACTGAATCAGGCGCAAAACGCTCTCGGGACAAATAAAAAGAACCCGAGCTCGTCTTCGCCTGTTCGTCGCACGCGTTCAGCGGCCGAGGGGCATAGACGAATAGTATACTGGGCCCTTAACAACCCGTCAACGAGCACACTGGTGTCACCCCGAGCGAAGCCCTTGGGGTAACCACCGGGGCCGATGGGGCGGCTTTAGCCGGGAAGAGCTCCTACGCCACCCAGGTTAGCTAGTGAAGTATTTCCGGATAAACGCTTCATAAGGGGTCCCCGCTATCTCGAAGCCTGCGTTGGTTACGAGTTTTGTAGCAGTTTCGGCCCCTTGTCCTCTATTTTCTGCCTCTATTATGCCAATCGCGACCGCGATTCGTGTCCCACCTGCTCAATGCGTGAGCGTTTTGGTACCCGGCGGGGCACTCTCGATCGCCGCCCGGATCTTGCCGACGTCCTCACGGGTGATCGTCTGAGCGGTATATGGGATCGAAACGTAGCGCATCCCAAGCGCCTCGACCTTGGGTCCCTCAGGCTCGTCGTGCTCCTCGGGCATGCGGACGTTGATGACCGTCCCGTACCCCTGGGCGGGAAGAGCGGCCAGCTCGGCGTCGGTCGGCTGACCGGCAATCGTAAGTCCGGCGATCGTCGCCTCGTTTCTCATGACGTCTTCTCCATATCTTCGCCTGGTTTGAGATTGCCGGCTTCCATGAATCGCCGGACCGAGAGCGTGTACCCACGCTGACTGTCCTCGGCCTTGGGCGCGGTCTGCGCCCAGTTCAGGTAGGCCCGGCCGCTAAGGCGCAGCAACCGCTTCGCCAACTCGTCGTGGTTGAGCGCTTCGGCCGCGTCGGCAGCGATCTTGTAAGCGGCGCCGGCCCGGTCGTGCGCGCGCTGCTCTTCGAAACGTTCGGCCTCCGCAATCGCGCGCTCCATCGCCGCTTCCGGCTCACCCGACCGGACGAGCTTCATGAGCTGATCGAGCATCGCTCCACGCGGTTCGCGCGCAAACGGCGGTTGGGTACCGAAAAATGAGGCAGCACTCGTATGCGGCGAGAGCAGCCGGCGCCAACGCAGCTGCGTATCGATCGTCTGCACCAGACTGCGAAAATCGAACGGCTTGGAAACGAAGTCTTGAACGCCTGCGTGCAGAGCTTCGACCTTGTCTTGCGGACGTGAACGATGCGTGAGCATCACGACCGGAATATGCTCGGTTGGGTGCTCTTTGCGCAACGTTTCGGTCGCCTCTTCACCGTCCATGACCGGCATGATCCAATCCATCAGGATCAGATCCGGCTGCTCGCGGCCGGCGATTTCAACGCCCTCTTGTCCGTTCGAAGCCTCGATGATTTCGAAGCGCTCGCGTTCGAGAAGCTTGCGCAGAAGGGTCCGCAGCGCTTCATCGTCGTCGACGACGAGCACGCGGCCGCGCCCGGCCGACTCAGCCAACGCAAGGGTGCTGGCCGTCGACATAGCAGCCCCGGCCGCGCGGACGCGCTTCTCGATCAACTTGCGCGCATCGGCCGATAGGCTATCGACGTTCGGGATCTCGACGTAGCCGTAGCGCAGCTCGCTGAGGCCGAGCGGAAAACCGCTATCGAAACGGAGCGGCGAGACGCTGAAAATCAGTTCGCGCGCCTCCTCGCTCGAGAGGCCTTTTCCGTCAAACCAGCCTTCGGGACTCTCGGCGGCGGGAATAACGAATTGCTCCTCGGAGAGCCAAACGCGAACAGCCTCGACCTTACGGGTAGCGATCAATTCGCTGGCGAGACGATGCGCAAGCTCGACGCTGGAAACGACGCTCATGCTGCTGCCGTTCGGCTCGGCCGCGGGGCCCTCCCTCGGCAGCCGAGGCGAGCACCAGGTGTCGCGTCGAACTAAGAGACTAGCGAGGTATAACGTGGATAACGACAGCGTCGCCAAGCAAATGAACCGCGGACTCTTCCTTGCGCCCGATCTCGAGCTCGACGAAGACGATGATCCGTTGCTCGAACAAGCGCGGGAAAACGTCGATGACGAGGTCGATGAGATCGAAGAGAAGCGCGAACGAAAACCCGAACAAAAGAAAGACCGCCCGCTGACGGCGCCGGTCTTTGGACACTCCTACGGTAGCTCGATCTCCGAGAGATTCTTCTCGATCTTGCGCTTGACGCGCTGGAGCGCGTTGTCGATCGATTTGACGTGGCGATTCAGATCGCGCGCCATCTCTTGGTAGCTCTTGCCTTCGAGATAGCTGAGCAACACTTGTGATTCGAGATCCGAGAGATTCTCTTGGATGCGTTCCTTGATGTCTTCGGAAACCTCTTGATTGATGACGAGCTCTTCCGGATCGCTCGTCTTTTGCGAAGCCATGACGTCGAGCAGCGTACGCTCGCTGTCTTCGTCGTAGATCGGCTTGTTCAGCGAGATGTATTGATTGAGCGGGATGTGCTTCTGCCGCGTCGCGGTCTTGATCGCCGTGATGATCTGCCGCGTGATGCACAGCTCGGCGAACGCGCGAAAGCTCGAAAGCTTGTCGGCCTTGAAGTCGCGAACCGCTTTGTAGAGTCCGATCATCCCCTCTTGGATAATGTCTTCGCGATCGGCGCCGATGAGAAAATAGCTCTTCGCTTTGATGCGTACGAAGTTCTTATATTTGTTGAGCAAGAACTCCATCGCGAGGTTGTCGCCGGATTTCGCGATAGCGACAAGGTCCTCGTCCGGCCGCTCGTGATAATCGAGCGTTCCTTCGGACGGCTGCGTGAGCGCCATTATTCTTTTTATACCTCAGGAAAGAACGACGTGCCGAAATCGCAAGCCGGGGCTTGTCGAACCGGGCACATCCTGATGAGTATAGGGAGGTCCTCCCTAAGCAGTCAACAAGCTGCCCGTTGACGGCGTACCTCGAAGAGTAGCACAGCCGCGGCCACCGAGGCATTCAGCGAGGCGATTCGGCCGGCCATCGGGATGCCGAGGACCCAGTCGCACTCCTTGCGGACGACCGGGGAGATGCCGCCCCCCTCGGCGCCGATGACGAGCGCCAGGTCCCCCCGCAGGTCGGCCTGGTCGTAGGGGATCGCCTCCGTCCCGAGGATCGGCCCCTGCGACCCACAACCCCGGCATCCTTGAGCGCCCGTACGCTCTGCGCGACGTTCGCGACCCGGACGATCGGGACGTAGGCGGTCGCCCCGGCTGCGGCTTTGCGCACCGTTGCGTTGACGCCGGCGCTGCGGCGTTCGGGGACGACGACCGCGTCCGCCGCGACCGCTTCGGCGGTGCGGATGATCGCACCGAGATTGTGCGGATCCGTGATGTGATCGAGAACGACGAACAGCGCCGGCCGCGCGCGCGCCGCTCGAGCACCTCTTCGAGCGCTCGCGTAATCGAACGGCGCCGCAAAGGCAACGACGCTCTGATGCGCTTTGTACGGAAACTGCGCGAAGAAGCCGCGGCCTTCGAATCGCACCGGGATCGCAGCATCAGTCGCTGCCGCAAGCAACTCGCGCAGTGCCGGATCGCGCCGGCGCGTGTCGGCGACGTGGATGCGCAGAAGCTTCTCGTCGCCCGCTAGCGCTTCCGATGACGGCGTGAACGCCGTAGACGATGCCGTCGAGATCGAGGACGTTGCGGCGATTTACTCGCCGGCGAGCGTCCAGGTCGTGGTCCCTTCGCGCGTGTCGCGCAGCTCGATGCGTTCGGCGATCAGCGCATCGCGAATCTGATCGGCCAGTGCGAAATCTTTCTTGCGACGGGCTTCGTCGCGCGCAGCGATCGCACGGGCGATGATCTCGCTCGCCACTCTCGCCGTCGAATCCGACGACCGATTCCAAACGCGCGCGCAAACGTTGGGCTTTGGCGTCGATGTCAACCTCGATGAGGGCTCCGTCAACCAGCGTTCGTCCGGCGCGAGTCCGAGCAAAGTGAGCGCGTAGCCGAGCGCGCGCGCCGCATCGAGTGCTTCGCCGCGCTGCACGTACTCCTCCGCACGATTGGCGGTTTCGAACACCACGGCGAGCGCCGCAGCCGTATTCATGTCGTCCGCCAGCGCTTCTTCGATACGCGTCACGATGCCGTCGTGTTCGGTGTGCGTCTCGAAATCGACGGACGCGCCGCTCGTTAGCGTACGCCAGGCTTTGCGCAGTTTGTTGATCGCGACGGTCGCCCCGCCGAGCGATTCTTCCGTGAAGTTCATCCGTTTGCGATAGCCGGTCTGCAAGAACAAGAGGCGAATCGCTTGCGTGTCGGCGCGGTCCAAGAAGCTCGTACAGCGGCTCGTAGTTGCCGAGAGATTTCGACATCTTGCGCTGCTCGAACGTCAGCAGGCCGCCGTGCACCCAGAAGTTCACCATCGGAGGCGGAAAGACCGACTCGCTTTGCGCGATCTCGTTCTCGTGATGCGGGAAGATCAGATCGGCGCCGCCGCCGTGAATATCGAACGGCTCGCCGAGCAGATCGTGTGCCATCGCCGAGCACTCGATATGCCATCCCGGACGGCCCGGGCCGAAGCTCGAAGGCCACGACGGCTCGCCGGGTTTCTCGAATTTCCAGAGGGCGAAATCGAGCGGATTCTGCTTCTTCTCGTTCTCGCGGATGCGTGCGCCGATCATCAGCTCGTCCGGATTTTCGCCCGAGAGTTTGCCGTATGACGGAAACGATGCGACGCGAAAGTAGACGCCGTCTTCGCTCAGCGTACGCGTGACCGGTTGCGACCAACTCCTCGATCATCGTGAGGATCTGTGGAATGTACTCGGTCGCGCGCGGTTCGACGTCGGGTTCTGCGACGCCGAGGCGTCGCATCGAGCGCTTGAAGCTGGAGTAGTATCGCTCGACGATCTCGTGCCATGGACGGCCTTCTTGCCGTGAGGCTTCGATCGAGCGGTCGTCGATGTCGGTCACGTTTTGCACGTACGTGACCTTGTAGCCGAGATGCCGTAAATATCGCCGAAAGACGTCGAAAAACAAGAACGAGCGAGCGTGACCGAGATGAGGTTCCCCCGAAGGCGTGAGCCCGCACACGTACATCCGAACCTCGCCGTCGCGCATCGGCGAAAACTCTTCGACCTTGCGCGAACGCGTGTTATAGAGCCGCAGCATCCAAACTGTCGGGCGCCGTTTCTGTTTCGGTTGCGAACGTCTGGTCAGAAGCTTGCGCGATGCGCAAGCGTTCCTCAAGCGTGCGAATCCGCGCTTCGAGTCGCGCGATCATCGTCGCGGTCGGATCGGGCATTTGGACTTGCGCCCGCGGCTAGACGGAGACTCGGGCTCGGTCGCCTCCGACGGCGCCGGTTTGCCGTCTTTGGAACGATTCGTCCCGGAATACCGACGACGGTTGCATTCGGCGGAACGTCTTTCACGACGACGGAGCCTGCGCCGACGTGCGCGTTTTCGCCGACGAGAATGTCGCCGAGGATCGCCGCGCCGACGCCGACGACGACGTTATCGAGCAAGGTCGGATGCCGTTTTCCGGGTTTGAGCGACGTGCCGCCCAACGTTACGCCCTGATACAACGTAACGTTGCGTCCGATGATCGTCGTTGCGCCGATCACGACGCCCATCCCATGATCGATGAAGAATCCCTCACCGATCGTTGCAGCCGGATGAATCTCGATTCCGGTTGCAAAGCGGACGACGTGCGCAAGAAATCGCGGCAAGATCGGGATGCCGGCCTTATACATCGCGTGCAGCGCGCGGTGCGCTGTGATTGCGTGAAAACCCGGATAGGAGAGGACGATGTCCAGGACGCCCTCGGCGGCCGGGTCGCGCTCGAGTGGCGCCCGGAGATCGGAGAGGAGCGTCTGCCATGCCCTCGTCATTCGAATACCTATTAACGCGCGCTTGCCGCGTCGCGGTTGCCGGATGCCTCGATACGCGCTCGGATTCGTTCTGGGCCGAGCAGTGGAAAGAGCTGGGCCAGCGGGGCCCCTTTCTCGTGTCCGGTCAAGGCTATGCGTACGGCGTGGTATGCGCGCTTTTTCTCGACGCCGAAGCGCTGCGCGAGCTCCGGGATCGCGCGCGGATCGGGCGCCGCGGCGACGGCGCCGAGCACCCGCTGTACGCTCTGCGTCGGCAAGCAGGTCGCGTTCCGCAGCCGGCAGGTCGATCTGATCCTCGCTCAGCTCGGCGATGAGCGGCCGAGCTTGCGCGATCGTCTGTAGCTCCTCCCCGTACGCATCGATGAACAATCCGATCCACTCGGGGCTCTGATGATACCCCCACTGCTGCATCGACTCCGTCAACAGTTGCGCGAAGCGCTCGCGCGGCAACTTCCGCAAAGCGCGCTGATTGAATGCCAGCATTCGTCCTTCATTGAAGATCGCGCCGGCGTGCTGCACACGCTCGAGTGAAAAGACTTCCGAGAGCTCATCGAGCGTTAGGTCCTCGCGGCCGTCGGGCGCCGACCAGCCCAAGAGCGCCAGATGGTCGACCATCGCTCCCGGCTGAATCCCGATCTCGCTGAAATTCCTCGATGCTCACCGTATCGTGACGCTTCGAAAGCTTTTGGTGATGCTCGTTGAAGATCAACGGAACGTGTGCGTAGCGAGGCCCGCGCAAACCGAGCGCTTCGAGAATCCGCATTTGTACGGGCGTGTTGGGAAGTGCTCGTCGCCGCGCACGACGACGCTCGATCTCCATCAGCGCGTCGTCGACCGAGCCGCGGCGAAGTTATAGGTCGGACCGCCGGCGGATTTGACGATGACCGGATCGGGCATCAAAGCGTTCTCGAAAACGACCGGTCCTTTGACCAGATCGTCGACGCTCGTCTTACCTGGAGGCATGCGAAACCGTAACGCGCCTTCGTCTTCATACGCGAGTTCGGCCTCACGCAATCGCTGCGCAAATCCGCGATAGATTTCGGCCGTTCCGACTGCCGGTACGGACCGTACGTTCCGCCGACATCAGGACCCTCGTCCCAAGAAAGCCCGAGCCAGTGCAGCGCTTCGAGATGCGGCGCTTCCGTCTCGGCGCGATTGCGATTTGCGTCGGTATCCTCGATGCGCATGACGAACGCGCCGCGCGTGCGGCGCGCCAACAGATAATTGAATAACGCCGTGCGCGCATTCCCGACGTGCAAGCCACCGGTCGGCGAGGGTGCATAGCGGACGCGCTGCGGAACGTCGTAGTCGAGCCGAGTCATCGTTTCTCGATCAATGCGACCGCATGCGCGGCAATCCCGCTCCCGTCGCCCGTGAATCCCATGCCGTCGGTCGTCTTGGCTTTGATACTTACCTGCGCGAGCTCGACGCCGAGCACGCCCGCAATCGCTGCACGAATCGCAGCGATGTGCGGCGCGAGGACGGGACGTTGCACGATAACGGTGGCATCGAGATTCGCGACCTGGTATCCGGCATCCGCGACCATTTGTACGCACGCCGCCAACAGATACATCGAATTCGCGTTGCGATAGCGCTCGTCGCTCGGCCGGGAAGTGCGTCCCCAAATCGCCGAGCGCGCCTGCACCCAAAATTGCATCGGAGATCGCATGCGCGAGCGTATCGCCGTCCGAATGCCCGGCCGGCCCCCGATCGTGTGCGATCTCGACGCCGCCCACGATGAACTTGCGCCCCGCTTCGAGCCGGTGGGCGTCAAAGCCGTGACCGACGCGCATCAAACCGCGGCCCGCTCGCGCAAGATCAGCTCGGCGCGCGCCAGATCGGCCGGCACGGTCACCTTGAAATTCTCCGCGCTTCCCCTCGACGACGATCACATCCAACCCGGCATCTTCGAGCAACGCTGCGTCGTCGGTCACGCGAATCCCCCGCGCTTGCGCCGACTCGGTGAGCGCGCAGCAAATCATCGAGCGTTCCGAACTGCGGCGTTTGCGCCGCCCATAGTTTAGTCGCGATCAAGCGTACTCGTCACCTTACGCGAACCATTCACCTGCTTTATGGTGTCGACGACGGGAACGCGAGTAGTGCACCGGCGCCGGGCGAAACCGCCGCCATTCCGCGACGAACGTCGTCCGCCCGAATCATCGGACGTGCACCGTCATGAACGAACGCGAATTTCGTTTCCGCGCGCTCCGAAAGCGCGGTTAGCGCGAGCCGAACGCTATCTTGCCGCTCCGCACCGCCGGCGATCACGTGCGAAGGGAGCTTAGGGGCTGCGCGCTTCACGAGCGCCTCAACGGACGGGACGAATTCGGCTTCGGTCGTTACGACGAGCATCGTGATCTCGGGCATCGATGCGAACGTCTCGACCGACCACGCCAGCATCGGTTTTCCGGCAATATCGATCAGCTGTTTGGGCTGTCCAAAGCGTTGTCCACGCCCGGCAGCGACGATGACCGCTCCCCAGCTCATCGTTTCGTCTTTGCAAAGATCATGCGTCCGGCGACCGTCTGCAGCACGCTCGTGACGACGACGTCGGCACTTTCGCCGATCAAGCGGCGTCCGTTTTCGACGACGATCATAGTCCCGTCGTCGAGATATCCGATGCCTTGTTGCGCTTCTTTCCCTTCGCGCAAGATCGCAACGTGCATCTCCTCACCGGGCAACACGATCGGCTTTACGGCGTTCGCCAGCTCATTGATGTTCAAGACCGCGACGCCTTCGACATGAGCGACGCGATTCAAGTTGTAGTCATTCGTGACGAGCCGTCCGCCGGTTTCGCGCGCCATGCGCACGAGCTTGGCATCCACGCCAACCACGTCGGGATAATCGATTTCGCCGATCTCGATCGGCACGAGCTCTTGCAGTTTGGCGAGCACGTCGAGAGCCCGGCGTCCGCGCGAGCGCTTCATCGCATCGGTCGAATCGGCGATCAATTGAATCTCGTGCAAGACGAATCGCGGAACGATGTACGGTGGATCGAGAAATCCGCTTTCGACGATCTCGGTAATGCGGCCATCGACGATCACCGAGGTGTCGATGATCTTCCCCGGGACGTTCGGCGTAAGTTTGCCGCCGGTCACGTTCATCAAGCCGACACGTTGCTTGACGCCGACGCGCGCACCGAGGTACGCGGCAAAGATGCTCACGATCAAGTAAAGTACGGCCGCGACGTAGCTCCCGGCCTGACCGACGAAGCGAATGTAATCGAAGAGAATGCTCTTGATCAGGAACGCGATGATCAAGCCGGCGATGAGCCCTAGCACACCGCCGGCAATCTCGCTGGGAGTCCGGCGCTCGATGCTCCGTTCCGTCGCCGTGAGCGCGCTCTCGAAAAACAGCTGCGCGTACGGCGTCAAGAGCACGCCTGCCATCGCACCGACGACAGGCGAGACGATCAAGAGCGCGAGCTGCAGGCGACCACTTGCGACGTGAAGCGAAAGCGTCCGCTCGTAGAGCTCACGTCCCAGCAAGAATCCCGCGGTCGCAAACGCGATCGCGAACAGAACGCGCAGCAGCACCCCGGCTACGTCGGCTTCGGGTTTACGCGATGAACTCTGCGCAGACATCGTTGGCTACAAATCTGCCGGCGGCCGTCAACCGTACGTGCGTCGGCGTTATTTCGAGCATCCCGGCCCCTTCGAGGTCCCGGATAGAACGCTGGTATGAAGACAGAAAATCAATCCCATAGCGTTCGCGGAATTGGGACAGATCGACTCCTTCGTCGGTGCGTAGCGCAAGCATCGCAGCCTCGCCGACCTGCGCGGCCCCGACCAGGTGCTCGGAGCTCCCAGGGATCGGACCGCCGGCTAGCGCGGCGCGGACGTACTCTTCGAGATCGCGTGTATGGACCGACCGCGTCCCCTCCAGATACGAAGCCGCGCCGACGCCGAGTCCTAGATACTCACCGTTGCGCCAATAGTTCTGGTTGTGCCGGCTACGGAATCCTGGTCGCGCGAAATTCGAAACCTCGTAGTGTTGGAATCCGGCTTGCACGAGGCGGTCGATCGCGTAGCGGTATTGCTCGGCTTCGAGGTCGTTGCCGGCGAACGCCTCGGGTTGGCGCTTCTGCCACTCTTCGTACGGCGTCGACGGTTCGATCGTCAGCCCGTACGTCGATACGTGCTGCGGCTCGAGCGCAAGCGCAGCGTTCACGGAGCGCTTCCACGATGCGAGCGTTTGGCCCGGGACTGCAAACATCAGATCGAACGAAAAATTCTCGAAGCCCGCATCGCGCGCGCGCCGCACGACCGTCTCGACGTCCTGCGGCGTGTGCTGACGGCCGAGCGTCTGGAGCTCAGCGGGCTCGAATGATTGCACGCCGATCGACAATCGCGTCACGCCTGCCCGGCGGTATTCGGGGAAGGCTTCACACAAGCCGGGATCCGGATTCGCCTCGAGCGTTATCTCGGCATCCGCCGGTAAACCAAAGCGGGCGCGCAGCGCTCCGATCAGCTCGACCAGCGCATCCGGCGCAATCGTGTTCGGAGTCCCGCCGCCGAAATACAACGTCGACGCGACGACGGGCGGTGCGGACGCGATCTCGGCGCGCAATCCGGAAAGATAACGCTCGGCCGAGCTGCGCCGGTACGGCCACTTCGCGAAATCGCAGTACGGACAGATGTACGGACAAAATGGGAGATGGACGTAGATCGAGGCCATGCCGGTTAGAACACCGAGAAGATTCCCGCGGCTCCTACCCCGGCGTGGACCGCGATCGCGGGGCCTGTCTCGATGACGTCCAAGCGAGCGGGCGTCGTCGCCAGTTTCGCGAGGAGGCGCTCGCGCAAAGTCCCGGCAGTTTTCAGCGCCTGTGCGTGCACGATCGCGACTCGCGCATCTGCGGCGCCCGTAAGAAGCGTGACCGTCGCGTCGACGAGCGTATCGAGCGCGCGCTCGAACGTGCGAACTCGCGCAAACTCGGCAACCTTGCCGCCCTCGTCGAGCGTGATGACGGGCGAGATTTTCATCATCCCGCCAAGCATCGCCATTCCTTTCGAAACACGTCCAGTTCGGACCGCATGCGAAAGATCAGGTATTGCCGCGAAGAGCCGCTGACGCGCGCGTAATGCTTCGAGCGCACGGACGATCTCATCGCCGGTCTTGCCTTGCGCGGCGAGCTCCGCTGCGGCGTACACGAGCAGCATCAGACCCGCCGAGACGGTCCGCGAATCGACGATGCGAATCGACGCCGTCGAAAAATCTTTGGCCGCCGCGTAGGCGGCGTTGATCGTCCCGGAAAGCGCGCCGGAAATCGAGATGCAGACGATCTCGTTCCCTGCAGCGGCGTGACGCGCAAAACATTCCGCGTAACTCGCGGCCGACGCTTGCGAGGTCGTCGGCAACGTACTTTCGGAACGCAAGCGCGCATAGAACTCTTCACGCGTGATGTCGATACGGTCGCGAAAGCTCGACTCACCGAAATTGATGAACAGCGGGACGACGTCGACGCCCAAACGCGTTGCAACGTCCGATTCGAGGTCGGCCGTCGAGTCGGTAACGACCGCGACGCGCAACTAGGCGCGAGCTGCTTGTACGAGCGGGGCGACCAGACCCGCGATCTTGCCGACGACGTCCTCACGCACTTCGGTCGCTGCAACGCGTATCGCGTTGCGAATTGCGACCCGGCTGCTGCGGCCGTGGGCGACGATGCAATTTCCGCGCAAACCGAGCAGCGGCGCTCCGCCGTACGTTTCGTAGTGCAGCGCGCGCTTGAGGCGCGAGAACGCGCGCCGCGTCAGCAGCGCGCCGAGCTGTACGTCCGGACCGCTGGAAAGCAGCGCGTCGCGAATCGCGGCCTGTAATGCAATGCTCTCCGCTTCCGCAAGCTTGAGCATGACGTTGCCGACGAAGCCGTCGGTGACGAGCACGTCGGCACGGCCGGAAAAGACGTCGCGCCCTTCGGCGTTACCAATGAAGTTGATCGGCGCCGATTCCAAAAGCTCCGCGGCTTCGAGAACTTGCGCGTTGCCTTTGCCGCGCTCCTCACCGATCGAAACGATCGCGACGCGCGGCGCTTTCATGCCGAGCACTGCTTGGGCGTAGGCCGATCCCATGATGCCGAATTGCATCATCCATTCGGGTTTGCAGTCGACGTTCGCGCCGGCATCGATCAGAACGACGGGTTGAATCGGCGTCGGGAGAATCGCGCCGATTGCGGGACGCGCAATCCCCGCGATCGTTCGCAAACGAACGAGCGCGATGGCAAGAAATGCGCCGCTCGATCCCGCCGAAACGATCGCATCGGCTTTGTTTTCACGGACGAGATCGATCGCTGCGCCCAAGCTCGAGCGCTCGGCGCCGCGGATTGCCGCAGACGGCGCAACGTCCATCGGGATGACTTCGGGCGCGTGCACGATCGGAATCTCGTCTTCGCCGACGCCTGCATAGAACGGTCGAATCTGATCTTTGTCGCCGACTAAAACGACGCGCGCAAATCCGTCGCGATAGGCTGCGATTGCGCCGGCGACGATCTCCCGAGGTGCGTTGTCACCGCCCATCGCGTCGACCGCGATAACCGGTCTATCCTTACCGTTCAAATGCCACCACGTATTCGGATGTTCGCTGCCCACCGAAAAACCATTCGAAGTCGACCTTCGGCATGCGCTTGCGAAGCGCATTTGTCAGATGCTCAGCGTCGTGCTCCTCCTGGGAGCCCCCGTAATAGAGCGTGACGAGCCCTCCCGCGTTCGCGCCCAGCCGCCGAGCAGCGTCCTCGAGCACGTTTGCGCGCGTACCGCTCGCGAGAAGCTCGATACCGATCGTTGCGGTGCACACACGCTTCGCGGCTCCTTCGAGCTCATCACGCGACGGAACCGGGCCGCTCTCGATCCGCCCGCCGTATTCGACCAACACCGCCAAGCTCTCGGCAGCATTCCGCGTCGGAACGATGATGACCGTCCGCACGCGACCCGCGCCCAAAGTTTCTGCTGCACGGGCCTCGCTCGGATCGTCCGCGAGCACCACGACGACGTCACCGCTCGACGCGGCGATCGCAGCGGAAATCTCGCCGCCGCACGCATGCGCGCCTTGCGCAACGATCGTCGCATCCGCACCGAGCTCGCGCGCGATACGCTCGAAACCGATTCCCGGGACGATTGCTACAAACGAAAACGCGCGCTTGGGACGTTCTGCGAGCGCGCGATGTTGCTGCTGCATATCCTCGATCTTCACGCGCTCGACGGTCCCATGTTCTGCGGCTACGGATTGCACGAGATGTGGAACGTCGGTGTGAATGTGGACGCGCAAGATCGGCGGCCCGCCGGCGACGAGCAGTGAGTCGCCATGCGGAATCAGACGTTCTTTGAGCGCGTGCGACTCGATGGCAGCTTCGCGCAAAACGAACTCGGCGCAGTACTTGTTCGCGCAAACCTCTTGCCGTTCGGTGAAGACGTGGGCAGGATACGTGCTTAGCGGATACGATGTGACGCGCTCGCGCGTGGCTGGTACGAAGCGTAAGATGCCTTCGAGAAAATACAACAAGCCGGCTGCACCGGCATCGACGACGCCTGCTTCGCGCAAGACCGCCAGCTGCTGCGGCGTGCGCTCGAGCGCGTCGCTCGCTGCGCGTACGATCGCATCGCCAAGCTGGTAAAGATCGCTGGTGTGCGCGGCGATGGCAACGGCTTCTTCCGCAGCAGCCCTCGCAACCGAAAGGATCGTCCCTTCGACCGGCGCGACCAGCGCCGCGCGCGCTTCCCCCACCGCGCGCTCGAGCGCGCTCCCGGCGTCGCGTACGGCAATCGCTTCCTTGGCACGAACGGCATCCGCAAAACCGCGGAACATCTGCGAGAGGATCACGCCCGAATTCCCGCGCGCACCGAGTAGCGCACCCGCCGCCGCGGCGGCCGCGACGTCGCCGAGCGCCCTGGTGCGGACGCGCCCCGCCTCGAGCAGTGCCGCCCTCGCGGTCAGGTAGAGGTTCGAACCGGTGTCGCCGTCGGGGACCGGAAAGACGTTGAGGCCGTCCAGAACGGCGCGGTACTTCCTAAGGAAGTAGGTGCCGGCAGCGATGAACTTGGTGAAGCCCAGCCCGTCGAGCATGGTGACCGCCAGCATGCGCCCGTCCTTGGGGGCGCGGACATGGACATCCCGCCGCCGGGCGTGGTATTATTCCGCGGTTGCTCGGCCGACGTATCGGCGAAGCGTGTCTATTTTCGAAGGGCAGTTAGATGGCGAAGCGTTGCGATGTTTGTGGGAAGGGACCGATGGCGGGTAACAACGTCAGCCATGCCATGAACAAAACGAAGCGCCGCTGGCTCCCCAATCTCCAGCGCGTCCGCGTCGACGATCACGGCACGCACCGCACAGCGCGCGTCTGCACTTCGTGCCTGCGCGCCAAGAAAGTCCGCCGGGCCGGCTAACTAGAGGCTCTCCCACCCCGTGGGATCGAGCTCCGCGTGTCCCGTTTGCGTCGCGCAATCGGACAGCGATTTCCGCCGTAACCGTACCGACTCGTGAGAGCGGGCGGCCGAACGTGCGCTCGAAGCGACCCGCGATGGTCGGAAACGCGCGCGGCGCGATGGCAACGAGCAACTCGAAATCTTCACCGCCGCCGAGCGCATAGGAAACCGGCTCTTTCCCGAGCACGTTCGCAACCGGAATTGCGCACGCGGCAACCGGCAGCAAGCCGCGGCTTCGATCTTCGGCGCCGACGTTCGAAGCCATGCATAAGCGACGCAGGTCGGTCGAGAGTCCATCCGAGATGTCCATCATCGCGTGCACGTTCGCTCGATGCACCAAATCGCCGGCCTTCGGCGAGCCGCGCGTGCGGCCGGCGATAGGCGGCGATTGCATCAGCACAGCGCGTGTCGTCGACGGTGCGCGCCGATCGAGCAAGACGTCGATTCCCGCGCGGCTGGCGCCGAGCGGTCCCGTAACCGCAAGGACGTCGCCCGGGCGCGCGCCACTACGCATCTTTCGATTGCGACGGCCGGACTTCGCCGATCGCCGTGATCGAAAGCAATAACGAAGGCGCGCGCACCACGTCACCGCCCACGATCGCGATGCCGCTTTTCTTTGCCAGCTCCGCCATCCCGCGATAACAATCCAATATCCACGCTTCGTGTATGCCGCGCGGAACGCCGAGCGCGACCGTTGCCAGGACCGGACGCGCACCGACCGCAGCAAGATCGGAGAGATTCGAGACGAGCGCGCGCCAACCGACGTCAGCCGCACTCATACCATCGCGCAGAAAATGTACGTCTTCTACGAGCGCATCGGTCGTGACGACGCTTTCGGCGTCGCGAGCCGGTTTCCAAATCGCCGCATCGTCGCCGATGCCCGCGCGAATCTTCTTCCCTTGCGACGCGTACGTCGTCGCGGCGATGACGCGAATCGCCTCGATGAGGCGATCTTCGGCGCTCTGGTTCGGGGTCAGCTGCGTGACCGGCCGCTTATGCGTTCCTTGAGCGAACGCACGGCTTTCGCAGGATCGTTCGCTTCAAAAACCGATGAGCCGGCGACGAGAATCGTCGCGCCGGCTTCGCACGCGCGCTCGATGTTCGACGTCCCGATCCCGCCGTCGATCTCGAGCTCGCACTCGGGATTGCACGCGTCGATCAGCTCGCGCGCTTCGACCAGTTTCGCGAGCGCGTGTTCGATGAACGGTTGTCCGCCGAAACCCGGATTGACGCTCATCACGAGCACCAAGTCAGCTTCTTCGATGATGTCTTTGAGCATCGCGACCGGCGTTTGCGGATTGATTGCGATGCCGGCTTTCGCTCCAGCCGAGCGCAAGTGCGTGAGCAGACGGTGTGCGTGCGACGTGGCTTCGTAATGAAAGGTCACGTATTGACAGCCGGCTTCGATGAAACGATCGACGTAGCGTTCGGGTTCGACGATCATCAGATGCGCGTCGAACGGGAGCTTGGTGAGCTTGCGCAAATCGGCGACGATCTTCGGGCCCCAGCTGATGTTCGGAACGAACGAGCCGTCCATCGTATCCAGATGGAACATGTCGGCACCGCCGGCTTCGGCCGCAGCGATTTGCTCCGCAATCTTTGCGAAGTCGGCCGCGAGAATCGACGGCGCGATTCGAACCTTGCGCGTTTCCTTCACCGCGGCAGTCCCGACGTGCGCGGGCGACGGCGTAGGCCGCGGCGGCTCCTTGCCGAGCTGCGTCTGGCTTTGAAGCTCGTTGTTCAAGTAGACGTCGACCCATGACGTTCCGATGACGGTGAGATCGAAATCGAGCCGCTGCCCCGGCATTGCAAATCCGTCGTAGACGTTCCACTCGCCGGTATCGTCGCGCACGCTAATACGAATGCGTTGTGACTGACCGCTTTCATCGTTCGGTATGACCACCGCGGTATGTACTTGGCGAATGAGATATCCGTATTCCCCCGGCCCCGCGCTAACTTGCAGCGAGACCGGCTCGAGCGGATCGCTGAGGATTCCGGGACCCGGCATCTGTCGAACGACGATCCCGCGCGGCGGTCCTTTGATCCCGAATGGCGTCCACACGACTTGCCCGAGATGAACCTTCGCGCGTTCGGCGTCGGCGCGCGCCGTGTTGATGTCTTTTCCGACGAAGTCCGGCGCGCGAACGTTCGACGGCGGACCTTTCGAGAGCACGAGACTCACGACGGAACCTTCACGCACGCTTCCCAAGCGGCGGCGGATTTTGGGCAACGATGTGATTGAAAGGAACGTCGTCGTTGGCGACCATCGTCGTCTTGCCGAGGTTAAGCTTCAAACGCGAAAGCGTTAGCCCGGCGTCACGCAGCGATGCAAATCGTAAATCCGGCATCGTATAGATGTTGACGCCTTGACTGACGATCAACGAAACCTGTCGGCCTTCGCGAACCCGCGTTCCGGGCGCAGGCTGCTGCGCCATAACGACGTCGCGTGGAAACTGCTCGCTGATCGAGCGTGAAACGACGACCATCTTCAAATGCAAGGTGTCGCCCAGCGCGATGGCATCGGTTTCGGTTTGTCCGACCAGCGACGGAACGAGAATCGTCGCGCCTGACGGGGCAAAGAAATCTTCGATTGCGCGGCCGAACCAAACGGCGACGCCGACTGCGAACGCAAGCGCAATCGCAAAGACGAGATCGCGGTCGGCCAGCCAGCGGCGCACCTCCGCAAGCGGCAGACGCTTCGCCTGCGGCTTCAACTTCGCAATCAAGCGCGCGCTAAGGCCTCGACCTGCGCTTCGTCCAGCAGCAAATTCGAATAGACGCGCTGCACGTCTTCGTGCTCTTCGAGCGCGTCGAGGAACGCGATCATCTTGCGCAGATTCTCGCCTTCCGCATGAAGCGGTTGCTTTGGCTCCATCCCAACGTACGCATCGGTAACCCGCAGCCCTTCGGCGATCAGTGCCTCGCGGACTTTGCCAAGCGCCGTATCTTCCGTAACGATCTCGGAGTGCTCGCCTCGCGAAACGCACATCGATCACGCCGTCTCCGGCGGAAAGCGCTTTCTCGGTGAGGCCGTCCTCATCTAATTTCGCGCTCTCGACATCGAGAAATCCGCGCGCATCAAACATCCAGCCGACGCTGCCGGTTTCACCGAGATTTCCCTCATTGCGCGTGAAGAGAAAACGGATTTCAGAGGCCGTTCGATTCCGGTTGTCCGTCGCGGCATCGATCACGACGCGCGAGCCCGGCCGGACCGTAACCTTCGTAGCGGATCTCTTCGATATCGCGCTCACCGTCCGCGCCGCTCGCGCGCGCGATCGCACGCTTGATGTTGTCGGCCGGAACGTTGTTCTCGCGAGCCTTCTCGACGGCCATCTTCAAACGGTAGTTCGCCTCCGGATCGGCCGAACCGGATTTAGTCGCGAGAATGATCTCTTTGGAGAGCCTCGAGAACAGCGCGCCGCGTTGCGCGTCGGCTTTGCCTTTGCGCAGCTTGATATTGTGCCACTTGGAGTGCCCGGACATAGCTTTGGCCGTTTGCTTTGTTGTTACGCGACCCCTCGGGGTATCGTGCAGTGTCGTAATAGTGAGGGAGCGACGGCTTGGGGGCCCCACGCGAAGCGTGGGGGGCGCGGAGCCGGGGGCGGAGCGCCTTTAAACTGGGGTGCGGGCCGAGTGCCGCAGCGACGATCACCACGACGACGCCCACGGCCGTCAGCCCGGTCAGAAACATCGCAATCGTCCTACCGTCAGCTTCTTCGTCATCGTGTTCGCTAAGCCACTGTCCTATGACGGGAAGCACGATGAGCGCCACGACGACGAAGAGCATCGTCGCGCGCTCGTACAGGTCGATTTGTGCGAAGATCCGTCCGAGATTCAATTCGGTTTGATCCAGCTAAGGCCGTGCGGATGCGGATGGCCAGGAATGAGGTCGAGCCAGTTATCGAGCCACATCCGCTCGTGCCACTGATCGTACGTGATCGGCATCGCGGCGAGCACGGGATAGAAGAAAATGAAACAGGCGAGCACGCCCGCGAGAAACGTCGCGATCCAAAACCGATTCTCGCCTTTCTTCCAGGCACGCTGCAGGACGATCGGCGTTCGCGATCACGATGATCGGGAAGATTCGGGAAAAAATGATATTCGAACGCGATACGCGGCGTCAGAATCCAGGGCAGCCATTGGAACAGGTACGCCGCGAAGAGCAGCAGATAGCCCTTGTTGCGCTCGACGTAGCCCCACCACGCCATGGCCGGGACGGAGAATAGCCCGAACCACCACACCAGCGGGTTGGGAAGCGCGAGAATCTCGGCGACGCAGCAGGCCGCCACCATTCGCCGCCGCTGCACCGGTGCGCCAATCGTGCCAGTAGTACGAGATCGGCGCGAAAAGCGTCGGCCATTGCCACCAATACGAGCCGTACGGATGGTGCAGCGACGCGGGATTCGACTTCGAAAGCTCGTCGTGATACCAGAACATCTGCCACTGCATCCCGACGATGTCGGCAAAGTTGTAGCCGAGCCGGTAGTTCGGGAAATAGCTCGCGAAATAGAACGTCGCCATGACGAACAGCATCCCCGTGATGAGCTGATCGGGCGTGAATCCGCGCGGATTTCCGAAGACGGCGGGACGCGGAAAGAAACGCTGCGCGAACACGATTGCGATCGCAACGAACAGAACGAACATGTCGAACAGTCCGTTCCATTTGCTCGCCGCCAGACAGCGCCATTAGGATGCAGGTTGCGACCAACCACGTCCGCGCGTCCGTCGCTTTGACGGTCGCGACCTCGGTTTGCATCTCGCCGTCCGGCGTGAAGGTCGCCGTACCTTCGGGCGTCTTGTACACGACCACGCCGTCGCGTTTGTAGGTCAACGCAAGATCGTCGAACGCCAGCTCCCCGGTTCCGCCGCCGTCGAATCGAACGATCTTGCGTTGTCCCTCGGCAAGCAAGACTTCGGAACCTTCGGCATAGCTCACGACGCGTCGCGGCAGGGTCCGCGAAGCGTCGGCCGATCCATCGCGCGAGAACGTATATTCCGAGCTCGGCGTAGAGAAACGCGAAGACGTGGCTCTTCACGATCAGATCGTGGTCGGTCGCCGGGGTTCCGAGCTTATTGATGCCGATCGAAAACAAGACAGCGACGACGTGCCGGCGACCATCGTGAGAATGAAGCGCCAGCCGAACTCTCCCGGAATCCGAAGCCGGATGCGAATCTGCGTTGCCGTCCAAAGCCGATAGAACGCGTACAAGACGCCCGAGGCCAAACGTCGCGACCCAAATCTCGGGCGTCGCTATCCGCGATTGCACGAACCGGAATCCGTCGAACGTCAGCATGAATGCTGCGATCGACGCGAACAACGTCGATCCGAGCAGCCGTTTCGCAAACAGATAACACAGCGGGACCATGAGCGTCCCGCAGACGACGTTCAAAAATCGCCAACCCCAGCCGCTGTCGCCGTGCGCGACGCCGCCGAACATCCAGATCGAAAGCGCGATCAGCAGCTTCGTGAGCGGCGGATGCGTCCATTCGAACGGATACTCCCAATCCGAGTTGATGCGAACGCCTTTGAGATATTCGATGCCGCTGCGCGGATAGTAGATCTCATCGAAATAACGTTCGTTGGGATTCCAATACCACATGAAATCGAGAACGAAGCGCAAAGACGGTAAAGCCGGCTAGGACAATCCAATCCGTCCGCGTCATCGCGATCAGCCTTGCGCGGGCGCAAACCAGACGCGGCCGATCCACAGATTGGCACGATCGAGGAGCGTCGGGCCAGATTCGGGCTCCTTCTCGACGGCCTTGGCACCGAGATACATGTAGCCGAGCACGAAGAACGTGACGACGACGATCACCGACATCGAGTGATCCAGCAGCGGAAAGATGTCGGTCGCATCGACCGGCCACTTTCCGTCCATCGCACGCGCGTAGTACAGCGAATACCACAGGTTCGCGAGGAACGTCAGGCTGAGCGCGGCAGTCGCGTACACGTAGCGTCTGCCGAACGCCGCCAGCGGAATCACGAGCACGAATGCATTGAAGATGTAGCGCTCGTGCATGCGGGTCGCGAGCGTGAAGAACGCGAGCGAAACGAGCATGCAGGCTTCGAGAAACGCTACGTCGTCGCGGCGCTGAAGATAGCGCGTGATGATCAGCGCGGCGGCAGCCGCGACCAAAATTCCGCCCCACACCCACATCGGCCCGAGTGCAAACGAGCCGATCGCAATCGGAACGGTGTCCGATTGCCAGAACGGACGAATCAAGCTGTGAAGGTTGTACGCGTTGACCGAATTGTACGGATAGACCGCGCTGCCGTACGCGTACCGTTCGATCAGCCACGGTATCGCTGTCGCGAGATTCGGATTGAAGATCAAGCGCGACCAGGAGTGCCAAGACGAGTCCGCTTGACGATGCCGAGGCCCGGTATCGATCAACCGCCGTACGCGCACGCCAGCGTCGCTCGAAGCGAACGCCCATGCGAGCATCACGAGCGCAACCATCACCGACGGCGGCTTGATCAAGATCGCGTAGCTGATCGCAAGCCACGCGCCGATGATCGCCAGACGTCCGCGCGGAGCCGAATCGTCGCTCGCGTACAGCAGCAGCGCGACGGCGCCCAGCATGAATGCCGGCCGGTACGGCGTCGACCTGGCCCCAATACGCCGAGACGTAGATCGTCGCGGGATTGAAGAGATAGATCGCGGCAGCGATGTTGCCCCACGTCTCGGATACGAGACGCCGCACGATCCATGCGATCAGAACCGCGTTAACCAGATCGAATGCGCACGCCGGAAGCTTGACCAGAAAGTGAAGTAGACTGTAGTCACCCTGCGCGTGCGGCACGATCAGGTAAATCTTGCCGACGACCCACAGAATGAAGAGATAGCCCGGAGGATAGTCGGCAAAGCCGGCCTTTGCGTAGAATTGTGAAAGCGGATTTTGGGCGGCGGTCAGCGCCCACGACATGAACGAGCTGACGTCGCCGCGATAACCTTCTGAGCCGATCAGCAGCATGCGCACGATGAAACCTGCGAGCAGGATGCCCACAGAATACCGTCGAGGATATTTACTCGCCGCTCGAGGCTCGACGCATCGAGGGCAGCGCGCGTGCTCATGTTATGAGCTCTGCGCTAGGCGACTCGGCGTGCCGAACGCGTGAAGAGCGTGCGGACGGTATGACCGCGATCGATCTGGTGCGTCTCTGCGACGCTTTCCGCGTCGCGCAGCTGCGCGTCGACGGCCTCATCAGCGGCTTGCCGCGCGCCGAGCGCGTCCAATGCTTCGACGATCGCGCGCACGTCGGCCGATTCCATCGGCGTGCGCAACGCGTAGCGTCGCATGATCGCGTCGCGAGCCGACGAGGGTTCCCCAGAAAGTGCCCATACGACCGGGAAACTCCATTTGCGCCGCGCGATATCGCTCCCGCTCGGTTTGCCCGTCTCTTCGGTCGAGCCCCACGTTCCCAGAACGTCGTCGCGAATCTGAAATGCGCGTCCGTAGCAGCGGCCGAGGTCACCGTACGCCCTCGCGCGCTCGTCCATCGCAGCCGGCGGCATGTGCGCCCAGCTCGCACGCGGCGCCGAAGAGCGCGGCGGTCTTTCCGTCGATCATCGCGAAATATTCGTCGCTCGTCACGTGCGCGGCGGTCTCGAAACCGATGTCGTAGCCCTGCCCCGCGCACATTCCCAGGTTCGCATAGTGCAGGACCTGCATCATCGCGACGATGCGATGCGGCGGCAGCTGCGCGGTATTTCGCAACAGCGCGAGATACGAGACGGCGCACATCGAGTCGCCCGCATTGACGCCGTGCGCGATGCCGTAGCGCGCCCAAACCGTTTCGGTCCCGTGACGCAGCTCGTCGCCGTCCTCGATATCGTCGTGGACGAGCGAATAGTTGTGCAAGCACTCGATGCCGATTGCGGCGTCGATGGCCGCTCGAACGTTCCGCCTTCTTCGAATGCAGCGTTGAAGAGTAAGCGTGGACGCAAACGTTTCCCGCGGCTAGGGCCGCTGTCGCCCGTCCCGATTCCGAAATGCCAACGAACCTGCTCACCGATCGGTGAGGCGCCCATCGGCCGCAACAACACCGACACTGTTTCTTCGAGCGCGCGCTCGAAGCGCTCGAGCACTATGTCAGGTGCGACGTAACGCCTCCATCTGCAAGCGCGTTCATGCGATCGGCGACTTGGTCGACCAGCCATCCCGGCGTCGACGCGCCTGACATCAGACCCGCAATTTGCACGCCTGCGAACCACTGCGCCTCGAGCTCATCGGGACCCTCGATGTGGTACGTGCGAGCGCCGTTCGTCGTCGCGAGTTCGGCGAGGTGCCGAGTGTTCGCCGAGTGTTTGCCGCCGACGACAACCATGACCTCGACGTCTTGCGAGAGGTTCGTCGCTTCGGATTGGCGGTTGTGCGTATCGGTGCAGATCGTGTTCACCGCACGAACTTCGTAGTATTTGACGGTCAGACGCTGAACGATCTCCGCGAAGCCGCGTTCCCGACCAGGTCGACTGCACGACTACGCCGACCCGGCTTGCGCGCGGCAAGCACGTCGACGTCTTCGGCCGTCTGAATGCACCACGCGCCCGGCACGTGCGAGAGCGTCCCTTTGACTTCGGCGTGATTGGGGTCGCCGATAACGATGATCTTGTAACCGTCAGCGCGCAGCTTCTCGGCTTGCACGTGAATCTTCGTCACCATCGGACACGTGGCGTCGAGGATCGTCAGACCTTTCTCCTGCGCTTTCTCGTAGACGGAGACCGGCAGGCCGTGGGCTCGGACGAACAGCGTTCCGGATTCGACTTCGTCGACCGACTCCGCGTTGCGCAAGCCTTGGTCTTCGAGCTTCGCGACCATCTGCGGATTATGGACGACGTGACCGAGCGTCGTTACCTCCGCGCCCGACGCAACGGCTTCTTCGGCTTTTTTCACCGTGATGGCGACGCCGAAGCAGAACCCTTGGGTCTTCGCGCGTTTAATTTCCACGTTCCAATTTCTCCCCGAGCGCACGGATGCGCGCCATGATCGCATTGGCCCAGTTCGCCAACTCCTCGCGGCTGGCTTTCCCGTTGCGCCCCCCGACCAAGCTCATGGGTTCTCCGAAAGCGACGCTGAGCTTTCCCAGCCGCTTGGCGCGGTCCCCACCGCGAACGAACGCCGGCAAAACCGGAGCACCGGCGAGCGAGGCGAGCAAGGCCACCCCCGTATGAACGGGCAGCATCTCCGTGCAGGTTCCGCGTCCCCTCCGGAAAGATACCGATGGCCTTTCCTTCCTTTAAGACGCGTAGCGAGCCGCGAATCGCCGCGACGTCGCCTTTGCCGCGATCGACGGGATACGCGCCCAGCGCCGCGATCGTACGGCGCCGAGGACCGGAATCCGGAACAGCTCGACCTTCGCCATGTACCAAACCCGGCGCGGCAGCGCGACGCCGAGCGCGACGGGATCGACGTAACTGACGTGATTGCATGCGACGATCAACGGGCCGCTTCGCGGCACGTTCTCGACGCCGAATACGCGCATACGCAGCGGCCCATAGCACCACGCACCGGTTACGGCTCGCGCGAAATCGTAGAACGTCACGCCGCGTTGCGGATCGTCGCCAGCATTCAGCTCGACTACCGCTTCCGCGGAAATGCCGGTCGAGTCGATCAGTACAGCGTCGGCCGCGCGCCGCAACGGTGAGGTCGCGCGCGTCTCATCGAGCCGGTCGCGCTCTTGAATCTGCGCACGAACCTCGTCCAGATCCGCATCGACGCCGCGTTCCGCGAGCTCCGTTTGTCGCCGGCGTGCGCGCTCGTCGAGCGAGGCGGTTAGGAAAAACTTATAACGCGCATCGGGGAGCACGACGGTGCCGATGTCGCGCCCCGCCATCACGACCGGTCCCTCGCGCGCGATCTCACGCTGCCGCTCGACGAGTTTGGCGCGAACGCCCGGCTGTGATGCGACCGCGCTTACCGCGGAGGTAACGTCCGGATCGAAGAGGCGATGCGTTACGTCCGTTCCATCGATGCGCACGCTGTACCCGAGCTGCGATGCATCGTGAATGCCGAAGTCGACGCGATGCGTCTCGAGCAATCCGACCAATGCCTCTTCTTGATCGACTGCGACGCCGTTCCGTCAACGCGAGATATGCCACCGCGCGATACATTGCGCCGGTATCGAGATAAAGGTATGAAAGCCGCTCGGCAAGCTGCTTTGCGCACGTGCTCTTACCCGAGGCTACAAATCCGTCTATTGCGACGCTGCCGCTGCTTTGTGCACCCACTCGCTTGCGCTCATTCTTGCCGGCGAAGAGCGGCCCTTCGAAAGATCAAGCTCTGGGGATCCATTCGCAAGCAGTGGACGTTCGATCGCGTAGGTCACGAACGACGCGATCCCGAGCGCGATCGCAAAGCCGCTGAGCGTGACGATCCAAGCCCAAGCCGGATCGCCGCGCGTCACGTCCGGCGGGTGCGGGATGAACGGCCACGTCGCGACCCATCGGAAGACGATCTGGTGCCAGAGATACATATTGTACGAGATGACGGCGAGAAAAACGAGACACGCGATTTGCGATGATCTTATGCCAGAACGGCGGCGCCAAGAGCGAACCGATAGCGACCATTCCTATAGCTATGGCGTAGTACGTGCCGTTGCGAATCAGCCAAAACTCCGAGAAGTCCGTCTCCCAGCGCTTTTCCGTCAGGTTCATGAACAAGAGCGTGATCCAGACGATGCCGATGAGCGCGACGAGCAGCCACGCCCAGCCCAGATTCGCTAGTCGCGGATAGTTTCTCCGCAGCCACACGTACCCGAACGCGCAAAACATCCCGACCGCGAAGAAATCGAAGAAGCCCAGCAGCTGCTGCAAGTTGTGATCGAATACGGGCACCACGCAGCAGCGGCCGATCCGAATCCGGTACGCCGATCGCGATCGCCGTCATGACGCCCGCAACCGAAAGCGGCGCACGCAACAAGAGCACAATCAAGAACGGGAAAGATCACGTAATACTGGACTTCGATTCCGAGCGTCCACAGCACGCCGTTGATCGACGCGTAGGTGTCGCCGAAGAGCGTGTGAAGGAACGTCAGGTGCGCGGCGAGATCGAAGGCAGCGGCTTGCGGCGTCGTCCACCCGATGTTCGCACCCCAGCTTTCCTTTCGCGCCGGGAAGGGCCGCGATCGCAATGACGGCGACGATGCTGATCGCATAGGACGGGAAGATCTTGATGAAGCGGCGGTACGCGAAGTGCCGCAGCGAGGGCGGCGCAGTTCCCTCGAAATACGCGCACACGTACGGATAGCTCAAACAAAATGCGCTAAGAAAAAAGAACAGCTCGACGCCGAGGAAGCCCGAGATCGGAACGAAAATGAACGCGCCCGGATCGAGCCATGATACTTGCCACAGATGAAACCACATGACCAGCGCGATCGCGATTCCGCGCAGACCGTCTAGCACGTCGAGACGTGCGGTTGCAACGCGGGTGCGGGTGATGCGCTAATGGAAGCTAGCTCCTATGGCTAAGGCGCGGGCCGTCTTCTTCTGTTCCTCGTGCGGATTCGAGTCGCCCCGTTGGCTCGGTCGCTGCCCAAGCTGCGAAGGCTGGAACACCTTCGCCGAAGCGCCGACGCTGCGAGCCGCAAAATCGCCCGCCGCGCGCGCGTCGGCACCAGCGGCAATCGCGCCGCTGCGTCTCGCCGACGTCGCAAGCGAAAGCACGAACCGCATTCCCTCGGGGATTGGCGAGTTCGACACGCTGCTTGGCGGCGGGATCGTCCCCGGCAGCGTCATTCTCGTCGGCGGCGCGCCCGGCGCCGGTAAGTCGACGTTGATGCTGCAGCTCGCGGACCGGCTGGCGCGCGAAAAGCGCCCGGTCGTCTACGTCTGCGGAGAAGAATCGGCGGCGCAAGTGCGCTTGCGCGCGCAACGTTTGCGCGCCGGCGACGAGCTGCTGGTCTATCCGGAAACGAATCTCGTTTCCATCCTGGACGCAGTCGAGCCGCTGCATCCGAGCGTCATGGTCGTCGACTCGATTCAGACGGTGTGGCTGCCGGAGGTCGAATCCTCCGCCGGAAACGCCGTTCAGATTCGCGAGTGCGCGCAGCGCCTGGTCGAATACGCGAAGCGCACGTCTTGCGCGATCTTCGTCGTCGGGCACGTCACCAAAGACGGCGCGATCGCAGGACCACGTTTGCTCGAGCACCTCGTCGACACCGTCTTGTATTTCGAAGGGGAACCGAGCGGCGAGTTTCGCATCGTGCGCGCAACGAAGAATCGTTTCGGAAGCGTCGATGAGATCTGCGTATTCACGATGGACGAGGAAGGTTTGCACGAAGTGCAGAGCCCCTCGCAGATCTTCGTCGGCGCGCACCGCCGCGCCGAAGCCAGCGGCGCGTGCATCGTCCCGAGCATCGTCGGTTCGCGCCCGGTCTTGGTCGAGATTCAGGCGCTGGTCGCCGACGCCGCATACGGTACGCCGCGGCGACTCGCCGCAAATCTCGATCAAGCACGCTTGGCGATGATTCTGGCGGTGCTCGAGCGCCGCGCGGGAATGCACCTCGGCGGCATGGACGTTTATGCTTCGGTCGCGGGCGGCTTACGCATCAACGAACCTGCGGCGGATCTCGGAATCGCACTCGCGATCGCGTCCGCATTCCGCAATCGGCCGCTTCCCGCAAATCTCGTCGCGTTCGGCGAGATCGGACTTTCGGGAGAACTTCGCCGAGTTTCCCAGATGCCGCGTCGTTTAACCGAAGCGCGCAAGCTCGGCTTCACGCTCGACGCTCGCGCCGGGCGAAATCGCCGACGTGAATGCAGCGCTCAGTCGCGCGTTTGCCTAGCCGCGCCCGAGGTACGGCATCTTCGTCGCCATGATGGTGAGAAACTGAACGTTCGTATCGAGCGGCAGCTGCGCCATGTAGACGACGGCGCTCGCCGTGTGCACAACGTCCATCTGCGCCTCCATCACGCGCGAACCGTCGGCTTGCAGCATCCCTGCCGAACGGCGGCTCGTGATATTGCTGATCATGTCGGTTGTCGCGTTGCCGATGTCGATTTGTCCGCACGCGATGTCGTACTTGCGTCCCTCGAGCGAAATCAATTTGGTCAATCCGCTGATTCCGTGCTTCGTTGCGGCATACGGCGCAGTGTGCGGCCGCGGTGCGTAGGCCGCAATCGAACCGTTGTTGATGATGCGCCCGCCCTGCGGCGTCTGGTCCTTCATGATGCGGTACGCGGCGCGCGCGCACAGAAACGCACCGGTGAGATTCACGGCGACGACTGCGTCCCAATCGTCTTTTCCAAGCTCCTCGAATGGCACGGTCGGTCCGAATGCGCCGGCGTTGTTGAAGAGCACGTCGAGACGCCCGAACTTCTCGCGCACCGTATCGAAGGCTGCGGTGACGTCGGATTCCTTGCCGACGTCGGCCGCAATCGCGAGCGTCTTTCCGCTCGGCGCTTTCGAGGCTGTTTCATCGAGCGTTTCGTGTTTACGGCCGAGCAAAACCGTTGTGAAGCCGGCTTCGGCGAGTGCGATCGCGCTGGCACGTCCGATACCGCTGCCCGCGCCGGTGACGAGAGCGACTTTTTCCATGCGCCGTGGTTGCGCCCATGACGGACGCGCTCCCGCTTTTCGAGATCGTCCCGAATATCTCCGAAGGGCGCGACACCACGATCGTCGATGCCTGCGTCGAGGCCGTCGCAAACAGCGGCGCGCGCGTGATCGATCGCACGACGGATAGCGTCCATCATCGCAGCGTGATTACCGCGGTCGGCAGCGCCGACGAGCTGCTGGCCGCGAGCGTCGCGCTCGCCGGCGTCGCCGCCGAGCGGATCGACTTGCGAACCCATCGCGGCGTCCACCCGCGCATCGGCGCACTCGACGTCCTGCCGTTCATCGCGCTGCGCGGCGCGACGCTTGCCGACGCCGGCGCGCTCGCGCGTAAAGCAGCGGCGCAAATCTGGCAGCGCCATCGCATCCCTTCCTATTATTATGACGCGGCCGCAACGGTCGAGGGTGGACGCACGCTCCCCGACGTCCGCCGGGGCGGAATCCCGCTCGACGTGGGCGAGCGCGAACACGAGGCTGCCGGCGCGATCGCGGTCGGTGCGCGCGACTTCTTGATCGCATTCAACGTCGAGCTCGCAACCGGCGACGCCGCGATTGCGCGCGCGATCGCCCGAACGCTGCGCGAACGCGACGGTGGCCTGAGAACGCTGCGCGCGCTCGGTCTGCCGCGCGCGCCCGGCGTCGTACAAGTTTCGTTCAATATCACGGAGCCAGAGGCGACGCCGATCTATCGCGTCGTCGAGCTCGTGCGCGCGCTCGCGGCGGAATCTGGGATCGAGATCGTTCGTAGCGAGCTAATCGGTCTTGTACCTCGCAAAGCATTGCAAGCGACCGCAGCTTACTATGCGCACGACGAGGCAAGGTTGTAACCCGACTCGAAACGCCAGTCGTCTTGATCCGCCGCTTCATTCTACTCGTCGCGCTCGTTGCAATCGTCACGCTCCAGTTGCCGTCCGGCAGCGCCCGGGCAGCCGTGCCGAATCCGAGCGAATTCCCGCCGCGTGCCGTCACGTCGAAGGTGCTCGCGAACGGCTTGAAAGTCGTCGTCGCGGAATCGCACGCCGTCCCGGTCGTCGAGGTTGCGCTCTATTATGGTTTCGGCGCGAACGAGGAAACGCCGGGGAAAGACGGGGCTCGCGCACGGCCTCGAGCACATGATGTTCCGCGGCACGCCGTCGCTTTCCGACGCCGGGCTCGATGACGTGATTGCACGCCTGGGCGCGCAAGTCAATGCCGAGACGAGCACCGACGTGACGCACGTGTACGCGCTCGTTCCGCGCGATCGTCTCGATCTATGGATGCGCATCGAAGCCGATCGCATGCAGCATCTTTCGCTCTCCGAGAATCTCTGGAAGCTCGAAAAGGGCGCCGTTCTTCAAGAATACGCCGCGGATTATTCCGATCCGATCGGCAAGATGGTGATGAGCGTCAACCGTGCGGCGTACGGCGCGAAACGATCCGCTCGGACGTGGCGCGCTTGGCATCCGCGAAGACATCGTGCGTTCGACGGCCGCCGACTTGCGCACGTATTATCGGCGCTGGTACGCGCCGAACAATGCGGTACTCGTTCTCACCGGCGACGTCAAACCGGCCGACGCATTCGCGATGGCGGAGCACGATTTCGGCGGAATCCCGCGCCGGGCGGTCCCCAAACCGTACACGAAGCCGCCCGTCGTCCACTCGGGCGAAACCATTACGCAAACCGCCGACATCCCGTTCGGCACGGTCGATTTTGCGTATGCGATTCCGGGACAGACCGACCGCAAAGTGATCGCACCGATCCTGATCGCGCTTGCCTGCGAAGACGCGCGTTCGCCGATTCGTTCCGCGCTCGTCAACAGCCAGATCGCGCTCGAGTATTCGGCGACGCCGATTCTCACGATGCGCGGCAGCATGTTCCATCTTCTCATCACGCTCGCGCCGGGACGGACCGTCAGCGAGGCGCGGATCGCGTGGGAGAGCGCCTTCCGGCAAACCTTCGTTCAGGGCTTTCCGCAAGATCTCATCGACGCCGCCAAGCACGCCGCGATCGTTCAAGACGTGTATGATGCGGATTCGCTTACGGGCCTCGGCGATCTCGTCGGCAACTCGTTCGGCGTCGAGCACGGCACTTATCCGAACCGCGACAACACCGACATCGCAAACGAGACGCGCGCGCAGATTCAAGAAGCGGCGCGAACGATGTTCGCAAAACCGACGGTCGTCGCGTACGTTCGACCTCAGATCGAGAAGCCCGGCGCGGCGCAACCGCGGCCGATCAATCCCGGCGCGACCGCGATCAATGATTCGTTCAGCGGACGCGTGCCGACCGGCAAAATCGTCGAGGCGCCTTGGATTCGCGCGATGCTCGCCGCGTCGACGCCGCTCGCCTCGCACGTGCAGCCGGTCGCGTACACGCTTCCCAACGGATTGAAGCTGCTCGTGCAAGAAGCGCACGACAATCCGACCGTTTCGATCGCCGGACGCGTCCGCAATTCGCCGCGCAGCGATCCGCCCGGGCAAGAAGGCATGAGCGTGATGCTGATGTCGATGATGGCGTACGGGTCGGTGCGCTACGATTTCGATACGGAGCGCTCGATCGCAGACAATCTCGCAGCCGACGTCAGCTACGGCGGAAACTTTGGGGCACGTGGACTGGCACGCGATTTTCCGCAGCTGCTCGGACTGATCGCCGACGACCTCAAGGAGCCGGCGTTGCCGCACGAATTCTTCGGACTGGTTCGCGATTCGATTCGTTCGCAAGTCGAACGCCGCAATTTCGATCCGCAATTCCGCGCAGCACGAGCATTCGAATCCGCGCTTCTTCCGCCCGACGATCCGGAGCTGCGCGAACCGACCGCGGCCTCACTGAACGCAATCTCGCTTTCCGATTTGCGAACGTTTGCGTCGCGCTTGCTGCGTCCGGAAAACACGGTGCTGGTCGTCGTCGGCGACGTGAAGGCGACCGACGTACGCGATGCAGTAACGGCGGCTCTCGGCGATTGGAAGGCGACTGGTCCGCCCGTCGACCTCGCGCTTCCGCCGCTCCCGCAACCGAAGGGCGGAGCAATCGACGTCCCAACGCAATCGAACGACGTTGCCGTCCGCATGGGTGAACCTGGTATCTCGCGCAGCTCGTCGGACTTCGACGCGTTCTCGCTGCTCGATCAAATCTTCGGCGGCGACTCGTTCGATTCGCGGCTTTTCAAAGAAGTCCGGATGCGCCGGGGTTTAGCGTATACCGTCTATTCCGCGCTCGATGCCGGCGTTGATCGCGGCATCTTCGAGATCGGACTGCGCGCCTCGCCGCAAAACGTGAATCGCGCCGTCAATCTCGTGAAGGACCAGATGCGGCGGATGCAAGACCAGCCCGTCGGCCAAGCCGAGCTGGAGCGCGCGCGCAGCCGTATCGTCGGAGAGACCGTGATCGCCGAACAGGACAAGGCGACGCTGGTCGGCGACCTACTCAACATCGTTAAAAACGATCTTCCGCTCAATTACTACTCCACGCTCTCGCAACGATACGCCTCGATCGGCGCCGATGCGATTCAGCGTGTGGCTCGAACCTATTTCCACCCCACCCACATGGTGGAGGTGTACGAAGGCCCCACCGTGCGGTAAGACTCCTTGCCTCTTAGGAGCGCCATGAGCACACAAACTCTCAATCCGATCGTCACTATTGATCCGAGCACCGAGCAACCTCTCGAACGTTTCGAGCCATTTTCGGCGGAGCGCATCGATGCGGCGCTCAAACGTGCATCGGACGGATATCGAGCCTGGCGCACCACGACCTTCGCCGAGCGCTCCAAGGCGATGCACAAAGCCGGCGAGCTTCTCCGCGCACGCAAAGCAGAGTATGCCGCGCTGATCACGCACGAAATGGGGAAGCCCGTCGCCGAGGCCGAGTTCGAGATCGATAAGTGCGCGGGAGCTTGCGACTACTTTGCGGACCAAGCCGAGGAATATCTGCGCGACGAATCTCACGCCTCGAGCGCCACGGAAAGTTACGTCGCATTTCGTCCGCTCGGCGTCGTCCTCGCAGTCATGCCCTGGAACTTTCCGTTCTGGCAAGTCTTCCGCTTCGGCGCGCCGGCCATCATGGCCGGTAACACGACCGTCCTCAAACATGCGAGCAATGTAACCGGATGCGCCGTTGCGATTGAGAAACTATTTGCCGACGCCGGGTTCCCCGACGTCGTCGCGGCGATCATCGTCCCCGGCAGCGACGTCGCCAAGCTGATCGACGATAAACGCATCGTGGCCGTAACGCTCACGGGCAGCGAAGCAACCGGTTCGAGCGTCGCCGCCACAGCCGGAAAGAATCTCAAGAAATGCGTACTAGAGCTCGGCGGCAGCGATCCGTTCATCGTCCTAGGCGACGCCGATCTCGATCTCGCTGCGCAATTCGCGGTGCGCGCACGCTTTCAGAATACGGGACAGAGCTGCATCGCCGCCAAGCGCTTCATCGTCGAGAATTCGGTCTATGATGCTTTTCTCGAACGTTTCGTCGCACAAGCCAAAAAGTTGACGTATGGCGATCCAAACGATCGTGCCAATAAACTCGGGCCGATGGCGCGCAGCGATTTGCGCGACGCGCTCTACGAGCAAATCGAAAGCACGGCTGCCCACGGCGGTAAGATCGCGACCGGCGGCAAGAAACCATCGCGCAAAGGATACTTCCTCGAGCCGACGATCGTCTCCGACGTCGCGCCGGGAATGGTGATGTTCGACCAAGAGACGTTCGGACCGGCTGCGGCAGTCGTGCGCGCGCGTGACGCACGCGAGGCCATCGCACTCGCCAACGATTCGGATTTCGGATTGGGCGGCAATCTTTGGACCGCGCGACATCGAGCGCGCGAAGAAGCTTGCCGGTGACATGGAAACCGGCGGCGTCTTCATCAACGGCATGACGGCCAGCGACGCGCGTCTTCCTTTCGGCGGCGTGAAGCGCAGTGGTTACGGACGCGAACTCTCGGAGTTCGGAATCCGCGAGTTCACCAATATTCAAACGGTCTGGATTGGGCCGGCGCGCACCTGATGGCGGAGGAACGCAAGAAGCGCACGATCACGGAGATCCGCGACTCCAAGCAAACCGGGGAGAAGCTCGTCTACATGTCCGTCCCCGACTACACGTCGGCACGCTGGGCCGAGCAGGCCGGCGTCGACGTCGCGGTCGTCGGCGACAGCTTGGCGATGGTTGCGCATGGACATCCGAACACGATCCCCGCAACGATGGACATGATGGTCATGCACTCGCTTGCGGTGCGGCGCGGCGCGCCGAACACGTTCGTGCTCGGATGCATGCCGTATCAAAGCTACAATACCGTCGACCGCGCACTGCAGAATGCAACGCGTTTCATGCAAGACGCCGGCTGCGATGCGGTCAAGCCGCAAGGCGGGAAGAGCCAAGCCCACATTCTCAAAGCGCTCGTCGATTCGGGGATTCCGACGGCTTCGCACATCGGCCTCACGCCGCACACCGTGGCGATGTTCGGCGGGTTTCGCGTGCAAGGTCGCACTGCCGTGGATGCGTTCAAGATTCTCGAGGACGCGCTTGCGATTCAAGATGCCGGCTGTTTCATGCTCGAATTCGAAGCCGTGCCCGCACCGATCGCCGCCGCGATCTCGAAGGAGCTCGCAGATTCCGACGATCGGCATCGGCGCCGGGGTTGGAACCGACGGTCAGATCTTGCTCTGCTACGATCTGCTCGGCGTCTTCACCGATTTCAAGCCGAAGTTCACGAAACGCTTCACCAACCTCACCGAAGTCGCCGTCTCCGGCATCAAGCAATACGTCTCGGAGGTCAAAGCCGGAACGTTTCCGGACGACGAACACAGCTATTCCGTCAATCCCGCCGAGCTCGAAACATTTCTCGGCATGATCGAACGCCGCAAGCAAGTGTTGAAAGGTTAGCGATGCAAACGACGGGCGGACCCGGTACGATTCGACCACCGTTTACCGAAGAGACGGCGCGCGCCAAAGTCAAAGGCGCACAAGACGCTTGGAACTCGCGTGATCCGGATCGTGTCGCGCTCGCCTACTCCGAAGATTCGGAGTGGCGCAACCGTGACGAGTTCTTCACGGGGCGCGAAGCGATCAAAGCCTTTCTACGCCGCAAGTGGGCGCGCGAGCTCGACTATACGCTGCACAAAGAGCTGTGGGCGTATACCGACAATCACATCGCCGTCCGCTTCGAATACGAGTCGCACGATCCGTCGGGCCAGTGGTGGCGCTCGTACGGCAACGAGATGTGGGAATTCGACGAGAACGGCTTGATGCGCCGCCGCTTCGCGAGCATCAACGACGTAAAGATCGAGGAATCCGAACGCCGCCTGTCATCCCGAGCGTAGCGCTCCGCAGGAGCGCGAAGTCGAGGGACAGCGAAAATGGTCACTTTCTGCGCCACAATGATTCAGGCTGCGGGCACGATCGTGCCCTCGACCTTGATGCATCGTTTCGCTACCTGCGTGATTCGAACGGCCCCTCGACTACGTGCGCCTGCGGCGCACTACGCTCGGGATGACAACGAGCGGCGCACTACGCTCGGGATGACAATGTGCGGCGCACTACGCTCGCACCAAGCGATTAGACCGGAACCGCTTCCCTTAGGTCGTCGTTCGAGAGTAGTTCGAGCGGCTTATAGTTGCGCGAACGACGTAATCCGGACGCGGATTCGCGGGAATCGGATTCGGCTTGTTCGCGACCGTGTTGTACGCCATGTAGTGGTGCCAGCGATCGTTCGGCGCCAGATTGTGTCCGGAGCCGTGCACCATCTTGCAATGGAACAAAACGGCAGTACCGGGTCCGCCGCTGATCGCGACCGGACGCGGACCCTTGCGAAGCAGGTCGATCATCGACGGCTTCTCGATCGCCCACTGCGGATACGACGTCGTTAGCTCGTCCTTGTAGGCGGGAAGAACGTCGCCTTTATGGCTCCCCGGAACGAAATAGAGACAGCCGCTGAATTCCGTTGCTTCGTCGAGCATCACGAGGAACGTCGCCATCTGTGAGGTCGGTATGCCGTCGTGCTGCCAGTAACCGTAGTCTTGATGCCAAAGCCAGACCGTGCCGTCGATTGCGGTCTTGATGTTGCTCTTACAGTGATAGATGTAGAG
Organism: Vulcanimicrobiota bacterium; assembly: GCA_963844735.1. Taxonomy (GTDB): domain Bacteria; phylum Vulcanimicrobiota; class Vulcanimicrobiia; order Vulcanimicrobiales; family Vulcanimicrobiaceae; genus JAFAMS01. The sequence goes on along the minus strand of CAWJPK010000003.1, from coordinate 840,341 downwards.
CTTGTCGTCGCGTAAGACTTGTTGCGCCGGAGCCAGGAAGCGCGGCGTACGCGCCAACCGCGCGAAAACCGGCGATGCCGTCGGGCCGTCCGATTCATGTGCGCGATAGACGGTTCGCACCGAGCCGGTCCGCTCGCGAATGATCGCATCGGATTGCACGCCCGAAACGCGATTGATCTCCGATTTCAGAAGCGCTACTTCGTCGTCGCTGAAGAGACGATCGAAGCGGATGAAACCGTCACGGTCGAACTGAGCGACCTGGGAATCTGTCAGTTGCATCGGCAATCTCCTAAGGCGTGCGCAACATATTAGCGTTAACGCGCGATACGCTGAAAACCTTCGCGCACGCTTTCGATCGGCGCGACCCACGAACAACGTAGCCAGCCTTCGAAGGATGCACCGAAGATCGAGCCGGGGATTGCTACAACGTCGGCTTCCTCAAGTAGCTGCTGTGCGAAAGCCAGGGTCTTGACGCCGTTTCCGACGTGGACGGCGGCGTAGAACGAGCCATCGATCGGCGCGTACGGTAGTCCGACATCTTCCAAGGCTTTTGCGGCGGCGGCACGTTGCTCGCGGTAGAACGAGGCGTGCTCCTCGAGACCGTGGGGCGTGCGAAAGATTTCGAGCGCGATCCGCTGCGCGAACGTGTTTGCCGTCGAGACCACGTACGAATGGGCGCGCAACATCTTTGGAATGCATTCCTTGGGCGCAAGCACCCAGCCCATGCGCATCCCCGTGAGCGCGTTGCTCTTCGAGAGCGAGTTGACGGCGATCGTATGCGGATAAAACTGGGCGAGCCAGCCCGCATTCTGCGTGAACAGCAGCTCGCGATAGATCTCGTCGTGCAGCACGTATACCGGGTCGCCGCCGCGCGCCAGCAATAACTCCGCCAAACGCTCGCACTCTGCGCGCGTGATGGCGCGCGCGGTCGGATTGCAAGGCGAGCAGAGTACGATCAATCGCGTTTGCGGCGTGACGGCCGCCGCGATGCGCTCGGCATCGAAGGCAAATCCGTCTTTTGCGACGAGCGCGACGCGCTGCAGGGCGATGCCTTCCATTTGCGCGCACTTTGCGTACGAAGGGAACGCCGGCTCGACGACCATCATTGCATCCGTGGCCGGATCGAGCAAGGCTTTGATCGTGAGATACACGGCCTCTTGGGAACCGGGCGTCGCGATGACGTTCTCGGCCGCAGAGAGCTTCGGATAACGATAGTGCTCGGCGATTGCCTTGCGCAGCTCGGCGTCACCGGCGTTGGTCGTGTAACGGCAGCCGTGTTCGGCAACCCACTCCGTCGCGAGCTCGAAGTAGCGCATCGTCGGAAAGAGGGTCGGCTCGCCCAGACCCAGATCGATCGACGTCGGCTTCTTGCGATCGTTGAGCAAACGAATCACCGAAGCTTCGATTCCCGCGATGCGCGGATTAAAGCTCATCGCACTTCGAATTCGCGAATCGCGTCCTCGTTCCACGCGATACCGCTGCCAGGCTCGTGCGAAGCCGTGATGCATCCGTCCTTGATCTCGAGCGCCTCGCGCAACACGGGCTGCGCCCAGTCGACGAATTCGAGCCAATGCCGCGTCGGTGTCACCGCAAGCAAATGCGCGCTGATTTCCGGGTAGAGATGCGAGGACATCGGAACGCCGGCCGCTTCGGCCAAGGCTGCGGCGCGCAGCCAACCCGTGACGCCACCGATCTTCTGCGCGTCCGGCATCGCATAGTCGCAGGCGCGTTGTTCGAGGAACGTCGCCATCGGGTGCGGCCCCCACCAATTCTCGCCGGTTTGAATTCCGGTCTGCACCTTGCGACGAACCTCCGCGTGACCCCGTGCATCATCGGCCGCCACTGGTTCTTCCAGCCACAGAATGTGCTCATCGTCGAGCATCTTGCCGCGGCGGATGGCCTCTGCAGTCGAAAGAGCTTGGTTGTAGTCGGCCATAAGCACGACGTCGCGTCCGATCGCTCCGCGCACGTTGCGAACGACGGCCAGATCGGTGACCGCTTCCGGATAACCTAAGCGCACCTTGATAGCCTGAAAATTCGGCGCAAGCAATTCGCGTGCTTGCGCTGCAACGCGCTCCGGACCAATGATCCCAAGACCATTGCTATTGTAGGCTGGAATCGCACGCGGCGCCCCGCCCAGAAGTTCGGCCAGCGGCAGCCCATGCGACTTCGCGAGCGCATCCCAAAGTGCCATGTCGACTGCAGCCAACGCCATCAGCGTGATTCCTTGCGCACCGAGCAACCGCAAACGGCTCTGCAGCGTCGCCTCGATGTCGACCGGCGCGAGCTCCATCCCCCGAATGACCTCGCCGTAATGCGCCACGACGTTTGCAACCGGCTCCAGCGCAAAGGGCGCGTACACGAACACGTACGCGCTCCCCGTCGGTCCGCCGTCCGTTTCGACGTCGACGACAACGAGCGGCGCCGTCTTCACTTCGCCGGTCGCTACCGCCAACGGCCGCCGCATCGGGACGAGCACCTTGCGTACCCGCAGACGCGCAACGCTGAGCGTCGACTCGCGCGTTCTCACACGGAGATCTCGAACTCGCGCAAGACCGCGTTGAGCGAGGTCTTACGATCGGTGCTTTCCGAGCGTGTTCCAATCACGAGCGCGCACGGCGTCCCGTATTCACCGGCCGGAAACTTCTTCGGAAAACTCCCCGGAATTACGACGCTTCGCGGCTCGACGACGCCTTTTGTAATGCGCGGCGCCCGGCCACGCACATCGACGATCGGCGTGCTCGCGGTGATGACGACGCCCGCGCCGAGCACCGCCTCCGTCCCGATACGTACGCCTTCGACGACGATGCAGCGCGAACCGATGAAGGCACCGTCTTCGACGATGACCGGTTGTGCTTGCGGCGGCTCAAGGACCCCGCCGATGCCGACGCCGCCGGCCAGGTGAACGTTCTTTCCGATTTGCGCGCACGATCCGACCGTCGCCCACGTGTCGACCATCGAGCCGTCATCGACGTATGCACCGATGTTCACGAACCCCGGCATAAGGATCGCGTTCTTTCCAAGGAAAGACCCGTAACGCGCGATGCCGCCGGGGACGCAGCGGGCACCCAGCTTCCTATAATTACGCTTCGTCGGCAGCTTGTCGTAGTACGACGGAGGAGCGCCGCGCAACGCGAGCGCATCGGCTCCGTCCGTTCCGATGACCATGCTGTCCATCCGCGAGAAGTAGAGCAAAATCGCCTGCTTCACCCAGGCGTGCGTGACCCAGTCACCCTCGCGCGGCTCAGCGACGCGCAGCGTGCCGTCGTCGAGCGCTCCAATGACCTCGTCGACCGCCGCGCCGTCAGGACCACGTACCCGCGACCCGCCGTTTGCGGTGTCGTCGACCAACGCCTCAATCGTAGAACGAAGTTCAGCGACCTTCACCAGCGGTTGATACGCCCTTAAGCTTGCCCCGCCCCTGGATTCGGCGATGTGACGCCCGGTCGCCGGGGAGCGCGTACCTTGAAAACGAAGGGCCGTTCGTCGCAGAAAAACTCAATGTTACGCACCCCCCATGCAAAGCATGGGGGGTGCGGAGGCGGGGCCGTAGCGCCGTTAAAGGAGAGATTGTCCGTGCCCAATTCAGCCGCCGAAGAGAAACGCATCAACACGATTCGGATGCTCTCAATCGACGCCGTGCAAAAGGCGAACTCGGGACATCCGGGATTACCGCTCGGCGTTGCAGCGCTCGCGCACACGATTTGGTCGCGACATCTACGCTACGATCCGAAGAACCCGCATTGGTTCAATCGCGATCGTTTCGTGCTCTCCGCCGGACATGGTTCGGCGTTGCTGTACAGCCTGCTGTATCTGGCCGGCTACGATTTGAGTCTCGACGATCTCAAAGCGTTCCGTCAGTGGCATTCGAAAACGCCGGGACATCCCGAAGCCGGTCACACGCCGGGCGTTGAGGTGACGACCGGTCCGCTCGGACAAGGCGTCGGTAACTCGGTCGGCCTCGCAGTCGCCGAAGCGCATCTTGCCGCCGTCTTCAATCGCGACGAGCGAATTTGCGATCACTACACATACTGCATCGCCGGCGACGGCGACATGATGGAAGGCGTGGCCTCGGAAGCAGCGTCGCTCGCAGGTCATCTCGCACTCGGCAAGCTGATCCTCTTCTACGACGACAATTATGTCTCGCTTGCGGGTCCTACCAGCGTCTCGTTCGACGAGGACGTCAACAAGCGGTTCGAAGCGTATGGTTGGCACACGATGCACGTTGACGCCGAGCACGCGAACGACGTCGATGCCCTCGACAAAGTGATCACCGAAGCAAAACGGCATACGGACAAGCCGACGCTCGTCTCGGTGCGCACGACAATCGGATTCGGTTCGCCGCGCGCGGGAACGTTCTCAGCGCATGGTGAGCCGCTCGGACCGGACAACGTCAAGAAAACCAAAGAGTATTTTGGGTGGCCGACCGAGCCCGATTTCATCGTCCCGGACGAAGTGCTCGCGTTCTGGCGCGAACGCGCGGCCGACAACGCGAAGGTCGTCAAAGCTTGGGACGATCTGTACACGAGCTATAAGAAACGCAATCCGGATCTCTCGGCGCAGCTCGACCGGATGATTTTCGGAAAGCTTCCGACGCTGAATTGGCCGGCGTTCAACGCAGAGAACGGCAGCATCGCGACGCGCGATGCCGGCGGCACCGTGATGAACGCGATCGCAAAAGATCTTCCCGAGCTGATCGGCGGTTCGGCCGACCTCGATCCCTCGACGAAGACGTATTTGAAGGATTGCGGCGATTTCGAGCCGGGCTCGTACGCCGGCCGGAATATCCACTTCGGCGTGCGCGAGCACGGTATGGGTGCGATTGCCAACGGCATTCAAGCCCACGGCGCTCTCTTGCCGTTCACTGCGACCTTCTTCAATTTTCTCGACTACATGAAGCCGGCGGTACGGCTGGCTGCAATCAACAAGGGACGCGTCATCTTCGTCTTCACGCACGATTCGGTGTTCCTGGGCGAAGACGGCCCGACGCACGAACCGATCGAACAGCTCGCGACGCTGCGCGCAACGCCGGGCATGACCACGCTGCGTCCGGCCGATTCGCTCGAAACACTCGAGGCCTGGAAGTGCATGTTGCGTCCGGGAACCGGTCCGTACACGATCGTACTGACACGGCAAAAAGTACCGTTCTTGGGCGCGCGTAACGCCGCCGTCTCGAAAGGCGCATATATATTGAAGGACGCTTCCGGGACGCCGGACATCATTCTGATGGCGACCGGCTCTGAGGTTTCGCTTGCCATGGACGCTGCCAAGCTGCTCGAGGGCAAGGGCACGGCGGTACGCGTGGTCTCGATGCCGAGCTGGGAGCTCTTCGACCAGCAGAACGAGGCGTACCGCGAGAGCGTGCTTCCGAAGGCGGTACGCGCGCGCATGTCGATTGAGGCCGGCGCGACGATGGGCTGGCAGAAATACGTCGGCGATCACGGCCTTGCATACGGCATCGACAAGTACGGCGCATCCGCACCGGCAGCCGTGATTGCAAAAGAATACGGATTTACGCCGGAGCGCGTTGCGGAAGTAGCCTCCGGATTACTCGCGCGCGTCTAAGTTTGAAATCGAAAGGGTTATCATGCCGAATCAACTCGAGCAACTGACTGCGGCCGGGCAGAGCATCTGGTACGACAACATTCGTCGATCTATGTTCGCCTCCGGCGAGCTGCGCAAACTCATCGCAAACGGCCTGCGCGGAATGACCTCGAACCCCACGATCTTCGAGCACGCGATCGACACCGGTACCGACTACGACGAGCAGCTCAAATCGCTCGTCGGAAAAGAATCCGACCCGCAAAAACTCTTCGAAGCGCTCGCCGAAAAAGACATCTGCGCGGCGCTCGACGAGTTCCGTCCGCTCTACGACCAGACGAACGGCGGCGACGGATTCGTCTCGCTCGAAGTCTCCCCGTTGCTTGCGAACGACACGCAAGGGACGGTCGCGGCGGCGAAACGGCTCTGGAAAGAAGTCAACCGTCCGAACCTGATGATCAAGATCCCCGGAACGCCGGAAGGCGGTCCCGCGATCACCGAGGCAATCGCAGCCGGAATCAACGTCAACGTCACGCTGCTCTTCTCGCTGGCAAGCTACGAGATGGCAGCCAACGCCTACATCGCCGGCCTCGAGAAACGCCTCGCGGCGGGCGGCAAGATCGACCGGATCGCATCGGTTGCGAGCTTCTTCCTTTCACGCATCGACACCAAAGTCGACAAAGAGCTCGACGCCAAGATCGCAGCCGGGCAAAAGAGTCTCGAACCGTTGCTCGGCAAAGCTGCGATCGCAAACGCGCGCATTGCGTACGAAAGGTTCGATCAGCTCTTCGCGAGCGACCGCTTCAAGAAGCTCGCGGCCGCAGGTGCAAAACCGCAGCGGCCGCTATGGGCGTCGACCTCGACGAAGAATCCGAAGTACTACGACCTGATGTACGTCGAGACGCTTGTCGGGCAGAACACGGTCAACACGATTCCGCCTGCGACGTTCGACGCACTGCTCGATCACGGTCACGTCACGCCCGACACGGTCAAATCAGACTATGCCGGCGCGCACAAAATCTTCGACGATCTCAAAGCCGCCGGAATCTCGCTGGACAAGATCACGGCCGACCTGACGGTCGAAGGCGTGAAATCATTCGACGACTCGTATAACCAACTGCTCGAAGCGATCGCCGAGAAACAAGGTCTCTTGGCCGGCGCGGCGCGTGTAACCGACGACTAAGAAGGAAAGCAAACGATGGAATTAGGGATGATCGGCCTCGGCAAAATGGGCGCGAACATGACGACGCGCCTGCTGCGCGGAGGCCATAAGGTCGTCGCGTTCGATTTCAACAAGGATGCGGTCAAAGCTGCCGCAGCCGATGGTGCAACGGCCGCAACTTCGCTCGAAGATCTCGTCGGGAAACTGAGCGCGCCGCGCATCGCGTGGATGATGGTACCCTCGGGTGCTCCGACCGAACAAACGATGGAAAATCTGCTCAAAGCGATGAAACCCGGCGACATCATCATCGACGGCGGCAACTCGAACTGGAAAGATTCGATTCGTCGCGCCGGGATCTGCAAAGGCAAGGGCGTGGCGTTCATCGATGCCGGAACGAGCGGCGGCATCTGGGGCCTCGAGAACGGCTACTGCCTGATGGTCGGCGGCGAGAATGCTCCGGTGAAAACGTGCGAGCCGATCTTCACGACGCTCGCGCCCGAAAGACGGCTATGCGCACGTCGGCGACGTCGGCGCGGGGCACTTCTCCAAGATGGTGCACAACGGAATCGAGTACGGCCTCTTACAGGCGTACGGCGAAGGCTTCGAAATTCTCGAGAAGTCGCAGTTCAAGTACGATCTGCACAAGCTCGCAAAACTTTGGTTGAGCGGCAGCGTCGTTCGCTCGTGGCTCCTCGAGCTGCTCGAAATCGCCCTGCGCGACGATCCGACGCTCGCCGACATCAAAGGTTACGTCGTCGATTCGGGTGAGGGCCGCTGGACCGTCCAGGCCGCAATCGACGAAGACGTCCCGGCTCCGGTGATCACCTTGTCGCTGATGGCGCGCTTTGCGTCGCGGCAAGACGAATCGTTCAGCGCCAAGATCATCGCGGCACTGCGCAATCAATTCGGCGGACACGCGGTCATGCACGACGTGCACGAAGCGCCGCCCAAAGACGGCGTACCGGCGAAGGCATAATGGCACAAACGGTTCCGCGGCCCAAGAGCTCGAGCGACGGCAATCCGCTGCGCGCGGGCTTGTCGACGAATCGCATCAAGGACCCGTGCAACGTCATCTTCTTCGGCGCCAGCGGCGACCTGATGAAGCGCATGCTGATGCCGGCGATGTACAACCTGCGGCTCGGCGACGTGCTGCCGGTCAGATACGGCATCGTCGGCTTCTCGCGGACCGAATGGGACGACGACGGTTTCCGGGCTGAAATGAAGTCGAGCATCGACGAGTTCTCACGCAGCGGCAAAGCCAAGGATCCGCTCTGGAGCGACTTCGCCAAGCACATCTCGTACGTCAGCGGCGATTTCGACGACACGAAGTGCTACAAGAAACTGCGCGATGTTCTCGAGCGCAACGACAACGAGCTTGGGACCGAGCACAACCGGCTCTTCTATCTCTCGACGCCGCCGAGTCGTCTTCACCAAGATCGTCGACATGCTCGATCATGCCGGCCTCGGCCCGCACGACAATGCGAAGGGCTGGACGCGGATCATCGTCGAGAAGCCGTTTGGCACCGATCTTCCGTCGGCGCGCGCGCTGCAAGCCGAGATCACCAAAGTCTTCGACGAGAAGCACGTCTATCGCATCGATCACTATCTCGGCAAAGAGCCGGTGCAGGATATCATGGCGCTGCGCTTCGCGAACGTCATGTTCGAGCCGATCTGGGATCGCCGCTACATTGAATCGGTGCAGATCACGGCCGCCGAAACCGTCGGCGTCGAGCATCGCGGCGGCTACTACGAAACGTCCGGCGCGCTGCGCGACATGATCCAGAACCACGTCATGAATCTTTTCGCGCTCGTCGCCATGGAGCCGCCGGTTGCGGCCGACGCCGATTCGATCCGCGACGAAAAGTTCAAAGTGCTCGCGGCGCTGCGGCCGATCGATCCCGATCAGCTGACTCATTTCGCGGCGCGCGGACAATACGCGGCCGGGCACGATCAACGGTCAAGCAGGTCCCCGGTTATCGCGAAGAGCCCGACGTCAACCCAAAGTCGAACACCGAGACGTACGCGGCGGTCAAACTCTACGTCGATAACTGGCGCTGGGCCGGCGTTCCGTTCTACCTGCGCAGCGGCAAGCGGCTCGCGAGCAAGAACTCAGCGAGATCGCGATCCGTTTCAAAGACATTCCGCACCGCCTCTTCGGCGAAGCAGCGACGACATCGAGCACAACGCGCTCGTCATGAAGATCCAACCCGAAGAGGGCGTCTCGATTCGGTTCTCGGCGAAAGTCCCGGGACCGAAAATGCACATCCGTTCGGTCTCGATGGATTTCAACTACGGCACCGGTTTCGGCGTCGTTTCCGCACCCGCATACGAGCGTCTGATCGGCGATGCGATGCGCGGTGACGCGACGCTGTTCACGCGCTGGGACGCAGTCGAAGCCGCGTGGGAAGCCGTCACGCCGATTTTGGAAAAATGGCAGATGCTCAAAGATACGAGCTTCCCGAACTACGCTGCCGGGAGTCAAGGTCCGGTCGCGTCCGATGCCCTCTTCGATGAAGACGACGGCTGGAGGCGCATCTGACCGCGTCGGCGGCGCCACCATTCGATACCGAAGCGATCCGCCTCGAATGGCGCGAAGCGCGCGGCGGCACGCCGTCAACCGCAACGATGAATCTCATCGTCTACGTCGAGAACGAGCGTTACCGCGACTGGGTCTCCGAGCGCGCGTGGCGCATTGCCGACAAACATCCCTCTCGCGAATGATCGCCCTGGATGCGATCAAGGAGCATCACGGCACGAAGATCATGGCGCAGGAACCGCACCCGCGAAGATTCGCCGCAAATCTTCCGGGAAGGCGTCGAGCTCGGCGTCGACGGAATCCGCGCTCCGCAGCGCGTGCAATTCGTCGAAGCACTTGCTCGTCAAAGACATTCCGTGCGTCGTTGTGGTGGGCGGCCGATCGCCTCTTCTCGAGCGAGACGTTTGCGGGATTGATCAAGATCGTAGAACACGTGATCCTGGACTCATCCGGGACGAATACCGAACCGAATGCGCTGCGCGAGTTCTCCAGCTATTTCTCGGGCAAGCAATCTGTCGCGCTCGGCGACTTGGCCTGGATGCGGCTCGATCCGTGGCGTGACGTCATCGCGCAATTCTTCGACGATCCGTCGATGCGCGACGAGCTTCTCCGCGATCCGCAGAATCGCAATCAGCTCCGGCTCCGATTCCGAAGTGCTGTATCTCGGCGGCTGGCTTGCGAGCCGGCTCGGTTGGACGGTACGCGACAAATCGACCTTCGTCGACGAGCGTGACTCTGTTATCTCATTCGAACGCAAACGCGAAGGCGACGATCCGTCGCGTCCAAAGTGTCCGGCTCGAAACCGCAACCTCGGCGTATTCGGCGCATGTCGAGGGCGAAACGGTTTCGCTCGAAGTAACCGGGCGGTTCGCACGCGCGAAACGGCACGTACCGCTGCAGGCGATCGACAACACGTCGCTCGTCGAACGCGCGATTCTCGGCGACCGAACGGATGAAATCTTCATTGAAGCGCTGCAGACGGTCGGAGAACTGCTGAAATAGTTATTTGGACCCCCTCGGGAATGTTTGCATGCTCGTGATGTTGGCGGGCTCCACAATTTGGGAACATGCGCGGGCCTGGGGCGAAGCGCCTTTGATCGGCAAGCTCGAGATCGTCGCGGACGAAGCTGCGCTCGCGCACTCGAGCGCCGAGCGTTTCATTTTGGCGGCACGCGATGCAAAAGCAGTACGCGGCTCATTTGCCGTGGCGCTGGCCGGCGGATCGACCCCAAAAGCAATGTTCGCGTTGCTTGCGGCCGAACCGCTGCGCTCGCGAGTCGATTGGGGCTCGGTTCGCTTCTTCTTCGGCGACGAACGCTGCGTGCCGCCGGATCATCCCGATTCGAATTACGGCATGGCCAAGAAGAATTTGTTCGACCCGCTCTACATTCCGGCGACGAACATTCATCGCATGCGCGGTGAAGCGGCGCCCGAGGAAGCGGCGCTCGAATATCAAGCCATCTTGCTCAAGGAACTTGGCGAGAGGCCGGTTCTCGATTTGATTTTCCTCGGGATGGGTCCGGAGGGACACACGGCGCTCTCTGTTTCCCGGCGTCTTCTCGCAATTCGATCCAGAGCGCTGGGTCGTCACGACCTACATTGAAAAGCTCTCCGCGAATCGTATTACGCTGACGCCGCGCGCGATCAACGCGGCGCGCTCGATCGTGCTCGTAACCGGCGGCGAAGCCAAGGCGGATGCGCTTGCGGAGGTGCTGGCCGGCGCGCGCAATTCCGATCTCTACCCCGCGCAGATTTTGAATCCGGAGCACGGGTCGCTGACCTGGCTCGTCGATCGCGCGGCGACCAAGGGACTCCGAGCCTGAACCGCTCGTACGATCGCGTTCACGCACGATCGCTGCGCGATCCCGACGGCTACTGGGGCGAGATCGCCGAGCAAATTACGTGGACGAAGAAATGGGATCGCGTCTTGGATCGCTCGCGTCCGCCGTTTTATCGCTGGTTTACCGGCGGCGAGCTCAACACGTGTTACAACGCCCTCGATCGTCACGTCGAGAACGGCCGCGGCGAACAGCTCGCGCTGATCTACGATAGTCCGATAACGCAGACGATACGAAAATACACCTACAATCAGCTGCTGGACCAGGTCGCGCGGTTCGCGGGCGTGCTCGCGTCCTTAGGCGTCAAACGCGGCGACCGTGTCATCCTCTACATGCCGATGATCCCCGAAGCGCCGATCGCGATGCTCGCGTGTGCGCGGCTCGGAGCGATCCACTCGGTCGTCTTCGGCGGTTTCGCTCCGCGCGAGCTCGCCGTACGCATCGACGATTGCAAACCGAAAGTGATCGTCTCGGCGTCCTGCGGCATCGAGCCGGCGCGAACGATCGCGTACAAGCCGCTTCTCGATGAAGCTATCGAGCGTGCAACGCACAAGCCGTCGGCGTGCGTGATTCTGCAACGTCCGCAATTGGAAGCCGGCCTCATCCACGGACGCGATCGCGAGTGGGACGCGCTGATGGCTTCAGCGCAACCCGCGCCGTGCACGCCGGTGCTCGCAACCGATCCGCTTTACATTCTCTACACGAGCGGAACGACCGGACAACCGAAGGGCGTCGTGCGCGACAACGGCGGTCACGCCGTCGCCGTACACAACACGATGAAGATGATCTACGGCATCGAGCCACCCGACGTGTTTTGGACGGCTTCCGACGTCGGCTGGGTCGTCGGGCATTCGTATATCGTGTACGGCCCGTTGCTTGCAGGCTGCACGACGATTCTTTTCGAGGGCAAGCCCGTTGGAACGCCGGACGCAGGCGTGTTCTGGCGCATCGTTTCGGAACACAAGGTGCGCGCGCTGTTCACTGCGCCGACCGCGTTCCGCGCGATCAAACGTGAAGATCCGGACGGCGAGCTTATCGCACGCTACGATCTCTCGGCTTTTCGCACGCTGTTTCTAGCCGGCGAACGCTGCGATCCTCCGACGCTCGCATGGGCGCAAGAAAAGCTGCACGTCCCCGTTATCGATCATTGGTGGCAAACCGAAACGGGATCGGCAATCGTCTCGAATTACGTTGGTCTCGACGGACCCGGCGGCAAGATGCTACCGATCAAAGCGGGTTCGCCGACAAAAGCTGCACCGGGTTGGGACGTTCATGCACTCGGCGCCGAAAGCAAGCGACGTAAAGCCGGGCGAGATCGGAACGCTGTGCTGTAAGCTTCCGCTGCCGCCGGGATCGTCGCCGACGCTATGGAACGCCGAAGAACGCTTTCGCACCGCGTATCTCGAGGCGTTCGACGGCTATTACAGTACCGGCGACGCAGGCTATCTGGATGAAGACGACTACGTGTATGTGATGACGCGCGTCGACGACGTCATCAACGTGGCCGGACATCGACTCTCGACGGGCGCGATGGAAGAAGTGCTCGCCTCGCATCCCGACGTCGCGGAATGCGCGGTCGTCGGCGTCGCCGATGAGCTCAAAGGCCAGATTCCGCTCGGATTCATCGTGCTCAAAGCCGGCGTCGAGCGCGCTCAGACGCGCTCACGAGCGAGATCGTGCAAATGGTACGCGACCGCATCGGGCCCGTCGCTGCATTCAAAAACGCGATCATCGTCGATTCGCTTGCCGAAGACACGCTCTGGGAAAATCTTACGCGCGACGATGCAAAAGATCGCGGACGATCAGCCATACAACATCCCGGCAACGATCGACGATCCTGCAATTCTCAGCGAGATCGGAATAGCGCTGCAGTCCGCAGGCTACGCGAAATCGCTTACCTAGTGTCATCCGAGCGTAGGTGCGCGCGCGGGGAGAATTGTGCTCTCGATCTTGTCCCATCGTTTCGCTGCCCTGCTTCATTTGCGCTGTCCTTCGACTTCGCAACGCTGCGCGTTGCTACGCTCAGGATGACAACTAGGGTCTTATCGGCGGCGGGAGCGTTTGACTCGGCGAGGGTGAGGGTTGCGGCTTGGGCGGAACACCGCCGCTGACGGCGCCCGGAACTTGCGAACCGGTTAGCATCAGCGTTTGCGAGCCCAGTTGGTCTGTGTTGATGTTTGCACTGGCAAGGAGCTTGCCTTCGACGCGATTGACCTCGATGAGCGCCTTGTTCAAATCGGTCTGCGCCTGCAGCTCGCGTCCGCGGTCGTTGGCGAGATTGAGGACGCGCTGCAGCACCAGGAACGTCGTCGAGGTTCCGGCGCGGAACTTGCGCAGCTCGCTCGCGTAGACTTCTTCGGCCGCTTTGCGTGCGCTCGTTGCCGCGATCAAGCGCGCATGGGCGCCGCGCAGCTGCTGGACGGCGTTCGCCGACTCCATCTTGAGCCGCTGAATCAGCCCGATCTCTTGCACTTCGGTCGTCCGCGCCTGCTCGAGCGCTGCGTCGTAGTTGCCTTTCGCGCCGCGATTTTGCAGCGGCAACCCGATCGTCAGCTGCGCGGCATAGGTCGGGAAGCGGTTGTCGAAAAGATTGGTGTACGACTGTCCGAGGCTGCCTTGCACGTAGCCGGGTGACGAAAAGTTGAGCGGCGGCAACGGCGTTAGCTGTTGTCCTGGCGGCAACGACTTGTTGGCGTTTACAATCAATTGGTTGATCGAAGCCGCTTCGTTGAGGAACAGCCCGGTAATTGGGCTCGCCAACGGGTTGAGCGGATTCCCCGCAAAGCCGTTGGTCGTGTATCCGACGCCCAAATCGACCTGCGGCTTGAGCTGATCTTTCGCGTACGCGACGTTGACGCCGGCCGCGCGCTGTGCGTCGCGAATCTGTGCGATTTCAGGACGATTGCCGAGGGCAGCGATCATTACTTCGTCGACCGTTGGTTCGTTCGGCACCTGCGCGACACTCGTGGTTGGAACGAGATTCGCCATCCACGACGGATCAGCCGGATTCCCGAGGATCAAGCTCTTGAGTTGCGTCTGCAACTGCTGTACGGTCTGCAATCCCGAGAAGACGTTGCCCTGAAATTCTGCGACCTGATCGTTCGTCTCGACGACGTCGATTGGCGCCGCGCTGCCGGCCTTTACTTTACGCTGATTGCTCTGTGCCTGTGCGATAGCGTTTCGCAAACCCTCTTCTTGAATCGCGACGTTGCGCCAAGCCGAGACGAGATCCCAGTATGTGTCCGACACGTTCGCGATCGTCTGCTCGGCGGTGACCAGCGCTTGATCGGTGTTCGTGTCCGCATTGATCCGCGCAAGTTCCAGCTGGCGCTTCGGCGCGTTCATCCCCGCGCCGCGTGCCAGCGGTTGCGTAATGTTGAACGAGAACGCCGTTGGATAGTACGGGTCGAAGCTGTCGGTCTCGAGATTGCTCGTGACGCGCGAACCATTCGCGCTGACCGAATACTGCGTACCGCCTATGGTTTGGCCCGACAAGCCCGCATTTGCGCCAAGCGTATCAACGGTATACGCGCCGCCGTTGGGGCCGGTTTGGAAAAGATTCGTCGGCGGCTGTACAGAGTGCGAATACGAGGGCTGCAACTGAAACTTGACGTCGTACGCACCTTCGGCTGCGACGATTTGATAGGCCGCGATTCGCCGGTTTGCTTGCGAGACTGCGAGATCGGTATTGCGCATCAGCGCCATCGCGACCGCGTCGTTGAGCGCGATGCCCACGTACGGCGTCTGCGCAACACCTGCGAGATCGGGGTTGGGCTGGCCCAGATCGGGCGCGCTGTAGCCCGGATCGACGACCGGGACCGGAGGAATCACGGTCGAGGGAAGCGGGATCGGCGTTGCCGACGATGGTGCGCTACTCGGAACCTCGTACGGCGTTGCTGTCGGAATCGGCGTCGGGACGGCGGCAGATTGTGCGAATGCCGCGCTAAGCGCGAGCATGTTGAGAGTCAGGCCGAGGGAGATCCCGACGAGCCCGGAGCTGGTTCTCCGCATGAGTTACCTACTTGACTTTAACGGATGCGACGACCGACATTCCGGGACGCAGCGGCACCTGATCGAGCGGCTTCGACGCACTGTCGACGTAGATGCGCACCGGAATCCGCTGCGTCACCTTGACGAAGTTTCCGGTCGCGTTCTGAGCTGGAACGAGCGCAAACGTGTTCTGTGATGCCGGCGAAATAGTCCCGACTTTTCCGTAGAAACGTACGCCGGGGTATGCGTCGACTGAGATATCGGCTGCATCGCCTTTGCGAATGTTGCCCATCTGTGTTTCTTTGAAGTTTGCCGTAACGTAAATCGCATTGAGAGGAACGATCGTCAGCAGTGCCAACCCTGGTGCGACTTGCTGGCCCAGATCGACGCTCTTCTGACCGATGTACCCGGAGATCGGCGCGTAGATCTTGGTGTAGGAAAGCTGGTCGCTTGCGGTACGTAGCTGCGCGGCCAGCGAACCGGCTTGCGCGCCGGCCGCAAGCGTCTGCGCGGATTGAACGCTGACGCGCTCAGGCAATTGATTTGCGACCAACGTGCCTTGTGCGGTCGTTAGCTGACCGAGCTGAATTCCGACTTGCGATTCGGCTGCTGAGACTTTCGCAGCGGCAGAACTGAGCGCCGACTGTGCAACGTGGACGTTGTCCTGCGCTTGCTGATATTGCGCGCGCGCTTGCTGCAGCGCGGCACGTGTCGCGTCCAGATCGGATTGCGCCAGGTCACCGGTAGAAACGAGTGATTGCGTACGGCGGTTGTCGGCGTCAGCCTTTGCAAGCGCTTCGCGCGCAGCCGGAACCCCGGCATCGGCGGCGCTGAGCTGCGAGCGGGCTTGATTGACCGCATCTTGTGCGACCGAAACATTCTGCTGCGCATTCGCAACGCCGGACTGCGCTGAGCTCACGCCGCCCTTGCCCTCGGTTGTTTGAGCTACAACGAGTTGGCGAGTCAGCGCCAAGTTCTGCTTGGCGGCGTTCGCGGTGGCTTCTTCTGCATGATACCCGGCCAACGCTTGAAAATAGCGCGTCCGCTCGTCTTGGTCGTCGAGTTGGATCAGCAGATCGCCCTTCTTCACGTAGCGATTCGTATCCGTATTAATCGTTTGCACGCGCTCGGAGATTTTGCTCGTCACCGTGACGATGTCGGCTTCGACGTACGCGTCATCCGTCGATTGATGCGTCGTTGCATACGCGATGAAACGAACGCCGTAAAACAAGATGAGCACCACGGCGATGACGCCGGCAACGATCAACATTTGCCGGGCGGGACCCGACGGTCCGCGGCCTTTCGGCGCTTTCGATTCGCTCGGGCCGTTGCCGTCGACGGACGGCGCGCTCGGTCCGTTGGTCGGACGCGGCGCGGTAGACGCAGATTCTTTGGTCTCCAACTTTATCGCTTCACCCCATGAAGTATTGCATCGACGAAGGCCGGGATGAGCGCTTGGGGCCGGCTTTCGTCGCCCCAATCAAGTTTTTTTGATTTCATTGCTAGAGAGAACATCGTTCCCATGATCAGCGCTGCAAGTTGTCGCGGATTTCCGCGAATCACTCCCCGGTCGACTTGCGCTTGAAGATGACTCATCAGGCGCTGCATAATTTCGGTCGGCCCCTTCAGGCATGTCGGAACCTGGTCGGGGTCGGTTTCCTCTTCAGCCAGACTGATGCGAATGATGGCTTGGTTGCGCATCATACGCTCGTACAGCGAAGTGCAAATCTGAACCAGATCGGCTTCGATCTCGCCCGTTAAGGAATCCAGCGCAGCATCGAAGCCCAGCTGCTCGAGGCTCCACTCACGCATCGCTTCCAGCAGCGCGGTCTTGTTGCCGAAATGACGGAAAAGCGTCGCTTCGTTGACGCCCGCACGCTCTGCGACTTCACGCGTCGTCGTGCCGCGTGTACCGTTGCGTTCGAAGACCGCGCGCGCGGCACGCAAAATGCGCTCCCGCGTCGGTGAGCCTTCGACACTCTGTTCGTGTGTTTGCAGCATCTATCGCGTCCCCAGGATCAGCAGGGCAACAAACGCTCCCGCCAGACCCCCGGCAATCCTTCGTACCCCACCTCCGCGGCGTTTGCGCTTGCGGGTGGGTTTCTGGCGCGGCTCGTCCGGCGTCTCGACGACCTTGAACACCTTATCGAGACCGGTCTCGCGCGAGCGTCACGAGCAGATCCGGGCGCTGGACGTGCAGCTGTACGGTCCCGCCGGCGTCGCGCATGCGGCGCAACGCAGTGATCAGCCCATTCATCGCCGCCGCGTCCAAGCTGTCGATCTCGTCGAGACCGATCGTGAGCGTCCGGTCGTTCTTCTGCGCAGAGGCTTCGACGGCGTCCAAGAGGCTTCGCGAATCGCTGGCGCCTTCGAACGGCTGGAGTTTTAGATACATGGCAGCGGGACAGTCCTTATGTAAGTGAGTACTTGCACGCTTAGAATAAACCAATCAGACGACGAATGCAAGTACTTACACGCATGGCGTTCCGTTGCGCCTGACCGACTCCGAACTCGCTCGTATCGCAGGGCAGAGTGGCCTAGCCAGTCCCGCAATCCAGGTGGTGCGGCTTGCGGACCGTGCCGGCGCCGCGTATCATCCCCGCCGTCCGCTTTATCCGGCCAGCATGATCAAGGTGCCGCTGGTGGCTGCCGCGCTGATCCTGGGCGAACGCGGCGAAATCGCGAGCGGGCCGCACCCGATCGACCCCGGAAATCTGACGGCGAACGACGGGCCTTCTCCGCTGATCGCAGGCTATGCGGGCACACTCGAGGAGCTGTGCACGCTCGCGATCGTGCGCTCCGACAACGTCGCCACGAACCAACTTTTCGACCTCGCGGGACGCGAGCGCGCTACCGCCCTCGTTCGTGCCGAGCTCGGGTTGATCGATACCGGTCTGCGTCGCAAGCTGTCCGGAGGTCATCCGCTCCTGCGCGATCCCGCGCAGTTCGGCCGCAACACGCATCCGGCGAGTGACGCCGCGACGCTGATGTGCGCGATCGCAAACGGCAGTTTCCCGGGAGCGAACTTCCTTTTTTCTTTGCTCGAACGGCAAGAATGGAATACCAAGCTCTCTGCCGGCATCGATGCGGGCGACTATTTCGCGCATAAGACAGGCGACACCGAAGAGGCCTCGCACGACGGCGGCATCCTGGTCACCGCGGACGGTGAACGCTTCGTCGTCATCGTCTACAGCGCGACCGCGTCGTGCGAGGCAACCGACGCGCGCTTTGGGGCACTGATGCGCGCGCTGCGCTCTTCGTTATAGTAGCGTCGTTATAGTAGCGTCGTTTTCGAGTTGGCTTACTGCCCGTTCCACGCCGTGAACGGCGCCGGCTTCGGCGCGGGCCCGCCGACGTCGATCGTGATATCGGTGTGCTGCGCAAGCGGAATCGCGCGGGGATCACCGGCGTACCGGCTGCCGTTCAACCAGACCGTCATTTTCTCGCCCCCCCGCAGCTTCGCATCGGATGCGCGCGTACGCGAGAGCGGTTCGCTCCATACCGCGAAGAACTGTCCGAGCGTGAACGTGCGCACGACCGGCGATTCGATATGGATGATTCCATCGGGCGTGTGCGTGTGCAGCCAATAGAAGCACTGTCCGAAAATCGGCCTGCCGACCGAATCCGGAATCGGGAGTGCGCGGCCGTGATCGTTGATCGCAAGGTGCGAGTGGATGTGGTATGCCGTTCCCTCCATTTTGTCGCAGCGTATCCCCGCGACCGGTTCGCCCTGCGGGATATCGGCATTTACCCAAAGCGGTGCGAGCAATCGCAAACAGCGCTGCCGCCCAGAGCGATCGTGAGTCGAGAATGTTTCAACGCGTGTACTGCCTTGCTATGTGTTCGATCATCTCGCGCGCCGCTGTCGCGCGCGAAATCCGGAGCGGTCACTTCAGCTTCGCCACCCCATCCGAGCGACCATCGCACGATCTCGAGCGGATCCGCAACCGCGTAAACGATTTCGAGCGATCCGTCGCTCTGCTCGACGAACCGGCTTTGCGGCGCAACGCGCGCGCGTCGCGCCGCCTTGGCGACGATCGGCGAGAATCGAACCGTCACCTCGGTCGGCTGCGTCGAATGGTGCACGCCCTGAGAGCGAATGCGCACCGAACGCGTTCAAATCGAAATCTGCCGGACGCTCAAAGCGATTCGGCAATATCCTCGGTGCGGTGACGTTGTCGACCGCAAAGACACGCATGTCGGCACGCGTGTGATCGTAGCCGACCAGATAGACGCGGCCACTCGACACGATGAATCCGTATGGATCGACGTTGCGCTCGCTGCGCGCGCCTTTCTTGTCGATGTACTTGAACGATACGCGCCGGCGCGCGATCTCCGCTTCGCGCAGCGTTTCGAAGACGCGCTCGGCTTCCGGTTCCAAGACGACCTGATCGATGCGCAGCGCCAGCGACGAACCCGTTTGGAGGTGAACCGCGCCGCGCGCATCCGCGATCTCGACGAGCTTCGATGCGGCATCGTCGATCGCGCTCGCGAGCGTCCCGCCGAGCGAGGCGCCCAGCCGCTTGAGCGTGACGAGGCCGAAGAGCTCGCGCGAGGACAAGTTGAGCCGCTTGAGACTGTAGCCCTCGCTGAACCGGTACGTCCCGAGGCGCCGGTCAAAATACCATGGGAATCCCGCGTCGGCCAAAATCGAGAGATAGCGCCGCAGCGTTCGCGTGCTGGGCGGTTTTCCGTCGGCGATACGCAGCTTCAAATCCGCGAATGAATGACGGCCTTCGTCGATTGCGTTGAGCAAGCGCACGAGAAGGACGACTTTCGGTTCCCCTCGTTCATCTTGCGTCGCTGTCATGATAATTTCTGAACCTTCGACATCCGTACAAAAAATTCTCGTCCTTTATGCGTTGCACGCGGGAGGAGCTTTCGCTCGGCGCGCGGATTTTTGAAAGAGCGTTCCATCGGGGGAGGTTTTTCCATGCCCGAGTTTAGACGAGAAGACTGACGTTCCGCGTTCCGAGTTTCTTCGCCGGACCGGGGCGCTCGGGATCGCGGGGGCAACGGCTCTTGGTTTCCCGCTGCTCGAGACGCGTCCCATCGGCGCAGCTCCGCTTCCGCCCGCGAAAGAGGTTATCGCCGCCGGCGGTGGCGCGACGATCAAGATCGGCCACGTCGACAGCTTTTCCGGTGTCTACGCTGCCGCAGGCGAATCGCAGCAGACCGGCCTCGAAGCCGCGTTCGACATCGCGATGAAAAAAACAACCGCATCAAGTACGTCCTCGTTCGCGGCGACGATGCGTCCAAACCCGCGACCGGCGTTAACGAAGCAAAGCGCCTGACGCTGCAAGAAAAAGTCGACGTTTTGTGCGGTGGGCTGTCCTCCGCCGTCGGGCTCGCAGTTTCGGCGACCTCCGAAGAGTTGGGTATTCTCTTCGTTGCGATCGGAACGCACGATACGAACATCACGGGCGCAAAAGCGAATCGTACCTGCTACCGCGCGACCGCGAATCTCACGATGCTCGCCAACGCGACCTGCCCGGCGCTGCTAAAATACGGAAAGAAATGGTATTTCATCGTTGCCGACTACGCGTTCGGCACCGATGGACGCGACCGTTTCAAGAAGATTTTGCTCGCGCACGGCGGCCAAGTGATGGGCGAAGATCTGCATCCGCTCGGCGCGAGCGAATATTCGTCATATATGACGAAAGCCAGCAACACCGACGCCGATGTCATGGTCTTCTGCAACTACGGACCCGATACGCAGAACTCGGTCACGGCGTTCGTGCGCCAGGGACTTCACAAGAGCATGAAAGTCGGCGGAATCCTGTGCGGCAACGAAGTCGCCGTCGGCATGCCGACCGACGAGATCGCCGGCTCGACTGTGGGGTTACATTTGGGGACCCGGATGCGGGCGGCGACCGCACGAAGTTCATTTGGGACCAGCTCAAACCGCGCGCCAAAGGCTTTCCGCCCAACTGGCGGCAGTATCTCGGATTTCATTACCGGCGAGCAAGCTCGCCGACCGCATCAACGCGGCCGGCACGACGGAAACCGAGAAACTGATCCAGGCGTTCGCCGGTCACAAGTTCGATGCCGGAAAGACGCAGCCGGCCTATTGGCGCGACTGCGACCATCAGGCCGTCCAGGAGACCTACGCCGGGATCTTGCTTCCGAAGAGCAAGCGCAAAGGCGACGGCGAGTTCTTCGACATTCACGACCGGGCCGGCGGCGACTTCGCGGCGGGTCCGTGCTCGAACCCGGATCCCGACGCCGCCCACAAGATCATCAGCTCACAAAAGGTCCCCGCCCGCGAGGGCTACACCCCGGTGACCCTCAAGGCGTAGGCCGGGACGGGATCAGTGCTAAAATCGAAGGGGCGCGGCCGGACGGCCGGGCCCTTTTGCAGGGAAATTTCCTGGTATACCGTATTCCACGGAGCCACTTTTTATAGCCAGCGCCCAGATGGATTCAACGATGTCCGTCCTACCTCTCGAGCCGATTGAATCCGACGCGAGCTTCCGCCGTCGTGCCTACGAAGCGCTCCGCGCCGCGATCCTGGCTACCAATATCTATGAGTCGCCGCCCGAAGCGCTGCGGCTTGACGAGCGCCGGCTTGCTGCCAAGCTCGGCGTGAGCCGAACGCCGATCCGCGAAGCGCTGGCCCGCCTCGAGCATGAAGGGCTCGTGCAAAACTTGCCGCGGCGCGGCTACTTCATCGTGCGGAAGAATCGCGCCGAGCTCGTCGAGATCATCACGGTTTGGGCCGCGCTCGAAAGCATGGCCGCGCGTTTGATCACCGTCCACGCGACGACCGACGAGATCAAATCGCTGCGCGACATCTTCGCGACCTTCGACGACGGCCGCCTGGCGGCCAACCTCGACGAGTACTCCGACGCCAATCTGCAATTTCATCAACGCATCCTCGAGCTTTCGCACTGCGCGCAGCTCGCTCGAACGGCCGAAGGCATTTTGATCCACGTCCGTTCGATCCGCCACCGTTCGATCGGTGAGAACCGCCGGTTCGAAAAATCGATCGTCGACCACATGCAGATCATCGAAGCCCTCGAAGCGCGTGACGCCGATCTCGCAGAACGGCTCGTCCGCGATCACGCATTGAATTTGGCTGCGCACGTGACGCAGTACACGACCGACCTCTAGGAGAGACGCATGGCGCAAACGATTCCAGCCGGCAAAGAGCTTCCCAATATCAACGTCGACCCGCCCGAGCAGAAAACGTCCGGCGGCCATCTCGTCGCGAAGGCGCTCAAAGCCGAAGGCATCGACGCGATCTTCACGCTCTGCGGCGGCCACATCATCGACATCTACGACGGCTGCATCGATGAAGGGATCAAGATCATCGACGTCCGCCACGAGCAGGTCGCAGCGCACGCCGCCGACGGTTACGCGCGCATGACCGGCAAGATGGGCTGCGCCGTCGTCACGGCCGGTCCCGGCACGACGAACTCCGTCACCGGCGTCGCGAACGCGTTTCGCGCCGAGAGCCCGATGCTCTTGATCGGCGGACAGTCCGCGCTCTCGCAACACATGATGGGCGGCCTGCAAAATCTTGCGCACGTCGACATCATGCGGCCGATCACGAAGTTCGCGACGTCGGTGCCGACCACCGAACGCATCGCCGACTTCGTCGCGATGGCGGCGCGCGAAAGCTTCAACGGCGCGTACGGCCCGTCGTACCTCGAGATTCCGCGCGACGTCCTCGACCTGAAGATCGATCCGTCCAAAGCCGTGCTTCCGAAAGCCGGCGAATACCGCGCCTCGACGCACAGCATCGGCGATCCGGCCGACATCGAGAAACTCGCCGACATCATCGCCCAGGCCAAGAAGCCGTGCGTGCTGCTCGGTCAACAAGTGTGGACCTGCCGCGGCACCGATGCGGCGCGCGACGTTCGTCGAGAAGCTCAACATCCCGGCGTACATGAACGGCGCCGGCCGCGGAACGCTGCCGCCCGATCATCCGCTGAACTTCCAGCTGACGCGGCGTGACGCGTTCGCCGAAGCCGACGTCACGATCGTCGTCGGAACGCCGTTCGATTTTCGTCTGCGCTACGGCAAGAGCCTCAAGTCGAAGACGGTCGTGCAGATCGACATGTCGTACACGACGGTCGGACGCAACCGCGACATCAATCTCGGACTCGTCGGCGACGTCGGCGCGATCTTAGCCGCCGTGACGCAAGCCGTCTCGGGCCGCAACTCGAACGGCGCCGCGGGCCGCAACGACTGGGTGAAATACTTGCGCGCCAAAGAAGACGCCGCCGTTGCGGCGCGCCTTCCGAAGCTGCGCAGCGATGCCAATCCGATTCATCCGTACCGCCTCGCGTACGAGATCGACGAGTTCCTCACCGACAACTCGATCTTCGTCGGCGACGGCGGCGACGTCGTTACCTTCGCGGGCAACGTCGTGCGTCCAAAGGGCCCGGGACTCTGGATGGATCCCGGTCCGCTCGGAACGCTCGGCGTCGGCACCGGTTTCGCGATGGCCGCCAAGCTGACGCAGCCCAAACGCGAAGTCGTCGCGCTGTTCGGCGACGGTTCGTTTGCGATGACCGGCTTCGACATCCAGACCGCGATCCGGTTCGGCCTTCCGTACATCGCGATCGTCGGCAACAACTTGTACATGAATCAAATCCGCTGCGGACAGATTCAGAAGTACGGCAAAGAGCGCGGCAACGTCGGCAACTATCTCGGCGAAGTCGATTTCGAGAAGTTCGCCGACATGCTGGGCATCTACGGCGAAGCGGTGCGCGAGCCCGGAGAGATTCGCCCGGCGCTCGAGCGCGCGCGCGCTTCGCGGAACATGCGCGATCATCAACGTCTGGCTCGATCCCGACGCGTACGCGCCGGGGACCGAAAACCAGACCATGTACAAGTGACGGCCGCCGCATACCGCCGCGAAAAGCGGCAAAGCGCTCGACGGCGTGCGCGTGCTCGACATGACGCACGTGCAAGCCGGCCCGTCGGCGACGCAGATTCTTGCGTGGCTCGGCGCCGACGTGATCAAGGTCGAGCTGCCCGGACGCGGCGACATCACGCGCGGACAGCTGCGCGACATCCCGAACGTCGACAGCCTGTACTTCACGATGCTCAACTGCAACAAGCGCAGCGTGACGCTCAACACCAAGCACGCCGAAGGCAAAAAGATCTTCGAAGGCTCTGATGCGCAAGTGCGACGTGATCGTCGAGAACTTCGGTCCGGGCGTGCTCGACCGTCAGGGCTTCACGTGGGAGCGGATGCAAGAGCTCAACCCGCGTATGATCTACGCCTCGATCAAAGGCTTCGGACCGGGTAACTACGAGAATGCCAAAGCATACGAGACCGTCGCGCAAGCGATGGGCGGCGCGATGAGCACGACCGGCTGGGAAGAGGGTCCTCCGACCAGTACCGGCGCGCAAATCGGCGATTCCGGAACGGGCATTCATACGGTCGCCGCGATTCTCGCGGCGCTCTACCAACGCGACGTGCACACCGGCCGCGGGCAGCGCGTCGTTTGCGCGATGCAAGATTCGGTTTTGAATCTGTGCCGCGTCAAGATGCGCGATCAGCAACGTCTGGCGCATGGACCGCTGCGCGAATATCCGAACAAGAGCTTCAACGGCGTCGTTCCGCGTTCGGGGAACGCATCGGGCGGCGGCCAACCCGGCGCCGCACTGAAATGCAAACCGGGCGGCATGAACGACTACGTGTACATGATCATCCAGCCGCAGGTTTGGGAGCCGCTGTGCAAGGCGATGGGCAAGCCGGAATTAGCCGAAGATCCCGCCTGGGCGACGCCTGAAGCGCGCCTTCCGAAACTCGATGAGATGTTCAGGATCATCGAAGCAGTGGACGAGCAAGTTTACGAAGTACGAAGTTCTCGAGAAGTGCAACGCGCTCGACGTCCCGTGCGGGCCGATCCTCGACATGCGCGAGCTGCTCGAAGATGAGTCGCTGCGCAAGCGCAAGATGATCGCGAAAGTCGAACATCCGCAGCGCGGCGAGTTCTACACGGTCGGCTGCCCGCTCAACCTCTCCGACTCGCCGGCCGACGTGAAACGTTCGCCGTTGCTCGGGGAACACAATGAAGAGATCCTCGCCGAGCTCGGCTACTCGAAAGCCGACCTCGAACGACTCCACACCGACGGAGCAATCTGAAAGATGAAGCCTTACACTCGACTGCAGCATCCGCTCGTCCGCGACGGTGAGAAACTGCGCAAAGCGACCTGGGACGAAGCGCTCGACCGCGCTGCCGCGGGTCTGCGTGATGCACGCGAGCGTGGGGCGACGAAAACCTACGGGATGTTCAGTTGCTCGAAGGCGACCAACGAGATGAATTACGCTGCGCAAAAATTTGCGCGGGCGGTGATGCGCAGCAACAACATCGATTCATGCAATAGAACTTGACACGCTCCCAGCGTCGTCGGTCTGACGACAGTATTCGGTGCAGGCGGAGGGACGAGTTCCTATCGCGAGGTCGAGGAGACGGATCTGATCATCCTTTGGGGCTCGAACGCGCGTGAAACGCATCCGATCTTCTTCCATCACGTCGCTCAAAGGAATTCACAACGGCGCGAAATGTACGTCGTCGATCCGCGCCGCACGAGCAGCGCAAAGTGGGCCGATCTCTGGATGGGCCTCGACGTCGGCAGCGACATCGCGCTTGCGAATGCGGTCGGCCATGAGATTCTGGCTGCCGGGCTCGAGAATCGGAACTTCATCGAGCGCGCGACCACCGGATTTCGAAGCGTACAAAGCTTGCGTCGAAAGCTACACGCCGGAATACGCCGAAACGCTCACCGGCGTCCCGGCTGCGGCACATTCGCCAGCTCGCGCACGCATATGCGCGCGCCGAGCGCGCGATTATCTGCTGGACGCTCGGCATCACCGAGCATCACAACGCCGTCGACAACGTGCGCGCACTGATCAATCTTTCGCTGCTCACCGGTCATGTCGGGCGCTGGGGCTCCGGCGTTTGCCCGCTGCGCGGACAGAATAACGTCCAAGGCGGCGGCGACATGGGCGCAATCCCGAACAAGTTCCCGGGCGGACAAGACGTCGAGGATCCGGCAGGCGCGCGCCAAGTTTGAAGCCGCGTGGCACACCTCACCGCTTCCGGATCGCAACGGCTACAATCTCTCGCAGATATTCGAAGCCGTCGAGCACGGCGAGCTCGACACGCTCTACGTCATCGGCGAGAATCCGGCACAGTCCGAAGCCGATCAAGATAAAGCGATGCGTTTGCTCGGCGGATTGAAATGCCTGATCGTTCAGGACATCTTCCTCACCAAAACCGGCGAGCTCGCCGACGTCGTGTTCCCCGCTTCGGCCAGCTGGTGCGAATCCGAAGGAACCGTCACGAACAGCGAGCGCCGCGTACAACGCGTGCGCAAAGCGCTCAACCCACCGGGCGAAGCGCGCGACGACATCGAGATCATCGCCGAGCTTAGCCAAGCGGCTCGGCTCCGATTGGGGCGACGTAACGCCGGCTGCGATGTGGGAAGAATGCCGCAATCTTTCGCCGTGGCATCTGCGGCATGACGTACGAGCGTCTCGAGAAGCTCGGCGGTATCCAGTGGCCGTGCTACGACCTCAACCATCCGGGCGAAGTCTTCTTGCACGCGCGGCTTTGGGAAGATCCGGTCGTCGGCCCGCGCGCGCCGTTCGCAGCCGTCGAAGACGATCCGCCGGTCGAAAAGCTCGACGACGAATTTCCGCTGCGCCTCACGACGGGCCGGCGGCTTGACTCGTACAACACCGGCGTTCAAAGCGGTGGCTATGTTTCGCCGCTGCGACGCGGCGAATCGCTCGACATCTCGCCGGAAGACGCGCGGCAATATCGGACTCGTCGAAGGCGAGAAGATTCGCGTTCGTTCGCGCCGCGGTGCAGTCGAGATGCCGGTGCACATCGATTCCGGTTTGCGCGCCGGGCTTGTTTTCACGACGTTCCACTTCAACGACGACATCGCAACGAACGTCCTCACGATCGACGCCGATGATCCCAAATCCGGGACCGCCGAATTCAAAGCTGCAGCGGTTGCGATCGAAAAGGTCGCTCCGGTACGCAGTAAAGCAGCAGCCGCAGCAGGCGGTGAACGCCTAGTGCCGGATCTGCACTTCACGTCGGCGCAACCGACGGACGAAGAGCGGGCCGCGATCGACGCATTCCTCGACGAGCAAATCCCGCGCCGCGATCTTCTGCTGCCGGCGCTGCACGCGGTTAACGATCGCGTCGGCTGGATCAGCGGCGGTGCGCTGAATCTCATCTCCGAGCGTCTGAACGTCGCACCCGCCGAAGCGTACGGTGTCGCAACGTTCTACGCGATGTTCTCGATGAAACCGCAGCCGCCCAAGGTCGTGCACGTCTGCGACGACATCGCGTGTCAAACGAACGGCGCCGACGCCCTGTGCGCCGAGCTGGAACGCACCTGCGGCAAAGCCGGAACGCCGTCGAAAGACGGCAGCTTCACGTGGCTGCGCAGTCCGTGTCTCGGACTCTGCGAACGCGCTCCCGCTGCACTCGTGATCGAAGCCGGACCGGTCCCATCAGGTCGCGCGCGTCGCGCCGATGAATGCCGGCGACGTTACCAGTCTTGCGCAAGGTGGAGCAATCGGTTCGGCATCGCGCAACGGTGCGTCACGACCAAATGTCGGCGGCGGTCCGTTCAAGTTGCTCGCGCGCGTCGGAAAGATCGATCCCGAAGACATCGACGAGTATCGCGCACACGGCGGCTATGCCGCGCTGCGCCGCGCGCTCGAGCTCGGCCCGGCCGGCGTCGTTCGCGAAGTCACCGCGTCCAAACTCGTCGGCCGCGGCGGCGCCGCGTTTCCGACCGGCCGCAAAATGGATGCTGTCGCGAAAGAAGCGGTGCGTCCGCACTATCTCGTGTGCAACGCCGACGAATCCGAACCGGGGACGTTCAAAGACCGCATCGTGATGGAGAACGATCCGTTCGCGCTCATCGAAGCGATGACGATTGCAGCGCTCGGCGGTGGTTGCGAGCAAGGCTTCATCTACATACGCGGCGAGTATCCGCTGGCGGCGGCGCGTTTGCAGAACGCGATCGATCAAGCCCGCGCGCGCGGACTGCTCGGCGAGAACATCTTCGGCAAGGGGCTGAACTTCGACATCGAAATCCGCCGCGGCGCCGGCGCGTACATCTGCGGCGAAGAGACGGCGCTCTTCAATTCGATCGAAGGTAAGCGTGGTGAGCCACGCAACAAGCCGCCGTTCCCCGCGCAATTCGGCGTATTCGGAAAACCGACGCTCGCCAACAACGTCGAAACGCTCGTGTGCCTGCCGCTCATCATCCTCGAGGGCGGTGACGCGTTTGCGCGCATCGGCACGGAGAACTCGACCGGGCCGAAGCTCTTCTGTCTTTCCGGCTGCGTCGAGAAGCCCGGCGTCTACGAAGTTCCGTTCGGGACGACGCTTGGCGAATTGATCGAGCTCGGCGGCGGCGTTCGAGGCGGCAAGAAGCTGCGCACCGTTCTGATGGGCGGCGCAGCCGGTTCGTTCGTCGCGCCGGACACGCTCTCGATGCCGCTGACGTTCGAAGCGACGCGCGCCGCCGGGACGACGCTCGGATCCGGCGTCGTCATGCTTTTCGACGATTCGATCGATTTTGGTCACACGCTGCATCGCATCGCAGCCTTCTTCCGCGATGAATCGTGCGGACAGTGCGTACCCTGCCGCGTCGGCACCGTTCGTCAGGAAGAAGCGCTGGAACGTATCGCGGCGACACCGAGCGACAAACGCAAGATCGACGTCGACTTACTCGCCGAGATCGGCCGCGTGATGCGCGACGCATCGATCTGCGGTCTCGGACAGACGGCTGCCGGCGCGATCGACTCTGCTCTCCGATTGGGACTACTTGCATGACCGTTCAACACATCATCCCGCACGCGCCGGTCGAAGCGCCGCCGCGCACGCTCGACGTGACGATCGATGGCAAGACTGTGACCGTTACCGAGGGAGCGACGCTGCTCGAAGCCTGCCGTCAAGCCGCGATCGAGACGCCGACGCTCTGCTATCTTGAAAATCTCACTCCGGTCAACGCCTGCCGCGTCTGTGTCGTCGAGGTCGAAGGCTCGCGCGTGCTCGTCCCATCCTGTGCGCGCAAAGCCGAGGCGGGGATGGTCGTGAAGACCGATTCCGAACGCGTGCGTCACAGCCGCAAGATGGTGCTTGAGTTTCTCGGCTCGTCGGTCGATCTCTCGACCGCGCCGGACGCGCAACGCTACATGACGCAATACGACGCTGACCCGAGCCGATACGGCGCGCACGCCGCGACGGTCGCGCAACCGATCAAGGTCGATAACGAGCTGTACGTGCGCGACTACTCGAAATGCATCGCGTGCTACAAGTGCGTCGAAGCCTGCGGGACCGACGCGCAAAACACGTTCGCCATTGCGATGGCGGGACGCGGATTCGGCGCGCACATCTCTACCGAGTTCGAAGTTCCGTTACCCGACTCGGCCTGCGTTTATTGCGGCAACTGTATCGGCGTCTGCCCGACCGGTGCTCTCATGTTCAGCTCCGAGCACGAAATGCGTGAATCCGGAACCTGGAACGAAAAAGAGCAGACCGCCACGGACACCATTTGCTCGTACTGCGGCGTCGGCTGCACGCTCACGCTGCACGTGCAAGACAACACCATCGTGAAGGTGACGTCACCAATCGAAAACGGCGTCACCAGCGGCCACCTTTGCGTCAAGGGGCGCTTCGGCGGCGTCTACGTCCAAAGCACCTCGGGAGAACAATAACAAAGAACCAAACGGAGGGGCTGTGATGTCAGCTCTCAGGAACGTCGATCGAGACCACAGAGTATAGCGGGCTGCGGAACCCGTGGGTTCAAGTCGTACCCGGCATCATCTGCATGGCGATGGTCGCCAACTATCAGTACGGATGGACGGTTTTCGTCAATCCGATGAATCACGCCAAATGGGTGGGCAAAATCCGCAATCCAGGTTTCTTTCACGATCTTCGTGCTGGTAGAAACGTGGCTGGTTCCATTTGAAGCCGCGCTCGTCGACAAATACGGACCGAGAGTCATGGTCATTGCGGGCGCGATATTAGCAGCGCTCGCATGGGTCATCGACGCCTCAGCCACCAGCGTCACAACGCTGTGGATCGGTGGCGCGATCGCAGGCATCGGCGCCGGAATCGTCTACGGTACATGCATCGGAAACGCGCTGAAGTGGTTCGCCGGCCGCCGCGGTCTCGCGACGGGACTGACATCGGCCGGATTCGGCGCAGGCGCCGCGATCACGATCATCCCGCTCAGCCACATGATCAAGACGGAGCGGCTACGCACACACGTTCCTGTTCTTCGGCCTTCTCCAAGGCATCATCATCATTATCGCGGGTTCGTTCCTTGTCACGCCTCCCAGACTCAAACCCGCCGAGACGAAAAAAGCGACGGTCCTTCAGGGCACGCATGACTTCACTCCTGGTGAAACACTGCGCACCGGAACGTTCTGGGTCATGTACGTCATGTTCGTGCTGGTCGCAGCCGGCGGACTCATGGCGGTCGCGCAGCTCGGCCCTATCGCGCGGACTTCTATGTCGGCGATGTTCCACGTCTCGCTCCTTGGAATTACGCTGCCGGCTTTAACGTTCGCGCTGTCGCTGAACAACATCATGAACGGCATCACGCGCCCCTTCCTTGGATGGGTTTCCGATCGCGTCGGCCGCGAGGTTACGATGTTCTGTGCATTCCTGTTGGAAGGCATCGGCATCTTCGCACTCTGGCTCTTCGGAGGAACACCGGTTTCGTTCGTGATCCTCTCCGGTCTCGTGTTCTTTGCATGGGGTGAAATCTACAGTATCTTCCCATCGACGACACGCGATCACTTCGGCCAGAAATTCGCGACCACGAACTACGGCATGCTCTACACAGCGAAGGGCACGGGCTCGCTGCTCGTCCCGATCGCGAGCCTCATCAGCACTCGACTGGGACGTGGACGGACGTTCTCGTCCTTGCAGCGTGCATGAACATTGTTGCAGCGGTCCTGGCGCTCGTCGTTCTTCGTCCTGTACGTAAGGCGGAGATCCAACGCGAGCTCTCCGCCGGCGGCATGGCGGCAACCGCTCCCGCAGGATAACCGCGGAATCCGTTCCGTCCCGTTCGCAATCTGGGCAGCAGCCGTAGCGCTTTGCATCCTACTCGGAAGCGCTGCGGCTGCGCGCACATCGACGCTTTCCTTCGATTTACCGGCAACCGGCGACGACGGCGCGACGGGATTGCGGCTGCGTGATGCGGTCACGCTCGCCATCGACGATTTGCGCGCGCAAGGCGTCGACGTCAATGTCGTCTCACCGCATGGCGCCGAAGCCGTCGAAAACGCGCACCAAGACGAAGGCACCGACAACTCCGCGGACGTCGCGGCAGGGCCGAGAATCGCTCGCGCCGCTGCGCGCGGAGGAGTCCGTGTCCTTATCGGACCGCTGCGCACGAACGTCGCGGTCGCTCAAGCGCCGGCGCTACGGCGATTGCACGAGGTCGCAATCAGCGGAACGGCGGGCGGCCCCAGCAGTCCGGGTTCACCGGTCTTCCGGCTTGCGCCCAGCGAACTCCAACTCGCAAACGTCGCGTATCACACCATGCGACGATCGTTCGGACCGCGCATCTGCGTTCTGGACGACGGCTCGGACGACGGACGCAGACGAGCCGCGATCATGGGCGCGTTGTCGGGGGTCACGCTCGGGAGCTGCATCGCGCGCGCCGATGCGGTGTATTTTGCGACGACCAGCCGCGAGCCGGTCTTCTGCTCGGCGCGGACTGCAATGCGAGCCCATCCCCGCAGGCTGCTCGTAGAGGTCTCGCATCGTGGGTTCGATCCCGCCGAGTTCACCGGTGCCGGCGCCTTGTTCCGCACCGAAGCTGCCGCGATCCGGCGCACTCCGGCGGTGATCGCGGTTGCGCAGCGATATCACGCCCGCGCCTTCGTCCTGCCCGACGACGCCGCGCTTCGGACCTACGCCGCAGCCCAGATCGGGGTCGAGGCGCTGAGGCTTGCTCCTAACCCCACCGGCCTGGCCGAGGTTCTGCGAACGCACACGTTTTCCACCATTCTCGGCCCCGTGCGCTTCACGGAGAATGGCGACCCAGTCTCGGCCGCCGTTACGGTGACCCGGCTAAACTAAGCCTTTGGTATTCTGGATACAGGATCAGGGCAAGCGCCGCTTGAACTGCTCGACAGACCCGAGGAGGAAATTTGATGAAGACTCTCCTGGCGGCAGTTCTTTCTTTCGCCATGCTCGGCACGCCGGTGTTCGCACAGACGGCGCAGACCACCGCACAAACCAGTACTGACGCGCAGCTGCAAGCACTGCAAGCGCAGCTCGATGCATTGAAAGCGCAAATCGAACAAATTAAAGCGCAGCAGATGCAGCAACAGCAAGCGCCACCTGCTGCGGCCAAGGCACCGGCGGAGCAATACGTCCGGATGAAGCCTGGTAAAACGATGACGTTTTTGTTCGGTAAAAAAGACGCGGTCACGTTATACGGTCACGTCGACGTTTCGGCTGATGATCTGACGAAGGGCCTTGCCAACTTCTATCCCGCCGTCGGAGCAGGACCAATCGGCAACCACTCATGGATGGATGACATTTCATCGAACTCCACATACTTCGGCATCCGCGGCAGCCACAAGCTCGGCGGTGACAGCAGCCTCGTCTATCAGGTCGAGACCGGTATCGCATTTTCTTCGAGCGCCGGGACCGTCAACAGCAATTCGACCAGCGACAGCGTCGTTAATGGTGCCTTGACCACGCGCCCGACCTACCTTGGTCTCCAGACCGATTCGGGCCGATTCCTCGTCGGAAAAACCTATACGCCGTACCGCAACTCGACGATGCGAATGGATCCGTTCTCCGGCGAGATCGGCGACTATTCCGTCATAATGGGGAACACGGGCGGTGACAACCGCGTCGAGTTCGGCGGCCTACTCGATCATGCTCTGTGGTACGAATCACCCAACTGGGGCGGATTCAAAACGAATCTTTTCGTGTCACCGGGCCAGAATCGCTCAGAGGACGACAGCGAAATCGCTTCGGGCGAATCCGATTGTACCGGACAATAGTCGCCAGGCGCCGGCGGCCTCCCACCGTTCTGCAACGATGGCTCGTTCGGCAGCGCATACAGCTACGATCTCGAGTACAACCGCGGACCGCTGTACTGGACGGCCGCATACGAGATCCACAAGAAGGTGAATCGCAGCAGCGACCTTGCGAATCTCGATCCGAATGACGTCGCCGACGAAGAGGCGTTCAAAACCGGCCTGCAATACGCGATCTCCCGGGTCACGACGCTCAGCGGGATTTTCGAGCGTTTCAACCGGGCCCTTCCGAACTATCTCGATTACCAGAACGAGCGCACGCGTAGCGGATTCTGGTTCGCGCTAACGCAATGGCTCGCCGCAAAAGACAACATCAACTTCGGTTGGGCACGCGCCAACCCGACGCCGGGCGATCCGGGGCAGCACAATACGCCGATAACCGCGAACCCGAATAATATGTCGAACATGTATACGATGGCGTGGAAGCACAACTTCGACGTACATGTCGGCTGGTATCGTCGCATACGCGGATACCGTCAATCATCCGGCGGCTCACTACGACCTCGGCGCGGGCGGCCACGGCATCACGACTGACTGCCACGACGCCAGCATCGAGGCCGCGTTCGATGCGACGGTCAATCCTCCGATCAGCGGCGACGGACCGCACTGCTGGGCCGGCGGACATCTCCAAGGCGTCTCAACTGGAATAACGCTCAACTTCTAGTCGAAGGGTAGCTAGGCGGTGGCGATCTTCGCCGCCGCCTCCAAACCCAAATCCGCGATCGATGCTTCGCGCATCTTGTACTTTTGAATTTTCCCGGTCACCGTCATCGGGAACGCCTCGACGATCTTGACGTAGCGCGGAATCTTGTAGTGCGCGATTTTGCCTTTGCAGAACTCCTGAATTGAGGCCAGATCGACCGTCGCATTTTCTCGCGTGATGATCCACGCGCACAGCTCTTCGCCGTATTTTGCATCCGGGACGCCGACGACCGCGACATCCTTGACCGCGGGATGCGCGTACAAGAATTCTTCGATCTCGCGCGGATAGATGTTCTCGCCGCCGCGAATCACCATGTCCTTGATGCGACCGCTGATGTTGACGTAGCCTTCGGCGTCCATCACGGCGATGTCGCCGGTGTGCATATAGCGCGCGGCGTCGATCGCCTTGGACGTATTGTCCGGATCGTTCCAGTAGCCGAGCATCACGAGATAACCGCGCGTGCACAGCTCGCCCGGCGTTCCGCGCGCGACGATCTGTCCTTGTTCGTCGACGATCTTGCATTCGACGTGGGGATGGACGCGGCCGACCGTCGTCGTCCGCTTTTCGATCGAGTCGTGCTTGCCGGTTTGGAAGCTGACCGGCGACGTTTCCGTCATGCCGTAGCAGATCGTCACTTCGGGCATGTGCATCTCGGCTTGCACGCGCTTCATCACTTCGACGGGACACGGCGAGCCGGCCATGATGCCGGTGCGCAGCGAGCTCAAATCGTAGTCTTTGAAGTTCGGCAGCGCCAGCTCCGCGATGAACATCGTCGGAACGCCGTACAGCGACGTGCAGCGCTCGGCCACAACGGCCTCGAGCGTCGCCGCCGGCTCGAACGTCGGTGCCGGGATGACCATCGCCGACCCATGCGTCACGCACGCGAGATTCCCGAGCACCATCCCGAAACAATGATAGAACGGCACCGGAATGCAGACGCGGTCCAGCTCGCTGTAGCCGCAGCCTTCCCCAATGAAGAATCCGTTGTTCAGCAAGCTGTGGTGCGAGAGCGTCGCGCCCTTGGGAAATCCCGTCGTGCCGGATGTGTATTGTATGTTGATCGGATCGTCGGGCTGCGTGCGCTTCTGCCGTTCCCCGAGCGCTTCGGGCGAGACCCCGATCCCCAGCGCCCGAACCTCGTTCCAGCGAATCGCGTCGAGCTCGACGTCGACGTCCTCGTCTCCGATCAAGACGATCTTTCGCAAACCGGGGAGCGCGGTGCGGACCTCGGCGAGCATGCGCGCGTACTCGCTCGTCTTGTGACGCACCTGTGTAAGCAGCACGCTGACTCCGCTCTGCTGCAGCGCATACGAAACTTCCGACGTCCGATACGCCGGATTGACGTTGACCAGAATCGCACCGATCTTCGCCGTCGCAAACTGCGCGATGATCCACTCGCTGTTGTTGGTCGACCAAATCCCGACGCGATCGCCGTGCGCGACGTCGAGCGCGATCAATCCACGCGCAAACTCTTCCACGGCGCGATGCAGCTCGTGATAGGTGAGACGTACGTTCTGGTGACGGGAGACGACCGCATCATGCTCGGGAAAGCGCTTGACGATGCCGTCGAAATACGCGCCGATGGTCGCGCCGATGAACTCGACGTCGCTTGCGCCGTGGACGTAGCTGAGTGCGCTCGTCATCTCCCCTCCCCCGGGTTGTGATCGCCCTCATCCGGTTCGCTGAGAAGAAATTCCAGGTCTTCGCGTGTGAGCGCCTTTGCGACGGTTGAGTCGGCGCGAATGACGCTCT
Source organism: Vulcanimicrobiota bacterium (assembly GCA_963844735.1). GTDB lineage: Bacteria > Vulcanimicrobiota > Vulcanimicrobiia > Vulcanimicrobiales > Vulcanimicrobiaceae > JAFAMS01. The sequence continues at coordinate 804,749 of CAWJPK010000003.1, read as the reverse complement.
CCGAAAGCTCTCGTTTGCGCGCAGCAAGGGCGCGGATCTTTTCTTCGACGGTTCCGCGCGTCAGCATCCGGTAGGCGGTCACCGGGTGCCGCTGCCCGATCCGATGCGTGCGGTCGATTGCTTGGCGTTCGACGGCGGGATTCCACCACGGGTCGTACAGGATGACGTAGTCGGCGGCGGTGAGCGTCAGACCGACGCCGCCGGCTTTGAGCGAGCACAAGAACACCGGCGGCCCGTCGTCGCGCATGAAGCGCTAACTTCCGCCTGACGGTCGCGGTCTTTCACGGACCCGTCGAGGTACGCGAAGCCGACGTCGCGCTTGAGGAGATCGTCCTTGATGAGCCGCAGCATCGATGCGAACGCCGAGAAGACCAGCACGCGATGACCGCCGTCCCGAATCTCATCGATCGTTTCGCGGAGCGCTTCGAACTTGGCGCTGCTCTCCGGCTCTTCGAGAAAGCGTTTGACGAGCAGGCCCGGATGCGCGCAGACTTGTCGCAAGCGCGTTAGCGCTGCAAGGACGTGGATGCTCGCCTTCTCTTGCGGTCGTTGTCCCAGCCGATCGAGAATCTCGCGCCGCGCGGCTTCGGCGATCGCGCGATAGAGCTGACGCTGCGCGGGCGAGAGATCGACGACGATCTCCGCCTCGGTGCGTTCCGGAAGCTCGGGAGCAACGTCTTCTTTGGTGCGACGCAACACGAACGGTTCCAGCCGCGCGTGCAAGCGCGAGACGGCGCGCTGATCGCCACCGGCGATCGGGACCTCGAAGCGGCGGCGGAACGAGCTCTCCGTCCCGAGCAAGCCTGGTTCGAGGAACGCGAAGATCGCCCACAGATCGCGCAGCGAGTTCTCGACCGGCGTACCGGTCAGTGCGAGACGATGCTCGGCGCGCAGGCTGCGCACGACTCTCGAAATCTGCGAGCTTGGGTTCTTCGCGTTCTGCGCTTCATCGAGAATGATCGTGCGGAACTTGAATTGCGCCAGCTTCTCCGCGTCGATGCGCGCCAGTGCGTACGAGGTGATGACGACGTCGTATTGTTCGATCTCATCGTAGCGCGACGCGCGATCGCTGCCGGACGAGAGCTTGAGCGCGCGCAGCTGCGGGGTGAATTTCGCGATCTCATTGAGCCAGGTGTGCGTAACTGAGGTCGGCGCGATGACGAGCGACGGCGCGGTTCCGTCAAGCTCTTTACGCCGCAGAAGATACGCGAGCGCAACCGCCGTCTTGCCCACGCCCATTTCGTCGGCGAGGATGCCGCCGAATCGAAAACTCGAAAGATAGTTGAGGTAGTCGAGACCCCGCTCTTGATAATGACGCAGCACTCCGCTGAGCGTTTTCGGCGGCTCGATCTTCTCGAGGCCGGAGAAGTTACGGAGGCGTTCGCGCAGCACTTCGACTTCTTCCGGCAAACGCACGTGACCGAACGACTCGTGGATCTCATCGCGAAGCGCGACGAGCGCGGCGAGTCCGCTCTTGCGGCGTCCGAGCAAGTCCTGCAGCAGTTCTTCGCGTTCGCGCAGCGCGCCGACGTCGACGAGACGCCCACGAACGTCAGCGTAGCGACCGCTGCCGTCCAGGATTGCACGCAGCTCGTCGGCCGAAAGCGGATCGCCCTCGTCAACGAGCACGTCGATGTCCAATTCGAACCAGTCTTCAACGCCGCTCGGCGGACGCGCGCCGACGCGCAGATCTCAGACGAGTTGCGGCGGTAACGCCGCCAAGGTTTGCATCGAGCTCGACGTCCAGATCGGTCCACTGCGGCAGCGTTTCCCTAACGAACTCGGCCGCGCGTTCGGGTCCGTGCAACGAAAACGTTCCGTCGAAGCGCGGGACGCAGCCGGCTGCCGTCAATCGCTCCGCGAGCGCACGGGAAGCCTCGGATGGAAAGCGCACAAGACGATCGCCGATGGTCGCAATCGCACCGTTCGTCGAGAGTCCGGTGTTGGCGCCGGAGCCTTCGTCGTAGAGCTGCGGATGGATGACGAGCGCACCCTCGTGCCACGCCATCGAGAGTCGTCCCTTCGGCTCGGGAACGTCGTCGATGCCGAAACGCGTGCGCTCCTCGAGCGTGAGATATTGCGCGACTTTTGCGAGCGTCTCGAGCGACGGTTTGTCGTCGACCGGCGCGGACTCTGCCTTGCGCGCGGCAACGATCGCGCGCTCTGCGCGCACGGCATCGAGCGTGGCATCCAGCAGATATGCGCCTTGTCCGTCCGCGATCCAAGTCGGCGGGCCTTCGAGGACGACGAGCTCAGGTACGTTCAGGCGGCGGCCGTCCGAGGTTTCGAATCCCGGAACGGGCGTTGCGCCGCGAATGTTCGCGACCAGACGAACACCGCGCGGGTCGATAGCAAATGCCGGCAATTCTTGCGGATGCCGGCGCGCATCCGGTTTGTCGTCGTAGCGAACGCGCGGATGCCGCGAGAGGCGAAACATGATTTGCGCGAGCGCACGCGAGCTCGGACGCGGCCCGAATGCGTCGCTCAAGACGCCGTCGCGGACGAGATTTCGATCGTGCTCGTCCCAATCGTCGAGCGGCGTTTGATCGAGCATCGCTGCAATCGCTTCGCCTTCACGTAGCACTCCGCGAAGACGCGGCGTATCCAAGAAGAGCGAACACGACAAGCCCGGCGCATCGCCGTTCGGGGCCACGGAAAAAACAGCCCAAATCTTTCGAGCCCGGCTGTCCGACGCGAGCACAACTTGTGGCAGCCAGTCCAGCGCGCCGTTCTGCGGCGCTTCTTCCGAGGTCTCGCTGTAGGTGTCGCTGTGCACGCGCACCGCTTCGAGCGCGGCCACCACGTGCTCGCAGATCCCCGATCCCGAGCAGCCGCAAACTGCACGCAAACCTTGCGGGCCGGTTCCGCCGGCCCACTCGATCGCGACGTCAGGGGCGTGTCCGTTCGAACGAACGACCGCTTCGATACGCGCGTCCTCGACGCTGCGCAACGTAACGCCGCCGGCCTCGACGAGCGCGAGTGCCGGCCGGACTATATCACGAGCAAACCACGAAGCGATCGAGGCCGGAAGCCTCGATCGCCACGTTACAAACCCGGTCAGTGGAGCCTGCGCACGGGGCTCTTACGCCGGTTGAATCTCCGGCGCCGAAGGCGCCGCGGGCGGCTCGATCGTCGGAATCTTGCTGAAGCGCAAGCTTGTCGGGATTGTCCGGATCGACTTCGCACAGGATGCGATCGCCGGCTCCAAATTTGCCGCGCAGCATCTCTTCTGCAAGTTCGTCTTCGACTTCGCGTTGGATTGCGCGCCGCAACGGACGTGCACCGAACTGCGGATCCCAACCCTTCTTGGCCAAGAGCGACTTGGCTTCTTCGGTTACTTCCAGGAACATCTCTTGCGCTTTGACTTCGCGGATGACTTTCTCGAGCTCGAGTCCGACGATCTGTTCGATCTGCGGACGCGTGAGCTGATGGAAGACGACCGTTTCGTCGAGACGATTGAGGAACTCGGGACGGAAGGTGTGCTTGACCTCTTCCAGCACCTTGTTCTTCATCCGTTCGTAGGCTGCGTCATCGGTTTGTCCCGCATCGCGCTGCGGACGGAAGCCGACGTCGCGTGTTCGTCTGCATGCCGATTGCGCCGACGTTCGAGGTCATGATGATGACGGAGTTTTTGAAGTCGACGATGCGGCCTTGCGAATCGGTCAGGCGGCCATCTTCAAACACTTGCAAGAGCAGATTGAAGACGTCGGGATGCGCTTTCTCGATCTCGTCGAGCAGCACGACGCAGTACGGACGGCGCCGCACGGCTTCGGTGAGCTGTCCGCCTTCTTCATAGCCGACGTATCCCGGAGGTGCGCCGACCAGTCGCGAGACGGAGTACTTCTCCATGTACTCGGACATGTCGATGCGGATCATCGACTCGGAATCGTCGAAGAGAAACTCTGCGACGCTGCGCGCGACTTCGGTCTTGCCGACGCCGGTCGGTCCGAGGAACAGGAACGCACCGATCGGGCGCTTCGGATTCTTGAGTCCGGCGCGCGAGCGGCGAATGGCGCGCGTTAGAACCGAGATGGCCGGATGCTGACCGATGACGCGCTTGTGCAACGCGTCCTCCATCGAGAGCAGCTTATCGGTTTCAGCTTGCGCGAGCTTGCTGACCGGAATCTTCGTCCACGAAGCGACGATGTGCGCGATGTCGTCTTCGGTGACTTTGAGCGTCTTATCGACCTGCGACTTTCTTCTCTTGCCACTCGGCTTCGAGTCGCTGCTTTTCGAGCCGCAGCTTCTCCTCGCGATCGCGAATTGCGGCCGCCTTCTCGAACTCTTGCGACTTGACGACCGATTCTTTCTCGGCCTTGACCTTGCGAATCTCGGCTTCGATCGTCGCGAATCTCGGGCGGCGGCAACGTGGCTTGCAGACGGACGCGTGACGAGGCTTCGTCGATCAGGTCGACGGCTTTGTCGGGCAGGAAGCGATCGGAGATGTAGCGGTCGCGAGAGCTTGGCTGCGGCCACGAGCGCTTCGTCGGTGATTTGCACCTTGTGGTGCGCTTCGTAACGATCGCGCAGACCCTTGAGAATCTCGATCGTCTCGTCGATCGACGGCTCGCCGACCATGATCGGCTGGAAACGACGTTCCAAGGCTGAGTCTTTTTCGATGTGCTTGCGGAACTCGTTGAGCGTCGTGGCGCCGATGCACTGCAGCTCGCCGCGCGCGAGCGCCGGCTTGATGATGTTGCTGGCATCGATCGCGCCTTCGGCGGCGCCGGCGCCGACGAGCGTGTGCAGCTCGTCGATGAAAAGAATGATCTCGCCGGCAGCGCCGCGGATCTCGTCCATGACGCGTTTCATCCGCTCTTCGAACTCGCCGCGATACTTCGTACCGGCGACCAGTCCCGCGAGATCGAGCGTGATCACGCGACGATCGCGAAGCGGCTCGGGAATATCGCCCTTGATGACGCGTTGCGCCAGGCCTTCGGCGATCGCTGTCTTGCCGACGCCGGGCTCGCCGATGAGCGCCGGGTTGTTTTTCGTACGGCGCGAGAGAATTTGAATGACGCGCTCGATTTCGTTTGCACGCCCGATGACGGGATCGAGCTTGTTCTCGCGCGCGAGCGTGGTGAGATCGCGTCCATAGGCATCGAGCGTCGGCGTCTTCGACTTGCCCTTCGGCGCGGGCGGCTGGCCTTCGGCACCGAGCAGCGACGTTGTTTGTACCCGAACCTTGGCCGGATCGACGCCCAAGTTCGTCAAGACGCGCGCGGCGACGCCTTCACCCTCTCGTATCAGTCCGAGCAGCAAGTGCTCGGTTCCGATGTAGTTGTGATTCAGCTGTCGCGCTTCTTCGAAGGCGAGCTCGATGACGCGCTTGGCGCGAGGCGTGAAGACCATCTCTTGCTGCACGGTCTGACCGCCGCGGCCGACGATGGCCTCGACTTCCTGTCGAACCTTGGCAAGATTGACGCCAAGCGTCTCGAGGACTTTAGCCGCGAGGCTCTCGCCCTCAGAGATAATGCCGAGCAGAATGTGCTCGGTCCCTATGTAATTGTTTCCGAGCCGCTGCGCTTCTTCTTGCGCGAGCACGATGCTGCGCCGCGCTCTCTCGGTGAACGGCTCCCACATTGACATACCGCGATACTCCGTAGACGGCCCCTCGAACCCTTCTGTACCCTCAACGTCCGCCAATGCGGTCCCGTTGATGAGCACATCCAAAGCTAATGCTCGAGGACCAGTAACTCCATGACCCTATGCCCGCAAAGCGAGTTTCGGAATCGAAAGACGACTCTTCCTACGTCTTTTGTCGTTTGCGCCTTAACGTTGCGCCATGTTGGCGTAAAACCGTACCGAGCGACGGACCGTCACTGCGACGGAAAAGCAGCCCCAATGCGACTTCTACGATCGAGCTTTCGCTCAACCTCTGCTCAAACGCCACTTGGCGCAACCGTGTTCCGATCTCCTCGGAGACGTTCACGGACAGCTTCACGACCTCGGGCGCGGCGGGCGCGGCAAGACGCCTCGGCATGCCCGGCCCTTAGCCTAGCAGGCGGCAAAGCCCTCGATAGGGCTGGTCACTAGGCTCGGCGGCGGAGGCTTGCGCCGGCGCGGCGGAGCTGTGAGCCGAGCTCCGTGTCACTCCCTCCGTCAAAAAAGGAGCGCAGAGCGTGTTCTATGACGGCGCTCTCGCTGATCCGTTGGCGGAAGGCGAACTCCCGCAAGCGCTCGGCAAGACGAAGATCGAGCGTGTGCGAGACGGTGGCGATGCGGACTGCTGCGCGTGCAGCAGGTAGACTCTGGCGGTGATTTCCAGCGGAACGTTTGGAACCGGCGGCGACCGCGACATTGGTGTTTCTTCGAGCCATAATCGTTTCTATTACGTAAAAAATGAGGAGCCTGTTTCCCGTTCATCCTTCCGACAACAATCCGAAGGTCAGACGGGTCAAGGTGAACGAAAAAGCGCAAGCTTAGTCGTCCGAGGAGCTTTTTTTGTTTTTAGCCCTGACGCTTCACCAGTTTACGGATCAGTTCATCAACGGCGTAACGCTGGGGATGCTCTACATCCTGGTTGCGCTTGGGCTCAACATCATCCTCGGACTGATGGGCGTCATCAATTATTCGCACGGTTCGTTTTTCATGCTAGGTGCGTACGTCGCGTATTCGCTCGATCCCGTTGTCGGGTTCTGGGCGAGCATCCTTCTGGCAGCTTTGATCATCGGAATCTTCGGCATGTTGTTCGAGTCGACGTTGATTCGCCCACTCTACAAACGCATTCCCGAATACACCTTGCTCCTGACGTTCGGTACGGCGCTGATCTTCGAACAGATCGTGCGCCGGATCTGGGGTGACGACGCCGTTCGCTTCGTGCTTCCGGAGAAGTTCAGCGGAACGCTTGCGATCGGCAATTCGCAATTTCCGCTCTACAAAGACGTAATGTTGGTCGGTATCACGATCGTGGTGCTGGCGCTCGTGTGGTTTCTCGTCAACCGCACCAACATCGGAATGATCATTCGCGCCGGAACGCGCGATGCCGAAATGGTGCGCATCCTCGGCATCAACATGCCGATGATGTTCACGCTCGTGTTCGGGATCGGCTCGTTCATGGCCGGCCTTGCGGGCGCGCTCGCAGCGCCCGTCTATGCGATTCAGCCCTCGCTGGCGTCGGACTGGGTGATTCTGACCTTCGTGATCGTCATCGTCGGCGGAATCGGCTCGTTCTGGGGCGCCGTCGTCGGCGGGCTCATGATCGGGATCGTCTCGAGCTTGATGGATCTGATCTGGCCGCCCGCCGTCGAGATGACGGGCTTCCTTATCATGGGCATCATTTTGCTCGTTCGGCCACGCGGGCTTTTTGGGGTCGAAGGCCTGTTTGAATGACGGCTCGGCGAATCGTCAGGCATCCGCTATTATGGACGGCGGTTGTCCTGGCGATTTTGCCGTGGCTGTTGCCCGGCGCAAATCCGTTCGTCGGACGGCCCGGATTCATCGATCTCGGGACGACGATTGCGATCTTCGCGCTTTTTGCGATGGGCTTCAACCTGCTCTTCGGACACGTCGGTGATCTCTCGTTCGGACACGCGATGTTCTTCACGATCGGCGCATACGCGACGGCGCTGTTGACGAAAGGCTTCAACGTCACGGTCGGCGGCACGAAGCTGCTCTGGGGCGGAGGCGACAGCCTCATCGCAAGCATGTTGCTCTCGCTTGGCCTAGTTGCAGCGATTGCGTTCTTGCTGGGACGGCTGATCGTTCCGCGCTCGAGCGGGATCTATTTCTCGATGATCACGCTCGCGTTCGCGCAAGTCATCTACTTCATCACCTACAAGTGGGACGCGTTCACGGGCGGCGAGGACGGACTCCAAGCCATTGCGCGTCCGACGTTGCCGGGTTTCCCGTCCGGCTTCCTCAACGAGTCCTGGCATTTCTATTATTTTGCCGCGATCGTCATCTTCGTCGCGCTTGCGATCATTTGGTGGGTGATCGAATCGCCGTTCGGCTCGGTCTGTCATGCCATTCGCGAGAACGACCAGCGTGCCGAATTCCTCGGCTACGACGTCCGTAAGTATCGCGTCAACGCGTTCTTCATCTCGGCGCTCTTCCCGGCCGTCGCCGGATGCCTATGGACGTACTACCAGCAGTCGATCACGCCCGATGCCGGCTCGATCGAATACAGCGGGCGCGTCGTCATGATGTCGCTGCTCGGCGGAATCCAAACGTTCTTCGGACCGATGCTTGGTTCGTTCATCTACTGGCAGCTGCAGAACGACGTTGCGCAGATCACGAAATATTGGGAAGCCGTGATCGGCGCCGTGTTCGTCGTCTTCGTGTTGATTGCGCCGCGTGGCATTTGGGGCGCGGTCGAAGACGTCGAGCATTACGGTCGCAGCGCGCGCTTCTCGCGCCGAGCGCGTTCGAAGCGAGAGCCGACGAGTTGCTCGCAGCCGATGACGACGACGCTCGCCACCGGCTACGCATTCCGGACCGAGAACCTCTCGCGGCACTTCGCCGGGTTTCACGCCGTCAACGATGTCTCAATCGAGATACCCTTCGGCGGCGTTCGCACGATCATCGGACCGAACGGCGCCGGAAAGACGACCTTTTTCAATTTGCTCTCCGGATTGCTGCCGCCGACGCAGGGACGCATTTGGTTCAAAGATCGCGACATCACCCATTTGCCGGCATACCGCCGCGCGCGGCTCGGCATCGCGCGCTCGTTTCAGATCACGAACATCTTCGGAAAGCTGAGCGTTGCCGAAAACGTGCGGCTCGCAGTCCAAGCCGTCCATGATGGGAAGGATAACTTTTTCTTGCCCGGCTCCCGCATGGGGAACATTGGCGAGCGTACGCAGGAGATCCTCGATGACATCGGTCTGCGCGACGTGCAAGACGCGCGCGCCGAAAATCTTTCGCACGGCGATCAGCGGCGTCTCGAGATCGGGCTCGTCCTCGCCGCCCAGCCGAAGGTTCTGTTGCTCGACGAACCGCTCGCGGGCATGTCGCCGGCCGAAACGCAATCGACGGTCGCGTTGATCAGGCGTATCGTTGCCAACCGTACCGTCATTTTGGTCGAGCACGACATCGACACGGTGATGGCGATCTCGGACACGATTACCGTCATGCAAACGGGCGGAATCCTTGCGGTCGGGACGCCAAGCAGAAATTCGAAACAACGAACTGGTGCGACGCGCGTATCTCGGAGACCTGACCTAGTGCTGCTCGCGCTCGACGGCATCAACACGTTTTACGGCAAGAGCCACGTCCTCAAAGACGTTGCGCTCGAAGTCGACAAAGGCGAAGTCGTTGCGCTGCTCGGGCGCAACGGCAGCGGGCGCTCGACCACGCTCAAGACGATCATGGGCGTCGTGCCGCCGAAGACCGGGACGATTCGTCTCGACGGGATGCCGATCGAACGCCGGAATCCGTTCACGCTCGCGCGCCGCGGGATCGCGTTCGTCCCCGAAGACCGCCGCATCTTCCCGAACCTAACCGTCGCCGAAAACCTGCGGCTGGCGGCGCTTTCCGGACGCAAAGGGGCATGGACCGAGAAGCGCATCTTCGATTATTTTGCAGTGCTTGGGCGAACGCCGCAACTCGCTCGCGCGGCTCTCGGGAGGCGAGCAGCAGATGCTCGCAATCGCTCGAGCCCTGATCGCTAACCCGGAGATCATCTTGCTCGACGAGCCGATGGAAGGCTTGGCGCCGCTGATCGCCCGGAACGTCGAAGAAGTCGTCCGCAACATCAAAAACGAGGGCAACACGATTCTGCTCGTCGAGCAGAATGCCGAGGTCGCGATGAGCCTCGCCGATCGCGGCTACATCCTTTCTAATGGCCGCGTGATGGCGAGCGGCCCGATCGACCAGCTGCGCGCCGATCCCGAGCTGATGCAACGGTATTTAGCCGTTTGACTGTCATGGACGGCGGAGGATGCTGATGCCTACACCAGAGCAAGTCCGCGAATCGCTTGCGGACGTTATGGACCCGGAGCTTGGGATTCCGATCCTGGATCTCGGTCTCGTCTACGGAATCGACTGCGAAGGGCAGCAGCAAGAGAACGTCACGGTGACGATGACGCTGACGTCCCCGATGTGCCCCGTGGGACCGATGTTCAAGCAAGCGGTCCAGTCGAAGGTCGAGTCCGTCGAGGGCGTAGAGAGCGCCAAAGTCGACATCACGTTCGACCCGCCATGGGATCCGCGCGAAATGGCAAGCGACGACGTAAAGCTTCAGTTGGGCATCTGGTAGCAGCGGCCAGCGGGCAGGCGTCGGCCACGGTCCGGCTAAAGGGACCGGCGAGAGCTAACCCGCGATGATGTCATACCTTCCGGACATCCTTGGTTTCGTTGCCGCCGCACTAGTGCTGGCGACCTTCTTGATGCGCGCGCCGGTTCGTCTTCGTCAATTTGCGATCGCGAGCAACGCGATGTTCATCGTCTACGGCGTGATGACGAAGGCCTGGCCGATTGCCGTGCTCTTCGCGTTCTTGCTTGCCGCTCAATATTTGGCGTCTGCGCGAGCTCAAGCTACTGACGCAGAAAGTGAAATCCGCGCTCACCAACGATCTTTCGGTGGAATGGCTGCGGCCGTTTATGACGCCGCGCAAATTCGTGGCCGGCGAGTTCATCTTCCGCAAAAGCGACCCGCAAACCGACGTTCTCTACATCGTCAGCGGAACGGTGCGGCTTCCGGAGATCGAGGTTACCGTCAGCGCCGGTGAGCTGCTGGGCGAGATGGCGATCTTCTCGCCGACGATGGAACGCAGTCTTTCGGCGGTCTGCGTCACCGACGTCGAGAGCCTGCACATGCCGACCGACTCGGTCCTCAAGCTCTATTATCAGAATCCAGAATTTGGGTTGTATCTCGTCCGCCTGATCACGCGCCGTCTTCTGCAAGATACGCATCTGCTCGGCAGCATGATCAACGAACGCACGACGCAGCTCGAAAAGCTCAAGGCGCTCACCGACGTCGACGAAGCAACCGGCGTTGCCAACCGCCGCGCCTTCGAAGCGCGTCTCCACATGGAGTGGGCCGCGTGCGATCCGCTCGCCGGCTCCGCTCTCGCTGGTCGTCGCGCAGATCGAGGACCGTTACAACCGGCGCTGGACCGACGAGATGCTCACGCAGGTCGCGATCGCACTTGGCTCGTGCGCGTCGCGCGCATCGGATATGTTGGCGCGTCACGACAAAGAATTCGTCGCGATCCTTCCCAACACGACGCCCGAAGGCGCAAAGCGAATTGCCGACGAGATGGATGCCACGATCGCATCGCTCGACGTCCCTTCGGCAAGCATTTGGGCCGGCGACTTGCGGGTGCGGCATGGCGTCGCGACGCGACAGCCGAGCAAAGAGATCGCACCCGAGACGCTCTTGCAGGAAGCCTACCGCGAATTTCACGGAACTCAACCGCCGACCGCGCCCAAAGGAAACGATCTGCTGAGCAAGATCGCGCAAGCTGCGTTTCCGCACGAAGAACCACTGATCGGCGGCTGAGCCACTGACGACGAACGGCTCGCATGACGTCCGCGAGCAGCTTTCAAAGATGCGCGAGAGCGCGCAAGCGCCGGCCGGCGAAGACGCGGTTGAGCGTCAACATGCGCGCGGCAAACGCACGGCACGTGAGCGGATCGATGCGCTCGTCGATCCCGGCTCGTTCGTTGAATTTGATGCGTTCGTCGTCCACCGGACGACTGCGTTCGGACTCGGTGAGCGCGAGTTTCTCGGTGACGGCGTCGTCACTGGCCGCGCGCTGATCGACGGACGGCAAGTCTTCCTCTTCTCGCAAGACTTCACGGTCCTGGGTGGTTCGCTCGGTGAAGCGTTTGCCGAGAAAATCTGCAAGGTCATGGACCTCGCAGTCAGCACCGGTTCACCCGTCATCGGCATCAACGACTCGGGCGGAGCGCGCATTCAAGAAGGCGTCGTCAGTCTGGGCGGTTACGCTGAAATTTTCTGGCGTAACGTACAAGCCTCGGGCGTCATCCCGCAGATCAGCTTGATCGCAGGGCCGTGCGCCGGCGGCGCCGTCTATTCGCCTGCGATCACGGACTTCACGATCATGGTCGAAGGCATCTCGCAGATGTTCATCACCGGACCCGAGATCATCAAGACCGTGACGGGCGAAGACGTCACCTTCGAAGAGCTCGGCGGCGCGATGACGCACGCCACCAAGAGCGGCGTCGCGCAGTTGGTCGCTGCGGACGAAGACGAAATGAACGCGCAGACGCGCGCCCTGCTCTCATTCATCCCACAGAACAATCTCGATGATCCACCCGTCTTTACGACCGACGACGATCCGCGCCGCTTGTGTCCGGAGCTCGACCATCTCGTCCCGGATGCACCGAACAAGCCGTACGACATCAAGCGCGCGATCGATGCCGTCGTCGACGACGGCGAGTTTCTTGAAATCTTACCGTTTTTCGCGAAGAACATCGTTATCGGTTTCGGACGCGTCGCGGGACGCTCGATCGGGATCGTTGCGAATCAACCCGAAGTGCTGGCGGGCGTGCTCGATATCGACAGCTCGATCAAGGCCGCACGGTTCGTACGCTTTTGCGACGCGTTCAACATTCCGCTCGTAACGTTCGTCGACGTCCCGGGATTCTTGCCCGGAACGGCGCAAGAATACGGCGGCATCATCAAGCACGGCGCCAAGCTGCTTTACGCGTTTGCGGAAGCAACCGTTCCGAAGATCACGATCATCACGCGCAAGGCTTACGGCGGCGCCTACGACGTCATGTCCTCCAAACACATTCGCGCCGACGTCAACGTCGCGTGGCCGACCTCGGAGATTGCGGTGATGGGCGCGGAAGGCGCGGCCAAAATCCTTTTTCGCCGCGAAATCGCCGACGCAAAGGATCCCGTCGCGAAAACGAACGAGTTGATCGAAGAGTACCGCAAACGCTTCGCCAACCCGTTCGTCGCCGCGCAGCGCGGCTACATCGACGACGTCATCGAAGCGCGTGAGACGCGGCGCGTGATTTCAACCTCTCTCGAGATGCTGCAAAACAAACGCGTCGAACGCCCGCGCCGTAAGCACGGCAACATCCCGCTCTAGCACCGACTCGAAAAAGCGCACCGCGCCGGGACGCAGCGCCGCATAGAATTCACGAAAGAGCGTGCCGGCACGCGCGCCCGGCCAATCGGCGGGCAGCAGCGCCGCGGGTAAGCCCGGATCGATATATGCGAACTTGCGAAAATCGTGCACGAGCCAAATACGGGTCACGAACGCTTGCGTGTCACCGAGCGGGCTACTGTAGTCGAGAATATTGCGCGATGAACTCTTCGTACGCGCGTCCGATCGCATCAAGGTCCCAGCATTTGCGCACGAGATCCGCGTCGCTGAGCGGCCCCTCGTAGCGCGCGACGAACACGTCGACCCGCTGCTCGAGATCGAGCGCGCGAATCGCGTCGCGCACGGCGCCGGTAACGTCGCGCGGCGAGATCCACAGTGAGGCCGAGAGCGGGCCAAGACCGAGAACCGTGAGATCCTTGCGCAAGCGATCACGCAGCTCGCGCTTCGATTCGGGAATCGTGTAGCTGAGCATCCGCCACTTGTCGTCCCACGCGTGCTCCGGCGCGACGTAGATGCGCTTGCTGATCTCGTCGACGCGCCGTTTCCCGAGCGCCGTCGGCGAATAAAACGAGCGGCTTCCGACCCGCGAGCTCTCGAGCCAGCCCTGGCGCGACATCCGCGAGAGCGCGGCCCGGACGGCCTGCTCGGAGAGCCCGAACTCGGCCATGAGCCGGACGAGGCTGCCGACCCAGATCGCGTCGCCGTAGCCGTGCACGAAATCCCCGAACACCGTGAAGATGAACGAGTTGGGGCGCGTGACGGGCCGGTTTCCCTTGACAGGCTCCATTACTGTCCCTAATATGACGATAATTTCACGAACGTGTCAAATATCGTCTAATGAGGGGCTGAAACGGTGGCAGCGCGGATCTCGACCTTCGACGACTGGGTCGACCTTCTCAAAGACTGGCAAGCTGAGATCGGGCTCGATCTCGAGCTCATCGACCGCCACGTCCCGGGCTACAAGCTCGAAGCCAAGTACGGCGAGTTGCCGAGTGACGAGATCGCCTTCGGTTCCTTCGCCGGCGATAAGAAATGGGAACGGTTGCTCGACGTCCCCGATCAGCGCATCCGCGACTCGATCCTCAATATGGTGATCTATCAGGGCGACACTGAGTTCGCGTCCAACGAGCAGCAGCGGTTTCTCTTGAACAACGCACCGAGCGAATACGATCTCGCGTCGCTGGCGCGGATCATGCTCGAAGAGACGCGTCACGGATTCCAAATGTGTCATCTGTTGATCATGCATTTCGGCGCCGACGGCAAAATCGAAGCTCAGAAGCTTCTCGAGCGGCGCGCGTTCGGCAAGAAGAATCGTCTGCTCCGCGCCTTCAACGAAGACGTCACGCATTGGCTCGACTTCTTTACGTACACGAACTTCATGGATCGCGACGGAAAGTTTCAGCTGACGATGCTCTCACATTCGGCGTTCGCCCCGCTCTCGCGCTCGATGCTGCCGATGCTGCGCGAAGAATCCTTTCACATGGGGACCGGCATCTCAGGGCTTCGGCGCATCGCGCAAGCCGCAGTCATCCCGGTCGCCCTGCAGCAGAAATACTACAACAAATGGATCTCCGGTTCGCTCGATCTCTTTGGAACCGATCACTCGCGTTCGGCGCGCTGGGCGTATGCGTGGGGAATCAAAGGCCGCGACGACGAGGACAAAACCGACGAGCCCGTCAACCCCGAGGGGCTCAACGAACGCGCGCGCGAACGTTTCTATAGCGAGATAAAGCGGACCGTCGACCAAGTAAACAGCGTCAATCCGGCCGAGAAACTCTATGTTCCCGACGGGCGCTTCAACCGTAAAATCGGCGACCACTCGGACGAGCATTGGAGCGTCGACGGGCGAGTTCTGACCGACGACGAATGGGCGGCCTACGCACCGAGCGTTCTACCGACGCCCGATGACGAAGCGCGTCTGGCCGAGCTGTTCAAAAATCCCAACTGGATCGCACCCAAAGGACGGAAAGACGAGGGCTGACCATGGCGATCGATACGAAAAAAGCCGAGCCGACACCGTTCGGACGCGAACATCACGAACGCGACGGCAAGCGTGTCGTCAACTATGCGAAGAACGGACACGTCGCGATCATCACGATGGATGATCCGCCGGCGAACACCTACACGCACGAGATGATGCGTCAGCTCGACGAAGCGATTCTCGATGCGCGTTTCGACGACGGCGTCGAAGTCATCGTGCTCACCGGCAAAGGCGAGCGCTTCTTCTCCGCCGGCGCCAACGTCGGAATGTTGAACGCGGTCACGCCGCAATTCAAGTATTACTTTTGCTTGCACGCCAACGAGACGCTGGCGCGCCTCGAGCAGACGCCGAAGCTCGTGATCGCCGCGCTGAACGGACACACCGTCGGCGGCGGGCTCGAAATTGCGATGGCCTGCGACATTCGGATCGCGCGCCGCGACGGCGGAAAGATCGGCCTTCCGGAAGTTGGGCTCGGCGTGCTGCCCGGAACCGGCGGAACGCAACGGCTCGCGCGTCTGGTCGGAAAAGCGAAGGCGATCGAGCTGATCGTGACCGGCCGTACGTTCAGTTTCGAGCTGGCCGAGGAAATGGGCATCATCAGCGAGATTTACGAAGGCGATGCAGCTTCGTTCGCAGAGCAGATCCTCACGTACGCGCGTCAATTCTGCTCGCCCAACAAGGCGCCGATGGCGGTCGGTCTCGTGAAACGCAGCATTCAAACCGGCGCAGAGATTCCGCTCCAAGACGCGCTTGCACTCGAACGCGAGCTGCAATCGATTCTCTTCCGCAGTTACGATGCGCACGAAGGTATCGCAGCCTTCACCGAACAGCGCGTCGCCCGCTTCGAAAACCGCTAACCCATGCGCGCGGCTGACCATCTTCCCGAGCGCTTCAACGCGGCTCAATATTTTGTCAGCCGCAACGTCGCACTCGGACGCGGTGATTCACCCGCGCTGATCACCGATCAAGAGACCCTCACGTATCGCGAGCTCGATCGCACCGTGCGTGGCTTTGCCGGCAGCTTGATCGAGCGCGGCTTGCGCAGCGGCGAGCGCGTCGTCATCTTCTTACCGGACTCGCCCGCATGGTCGATCGCTTTTTGGGGGACGATCGCGGCCGGCGGCGTCGCCGTCCCGCTCAACACTGCGCTTCGGGAATCGGAGCGCGAGATGATTCTGGCCGATTGCGCACCCTTCGCCGTCCTCGACGATCCGGCGAAAGTTGCGCGCGACGCAGAACATGCCCCCGCCGACTACGCCTCGACGCATCGCGACGGCTTCTGCTTCTTCTTGTATTCGAGTGGGACGACGGGCGAACCGAAAGGCGTCGTCCACCTGCAGCACGACATGTGGGTCTGCGCGCGCACCTATGGCGAGCAAGTGCTGTGCACGCGCACGTCGGATCGCGCCTTCAGCGTCGCAAAGCTCTTCTTCGCGTACGGGCTCGGCAACGCGCAATACTATCCGATGGACGTCGGCGCAGCCGCGATTCTCTACCCCGAGCGCCCCACGCCGCAGGCCGTCTTCGATCAGGTCCGGCGCCACAAGCCGACGCTCTTTTTTGCCGTTCCGACCGCGTACGCGCAAATGCTGGCCGCGATGGACGAAGGCGTCAAAGCCGATTTCTCGAGCGTTCGCGTCTGCGTCAGCGCAGGCGAATCGCTTCCGCCGGCGCTCTTCAATCGCTGGCAAGCGCAAACCGGCCTCGAGATTTGCGACGGCATCGGCACGACCGAGATCACGCACATGTTTATGGCCAACGTACCGGGAGCGGCAACGCCCGGCGCAAGCGGCCGCGCCGTCCCGGGCTACGACGTACGCATCGTCGACGAAAACGGAAATGATTGCGGCGACGACGAGATCGGCGATCTGCTCGTGCGCGGCGACTCGACGATGGCGTTCTACTGGAACAAGCACGAGCGTACCAAAGCGACCCTGTCAGGGCGAATGGATTCGAACCGGCGACAAATACCGCCGCGACGGTCAAGGCATCTATTGGCACGCCGGACGCAGTGACGACATGCTCAAGGTCAGCGGCATGTGGGTATCGCCGGTCGAGGTCGAAAACGTCATCGCCGAACACGATGCGATCCTCGAATGCGCGGTCGTCGGACGCGAAGACGACGACGGGCTCGTCAAGCCACACGCGTACGTCGTGCTGCGCACCACGAGTTTGCGAGCGACGAGCTCGAGACCGAGCTGCAGGCTTTCGTGAAAGAGCGCCTGACGCCGCACAAATACCCGCGCTGGGTGACCGTCGTCAACTCGCTGCCGAAAACCGCGACCGGTAAGACGCAGCGATTCGTTCTTCGCGAAACAAAGATCGAGGTTTGAGCAAACTCACCACCACCGCCGATGCCGTCGCACGTCTGGTGCGCAACGGTGACCGCGTTAGCGCTGCATGCGGGCTTGAAGCGCGGATTCCGTTTTCGGCCGGACACGAGATCATCCGTCAAGGCAAACGCGATCTAACGCTCGTCGGACCGATCAGCGACATGCTCTACGATCAACTGATCGGGGCGGGCTGCGTTCGCGCCCTGGAAGTTGCTTGGGTCGGCAATGTCGGCGCCGGCCTCGGGCATAATTTCCGGCGAGCAGCCGAAGCGAATCCGCCTCAGATCACGATCACCGACTACACGAATCTCACGTACGCGATCGGCTTGCGCGCCGCGGCAGAAGGCGTCCCGTTCGGCATCACGCACTCGCTGTTCGGCACCGACATCGCGTCGCAACGCGACGCGTTTCGCCAGATCGACGACCCGTTCGGTGAGGGACAAGTTTTCGCAGTACGCGCCATCGAAGTCGACGTCGCGATCATCGTCGCACAGCGAGCCGACGCAAAGCGGCAACGCGCACGTGTGGGGCAACCTCGGCACGACCCTCGAAAGCGCGCGCGCCGCCGAACGTGTGATCGTGTTGACCGAAGAGCTAGTCGAGCCGGACGTCATTCGAAGCGAACCCAATCGCACGCTGATTCCGGGATTGCTCGTCGATGCAGTCGTCGTCGAACCGGGCGCCGCTCATCCGTCGCCGGTCGAAGGTTACCGCGAACGCGATCATGCGGCGTTCGAAGCGTATCATCGCGCAACGCGCACGCCGGAAGGCTTTGAGGCGTGGCGTCGCGAGTGGATCGAGAACGTCGGCGATCGCGCCGCTTACATGCAAGAAAGTGCGGCGCGTGAACGCGCGAACGTTGATGGTCGTCGCAGCGGCACGGCAGATTGCGGATCGCGACGTCGTCTTCGCAGGGATGCGTCTTCCTTTGATCGGCTTCGCTGTCGCAAAATCGACGCACGCACCTAGCGCCGTCGGCTTGTTCGAAAACGGTTTGATTCGCGAACTTCCCGCGCGCGGCGACCGTGGTCACGATGGGCGATGGACCGAATCAGCACGCACGCGACCGTCGCGACGAGCTTGATCGACGTGATGGGCATGCTGCAACGCGGCCGCGTGAACGTCGGATTTCTTGGGCGGCGCCGAAGTCGACGCGCTCGGAAATCTCAACACGACGAAGGTGGGAACAACGCGTCTTCCCGGCTCTGGAGGAGGTTCGGATATTGCTGCGCACGCGCAGCGCTGCGTTTTCATCATGGAGCACGAACGCCGCCGTTTTGTCGAGCGCGTCGGCTACATCACCTCGCGTCCCAAAGGCGCGGTTACGCTGATCACGACGCTCGGTGTGTTCGCGCTGAATTCCGGGCCGCCGCGTGTCGTATCGCTACACCCGGACGTCACGCGCGAGCGTGTCACCGCAGAGACCGGATTCGCGCTGGACTTCGGGGATGCAACGCTGACGCCCGAACCGAGCAGTGCCGAGCTCGAGGCGATCCGGAAGGCCGATCCCACGGGATTTTGGACGGGCGCCTCGCAATAGTCGCCGCTGTGAAACTCTTGGAGGGGAAGACTGCGCTCGTCACCGGCGTCGCAAACCGGTGGTCGATCGCAACCGGTATTGCGCGCGCGATGCACGAGCACGGCGCGCGCCTGTCCTTCATCTATCAGGGCGAACGCGTCGAGGACGAAGTCCGCAAGCTCGCCGCCGAGCTCGGCGGTGGCCCGTGCTGGCCGTGCGACGTTACCTCTGACGATGACTTGCGGCGTCTTGCCGACGACGTTCAAGCGTGAGCTTGGCGGGCTCGATGCGCTCGTGCATTCGATCGCCTTCGTCAACAAAGAAGATCTCGCCGGAAAAGTTTACGACACGTCGCGCGCGGGTTTCTCGCTGGCGCTCGACATCTCGTCGTATTCGCTGATCGCGCTCGTCGGTGCGCTGCGCACGACGCTGCACGACAACGCGAGCGTCATGGCACTGACGTACTACGGCTCGACGTCGATCGTCCCGAACTACAACATCGCCGGGATCGCGAAAGCCGCGCTCGAGTCGATCGTCCGCTATCTTGCGTACGATCTGGGTGACCGCGGAATTCGCGTCAACGCGATCTCGGCCGGACCGATCAAGACCGCGAGCTCGCGGCAAGTCAAAGGCTTCTCGTCGATGCTCGATGCCGTCGGCGCGGCTGCGCCGCTGCATCGCAACGTCACCGCCGAAGACGTCGGTAATACCGCCGTCTATCTCGCGAGCGATCTCTCGAAAGCAGTAACGGCGGACGTTCACTTCGTCGACGCAGGCTACCACGCGATGGGGATGACCTTCGAGCAGAAATCGACTTGAGCGACCCATGCCGACGTCGATGAGATCACGCCCACGCCGAGCGACGACGAAGCCGCGGCGATCGCGATCGTGCTGCGCGAGTTCGAAGAGCCGCCAGCATCGTTCCTGTGGTGTCGCGCTGGAATCGCGAGTGGAAAGATGAGGCGCTGTCGATTACGGTATCGCTGCGCGATACTACGCTGACGATGACATAAGAAGCTCTTAGTCGCTAATCGCGGCGAGATTGCGCTGCGCGTCATGCGCACGGCCAAGGAGATGGGGATCGCAACGGTCGCGGTCTACAGCGATCCCGATCGCGACGCGCTGCACGTGCGCTACGCCGACGAAGCCTTTGCGCTCGGCGGCTCCTCACCGTCGCAGAGCTATTTGAATGCCGAGAAGATTCTCGAGGTCGCAAAGCGCGCGGGCGCCGACGCACTTCATCCCGGCTACGGATTTTTCGCCGAGAATGCAAACTTCGCGCGCAGTGTGATCGCCGCGGGCCTCGTCTGGGTTGGTCCGCATCCCGATGCGATCGACGCGATGGGCGACAAACTGCGTGCGCGCACCGCGATGGTCAAGGCCGGCGTCCCGGTCGTTCCCGGCAAGCTCGAGCCGATCAAGGATCTCGACGACGCGAAGCGCGCGGCCAAAGAGTTCGGATTGCCGCTCGCACTCAAAGCCGCAGCCGGCGGCGGCGGAAAAGGTTTACGCGTCGCACGCACGGTCGACGAGATCGAATCGGCGCTGACCGTCGCGCAAGCGTGAAGCCGAAGCGTACTTCAAAGACGCGACGATCTACGCCGAGCGCTATCTCGACAACCCCAAGCACGTCGAGCTGCAAGTCTTGGCCGACAAGCACGGCAACGTCGTGCACGTCGGCGAACGCGACTGCTCGCTGCAGCGCCGCCACCAAAAGATTTGGGAAGAGACGCCGGCCTCGATCAGCGAGAAAGTGCGCCGCGGGATGCGCGAGGCCGGGCTTGCGCGCCGCAAAAGCGATCGGCTACGACAGCGCCGGCACGATCGAATGCCTCGTCGCCGGCGACGAGTTCTTCTTCCTCGAGATGAACACGCGCATTCAGGTCGAGCACACGGTCAGCGAGATGATCTCGGGACTCGATCTCGTGCGCGAACAGATTCGCGTCGCAGCCGGCGAGCGGCTCGGCTACGAACAAGAAGCGATCGAGCTGCGCGGCCACTCGATCGAAGTGCGCGTCAACGCCGAAGATCCGGCCAACAACTTCGCGCCCGCACCCGGGACGATCGCGCGCTACCGTGAACCGGGTGGCCCAGGAATTCGCGTCGACTCCGCCGCCTTCAGCGGCATGACGATCACGCCCGATTATGATTCGCTGATCGCGAAGCTCATCGTCTGGGCGCCGACGCGCGACACCGCGCGCGCGCGCATGCGCCGCGCGCTCGATGAGTTCGTCATCGAGGGCGTTGCGACGACGATTCCGCTTTTGCGCAAGCTCGTCGATGAACCGTCGGTTCAAAATGCAACGTACGGAACGGCGACGCTCGAACCGTTTGCGGCCTCGCTGAAACTCGATGCGCCCTCGCCGGCCGAGAAGGCGAGACGGAGTCGAGCCGAAGATGCCGTCGTGCGCATCGAGGTCAACGGCAAGCTCTTTCGCGTGCGCATGTTGGACCGGCCGGGACGGCCCGGCGCGCGCCCACCAAAGCTCGAAAGCCGAAGCGGCAAAGCGGTCTCGAGCCGAGAACGCGGTCGTCGCGCCGATGCACGGCGTCGTCGTCGAGGTCAAGGTCAAGCCGAACGACCCGCTCGAGCCGGGTGCTCTGGTTGCGGTCATCGAGGCCATGAAGATGATGAACGAGATCCGCTCGCCGCGCGCCGGGACGGTCGCCGAAGTCAAGGTCAGCGCAGGACAAACCGTCGAAACCGGCGCGGTACTGGTAACCTTCAATTAATATGGCACGCGAAACGAGCGCGAGCGGCATCCCCCTCGAGCCGGTCTACGATGCAAGCGACGCGCCCCCCGAAGCAGCGGCGCCCGGCACGTTCCCGTTCACTCGCGGCATCCGCTCCGACATGTATCGCGGCCGCTTGTGGACGATGCGGCAATACGCCGGCTTCGGGACGGCGGCAGAATCAAACGCGCGCTACCGCTATCTGCTCTCGCAAGGGACGACCGGACTTTCCGTAGCCTTCGATCTTCCGACCCAGCTCGGTTACGATTCGGACGCGCCGCAAGCGCGTGGCGAGGTCGGCAAAGTCGGCGTCGCGATCGATGCGGTCGCGGACACAGAACGTCTCTTTGCCGATATCCCGCTCGACAAAGTCACCGTCTCGATGACGATCAACGCGCCAGCGTCGATCATTTTGGCGACGTATCTGGTCGTCGCGCGACGGCGCGGAATACCGCTGGCCGAAGCTCGGCGGCACCGTACAAAATGACGTGCTCAAAGAATACGCGGCGCGCGGTACCTACATGTTCCCTCCGCGGCCCTCGATGCGCCTCGTCACCGACGTGATGGCATACTGCGCACGCGAGGTTCCGCAGTGGAACACGATCTCGATCTCGGGCTATCACATCCGTGAAGCCGGCTCGACTGCGGTCGAAGAGGTCGCGTTCACGCTTGCCAATGCGAAAGCGTATCTGCGCGCCGCACTCGAGAGCGGGATGTCCGTCGAAGACGTTGCGCCACGCATCTCGTTCTTCTGGAATGCGCATAACGATTTCTTCGAAGAGATCGCAAAGTTCCGGGCCGCACGACAGTTGTGGGCGACGATCGTGCGCGACGAATTCGGCTCGAACGACGTACGCTCACAAATGCTGCGCTTTCACACCCAAACCGGCGGCTCGACGCTCACCGCGCAAGAGCCCGAGAACAACATCGTTCGCGTCACGCTGCAGGCGCTCGCAGCCGTCTTGGGCGGGACGCAGTCGCTCCATACGAACGCCAAAGACGAAGCTTTGGCGCTGCCGACCGAAGAATCGGTTCGCACCGCGCTGCGCACGCAGCAGATCATTGCCTTCGAAAGTGGGGTCGCAGACGTCGTCGATCCGATTGCCGGCTCGTATTACGTGGAAGCATTAACATGTGAGATCGTCGAGCGCGCAAGGGAGCTCATCGCGGAAGTCGACCGTGAAGGCGGCAGCGTGAGTGCAATCGAGAGCGGCTGGATGCAAACACGCATCGCCGAGTCTGCGTATCGCGCGCAGCTTGCAATCGAAGAAGGCACGCAAGTCGTCGTCGGCGTTAACGCGTTTACCGATTCAAGCGACGGCGAGGCCACGCGTTTGCACCACGTCGATACGTCGCTCGAACGCGATCAAGTCGAGAACGTTCGCCGTTATCGCGCCGAGCGCAACCAAAGTCGCGTCGACTCGCGGCTCGAAGACGTTCGCGGGGCTGCGCAAGGAACCGCGAATTTGATGCCGGCCTTCCTCGAGGCGCTCGATGCGGGCGCGACGGTCGGGGAAATCTCGAACGTCCTGCGCGGCGTCTTCGGACACTATGTGGCCGGCGAGGTCATCGCGTGAATTCGTATCCAATCGACCACGTCGCCATCGTCGTCGCAGATCTCGACGCTACGTTAAAGCTTTACATCGACGTTTTGGGATTCGAACAAGTTTATCGCGAAACGATTGCGGATCAAGGCGTTGAAGCTGTCGGCTTGCGTGCAGGCGATGCCGTTATCGAGTTGCTGCACCCTCTGGACTCAAGCTCCGCAATCGCCCGCTACCGAGGAGACGCGCCCACGAAACTGCACCACACTGCGTATCGCGTCCCGGATTTACCGGCTGAACTGTCGCGCCTTCGCGTCGCCGGAATCCAACTGATCGATCAGACGCCGCGCAAGGGTGCTCATGGAAATCTCATTGCATTTCTGCATCCAAAATCAACCGGCGGAGTCTTGATCGAGTTATGCCAGCGAACCTGAGCGGCGCGCCGCACCTTCCCGAGTGGCGGCAGATCGCAGAAGCGCTACCGACGATTGTTTGGGCGACGCGTCCGAACGGCTACGCGATTTTCTTCAATCAGCGCTGGTACGACTATAGCGGGATGGATCGGGAGCAATCGCTTGCGGAGGGCTGGCTTCGCGCCGTTCACCCCGACGATTTCGCCGGCACGCTTCACAATTGGCGCACCGCAATCTTGCTCGGCAGTGCCTTCGAGGCCGAGCTGCGCTTTCGCCGGCACGACGGTGAGTATCGCTGGTTTCTCACGCGCGCCAATCCGGTGCGCGACAAGCTGGGCCGGATCGCACGCTGGTTCGGGACGTGCACCGACATCAATCATCAAAAACGCAGCGAGGAAGTGTACGCCGAGCTATATCAACGCGAGCGCCGTATTGCCGACACGCTGCAGCGCGCGCTTCTTCCGGCTATGCTTCCGCACGTGCCGGGCATATCGCTCGATGCCGTCTATCAACCGGATACAGACGAAGCCAACGTCGGCGGCGATTGGTACGACGCGTTCGATCTCGGCAACGGACGCATTGCGTTCTCGATCGGGGACGTCGGTGGACACGGACTCGAAGCCGCGGTCCTCATGGGGCGCGTGCGCGAAGCACTGCGCTCGGCTGCGATCGAAGAGCTCGAGCCCGCGCGCGTCTTGCATCACGCCAATGCTGCCGTGGAGCTCTCCGATGGGAAAACGATGGTGACGGCGATGTTCGCGATTCTCGACCGGCTCACGCTGCGCTTGAGCTACGCGTCGGCTGGACACCCGCCGCCGTTTTTGGCAACGTCGGACGGCAACGTACGCGCGCTCGAAGGGATCGGCATTCCGCTCGGAATCGGACTCGTGAGCGGTCCGGCGGCGGAATGGGAAACGCGAACGGTCGCGCTTTCACCCGGCTCGATTCTCGTGTTCTATACGGACGGATTGATCGAATCGGATCGCGACTTGGAAGCTGCGGAAGACCGCATGAAAGCTGCGCTTTCAAGGCAAGCGCTCGGAACGCAGCAACGTTCGGCGCTTTCGCTCGTCGCGAGCACGATCGT
Organism: Vulcanimicrobiota bacterium; assembly: GCA_963844735.1. GTDB lineage: Bacteria > Vulcanimicrobiota > Vulcanimicrobiia > Vulcanimicrobiales > Vulcanimicrobiaceae > JAFAMS01. Next base: position 780,114 of record CAWJPK010000003.1, on the reverse strand, counting down.
CGGACGCCAGCGTGACGACATCGCCTTGCTCACGGTTTCGACGTCGTCAACGCCGCTGCGTGAGATCGAGGTGACGTTGCCTGCGACGCCTGCATCCGCGCGCCGCGCACGCCACATCATTACGCGCCTCGTAAACGAGGCTGGTATCGACGAGGAGCGCTGTTTCGATCTTCAGGTCGCCGTCGGGGAAGCCGTCAACAACGCTATCGAGCATGCCGGCGCGCTCGGCAGCGACGAATTCTTCCTACGCGCACGGCGCCGCACGAATTCCGTTACCGTCGAGATCAGCGATCACGGAATATGGCTGCCGAAGCTCGAGCCGCCGGCGGGATTCGACGTGCTCTCGGATCGCGGCCGCGGACTCACCTTGATGTACGCACTGAGCGACGACGTTCAGTTGGAACGAACCGAAGACGGAACGACCGTCCGCCTCGCACTTCGACTAGCTGCGTAAACCCAGCCGAACGTCGATCTGCGTTTCGAACGTGCGATCCCACGGTAGAGTGATCGTCAAACCGCCGTCACGGTAATCCGGGAAGATCGAGTCCAGCAGATCGACCGCGTGCGGCCACAGCAGCGCGCGATTTTCGCTTGCCGTCCGCTCGGCAACGTCCGGTAGCAAATACGTATGATCGACGCCGTCTTTCGTAAGCTCATCGTTGAGGACGGGACGCACGAAATCGTGAAACGCGTAATCATCGATGTAGCGATCCAGCAGAAAATCGGCGAGCTCGACCTTGTCAAACGTGCCCTGACGCTCGCCGACGCCGACCGCAATCGCCGCCGGGATCGCGGTGCCGAGCGAATTTGCGGCGGTGTTCCAAGACGCAAACCCCGCGAGCTGCCCCGCGACTTTGCGCGCGATCAAATCTTCGACGAGAGTTCGCTGCTCTTCGAGCGGTGCGCCGAAGAACGTCAGATCGACGACCGTTACGAGTTTTCCGGCATGCACGTCGCTTGCAATGCGATCGGCGAAGGCCTTCTCTTGCTCGGCGTTCGTGTCGCGGACGCGCACGAATAGCTCGATGTCGGGATCGCTCGAGACAACGCTTCCGCCGGACGAGCGGATCACTTCGCCGGACGATTTTCTCGAACGGCGCGTACTCGATCGAGTCTTCCATCGCCGCACCGCCGGGCTGCGACCATGTGACGCTGAAGCGCGGCACCCAATTCACGCGCGCTGCGAACGCATTGGCTTCCATGATCATCGCAAGCTCGTCAGCCCCCGGCTCGATCGAGGTGCGCTGCACGAGTCCGCCATCCGTAATGCGTCGCGGGCTTGTTCGAGCGCCGCGAGATCGGCGATGTGCAAGCCGTGCGGTCCGGCATCGTCTTGCCCGAGAAGAAAGCGATCGAAGCCGCCTTCGGCGGTCAGCTGCAGCGCGAACAAATCGACGTCGAGATTGCGCCGGCGCGTTGCGACGTATGTATCCAAAATCGGGCCGATGCGCTGTCCGAGCGCAGGATCGGGATCGTTCGCATATTGCGTGATCAGCTCGTACGGTTTTCCGGCCGCGAAGAACGATGCCGCATCCGCCGATCGCCGGAACGCCGGTCGGCGCGAGACGCATGACGGTTCCGAAGCCGTAGAACAACGCGTTCGGACGCGAGCCGCGCAGTGCCGTCATGAACCGCAACCGCGAATAACCAAGCCACGCCGGAACGCCCGGAATGCGCGATGCGACCAAGCCGCCGTATACCATCATGTCGCTGGAAAGGACGAATGCGTCTGCGCCCTTAGTCGCGTCCGACGTCAACCAGCGAGAGAGTCCTTCGGGATCGCCCGGCGTCAAATAGTTGCCGATCAGTGCGCGCGGGGGTTCGACAACAGGGATTCCGGCAATCCGGCCCAGCATCATCGGCAATTGTCGAGTCACCGGACGATCGTCGATCGGAACGACTACGACCGGAGCAGCCGATTGCGCCGACGCGACGCCAAAGCCGAGCAGAAACGATACGAGTGCGCCAAACGCGACGACCCTCACCCCTGGATGATTCGCGGCCGATGTGGCAATCGCTGCTGGTCTTTCTCATACCGTTGATGCTCAGCAACGCGCTGCAATCGCTCAGCCAAACGATCGGCTTCATCTATCTCGGACGACTTCTCGGACCGCACGCACTCGCCGCGGCGGGAAATCTGTTCCCAATCATCTTCCTGATGGTCTCGTTCTTGCTCGGCATCGGCAGCGCGAGCAGCATCCTCATCGGTCAAGCGCATGGCGCCGGCGACACAGAACGCATGAAACGCGTGGCCGGAACGACACTCGGGGTAGGGCTCACGCTCGGCGTTATCGGTGGTGCATTGTGCGCGATCTTCGTGCGCCAGCTCTTGCACTTGATCGGGACGCCCGCCGACATCTTCGACATGTCCGTCGACTACGCGACGGGTCTTTTTCGCCGGGTTTCCGCTGATCTTCACGTATCTCTTGTACTCGACGTTCCTTCGCGGTACCGGGGATTCGAAGACGCCGTTCTATTCCTTGATCGTAAGCACGGTGCTCACAATAGCGATTACGCCTGCCTTGATCTTGGGATGGTTTGGACTCCCGAAGCTTGGGGTGGTCGCCGGCGCAGCCGGCGGCATCATCTCAACTGCGCTCACGCTCGTCATCTTGGGAATAACGCTCGCACGCGAACGCAACCCGCTCGCGCCGAGCCGCGAGCTGCTCCGGTGCGATGGTTCCAAACCCGCGTCTGGTGGTGACGCTTCTGCGGCTCGGTGCGCCGATGGGCGTGCAAATGATCATGGTCTCGCTCGCCGAGATAGCCGTCATCACGTTCGTCAACCGGTTCGGCTCGGACGCGACGGCCGCATACGCAGCCGTCAATCAGATCGGCAGCTACGTGCAATTTCCCGCACTTTCGATCGGAATTGCCGCGTCGATCTTCGGCGCGCAATCGATCGGGGCCGGACGAACTGAACTTCTGGGAGCCGTCGTTCGCTCCAGTGTCGCGCTCAATTACATCATAGAGGGAGCCCTGATCTTGATCGTGTACGGCTTTGCGAACGTGATCCTCGGAATGTTCTTGACGAGCGAGACGCACGCATCACATCGCACGCAATCTGCTCAACATCACGCTCTGGAGCTATGCGATCTTTGGAAACGCTACCGTCATCTCCGGCATCGTCCGCTCGAGCGGGACGGTGCTCGTTCCAATGCTCATCTCGATCTTCTCGATTTGGGGAGTTGAAGTGCCCGTCGCGTGGTATCTCTCGAACCACATCGGCCTGCCCGGTGTGTGGTATGGCTATCCGGCGGCCTTCATGGTGAACGTTTCGTTGCAGTTCGTGTACTACGAGCTCGTCTGGCGGCGCAAACCGCTGCGTGCGATACAGTGAGCGTCATCGATCAACTCCCGCTGGGCGAGGACAAATTGCGCGAAATGGCGCACTGGCCGTCCGAGCGCGTGCCCGAGCTCTTGGCATTGGCAGGCAACGTGCGCAACGCCGCGACCGGCAAGCATATCTCGCTCGAGATCCTCTACAACGCGAAGAAGGGCGGCTGCTCCGAGGATTGCACGTTCTGCTCGCAAGCGGCGCGCTATTCGACCGGGGTCGAGCCCGAGCAGCTTTCGAGCGCCCGGGAATTTCATCGAGTCCGCGCGCGACGCAGCGCGCCGAGGCGCGAGCGAGTATTGCATGGTCGTCGCCGTCCGTGGACCCTCGCCGCGTTTGCTCGAACGTGTCGTCGAGGCGACACGCCGGATCAAAGCGGAGCTGCCGCTCAAAGTCGCCGTTTCGCTTGGAATTCTGACCGACGCCGACGTTGCGACGCTGCGCGATGCAGGCGTCGACAAAGTCAATCACAATCTGGAGACGTCGCGCCGGCATTTTCCGGCGATTTGCACGACGCATACATTCCAAGAACGCTGGGATACGTGCTTGCTCGTGAAAGCGTACGGACTCGAGCTGTGCTGCGGCGGAATCATCGGGATGGGCGAGACGCTCGACGACCGCGTCGACTTCTTGCTCGCCTTGCAAGAGTTGCAACCCCGAGGAAGTTCCGGTCAACTTTCTGGATCCGCGACCGGGAACGCCGCTCGCCGGCCGTCCGATCCTCGAACCGAATGAAGCCCTACAATTCATCGCGCTCACGCGCTTTGCGCTGCCCAGCGCCCTCATTCGTCTTGCCGGCGGCCGTGAGATCACGCTGCGCGGGATGCAAGACCTTGGGTTCCGCGCCGGCGCAAACGGTCTCATCCTCGGTGACTACCTGACGACGCAAGGCCGCGCGGACCAGGACGACTTCGCGATGCTCGAGCGGCTCGGCTTTACGGTTTAGGCGAGCTCTCCAGAACGTCGCGCAGCGACTCGTGGTTGAGGTCGAGCAGCGTTTGCGCTGCGCCGGCGTCGACGCCGAGCCGTTCCATCACGACCGCGCGTTTTACGCTTCCGCCCGAACGCTGGAGTAGCTCGCGCGCTCGCGACTCATCGACTTTGCACAATACGCGCACGAGGCGTAGTGCGCGTCCGCGCAGCTTTTCGTTCGTAGCGACGACGTCGACCATGAGGTTGTCGTAGACTTTCCCCAAGCGCACCATCACGGCGGTCGAAAGCGCGCTGAGCACGATTTTTTGCGCCGTGCCGGCGAGCATTCGCGTCGAGCCGGCGAGCGGCTCGGCGCCCGTCTGCGTCACGATCGCGACGTCGGCATCCTTTGCGAGACGCGAATCGGGAGCGCTCGTGATTGCAACGGTCAGGGCGCCCTTGGCTTTGGCGCGATCGAGGCTGGCACAGACGTACGGAGCGCCGCCGCTCGCCGAAATCCCGATAACCGCGTCATTCGAGCCAACGTCAACATCGAAGCCGCGCGTATTGTCTTCGGCGCCTTCGACGGCTCCGCTCATCGCCGGGGCTCCGCCCGCAATATGTGCTCGCGCGAGTGACGGCGGTACGCCGAACGTCGGCGGCAACTCAGCAGCATCGAGAACGCCAAGACGTCCGCTCGTCCCGGCGCCGACGTAGTGTAAGGTTCCGCCTGAGCGCAAGCGTGCACTGATGGCATCGGCCGCACGCGCGATCTGCGGCGCGGCTGCGCGTGCCGCATCAAGAGACCGCTTCTGCGCATCGATGAGCGCAGCAACCAGCTCGGAGGTCGGCATTCGATCGAGACCGCGCGTCGCCTCGTCGACCGCTTCGGTCGGCGGCAAGCCTTCCGTCACAAGAGCTTGCTCAGATTTTCCGCAAACGTCGCAATCTGTTTTTTCGCCACGCCTTCGATTAAGCGTCCACCGACCGTCGCGATGACGCCGCTGATCTTCGCGTCCGCGCGCAGCATCACGCGCGATCCCGACCCGGCGGCTTCGACGTCGGAGGACATCCCCGCGCGCACGCCACCGCGTCCGCGCGTCTCGTTGCCATTCACCGAAAACTGCGCGTGATGCGTCGCGTCATCGAGCTGTTCGACGACGATCGTCGCGTCGTAGCTGACGTTGACAGGACCGACCTTGATACCGACGCTGGCGCGATAGGTCCGATCGTCGATCGTCTCCGTGATCTTAGCTCCGGGAATACAGCCTGCAACGCGCGGGATATCTTTGAGCACGCTCCAGACGCGATCGACCGGCGCGTCGACTTCGAACGAATCCTCGATGATCATCGAGCGCCGATTGGAGCTCGGACCGCGCCGTGTACGGGATCGGTGCCTTTCGAAAGACTTCCGCCCTTACGGCCGGAGCGCATCGCGATGATCTCGGCCGCGATCGAGATCGCGGTTTCTTCGGGAGTTCGGGCGCCGATGTCCAAACCGATCGGCGCATTGATCCGCGCCAGCTCCTCGGCGGTAACGCCGGCGGCTCGAAGCTGCTCGACGCGTTCCGCGTGCGTGCGGCGGCTCCCCATCGCGCCGATGTAGCCGGCTTGCGTGCGCAGCGCAACTTGCAAAAGCGGAATGTCGAACTTCACATCGTGGGTCAGAATCACGAGTGCGGTGCGTTCGTCGATCGGGGCCCTACTCAGAAATTCATCCGGCCACTCGACGATGACCTCATCCGCGTTCGGAAAGCGCTGCTGCGTCGCAAAGATAGGACGCGCATCGATCACGCTGACACGATAACCGAGATCTTTTCCGACGTGAACCATCGCGCGCGAAAAGTCGACCGCTCCGAAGATATACATGTTCGGTTTCGGTGCGAAGGAACGAATGAACACGCGAACGTCGAGCCCGACCGGTTCACCGTCGGCGCCGAACGTTCGAATGACGGTGTCGCCAGCGGCGAGCAGTGCTCGTGCTTCGCCGCTCACCGCATGATCGAGTCCGTCGTTACCCATCGAGCCATACATGTCTCCGTCATCCATAACGAGACGTTCGTGCCCGACGATCGCTCCGTCGAGGCCAATCGCAAGCGCGATCGGCGCGTCACGCCGGACGGCGTCCGCGATGCGGCGCAGAATCTCCGCGTCGAGTATCTCTACGAAGATGTGAATCGTGCCGCCGCACGTCAGACCGACCGAGATCGCATCGGCATCGCTGATCCCGTAGGTAACCAAACGCGCGCGCCCGGTGCGCAGAACGTCTTGCGCTTCTTCGTAGACCGCGCCTTCGACGCAACCACCGCTTACGGAGCCAGTCAACCTCACCGCGATCGTTTACCGCCATCGCCGCGCCGGGATCGCGCGGTGCCGAAAACTCGACCGCAACAACGGTCGCGATCGCGACCCGGCGACCGTCGCCCTGCCAGCGTTCCAACGTTTCCAGAATGTCGATCATTTGCGGTCCATTCCAGGCTCCGCGCCCAGGGAGGATTTTCCTTTCCATAGGGTGCGAGTTTGCGAACCCTACGCGTGTGATTTCGGAGAGCGTCCATGCAGACGAAGCCTTCCATTTCTTCTTCTACGGCGCCCGCACGAACCGCGATCGAAGTCGAGGTTAACGGCGAGCAACATTCACTGACCGTCGAACCACGTCTTCTGCTCGTGCACATGCTGCGCGAGAGTCCTCAGTCTCACCGGGACGCACATCGGATGCGACACGTCGAGCTGCGGCGCGTGCACGGTTCTGCTTGACGGCAAATCCGTCAAAAGCTGCACGGTCCTCGCGGTACAAGCGGACGGCCGAGCGATCACGACGATCGAAGGTATCGGAACGTCGCGCTCGCTGCACCCGATGCAAGAAGCATTTTGGGCCGAGCACGGCCTCCAGTGCGGATACTGCACGACCGGCATGATCATGGCGTCCGTCGATCTGATCGCGCGCAACCCCGATCCGACCGACGAGCAAATCCGCGAGGGATTGAGCGGCAACCTCTGCCGCTGCACGGGCTATCACAATATCGTGCGCGCGGTCAAAGCGGCCGCGAAGACGGTGAAAAAGTAATGGCATTCACGACGATGGTTGGCGCGCGCATTCGCCGCCGCGAAGATCCCCGCCTCATCACCGGACGCGCAAGCTATACCGACGACTTTAAAACGATCGGAACGTTGTACACGGCCTTCGTGCGCAGCCCGTATGGGCACGCGAAGATTCGCGCGATCGATACCTCCGGCGCAAAGGATCATCCGGGTGTCGTCGCCGTCTACGTCGGCACCGACCTGGCTGAGGCCGGCGTGAAGGGCTTGCCCTGCGCGCACAAGCTCCCCGAGCTGAACGTCCCGCCACATCCCGCACTCGCCATCGGCGAGGTTCGCTACGTCGGCGAACCGGTCGCGGTCGTCGTAGCAAACGATCCGTATCTTGCGCGCGACGCCGCCGAGCTCGTCGAGATCACGTACGACGAGCAGCCGGTCGTCGTCGATCCACTCCAAGCGCTCGAAGGCAAGACGCTGGTTCACCAGTCGTTCGGAACGAACGTCGCGTTTCGTCTTCCGATTGCCGCCGGCGACACCGACGCGGCATTCAAGTCGGCCGACGTCGTGATCAAGCAGCGCTTCATCAATCAACGCTTGGCGCCGGTTCCGATTGAAACGCGGGCAGTTCTCGCGCAATGGAATCAGGGCGAGGAAGCGCTGACGCTCACGACGTCGACGCAGATTCCGCATCTCTTGCGCACGCAGCTCGCGGTTGCGCTCGGGATTCCGGAAAATCACATCCGCGTGATCGCGCCCGAAGTCGGCGGCGGTTTCGGCGCAAAGCTGAACGTCTATTCCGAAGAGGTCGCGTGCGGCTGGATCGCGATGCAGCTCAACCGCCCCGTCAAATTCACGGAGACGCGCTCGGAATGTTTCGCAGCGATGATTCACGGCCGCGATCAGATCGATGACGTCGAGGTCGCCGTCAAGAACGACGGTACGATCCTCGGTTTGCGCTTGCGCGTCGTCGCAAATCTGGGTGCATACTTCCAGTTGCTGACGCCCGTCATCCCAACCTTGACGCTGCTTGATGGCGCCGGGATGCTACGCAATCAAGAACATCTCGACCGAGTGCATCGGCGTCTTCACCAACACGATGTCGACCGATGCCTATCGCGGCGCCGGCCGGCCTGAAGCGACGTATCTGATCGAGCGAACGCTCGACTTGATCGCGCGAAAACTCAATCTCGATCCGGTCGAAGTTCGCCGCCGAAACTTCATCAAGGCCGATCAGTTCCCGCACACGACCGCAATGGGTCTCACGTACGATTCCGGCAAGTATGAAGCGACGATGGATCAAGCCCTCAAGACGGCCGACTATGCCGGATTGCGCAAACAACAAGCCGACGCGCGGAAAGCAGGGCGATTGCTCGGCATCGGCCTCTCGACGTACGTCGAGGTATGCGGAATGGGCCCGTCGGCTGCGATGCCGGCTGCAGGTTGGGATTCCGCAACCGTGCGCGTCGAACCGACGGGCGCCGTCACGGTGCTGACCGGGATTTCGCCGCATGGACAAGGCGAGGAGACCACCTTCGCGCAGATCGTTGCCGACGAGCTTGGCGTTCCGCTCGAACAAATCACCGTAGTACACGGTGATACCGACAAGGTGCAATACGGCGTCGGAACGTTCGGTTCACGCGGGACTGCAGTCGGAGGCGCTGCGCTCAAGCTCGCGATCGACGTGATCCAAGAGAAAGTCGATGAAAATTGCGGCGCACCAGTGGGAAGCGAGTCCCGCCGACGTCGAGTATCGCGAGGGTAAGATCATGGTCAAAGGCGATCCATCGAAAGCGATGACGACCGCCGAAGCCGGCTTCCTTGCATTCATGGGCGACAAGTTGCCGCCCGGCCTCGAACCCGGACTCGATGCGACGCGCCGTTTCGAGCCGCCGAATTTCGTCTATCCATTCGGAACGCACATCTGCATCGTCGAAATCGACCCGCAAACCGGCTCGACCAAGATTCGTGCGCTATCTCGCAACGGACGACTGCGGAAAAATCATCAATCCGATGATCGTCGACGGACAAATTCATGGCGGCCTTGCGCAAGGCATCGCGCAAGCGCTGTTCGAGGAAGTCGTCTACGATGAAAACGGACAGCTACTTACCGGAACGCTGCTCGACTACGCGGTTCCGCGCGCGGAACATCTGCTGAACTTCGAGCTCGACCATACGGTCACGCCGACCGACGTAAACCCGCTCGGCGTGAAAGGCGTCGGCGAAGCCGGGACGATCGGATCGACGCCCGCGGTCGTCAATGCCGTCATGGATGCGCTCGCGCCGTTCGGCATCACGCACGTCGACATGCCGCTCAAACCTGAAAAAATCTGGAACGCGATCCAACAGGCAGGTGGACTATGATTCCGGCAGCCTTCGACTACTCGCGACCGCGCTCGCTCGACGAAGCTTTCGCGCTACTTGCCGAGCACGGCCCTGACGCGAAACTCATCGCCGGCGGACATAGCCTGCTCCCGATGATGAAGCTGCGTCTGGCAACGCCGGCGATGCTGATCGACATCTCGCGCATCTCCGGACTCGACGGGATCAACGCCTCCGGCGATTCGATTACGATCGGAGCACTCGCGACGCATGCAGCCATCGCCGCCGATACGAACGTCCGCAAACTCGTTCCGGCGCTTGCCGATGCGGCAAATCAAATCGGCGACACGCAGGTACGCAACCGCGGGACGATCGGCGGTGCTTGCGCGCACGGTGATCCATCCGCGGACTATCCGGCGATCATGCTCGCGCTCGATGCGTCGCTCACGATGCAGTCGCGCTCCGGGAAGAAAACGGTCAATGCCGGCGACTTCTTCCGCGGGATGTTCGAAACGGCGCTCGAGCCCGACGCCGTGCTCGTCGAGATCACGCTCAAAGCCGCCCCGAAATCCGCATACGTGAAGTTTCCGCATCCTGCTTCGCATTACGCGGTCGTCGGTGCTGCGGCGAATCTCACGCTGAGCGGGAAGACGATCGGCGCAGCACGCATCGCAATCACAGGTGTCGGCGATCGCGCCTACCGCGCATCGAGCGTCGAGAAAGCGCTGAGCGGCGTCGATCCGAGCGACGCGGCAGCGGTAAAAGCCGCGTGCGTCGATGCGGGCGCGGGGATCGAGGCGCGTTCCGACGTGTTTGCTTCGGGTCGATATCGCGCAGCGATGGCGGAAGTGTACGCCGCTCGTGCAGTCGACGCAGCCGCAAAGCGCTAGCACACAATGCTGCATCGCCGGCGGCGGACCCGCCGGCGTCATGCTCGGATATATCCTCGCACGCGCCGGCGTCGACGTCATGGTGCTCGAGAAACACGAAGACTTCTTCCGTGACTTTCGTGGCGACACGATCCATCCGTCGACATTTACGGTCGTGCAGGAGCTCGGATTACTGGATGAATTTCTGAAAGTACGGCACGACGAGATCAGCCAGCTGACGGGATCGCATCAGCGGCGTCGATCTGAAGATCGTCGACCTTCGCTATGTTCCGGGGCCATGCAAATTTTTAGGCATGATGCCGCAATGGGATTTCTTGAACTTCCTCGCAGAGCACGGCCGGCGTCTCTCGACGTTTCGTCTGGAGATGAACACCGAAGTAACGGACTTGCTCTTCGAAGGCGACAACGTCGTCGGCGTTCGCGCGCAGACGCCCTCGAGGACGCTCGAAGTTCGAGCGCCGCTTGTCGTCGCCGCCGATGGGCGCGATTCGATCTCTGCGCGAGCGCGCGCACATGCAGACGATCGATTACGGCGTTCCGATCGACGTCCTGTGGTTGCGGCTTCCGCGCAAAGACGGCGACCCGCCGGCAAATTTCGGGAACGTTGCGCCGGGCGGCATTCTTGTCACGCATCGACCGCGGCGACTATTTTCAATGCGCGTTCGTCATCCGCAAAGGCGGCTTCGACGAGATCAAAGCGCGCGGCATCCAATATTTGCGCGATCGAATCGCCGAGCTCGCGCCCTATCTTGCCGATCGCGTCGATCACCTGAAGAGCTTCGACGACGTCAAGCTGCTGACGGTTAGCGTCAACCGGCTACCGGTTTGGGCACGGCCCGGACTGCTCTTCATCGGCGACGCTGCGCACGCGATGTCGCCGATCGGCGGCGTCGGCATCAACCTTGCGATTCAAGACGCCGTTGCCGCCGCGAACATTCTCGCCGGGCCGCTCAAGGACCGGACGCTGCACATGAGCGATCTCAATGCCGTCCAACGCCGCCGCGAATTTCCGACGAAAGTGATTCAAGGCGTCCAGACTCCTGATTCAAAATCGTGTCATGACGCAGATCCTGAACACGACGCAAAATTTCAAGCCGCCGTTGATCTTGCGCATCCTCGACCAAGTCGAGTTGCTACGGCGCATCCCGGCCTATCTTGTCGGGATCGGCCCGCGGCCCGAGCACGTTCGCTGCCTGTCATCCCGAGCATAGCGGCGCCACTCTTGTCATCCCGAGCGTAACGCTAGCGCCAGACGCACGGCACCATGCACGGGATCGAGGGCCGTAACGATCTCCGCTCCCGAAAGCGAGGATTCGATCTTGATTCTCAAGAGCATCGTCAGCAGATTCTCTTCCCGCAGCAATCCACCGGAAAATCCGACGCTGGGCTTCGATTTCATAAGATGCGCGGTGTGTGCGACGTCGATGAGGAGCCATGCCAATTCCTCGGCCGCGCGCTCGACGATCCTCCTCGATGCTTGGTTGCCTTTGCCGGCAAATGCAATGATGCTTGGTGCAAGTGCCGCGATCTTTGCGACGTCGACTCGTTCGGCGTAAACGGCGCGAATCAGCGAGGGTCGATCCGTTACACTCAAGATGACGCGCAACGAGCCGGCTCGTTTCTTCATCGCGCGCGCGTCCGTCGTAAACGCGCCTGAGCAAACGCATGGCTTCGGAATCCGATCCAGGCCGCGGATCCCTCGTCACCGAGCACATATCCGAAGCCGCCGGCACGGTGACGCTCGCCGACGCGCGTCGATCGCGAGTGCGATCGAGCCGGTCCCCGCGATGATGACGATGCCGGGTCCATCGGAATCTGCGGCGCGCAATGCGATTTCGACGTCGTCGCCGACGCGAACGTTCGATAGACGGGTATGCCGTGCGAACGATCGCCTCGAGCGTCGCGCGCGACGTCCGGACTACCGGCGCCCGCAGCACCGATATAAATCGCAGCAATATCCTCCGGCCGTCTCCTTACAGCACGCCTCGCTGAATACAACGCTAAGATGACATCGGCAGCCGCTTCGAGACCGACGACGGTTGGATTTGCGCCCGCCCCCTGCGCGCGGCTTACGATCGTTGCGCCGTGCGCGAGCGCGGCTGAAGTCTTCGTCGCGCCGGCATCGACGCCGACGACGCTAGCGATGTGCATCTCCTGTTTCGCGCGCGATGCCTTCGCAAGAAGTGCCGGAAGGTCGTACGGCACGATCGAACCGAGAACCGCCGGTGCGCGCGCACCCGTTACGCGCGGCAATTTTGCCGGACGACCACGCAGCGTTTCGTATCCGAGAATCGCGAACGCCACGGCTTCCTTCGCATCAGCGCTTATCCCGAAGTCATCGGAAGGCTCGACAGGCGCCGTCTCGCCGAGCGTATCTGCGTAACATTTTCACGACAGCCGGATTGCGTGAACCGCCGCCGCCGAGAATGACGCGCGAGCGGTCAGCACCGTAACGGCGAATCGCGTCCGCGAGCGGACTGCACGGTAAACGCCGCCAGCGTCGCACAACCGTCCTCGATACCCAGACGGCTCAGCGCTTGCCGATGCGCATCGAGAATTTGCCGGCCGAACTGTTCGCGCCCGGTCGATTTCGGCGGTTCGAGCGCGAAGTACGGATCCGCGAGCAAGCCTTCCAGCAGCTGCTTGTCGATGGCGCCCTTCGAGCGTACGTTCCGTTGAAATCCATGGCTTCGCCCGTTCGCTCGCGCACGAACGCGTCGAGCAGCATCGTTCCCGTACCGACGTCGAACGCGACGGCGTCGCTCGGTTTTCCGTTACGCCGGAGAATCGTCAGGTTGCAGATCCCGCCGATGTTGACCGCAACCCGATCTTCTTCGCTCGATGCGAACACGAGCGCGTCGACGAATGGCACGAGCGGCGCGCCGGATCCGCCCAGAGCACAATCCGCCGAACGGAAATCCCACACGACGCTCGCGTGCAGTGCATCGCGCAACTCGTATGGTCGCCCGATCTGCAGTGTCGTCGAACGCGGCCCGTCATGATAAAGCGTCAAGCCGTGCGTCGCAACGAAATCAACGCGTCGTCCTTCTACCGTCGCCGTCGCAGCCGCCGTAAATGCCGCGGCCAGATCCGCGTGGCAGCTGCGCGACCGCAGCCGTGCTTCCGCGTTCCGGCGGCAATGCGGCTTCCAATCGCTCTCGAAGGCGTGGCTCAAACGGCTCAGTCACGAAACGCTCCACTTTCACCGCATAACCTTCGCCACGCGGAATCAGATCGACGAGCGCAGCGTCGATCCCGTCGAGCGACGTTCCGGACATCAAACCGAGTGCGCGCATCGCTCCACGAAGTCGACCGCTTCGTCGCAAACTGCAGCTCGAAGCGCACGAAGATCGCCGCGCTCATAGTGGACGGCGTTCGTCAGCAGACGTACGCTCACGTCGAGATCGGGATCGCACCACAACGACGTCCCGGTAAAGCCCGTGTGCCCGAACGCGCGCGATCCCATTTTCGTTCCGCACGAATTCTCGTCCGAGGTTCGCAGCACCCAGCCGAGGCCTCGACGCGCAATCGGATCGAAGGCTTGCTCTTCGAGCGATTCGCGCACGAGATCGAGGCTGAGCGGCGCAGCATCGCCACCGCGCAGCGCGCCCAGATAGATCTCCGCAACGCGTGCGACGTCGCGCGCGTCACCGAACAACCCGGCATGTCCCGCGACGCCGCCCATGAGGTACGCCTTCTCGTCGTGCACGGTGCCTTGCACGAGGCCACGCCACTCCTCCCGCTCTGTCGCGGGGATGCGATCCCACTCCTCGCAGCTCGCGGCCGAAAATCGAGGGAGGGAACGCCGTTGACCGCCATCGTCTCATCGACGATTGATTGCAACGAACGCGAACACAAACGTTCCAGAATGACGCCCAGCGAAATAAATCCCAGGTCGCTGTAGATGACTTTCTCGCGCGGCGCAGCCACGAGCTCGCGCGTGAGCGCATATTCTTCGACTCGCACGCCGCTCTCGAGAAGGCCGCGATAGTCGGCGCCCGACGCGAATCCGGCGTCGTGCGCAAGAATCATCCGCAAGGTGATCGGAGCGTGCGGCTGTCCCTCGCCATTCCGGAACGAGATCAGTCAGCGTCGCATCAAGCTCGATCGCGCCACGCGCCGCATGCGCGAGCGCGACGCGTCGAGAGCACGATCTTCGTAAGCGATGCTAAATCGAATCGCGTGTCGACGAACACCGGAAGGCCGTCTTCCCGTCGCGTCGTACCGTACGCGCCTTCGAAAGCCAACACGTCCGCGATGCTCGACGCGCATGACCGCAGCCGGAGAGACGCGTACCGACGGCTGCGCGTAGCGCTGCGTCAGGACTTTGCAGCGCGAACAGTCATCACGTCGGCAAGGCCTTCGATACTGACCTCTGTGTCGTTATAGATACACGCAAGATTCTCGGCACGTTCGAAAAGCGCGGCGTCGTATGGTTCTCGTGCGGAAACGAGAATCGCGCTCGGGCAGCCTGCAGCAACCGCGCAATCGCGGCAGCTTGACCCGGATGCAAATGAGCCCGCCGCATCACGATGACGATCTGCCTTCCGGGCATTCCGGCAATTACCATCTCCAAAAGCTCGAGCTCTTCGTCGCGGGGCTCGAGTCGAGACGCGCATGATCTCACTCTTGTGACCGTGTTTGCGCAGCGCGCTCGAGAGCGACGCGGGTTCGCCCTGCTCGAACGAGATCACCGTTACCGGCTCGCGCAATTCAAGGCTGACGTCGCCGCGCAAGACCGTAACGGCCTTGCGCGCAATCTCGCGACCAATATCTCGCATCGCCGTCAAGCGGCGGGCTCGCACCGATCGAAGCGCGCAACGTGCGCATCCGCGCTGCCGCTTCGACCAGGCGCCCGCGTGAAAGCGAACCGCTCTCGACCGCTCGGACGATCGCATCGATCGACGCTTCGGCCAAATCGAGCCGATGCGAAATCAAGATGCAGTCGACGCCGGCCGCGAGCGCGCGCGGCGCGAGCTCCGCATCGGCTTCGCCGAGCGCCGCCATCTCGACGCAATCGCTGAAGACGCGCACCCTCGAAATGCAGCTCCTCACGCAGCAGATCGTGCAAAATCGCGCGCGACATCGTCGCAGGCGAATCCGGATCCAGCGACGGGACGACGGCATGCGCCGTCATGATGGCTGGGATCCGAGCGTGGATCGCGTCCGCAAACGGAACCACATCGCGCGCACGTAGCGTGGCTGCATCAACCTCTACAACAGGTAGCGCGACGTGTGAATCCGTCTCCGTTGCACCATGTCCGGGGAAATGTTTACCGACTGCGATCACGCCGCCGTCGCGTAAACCCTGCGCAAACGCGCGCCCGAATTCAGAGACGCGGTTTGCATCGCTGCCGAACGAGCGCGTTCCAATGACTGTATTGCGCGGTTCGAGCGCAAGATCGAAGACCGGCGCGAAGTCGAGATTGATTCCGAGCGCGCGCAAATCGTTGCCCAAACGTCGCGCGGCGCGCTGCGCCAAGTTCGTATCGTTCGTAGCACCCAGTGCCATCATCGACGGCAGCGCGACGACGCCATCGTGCAAACGCGCGACCGCGCCACCTTCCTGATCGACTCCGATCAGCGCCGGTGCCGCATCGCCGAGCGCCTCTTGCAGCGCGGACGTCAGCCGCCGTATCTGCTCGGGATGCTCCAGATTCCGCGGAAAGAGTATCGTGGCGCGAATGCCGAGACGCGCCATTTTATCGAGCGGCGCATCGACCTCGCTCGTTCCGGTAAAACCGGTGCAGACGACTTGCGCAGCAAGATCCGCTATCACGAAAGCTCGCGCAGAAACGCTTCGCGCGGCTCGTTTCCCTCGCCGGCTCGAACAGCCCGCGCCAGATCGCGCAATCGCCGAATCAGCGCGTCTTCCGGAGCCTTTCCGGCCGCCAGCGCCCGAATTGCGATCAGTGCTTCGTCGGCCGCGCGCTCGCCGATCGCAGCGAATGCCCGATAAAACGGGCCCGCACGCGGATCGTCGAGACGATCGCGCAGGATGTGCTCGATCGCTTCGCGCTTCGAGGGCATCCCGTCGAGGAGGTATCCGTCCAGCGGCCGCAAGTCCATCTTTGTGCGTTGGTTGTGCCTGCTCGCCGTCGTGCTCCTGGTCGGAGCCGCTCCGGTAAAGATCCGATTTCCTGCGAACGTGCGGCGCAATCGTCCGGCGCGCCGTGGCGCTTTCACGTCGTTAGCCTCATCACCGGTGCGCAAACGCAAGTCGACGAGCAAGGCGACCTCGTCGTAACGCAACGCTGCCAAGGCGTCGTCTGTCGCGGCACGGTCGTGAACGCTGCGCGCGCACGCATCTCATTCTTCTGGTATAACGAAACGCCGATTCGTGCAATCGGCGCCGCTCGATCCGTTGCAAACGACATTGCGCGCGATCGTCTCCTACGCGTTCACCTCGCCCACGTTCATCGCAAACGGAGGCACGGTCGTCGCGCTCGCCGAGCGTCGTTTGGGCAGCGCGGCGGTTGCACCGTATGCCGTCACTGCGCCGCACGGCGCAGGGCTCGATGCGCTGCTCGACCCCACGACCGGGTTGCTCGTCGCCGTCGCGCGAGGCAACGATGTCATCTATCGATACGAGGATCAGCGGCGAGTTGGTCCGCTGATGCTCCCCTTCAATATCTTGCGTGGAGACGGCACCAGCGAGACGTTCAATGACCGCCACGTCATCGATACTCCGCTGACGACGCCGTCGGGACCGCCCGTCACGTTCGGCCGGACGTCTGAAGCGATCGCTCTCGAACCGGGGGACTTACCGCGCTTCCCATGCCGGGTCGACGACGTGCTCGCGCGCTGCGTCCTCGACACGGGAGCCTCGGGACTCGCGATGAGCTTGGATCTCGCCGACCGCCTGGGCAAGAAACTCGTCGGCGAGCTCGAGCTCGAGGGGCTTGGGACGATGAGCAGCGGCGTCGTTCGCGCCAACTCGCTGACGCTCGGCTCGATGCGGCTGGGCCCGGCGCTTTTCGCGATTCTCCCGGACGTCGGGGGATTCGGCGCCGACGTGCTGGTCGGGAACGGACGCTATCGCGCGCGCCATCGTCCGCGTCGATCCGCAGCACCGGACGATTGCCTTCGATCCGCCGGGGACGCCGATCGACGGGAACGCGCGTCCCTCTGACCTTCGACGGCTTCACGCCCTCGGTGCCGATCCGGCTCGAGGCCACGTCCGAGAGCCTCGTCCTCGATACCGGCGACAACGCGTCGATCGATCTTTCCGACGACTTCGCGCGGACTCACCCCGGCCTCGCTCAGCACCGAAGCAGCGAGGCAATATCGTCGGGGTCGGCGGCGTCGGCACGCGCTCGATCGGGCGCATCGGCCAGGTCGAATTTGCCGGCGTCTCCCTGCCAATGTCCTGGCCGACGTGACCAACAGCGCCCCGCTCACCGGCATCGCGGCGTCGGAAGTGCGTTCTTATCGCGTTTCGCGTTTGACCTGGACTATACAGAACTCCGCATGAGCGTGCGTCCGCCTCGTTGAAAGGGCCCGCCCTAATGGAAGCTCTAGGCGACGAGCTCTTTTCATTTCAGAAGGCGGAATGGGATAGGCTATCGAGCCACTCGAGCCGGGATGCGGCGGCCCTTCACGGGTCGTTCGGCCATATTTTGCGCGGCTATCGCTACCTCGAGCTGATCCACGAGCGCCACGTCCCGACGGCCAAGCATTATAAAGAGCTTCTGTCGCAGTTCATCGCGCGGATGGATCCCGCCTTCGAGGGCGGTGCGATCACGTACGACGACGAGATGGCAACGATGGACGCCGACATGGCCGATTTGCTCGACGTCGCACATGTCGATCTCGAAACGTTCTATCTTTTCGCGAAAATCGTGCTCGAGCGCACCGCGCAATACGTCGAGCTCTATTTCGGCTCCGAGCCGAAATTGTCCATACGCACGCACGATAAGCTGCGCGCAAACTTTTCGGAATTTGCGCAGCGGCGCGGACTCGTGATTCCTGACGGTTTTGACGATGCATTCGCGCACGTCCACGACATGGTGTTTACGCATCAATCCGAGTCGGCGACGAATGATGCGCGCGTCGCGCAGTCGCCGAGCGACTTGATGATCGCGCACACCGACAAGACGCCGGGACCCAACGGCGCGTCGGCGGGCGTCATGCGGCTTTCGCTGACGACTGGACAGCTGCTTAATGTCGTCGACGCCTATTTACGCACGGTTCTGGAGCTGATTCGCGCAAATCCCAATCGCGCCAAGCTGCTGCGCAAGCGCCGCGTCCGCGAGCCGCAGCCGGCTGCGGGCCTCCCGGCCGAACCCGAGTTCGGAGAGCCACTTGCCTCAGAAGCCTTCGCCCTCGCGGTCGAAGCGCCGGCCTCTATTTTTTAAAAACCATCGTCACCGTCGTACCATCGACGGTTTCGATCGAGAGCGCCTCAGCTAGCGCTCGCATGATGAGGAGACCGAACCCGCGACGGGCGGGAAGGACGCTCTCTTCGGTCATCTGGCCCTTTCCGCGGTCGCGGACTTGGAGGGCGATGATCTTGTGCTCCGTGCAGCAGTAGATCGAGAGCACCATTTTTCCGCGCGTCCCGGCCGGGTAGGCGTGCTGGACGACGTTGGCGAGGGCCTCGCCGCCGGCGATCATGACCTCGTGGATCCACTCGGGCTGCACGGTGCACTCCTCGAGAAACGAGCGCAGGACGGCCCGCCCCGTGGCAGCGTTTTTCGGTACGGCTAAAAACTCGCGGACGATCGCCACTCCGTCGCTGCAAATCGAGTCAGCTGGTGCCCCGCTTGCCATTGTTCGCCCCGGTTCAGGTTCGAATTCGGGCGAGCCTCCGGAGGGGGCCGCCCCCTCAAATCATCCCCCCGGAGGCTAAAGAACCCACCCCCGGGAGCCGATATATATTGCAAGACCAGCTGACTCTATTACACGGAAGTTTGAGAGCCACTATGTCACTTGCGGTAGTAAACGGAACCACATCGAGCGTCGGGAGCAACTCTCTCGCGGACCTGAATCTGTCCAACGCCCAAAGCGCGCAGATCGAGCAGATCCTTGTCAGAGTTGCAATCCGGAATGCTCAGCCCGATCGAAGCACGCGCACAAATCGCGTCGGTCGTGAGCGCCCCGCAACAAGCATCCAGCGGTCAATCCGCAACGCCACAATCCATATCGCCCATACACGATAGCGTGCCGTTGCAGCAATATTACGAGCTGCCGCTCCCGCAAGAATCGTTGAAGGGCGGCTCGACGCTGCCGACTTACAACTCGCACGGCGCAGCCACCGAAGCCGTCTTCTCAGGGACTTCGCAGGCGGTCAACGCGCGCGCTTAGTCGCGCAAGCATCTTGATCACCGCGAGCACGATTCGCTCGGCAGGAAGCCGGCGATACGTCGCAGTGTCGTGCTGCTCCGGAATGACGACGGTCATCGTCGCATTCGACTCGTAGAGCAGGACGTTTCCGTTTGCGTCGACGCCGAAGTCGATGCCGCCGTATTCGAGGCCCATCGCTTGGACGATGCTCCGTAATGCGCGCATAGTGCGCTCGCCGAGAAACGCCGGCATGTCGGAGAGAAAGCGTTCTTCTTCTACGCGATGCGCGGCTTCTTTCATTTGCGCCGACCCGTAGTGCACTTTCCAATCCGATGAAATGGCAAGGTGCAGCGGATAGAGCTCGCCGTCAACCATAATCGCGCGAAACTTACGATATTTTCCGTCGGCTCCGCGTCCGTCAAGATATTCGATCGCCAGCACGATATCGCCGGGAAGACTCTCGAGCGCCGATGCAAGATCCTCGGCGCGATCAACCTTCACGAAAAACCGGCCGGTGTGAAACCCCGGTGCACGCAGCAAGACCGGATACTCGAACGGAACCTGTGAGCTCGATTGGGATCGCGAGAACTGACGCATTTTCGGCGTCACGACGCCTTCGAGGACGCGTAACCGCGTCGCGTTCTGGAGTCGCCCCGTCGCAAGCACGCTATCCGGGTGGTTCACGAGCGGTGCGTCCGTCCGCGCAAGAATCTCTTTCGCGCGAACGAGCGCCTCCGCACATCGATCCGCATCGCCGATCGCGTTGAAGATGACGTGATGCGGCGGCAGTGGATGTTCATCCTTAAAAAGCTCGACGACGAGCATCGTCGTGAGAAAAATTCGCTCGTCGAGGAACTGCGCCGTTGAGACGGTCCCCCCGAGAGCCGAACACAACAGCAACACGCGGACAGGCTCGCCGTCGCCGCGATACGAGCCTTCCGAGAGAGCTTCGCGGAAACCCGAGACGCGGTGACGTGCGGCGCTTTCGGCGTCCCCAAGCTCGTCGAGGACGTACGCAAGTCCCTGATGCGCCATCGGATGTTCCGGATCGAGCTCGAGGACGCGCTCGTAGTGACGGCGCGCATCGTCGAACCTGCTGGTGGAGACAAACGTATACGCGAGATTGAGATGGCTGGCGACGTCGCCGGGATGCTTGCTCGCTGCCTCGGCAAACGCGGTTTGCGCCGCTGTCCTCGCGCCGGTTTTGTAGAGTAAGCGCCCGAGTGCATTCAGCGCGCGGGCATCGCCGGGCTGTTTTGCGAGCATACCGGCATACACCATCCGCGCTAGGTCCATGTGTCCGAGCTCTTCGAGCAAGCTCGCGCGTTCGTAACGCAAGTCGACTGACGTTGGATCGGCTTTGAGCCGCTTTTCAACATCGCGTAACGCATTTTCGGCAACCGCGCTAAACGGGGGGCGCCCCATACCTAACGCGAACCAGTCCGTGAGTATAAACGTGTTGAGTTTTTCATTGTATGGCCGAGAGAACGGCGTTCGTTATGCGTTTGCGATCCTCATGGTCGCCATCGCATACGTCGTTTTCGCAAAAATCGGCTTTACGCTCGCATTCTCCGTGCAGCAGGTCACGGCGGTTTGGCCTCCGAGCGGGATCGCCGTTGCGGCACTAATCTTCGGCGGAACGAGCCTTTGGCCGGGCGTGCTCATCGGCGCATTCGTTGCAAATCTCATAACGCACGAACCCGTGCTGACGGCGCTCGGAATATCGGTTGGAAACACGCTTGGACCGGCCTTGGCCGTCTATTTTCTAGGTCGCAGCGGTTTCGATCCGCGACTCGAGCGCGTCAATGACGTCTTGGGGCTTGCGATCTACGGTGCGCTTGCGATGATCGTTACCGCCACCAACGGCGTCGTGTGGCTCGCGAGCGCGGGGATCGTTCCTTGGCACGATTACGGCACCGTTTGGCGCACGTGGTGGGACGGCGACGCGATGGGCGTCCTGCTGTTTGCGCCGTTTCTACTGACGTGGATCACGTCGCGTGACATTCGCGTCGCGCCCGGCCGAACGATCGAAATCATCGTCTTTCCATTTATGTTGCTGCTCGTCGCATGGCTCGGCTTTCTCAACAACCTGCGGCTCGGGTTCTTGGTCTTCCCTGCAATCATCTGGTCGGGCTTGCGCTTCAAACAGCGCATTACGTCGACAGCCGTGATCCTCGTGTCGCTGATCGCGATCGTCGGCACGCAGCACGAGATCGGGCCCTTCGCGGGAGGCACGCTCGATCAACGGCTTGCGTATCTGATGACGCTTATGGCCGTGCTATCGATCACCGGACTAATTCTCGGCGCCGTGACCTCGGAACGCGTGCTCGCCGAAGAGCTGCATCGCGATGCAGAGCGCCGCGAGCTCGAGAACGCAACGCAGATCGCGCGCACTCTGCAGGGGGCGTTTCTGCCCAAGCGTTTGCCCGAGCATCGCGACGTAACGTTCGACGCGCTCTACCTCACCGCCGGACGCGAAGTCGCTCGTCGGCGGCGATTGGTACGACGCGTTCACGATTCCGGACGGACAAATCGTCGTCTCGATCGGCGACATGCTCGGGCACGGCGTGATAGCTGCGGTAACGGCCGCGGAAATTCGCCAGCGCATACTCGCGACGGCATTCAGCACGACCGATCCCGCTGAAATTCTGGCCAAAGTAAATCGCACGCTGCGCGACGAGGAACAGACGATCGCGACCGCGCTCGTCGCGTTCATCGATCCTAAGGGCGCCAGCATGCGACTGGCCAGTGCGGGCCATCCGCCGCCGATCGTCGCAGGTCCGACGATTCCAGCCCGCTTTTTGCCGTACGGTGGACTGCCGCTCGGCGTGCTGGCGGATTCCGACTACGAAACTCATTCAGTCGCGTTGGAAGCGAACGCCGCAGTGCTCTTCTATACCGACGGCGTTACCGAGTTCAATCGGAACATCGACGCCGCCGAACAAGAGCTGCTGGCGGCGGTCGATGCATTCGTAAGCGAGCCGCTCGCCAATCCTGCGGCAATCGTGCAACGCCGTGTCATGGGTACTTCGCAGCCGATCGACGACGTTGTCTTGATGGTCGTTCGGCTCGCGCCGTCAGCAGTCCCATGATTCGACGGATCGCTTTTGCGGCGCTCCTCGCGCTGCTTTTCGGCCCGGTGGTTATACCGCGCGCCGACGCTTACGAGGCCCACGTGCTGAAGTATTCGGACGGAACTGACGTGTCGTCGCTCAATCCATTTTTGGCTACGACGCTCAATGCCGTTCCTCTCGCCGAATTAACGATGGCTGAGTTCGTGCGTTTCGATGCTCACGGCAATCCAATTCCCGAGCTCGTCACCGAGATCCCGACGAAGGCGAACAGTGGGATCAGCGCCGACGGGAAGACGATCACCTATCATTTGCGTCACGGCGTTCGCTGGAGCGACGGCGCACCGTTTAATGCGGACGACGTGATTTATTCGGTAGCCGTTGCCAAGAACACACAGAACAATCTCGCCGTCCACGATCCGTGGGATCGTCTGGTCAGCGCGAACGCGCCGAACGAGTACAAGATCAGGTTTCGGCTTAAAGAGCCGTACGCGACGTTCATTCAAGACTATTTTTCGACAGAGAGTAACTCGTGCGTATTACCCAAGCACATTCTCGGCCCGGGCACACTGATAAACACGGCACCCTACAACGGCTTGCCCGTCGGGATCGGCCCGTTCCGAGTGACGGCGTACAATCGTGGAAGCAGCGTCGTCATGGAAGCCAATCCCTACTACTGGCGCGGCCTGCCGAAGCTGCACAAAATCATCTACCAGATCATCACGGATGACAACACGCGTCTCACGCAGCTTCAATCCGGCGAGCTCGATTTGGACGACACGATCAACGGGACGCAAGTGGCAACGGCAAAGGCCATCCCCGGCAAGAAGAGCGCGACGCGCCTTAGCAATTTCATGGGAGGCATCTTCTTCAACGACAAGCGCCCGCAGCTGTCCGACCCGGTCGTCCGGCGCGCCCTCCGAATGGCAACCGATCGAGCAAGCATCTTCGAGAAGGTCATGCAGCGCAACGGAGTGATGACGGAATCGGTCGTCCCGCAAATCGCGCAGGGTTATCTTGCCCTTCCGCTCTCGAAATACAATCCTGATGCAGCTGCGCGCATGCTCGACGCTGCCGGTTGGAAGGTCGGGCCGGACAAGATCCGTCACAAAGACGGCTTGGCGTTGACGCTCGACATTGCGATCCCCTCCGGATACCAGCCAAGCGAAACGTTTGCTGCAATCCTGAAAGAGGATTGGCAACAAATCGGAGTCGGCGTCACGATTCACGTATGGTCAACGTCGCAGTTCTTCGCGATCTATTCGGCGGGCGGCATCATCAACACGGGAAAGTTCGATGCGGCACTCATGTCGCAATCGAGCGGCCCGGTCTTCGCTAACATCAACGGCGTCTACGATTGCGCCGGCATCCCGCCGAACGGCCTGAACATAGACCGGTACTGCAACCATAAGGTCGACGCGCTCGACGATCGCTATCTGCACTCGTACGATGCAAAGACGCGCAACGCGGCCGCAGCCGAAATGCAGCGGCAGATCGATGGCGATGCCGCCGCGATGGTCGTGTACGAGCGCGCCTTCCTGGCTGTCTACGACGGCCGCGTAACGGGTTACAATCCGAATCCGTTTTCCTACTGGGGCGACCCGATGCAGCTGGATATCTAGGAACGAGGATCCCTTGATTCGACGAACGATCGCTTTTGCGGCGCTGCTTACCCTACTTTTCGGCCCGGCGGTTATGCCGCGCGCGGACGCTTACGAGGCGCACGTGCTCAGCTACTCCGACGGTCAAGACATCTCGTCTCTGAATCCGTTCTTTGCGACTTCCGGCAACGCCGTAGCGCTGCAAGAGCTAACGGGGGCGGAGTTCGTCCGTTTTGACGCACACGGCAATCCGATTCCCGAGCTAATCACCGAGATTCCAACGGTCGCAAATCATGGGATCAGCCGTGACGGGAAGACGATCACGTATCACTTGCGCCACAACGTGAAGTGGAGTGACGGCCAGCCCTTCGATTCGTCGGACGTCACCTACAGCGTCGCCGTCGCGAAGAATCCGCAGAACAATCTCTTCGTACGCGACATGTGGGACCGTCTCGTGAGCGCGAACGCTCCGGACAAGTACACGGTTGTTTTCCACTTCAAAGAGCCGTACGCAACATTCATCGCGGACTACTTCTCCACCCAAAGCTCCTCGGCGATTCTCCCCAAGCACATTCTTGGCCCGGGGACCATGATCAACCAGGCTCCGTATAACGGCTTACCCGTCGGAATCGGACCGTTTCGCTACGCCGCATACAACCGCGGAAGCAGCGTCGTGATGGAAGCCAATCCGTATTACTGGCGAGGCATGCCCAAGCTGCACAAGATCATCTACAAGATCATCACCGACGACAACACGCGACTTACCCAACTACAGTCAGGCGAGCTCGACCTTTCCGATTTGATCAACGGAACACAGGTCGCGAGCGCAAAAGCTCTGCCAGGCAAGAAAAATGCGACGCGGTCGAGCCAGTATATGTCGGGCCTCTTCTTCAACACGACGCATGCTCCGGTGAAGGAACCGCTGGTGCGCCGCGCATTGCGTCTCGCAACCGATCGCGCGACCGCATTCAACAAAGTCGTTCTCGGGAACGGCGTCATGACCAAATCGGTCGTACCGCAAATCACCCGCGATTGGCTCGATTTGGGTGCGCCCAAATACGACCCGGCGGCCGCGGCAAAGATGCTGGATCGGGACGGCTGGAAGCTCGGACCAGACAAGATACGGCACAAGAACGGCGTCGCTCTCAACCTCGACATGGCGATTCCGTCCGGGTATCAGCCAAGTTCGACGCTCGCAGCCATTATGAAGGAAGATTGGGCGCAGATCGGCGTCGGCGTCACGATCCATATGTGGTCGACGCCGCAGTTCTTCGCGATCTACGCAAACGGCGGGATCATTCAAACCGGCAAGTTTGACGTCGTACTCTTTTCGCAATCACTCGGGCCCGTCTACGCCAACATCAACGGCGTCTACGATTGCGAGTCGGCCCCTCCGAATGGCGCGAACTCATCGCGATATTGCAATCACAAAGTCGACGCGCTCGACGATGAGTATCTGCACACCTACGACCCCGCCGTGCAAAAAAAGTCGGCTGAGGAGTTTCAGCGCCTGATCGATAACGACTGCCCTACGATCATCATCTACGAGCGCGCATTCGTGAGTGTCTACGACGGCCGCCTGACCGGCTATCATCCGCACGCATTCTCGATGTGGGGCGATCCCATGCAGATGGATATCTAGCTAGGCGGCCAGACCCTTGGACGCGCACTCGACGAACGTCGAGAGCGCGGGCGAGAGCCACTTGTCGTCGCGGTATGCGAGCAGCGTTGCAACGGTGCCGCGCAGATTGATCGGGAGAATCGCGTATTTCCCATCGGCAAGCTCGCGCTGGATCGTAAAGCGCGGTAAGAGCCCGATGCCGATTCCGGCGGCGACGCATTGCTTGACCGCTTCGATCGAATTGAACTCGGACGTGACGGACGGCCGGCGCCCGGCGCGCGCCAAGAACGCTTCGAAGAGCGTACGGTACGTGCACGTCGGCTCCAAAACGAGGATCGTTTCGCGTACGAGATCGGATGGCCGCACGTTCGGACGGCCTTCGAGCCGATGGCCCTTCGGCGCAATTAACACGAGCTCGACGTCACCGAAATTGTGGGTGCGGAACGACGGATAGTCGCGCGCCTCGTCGATAAAGAGACCGACGTCGTAACGCCCGCTCTGAATGCCGTTGCGAACGACACCGCATTCTTCGACCTCGACGATGACGCTCGCGCTCGGATGACGCTTGCGCAGGGCTTGAACGATCGGCGGCAAGCGATACGTGCACAGCGATTCGGCCGTACCGACCCGCAGCGTCTCCGTCGCCTCCTCTTCCCGGAGGGCGTTGACGGCTTCCTCAGCCAGCTCGACCATACGCGCCGCGTACGCCTCGAGCTTTTCGCCGGCCGCCGTCAGCTCGACGCGCCGGCCAAGCCGCCGGAAGAGCGGCTGCCCCAGCTCGCGCTCGAGGGACTGGATCTGTGTTGTCACGGCGGACTGTGCGTAGCTCAGATGCTCGGCCGCCCGCGTAAAGTTCAGGGTCCGCGCGACCTCCCGAAACGTCCGCAGCTCCTTGAGCTCGAGCAACCGTCCACTCCTTCGATCTGTTTTAGAGATTGATCCGATCAAAACATTCGTTCTTCAAGATGGATCGGTTCACCTAGAATAGACCTATGGAACTGCTTGCCTTTGCCCTCGCCCTAGCCGCTCTCGGCGCACTCTCGATCCTCCGCGGGAGCGATTCACGGGATTGCGGCGTAACGGGCTGGCCGTTCGCGAAACCGCGCACATAGAAACGTCACGTACGCGTTGGCGAGAGATCCTTGATCAGGGCGACGATCCCGTCAGGAGAGAGGATATGACCAGCTGCGTTCGCGTCAATGGCTTCCTTTGACATACCGAAAACGACGCAGCTTTCCTCATCTTGCGCGACGGTAACGGCTCCCGCGCGCTGTAACTCGAGCAGTCCGGCGGCGCCATCGCGCCCCATTCCGGTAAGAACGATCCCCATCGCAAGCCGTCCGAAGTTACGCGCTGCAGACCGTAGCAAGAACGTTCCCGACGGCCGAAAACCATCTTCCAAAGGTGCCCTGGAATCGACCCGTATCACCGAAGAACGCTCGATGCCCATCTGCGCACCGTTGGGTGCGACGTAAACACATCCCGGCATCGCAGTCATTCCGTCGGCCGCAACGTGCACTTCGATGCCCGTGTGCGTCGCAAGCCACTGCGCAAATCCTTCGACGAAGCCTTCGGCGATGTGCTGCACGAGCAATATCGGCGGCCATGTACCGCGACCAAGGCCAGACAAAATCTCCGCAATCACACCGGGCGCTCCGGTCGAGCCGGCAATCACGATCACCTTGGGACTTGGGCGCGGTGCCGCGCGCGAGCGAGTCGCGGGCAGCCGCTTGTCGCGCGGCCATCGACGCACAACTTTCACATCGGACATCAGGCGCAGCGTGCGGATCAATTCATCGGCGACGCGATCGAAATCCGGCGAGCCGACATCGGGCGGTTTGCTAACGACTGCGAGCGCGCCGTTTTGGATCGCCTCGAACGTCAGTTGAACGTCTCGCGCCCCAGAACGCGAGCTGGCAACAACGATCGGAACGGGGCACGTCTCCATGATGATCCGCGTCGCTTCGATCCCGTCGACCTTCGACAGGTGTAGACCCATCAGAATGACATCGGGTCTCGTTTCACCGGCGAGTTTGATCGCCTCGGCACCGTCGACGGCTTTTGCTACGATCTCGAACGTTTCCGCGGTTTCCAAAATATGGCTCAGAAACTCACGCTGCACTGCCGAGTCTTCCGCCAGTAGGACGCGTATCACGGAAGCCTCCTAACGACCTCGAGCAACGCCTCTCCTTCGCCTATAAGAATGTTAGGCGGCGACGGCCCAAGCCCCCGGGTACCAAACGTAACCCCGAAACATCCTCTCTACAACGCTGGCCGTTGCGATGTCGACAGTATCCAGCGCTGCCGAAAACGCCGATGCGAGCGACGCCGGCGCCGTGCCCCGCTGTTAGCCGACGATTGGATTGTCATATCGACATATGGAGGAGTCGGGGATCGCAAAGGGTTTCTGCAGGTGATAAAATCCGGCGATTTTCACGGCGCAGGTTCAAACATCCGAAACGATCTTCAAAAAAGCTTTAACATCCAAGAACGTTCTACCGATGTCTTGCGCCGGACATCAAACGGCTGGACATCAGTCCTTACGCAAGAGACTGAAATCCATAAATCCTGATCCGAAGTTAACCGCCTACGTCATATTTCTCGAGTAAGTCGTCAGTCAGGTTCGTCGCGACCTGTGGGATAGCTACCCGTGAAGCCATATTCTCGCAACCCAGGAATAGGTTGAAGCCCGAGGCCCAGTGCCCCGGCCAGCATGCATTCGTGGCGCAAGGTCAGGACTTCCTGATTGCGCTTGGCAGCCTGTCCAAGTATGGTTGGCCAACTCGCGGCCTAACACCGGATGTCTTCTTCTATTGACAGCATGCCGCAGTTTCCGATTTCGTCGCGCAGTTGGAGGCTCTTATATGCTTCGCCGGTTCGCCATCTTTGTTGCAATCCTGTTCTGCGCCGGTACATTACCGTCGCGCGCTGACGATCTTGGAGATCGCATGCGCGCGATGCTTGCTCAAGTCACACCTGTTCCGGCAGCGGCTCCGACGCAACCGTCAATACCGGTCACACTCGAACAACTTCAGAAAAATCCCACACTAATCAGTTCGATGTCAGGAGAGGACGCCAAAGCTCTCCTAGTGACTGCCACGACGCGGAGCGACAGCAAAGTCACATGGCTGGGCAACATCCCAACGGACGTTGTGGGTTTCTTCAATTCACAAGGCGGTTCCGTTACATGTCAGCGCGTAAATCTCCTAAAGACGGGGCTATCTTCGGTAGTCGCGCCGATGCTCACGAGCGTAGGGGGCAAGAATACCATGGCGCTTTCGGGTCTCGGCCTGTCTATTCTCTTCATCGGCTGCAACTGATCCGGTCGGAGGATCACGACAAGCTTCTCGACGGCATTGATAGCTTCTTATCTATTCGCTCATGAAATATAGGATCTAGTTTTCTGCGAAGCTCTCCCGCGGTTGTGGGCTGCGATCGATAAGAAAAAGCCTTGTGAGAGGGCCTTACGACGTGATGTTTTCAGCCTTCTGCGCGCTTGTTACGCAAGTCTGTCGGCGCGTTATGCGCTACGCGTGCATCGTCGTCGTGGTGCTATCGAGCACACCGGCATCGAGCGCGCAAACTCTAATCGAGGCGCCGCCACCGGTTTCCGTTGTCACGGGGCATCTATTTGGTAAAGCCCGCGTGCCAGCGCCAAATCAACCGATCCTGGTGTACGGCGTGGATGGCAACCTGGCAGCGGCCGCGATTACGCAGTCTGATGGGTCATTTCGAATCCTGAATCTGCCTCCAGGAAAATACAGCGCTGCAGTCCTAGGGCGAAACGATCTGCCTCAGATTTTACAGAATCCCGGGGAGAAGGCCGACGCAGTACTTTACGGTGCCGGGACCAGCCCTGGATAATCTCAGAGTATAACGAACTCGGTAAGCATGAGCTGCCCCTCACGACACGACTAGCAATCCCCAGAGGGATCACCGCAGCCGCACAAATAGCAAACACGAACATACTCTACGTCACCGACCGGGCAGTCGACATCAAGGCAACATCGGGGACGGTCGACTTTCTCAGTAGTCCGACATTGGGCTGCGGCGACGACGTAATCGGTTGTATCTTTCACTATGGCACAATAGACACAATGGCGGGCACATTTGCACCCTTACGGTCATTCGATGACCTAGCGACCAAACTAAACGATGTTTTCAAGCAGAACTCAACAGGATCGCGAGACGTCATAATCTTCGTTCATGGCTGCTGCACGGATTTCAAGGGAGCTCTTTCCGATGGAGAGATCGTCTCTAATAAACTTACGTCGTCACTCCCCGTGATTTTTTACAGTTATCCGACCACATTAAACGGCTTTCAGTTGCCAAATTTCGGATTCCATTTCTTTTCTGACGAAACGGAGACTGTGTGGTCTTATCCGCACCTCACGGAATTGATCCACGAGCTCTTTGCCAGACGGGTGGCCAATCGCATTCATTTGATAGCGCATAGTCTTGGGAACCGAGTTCTCTTCCCCGCGATCGAATTGCTAGCGACCAAATATCCGCTCGACTTAACAAACGACAAAGGTGATAAGTCAATCGATCAAGTTGTCTTTCTCGCACCCGATATCGACCTAGAGACCTTTCAAGAAGGGGCGACCATTGTTTCTCGCGTGGCAACTCGCGTTACACTCTACCGTTCCAGAATCGATACAGTAATTGGAGCATCACAGGTCCTGCATGAGCATACTCGCGTTGGCTTTATCGATCCCAAGGCGAACGAAGCGCTGGACCCGAGCATCGTGACAATCAACGCCTCCACATTTTTTTGTCCTGATTCACAGAACTTAGACTACGTTACCGGTCACTTCTACTGGAAGGCAAGCCCGATTGTTCTGGCCGACGTTTTTGGTGTTTTGGCGGACGAGAAAGTGGGCGGAACACACCGGTCGTTCCTTGAGGATGACGGAATCAAAGGTGCTACGCAATACACATTCAGAGTCCCGCATGATGCGCCGGACGGCTCGTGCGTTCATCTGCCCCTTTCGATCAAAGCCGGATGAATCACATCGCAAGGAACCTCACTGATAAACGGACGGAGCTAACGTGGCTCGTCTCATCGTGGACGAGCTAATCGCTGTCGCAAAGACGGTACGAGAGCTTGCGAGGGACTATACTCGGCGACCAAGTGAGGGCGACGTGAATAGGATCCTCTACGCTCGCCGCCCGAGTACATCCCAAGATCGTTCAGGAACGATTGGGACACGCAACGACCGCAATAACCCTCGATACGTATCCGCACGTCACGCCAGCCATGCAGCGCGAGGCGGCACTCGCGGTTGATCGGTTCTTCAGATAGCGGCTAACGACCTAATCTATGCGATGAGGTCAAAAGGGAGGTCAGAGATATCTCTCAGCCTTCGTCCCTGGATAAGTCGCTCTAATTGATCGAGTTCGTCCTTGGACCGAGGAGCTGGCGATTCTACCGTAATAGGCGCGGGATTAGGAACGCGACGATTATTTCTGCGAGATAGTCGACACGACCGGAAAGAAGAAACCTCGATTTACGAGGGTTTCTTGCGTTTGAAATGGCTCCCGGAGTTGGACTCGAACCAACGACCCGCTGATTAACAGTCAGCTGCTCTACCAACTGAGCTATCCGGGACCGGACCGTTCAGAAAGGGACCGCCCGACGTTCGCTCAGGGCGTCGTCCCCCCTCCTAGTGGAACGTGGGGGTCAGGGCAGCACGCGCCGCGGCCGAGATCACCCACGACACAGAGAGTTTCCTCAATGCCTGCGATTCGCAGAAGGCGGCGTACGTCCGTGCCCTCAGGGGAAACGATAACGAAGTTCGGCGTTTGGCGCGCATGTCGCAGAAGCACGGAGAGCCCGCTCGAATCGCAATACGTACATTGTGCGAGCGAGACGACGACGGAAAACGGATCATCCGTGCGCGCTTCGCAAAGTTGTTCATCGAGCTCGGGCGCGGTCGAGATGTCGATTTCGCCGACGACGGTGACTGCGCGGACGCCATTCTCGGAGACCCAGGTCGTCGAAAAACGCTGCAGGCCCATGCCCGTCTCATTCCACCATTTCGCGGCGGGGAAACGTTAGGACGCGATGCATGTCCGAGGTTCTTACAGACCATTTACGAACTGGCCCTCGCAATGGGAAGCACGCGTAAAGCATTCTTGACGGCGGCTGGAATTGCGGCGACTACGACTGTGGCCGACGCCGCGGCCGTCCGAAACGATCGGCCCTCGCCCGCAGCCCGCGAGTTTGCGCATGCGGATGCGGCGCTTCGATCCGTCGCTGACGCCGCAGCCAGCTGCACGATATCGCCAAGAGCAACGACGACACATGGAAGGTCGGCGCGAAGGTGCACAAAGGACTCGAAAACGGCGATCCGATGTCGCCGGCGTTCGAGATCGGCGAATGACGCACGACGATCTTGCATTCTCCGACGCGACGACGCTCGGGAAACTCATCGCCGCAAAAAAGATCAGCTCGCTCGAACTGACCAACATCTATCTCGATCGCCTCGAGCGCTACGGCGCGAAGTTCGGCGCGGTCGTAACGATTCTGCACGATCGCGCACGCGCGGAAGCGCAGGCTGCGGATCAAGCCCTCGCACAGGGTCAGCGCCTGAGCGCACTGCACGGCGTCCCTTACGGCGTCAAAGATTTGCTCGCCGCCGTCGGCGGACCGACGACGTGGGGTGCTGCACCGTATCGCAATCAAACATTCGACTACGATGCGACGGTCGTTGCGCGTTTGCGCGCAGCCGGCGCGATACTGCTCGCAAAACTTTCGATGGTCGAGCTCGCGGGCGGCTTTGGTTATGACGAAGCCGACGCGTCGGTGACCGGTCCCGGCCGCACGCCGTGGAATCGCGGTTATTGGAGCGGCGGAAGTTCGAGCGGTCCCGGCGCTTGCGTTGCCGCAGGGCTCGTCGGTTTTGCGATCGGCTCGGAGACGAACGGCTCGATCATGAGCCCGAGCGCGTATTGCGGCGTGAGCGGATTGCGTCCGACGTTCGGGCGCGTGAGCCGCTACGGTGCAATGGCGCTGATGTGGACGTCCGACAAACTTGGACCGATGGCACGCTCCGCGCGCGACGCCGGCTTGATCTTGCGGACGATCGCAGGCGCCGATCCGCACGACGCAAGCGCCAAGACTGCGCCGTTCCGTGCCGCGACGCACCGGCCGCGCATCGGTATCATTGCGAAGTCGATGGATAAGACTCAGCCATCCGTCGTCGCGAATTTCAAACGGTCGCTCGACGTGCTGCGCGATTTCGCCGACGTCACCGAAGACGTTCCGCACCCGGACTTTCCCTATGGAGAAGTCTTCGGAACGCTTTTGCAGGGAGAATGCGCATCGGCGTTCCGCGATCTCATCGAAAGCGGACGCTCGAAGATGCTCCGTTCACCGGACGACAAGATCGGCGGCTACGAACAGTACGCGACGCTGGCGGTCGATTTCGTCGACTCGATGCGGCAGCGTGCGAAGATCGATCGCGCGATTCGCCAGATGATCGCGCCCTTCGATGCGCTCGTGCATCCCACGCAGCCGACGGTTGCGTATCCGGTCGGCCCGCGTTTCAGCAAAACGTACACGCAGTGGCCGGGTGCCGTCGATCCGGTGACCTCCGCGAACCTCGCGGGAATTCCGGCGATGAGCGTACTCAACGGCTTCGCCGAGCACGGCTTACCGACCGGGCTCGGGATCATCGCGAACGCGTGGCACGAATCGCAGCTCGTCGCGATCGGTAGTGCGTATCAAGGTAGAACGTCGTTTCACACGCGCCGCCCGACCTTGTAGCATTATCGCTGCCCATCGACTACGCGCCCTTCGGGCGCTGCGCTCGGGGTGACAAAAGCGCGCGACTAAACTATAGCGATCGGGTTGGCCGGCGAGCCGACGTAACCGCGTAGCCGCAGCGGCGGCGCTGCCAGGAAGAACCGCGTACGTCCGTGTTTCTCCAGCCATTGCGCAAGCTCGGTGAGATACCAAATCTCGCCCAAGTGAATGCCGAGCTTGAAGAGACAATGTTCGTGCAACGGCAAGAACGGCGTCCCCGGATCGCGCACGCGCGCAGGATAGGCTTCAACCGCGAAATTGTCGGACACGATCGCAACGACGCCTGACTTCGTGATCCACTCGAGCAACTTGGGGTCAGAGCCGTCCAAGGCCGCACACGAGTTGTGCAGCGTCTCTTTGTCGGGATGCCCGTGCATGTCGAGAATCACCTGACCGAAGCCGGTGTGCAGCGCGAGGATATCGCCCTTTTTCAAGCTGACGTCTTGATCGCGCATCACCTGGCGCAGCATGTCGTAGTCGACGTACGTCTTCGCCGTTCCGAACGCGCGATGCAGATCGACCATGACGCCGCGCCCCGCGATACAGGCAGCCGCCATCTCCTCCACGTCCGGCCCCGGATAGGTGCCGTTGTAGTAACAAACCTCGGCATCGCCGTCGCTGTTCGCATCGAAGTGCGAGCCGATGTGGCTGAAGGCGTCCCACTGCGTTGAGTACTGCGTGTAGAGCACGACGATATCGTCGTTGACGACGCCGGTCGCGCCCTCGCGTTGTAGGCTGAGCGGAAAGTCGTGAGCAGGAATGCCGTTTGTGCGCTCGACGATCTTTCGCTCGGGCGGGAAACGGCTGGGGTGCAATACATTCCCGCCCGGTAAGTCGAGCGGCAAACTCAGACAGAAGCGCTCCCCGGTGCGAATCTCTTCGGCAGCACGACGCACGCGCTTGGGCGTTAGCTCGTTGAGGCGTCCGCGTCGGTCCGCTTCGCCGTAATCGCCCCAATTTGAGCCGGGCGGTCGCTTTGTTTGCATGGCACCATTCTCCGCCAACCAGGACGGCGGAACCTCGGTTCTCAAAAGCAGCCTGAATGAGCGCTCCGTATCCATTACGCGCTTCGGCACTCCTGAACGCGTTTTGGGTTCCGCTCGCCTTTCAAGAGGCGGCACTTTTAGCAATCGCCGTACCGGCACGCCTGTTGAAGCTCGCACCTACCTCCTATACCGGCGCGCTTGCGACGATCGCGTCGCTCTGCGCCGTCGTCTCGATGATCGCGCCGCCGATAGCTGGGACGATCTCCGATCACTTGCGCCGCCAGCATGGTGGGACACGCAAAACAATCATCGTCAGCGGAGCAGCTGTCGACATCATATGTCTGGTGCTCGCCGCACGCGCGACTACGACCATCGCGTTCGGCGCCTTCATCGTCGGATCGATTCTAGGTGTCATGACGGCGATCGCTGCGTACCAGGCGCTGCTGCCCGATACCGTCCCGCGCGAAGCGTGGGGTGAGGTTTCCGGCATGCGCGGCGCGGCGACGCTAATCGGAACGGTCATCGGTCTTGGAATCGCGGCGGTTATGAGCCCGCCCAGCACGCTGATCGCAACGGCCGTCTTCGTGGCTCTCGGAACGGCGACGGTCTATGCCATCCGGCCCGGGACGCAGCACGAAGAGGAAGAGCACGCACAGGTGCGTGATTGGCACGACTTCATTGTCGCGTTCATCGCGCGCTTGTTCGTCGGCTTCGGCCTCTCGCTGCTGATGACGTTCGCCCTCTACTTCTTCCGCGACGTTATCCACACCACAAACCCGCAAGCCGGAACGGGACTCGTGGCCGGATGCTCGATCCTGGGCGCAATTGCATCGACGATGTCGCTCGGAAAACTATCGGATCGCGTCGACCGAAAACTGGTCGTGGCGTTCTGCGGCATTCCCATGGCGCTTGCCGCGTTCGGCTTTGCGCTCGCGCCGAGTATGCACTTCATCTACATCTTCGCGCTGTTGTTCGGTTTCGGATACGGCGGCGTCTTCTCGAGCGCGTGGGCGCTCGCAATCGATTCGGTGCCGCAGTTGCGTGACGTGGCGCGCGATCTCGGCATCTGGGGGCTTGGTTCCAACATTCCGGCAGTGATCGCGCCGGTCATCGGTGGTTGGATACTCGTTCGCTTCGGCGGCTCGGTCTTGGGTTATCAAATCTTGTTCTTTGGTGCTGCGCTTGCGTTCGCGCTTGGCTCGATCGTCGTGCTCGCAATCCGAGGAACCGCTACGGGAGGGAACATCTATGGGCGCACAGCCGAACGGCAAGCGTAACGGCAAGGGCTCGGGCGAGCTTCGAAGTCACGGTTGGTTTTCCAAGAACGATCGCGATGGTTTCATTCATCGCAGCTGGATGCGCAGCGAAGGCTTCGCACCCGACGTTTTCGATGGACGCCCGGTCATCGGCATCTGCAATTCATGGTCGGAACTGACGTCGTGTAACGTCCACCTGCGGCGGATCGCCGAATCGGTAAAGCGCGGGGTATGGGAGGCGGGCGGATGGCCGCTCGAATTCCCGACGATTTCGCTCGGCGAAACCTACATGCGGCCGACCGCGATGCTCTTTCGCAACCTCATGTCGATGGACGTCGAGGAATGCTTGCGTGCAAATCCTGTCGACGGCGTTGTGCTGCTTTCCGGCTGCGATAAGACGACGCCCGCACAGTTGATGGGCGCAGCCAGCGTCGACTTGCCGACCCTGCAACTCACGGGCGGCCCGATGCTCAACGGAAAATTTCGTGGTGAAGACATCGGCTCGGGAACGGCCGTGTGGCGTCTGAGCGAGGAAGTGCGCGCCGGCAAATTGTCGATCGAAGAGTTCTTCGAAGCCGAAGCCGGACAATCGCGCTCCAACGGTCACTGCATGACGATGGGAACGGCGTCGACGATGGCAAGCATGTCGGAGGCGCTGGGCATGGCGCCGACCGGTAACGCCGCGATTCCAGCCGTTGATTCGCGCCGCTATGCGCTTGCGCAGCTCGCAGGCCGGCGTATCGTCGAGATGGTGCGCGAAGACTTGCGCATGTCGACGATCGCAACGCGCGAAGCCTTCGAAAATGCCATCCGCGTCAACGCCGTCATCGGCGGCTCGACCAACGCCGTAATCCATCTGCTCGCGATCGCGGGACGCCTGGGCGTCCCGCTCGCGCTCGAAGATTTCGATCGCCTCGGACACGATCTGCCGCTACTCGTCAACTTGATGCCGTCGGGCAAGTATCTCATGGAGGATTTCTACTATGCGGGCGGCGTGCCGGTCGTCATGCGGGAGCTCTCGAAGAATCGTCTGTTGAACGATCGTGCCATCACGGTCAGCGGGAAGACGATGGCCGAAAACGTCGCCGATGCAAAGAATTGGAATCCGGACGTCATCGCGACGTTCGAGAAACCGTTTCAAGAGCACGCCGGCATCGCGGTACTCAAAGGAAGCCTGGCGCCGATCGGCGCGGTGATCAAACCGTCGGCCGCGACGCCCAAGTTGCTCAAGCATGGCGGCCGCGCCGTCGTCTTCGAAAACGTCGAAGACTTTCACGCGCGCATCGACGATCCGAATCTGGACGTCGATGAAACGTGCGTGCTCGTCCTCAAAGGTGCGGGGCCGAAAGGTTATCCGGGAATGCCTGAAGTCGGCAACATGCCGCTGCCGCCAAAGATCCTCGCCAAGGGAATAACCGACATGGTGCGCGTCTCCGACGGTCGCATGAGCGGCACTGCCTATGGCACCGTCGTCTTACACACCGCTCCGGAAGCCGCCGACGGCGGACCGCTCGGTCTCGTGCAAAACGGCGATCGCATCGAGCTCGACGTCGAAGCGCGGCGGCTCGATCTTGCCGTAAGCGAAACGGAGCTCGACAATCGCCGGCGCGCACAGCGCTACGCACCGGTGAGCTTCGAGCGCGGATACGGCAAGCTCTACGTCGAGCACGTCCTCGGCCCCGAGCGCGGCGCCGATCTGGATTTTCTCGTCGGCCATAGCGGGGCGTTCATCGCGCGCGAGAGCCACTAACCATGATCCGCGAGAGCATCTTCAGCTCTCGCGACTTTCGGCTTTTCTATTTCGGGCAGGCGACCAGCTACATCGGTGACGGGCTACGCACGATTGCGCTGCCGCTGCTCGTCTTCAAGCTGACGGGCTCGGCGCTCAACCTCGGCTTGACCTTTTCGCTCGAATGGTTTTCATTCGGCGTCTTCAGTCTGATCGGTGGCTCGCTTGCCGATCGCCTCAACCGCAAGCGATTGATGATTTCGGCCGACGTCATTCGATCGCTGATCATCCTGAGCTTCGCGATCGGCTATCGCAGCGGATGGCTGACGTTGCCGCTGCTCTATGGTGGAATCGTCCTGCACACGGCGTGCGGCGCAGTGTTCAACGGTGGCCAAGCATCGAGCATCCCTTATGTGCTCGGCAAAGCGCGCGCGACGCGCGCGGTGGCGGCGTTGATTGGAACGGAGTCGGCGGTCAACACCGCGGTGCCTCCGATCGGTGGCGCGATCTTCGGACTGTTCGGGCCGTTCCCCGCGCTGGTCATCAATGCAGTCACCTATGTCGCATCGATTCTGTCGCTCGGCCTCATCCGCGACCTT
The DNA here is from genome assembly GCA_963844735.1 of Vulcanimicrobiota bacterium. Lineage (GTDB taxonomy): Bacteria > Vulcanimicrobiota > Vulcanimicrobiia > Vulcanimicrobiales > Vulcanimicrobiaceae > JAFAMS01. Next base: position 741,659 of record CAWJPK010000003.1, on the reverse strand, counting down.
GGACCCGAACGTGCAACCGGTTTCCCCCGCATCCACCACGTCGCAAGCGATATCGGCATCGGCTTTCGCTTTCTGTTTGCCGACAACGCGATGCGAATCGTTACGTTTGCGTCGTTCATGGCGAATTTCTGGGGCAGTCTCGGGTTCACCGCGTACGTTCCGTTCATCAAACGTGATCTCGGCGGAACGGACTTGAGCGTCGGTATCGTCTTCGGCGCACTGGGTGCCGGAACGGTGCTCGGCGCGTTTCTGGTCTCGCGCGTTCACACCACGTTCGGACAGAACATGGTGATCGGATATCTTTGGAGCTTCATCCAACTCGGGTTGATCTGGACGAACAATGTGGCAGTCGCGGCGACCATCTTGGGAGTGCTCTCGATCGCCGGCGGCTGGAACGTTTCGGCGACGCTCGGTTGGCGTATGCGCATCATCCCCGAAGAGATGGTCGGACGCGTCTTCGGTGCAGCGCGCTTACTCGTGTTGTGCGGAACGCTTCCCGGCGCACTGCTTGGCGGCGTTATCGCCGACCGCTTCGGCGCACGCACCGCCGTCGCGGCAAGCGCAATCGGGATCTCGCTCGTTATCGTGTGGCTGGTCTCGAACCGGACGGTTCGCGAAGAGAAGCGCTAAACTTCGATCGAGATCGGGCGCGGCGGGCCGCTGTGCGGCGCGCCCTTGCGTAACAAGAACACGAGCGGCGCAAGGACTAAGCTCAAGAGCGCTAGGAACATCGATGCATCCGCGAACGCCATCGTCGTCGCTTCACGGTTGATGATGCCGAACAGTTCCGTGAGCGGAAGCTTGTGCGTGAGGAACTCGACGACCGCTGGGTTGCGGAGCGTAGCATTCCCCGCAAGATCGGAGAGATGCGCGGCGCCACGACGATCGAGCAGCGTGACGAGAATTGCGGTTGAGATCGAGCCGCCAAGCTGCAATGAAAGCGCCGTGAATGACACCGCTTTCGGTGCAACGTTTTGCGGAACCGCGGACAAGACTGCAATCGAAATCGGGACGAAGAGCATTCCGAGGCCGATTCCTCCGGAAAGCTGCGCCCACAAGAACGTCCAGAAGGTCGAGACCGACGTCGTGTCCACGCATTGCAGATAGTTCGAAAGTGACAGTAATAAAAACCCGACGCCGAGCGAGATGCGCGCATCGAGCTTCCCGGTGCCGACCAAATTCGCGATTGGGATCGTCGCGATCGCAATGCAGATCGCGCGCACGAAGATCAGCTCGCCGGAAAGGGTGGCCGTAAAGCCGAGCACGCCTTGTACGTATTGCGGCAAGATGACGATCGCCCCATAAAGGGACGCGCCGACGCTGAACGCCAGCATTGAACCCGCCCAAACGCTGCGTAGCTTGAGCACGCGCAAATCAACGATCGGTTGTTTGGCCTTATAAAGCTCCCACCAAATGAACGCGAACAGTGCCGCCGCCGCCGTGAACGTAAAGAGTCGAATCAGACCAGAGTCAAACCATTCGTCGCGTTCACCTTGGCCGAGGACGTATTGCAGCGAACCCAGTCCAATCGCAAGCAGCGACAAGCCGAGCGCATCGATCGGAACTTTGCGCGGCTCCGTCGGATTTCGCAGCCGCATCAGAATGATGATTCCCGCCGAGCGTTCCCGGGACGAGGTTGATGAAAAAGACCCAGTTCCACGCGTAGTTATCCGTAAGCAGGCCGCCGATGTACGGTCCGACGCTCGGGCCTACTATTGCGCCGAGTGAAAAAAGCGCTTGACTCGCGCCGAGCTGCGACTTCGGGAACGTATCGCGCAACGTCGCTTGTCCCGTCGCAATCAGTCCTCCGCCGAACGCGCCTTGGACGATGCGCCAAAAGATCAGCGCTTGAATCGAGCCCGCTAGACCGCACAACATCGAGGCGATCGTGAAACCAAAGATCGCGGTCGCGTAATATTGACGGCGCCCAAAGCGAATCTGCAGCCACGGTGTCAGCGGAATGATGATGACGGCCGTGATGATGTAGCCGGTTACGACCCACGCGCCTTCATCGATCGTCGCGCCGAGGTTTCCCTGAATCGTCGGCAGCGCAACGTTGACGATCGTCGTGTCGAGCGTCTGCAGCAAGGTGGCAAGCATAACGCCGATAACGACGATCACGCGTGCGCCGCCGTACTCTACAACGTTTGACCCGGTGTCCTGCTGAGCCATGCGCCCAGCAAAACCTTACCCGACGAGCGTTAGTTCCGGATCGGGCGGAGCGCCCTTGAGCCCGGCGGCTTCACGCAACTCGGCAGCCTTGTCGATCTTCTCCCATGGCAGATCGAGATCGGAACGGCCGAAGTGTCCGTACGCAGCAACCTGTTGATAGATTGGACGGCGCAGGTTCAGGTGGCGAATGATCGCCGCCGGACGCAAATCGAAATGCTTAGCAACGAGCGCAGCGATATGCTCTTCCTCGATCTTGCCCGTGCCGAACGTCTCGACGAGCACGCTCACCGGATGCGCAACGCCGATCGCATAGGCGACTTGCAGCTCGCAGCGATCTGCAAGGCCGGCCGCAACGACGTTCTTGGCTACGTAGCGCGCCATGTAGGCAGCCGAGCGATCGACTTTCGTCGGATCCTTTCCGCTGAACGCACCGCCGCCGTGACGCGACATCCCGCCGTACGTGTCGGCGATGATCTTACGACCGGTGAGTCCGGCATCGCCCTTAGGTCCGCCGATCACGAATCGTCCGGTCGGATTGACCCAGACGCGCAGATCTTTGTCGCGTAGTGATTTCGGAATCACATGATCAATGACGCGCTCGGTAACTTCCTGACGGATCGTGTCGAGCGGAACATCGGGTTCGTGCTGTGTCGAGATGACCACCGCATCGACGCGGACGGGCCGTTGTCCGTCGTACTCGACCGTGACTTGCGATTTGCCGTCAGGTCGAAGATACGGAATATTATCGTTCTTTCGCACCGACGCCAGCATGCGCGTCAGGTTGTGCGCAAGCGTGATCGGAAGCGGCATGAGCTCGCTCGTCTCGCGGCAGGCGTAACCGAACATCATACCTTGGTCGCCGGCACCGATGAGATCGAAGGCTTCGCTGCGAACCCGCTTCTTTCGTTTCGAGCGCATGGTCGACGCCCATCGCGATATCAGGCGATTGTTCGTCGATCGAGACGCTGACGCCGCAGGTTTCGGCATCGAAGCCGACGTGCGACTTCGTGTAGCCGATGTCGGCGATCGTCTTGCGTACGATGCGCGGAATATCGATGTAGCTGGACGTCGTCACCTCACCGGCGATGTGAATCTGTCCGGTGATCGCAAAGGTCTCGACCGCAACGCGGCCGTTCGGATCCTTTTCCATGATTGCATCGAGGACGGCGTCCGAAATCTGATCGGCGATCTTGTCGGGGTGACCTTCGGTTACGGATTCGCTGGTGAACAATCTGCGATGCGCCATTTACGTGTTCCCTCCGACCAGGATGCAAGATACTTTGCCTGTTCCGGAGTCAGCGTGTCGATGCGAACGTTCATCGATGCGAGCTTGAGGCTTGCGACTTCTTCGTCGATCGCTTCGGGAACCGGATAGACTTTTTTCTCTAAACTCTTGTAATTCTTGGCGAGATGCGCCGCCGCAAGAGCTTGATTGGCGAACGACATGTCCATGACCGCCGCCGGGTGGCCTTCGCCGGCCGCAAGATTCACGAGACGTCCGTCCGCGAGAATCGAGACCTTCTTGCCGTTCTTCAGCGTGTAGCGCTCGACGAACGTGCGCGGATGCTCGCGCTCGGTCGAGATGCGGGCAAGCGATTCCAGATCGATTTCATCGTTGAAATGACCGGAGTTGCAGACGATCGCGCCGTCCTTCATCGACATTGAAATGCGTCTCGTTGACGACGTGATAGTTGCCTGTGACCGTCACGAAGACGTCGCCGAGCTTCGCGGCGTCGTTCATCGGCATCACCATGAAGCCGTCCATGACTGCTTCGATCGCTTTGCGCGGATCGACTTCGGTCACGATGACGTGCGCGCCGAGACCCTTGGCGCGTGAGGCGACACCGCGACCGCACCAACCGTAGCCGCATACCACGACCGTCGAGCCCGCAAGCAAGACGTTCGTCGCGCGAATGATGCCGTCGAGCGTCGATTGTCCGGTTCCGTAACGGTTGTCGAACATGTGCTTCGTCAACGCATCGTTGACGGCGATCACCGGGTACGGAAGAACGTTATCCTTCTGCATCGCGCGCAGACGAATGACGCCGGTCGTCGTCTCTTCGCAGCCGCCGATCATGCCGGCGAGCAGCTCCTGGTGTTTGGTCGTGATCGCCGTGACCAGATCGCAGCCGTCGTCCATCGACATCTGCGGCTTGCTGGCGATCACCGCTTCGATGTGGCTGTAATACGTCTTGTTGTCTTCGCCTTTGATCGCGAAGGTCGGAATCTCGTACGTTTCCGCGAGCGCTGCCGCGACGTCGTCTTGTGTCGACAGCGGGTTGCTGGCGCAGAGCGCAATCTGTGCGCCTCCGGCTTTGAGCGCGAGCATCAGATTCGCCGTCTCGGTCGTAACGTGCAAACACGCACCGATGCGGACTCCGGCGAGCGGCTTCTCTTTCGCAAAGCGATCCCGAATTTGACCGAGGACCGGCATGAACGAGCCTGCCCATTCGATTCGGGAACGGCCGGTTTGTGCGAGGCTCGCGTCTTTGATATCGCCGCGCGCGGTGGTGACTTGCAAGATAACTCCTGTGGTTTGTAAAGGCGCTCCGCCCCAGGCTCCGCGCCCCCCACGCTTCGCGTGGGGCCCCCAAAAGCCCAGGCCCGCCGACATTACGAAGTGTTCACGATACCCCGAGGGGGCCTGGAACAACAATTACTTTATCGGCCAAGAAGTGACCAATAAATGGGGCGATGTCCTCTTCTTCTACGTCCATGCCGACCTGGCTTGAATTCCAGCGCGCGTCATGGAAGTCCGACCCGGCCGTCATGACCAGCCCGAGCCGCTCTGCCTGGGCGCGAAAATGGGCAATCATCGTCGGCGTGTGGGTCGGATAGAAGACCTCGAGGCCGGCTACGCCGTGCTCGGCCATCTCGTCGATGATCGAGTAGTCCGAGAGCCGCCCGGGGTGGGCCAGGACCGGAACCCCTCCGGATCGCGCGATAGCGTCGATCGCCTCGGGCGCCGTGATGTGCGCCGAGGGCACGAATCCGGGGCCGCTGCGGCCGACCAGGTCGTTGAATACGGTCTGTGACGTCCTTGACCATCCCGGCCCGCACGAGGGCCTTCGCGACGTGCGGCCGGCCAAGCGACTCACTGCCGTCCGCCTCGGCAGCGACCATTTCTTCGGTCAGCGGGTAGCCCGCCCGCGACGAGCTTCTGGATCATCGATTTGATGCGGACGGCGCGGGCCTGCCGATTTGCCTCGAGCGTGGCGTGAATCGGCGCTGCGGCGGACGGATCGAAGCCGTAGCCGAGGATGTGAATGTCGATGCCGTCGCGGGTCGTGTTGATCTCGATCCCCGGCACGATCTGCGCGCGGGATTCGGGCAGCTCGAGGTATGCGCGCGTCGTGTCGTGATCGGTAATCGAAAAGATGCGGACGCCGCGCCGGTCCATCGATTCGACCAGCTCCGCGGTCGATAGACTCCCATCGCTATTGCGCGTATGCGAGTGAAAATCGACGAGCAAGATCTATTTAGATCGTCGCTCGACTGCGAGACGAATGGCGGTTCGTTCTTTTCCGTCGATTTCCACGTCGATAAATTCCGGTATGCACACGATATCGTAAGCGCTCGCTTCGAGGTACGAGCGAGCGATTGCGATCGCCTTCACGGCTTGATTCGTTGCGCCGGCGCCTATTGCTTGAAGTTCGGCGGTTTCACGTTCGCGCAGAACGCCGGCGAGCGCGCCTGCGACCGAGTTGGGGTTGCTTTGCGCGGAGACTTTGAGGATGTGCGTTCCGGGACTGCGGGACGGAGGTGTGCCGGGACTTTCATTCATGCTATCCCTCGGAGAAAGATGCGTTTGATTTCGAGGGCCTTGCCGTTTGTGCGGTCGATCGCCACGACCGCCGCACAAAATTGCTTCAAACCTCCCTTCTCCACATTGAACCGTTCTGAAAACGCCGAAGTGAAGCGGTCGATTACTCCGCCCGCCTCCATTCCGATCACGCCTTCAGTCGGTCCGGTCATGCCGACGTCGCTGAGATAGGCCGTCCCACCGGAGAATATTTGATCGTCTGCGGTCTGCACGTGGGTGTGCGTACCGTAGACGAAGCGTTACTTGTCCATCGAAGAAGCGAGCGATCGCCATTTTCTCCGACGTCGCCTCCGCGTGCATGTCGACGATGATGATCGGCGTTTCATGCGCAGCTCATCGACGTGCTCTCGGCCGACCCGAAACGGATCGTCCACGGTCGGCATGAACACGCGCCCCATCAAATTGAGGACGCCGACGCGAACGCCATCGACGTCAATCGTCGTCGATCCGCGCCCCGGCGTTCCGGGCGGATAATTCGCCGGACGGACGATGCGCTCGGATTCATCGAGATGCGCCCGAAACTCGCGTTTGTCCCAAATGTGATTGCCGCTCGTAATCACGTCCACGCCGGAGCCGAACATCTCTTCCGCCGTCGGAACCGTCAAGCCGAATCCGCCCGCAGCATTTTCGCCGTTGGCGATGCAGAGATGGATTTTATGCTGCTCGCGCGTCAACCGCAGGCAACGCTTCAGCGTCTCGCGGCCGGGTGAGCCGACGACATCGCCGATAACGAGAATGTTGAGCGGGTTGTTTATCTGCGCGCCGGAGCCTTCGCTTTCCGATTCTTTACGAAGTATACCATTACGCGCCGCTCGTCGCGATATCCGACAAGCGAACGTTTTTGATCTGGATCGCGCATCGCGTCGATCGCGTGCTCGACCTGTGCGTCCTCGAGCTCCGCGCTTTCTTCGTCTTGTTCCTCGACAGGGTTCTTCACGAGTGCGTCGCCGTAACGTGCGCTCAGCACGCCGATTTGCAACAGCAGCTCTTCGCGCGTGAAGGACGCTGAATCACGCGTGCAGTGCACGAACGTGACCGCATTGTCGGTCTCGCATCGGACACCGATGGTGTTGACATCGCGACCTTCGAGCGCAACGAACGCGCGAACGTGATCGTCGAGAATTGCGGCGAGCTCGCGCTGCTCTGGTTTGGCAAGCCGTCGTGCGACGACGTACGTGAGCCGCAGCGTTCCGTCGGTCGGATGCGACCATAACGACGAGATCTCGGGAAAGCGCACTAAGAGCGAGACGATCGAGCTGACCGTATTGCTGTTTTCTAGCGGAACTCTCGTCGAAATCATGGCCTGCTTCTAAGGACGGAGAAGCCGCCCGGGGCGGCTGGGGGGTCTTGCAGTTCGTACCCGCATGACGGGAGCCCCTTCGGACCGAGGGGGCGTGTTCTCGGACCCCAGAATCAGGCTGACCGTGGGAGAGCCCCGAAAGCCGCCAGAGCCCCCGTCGGCTGAGCAGACAGCCTTCGTCGAGCGGGCCATTGCGCAGTACGGGAAGGCGACCTATAACTTCGCTTACCGCCTCGTCGGGAACGAACCGGACGCGCGCGACCTTACGCAGGAAGCCTTTATCCGCGTCTACCGGGCTTGGCGGTCGTTCCAACCGGGCACCTCGTTCCTCTCCTGGATCTACAGAATCGTCACAAACCTCTATCGCGACGAACTAAGACGCCGAAAGGGACGTTTCCAAGAGGAGATACCTGAAGACAACGCTCCCCAGGAGTTCGGTGGCCAGCGCCCGCTTGCCGTCGACACCGATCGAGGAGTACGTCGAGAGGCAACTCTCCGAACCGCTTTCACGGTCTCTGCGGAAGCTTTCGCAGGACCAACGACAAGTGATCATTTTAGCCGACATCGAGGAATACAGCTACCAGGAAATCGCGGACATCATGGGGTGTTCGATCGGGACGGTCCGGTCTCGGCTTCATCGTGCTCGCGCGCTGCTTCGACGGCTGCTCAACAAGAAAACGAGCGTTCTCCAATCACCATAATGCAACACCTCACGAGCGATCTACTCATCGACTATCTCCATCACGAGCTCGGACCCGCCGACGACGCTCGCGTGCTCGCACACCTCGAAATGTGCGAAGAGTGCAAACCGGAACTCAACGTCGAGGCCACGATAACAGACCGGCTGCGCGCGATCGCGCGCGCCGAAGAGCTCGAGCTTCCGCTCGGCATGCAGAGTGCGATCATGGCACGCATTGCCGATTTGCAGCCGAATCCTTGGCAGAGTCTGCGCCGCTTCTTGCGTCCGATCGTGATCGTTCCGTTCGCGGCCGCAGTCGCTGCGGGCGCATTCTTCCTAACGCCTGTCTTGTCACCGCTCGACGTCACCCAGTGCTGCGCTTCCTGTCAGCTACTATTTGCAAGAGCATGACGTACGCGCACAGGAGAACCCGCTTGGTGACCGGAGCGCAGTCATCTTGTCGTCCTGAACTCGACGAACGACGGCGTACCGGTGATCCAAGCCGTTGATGCGCCGCGCTAGAGACACTTAGCGTTCGCATATTTTACCGCACTAGCTGCGTTCGTCGCGGCAGCTTCTTCCGCCGACGGTGCCACGCCGGTGCCCAGCCCCAGCGCCTCCGCTCACCAATCCGAGTCAAGATGACGCGCGGGCGACGGAGCTGCTGAGCGACGCCATGCACGCGCGTCAAGCGATCTCATACATGGCGCAAGTGCAGTCGATCCATTTTGGTCCGTCCGGCGCCGTCGCAACGATCGCACGCGAAGAGCACCTTGCGCCCGACCAAACCCACAAGCTTTACATCGCGCCCGGAGATTTGTACGGCGACAGCGTCATCATTCACGGGGCCGAGACCTTCTCATACGACGCGCAGCATCAGCGCGTCGTTATTTCCCACGGTCCGGCGCAGAGCGCACAGGCGATTTGAACGGAAACCTCGCGCTACTCTTGGCGAACTATCGCCCAATCATCGCCGCGCCTGAAATCGTAGCAGGCCGTCCGACCATCCCATGCGCGCTCGTCAACCGATTCACAGGCGAACGAGTGATGCGCGTTTGGATCGATGCGCAAACGCGTTTGATCCTTCAAAAAGAAACGTATCACGCGGATGGGACGATCGGATCGCGCACGCAATTCGAAAACATCCGCTACACGCAGACGATGCCGCCTGCGCTTTTCGCGACACCGATTCCGGCGGGATATCACGTCATCGAGAATAATGCGCCGACTGCGAATGCGAGCGACATCGAGCGCGTCGTGAAAGACGCCGGGTTCACGCCGGCAAGTCCACGCTATCTGCCCGAAGGCTTCACGGTCGTCAGCGCGGACGTAACGACGCTCAAGGGCGTGAAGACCCTGCACCTGATGTATTCCGATGGCATACGCTCGCTCTCGCTCTTCGAGAACGCCGCGAACGCAACCGCCGATTACGGTCACATGAAACCGGTCGCCACCAAAATCGAGAACCGCGACGCGCTGTACGTGAACGACGGCTCGACGACGTTTCTGTCTTGGAAGAATTCCGGCCTGACGTTCGCTTTGGTCGGGGATCTCGATCTGAAAGAGCTCAAGGCTATAGCCGCTAGCGTCTCGTAGGGAACGAAGTGCCTTCAGCTGCGGCCGTATACGACGAACGCTCGCGGAGAATTCGAGGTCTCCGCACGCGGCTCGGACGTCTTGCATTTCCCGGCGATCAACAAGGGGACGGCATTCACGAATGCCGAGCGCGCAGCGCTCGGATTCACCGGACTGTTCCCGCCGGCCGTTGTCTCAATCGAAGCGCAAGCCGATAGGCTGTACGACATGTATCGCAGGCTTCCGAACGATCTCGCGAAGAACCAATTTCTGGCGGCGCTGCAAGACCGCAATGAGACGTTGTTTTTCTACCTATTCGGAAAACACGTGGTGGAGATGTTCCCGATCGTCTACACGCCGACGGTCGGAGCCGCGATTCAACAGTACAGCCGCCAATATCAACGCCCGCGCGGGGTGTTTCTTTCAATCGAGCATCCGGAATTGCTCGAGGAATCGTTACATTGCCGGCTAACGGCGTGCAGATTCCCGGTTATCAGTACAATAAGATGCGCGGCAACATCTGGTACACGTTCCAGGATGGCAAGAGCATTCGCCTCGGCAGCACGAGCTACGGAGCGAACAACGCGTACGGTCAACCCGGCTTCACGATCTTTGACGGATCAATCAACCTGCCGTTGCGCGGCGTCAACTTCTCCATCGGCGCGTCGAACCTCCTCAACAAAGATAACGGCATGGCAGGCGGCTTGTACTTCGGTGGTTACACCTATCCGGGTCTCGGCGCTAGCGGCATCGGTCCGACGAACTATGAATGGGCCCAGCCGCGTACGGTCTACGTCCAAGTGAGTACGTTAGCGCACAAGTAACGTCGGTGCGTATTGCTGACGGCTCCGCGGAGAACGCACACGTGCTCGATGCGGCAATATGTTGATCGTCTGCGGTTCGCGCGTTAGGCGCATCCCGCCGTTTCTGCCGCGCGTCGAGGCTCTCAGCCCAAAACGCGATCGTTGTCGCGGCACCCGCCAGCATCGCCACGACGACGGCGGCCGAAAACCATGCGAGAATCACCGCGATAAGCCGGAGGCAAACGTGCTCGCTGTTAGAGTAGCCGTTATTGCGTAATCGTGACTTGGATCGGAATGCTGCCATTACGCAAGCTGTCCGCCGAGCCCGGCGGGATGCTGTTTACGTAGACGAAGTACGTGCCGGGCGCAGCGCCGACATTCGCTGCCAACACGAGACTGTAATTCCCTGTCACACCCACGCGCGAATCGACGTTCGCTACTACGCCGTTCGGAAGCGTGCCGACTCCCCAGGTTATTCCATATCCTCCTGAAGCTTTAGCGGTGACGGGTATCGTTACGCTGCCTCCAATTTTGAGGCTCACGCTCGTCTTCGATACCGAAAAGACGGGCAGCGCCATCGTGAACGAATCTCCTGAGATGAAATCGGCTTCGGCATACTGGGTGCCTGGAGATTTTGTCGTGTCGACATACGCCGTGAGGTAGACTGGCTTCAGATTGAATCCGACTGTGACGGATGGAACTGCAGCGTTGTAAATCGCTCGCGGTAGCGAGAAGATCGCGAGTCGCGCTGAGTTAAACGTGCCGATCGTCGTTGACGGCAGCGACGCTGCCTCAACGTCCGCCGCGTCCGCCCACGACGCCGAGGGACCGCCGAGCGTGCCCGTTGCGGTCGTCGTTACGGACTCTTGCGTAATAGTGGTGCTGTATGATGCCGAGTTCGTCTGGCTATAGTTTCCGCCGATGGAGCCACCTTTCTCACTGACATTTGCGGAAACCGAGAAGGTGCTGTTTTGACCAACGGTCAGTGTTGTGCTCGTCACCTTGATCTTGTTCTGGGGTGCGTAATCGACCAATGTTCCCTTGGTGCTCGCCGCCGACAGCTGTGAAGAGATATTGTTGTATTGATTGAGCCACCCAACCCAGAAAAACGTGTTGCCGACGCGATTGGCCTGCCCGTTTGTGACCTGCCAGTTCGGGGTCTGCGAGAACTGCGTGGTCACGAGAAAGTAGTCGTTGAGGCTGTCAGCCGTGTTGAGACGGTAGACGCCTGTGACGACGCCGTACGAGCCCATGCCGGGAAGATTCGCATTGCAGCAATATGATGCGAGTTGACGGTAGAAAGTATGTTCGCCGATCTTCGTCCAGGCAATATTCGAATAAGATGGAGCCGTGACGTCTTGCGTTTTGCGCGCCGCAGACGAGACAACGGTGTTTCCGGCGTTTTCGCTTGAGAGCCATGTGCTCAGATCATCTTGCAACTCTGGCATCGAGCTATCGTCGGAAGCAAATGAATGTGGGATTCCGGTAGAATCCGTAAAAACCGCGCTGACCTCGTGCGCGGCCTGTGTCGTTCCGGTGGCAGCATATGTCGCATCATCCGGATCGATGCCGCTAAACGTAAGGGCGACAGGATCGAAAGATGCCGCCGGTGCCGCGGTCGCATTACTGCCTTCGTCCTGATCGGTATCCGGCGCCGACGGAACGCCGGCTTCTGAAATCGCCGAGATGTTTTGATCGTACGCGACGAGGACTGCGCCCTGTGCCAGCAATTGAGACTCACAGCTGGCGTTGGAAGCAGTGAGCGTCACCTCGGTGCCTGAACTCGGCGCACCGCAGGTGGCTCCCGGTGGCGAGGCCGCGCCACCGCAGCCGGCCGCGAGAAGCAGCAGAAGTGCAATGCTCCAGGGCACCAATAAACGTGCAGCCCGCATGGTATCCGTTCAATCCACCGGACCGCTACCTTGGTCCTATGCGAGGAGAGTGTGACTCTTCGATGTCAGACTTGCGTTTGCGCTCGCGTGGTTGCCGGGCAGAAACGGTGTCGCGAGAACTGCTTTGGCGCGGGCGAACCGTCAGACCAGTGGGCGTGGCGACCTGATCGGCCGCGGTGAACGGCATGCGACTATTTCGCGGAGTCGGCGCTATGGAAAATCGGATCCATCGCAGACGCCGCTACTTAAAGAGGGCCGCATTCGCCTCTCGAGAGCACGCGCGAAGCCCAGATTCTCGGCCCGTGGTTCACGCGCGGAACATTTGGAAGCGTGTGTGGCCCGTGTCTCGACGAGGATGAGTACCTGCGCAAGGCTTGGCGGCGGTAGGGGCCATAAACTCTGGCAGTTCACGCGACGCCGCCAGTGTGGGCCAACTGGTGCCACAGCACTGACGACCGTCGTCCCGACTCCGGCTTAGTCGCCCAGCCTGCGTTTCCCAACGCCCTTCTGCACTGGGAAGATTTCGCGGCGACGAACGCGCGCTGGATTCTGGATCAGTATCGCTCGCAGCTGTGCACGTTCAACGACGATATTCAGGGGACAGCCGGCGTCGTGCTGGCCGCGATTCTCTCGCGCTCAAAGTAACGGGCGGCCGGCTGCGTGACGAGCGCATCGTCATCTTCGGCTCGGGAACAGCCGGCATCGGCATCGCCGACCTGATTCGCCGTGCGATCGAAACTCAGGGCGTCTCATACGAGGAAGCGGCTCGCAGCTTTTGGTGCGTCGATCGCAAGGGCTTGCTGGTGCGCGCGATGCCGGATATTCGCGATTTCCAAGAACCGTTTGCGCGCAGCGCGGACGATGTTCGGGTTGGACAGCAGATCCGGAACGCGGGATCACTCTCGCGGAAGTCGTGCGGCGCGTTCATCCGACCGTCTTGGTCGGCTGCTCCGGTCAAAGTGGCGCGTTTACCGCTGAAGTCGTGCACGGCATGGCGCAGGGGACGCCGCGACCGATCATCTTGCCGCTCTCGAATCCAACCGCGCTCTCCGAAGCAGTTCCGGAAAATCTCGATCGAGTGGACCGACGGCCGCGCGTTGATCGCGACGGGGAGTCCCTTCGATCCCGTTTTGCATGACGGCATTTCGTACACGATCGGGCAAGCCAACAACGCAATCATCTTTCCGGGTCTTGGGCTTGGCGCGATCGTGACGCGCGCACGCGTCATCAGCGACGCGATGTTCGTCGCCGCGGCAAGCACGCTTGCCGAAATGGTCGACGCCTCGACGCTTGGTGCGGCTATTCTCCCGTCCGGTCTCGACGCTGCGTGAGGTCTCACGCAAAGTCGCGATCGCGGTCGGAGAGCAAGCCGCACGGCGAAGGACTCGTGCGCGCAAAAATCACCGATCTCGCACAAGCCGTCGACGCTGCAACGTGGCAGGCGCGTTACCGAACGATCCACGCCGTTTAACGCAAATAGAGCCAAACGGCGAGGACGATGCCTGCGAATGCCGTCGCCCATGTGAACGGCAGGGTCTGACGCATCACGTCCTCCGGACGAACACCCGCGTATTCGGCACTCCACACCGTTTGTGTCCCAGTCGGATCCGAAACGCCGACGATACCGTTTATCGATGCAAACGTACCGAGCACCAAAAGTGCAGGATATGTCCCCAGCGCGAGCAACACGCCCGCTATTCCAACTCCCATCCCGACGATGTTGAGCGGGCCACGATAGAGTGCGAGCGGCGCGAGCAATCCGAATCCGATCGCGTACACCCATGGATTGTGCGGCGCGATCGCACTGACGATCGGATGAAGCGCATCTACGATGCCGGGCATACGCACGGCCGTCAGCAGCATGCCGATGACGATGAAGAGATACGTCGGCGCGGCCGCCAATTCGAGACCGCGATACGCGGTCTTCAGCATTACCTCGTTGAATGCGCGCGGGCGCGTCGTGAGAACTCCGTACAAGATTCCGATGATGAGCGCCGGGATCACGTCAAACGAGATCCCCAAGGCGGCGCTCCCGAGAACGAGCGCAATCGGAATCGCCGGAGTGATGAGTGCGTACCAGGGTGCGGTACGGACTACTTGACTCTTGCGCGGAGCGGTTACGGCCCAATTGTAGACGCGGCCTGAAATCCGCGATTGTACGAACAAGAATGTCAGACCGCCGATGAGGACGATGGGAAAATAGCGCACTAAAATCCGACCATGTCGGCTTGCGGCACGCCCATTGCTTGCGAGAGATATTTCCAGGTTTGCAATTGCAGCGGATTACCGCACCAAAGGCCGACGACGACCGTCGAGGCGGCCACCGTGCGTGGAACGCCGGCCGCAAGCATCGCCGGAATGCCGATCAACCCGACGAGGATTGCCGCAGGCGCGCTTCCAGTCACCGTGCCGACGAAGATCGCGACGAACCAGACCGCGAACGCGACCGCGTACGGACGATCGCCCCCGAGCTCAACAGCTTTGCGCACGAGCGTCTGTGCGATTCCGGTTTCTTCCATCACGGCCCGAGCCAGCTCCCGAATATGACCGCGACGATCGTCGCCGCAAGCGCCGTCGCGCCGCTTGCGACGATGCCGCCCAGGATGCTGTCGTCCGGCTTGCCGATCCACGGAATCCCGAGGATGATGCCGATGATCACCGCGAGCGTCATCAGTGCGAGCGGCGTCGCAAGTTTCTTCGTCATCATGAGAATGACGAAGACGGCCATAGCGGAGAGAAGCAACGCTCCCGTCACTGCTTACCCGATTGACGGCTCAAGAGCTCGTTGAGTAATTCCGGCGACGCGGGCAGATCGAGAAGCTCGCGCGCAAATTTGTGCGCGTCCTCTTCACCCTGCGGACCGTGCGTGCTTCCGGAAATCATGTGAAAGCACTCGTGTGCGATCGCGATCTCATCGAGATGCTCGGGATCAAACGGCAAATCGCTGATGATCACGAACTCGGAGAGCAATTCGAGCGTATCGAGATAGAGTACGATCGTCTTGTCTCGTGGATTGCATTCAGACATCACCCAGCGGTCTTCGCTGATCCCACCGCGGCGCTCGACGATCCGGGCGCCCAAACGTTTGGCGAGTGCGCGCGCGTTCACGCTCGATGCTCGGCGACGATGACGCCCGGCTCGCTGGGCAGCCAGCGCACGCAAATGGTCGGATGCGATCGTGACGACGAGCTCCGGATCGACCATCCCGCTCAAATTGACGATACGGTCACGCAAGAGCAAGTGCAGCGCCGGCAGCATCTTACCGGCATCGCCGTAGGAGGTCAACGTATCGAGAATATCGCGCAGCTCGTCTTCGGCTTGCGCGATCGTCGTGGGGACGATGCGCGCGTGCGGGACGCGCAGGCGAATCACGCCCTCGCGGTCCACGACCCGCACGGGATCTTTCACCGATCCAAAGTAGCGGAGCAAACCCGACGGCTTGACGCGCGTCGTGTACACGGAAAATTGCGGCGTGCTCGCCGCCAGCAAGAGAGATTCGGGTGCCGCGCGCATCGATTCGGCTGCGACGTACGGCGCTCTTCTTCGGCGGCTTCGATCGCGACGAAGATCACGCGTGCGCAGCTCCGTCGCTCCGCTAGCAGCCGCGCGCACGATATTACGCTGCGAGTCGACGCTAACGTCGACCTCAACGCTTTCGCGCGCAGCACCGGCCGCGACAGCCGCATCTTCCGCTTCCGCGCGCAGCAGCGCGATATCCTCAGCGGTCGGATTCGGGATCATCCGCTCGACGACGTCGCGCACGAGCGCGAGTGCGACCCCGATCGGAGAGATGACGTGCGCGTTTCGCGCAATCCGGAATTCGCAGCCGAGCGCGTTCGCAAGCGCCGGAACGAGCGCGGCCGCGCCACCCCCGCCACCGACGAGCACCATTGCCTTAAGATCGAGACCGTAGTCGGTAGCTAGACCCTCGACGGTCGAACGCGTCTTCGCAACCGCAGCATCGATGACGATGCGCGCAAGCTCCTCAACCGAACAGCCCGAAGCGCTGCGCAAGCGGCAGAAACGCGGACCGCGCGTTTCCAGCGTCTCCCCTCGCCCAATCATTTTCGTCCACAAAGCCGGCGATGTTTGCGGCGCACGAGAGCGTGAAGGCGAAGCGTCCACCTGACCGCATCAACCGCAACATAATCTTCGGGATCGGACGGCAATGGACGGAATTCGATCGAACGCGCGCCCTCGCACGCGCCGGCAGATGCGTACACCGCATAGTCGAGTCCCGCGATGTGCGCGCTGCGCGGGCCGACGTCGATCTTTCCATTGCGAACGCGCACCATCGATCCGCCACCGATGCCGATCGAACGCACGTCGAGCGACTGCAAAAACGTTCGGTGACCGCCGAGCATCGCGTATCGTACTTGGACGCGGCCGTCACGAATGGCGCAGATGTCGACGCTCGTCCCGCCGACTTCCAAAAATATTGCATCCGAAGACGCGCTCGTACATGAGCGCGCCGGCGACGCCGGCCGCCGGCCCGGAGACCAGCGTCAGAATCGGGCGGCTGCGCAGCTGATCGATTCGCATGACGCCCCCGTCACCGCGCATGATCATCAGCGGCGAGGTGATCCCCGCAGCGGAAACGCTCGATTCGACGCTGTTGGCCGTTTCGATCATGCGCGGCAAGATTGATGCGTTGATGACGGCGGTTCGCGTTCGCGTTCGCAAACCGTAAAGTTTGCTGATCTCGTGCGCCGCGGCCGCAGGCACGTTGGAGCGCCTCGCAGCTTGCGTGATCGTGTCTTCGGCCGCCGGATCGTCGACGCTGTACAAACCGCTCGCAACGATCACACCCGCGCCCTGCGCCAAGAGCGCACGGATTGCACGATCGGCGTCCGCTGCGCTCGGTGCTGACGTCGCAAGAAACTCGCGAATCGAACGCAGATACGTCCCGGGCGCAAGCTCGATCGGCTTGATGAACGTCTGCGAGCGGGCCCGCAAGCCTTCCAAGCCGCCGCCGATTCCGACGATTCCGACCAGCGCGACGTCACCTTCGAGTAGCGCGTTCGTCGCTTGCGTCGTGCCATGCGAAATGTAGCGCACGTCGGAAGCATGCAGGTTGTGCGCCGCGAGCAAACGCTGCAGCGCCGCGATGATTCCAGCCGCTACGCCCTGCGGCGAACGATGCGTCGTCGGGACCTTGACGTGACCGATCAATTCCAGCGAGGTCGCGTCGATTGCAACGGCATCAGTAAACGTACCGCCGACATCGATACCGATGCGTATCCCGAGGCCACTCCCCAACGTATTTCGGCGCTTCATGTTCACAAACGGAACGTCCTTGCAAACCGCGAAGGACGTTCGCATGAAGAAACAGACGCTCGGGATCGTCGGTGCAGGCGCGATAGGCCAGGCGCTGCTGCGCGGCCTGCAATCCGGCTCGGCTCCGTTCAAGATTTGGGCCGCAACGCGTACGCCGCAATCCGCGGCACGTATTGAACGTGATTTTTCGATTACTGCAACCGACGAGTACGATGAACTCGTACCGGAAACCGACGTCATCCTCGTCTGCGTCAAGCCGGCGCAAACCGACGCCACGCTCGAACGGCTGCGTAAAGCAGGACTCAAGAAACACGCGCTCGTCATCTCCGTCGCGGCCGGCGTCCCAATCGCCAGCGCTCGAGCGTCCGCTCGGCGAAGACGTCGCCGTCATTCGCGCGATGCCCAACGTGCCCGCACTCGTAAGCGAGGGGATGACCGTAATTGCACGCGGACGTCACGTAACGAAAGATCAAATCGCCGAAGCGACCGACATCTTCAAATCCGTCGGGCGCTGCATCGAGCTCGGCGAGCATCATCTCAATGCCGTCACCGCCATCAGCGGCTGCGGCCCGGCCTACGTCTTCCTTATTATCGAAGCGCTAGCGGATGCGGGCGTGAGCGTGGGTCTCCCGCGTGACGTCGCGCGCGAGCTCGTCGCGCAGACGGTTCTCGGAGCCTCGAAGATGGTTCAAGATAGCGAACGGCACCCGGCGGCGATGCGTGACGACGTCACGACTCCGGCCGGGTGCACGATCGGCGCGCTCTTGGTCCTCGAAGACGGAAAGATCCGCTCGGTGCTCGCGCGCGCAATCGCGGAAGCGACGCGCATCGCGGGCACGTTAGGTTAGCTTACTGGTTCTGCGGCGCCGGAGCGTTCGGCGCTTGCTGATCTTGAGCGTGGCGTTGCCGCATCGTTTGTAGACGCTGCTGGAATTTGGTGCGTTGATCGGGATTCAGTACCGCCATGATTTCCTGCCGCTGTGCATGCATGCTTTCGCGACGTTGGTTGCGATCGGTGATGGCTCTGATTCTGAGCGCGATACTTCTGCCGGATCGATTTGATCCGCGACTTTTGATCGGACGAGAGATTTAATCCGCGGAAGAGCGCGTGATGATGATGACGTTGAGTTGCAGCGGGCGGTGCTGCGCGGCTGTGGTGCCGTTTGCGCGAACGCAGCGCCGGTTTGTATAACCGTCTGCGGCGACGATTACGGCGATGGCAGTACGAATGAACACGTGGACTCCTCTGTCTGACGTGCTCATCGTACTGCCCGCTTGTTGCTAGCGCTTTAACTCAGAATTAGAGCCCGCGGAGAAAACGCTGGAATGGAATTGCAGCCAGCGGCTGCTTACTCTTTCGGAAAGACCGAGCGATGATCTGAGATCGAGCGCGCCACTGCAGCGTCAAGCACCCAGCCGCGATCTCGCGCGCACGTGCACGTGCGTGGACGCAGTGCGCGGCAACCCATACTATCGTGAATACCGATCGTGTGTCCGCATTCACAAACGACCAGTTGCTCGAGAGCCGTCGTCGTGGCCGCCGTGCTGTTGCTGTAGATGAAGAGTAGCGCCGAATCGTGTCCATGAAAGGCCTCCTCGCCCGCAGTGCGATTGAGCGATGAAATACCCCATGCCTTTAGGGCAAACGTCCTGGCCGCAGGCCTAATTCCGGCGTACGAGTGGTACAATGTTTCCGGAAGAGGTCATTTGCCTATGGCGACGATGTTTGCGTCCTTTATGGTCGAGCCGCTTGGAAGGCTCACGTTAGTGCACGTCCTGGGCGAGCTCGACATCACGAATTATCGCGAGCTCAGTCGAAGTGCTCGATAGAGCGAGCGCAGGATCATCGGATCCTATCTTGGTCGCGTTCGTCGAGTGTACGTATGTCGATACGTCCGGCATTACCGCGCTCGTTAGCGCGCATCGGAAGTTTGGGAAAAGACTGCACGTGATCGTCCCGCACGATTCAAAGATTCGCAAAATCTTCGAGGTAACAGGCTTGCACCGCACGCTTCTCGTTCATGACGATTTCCGCGCCGCTATCGAAGCAACGCAGCTCGAAAAAACTGAATATCTATCCGGCCCGCCGCGCTTTGAGGGTGTGTGATGCTTCTTTCGGGTTGGGATCGCGGAGCGATCCACCCCATTCTTCCCTTAGAACCGCCACCGAAACCGATTTTATGCCGTTTGCATTTGCATGCGAATCTGCGTGCTCGCACTGTCAGTCCGTATCTCGACGCGATCCATCAACGCACGCATGAGCGGAATCCCGCGCCCGCGCTCTTCTTCTTTCGTGGCGGGACGCCAACGGCCGCAATCTTCGATGTGAATGCGTACGATCGAGTCTTCGAATCGAACGCATAAATGCACGGTCCCAGGCACGTCTGCGTATGCGTGCTCGACAGCGTTGGCGACCGCTTCGCCGACCGCCGTGATGATCGCGAAGCGATGATCGTTCTCCGACGCCGTGATCGATCAGAAAACGCTCGAGACCTCGCCGCACGAACGGCGCGGCAAACGGGACCGCGGAGAATACGCAATCGAAGGTCTCGAGTGGTCGCGGCGGAACGAATAAGGTCATCGTCGCGACGTCGTCGGCATTTTGCTTCGATCCGAAGACGCGGTCTTGCACTGATCTAGCCGGATGCGCGGAAAGATCGGCGAGCTCGTCGATTGATGCGCGAATCAATGCGGACTCACCGAAAAAGACGTCGCGCTCGAACTCGACGATGCCGTCCGTATAAAGCACGAGCAAGGTTCCCGGCGAGAGCGTAAACGTCCACGGCGCGGGCGCTAAATCATCGACGACCCCCAGCGGCAAATCGCCGTTCGGGAGCATGAACGCATGGCCGTCGGGCGTGATGACGAGCGGCGGCGGGTGGCCGGCACTCGCGTAGGTGAAGACCGAAGTGCGCGGATCGAAGATGCCGACCAGCGCCGTCACCATCATCGGCATCGAGCGCAGCATCTGATTGGCGCGGCCGAGCACCTCGCCGGGAGATCGCGCGTCGTAGGTTGAGGCGCGGACGGCTTGCCGGGCTTCGCCCATCACGACCGCTGCCGAGAGACCGTGCCCCGCGACGTCACCGATCGATATGCCGATCCGGCCGTCCGGAAGCTCGAAGGCGTCATACCAGTCGCCGCCTACGATCGACTCGCCGGCAGCCGGGCGGTACGCCGCGTCGATGATCGCCGATCCGTTGTAGGGGAGTACTTCCGGTAAGAGGGCGCGTTGCAGCGTCTCCGCGACGTGGTGCTCGCGGGCGATGGCCTGCGCCGTATCGATGCCGATCGCGATCCGCACGGCCAGCTCTTCGGCCAGACCACCTATCAGACGCGAAGGCGCCTCACCGCTTCCCGCCAGCCAGATGAATCCGTATGGGCGGCGCGTCCGCTGATCGCGACCTCGAGGGTCCATCCGCCTTCGCTTTCGAGCGATGTGATCGGCGGATGGGGAAGGCGCCGTTTCAGCGCCGCGTCGCTCGGGGCTTGGCCGACCGACGCAACGATGCGAACCTCACCCTCGTCGCCTGGTGAGTCCGATCGTGCACCCGTCGACCCACGCCGGGACGAGCAGTTGCGCCAGAACCGGCAAAGCGCTTACGACGTCTTCCGCCGGCAACAGCAGGCGGCTCGCGGACGATAGGAGTTCGAGAACCCCTCCAACCGACTGCGTCAGAAGATCGTCATCGGTCACGGCGAGCGCATTGGTAGAACGCAAACGAGTACCCCTGAAGGTATGTCGCACGTTTTGCCCATGCGAGGAAGACCGCCAAACGCCTCCTCGTCGTTGCTGACCGCATAGCTAACGTTTAAATGCTCCCGATTTCGGGTATTTTGCGGGCAAAATCGGCCAGTGCGAGGTGTGCGCTTCCCTCATGGGACCACGCCTCCTTTCTGACTTCACGGAGTGCATATGCCTGTCACGGTCGCTGCCGGTCCGAAGGCGAAGTCATCAGCTTCGTCTACGTCCACATCGCGTTCGAACGGCGCGAAATCCGAACGGTCACTCGAACGGCGGTAATCGCGAGGTGCTCAGTGCACTACGCGCGCTCGGACGCGGTGATTTCTCGGCGCGTTTGTCGGCGAACACTACCGACCCGGACTTGGCCGAAGCGTTCAACGACGTCGCAACGCTGAACGCGCGACTCGTGCGCGAGCTGCAGCGCATCAGTCAGACCGTCGGACGTGACGGACGACTTGCGCAGCGCGTCTCCGTTTCGGGCGCCGTCGGTGACTGGTCGGCCGCAATCGACTCCGTCAACGAACTGATCTCCGACCTCGCGCATCCGATCATCGAGACCGGACGCGTACTGGCATCGGTCGCGCGCGGCGACCTTTCGCAACAAGTCACGCTCGAAATCGATGGCCGTCCGCTCAAGGGTGAATTCTTACGAGCCGGCCGCACGCTGAATACGATGGTCGATCAGCTGAACGCATTCGCATCCGAAGTCACGCGCGTCGCACGCGAAGTCGGCTCCGAAGGAAAACTTGGCGGCCAGGCACAGGTGCGCGGCGTTGCCGGTACGTGGAAAGACCTCACCGACTCCGTGAACTCGATGGCCGGTACGCTGACCAACCAGATTCGTAACATCGCCGAAGTCACGACCGCCGTCGCCCGCGGCGACCTTTCGAAGAAGATCACCGTCGAAGCCCGCGGCGAGATTCTGCAGCTGAAAGACACGATCAACGTCATGGTCGATCAGCTGAACGCATTCGCATCCGAAGTCACGCGCGTCGCGCGCGAAGTCGGTACCGAAGGACGGCTCGGCGGACAAGCCGACGTCCGCGGCGTCGCCGGCACGTGGCGCGACCTTACGGAATCCGTCAACTCGATGGCCGGTAACCTGACGGCGCAAGTTCGTAACATCGCCGAAGTCACGACCGCCGTCGCAAAGGGCGACCTTTCGAAGAAGATCACCGTCGACGTTCGCGGCGAGATCTTGCAGCTGAAAGACACGATCAACACGATGGTCGACCAGCTGAACGCATTCGCATCCGAAGTCACGCGCGTCGCACGCGAAGTCGGTACCGAAGGAAGACTCGGCGGTCAAGCCCGCGTCGAAGGCGTCGCGGGTACGTGGAAAGACCTTACGGACTCCGTGAACTTCATGGCCGGCAATCTTGACCGCACAGGTCAGAAACGTCGCCGAAGTCACGACCGCCGTTGCGCGCGGCGACCTTTCAAAGAAGATTACCGTCGACGTTCGCGGTGAAATGCAAGAGCTCAAAGGCACCATCAACACGATGGTCGATCAGCTGAACGCATTCGCATCCGAAGTCACGCGTGTCGCGCGCGAAGTCGGTACCGAAGGAAGACTCGGCGGTCAAGCCGTCGTCGAAGGCGTCGCGGGTACGTGGAAAGATCTTACGGACTCCGTGAACTCGATGGCCGGTAACCTGACCGAGCCAGGTTCGTAACATCGCCGAAGTCACGACCGCGATCGCGCAAGGCGACCTTTCAAAGAAGATTACCGTCGCGGTTCGCGGCGAGATTCAAGAGCTCAAGACGACGATCAACTCCACGGTCGACCGTCTCAACGCATTCGCATCCGAAGTCACGCGCGTCGCGCGCGAAGTCGGCACCGAAGGAAAGCTCGGTGGACAAGCCGTCGTTCCGGACGTCGCCGGTACGTGGAAAGACCTCACCGACTCCGTGAACTTCATGGCCGGTAACTTGACCAGCCAGGTGCGTAACGTCGCCGAAGTTACGACCGCCGTCGCAAAAGGCGACCTCTCGCGTAAGATCACCGTCGACGTGCGCGGTGAAATGCTCGAGCTCAAAGGTACGATCAACACGATGGTCGACCAGCTGAACTCATTCGCTTCCGAAGTCACGCGCGTTGCGCGCGAAGTCGGTACCGAAGGAAGATTGGGTGGTCAGGCACAGGTGCCGGGCGTTGCCGGTACGTGGAAAGACCTTACCGACTCCGTGAACTCGATGGCCGGCTCGCTGACCGCGCAAGTTCGTAACATCGCCGAAGTCACGACCGCCGTCGCAAAGGGCGACCTTTCAAAGAAGATCACGGTCGACGTCCGCGGCGAGGTTCTCGAGCTCAAAGGCACGATCAACGTCATGGTCGACCAGCTCAACGCATTCGCATCCGAAGTCACGCGCGTTGCACGCGAAGTCGGATCGGAAGGCATCTTGGGTGGCCAGGCGCAGGTGCCTGGTGTAGCCGGTACGTGGAAAGACCTTACGGACTCGGTCAACACCATGGCCTTCAACCTGACGAACCAAGTCCGTAACATCGCGCGCGTTACGACCGCCGTCGCAAACGGCGACCTCTCGAAGAAAGTTACGGTCGACGTTCGCGGCGAGATGCTCGAGCTGAAAGACACGATCAACACGATGGTCGATCAGCTCAACGGTTTCGCATCCGAAGTCACGCGCGTCGCGCGCGAAGTCGGCTCCGAAGGAAAACTTGGCGGACAAGCTCAGGTGCCGGGTGTGGGCGGCGTTTGGAAAGACCTGACCGACTCCGTGAACTCGATGGCAGGTAACCTGACGAACCAAGTCCGCGGCATCGCGAAAGTCGTCACGTCGGTCGCAAACGGCGACTTGAAACGTAAGCTGCTGCTCGAAGCCAAGGGCGAGATCGAAGAGCTCGCCGAGACGATCAACACCATGATCGATACGCTCGCAACGTTCGCCGATCAGGTTACGACCGTTGCGCGCGAAGTCGGCTTCGAAGGAATCCTGGGCGGACAAGCTGAGGTTCCCGGCGCTGCCGGTTTGTGGCGCGACCTGACGGACTCCGTCAACCAGCTGGCCGCACAGCTGACCTCGCAAATTCGCGCAATCGGTGAAGTCGCGACCGCCGTTACCAAAGGTGACCTGTCGCGAACGATTGAGGTTAGCGCCCGCGGTGAGGTCGGGCAGCTCACCGAAAACGTCAACGAAATGATCCGGAACTTGCGCGACACGACGCGCAAGAACACCGAACAAGACTGGCTCAAGACCAACCTGGCGCGCTTCACCGGTATGCTGCAAGGCCAGAAAGACATCAAGACCGTTGCCAAGATGATCATGAGCGAGCTCGCTCCGCTGGTCGAAGGGCAAACCGGTGTCTTCTATCTGAACGAACCGGTCGACGAGCAGCCGCTGCTCAAACTCATCGCCGGTTATGCGTATACGACGCGCAAGCATCTCAAGCAGCACTTCACCGCGGGCGAAGGGCTCGTCGGACAGTGCTTGTACGAGCGCGAGCGCATCCTCGTCACGAACGCGCCGCCCGACTACATCGAGATCAGCTCGGGACTCGGCGCATCCGGTCCACTCAACATCGTCGTTCTGCCGGTGCTCTTCGAAGGCGAAGTTCGCGCCGTCATCGAGCTCGCGAGCTTCCAAAAGTTCAGCGAGATCCACTTGCTCTTCCTCGACCAGTTGACCGAGTCGATCGGCGTTGTTTTGAACAATATCGCGACGAACATGCGTACGGAAGAGCTGCTGAAGCAGTCGCAATCGCTGACCGCAGAGCTGCAGAGCCAACAGGACGAGCTCCAGCACACCAACGAGGAGCTGGAAGAAAAAGCCCGCCTGCTCTCCGAGCAAAACGTCGAAGTCGAACGCCGTACGCGCGAAATCGACTCGGCGCGCAAAGAGCTCGAGCAAAAAGCCGAGCAGCTTGCGCTCACGTCGAAATACAAGTCACAGTTCTTGGCGAACATGTCGCACGAGCTGCGGACGCCGCTCAACTCGCTGCTGCTTGCTCGCCAAACAGCTCGAAGACAATCCGGGACAAAACCTCACGGCCAAGCAAGTCGAGTTTGCACAATCGATCCGCCGCGCCGGTATCGACCTGCTCGACCTGATCAACGACATCCTCGATCTCTCGAAGATCGAATCCGGCATGACGCCGGTCGAGATCGGACCGATGCCGTTCGGCGACATCGTCGAGAACGTCGAGCGCACGTTCCGCAGTATCGCGCAAGACCGCGGTCTTTCGTTCACGGTTCAATCTCTGCGAAGGTCTTGCCGGAAAGCATCGAGACCGATAGCGTTCGTCTGATGCAAGTCCTCAAGAACTTGCTTTCAAACGCGTTCAAGTTCACGCAAGAAGGCGCGGTGACGCTCAACGTCACCACCGAACGCCGCGCAGATGCCAGCGGCAACGTGATTCCATGGGCTGATTTTGCGGTGACGGATACCGGCATCGGTATCGCGCCCGACAAACACAAAGTCATCTTCGAAGCCTTCCAGCAAGAAGACATGAGCACGGCTCGCAAGTTTGGCGGGACGGGCCTGGGTCTCGCGATCAGCCGTGAAATCGCCGGCCTTTTAGGCGGCGAAGTTATGGTCGAGAGCACGCCGGGTGAAGGCAGCACGTTCACGTTCTCGCATCCGCTCGTCCGTCCGGCGCAACGCCTATCGCACATTATCGCTGCGCCGGCTCCGCAGCAATCAGCCGTCGCTTCGATGCCGGCGCCGCTCGCACCGAAACCGATTCCGGCTCCGGCTATCGAGTACACGGGACACCCCGAGATCGCCGATGACCGCGGCTCGGCGCAGCCGAGCGATCGCGTCGCCCTCATCGTCGAGGACGATACGATCTTCGCCCGCATCCTGCTCGGACTCGCGCGCGATCGCGGCTTCAAAGGAGTCGTTGCAACCAGCGGGGCCGAGGGTCTTGCGCTTGCCCGGCAGTTCTTACCCGACGCGATCACGCTCGACATCAGCCTACCGGATATGGACGGCTGGGACTTGCTCGACGCGGTCAAACGCGATCACAGCACGCGCGAGATTCCAGTACACGTGATCTCCGGAGCCGAGCAGTGGCAGCGCGCGATGAATTCGGGCGCCGTCGCCCATCTGCGCAAGCCGGTTACCGAAGAACAACTCATCAGCGCGTTCGACAATCTGCTCGGATTCGCCGAGCAGCTTTCGCGCAGCGTGCTCGTCGTCGAAGACGATCTCACGCAGCTCTCTGCGATGGCAAATCTCATCAGTACGGGCGAAATCGTGGTAACGGCCGTCGCGGCCGGGACTGAGGCGCTCTCGGCGCTCGACGAAAATCGCTTCGACTGCATCGTTATGGATTTGGGTCTTCCGGATATGGCGGGTGTCGAGCTGATCAAGCAGATCAAAGAACATCCGACGCATCCGCAAGTGCCGATCGTCGTCTACACGGGCCGCGAGCTCAGCGAAGCAGAGGAGCACGAGCTGCGGCGTCTGAGCGAAAGCGTCATCATCAAGGATGCGATGGCGCCGCAGCGCTTGATCGAAGAGACCAACTACTTCCTCAATCAAGTCGAATCACGTCTCACCGTCGGTAAGCGCGGCTTCGACAAGGCTCGGATCGGATCGTCGCTCGAAGGCCGAAGCGTTCTTGTAGTCGACGACGACACGCGTAACATCTTCGCGCTCAAGACGATGCTGGAAGAGTACCGTCTGAACGTACTGACCGCCGAAAGCGGGATGCAGTGCTTGGACATACTTGGGCGTGGTCAGCACGTCGACATCGTCCTCATGGACATCATGATGCCGGAAATGGACGGTTACGATACGATCCGGAGAATGCGTAGCGACGAGCGCATGCGCGAGCTGCCGATCATCGCGCTGACTGCGAAAGCGATGAAAGGCGATCGCGAGACGTGTCTCGCCGCGGGCGCTTCGGAGTACATCTCCAAACCCGTCGACATCGAACAACTGATCTCGCTCATCCGCGTCTGGCTGAACGTCCCGGCGTGATCGTACCGCTTCCGAGCACCGTCTCGGTAGCCGACATCGAATTACAGCTTCTCCTCGAAGGTGTGAATCGATTCTCCGGCTACGATTTCCGTGACTACGCGCCCTCATTCGTAAAGCGCCGGGTGGCCGAGCGAATGCGGGCCGAAGGTCTGCGAACGATCTCCGCGCTGCAAGAACGCATCCTGCACGATGGCGAAGCGCTCGACCGGTTCGTTTTCGGACTCAGCTCGCGCTCGAGCGAGCTTTTCGACGAGCCTTCGTTATTCTCTGAGCTGCGCAGCGACGATAATGCCGATGTTGCGCACGTTTCCGCTCATTCGCGCCTGGGTCGTCGGTTGCGGCCGCGGCGAGGAAGCGTATTCGCTTGCCGTTCTCTTGCGCGAGGAAGGCCTGGCGCGGCGCGCACGGATTTATGCCACGGATCTATCCGGGACGGCGATCGCTTGCGCTAAAGAAGGCAAGATTCACGCCGAGACGCTCGACGGCGCGTTTCGACGCTATCGCGAGGCCGGCGGAAAATCAACGCTCGAGGATTACATCTCGTTCGAGGGCGACACGCCCTCGATGGATCCCGCCTTGCGCGAGAACATCGTGTTCTCGACCCACAGTCTCGTCTCGGACGGATCCTTCAACGAATTTCATTTGGTTTTGTGCCGCGAGATGCTACCGCAATTCAACAAAGCACTCGCGTATCGCGCGCACCAGGTTATCTTCGACTCGCTCACTCGCGGTGGTTATCTCGTACTCGGGCCGAGCGAATCGATTCGGCTCGCGCCGCATCAGCGTTGTTTCGAGCGCGCCTCACAGATCGAGCAGATCCACCGCCGCATCCGATAGCTAGGCGGCTACTTCGTTGTCCGGGAACTCCGAACGGATCTCTTGGATCTTCGGCATCATATCCAAGAACGCGTCGAGCAGATGCGGATCGAATTGTGAGCCCCGGCCGCGCCGCAGCGTCTGAATCGTATCGGGCAGCGACCACGGCGCCTTGTATGGACGGGTAGCCAAGAGCGCATCGAAGACGTCGCCGATCGCGCAGATGCGTGCCGCAAGCGGAATCATTTCGCGCGCAAGCCCGTCCGGATAGCCGGTCCCGTCGTACTTCTCGTGGTGCGAGAGCGCGATCTGGCCGGCAAGCTGAATGAGCGGCGACTCGCTGTCGCGCAAAATGTCGTGACCTGCGGTCGTGTGCGTCTTGATGATCTCGCGCTCGGCCGGCGATAGCGGACCGCGTTTGAGCAGAATCCGGTCCGAGACGGCAACTTTGCCGATGTCGTACATCGGCGCCGCGCGGAAAATCAGCTCCTGCGTATTGAGATCGGTGCCGTACGCTTTCGCCATCATGTGCGCGTAGTGACCCATGCGCACGACGTGGTTGCGGCTCTCTTTGGCGCGATGTTGCGCGGCACGCGTTAAACGGTGAATCGTCTCGAGCTCACGCTGCCGGATGTTGCGAGTGGAGCGCGCAACTTCTTCTTCGAGTGCGGCCGCTTTGTCGGCGAGCTTTCGGCTACGCGCTCGCAACTTGAGCATCTTCTGCACGCGTTCAGCCAGCACGAGGGCGTCGATCGGCTTCTTTACGACGTCGTCGATACCGATGCGCAGCGCGTGAATGCGCAGCTCGTTTTCGTCGGCGTCGGTTACGATTACGACCGGAACGTCGCCGCGCGCACGTTTGCGAAATTGATCGATGAAATCGAGCCCGCGCACGTCCGGCATGCGAAAATCGACGACTAGCACGTCCGAGTCGAGATCACCGGCTTGTTTGACCGCAGTCGCCGGTGAAGCAAACGTCAAGACGTGCACGTCCGAAAGCTGCTTCAGATTATATTCGTATGCATGCAAGTTTGCCGTGTTGTCTGCAATGACGACGACCGTGCCCATCGAGACCGGCCTATTCACTTCCGGCTATATCGTCCCCTAGAGCCGCGGCCGCCTTGGCCAGGCGTTCTTGGGCAGCGCGAAGCGCGTCGAGGCTCTCGGCCAGCTGGTCCCAGCGCCCCGACTGCGCCCATCCTTCCGCCCGCTCGCTAAGATCGCCGAGCTCTTCAGCTCCAACCGTCCGCGTAAGCCCCTTGAGCTCGTGCAGGACCTTGCTAGCGTCGTCGCTGCGCGCATCGCAAAGCGCCTGCAAGCGACCGATGAGCCCCGCGCTATTCTCTACGGCCTCGAGGATCAAGGCACGCAGACTTTCGGGATCGTCGGC
The DNA here is from genome assembly GCA_963844735.1 of Vulcanimicrobiota bacterium. Lineage (GTDB taxonomy): Bacteria > Vulcanimicrobiota > Vulcanimicrobiia > Vulcanimicrobiales > Vulcanimicrobiaceae > JAFAMS01. The sequence goes on along the minus strand of CAWJPK010000003.1, from coordinate 712,241 downwards.
AAACAGCGACCGTAGTTGATCGAGACTAAGAACCTTCGGCGTCGTGCCTTCCCCTCTTTTGTGAAGGTTCGATCACGACGCCGACGTTCATGCCGCCGTTCCGCCGATCGTTCGTTGAACGACGGCGCCGGCGCGAAACCGTTGCATGGCGACCGTAGTGCCGTATGTCGCCGCGCGCGTTAGCTCGCTCAGGACGCTAACGCGCTCGCGCGCGAGCAGCCGCTGCGGGATTTGCTGCCCCTGCTCGTAACCGAGTTGACGTGCGACGTCGACACGCGAGAGCTCGCGCACCAGCGCAATCCGGCGATCGGTGATCCGAATCGGGCTGCTCGTCGCGATGAAGAGCAGCGCTTCGCCGAACGCGGAAGACGCGAGCAGCGAAAGTAAGGCGGGCGATATCACGCCGTTAGCAACCCGCCGGCATGACGGGTACGCAGCCCATGACTGTTTTGACGAGACCGAAATGGCTGGCAGCGACGACAGCGACGTGAACTGCATAGAAGGCGATGAAACTCAGCATGAAAACTCCTCACAAAGCGATGGACTTGTGAGGTCATCATGGCAAACAAAGATACATCTGCGTGATCAGGAGCTACTGATCACCCGGCGCAAAAGCCGTATGCGCCTAGATTTCGGCGAGCTTTGCGATTGCTTCCGTGCGATTCTTCACGCCAAGCTTTTCGTACGCGCTCATCAGTCGGCGCTCGACGGCGTTTCGCGTAACCCCGCGTTCCCTCGCGATCTCACCGTTCGTCTTACCTGTCGCCGTTGCACGCAGCACGGTCAGCTCGGTCTGCGTGAGCGTTCGAACGCGCTCGGGTATCCGCGCGACACGATTCAGGCGGCTCTTTCGGACGACGTTCGCGAGCTCGATGAGGCCGCGCACCGTCTGGAGATTTGGGTCCTCGGCGTCGAGAACGCCGGAACGCAAGTAACCGAGCAGGGCACGCGCGAGGGCGCCCATGTCACCGGACCACTTCGCGCGCGTTTCGAGCGCGCGGCTGCCGCGGTGAACGTCACCGATGAGCATGCACACGTAGGCCGCGAGCACGCCGGCAAGCCGGCGCCAAGCCGTATGCGCAGCCACCTCAGAACCGCTCTGCTCGCGACTAATGCTCAATGCTTGCCGGGCCGACTTTCCGGCTTCTTCGTTGAGCCCGCTCCCGGCGAGCGCGACCGCCAGTAACGCAAGCGCGAGCGACGTGTCGGCGCTCGAAGCCGCGCCCTCCAGCAAACTATCCGCTGCGCCTTTCATGGCGACGAAATCTCCTGAGTAACCGTGGAGGATGACCGTCCCGGCGCGAGCACTCGTGGTCGCCGAGTACGTTTCGTACCAGCGGTCGCGGCGCAGCATCGCGAACAGCGACCGGGCGCGGTCCCAAGATGCGAAAGAAACCGCGAGATCGAATTGCGCGATCAAAAATTGACGCCGAAGCATCGCGTCGCCGGCCGCAACCGCCTCAACGGTTGCAACCTCGGCGTAATACAACGCCGCGTGCATGTCGCCCGTGAGCATATAATGAATGCCGTAGAGGACGCTCGCCGTCCGCGACGCCAGCCGGCGCAAACCGTGCACGTCCGCGAGCCACAAGGCTTGGAGCGAATGCTCTTCGGCCGCGCTCGGCTGACGCGCAAAAAAGTAAGCCAGGCCCGCACGATGCTTCAGCAGCGCAACCGTTTCGGGCTTAACGTCGTCGGTTCGACTCAACGCCTGCTGGATCGCCGGCTCGAAATCTCGACCTTGCATCGCGAGCACTTCGGCGCGTAAGGCTGCGATGCGCGAGGCTAAGTCGGGATCGTCGACCTCTTCGAGACGCTCGAGTACGTCGGCGGCTCGATCGGCGTCACCATAGTTGACGTACTCGGGGACGATCTTGTCCGCGATCTGGGCGCGCTCGATCGGATCCGTTGAGACGCGGAAGCGCGTCTCAAGCTCGCGCAAGAGCCTAGCCGGATCTTGAACCTTACGCGGAAGTTTTTCGGATGACTCTCCTGCGACCGTTGACATCAACAAAACACCCATGGAGCCCTCGTCACAACCCGTGCCGAGTGCCTCGGGGTCCATTTCAAGTGACCTGTGGAGAAGTCCGCCTAGCGCGAACCGGTACCGCCCCCTATGACGACGTGGGATTACTCGATACGTGCGCCTCCCGCAGGCGTCAGCATCGAGGTTGCACGGATGAGAACCTCACGCAATGGGGCCATCAGGATCGGCTTAGAGATATAGTCGTCCATTCCGGCTGCCAAGCATCGGTCGCGATCCTCTTGCGTAGCGTTGGCCGTCATCGCGACGATGAGATTGCGCGAACGTAGGCCGGCATGTTCGACCTCCCGAATCGCCCGCGTTGCTTCAAAGCCGTCCATCACCGGCATGTTGCAATCCATCAAAACGATGTCGAACATCTCTTTCTCGAGGATGGCGAGCACCTCGGTTCCGTTCTCGACCATCGCTACTTGACAGCCGAGCATCGTGAGCTGCCGTTCCGCAACGCGCCGATTGAGGGCATTGTCTTCGGCAACCAGAACGCGCAGCGAATGTTCGAGCGGCACGATCTCGCCCGTATCTTTCTGGGTCGGAACCGGTTCGAGACCGTTTTTCTCCGCGAACATCGTCACGAGCCGATCGTAAACGTGTGACTGAACGAGCGGCTTCGTGAGATAGGACTCGAACCCGTAGGCTTTCACACCCTTAGACGGCTCTTCGACCTCGGTGAACGTCAGCATCATGAGTCGCGTCGCTGCGATTTGCGCGTCACGCTTGATCTCGTAACCCAAACCGAGCTCGTTGATCGCGCCCTTGAGCGAACCTACGATCGCAACGTCGAACGGCTCGAGATCGCGCGCGGCTTTCTGCAACACTTCGAGCGCTCTGCTGCCATCGGACGTCGCGACGACCTTCATCTCCCAATCCTCGGCGTAGCGTCTCAGCATCGTACGCGTGTCTTCGTCCTCATCGACGACGAGCAGGCGAAGTCCGGCCAGTATTCCCGGATGCGAACGATTGCGCCGTTCCGATGCGACCTCCAACATAACCGTGAACGTGACCGTCGTTCCTTCGCCCGGCGCGCTCTCGAGATGAATGTCGCCGTTCATCAGCTCGACGTAGGCTTTGCAGATCGACAGACCTAGGCCCGTGCCGCCGAAGCGGCGCGTCGTCGACGCATCGCCTTGCACGAAGGGCTTGAAGAGCTTGTTCTGCGTTTCTTCGTCCATGCCGATGCCGGTGTCCGCGACGCTGACGCGCAGCATGGCACGGCCATCGGCCAGTTTTTCGCCCAACTGCACGGAGAGCAAGATGTGTCCCGACTCCGTGAACTTGACGGCATTGCCGACCAGATTCATCAGCACCTGACGCAAGCGCCCGGGATCGCCGTGGAACGAGCCTGGAACGCCCGGCGCAACGTACGTCATGAGGGTCAGTGATTCGCGCTTGATCGCACGCCCGATCAGCTCGACGACGCTGTTGACGACGGGCTCCAGCTCGAATTCGACGACCTCGAGCTGCGCGCGGCCCGATTCGAGCTTCGAGAAGTCGAGGATGTCGTTGATGATCCTGAGCAATGCGAGCGACGATTCGTGAATCGTTCGCGCGCTTTCGGACTGATCGGCATCGAGTTTCGTGCGCTGCAGCAGCTCGGACATACCGACGATGCCGTTGAGCGGCGTGCGGATCTCGTGACTGACCGTCGCGACGAACTCGGACTTGAGCTTGTTGGCTTGCAGCGCTTGTTCGAGCGCAGTACGCAAGTCGCGCATGTGTTCGCGACGCTCGGTGATGTCGCGGCCGACCGAAAGGCTAACGCTCCGGCCGTCGACTTCGCCGGCCCGAACGTAGATCTCGATCGGGAACGTCGAACCGTCTTTGCGCAACGCGGTCGTTTCGGCCGTGAACCCCTCCGGAACGCGCGGAAAGAGCGACTGAATCTGTTCGTGAACTTCCGGCGCACGAATCTGCTCGATCCTCATGTTGAGCAGCTCGTCGCGCGTGTAGCCGTACGCCTCGACTGCCGCCGCGTTGGCCTCGACGATCTGATGCGTCTCGTTGTCGATGAAGAGAATCAACTCGCGGGTATTCTCGGAGAGTAATGCGTAGCGCATGCGCTGCGAGCGGCGCAAACGGTCTTCGAGCATCTTGCGCTCGGTGACGTCGTGCCAAATTACCTGGACGCACTCGAACTCGTCGATCGTGATGAGCGAGGCGGTGATGTCGATCCAGATACGCGATCCTTCATCGCGACGCACCGCGACCGTGTGCAGATGTCCGCTTCCGTCCGCAAGCAGCTGGTTCCAAGTCTCGTTATTGTCACCCATCAGGTGCGGCGCCAAATCGACAAGCTTTGCGCCCACGAGCTTGTTGTGCGGACGTCCAGCGATCTTACCGGCTTCGCGATTAGCTTCGCGGATCACGCCCTCTTTGTCGCACAGCAAGATTCCGCTGCTCGCGTTTTCCAACAGCGTCGCGTACTTCTCTTCCGAGACATGAACGCGACTCTCAAGGAGCAGCGCGTATTCCTCCAGTTTTTCCTTTGCGGCGGCGAGCTCCGAACGGTGCTTCTGCAGCTCGCGATTGGCACGAACGGTGTCCTCGAACGTCGACATGAGCAAATCGAGAATCTGTTCCTTTTCAGACGTAATCGTGAAGCGCTTGCCGAGAAAGACTACCTCGATGCCGACGGATAGCTTCCGCCCTAGACGGAGTGCACGATTGTCCAGGATCGCACGTACGCGGCCGACGATGTGGTGTTCATCGTACGGTTTGGTCAGGAAGTTATCGGCACCGGCTTCGAGACCGCGAATGACGTCCATGGCTTCGCTGAGCGACGAGACGAGCATGACGGGGATATCACGCGTCGCTTCGGCGGCTTTAATCTTGCTGCAAAGCTCGTATCCGGACATCTTCGGCATGACGATGTCGGAGATGACGAGGTCGATCGAATCGTCTTTGAGCACGTCGAGCGCCGCAAGACCATCCGGTGCGACAACGACCTCCCAACTCTCCGCTTCGAGGATCGAGCGGAGTTGTTCGGCCTGCGTCGCGCTGTCCTCAACAATCAGTAATCGTGCCATGGTTACCCCCTGTGAACTCCGTTTGGATGACCCGCTGCCCAAATGCGTGCGATGATCCCATCGAGAGGAACCACCTCGTCGGTACATCCGGCGTCGATCGCGGCTTTGGGCATTCCAAAAACCGCACTACTCTTCTCGTCTTGCGCGATAACGGTGCCGCCTGCTTTTCTAATCGCCGCCAGCCCGTCGACGCCGTCTTTGCCCATCCCGGTAAGTATTATTGCCAGCGCGCCGGCGCCATAAGTTTTCGCAACTGATTTGAACAGCATCGTCGCGGAGGGCCGATGTCCGGCGACGAGCGGCTCGTCGGAAAGCGCGATGGTTCGATTCGGAGCGATCGTCAAGTGGTGCTCGTCGGCCGCCATGTAAACGACACCGTCACGCAACGGCTCACCGTGTTCCGCAACCTTGACCTTCAGCTCGCTCGCATCGTCAAGCCAGCGCACCATGCCGTCCACGAAGCCGGGGGTAATATGCTGCGTTACAACGATCGGCAATGAGAAGTCACGATCGAGGTGCGAAAAAATTTGATGCAGCGCTGCCGGCCCTCCGGCCGACGCGCCGACCGCGACGACTGCGTGCTTCATAAGAGCTCCGCCAGCGTCGCAAGCAGCGTGCCTTGATCGAAATTGCCTTTGGTGACGTACGCGTCTGCACCGGCGTCGACGCCGCGCCGTTTGTCCTCATCAGTCCCGCGCGCCGACACCAATACGACGGGGATATCGCCCAGATGTTGCGACCCGCGAATCCGCTGCGTCAACCCAATGCCATCGAGACGCGGCATGTCGACGTCGGTGACGACCAAGTCGACCGGGACGTCTTGCAACAGCGACCACGCCTCTTCTCCGTCGCCGGCTGTCGCCACGTCGTAGCCTGCTGCTTCCAAAATGCTGCGTTCCAGCGTTCGGGTCGTGATCGAGTCCTCGACGAGCAGCACGCGCTTGCGGACTGCTTGCGTTTCTTCATCGGCACTCGTCGAAACGCGCGCCCGTTCGTGCGCTTGCTGCACGATGTAGCCGCCTCGCAGAATCACCGCGGCGGATCCGTCGGCGAGGATCGTCCCGCCAATTGCGCTACGAATTCCGTCGAGGCGCGCGCCGAGCGATCGAACGACGACTTCGCGTTCCTCGATCAGCTCGTCGACCCCGAGCGCGACACGACCAAGTGTATCTTTGATGAAGATGACGCAGTGCGCGTCTTCCGGCGCGCGCGCGCCGTCGCCGAGATTCAAAATGCTTGCGCAGTCGACGAGCGACGTTGCCGAACCGTCGCGAACGATGCGCGGACGGCCTTCGACCAAGACGATGTCCTCGGGGCGCGGCCGCACGAAACGCTCGACGGCAGCGGATTCGATCGCAAGCGTTCTTCCCGCAACTTCGAAGACGACGGCTCGCAACATCGTGAGCGTGAGCGGAACCAGCAACGTGAAGCGCGCGCCGCATCCGGTATCCGAGTGCACCGTGATTGTACCGCGCAGTGCTTCGAGGGACGAGCGGACGGCGTCCATTCCGACGCCTCGCCCGGCCTCTTTCGTCAGCCCGCGCGCCGTCGAGACACCTTGTAAGAAGATTGCGCCGCCGACGTCCAGATCGTTGACGGCATAGCCGCGTTCTTCGGCACGCGTGCGAATCGCGGCCAGATCGAGTCCGCTACCGTCGTCCGAAACCGTCACCTCGACGCCGCCGCCGCGCAACGCCGCGTGAACCGTGACCGAACCCTCGACGACCTTACCGGCTGCGGCGCGGCGTTCCGGCGACTCGATGCCGTGGATGACGGCGTTTCGAACCAGATGCTGGAGCGGATCGCGTAGACCGTCGAGGATCGCGCGATCGAGCTCGATCGTTCCGCCGATCACGTGCAGGCGGCATTTCTTTCCTTCGCTGGCTGCACAGTCGCGTACGATCCGCTCGAGCCCTTCGCAGGCGAGAGAAAACGGCAGCATCCGGATGTTCCGGACTTCCTCGTCGACCCGGCGCGCCGAGCGCTCCAAAAACGCGCGGTCGGCGCCCGTCGAAAGCGCAACGAGGAGCTCACCCGTATGTTGCAGGAGGACATCAAGCTTCTCTGAGTCGACCCGCAAGGTCGCCTCGTGAACGGGCACCGGTGCCGGTGCAGCGTTCGGGACCACCGGTGTCGCGGCCGTGGTTCCCGATGCTGCAACCGGCGCCGGCGCCGGCGTGCTGGGCGGAGCGCGCAATCGATCCGCTCGTGCACGAAGTGAGTCGACGACGCCGAAGAGCACCTCGACCGATTTTTCGTCGAGTGCTGCGGGCTGGTCGCGACACATCGCTAGGAGGTCCTCGGCGCGATGGCAGACATCGGCGATCTCCTCGAGACCGACGGCGCTGGCCGCGCCTTTCAAACTGTGGGCCTCCCGGAAGAGACCGTTGATGAGGGCGTGGCGCCCATCATCGCTCGTGACGCCCTCGAGCGCCAAGAGATCTTGCTCGAACGCGCCCAAACGCTCTTGGAGTTCGCCCAAGAACGTTGTCAGTAAGCGCTCCGAGATAGAAGTCATCCGGCGGCGACTCCGTTTGCGCCGCGCAGAAGCACTCGCAACCGCGAACCGATAAATTCGAGATTTCGCGCAGCCTGTTCAGCTTGTTGCGTCGACGCAAGATTCTGTGACGTCGCTTGATTGATATTTCGCATCGCCGACTGGATTTGCGACATCCCCATCACTTGCTGACCGGCGGACGTGCTGATCGCGGTCGACGCCTGTGCCGCTTCGATGATCGTTTCGACGAGCAGACGAATCGCGTCATCCGCCTCGTTGACGATGCGCATCGCCTCGTCAACGCTCTTCGTCCCCTGCTCGGTGGCCATCACGGCGCCATTCGTCGATTTCTGGATCTGGCCGAGAATTTGGCGAACTTGCACCGTAGCTTTTTTCGATTGTTCTGCGAGCGCTTTGATCTCGGCGGCGACCACGCTAAATCCCTTGCCTTGTTCTCCCGCACGCGTCGCCTCGATCGATGCATTCAGCGCCAAGATGTTCGTTTGCTCGGCAACGTCGTTCACCACCATGATAATGTCTCCGATGGCTTGCGCCTGCTCCGCAAGGGACAGGATGCTCTGCGCGATCGATTCGGTCCGTGCTTTAACGTCGGACATGACCGCGATCGTGTTCTCAACCGACTTTCGTCCGACGGCACCGCCTTGCGCGGCGCGTTGCGACGAATCGGCAACTGCTTTCGCGCGGTCGTTCGACTGCTCCGCGGTTTGCGCGATCTCTTCGACGGTCGCTACTGTTTCCGTAACGGCTGATGCTTGCTCTTGGACGCCTGCAGCTTGCTGCGTCGTTCCCGCGACGATCTCAGCGGTCGCCGCCGAAAGCGCCGCAATCGCCTGCTCGATCGGTGCGCTCAGACTTCGAATCGCGAAGGCACCAAGGATGACGAGCAAGAGGACGGTTCCGAGAGTACCGAAGATAATGACGTTCATCGTCGCTTCGGACGCCGAGAGTGCGGCCGCGTCGCGAATTACCTGAAGCTGGTCTTCTTCGCGGTCCGCCGCTTGCAGCACGACCCGAATCTGATCCATCGTAGCCTTGCCGCGCCCCGAGCGAACGACGGCCAGGGCCGCGCCAAACCCGCGCGCGCGCCGCAGGGCAATGGTCTGGGCAAGCTCGCGCTCCTTTTCCGCAAAAAGTCCCTGCAGCGTACGAGCGCGATCCACTTCGTGTGGATTGTCCGCGGTCAGCCGCGTAAAGAGCGCAAGATCGTTCTGAAAACCCACCGTGCCTTCGCGATACGGAGCCAAGTAACTGTCGTCGCCGGTAAGGAGATAGCCGCGCTGACCCGTCTCGGCGTTGACGACTTGCGTCGAAAGCCGTGCAAGCGTCGCGCGTACCTGGTACGTGTGCGCCACGATCTCGCGAGCCTCGAGTAGCGCGATCGTGTTGCGATAGGCGATGAGCCCGATAATGATGAGCGCCAGCGGACCCAGCGCAAATATCAGCGCCAGTTTCCGCGCAATGCTCCAGTTGCGCATCACGTGCTGCCTCTTTCCGTGGAGAGATGGATCGCAAAGCGACGATCGTCGAGTAGCGCCTGTCCGTCCAAGAGCGACATCCCGCGAGTCAGACGCGCGACGAACTCGTGGTGATCCTCGAGCGCCGGCGCGGCAGCGATCTCGGACTCCGGATACCGCACGAGCTCTTCCAAGCTGTCGACGACGATTGCGAATTCCGGCTTATCGACGCCGAGGATGACCGCGGAAAGCTCCTGCGATGCAGAGGCTTTCCCCCAGATCCGCGCCAGGTCGACCGCTGGGACGATTTCGCCCTGGACACCGAGTATACCGAGAAAATGCGCCGGGGCCCCCGGCAACGCGGCCGGGTAAGCTCGCTGCATCACGCTGAACGCGAAGCGCGTCTCGAGCGCATAGCGCTCGCCGCCGATCTTGAAACACAGCAGTTCGACCGTCCGAATCGGTTCGCGGAAGAGCGCCTCCGCCTGCGAGAGCCGCTCCGCACGCCGGACGAGAATCTCTTGATCACTCATACGCCTACTCCAATTGTTGATGAACGTGCGCGCAGCAACGAAAGCTCGGCCTCGACCGAAGCCGCAATACCGTCCCCGTCCTCACTGAGGCGCTGTGCGCGACCGAGGGCTCTGCGCGCCGCAACCGTGCGCCCGCCAAGACGAAGCGCACGACCCAACAACAAATGCGCGAACGCAGTCGTCCGATCCAAGAAGATCGCACGTCGCGCCGCAATCGCAGCTTCTCCCGCCCGATCCTCGTCGAGAAGCTCCATTGCTTCTCGTACATACCGCTGCGGGTTCAATGTTTCATCAACGATCGAAACGACAGCAGACGTCGGACGTGAAACAGTAATCGCTGACAGCGCGGCCGGACGTGATAAGGCGGTTGAGTGCGCTGATGCTTCGCGAGGGGGCGTCTGAATGGGCACGGAGCCAGGAAGGCGAGAGTGCCCAGAATTCGAGAGAGCGTTTTCTACGGAGAGAAAATGCGAGCGTCCCACGAGCGAAGTGTCAGCGAAATCAACCGCCGAAACAAACCGCGCAGCACGTCGACGATACGCAAGTCCGGACGGCGTGTTGACGATCTCAATCCCTTCGCTTTCGCTAACCATCGGATCGGACGGAGAAGTAAACAACCACCCGCCTTCGCGCAACGCCGAAAGCAAGAGCGACGTGACGCGAGCGACGACGTCGGACTCGAGATACATCAGGACGTTGCGGCATAGGATCACATCGAAACCATCCGGCGACGTCGCATTCGCTAGGTTGCGAGACTCGAACGTAACGCGCGCGGAGAAGCGCGGTACGATCTTCCATCGGTTTTTCGCAGCGCGCGTGAAGTAACGCGCGCGCCACATCGAGTCGATCTCGCGGAACGACCAGTCCCCGTACACGCCTTCGCGTGCAGTAGCGATCGCGGCAGGCGAGATATCGGAACCGAGAACTTGCGAACGCGATTCGAGACCGCATTGTTCGAGCGCAATCGCGAGCGTATAGGCTTCTTCACCCGTCGAGCAACCCGCAGACCAAACCCGTAACGCGTGTCCGAACGTCGGGAACACTGCCTCTTTGATAAATTCGAATTGCTTTGGATCGCGGTAGAAATACGTCTCACCAACGGTAATCTCGCTCAGCAGGGTTTCGAAAACGTTAAGGTCGTTGTTCACGAGCTCGAGGTATGCCAGCGGATCTTTCGTGCGCGCCCGGGTCATGGCACGCACGATTCCGGATTCCGCGAATCCGCGTCGCGCCGACGGGAATGACAAACCACTCCGCTCTGTAAGGAGCGAAGCAATGTCCCCGTAAGCCGGTATGCTCCAGGTCACGTTTGGAAGCTCGCTTCCGAAACTGCGTCCAGCTCCGACTCACTGATGAACGCCTCGGGATCGTGAATGACGACGATGCCGTCATGTGTCCGCAGAATGCCCGCGAAGCTGCGCGTCCCGACGATCAGGCCTTCCGAACCAACGAGCGAATCCGGATCGTACGTCAGGATGCCGAACACGTGATCGACCCAGAGTGCGATCGGCCGGCCGTGCGTGTTCACGACGATGAAGCGATGTTCGGGCGAAAGCGCTTGCTTGCGAAGCCCGAAGCGTGCACGCATGTCCATCAGCGGAATGACGGTCCCGCGCAAATCGATCACACCGGGAACGAATGGCGGTTGTCCTGCGATCGGACGGTAGGCTACGGCACGCAGAATCTCAACTACCGGTTGTGTGGAGATGGCACCACGAAAATCGTCCAACTCGAACGCAACGGCATCAACCTGGGTGTTGAAAATTTCTGATTGGATTGTTGTCAAGGTTGCGACCCCTCAAACCTAACAAATCCTGTGGTTGCCTGCTATCAGGACCTCCTGACACCCCGCCACGGATGCGCGTTCTTATAAGAAGTTTCATAGGTACTCGACTAAGAGTACATACGATAAACCTTGCGCTACAGAGTTATATCACTCGCGTCTGAAGAAATTCTGAACGCACTCGTTGCGCAATTGCGTTCGCGCTAACGCCGAAGTGATCGCGCAACGCTGCGCGAGTATCGCTCATACCGAATCCGTCTGTGCCCAGCGTCACAAATTTCTTCCCAGCTGGAATCCAGGATCGAATGAGATCAGGCAACGCGCTAACATAATCGCTTGCAGCGAAGATCGGACCATGTGTAGCGGCGAGCGACGCGGTGATCCATGGTTCCGCTCGAGTTCCGTTACTTTTTCTTATACCGTCCCAACGCAGCTCGCTCCAACTCGTCACGCTCCACACGTTGACTGGTATTCCGTCGTGCTGCAGCTGATCGGCCGCGAGCAGCGCCTGGCGCAGAATGGTGCCGCTCGCAAGTAGCTGCGCTTGCGCTCCCTCGGCTGCGCGGAACAAATACATCCCGCGCAAGATGCCTTGTTCACTCTGCGGCGGAAGCGGCGGATGCGCATAGTTTTCATTCATGACGGTGACGTAGTAAAAGACGTCTTCTTGCGCTTCAAGCATCCGTTGCATTCCATCACGGACGATCACGGCGAGCTCGTGGGCAAAGGCCGGATCGTAGGCTTTGCAGCTCGGAATCGTCGATGCGATCAAGTGGCTGCTGCCGTCCTGATGTTGTAGGCCTTCGCCCGAGAGAGTCGTCCGACCAGATGTTGCCCCGATCAAGAAGCCCCGTGAGCGCGCGTCGGCTGCAGCCCAAATCAGATCGCCGACCCGCTGAAAGCCGAACATCGAGTAAAAGATATAGAACGGCAGCATCGGCCGGCCGTGAACCGCATAGCTCGTCGCCGCGGCTATCCACGATGAAAGCGCGCCGGCTTCGGTGATGCCTTCTTCGAGGATCTGTCCATCGCGCGCTTCCTTATAATACGAAAGCTGGTCTTTATCTTCGGGATCGTAGAGTTGTCCGAAAGGCGAGTAGATGCCGACTTGCCGGAAGAGCGCTTCCATCCCGAACGTGCGCGCTTCGTCCGCAACGATCGGCACGATCAGTTCGCGTATCTGCGGGTCGCGTAGAAACTGACGCAAGAGCTGCACGAACGCCATCGTCGTTGAAAGCTCGCGCTCACCACTTCCGTTGATGAGCGAGTCGAGCGTTTCGAGCTGCGGCACCGCAACGATCGGCGACGACGAATCGCGCGCGGGAAGATATCCGCCAAGACGTTCGCGTCGCGCCTGCAGATACTGCATCTCCGGCGAATCATCGGGCGGCCGATAGAATCGGAGCCCACGCAAATCCTCTTCGCTGAGCGGCAAGTCGAAACGATCGCGAAATTCGACGAGCGCTTCATACTCGAACTTCTTGCGCTGATGCGCGGTCATCTTGCCTTGCCCCCAGTGCCCCATTCCGAAGCCCTTCTTCGTTTGCGCCAGGATGACGGTCGGGCGTCCGCGCGTTTTCGTGGCCGCGTCGTACGCGGCGTAGATCTTGAGCGGATCGTGTCCGCCACGGTGCAGATTGTCGACCTCGTCATCCGAAAGATGGGCGATCAGATCCGCCAGCTCGGGATACTTGTTGAAGAAATGCTCGCGGTTGAAGCGCGCATCGGTTGCAGCGTACGTCTGCATCTGACCATCGACGGTTTCTTCGAATCGCCGCAGCAACACGTCGTTCTTGTCGCGTGCGAAGATCGGATCCCAATCCGAACCCCACAGCAACTTGATCACGTTCCATCCGTAGCCGTTGAAGAGACCCTCGAGCTCTTGCACGATCGAACCGTTACCGCGGACCGGCCCGTCGAGGCGCTGCAGATTGCAGTTGATAACGAAGACGAGGTTGTCGAGCTCCTCGCGCGCGGCAATTGAGAGTCCACCGAGACTCTCGGGTTCGTCCATCTCGCCGTCGCCGATGAACGCCCATACGCGGCGGTCACCCACACCGATGAGCCCGCGGTTCTGCAGATACCGCATGAAGCGGGCTTGATAGATCGCATTGATCGGACCAAGCCCCATCGATGCGTTGGGGAATTGCCAAAAGTGCGGCATCAGAAGCGTGTGACAATAGGACGAGAGTCCTTTGCCCGACGTCTCACGCCGGAAATGCTCGAGATTTTCCTCGCTTAAGCGACCTTCCAGGAATGCGCGGGCATAAATCCCGGGCGCAGCATGCGGCTGGAAAAACACCAGATCACCATCGCGACCAGCGCGAAAGAAGTGATTGAAGCCCGTCTCGAAGAGCTCCGCAATCGACGCGTACGTCGCGATGTGTCCGCCAAGCTCCGGATGCTGCTGGTTCGCGCGCACGACCATTGCAAGCGCGTTCCAGCGAATGAGTCCGGTGATGCGGCTCTCGACCTGAAGGTCGCCGGGATACGGCGGTTGGCGGCGCGGCGGAATCGTGTTGCGGTAGGGCGTCCGCCCGGAACGCAAATACACTCCGAGACGATTGGCATGTTCGAGCGCGTGACCAAGCACAAAAGCGGCGCGCTCCGCCCCACCCGTACGAATGACCGACTCGATTGCCTCTCGCCAGTCTTGCGTTTCGCTCGGGTCGGGATCTCCATCGAGTGAGAAGAGCCCGTGCTCGATCACTTGAGTACTTTGTTGAGTTCCGTCGTTAGCGTCTTGTCGCTAGCCTCACCGCTCGTAAGGAACGAAACCTTTCCGCTCTTGTCGATGATGATGAGCGACGGATAACCGTCAAGCATATACTTGGCGGCGACGTTGAGGGTCGGATCGTACGCGATCGGATACGCCACGCCGAACGTCTTCTGAAAATTCACGACGTCGAGCTGCGAGGACTGCGATTGACCGTCCATTCCGGTCGGGCTGCCCGAGACGCCGACGAAATCGATTTGACTGCCATACTTCTTGTAGAGAGCGTCCATCGTCGTGACTTCGCGCTGACAGTGCGGACACCACGTCGCAAAGATCTCCAAGAGGACCGGTTTCCCGGCGCTCTCCGCCGTCTTGAGATCGAACGGTCCGTCGGTCGTCGCGACGCTGAACTCAGGCGCGACCTGACCAACCTTGATGTTCGATTGAGTCGGCGCTGAGGTCGCCGATTGCGGGACGCGCGAGTAAAATGCGACGACCGCTATGATAATCGCGACGACGAGTCCGAGTGTTACGTACAGGAATAGCCGGTTGCGTTGTGCCCGCCGGTTCACTTCCGCAGGCGCGATTATCGATCTTTTCATTTTGAAAGGCGCTCCGTTCCAGGCTCCGCGCCCCCCATTTGCGCTCGGCCCATCACCGCTCGGAATATGCCGGCATTATTTCGCCGGCCTCGCAACAACGCCGTTGCCCTTTTCAAAGTATGCGATTCCATCATGCTACTGCTTTTGGATTCGCTGATCGAGTGCAAGGACCCCGGGGCCGCGCCAAACGATTAGCGCCGCTAGCGCTGCAAGCCCGATGTCGCGTGCTACCTCGACCCAAGATGCCGGCCGCGTGTCTGTGGGACCGAAGCAGCCGCACGATGCCGGAATCCCGCGCATCACGACGGAGGCGATCGCCCCCGCAAAAATCGCGAACTCACACAGCGCGAGCGCTGCGATCAGACGCGTGTACAGTCCGATGAGCAGATAGGCGCCCAGCAGCACCTCGATGAGCGGTATTGCGACCGACATCGGCGCGATGACCGACGGCGCGAGAAAAGGGATACGGTACGAGGCGATCGTGCTCGAGAGCGCATCGAAGTGGCCGATCTTCAAGGTTCCCGCGGCCAGCAGCGTTCCTCCAACGATGAGGCGGGCTAGGAGCGAAATAAATTTCATTAGGGCGTGCGGCTCATTGCAGCGCACGCGTCAACGCGTCACGCTGCTGCGCCGGGATCGCGTCTTCGGAAGCTCGGCCGAGCTTCGATGCGCCTGCGTCGTAGGCACGAATCGTCTGCTCGACGCCTTCGCATAGCAATCCGAGATCGTAGCCACCCTCAAGAACGAACACAGCTCGGCCGTTGCAAAACTCGTCGGCAATCTCGCGAAAGCACGCGCCAAGAGCGCTCGAAACGCCGATGTCGACGCCTAAATCGCCGACCGGATCGCCCGCAGCGAAATCATAGCCGGCGCTAACCACCAGCATGTCCGGCTTGATGCGTGCACACAAACGGCGCAGCGTCTCTTGCCAAAGCGCAGCGAAGCCTTCGGTCTCGTAGCTCAAGCCGAGCGGGAGGTCGATGAGCGTACCATTTTCGTCGACGCGATTCTCGCGACCCGAACCGGTGCCGGGATACGCTGGCGATGCGTGCGTCGAGACGTACGAGATTCCGCCTCCGACCAGCGCCTCAGTCCCGTTTCCGTGATGATAGTCGAAATCGACGACAAGTGCGCGGCCGCCAGTCTTCGCAACGAACGCGCGCGCCGCGATGCCTGCATTGTTGAAAAGACAGAAGCCCATCCCGCGCCGCGGCTCGGCATGATGTCCCGGCGGACGCACGATTGCGAACGCCGCGCGATTCTCGTTGACCGCAGCATCAAGCGCGGTCAGCGTCGCGCCGGCGGCCCGCACTGCAGCATCCCATGAGGCACGATCGATGATCGTGTCTCCCGTCGAGAGGTACGCAGCCGGTACCGATGCATGAAGACGTTCGATCTCATCGTGCACGAGATCGACATACGATCCGGGATGCACGAGCGTGAGCTCCTCACGCGTCGCGTCGCGTGCCTCGCGACGATCGGCGGCAAGTCCGCTTCGCTCGAGATGCCGGAGCAGCGTGAGCAAACGCGCGGGTGATTCCGGGTGCGCTATCCCTTCGAGATGCGCGCTGCAGCGTTCATCGCCGACGACGAGCAGTTGTTTACCCCTGTTGCTTCTTCTGTCCCGAAGAAGGTTTGTCGATGTCCTGAATCATCTTCTGCACTTGGGAATAGGCTTGCGTGCCGGGTTTCAGGTAAGCGAGGAACCGCTGATAGGCGCTCTTTGCTTGCGGTTTGAGTCCTTGTTTTTGATACGATTCCCCGAGCATGAAGATGACGCTCGGATCCTGCTTGACGTAGTCGCCGCCGTTTTTTTCGATCGCCTCGAAGATCTGCTGCGCCTCTTTGTAGTTGTGCAGGTTCAGGTCGGTTTGACCGACCGCCTTGAGAACGTCGGGGGCGTGCGTCAAATCGTACGCATGCCGGAAGGCATCGTGCGAATTTTTCCAGTCCGCCTGCGCCGCGTACACGCTGCCGAGAATGCTCCAGCCGGTCGGATCGTTCGGCGAGATCTCCGTCAGCTGCTTGAGGTCGTCCACCGCCTTGACGTAGTCTTTCTTGTCGGCGTAGTACCTACCGAGACGCCCAAGCGCGTCCTTGTTGTCGCGATTCGGTCCGAGTGCCGTCTGCCATTCCGTCGCAGCATCGTCGAGATCTTTTTGACCGGCGAGATAGTCGCCGTACGCAAGATGCAAGCCCAGCACAGATGGATATTGCACAATCGCGGTCTTGAACGTTTGCACCGCAAGATCGTTCATCTTTTCATCGGCGTAGAGCCGTGCCTCATCGACCGAGACGCTGGCCTTTTCGTCGGTGGTAGTCAAAAGTGTACGAATCCGCTCGAACGTCGCAATCGCACCCTTGACGTCGTGCTGCGCGGCGAGCGTCTGCGCTTTACCGTTCAACGCATCGATGTTGTTGGGATCGATCGTAAGCGCGCGATCGAAGATCGGCCCGGCCAGCGCGATGGCGTTTTGCTTGAGATAGGAACGCGCTTCGAGTAGAACAGGCTGCGGATCTTTTGGATCCATCTTTGCAGCGAGATCGTATTGCACGCGCGCATCGTCGTATTTTTGCTCAGCCTCGAGCACGCCACCGTACATCTCGTACGAGGCCTTGTCGTCTTTGTTGAACGTCATCGCACGTTTGGCGACGCGCTCGGCATCGGCGAACCGATTCTGGCGCGCATACACGTCGGCGAGTGACGAGAGAATCATGAGGTTGGTCGGCTCTTGATTTGACGCGTTTTCCAGATCGGACGTCGCTTGCGGGAGCTTGTTCAGCAGTAGGTTCGAATAGCCGCTGATATAGTAGACCTGACCCGTTTTCGTTCCGAGCTGCAGCAATCGTTGCGTGGCTTGCTGCGCCAAATCCGGACGGTTGATCTGCAAGAAGTTTCCGGCCAGTTGCAAGAGCGCATCGCGATCGTTGGGATTGACCTTCAATCGCGCTTGAAGATGCGGGATCGCAATTTCCGGTGGTTCAGGTGTCGCGGTCGGCTCGGCTGAGGGTGAAGGTGAAGGGGAGGGTTTACCGGCGGCTACACCCGGCGATGGCGCGCTCATGAACGCCGCAACGATCGCCACGGCGGCGATGAACGCAAAGACGAATCTCAATGTACCTTCTCAGCCTCGACGCGCTTGGTCAGCTCGGGGATAATTTGAAATAGGTCGCCGACGACCAGCAAGTCAGCGAAATCAGCGATCGGGACGTTCGCGTCTTTATTGACGGCGACAATTGTACCAGCCGTGCGCATGCCGACTTTGTGTTGGATCGCACCCGAGATGCCTACGGCGATATACAAGGAAGGACTAATCGTCTTTCCGGTCTGTCCCACCTGGTGGGCGTGCGGAATCCAGCCTGCATCAACGGCTGCTCGGGAAGCGCCGACCGCACCGCCGAGCGCTTGGGCGAGCGGTTTGATCACGGTCGTAAAGGGCTCGGGACCGCCCAGCCCGCGTCCGCCTGAGACGACGATCGAAGCTTCCTCGACGCCTAACTCAGGCGCAGCTTCCTCGACCTCTGCGCCCATCTTCATCGCGTACGTCTTGGACGGGAGCGTCAGCGTCTCGACGCTCGACGTGGGCGATGCCGCCGGTTTCGCAGCAAAAACGTTCGGGCGCACGCTGACGACGCCGTACTCCGTGTTCTTGAACGCGCACGTCGTGATCGTCAAACCACCCAGCTTCGGCGAGACCGCCATAACCTTGCCATTTGCTACAGTAACGTCGGTTGCGTCCGAAGTGATTCCCGCGTCGAGCCGCGCTGCGACGCGGCTGCCGACGTCGCGGCCGATCATCGTGTTGGGGACGAGGATCAAGGCCGGACCCGCTGCCTTTGCTACGGCTTCGAGCGCATCGACCAACGGATCGATCAGGTATTCTCCGGTGACCCCGCCGTCGGCGACGTGCAGCGTGCCCAGACCATATGGTTTCGTCGCATCGGCGGCTCGCGAGGCGCCGGCACCCGCGACGACACCGTGCGTCTTTCCGCCGAGTGCAGTTGCAATATCTTGCGCTTTTGTTGCGAGCTCATACGACACGCGGCGCGGTGCGCCCGCGCGGTGCTCGATGAAAACGATGACGTCGCGCATCACAGCAGTTTCTTCTCCCGCAGAAAATCGAAGATCGCAGTCGCGCCTGCCGCAGCATCCGATGCGGTGACGACGCGGCCTTTCCCGCGTACCGGCGGCGTCGCAAGCTCGAGCAGCTCGGTCTTCGCGCCATCGGTACCGCTCGCACGCGTGAAATCCACGTCGGCGAGCGAGAGCATCTTGATTTCCTTTTTCTTCGCGCCCATGATGCCTTTGAGCGACGGATAGCGCGGCTCGTTGATCGCTTTCGTCACGGACACGAGAGCCGGCGTCGCTACGCTGACGTCAACGTAACCTAAGTCGGTTTCGCGCTGCGCCTGGATCGTCGTTCCGTCGGAATCGATTTTACGAACGTACGTCAATCCCGGTACGCCGAGAAGCTCGGCAAGAAAACCGGGGACTTCGCCCGTGATTGCATCGGTCGACTGCGTGCCGCACAAGATCAAATCGAAGCCGGTCTTCTTCAGTGCAGCGGCCATCGCGTGCGCTGTCCCCGCAACGTCCGAGCCTTCGAGCTTCGGGTCGCTGAGCAGCACCGCATCGTCCGCACCCATCGCGAGCGCTTTGCGCACGATTTCTTTTCCGCTCTCGGGCGCCATCGTAAAAATCGTAACGGTCGAGCCGTCGTTGCGCTTTTCGCGCAGCTGCAGCGCCGCCTCAATCGCGTATTCGTCGAACGGATTGAGCACGTTCTCGACACCGGTGCGCACCAGGCGCTTCGTCCCAGGATCGATCCGCTTATCGGCGTTGGTATCCGGCACCAACTTCACGGTTACAATGATTTTCATTTTCTAGTCAACATCGCCAAACCGGGCGCGGTTCGGGCTAGGAAAGGGCATCTCCTACCCCCTAGTGCGCGACAAGAACTGCGGCAGTTTCTTCTTCAGCGATTGCCGGTGCTTCTTCGCGCGTCTCCGCGGCCAGCGACATTCCCCAGCGCACGACCGTTCGCGTTTCGAGGGCGTTGAACAACGCTTCAACCAACAAGCCGAGCACCGAGATCGTCACGAGGCCCGCAAACATCGCGGGTGTTTGCAGATAATATCGTGCGTTGCTGATGTACCAACCCAGTCCGCCCGAAGCGCCGGCGACGCCGAAGACGAGCTCTGCGGCGACGACAGTGCGCCAACCGAAGGCCCAAGACGTTTTCGCGCCGGTGATGATCTGCGGTAATGCGCCGGGAAGCAGCACATCGAAGACCAGTCGCGGTCCGCGCAATCCGAGATTCTGCGCCACCATGCGCAGCGTCGATGAGATCGTACGGAATCCGCTTTCGGTATTGAGCGCAATCGGCCAGACCGTCGCGAGCGCGACGACGAAAACGATCGACCGCGGCGTCAATCCGAACCACAACATCGCGAGCGGCAGCACGGCGATCGCGGGCAATGGATTGAATGCCGACGTCAACACGCGCAGCAGATCGTGTCCGACGGGCGAGAGCACACCGAACGCTGCGAACAAGATGCCGAGCGCGGCGCCGATCGCCATCCCGGCGATCAGAATCTCGAGAGTATGGACGGTCGCGCTGACGAGCGATCCGTTGGAGATGTCGGTGACGAGCGTACGCGCGACGTCGGAGGGCGCGGCGAACAGCAGCTGCGGAATGTGAAACGCAACGACCCAGACTTGCCAAAGAATGATGATCGCAACGACCAGGATCGCGCGACGGAGGATCGGCGGGAGATTCGTCCAGCGCAGCCTCACGCAGCGCCCTCGTCGAGCAGCTGGTGCAGATACGTCACTGCATTCGCGCCCGCCGACTTGACGTCAACGATCTCACGTACGCGCCCAGGACCGCGCGTGAGCACGAGCACGCGATCGCCGATCGACGCGGCTTCTTCGATCGAGTGCGTGATCAACACGATCGAAAGTCCGAGCCGCGCGTGAATCGCGAGCAGCTCGCGCTGCATACGTGTACGCGTGATCGCATCGAGGGCCCCGAAGGGTTCGTCGAGCAGCAGTAACGTCGGTTCTAGCGCGATCGCGCGAGCGATCGCCGCGCGCTGTTTCATTCCGCCGGAGAGCTGATGCGGATAGCGGCCGGCGGCATGACCGATCCCGACGAGATCGAGAACCGCATCCGCGCGCTTAAATGCTTCGTTTCTCGAGACGCCGCCTTTGGTGACGCGCAACGCGTATGCGACGTTGCCGCGAATCGTGTGCCATGGAAAGAGCTGATCGAAATCCTGAAAGACGACCATGCGATCGGGACCTGGAGACGCAATCGGACGGCCCTCGATGGTCAAACGTCCGGCGCTCGGCCGCATGAACCCGCCGATGGCTTTGAGCAGTGTGGTCTTTCCGCAACCGGACGGACCGATGACGACGAACTTCTCACCGCGATCAACCTCAAACGAAATGCCGTCGACTGCGACGACATGTTTGCCGCTGCGTTCGCGGTACGTCATCGTCAGCTCGCGCGCGACGACGACGGTAGGGGCGCCGTTCAGTCGCCGGCCCCGTTCATCAGCGGCAGCTCGAGATCGCGAATCGAGCCCGGCGCTTTGTTGAGCATTCCGATATCTTTCATGAACGAGGCGACCTTCACGAAGCCGCGCGGAACGGTCGAGTACTCGAGGCCGGGTTCGCGCAGCCATGCAAGGTACTGACCCGCGGGAACTCTGCCGCCCGAATCTTGCATCAAAATGTCGGCGTAGCCGCCGGGACTGTGGCGTATGTAGTCCGTCGCGCGTCCAAGCTGTTCGGCAAAGTAGCGAACGAACTGCGGATATTTGTTGTTGAACGCATCGGTCGTGTAGACGCAGTTGAACGTCATGCGGCCCGTGGCTTGCCAACTGCGGAACACCACGTGTCCGCCGTCGGCAACTTCTTCGAACTGAAAGGGCGGCGAGCTCAAATGCGCGTCGAGCTGGCCGTTCTTTAGCGCCAGCAGACCCAGTGGATGCTGGATCGCAACGATGTTCGTGTCGAGTGCCTTCGCATTACCTAGCTGCTGCTGACAACCCATGCGCAGCGCGATCGCTTGAATCGCGTCGGGCGACGGCATGCCGATCTTCATCCCCGGCTTGATGTCCTTCAGACTCTTAATCGCGGGATTGCGCGAGACCATCCAGAGATCCATCAGATCGAGGCCGCCGATCATCTTGTAGCCGACCCCACGATCCCAACCGATAAGAAATGGTCCAGATCCGCCGGAACCGATCGCGATGTTCCCTGAGATGATCCCATCACGGATCGCGTCGCCGTTGGTAAGAACCGGCCAATCGAAGGTCGTTCCGGGATATTTTTTCTCGAGCACCTTCTGGTATTTCATCACCAGCAGGTTTCCATACCCGATGCCGGGCTGAATCGCGATCGTTACGGTCGAGGGCAGCGGTGGGTCAGCGGCGAGTGACGGCTTCGGCAATGCGGCGGCCGAAATTGCTGCAGCACCGCCGGCAAGAATCGCGCGCCGCGAAAATGGGTCGTGCATAGATCCCCTCCCGTTTCTGAACGTCCGTAGGCGTCCTTACGTTACGCGAGTCGACAGCGTGACCATGCAAACGCATTTGGGGTGGCCGAGACTTGAACTCGGACGCCCTTTCGGGCTGCAGATTTTAAGTCTGCTGCGTATACCAATTCCGCCACCACCCCAGGTGACCTCAACTCATTCGCTGTCCTTCGACTCCGCGCCCTACGGCGCGGAGTTTATCCCGAGCGAAGCCTGCACCACAAAGTGGTGTCGAGGGACAGCATCAGGATGATACGGGATACTTTTCGATCAAATACCCGTAGAGCAGATCGCGCTGCGAGACCGTGCATTTATCGACGCCGACGATGCCGAGGGCTTCGTGGGCGATCAGCAGACCCGCGGGAAAGATGTCGGCGCGCTGCGGGCTGATGCGCGGCTGCACGCGGCGCACCGGCGTATCCATGGCTAAGAATCTACGCGCCAGGTCGCCGAGCGTTGCGCGCGTCAGCACGACGCCGTCGATATCATCACGTTCGCGATCCGTTACGATCGCCGCGGCATTGAACATCGTTCCACCGACGGCGAAGACGCCGCTTGGACTCAGGAAGTCTGCGAGCGGTGCGAGGCATGCGCGCGCATACTCGCGCGCTTCTTTTTCGAGTGCCGGAATGTCTTTTGGAACTTCCGCGCCGAGCAGCGCCGGAATAGCTTCCGATAATCGCACCGCACCGATCTCGCACGAGACACGCCCCTCGACGTGTCCTTTACCCGCCGCATACTCCGTACTGCCGCCGCCCACATCGATAACGCCGACCAGCCCGTCGTGCGTACGGTTGGCGGTTGCGCCGATGAACGAAAGCTCGGCTTCGCGCGGGCCCGAGAGAATCTCCAGACGCGCGTCGAGGCGACGTTCGACTTCGTGCGTGAACTGGGGACCATCCGACGCGCGCCGCATCGCGCTCGTCGCGATTGCGCCGGCGTCCGCTCCGTAACTGAGCACCTCGCGCGCGAAGTCGTCGATCACGCTCAAGGTCCGCTCTCTCGCCTCGGGATCGAGCGGTCCGGCCTCTTTGAGGTTTGCGCCTAAGCGCGTACCGATCGAACGGTGGACGATCGGTTCGAGTCTTCCATCGACGCTTTCGCGGACGATCAAGAGACGTGTCGAGTTCGTCCCGATCGAAACGACGGCGTGAAGGCTCACTGGCGGACACTACGGCACGGTGCCGAAACGAACCCGTCGATGCGGGATTTCGTCGGATACGGCTCGCAGCCGCCACATCCGCGCTGGCCAAACGGCGCACGTCTGGCCGTTCAAATCGTTATGAACTACGAGGAAGGCTCGGAATACGCGATCGGCGACGGCGACGACGTTTCAGAGACCTACCTCACCGAAGTACCGGGCGCCACGCTCGGCTCCGGGAAGCGCGATCTGATCGTCGAGTCGATCTACGAATACGGAAGCCGCGCCGGCTTTTGGCGCTTGATGCGCATCTTCGAGGAGCGCAAGCTCGACATCACCGTATTCGGCGCCGCGCTCGCGCTCGAACGCAATCCGGACGCGGCCGCGGCGATTCGCACCGCCGGACACGAGGTGTGCTCCCACGGTTGGCGTTGGATCGGCTTTGCGAATATGAGCGAAGGCGAGGAGCGCGAGCAAATGCGGCGCGCCGTTGCATCGATCGAGCGATCGATCGGCGAGCGTCCCTATGGCTGGTATTGTCGCTATGCGCCGAGCTTGAATACGCGGCGGCTCGTCGTCGAAGAGGGCGGCTTCCTCTACGATTCGGACGCGTACAACGACGACTTGCCGTATTGGGTAAACGTCTCCGGAAAAGATCACCTCGTCATTCCGTATACGCTCGACGTCAACGACATGAAGTTTTCCGTACCGCCCGGCTTCACGTCGCCAAGCGGATACTTCGAATACATGCGCGACACATTCGACGTGCTGTACCGCGAAGGCAAGACCGCGCCGAAGATGATGTCGATCGGTTTGCACTGCCGTCTGGCCGGACGTCCGGGGCGCGCCGCGGCGCTCGAGCGGTTCCTCGATCACGTCGCAAAACACGAAGACGTTTGGGTGTGCAAGCGCGTCGACATCGCACGCCATTGGATCGCAAATCATCCGCCGGAGGCCCGCCATTAGCAAAGTCGTCGAACGTCTTGCACAACTTTCCGTTCTTGGACGCTACGAAGGCGGAATCGACCGCGGCTTGGCAACTCCGGAAGAACGAGCTGCACGCGAACACTTCGCGGGCTGGGCGCGAGCAAACAAGTACGCGTTGTCGCAAGATCGCGTCGGCAATCTATTTGCACGGCGTGAAGGAACACGCAAGGATGCCGCTCCGATTCTGGCCGGTTCGCATCTCGACACGGTCAAAACGGGCGGCGCCTACGACGGCGCGTACGGTGTCGTTGGCGCTATGTGCGCGCTCGAGCTTCTCGACGCTCGCAACATCGCGACCGAGCATCCGATCGAAGCAACTGCCTGGGTCGGCGAGGAGGGAAGCCGCTTTCCGCTTGGATGTTTGGGAAGCGCCGTTTTCGCGGGGCTCACGTCCGCGGAGCACGCGCTCGCGCTTAGCGACGAATCCGGAACGACGCTGGGTGATGCGCTCGCGCACGGAGCCGGCGGTTTGCTGCGCGACGTGCCGCAACGCGCGAACAACAACGTTGCCGGATACGTCGAGCTGCACGTCGAGCAAGGCCCGATTCTAGAACGCGCCGGCGCGCGTCTCGGCATCGTTACGGCGATTGCTTCGCAGCGGCGCTTTCGTGTGACGCTCGAGGGCGAGAGCGGACACGCCGGAACCGTGCCGATGGCGATTCGTTCCGACTCGCTCGGCGGCGCCGCCGAAATCATTCTTGCGATCGAAGCGACGGCACGCGCACTGGGCGACGCCGTTGTAACCGTCGGCAGGATGACGGTCGAACCCGGATCGACGAATGTGATTCCCTCGCGCGTTACCTTCAGCGTCGACATGCGTTCGCCGCACGATGCGCACGTCGATGCAATCGAGCAAACCTTGCATGATGCCGTTTCGCGTGCTACGTCGACACGTGGCCTGCGCGCTTCGATCGAAGCGCTCGAAGGACGCAAAGCAACGCCCATGACGCCGCGCATGCGCGAAGCGGTTCGACGCGCTGCGGACTCAACCGGCGAGCGCAGCATGGATGTTCCCAGCGGCGCCGGTCACGATACGATGTGCATCGCCGCAATTGCCCCGGTGGCGATGATCTTTGTTCCGAGCATCGGCGGCGTCAGTCATGTCGGCGTCGAGAAAACATCGGACGCCGACCTCGAGCTTGGGGTCGAGACGCTTGCGGCCGCACTTGTCGAGGTTGACCGCGACCTAAGGGCTAAATCCCTCCGCGGATGAACGTCTTTATTTGCGGTTCGGCGCTTCGCGGCCAGCCTGACCACGAGAATCTGGGCGACGCGCGTTTCGTCCGGGAAGCGCATACCGCCCCGCGATACCGGCTGCATTCGGTTCGCGACCAGCATCCGGGCATTTACGAAGTCGGCATCGGCGGCGTCTCGGTTGCCGGCGAGCTCTACGAATTTACGCCCGAACAACACGCGTATCTGCTCTCGAACGAACCGCCCGATCTCTACGAAGGGACGATCATCCTCGATGACGGCTCGACCGCTTCTGCGATGATTTATCCGCGCAAGCTCATCGAAGAACGCCGGTACCCTGACATCTCGCACTTCGGCAGCTGGGCCGCGTACAAAGCCGCGAAGACTTCCTAACTCCCGCGATACGTCGAGTAGCCGAACGGCGAGATCAGTAGCGGGACGTGATAGCGCTCCTCACCTTCATCAATACGGAATCGTACCGGAATCTCGTCGTAAAACGCTTCTGATCCGGTACCCGCAAAATACGCGCCCACCGCAAAAATCAGCTCGTACCAGCCCGATGCGAGTTTTCCGCCGAACGGCGAGGGGATACGGCCGCCGGCATCGGTCGTACCGCGCGCAAGCTCGGTGCGTTCGCTACCGAGGCGGTACAACGTGACGCAAACGGCGGCCGCGGGGACGCCGAGCGCAGTATCGAGCACGTGTGTCGAGAGCATCAGGGTTGCTTTGCGCCTTCGAGCTTCGCGCCTTCCGAAATCCACGATCCGACTTGCGCGCGCTCATCCTTCGTCATATTGGTGACGTTGCCGAGCGGCATATTTTGCGTAAGCACGGCCTGCGTCTCGATCCGCGCGGCATTGTCCTTGATGTGCTCGGGCGTGTCGAGCAACACGCCTTCCGGCGGCGCAGTGATGCCAGGCTGCGTCGGGCGTGGCGCATGGCAGACTGCGCAGCGCTCTTTGAAAATCGGCTCGACTTGGGCGAACGTCACGGTCTTCGAGGTCGCGGCCGTTCGCGGCGCAAGTGCGAGCGCGACGACGATCACGAACAGTCCTGCACCAACCAGGAGCCACGGAACGTAGCGCTGCTTGTGCGTTAGCAGAAAGAATTGCCGCACCAGAATCGAGGCGAGACTCAGCACCGCAAGCGCTTCCCAGCCATACGCGCTTCCGTACGTCATCGGATAGTGATTGCTGATCATCGTGAACAGCACGGGGAGCGTGAAATACGTGTTGTGAACGGAACGCGTCTTGCCTAGCAAACCCGGTCGCGGATCGGGTTCCTGGCCACGACGAATCTGCTCGAGCATCTTGCGCTGGCCCGGGATGACGACATGCGCGACGTTCTGAACCATGATCGTCCCGATGATCGCGCCGATGTGAATGTATGCCGCGCGCGCGCCGAAGACGTGCGAGAGACCCCATGCCGCCAACACGAGGAACACGTAGACGGCGACGCCGAGCGCGAGCGGGTGCCGCTCGAGCACCTTGCAGAGCGCATCGTAGATCAGCCATCCAAGGATGATCGACGCGATGCTGATCGCGATCGCCTCCGGTGGCAAGAGATCGAGGACGCTCTTGTCTATTAGCAGCGTGCTCGCACTCGACCAATAGACGATTGCAAGCATCGCCATGCCGGAAAACCACGTCGAATACGCTTCCCACTTGAACCAGTGCAGATGTTCCGTCAGCGGCTCGCGCTTCGGCCCGGTCGGATATTTCTGATTGTGATAAAACCCGCCGCCGTGCACCGACCACAGCTCACCGGAAACGCCGTTTGCGGCGTCCTGGGGGTCTTTTGCGGGCAGCAAATTATTGTCGAGCCAAACGAAGTAAAACGATGCGCCGATCCACGAGATCCCGGCCGCGACGTGAAACCAGCGCACGAGCAAATTGAGCCAATCCAGGACGTACGCCATCAGTCGATCACGTCGTCGAGGCGCAGACGCGCGATTTTGCCTATCTCGTGCAGCGCGGCCGCCATTTCCGTATCGCGATCGTTGCGCGTGCGCTGCTCCAGCGCTTCGAGAATCGAGCTCTTGGTGTGCCGGCGGACGCAAATCACGAACGGAAAGCCGAAACGTGCCCGGTACGCAGCGTTCAGCGTATCGAACCGCACGGTCTCCGCAGGCGTCAGCCGATCGAGACCCGCGGAGGCTTGTTCGTCCGTTGACGCCGGAGTCAGACGCCCTTCGCGCGCAACGCGGCCGGCCAAGTCGGGATGGGCTGCAATCAGCGCTACGCGCCACTCGAGCGGACTCTCCGCAACGATCGCATTCATGCAGGCCGTCAGCGCGTCAAGATCGGAGAATGGCCGCCGCTCCGACGCGAGCTCCGCAATCCACGCTGAGCTCTCGAAAGCGAAGCCGACTGCCGCGACGAACGAAGCCCGCTCGGCCGTATTGAGATCGGCGATCGTCATCGCACGCTCCGCATCCGGCCCATCTTCGCTATGACGACGCTTCTCCTGCGCCATGCGCGCCTGCTTGCGACTTTCGACGACGCCGATCGGACATTCGAGGACGGCGGAATTTTTGTGCGCGACGGCATCGTCGAGTACGTCGGGCCGAGCGGTGGTCTGCCACCGAGCGCCGACGTGACGATCGATGCGAGCGGTATGGTCGTCATTCCGGGCCTGGTCAACACCCATCATCACTTCTTCCAGACGCTGACGCGCAATCTCCCGATCGCCCAAGACGCTCCGCTCTTCGCGTGGCTGGTTGCGCACTACCCGATTTGGGGTCGCATCACGCCGGAGGGCGTCCGCTCCGCAACGGCGATCGCAATCGCCGAGCTGATGCTTTCGGGTTGTACGACCGCCGCGGATCACGGTTATCTCTGGCAGAACGGCGCGCGTCTCGACGATCAGATCGCCGTCGCGCGCGAGATGGGCTTCCGCTTTCACGCCTCGCGCGGGTCGATGTCGCTCGGCCGATCAAAAGGCGGACTCCCGCCCGACGAGATCGTCGAAGACGAAGACGATATTCTGCAGGATTGCGTCCGCGTGATCGACGCCTATCACGACCCTGCGCGTTTCGCCATGACGCGCATCGTCATCGCGCCCTGCTCGCCGTTTTCCGTCTCGACCGACCTGATGCGAGCCAGCGCCGAGCTGGCGCGTGCGCGCGGGCTGACGCTGCACACGCATTTGTGCGAAACGCGCGACGAAGAAACGTACTGTCTCGAGCATTTTGGGGAACGGCCCGTCGCGCTCGCCGCCAGCCTGGATTGGACCGGGCCCGACGTTTGGTACGCGCACGGAATCGCGATGAATGACGAGGAGATCATGCTTTTAGGGCAATCGCGAACCGGCGTCGCGCACTGTCCGAGCTCGAACATGCGTCTCGGGTCCGGTATCGCGCCGATTCTTGCGCAGCATCAGAGCGGTATGAGAGTCGGCATCGGCGTCGACGGGTCCGCCTCAAACGATGGATCGCACCTTCTCGAAGAGACGCGGCAAGCGATGCTTCTGCAACGTGTCGTACACGGCGCCGGTGCACTCTGCGCGCGTGATGCGCTGCGATTCGCAACACGCGGCGGTGCGAGCGTCCTTGGCCGCGACGATATCGGCTATCTCGCGCCCAACATGGCCGCGGACTTCATCGGCGTTCGTCTCGATTCGCTTCCGCTCGCCGGTGGCGCCGTACACGATCCGCTCGCGGCACTCGTCTTTTGCCGCACGCGCCAAGTCGATCTCAGCGTGATCGGGGGAAAGGTTCGCGTGCGCGATGGAAATTTGCTGGGTGTCGACCTCGGCGCGCTTATCGAACGTCACAACGAACTCGCTCGCGCACTCGTCTAAAGGAGACCAATGATCACTATCGACTCGCTCGACCATCTCGTTCTGACCGTGCGCGATCTCGAGAGAACCCGCAAGTTCTATTGCGACGTGCTGGGGATGAAATTCGAAACGTTTGGAGAGGGCCGTACCGCCGTGCACTTCGGTAAGCAGAAAATCAATCTGCACGTCGCTGGTAAGGAATTCGAGCCGAGGGCCGACCGTGCAACGGCCGGATCAGGGGATTCTCGCTTCTTGACCTCGGTGCCGCTCGATACCGTCATTGAAACTTTGCGCTCGAACGCCATCCCGATCGTGCAAGGACCCGTTCCCAAGACTGGTGCTCAAGGTCCGATCCGCTCCGTTTACGTGCGCGACCCCGACCTCAACTTGATCGAGATCTCGAACCTGATGGTCTAGCGCCCGCAGAACTCGTTCCGGCGTCATGGGCAGATCGGTGACCCATGCGCCGGTCGCCTCGTGAATTGCAGCCGCAACCGCGGGCGCAAACGGAATGAGCGGCATCTCCGCCACACCGCGCGCCCCAAACGGTCCGTTCGGATCGGGATTCTCGAGAATGATCGGATAGATTTCGGCGGGCATGTCGAGCGTCGTCGGCAAGAGATACGTCGAGAGGTGCGGCGTAACGATCATGCCGTCGGTCGAGATGAAGTTTTCGGTGAGCGCATAGCCGAGGGCTTGCGCGAGACAACCTTCGATCTGGCCTTCGACGAGTTGACGATTGATCGCGCGCCCAACGTCATGCACGGTAATCACACGCAAGACGCGCGTCACGCCGGTTCGTGTGTCAACTTCGACTTCAACTGCTTGCGCCGCGTATCCGTAAGCGAAGTGCGGAGTGCCCTGACCGGTTTGCAGATCGAGTGCAGTCGTTCCGCCGGGTTGATATTTCACGGTTGCGTCCGGCGACTCGCCGCGACGCCAGGACGCCAGAGCCGCTTCGCACGCGTCTTTTACCGCGCGTCCGCCAAACAGCGTCATGCGCGACGCCGAGGACGAGCCGGCGTTCGGCGTCAAACTCGAGTCGTCGACGATCATGCGAATCAAGCTCAAATCGACGTTGAGCGCTTTGGCCGCAATCTGGCGCAGAACCATGTGCGAGCCTTGCCCGACTTCCGCAGCTCCAATCGCAACCGACGCGCCGCGCAACTCCTCGCCGGCGACTTTGAGCTCGACCGTCGCCGTCGCCTGATCCGGAAACCCGAAAGAGTATCCGACGTTTTTCATGCCGCACGCGATCCCCAACCCCCGACGTATGTGGCTGTCGCTCGACATCGTATCGCTTCGCGACGCTACGCTCGGGATGACACGGGCGACTTCCTTGATGCAGCGGTCGAACACGGCTTGCGCGCTGACGCCTTCAGGAAGCGGCCCACCGGTCGGCTCGATATCACCCTCGCGATAGAGATTCTTGCGACGCATATCGATCGGGTCGATCTCGAGCGCGTGCGCGAGCCGCGTCACCATCGACTCGGCTGCAAAATGGGCTTGCGGCGAGCCGAATCCGCGGAAGGCACCGCTCGGGATGTTGTTCGTGTAGGTTACGCATGCGTCGGTTTCAACGCTCTCGACGCGATACGGTCCCGTCGCGAAGGTCAGTGCGCATTTGAGAACCTCGACCGAGGTCGACGCGTAGGCACCACCGTCGGCGATCATCGACGTCTTGGCAGCGACGATGCGGCCGTCGCGCATCGCCCCCCATTTCGTCGTGATGCGGAACGGATGACGCTTGTGATGCCCGATGATCGACTCGTCGCGCGTCCACGTCATCGCCACGGATCGCTTGAGCTTCCAGGCAGCAAGCGCCACCAGCGGCGTCAGCGAAAAATCTTCACGCCCGCCGAACGCGCCGCCGATCTTTGCGTAGCGAACGATGACGTCATTCTCGTGCAGCGAGAAGAGCGCGGCCAACTGTCGCCGGTCTTCGTGCAGCCACTGACCGGCCGTCTCAACCACGAGGCGCTCGTCTTCCCAATACGAGATCGCCGCATCCGGTTGAAGATAGGCGTGCTCTTGCCAGCTCGTCGTGAACGTCGCTTCGACGACGACGTCTGCCGACTGCAGCGCGTTCTCGACCGGCGGACCGTGCACGATCCTTTGCCGCAGCAAGACGTTGTCGCGATCGGCGTGCACGCGTGGCGCTCCCGGCTCGATCGCTGCACGTGGATCCGTCAGTGGCGGAAGATCTTCATACTCGACGACGACGAGCGCGACCGCCTCGCGGGCAATCTCCGCGGTATCGGCAACGACGAGCGCAACCCGATCGCCGTAGAAGCGAACGACGTCCTCGCACAAGAGAGGCTGATCGGCCTCGATCAAGCCGAACCGGTTACGTGGAACGTCTTGCGCCGTCAGCACGGCGTGCACACCCGCGCGCGCAAGCGCGGCCAACGCATCGATACGCAGAATGCGTGCGTGCGCGCGATGCGCGAAAACGGCGGCAGCCTGCAGCATGTCGGTCTGAATCAGATCGGCCGGATACATCGCCGTTCCGTTGACCTTCTCGAGCGCGTCTGCCCGCGGTTTTTCGAGCTTGACGACCGTCTCGTCCATCGCATCGAGAATCTTGCGATAGCCGGTGCACCGGCACAGGTTTCCGCTGATCGCCACCTGCGCGTCGTCGAGCGTCGGAGTCGCGCGCTCTTCCATCAACTTCGCACCGGCCATTAGCATGCCGGGGATACAGAATCCGCATTGCACGGAGCCGCGATCGATATAGGCTTGCTGTAGCGGGTGCAGCCGCTCGCCGCTCGCAAGGCCTTCGATCGTGGTAACGTGCGCGCCGTGTGCCTGCGCTGCGGGAACGAGACACGACATCACGGCTTGCCCGTCGAGCCACACCGTACACGCGCCGCACTCGCCTTCAGCGCAGCCTTCTTTCGAGCCGGTCAGGCCGTAATCGCGTAGCGCGTTCAGCAGCGTTTTGTGCTGCGCGTTTTCGAGCATACACGGCTCACCGTTGACCGTCGCTTCGATCAGCCCGTCGAACTCGAGCGCGGCGCGAACCGGCGTTTGCGTTTCGAGCAGCACCGGATCTTCCGGAAAGCTGTCGGCTTCTGCACCATCCTTGAGCGCCTCGAGTGCTTGCGTAACGAGTGCCTGCACGGTACGGCGCCGGTAGTCGGCCGAGCCACGCAAATCGCTGATCGGTGCAATCGCTTCGACCGCAAGCTTTGCCGCATGCTCGATCGTGGCAGGTTCGAGCGTGTTGCCCATCAAGACGCCTTCGGCTTCCGGCGCGCGGACGATCGTTGGTCCGACGCAGCCGAGCGCGATCGACGCTTCTTCTATCTTCAGGCCGTCAAAGCGTAGCACGATCGCGACGTTGATCACGGAGATTGCTTGCGCACGCCGCAGTCCAAGCTTCAGAAAAACTCCGCGGCGCTCGACATCGAGCGCGGGGAAGCGGATCTCGCGGACGATCTCGTCGGGACGAAGCGCCGTCGCTCGGAAGCCCGTATAGAACTCCTCGAGTGCCAATGTCCGCGTCCCATCTACGCTTGCAAGAACGATTTCCGCTCCGAGCGCAATCAGCGGCGCGATCGTATCGTTCGCCGGCGAGGCGGTCACCAAGTTTCCAGCGATCGTCGCACGCGCACGAATTTGCGGCGCGCCTACCTCAATACACGCTTGCGCGAGCGGCAGCAACGCATCACGAAGACTCCCTTCGCGCAAGACGTCGTTGTGCGTCGCGAGTGCGCCGATCCGAACGACGTCGCCGTCTTGGCGCACGTAGCGCAAATCCCAGATTCCGGTGAGATCGATGAGATGTTCGGCCGGGCGGATGCCGCGTTGCTGCTCGACGACGAGATCGGTTCCGCCTGCGACGAGGCGCGTGCGAGCAGGCGCCTCGCGCAGCTCACGCAGCGCCGCCTCCAGCGTCGTCGGCCGGCTAACCGTCTTCCACATTCGGAACATACATGTTCCGGAGGCTAGTGCTTAGGTCTTGCCGTTCTGGGACATCAAGTAGTCGACGATCTTGGGAATGTCGTCGTCGGCGATCGTCGCCTTGTAGGCGCCACGCATCTTTTTGACCTCGGCGGTCCATTGCGCTCGCGTCAACGCCGGCTGGAAATAGATGTAGTCAGCGTTATGACAGACGAGGCAATTCGCTTGCGCGAGGCCGAGATTCGGTCCCGGCTTGAACGTGATGCTCGAGGGTGGAAGCGTCACCGATGAACTCTTCGGGAAACCGGCTGCGACCAGTCCGAACACGACGGCGACGCCGAGCACGAGCGTGCGCATCATACCGTCACCTCGTACGTCTCGATGTTGTTCTTGAGATAACCGGCCGGATTCCAGACCGCAACGTTCGTCTGCACTTCACCGTTATTCGCAGTCGCGCGACACGCAAGCGTATGCATCCCAGAACCGGCGCGCGCGGTCCAGCGCGTCGACCATCTGCGGAAGCTGTACTTTCCCAGATCGAGGCCGAGCTTCGTTTCGGTCCACGATTTCCCGTCGTCATCGGAGAACTCGACCATCTTGATCCCGCTGCCCGCGTCGAACGCGATCCCGCGAACTTCGGCGCTATAACGATATGGGTACATCGGATCGGGCTTATCGAGACCGGAGATGAAGTTACCGTTCTGAATGTTGGTGACGAACGAGCGCACGTGCATCTTGTTGATCGGAATCGTCTTGTAGCCGGTCTGATCCGGCGTTACGGAACCGTTCGGGGTATCCGGGATGCGGTAGGCCGTCGCCATCCAGAAATTATCGTCGACGTGATCGATGACCTCAATGTCCGAGAGCATCTTCACCCAATACGTCGCGTACCAGCCGGGCACGACCAGCCGAACCGGAAATCCGTTCAGGAGCGGCAGCGGCTCGCCGTTCATCTCGTACGCAACAAGCATGTCCGGATTAGCGGCCACAACATCGACATCAAAGGCTTTTTGAAACCGCGGTGTTGCCGGGAGCACGCCGTGATCGAGCCCGTGAAGCGAAACTTGTTTTGCGCTCGCGTCAACACCGGCTTTTTTCAGGATGTCGACGAGGCGTACGCCCTTCCAGCGCGCGTTCCCCATCCCGCCGTTCGCCCACTCTCCGCCGGCGACACGCGGGTTAAAGAGACCGCGGCTATTTCCGGAACACTGATTCACGGCGACGATTTCGGCCGGCTCGAATTGGGTTTGCAAATCCGAAACGCTGAGCGACAACGGTTTCTTGACAATTCCGTGAACATTGAGCCGGAAACTGGTCGCATCGACGCTCGTCGGAAATCCTGCCTCATGCCAACGGACGAAAAATGCATCGTTCGGCGTGATCTCGTCTTGGTCGAACACTTCGAACGGCGTCTCGAGAATCGCCGGCCGGCTCGACTGCACGATCATCACCCGCTTCTGCGGGTATTTCAGCAACGGGCGCTTCCCGTTTTGCATCGGCAGCTCGATCCAATTTTCCGCTGCCGCAATCGGCCCCGAGGTTGCAAACGCGGCACCAACCGCCGCGGACCCAACGAGAAATTCGCGCCGTCCTAAACGCATCGCGGTCCCTCCTCTGCCCGTTGTCAGCTAGCCGCGCCTGCCGCCATCAATTGATCGGCGACTTTTTGCGGCGCGATCTCAAAGCGGTCGTGCTTCCAACGGAACGTTCCGAGGCCTTGCGAGATCGTACGCAACTCCGTGATGTAGTGCGAGAGCTCGGCTTGCGGAACGAACGCTCCGATGTGATGGAAGCCGGCCCTTTCGGACGGCTCGAATGCGAGAACTTGTCCGCGCTTCGTCGTTACTTGCGCGAGCGCGCTGGAAGCGTACGCATTCGGGACCTCTGCGTCGAGCCGGACGATCGGCTCGAGCACGACGGGCTTGCACTTCGGAAGTCCGTCGCGCATCGCCATCGAACCCGCCGTTCGGAACGCTTGATCGCTCGAGTCGACGTCGTGATACTGTCCGTCGTAGAGCGTTACGTGTATATCGACGACGGGATATCCCCCCAGTGGTCCGCGCTCGAGCGCTTCGCGCACGCCCCTTTCAACGGCTGGAATGAAGTTGCGCGGGACGACGCCACCGACGATCTTGTCTTCGAATGTCACACCGTTACCGCGCGGACGCGGTTCGATACGAATCTTGATGTCCGCGAATTGGCCGTGTCCACCGGTTTGGTGCTTGTAGCGGGCGTGCACTTCCGTCCCACCGGTGATCGTCGTCCGATAGGCGATCGCCGGTTCTTTTGTATCGAGACTGAGGTTGTATTTGCGAGATAACCGCTCGAGTGCGGTCGACACGTGAACCTCGCCGCTGCCGAGTAGCTGCAGCTCGTTCGTGAACTCCGCCCTTCCAACGCGCAAGGCCGGGTCTTCTTCGATCAATCGCGCAAGCGATTGCGAGAGCTTGGCTTCGTCGAGCTTTTCCTTCGGCTTCACCGCAACGGCGAACATCGGATCCGAAAGCGGGACTGTCGGCATGACGATATCCGTCCCCGGCGAGACGAGCGTGTCACCGGTGCCGACGCTGTCCATGCGCGCGATGCCGACGATGCTCCCCGGGCCGGCCTCGGTCACGACGGTCTGCTTTTTTCCTTGCAAGCGATATAGGCCGCTCATTCTAACCTGCGCGTTGCCGCGCGATGAAACGACGAGCGGTGAGTCGGGTTTCAATGTTCCGGTCAAAACGCGCGCAACGGAAAGTTTACCTTGCTGATTGACCGTCGTCTTGCAGACCTGCAAAACGATCGGCCCGTCGGCTCGTACGCTGATCTCACGACCGTCGATGTCGATGTGCGCAAGCGTGTCGGGTGCCGGGAAGAGCCGATCGATCGCGGCAACGAGCGCATTCATCCCGGTACCGTTCAGTGCAGCGGCGACGAGCACGGGTGCGACGAGATCGTGACTCGCGTCCTCGGCGAGATCCTTGATGACCTCTTCCTTGGACGGCTCTTTGTCTTCGAGCAGCTCCTCGAGCAACATATCGTCGAAATCACCGAGCGCCTCGAGCATCTCGCGCCGGAAACGCGACACGTTCTCGCGCACGCCGTCGTTGATCTCGACTTGATGCTCTTTGCCCTCCGGATCGAACGCATACGCGGCCTCATCGACGAGATCGACGTAACCTTGCAGCTCGGGACCCGCCCCGATCGGCAAATGCTCGGGGATGACGTGCAATCCGTACGCGTCGCGCAACGCGGCAAGCGTGCCGACGAAATCTGCACCTTCACGGTCCATTTTGTTGACCACGAAGAGATGCGGCATCTTACGCGATTCGATGAAATCGATCAGCGACTGCGTCTGCATGATGCGCGTCGGATCGGGATCGACCACGACGATCGCGGCATCGGCTGCGAGCAGTGCTTGCTTCGTTTCCTCAAAAAAATCAACGAAGCCCGGGCAGTCGATTAAATTGAGTTCGACGTTGCCACAGGCTGTGTAGGCGAAGCTGACGCACGTGGACTGCGCGTGCCCTATGCACTCGGGCTCGAAATCGGTGATGGTTGTCCCATCGTGAACCGATCCGCGTCGTGGAATCGCGCCGCAATGTGCGAGCAGCGCTTCAATCAGGGTCGTCTTGCCGCTATGGTGCGGACCGACGACCGCTACGTCCCTCAGGCGTGAAAGTTCCGGCATGGCAGACACTCCGAATTACACGTGGGACGGGGGCGTTCGCCCTTGCCGCAACTTGCCCTTTACCCCTCAGAACAGACGCTTTGTATCGAGTAGGATGGTGACCGGACCGTCGTTGACCAGTTCGACTGCCATCGTTGCACCGAAGCGTCCCGTTGCGGTTACGAGTCCGAGCGAACGCAGCTCGGCGACGACCCGCTCGTAGAGCGGCTCAGCCTGTTCGGGACGTGCTGCCGCGATGAACGAGGGACGCCTGCCTTTGCGCACGTCGCCGTGGAGCGTGAACTGCGAAATGACGAGAACGCTACCGCCGGCTTCCGAGACGTCGCGATTCATATTGCCGTCGTCATCCCGAAGGATCCGCAGCGATGCAATCTTTCGCGCGAGGCTCAGCGCGTCGTCGTCATTATCGTCGACGCCGACGCCGACGAGAACCAGCAGCCCGCCGTCGATCGCACCGACTACGTCCTCGTCGACGCGCACGTGTGCGCGCGCGTCACGCGTTGGACGACGGCACGCATCGGACGCTACTGCACCAACTTTGCGAGAATGAGGAGCCGGTGGCGAAGGACGAGTTTCGCTTCTTGCGCGGGTTCGTCAGCCGGCGCAAAGGCCTCGAGATGTTTGTCGATCTGCTGACCGCGCATCAGCGCGTCCTTGTAATTCTCGATCTTGATCGACTTCTCCATGGCCGTGACCAATCGCGGGAGATCGCGCACCTGCGCCGGGTACTTCGCGGCGTTGCGAATCAAGTCGGCGGTAATCGCATTAACTGCATCCGCCACTTGTCTGGCTTCGCCGGCGTCTCTTAACTCCGCGATAGGATCGTCCATGAATTGATCGCTCATACGCAATCCTTTTGCACGCTCGATGATACACCCTCGCAAGCAAGCGCCATTAGTGACGCAGCTTATCTTCGACGCAGCATGCAATCGCCAGCAAGCGTGCGTCATCGCCACCGCTTCCGAGCAGCTGCAAACCAACGGGAAGCGCCGAACCGAGCGATCCGATCGGCAGTGAAATCCCGCATTGTCCGAAGACGTTACCGGGCCGCGTGTTGCGTAAGGTGCGTCGATTCCACGCCGCTGCAGCATCCAGCGTCTTGCACTCGGCAACCGGCAAGGGAATTGTTGGGCTGGTCGGGGTGATCCACGCATCGAAGCCGCGCATCCGCTCCGACGCAGCCGCGACGAGCGTCGCACACCGGCGGACCATCGTAACGTAGTCGCTCGCCGTGATCTCCAGACCACCTGCGATCCGTTGGCGCACGACGGAATCGAGGAGGCCAAGATGCTTCTCAACGCGCTCGCGCCCCAGCGTGGCGACGAGATCGGCCGTTATCAGCTTCGCGAAGACCGGGTCGACGAGGTCGAGTTCCGGTAAATCAACGACGTCGATCCGCACGCCCGCGCGCTCGAGACGCGCGATGGCCTCGTCCGTGCAGCGCTTCACGTCGGGATCGAGATCGTCAAAGAAGACGCGCGATGGCCGTCCGAATCGCAGACGATCGACGCGCACTTCCGGTACGCGCTTTGAAGTGAGCGTTTCGAAAATCTGCACCGTTTCGACGACGCTACGCGTCAAAGGTCCGATCGTATCGAGAAGTGGCGAGAGCGGGAAGACGCCCTCGATCGACCACACGCCGGGAGTCGGGCGGTAGCCGACGAGTCCGCAAAGCGCCGCCGGCTGACGAACGGATCCGCCCGTATCGGTTCCGATCGCGAAATCGCAGAAGCCCGCGCCGGTCGCGCACGCGGAACCGTTGCTCGAGCCGCCCGGTATCCGATGCACCTCGAGATCGCATGGATTCCACGGCGTGCGGCGTTCGAGATTGTAGGTGCCGAGCGCGAACTCGGTGGCGCGCGTCTTACCGATGATGACGCAACCGGCGTCTCGCAAACTGCGCACGAAGGGACCTTCAGGCGGAACGAGATCCTCGATCGGCATCTCGCTTCCGGCACGCGTCGGCATCCCGGTTACCGCGAGATGATCCTTGACTGCAACGACCTTGCCATGGAGCGGACTGAGAACCGTCCCGGCTTCGCGCAGTCGATCCAGACTGCGCGCGGTCGCGAGCGCGCGCTCATTATCTACGTAGATGAAGGCGCCGACCTTGGCATCGAGCTCGTCGATGCGCTGCAGATACTGCAGCGTTGTTTCTTCAGCACTGAAGTTCACCACGCCGCATCATTCGGCTCTGTATCTGCGGAGTTCCCTTTACCGTGCGAGGGGTCCAAATGTTTCAGTCCGGTTTACGAAACATGCCCCACCCTGCAACGTACCTAGAACGTAGGAAAAGAAAGGAAAAATCAATGACACTCGCATCACCGAACGCAATCCCGATCCAAATCCGTCAGCCCTCAGTTCCGGTGCGCGGAACCTTGCCGAACGCTCTATCACAAGACCACCGGGGTACGTTTCCAGGCTGGGGCCCCAAACTCTAATTGTGCGCCGAACCGCACGGGAGAGGCGACCTCGGGGAAGAATTTCTACCTCATGGGCCCCGTGTCGCTTCAAGGAGTCCAAATACTGCTCATCCTCGGCGAGGCACTGTTTGTATCAGTGCTCTTCGTCGTTTGCTTCCGCGTGCGCCCGTGGCTAGGTCTTGCACCGCTTTATGCGATGACCGGCGTGATCTACTATCTCGCGAACTTCTTGGCGGGAGCGGTCTATATTCAGGTCGCGCCGTCGATTGTCGTTTCACCCGGCTCCGTCGCGTACTTCCCTGCGCTGTTATTTGTTGTTCTCGCGATCTACATCGTCGAGGACGCGCTGGAAGCGCGACGTCTGATCTCCGGGCTGCTGGCCACGAACGTCTTTCTCGCGGTCGTCGGGTATTTGACGGCCCTGCACTTACAGTTGCCGGGAGCGATCAACCCTTACCATCTTCCGGCTGGGCTCTTCGTCACGCAGCCGCGCATCTTGACCGTCAGCCTGCTGGCGATGTTCGCGGATACGCTGGTCATCATCGTCGCGTACGAGTACGTGAGCCGTTTCGTCTCGGTACTCTTTCTGCGAATCTACGTCGCAGTCGCAATCACGCTGGCGTTCGACACCGTACTCTTTGTCACGGGGATCGCGTTCGAACGGCCTGAGTACACGGCGATCCTGAAAAGCGCGATCATCGGCAAGCTGGTCGTCGGGGTGATTTACTCTGCGGCGCTCACCCTGTATCTTCGCTGGTTTGCGATGCAGACGACGAGCGACGCGGGTGAAGCTCCGATCAGCGACACGATTCGCGTCCTCACCTATCGCCAGCGATTTGACGTGCTCCAAGCCCATACGAATAAAGACACGCTCACCGGGCTTTACAACCGCGGCTTTCTGGACGAGATCCTCGAATCGCAAACTTCGATCTCACTCCGCTCGGGGCGAACGCTCTCGATTCTCATGGCAGACATCGATTTCTTCAAGCATGTCAACGATACGCAAGGACACGCCCAAGGCGATCGCGTCTTGCACGACGTGTCCAGTACGTTGACGATGACGTTCCGTTCCGCCGATTATGTCTGCCGCTACGGCGGCGAAGAGTTCGTCGTCGTCCTGCCCAACACGGACTTTGAATCAGCGACCCAACTCGCGGAGCGGGCTCGTCAAAACGTCGCCGAGAACGTTGGAATAACGATCACGATCGGGGTCGCGATGCTGCGCGACGACGGCTTTACGCCCGATGAGCTGCTTCTTGCGGCCGATCGGCGTCTTTACGAAGGCAAGGAGCTGGGACGCAACGTGGTCGTCAGCGAGATCCCCGACTTCACCGCTACGGCTTAAGCCTCGGTATCGAGCATCCCGAGCGTCGCGCCGGCCTGCTCGTCGAGCCGCGCCAACGCTTGGAGCCCCGCCTTCCGCGCGACGTCGCCCAAGTTGAATTGCTGAATCTCACCAACCGCACCGGCTTCATCGCCTTCTGCGAGGAACGCGATCGAATCTGAAGCCGTGTGCGAGAGCTTCGCCTCTTGGTTGTCAACGGCGTTCATAATATTGATCGGGCCGATCTCGGACATAAATGCTGATTTTCCGGCAACGTCACGTCCACCCTGCGCCGCTATCGTCACGCGGTGTCGGATACGCTGGCGCGCGACATCGTTGCGGCGCCCGACGCGGCGTGCCGCCGCGCCGTAACCACCACGCTACGCCGATTTGGCTCGGGCGCGCTGCGCTTTGCAATGGCGGCCGGGATTGGCGTGCACGTCCTTGCCGAAGGCGAGCGCTATCGCGATCTCTCGCCCGCCTTACGGCGTCTCGGCATCGACGTCGATTCGTGGCCGGCGCCGCCGGCCGGGTTGTTCGTCGTGGAGGAACGACGCGTCTATCTACGCTCACTCGGAGCGATGACGGTCGCGCACGAGTTCGGGCACGCCCTCGACTGCGCGCTCGGCGGCGGAACGTATCGCTCCGCAGTCGATCCTGCGATACGTCGCGCCTATTCGCACGCAAAAGCGTTTGTTACGCCCTACGCTGCCTCCGGAATCGATGAGTATTTCGCCGAAGCGATCCGCGCGCACATCGGAGCCAACGATCCCGTCTCGCCGTGGCCGGATGCAACGCGCACTCGATTGCGTGCGGTCGATCCGGAGATGGCAAAAATTGTCAGCGAGCTATTTCGATCGGAACTGTCCTTCGACTCCGGCGCTGCGCGCCTACGCTTGTATCTTGATTGAGGCGTCGAATATGCCTGGCATCCACCGGCCATGAACGGTGGACGAGAGGTACGGGACACGCCGGCGCCTACGCTAGGCTTTTGAGCCAGATCCTGAGATAAGCGGCCCGTACCTATGCCTTGAAAGATCGGACGGTATCGTGAGCGGCAAGAAGCACAGCTCGAATGCACAAGCTCGATCACCTGGGTGTTCTCGTCCACGGGGATTGGCCAAAGCTTGCAAAGGCATTCGCATGGAGACGCTGGGTATTGACATCTCAAAGGCTGACTTTCACGCGGCGCTGTTGCACGATGAGCACACAGCGAAGAAGAGCTTCCCGAACACGAAGAAAGGGTTCGCGCAGTTGGATGCGTGGCTGCGCAATCGTGGAGCGAATAAAATCTTCGCGTGCATGGAAGCGACGGGTGGTTACTGGCGTGCACTGGCAACGCATCTCCATGAAGGCGGTCATACGGTTGCGGTGGTGAATCCGCGCCGGATCAAGGCATATGCGGAGAGCGAACTGCTGCGCACCAAGACCGATGCAGTAGATGCAGCGCTGATTGCTCGTTTCGCAATTGCACAACGACCAGCGGCATGGAAGCCTTGGCCTGCAGAAATCACTGAACTACAAGGGCTTTCACGCCATCTGGAATTTCTCAAGCGGTCTCGAGCTCAGCACCAGACGAGAGCGCAGACTCCCGATTTGCCGGATTGGGTCGTGACGTCATCAGAGGAACTGATCGCCCAGCTCGATACGCAAATTGCTGATCTGGAACGCGTGATCCGCGACCACATCGACCAGCATCCCGGGTTGAGAGCCAAGCGTGATCTCTTAACGAGCATTCCCGGAATTGCCAACACAACAGCGGCCTCAATTCTCTCGGAGATGCCGACGATCGAGCAGTTCGAGAGCCACCGGGCTGTTGCCGCATACGCCGGCCTTTCGCCTCAGTTGCGGCAGTCGGGTTCCTCGGTTCGCGGTAAACCACGCCTATCGAAATTGGGCAATGCGCGTTTGCGCAAAGCTCTCTATTTTCCGGCTATCGTCGCTCAACAGCACAATCCGACTCTTAAGGCGATGGCGCAGCGACTGAAATCTGCCGGCAAACATCCCAAGTTGATCCTCGGCGCACTCATGCGTAAACTGCTCGTCCTGGCGTACGGCGTTCTCCGCTCGGGGAAACCCTACGACCCCGCGCTCAGCCCTCAACCCGCTTGACTCCCGACACGGTATCTCGGGATGACAAGTCAAGTCGGTTTGACGACCATCACGAAGACGATCACGATCGCGAGCACGCCGAGGCTGATGCCGACAATGCGGCCACGTACCGCTAACTGCATCGCTTCCGGGCTCTTGACACCACTGCTTGCAACGGTTGCGATTTGCTTTTTCAGTATCGGTGAGTAGATCGCTGCCGCTACGATAACGAGCACGACGTACAAAACAAGCGCGATGTCGATCCAACGCGTGCCGAGACCGTAGCCGCCGAGATACGCCTCCAGCAGGCCGGTGACGAGCAATAAGCCGTACGCCGGGTTAGCGATCCGGTCGTCGACGAGCTTGATGCCGCGCAGGATCGTTTCCGCGGACTCGGGATTTACACTCGCCCGATGGAACCACACGCCGTACGTTGCGTTCGCACCCACCGCGACGATTGCAAGGACGACGTGGATAAACTTGACGATCAAATACAACATTACTCCACTACCCTGATCGGCTTACCCCCGAGCCACGCGGCAATGTCCTCGACCGTCTCGCGGTAGAACGTTTGATATGATGCGTCGGCGACGTATCCGAGATGCGGGGTGAGCACCGTGTTCGGTGCGTGCAGAATGGGATCGTCGGCGGCAAGCGGCTCGTGATCGTACACGTCGATGCCGGCGCCTGCAATCTGACCGGCGTGTAAGGCTCCGATAAGCGCCGACGTATCGACGATCGGACCGCGTGACGTATTGACGAGATAGGCTGTCTTCTTCATCCAGCCAAGCTCTTCGTGGCTGATGATCTTGCGCGTGCGGTCACTCAGAACGAGATGGACGCTGACCACGTCGGCGCGTTCGAAGAGCTGGCGTTTGCTTACCAACTCGACGCCCTGTTCGCCGGCGCGTTCTTGCGTGAGATTCTGACTCCACGCGATTACTTTCATTCCGAAGGCTCGACCGATCTGCGCGACCTGCGACCCGAGCCGTCCCAAGCCGAGGACGCCGAGGGTCTTATTACGCAGCTCCATGCCGACCGCGATTTGCCAGCGGTGCTCGCGCAAGCCGTGGTCTTCGCGCGGAATACCGCGCACCACGGCGAGAATCAATCCCCACGTCAACTCGATCGTCGAGCCTTCGCTCCCCGCAGTCCCACAGACCGTGATGCCGCGTTCCTTACATGCGGCCAGGTCGATCGATGCGTTGCGCTTTCCCGTCGTGACGATCAGCTTGAGGTTCGGAAGCTGCGCGACGAGCGAGCGCGGAAACGGCGTGCGCTCTCGCATGATCGCAATGATCTCGAACAGCGAAAGCCGTTGGACGAGCTCGTCCTCGTTTTCGACGTGATCGTGGAAGAAACGGACTGCGACGTTTTTCCCGAGTGAACCCCAGTCTGCGAGGTTCCGCGCCACACCTTGATAGTCGTCGAGAACCGCGACGCTCACGCTCACCCAGGCGCGCCCGGCGGCACGACCACGATCTTCATCGGATCTCCTTCGCGTTCGCGCATCACGCGCAGCGCCTCGCTGATTCGATCGAGCGGAAACTCGTGCGTCACGAGCTCCCCGCAACGGAGACGGCCGCGTTGCGCGAGCGAAACGGCTCGCTTCACGTTGTTCCCGCCTTCGCCGCGACTCGTGTAAATCGTGATATCGCCGCGAACGATTGCGCTCATGTCGAGCGTCACGGGTCCGGGATAAAACGCGAGGATCAAAATCT
This sequence comes from Vulcanimicrobiota bacterium, assembly GCA_963844735.1. Taxonomy (GTDB): domain Bacteria; phylum Vulcanimicrobiota; class Vulcanimicrobiia; order Vulcanimicrobiales; family Vulcanimicrobiaceae; genus JAFAMS01. The sequence continues at coordinate 667,781 of CAWJPK010000003.1, read as the reverse complement.
TACCGCCGCGTTTGGTCACGCTCGCGCACTCTTGCGGGGCATCCAGCGCGCCGGAAGCTTCGATTGCGAGATCGACACCCTTGCCGCCGGTCAGCTCCATGATGCGTTTGACGGGATCGGTATTCCGCGCATTCACGATCTCATCGGCACCGAGCTTCTTCCCGAGCCCCAGGCGGCTGTCGCGCGTTCCAATGAGGATCACGCTGTTCGCACCCAGCGCGCGGACGGCTTGCACCGTCATGAGACCGACCGGACCTGGCCCCCACACCGCGACGTCTTGCCCGAGAATGTATCCCCCGGCAACATCGAGGCCGTAAAGACCCGTACCCGCCGTCATGATCAAGACCGCGTCCTTGTACGAGAGGGGCTTAGGAAGATTGTAGAGCGAGCTGACATGGTGCAGCGCATATTGCGCGAAGCCGCCGTCCGCCGTCATTCCCGTCGCGCGCTGTCCCTTTGCGGGATTGCCGTAGTTGAGGCACGCGGTATATTTGCCGACGAGGCAATTGTCGCAGCGTCCGCAACCGTGATGCGCTTCGATCGCAACGTCGTCGCCGACTGCGAACTCATCGACGCTCGCACCGACTGCGGCAACGCGTCCGGTCCACTCGTGACCCGGCGTATATTCACCGAACGGCGGCGTCAGCGGAAAATGACCGTCGTAAATTTTAAGATCGGTCCCGCACATGCCACACATCGCCACCTGTACGAGCACTTCGCCGGCGCCGGGCTTCGGCACGGGTTTATCGACGACGCGCATGTCGCCGGGTCCAAAGAGTACGGCCGCCTTCATCGTTTCGGGAATGGCTGTCCCTCGACGCCCACTTTGTGGGTGCAGGCTACGCGCCTGCAGCGCTACGCTCGGGATGACGCTCACGACGCAATATCCGTAAGACCCATAAGCGTGCGAATGCGGTCTTGATCGCGGCTGAGTTGTGACGCGTCGCCTTCGTAGACGATCTTGCCGCCATCCATCACGTACGCGCGATCTGCGATCTTGAGCGCGAGCAATGCGTTTTGCTCGACGAGCAAGATCGAAACGCCGTGCGCCTTCATCTCTGCGAGAATGCGGTAGACGTCCTCGACGATCAGCGGCGCAAGACCTTGCGACGGTTCGTCGACGAGCAGCAGCATCGGATTGGCGACCAGGCCTCGTCCGATTGCGAGCATTTCCTGCTCGCCGCCGGAGAGGCGTCCGGCCTTGCGGTTCCGCAGCTCGGCGAGCTTCGGCAAGTGCTCGAGGACGCGCGCGATCGACCAATCGCCGGGGCGGCTGTTTTCCGCCAATTGCAGATTTTCGTAGGTCGTCAGCGACTTGAACATCCTGCGGCCTTCGGGGACGTATCCGACGCCCAGACGCGCAATCCGATAGGCGGGCCAGCCCAGAATCTCTCGATCGCTGAGTTTGACCGATCCCGATTGCGCGCGCGTCAATCCTAAAATGCTGCGCATCGTCGTCGTTTTGCCTGCGCCGTTCAGTCCGAGTAGCGCGACCAACTCGCCTTTCCCGACCGTCAACGAAACATCGCGCAAGATGTGGCTCTTGCCGTAAAACGTCTCGAGATGACGGACTTCGAGCAGCGCCTCAGACATGCGCGATCACCTCGCGGCCGAGGTACGCTTCGCGCACCGCCTCGTTCGACGGCGATCTCTTGCGGCGTTCCTTCGGCCAACTTCGCGCCGCGATCGAGAACCGTAATCGATTTCCGCGACGTTCAGGACGACGCGCATGTTGTGCTCGACGAAGAGCACGGTGAGCCCAAGGCGGTCGCGCAGATCGCGCACACGTGCTGATCACGCGCGTCGTTTCCGCCTCCGCTAGACCCGCCATCGGCTCATCGAGCAGAACGAGCACCGGACTGGGCGTCAGGCTCATCGCGATCTCGCAGAGGCGTTGACTGCCGTGCGAAAGCTCGGCGACCGGACGGTTCGCGTATCGCGTCAGATTGACGAAACCAAGCAGCTCGTCGACGCGCTCCTCGAGCTTTTTGCGCTGCGAGCGCGATGGGACGCGCATTTCGAACGCAACGTTCTGCTGCGCCTGCACGCCGATCATCAGATTCTCGTGGACGCTCAGCTCGGGAAAGATACTCGGCGTCTGAAACGTGCGGCTCATGCCGCGACGGATCCGCTTCCAGCTGACTTCGTGTGTGATGTCGGCGCCGCGAAACGTAACAGTACCCGCATCCGGATAATAATATCCCGAGAGCGTATTGAAGAACGTCGTCTTCCCGGCTCCGTTCGGACCTATCAACGCGTGAATCGTCCCCGCGCACACGTCTATCGAGACGTCACGCACGGCTTGCAAGCCACCGAAATTCTTCGAGACGTTGCGCGCAGCAAGGAGAACTTCGCTCATGCCGAAATACCAGCCGGCTCTGCTTCCGGAGCCTGATCGCGCTTTGCGTCGTTCCGCACTACCAGCGAATGAATCACGGTGCCGAGAATCCCGCGTGGAAATCCGATGACGCACGCGATGAAGATCCCACCGAGAAATATCTCCCAAGCCGGCGTTATCGTCGAAAGTATCTCTTTCCCGAGCACGTAGATCAGCGCGCCGATCAGCGGCCCCCAGACCGTGCCTGCACCGCCCAGAACGGCCATCAAGAAGAAGTCGCCCGACTGATGCCAATCGAGCTCGAGCGGAAACGTAAACAAAATCGAGATAGCATAGAGTGCGCCCGCAAGTCCGGCGTAGGCCCCCGCGACGAGCAGCGCGACGAGCACGAAGCTGTCGCTGTTGAGCCCTAAGTGCCGAACGCGTACTTCGTTTTGCTTGATCGCGACCAACGTGTGACCGAACGGCGATTTCGTGAGATACCAAAAGGCGAGCAGCGTTAGCAAGAAGATCGGCCAGGATCAAATAATAGATGCTCGTCTCGTGAAATGCGAAATGGAGGCCGCCAAGCTGAATATGGCGGGCGGCGAAACGTCATGCCGTCCTCGCCTCCCGTCACGTCTCTCATCCGGTAAGCGACGAAATAGAATATCTGTCCGAACGCGATCGTCAACAACCCGAAATAGATCCCGCGCCGGCGCAACAAGAACCACGAGATCAGCAACGTACCAATCAGCGCAAGTACGACGCCGACGAGAATCGAGACTCACCAAACCGGCGTGCAGGTATTTGATCGACAAGCTCACGCCGTACGCACCGAGGCCGAAGAGCGCGGCACTTCCAAATAACGGAAGGCCGGTGTAGCCGAACATCACGTTGACGCTCATCGCGGCCATCGCAAAGACGACGACTTCGGTGACGATCGAGATATCGAGGCCGAAGTGCGGCGAGATTTCGGGTGCGAGGAGCAAGATCACGATGATGACTGCGGAGCCGATGTAGCCGAGGCGAACGAGATTCATCCGAAGATCCCTTCCTCGCCGAAGAGACCGCGCGGACGAATCGAAAGGACGACTGCCATCAGCACGTACATCGAGACTTCGCTGGCTGCGGGGATGTAAAGCGTCGTCAGCGCGATCACGACGCCGATAAGGATTCCGCCGGCGATGCTGCCGAGCAAGCTGCCCATGCCGCCGATGATGACGCAGATGAATGCCGGCATGAGAAGCGCGTTGCCGCTGGTCGGATTGAGCCCGAGCAAAACAGCCGAGAGAACACCCGCGATCCCGGCCAAGAGAATCCCGATGCCGAAATTGATCATGTAGAACAGCTGCGTGTTCGTACCGAGCGCAGCGATCATCTCGGAGTCCAAAATCGCGGCGCGCAGTCGAAGCCCGAATCGCGTTCCGCGCAAAAAGAACGTCAGCGCGCGCGATGACGATGATCAGGACGAACACGATGAACAGCCGGTAGACCGGATAGGCCATGAAGCCGAGCTGCACCGTTCCCGCGAGCTCCGACGGCGGCGAGAATGGCACACCGTTCGCGCCCCAAATCAAACGAAATGCTTCTTCCGCGACGAGCGCGAGGCCGAAGGTCAGCAGCAGGCTGTAGATCGGATCGCGGCCGTAGAGCGGACGAATCAGCGTCCGCTCGGCGATGATCCCGACGATGACCGTCAAGCAAGCGGCGCGAGGATCAGCGCAAGCCAAAACGGCGAGCCGTGCAGCACGAGCGTGTACGCAATATAGCCCGCGAGCGTCAAGAAACTGGCGTGGGCAAGGTTGATCGTCCCGGTCAGGTTCATGATCAAGCGACAAACCGAGCGCGACGACCGCATAAAACCCGCCGAGGATAAGTCCGTTGAAGACAGACGGCAGCAGCTGATCCATCAAGCGCCCGACTCGGTGGGCCTGCCCCAATTATCCTGCCAAAGTTGAAGAGCCCCACCGAAGTGGGGCTCTTTTTGCTTAGGTCGATGCCGGTTTTACGACGTCCAGCACCGGGTGCGGTGGTATCGGATCGATGCCGTGGATCGCGAGATCCCCGTCCTCCATTTCCGGCTGGCTCGCCCGCAATGGTACGACGAGCGAGATGACCTTTAGGATTATGAACGTCGCGATCGCATCGAAGACGATGATGAACGCGGCTGCTTGCGCTTGATGGATCAGCTGCGTAAAACCGCCGCCGTATAATAAGCCACGTCGCAGAGACAGCAGACGTCTTCTTGTCGGTGCTAAGGTACTCGATCATGTTGCCGTTGGCGAAGATGCCGACGCACAGACCGCCGACCAGACCCGCAACGCCGTGCGTGTGCAGTACGCTGAACGTATCGTCGACGCGCTTCATGAACGGCCGCTGACCGATCAGGTTGAGCGTCAACCAGGGAATGATGCCGGCGCACAAGCCGATGCCGATCGCGCCGAGCGTATCGACGTAACCGGCGCAGGGCGTGATGCCGACGAGTCCGGCGATCATGCCGTTGATCATCGAGACCGCATTCGGCTTACCCGTCGACCACATGTCGAGAACGAGCCAGCACAAGAGCGCGACGGCCGTCGTGACGTTCGTGTTGAGCACGGCCGCTGCGGCGTCGGCGTTCGCGAAGTACGGGTCGCCGCCGTTGAAGCCGTTCCAGCCGAGCCACAAGATGCCGGCGCCGGCCAGCGCCATGATGAGATTGTTCGGTTCGAAGTCTTGTCGATCTGCGAGCAAGCGCGGACCGACGACGGCAGCCGCGACGAATCCGGAAACGCCCGCCGCCAAATGGATGACGTAACCGCCGGAGTAGTCGAGCGCGCCCAGTTGCGAAAGCCAACCACCACCCCACAGCGCGAACGCACCGACGGTGTAGACGAGCGAGCTCCAAACGGAACGAAGATCATCCACGCTTTGAAGTTCATGCGCGCGAACACGGAGCCGGCGATCAAGATCGGTGTGATCGCAGCAAACACGAATTGGAAATACATCATCGCCGCGCCCGGGAAACGAAGCGGCGGCATCCCGCTCGCAGCAAGGGGGATATTTCCTTGCCCGATGATTTGGTTCGGATCGAGCGCGAAGTGCGGAATGCCGATGATTTGTCCGAGGATGCCAGCCGACCAAAAACCCACGGCGCGCCGAAGCTCATGTTGTAGCCCCACAGCACCCAGCACACGAGCACGATCGAAAACGCGTAGAAGCACATCACGGCCGAGTTCAGTGCCCATTTTTTCTTTACCAAACCGCCATAGAGTATCGCGAGTCCGGGAATGCTTTGCATACCGACAAACGTTGCGGCAGTCAATTGCCACGCCGTATCACCGGAGTTGAGATACGGCGGCGCGGGAATGTACGGATTCACATCAGCTAAAAACAAAAGAAAGTTATCCCCTTTGCGAGAGTAGCTTCACGCAATTAGCGTAACCGTTCGCGACCCCTCGCGCCTTCGACAAGGACCAAACGCTTCGGACCGCGCGTCCGCCATTGGGCCGAAAGGACGGACCTACTTCACGAGATCGCCGACCGGAACGACCTGCACGTCATTGTCGGAGGTGAGCCGCACGAGATTGCTTCGCAGCGCTTCGTACGTGTCGGGTGTCGCGTGCGCGACCACGATCGCGACGCCGGTCCGGCGCGCGAGATGCACCGCTTGTCGCAGCATGTACGCAGCGTAGCCCTCTTCATCATATGCATCGATCACGATGTCGCGCGACGCGCTCGGAATGCGTCCGTGCGCGACGTCATAGAACGTCGGCGAGCCGCCCGCCATTCCGTCAATGAGAAACGCTCCTGAAGTCGCCAAGCGATGGACGAGCGGTCCGGGACCCGGCGGATTGCCGGCCAGCGGCGTGATCACGCCGCCGCCGCGAATCTGGCGCAAGCGTTTCATGACCTGATCGGCCGATCGCGCTCCGTCGGTATCGACGAGCAGCTCGCGCGGATCGGTCCGCAACGTCTCCGAGGGGGCATCCCCGGTCGCCGGAACCGCGAACGTCAGCGGATACGGGATCTGCATGAAGCGCTTGTCGAGCGTGTCGTCGGCGCCCATGCCGTCGATGACGATCGCCATGCGGACGCTCTCGCCTTCAGCCGGCGTGCGATCCGGTGCCCAGCCATCGGGACGCTCCACGACGGCGTCGTCGACGAACGGATCGTAGGGATCGAACTGCGTCTCTCGGCCCACGCGCGCCGACGAGGGAGCGCTGGATCGGAACCGGCGCGATCTCAGGGACCTGCATCTTCATCGGCATGGCGCCGACGCGTTGCAGCTGGCCGCCCAGCATCCCGCCGGCAATGGAAAGGACGGCGACCCCTAAGATCGTCCCCCAGAACCAATTCCCGAAGTTCTTCATTTAGCTAGCCCGCGCTTGCCCGCGCGGTGCTCGAGCCGACAGAGCCCAGAGAAACGCCACGAGGATGTAATTGGCGACGAGCGAGCTTCCTCCATAGGAAAAGAACGGCAACGTGATCCCGGTCAGCGGGAAGAGATGCAAGACGCCCCCGACGATGATGAAGACCTGGAATCCCAGAATCGCCGCGAGCCCGGTCGCCAGCAGCCTTCCATACAGATCGGGCTTCTCGCGCGCAACGGCGAGCGCGCGCAGCACCAGAACGAGGAAGAGCGCGCACACCGCGATCCCGCCCAGAGCGCCGAACTCTTCGCTATATGCCGCGTAGACGTAGTCGGTCGCGACTGCCGGAATGTATCCGGGTTTCCCAAGACCGTAGCCGGTTCCGAACAGGCCGCCTGCTGCGAGCGCAAAGAGCGACTGCAACGATTGATAACCGCTGCCGTACGGATCCGCGAACGGATGCTTCCACGCAGCAATGCGCAACGCGACGTACGTGTAGTGATGCACTGCCCAAAATGCCGCGAGTCCGAACACGGCGACGCTCCCGACGATCAAGTCGATGCGGCGCGTTGCAACGTACAGCATCGCGGCGAAGATCGCGAGCAACAACGCCGCGGTTCCGACGTCGCGTTCGAAAACGAGAATGCCGACCGACGTTCCCCAACCGATAAACAGCGGACCCAGATACTTTGCATTCGCGCGCAACGACCACGGCCGCGCTTCCGCGATCACGTCGCCGGTCTCCGCGAGATACGCCGCCATGAACAGCACGACGAAAAGCTTGATCGCTTCGATCGGCTCGAATTGCAGCGCGCCGAAGCGGATCCACAACTTTGCGCCGTTGACTTCCTGTCCGAAGAGCGCAACCAGAACGAACAACACGATCGAGGCCAGAATCCAAACGTACTTGTAACGCGCGAGCACGCGGTAACGGCGTAGTGCCGGCCCGATTGCGACGGCGATGACGAGCGCGATCGAAAGCCAGATGAGCTGTCGTGCCGCAAGCACCGAATCGACGCGCGCAATCGTGACGAGACCGATCGACGTGAGCAAAATCGCGATTGCGGGAAGCACGTCGTCACGCCGTTCGCCCGGCGGACGCGCGACGACCCAAGCGAGTGCAAGGATCGCGAGCCCGATAAGGAGCCAGTACGGTCCGAGTCCCGGCGGCGGGACGAGCGCAAATGCGAACGCGCCGATGATCAGCGCGCCCAGCATCGGCGCGGCCGCGCGGCCTACGCCGAGGACGTCAGCGAACAATATGGAGCGGTACGAGCGCCTCGTAGAGGAGCGCGACGACGACGATCACTGCAAGCACGACGAACGCGGCGCCGAGCGCGCCGGAAACACTGCGCCGTGCAGAGAGCTCCGCACCGAGCGAAATCGGGACCGTGAGATCGCGACCGACGATCACCGTCGCGCCGTCTTGGTTTCCCCGCATCTTGAGCAGCGCCAATATGCGATCGACGACTTCCGCCGAGCTGCCGGGCGAGCTCGCCGCAAACTCCAACTCGTCGTTCGAGAGCGTCTTGTGCACGCCATCGCTGCACAAGATCAACCGGTCGTCGTCGCCGAGCTCGAAATTCGTCACCGTCGCTTCGAGCGCGGGTTGCGTGCCGAGCGTGCGCGTCAAAAGGCTGTGCAGACGCGCCCCGGCTCCGATCGTCATTTTCCCGCCGCCGCCGACTTCGGGCGTGATCGAGTCGTCTTCAGTGAGCAGCGAAATCTTTTCTTCGCGCACGAGATACGCGCGCGATTCTCCGACGTGGCCGATAAAGACATGCGAGCCAACGACGAAGCGCCGCAGTCAGCGATGCACCCGCCGGCGACGAAATCATCGTGCGATCCGCTCTGCACGTAAATACGATTGTTCGCATGCGCAAACGCGGCCAGCATCAAACGGCGCAACGTCAGCGTAATGTTGCTGCGCGATGCGAGCGTTCCGCTGCGAATCTTGCGGCGAAAGAAATCACGCAGCGTGGCAACGGCGGCGTCGGCGACGCTCCCGCGACCGATCGTTCCAAAACCATCGGCAACCGCGATCAGCGCGACGTCCGGCGCGAGCGCTTCCGAGCAACACGCATCAGCGCTACGCTGATGTTGCGAGATTCCGAGCTCGGAGCCGACCGCTATTTCCATTCGTCCACTCCTACGTAGACAACATCCGTGGAACCTATTCTTACCCGATCCCCCGGATGAAGGAGCGCTTCGCGGACGAGAGATGTTCCATTCAGCAGCGTGCCGTTCCGGCTCCCCAGATCCTCAACATACGCGTCTACGCCCCGGCGTTCAATACGTGCGTGGACGCGACTGACCGTGGGTCGGACAAGACTGATCGCGGCGCTGGGAGAGCGCCCGATCAAAAGACTGTGCGCGGCCCGATATCGCCGCCGCTCGCCCTCGTCCTGAACCTCGACCTCGAGCGCAAGCGGCGCGCCGCCCAATTCCTCGGAGGCAACGACGTCCGACATTCGGCGTCGCGCGGTCAAAACGGCAAACAATACAAGCGCGAGCACTAGCCCTAGCGACCAGAGTCTAGGATTGGCGACCACGTCAGCCATCGCCGACTTCCACTCTCAGCTCCGTGTCTCCGAGCGTGACCTTGTCGCCGGGCACAAGCCGTGTCGGACCGGCGATCCGCGTTCCGTTAACGAGCGTTCCGTTCGTCGAGCCAAGATCTTCGACCATGACGCCATCGTCCGTTCGCGTCAGGCGCGCATGCCGGCGCGACACGCGGGGATCGACGAGATCGATACCGTCTTCTGAGCCGCGACCGATGTTGAGCGTCCCGTCGATCGGCCACGACGCGCCGAGCGGAACGCCTCGCTTCACGCGAATTGCGTAGCCGCGCGCGGAGGCTTCTTCTTCGTCGCCTTGGACGGGATCGATTGCGACCGTCCCCGCGACCAGCGACTCGTCGGCGTGGACGATCACGCGCGCACTTCGTTTGAGCGCGAGATCGAGGGCCGACGACGTGCGCTCGAGCAGCGCGCTCCAATCACGCTCGAGCTCCCGCGCGCTCGGCGCGAAGACTCGCCAGATCGCGCGGGTGCAAACGCACGAAATATGTCTCGGCCGGCGCGCTTTCCATCGTCGCGACGAGCTTGCGCACAATTTGCGCGGGCGCGACGTCGCTCGGGAAAATGCGTGCAAACGTGCGCTCGACAAACTGCGCGCAGGCATCCTCGATCGCAGCGAACGGGTTCATGCTGACGCGCGACGTTCGAGAAGCGCCATGAAGAAGCCGTCGCGGCGCTCGATGCCGGGTGGAAAGCGCAAATCACCCGAGCCTAAACGCCAGGCTCGCATATCTCGGCGCGGTGGCGGCGCGCGAAAAATCCGGATGCTCGCGCAAAAACGCTCGATCCGCTCGTGCGTCTCGACCGGACTGAACGTACACACGGAATAGACGAGCCGCCCTCCGGGACGAACGCGCTGCGATCCGCTCGCGAGCAGCTCGCCTTGCAAGCGATGCAAGACGCTCGGGATCGCCCGGCTCCTTGCGCCAACGCGCTTCAGGTTGCCGTCCCAGGATTCCAAGACCCGAACACGGCGCATCGACGAGCACGAAATCGGCGTCTTCGCTTCGCGCCCTCGAATCGCGTCGCATCGCCTTCGTGCACGCGCACGCTTTGGATTCCAAGATCGCGCAGCCGCGTTCGCTCATATGCGACCTTGTGCGCATCGCGCTCGATCGCTTCCAACGTGCCGCGATCGTTCGTGCGGCCCACGATCTCGCGCGTCTTGTTGCCGCGGCCACTGCAGAGTTCGACGCCGTGCATATCCGGCTTCGGATCGAGTACGTCAACCGGAACCGCCGCGATCTCGCCTTGTTGTTCCCAGCGATTTTCCGCGTCGGCGAGCGCTTCGGGTGACGCCCCATCGACCAGGATGATCTCGTTCACCAAATCTGAACGTTTTGCCGCGATCGAACGCGATCGCAACACATCGAGCGCTTCGTCCGTCGTCGTGCGCAGCAAGTTGACGCGCAGCGCCGCCTGCGGCGGCTCGTTCATGCCCTGCAGCACCGGCTTCGAGCTGCGCGTCGCCAAAGACGGCGCGTACGCTTGCGACGATCCACGTTGGGAACGAATGCAGCGTTCCCAAGAAATCGTCATCGGATTCGAATGCTTCGCGGCGCGGCGTGCGGCGTTCAGGTTCGAGCTCGGTAAGGCGGCGCAGAACGGCGTTGACGAGTCCCGCCGTGCCGCGATGTCCATGGCGCTTTGCAAGCCCGACGGTTTCGCTAACGGCGGCATGCGTCGGCACGGCCATGCGCGCAACCTGATACGCACCCAAGCGCAAAATCTCGAGAATCGTCGGCGGCAACTGCGCCGCGCGCTCTCCGACGAACGGCGCGAGCAGCCAATCCAAATACCGCCGTGCTTTGATTGAGCCGTACGCGAGCTCCGCCGCGAACGCGCGATCGCGTGCATCCAGATTCGAGCGCGCCGCGTGATAGTCGAACGACTCGTGCGCACTCGCGCGAACGACGTTCGCGCGCGAAGACGTCTCGGACGACGCTGAGCGCCAGCTCGCGCGAGCGTCATGTGCGCGCGAAGAGAGAGGCTGCGAACGCCTCGCCGCTCATCGCCGAACGGTTTGCCGGAACGATCCGGTCGATCGCAACGGCTCCCTCACCGCATGCGATGGCGATTCCGTGCGGAATCTTCGACGGCGTGCCGGGCGGCTGCGGCATGCTCGTTTCGAGCGGATGCGTTGCGATGATCTTTGCGCCGACGCCCTCGATCTCGCCGCGCGCACACGGCTGCGGCGAAAGCGAACGCACGAGCGCATCGACGTCGATCGCACGCCGAGACCAATCGATTCGAAGATCCGCCGTGCGTAGCGGCCGCGTCAACGTCGCATCGATCTGGGCTTGCGTCGCGAGCGCGGCCTGCGGGGCGGGTTTGAGCTCCCCGCGTTCCGCAAGACGGATCGCACGGATGAGTGCCTGCGCGCCGAGCTCAGCCAAGCGCGCTTCGAGCTCGCCGTAGGTTTCGCGCGCGCCGAGCGGCACTTGCTCGCGAACGAGAATGTCGCCCGTATCCATGCCGGCATCCATCGCGATGATCGTGACACCCGACTCGAGACAGCGATCTCGAATCTGCGTTTGCAGCGGCGTCGCACCACGATAGAGCGGCAACAGACTCGGATGCACGTTAAATGCGCCGGTGTGCGGTATATCGAGCAACGTCTGCGAGAGAATCTCACCGTACGACGCGACGACGAATAGATCGACCTCCAGTGCGCGCAACTGCGGAACGATCTCGCGCAGGCTCTCCGGCTGCAAGACGTCCATGCCAAGCTCGGACGCAACGATCTTGACGGGCGGCGATTGCAGCTTCTGTCCGCGCCCCGCCGGACGATCCGGTTGCGTAACGACGGCGACGACGTTCGTTGCGTCGCACAGCGCGCGCAGACTCGAGACGGCAAATTGACTCGTCCCGAAGAAGACGCTCTTAAAGGTTCACCTTAGATTTCGACGGCTTCGGCTGCTTCGAGCTCTTCTTCCGTAACGGCCGGTCGAATGTTCTTGGCTTTGTCGACGTAGAGGATTCCGTCGAGGTGGTCCAACTCGTGTTGCAAGCAGCGCGAAAACAAATCGCCGCTGGCTTCAACCGAGATCTTTCGGCCGTTGCGGTCGAGCCCAGCGCACACGACCCGTTCGAAGCGCGTGAGATCGCCGATGAACCCTGGTACCGAAAGACAGCCCTCGATCGATTCGATCTCGCCTTCGGTGATCGTGAGCCTCGGATTGATGAACACGAACGGCCCGTGATTCTCGTCCTCGTCCTGCAGATCGATCACGAAGATCCGCTTGCCCACATCGATCTGCGGCGCCGCTAATCCGATTCCGGGCGCGTTGTACATCGTCTCGAACATGTCGTCGATCAACTGCTGAAAGAGCGGCTCGCGAATCTCGTCGAGATCGACTCTCTTCGCAACCTTGCGCAGTGTGGGGTGATCGTCGGTCAGAATCGGGCGGATGTACGGCATGGCAACGCTGTAGGACAACGTTTGCGCCAAGAGGTTTGCGGGGCCTCCCGAGGCAAGCGCGGTACGTGGTGACGACAGCCGCTCCAGCGCCGGCCCGACCGTATCCGCTGTGGCCCACGCTCGGGACAATCGTTTTGGTGCTCGCCGCCGCCTTCTTCGCGATGATCGTGGCCGGCATCCCGACCGTCATCACGCTCGGAACCCCGATGAATCCCGGCGATATCGGCGCCAACATCGTCGAAGCGGCTTTTTATATCGGTGGACTCGCCGCTCTCGTGCCGATGCTCGAGCGTATCTCGCACCGCACGCTCTCGGAGCTCGGCGTCCGGCCGCTCGACAAGTTCTCGTGGGGCATCGTCGCCGTTTCACTCGTCGCGCTGCTCGTAATGCAAGTCGTCTACCAAGCAATCTTGGGCGCGTTTCATCAACAGAATCACATCCAGGCCGGCTTCGAACATTTTCGCGTGACATCGCCGGCGAGCGCCGTCATGGTGCTCATCACCGGCGCGATTATTGCGCCGATCGCCGAGGAGTTCTTTTTCAGAGGCTTGATCTTCAATGCGCTCGCTTCGCGGCTGCCGATGCTCGTCGCGGCGCTGATCAGCGGCGTCTTGTTCGGAATCGGACATGGCGATCCGGTGCTGTTTCCGGCGCTGACGCTCTTTGGGATACTGCAGGCGATCTTCTATCGGATCAGCGGCAACTTGGTCGTTCCGATCATCGTGCACGCCGCAAACAATGCGATTTTCCTCACCCTGATGATCGTCGTTCCAGGCTTTCACTAAGCAGGCCAAGCGAGCCAGGTTCCGAAGGCGTTCCGCAGTTACGAGGGGAGGTCTCAATGGCCAGCGTCTCTGGGTCTGCGGATTCCGCTTTCCGCCTCGCTAAGGTCGCCGGGGGTCTCGCGGTTTGCGCCTCGGCGGTTTCCCAAGAGTACGGTAGCGGCATCAACTTCGTCATGGTCAACAGCCTTAGCCAATATCCGGCTGTTAAGTGGCTCGTTCCATTGGCGATGCTCGTCGCGGGTCTCGTCCTTATTCCGAAAGTCGCGCTGTTTGCGCGACTTTCAAGCATCGCGCCGCGCGCCGGTTCGAGCTATGTGTGGTTGACGCGCTCGCTGAATCTACCGATCGGATTCATCGCTGCGTTTCTCTGGTTTGTGGGCGTCGGCGCCGCCGGGGGTTTTCTCGCGTTTGCAAGCGCGCCGTTCATCGGCGCGTTTCTGACGTCGGTCGGCGTCGACGGCAGTTGGTGCACGACGGCAATCGGGCATCTCGTCATCGGTGGGCTCGCGATCTGGATTCTGTTTGCACTGCACAGTTCGGGCGTACACAACTACGCAACGTTCGTGTCCGTCATGTTCGTCCTCGTTCTAATCGCAGCCGCAATAACGGTCGCCTACGGTTTTGGAACGTCACAAGACTTTTTCTTACAAAAGGTCGCCGCATTCGTTCCGGGCATCCCGGCTACGCCGCCCGACACGGGGCCGCCGAATCTCGGCGCGTTCATATCGACGATAACCCTGTTCATGTTCGCGTACGGCGGGCTGACCGCTGCAACGTCGCTCGGCGGCGAAGCACGCGAACCGCGTGAGAAGACGATGCCGCGCGGCATCATCTATGGCTTCGCGACGGCGCTCGTGCTCTACACGTTGATCGCGTACGCACTCTTCCACGCAGTCCCCTACTGGGCGCTCGGGCCGCTCCTTCTTGCGAAGAAGCAGGCTCTCGCGACAACGCCCGGTTTGATCGGACTGATCGCGCCCAAGGCGGTGTCCGCGTTCCTCAACTTCCTGGTCGCGGTCATCGTCGTCAAGACGATCGCGCCTGGGATGCTCGACTGCTCGCGTTATCTGTTCGCTTGGGCCAACGACGGGCTGCTGCCCCCTGCCTTCGCGGAAACGAATCGAAACAAGGCGCCGCAGCTTGCGCTGATGACGATCGCGCTGCTCGATACGCTGTTTCTGGTCGAAGCAACGTTCATCGGATGGTCGATCGGCGTCGTCGTTCGCTCGATCAGCCTCGTTCTCGTATTCGGGATGGTCGGCGTCGGCATCTACAATATGAAGTACGGAAGCGCGAAGAACAGCGAGCTCGCACGCGTCGTCAAGGAGCATCCGGATGTCCTCGTCTGGGCACCGCTCGCGATCATCATCGCGATCATCCTGATCGCGAGCGTGATCGTCGTGCCGAAAGCTCCGTGGTACTTCCAACCCAGCTTCCAGGGTGTGATCTCGATCCTGATTGCGCTTTGGATTTATATGACGGCACTCAAGCGCGACCCGAACGTCGCAGCAAAAGCCGCCGCTCATCTCACAGCGGAGTAATTAGTAAATCAGGCCGATGCGATCGGCTTGGAAATTGCCGTTCGCCCAGAATCCGAAAACTCGGATGTACATCCCCTGGTGCAGCGTCAATCCGGTCGGATTGATGATCGTGCCTTGATGCAGGTGCACCGGAACGACTTCACCCGCGGCGCGCACGTCCATTCTGAACGCATTGAAGTATGTTACCGTGCCGCGAAGCTCGTGCGTGCCGACGAACGGGCCACCGGCTTGCTGCGCGACGATGACGGGCTGTTCGACGAAGATTGGCTGTGCCTGTGCGACCACCGGCGCTGCAAACGCGAGCACGCCCAGAGCCAGTGCGATTCCAAGAAAGGGACGCTTCATCTATTGATCCTCCGAATAATTGCGGCTTTATGGACGAGTCTACGCTTGCACGCTCCTAACCATCCCTAAAACCGCCCGCTTCTAACGCAGCTTAAATCATCGCAGCACGGTAGATTGGCGCGACATTAGACGCGGGACGATGACCGGGCGCACGTTCGATTGTCGCTTCGGACGACTACCCGCAAAGGGCCACCGCAAGGAAAGATGTCGCCACTTGTCATCCCGAGCGAAGCCTGCACCACAAAGTGGCGTCGAGGGACGGCGGCAACGTTCATATTCGCGAAATTGCCGCGCAACACGCGTAGGGCATTAATACCGTCAGCGCCCGTAGCTTAATGGATAAAGCGCCTCAGTCACGACGAGGGAGCTGCGAGTTCGAGTCTCGCCGGGCGCGGCCCGAGGATGCACGGCTTCGTTAGGTGTTGCGTGAGCACCGCGCCATGGTCGGCGAAGCCGTGCGGAGGGCGTCTTGACGGCAAGTTTTCCAAAGGCTATTCTGGGTACACGTCGTCGTGACTGAGCGCTTCTAATCGGAAGCTACGGAATCAGAGCTCGCAAGGGCTCTGATTTTTCATGTGTCATCGCGAGCGAAATCGAGGGGCGAGCACGAAGCACACAATAATGCCTACGAACGCAATCCCGCTCGCAGCAGACCTCGGCTCACCGTCAAACACCAACGCAACGCCCAGCGCGATTGGAAGGATTGCAGTGAAAGACCAAAATGCGCGCTCATATAATGTCTTCGCTTTAAATGCGCGATAGACAGAAATGGAAGCGCCACATCCGAACGCTGCCAAAACGAAGAGCGCAGAAATTCTCGTCGGCCACGGTACTTGTGGGTACAGATTCGAAAACGGTACCCAGAAAATCAAGACGAGAGCGACGACAGAGCTGAACGCTGCTACGGTCGGCCGATCGACGCGAAAAGGGGTAACGGAAGGCGTCGTGAGCCTTTCCGAAAGTCGCGTGTAGCGAAAATCTCGTCGACCTGGATTCTTCAACGGGCGCTATTTCGCGGCGATTACGGCATCGCCCCTAGCAAATGTAGAACGCGGACGCGATGACGTTTCCTCTGTCGTCGCGTCAGAGCTCGTACGATTCGCGGCGGCACGATCTCGGCGGTTCCTCGACGCCACTTTGTGGTGCAGGCTTCGCTCGGGATGGACTTGACTCCATTTCGTGGACTCCAAGATAACGCTCACTTTGTGAGGAAAGATGGGGTCAATGAAAAAGACGCGCAGGACCTTCAGCGCGGAGTTCAAGGCGAAGGCGATCAAGCTGGTCAAGGCCGGCACGAAAGACGTCACGCAAATTGCGCGCGAGCTCGATGTTCCACGACAACTGCTGTACCACTGGGCTCGGCAGAGCGCAAAGCTCAAGGGCAAGCCGATCGCGGATGTTTTTCCCGGGTCGCGGGAAACGTGGTGCCGACGAGACGGAGTTGGATCGGCTGCGGCGCAAAGTCGCGCAGCTCGAGGAAGACAACGAGATCTTAAAAAAAGCGACGGCCTTCTTCGCGAAACACCACCGCTGAGATTTGGATTCGTGCATGCGAATCGTGAACGGCACCATGTCGTGGCGATGTGCCGGAATCTCAACGTGTCGAAGGCCGGGTATTACGCGTGGCGGGGACGCGGGCAAAGCGCGCGGCTGAAGCGCGATGCTGAGCTGGTTGCGAAAATCAAGCGGGTCCACGGCGAGAGCCGTGGCCGATATGGAGCACCGCGGATTCTTGCAGAATTGCAGGCCGAAGGCGTTCGAGTTTCCGGAAACGCATCGCCCGCTTGATGCGATTGCAGGGCATCAAAGGCAAAAAGCGACGGCAGTCCAGGGCAACGACGTCGTCGCCTGGTACGATTGCCGTCGCGCCAAACGTGCTGGCTCGCAAGTTCAACGTGCCGCAACCCAACAGCGCGTGGGTCTCGGACATCACGCAGTTGCCGACGAGTGAAGGCTGGCTCTATCTCGCCGTCGTGATCGACTGCTATTCGCGGCGCGTTGTCGGTTGGTCGATGAACAGCCACATCGATACCAATCTGGCACTCGGAGCGCTGGACATGGCGATACGCGGTCGTCGTTTCAAGAAGCTGATCCTGCACAGCGATCGCGGCAGTCAATTCGCCTGCCGAGCGTATGCGCAAGTGCTTCAGAATCACGGTATCACCGCTAGTATGAGTCGCAAAGGCAACTGCTGGGATAACGCGATCGCCGAGAGTTTCTTCGCTTCCATGAAAGTCGAGCTCAAGCCCGAGCGCGTGTGGCGAACGCGGCGTGAAGCTCGCACGGCTGTCTTCGAGTATATCGAAACCTGGTACAATCCACGTCGACGGCATTCGGCCAACGGATACCTCAGCCCGATTGCCTTCGAAAAGTCCCAATGTGTCATTTAACTACCCGTCCACGAAATCGGATCAGGTTCAGGATGACAAATGGGCGCGATCGTGCCTTGCGGTGGCCCTTTGCGCGAAAGTGTCGACACGGCGCAATCGAACGTGCGCCCGACAATCGCAATGGCGCTCCCAATCGCGCGCTAGAGTATGTAGGCGCTTAGATCCGTGTTGCCGGCGATTTGGGCGAGACGGTCGCGGACATAGCTCCGCATCGATGCGGACCGTCCCGGTTTTCTCGGGAGCTTCGAAGCTGACGTCTTCGAGCAGCTTTTCGAGAACGGTGTGCAGGCGGCGCGCGCCGATGTTTTCGGTGACGTCGTTGACTTGCGTTGCGATCTTCGCGAGCTCGGCGATTGCGTCGGGCGTAAACTCGAGCGTGACGCCCTCGACGCCGAGCAGACCCTTGTACTGTTCGATCAGCGCGTTCTTCGGCTGCGTGAGAATCGTTTCGAAATCCGCGGCCGTGAGCGAGTCGAGCTCGACGCGAATCGGGAAGCGGCCCTGCAGCTCCGGAATCAGATCGGACGGCTTGCTCGTGTGAAACGCGCCCGCCGCGATGAAGAGCACGTGATCCGTTTTGATCGGCCCGTACTTGGTGTTGACGGTGCTGCCTTCGACGATCGGTAGAATGTCGCGCTGCACGCCTTCGCGTGAGACGTCAGGCCCGCCGCCGCGTCCATCGCGTCCCGCCACCTTGTCGATCTCGTCGATGAAGATGATCCCGTTCTCGCCGGCGCGGCGGAGCGCTTCGCGCTTGACGGCATCCATGTCGATCAGCTTTTGCTCTTCTTCTTGCGCGAAGATGCGGCGCGCTTCGGCGACGGTCACGCGCTTGTGCACGCGACGCTTTGGCAGCAGCCCGCCGAGCATCTCGCCGATATCGGCTTGACCTCCGGCTGCGTCGCCGCCGATCACGCCGATCGGCATCGATGCTGCTTCCTCGACGTCGATGTCGACGAGCCGCACGTCGTAGAATCCGCGCAGCACGTCGGAGCGCGCCTGATCGCGCGTGCTCTGCACGCTCGGATCGGGCGGAGCTGCTTGAGGCGGAGACTGCGTTTGCGTCGCCGCCGTACCTGAAAAGCTCCCGCCGAAAATCGAACCGAGCGCGGCGAACGGATTTTGCGCGGACTGCGGCGAGGGCGCGCGCGTATCGGGATAGAGCAGATCGACGACGCGCTCGACCGCATTGTGATCGGCCGCCTCGATGACTTCGGCGCGGCGCTCCTCGCGCACCATGTGGACCGCCGCCTCGACGAGATCGCGAACCATCGACTCGACGTCGCGCCCGACGTATCCGACTTCGGTGTACTTCGTGGCTTCGACTTTGACGAACGGCGCATTGGCGAGCGCGGCCAAGCGCCGCGCGATCTCCGTCTTGCCGACGCCGGTCGGACCGATCATCAAAATGTTCTTCGGACTGATCTCGGCAGCGCATCTCGTCGGGTAACTGCTCGCGGCGATAGCGGTTGCGCATCGCAATCGCAACGGCGCGTTTCGCGTTTGCTTGGCCGACGATGTACTTGTCGAGCTCCGCGACGATTTGTCGCGGCGTAAGTTCCGCGCATATCCCTAGAGCGTCTCCACCGCGATATCCGCGTTCGTATAGATGTCGATCTTTCCCGCGATCTCGAGCGCCTTACGCGCGATCTCTTCGGGCGAGAGCGACGTGTTCTGAGCCAGCGCAATCGCGGCGGCCTGCGCGTACGGTCCGCCGCTTCCCACCGCTGCGATGCCGTCGTCGGGTTCGATGACGTCGCCGGTCCCTGAGAGCACGAAGAGATGCTCGGCCGTGCCGACGATCAAAAGCGCTTCGAGGCGGCGCAGCGCGCGATCTTGCCGCCAATCTTTCGCAAGCTCGACGGCGGCGCGCACGATGTTGTTCTTGTACTCGTTGAGCTTGGACTCGAATTTCTCGAGCAGCGTGATGCCGTCGGCCGCAGATCCGGCGAAACCGGCGATTGCGCGGCCATCGGCGATCCGGCGCACTTTGCGCGCGCTGTGCTTCATGATGGTCTTATCGAACGTGACCTGTCCGTCGCCGGCAACCGCCAGCTTACCGTCGCGAAGAACGGCGAGAATCGTCGTGGAGTGAAAACGTGATGGCACTGGCTGTACTACCCGATTGAGGCTAGCAAGGTTCCGTGCGCCGCTTCCCATGCGGCGATCCGGACGAGCGCCCTCTCGGCCAGGACGCGATGACGTTCGCGCTTCCCGCGCGGCAGGTCGGGCCCGGTCGAAAAGTACGCCCAGGTGACGTTGGCGGGCTGAAAATCGTGCGTCGCGGTGTTCTGGACGTGGGCGACGACCGCGCCGAGCGCCGTGTCGGCCGGCACGTCGATCGGCTCGATGCCGAGCAGCTCGCGTGCCGCCGCGCGTCCGGCAATCATCCCGCACGCGGCGGCTTCGACGTAGCCTTCGGCGCCGGTGACCTGTCCGGCGAACGACACGGCTCGGATGCGAGCGCAAGCGGAAAAAGCGATCGAGCAAACGCGGGCTATCGATGAATGCGTTGCGATGCATGACGCCGAGGCGCAGCCATTCAGCATTTTCGAGACCGGGAAATTTTCCGAAAACTTCTTTTTGCGCCGGCCACGTCAGTCGGGTCTGAAAGCCGACCAGATTGAGTGCCGTGCCCGCAGCGTTCTCTTTGCGCAACTGCACGACGGCGTAAGGTATTTTCCCCGTCCGCGGATCGGCGAGCCCAACCGGTTTGAGCGGACCGAATCGCAACACGTCATCACCGCGATCCGCCATCTCCTCGATTGGAAGGCAACCCTCGAAGTAGCTGACTTTCTCGAACTCTTTGAGCTCGTGCCGCGGCTGCGTCCGCAAATCGTTGACGAACTGCAGATACGCATCTCGCTCGAGCGGGATGTTGAGATAGTCGTCGCCTTCGCCCTTGTCGTAGCGCGACTTACGATACATCTTGGATTCGTCGATCGAATCCGTCGCGACGATCGGCGCCGCGGCGTCGTAGTAATGCAGCCGCCCGCCGCCGACCAGACGATCGATCGAATCGGCCAGGCCGGCTCCGGGAAGCGGTCCGCAGGCGACGATCGTACGCCGGTCGAGCGGAATTTCGCTGATCTCTTCGCGCCGCAGACTGATCCGAGGATGCGCGCTTATCTGCGATTCGATCTCGTTGCTGAACAGGACGCGATCGACAGCCAGGGCTCCGCCGGCCGGGACGGCATGCTTGCGCGCCGCGGCCAAGACGAGCGAGCCACAGCGGTGCAGCTCTTCTTTTAATAAGCCGACTGCGTTCTCGAGCGCGGCACCGCGCAACGAATTGCTGCAGACGAGCTCCGCAAGCGAATCGGTTTGATGAGCGGGTGAACGGCGCAAAGGCCGCATCTCAAAGAGCTCGACTTGCACGCCCGCTTCCGCAGCTTGCCACGCGGCCTCGCAGCCCGCAAGGCCGCCGCCGATCACGACAAGCGCGTTAGACGGGGACATGCTCCAAATCGGCTTCGACCTCGTCGGACGACGCCGACGTGTCGCCTTCGATCTGCTCGCCGCTGGAATCTTTGGCGCCCAGTTTCGAGAGATCGTGCTCCTTATCGTTCGAGCACTCGAGGCGCACGGTTCCGCCGCGACGCGTCTTGGCGACGACGTACGATCCGCATACGGGGCACGGCTCGGGAATCACGCGATCCCACGAAACGAAATCGCAGGCCGGATAATTTGCGCAACCGTAAAAGATGCGGCCCTTGCGCGATTTGCGCTCGACGATCTTGCCGCCGTCTTTGGGGCAGAGCGCTCCGGTATCTTTGAGAATCGGCCGCGTCGTCTTGCACTCGGGATAACCCGTGCACGAAATGAAGCGTCCGAAACGTCCCGTCTTGATCACCATCGGACGTCCGCACTTTGGGCAGATCTCGTCGGTTGGCTCATCGCGGATCTCGAGCTTTGGAAGCTTCTTCTCGGCTTCGTCCAGCTCGCGCTTGAAATCGACGTAGAACTCCGA
The DNA here is from genome assembly GCA_963844735.1 of Vulcanimicrobiota bacterium. Taxonomy (GTDB): domain Bacteria; phylum Vulcanimicrobiota; class Vulcanimicrobiia; order Vulcanimicrobiales; family Vulcanimicrobiaceae; genus JAFAMS01. The sequence goes on along the minus strand of CAWJPK010000003.1, from coordinate 646,078 downwards.
GAGCAAGAGGCGCGTCGGTTCCCAATCGTCGCTCGATTCCTCGATGCGATCCAGCCGCTGCTCCATGTTGGCCGTAAAGTTCACATCGACGATGTCGGGGAAATGCTCGACCAGCAGATCGTTTACCGCAAACCCGATCTCGGTTGGATGGAAGCGCCGCTCGAGCTGTTCGACGTAGCCGCGCGCTTGAATCGTCTCGACGATCGTGCTGTACGTCGACGGCCGGCCGATCCGGTTTTCCTCGAGCGCGCGCACGAGCGTTGCTTCCGTGAAGCGCGGAGGCGGCTCGGTGAAATGCTGCTTCGGGTCGAGCGCGCGAAGGTCGAGCGCCCCTTCCGCCTCGAGAGCCGGCAGCATCACGCGCGGTTTTGCGACCTTTCCGTTCTTGCTCTTGGCCGGAGCGGGAACGCTCGCTGCGGCATCGCTCGCTGCGCCTTCCTCGGTGCTCTCGTCGTACACCGCGGTGAAACCGGCGAACTTCAGCACGCTCCCCGTGGCGCGGAACACGTGGGCGTGTGCGCCGCTCTTGGCCTCACAGTCAACGGTCGTCTGATCGTAGACCGCGGCCGCCATTTGCGATGCGACGAAGCGTTCCCAAATGAGCGTATACAACCGAAGCTCGTCGCGTTTGAGGAAATGCGACATCCGCTCGGGCGTGCGCTCGACGGACGTCGGCCGGATCGCTTCGTGGGCATCCTGCGCGCCTTCGCGCAGCTTGTGCTGGCGGAACGGCCCTACGAAATCTTTACCGTAGGTCGTATCGATATAACTCACCGCCGCGTCGCGCGCCGTATCCGCAATGCGGGTCGAATCGGTGCGCATGTAGGTGATCAGACCGACGGTGCCTTCGGCGCCCAAATCGATGCCTTCGTACAGCGCCTGCGCGAGCTGCATAACGCGCCGGACGCGAATCCTCAAGCGGCGCGAGGCTTCTTGCTGCAGCGTCGAGGTCGTAAACGGCGGGGCCGAATTGCGGCGCTGCTCGCGCTGCTTGATGCTCGCAACGCGCCACGGTGCGTGCTCGACTGCGGCTACGATCTCGTCGGCAAGCTCTTTGTTCGGGATTTCGATCCGCTCGCCGTTTCGCGAATAAAACTCGGCGGGAAAAGCCATCGCTCCGCCGGCCGGTGCGAGCGTTGCGGTGATCGACCAATACTCTTTGGGGTTGAAGGCCCGAATCTCGCGCTCGCGATCGACAACCAACCGTACGGCCACGGACTGGACGCGGCCGGCCGAAAGGCCACCGCGCAGTTTGGCCCAGAGCAACGGCGAGATCTTGTAGCCGACAAGGCGATCGAGAATGCGTCGCGCCTGCTGTGCGTTAACGAGCGGGATTTTGATCTGGTGCGGATCTTTGAGCGCGGCGAGGGTCGCGTCTTTGGTGATCTCGTGCAGCTCGATGCGCTTTGGCTCTTGGAGCTTCAAGAGCTCCGCAAGGTGCCACGCAATCGATTCGCCTTCACGATCGGGGTCGGTCGCGAGATACACGTCGGTCGCCGTTTTGACGGCCGCGCGCAGCTCTTTGATGATGTCGCCCTTCCCTTTAATAGTAAGATATTTGGGAACGAAGCCATTATCGATGTCGACGCCAAGCGTGCTCTTCGGAAGATCGCGAACATGACCCACCGAGGCTTTAACTGCGTAGCGCCCCGGTAGGAACTTCTTGATCGTTCGCGCTTTGGTTGGCGATTCTACGATAATGAGCGGCCGCGCCAAGCTAAGCTACCTCGCCTCCCTTAGAGAATGGAGCATTCCCGCCCCAAAAAAACGCCCTCAGTATAGCGCCCGCGTCAAGTGGGTGTCGAGGAAGGCGAACACAGCGAACGACAAAAGTTGCATAAAACGTCGCTCCGGTGTACGATGCAAGCAACTGTGTCGCCGCTTGGCGGTCGGCACAACCTTTTCCGAGTCGGAGGAGTAATGGACGATACAGCTATGGGCATGGTAGCGCCCGCACCGGCGAAAAAGAAACGTCGTCGCCGGAAAAAGAAGGCGGCAGCTGCAGCCACTGGTCGCAAGAAAGCTCGTAAGGGCGGTCGTAAAAAGGCCAGCAAGAAAAAGGGCGGACGCAAAAAGGCGAGTCGCAAAGGCGGTCGCAAGAAAGCTCGTAAAGGCGGACGCAAAAAGGCCAGCAAGAAAAAGGGCGGACGCAAGAAAAAGGCGGGACGCAAAAAGGGCGGACGCAAGAAAAAGGGCGGACGCCGCAAGAAGAAATAACACCGGCCGGCCGTAAACTTTCAAGAGCGATTCAGACGAATCGCTCTTTTTTTATACTGCTATTGCGGCTGCGGAAGACGCGACGTCGGGCGCTTTTCCGCCGTGTTCTTCGACCCAATGACATGCGGCAAAATGTCCGCCGCCGTAGTCTTTGAAGGCCGGAACTTCAGTTTTGCAACGCTCGAAAGCGACGGGGCAACGCGTGTGAAAACGGCAACCCGGAGGCGGATTTACGGGCGACGGAATGTCGCCTTTGAGCACGATTCGCTTGCGCTGACGCTCCTTGACGGGGTCCGGAATCGGAACTGCCGACAGTAGCGATTGCGTGTACGGATGCAGCGGATTCTCGTAGAGGGCGTCCCGGTCGGCGAGCTCGACGATCTTCCCGACATACATGACGGCTACGCGCGTCGCGATATGCCGGATGACCGATAAATCGTGCGCGATGAACAGATACGTCAGCCCGAGCTGCTGCTGCAGATCTTCGAGCAAATTGATGACCTGCGCCTGAATCGAAACGTCGAGCGCGGAGACGGGTTCGTCGGCGACGATGAATTTGGGGCCAACCGCAAGCGCACGCGCAACGCCGACGCGCTGACGCTGTCCACCGGAGAATTCGTGCGGATAACGGTTTGCGTGATAGGGCTGGAGGCCGACCATTTTGAGCAGATCTTGGCAACGCTCTTCAGCTTCTTTACCTTTGGCGATATGATGGATTTCGAGCGGCTCCGTGATGATCGCGCCGACCGTCATGCGCGGATTGAGGCTGGCGTACGGATCCTGAAAGATGATCTGCATCTCTTTGCGCAACGCGCGCAAATCGGAACCGGCGAGGTGCGTGATGTCGCGCCCGCTGAACTCGATCGCTCCTTTCGTCGACGGCGTCAAGCGCAAAATCACGCGCCCGGCCGTCGTTTTCCCAGAACCGGATTCACCGACCAAGCCCATCGTCTCACCGGCGCGAACCGCCAGATCGATCCCGTCGACGGCTTTCACGTCGGCGACGTGACGCGAAAAAATCCCAGCATTTATTGGGAAATATTTGAAAAGGTCGCGTACGACCAGGATGTCGGTTTTGCCGTTTGCGGCGGTTGACGGGGAACTCACGTCGCGAGCTCCTGCGGCGTCTCGGCGACTTGATCGAGCGAGACGGTCGGCGCGCTCTCGACCGGAAGCGTGCGAACGCCTTCGGTGCGCTTGTCGTATAGCAGGCAACGCGCGACGTGACCGTCTTTGAAGTCGAACAGCGGCACCTGCTCGGTGCAGACCGGCATGCGGTAACGGCAGCGCGCGGCAAAGCTGCAGCCGCTCGGCAGCCGCAAGAGGTTCGGCGGTTGGCCTTCGATCGGGACGAGACGCTTGTGCTCCTTGTCGTCGAGCCGCGGCAGCGATTCCAGCAGGCCCATCGTGTACGGCATCTTCGGCGAGGCGAAAATCTGATCGGCGGTACCGTACTCGACCATGTCGCCCGCGTACATGACGAGCACGTTTTTGCACGTCTCGGCCACGACGCCCAAATCGTGCGTAATCAGAATGATCGCCATCCCAAGACGCTGCTGCATCTCGTTCATCAGCTCGAGGATCTGGGCTTGAATCGTCACGTCGAGCGCCGTCGTCGGTTCGTCGGCGATCAGCACTTCCGGATCGCACGAGAGCGACATCGCGATCATGACACGCTGACGCATGCCGCCCGAAAACTGATGCGGATAATCCCTGACGCGGTTTTCCGGGGCCGGAATTTTCACGAGGCGAAGCATCTCGATCGCTTTGTCCCAGGCGTCTCTTTTCGACAATTTCAGGTGCAGCTGCACCGCTTCCGCAATCTGCTCGCCGACCGTCAGCACCGGATTGAGCGACGTCATCGGATCCTGGAAGATCATCGCGATGTCTTTGCCGCGAATCTTCCGCATCTCCGATTCGCTCTTGTTCAGCAGGCTCTGGCCTTTGAAGTTGATCTCGCCGCCGTCGAAACGACCGGGGGGTGAGGGGATCGAGGCGCATGATCGACAGTGCGCTGACCGATTTGCCGCTTCCGGATTCGCCGACGATTCCGAGAGTCGAACCTTTTTCGACCGCGTACGATAAGCCGTTGACGGCCCGGACGATTCCGTCTTCAGTCTTGAAGCTGACGCGAAGGCTCTTGACCTCGAGTAGGCTCATATCCCCGTCATTGAGAGCAGCGTGCCGAAAAAGATGAAGCTGATCGCAATATAGGCGGTGAAGCGCGCGACTTGCGCGTCGCCGCCGAAGCGTCCGCGATATGCGCTCTCGGTGCGACCGCCGATCGTCCCCGAGAGGCCCTCTTGTTTCGTCGTTTGGATCGCGAGCAGCACGATCAACAAAACCGCCGAGACAATGAAGATACCGGCAAACGTGTGCGTCAGCCACGGCACGTTCGTCGCGAGCGCGCTGCGCGACGGGTTGAGCGCGTGTTGGAGCTGCGCTTGAAATTGCTGCTGCGCCTGCGGACTCAGCGTCGCTGTTGCGGCCGCGCTCGCCTGCGTAAATGGCGCGGCCGGAGCCGCTAAAAAGGCCAGTATCCCTGCAATCACGACGCCAACCATTAGACGGGGAGTTCTACCCCGCCTCTGGCGTGTTTTAGACGGATGCCGGAGCGCCGAGCGGCGTGCGAATGCGCTCTACGATCGCTTCGGCCGACAATCCGACCTGCGCGCGCTGCTTGGGCTGCGAATTTTGCTGCATCAAGACGTTCGGGCAGCCGATCCGCTCGACGCTCGTCCGAATCCGCCGATCGTTGAGAAGCTCGACGACGGCTGATCCAAAACCACCATCCAAGCTGTGCTCCTCGAGCGTTATCAGACGATCGTGGGTCAACGCGAGCTCGCAGAGCAGCCGTTCATCGAGCGGCTTTGCAAACCGTGCGTTGACGACAGTCGGCGCACGTCTCACCGGCACCGACGAGCATGTCTCGCGCGTCAAGCGCGATGTCGACGGTAGTTTCCGAAGGCGACGAGCGCCACGCCGCTTCCCTCGTGCAACACTTCCGCCTTGCCGTGCACGATCGGAGCGATGGGGAATTGATGCTTACCGCTGGTGCTGCCGCGCGGATAGCGAATTGCGGCCGGCGTTCCAAGCGATACCGCATGCGCCATCATCGGGAGAAGCTCAGCCTCGTTGCGCGGCGCCATAACCGTCATGTTCGGAAGCGTGCGCATGTATGCAATGTCGTACAAGCCCATGTGCGTCGGACCATCGTCGCCGACGAAACCGGCGCGGTCCATACAGAAGACGACGGGAAGATTCTGCACCACGACGTCGTGCACGATCTGATCGTACGCGCGCTGCAGGAAGGTCGAGTAGATCGCGACGATCGGCCGCAACCCCGACGTCGCAGCACCCGCTGCGAAGCAGACTGCGTGCGCCTCGGCGATCCCGACGTCGAAATACCGATCCGGGAAGCGCTTGTGGAATTTTGCGAGCTGCGTCCCATCCGGCATCGCAGCCGTGATCCCGATGATGCGAGAATCTTTTTCCGCTAAGTCGATCAGCGCGTCGGCGAAGGCCTCCGAGTGCGACTTGAGCGCGCCGGCCTTCTTCTCGATCTTGCCGTTCTCGACGTCGAACGCGCCGCAGCCGTGGAACGTGCGTGAATCGAGCTCAGCCGGATCGTAGCCTTTCCCTTTAACGGTGTGGACGTGTACGAGGACCGGTCCCTTGACCTTGCGCGCATTCGAGAGAACGTCGACGAGCGTATCGTAATCGTGTCCGTCGATCGGGCCGATGTAGCGGAAGCCCATCTCTTCGAAAATGACGCCGGTTTTGTGCTCCGGTGACCAAAAGCGCATCGTCGCCACCTCGCTCGTCGTGATCGCACGCCCGACCGCGTTTCCGAAAGGCATCCGTCCGAGGACGTTTTTCACTTTTTCGCGCGCCGTATTGTAGAGCGGCTTTGAGCGCAGAACTCCCAGATATGATGCAATCGATCCTACGTTCGGTGCAATCGACATCTCGTTATCGTTGAGGATCACGATCAAGTTCGATTTGAGCTGGCCGGCGTTGTTGATCGCCTCGTATGCTAAGCCGCCCGTCAACGCGCCGTCGCCGATTACGGCGACGACAGTATGATCGAGGCCCGCGATGTCGCGCGCTTGCACCATTCCGAGCGCGGCGGAAACCGACGTCGACGCATGTCCGGCACCGAACACGTCGTAGACCGATTCGCTGCGCATCGAGAACCCGGAGATGCCGCCGCCTTGCCGCAAGGTCGGAAAGCGGTCGCGACGTCCGGTCAGCAGCTTGTGCACGTAGCTCTGATGGCTCACGTCCCAAACGATCTTGTCCTCGGGAAGAGTCAGGACGCTGTGCAGCGCCAGGGTCAGCTCGACGACGCCCAAATTGGGTGCGAGATGGCCACCGGTTTTCGAGCAAACGTCAACGAGCGTGCGACGAATATCGTGCGCGAGCTCGTCGATTTCTTCCCGCGTCAGTGCTTTGACGTCGGCTGGGTTCGAGATGCGGTCGAGGATCATGGGGCCCCCTTTTTCGCTCTCGCCTCGCCATACCCGTTGAAGGCGGCCTCCTCCCCGGCACGGTAGGTTTCCAAGCAATGGCCGAAGGGCAAGTACGGGCGCCCGCAGACGCGAGGCGTTCGGGACGCGCGTTGCGGGACGTTGCCCGCGCCGTTTCCACGGTATGCAATCCATTCGTCGTCCCGCTCGTGCTCTTCGTATTATTGTGCGCGGGGACGACGCATGCGTTCTGGCAATTCTGGTACCGCCTAAGCGTTTGCGCGCTGTTCACGTCAATCGGTCCGATGTTTTTCTTGCTGTGGCTCTATACGAGCGACCGCATCAGCGATTTGGACATGTCGGACCGCGAAGAGCGGCGCAAGGTCTTTATGATCTTCGTCATCTTCTATCTGATCGGAACTGTGACGCTCTGGCTCACGCACGCGCCTGCGATCCTGACCGCGTCGATGGCCGGTTACACCGCAGCCGCAATCGTCGTGCAACAGATCACCCGGTTCTGGAAGATCAGCACGCACGCCGTCGGCATCACGGCGCCGGTCGTCGCATTGACCTATCTATACGGCTGGGATCCCTTACCGTTCTTGATTCTGATCCCGCTCGTCGGCTGGTCGCGCGTCTATCTCAAAGCGCACACGATCGCACAGGTCTGCGCCGGAACGCTGCTCGGCGCGGTCTCAGTCGTGATCTTCTTCCGGATCTTCCACGTCAGTTAAGAGTTTCCGCGCGCGTAAGAGCCACGCACGCGCCGTTTCGCCGTCGCGCGGCGGATAGAAAATGAACCCTCGCGCGCGCAGCTCGCGATACAGTTGATCGTCGCCCTGCTTCGCGTCCAAGAGCCCGTCGATTTCCGCGACTGTACGAGCGATGTCAGGCCGCGTGGACTGCCCGCGATAGGCTCGAATCGCCGCCTCGACGCTCGGATAGCTCAGATCGTAATCTTGGTGCAGATACGTCCGGAAGAGTCGCTCGAGCGGCATCATCGTGCGCTCGGATACGCCGTGATCACGGTGTAGCCGTCCGGGAGCGCGGGACGATGTTCGAGGATGACGTCGGCATCCGTGCTGCGCTCGAATGCGTCCTCGTCGTAGCGATAGACGCGCCCAATCGTGCGCTCGAAATGGACGTGTAGATCAAGGTTTCCGGCGCGATTTGCGCCCATCCAATGTGCGATTTTTCCTTGATTTTCAGCGAAAGCGGCATCTACTGCTTGCTGCGCTTGCGGCGCGGAATCGAAGCACGAGACGTCGTGATGGGTGCGCTCGGCACGGTCGCGCAAGGCATCGTCACCAAGCCCGACGTGCCGTCGCAGCGTGTGCCCGTTTTCGCCCTCGATCGCGTTCAAATCGAGGCTGCGATACGTCTCGGCGGCGGCCGGGCTCGTCTCGATCCGATCGATCGAGAGCGACAACACGGGCGTCGTTGCGGAAGGCAAGCACGCCTTGAAGCCGTCCTCGCCAAGTACGCCGCTCGCGCCCGCGACGGCGCGGAAGTCGATCGCCACCCGCTTGTGATAGCGGACGGCGATTGCTTACATGTTGCCGATACGCGTCAGAATGTCGTGGGCAATGACGACCTGCGGATTCTCTTCCGCGAGAAGCGCGCGAACCGCATTCGCAAAGGCCATCGGTTCGCCGCTGGTCGCGTAAAGCGTCGTCCCGCTGCCTGTCGAGATGCCGAGTTCGCGGACGAGCTTTACGGTTGCCTCAGCCTGCGCGATCGCGGGATCGAGCCGGACCACGCCCTCACCGAAAATCGCCGCGAAATGCGGGTCGAGGATCGGATAGTGCGTGCAACCTAGGACCAGCACGTCCAGGTCGCGCGAAAAGGGCTCACAAGCCTGTTCGACCGCCGCGCGGACTGCGCGACCGCTGTAACGTCCGGCTTCGACGAGCGGAACGAGCGCCGGCGCGGCGAGCTCTTCGACGTGAACGCCTGGGACACGCGCGCGGATAGCATTGCCATAGGCTCCCGTTTGCGTCGTAACTGTCGTTGCGAGCACGCCGACTTTGCGCGCGCCCATTGCAGCAATCGCTTCCGCAGCGTTGTCGATCAGGTTTAAAACGGGGACGTTACTCGCAGGCCAGCCATGCTTCATAGCGACTGCGCACGACGTATTGCACGCAACGACGATTGCGTGCGAGCCTGCGTCTTGCAGATAACCGATGTTATCGCGCAAATATCCGAGAAGTTCATCGGAGGTCCGATCGCCGTACGGCACGTGCGCTTGATCGGCAAGATAGGTTATGTCGTGATGCGGCAGCCGGCGCCGCAATTGCTGGAGGACGGTGAGTCCGCCGAGACCCGAATCAAAGATCCCGAGCATGCACTCTCGCTAAAAGCTCCCCTGTTCGACCGACACAGAGCTTGAGGGTTGACCGGCGTAATCCTTGATGCCATCCGCGATGCCGACCGCGATTTGTTGCCGGAAATTCGGCGAGCGTAAGCCGCACGGCATCCTCGACATTCGATACGAACGCCGTCTCGATCAAAGCCGCCGGCATCGTCGTACGATGAATGACGTAAAAGCGCTCGCGAACGACGCCGTCGTCTTTCGTTCCGAGCAGCGCGATCAAGCGCGCCTGAATCGCGGCGGCCAGAGGACGGTCTTCCGGCTTGTAATAGTAAGACGTCGTCCCGCTTGGCACGCTCGACGTGCTCGAGTTGGCGTGAATCGAGACGAACATACGCGCTCCGGCGTTGTTCGCAACGTCGACGCGGGCTTGCAGCTCAGCGACGTCGGAGGCATTCGGCCCGTATACGTCGCGATCCGTATCGCGCGTCATGTGCACGATCCAACCTCGCGAAACGAGCAGCGTACGCAGGCGCAGTGCGATGTCGAGCGTGATATCTTTTTCCATCAAACCGTTGTGCACCGCACCCGTGTCGCTGCCGCCGTGTCCGGGATCGAGCACGATCAAGCGCGGATTCGAACCGGGCGGCGGAATCGCGCCGGGAGGCGCGGTGATGTCGGAGGGTGTCGCCGTCGGCACGACCGCGACGTTGCCGGCGCCCGTAACCCCACTACCGATTTGAGCGATGAAATCGCCGGTCGCATCGACGTCCGCGACCGTTATCGTCAAGCCTTGCGCGTCCGGAATGACGTCGAGACGACGGTTCGGCGTCATCGTCAACGCGAAACGTACGGTCGGAACGGCCGCGCTGGGAGCTGACTCATCCGGTAGTTTTGAACGAAAGCGACCGGCGGGCGGTCGTCGTGTGCCGCCGAGGTCAGCGTCGCATTCGGAAAATCAATGTAGAAGCGATCGATCCCGAGGCGATGCCATTCAAATGAAAGGCCGGGCGAGGTCGCAATGTGGATCAACAGCGCGTCGGGAGCCGGATTCTCGACGTCCAGGCCGGTGACGACGGCCGCCGAGCTCGTCATAACGGGCAGCCGGCGCCGATTGCGGGGTCTGGAGCGGCGCGGCGTAGGGCATCGGGACCGCGGTCGGAACGGCGGTCGGAATCGCACGCCGAGGTCGCTGGGACGGCTAGAACGGGCCCCTGCGCCGGGATCGGAATCCCGTTCAGCGCGACGTCCTGTCCCCCAAAGGCGAAATCCAACTCGTTGCGGTTCGTCGACGGCAAGAGCGCGCGCGCCGCGCCCGGCGTCGTCTGGAAGGTCACGACCGTCGTTGGGTTGCGAGTGTTTCCGGCAACCGTTATGTCGATGCGCCCGAGCCCCGGCAAATCGACCGCACGCGACGGCTGCAGCGTCGAGGACGCACCCCTGAAAACGAGCGTCATGCGTCCCGGCTCATCGATGTCTTTTGTAAAGCGCAGCGGCGTCCCGCCGATCAAAGACACGAGCGTCCGGCGCCCGTCCGCTCGTACGTTGAGCGCGCCGATTTGCGGCTGCAGAACGTACTCCCCGCCTTCGAGGACCGGTTCGACGTACAGCGCACGCGCGAGCGTCAGAAACGGCAGATAGACGTCGTTGCCGTCGATATACGCGCGCAGCGGCACGCTTTCACCGCCGGCGCTGGTTTGAAAATGCGGAACGCCGAGCGTAAACGTGAGCGTGCGCCGGTCGGCGGTCGTGATGACGACGTAACGCGAGCTCGGCTCCCACGAAAGCGTGGCTCCGACGCGCGCAAGGAAACGCTGGAGTCCCGGATCGCTGCCGCGGACTGCAATCTCGTTATCGACGCGATCGGCATGCTCGAAGATCAATTGCGTTCCGGCAAACCAGAACGTCGGAATCCCCAGCGCTCGATTGCGCGCTTACCGGCGCGGCAGTAAAAGCCGAAAACAGCCACAGCAGCGCGAGCGCTGCGGACTTTACCAGCTCGAACGCGAAAGCGGCTCATCGAGCTCCAAGTGGCCTCCGGGTAACGTTGCAACGCGCGAACCGTCGATGCGAATCGAAACCGCATCGATGCCGTGGATCGCCGTCAGCGTCCACACGAGCGACTTGAACATGCCGGCTTCGTCAAAGCTTCCGCCACCGAACTTATTGACGTCGCCGGAAAGGTCGACGATGGCGGTACCATCGTGCAAGTCCAATGAAAGCAAATGCGTACCCGCAGGAAAGCGTATCCCCTCAACGTTCGGCGGCGGTCCTGCTACCGCTTGTGTCGCTGCGTAAAACGCGATGCTCTGCGTATCGTGCGCTGTGCCGAGCGTCACACTGTACGGCACTTCGGTCGTGCCGTCGTACTTCGTGTAGTACACGGTTACCGTACCGCTCTTGACGTTGTTGCCGCCGCGGTGACCGACATAATACCAACCCGCAGCAATAGCAAGAACGAATACCGTGATGAGAGCGAGGCCGCGCAAGAATCGCACGGAATGTTTTCTTCGACTTTGCGCCGATTCTGCCTGTTACGCCGCTGCTAAGATTTCGGTGAGACGCTCCGCGGCAAGCTCGGGACTGCTGAGTACAGGCTTGGCCAGATTCGAAGGCAGCTTCGCTGCGAGCGGCGACATGCTGACTTGTGCGAGCAGTGCGACGTCGACGCGCTCGAGCAGCGAAGGCAACGCATCCAAGAGTATGCGATCGTGCGCATCGCGATCGCCGCGCCGCAACGCATCCATGGCGTCAGCGTGAAAGCTTGGAACGATCTCGATCGCAGTCCCGGTGCGAGCCGCTGCCTCGTTGAGCAAGACGACTTGCTGATCGAGTCCGGCTTGCACCGTTGCGAGAACGCCGATACGGATTCCGAGCGTAATCGCTTTGTCGACCATCGTTTGATCGACGGCGATGATCGGCAGCGAACCGAACCGCCGCTGCATCTCGGGAACGGCCGTCGAATATGCCGTGCAGGTCAATAAAACCGCATCGACCTTGGCTTTTTGCAGCAGCCCGATCACGTTTTCCATGCGGTCGAGCGTCTCAGGAACGAGGCCGCCCAACCGCTCCGCTTCCGAAAGCAGGCCCTCATCGAGCAAATTGATGAGGCGTACGTCCGGAAGACGCCGCGCCAGAACGTCGCGCATCGGCGCAAGCGCGGGCAGGACTGCATGAACCAAGCCAACCGTCTTCATCGTTAATGACGTTCCGCGCGGCAAGTGCGCTGCCTTGTTCACGCGAATGCCCCCGGAATGAAACGCACCTCTATCCTCGCCTGCCTGCTTCTTCTCGCCGCACAGCCCGCACTCGCGCAGCAGACTGGTCCCACGTCCTCGCAAGCTCGCATCAACATCACCGGATGGCGCCTCGAATGCGATGCGCAGACGAAGCTCGCGTGCCACCTCAGCAATCAGATCACCCAGTTGCCGACCGGAGGTCTGATCATTTCCATGACGATGGTCCCCGTGGCAAATGGGAAGACGCAACTGACGATGCAGGTCCCTCTCGGCGCAGCCGTCGGAACGCCGATCATCGTCAGCCTCGGTAACGGCGTGACGCAGAACTATTCGTACCTGACGTGCGCGCAACAGGGATGCTTCGCGTCCGCGACCGTGCAGGATGCCGTGCTCGCGGCGATGCGCGCCGGCAAAAGCGAGATGAAGGTGACGTACACGCTTCTCGATCAGACCTTAGCGCCGCACGACGTCAACGCTTCGATCGCGATGACCGGGTTTTCGGAAGTCTACGACAAGCTGAAGTAGTCGCGCCGGGCGCACGTTCGATTTCCGCCAGTTAACGGTTACGCGCAAAGGGCCGCCTCACGCAAACAATTGCAGCGCTGGCACGATGCGTGTCCCCGATGTCATCCCGAGCGTAGGGCCACCGTAGTCGAGGGACCGTTCCGATAGCGCAGGCAGCGACACAACGCAAAAAGGCCGAGGGCAAGATCTTGCCCGCAACCCTCCAAATCGTTGCGCCACCCGAAACCATGTGACACCAAGTGGAGAGCGCTACGCTTGTTTAGTGCGAGGGCGGGCCGGGGTTCCCGATCTTCTGCGTCAGGTTCAATTGCATCGTGCCGCCATGCGTGTGGCTCCCGATCATCATGTTGCCGGAGAGACGCAGGCCAAGCCCCTTCTTGCCTTCGATGTCGAGTGACGGTCCGACGTTGAGCAGCGAACGATCGATCGCGCTGTTGAACGGCAGGTTCAGGTTCGAAGCCGCTCCCGCGAGTCCGGCAGTGAATCCGGCTGCGTCATTGCCGAGAAATTCGTTCGCGGAGATATCCAAATTCGGACGGATATTCATGTCACGCCACGTGTAATTTCCGCCGAACTCGATGCCCGGGACCACCGTGAAATACATATCCCGTCTGGCACTTCCGACCAGGTCGAGCGGTCCGGCGCCGGTCTCCGTGTTGGTCCCGACGGAGACTGAGGTCTCGTTGACGCCGAGATACGGCTTGAGCTCGAAGCGGTTGAAATCGAGCGTCTTGTCGATCCGGAAGCCGCCGGTGATGAACGACACGTTGTTGCCGCCTTGCGTCGAGGCGCTCGGAGTCGAGAACGAGCCGAAGCCCGTCGCGCCCGATGACGTTTGTACGGACGAGCTTGGGAAGACGATGTAACGATGCGTTTGATATGTCGCAGAGCCTGCGGCGAGATCGGTTGAGAACACGAAGTCGTTCGTGCTCTCGCGCTTGGCCGTCAGACCGAACATGAAGCGCGAACCCCACATCGAGGAGTTGCTCGAGTACAGATTGTCGCCGCCGTAGGCGGAGACCCGCACCGACCGAGGTGCGGCCGTCGGCAACCGGAGTCTGGAATCCGAATGAGATATCCCTTGCGTCTGCTCTTGGAACGCAACCGACGAAGGCGTCTCGATTTCCGCGAGATTCGTCGAGTTGATGCCGCCCCACGTGCAATCGCCGGCCTTGACGTCGCCGAAATCGGCGCCCGGCGTCTTGCAGCTCACCAGCTGTTGCGCGAATCCGAGGCCACCCAGCAGCGTCGCGGCTTCCATCGGCGTGTAACTAGCCGGCGTCAGCTGGCGATAGAGCGAGTTCAGCGACGATTCATTCGGCGAGTTGAAGATCTGAACGAGCATCCCGCTCAGCGCCGATGACGAGCCGTTGGCTTGGATCGCGGCGATGTATTGGCCGAATGCGCCGGTGTCGCCACTGAGCGTCGGCGGCGAGAAGTTGACGACGTTTTGCAGCACGAGGGCGCCGCCCGGGCCGGGCATCAACTGATATTGCGAGACGAACGATACCGGCGCGACGAGCTGGACGGCCGACGAGTTGTTCGTTCCGCCCGCGTTGACGATGTTGAAGTTGAACGTCCCCTGCTTCACCATGTTGGTGTTGAGCAGCGAAAGGTTGATCGTACCGGCCATCGTCACGTTGCCGCTGACGTTGAGCTTGTCGTAGGTGTAGTTGCCGAAGTCGACGTCGACTGGCATCACGCCGGTCGAGCTTTGCACGAAGCTGCCGGTCAGGTTCGTCGTCCCGACGACGCCGACGCCGCCGATCGAGAGGATGCCGGAATTCGTGAACGTACCGGGCGCGCCGAGGTTTGCCGTCGGGCCGAGGATCATCACTGCGCCCGGAGCGTTGTTGACGTTGCCGTAGCCGTCGAGATCGAGCGATCCGACCATGACGTTGTTGTTGTTGACGGTTGTGACGCCGGCGTTCTGCGCGACTACGGCGTAACCGTTGATTCCCGAGAGCGACGTGATTACGCCGTTGTTATTGAGCGTGTTGTTGGATCCGCCGACGAACAGTACGGCCGCGCCGGTCGCGTCGCTTGCGCCGGGAGCCGCGCCGGTGTTGCCGCCGCCGACGATCACTCCATTTTGCGAGAGCGCGATCGTGCTGTTGCCTTCACCCGCGGCGCCGGTGCTCTGCGCGACGACGGCGTTCGCCGAAGACGATGCGACGTAGATGGAGCCATTGACATTGATGTTGACGTTGCCGGAGGTACCGGTGCCCGCCGCGCTTTGCGCGACGATGCCGCTCGAGTTGGATCCCGTCGTCGCAATCGTGCCGTTCTCGGTCACGTTGATGTTGCCGGACGAGCCGTTGCCGCCGGCGCTGCCGACGTAATTGTTGTTCACGAGTCCGCCGCCGCCGCCGATCGATTGCACGACGAGCGCGTCCGCGTAGTTGCCGGTCGTTACGATGTCGCCGGTGTTTGCGATCGTGATGTTGCCGCCGTTACCGGCGTTGCCGCCCTGCAGCGAGATCGTTCCGGTCGAATTCGTGGCCTGACCGCCGCCGCCGCCGATCGATTGCGCGAGCACGCCGAACGCGCCATTGCCGGACGTGTTGATCGTCCCGGTGTTCGTGAGGCTGATGTCGCCGCCGTTTCCGGATCCGCCGTTTCCGCCGAGCACGACTGCCAATGCACCCGTACCGACGTACGCACCGCCGCCGCCGCCGATCGATTGCAGATCGATTGCGTTTGCATTTGTTCCGAGCGTCGCGACGGCGCCGGAATTCGTGAGGTTGATGTCGCCGCCGTTACCGCCGGTACCGGTCGTCGCGCCAAGCTGCACGTTCGAGCCCGTGATGCCCTGCAGTTGGCTGCCGATGTAGCCGCCGCCGCCGCCGATCGACTGCGCAAAGATGCCGTTCGAGAGATCGCCGGTCGTAAAGACCGCGCCGCTGTTGTTGAGGGTGATCGTACTGCCGTCGCCGGCACCGCCGCCGCTTCCGCCGAGAACCGCGCCAATCGTTACGCCGGGGGCAAGTGCGCTCGCCGACGTGCCGAGGTTTCCGCCGCCGCCACCGATCGATTGCGCCGAGATCGCATTTGCAAGCTCGCCGGTCGTCGAGATGATCCCCGCGTTGTTCACGGTAATCGCGCCTGCGCTGCCGCCGGCACCGCCCTGAGCACCAAGATTCAAGCTCGCGCCGCCGTTAGTGCCGACGCCTCCGGTAACGCTGAATCCTGTATTGCCGCCGCCGCCTCCGATCGATTGCGCGAGCACGCCGGCCGATTCGTAACCTGAGGTCACAATGATGCTCGGCGACGCGCCGGAATTCGTCGTAACGGAGACTGCATCGGCATTTCCACCGACGCCACCGTTCGCGCCCATCGTCAGCGCGACTGAGTTTGCGCCGGCGATCGAGTTCGAAATCATGAAGCCGCCGTTGCCGCCGCCGCCACCGATTGATTGCGCGATGACCGCATCGGAATTCGCGCCGTTCGTACCGATCGTGCCGCCGGCTTGCACGTTGACTGCGCCACCGTTGCCGCCACCGCCGCCTGAACCACCGACTGCAACCGCGAACGAACCGCTTTGCGCGAGCGTACCGGCGATGCTGAAGCCGCCGCTTCCGCCGCCGCCGCCGATCGATTGCGCGATGATGCCTGCGGCGCTGTCGCCGACGGTCGTAATTTGATTGTTGTTGACGACGTCGACCTCGGCCGCATTGCCCGCGTCGCCGCCGCTTCCGCCAATCCCGACGGTTCCGGCGAATGCCGTGCTTCCGCCGCCTGCGACGTCGAATGCGCCGTTACCGCCGCCGCCGCCGACGCTCTGCGCCATGATCGCGTTCGAGAAATTGCCGGTCGTCGCGAGCAGCGCGTTGTTGTTCACTTGGACGACGCCCGCGTTTCCGCCCGTGCCGCCGTCGCCGCCGACGGAGAGTCCTAGACCAGCGCCGTTCGAGCTGTTGGCTGCAATCGCAACGCCACCGTTACCGCCGCCGCCGCCGATCGATTGCGCGAGAATATCGTTCGCTTCCAGTCCGGTCGTTTGAATCGTCGTGTTCGCGACGTTCATGCCGTTGTTAACGGTTACGGCTTGCCCATTACCGCCCGCGCCGGCGCTTCCGCCGAAGCTGAGACCGATTGCGCCGGCACCGCTCATTCCGCTTGCAAACGTCATTGCGCCGTTGCCACCGCCGCCACCGATCGATTGCGCTTCAATACCTTGCGCGTTCGAGGCGCTCGTTCCGATCGAAGCGTCGTTCGCAACGGTGACCGTTCCGGCATCCGACCCGCCTGCGCCCGACGCGCCGAAACCGAATGTTGCCGCATTCGTTTGCGAGAGCGCAGCCGCGATGACGAAGCCGGCGTCGCCGCCGCCGCCACCGATCGATTGCGCAAGAATGCCGTTCGATGCCGTTCCCGCGGTAACGATCAAGCCGGTGTTCGTTACCCCTACGTCGTTGCCGGCGTTGCCGCTTCCGCCGCCGCCGCCGATTCCGACGTTACCGCCGATTCCGAGCGAGCCTTGGGCTGCAATTGCAAATCCGCCGGTACCACCGCCGCCGCCGATTGATTGCGCCGAGATTCCATCCGAAAGATCGCCGCTCGTAAGGATCTCACTCGAGCTGTTGACGGTCACCGTGTTTGCCGAACCGCCCGATCCGCCGCTGCCGCCGAGCGCAAGATTCACGCCCCAACCGCCCGCGACGTTTCCGGAGACTGCGAATCCGCCTGCGCCGCCGCCGCCGCCGATCGATTGTGCAAGCACGCCGTCGGCTTCGGAACCGCTCGTGATCAACTCGGCCGCAGTGTTTTGCACGTCAACGTTGCCGGCATTTCCGCCGTTACCGCCGTTGCGTCCGAGCGCCGATTTAACGCCCCAACCCGCTGAAATGCCGCCTGCGATCGCAAATCCGCCGTCGCCGCCGCCGCCACCGATCGATTGCGCGAGCATCGCGCTCGAATTTGCGCCGGAGGTTTGAATGCTGCCGGAGTTCGTTACGTTCACGTCGTCCGCGTTACCACCGCACGATGCGCCGCTGGCGCACGCACTGCCGTACGTCAAATCGACTTCGCTTGCCGCTGCACTGAGCAGGGTGTTCGTCAGCGAAACGCCGCCGTATCCGCCGCCGCCGCCGACTGATTGCGCGAGAATGCCGTTTGAATTGTCGCCGACGGTAACGATCGTATTGGTGCTGGTAACGTCGACCGTGCTGGAATCACCGCCCGATCCGCCGCTGCCGAAGCTGAACGATCCGGCAACGCCGCTTTGCGAGAGTATTCCCTTGGCCGTAAAGCCGGCGTTACCGCCGCCGCCGCCGATCGATTGCGCGACGATGCCGGACGAATTTTCGCCTTGCGTCCACACGATGCTGTTGCTCGCGACGGTAACGCCGGCTGCGGTCGAACCGCTTCCGCCGCCGCTGCCGAGCGCTTGACCGAACGAGAACGCGCTGCCGGCGCTGATCACGCCGGCGATCGATGCGCCGCCGTTGCCGCCGCCGCCACCGATCGATTGGGCGAGAATGCCGTCTGCGTTGTCGCCGACGGTGTACACGTCGAGTGGCGTGTTCGCATCGCCGCTCGTAACGCTGACGCTCGACGCCGTATTTCCGGTGCCGCCCGCGCCGCCGAACGATAAGGCGAATGCATTCGTTCCCGAGAGATCGGCGCCGACGCTGAATCCGCCGTTGCCGCCGCCGCCGCCGATCGATTGCGCAACGATACCGCTCGACGAATTGCCGTACGTTTGCAGATTCGGTATAACTCGCAACGTTGACGGAACCCGCGGTTCCGCCGTCGCCGCCGCCGCCACCGTAACCGAGCGAGAACGAGGAGCCGGCCGAAACCGTGCCCGCTACATCGAAGCCGCCGTTACCGCCGCCGCCGCCGATCGATTGCGCGAGCATACCGTTTGCGAAATCGCCGTTCGGTCAAAATCGAAATCGCGTTTTCGCTTGCGCCGGAATTTACGGTGACTGCACCCGAGCCGCTGCCGGTTCCACCGGCAGCCACCGAACGCGAGTCCGAGCGCTTTATCCGCCCGTGATGCCGCCGCGTCACGGAGAATCCGCCGTTGCCGCCGCCGCCGCCGATCGATTGCGCGAGGATGCCGTTCGATGAATCGCCGCCGCGTCTGCGATGCTCGACGTCGTCGTCACGCCGACGCGTACCACGTTGCAGCCACCGCTGCCGCCGCTCGTGCCGTTGCGAGCGACGCGTCATTGTCCGCTGACCAAGCGTTGCCGCAACGACCCAACCGCCGTTGCCGCCGCCGCCGCCGATCGATTGCGCGAGAATGCCGTTCGATGACGCTACCGGACGGTTCCGATCAGTACCGCTGTTGCTGACCGTGACTGCGCCTGCGTCGTTCGCCGCTGCCGCCGGCGCCGCCGATACGCGATGTTGCCGTCGTACTGACCGAACCGGTCGCGCTTACGGCGAAACCGCCGTTGCCGCCGCCGCCGCCGATCGACTGCGCAGCAATCGCAGTCGGAAATGTCACCGCTCGTTACGATCATGCTCGATGTTCGTCACGCCGACGTTGCCGGACGATCCCGCCGCTGCCGCCGCTGCCGCCGAGCGTGACGGCCGATCGACCAGCCGGATTCGAATCGTTGCCGCCGATTGCAAATCCGCCGTTGCCGCCGCCGCCGCCGATCGATTGCGCGAGAATGCCGTCGCGATTGCGCGCCGCTCGTGACGATCTGCGCGCGGTGTTCGTCGACGTCACATCGTCCGCATTGCCGCCGGTGCCGCCGGTCGTCCGAACGCTGATGCGTAAGACTGTCGACGTCAGCAGATCCACCGAGGCTGAGTCCCGCGCTGACATCGAACGCGCCGTCGCCGCCGCCGCCGCCGATCGATTGCGCGGTGAGCGCCGTTGAGTTATCGCCGGTCGTTTGAATGCTGCCGGAATTCGTGATGCCGACGGTGCCCGCGTTGCCGCCGCTGCCGGCGGTCGCCACCGTAATTCATGCCGAGATCGGCTTCGAGCGTACCCGCGACGCTGAATCCGCCGTTGCCGCCGCCGCCGCCGATCGATTGCGCGAGGATGCCATCGGACGTTTTCTCCGCTCGTTACGATCGTATCCGCCGGTCGTCACGGTGACGTCCGCACCGTCGCCGGCGGTGCCGCCGCTGCCATAGTGTAGCTCGCGTTCGCGCCGGTGCTCGCTGATGCGCCGGATGCGCTGAAGCCGCCGTATCCGCCGCCGCCGCCGATCGATTGCGCGGCGATGCGCGATCGCGTTGTCGCCCGTCGTTCCGATTTGCGTGTAGCTGTTGACGGTGACGGCGCCAGCGTCGTTGCCGGTGCCGCCGCTGCCGCCGTCACCGAATGCCATCGCTTTGCGTCGCCGCCGACTGATGTCGCCGCCGACCGCAAAGCCGCCGTTGCCGCCGCCGCCGCCGATCGATTGCGCGAGAATGCCGTCCGACAGCGTCGCCGCTCGTCGTGATGCTGACCGATTCGTGCAGCGCCGCTGTTGACGGTAACGCCCGACGCTGTGTTGCCGCTGCCGCCGGCGCCGACCGAGCGCCGCCGTCATCGTGTTCGCGCCGGTGATCGTGCCGGCAACGCTGAAGCCGCCGTTGCCGCCGCCGCCGCCGATCGATTGCGCGACGATGCCGACGACGACGTCGCCGATCGTTTGAATGTTGCGTGACGTTCGTGACGGTGACGGCACGCCGGCCGTGCCGCTGTCGCCGCCTGCGCCGCCGGCTGCCAGACGTGAACGATCCGCCGCGTCGCGGCGCCGCCGCGACACGTCGAAGCCGCCGTTGCCGCCGCCGCCGCCGATCGATTGCGCGAGGATGCCGTTCGCGCGATCACCGCTCGTCAGAATCTGCACGGTGCTTCGACGCTGCCGGCCGTACCGGTGCATCGTTCGCTGCCGCTGCCCGTACCGCCGCGCCGCCGAGTGCGCAGCCGACGCTGCTTGCCGCCGCTGATTCCGGCGTTCGCAACGAAGCCGCCGTTGCCGCCGCCGCCGCCGATCGATTGCGCCGCGATACCGTTCGATGATATCGCCTTGCGTTGAATGTTCGCCGTCGTCGTCAACGTTGACGGTCGATGCGGTTCCGCCCGACCGCCGCGTCGTGCCGTACGCGATGCGACGTGTCGTCGCCTTGATCGATCGTCGCTGCGACGACCCATCCGGAATTTCCGCCGCCGCCGCCGATCGATTGCGCGAGAATGCCGTTCGACGCGTCGCCGTTCGTGACGACGCAGCCCGCTGTTGTCGACGGTGACCGCGCCTGCGTCGTTCCGCTGCCGCCGCTGCCGCCGATGCGCGATGTTTGCGCTGAGTCCGGCCGAACCGGTTGCAGCGACGCAAAGCCGCCGTTGCCGCCGCCGCCGCCGATCGATTGCGCCACGATGCCGTCGGAAAGATCGCCGCCCGTGTAGACTACGCTGCGGCTCGTCACGTTGACGGCGCCCGACGTTCCACCGCTGCCGCCGGCTCCGCCCATCGTGAGACCGAGCGACCAGCCCGATGCGATGTTGCCGCGATCGCAAATCCGCCGTTGCCGCCGCCGCCGCCGATCGATTGCGCGAGAATGCCGTCGGATTGCGCGCCGGTCGTGAAGAGTTCGCTCGACGTATTCGTCAACCGTTACGTTGCCGCCGTTACCGCCGGTGCCGCCGCTCGTTCCGAAGCTATGACCGAGACCCGAACGTCCGCCGGTGCCGAGTCCCGCCGAAACGTCGAATGCGCCGTTGCCGCCGCCGCCGCCGATCGATTGCGCGAGCAGCGCGTGGCATTCTCGCCCGACGTTTGAATGTCGGCCGAGTTGTCGACCGTAACGCGTCCCCGCGTCTCCACCGCCGGCCGACGCGCCGTAATCCATGCCGAGCGTCGTCGCAAGCGTTCCTATAACGCTCATGCCGCCGTATCCGCCGCCGCCACCGATCGATTGCGCCATCACGCCTTCGGAGTTATTGCCACTCGTGACGATCATCGCGTTGTTGCCGACGTTGACGTCCGCGCCGTCGCCGGCAGAACCGCCGCTGCCGTACGAAACGCTCGCCTTCGCACCGGTCGACGTGATCTTGCCGCTCGTGCTCATGCCGCCGGAGCCGCCGCCGCCGCCGATCGACTGCGCAGCGATGCCGACCGAATTGTCCTCGTCCGTAACGATATTGCTGTAGCTCGTTACGCCGACTGCGCCGGCATCGTTGCCAGTACCGCCGCTGCCGCCTTCACCCATCGCAAGCGCTTTTCCGGAGCTGAGCGAACCGCCGACACTGAGTCCACCGTTGCCGCCGCCGCCGCCGATCGACTGCGCGAGAATACCGTCCGAGGATTCGCCGTTCGTGAAGATGTCGACGACGCTTCCGTTTGCGCCACTCGTGACGGTGACGAGCGATGCCGTGTTGCCGTTACCGCCGGCTCCGCCGAGTCCGACTGAAAGCGAGTTCGCTCCGGTGATCGATCCAGAGACGCTGAACCCGCCGTTGCCGCCACCGCCGCCGATCGATTGCGCGATGATGCCATTGGAATCGTTGCCGACGGTTTGAATGTTCGCGACGCTCGCAACCGTCACCGAGCCCGCAGTGCCCGCGTCGCCGCCGGTGCCACCGTGCGCAACGGAAAGCGCCGAACCGGACGCGATTCCGCCGGTGATATCAAAACCGCCGTTACCGCCGCCGCCGCCGATCGACTGTGCGAGAATGCCGTTTGCAAAATCGCCGTTTGTCAGGATCGAAATTGCGTTCGCAGCAGAACCCGCCGCTACGCCGACATCACCGCTGCCGCTGCCCGTTCCGCCGGCTCCGCCCATCGAGAGCCCGATGTTGAATCCGCCGGTAACACCGTCGGTCGTTGCAAAGCCGCCGTTACCGCCGCCGCCGCCGATCGATTGCGCCGCGATGCCGTTTGACGAATCGCCTTGTGTTTGAATGTTCGCATTCGTCGTAACGTTGACGGTCGTCGCGGTTCCTCCGGCACCGCCCGTCGTTCCGTATGAGAACGACGTGTCGTTGCCTTGCGTGAGCGTCGCCGCAACGGCCCACCCCGAATTGCCGCCGCCGCCGCCGATCGATTGCGCGAGAATGCCGTTCGATGCAGTGCCGCTGGTTTGAATCGCATTGTTGTTGAGGACGGTAACGGTGTT
This sequence comes from Vulcanimicrobiota bacterium, assembly GCA_963844735.1. Taxonomy (GTDB): domain Bacteria; phylum Vulcanimicrobiota; class Vulcanimicrobiia; order Vulcanimicrobiales; family Vulcanimicrobiaceae; genus JAFAMS01. The sequence continues at coordinate 623,243 of CAWJPK010000003.1, read as the reverse complement.
GGCGTTGTTGCCGCTTCCGCCGGCACCGCCGAATGCGGTATTTGCAGTGAATCCGACCGAGCCGATCGCAGAGATCGCGAAGCCGCCGTCGCCGCCGCCGCCGCCGATCGATTGTGCTGCAATCCCATCGGATACGTCGCCCGTCGTCGTAATCGTGCTCGAGCTGCTGACGTAAACGTTTCCGGATGTTCCGCCCGATCCGCCGGCGCCACCCATCGACGCGCCCAGACTCCAGCCGGGCGTGATGTTGGCGGCGACTGCAAACCCGCCGTTGCCGCCGCCGCCGCCGATCGATTGCGCGAGAATACCATCAGACTCCGAGCCGCTCGTGTAAACCTGCGCCGAACTATTGAAGACGGTGACGTCGTCGCCGTTTCCGCCCGTACCGCCGCTCGTTCCGAAACTATGACTGAGTGCACCGGTGACGCCGCCCGTAAAACTCAAGCCCGCGGAAACATCGAACGCGCCATCGCCACCGCCGCCGCCAATCGATTGCGCGGTGATTGCACCCGAATTGTCGCCGCCCGTTTGAATGCTGCCGGTGTTGTTGACGATCACCGTTCCGGCACTTCCGCCGCCGGCTGATGCACCGTAGTCCATGCCCAGCGCAGATTCGAGCGTCCCGATGACGCTGAGGCCGCCGTATCCGCCGCCGCCGCCGATCGATTGCGCTAAGATACCGCCCGAGTTTTCACCGGTCGTAAGAATGTTGTCGAACGATGCCGCAACGACGTCCGCGCCGTTCCCCGCAGATCCACCGCTGCCGAACGTGTACGTCGACTTCGCGCCGGTGCTCGTGATCTTGCCGGACGCACTGACACCGCCCGATCCACCGCCGCCGCCGATCGATTGCGCCATGATACCGACGGAATTGTCGCCGACCGTCGAGATCTGCGTGTAACTTGAAACCGTTACGGCGCCCGCGTCGGCACCGGTTCCGCCGCCGCCGCCTTCACCAAACGCCAAGGCCTTGTTCGCGCTTGCCGTGCCGCCGACGGCGAAGCCGCCGTTACCGCCGCCGCCACCGATCGATTGCGCAAGAATGCCGCCGGCATTGTTGCCGTTCGTGAAGATCGCGACGTCGTTGCCGACTAGGCCGCTGTCCACTGTCACTGCGGATGCGTAGTTACCGTTGCCGCCCGCGCCGCCCATCGCGACGTCGAGTGAGTTCGTGCCGGCGAGCGAAGCGGCAACGCTGAAACCACCGTTACCGCCGCCGCCGCCGATCGATTGCACGACTATACCAGCGGACGAATTGCCTTGCGTTTGAATGTTGGTAACGCTCGCAACCGTCACCGATCCCGCATAACCACCATCACCGCCCGCGCCGCCGTAGCCGAGATCCAGCGACGTTCCGCTCGAGACGGTCCCTGCGATGTGGAAGCCGCCGTTACCGCCGCCGCCGCCGACCGACTGTGCGAGAATGCCGTTCGCGAAATCGCCGTTGGTCAAAATCTGAATCGTGTTACCGGCACCGCCAGCCGTTACGCCCACGTTGCCGCTGTTGCTGCCCGTTCCACCGGCACCACCAAATGACAGGCCGATCGCGGTGCCGCCGCTGATCCCGCCGGCTATCGAGAATCCGCCGTTACCGCCGCCGCCACCGATCGATTGTGCAGCGATGCCATTCGACGAATCGCCCTCGGTTTGAATATTAGCAGTCGTTGAAACGGTAACGGTCGACGCACTTCCGCCGGAGCCGCCGCTGGTTCCCCACGCGAACGATGCGTCGTTGCTCTGACTGAGCGTGCTCGCAATCGCCCACCCGGAATTACCGCCGCCGCCACCAATCGATTGCGCGAGAATGCCGTTTGACGCTTCTCCTGCAGTTCCGATTTGGCCGGTGTTGTCAACCGTGACGGCATTACCGTTATTCCCGCTGCCGCCGGTACCGCCGATTGCAATGTTGGCCGCCGTACCGGTCGTCATGATTGCAGAAACTGCGTAGCCGCCGTTACCGCCGCCGCCGCCGATCGATTGCGCTGCAATGCCGTCGGAAATGTCGCCGTTCGTTACGATCGCGCTCGAGCTCGTCACGTCGACCGTGCCCGCATAGCCGCCGGAGCCGCCCGCGCCGCCGAGTGCCATGCCGAGCCCCCAGCTGGCTGCTACGCTACCGTTGATTGCATAGCCGCCGTTACCGCCGCCGCCGCCGATCGACTGCGCGAGAATGCCGTCGGATTGTACGCTTTGCGTGAACAGCACCGCCGCGGTGTTGTCGACGGTGACGTCATCTGCGTTACCGCCCGTTCCGCCACTCGTACCAAAACTGTGACTCAATCCCGCCGTCACGCCGCTGCTCGCGACGCTGACCGAGATATCCATCGCGCCGTTGCCGCCGCCGCCGCCGATCGATTGCGCAACGATCGCAGCAGCGTTTTGGCCCGCGGTTTGAATGCTGCCGGAATTCGTAACGCCGACCGTGCTCGCGTTGCCGCCGCCGGCGCTCGCGCCGTAATCCATCCCGAAGATCCGCGGCAAGCGAACCTGCAACGCTCATGCCGCCGAATCCGCCGCCGCCGCCGATCGATTGCGCCAAAATACCAATCGAGTTGTCGCCGCCGGTCGCGATCGAATCGGATGACGCCACCGTAACTGCGCCTGCATCACCCGCAGAGCCGCCGCTGCCGAACGTGTAGCTCGCTTTCGCGCCGGTGTTCGTGATTTTACCGGATGCGCTGAATCCGCCGGAGCCGCCGCCGCCCCCGATCGATTGCGCGGCGATACCGATCGAATTGTCGCCGGCCGTGACGATGTCGCTGAAGCTCGTGACGGCAACAGTGTTTGCGGAATCACCCGTCCCGCCGCCGCCACCTTCGCCGAACGCCATCGACGTTGCAGTCGATCCCGATGCGCCGACAGCGAAACCGCCGTTACCGCCGCCGCCGCCAATCGATTGCGCGAGGATGCCGTCCGAATTCTCGCCGTTCGTGAAAATATCGACAACGTTCGTCGATGCGCCGCTGCCGACGGTCACCGTCGATGCCGTATTGCCGCTGCCGCCCGCGCCGCCCATGCCGATCGTCAACGCGTTTCCGCCGCTGAGCGCACCCGCGACGCTGAAGCCGCCGTTACCGCCGCCGCCGCCAATCGATTGTGCGACGATGCCGCCCGCTGAATTGCCGAACGTTTGAATGTCGCTGACGCTGCCGACGGTTACCGAACCTGCCGTACCGCCGTCGCCGCCTGCTCCGCCGTAGCCGAGCGTAAGCGATGAACCGCTCGAGATATCTCCCGCGATATGGAAACCGCCGTTACCGCCGCCGCCACCGAGCGATTGCGCCAAAATACCGTTCGAGAAATCGCCGTTCGTCAGAATCGCAACTGCGTTCGCAGCGGTACCCGCGGTTACGGTAACGTCTCCGCTGCCGCTACCGGTGCCGCCCGCGCCACCGAACGATAGTCCCAGCGAATAGCCGCCCGAAATATTTCCGGCAACCGAGAATCCGCCGTTGCCGCCGCCGCCACCGATTGATTGCGCTGCGATGCCGTTGGATGAATCCCCGATCGTTTCGATGCTCGCCGTCGTTGAAACGCCGACCGTCGTCGCGGTTCCGCCGGCTCCGCCAACTGCGCCGTACGCGACCGATGCGTCGTTGCCTTGACCGATCGTGCCGGCGATTGCCCAACCCGAATTACCGCCGCCGCCGCCGATCGATTGCGCGAGAATGCCGTTCGATTCCGAACCTGCCGTCGCGATCTCTCCGGAGTTGATGACCGAAACGACATTACCGTTGTTGCCGCTTCCGCCGTTGCCGCCAATTGCAATGTTTGCCGACATTCCGGTCGAGCCGACTGCCGAGATTGCAAAGCCGCCGTTACCGCCGCCGCCGCCGATCGATTGCGCTGCAATACCATCGGACAGATCGCCGTTCGTAACGATGATGCTCGAACTCGTCACGTCGACCGTTCCGGAACTTCCGCCCGAGCCGCCGCTTCCACCGAGCGCAACTCCGAGTGCCCAACCCGGCGCGATGTTACCGTTGATCGCGTCGCCGCCGTTACCGCCGCCGCCACCGATCGATTGCGCGAGAATGCCGCCGGATTCGGCGCCGCTGGTATAGATTTCGGCTGCACTGTTGCCGACCGTGACGTTGCCGGCATTTCCGCCGACGCCGCCGCTCGTGCCGAGGCTATGACTGAGACCGGCCGTCGCGCCGCTGCTTGCCAAACCGGCGGAGATATCCAAAGCGCCATCACCACCGCCGCCGCCGATCGATTGCGCCGTAATCGCAACCGAGTTATCGCCGCCGGTTTGAATGCTGCCGGTATTGACGACGGTTACGACGTCGCCGTTGCCGCCACTCCCCGCTGAAGCACCATAATTTTGGCCAAGCGTTGCAGCCAGCGATCCCGCGACGCTCATGCCGCCATAGCCGCCGCCGCCACCGATCGATTGCGCGAGAATGCCGCCCGAATTGTCGCCGCTCGTAACGATCGTGTCGTACGAATTGACGGTAACAGCCTTGCCGTCACCCGCCATTCCGCCGCTGCCGAACGTGTAGCTGGCCTTTGCGCCGGTGCTGGTAATCTTGCCCGACGCTCCGAAGCCACCCGCGCCGCCGCCGCCGCCGATCGATTGCGCCATGATGCCGACGGAATTGTCGCCGCCCGTAACGATATCGCTGTAGCTCGTAACGTTGACGGTGCTTGCATCGTCGCCCGTGCCGCCCGAACCGCCTTCGCCGAATGCAAGCGCTTTCGATGAGCTGACTGCGCCGCCGACTGCAAATCCGCCGTCGCCGCCGCCGCCGCCGATCGATTGCGCGAGAATGCCGCCCGAATTCGTCCCGCTCGTAAAAATGTCGACGACGTTCGTTGATACGCCGCTATCGACGGTTACCGCACCCGCAACGTTCGCGTCTCCGCCGGTGCCGCCCAATCCAATCGTTAGCGAGTTCGCGCCGGCGATGCTGCCGGCGACGCTGAATCCGCCGTTGCCGCCGCCGCCGCCGATCGATTGCGCGACGATACCCGTTGAAGAGTCGCCGAACGTTTGAATGTTGCTGACGCTATCCACGTAAACCGAACCCGCATAGCCGCCGCCACCGCCGGTGCCGCCGTAGCCGAGCGTGAACGATGATCCCGACGAGATCGTTCCCGCCACGTCGAAGCCGCCGTTACCGCCGCCGCCGCCGATCGCTTGCGCGAGAATACCGTTCGAGAAATCACCGGCGGTAAGAATCGTAACGGCATTTGCAGCCGCGCCGGAATGCACGTAGACGTTACCGCTATAGCTTCCGGTGCCGCCTGCGCCGCCTATCGCTAAACCGAGTTGCTTGCCGCCGCTGATCCCGCCGTTGACTGCAAAGCCGCCGTTGCCGCCGCCACCGCCGAGTGATTGCGCGATAATGCCGCCGGCCGAGTCTCCATACGTTTGAATGCTGGCCGTGTTCCAAACGTGCACGTTCGAAGCGTAACCGCCGGCTCCAGCGGAGTTGCCGTACGCGACGGAAGCATCGCTGCCTTCATCGAGCGTGCCCGCAACGACCCATCCGGAATTACCGCCGCCGCCGCCGATCGATTGCGCAAGAATTCCGGTTGAACCGTTACCGGTAACGACGCCACCGATATCGCTGCCCGTGACGATAATGCCGCTGTTCGCTACCTTGACGACACCCGAGTAGTTACCGCTGCCGCCGCTCCCGCCAATGGCCGTCGTGGCAGCAAGTCCCGTAGAACCCGTTGCCGCAATTGCAAATCCGCCGTCACCGCCGCCGCCACCGATCGACTGCGCCATGATGCCATCGGAAAGATCGCCGGTCGTCGTGATTTGGCTCGAGCTCGTAACCGTAACGTTTCCGGCCGTACCGCCGCTGCCGCCGCCGCCGCCGAGCGCAAGATTCATGCGCCCAGCCCGCCGAGATATTTCCGGAGATCGCGAAGCCGCCGTTGCCGCCGCCGCCGCCGATCGATTGTGCCACGAGCGCACTGGATTGCGAGCCCGAAGTAATCAACATTGCGCCGCTATTAGCAACGATCACATTGCCGGCGTTTCCACCATTACCGCCCGGCGCACCAATTGCGTCGGTGATGCTCGACGTCACGCCCGACTGCGCCGCGAGTCCGACACCGATTGCAAACCCGCCATCGCCGCCGCCGCCGCCGATCGATTGCGCGATGAGCGCATTCGAATTATCGCCGCCCGTTTGAATGCTGCCGTAATTCGTCAACGTGACGTCGCTGGCTGTACCACCGCACGACGCACATAGACTGCCAAGCGAGAGACCAATGGCATTCGTCGCCGTATTGATGATCGTGGACGGAAGTGACATTCCGCCGAATCCGCCGCCGCCGCCGATCGATTCGGCGAGAATTCCGTTCGAGTTTTGGCCGGAAGTGACAATCGTATCCAAGCTGCTGACGTTTACGGAACCCGCGTCGCCGCCCGATCCGCCGCTACCGAAGTCCATCTTGCCGGCAATCGCGGTCGAAGAGATCGACCCAGTCGCCGTAAATGCTGCATTGCCGCCGCCGCCGCCGATCGATTGCGCGACGATGCCCGATGAATCGTCTCCGAACGTTTGTATCGCGCTATTGCTTGCAACGGTCACCGTCGATGCGGTTGCGCCGCTTCCACCGGCACTGCCGAGATTGAGTCCCATAGAAAAGCTCGACGACGTGGTCGCCGTACCGGCAATTCCGAAACCGCCGTTGCCGCCGCCGCCGCCGATCGACTGCGCAAGGATGCCGTCCGAATTCGTTCCGATGGTTTGGATCGCCACCGCCGACGTCGACGTGCCGCTCGTGACGAGCACCGTACCTCCAGTGTTGCCGGTACCGCCGTCGCCGCCGAAATTCAATCCGAATGCGTTCGATGTCGAAAGGTCGGCACTAATACTGAAGCCGCCGTTGCCGCCGCCGCCGCCGAGCGACTGCGCGATGATGCCGGCCGACTGATCTCCCCATGTGTAAATGTTCGAATTGCTGGTGACCGCAACGTTCCCGGCAGCTCCGCCGGTTTCGCACACGATAACGCCTCCGCACGGAACACCGAACGATGCAGCCGTCGCGCCGCCGCCGTATCCAAGCGTAAATGAAGGCCCGCTCGAAAGTGAGCCGGCGATGTTCCAGCCGCCGTTGCCGCCGCCGCCGCCGACCGATTGCGCAAGAATGCCGGCCGATTGCGCACCGAACGTCTCGATCTGAACGGCGCTCGTCGCGCTGCCGCTGCTGACGGTAACATCCGATGCGGTGTTGCCATTACCGCCGGTTCCGCCGAAGCCGAGCGTCATCGCATAACTGCCGCTGATTCCGCCGGCAACATTGAACCCGCCGTTACCGCCGCCGCCGCCAAGCGATTGTGCGATGATGCCGCCGGATGAATTGCCCGTCGTCAAAATGTTTGCGAGGTTGGTGACGTAGACCGTGCCCGACGTGCCGCCCGTTCCGCCGCTTCCGCCGAATCCGGCAGTTACTGCGCTGGCTTCGGTGAGCGACGCCGCAACGGTGAATCCGCCGTTACCGCCGCCGCCGCCGACCGATTGCGCGAGAATGCCTGAGGATTGATCGCCGTACGTCGCAATTGTGCCGGTGCTCGTGTTCAGCACGTTCACGGCGCTTGCGGTCCCGCCCGTCCCGCCGCTTCCACCGAACGCAAAGTTCGCAGCGGTTCCGGCCGTGCCGCTCGCAGAAATTGCGAAGCCGCCGTTACCGCCGCCGCCACCGATCGATTGCGCCGCGATAGCGTTGGAAAGATCGCCTTGCGTCGTGATCGTGCTCGAGCTGGTGACGCTGACGGTTCCTGCGTCGCCGCCGGTGCCGCCGCTGCCGCCCATTGCTAAACCGAGACTCCAACCGCTGCTGAGATTTCCGGCGACTGCAAAACCGCCGTTACCGCCGCCGCCGCCGATCGACTGCGCGAGAATGCCGTTTGCATTCGATCCTACCGTCGAAAGCGAAATCGCCGTGCTGCCGTCGGAATTGACAACGGTAACATTACCCGCGTCGCCGCCGGTACCGCCCGCGGCGCCGAATGCCGTCTTGAGCCCGCTCAGTCCACCACCCGAAGCCGAGATGCCGCCGGAGATGCTAAAGCCGCCTTCGCCGCCGCCGCCGCCGATCGACTGCGCGACGATTCCGTTCGAAAAATTGCCCGTACCGTTCGTCACATCACCGGTTGCAATCGAAGCGCTGTTCGTGACGCTGACGTCATCCGATCCGCCGCCGCTGTCGCTGCCTCCGAAGCTTAGGCCGAGCGCGCTTTCGATTTGTCCGCCGATGCCGATCCCGCCGTAACCGCCGCCGCCGCCGATCGACTGCGCAAGGATGCCGTCCGATGTGTCGCCTTGCGTCGTGATTGCCGACGTGCTCGAAACCGTAACCGTTCCGGAATTTCCGCCACTGCCGCCGCCGCCAAAACCAACGCTCGCACTGGCGCTTCCGTTTTTGGCGTTGATGCTGCCCTTTATGTGCAGCCCGCCGTTACCACCGCCGCCGCCGATCGATTGCGCCTCGATGCCGGTCGAAGACTCGCCGAACGTCATGATCGTACTGTTGCTCGCGACGGATACGTCGGAGCTCGTGTTACCTGTGCCGCCGGTTCCGCCCATCGATTCGCCGAACGAGGTGCCGTTTGCAATCGTGCCCGCAACGCTGAAGCCGCCGTTGCCGCCGCCGCCGCCGATCGATTGCGCGAGAATGCCGTCCGCGGAATCACCGCTGGTTGTAATCGCCACCGGTGATGCGCCGAGTCCGCTCGTCAGATTTACTGCGCTTGCCGTTCCACCGCTACCGCCTTTACCGCCCAGCGAAACGCCGATCGCGGTTCCGTTCGCAAGATCGCCTGCAATGCTGAAGCCGCCGTTACCACCACCACCGCCGATCGATTGCGCAACGATACCTGACGATTGATCCTCGGTCGTCGTGACGTTGCTGTTGGAGCTCACCGTCACGGATCCGGCAGTTCCGCCGTCTCCGCCGGTGCCGCCGAGACTCACCGATGCCGACGAGCCGTTCGAGAGTGATCCCGCGACGGAGAATCCGCCGTTGCCGCCGCCGCCGCCGATCGACTGCGCGAGAATACCATCGGCTTGCGTACCGCTCGTCGAGATCGTGATGAGATTCGTCGACGTACCGCTCGAGAGGAACACGAGGCCAGAGTCGCTTCCGAGTCCGCCTGCGCCGCCGATCGAGACACTCGCAGTCGCGCCGTTCGATAGATCGCCGGCAACGCTGAAGCCGCCGTTACCGCCGCCGCCACCGAGCGATTGCGCAACGAGACCCGCTGAATTCGAGCCCGTCGTCGTTACGTTGCCGTTGCTCGAGAGCTCTACCGATGACGCAGAGCCGCCGCTGCCGCCGGTTCCGCCTAAACTTACGCTCGCGGATGTGCCGTTCGAAATCGTGCCGGCGACGCTCCATCCACCGTTGCCGCCGCCGCCGCCAAGCGATTGCGCAAGCATGCCGTCGGCGTTGTTACCACCGGTGAAAACATTTCCGACGCTCGCAATTTGAACGGAGCCGGCATCTGCGCCGCCGGTGCCCGAACCACCGAGCGAAACTGCTGCACTCGAGCCCCCCGATATTCCGCCGGCGATACTGAATCCGCCGTTACCGCCGCTGCCACCGATGGATTGCGCCAGGATACCGATCGCACTGTCGTCACCCGTCGTGATGTTGCCATTGCTCGAAACGGTAACGTTGTTTGCATCCGCACCACTTCCACCGCTGCCGCCCATGCTGAATTGCGCAGCGCCACTTGCAGAAAGCGTTCCGCCGACGCTCCATCCGCCGTTGCCGCCGCCGCCGCCGATCGATTGCGCAGTGATACCGTTTGACGCAACACCATACGTGGTGATCGAGCCGGTGTTCGTGACGCTGACGGTCGACGCGGTTCCGCCGTTGCCGCCGCCGCCGCCGATCGAAACAGCTGCAGCGAGATCGCCGCCGGCACCCGCGATGCTGAAGCCACCGTTACCGCCGCCGCCGCCGATCGATTGCGCAACGATACCGCCGGCAGAATCGCCCTGCGTTGTAATCGAGTTTCCGTTTGTAACGTTGACGGAGCTCGCGTTCGATCCGCCTCCGCCGCTGCCGCCGAGACTGCCGCCGATTCCAGCGCTGCCGCCTCCACCGGCACCGATGCTAAAGCCGCCGTTACCACCGCCGCCGCCGATCGATTGCGCGAGAATGCCGATCGAACCGTTTCCGATTGTATCAATAGTAGAGCCGCTCGATATTACGGTGACCGAACCGGCAGTTGCACCACCCGCGCCGCTTCCGCCGAGCGAGAGACCAGCACCGACGTCGCCACCAAGTCCCGCAGCAACGCTAAACCCGCCGTTACCGCCGCCGCCGCCGATCGATTGCGCCTCGATACCGATCGATTCGTTGCCGGTCGTTGCGATGTTACCGTTGCTCGTCACCGTAACGTCGCTTGCTTGACCACCGGATCCGCCTGCGCCACCGATGCTTACACCCACCGCAGCGCCCGCCGAAAGCGAGCCTGCAATGCTGAAGCCGCCGTTACCGCCGCCGCCGCCGATCGATTGCGCGAGAATGCCGTTTGAATTGTTTCCGTAGGTCGTGATGTTGCCGATGCTTGCAACGCCAACCGAGCTTGCAGTGCCGCCCGATCCGCTGCCGCCACCGATACCGACGCCGCCCGCAAAATCAACTCCGCCGGCACCTGCTACGCTAAAGCCGCCGTTACCGCCACCGCCGCCGACCGACTGCGCCAGAATTCCGTTTGAATTATCAGACCCGCATTGATTGCCGGTGCAATTGCTGGCGAGGCCGGTTTGGATATTCGTGTAGCTCGTGATGCTGACATATGACGCACTGCTTCCCGCGCCACCGCTTCCGCCAATTCCGCCGGCAAGCGCTGCACCGCCCGAAAGTGCGCCTGAAATTGCAAACCCGCCGTTACCACCACCGCCGCCAACCGATTGCGCGACGATGCCCGATGAATTGTAACCAAGCGTATCAATCGCCGCGAGCGCACCCGATGAACCACTATCAACCGTGACGCTTCCGGCGCTTCCGCCGCTTCCGGCGCCTCCGCCGACCGATCCGGTTAAGGTTGCTTCGCCGCTGATTCCGCCCGCGATGCTGAAGCCGCCGTTGCCGCCGCTTCCGCCAAGACTCTGCGCAAAGATACCGTTCGAGTTGTCGCCGCCCGTGCTGATCGTATCGGTTCCGTTTGAAACGAATACCGAGCTTGCGCTTCCGGCATCGCTGCCGTTTCCGCCAACTGAAAGCGACGCGTTGCCACCGAGCGAGATCGCAGCCGCAACACTGAAGCCGCCGTTGCCACCGCCGCCGCCGATCGATTGCGCAATGATGCCGGTCGCACCGGAACCGCCCGTTCCAATGTTGCCGCTGTTGGTAACGGAAACGCTGCTGCCATAGCCGCCGCTACCGCCGCTTCCACCAACGCCGAAAGCTACGCCGGCAATTCCCGCAAGCGTTGCACCAACCGCGTAGCCGCCGTTGCCGCCGCCGCCGCCGACGCTTTGCGCAAGTATTCCCGTCGAATCCGTACCGTACGTCTGTATCGCGCCTTGGCTGTTGACCGTAACCGTGTTTGCGTTACCGCCGCTTCCACCGCTGCCGCCCACCGCAACGCTCGCACCGACGAGGCTGGCACTCGCTGCAATGCTCTCGCCGCCGTTGCCGCCGCCTCCGCCAATGCTCTGCGCGATGATCCCGATCGAATCGCTACCGTACGTTGTAATGCTGTTGTCGCTGTTGACGCTGACGGTGCCGGCACCACCACCGCTGCCGCCGCTGCCGCCAAGACCGAATGCGCCGCTGACGAGACCGACGCTGGCTGCAATAGCAAGTCCGCCGTTACCACCGCCGCCGCCAACCGACTGCGCGAGAATTCCATTCGATTGATAACCGTTTGTCTGAATCGAACCGAGCGTTCCGTTGCTCGTGATCACAACGTTGCCGCCCGCGCCGCCGCTTCCGCCGCTGCCACCGAGCGCGAATGCTGCGGCGGCTGCTCCAATTGACGCCGAGATCGCATAGCCGCCGTTGCCGCCACCGCCACCAACCGATTGCGCGATGACGCCGTCCGAACGATCGGCTTCGCCGCCCGCGCCGGTTACGATCGTGCCGCCGTCTAAATTGACCGTAACCGTTTGACCTTGTCCACCGCTTCCGCCGCTGCCGCCGATTGCAATCGAAGATCCAACTCCGACGCCAAGCGCACCGCCGCCGTTGCCGCCGCCGCCGCCAACCGATTGCGCGAAGATCGCTGAAGAGTCGCTCGCGTACGTTGTGAGGTTGCCGCTGTTCGTGACGTTGACGGTTCCACCATCACCGCCCGCTCCGCCGGTGCCACCGATGGATTCCAACCAACCGCCTGACGTTCCACCGTTGCCACCGCCGCCGCCGACTGATTGCGCGAAGATTGCTTGCGCACCAAATAAACCGTTGCTTGCGACGCCGGTGTACGTGTAGGTCGTAATGCTGCCGCTGTTGGTTACACTAACGTTACCGGCACCGCTCGTCGAGCTGCCGTTGCCGCCGAGCGACGCAATACCGGTTGAACTTCCGCCATCGCCGCCGTGACCGCCGATACTTTGCGCAAGAATGCCTTTTGCAACTTGACCGCTCGTTGTAATCGCGCCGCCGTTAATAACGGTAACGTCGGATCCGGCGCCACCCGCCGTTCCGCTGCCGCCTTGCGAATAAATCGCGCCGCTGGAACCACCTGAGCCGCCGCCGCCACCGATCGATTGCGCGACGAGGCCGTATGCATAATCACCCTGCGTCGTGATTGACGTTCCGCTTGCGGTCGTAACGTTGACGGTTCCACCGGAACCGCCGTTGCTGCCGTCGCCGCCGAAGCTAACGATGCCGTCGAGGCTTCCGCCCGTGCCGCCGTATCCGCCGACGCTTTGCGCGAGAATTCCGTACGAACTCGTTCCCGCGGTGAACACCGAGCCGCCCGATCCGAGCGTCAGTGCAACGTTGCTGCCGGATTGCGCTTGGCTACCGGAACCGCCGCTTCCATAAAATAAGCTAAAGCCGCCGCCGCCGTTACCGCCGCCGCCGCCGATACTTTCGGCGAGAATACCGAAAGCATTGTTCCCGAACGTGAAGATGTTGCTTTGAACATCGAGGTAGACGGTGCCGCCTGCACCACCTCCACCGCCGTTACCGCCGCCGCCCGTGAAACCATCACCGTCGCCGCCCGAACCGCCGACGCCGCCCGCGCTTTGCGCGAAGACACCGTATTGGTTGTCGTTTGCGGTGACGATCGAGAGACCCGACGGTGTGAACAACGGCGTCGAGATCGTTCCGATGCTGCCGCCCGTTCCGCCGCCGCCGCCCGACGCGCCGCCGCCGCCGCCGTACCATGTGCCGCCCGAACCACCGTTGCCGCCGTTGGCTTGAAGGTCGATGCCGTTGCCGCTGCTCGGGAAAATTACGCCGGTGATTGAGGGGAACGTTCCCGTCAGCGTCCCGCCGTTGCCGCCGCCGCCGCCGGAGTCCGGCGAAACGAACAACGCGCCGTCGTCTCCGTCGCTACCGCCGCCGCCGTTTGCATTTTCGGCTTGACCGCTATTGGTTTGCGGACCCGGAACGGTTGGCGTGTATGTGCTGCTTGAACAGTTAACCGTGTAACCGCCGCTACCGTTCGGCGTGAGCGTACACGTCGCAGCAAGCGCAGGCTGCGCAGCCAACGACATATATAACGGAAGCGCGAGAGCGCACGCCGAGACGAGAACGGCGATGCGTGAGAACTTCACGGAAGAATTAACATCTCTGTTGGCGTGTTCAAATTCGGGAACGTCCCGGAGAGCGCGGTTGAAGTTACGGTGCCCGTCGTCGACGACTCAGTGAACGCTTTCATCGTGGTTCCAGTCACGACGTAAAAAGTTTTAGAATGCGGATCAAAGAGCATCGCGCTCGGCGCTGTAAGCCCAGAGAATCCGGACAAGGTTTGCGAGGTCCCGCTCGTGTTGTACGCGGTGATCGAGTTCCCGCCTTTGTTGGCCGCGAAGACCCAGCCCCAATTGGGATCGTACGCCAGTCCACTCGGATTGCTGAGCGACGTCGTCCACGACGCAGTAGTTCCCGGCGCACCGGCTTCTGTAAATTCGTAAATCTTGTTGCCCGTGCCGGACGCGAGGAAGATGAGGTTATCCACAGAGTCGTACGCGAGCGCGGTCGCGTTCGCGATATTGGTCGCCGTCGAGAACGACTGCGCGGTCCCGCCGTCGTTGTACGCTTGCATAGTCTGACCGCTGCCGGCGAGATTTGCAAGGTAAAGCTGATCGTTGTGCGAGTCGAACACGATCGGACCGGGCGACGCGATTCCTGTGAAGGCTCCTGGGACCGTCGTTGCCGTCGACGGCGGAACATAGGTCTTCACCGTGCTGACGTTCGTAACGTAAAGATCGCCCGCGTTCGTATCCGTGCTGTTGTCGACCGCGATACCTTGCGGCGTGCTCACGGTGAACGCCGGTGAAAGCGTTTTCTGATTTCCTTGCTCGTCGTAGGCCGTGACGGATCCGCCGCCGCCCGAATTGAGCACGTATATCCACGGCTGATACAGCTGCAGCTGGACAGTTTCCGTCAACGCGGTCGTCGGTCCGCTGCTCGGGACCGGTGTCGCTACGACCGTGATGCTCGTGTTGGACGAAGCTCCGGGATTCGTCGCTGAATACGTCGACGTCAACGTGTAGACGTTGGAACCCGAGCCCGGCGTCGCGAGCGTGTACGGCGCGCCTGCCGACGGCGCAACTGAGGGCTCAGGCGCACCGTTGCCGACGATTGCATTGCCATCCGCGTCTTCGAGGACGACGGCAAACTGCACGGACGAGTTACCATAAATTTGGAAGCCGTTGCTTGCGCTGCCGGTCATGCGGTTCAAATTCGAAGCTTGCGACTGCACGGCAACAGAAGCAGCGATTCCGCCGAGCGTAATGCTCAGCGTGTTTGCCGAGCCGGCAACGACGGTGTAGGAGACATTCGTCGCACCGGAGAGCGGATTGCCGCTCGAATCTTCGAGCGTGAACGAAAACGTGTGCGCACCCGGCGCAATTTGGAACGGCACCGTGCACGCGACCGGCGAGCCGGTGCATTCCGGATTTGCCGTCGTGAGCACGACCGGTGTCTCGACCGTGCCGTCAACCGTATAAGCAAGCTGTCCGGTCGATGCAGAAATGTACTTCGGCCGGCGCCGCTCGCTTTGCGTCGTCAGCGACGCCGGCGCCGGGATGACTATATGAAGGTAGAAGCCCGTCAACGATTTCGACTGACTGCCACCGCCGCTGCCGCCGTTACCGTTCGTTAAACCGGAGAGCACGCTACCGCCCCCGCCTCCACCGCAGCCGGCAGCGAACGCTGCCAGAACTGCGAAGGCGATCATAACGACTCGACCTTGCAAGGCGCTCAATGCAATATCACTCCGAACGTCGAGTAAGTTATCGTCACCGTGATGTTCGAGTTAAATCCGCCGAGCCCGATCGTACACGAACCAACCGCAGGCGACGCAATCGCGGTGACGGTGTAGGTCGACGACGACGTCGATCCCGGCTGCGTGATCGTCGCGAAATTGCTGCATGTACCGGTCGCCGGAATCGTCGCGATCAGAGTGTTGCCGTACGTCGTTCCGGTCCAGCCGGCTTGTGATGCAGTGAACGTAGCCTGCGAGCCGGTTCCGCTCGTTCCGTAGAGATCGATCTCGGGATTGCTCGAGCTGTTCAGTGGACCAGAATACGCAACCGATGACAGTGTCGGCGAGAAGGACGCTGTTTGCGTCGTTGCGCCGGTCGCGCTCGCGGTGAGCGTCACCGGTTCGACTGCAATTCCGCTGTAGTTGAGAGCGAGCTGCTGCGATCCCGACGTGAGAGTAACCGACTGACTCGCAGCACCGCCGTTGACGGAGAGCGTTGTCGACGGATCGCTGGTCGTAACCGTCACGGAATTTGCGAACGAGCCGTTGACCTGCGCGTTGCTGGCATTGAACGCCTTGAAGTTCAGAAGCTGATTGGACTCCGACGTACCGGCGCTTCCACTCGGAAGCGAGCCAAACGAGAACGATGTGACGGTTTGTCCGCCGCCACCGGGCGTCGGCGTCGCCGTCGGTGAGGTCGTCGGGAACGGAGTCGGCGTCGGTGTCGGCGTGCCTGGTGTCGCTGTCGGAGCAAGCGTCGGTGAAGTTGACGGATTCGGCGTCGGTGTCGCAGTCGGCGGCGGAGTCACAATCGGCGTTGACGTTGGTGCCGGCGTCGCCGTTATTGTCGGGCTCGGAGTCGGAGTCGCTGTATGCGTCGGTGTCGGGTTCGGCGTCGGAGTCACGATCGGTGTGCCCGTTCCACTCGGTGTCGGTGTCGGTGCCGGAGTGATCGTCGGGTTCGGCGAGCCGGTCGGACTCGCCGAGGTCGATCCACTCGGAATCGGCGTTGGACTCGAACCTGCTGTCGGCGTGCTGCCGCCCGGCGTCGGCGTCGCTACGCTGCTCGGTGCGACGCTGGGCGATGACGTCGGTGCGACGCCGCCGGTATAGAGTGCGAAGTACACGGTGCCGTTCGCGGGGATCGAAAGCGAACCGGTTGCATCCATCGGAAACGCAACCGCACCATTGCTGACATCTTCCGGTCCCGCAACGGTCGTCCACGCACCGTTCTCGAGCTGCGCTAAATAAAACGGGCCTTCGCTTTGCAACGCTGACGACAACGTGATCGTGAAACCGGGATAACCGGTGAACGTCACAGCACCACTCGCTGTGAGCGTGATGTACAGAACCGGCGACAAGCCACCCGAATCCATCGGATGACGAAACGTGCTGAGGCCGCGACGCTGAAGTAGCGGTGTAATCCCGCTGGGCGCGTTGAAGAACATACCGATCGTGATCGGCGCCGCGATCGCTGCAGGCGGCACGATCATCGTTCCACCGAACGATCCGATCGAAGGAAGTGGAACGCTCGTTGCGCTCGAGATCGGTGTGAATTGATTGTTCGCTGAAGCTTGCGTGCAGTTCGGAGCGTTGCCGCTGAAGCCCGCGGGACACGCAGTTACTTGCTGCGCGGGAACTGCATATGTACTTCCGCTGCCGCCGCCGCACGCAACAAATACGCCCGCGCCCAACAGAAGCACGAACGTCACGAACACGGTTCTCACGTGCGTGCCGTTAAAAATGGTTATTAACAAAGACCTCAGACAACCGTTCGAACGCAGCGACCGACGGTCAAACGGACAGCGACCTGCTCGCTAGTTGAGAGCTTTAGCGACTCGGGTCCTGGTCGGCTTACGAATCTATTACGCTGGCACGCTTGCTTACGAGGCTTTTACGCTTGCTTCAGACGCTTTTACGGTGCATTTAGTGCGTCCGAGCACATGCGGAACGGTTCTCAGGGCAGCGTCGGCAGATTCATCACGTTGCTGAGAAACCCATGACAATAGCGTGCGCATCGCTCTCCATCCGGGAACTGTTTGCACTCGACCGAGATCCAGGCGTCGTATCCGACCGCGCGCAACGTTTCGAAAACGTCGACCCAATTGAAGATGCCGAGTCCGGGCGGAAGACGATTCGCATCACTGACTTGCACGAGTGACATGTAGCCGCTCAGCATACCGAACGCAAGCGCAGCCGGGATACTCTTCTCCACCAAACCCTGGTGATGAATATCGGCTTCGAACCTGAGGTTCTTTGCGTTGAATGATTTGATGAACTCAACGGTCTCCGCAAGAGTGTTGAGCGTATCAAGATTGTACACGTGCTGCGGTTCGAGAACGATCTTCACGCCTTGACGCTCGGCGTACGGAAGCAGCTCTTCGAGCGCAGCGCGGAACCAACCGATTCCGGTCTTTCGATCGGGCGCCCACTTTGCTTGACCGCGGAAACGTCCGATGCTCGAGTCGACGCCGTAACGTGACGCGAGATCGATGATGCTCTTGTAACGTTCGATCGCGCGCTTGCGCAACTCAGGTTCCGGCGACATAAAGTACATTCCGTCGGCCTCGCCGATGACGCCGGTCGAGACAGCGCAGATCACGAGCCCCGCATCTTTGACCTTCTTCTCGAATGCCGCCGCATCGTATGCTGCGGGGTCGCGCGTTTGCAGCTCGACGCCGTCGTAACCCATTTTCGCGAGCGCCGGAAGAATCGTCGCATGGTCGCCGATCCATGCCATGGGCATCCGCGTCACCTCGGGGGTGACGATCGTGTAAGCCAGCTTCATGCCGTCACCCCGGTCCGCGTCAGATCGAAGGTCGTTAGGTCGTCGAAGTCTTCGCCGAGACGCGCCGTGAGCGCGCAACGCAACGGCTCCCGGTCGTGAACGTGCGACCCGTCGAAACTGCAGCACCGGTCGTGACCGAACACGATCACGTTCTCCGGATTCGAGGCCGCCCGTTCGCGCACGCGCCGGATGGCCTCTTCGCTACTGGCGCGATCGAGCGTCATGTCGACACGCTCCGAGCACAGCTCGGCGCCGTTCTTGATCGCGTCTCCGGTGTAGATATACTCGCCGCGCGCGCCTTGCGCAACGTACGCCATGTGCCCGGGCGTATGTCCCGGCGTCGCAATCGCCTCGATCCCCGGCACGATCAGGTCACCGTCCCCAATGCGGGACACGTTCTTATGCGTCAGCAGCTTCTCGACGTGAAACTCTGCGATGGGGTATTTGCCGATCGGCTGTTCCGCCGCCCACTTCAACTCTGCATCGCCGATAAAAATCTCGGCCTTCGGAAACATCGCGAAGTTGATGCAGTGATCCCAATGCGAATGCGTGATCGCGACTGCCGTGATGTCGCCGAAATCCAAACTCGCGTCAGCCAGCCGCTTTGCGAGAACGTCACGGTGCATGTAGTGCCCGGTATCAAATAAGACGTTATGCTTCCCGCCGCGCAACAACGCGACGGTGCTCCACCCCAACCCGCCGTGGTAAACGCTCTTCCCCGGATACCCTTGCTGCAGAATCGTCAACTCGTACGCCATGCGCGGGCCTTCGCGAACAGGTCGCTGAGACCCCGGGGCGAGCGACGTGTCGAGCAGCAGCTTCCGACGAGGAGCGGAGCCAGGATGGCGAGAGCGACGAGCGGGGGCGCAGCAGCAAAATTCGCACGATGCGAATTTTGTAGGGGTGCTGCGGAGACATGCCGCTCGCCCCGGGGTCGAGAGAAACGTCATCGCAACCGACCTCGCCTAAGCGTAGTATGCTTAAGTAGGATGATTAGGTCGGATGATTAGGTCTATTGTAGGATGGCGCGACGCCGCGGCTTCAGCCCGCGACAGCATTCTGCGTTCGCGCGCCGAGTCCGATAACCGCAAGACATCGCAGCGCTTGCTGGACCAGATGCGCGCGTGTTTGGAAGCACGCGGCGGCGAGGTCGCGGCACGGGCGCGCGCGGCGGCGCTCGGTAAGCAGTATCTCGAACTGGACGATGCCGGCAAGGAACAGTTCTTTAGATCGCTTGCGACCTTTGACATCGATGAGGCGCTGCTCGAGGCTGCCCTTTCAGCCATGCGGGATTCGCCCGAAGAAAAGCGAGCGAAAAAGGCCAGCGAGCTGCGCGCGTCACTGCAGGCGCCGTGGGTCCGACTCCTCACGCAGTTCAACAGCATCCCGGGCGGCGTGAAGTTCCTGGTCGATCTGCGCGCCGATTTGCTGCGCATCGTCGATCGCGATCCGGCATTCGCGCGAATCGACGACGATTTGCGCGAGATTTTGACGGCGTGGTTCGATATCGGGTTTCTCGAACTCCGCGAGATCACGTGGAATGCGCCGGCGGCATTTCTCGAGCGCCTTGCGCGCTACGAAGCCGTACACGAAGTCCGCAATTGGCTGGACCTCAAATACCGTCTGCAGGGCGACCGGCGCTGCTTTGCGTTCTTGCACCCGACGATGCCCGATGAACCCTTGATTTTCGTTGAAGTCGCATTGACGAACGAGGTCATCGGCGACATCTCGGAGGTCCTCGATCGCAATGCGCGTCCGCTGAACGGCGATCCGTCGGTCGCGATCTTCTACTCGATCTCGAATTGTCAGAAAGGCTTGCGCGGCATCTCGTTCGGCAATGCGTTGATCAAGCGCGTTGCCGATCAGCTCTCAAAACAATTCCGCTCGCTGCGTACGTTTGCGACGCTCTCGCCGGTTCCGGGCTTCATGACCTGGCTGCGCGCGACGCCTCGTCGAGGATCCCGAGGGGATAGCTGCGGCGCTCGGACAGCGCGGCTGGCAACGCGATCCGAAGGCCGCCGAGGCCCTGCGCCTCCCGCTGATGCGGCTGTGCAGCCACTACCTCGTCCGCGAGAAGCGCGCCGGGAATTTTGCGCGCGATCCGGTTGCCCACTTCCACCTCAGCAATGGGGCTCGCCTCGAGCGGATCAACTGGCTGGGCGACGTCTCGCCGAAGGGTCTGCGCGAGTCGGCCGGGATGATGGTGAACTACCTCTACGTCCTCGATCAGATCGACGACAATCACGAGGCCTATATGACGGAAGGGAAAATCGCGACCGGGCTCCTCGGTGAGAGACCTTTTGAAGTCGGCTCGCTAGTGGACGTAGCCGAGGAAAAGCGCGCTGCGGGCTACGCCGCGGTCGACCGGTTCGTCCAAAAGGGCATGGCCTGCATCGGTCTCGGGACGGGTTCGACGGCCTTCTTTGCCATCGAGCGGGTGGGGGCGCTCGTCGCCCAGGGCTGGTCGCTCTCGGCCGTCGTCACCTCCGTGCAGACCGAGCAGCTCTGTCGCGAGCGCAACATCCCCGTCGTCGGCCTTGCGAAGGGCCACCGATCGGGGTCGCTATCGACGGCGCCGATGAAGTCGCTCCCGATTTCGCGCTGACGAAGGGCGGCGGCGGCGCGCTGTTCCGCGAGAAAGCCGTTGCGCTCGCCGCCGAGAAATTCGTCGTCGTCGTCGACTCAGAGCAAGCTCGTGCCGCGTCTCGGTAAGTTTCCGCTGCCGGTTGAGGTCGTTCCGTTCACGGTGCGCTACGTCGAATGCGAGATTCAGACAGATGTGCCCGAAGCTCGGCGTGCGGATGCGCGACGGGAAGCCGTTCGTGACCGATAACGGCAACTATATTCTCGACTGTGCGTTCGGCGCGATCGACGATCCGGGCGATCTCGAGCGACGTTTGCGCGCGATCAACGGCGTGGTTGCGAGCGGCATCTTCGTCGGTCTTACGTCGCACGTACTCGTCGGCGGCGCCGGCGGCGTACGGGAGATCGAACGCCGCTAGCTCTCGAGAATCTCGCCGGCCGCGTCGAGCTCGAGACGCTGTCCGCGCCAATCGACGTCGCGTGCAACGAACGAGGCCGCCCACACCGCGAAACTCATCGCATCGCGCAGTGGGATGAGCATCGCCGAGCCGGCCTTGGCCTCGAGGTGCAATGCAACGCGCAAGCCCGGCTGCGAGCGCAAGCAATAACGGCGTACCGTAGCGGCCGCGCGTGACGAGCGTCGCCAGCGCCGCGAGCGGCAAGCCGAACGTCAGAAATGAAAACGCGTGCCCGAGCGGTCGAACCGAGCGGATCGTTCGCGACCAACGCAGTTCTCGTGCCCACAGGCCCTCGAAACCGGGTTCGTCGATAACGTTCTCGACGACGTAGCTCGAGAGCACGACCCGCAGACCGCGGTCCGTTACGAGCTTGCCCAGCAGATGATCGTCGGCGACGTGGTCGCGCAGCGCCGCGAAGCCGCCGATTCCTTCGAGCACGCTGCGGCGGACGGCGATCGTCGCGCCGAAACAGTAACGCAGCGGTTCGAGCGCCGTTGCGACGAGCACCGACGGCGCAAACTGCTCGTTGATGAACATCGCGCCGAGCTGCGATGGAAGTCTCGAGCTCGGCGAGCCGGCGTAAAGGCACGTCACTGCGCCGACGTCGTCGGCTTCGAACGGCGCAACGAGCCGGCGCAGATACGTCGATCCGACACGCATGTCGGCGTCCGCCATCACGACGATGCCGTGCCGTGCGATGCCGATCATCCCGGAGAGATTCGCGACCTTCGGATTGCCCGCGCCGGCGGTGCCGTCACCGATCGCCAGGCGCGCACGATCGGGATAGCGTGCAACGATCCGCTGCGCCGTCTCGAGCGCGGAATCGTGCACGTCGTGCACGCCGAGAATCACCTCGAAGATCGGATAGTTCTGCTCGCAAAAGCTACGCAGATTTTCGAAGAGACCTTCTTCTTCACCGTGCAGCGGCTTGAGAATCGAAACCGCAGGGAGCGCACGGGCCTGCACGCGTTCGCGCCGCTTGAACTCGCGCACGCGCGTGAGCGCAAAGCCGAGATACCCGACGCCGCCGAGCGCCGCGACCGACAAAGCCATGCCGAAAAGGCTACGCCGCATGTCCCAGCTGCGCGAAATTCATCGAAACGATCCCACCGGACCGCACCGTTCGAATCACGGACGGATCGCACAAAGCATGTCAATTCATCGCTGCCGGCGTCGGGATGAAAATACATCTCGGTCACTCCTGAGGCGGGAAGCTCTTCGAGCAGACGTTGGACGCGCTCCGGCGTCATCTTTCCGGTATCGCTCAAACCAAGCACGGCATCGTTGTGCAGCATCCCTGCGCGTTCGATCTGCAGCTGCATCAGTGCGAGCCACGGCGACATTAACGCCGAGTTACCGAGACGCAATCCGAGGTCGCGGTGCGCGCTTCGCCATGACGGCAAGAACGGCTCGCGCGGAATGCGCACCGCGCGCATTCCGTAGTCACGTCCGACGCGCAAAATCGTCGCCAGCACGGTTGGATGGACGTGCATGTGGTTCTGCGCATTGACGTGATCGAGCGGCAGACCCGTTTGCGCGAATGCTTCGAATTGCGCGCGGATCTCGGCTTGCAATTGACGCCGCGCGCCGGGATGAAAGAAATAGCGCACGCCCGCGGCGACGAGGTCGGTTGGGAAGTCGCCGTTGCGATCGACCAGATCCGGAACGTGCGAAGGCGGCAGCTTGGGGCGTCCGTTCACGAGAACGACGTGCAGCCCGACTGCGAGCGAGGGCAGCGCGCGTGCGCGCGCGATCGGCATCTTGCGTACCCGGAGCAGCGACCATCAAGCTGGCGGCGGTGAGAATGCCTTCGCGGTGAGCGCGCTCGACCGCATCGTTGACGGACGTCGAGAGACCGAAATCGTCCGCGGTTACGATCAGCTTGCGCGCGGTATGAACGCTCCTCGTAGGTTCTGTCCCGTATTGGCCGCGTTGATGACCATCCGCGCGAGTTCGGGGACGACGCGCGGCCGCAGCAAACGCGGATCGAACTGCGCCATCAGGCGCGCGTTCTCGCTCACGCCGGCGTTCAAGAGCTGGATCAAACCGATATTCGGAAGCTCGACTGGCTGGCTCGCACTATCCGCGACTTCGCGTCCGCTCACGATGCGATCGATGAGGGCGCGAATGTATCCGATCGCAGTCGCGATGGCTTGCATGAATGCGCCGCCGTATCCGCGCTGGACGCGCTCGTATGCAATCCAATTCACGAAGAACACGATGTGGCGTGCTTCTTCCCACAAGACGCGGCTGAACAACGAGATCAGCGATTGCGGCATGAACTCGATCTCTTGCGCCAGACGATACCCGCCGAATCCCAGGAACGAGTCGAGGCATTCGCAGTAGCCGAAATGGATGAACGCGTGTTCGGTCGGCTCCAGCTGCGGGGGCCGCGCCTCCACGCCGAGGCCGTAACGCTCGACCATCGTAGCGATCAAATGGCCGTGCCGCGTCTCTTCAAAACCTTGCAGCTCGATCGCTTGACGAATCGTGGGGTCGGCAATCGTCGCTGCGAACCCGCTCACCATCGCTCCGGCATTGGTCTCGGCTTGTAGTGCCATCCGCCAAAACGGAAGCGCGCGCAATTTTCTAAGCGATTGCTCATCTAGCGCCGGCCACGGTAAGTTCGCGGGCTCATATGCCTCGTGGCTCTCCATAAATGTGCGACAAAATAGCTGCTTGTGCGCCTCTGACCCGATTAGAAAACCCTGCAATTATCCTCCGTTTTCTTGGCATGAAGTAGTTTGTCGCAGCAGGCTTGGTGGAATACCCACGCTAGGGTGGATAACCTGCTAGGGCTTGCCATGGGCAAGTTGAACATCCCTCACCCGTGGGGCAGATGAATAGACAAGGGTTGCTCTCGGCGGATGCGTATTGTCTGTCGCTGGCCGATCAGCACTACGAAAATTTCAGCGTCGCCTCCAAGCTGCTTCCGGCTTCCGTACGCCTGGATTTAGCGCGAATTTACGCATATTGCCGCACCACCGATGATCTCGGCGATGAGAGCGGCTCGCGCGAATCGGCGCGTGCGCGTTTGGAGCTGTGGCGCGACGAAGTTACCGCGCTCTTTGCCGGTAAAGCGCCCATTCATCCGGTGCTCATTGCGCTTTCGGAAACGATCGCAGCACATCAGATGCAGATCGAACCGTTTGTCGATTTGATCGCCGCCAATATTCAAGACCAAGAAGTTTCGTCGTACGAAACCTGGACCGACGTGCTCGGATATTGCCGCAATTCGGCCGCGCCGGTCGGACGCATGGTGCTCGCAGTTTTCGGCATCTACAATGCCGCGACCGTACCGCTTTCCGACGACGTCTGCGTCGGTTTACAGCTTGCGAATTTCGCACAAGACGTCGCGCGCGATGCGGCGATCGGGCGCACCTATTTAGTTCAATCCGACATTCGCGCCGGCGGCATGGCCGAGGCGACGCGGATCATGGTCGAGCGCGCACGTGAGCTCCTGGGTTCCGGGCGCGCCCTGGAGCGGATGGCCCCGTCGGGGCTCCGCTTCCAGCTGGCGCTCTACCGGCTGGGCGGCCTTGCGATCTGCGACGCCATCGCGCGGATCGGCTACCGCACCGAATTCGAGCGTCCGACGGTTACACGTTCTGTGAAGCTCGGTTTACTCACCCGCGCGATAGTGCTCTCTCTGCTGCCGGCTCGACACGTCGAGCGTCCCGAGACCGCATAGTGCGACTCGAAGCCCACGATTACGATCTCCGAAGCTCGGAGAAATATTGCCACGATCTGGCGCGGCGCGAGGCAAAGAATTTCTATTGGGGATTTATTTCGCTACCCTATGAGCAGCGCGTCGCGATCTACGCGCTCTACTGCTTTGCGCGGCAAGTCGACGACGACGCCGACGGCCCCAATCGCCGCGAGCTTCCTGATCGCCTTGCGATCCATCGCGAGCGGATTCGCTTGTGCATGCGCGGCGAGTGGAACGATCCGGTCACGCACGTCCTCGCGCACGTGGTCGAACGCTACCAGATTCCGGAGAGCGAACTCCAAGAGCTGATCGACGGCGTCGAGCTCGACTTCTTCCGCAAACGGTATCGTACGTGGGACGAACTAAGTGGCTATTGCCATCTCGTCGCATCGGTCGTCGGACGGATGTGCGTGCGCGTCTTCGGCTTCGAAGATCCGAGCCGCGCTCGAGCTTGCGGATGTGCTCGGTCTTGCGCTGCAGCTGACGAACATCTTGCGTGACGTCCGGGAAGACGCCGAGATGGATCGCATCTATCTTCCGCAGGAAGATTTGGATCGATTCGGCGTCACCGAACAACAGCTCTTCGACGGAACGGCGGACGAGCGTTGGCGCAGTCTCGTCGCCTTCGAGGCGGCGCGCGCACGCGAGCTCTTTTCGCGCGGTTACGGCGTCCTGCGACTCATTCCGCGACGCTCGGCGGTCTGCGTCCACACCATGGCGGGCATCTACGAACGAATTCTCGAGAAAATCGAACGCGATCCCGACTTCCCGTTACGCGGCAGAACCTCGCTCACGCCGAGCGAAAAACTGCTCGTCATGGTCGGATCGTGGCTACGTCCCGTGTAGCGATCGTCGGCGGCGGGCTCGCCGGTCTTTCTGCGGCGCTCGCGCTAAAAGAACGGGGACACGAGGTCGAGCTCTTCGAGCGCACGCGCCTTTTAGGTGGACGCGCGACGTCGTTTGCCGTCGACGGTCATGAAGTCGACAACGGCCAGCACGTCTTCTTGGCATGTTGCACCGAGTTCATCAAATTCGTCGAACGTGTCGGGATGGCGAGCAAACTTCATCTCCAGGAACGCTTCGATGTGCTCGTGATCGGCAAAAACGTCCGCAGCCGGCTGCGTGCGGCGAACTTGCCTGCACCCTTGCATCTTGCGTGGTCGCTCTTGCGCTACGCACCGCTACAGCCTCGGTGCGCGCCTCGGCGTCGGGCGCGCGCTACTCGGTTTGCGCAACAACGTGGCGGAGCTGCCGGACGAAACATTCGCCGCCTGGCTGCGGCAGCAATGGCCAAGGCGCGGAAGAAATTCGCGCCTTTTGGGATCCGTTTCTCGTCCCCGCGCTCAACGTGCCGCTCGACGTGATGAGCTTGCGTGACGCGGCATTCGTATTGCAGACTGCGTTCCTGAATGACGGCGCCGCGGCGCGTTTCGGTTGGTCGACCGTCCCACTCGCGCGCATCGCCGAAGCCGCCGCAAATCGACTCGACCGCGTCCACATCTCGACGCCGGTCGCATCGCTCGAGCTCGGCGGCGCCGAGGTCGGCGTGATCCTCGCCGACGAGCGCCGCACATTCGACAAGGTCGTGCTCGCCGTACCGCCGGCGCAAGCTGCGCGTCTTTCCGGAATCGCGAGCCTCGATGGGTACGAACCGCACGGGATCCTCGACATCCATCTGTGGACCGATTCCCGGACTCTGGATTTTGATTTCGCTGCCTTGCTCGACTCACCGGTGCAGTGGATCTTTCAAAAGGATTCCGGTTATCTGTGTTGCAGCTTGAGCGCCGCCGATGACTATCTCACCGCGCCGACGGCGGCGCTGGTCGAACGCACGTGGGGAGAGCTTTGCGCCGCGTTACCCGCGTTGCGCACCGCTCAGATCGTACAGAGTGCCGTGACGCGCAATCCGACCGCCACGTACATGCCGAAGCCCGGTGTGCGGCGCCCGCGTTCCCGCACGCAATTTCCGAACTTGGCGCTGGCGGGTTCATGGCTCGAAACGGGTTGGCCTGATACCATGGAATCTGCAGTGCGCAGCGGACTTGCAGCCGCCGAGGTTCTGGCGTGATCGACCACGCGCAGCGTGCCGTCGACTGGCTCGTCGCGACTCAGTCGCCCGAGGGTTGGTGGTGCGGCGAGCTCGAGACGAACGTCACGATGACCGCCGAGCACATCTTGCTGATGCGCTTCCTGGGCGTTCCGTTCGACGACATTCGCGACGGCGTCATCCGTCATTTTCTGCACCATCAGCGCAGCGACGGATCGTGGGCGCTCTACTACGACGGCCCCGCCGATTTGAGCACAACGATCGAATCGTATGTTGCGCTCAAGCTGTTGGGGGTCGATCCGCAGGATGACGCGATGCAACTCGCGCTCGGCGACGATTCATCGCCTCGGCGGCCTCACCGAAGCGCGCGTCTTCACGAAGATCTGGATGGCGCTCTTTGGGATCTATCCGTGGGAAGGCATCCCCTCGCTCCCGCCCGAGATCATCTTCTTTCCACCGCAGATACCGTTCAATTTGTACGACTTCTCGTGCTGGGCGCGCGGAACGGTTGCGCCGCTGACGATCGTGATCACCCGCCGTCCGATTCGTCCGCTCGGCATCGACGTCGATGAGATTTTCGCACGCGGAACGCGCGGGCGCATGTCGAGCGTCCCCGGCACGGGCTGGATGTGGTGGCTCGACAAGTTGCTCAAGCAATACGAACGTCTGCCGCAAAAGCCGGCACGTGAGACCGCCATCAAGCGCGTCTGCGAATGGATCGTCGAGCGCCAAGAAATCGACGGCAGCTGGGGCGGCATTCAGCCGCCGTGGGTCTACTCGCTGATCGCGCTTTCGGTCGAAGGCTATCCGCTCGAACATCCGGTGATGCGTAAGGGACTGAGCGGCATGGAACGCTTCGTCATCAATGACGAAACCGGATGGCGCTTTCAAGCCTGCATGTCGCCGGTGTGGGACGTTGCGTGGGCGATTCGCGCGCTCCGCATGGCGGGTATGCCGCGCGAACATCACCACGTTGACGCGCGCCGTTAAATGGATGCTCGACGAGCAAATCGCCGCCGATCAGTGGGGCGATTGGCAAGTGCGCTGCAAAGACGTCCCCAACGGCGGGTGGGCATTCGAGTTCGACAACGACATCTATCCCGACATCGACGACACGGCCGTGATCGTATGCGCGTTGCTCGAAGGCGCTGTGCTCGACGAGCGCGCAACCGCGGCGATCGAGCGCGCTTGCACGTGGACGCTCGCGATGCGCTCGAGCAACGGCGCGTGGGCCGCGTTCGATCGCGACAACGATGACGAAATCGTCTACCGGATGCCGTTCGCGGATTTCGGCGCGCTGATCGATCCGCCGACAGAAGATGTCACCGCGCACGCGCTCGAGATGCTCGCGCTTCTCGGCCGCGACACGTCGGATCCGTACGTTGCGACCGGACTTGCGTATCTGCGCGCAACGCAGAAGCCGGGCGGGTCGTGGTTCGGGCGCTGGGGCGTGAACCACATCTACGGCACCTGGTGCGTGATCTCGGCGCTCGTTGCGCTCAAAACCGGCGACGATATGATCGAGCGCGCCGTCGCGTGGCTGTTACGCGTGCAAAATCCCGACGGCGGTTGGGGCGAGACGTGCCACTCGTACGTCGACGAATCGCTGGCCGGCGTCGGCGCGAGCACGCCGTCGCAGACCGGTTGGGCCGTCTGCGCTCTGCAACTCGCCGGACGCGGACGGGATTCTTCGGTGCAGCGAGGTCTCGCATTTCTCCGCGAACGGCAGCGCCCGGACGGAACCTGGGACGAGCCGTATCACACCGGAACCGGTTTCCCGCGCGACTTCTACATTAACTATCACCTTTATCGCCATCTGTTCCCGTTGACCGCTTTGGCGTTCGATCGGGCGCTTGCCGAGACGGGTGAGGCCCAAGGGGGCCGCTCCGAGCTTTCGACCGAAGGTGCTATGACGTAATGAGTATTCCGCTGCAGCAAAAAGTCGCCGTTGGCAAATATATCCTGAGCAAGAAGCTCGCCAGGGTCGAGAAATTCGCGCTCGTCCTCCAGCTCGAGCCGCTCTTTCAGTGCAACCTCGAGTGCGGCGGCTGCGGAAAGATTCAATTTCCGGCCGACATCTTGCGCCAGCGCCTGACGCGTGCAGCAGTGCATCGACGCGGTCGAGGAATGCGAAGCACCGATGGTTTCGATCGCCGGCGGTGAGCCGCTGGTCCACGATCAAATCGCCGAGATCGTGGAAGCACTCGTCGCGCGCAAACGCTTCGTCTATCTCTGCACGAACGCGATCCTGATGCAGAAGAAAATGGACCTGTTCAAGCCGTCCGTGTACTTCTCGTGGTCCGTCCACGTCGACGGCGTCGGCGCGCGTCACGACGAAGCGGTCTGCCGCGAAGGCATCTTCGATAAAGCCGTTGCGGCGATCAAAGAAGCCAAAGCGCGCGGCTTCCGCGTTACGACCAACACGACGTTCTTCAATCGCGACACGCCGCAGACGATCATCGAGACGCTCGACTATCTCAACGACGTCGCGCAAGTCGACGTCATGCAGATCGCGCCGGGTTACGCCTACGAGAAGGCGCCCGATCAGGAGCACTTCCTCGGCGTCGAGCAAACGCGAGGGATCTTCCGTGAAGCGTTCGCCAACGGCAATCGCCAGCGGTGGCGCCTCAATCACACGCCGCTGTATCTCGATTTTCTCGAAGGCAAAGTCGACTTCGCGTGCACGGCGTGGGGAATTCCGTCGTACTCCGTTTTCGGTTGGCAGCGTCCGTGCTATTTGATGTCGGACGCACCCTACGCGGGACAGCTACAAAGAGCTTGCTCAACGAAACCGATTGGTCGAAGTACGGCCGCGGACGTAATCCGAAATGCGAAAACTGCATGGCGCACTGCGGCTACGAGCCGACCGCCGTGCTTGCAACGACCGGATCGATAAAAGAAGCGGTTCGCGCGGCCATTGCGCAATGACCGCGTTTTCCTAACAGGCGCAACCGGATTCGTCGGAAGCCACGTCCTGCGCGAGCTGCTCGCGTCGGGCTTCATCGTGCGCGCGCTCGTGCGCGACAAGTCGGCGCGCCTTGACGGCTGCGAGACGGTGGTCGGCGATCTCGAACGTGCCGGCGATCTGCTCGAAAGCCTCCGCGAATGCCGCTATCTCGTCCACTGCGCCGCGCTCTATTCGTTTTCGCCCGGCGATCGCGACGCGATCGAGCGCGTCAACGTAACCGGCACGGAAAGTCTCTTCGCTGCCGCCTATCTTGCCGGCGTCGAGCGTGCAGTTCTGACGCTCGAGCTCGGCAACCGTCGGACCGGCGCACGGCGCAAACGCCGCAACCGAGGACGATTACGCGCACGAAGGCGGCGAGGGTTATCACGCGTCAAAACTCGCGCAAGAACGCAGCGCCGTCTCGAGCCGCATCCCGACCGTCGTCGTGCTGCCGACCGCGCCCGTCGGTCCGAACGATCACAAGCCGACGCCGACCGGCGCGATGATCCTGAATTTCGCGCGCGGCCGCATGTTCGCAAAGCCGCCGTCGGGCGGATTGAATTTGGTTCCGGTCGAGGACGTTGCGCGCGCACACGTGACCGCGCTGCGTGACGGACGCCCGGGCGAACGCTATATCCTCGGCGGCGAGAATCTGACGCTCGATGCGGTGTGGGAGATGCTCTCCGAGATCACCGGCAAACCCGTTCCGCGCGTGCGCATCCCGAAACCCGTGCTCTACACGATCGCGTACGTCGATGAGATGCGCTGCTTCGTGCGACGCGATGCGCAGCCGCTCGTCCCGCTCGAGGGCGTGCGCATGGCCGAAGAGATGATGTTCGTCGATTCGGCCAAGGCGCAGCGCGAGCTGAGTTACAAGCCGGGACCCGTACGCGGTGCGATGGAGCGCGCCGTCAACTGGTATCGCGGTCGCGGCTATCTGAAGTGATCGTCGTCTGCGCGACGCAGACCGAGTATCGCGCCGCGCAGCGCGAGCTCGGCGGTCTCGACGTTCGCATCGTAAAAACGGGAATCGGTCGCGGCGGGAACTTCGACGATACGGTCATCAGCGTCGGACTCTGCGGCGGTCTGCGACGCGGCGTACCGAGCGGCACGGTTCTGATTCCGGACGAGATCGAGCGTCCCAGCGGCGAGCGCGTTGCGTGCGATCGTGAATTGGCGACGCATCTGCGCGATGCGGCACGCCAACTCGGCGAAGCGCCTCTCAACGCCCCGCTTGTGACGTCGACGACGCTCGTCCGCGGCAAGGCCCGCGACAATTGGGCTGCGCGTGGATTCGCAGGCGTCGACATGGAGAGCGGATTCATCGTCGCGCCGCGCATCGCCGTCGGTCCGCGTCATCCTCGACACGCCCGAGCGCGAGCTATCGGATGCGTGGCTGCGGCCGCTCGGCGTCCTCTTACGTCCCGATGCGTGGAATGAATTGCCGTGGCTCGCGCGAACCGCGCCACGTTACGCACGGCTAGCTGCTCTCATAGTATGCAACGCACTCAACAATGGAGGACTCTCGTGATCGTCGACATTCGTACCTACACCACGCACCCCGGGAAGCTGAATGTGTGGCTCGCACTCTATGAATCGGAAGGCTATCCGGTCCAAGTCAAACATCTCGGCGAGCCGGTCGGCTATTTCATGAGCGAAGTCGGCGTGCAAAACCAAGTCGTGCACGTCTGGAAGTACGAGAGCATGGCGGACCGAGAAAAAAGGCGCGCTGCGATGCAAGCCGATCCGGCTTGGCAAGCCTATCTCAAGAAGAGCGCCGAAGCCGGCTACATGCTTCACCAAGAGAACAAGGTCATGAAGTCGACCTCGTTCTCACCGTTATGACGCGTTCGTGTCAGCGATCTACCGGATGCGAAGCGCCATGCCGCGATATTCAACATTGTTTACTTTGTCGAGAAATTTTTGAGAATACGGCTTGAAACCGACTTTTTCGTAGAGGCGAATTGCCTTGATGTTCGCTGGATGAACATAGAGAGAAAGAACGGGTGACTCAGGAAAGTAGATCTCGGGCCTCTACGATGAGGTCGGACAAAATTTGATCTGAATATCGCGGCGATGAGCTATCGTCAGGTTTTCCCCGAAAGGGTAAGGAGATGCCCAAATTCGGGATATGCGCTAGCAGTGTTCTTGGAGCTTCTGCGGTCGGCCAGTTCCATCTCGTTTGGCCAAGTGCAGCAAACCCAATCGGGCCTAGCTCCTCGTCGTTGTATATCCAGACTCGATTGCCGTATTTCTTAATATCGTCAAGCGCCCCGGTAAGCCCATCGGCTGAATAACCTTCCTCACGTGCGAGCCATTCGAAGACTTCCGCGTCCCAATGCTCCGGACCGTATTGGAAAGAACGCGCTACACCAAGATACTCCCTACGAAAATCGCCTTTTGTTAGGATACCAACTCCCGATGACTAGGGGCCGCTGGATTCTCTGCGCAGAGCCGAATCATCGGCCGCACCTTCCACTCTACGTGCAGAAGTCACAAACACGCTTATTGGCTCAGAAGCAATGACTTGAAATTCCGCAGCGGTTTCGTCCGCGATGGTAAATTCGCGATTCCCAAGTGTTGCGCTCATCGCCTCGCTGGTAGCAACGGAAAGCACGCCGACGGCTTCCTGTTCTTCCGGCTGGCCATTGATGAACAGATTCGGGAACGCTTCGAGTTGAGCTACGGACATAAATACCTCTTAAACTAGAAATACGACCAACGACCGTTTTGCAAGTTCGATACCGTCAACTTTAACGTGAAAACTGTATCTGCCGGCTTCCTTGAACACTAACTGAAGATACGTGAGCGTCATCGGCTGATTGTATTCATCGTCCGCGCCGACCGACGCTTTCGAGCGAAGCACGGTCGTTCGCGTAGGTGCCACGACGGCGACACCATTAGGGTCGAGGAAATCGACCCATACCTCGTGCGCGTCATCATCCGATGTTGACCATACCAACCTCATAGCGAGAGTAATAGTCATGTGCTTATGGGGTAACGCCGCGGCGCGGATCCGCGCGCTTTCGCCTCCCAAAATCCACAGTCTATTGTCTGCTGTGATTTGAGCGGAATCAGCGATTATCAGATAATCGATCTTCACTTGTTTAAACCTTACCCAGGGGGCCGGGGGTCCCCCTGTTGGAGGCCTAGTTCTCTAAGAACTTCCTCAGTGTGCTCGCCGAGGTTGGGCGCAAGACCCGGATCGGCGAGCGGCGATCCCGCGAAGCGCGACGCATGACCGGTCGTCCGCATCGTGCCTTCGGTCGGATGTTGCTGCGGCACGAAGAAGCCGGTCGCGGCGAGATGCGGATCGTTCAGCACGTCGTCGAGATCGTTCATCGGCACGGCCGGTAGATCGTTTTCGCGCAACATCTTCAACCAATCCGCCGTCGTGCGCGTAGCCAGAATCTCGGCGACGATCGTATAAGCTTCGTGATAGTGATCGCGGCGCTTGAGCGTATCGTGCAAGCGCGGATCGCTCGCGTACTGCTCTGAACGTCCGACCTCCGCAAAGAACCGCTCCCACTGCTTGTCGTCGTAGAGCAAGCACGCAGATATAGCCGTCGAGCGTCCGATGCGGACGGCGCAGCGTCGTGAGCAGCCGTTTGTAACCGAAGTCGCCCTCGAGCGGCTCGAAGCTATGCCCGCCGAGATGATCGCCGAACACAAAGTCGACGAGTGCTTCGAACATTGCGACCTCGACGGCTTGGCCTTTGCCGGTTCGTTCTCGATGGTATAGCGCCGCAAGAACGGCGCCGAGCGCGGTAAGGCCGCTCGTACGATCGGCCATGTTCAGCGGAACGTAGCGTGGCGCTTCTCCCGTCCGCTTGAACATCGCAGCCAGCCCGGACGCACCTTGAATCAAATCGTCGTAGGCCGGCCACGGCGCATACGGGCCGTTTTGCGCAAAGCCGACCAAGCTCACGTATAGAATTTTCGGATTGCGGGCGGCAACATCGGCGTATCCTAAACGCAAGCGGCCCATCGCAGCTGCGCGGATGTTGTGAAAGAGCAGATCGGCCCCTTCACACAAACGCAGGAGTTTCTCCCGATCGCCGTCGTTCTTCAAATCGAGCATGACGCTGCGCTTGCCGCGATTGAGGTGCATGAACAACGCGCCCATGCCGACGTGGCGGCCTGGACCGGTCCAACGCATGATATCGCCGGCTTTTGACTCAACCTTGATGACGTCGGCGCCCATATCGGCCATCAGACGCGTAACCAGCGGACCCGCAACGACCGTCGAAAGATCGATGACGCGAACGCCTTCAAGGGGGCCGCTCACGCGGCGATCACGACCTCGATCAAATTCGGCACCTTCGATGCGAGCGCACGCTTGAGATGTAACCGAACGCCGTCGAGCGTGCTTACACGCTCGGCCGCGACGCCGAGCGAACGCGCGAGTGACGACAAAATCGATCGCCGGTTCCGTCAGATCCATTGCGACGAAGCGTTTGGTCTCGGCGGTGAGTGCGCCCATCGCGAGCGCACGCTGCTTGAGAATCTTATACGACGTGTTGTTGAAGATCACGAACGTGACTGCGAGCTTCTCGTGCGCGGCCGTCCACAGGCCTTGTACCGTGTACATCGCGCTGCCGTCACCGATAAGCGCGACAACGGGACGCTCGGGGAGCGCGAGCTGCGCGCCGATTGAGGCCGGCAAACCCCAACCGATGCCGCCGCCGCGCAAGCCAAAATAACTTTGCGCATCGTCGCTATGCAAGAGTGAGCGTATCCCAATCCCGGAAGAGACCGTCTCGTCGATGACGACGGCGCTCGGCGGGAGCGTCTCGGCGATCGCTTGTAAGAGCGCAAGCGCTTCGATCGGCGTGCGTTTCGCAGCGTCCGATGCCGCGGCTAGCAAGCTTCGCGCGCGCCTGCACGTTCTGCGCACGCGTCTCCGCGTCGCGCGAACGTGCTGATGCACGCTGCTCGGGCGTCATACGTGCTTGCGTCTCGGCGGTGAGCTCGGGGAGCGTTGCTTTCGGTTCGCCGAAGATCGCGGCTTCCACGGCATAATTTTTTGCGATCTCCCACGGATCGGTATCGAGATGCACGATCTTTAGACTCTCGGGCTTTGCGTTGACCGGCGACGGCAGCGAGAGCGTGAACAGATCGGCGCCGAGCGAGATGATGAGATCGTGCTGCTCGAGGATCTCGCGGATGTTCTTCTGCAAGCGAATCATCGCACCGGAAAACAACGGATGCGAAGACGGGAACGATGCGCGGCTCGAGACTACCTCGGCATAGACTGGTGCGCCCAGCAGCTCGGCGAACGCAACGATCTCGTCGAGCGCGTTGCTTTGCGCGATGGCATCGCCGGCGAAGATCAGCGGACGCTTCGCGCTCGCGCACAATTTAGCCGCAGCTTCTATCGCGGCGCGATCACCGCGCACGTTCGGCGCCACCCGCGACGGTGTGCCCATCTCGATCTCGGCTTCGTTCGTCAGCACGTCGCCCGGAAGCGACAGAAAGACGGGACCCGTCGGTGGCGCAAGCGCGGTTTTCGCAGCGCGATGAATCGCTAGCGGCAATTCCTCGAGACGGCGAACTTCACTCGACCATTTGACGAGCGGCCGTGCAATCTCCGGAAGATCGGCCCACAACAGCGGCTCGCTGAACGTGAAGCTTTGATCGTGCTGTCCGGCCGTCACGATGATCGGCGATCCGGCTTTGCGCGCGTCGTAAAGCATCCCCATAGCATTGCCGAGTCCCGGCGCAACGTGGACGCTGACGCACGTTAGTTTTCCCGACGCTTGCGCGTATCCGTCGGCCATCGCCATCACGGCTGCTTCCTGCAGCCCGAGAATGTAGCGGAGCTCCGTTTCGACGGCGAGCGCGTCCATCAGCGGCAGCTCCGTCGTTCCGGGATTTCCGAAGATATACTCGACGCCTTCTTGCTTCAGAAGCTCGAGAAACGCGCGTTTTCCTGAAAGAAAGGGCACCTCATTTCAGTTGTGCAACGGTTTTGAGCAACCCTTGAACATGTCGGCGGTCCCTCGACTACGCTCACTACGTTCGCTACGCTCGGGATGACAAAAGAGATGACGACTACGGCATCAGAGCTGCTTCAAACGTCCGCGACGCCACAAGACCTCATTGAGCATTACTTCGAGCAGACTTGGAGCGATGGATTGCCCGTCGTTCCGCCGACACCCGAGAAAATCGACGCCGTTATCGACGCGCTCGGCGGCGATCCCGAACGTATCGAAGCCGTCGTTCCGCCGCGGCGCGGCGGACTGACGCGACAGGTCCTCGCCATCAACATGGTGATGGCGGGCTGCAAGCCCGAATACGCGCCGGTCGTGCGCGCCGCGATGCTGGCGCTCTGTTCACCCGCGTTCAATTTGAACGGCGTGCAAGCGACGACGCACATGGTCTCGCCGCTGCTCGTCGTCAACGGCCCGATTCGGCGTGCGATCGGAATGAACGCGGGTCATAACGTCTTTGGCTCGGGGAATCGCGCCAACGCAACGATCGGCCGCGCGATTCGTATGATCCTACTTTCCGTCGGCGGTGGTACGCCGGGCGATCTCGACAAGAGCACGCTCGGAAGTCCGGCCAAATATACGTATTGCATCGCGGAGAACGAAGAAATCTCGCCTTGGGCACCGTACCACGTCGAGCACGGAATGAGTCCCGACGAGAGTTCGGTGTTCGTGATCGCGGCGGAGCCGCCGCACAGCGTCACGAATCACATCGCCGACGACGCGGAGGGCGTGCTCGACAGCATCATCTCGGCAATGTCGACGATCGCGCACAACAACGCAGTCTCGAGCGGTTCGTGCGCTGTGGTGATCGGTCCCGAGCACGCGGCAACGATTGCCAAGAGCGGCTGGACGCGACACGACGTGCGCAATTATCTCTGGATGAACGCCGGCAATAAATTCTCGGCGTTGAGTTTCAACGACCGCTACGGCAAGATTTACAACCGCAATCTTCCGCGCTGGTACAAGCGCGAGCCCGACTCCCACATCCCGATCGTTCCGAGTGCCGACGACATTCATCTGTTCGTCGCCGGAGGCGAAGCCGGCCGTTTCTCGGCATTTCATTCCCGGATGGGGTCACATGACGGGCCCCGTGCTGCTGCGAATCGACGGAACGTCGCCGAACGCGGACGCAATGTGCGAAGACGGCACGTGCCGTCTCTAGAGAGGACTTTCCAATGATCTACGATCCGCGCGGGGCGATCGACGCACCGGTTCTTCATCTTGCCAAACGTCCGGCGAGCTTGCGCGGATTGCGCCTCGGCGTTCTGGACAACACCAAATGGAATGGTTGGAAGCTCGAAGACCGCATCGCGACGGTTCTCGCCGAACGGCTCTCGCTTGGACCGGTCCGCCGCTACAAGAAAGAAAGCTTCTCGCGCGACGCGCGTCCGGAGTTGTTGGCCGAGATCGCGGCGGAAAGCGATCTCGTACTCACCGGAATAGGTGATTGAGGGTCCTGCACGTCGTGCTGTATGCATGACGCCATCCGGCTTGAAGTATCAGGAATACCTACCGCCGTACTCGTCACGACCGTCTTTCTGCACGAAGCCAAAGTTCAACGTGAGGCATTAGGAATGACCGCTATCGAACCCGTCGTCGTAACGCATCCGCTCAGCACGCTCTCGAACGAACAGCTCGACGAGCGCGCAACCGAAGCGCTCGAGCAAGTCGTGCGCGCGTGGAGTGGAAAATGAAGGCGCTGCTCACAGCGATATTCTTTCTAGCGACCGCCGCCGGTGCGGCCGCGTTCGATTTCGACAAAACTCCCGGACGGTTACCCAAGATCGTCGTGCCGCTCGATTACACGATTGCCTTCACGCCCAATATGGCGGCGAAGGCGTTCGTCGGAACCGAACGCGTAACGCTCTGGGTTCGCAAACCGACGAACCGCCTCGTGTTCAACACACTCAACCAAACGCTCAGCAACGTACGCGTCGACGGCATCGCAGCTCAAAGCGTCCTCACGCAAAACGACAAGCAACTCTCGACCGTAATGCTCGCGCGACCGCTTCGTGCCGGTCATCACGTTATGACGCTGTCGTTCACCGGGAAGATCGAAAGCGGTCCGCGCGGTCTTTACGCGCAGCCGTATCGCACGGCGGCGGGCAGCGGAACGATGCTGTCGAGCCAGCTCGAATCGACCGACGCTCGGCGTTTTTTCCCGTGCTGGGACGAGCCCGCATTCCGCGCCCGCTTCACCTTGACGGCGACGATTCCGGCTGCATGGAGCGCCATCGGCAACATGCCGATCGCGCATCGCGTCGTGCATGGCTCGCTCGCAGACATCACGTTCCGAGCCACGCCCAAAATGTCGACGTACCTCCTCGAATTCACGGCCGGAAATCTCGGCCACATCAGCGCGCGTAACGACGGTTACACGCACACGATTTGGACAGTGCGAGGTGAGGAGAAAAACGGTAGCGACGCGCTGCAAGCCTCGCAAGACATCCTCAACGATTACAATGCGTACTTCGGATTCCGGTTTCCCATACCAAAGCTCGATTCGATCGCGATTCCGGGTGGCTTTCCCGGCGCAATGGAAAATTGGGGCGCAATTACCTACAACGATTTGTTGCTCCTGACCGGGCCGACGACGACGATCACCGCGCGGCAAATCGCGTGGGACGTGCAGGCGCACGAGATGTCGCATCAGTGGACAGGCGATCTCGTCACCATGGATTGGTGGAGCAACATCTGGCTCAACGAGAGCTTCGCAACGTGGATGGAGATCAAAGAGACTGCGCTTCGTCACCCCGACTGGGCTTGGTGGGAGGCCTCAGATGGCGAACTGCAGGGCGCATTCGATGCGGACGCACGGCCAACGCAGACCGCAATCATCACTCCGGTCGAAAACGAGCTCGAAGCAGAAGCATCGTTCAACCCTGCGATCGTCTACACCAAAGGCGGCCAAGTCGTTGAGGATGCTCGAGGAGTATTTGGGCGAGGAAACGTTCCGCGAGGGTATGCGCCGCTACATCCGTGCCAACGCGTACTCAAACACCGTCGGCAGCGATTTGTGGCGTGCACTGAGCGCATCGAAGCGGGCAAGACGTTGCGGCCTTGGCTTCGGCATGGATCACGCAGCCCGGTTATCCCGTCGTCACCGAAAGCGCGCAATGCGACGCCGTCGGAAATCGAACGATCACGCTGCGCCAAGAGCGCTTTCTCGGACAAGGAACCGATCCCGAACACGAACGCTGGGAGGTTCCGCTACAGGTCCAGAGTGGAAATGGCGACGTTCAGAAAGTCTTGTTAAAAGACGACGGTCAAACCGCGCAGGCGGGGCATTGCGACCAAACGCTGTTGCTCAATGCCGGCGGATACGGATTCTATCGCGTCGCCTACGATGCGCAGACGCTCGCCAACAACGCGAATGATTTCGCGTCGCTTCCGAATCCCGACAAGATCGCGCTGCTCGACAATCAGTGGGCATTCGCGCGCGCCGGGCGCTCCGGACTCGGCGCATATTTCAAGATGGCCGGGAAGATGGGTACGGACTACGACGCGCGCGCATGGGAGCAAATCATCGCGTCGCTCACGACGCTCGAAAAAGACGTGCGCGGACTTCCCAATCATGCGGCGCTGGTAACACGTGCGCGCGCACTCGTTACACCGGTCGTTGCCACGCTCGGATGGTCGGCAAAACCTGGCGAAGCGCCACCCGTTCGGGCCCTGCGCAGCAAGGCGATCCTCGCACTCGGACTCTGGGGCGATCCAGCCGTCATCGGCGAGGCACGCCGGCGCTTTGCAGAATTCGAACACGATCCGTCATCGCTTACGCCGGATCAGCAAGAAACCGTGCTCACGATTGTTGGCACGTATTCCGACGATGCGATGTTCGTGCGCTTGCACAAGCTCGCGCTCGCAGCTCGCGACGTTCCAGACGTCCGTCGCCGCTATGGGGCATTAATCGCCGTTCGCGATCCAAAGCTTGCCGCAAAGGCGCTGCAAGCCGTCCTGACCGACCCGATTCCTGCCGCAGGCGCAAAGCCAGAAACTTCGACTGATCCTGACGGCGGCAGATACCAATCCGCAAGTCTCCTGGACCTTCTTTAAAACGCACGAGCCGGAGCTAACCAAGGATTTCGCGAGCTCGGACCTGGCGGTTTTCTTGACGGGTGCGATTCTGCAACGCTTACGGCGACAAAATTCCCACGTCGACGGTCGTGGCGTGGTTACGGCAGAACTTCCCACCGTCGGCGGCGCCCTTTATAAAACGCGGCCTTTCGGCCGTGCAGATCACGCTCGCTGAGAAGGCACGCCTGGTCGAAGAGGTCAAACCCGGGGCATACTGATGCCGCAGATGAAATTGAAAGTCAATGGCTCCGACTACACCGTGGAGTTGGAGCCGAACGTCACACTGCTCGACGCGCTGCGCGAGCGACTGGGTCTAGTCGGAACAAAAAAGGGCTGCGATTTTGGGCAATGCGGGGCATGTACGGTCCTCGTGAACGGCCGCCGTGTGCTCTCTTGCCTGTCGCTCGCGATGATGCACTCGGGCGCCGAGATCACGACGATCGAAGGCGTCGCGTCGAACGGCTCGCTACATCCGTTGCAGCAGGCGTTCATCGAGCACGATGCGTTCCAGTGCGGGTTCTGCACCTCGGGGCAGATTGTTTCGGCGCTCGGTCTACTCAACGAGGGCCACGCGCACACCGACGGCGAGATCCGCGAAGCGATGAGCGGAAATCTGTGCCGCTGCGGCGCGTATTCGAATATACTGGCGGCCGTGCGGCAAGAGGTGCGACGTGCAGGCGTTTGAGCTTCTTGTGCCCACGGATACGAACGAAGCGCTCAAGCTGATCGCGCAAACGAAGGACGCGGCGTTCATCGCCGGCGGAACGAACGTCGTCGATTTGATGAAGTGCGGCGTTACCTCACCCTCGACGCTCGTCGACATCACGCACCTTCCGCTGGATTCAATCGAAGCCGATTCCAAGCGCATCCGGATCGGCGCGCTCGTTCGCAATAGCGACGTCGCGCATCATCCCGCCGTCGTCGAGAACTTCCCGATGCTCTCGCTCGCATTCCTCGCGGGTGCATCGCCGCAGATCCGCAACATGGCGACCGTCGGTGGTAACGTCTTGCAGCGCACTCGCTGCCTGTACTTCCGCGATCCCGCGGCCGCGTGCAACAAGCGCCACGCGGGCGACGGCTGCGATGCATTCGAGGGCTACCATCGCATGCACGCGATTCTCGGAACCAGCGACGCCTGTTTTGCAACCCACCCTTCGGACGCGGCCGTCGCTCTTGTCGCGCTCGACGCCATCGTTGAAATCCAGAGTCCCTCCGGCTCACGCCGCATCTCGCTCGAAGAATTCTATGCGCTTCCGGGCGAAACGCCGGCAGTCGAGAACGACCTGAAACAGGGCGAGCTAATCGTCGCGATCGAGATTCCACACGGTCGCGCGCACCGTCATTCCACGTATCTGAAGGTTCGCGATCGCGCATCGTATGAGTTCGCGCTCGTCTCCGTTGCAGCCGGACTGGAATTCGACAGCGATCGTATCGACGAAGCGCGCATTGCACTCGGCGGCGTTGGGACGATTCCGTGGCGTGTACGGGCTGCCGAAGACGCGCTCGTGGGAACGTCCGGAGATTCCGCATATCAAAAGGCTGCCGAGATTGCGCTCGAACACGCGGTACCTCGGCGCGACAACGGCTTCAAGATCGAGCTTGCGAGGCGAGCCATCGTTCGCGCGCTGGAAATTGTAAGGCACGGTCAATGACGGCGACGGTTAGCGGGCGCAAGCCCGTTGTCGGAACCCCAATCGATCGCGTCGACGGCCGCTTGAAAGTCACGGGCCAGGCGCAATATACGGCTGACACGCCGGTCGAGCACGTTGCGTACGCGGTGATGGTGACGAGCACGATCGCTCGCGGCAAAATCGTATCGATCGATACCGCAGCCGCCCGCGAGATTCAACGGTATCTTGAAGATCTTCACTCACGAGAATTCGCCTCACTTCACGCAGCCTGAAGCCGACTTCATGAAGGCACTCGTGCCGGCACAAACATTCATGCCGATGCAAGGCCCCGAGATCGTGCATTACGGGCAGCAAATTGCGGTCGTCGTGGCTGAAACGTTCGAAGCGGCGCGCGCCGCCGCCGCACGCGTTCGGGTAGCGTACGAGCCGAGCCACGCCCTGCTTTCTATGAACGACCCGAAGGCAGAGCGCACGAAGCCCGAGCAGTTTTTCGGATCGTCGCTGCAAAGCGAGCGCGGCGACGTCGAAAAACATTTTGCAAGCGCCGCGGTGACGGTCGACGAGCATTACACGACGCCGACCCAGTTCCACAATCCGATGGAACCGCATGCGACGCTCGCACAGTGGAACGGCGACAAGCTGACGATTCACGAGCCGTCGCAGTGGGTGAAAGGTCTGCAGAATTACGTCGCGACCGTGTTTGATTTAGCACTCGACGACGTGCACATCATCTCGCCGTTCGTCGGCGGCGGATTCGGAAACAAAGGCTTCTCGTTCCCGCACACGGTTCTCGCCGCAATGGCCGCACGCGAGCTCAAGCGGCCGGTAAAGTTGATGATGACGCGCGCGCAGCTCTTCGCGCAAACGGGGAATCGTCCGCGGACCGAACAGCACCTTCGCATTGGTGCGAAAAAGGACGGCAAGCTGGTCGCGATCGACCACGCGTCGACGATCGGCACGTCCGTCGCCGGTTGGTTCGTCGAGCCGTCCGGAAGAATCTCACCGATGCTTTATTCGTGCCCGAACGTGCGCATCAGCCACGACGCGGTGTGGCTCAATACGCCTGCACCGGGGCCGATGCGCGCACCGGGCGAGACTCCGGGGACGTTCGCGCTCGAATCCGCACTCGACGAGCTCGCCGTAAAGCTGGACATCGATCCGATCGAGCTGCGCGTGAAAAACGACGCAACGCAAGACGAGGAAGAGAAGCTGCCCTTCTCGAGCCGGCATTTGGTCGAATGTCTGCGCCTAGGTGCAACGCGCTTCGGCTGGAAAGACCGCCCGCGAAAACCTCGCGAGTATCACGAGTATCGCGAATATGTCGGCTACGGCGTGGCAACCGCGACGTTTCCGGGACTGCGTTCTCCATCCAGCGCACGCGTGCGTAGAGATAACGGAAAGTTTCTCATCGAGGTCGCCACCCACGACATCGGGACCGGCATGTACTCGATCATTGCGCAAGTCGCCGCTGATGCACTCGGTGTCGGCGTCGAGCAAATCGAGTGCCGCATCGGAGACTCGTCGTTGCCTCCGGCTCCGGTTGCGGGTGGCTCGATGAGTACGGCGAGCGTAATGCCCGCGGTGCAGGCTGCCTGCCTGAAATTGCGCGAGAGCGGAGCGAACGAGGCTGAAGCAAGCACGGCGCCCGGCGACGAGCAAGGCCGGTATGCGTTTCATTCCTTCGGAGCGCAGTTTGTTGAAGTGCGCGTCGACGAGAGGCTGGGACGCGTCCGCGTCGCGCGTGCACTCGGCGTGTTCGATTGCGGCAAGATCATCAACCCGAAGACGGCACGCAGCCAATTTCTCGGCGGCATGGTGTTCGGCATCGGCATGGCTCTTATGGAAGACGGGGTATTCGATCCGCGTTCGGGTCGCGTCATGACCGACAACCTCGCCGACTACCGTATTCCCGTGAACGCCGACATCGACGAAATCGAAGCGATCACAGTCGAGCATCCGGATTTTCTGCTTAATCCGCTCGGCGCGCGTGGTGTGGGTGAAATCGGGACGACCGGCGTCGCCGCAGCAATCGCAAATGCGGTCTACAACGCCACCGGCAAACGCATTCGCGAGCTGCCGATCACACCCGACAAGCTGCTCTAAGGAGTCGGAATCCATGCGAGTATTCATCACCGGGGCATCCGGTTACATCGGAACCGCGGTCTGCGCCGCCGTCAAGAAGCGCGGACATGACGTCGTCGGCTTGGCGCGCAGCGCTGCGTCGATCGACAAACTCAAAGCAGCGGGCGTCCATCCCGTCGCGGGTTCGCTCGGCGATCACAGCGTGTTGCGCGAGATGACGCACGATGCGGATGCGGTGATACATTGCGCCTTCGAGCAGTCGGCCGAAGGGCCGGGACTCGAAGCCGGCGCGC
Organism: Vulcanimicrobiota bacterium; assembly: GCA_963844735.1. Classification (GTDB taxonomy): domain Bacteria; phylum Vulcanimicrobiota; class Vulcanimicrobiia; order Vulcanimicrobiales; family Vulcanimicrobiaceae; genus JAFAMS01. The sequence continues at coordinate 579,277 of CAWJPK010000003.1, read as the reverse complement.
TCGATGCCATGCTCGGGGCCGTCGACACCGATCACGAAGCCTTCATCTATACGAGCGGCGTGTGGGTCTATGGCGCTACGGGTGGCCAGACGATCGACGAAACGGCCCCGCTCAATCCGACTCCGCTGGTTGCGTGGCGGCCCGCCATGGAGAAAAAAGTTCAAGATGCGCAGCGGCACAAACTGCGCACGATCGTCATCCGTCCGGGCCTCGTGTACGGCGGCAGCGGCGGTCTCGTCGCCATGATGATCGAACAGGCAAAGGCCGGCCAGCTGTTAATCATCGGCAGCGGCAAGAATCATTGGCCCCTCATCCGCGTCGATGCGCTCGCCGAACTGTATGCGCTTGCCGTCGAACGCGCACCGGCGGATTCGCTCTATAACGGCGTCAGCAAGGAGTCCGTCGCATATGGCGATGTCGCGCGCGCTGCAAACCGCGTCGCAGGCGGCGAGGGTAACGTGCATGCGATCTCACTCGACGAAGGTCGTAAAATGCTTGGACCGTTTGCCGATGCGCTCGCGCTCGATCAGCGCATCTCCGGCGCGAAAGCCGCGCGCGAGCTCGAATGGAATGCGGAGCGTCCCGGCGTGCTGGAAGAACTCTCAGCAAAAATCTGAAATTACGGTTGACGCGCGTCACCGGCGAGGTGTAGCATGTCACGGTGGATTGCGGCCCTTTAGGCGAGATTTTTGACTTGTAACCCTTAGACGAAAGCCTGAGGGGCCTATCTCGCCGTCAGCTGTGATGCATCCAGCGACGGTTTTTTATTTCGCTGCAACGTGTCGTTTTGCGGCGTGCGACTTAACGTTTTCTCAAGGAGACTCTTGCGATGTCTTTTGCATTTCGCCGGCGCCCGGCGCTCTGGCGCACGCTGCTGATGTTCTTCTCGATCGTCGGTCCCGGAATCATCACTGCGAACGCCGATAACGACGTCGGCGGCATTACGACGTACTCGCTCGCCGGCGCTCAGTTCGGCTATTCACTGCTGTGGCTTTTGATTCCGATAACGGTTGCGCTCGTCGTGACGCAAGAGATGTGTGCGCGCATGGGCGCCGTAACCGGAAAGGGCCTCGCCGATCTCATTCGCGAGAATTTCGGCGTCAAAGTAACCTTTTGGGTTCTCGTGACGTTCGTGCTCGGCGATCTCGGTAACACGGCGGCCGAATTTGCGGGCGTTGCCTCGGCGGCGCCGATCCTACAACACTATTCTGCGCTCTGCTCGCAATACGTCCTCGTCCCTCTGGCCGCTGCATTCGTCTTTATCACCGTGACTCGCGGCAACTACAAAGTGATCGAGCGCATCTTCTTCGTCTTCTGCGCAGTGTACGTTTCATACGTCATCAGCGGCGTCATCGTGCATCCGCCTTGGCACGAAGTCCTCAGACAGACAATCGTGCCCCACATCGAAACGAGCAAAGCCTATTTGATAATGGCCATCGGTGTCATCGGCACCACGATTTCCCCGTGGATGCAATTCTATATTCAGGCTGCAGTCGTCGACAAGGGAATCCGCATCAAGGACTATCCCTATTCCCGCTTTGACGTGATCAGCGGAGCGATTCTGACCGACGTCATTGCCTTCTTTATCATCGTCGCGAGCGCGGCGACCATCTATGCACACAATCTTCATGCCGCGCATCCACTGCAAATCAACGACGCGGGCGACGTCGCGCAAGCGCTCGCACCACTTGCAGGCAAGTACGCCTCACTGCTGTTCGCGGTGGGACTCCTGAACGCAGCGATCTTCACGGCGTCAATCCTACCGCTCTCGACGGCGTACTACGTCTGCGAGGCATTCGGCTTCGAGCGTGGCGTCGAGAACCGGTTCCGCGACGCGAAGGTGTTCTACGGCCTCTATTTGGCGATGATCGTGATCGGGGCCGGCTTCGTATTGATTCCAGGGGCCCCGTTGCTCGGCGTGATCTTCTACTCGCAGGTAGTGAACGGCATGCTGCTGCCCGTCATCCTAGTGCTGATGTTGATCTTGATCAATCGCAAGCGATTGATGGGAGCGTACGTGAACGGGCTGGTCTTCAATACGATCGCATGGGCAACGGTCGTCATCGTCGGTGCATTGACGGTCCTCTCGACCATCGCAACGCTCGTCCCTGGCGCGTCGAGTTAGCGGCGGGCGAACAATGAGAAGACCAGCGAGAGTACGATGCTTACAAGGATCGAGGAGACGATCGGAATGTAGATTCGTGCGCCGCCGCTCGAAATTCGAATGTCGCCGGGCAGGCGGCCAAGCGGAATCCACGGCGCGAGCTCGATCAATGCGCCGACGACAAGCAGCATGACCCCGAAAGTTATGAGGATTCGGCCGAGACTCAAGATGCTAGCGTCCGGACTTGAGCTCCAACATACCGCTCACGCTTTCGAGATCTATCCATCCGGCGCCGTTTCCAATGCGACCGTTGACCCGCGAGCCGATCATCTCGGATTTAACGGTCAGAGGGAAATCCGACTGGAACCCGCCGGATAGACTCTGCGCTTTTACGACAGCGCCGGCATCGTGCGGCACCGTAAGGCTGATCGCGCCGCTAACCGTATGGAGCGAGACGCTGCGACTATCGGAAAGGCGCGTCAGGGAAACGAGGATCGCACCGTTGACGGTGTGCACCTTCACGTCGCCGTCGCTGCTTTCGGCGGAAACGTCTCCGGCAACGTCATTTAACGTCATGTCATTCGCAAAGCCGTTGGCGACGATGTTCCCCGTAACGTTCGAGAGCCGCAGGACCGCGAGCCGCGGAACCGTCAGTGTGTAGTCAACCGAGCCGCCGTGCCCGTTGCGCGCATAGTGCGTACGAATGTGCACCTCGTTTACCGGCCTGCCGCCCTTGTCGATCATCACCGTGATCCCAGCCAGGGCCTCATCATCCGCCGCGTGTTTGACCGCTTGAATATCGACGACGTCCCCGTTTGATGGGCTCACGAGAATGCGTCCGGAGACGTTCTCGAGGCTGAGTCGCACATCGCGCGCCGTCCCGAACGACTCGTGGATATTCGCGCTCGGATCGGTTGCCTGAGCCTGGACGACGACCCGCGCGCTGCTCCACACGAGCAAACTGACCACAAGCATCGGAACCATCCGCAGAATCCAGGAATCACCCATGAGCCGTCGCATCTCCTAATTCTTTAGGAGTAGTGTACCTGAGCCTCTAGGTGCTGTCAACTATTATATTAGTTGATCGGAGGTGAGGCCCGATATAGGCCGCTCGGCAGCTCCCGGTAGACCGAATCCCTGACGTACACGAAACCGGACTTTTCCAGAACGCGCTGCGACGGGACGTTTTCCGGATCGATGAGCGCGTAAACTTCCGCCAGCTGCATCTCCTCGAACGCAACGCGCATCGAAGCTCGCGCGATCTCGGTCGCGAGACCACGATTCCAGTACGGCTCGTCCAAAATGTACCCGAGCGCGATGACTTCATTCTCATCGACCGTCGCGTAAAACAGCCCGCCCGTGCCGGCGAATTCGCCGTTATGAAGGCGGAACGTCCATTCACCGAACCGGCTTTCGTCCCAGTGTTCGATGAATACGCGCAGCTTCTCGCGCGATTCGTCGAGCGTATAGATCTTTCCGAAGAGAAAGCGCTGGACCGCCGGGTTCGTGCCGAGACGATGAAACCCCGCGAGATCGCCGGGCGCCGGCTTTGTACCACGCAGCCGTTGCGTCACGATCTCTTCAGGTGCTCCGAGGAATTTCGGATTGCGAATCATAGTCGACGGAATGTCTTCGGCACTAAATACAACCGGAACCTTGGACGCGTTCGCGCTGCTCGATGCGCGCGTCGGCACGATCATCGATGCGCAACCGTTTCCAGAAGCGCGCAAACCGGCGATCAAATTGACGATTGACTTCGGCGCAACGATCGGGGTGAAGCGCTCGAGCGCACAAATTACCGCGCATTACACGCCCGAAGATCTTATCGGCTCGCAAGTCATCGCGGTCGTGAACTTTCCGCCGAAACGTATTGCGGGGTTCGTCAGCGAAGTTCTTGTCCTCGGGCTCCCCGATGATCACGGCGAGGTCGTCCTCGTCCGGCCCGATCTCGGCATCACGAACGGTGCGCGCTTGTACTAGAACGCGATCCTACCGATGATACCGGGCCGGTACTCGGTAAACCACAGATTGTTGTCCAAATCAAACCCAATCGCCGTCGGATTGATCGATAACGTGGAGTAACTCGTGACTTGCCCTGAGGACGTCATCTTCGTAATCACGTTGTTTCCGCCACCAATTGAGACTTCGATAAACCAGATATTCCCGTCCGGCCCTTCGCGGATTTCAGATGGGAAAAACGTTAAAGGCGAGCCGCTAAGAGTATATTCGGTAACCGTACCCGATGGAGTCACGCTCTCGATCGCATTGACGCCGTTGTCGGCTACCCAAAGATTCCCACCCGGACCAAACGTTATGCCGCTAGGATGGGACCCTGCTATATTCAGCGGATAGATGTTGATCGTACCGCTCGTCGTGATCGAGCCGATTGCCCCAGCGCCGGCTTCAACGAACCACAGCAGATTGTCGGGGCCTCGTGATATCGCGAGTGGAGTAGTGCCCGCAGCCAGAGCGTAGGTCGTAAGTGACCCTCCGGTTGTGAGCTTCCCGATGCTGTTGTTGTTGATGTCGGTAAACCAAAGATTTCCATCAGGACCTCCCACGATGCCAGACGGATACGAACCAAGCGCGAACGTCGTAATGGCGCCGCTCGTCGTCACGCGCGTGATACCGGGATTCGCCTGTCCCTCCGTTATCCAAAGATTCCCGTCGGCGCCGTTTGCGATTTGCACCGGTGTCTCGTTCGATCCGATCGCGTAGGTCGTTACCGAACCGCTTGACGTGATTTTCGCAACAGCACCGGCGATACTTGTCGTACCGTCCTCCAAGAACCACATATTTAGATCGGAACCGACGGTGAGCTCAGTCGGCCCGGATGTGGCGGCGAGCTGGTACGTCGCAGCGACTGTTGCCGTTCCGGTCGGAAATGGCACGACTGTTGGAGTTGGCGACGGTGTAGGCGCCACGCCCCCCGCGACAACTCCTACCACGCTCGCCACCGCACTTCCAACCATTGCAGGCGTACCGTTTGAACCGCCTCCACCGCCGCACGCCACGAAAACGGTTGCGGAAACGATTATCCAAGCAATCGCGGACGGTAATCTCCCGAGCATAGACACAATATTCGCTGAAAAGTCTGGAGCGAACCTGGATGTTTTCTTGTGTCGACACTACAGACGTTTACAGGCTGAGCTCCGCAGACGGACACAGTGGCGCCCCTCTTGAACGAAGCGATGTTTTGATACAAAGCCACATCGGCGCCGCGACGGTCCTACTCCTAGTTTCGATGGTCCTCGTGCGCGTGCGGCTGCTGCGGCAACGCGGCGTTTCGGCGATGCAATTCGGCAAAACGGATAAGAGCGATTTTCTCATCCCGCCGTTTGCGTTCTTGTATTTCTACGTTATCTTCGCGGGCACGTTCGGTTGGCCGACCTTCGCACATGAAGGCCTCGTGCAGTCACCCATCGTGCAGTCGATCGGCGTGTTACTGTGTGCGGGCGGCTTGCTGATGATGCTCTTGAGCCTTGTTTCCTTTGGAACGAGCTTTCGGGTCGGAATCGACAGCGAGCATCCCGACAAGCTCATCACGACGGGCATCTTCGCATATACGCGTAATCCGATCTACGTCGCGTTCGGATTTGTGCTACTAGGCGAGTTCTTCATCCAGCCGCACATCATACTGTTGATTTACTTGATCGCCGGCGTGGCACTCTTCCATCGCCAAGTTCTGCGCGAGGAGGCGTTTCTGCGGCGGCACTACAGCGAGGAATACGTCGCATACGCTAAGCGCGTGCGGCGCTACCTTTAGGATCGCGCCTCAGCCGTTCTGCATCGATCCTGCGGGACCGGAGCAGCTGTAGTCGAGCGTCGTGCTGCAAGCTCGTAGATCAAAGCGAGTTGACGGCGGTTTCACAGTGAGGTGAAAGCGCTGCGACGGAACGTCCTTCGAACCGACCGTCAAGGTCTGCGCGCCGGGACGCACGCCTTTGACGAGATAGTGGCCATCGCTATCCGTCACAGCTTGCTTCCCGTCGACGTGAACGCTTACACCGGCCAGCGGTTGCCCCGTCGTTTGATCGCGGACAACGCCGCTCAAAACGACGAGCAACAAAGCCAAGATCCTCATCAACTCAGCCTCGATTGCCAATCGGCGGGAACACGACCGCGCGGTCCCGGTGTGGGTTGATCTTTTGGATGCCAGCGCGGGTCCGCAAGGTGAGGACCCTCGACATAGTCGGCCGTCTCATAACTATAGAACCACGTCTCGCCCGGCTCAAAGCTCGCGATGATGGGATGCTTCGTGGAATGGAAGTGCGCGGTCGCGTGTTTTTTGGGCGAATTGTCGCAACATCCGATGTGGCCGCACTGTGCGCATCGGCGGAGGTGAAGCCACCAGCCATTCTCCGCCGTGCATTCGACGCAACCGGTTCCCGAGGGCGGAACGGTGGGATCGATCCCATCAATCTGTTTGCTCATGGTCCATATTTCTCCAGGCGGGACTAGATCACGTTCTCGATCAATTCGTCACATGAGGGCACGCTTACGTGAAGACAATCGACGCTGTTCAGCCGCCGGCTCTCCACGTTGCCGCCGGGGATCTCTTTACGCTCCCGCCGCAGTCTCATCACCGGGGCATCGCGTTGCTGTGCGCGGGGATCGTCGCGACGCTGTTTGTTGGCTTCATTCCGTTCGGCGGACGAACCCTCCCGATGCACGGCGTTTTTTTTACAGTGGGCCCGGCGATCTTTGCGGCGATTGCGTGCTGCGCCTTGATCACGGCGTACATCCTGTGGGGTCAATATGCGCTGAACGGGCGCACCACCATTGCCGTCTTGGCCCTAGCCTATTGCTTGAACGGATTCTTCTCGCTGGGCCAAATACTTGTGTATCCTTTGCCCAACGGCGACGGCGGCTTCGGCGGCGTGCAAGCACCTCCACTGTTTTGGTTGGTGCGCCATGCCAGCTTCGCGATCTTGGTCCTCGTCCTTGGACTTCTGAATCCATTCGGCGCAAAAGCTAACGTCCGGGCACCGAACTGGAGTGCATACCTCGCGATACTGGTTGCCCCCGCTGCACTCGCAATAGCGGCGACGATCTACGTTTTTGCGGCACGGTTGCCAATGCTTCAGGGAGAGCACTACACGCAACTCTACTTGCGGATCGCGTTTGGCATATGGCTTGTCCTTCTCGCCGCAATCGCACTCTATACGCGCCGCACGCGTTTGCGAACGCTCTTCAATATCTGGTTCTCGGTCGCACTGCTTGCATTCTTTGCCGACATCACGACGAAACTTATCTTTCCAATTCGAAGCAGCATCGGCGGGTGGGTAGGATTGATCGAATCGCTCATCTCATCGTCGGTCATTCTGATCGTCTTGTTGGAGGAGTCGGGTCGCCTCACGCAGCTGATCGAGGCAACATCGGTTCACGACCAGCTCACCGGTTTGCCGAACCGGACGCTGCTCGCAGAACGTATGACCCAGACACTTGCGCAGGCAAAGCGAAGCGGGCAACGTTTTGCGGTACTCGCGCTCGATCTCGATCACTTCAAGCAGATCAATGATAGCGGCGGCCATCAGGCCGGAGACCAAGCCCTGCGAATCATCAGCCAACGCTTTGCCGCCACGCTTCGTGAAGGCGATACCTTGGCACGCGTGGGTGGCGACGAGTTCATCGTGCTGCAGCCCGGAATTGAAACCGTCGACGCCGCGGTTGCCTTTGCAAATCGTCTTATTGCGACGCTGGCCGAACCGGTGATGCTCGGTACGGGAAGCTATCGCGTCGGTGTATCAATCGGGATCGCAACGTTTCCAACCGACGGCGAAGACGTGGCAACGCTACTACGCGCGGCTGATCGCGCGATGTATGTCGCGAAAGACGAAGGGCGCGGAAGAGCCGCAATAGCGTCATAGGCGTCGAATGGCTTGAGAAAGTCAGCGACGAACAATACAATGTTTGAATAGGGTGAGCGGGTACGGGTTCGGTCGTCACGTCCTCGGCGCAGCGGCGTTTGCGTTCGGCGCAATTGCATTTTTCTGGCACGACTTCGATGCGTGGCAGCATCTCCAAACGCTGTCGAGCACGCCGGCGGGCGAGCTGCTCGTTCGAATCATTTCAGTTCTCGAAATGATCGGCGGCGTTTGCATGCAATCGCGTCGTACGGAACGTCTCGGCGCGCTGCTCCTCGGCGTCATCTATCTCTTCTTCGCACTGATCTGCATTCCAAGAATCATTGCGAAACCGCTCTCGTACGGCGGTGGCTTCGGAACGCTCTTCGAAGAGCTTTCGCTGGTCTCGGGTGCGTGGATCGTATACGTCGCAGCCGATCCGCCTTCACCATGGCGCGCACGCGCACTGCAGATCGGGCGCTATCTCTTCGGCGTCTGCGTCGTCTCGTTTACTCTCGAACAGCTCTTCTATCTCGAGGCGACTGCTGAGTTTATCCCTAAGTGGATTCCGCCTTCGCAGATGTTTTGGTCCGTCACGACCACGGTCGCGTTCGCGCTCGCGGCGATCGCACTGCTCACTGGCCTCATGGCGCGGCTCGCCTCGAAGCTGACGACCGTCATGATCGTACTGTTCGGACTGCTCGTTTGGGTTCCGGCTTTTATCGCCGATCCTCACACCCATATGAACTGGGCCGGACTTGCCCAAAATTACGCGATCGCCGGCGCGGCATGGATAACAATGGACTTCCTGACCGGGAAGTTGTAGTGCAGCCGGTCGTCTACATCTTGCGATGCGCGGACGGATCGCTGTATACGGGATGGACGATTGACCTCGATCGGCGTCTGCGCGAGCACCGTGCGGCACGCGCTTCGAAATACACGCGTTCACGATTACCCGTGGAATTAGCCGGATGTTTTAAAGTTCGCACCCGAACCGAAGCGCGCCGCTTGGAGGCGAAACTCAAGTCGTTGCGCCGCGCCGACAAGCTGAGATTTCTTATCCAGAAATCCAAGCCGCTCTAACAGCCGCCTCGACTTCTCATTCCGCTCATCGATCATCCGCATCGTTCTTTTTTCAGCGCCCAGTTCAGCCAGACTTCCCGCTCCACTTATCGCTTCCCTAATTCAAATTTCATCAAACCGGGTTAAATGCCCAGCTTCTCCGCAGCGCTGTCTCAGAGATACGCTCTACGATGCGTACATGCACGCAGAATTGCCCCTCGCCGCTTTCTCAGGCGAGCTCGATATCAGAAACGTCATGTGGTTTAAGCGCGAGCTCGAATATGCGCTGGGCTCCGAATCGTCGCTCGTCGTCGATCTCGGCGCGATCACGCACATCGACAGCTCGGTCGTCATTGCACTCGTCGAGCTCAGGGACGAATGCCGGCAACGAAACGGGAAACTCATCTTCGCGCGACCCTCGCGCAGCGTCGAGCGCGTGCTGCGCTTGACCGGGCTCGGCAGCGCCGTGGCGACCTCGCACGAGCTTCGCGATCTTCCGTCTATGCGAGATTATCGGAGCTATCGGTGAGCAGGTGAGCCAAAGCTTCGAAGAGCTCGCGTTCGACGGTGCCAAAGCGAGCCTCGATCGGACTGTCGACGTCCAGCACTCCGAGAAGACGTTCACCGCTTAAGAGCGGCACCACGATTTCGGATCGCGAGTTGGGGTCGCAGGCAATGTGACCGGAGAATGTATTGACGTCCGGGACGACAATGGTTTCACGTTTCGCAGCCGCAGTGCCGCAGACGCCGCTTCCGAACGGAATTCGCACGCAAGCCGGCTTCCCTTGAAACGGACCTAAGACAAGCTCGGATCCACGTGCGACATAGAAGCCCGCCCAGTTGAGGCGTGGCACACACATGAATATGAGCGCTGCGAGGTTCGCTGCATTGGCGGTAAAGTCACGCTCCGACTCGACAAGTGCTCGCGCCTGCGCCAGGATATCCCGCAGGTCGCCTGCGCCCTCAGATGTGTCTAGCATGATACTATTTTAGCCTATGAAGATCGCTATCATCGGAGCCGGCGGCGTCGGGGGATTTCTCGGGGCGATGCTGGCGCGTGCGGGTCACAGCGTTAGCCTTTTGGCACGCGGACCACATCTTGCCGCAATCGTGCAAAGTGGCCTGCAGTTGGAAAGCCGGCAGTTCGGGTCGTTCACCGTCACGGCGTCAGCCACGGACAATGCAGCGAACCTTGGCCACAACGATCTCGTCTTCATCACGGTAAAGATGAACGATTTCGAAGAGGCCGCTCGTACGGCGAAAGGTGCGCTCGCTGACGACGGCTTCGCGGTGACGGTTCAAAATGGGCTCGATGCGCCCGATATCCTCGCACGCACCGTCGGGATGCAACGCGCGCTCGTCGGCACGATCGCCATCGAGGCGTCCATCGAAGCGCCCGGCAAAATCGCGCATACTACGCCGATGCATGTCCTCACGCTCGCGCACGTCTCCGGTCCTCCCGATGAGGCTCTAAAGCGTCTTCAGACAACTCTCCGTGACGCGGAACTGAACGTACAATTGGCGGAGAACGGACGAAAGGCGCTCTGGGAAAAGGCCTGCATACTGATACCGTTCGCGACGCTTACCGCCGCCGGCGATTGCACTCTTGGCAACATTTACGGAATTCCGGCTCTGAAAGACGTCTGGAACTCGCTCACCGCCGAAGCACTCGCTGTTGCCCGCGCCGACGGCCACGACGTGAGCGAGTCCCTGGCGGCCATGCGGACGCGCTTCGAGTCGCTCGCGCAGTCCACTCCGGGCTTCACAGCCTCGATGAATCGCGACATTCGTGCGGGTCGTCGAAACGAGCTCGAGTGGCTGACCGGAAAGCTAATTCGGCTCGGAACGGACAAAGGTGTACCCGTTCCCACCCATGCGGCATTGTATGGGTTGCTCAAGCTCAAAGAGCAGTAGTCGGAAGCGTTGATTCCGCGATCTTTCCGTCAGCTTTCTCGACATAGTACGCCTGCTGCTCGGGCGTGAGAGTGATGGCGCGCAAGAATTTGTCGCCGTGATAGTGCGCCGCCACGCCGTCAGGGCACGCAATGCCGGGTGAAAGTTCGCCCTTCTCGATCAGCGCATGATATGCGAGGCGGCGATCGGGCGTATTGTAGTGAACGCAATTGCTTCCGCGCAGAAATCCAAGCCCGTCCATCGCCGTATAAGAATCGGCAACGGAATCGGTTAGCCCGTTTTCAAACCAGCACAGCGAACCGGCGCTCGAGCCACAAAGCAGAACTCCCCGGTCCCATGCCTGCCGAACGAGGACGTCCAGACCCCAATGCCGCCAGACTGCAAGCATACTCCGCGTGTTTCCGCCGCCAACTTGCAGGATGTCAAAGGTCGACAAGAACTCCGCTAAGTTCGCAGGCGTGCGATCGAAAAATCTCAGCACGTCTACTCTAACGCCCAGATTCGTATATGTTGAAAGAACGTGACTTATGAATTCGGCGTTGTCGCCGCTTGCGGTCGGAATAAAGCAAACGCTGGCCGCTTCTTTTCCAGACGACTCGAGTATGAAGCGTTCCAGCCTCGAATCGCCATCGCCGGGCTGACCTACGCGACCACCGATCGCTATTATTTGCTTCTCGGGCACAGAAGCTATTATTGGTTTGGATGAACTGGGAGCCTGCACGCGAAGCGTGCACCATGAGTACGCGCAAAGATTTCGTCTCAGGGGTTGCCGGAGCGACCGGCATCGCTCTTACTCCGGCCAACGCGACTGCGACGACGCAGAATTGGACTCCGCCGCTCTTCCCGCTCGTTCGCCGGCCGAACTATGATTATGCGGCGATGATGCAGATCGTGAACGATACCTCGCCTAATAAGCAACTTTTCCTGTCGAACCCTTCGACGATGGAAATCCCGGGAATCGCAGCGGTCTTCGAGCGGATGGCCAACGCGTGGACGGGATACGAGTTCGCACTCACGCAGTCACCGGCAACGAAGAAACTCGTGGTCGCCGCAGTATTGGTTTCCACTCCCGTCGTCTTCGCACTCGACGATGCAATGTGGAAAAAGTACCGCATCGGCGAGGTTTTCAAGATGACGGACCGGTTCGGCGCACCGGCGACGACCAACGTCACCGCGCCGGCCTGGTCGAATCTTGATCTCTCAGCCGATCCGGTAGATCTGCGTTCAATCTACCACGACTACACCAGTGCAGCACTTTTGCAGCGCGGCGCTCGGTTCATGGTTTGCCACAATGCGTACGCGGGCGTTTCAAGCAAAGTAGCGGCCGCAACGGGCATCCCGCACGCGAAGATTATCAACGACTGGGTCGCGCACACGCTCCCCGGATTTGTGGTGATTCCAGCCGGTGGCATGGGCGTTCAACTCGCACTCGAACACGGCTGGAAGCTCTATCCGGTCACGGACTAAAGCTTAGATCGCGGGACTAACTAACTTTGAAGCTGGCGCAACGAACGCTGAGCCTCTTTCAGCACCGGCTCCCAGTCGCCGCTCAATTGCTGACGGATCAGCCGCATCGTCGGATACCAGGGCGTATCAGATCGATCGATCAGCCAACGCCAATCCGCCGGTTTCGGTAGAAGCACCAAAACGCGGGCGCCGAGTGTACCCGCCAGATGCGCCACCGCGCTGTCAACCGTCACGACGAGATCGAGATTCGCGATAAGGGCTGCGGTGTCGGAAAAAGAACGCAGAGTAGCCGAAACATCCAGAACGTTCGTAGCCGCCGCGAGCGCAGCTCGGTCTGCATCGGGCACATCCTTTTGCAACGAAACAAAGCTGACACCGTTGACGTCGAGCAAGGGTCCAAGCTGACTGAATGCCATTGAACGCTGCGCGTCGCGGACGTGCGACGGACTTCCAGCCCAGGCGATTCCGACGCGGAGTTGGCCCGCGAGAAGCTCAGCATCGAGCCGAGTCCGCCATTGCTGTAACTTCATCTCATCAAGCGGCATGTACGGTATCGCTGCGGGAATCGTCTCCAACGTCGTCGCGAACACGCGCGGCAGATCGCAAATCATGACGTAGACGTCGAAATCGCTGGGCTTCGGCGCCGACGTATAAACTGCCGACACGCCTTTTATCCGCCCGAAGAGCTCGGGGTGATACGGTTCCCACCCGACCGCGACGTGACCGGCACGCTCGGCGACTTGTGGGAGATATCGCGCGAACATGATCGCATCTCCGACGCCTTCGTCGCATACGACCAGGAGGCGCGCATCCTGCATCTTCTCACCCGTCCATTCGGGAAGCGGCATCCGCTCCACGATGTTTCGAGTCACTGCATTGAACTGTTTTCGCCAGGCGAACTCTCGCCAGCCAGCCAGTAGCTCACCCCGCGCGAGGAGTGCCTCCGCATATGCGAGGTGCGCACGAGGCAAATGTGGCGCCGCCTGCACTGCTCGAAAGAACATCTCGGTTGCTCCGAGATTGTCGCCGGCGTATTTCAAATTCCAACCGGCATCGAGCAGCCCATGTGCCTCAGCGTCGTCGGCCGCCACGTTCCTAGGCTACGTCGATACTTCGATGTCGCTCAAAAGGAAACGCACACCGCCGGTGGCGATTGCCAGCGCGTCCTTGAGTGCCGCTTGTCCTTCGGGCGTCGCGACTGCAGCACACGCGTCCGCGTAGCTTTCAAAGTACACATCGGCGGTACGATAGGCCGGTGTCGGGCTGCCGTCTTCCTTGGGAACAACTTTCGCGAGCTCGACACGCTTCACGTTGGGAATCTTCTGCGCGAGCGGCATGTGGACGCTGTGGTAATGCTTCTCGAAAGCGTCCGGGTCTTCGGGGTTATCATAGACAACAGTGAGCTTAACAGCCATTGCGTGATCCTCGGATCGGAAATTGGGGGATTAGGACTCTGTACCGTTAACGAGTCTACCAAAAGGTTCGCCACATTGGCGATGAAATTATGCTGTCCATCGATCAGGGACCGGGCTTTTGCGAGGAGGTCCAAGTGACGCGTGTCTTCGTTAGGCTCATCTTCAGCAATGACACAACCCTCGGACCCGGGAAAATCCAACTGCTCGAACTCATTCAGAAGAAGGGTTCGATCTCCGCAGCGGGCCGCGAGATGCGAATGTCATATCGACGCGCCTGGGATCTGGTTAACAGTCTCAATCGGACCTTCAAAGCACCACTTGTGGAGACTCAGCCCGGAGGCCGTCAAGGCGGAGGTGCTACCCTAACGTCGACCGGTCTGAAGGTCGTAGACCACTACCACGCGATCGTCGCCGGCGTTGCGCGTACTTCAAAGCGCCAAGCCATCCAGCTGGAAACATTGCTGGCCAAGCGACGACGGTAAAGTTACAGCGGATAGACGATCGGATTCAGGGCAAGATTTCCGTCGTAGATGCAAAGCTTCTCGCGAAAACATAAGTAGCCAGTAGTTGTATGTCGCATGACCTTTTCATTGATCTCGACATCGCTCGATAGATTGTAGCCTCGGTGAAGAGGTCGGGCCACAGCAGTATTTCTTCATCAAGCATCATCGCATAATCGAAATAAAGGGCCTCAACCTCTCGCAGAAGGCTGTCCTCGACGAGCGGGCTTGCCAAGGAGATCCCCATCACTTCAGAAGGGGCAAACGAGCGTTATGTTTCATCGACTATAGCGATACGGCCAAGCTGCGCCCGACCCTTTAAAGGCGTTGATCCACACTGTCAACGTACTAATTTAGTGTATTGACATTATTCGAATAAGTTGCGAATATCGCAAGAACAAATGAAACTGACGAAGGAGACCGAGTACGCACTCGACGGCCTGGCGTTTCTGGCTGGTCGCCCGCAGGGCACCGTGATCTTGGCTGCCGATCTCGCAGAGAAAATCGGGACGTCGGCCGCTTTTATGTCCAAGATCATGCAGCGGCTGGGAGCCGCGAACATCGTCAAAGGGCATCGCGGAAATCCGCGCGGCTACAGCCTCGCAAAGGCCGCCGAACGTATCAGCGTGCGCGACGTCGTTGAGACGGTTGAGGGCGACAATATTTTCGAACGCTGCATCTTTTGGTCGGAGCCTTGCTCCGAAGCAAATTCGTGTCCGCTGCACGAAGTATGGAAGCGCGTTCGCCCGCGGGTACGCGCGCAATTCGCCCAGCTGACGATGCGCGATCTCTCCCTGCGCAAGCGCGCGAGGCTCTAAATGCCGTTCGAGAGCCGTTTGTTCGTAAAGACCGCACTTATTGCACTCGTTGTAACGTTCGTTTGGGGCGCGGTCATGGCGCTCGATGAATCATTTGCACGTTCGATCGCCCCCATTTGGGGGATCGAACATGCACACATCGGCTTCGTGGGTTGGCTTGTAAACATGGTCATCGGTTTTGCGATTTGGTTGCTACCGCTCAATAGAGAAAAGTTTCCCGGCACGCAAGGTCGCTACATTCCCTGGATGCCGCTTGCGATCTATGTACTGCTCAACGGCGGGTTGATCGCGCGCATCCTCTCTGAACCGAGTGCCGGGACGAACATGGTCGCGGGGACGATCCTCGGCGCATCGGCGGTCTCACAGGTGCTCGCAATTTTGCTGTTCGTTTCACTCGCATGGCTACGCACGCGCCCGCCGTCGCGGCCGGCTCCGGGCGTGCGATGAGAGGTTGGATTCCGCCCGTGCCGCTGGCGCTCGGGGCGTTGTTCGGCGTGCTGTCGTGGGCCCTCGTTATTCTGTATGGCGTAGCGCCGTCATTCGGGATCGCCCTCGCGTGGATTCATGCGGTAGCGCTTGCATCGTTCACGACGATCGCGCTCTCGGTTCTCATTCATGTCGTCCCTGCCTTTACTGATCTTTCATGGCGCGGAGAGCAGGTCGCGCGATGGAGTGCCAAGTTGTTGCCGTTTGCTGCGGCTGGACTTGTGATTTCGTTCGCGAACGGATTTGGCAACGGAGTTGCGGCCTTCGGCTTAGCATCCGCATTGCTGATTCTCAGCTACGCAAGCGTGGCGATCGCAACCCTTGCGCAACGCGCGCCGGAAGTCACTGAGGGGGTCATTGCGCGAGCGTTCTTGCCTGTCATGGCGTTTCTCGCTGTGGCCGCGGTCCTGGGTGGGTTGCTCGCGTATGGCTATCAAAATGGCCATGCCCGCCTTTTGCCGTTCGCGCCGGAACATGGGGCCGTGGCGATCACGGGTTGGTTGACGATGCTCGTGATGGGAGTGTCGGCACGAACCTTTCGGCCGATCCTCGGGAGCGAACCACGCTGGCGCCCGATGCATATCGCCTCGACTTCGTTGATGTTATTCGCCGCTGTCGCAATACCGTTCGCTTTCGCAATAGGCAATCTAGTTTTGACGCACCTCGCCTTTGCGCTCGCGCTCATCGCCTCGCTGGCCTATGCGAGCGATGGCTTCGATCGCGTGCGCCGGGCGCGAACGCCCAATAAGCCTGCGCACGCGTTCGTCGCCGCGGCACTCATTTGGCTGATTTTCTCTGCCACCGTCGCGTTGATGGGCGCATACGGCCTGGCCGTCGTTTCCGCGCTTGCCGGATGGCTCGGACAGATGATCAACGCGCATTTGCATCACATCGGAATACGCGTCATCGCAACGACGTTTGGTGGAGACGACGACGAAACGCGACCGTGGCAACTCACGAACGCGAGGCTCAGCTGGACGACCTTCATACTCGCGCAGGTTGCGGTGGCGCTACTGGTAAGTGCCGTTGCCTCAAACGCTTCGCTGGAATTCATCGCAAGCGGCTGCGCCGGCTTGAGCGCAGCGCTTGCGTTCGCCGCAAATGTTGGCATCGCGATTGGCCACGCTTCGCGTACCAGAAAGGCCGGCGGAATACGGCTATGGGAGATGCGTACCTGAAGATCCGTCGTCGAGCTGAACGGCGACATCTTTCGGGGTACGGTCGAGACCGTTGGTGAGCGCGATGTCCATCGGGCAAGCCGAAAGAATAACGATTACATTTGCGAGCGCCCGAAGTGTGACGGTATCGCCCGGACGCGAGACCGGCGGTGCGATCTCGAGACCCTCATTCTCGGTGATGATGACGCGTTCGAACATGTTGAAGGGAGCCGGTACATGGTCGGGTTTGATGCCGAGACCCGCGAGCGCCTCGTAGAAGTTCTCGACACAGCTGCGATGTGAGCCGGCGAATCCAAGAAGATCGTAGCGTGCTTGATCGCAGGCCGACACAAGCGTATCGTGGATGCCCGGAGACGTATCGCATTCGAGCCGCACGATCGGTCGCCGGCGATTCGTGAAGAAACTTTCGCCGGTCGACGGACGCAATTTGTCGAGGCAGGAACGCGTATGCTCCATCGACATCATCTCGCTCAGGTCGTCGGCATTCAGCGCCCACGTATCGACGACTTGTTGACCATGCGTGTTGACGATCGAAATACGTTCGCCTTTTCCGAGCCGAAACGCGCGGCCGTACCCCGCGGGAAGCACGATCATCGCATATACCTCTGCAGGAACTGCTGGGCTCGTTCCGTGCGTGGGGCCGTGAAGAACTCTTCGGGTGGCGCCGTCTCAACGATCGCACCAGCATCCATAAATACGATTGTATCGCCCGCGTCGCGCGCGAACGCCATCTCGTGAGTGACGACAATCATTGTCCTTCCGTCATTGACGAGCTTACGCATCACTGCGAGAACTTCACCGACGATCTCCGGGTCGAGCGCGCTCGTCGGCTCGTCGAAGAGCAGCACTTCCGGTTCCATCGCGAGCGCGCGTGCTATCGCGACGCGCTGCTTTTGTCCACCGGAAAGGGTGTGCGGGTAGACGTGCATCTTGTCGGCGACGCCGACCATTGCAAGAAGCTCCTTTGCCTTCTCGACGGCTTGTTCGCGCGACTTGCGCAGCACGTGCACCGGGCTCTCGATCACGTTGCCCAGCACCGTGAGATGCGGCCAGAGATTGAAATGCTGAAAGACCATGCCCATCCTAGCGCGCGTTGGGCCGAGATCGCGTTCCTTCTGACGCACGGCGTCTTTGAAGCCGATGCGCTCACCGCGCAAGAACACTTCGCCCTGGTCGGGTGCTTCGAGAAAATTGATGCAACGCAGGAGCGTCGACTTTCCCGATCCGCTTGGACCGAGGATGCATATCGTCGTTCCGCTCGGAACGATGATGTTAACGTCGCTCAGGACGCGCTGGGTCCCGAAACTCTTGGAGAGCCCCCGGACCTCCACGGCGGGAACGGACTTGTTATGCACGGCGAAGGTCGGCGGCTAACTCGATGCGATGCACGCCACGTTCGATCATCAGTGTCACGATCCAGTACAGCAGCACGGCCGCAAGGAACGACGCGAACGGCACAAAGTAGGTCGATTGGATCGAGGCAGCGGCAAAAGTGAGCTCCGGAATAGTGATGATCTCGAGGAATGCAGTGTCTTTCATGATGTAGATGCTCTGGTTGCCCATGAGCGGTGCTGACGAAAAGAACAGCTGCGGCAGAATGATTCGACGAAAGAGCATGAAGCCGCTGTAGCCAAAGGCTCTCCCGGCTTCGATCTGGTCGCGCGATACGTTCAGCCACGCGCCGCGGATGATTTCGCCGAAATAGGCCGTGTGATATATGATCAGCGCGCTCAGGCCTGCAGTCCAGCGATCGAAACGGATTCCTAGTTGGGGAAGGCCGTAATAGATGAGATAGACCAACAGCAGAAACGGAACGCAGCGCAAGCCATCGACGAGGACGCTCGTCGTGCGTTGCACGATCCGCACCGGTGAGAGCAGCAAGCCCGCTACGACGCAGCCGAGCAGTGATCCAACGATCAGCGTCGCTGCGGACAGCCACAGCGTGTTTCCCAGACCGGACAGAAAGTCAGTATAGTGCTGCAGAACGATGGAGAGATCGTGGTTCATGCGGCGAGCTTCCGGCGGACCGAGCGTTCGATGATGCGCTGGAACGCGACCAAGATCAGCACGAGCAGAATATAGAGAACGGTAGCCGCGAGGATCGGTGGAAGCGGCTGGTAGGTGTCCGCACCTATGCGATTCGCTGCTTGCGTCAGATCGACGACCCCGATTACGGCGATCGCCGGGCTCGCTTTGATCAGCAGCGTCATCTCGTTGACAAGCGGCGGCAGACTCGTACGCCAGATCTGCGGAAAGATGATGCGGCGAAACATCAAAAGCGGGCTCATCCCGAATGCTCGCGCAGCCTCCAATTGATCGAAGGAGAAATCTTCGAGGGCCGATCGCCAGATTTCGCAATTGAATGCCGACGTGTTGAGCAGTAGGGTCAAAACGGCAGCCGTAGACGCGCTGATCAGCAGACCGAATGCGGGAAGCGCAAAGAAGACGAGGAGCGCCAGCGTGATGAGCGGTGTTGCGCGCAAAATGCTGACGTACAGCGCGATGAGCCCTGAGAGCAACGCGATGCGTCGCCACCGAATCAGTGCCAGCACGAGGCCCAGCGGAATCCCGCAGACGATTGCGGCACCCGAGATCGCCGCCGTTACGAGCGCCCCGTGGAGAAGCGTCGAAAAATCAGCCATTGATTGGGTGCCGCAGAGACGTGCTTGGCTGCGGTGCTAGACCGTTGAGGTCGCCTGCTCGGGCAGATTCGGAAAGCTTATCTGCAGCCATTTCTGCTGCAACTTCTGCAAATCGCCGCTCTCGCGCTCCTTCTTGAGAAATGCGTTGAGGAAGTCGAGCATCTCCTGGTTGCCTTTTTTAACGGGCCACGCCTGATAGGATGGGCTCGAGACGGACTCTTTGCTGATCTCGAAGATACCGGGGCGCTGGGACGTAACCGTCAACAGAGTGATGTAGCCGTTCACGACGTAATCGGTGCGGCCGCTCGCCAAATCTTGATACGCCTCGGGATACGAGGTGTATTGAACGACTTTCCCCATCTTGCCGCCGGTCTTTTCGATCATTGCCTGCAGCTCCGGGAGTTTCGCAAAGAGCACGCTGCCGGCTTGCACGCCGCACGTCTTGCCAGAGAGATCTTTGATGCCCTTGATGCTGGTGTCGTTCTTGCGCTTGAGATAGTGCGAGCTATCCATCGCAATCGGCATCGCGAAGTCGAAGGTCTTCAAGCGCTCTTTGTTCACGAGCGCTCCGGTGACGGCCGCGTCGAACTTGCCCGTGCTCACGCCGGCAAGAATGCCGGTCCATGGCAGGATGTCCTGTTGAAGATTGAACTTTGTTTCGGCCTTGAGTTTCGCGAAGAGCGCGTTGTCCAGACCAGCGGGTTTGCCGTTCTCCATGAACTCAAAGGGGCGATAGTCATCTTCGGTCGCGACGACGACGGGTTTTCCGCTCTTGATTTTCTCTGAGAGTGTTTCCGCGCTCGCGAACATGCCGGAGGCAAGTGTGAATGCGGCCGCTCCGCCGAGGATGATGGACCCGCGGCTGATGACGTGTAGTTTTTCTGACATAGATTCCCCCCTCACGTAGTGGCTGGTTCGATTTCGACGCGGATCGGCGTCGGATTGTAATCATTTGCGGGATTGTGCATTTGCGGGCAATTCGAAAGGACAGCTAAGACTTCCATTTCGGCACGCAGATCTATATGGTCACCGGGTTTCGACCTGCCGGGCTCGATCGCCATCTCGCCCTTGGAGCCGATTGGTACGTACATGAAAAAATTGATGTTCGCGACGATGTCTTTCTTACCGAGGCCGTGCGCCTTCAGAGCAGCCAGAAAATTGTCGCGGCAGTTTGGTCCAGATTCGACTCCGTAGCGCGCCCGGTTACTTTCCCGGGAGCAGCAGCCACCGATCGTGTCGTGCATCCCGCAGGTGTCGTCGGTGACCGTGAACAGCACGTTGCCCATGTCCGAGTACAGTCTAGCGCCCTTTCCAATGAAGAGCGAACCGTTGATCTTCATCGTGTCCGCCGCGTTGTAGCGTTCAGACAAATCAAGCGCGTTGTAGCAGAGGAAGTCGATCGCTTGCCGCCCTTCGAGGTCGATCAGGCGCAACGTCTGACCGCTCTTGACGATGCCGGACCAATGCCCACCCGGAGGAACGACTTGCATCACGCCCTCGGGGACGCCAGGGCTTGTGGACTTCGAGCCCGCAGAGACTGCGCAGGCATGACGCAATCCGGCAACATCGGCGCACTCGTCCTCGCGTTCGGGATCTTATTCTTCATCTCGATTCCGGGACTGATTTGGATCTGGCACCGGATGTTTCGCGAAGAAGAAAACAGCTAGAAAGGCGCTGCCGGGGAAGCCAAGGGTTGGCCTTTCTCAACGACCCACGCGGCCAGTATTTTCGCGCCGTTTGGACCGGAACGTCCGCTATGCGGGACACCGGGCGGAATGAGGATGGCTTCGCCGGCCTTTACTTCGCGCGTCGGCTGCCCTTTGACGTTGAGCGTAATCTCGCCGTCCAACACATAGCTATTTTCAGTGCCAGGATGTGTGTGGCTTGCGAAATCGGTATTGGGAGGAATCTCGGAAATTCCCAATACCGTTTCATAATTTGTCCCTGGCACGTCCGACTTCTCCAAAACGGTCCGCTTGATCCCACCTTGCTGCGCGCCTGCCTGCTGCGCCACAACCGTGGTCAAACCGAGTATCACCGCCAACATCGTAACTGCGAGTCCAAGCGCTGCGCGCCTAAGCATCATATTCATCGCTCTCCACCTCATGTTTGGTTGATCTCTGGACGTTAGCCATTGGCTTTTCCGCTCCTATGCTAATGTCTTCGTGTGATGAACGGCTATTGGATGGATCGCCCAGGCTCCGAAGGGCCACAGAGCGCAGAGATTCTCGTCCTGGATGGGCGAGACGCGCACGGTCAAGGACGAAGCATCCAAGTTCATCGACCACTAGGAGTCATCAATGAACGAGGTACTAGTCGAACAGCGCTATCAGATGCCGCCGCAAGATGGATTTACCATCGCGCACTTTATCACGGTAGCCGATGTCGAGCGATCCGCTCAATTCTACGAAAGCATCTTCGGGGGTCGAATCTTACGCAGAGGCGAGCCAACGTACATTCAAATTGCGAACATTTGGCTCATTGCCAACGTTGGAGGCGGCCCGACGCCCGACAAGCCAACGGTAATTCTCAAGACGCCCCCCAACCCCGATGAGCTCAGCAGCTTCATGAATATTCGTGTCGCCGACATTCAAGCGTGCTATAAACTCTGGCGCAGCCGTGGTGCGAACTTCATTACCGAGCCGATCGAAAGAGATTTTGAGACACGCTGCTACATCCGCGATCCGGATGGCTACATAATTGAGGTGGGCCAAAGCAAACCTGGAGTCCTATACGGCTAACTAGGCAATACGCTGGTTCCGCCGGCCGATAGGCGCTGCATTTGTAGAAACCGAGCCATCGCCGGTTGATCATCTGGCGCTCGCCGGGAGTCCGCAACGTGCGTTAGACTGTTACATGGAGTTCGTCGGCGATCCGGGGTCCGGGTTTACGCACGAACAAAAGGAGTATCTCGAAGGCTTCTTCTCAGGGATGCGGAGCATTGACCGAACGCGAAGCGTTGCCGCGCTTGCCGAGACCGAACCGACGGTCTTTGGAACTCCGCTGTCCGAACTGACGCAAGAAGATCGCTGGAAGCACGACCTCAACCCGCTTGATGCGTGGGAGCATCTGATCGCGTGCGCGCGCGACGACGCTCCCCCGGATGCCGCAGACGTCTTCCGTTTCAAGTTTCACGGGCTCTTTTACGTTGCGCCGGCACAAGATGCGTTCATGGTCCGCGTTCGGGTTCCGGGAAATATCCTGACCGCCGAACAGCTTCGCGGTCTCTCACAAATGGCCGCCGAGTGGGGCGGCGGATACGGCGACGTCACGACGCGCGGTAACATTCAAATACGCGAACTTCCACCACGCCGGATCATCGACGTTCTGATGCGTTTGCACGATCTCGGATTAACGTCGCGTGGTTCCGGCGCGGACAACGTGCGCAACATCACTGCCTCGCCGACAAGTGGATTCGACCCGCAGGAGCTGATCGACGTCGTCTCACTCGCCCGCGCATTGCAATTCTATCTGCTGAACCATCGAGAGCTCTGCGGCTTACCTCGCAAGTTCAATATCGGCTTCGATTCCGGCGGGAGCGTCGGCGTGGTCACGGACACGAACGACATCGGCTTTGTTGCGACGCGAACGCACGAAGGCACGGTCGTCTTTCGCGTCCTGTTGGCCGGAATCACCGGACACGGACAGTTCGGCGTGGATGCGGGGATCGTACTCACTCCGGAGCAGTGCGTGAGCTTCGGGGCAGCGATCATCCGCGTTTTCAACGAGCACGGTGACCGGACCGACCGCAAGAAAGCGCGTCTGAAGTACTTGATCGATCGCTGGGGTATCGAACATTTTGTCGACGAGGTGAGCAAACGCGTTGCATTCCCGCTTCGAACGCTGGACATAACGCTGTGCGAGCCGCGGCCGCCGACGCGTAAAGACGGCCATCTCGGAGTTCACGTTCAGAAGAACGCAGATCTGCGATATCTCGGGGTTGCGATTCCCGTTGGACGGATGAGCGCCGAACAAATGGCTGGTCTTGCAGAGATCGCGTCGCGCTTCGGCACGGGCGAGTTGCGCACGACGGTGTGGCAGAACCTCCTCATTCCGAACATCGCATTAACCTCGGTTGAGGAATCGATTGACGCGCTTCGCACGATCGGCTTCGACGTCGTCGCACCCAACGCTGTTGGCGGCATCATCGCGTGTACGGGGAACGCGGGCTGCCGATTCTCGATGACCGATACGAAGGGAAACGCAATCGCGCTGGGTCGCGCGCTTGCAAATCGACTCGAGGAGCATCCCCTCCGTATCCACCTCACCGGTTGTCCGAATTCGTGCGCGCAGCATTTCATCGGGGACATCGGACTGCTCGGCGTCAAAACAACGCTCGACGAGCAAAGCGTTGAAGCTTACCATGTCTACGTCGGCGGTGGAACCGATGAAGAGCGCGGACTGGGACGCCGGGTTCTCGCGAACGTTCCCGCGGATAAGCTCGACGCCACCATCGGTACGATGCTCGACAAGTACGCGCAGCTCCGCGAGGGCGCCGAATCGTTCGGCGAGTTTGTGCGCCGCAACGAAACTCCAGCTTTGGAGACGATCTTCGCGACCAGTTGATGGATACGCCACTTATTCCCGAGAGCGCTCCCTTCACGGCGGCACAGCGTGCATGGATGAACGGGTTTCTCGCCGGGATGTTTTCGACGACGGCGACCATCGCGCGCTCGCCACTGCTCGTTCTCTTTGGCTCGCAAACGGGAACCGCAGAGAGACTTTCAAAGATATTGGCACGCGAAGCATCTGCCGCCGGATTCGAAGCACGCGCTGTCGGACTCGATGCGTGTTCCCCGGAGCTGCTTACCGGGACGCCTCGCGCCGCCATCGTCGTAAGCACGCATGGCGACGGCGATCCGCCCGATCAGGCACGCACCTTCTTCCGGACCTTGCACTCCGCCGACGCGCCTCGTCTTGAAGGACTCGAATACGCCGTTCTAGCGCTCGGCGATTCGACGTATCAGCATTTCGCAAAGTGCGGACGCGATCTCGATGCACGCTTAGCCGAGCTCGGCGCAAAGCGTGCGATCAAGTGCGTCGATGCGGACGTCGATGTCGATGCCCCGTTTAGGCAATGGAAATCTGCGCTCTTCCAAACGTGGAACAATGGAACGGGTACACCCGCCGTGATCGGCTCGGGAACCGAGACTGTTCCTGCTGGGGAAACACGAATTGACGCGCCGATCGTGCGCAGCACGCGGCTGAATCGCACAGATTCCAACAAGCACACACGTCATGTCGCGGTGCGCCTTGCGAAACGACTGGATTACCGTGCCGGCGATGCGCTTGCCGTCATGCCGCACAATCCGCCGATGATGGTCGACGAGGTACTGCGGGCGACGGGATATGACGGCGAGGAAGCGGTGGATCTGGACGGATGCAACATGGCGCTGCGCCGCGCACTTGCTGAAAAATACGCGATTGGACGCCTTTCGGCGGGAAGCGTCCGCACATACGGTGAGGTGTGCGGGAACCGCTCCGTAATTAAGCTCTGTGCCGACGCGGTGAAATTGCGAGAATATCTCGAGGGACGCGATCTCATCGATCTGCTCTTGGATGCGCCTTTCCGCTTTCCGGATGCAAACGCGTTTCTCGCCGTTCTCCCGCGCCTCGTGCCGCGACTCTATTCGATCGCATCGAGTCCTCTTGCTCATCCGGATGAAGTCCACGTCTGCGTTGCCGTCGTTCGTTATCGCTCGCACGGGCGTGAGCGTCTCGGAATCTGTTCCACCTATATCGGCGAGCGAAAGGAACTCGACGATACGCTTGAAGTCTTCGTGGAGCCCAACGAACGCTTTCGGCCGCCGAATTCAGAGACGCCGCTCATCATGATCGGCCCGGGAACCGGGATCGCGCCCTTTCGGGCGTTCCTTGCCGAACGGCGCGCAATCGGCGCGACGGGTCCCAATTGGCTCTTCTTCGGCGACCGCCATCGCGAGACCGATTTCTTATACGAGGACGAGTTGACCGCGTACGAGGCGGATGGCTTCGCGCGTCTTTCGCTCGCGTTTTCGCGCGACCAGCATCATAAGGTCTACGTGCAAAATCTCATGCTGGATTCGGCGAATGAGTTCTGGCGGTGGCTTGAAGAAGGCGCGAGCGTCTACGTTTGCGGCGACGCAACGCACATGGCCAAGGACGTTGAGACCGCATTGCGCCGCGTCATCGAGATCGCCGGTGGACGCAGCCTCGATGAAGCGCGCCAATATGTCGACGACCTACGCGCCTCTGGCCGATACCGGCGGGACGTTTACTGAAACGGGCTACTTCAAATACTATTTGATGCCGTAACTCGCCCACTCCGCATCGACGTCCGCTTGTAATCCCTTCGCAGCGGCGATGTCTGCGGCCGCACTCGGATCGCCCTTCTTGCGCTTGGCGAGGCCACGCACGTACAGCGATCCAGCGAATTTCGGATCGAGAGTGAGCGCTTCGCTGCAATCCGCTATCGCGTTATCGAACTGCTCGAGCTTAAAATTGAGATCGCAGCGATTGTTATAGGCGATGGCATCCCGAGCGCGCTTCACAGATTCATCGCAATCGGGTATCGCAGTCGTTAGGTCGCGGCCAAAGAAAACGCGCGTCCAACACCGGTTGGTGTAGGCGGATGCATCCTGAGGGTCGAGACGGATTGCGGCGTCAAAATCCGCGATCGTCCGATCGTAGTCACCCTTCCGACGATACAGAGCACCGCGGTTGTTATAGGCGGCCACCTTTTGAGGATCGATTCGGAGCACTTCGGTATAATCGGCGATCGCGTGGTCCAGATCGTTCTTACGCCCGTACGCAAGAGCCCGATCGAAGATGGCGGGTGAATACTGCGGATTGATGCCAATCGCCTGACTGTAATCGGTGATCGCTCGGTCGTAATCACGTTTGAAGAAGTATATATCGCCCCGGCCCGCAATGGCGCGCACGGACTTCGGATCAAGGCTAATGGCCTGGTTCAAGTCGGCCAGTGCCCGGTCGTAGTCTCCTTGACGGCCGTAGACAGTACCCCGGCCGGTGAAAGCCGCCACCGACTTTGGATCGATTCCGATCGCCTGTTCGAAATCGGAGCTCGCCTTTCCGTAGTCGTCTTTCCCTAGCTCCGCGTTGCCGCGACCAATGAACGCGGCCGCGAGCTTAGGATTCATAAAGATGGCATTGTTGAAGCTGGGGATTGCGGCGTCATACGCGCCTTTGTCGTTGTACGCATCACCCAGATTACTGAAGACAACGGCGTCTTGCGCATTGAGTTTGATTGACTGGCCGAAGTCGGCGATCGCGTGATCATCGTCGCCGTTTTTATAGTAAGCCAAGCCACGCTTATTGTATGCGATCGCCAGATTCTTCGAGCTGTCACGCGACGCAATGATTGCGGTACACGCGGCGATCTGCACGTCGAGGGCGACGGCGTCACCCTCGTTGTTGCAGGACGTCCAGTTTTGCGACGGCTGCTGCGCCCACGCCGGAGACATAGACACAATCGCGACAACCATAGTCGCGACGATAGTTTTGGGAAGCAGGCGTTTTATCGTAAACATCCTCCGGGTAAATTTGGAGAACCAGTGCTGCACTCCTCGCGTTAACTGAGGAGGACTGCACGAAGCTCAGCCCGCAGGTGAAGTTACTATGACGCACCTCTGGCCGGTGGCGCTAACGGCGTTCGTCGGCTTTTCGGTAGAGGCCGCGGAAGCGATCACGATCGTGCTTGCGGTCGGAACCGCATATAACTGGCGTTCCGCAGTGCTCGGCGCGATAGCAGCGGTCGCGACACTGATCGTGCTTGTCGGCGCCGGTGGCGCGGTACTGCTTACGGTCATCCCCATCCACGTCGTTCGGATCGTGGTCGGCGCGTTTCTGATCTACTTCGGCTATGGCTGGCTGCGCAAGAGCGTGTTGCGCTTCGCCGGGCGGATGGCGGTGCACGACGAAGCCGCAAAGTACGAGCATAAAGTCGCTGCGCTGCGCGAGACGCGTGATGCACGCGGCGGTTTAGCCGTCGCGTTCAATGGCGTTTTTCTCGAAGGTCTCGAGGTCGCAATCATCGTGCTCACCGTTGGTTCGTCGTCGACTGCGGCGCTCGAGGCAGCGCTCGGTGCGGCGCTCGTCGCGTGCATTATCATGACGGCGATCGCGGCGCTTTTGCGCAAGCCCTTCTCACGGGTGCCGGAAAACGAATTGAAGTTCGTCGTCGGCACGATGCTCGTGAGCTTCGGAATCTTCTGGCTTGGCGAAGGTGCCGGCGTCGCGTGGTGGCACGACGAAGTTTCGTTGCTACTCTTGATTGTCGCCATGTTTGCGCTTGCGTTCGCAGCCATCGCTACCTTGCGACGCCCGATCATCGCGGTGAAGTGAAATGTCTTGGCCTCGCAGACACGAGCTGATCGACATCGATCTCGACGCATATGCAGATGATGAAGATACATCGGCGCGGGATGACGTCCAACCCGTGGAACCTCAGGTCGAGCGCGCGATCGAGCCGAAGCGAGTTTCCGTGCTCGAGGCTGCCGAACGCGCCGGCATACCTTTGGAGGAATTGCTGCCTAAACTCGACCGGTGATCATCTTGACCCAGGACGCAGAGCGTGCCAACCGTCGGACCACCCATTCTTAGAGGCGGACAGTTAGCTCAAAGCCACCGGAGAATGGGAGGGTCATCGTACAGAACCGATTGTTCGGATCTTCTATAAACGCGAAGTAGTCCTGGTATTCGGATCGATATGTCTGCGTATTATCGCACATGACGATGGCGCCAGTTCGCAAGTGCGGAGTCAGCAATTCGATAGTGGGTCGCGCCATGCGCGTCCAGATATCGATCAAGACAAAATCCACCGCTCCACCCACCTCACGCAAGGTATCGCGTAGATCACCCTCTCGCAGGTCGATGAATGCGGCAAGGCCGGCCTCTTGGAAATGATCTCGCGCAGCTGTGACTTTGCTTGGCTCATACTCCGTGCCGATCACAACGTGTTTGCCCGGCTGTAATCGTGCATTGTCACGCAATGCCGCTGCTAGATAGAGGGTTGAGAGCCCGTAAGATGTTCCCGCTTCAACTACACGTTGAGCCCTCAACGCTCGACAAAGCTGATAGCAGAACCGTGCCTTGTCGGGCGCGAGCGCTACCAACTTGTCGCTCATAAATTTCTTCTTGTCGGGATCGTCGGGGGCGACCGGATCGGTCTCGAGTGCTCGCGCGGCGAAATAGGCTGTCATCGCACCGGATTGCGTGTCGCTGCGAGCATGCAATCGGTAAACCAACGCCTCTAGAATTGGGTCGCTAAAAAACGTCATTTGACAAGTCGTCGGCCGCGAAGACCACTATCATTGTGCACCTGCCGGCTCGGGGATGACTGACCGGAATCATTAGGGTCGACAATAGCCGGCCCCCACCCACGCTCAAATCACTGTTACTTAATTCAGCGCCGCCGCTACTTTTGCGGCTTCCCCGGCGTTTCGACGACAATTGCATTTGCGCGCTGCGCCATGATTGGAGGCGCCCGCGATCCACTTAATCCGTGGTGCGATGCCTCCCGCGGTTCGGGACCGATGGAATTTGCTCGTATTCGAGCCAAAACACAAGAATTCGGGTGTAAACCGAATTCTTGTGTTGCGCAAATTGGCAAATTGGTGGAGCTGCCGGGGAACCGCCCCCCGGGTCCGAAAAGCCGGACACGTGCTTTCTCCAGGCTCAGTCTCGAGTTTGTCTTGAGCGGACGAGCTTGTCGAGACCGCAATCTCTTCCGCCGCAAGCCCGGTTGTTCTCAGACGGATCTCGGGCCAACCTCACCGTCCTAGCCGCAGTTAATGTCGGCGCGGGAGCTGATTGCGGCGACCTCTCCCTTACCGTCGCTAGCTTAGATTAAGCAGCGAGTGCGTATTGATTATCCGCGTGTATAGCGGTTGCGATCGTTTTAAGAGGGCTCGCAGCTCTGCCTGCTGACACGTACCGCGGATCATTCCGTCGAAGCTATTCAGCCCCGCGATGCGTTTGCGCATTGTATCACAACCCAGTCTAGGTTGGTGTGGTTGCTTCCAGCTCGTCGCGGAGGAGGGGGAGCAGGGTATCGTCGGTACGGTCGATCGAGATAGGCGTGACGCTGGCGTAACCCTCGCGCACGGCCTCCAAATCCGTCCCCATTTCCGCACTGCGCATATCGTAGCGCCCGCTGATGCGAAATATCGTGTCGCGCACGCCGTCTTCTTCCCGCAAGACCCGCTCTTCATAGCGCTTGCGTCCTTGGCGCGTCACACGAATGCCGCGAAGATTTCCGTCCGGAGTGTTTGGGACGTTGAGATTCAAGAACGACGTTTGGGGAAGCCGCGTGTGCCACTCACGTACGAGACGCAGCGTCAAGTCGCTCGCGCTTTGCCAATTGAACGGCGTTTCGCGGGCACCCCACTGAATCGCGAGCGAGACGGCAATCGACGGAATCCCGATGATCGAACCTTCGATCGCAGCCGCGACCGTTCCCGAATAGTTGATGTCGTCGCCGAGATTCGCGCCGCAATTAATTCCGCTCACGAGCAGATCCGGGAAAGCGTCGAATACTTCATACGCGCCAAGGATGACGCAATCCGCCGGCGTCCCCGAACATGAATAGGTCGGGACGCTCCGTTCACGGACCGGCGCGATCTCGACTGGCTCGCGGAACGTTACGCGATGCGAGATCGCGCTGCGATCCCCATCCGGTGCGACAACGATAACGTCGCCGAGCTCGCGCAGAGCTTCGGCGACGTTGATGAGTCCCGGACTCTCGACGCCGTCATCGTTGGTGACGAGGATGCGCATGTTCCGCTATTTGGTCGCCGGCGCAAGAACCGCGGATAGAACCCACGAGACGATCCACAGGATGATCGAACCCCACAGAGCGGCCCACCAGCCGTTGACGCTCAAGCCGATACCGAGATGTCCCACGATCCAGAACAGAAACGCGTTGATCACGAACGTGAACAAGCCGAGCGTTAAGATCTCGACCGGCAACGTTAGGATGATCAAGACCGGCTTGACGATTGCATTGGCAATCCCGAGGATGATTGCCGCGATAAATGCGCCGAGAATGCTCGAAACGTGGACGCCCGGCACGAAGTACGCGACGACGAAGAGCGCAGCCATATTGATGATGAGTCGTACTAGTAGCATCAGCCCTCTCTTACCCGGGCGCGACGTTCGACTGACATTTCGCCGTTTCGGGACTGTCACTGGCGAAAACCGACGCGAGCGCGCCCGGAGCGATGGTCACATCCTTTCCTTTGTGCAAGGCGTTGTACGCGCCTATCACGAGACCAACGCCCGGGATCGGAACGGCGCCCGCGTATCCGGGTAATTGCCCACTGTAGCCTTGCGCCGCTAGCGCGTTTGGACGCCGATCGCGCACGATGTGAATCTCTTCGCCGTCCGGGAACTTGAAATACAACGGCTCGAGGCCGAGGGCTCCGCCATGACCACGACCGGCTGCAATCGCCAGCGTGACGACGCCGTATCCGGGCGTCCCCGACGGGATCACGATCCTACCCTCAAACGTCACCGCGCCGATTGATTTGAATTGAAAAAAATCTCCGGGTTTTGCCGTGCGTGATTGGACAGGTTTTGTCGTTTCGATGATGACTTGCGTGCATGGCGGTAAGGCAGGAAGCATAAGCCTCATTTTCAAGAACCGCCGAGCGCTGCCTTCACCGATGACGCGAGTGCCGGCGACATACCCTTAACCGCTGCGATCTCATCGACGCTCGCACGCTTCAGCGCCGCGATGGAACCAAACGCAGTGAGCAGCCGTTTTCTGCGCACAGGTCCGACGCCCGCAAGCGCATCCAGTTGCGAGGCGGTCATTGCTTTTGCGCGGCGGTTGCGATGATACTCAACCGCAAAGCGATGCGCCTCATCTCGAATGCGCATGACGAGATGCAACGCCGGCGAATTCGGCGGCAGCACGATCGGCTCGGATTGATGCGGGATGTACAGCCACTCGTTTTCTTTCGCCAGACCCGCGACCGGAATGCCCCACATATCCATCTCGTGCAGCACCTCGACGACCGCGCTGAGCTGCCCCTTACCGCCGTCGATCAACAGTAAATCCGGCTTGTGATGGAACCGCTCTTTGCGATGGATTTCTGGTCCGCGATCTGCTTGCTGACGCAAATACCGCAAACGGCGCCGCAACGTTTCCTGCATCATCGCAAAATCGTTCGGTCCCTGATCGTATTGGATCTTGAATTTGCGATAATCGCTCTTCTTCGCCCGGCCCTCGACGAACACGACCATCGATGCGACCGAATTCGTGCCTTGGATGTTCGATATGTCATAGCACTCGATGCGATGCGGCGGCTCCGGCAGATCGAGCGCAGCCGCAAGATCCGTCAGCGCACGCGCCGACGCGGATTCTTGAACTTCCTGATGCGCAAGGAACGCCTTGAGATTTTGCTCGGCGTTCTTATCGACGAGCCGCATGTACTCAGCGCGCGGGCCGCGTCGCGCGTGCAAGACGCGCACGCGCTGACCTTTGAGCGACGAGAGCCAGCTTTCGATCGTCCCACGATCCGGCGGCAATGCGTCAACGAGCACTTCCTTTGGGATAGCGGCCGCTAACACCGAGCGCACGCGTGCGCGCGCCTTCTCCGGGATTGGAACCTCTTGATCCCGCGCTTGCCGTACGGCGAGGGGGCTCATTGGTTCCGGCGGTTGCACGCCGGCCGAGCGCGCCGTGTAGAACTGCTCGAGAAACTCGCGCACGATCTCTTCGTCGCTATGATCGGCGACGCCGTCGAGAATGAAATGCTCCTGGCCGAGCAGCTTTCCAGCCCGGACCATGAAGACTTGCGTGCAAGCTTGACCTTGCGCGCGCGCCAGGCCGATCGAATCCATGTCGATCCGCGAACGCCAAACAACTTTCTGCCCTTCGGTGACGCGCCGCACCGCGATGATGCGATCCCGCAAGTGCGCGGCCGCCTCGTAGTTGTAATGCTCGGCTGACGTTTGCATATCGCTTTGCAAGCGCCCGAGCAACGCTTCTTGGCGGCCTTCGAGGAAGAGCACGACCTCTTCGATGAGCGCGTCATACTCGATCTCGGTCTGATAGCCCACGCACGGCGCCAAGCAGCGCTTGATATGGTACTGCAGACACGGGCGCTTGCGCCGCCCATCGATCGGTTCCGCGCAGGTTCGCAGCGGGAAAACGATCCGAATCAGATCGATCAGCTCGCGCAAGCCGTGCGCGTTCGTGTACGGCCCAAAGTAGCGTGCGCCGTCGTCGCGCACCATCCGCGTGAAGACGACGCGTGGAAACGGTTCGTTCGTGACCTTCAAGTACGGATAGCGTTTGTCGTCGCGCAAGCGTACGTTGAACGGCGGCTGATGCCGCTTGATCAGATTGGCTTCGAGGATCAAGGCCTCGATCTCGTTGCTGGTGACGATCGTACGCACGTCGCGCACGCGTTCGACCATCGCCGACGTGCGCAGCGGATGCGCCGCGCTGTCCTGAAAGTACGAGCGCACGCGATTGCGCAGCGAAACCGCCTTGCCGATGTAAAGAATGCGGTTCTCGTCCCCGACCATCATGTAGACACCGGGCGCGTCAGGGATTTGGGCGAGCGTCTGCTCGAGCTGCGAGGGCGTGG
This sequence comes from Vulcanimicrobiota bacterium, assembly GCA_963844735.1. Classification (GTDB taxonomy): domain Bacteria; phylum Vulcanimicrobiota; class Vulcanimicrobiia; order Vulcanimicrobiales; family Vulcanimicrobiaceae; genus JAFAMS01. Next base: position 546,247 of record CAWJPK010000003.1, on the reverse strand, counting down.
CTAGAGACACACTCCTACGAACCCGCTTTGGCTGCGAATCGGCGACGCAACACGACGAAAGCCAGCACGGCGATCACGGCGATGACGACGAGCGAATGGCTCGAGCGCTGCAGTGCGGGGACGATCGTGTCGAGGTGCCGTCCGAACGCAAACCCGAGATAAGCGAGTCCGAAGCAGAAAATCGCCGATCCAAGTGCGTGATACGTGATGAAATAGCGCTTCGGCATGCGCGATGCACCCGCAGGCAGCGACGCGATGCCGCGAATGAACGGCAGAAAGCGGCAAATGAACACCGTGCCCGTGCCGTACTTCTCGTAAAAGGCGTGCGCGCGGGCAAGCTCGTGCTCGGCGCGCCGGCCGAAGCGATGCGCAACGGGCGCACCGCCGTAATAGCCGATTGCGTAAAGAATTAGACCGCCGACGATCTCGCCGAGCGTCGCAACGACCGCGGCCAGCACCCAGCTCGAGAGATGCCCCGAACCCGCTGCGGCGCCGGCCACGACGAGAACGATTTCCGCGCCGACGGGAATGGCCATGTTGCCAAGCACCATTACAAGGAAGAGTCCGGCATAGCCGTACGTGTGAACAAGCCCGAGAATCAGGCTCTGGTAGTGCTCCACCCCTTACCGGCTTGCCGCGAGACGTGCGAGAAGGTCGGCGGCAATGCCGCCGCGCTCATCGCGGATCGCTCGATACAAGTCGATGGGCTCGATGTTACCTTCGCCGACGCGTGCTTCGGCGGTGCGTACGATGTTGCGGACGCGTGGCGTGATCAAAATCCCCTCCCACACGCGATCTTCCCCGGTACCCAGCGCTCGCTTCAGCTCGGTGTAGATTTCGCCGGAGGAAATCTGTTCTTCGCGCAACGCAGCATCAACGTCGGCATCTTGCTCTTCAACCAATGCAAAGAGCATGTGCTCGACGCCAACGTAGTAGTGGTTGTGATTCCGGCACTCTTGCTCAGCAAGACGAAGCACGCGCAGTGCCGCTGGACTAAAACGTGAGAACATTGTAAATGGTCGGGGCGGCAGGATTTGAACCTGTGGCCTCTGCGTCCCGAACGCAGCGCTCTACCAAGCTGAGCTACGCCCCGACGACCTTGCCGGTTGCTCCCCACCTGCGCCGGGGTCCTCCCCAACGCCTTGCGGAGACCGGCGCAAGGGTGTATAACTTGCCTGTTCTGCAATGAAGTACATCATCGTCGGCTGCGGCCGAGTGGGGTCGATGCTGGCGAAGCTGCTTGTCGAGGAGGGTCACGGGGTGACCGTCGTCGACGAGAATCCGGCCGCGTTCAAGCGGTTGGGGAGCCGGTTTACCGGACAAGTCGAGCTCGGCACGGGAATTGACGCGGAAGTGATCCGGCGCGCGGGCGGCGAGAACGGCCGACGGGTTTGCTTCGACCACCAACGGCGACAATCGCAACGTAATGGCGGCGCTCATCGCGCAACGCCTGTTCAATATCAAGAAGGTCGTCGCACGCATCTACGATCCGCCCCGCGGAAGATTGTACCGCGAGCTCGGCATCGAGACGGTTTGTCCGACCACGGTCGGCGCGCAGCTCATTCGCGACATCCTGATCGCACCGCCGCAAGTATCGGCAGCCTTCGATTTCGGAAAGCTCAGCTCGTTGCGCTGTACGGTTACGGACGCCGTCGCGAACCGGCGCGTCACCGAGATCGAACGTGACGGTGCGATTCGCATCGCCGCGATTCGCACGAATGGTATCGTCCGTGTTGCATCGCCGAACGACGTCCTCGTGCGCGGTGACGAGCTCAACGTTATCGTCGCACCAGAAGCGCTCGAACAATTTACGAAGCTCTTCGCCGATACGAGCCTGATCGTTCCCGAGAAGGTCGGCGCCTGATGTTCATTCTGATCGTCGGCGGCGGGAAAGTCGGAACGTACTTGGCGCGCGACCTACTCGCGGAGAATCATGAGGTCGTCGTCATCGAAAAGGACGCGCGCAAAGCGCAGTTCATGACGAACCTCCTCGAACAGGACGTCGCGATCGTCGGCGACGGCTGCGATCCCGTCGTGCTTACGCAAGCCGGCGTCTCGCGTGCCGACGTCGTCGTTGCGGACACGGGCGATGACGAAGACAATCTGGTCGTCAGCTTGATCGCGCAGAAGAATTCGAAAGCGCGCTGCATCGCGCGCGTCAACAACCCGCGCAACAAAGCGATCTTCGATTCGATCGGCAAGGACGGAAATCCGATCTCGGTCATCTCATCGACCGAGCTGATCCTACGTATGGTCGAAGACGAGGTAAACATTTCCGAGTGCCGGCCGCTCCTGAGGCTGCGCAACGGCGACGTGCAGCTCGTGAAGATGTCAATCGAGGCCGGGACGAATGCCGACGGAAAACGCATCGCCGATCTCGGCTTCCCGCGCAGCGCCATCGTAGTCGCCGTCGAGAGCCGTGACGGCGAGGTCACGATCCCGACGGGTGACACGCGCCTTGCCGCGGGCGATGACGTCGTCATGATGATCAAGAGCTCGGTCCGCGACCAAGTTCGCGACGTTCTCCGAGGAACGAGCGCCGCCGTTTAGGAAACGCCGCCCATGATAACGAGGGGCGGTTTTCTTTCGGGCAGTGCCGCAACGCTGGTCGCGGCCGGCGAAAGCGCGCCGTCCAGCGTGCTGACGGGCTACCAGCCCGGGTTGGGATACGCGACCGTCATCGTTATGGAAAAGCTCGGGCGTCTCGCCAAGCAATTTCCCAACACCCAACTCTCCTGGCACGAGCTTTCCAACGGCGATGCGATCCGAGATGGAATCATCTCGAATACCGTGCAGTTCGGCGCGGTTGGGACGGCGCCGTTTCTGATCGGTTGGGATCGCGGCATTCCCTGGAAGATCGTATCCGACTGCAACAACTATGACTTTTGGCTCGTCGTCATGGATCCGAACATCAAATCGATCAAGGATCTCAAGCCAGGAGACAAAATCGCCTCGCCTTCTCCGGACGCCATCAACACAATGGTGCTGCGCGCGGCCCTTGCGCGCGCAGGTCTGCCGGAGAACTATCTCGATGTCGGCGTCGTTGCGATGCCCCATCCTATCGCGGAACAAGCGCTGCTCAATCGCCAGATCGTCGGACACATTGCAACGCCGCCCTTCGCACAGGACGAGGTGAAACGCGGAGGACACGTCATCTTGCGGACCGCCGACGGATTTCCCGGCGGGATAACGTCAACCGTCATCGTGGCCACGACGCCGTTCGCGCAGCAATATCCGAATTTCTTGAGCGCCTATTTCAAAGAGTACGTTTCCTCGGTGAGGTTCGTTCAGACACGCCCCGACGATGTCGCGAAGATGTACGTTGAGGCGACCGCCGGAAAGGCGAACCTCGACGAAGTACAGACGCTGCTCCATGAGCTTTCGAATTCGCTCTTCTCGGTCGCACCCCACGGCGTCATGCAGGTTGCGGCATTTCTGGTCAAGGTCGGCCTAATCAAGAGAGTCCCCGCGAGCTTCGCGGAAATTTCGCTGGGCTACGTCAACGAGACGAGCTAAATTAAGCCGCGGCGCAGTGCTGTAACGGCGGCTTGCGTGCGATCGGTCGCGCTGAGCTTCTCCAGAATGTCGCGAATGTGGCCTTTGACGGTGCCGAGTCCGAGATACAAGCGCTGACCGATCTCGGCGTTTCCGATGCCGTCAGCGACGAGGCGCAAGATCTCGAGCTCGCGAGGCGTAAGCGGACTATCGATCGGCGGCGGCACCGGCGACGGTGAGCCGAAGTGGCGCAACACAACGTGCGCGATCTGCGGATCGAAGTACGCGCCACCCTCCGCAACGACACGTACGGCGGTCAGTAGATTTGACGGATCGGAGCCTTTCACGACGTAGGCATCGGCACCGGCTGCAAGCGCCGCAAGAATCTCGCGATCCAGATCGTGCATCGTTAGAATAACGATCCGCACGTTACTTGTCTGCGCGCGCAAACGCCGGGTCAGCTCTATGCCGTCGATGCCGGGCAACCCGATGTCGAGCACGGCAACGTCGGGAGCTGTGCGCACGATCTCGCTCAAACCGGATTTTCCGTCACCCGCTTCCGCGACGACTTCAACGTCGGATTGACTTGCGAGTGCAGTCTTTATGCCGGCACGCGTGAGCGCGTGATCCTCGACTATTCCGACGCGAATCATGATACCACCGCAGTCGAGACTGCAACGCGCGGTAACTCCAGCGTGAAGATGCTGCCTTGTGGCGTGTTCGGTTCGTAGTGCACTTTGCCGCCGTGCTCTTCGGCGATGCGCCGCACGATATAGAGTCCTAGGCCCGTACCGCCGCCGCGCGCGTGCGCGCCCGCAACGCGCATAAACAACGTGTCGCGGATTTCGTCCGGAACGCCGAAGCCTTCATCAGCAACGCTGACGGCAACCATACGACCTTCGGAACGCATTTGAATTGCGACTCGGCCACCGTCCTTCGACCAATTCACGGCGTTCGCGAACAGATTCACGAGCGCGCGCCGTAGCTCTCCGGCGTCCCCACTCACGGTGGCGTCGATCGTCGTAACTTCGACCGAAAGTTTCTTCGAATCGGCGAGCGGCTGTAGCTGCAGGACGACGTCGCGCACGAGACGATCCAACTCGATGGTGCGGTGTTCCGCCGTACGGTCTCCCGATTCGTATTGAGCCACCAGCAGCAACGTCTCCGCTAGCCGCTGCAGCTCGTCGTTCGCCGAAATGCTTCGATCGAGAATCTCACCGTAACGCTCCGGCATCGGACCGTACGCGCCTTCGCGCGCTTGGCGCAACGTCAAGCCGGCAGCCGCAAGCGGCGTGCGAAGATCGTGGGAGAGTGCGTAGACGATGTCACGAATCACTTCGCTACGTTGCGCAAGCTCGTCGTTCTTCTTCGCGAGCTCGTCGAACAGACGCGATTGACCCAGCGCGATGACGGCAGCCTCGGCAAATGCGCGCAAGCTGAGCAAGTCTTCTTCCGTGGTTGGACGGCTCAGTGAGAGTAAGAGCGTTCCGTAGCGCGTCGAGCCGTCAACGAGCGGTACGACGACCGCCGCATCGATATGGAGCGCGTCGAGGACAAGCCGGCCCATCGCGTCGTCGCGCGTAAGCAACGACGGCTCGCGTGTTTCGAGCGCGCGCGCGAGAACTGATTGGATCTCGGGGCGCGGCGCCTCCGTTACCTCGACGACTTCTTTGCTGTCTCGCGTCGCGTCGAAGTGCGTCGCGCTGCCGGTCGTGCTGGCGAGATACAGTGAGACGCGCGTCGCCGAGACGAGCCACATCGCTTCGCGCGCGATGGCGCGCTCGACAAGCTCCTCGCTCAGCGAGCTACGGATACTCTCGGAGGCTTCGCGCAAGTCGCGCTCACGACGGACGGCACTGGCAATTGCGCTCGCGATCCCTTGCTGTTCCGCACCGCGATGGAGCGCGAGGCCGAGCCAACCCACGAGGATGATCGATAGCGCGGAGAGCGCACGATCGCCGAGCGCAACCGGCTCCCAAACGCCGCCCGCCTGCAATCCGTTGATATAACCCGCAACGATATTGGCGACGAGCGCCGCCACGACGAGCGCTCCCGTCAGGCGTCGATTGCCTGCGAACGCGCTCAATACGATCGGAACGTCGAGCAGGATCGCGGCGACAAATAACTGCGGCGTAAAGCAGTCGATCGTGAACGCGCCGATCAGGCCCGCGATGCAGAGTGCAGCAAGTAGCCGCGGATTCATGAGGAGCGGCTTCGGCGGCGGAGGCTCGGAGCGCTGCCGCGAAGCCGACCGTTGATGGATCGCGATGCCGATGCACGACCGCGCGCAGAGGAGCTGTTGCGCGAGCTCGGTCTCGGAGCACGGCTTACCGTATATCTTGCAAGCGCGCCCGGCGCCGGCAAGACGCGGCGGCTCCTCGAGGAGGCCCACGCACTCCAGCACAGCGGCATCGACGTTGTGGTCGGCTGGGTCGATCTCAAGGGCCGCGCAGACCTCGAATCGCTCCTGGACGGATTGCGCGTCATTCCGCCGCGCAGGATCGAATCCGGCGGATCAACATTCGAAGATTTCGATCTCGAGGCTGCCTTGGCTGCGCATCCGACGACGATCATCCTCGACGAGCTTGCGCACACCAATCTTCCCGGCGCACGCCATGCGAAACGCTGGCAAGATGCGCTCGCGTTACGCGAAGCCGAGATCAGCGTCATCGGGGCGCTCAACGTCCAGCATATCGAGACCGTAGCGCCCGTCGCCGAGCGCGCGATCGGCTTCCCGATCCGCGAAATCGTCCCGCTCTCATTCTTGCAAGCCGCCGATCAAGTCGTTGCGCTCGACGCACCGCCCGATCTGATCGAAGCGCGCCTGCGTTCGGGAAAAATCGTTCCTCAAGACGACGTCGAACGCGCGCTCGCCGGCAGCTTCAAACCGCAAACGCTGCAGATCTTGCGGGAGCTAATGCTGCGGACACTCGACGATCTCACCGATCCGGTGCTGCGTCCGGTGAAAGTGTCGGCGCTTCTCGCAATTCCGATCGGTCTCGACGATCCGGCTGTCTTCTTGCGGAAGTGCGCCGCGCTCGCCGATGCCAGCGATCTCTCGTTCGAAGTAGCCCGCACGCCCGAGCACGGAGATCGAATCGAAAAGGCCGCGCGGGGTGCGAACGCGCGCATCATGCCGCCGCTTCCGCACGCACGCGGACTGCCCGATTGGACGAATGCGGGCGCAACGATCGTGGCCGTTCCGAGCGGCGAGGAAGCAAAGGAGATCGCGTCCGGCGGTATCGACCGGCACGTTTACATTGCAGACCCAAGTGCGCTGCACGTGTACGGTACGGGGACTGAAATCCGCGCACGTCATCCGTACGCGCAAACGGCCGGCGACCGCCTGCGTATCGGCTACGGCCGCTTCACCGTTTACCTCGGCGCCTCGGCAGGATGCGGCAAAACGTACGCGATGCTGGATCGCGCGCACCAAATGAAAGCCGCCGGCGTCGACGTCGTCGCCGCGCTGGTCGAAACGCACAAACGTGCCGACACGGTGCGTATGCTGGACGGACTCGAAATCATTCCACGCAAGAACGGCGAGCTCGACCGCGAGGCACTCATGGTGCGCCGCCCGCAAGTCGCGTTGATCGACGAGCTGGCGCACACAAACGCCGCCGGAAGCGACTATCCCAAGCGCTATCAAGAAGTGCTCTCGATCGTGCGTTCGGGGATCTCGGTCGTCACGACGCTCAACGTGCAACATCTGGAAGGGCTTTCGGATGCCGTCCTGCGCTTGACCGGAACGCTCGTTCGCGAAACGCTTCCGGACGGAATCCTCGAGCTTGCCGACGACGTCGTGCTGATCGATGCAACGCCCGAAGTTTTGCGGGAGCGGTTGCGCGCCGGTAAGATCTATCCGCCCGAACGTATCGATCGCGCGCTCTCGAATTTCTTCACGCTCGAAAACCTGACGGCACTGCGCGAGCTCGCGATTCGCGAGACGATTCGCGCGCGCCAGCCGACGCGTTTGCCGGCGCCGTTCACGCACATCGTGCTCGGCGTGCGTGCGCGCGAACGCGACGTCGAGCTGATTCGATGGACGGCACGCTTCGCGTCGCGCCTCGACGTCGAGCTGACGGTCGTTCACGTTGCCGCCGAGTCAAGATGCGGCAAATTCGGCCGACGTTCAATCGCTGCGCTCGACAGCGAAGAGCGTCGGTGCGCAGTGGCATTTCGAAGTCGACTCGAACCCGGCTATAGCGCTCGTGCGCGTTTCACGGCAAATCGCGGATGCCGCGATCGTCGTCGAGGGTGCTCGCGGGAAGCGACGGTTTTGGCAGCCTACGGCCTTTGCCCGGCGCGTCCTTGACGCCGGCGCCGGCGACGTCGTGCTCTACTCGCCCGTGCCTTTCGTAGCGGCTAAGACTTAGCCGCTGGCGCCGCATCCAAAGCGCGATTGAGCTCAAGAACATTGACATGGGGCTCACCTAAGATTCCGAAGGTTCGGCCTTGGATATGCGCGTCGACGATTGCGCGAATCGCGTCTTGCGAGACGCCGCGCGCTTTCGCGATGCGCGGGATTTGGTAGTATGCCCCCTCAGGTGAAATGTCCGGATCGACTCCGCTTGCGCTCGAGGTGACGAGCTCGGGCGGGATATCGCCGGTCGCATCCGGATTCGCTTTCTTGAGCGCGGTAACGGCAGCCGTTACCGAATCGATCAGCTTCTTTGACGTCGGCGCGAGGTTCGTGCCGCCGGTTTGCGTCGGATCGTAGCCATTCTTGCCGGCTGCGGACGGACGGCCTTGGAAATATTGCGGCTTCGTGAAAAGCTGACCGAGCAGCGACGACCCGACGATCGTGCCTTTGTCGTCTTTGATCAACGAGCCGTACGTCTGATACGGGAAGGCAACCGATCCGATCAACCACACGACCGTAGGATAAATCAAGCCGAAGACGACGATCGTAACGACCGTAAAGAGCACGGCCGGAAGGAGATGTGTGAGAGTACTTTGTTTGGTTTCAGTCGTCGTTTGCATGATTAACCTGCGAGGTGGAGACCGACGAGAATCACGTCGATCAGCTTGATGAAAATGAACGGTACGATGATTCCGCCGACGCCGTAGATCAGCACGTTTTCGCGCAGCACGGCATCCGCGCCGCGTGGACGGTAGGCGACGCCGCGTAGCGCAAGCGGGATGAGCGCGATGATGATCAGCGCATTGAAGATGATCGCCGACAGCACGGCGCTCGCGGGCGAATGCAGCCGCATGATGTTGAACACGTTCATCGCGGGGTACGCCGTCGCAAACATCGCGGGTAGGATCGCGAAGTATTTCGCGACGTCGTTTGCGATCGAGAACGTCGTCAGCGCGCCGCGCGTCATGAGCAGCTGCTTGCCGATCTCGACGATATCGATCAGCTTGGTCGGATCCGAATCGAGGTCGACCATATTCGCCGCTTCTTTGGCGGCTTGCGTTCCCGAGTTCATCGCGACGCCGACGTCGGCTTGCGCGAGCGCGGGAGCGTCGTTCGTTCCGTCACCGGTCATCGCAACGAGCCGTCCCGACCCTTGCTCGCGCCGAATCAGCTCCATCTTTGTTTCCGGCGTTGCCTGGGCGAGGAAATCGTCGACGCCGGATTCTTTCGCGATCGCCGCGGCGGTCAGCGGATTGTCACCGGTGATCATGATGGTGCGAATCCCCATCGAGCGCAGGCGATCGAATCGCTGCTTGATGTTCGGCTTGAGGATGTCTTTGAGGTGAATGATCCCGAGAACGTTGCGAGCCTTCGGCGAGCAACAGCGGCGTGCCGCCGGCGCGCGCGATACGCTCGACATCCGAATTGAACTGCGTCTCGTCGACTTTGCCGCCTTGCGAGCGAACGAACGCGACGACGGCGTCAGCCGCGCCCTTACGGATCGCGTGAACCGAGCCGTTCGTCTGAACGTCGAGGCCACTCATGCGCGTGTACGCGCTGAACGGAACGAAGGTCGAACCGACCGGCGCGCCGCCGTTCGGCGTCCCCATTCGCTCGGTGAGCAGCACGATCGAGCGTCCTTCGGGCGTCTCGTCGGCAAGCGACGACAAATACGCGGCGCGGGCTGCACGCTCGAGCGTCACGCCGCTAACCGGAATGATTTCGGAAGCTTGCCGATTGCCGAGCGTGATCGTTCCGGTCTTATCGAGCAAGCAGCGTGTCGACGTCACCGGCGGCTTCAACCGCGCGGCCGCTCATCGCGAGGACGTTGCGCTGCATGACGCGATCCATGCCTGCGATGCCGATCGCGGAAAGCAGGCCGCCGATCGTCGTTGGAATCAGACAGACGAGCAGCGCGATCAGCACCGTGATCGATTGCACGGTCCCGGCATAGATCGAGAACGGTGCGAGCGTCGCGACCGCGATCAAGAAAATGATCGTCATGCCGGCCAGCAGGATTGAAAGCGCGATCTCGTTCGGCGTCTTCTGCCGCTGCGCGCCTTCGACCAAATTGATCATGCGGTCGAGGAACGTCTCGCCCGGATTCGCGGTGATTCTCACCATGATCCAGTCCGAGAGAACGCGCGTGCCGCCCGTAACCGAGCTACGGTCACCGCCCGCTTCGCGAATCACCGGCGCCGATTCGCCCGTAATCGCCGATTCATCGACGCTGGCCGCGCCTTGAACCACGTCGCCGTCGCCCGCGATGATCTCGCCGGCCTCGACGCGGATGACGTCGCCTTTCCGAAGATGCGAGGACGGAATCGTCGCGTACTCTCCGTCGCGGACGAGCTTGCGCGCCTGTGTGTCGGATTTCGTCCGGCGCAAGAACTCGGCTTGCGCCTTTCCGCGCCCCTCGGCAACTGCCTCGGCGAAATTCGCGAAGACGACGGTGAACCACAGCCAGATCGAGATTGCGAAGTCGAATCCCGCGCCGCTGGTCGGCGTCGAGACGTGCGTCGCCCAATCGCGGAAGAACAGAATGGACGTGACCAGCGCGCCGACCTCGCAAATGAACATGACGGGGTTGCGCACCTGCCAGCGTGGGTCCAATTTCCTGAACGACGCGCCGATAGCCGGACCGATGATCTCGGGATCGTAGAGCGAGCGTGCTTTTGGACGGCGTTCGAGCCTGGCTTGCGAGATCATTAGTACGTCTTTCCTTGGTTCATGAACAGATGCTCGACGAATGGACCGAGTGCGTCAGCGGGTAGGAACGTCAAGAGTCCGACGATCAGCACGACGCCGATCAAGAGGAAGACGAACAGCGGCGTCGTCGTCTTGAACGTTCCGGACGAGAACGGAACGGCGCGCTTGCCCGCAAGCGAACCCGCGAGACCGAGCACCGGGATAATCTCGGCATAACGTCCGCCGAAGAGCGTCACGCCGCCGATCATCTCCGTGAACGTGTTGCCGCTGATTCCCGCGAAGGCGCTGCCGTTATTGCCCGTCCACGACGTCGTCATGTAGAGAACCTCGCTGAAGCCGTGCGGTCCGGCGTTGTTCATCGCAGCGAGCCCCGCCGGGACGACGACCGCGATCGCCGCCGGTACCAGCGTGAAGAATGCGATCGAGAGAATCGCAAGCGACGCGAGCGCGACTTGCCGGCGCTCGATCTTCTTCCCGAGGTATTCGGGTGTGCGTCCGACCATCAGGCCGGCGATGAACACCGTGAAGATCACGAACTCGAGCATGCCGTACATGCCGGCACCGACGCCGCCGAAAATGACTTCGCCGGTCTGAATGTTGATCAGCGGAATCGCACCGGCCATCGGCAGGAACGAATCGTGCATCGAGTTGACGGCGCCCGTCGACGTCGCAGTCGTCGTAACCGCGAACATCGCCGAAGCCGCGATGCCGAAGCGGGTCTCGAGCCCTTCGAAGCTCTTGAAGATTCCATGCGCGGCCATCAGGGCGTTCGGCTGCGACTGGAAGTAGTAGCACGCCCAGAAACCGAGGATATAGAGGGTCGACATCGCGCCGAACAGCGCCCACCCTTGCCGCTGATCGCGGGCGTAACGTCCGAACGTGTAGGTAAGTGCGGCCGGTATCAGCAGCTCGAGAAACAGCTCGAGCTCGTTGGTGAAGGGGTTCGGATTCTCGTCGGGCGAGGATGAGTTCGCGTTAACGAAACCGCCGCCGTTGTTGCCGAGCTCCTTGATGCTTTCCATCGAAGCCATCGGGCCCTGCGGAATCGAAACTTTGGCGCCTTCCATCGAAACGGTGTCGGTGTACGGCGCGAAGTTCTGCGGCATTCCCTGCCACAAGAAAACGAGTGCGCCCACGAACGCGATCGGCGCGAACACGTAGAAAATCGTGCGCGTCATATCGGCCCAGTAGTTACCGAGCGTCGATCGATCGGTCCGGACGATCCCGCGGATCAAGACGACGGCGACCGCGATGCCGGATGCTGACGACGTGAACATGTGCCACGCCAGGCCCGCCATCTGCGAGAAATAGCTCAGCGTGCTTTCGCCGGAATAGAACTGCCAGTTCGTATTGGTAACGAAACTGACCGCGGTATTGAACGCCAGATCCGGCGAGAGATTCGGAAAATGCTGCGGGTTGAACGGCAACCACTGCTGCGTTAGCAGAACCGCGTAGAGCCACGCGAAGCCGACCAGCTGGAAGGCGAAAAAAGCGAACGCATACGTTAGTCCAGCGCATCTCTTGCGACGGGTTGATGCGGCAGATCGCGTATATCACCCGCTCGACCGGCACGAGCACGGGCGAAAGGAATGTGCTCTCACCTTCGAAGACGCGATAGAGATAGATCCCTATCGGCTTCACGCAAACGAGTACGGCAATAGAACAGCAGCGCAAACTGCAACCATCCGATGATCGTCATCTAAAACTTTTCCGGACGCAGCATGGCGTAGATCAAGTAGACGAAGGCAGCCACCGAAATCACGATGCCCGCCATATAGTCGATCGTCATCAATTCGCTCGCATCCGCCGATGTAACGATCGGCCAGAAAGAAAAGGACGACGCTAAGAACTAGCACGCCAATTTGCAGTTGCCACATGGTCCTCAGCGTAAGGCGCGCCAAGTCACCGCAGCAACATCCGAATGGATGGTCCGTTCGGACGCTTGATTCGGTAACTCCGACTGCTGTTCATCGTTTCCGCTCGGACAATTTCGGCGTCCGGAGAATTAGAATCGCTTAACAATTTCTCGACGCTCGTCAGCTATTGTTCAAGTATCCATTACGCTAGTTGGAGACTCCCAGGCTGTTCCCAGGTTTTTCCCAGATAACCATTAAGAATCGATCGTCCTGTTGAATCGCTCTACAAGCCTTCGGGCACTCATCCTGTGCGACTTAGTGGGTCCGTTCGGCGGCACAGAGTCGTACTGGGCGCGGGTCGTTCCTGAGCTTCAAAAATCGGGAGTCGACGTCGCAATTCAAGCGCGCAGAGTCGATGACAGCGACGCGTTCGGCGTACGCGCGCAGCGCGTCGTTTGGGGAAATGACGACGAGCCTGCTGTAACATCAGCGGCCGACGTCGTTCGCGCGACGGTTGCTTCGCACAAGCCCGACGTCGTCATGGTTTCGAACGTCTTCGACATCGGCGTGATCCTCGCAGCTCGGGCGGCACCTCGAATGGTCGTTCGTCTGCACGATCACCGCGTATTTTGCCCGCAAGGCGATCGCTACTTTCCGCACTTCCATGCGGCCTGCGAACGCCCGATGGGCACCGGCTGCATCGTCAATGCGATCGTACGCGGATGCGCGGCGGGGTTGAGCACGAGGACCGTCCGGTTGCTGCGCGCGCGCGAAGAGCTTCGCGACGCAATTATGATGGCGGACGCGATCGTCGTCTCCTCGCAGTTCATGGCGCGGATCTGCGTCGAGAACGGCATCGACGCCAAGCGTATCGCGGTGATCCCGCCCCCATGGAGCGTCGATAGCGCCGCGTTCCCGCATCTCGCTCTGCCGAAAGAGCGGAGAATTCTTTTCTCCGGAAGGCTCGTCCCCAACAAGGGACTTGCTTCGCTGATCAACGCGGTCGGTAAGATTGCAGCCGAGCACCGTCCGGAAATCGACGTCGCAGGCAGTCCGACGCAAGAAGTTCCACGTCTGGTCGCGCTCGCGCGGCGCAAGAACGTTACGTTGAACGTACTCGGCTGGCTCGAAGGCGCACAAATGAATGAAGCCATCGACCGCGCGCGCATGGTTGCCGTGCCGTCGCTTTCGCCGGAGCCGTTCGGGCTCACCGGCATCGAAGCGTTCGTGCGCGGACGTCCCGTCGTCGCGTATGCGAGCGGCGGAATCACAGAGTGGATCGGCCGCGGCGGTATCGCCGTGCCGCCGGGCGACGAAGACAAACTGGCCGCGGCGATTGAGGAAGTCATCGACGACTCGCGTTGGCCGCTCTTCGCGCGGCTCGCCCATCGCCGAGCCGCCGACTACACGACGGCAAAGCACGTCGAGAAACTGCTGAACGTGTGCGGCGCCGAGAAGCCGGCGACCAGTGAATTCGCGCGACCTAGTGGGTATGCGTAAAATTCCCGAGCGACGCGCCCGTTTGACGAATCGCCTCTAGAGCCGCACGCATCCCGATCGGCTCGACCGGCCTTCCAACACGCGAAAAATAGACGAGCGGATCGATGTTGAGCGTCCGCGTCTGCACGAGCGCAACCCGCGTTTCGCGCAAGAACGCCGTTGCCGCCACGACCTCTGCGGCTTCGTCGGTTACGCCGGGATGCGTCAGCAAATTCAACGAGACACGTAAACCCGATCGCACCGCGAGCGTGATACTCTCCAAAACGTCGTCGAGCGAATAACCCGCCGGCCGATAGTACGCCGTATACACCGATGGACGAAACGAATTCAAGCTGATGCGCACGGCGTCGAGACCGGCGTCGATCAGCGCGCGAAGCGACTTCGGGAGGCTGCCGTTCGTGTTCAGATTCACCGTGCCGCTCGAGCGACCGGCGCGAATCCGCTCAATCGTTTTCGCGATCGCGGTGCTGCGCAGCAACGGCTCACCCTCGCAGCCTTGGCCGAACGATACGATCCCGTCGGAAACGCGATCGAGATGCTCGACGCGCGATGCGCGTCAACGCATCGACGTCGGGCTCGATGCGAATTCGTTCCTGCGGCGCGACAATGGCACTATCCGCGTCGAGCTCCGAAATGCAGCCGACGCAACGCGCGTTACACTTCGGCGAGACCGGAAGCGCGGCTTCGCCTTGTTCGAGAAATACGTTTTGCGCGGTAAAGCAGCCGTACTCGAGCGAACATCGTCCGAGCTGGGCGAGAATCCGGTTTTTCGGATCGCGGCCGAGGCGCGTCGCGACGATCGTTTCAAGCTCGCCACCCTCCGAACGCGCGCGGCTCCAATTCGCATCTTCATCGGTTCGCATCGCCGCGACGAAAAGCGCGTCGTCGATAACGCAGGCAAACGCGTAGCCGAACAGCGGCAATTGCGGGGCGGCTACGCGCTCCTCGTACGCCGGCAAGAGCAAGCGCGTGTAGCCCGCAGGCAAGAGTGCACCGAGCGCAGTACGCCGCGCACTTTTTCCGCCGCCGACGAGCGGCGTTCGGCCGGGCAGTGTGACCGGAACCGTTCCTTGCGGAGCACGCACGAGCTCGCTCGGCTTCGCGCGGCGAACGATGCCGCCGTCGGCAAGCGGCTCCGTATTCGAATCGAAAAAGATGCGACCGCGTCTGTCGGTGTAAGCGAGACCGAGGCTCACGTTACGGCGAGATCGCGCGCTCCCGTGTGCTCGACCGGTCCCGGTCAACATCGCTTCACCATCGCGAAGCCATGCCACGCGAAGCGTGCCGCCCGGAGCGATCACGCTTACCGGCGCGCCGACGAAACCTTCGCGGACGGCGGCCGTCGCGCACGCGACTATTCCGGTTCCGCACGCGCGCGTCGCACCGGCACCGCGCTCCCAGTGCAGCACCTGCAGCTTCGAGCGGCCGGCAACCTTGACGAAGTGCACGTTCGTTCCGCCCGGAAACTTCGAATGCGTTTCAATTGCAGGACCAGCCTTCGCAAGATCGATCTCTTTGAGGTCGTCGACGAAGATCACGACGTGCGGATTGCCGACGGAAATGCTGACGTAACGCCACGTCCGGCCTGCAGCTTCGAGCTCGCTCTCCTCGCCGACGACCGGGATGCCCATCTTCGTCTCAACTTCGTACGGCGAGGTGTCGATGACGCGCGCACCGATCGGGCCGGCGAGCGTGTCGATGATGAAGCGATCGCCCTCACTGCGCTCTTCGAGATAGCGCGCAACGCAGCGAACGCCGTTGCCGCACATCTCGGCCTCACCGCCGTCCGGGTTGAACATCCGCATCCGAACATTGCCTGCCGCGGTGGACGAAGGCAGCAGAACGAGGAGGCCGTCGGTATCGACGATGGCGCGCGCAATCCCGGCATACTCCGGCGTCGTACGCTCGCCCGGCTCGCGGTCATCAAGGAGCGCGAACGCATTTTCGGCGCCGTGTAGCAGCTCCAGGTGGACGTTCATGCTGTCTAAGACCCGGTCTTCGCGCGTTCTTCTTCACCCGAAAAGGCCGGGCTCGCAAACGGACCCTCGGGCGAAATCGTCGAGACGGCATGCTTATAGATGAGGTGCGCCTTCCGCTCGTACTCCAAAACGATCGTAAAAGGATCGAAGCCCTTCACGATACCACGCAGCTGAAAGCCATTCATCAAGTACACGACGACCGGAACGGCTTGGCGCTTGACCTCTCCGAGATAGGCATCTTGCAAAGGTTGAGGCCGCGTGTTCATAGCCACGCCTTCATGCGGGCAAGGACGAATTCCCTGGCGTCCTCCGGCCGCACGCGTTCGACGTCCGGTTCGCTGCGGAACCACGTCTCTTGCCGCTTCGCGTACCGGCGCGTGGCACGAATGAGGTGCATGCGCAGCTCTTTGCGCGTCGCTTGACCGCGCAAATATGCGTTGGCTTGCGGGTACCCGACAGCATCGGCGGCAACGACATCGTCGCCGAACCGCTCCGCTTCCTCGAGCAGCCCTTGCTCCAAGCATCCGATCGACCCGCGCTTCGATGCGCGGTTCGAGCTGCCGCAATCGGAACGTCGAGATAGATCTTGACGTACGGTATGCGCTCCGAGCGCAGCGAGTCGGCGTTCGACCTCGATTGGACCGGCATCGGATCGCTTGCGCAAGCGCGACTTCGAGCGCGCGCGCGACGCGATAGCGGTCGGCAGGATCGAGCGCAGCAGCACGCGCGGGATCGAGCGCAGCCAGCCATGCATGCATGACTTCCGGCGGGTGGATAAGCGCTTCGCGCGCGAGACGCGCGCGCGCAGAATCTCGTCGCGCGCGCCGGCCAGCGCGACGTCGCCCGCCAGTGCGCGGATGTAGAATCCGGTTCCGCCGGCGACGATCGGCTGTTTTCCCCGAGCGAGGATGTCATCGATCGCGCCGAGCGCATCGCGCACGAACGCCGCGGCCGAATATCGCTCGCGCGGATCCAGAAAACCGACCAGATGATGCGGCACGGCCTGCAGTTGCGCAGCGGTTGGGGCCGCGGTACCGATCGGCATCCCACGATAGATTTGGCGCGAGTCGGCGCCGACGATTTCGCCGCCGAGCTCTTGCGCAAGCGCGATTGCAAGATCGGTCTTTCCGGACGCCGTCGGCCCCGCAGAGAATGACGACGCCGGATTTCACGTACGCTTGAAGAGCCTTGCGATCGCCTCGGCGTCGAGCCGCACGACCGTCGGCCGGCCGTGAGGGCAGTGCATCGGGTTGCGGCATCCTCCGAGCTGATCGAGCAGGGCGCGCATCTCGAGGTCGGAGAGAAACTCGTGCGCGCGAACGACGGAGTGGCACGCGAGCGACGCCCATACGCGCTCGCGGAAATTCATGCCGCCGCTTTCATCGCTGAGGTCGCGCAGAAATTCGACGATGTCGAACTCGCGTGAGCCGGTCGTCCACCGATACCCCGCGGGCGTCGCGGTAATGCGATAGACGCGTTCGCCGAACGGTTCGATCTCAGCCCCCCCGTCGTCAGCGACTCGAGCACAGCATCGAGCGTTTGACTCTGCGCCGCGTCCAGCTCGAAGACGAACGGAACGAGAAGCGGTTCGCTGTGCGCGTGATTCTCAGAGCCGCGTTGCGTTCTATCGCCTCAAAGGCAATCCGCTCGTGCGCAGCGTGTTGATCGACGAGGATGACGGCGTCGCCGTCCGTTGCCAAAATATACGTTGCGTCGAGCTGCGCATGCACGCGGGCTCGCGATTCCGGTATGGCCGCGAGATCTGGCGGCAAACAGCGGCGCTTGCGAGCCGTTCGAGATGCCGCCGGCCTGTTGCGGTGAAAACGACACGCTGTGCGGGAGACGCTCGCGTGCGTGTTCGCGCAGCGAATTCGTGAGCGTTCCACGGACCGTTTCGAAGACGGCACGATCGTAACGCAAGCGCACGTCGCTCTTGGTGGGATGGACGTTTGGATCGACGTGATCGGGCGGAAGCGAAAGAAAGAGCACGCCGTATGGATGCCGTCCGCTCATTGCAAACGTTGCGTACGCCGCGCTCCACACGCCCGAAAGCAAACCGCTACGGAGTAGGCGCCCGTTCACAAAGAGATGCTGCATCCTGCGGTCGCTGCGATCGGTCCCCGGAGCGCTGACGAACCCGCTCACGCCGATCTCGTGCGCGCCCGCGAGCGGACGCAGCGGGATGAGCGCTCGCGCGAGATTCTTTCCGAAGATGTGCTCGAGCCGCTGTTCGACGACGTCGCCCGACGGGAGAATCCAGACTTCGCGCTGGTCGTGCGCAAGCGCAAACGTCGTGTCCGGATACGCGAGCGCCATCATCCCGAGCCAGTTCGAGATCCGTGAAAATTCGGCGCTTGCCGAACGCAAGAAGTCGCGCCGCACGGGAATATTTCCAAACAGATCGCGCGCGACGACTGCGCGTTCCGATCGGCGAGGCAGCCGGCTCGACGTCCCCGGTCTGTTCTGCGAACGCTTCGATGCGCGCGCCGATTTCGGCGCCCGCCGTCCGTGAGACGATCTCGAGCCGTGCAACCGACGCGATGCTCGCCAAGCCTTCGCCGCGAAACCCGAGCGTGGTCACGCGCTGGAGATCACCCGTCTCCCGCAATTTGCTCGTGGCATGACGCGCGACGGCAAGTTTGAGATCGACCGGCGCCATGCCATCGCCGTCGTCGATGACTTCGATCTCGTCGAGCCCGCCGCCGGCGATCCGTACGGTGATGCGGTGCGCTCCGGCGTCGAGAGCGTTTTCAACGAGCTCTTTCACGACGGACATCGGGCGCTCGACGACTTCGCCGGCGGCGATCTGTCCGATCGTTTCCGGATCGAGAAGCTGGATCACGACCGCGGAAAGAGCAGTGGCTGTTCTTCGACGTGCGGCTTGTTCAAACGGCCTCGCAGCGGACGTTGCGCTTCGAGCGTCGGCCGTTCCTCGAGTACTTGTGCGATCTCTTTGGCGCGCGCGACGACGCTGCGCGGCAAGCCCGCCATCCGCGCCACCTCGATACCGAACGAACGCGACGAGCTTCCCGGCAAAACGCGATGCGAGAAAATCGGCGCGCCGTCCTTGGTGTTCTCGACGGCGGTGATGTGATAGTTGATGACGAGCGGCCACCGGTCTGCGAGCGCGACAAGCTCGTGGAAATGGGTCGCGAACAAGACGATCGGCGCGCGCACTTCCTGATCCAGCAAATACTCGCAGACCGCCTGCGCAATCGAGAGGCCGTCGACGGTCCCCGTCCCGCGACCAACTTCATCGATCAGCAGCAGACTCCGTCGCGTAGCGCGCCGCAAGATGTTCGCCGTTTCGAGCATCTCGACGTAGAACGTCGACTGTCCCGAAGCAAGATCATCGCCGGCGCCGATGCGCGTAAAGATGCGCTCGATGATCCCCAGCTCCATCGAACGCGCGGGCACGAACGCACCGATTTGCGCCAAGATGACGAGCAGCGCGCTTTGGCGCAGAAACGTCGACTTGCCGCCCATGTTCGGTCCGGTCAGCACGAGGAACCGGGCGCGGTCTTCTTCGACATTTAAGTCGTTCGGAACGAACTGCGTCCCCAATATCGCTTCCATGACCGGATGCCGGCCTTCGACGATCCGGATGTGCGAGCCGTCGACGAAGCGCGGACGCACGTAGCCGCGCTCGGCCGCAACTTGACCCGAGCGCGCACACCGCGTCGATCTCGGCGAGCGCGTCGGCCGCGCGCATGAGATCGTCGGTGCGGACGGCGACACGTTCGAGGAGCGTTTCGAACAGCTCGGCCTCACGCTGACGCTGGCGCGTCTGCGCATTTGCGATTGCCAGGTCGAGCTCGCGCAGCTCCGGCGTTACGAAACGCTCGCCGTTTGTCAGCGTCTGGCGCCGCGTGTAGTTTTCAGGAACGGCGCTCAGATTGTTCTTGCTGATCTCGATTGCGTAACCGAAAGCGCTCGCGTACTTGATCTTGAGCGACCGAATGCCCGTGCGTTCGCGCTCGCGCTCTTCGAGCGCCGTGATGCGCGCGCGGCCGTCCGTTCGCAAGGAGACGGTTTCTTCGAGATCGGGATCGCTATCCGGCCGAATGACGCCGCCGTCGGCGAGCGTCGCGGGCGGATCTTCCACAAGAGTCCGCTGCAGATCCAGCGCCAGCTCTTCGAAATTGCCGATCGCCTCGGCGCAAGCGTGCAAGTTCGGCGGCAAACTCGGATCGGCGAGTGCGTCGCGAATCGGATCCAGATACGCGAGCGTGCGCCGAAGCGACGCGAGATCGCGCGGCAGCGCGCGACGCAACCGAACCTTTTGCGCGATGCGCTCGAGATCGAAGCAGCCGTCGAGAACCGCCGAGAGCGCTTCGCGCCGCACCGGATCGCGGACGAAGGCCTCGACAGTGTCCGCGCGACGCTCGATGTCGTCGCGATCGACGAGCGGGGCTAAGAGCCAGCGCGCCAGCAGCCGCGAGCCCATCGCCGTCCGCGTCCGGTCAATCGTCGCAAGCAGCGTCGCTTTTTCGTTCTGTCCGAGCGCGTGCGTCAGCTCGAGGTGTGCACGCGAACGCGGATCGAGCGCGAGAAACGCGCGTTGCGCATAATAAACGGGTTCGCGCAGCGTCCCTTCGCCTTCGAACCCGACGCGCCGCACGAACGCGCGGATTGCGCCGAGCGCGCGATGAATCGCGGCGCTCTCTTCGGCGTCGAAACCGTCGACGACGGCGTGCGCCACGCCGTTGACGGAAGCCAGGGAAGACGTCGTCATCCGGGCGCCGCCCTCGAGATTGAAATCGAGCATCGCACGCGTCTGCGGCGATACGTCGGCGACGATTTCGGCCGGCGAGAGCCTCGCCAGCTCGGCAAGCGCATCTTCGAAAGCATGCTCGCCTGAAAAAGCCGTAGCCGCGACGTACCCTGTCGAAAGATCAGCGCCGGCCAGACCGAGCGAGTCGCCCATCGCGACGAGAGCGCACAGAAAGTTGTTGGCGCTGCTCTTGAGCAGCGGTTCTTCGACGACCGTCCCCGGCGTCACGACGCGCACGACGTCGCGGCGCACCAGCTTGTTCGGGACGGGGACTTCGAGCTGCTCGGCGAGCGCAACCACGACTCGCTGCATCACCAGCTTCGCGAGATACCCGTCGAGCGCGTGATGCGGTACCCCGGCCATCGCGATCCGCTGACCGCTCCCCGCTTCCTTCGACGTCAACGCAATCGAGAGCGCACGAGCAAGCGTCTCCGCGTCTTCGCCGTACGATTCATAAAAGTCACCGACGCGCGAGAGAAGCAGCGCTTCGGGATAGCGTGCTTTCATCCCGAAATACTGCTCTAACATTGGCGAGTATCGCGTCACCGTTGCTGTTTCGTGGGCTCGATGCGTTGTCATCCCGAGCGTAGCGCCGAAAGGCGCGCAATGCTTCGCATTGCTACGCTCAGGATGACACGAGGGAAAAGCGATAGGGCCTGCCGGGGTACCGACAAGCCCTATCTACGTAGCTTTGAGTCTGCTCGCCGACTTGATCCAGTTGCCCGGTTCAGTGCCGGCCGTCGATTCTTGGTTGCGGCTCAGATCCCCGCGTTAGCGTTGATCGTCATCGCCGGTGTCCCACGGCGGCTACGCGCGCCGCACTTCAATTGCTTGAAGTGATGTCATATTAATCAAGCAGAGTTAGCATTGCAATACTTGTTTTGAGTGCCCACAGGCTTACTCACAAGTTTGTTGAGTTATTCGCAAATCGAGGCCGCTTATCCACGAAATCCACAGCAGCTCTTAAGCGACGATCAGATCGAGTACGGGAGCAGCGACCGGCCGAGCCGGTCCGTCGAAATGATGCGCGCGGCCGACGATCGTTCCCGAGCACCCCCAGCGATGCGCAGCATCGATGCGAATGTCGAGCCACGGTTCGCTCGGGCGCGGATTGCGCGCTTCGCCCTCACTGTCAGGCGCGATGATGTTCACGTTGTCGAGCGCGCGCGCGGCCAGCTTCGTGCGATCTTTCTTCGAAGGCCCCGTGATCAGGGCGCGCACCGTCGTGCCGATCTTCGACGTGTGATGCGCGACGACGCCCTCGTCGACGACTTGGTTGAGCTCGCGCAGACGCTCGGCGCCCGATCTCTTGCGAGAGCTGCTGCCAGCGCGCGGCCGGCGTTCCCCGTCGCGGCGAGTATATGAAACTGAAGGCTTGCGCAAAGCCGAACTCCCGGCAAGCCGCAAGCGTCGCCGCAAAATCATCGTCGCTCTCACCCGGGAATCCGACGATCACATCGGTCGTCAACGCCCAGTCGGAGCAGCTTGCACGGAATGTCTCGACCTTTGCGCGGTATTCCTCGATCGTGTACTTGCGGTTCATCTTGCGAAGCACCGGGTTCGAGCCGGATTGCATCGGCAAGTGGAGGCGCGGGTTGATCTTCGGATATGCAGCCAGCACGCGGACAAGCCGCGGCGTGAAATCCTTCGGGTGCGAGGTCAGGAACGTAAGGCGCTCGAGATCGGGAGCTCGGCGACCGCACTCGATGAGGTCGGCGAAGTCGGCTGCGCTTGCGGGATCGCGATACGCGTTCACCGTTTGACCGACGAGCGTTATCTCGCGAGCGCCTTCTTCGAGCCGGCGCCGAACCTCGGCGAGGATCTCCGTCATCGGGCGGTGATCGAAGCGGCCGCGCACGTGCGGCACGATGCAGAACGTACAATAATAGGAACAGCCGCGCTGCACGGTCACGAACGCGCGCAGGTGCGAATAGGCGTCCGTGACGCCGTCGGCGCTTCCGCCAAGCGGCACGAGCAGCGCGCGCTCCTCGGCGTCTTCCGCATCGATCTCACCGAACTCGCTGCGCCAGGCCGCGATCGCATCGCCAAGCTGCGAGAGCTCTTGCGTCCCGAAGATCGCGTCGACGTGCGGGACGATCCGTTGCATGCGGTCGCGGTCTTGTTCCGCGAGACAGCCGGTGACGACCAGCCGCATTCCCGGATTGGCGTCCTTGAGGGACTTTTAGATGCCCGATCCGTCCATAGGCGCGCGTACTTCGGCATTGTCGCGCACCGTGCAGGTATTGATGACGAGGATTGATGCGTCGTGCGGCCGGTCTACGATCGTATAGCCGGCGCGCTGGGCCCGATCCGCAATCTCTTGGGAGTCGGCCTCATTCATTTGGCATCCGAACGTTTCGATATATATGCCTGGCACGGGACCACCTAGGTTCGCCCGCGCGACATCTCCCTTTTAAGTTAGTGCTGTCGCAGCGGCACGGCTCCAATCCGCACGAAGACGTCGAGCGGCAAGAACAGGTTCCCGCCGATCATCGCAGGCGGCGTATCAAAGGTAGCCGGCTGCCCGTCGATCCGCATGGTTGCGTCGCCGAGTTCGCCGCTAACCGTATGGCCATTGTGCCGGATCGAGATGCGCTTGCCGTCGACGTTGACGTCGGTCGCCGGAAGATAGTTGGTCGACCGGCGCGACGACGATCGCGCGGTTCGCGCTCTCGCTTCCGGTCCGCACGACCACATTCGTCGTGGTGTCCGGATAGATGTCGATTTGGCGTTCGAAGCGTCCGCCGGCTGTCTCCACGTTGACCGTATGCTCGCCGGGCGCCATGTCCAGCTTGCCCACGGGCGAAAGCTTCACGGGGGTACCATCGACGGTAACGGTGCGAATCGGAACACCCGAGTGAAGCGCAAGCGTTCCGTTGACCGAAGCTGCGCTTGGATCGCGCTCGAGCTGGACGTCGATGAATTGCAACGGATCGCGGTCGCTGACGGTAACACGCAGTTCGCGACTCACCCAGCCCGTCTTCGCTGCGGTGATCGTGTGCTTGCCTAAACCGAGCGCGTCGACCAGCACCGGCGAATGGCCGATATATGCGCCGTCGACCCACGTGTCGGCTCCGCTCGGAAGCGTCGTCAGATAGATTGCGCCGCCGCCCGGACTTGCTTGCGCTGCTATCGTGCTCGCGAAAACGCCGGCGACCAAAGCGATAAGGATTGCGCGCAGCACGATCACAGGTGGCGGACTTCGCCCCCGGACGCCGTAGGCTGCCTGCCGAGATGTCGACCTCCTCAGTATCCGCTTCGATTCGACCCTCGACGGTCGCCCTCGTTGGGCGTCCGAACGTCGGCAAGAGCTCGCTGTTCAATCGCTTGATCGGCCAGCGGCTTGCAATCGTCGACGAGACCCCCGGCGTGACGCGCGACCGGTTGTACGCTCTCGCCGAATGGCGCGGCCGCGTCTTCACGCTCGTCGACACGGCCGGCATCGATACCGATACCAAGAGCGATACGATCGAAGCCAAGACGCGCGCCCAAGCCGAAGCCGCAGCCAACGATGCCGACCTCATCGTCTTCGTCGTCGACGCAGCCGAAGGCCGCAATCCGCTCGATGACGACGTCGTCGCCATCATGCGCCGCACGCGACGTCCGGTCGTGCTGGTCGCGAACAAAGCCGAATCAAACACCGCGAGGGACTCCGTCCTCGGCGAGTTCGCACGTCTTGGCCTCGGCGCTCCGATCGCCGTCTCGGCAATCCACGGCGAAGGGACGGGCGATTTGCTGGACGCGATCGTCGAACGGCTTCCGCCGCAAACGGAACAGATCGAACCGCCGCAGGGCGAGCTCGCAATCGCGATCATCGGTCAGCCGAACGTCGGCAAGAGCTCGCTCTTGAACGCGCTGCTCGGCAGCGAACGTGCTTTGGTCTCTGACGTACCCGGGACGACGCGCGATGCACTCGACTCCATCTTCTCGTATCACGATCGAACGATTCGTCTGATCGATACCGCCGGCGTACGGAAGAAACCGCAGACGCGCGGCTCGATCGAATACTATGCCTCGCTGCGCTCACTAGCGGCGATCGCACGCGCCGACATCACGCTGCTTGTCCTCGACTCGATGCAAGGTCCGCTTGCGCAGGATCGCCGGCTCGCCGGTCATCGCGATCGAGGAACGCAAAGGCCTGATCATCGTCTCGAACAAGTGGGATCTCGGCGCGCGCGCAGGGTGAGTATTCGCAAGCCGAACTGAGCGAGGCGATCTACCAACAAGTTCCGTTTGCGCGCTTTGCACCCGTCGTCTTTCTCTCGGCACTGACGCACCGTCGCCTTGGCGCGTTGATGCCGGCCGTCATGGGCGTTGCGGAAAATTACGAGCGGCGCGTCGCAACCGCTCGCCTGAACGCGATCATCCGCGACGCCATGCTCGCGCATCCGCCGCCGATGATGGGCACGAAGATGCTCAAGATCTTCTATTGCGCGCAGGTCGCGACACGGCCGCCGCTCTTCATCTTGCACTGCAACGATCCGGACCTCGTGCGGCCGTCGTATCAGCGCTTTTTGGAGAACGTCCTGCGCGCCTCGGACGATTGGAGCGGCGTCCCGCTCACGTTCGAATTTCGCCCGCGATCGGGACCGGAGGAATAATGAAAGAGGCCGGAACGCTGGTTTTTGCATTTCTTCTCGGATCGCTTCCGTTCGGCTTGATCGTCGCGCGCGTTCTCTTCAAAACCGACATTCGCGTACAAGGCAGCGGGAACATCGGCGCGGCGAACGCAGCGCGCACGCTCGGTAAAGGTGCAGGCGCCCTCGTTTTGGTGCTCGACGCCCTCAAAGGTTTCGTTCCGACGATCCTTGCGCAGGACGTGGGAGGGTTGCCGCTGGCGCTCTTCGCGGGATTCGCGGCAATCGTCGGACACTGTTACTCGCCGTGGATGCGATTTCGAGGGGGGAAAGGGAGTGGCAACCGAGCTGGGCGTGCTCTTTGCTCTAGCCTGGCAAGCAGCGCTGATCTTCATCGGCGTTTGGATCCTCGCCGTGGTTGTGACCGGGTTCGCGAGCATCGGTTCGCTTCTCGCGAGTCTCTCGACGATCGGCGCACTGTGGTTTTTTCTCGATGACCGTGCAGCGATTTACGGTGCGTGTGTCGTCTTCATCATCGCATTGCGCCATCGTGAGAACATCCGGCGGCTGTTCGAGGGGCATGAGAATCGCTTGATAGGAGCTTCCAGGTCGGCGTCCAACCCCGGTGGCGCTCCATGATATCAAGTAATGACTTTCGCAACGGAATCACCATCGTCATCGATGGCAATCTCTGGACGGTCATCGAGTTTCTGCACGTTAAGCCCGGCAAAGGGTCCGCCTTCGTTCGCACCCGGCTAAAGAACGTCAAAACAGGCGCAACGGTCGAGCGCACGTTCCGCGCGGGCGAGAAGCTCGAACGCGCGATCGTCGACAACCGCGACATGCAGATGCTCTACAACGACGCGGAGGGCTTCCATTTCATGGATTCCGAGTCGTACGAGAACGTCACGATTCAGCGGGATCTCATCGGCGGACCAGCCGACTTTCTCAAAGACGGGATGAAGGTCGCCGTGCAGTTCTACGATGGGAATCCGATCGGCGTCGACATCCCCGCGCACGTCGAGCTTACGATCACCGAGACCGACCCCGGCTTCAAAGGCGACACGGCGACCGGGACGACAAAACCCGCAAAGCTCGAAACCGGGACGACCGTACAGGTGCCGCTCTTCGTCAATCCGGGCGACGTCGTCCGGATCGATACGCGCGACCGCCGCTACATCAGCCGTGTGTAAAGGCCTCCCTGCCCAAACGGGGAGGTATGGGGCGTCCGTCTAAGGCCTTCGGAACGCTCGTCACGGGGTTTACCTGATGCGTCGTCTTCGCACGTTATCGATCGCTATCGTATTGTCGCTGGTCAGCGCAGCTTTCGGCATCCTGCTGTACCTTGCACCGGCACAGACGTTCTCCAATGCGAACCGCGTCATGGACTACGTCGTCGTCAACGAGGCGATGCTGGCTGCGGACGACTCCGATTGGCTCCATAAGGTCGGCCTGCACTTCCCGGATCGGCACGAGGTCAATCCGCACATCAAGCTGCTGACGATCGACGAAGAGTCGTTTGGAAAGCTCGGGCCCTTCCCATGGCCGCGCTCGACCTACGGACGCCTGCTGCAAAAATTAGGTAAGGCGGGCGCGAAAGTGGTCGCGTTCGACGTGCTGTTCATCGATCCGGCGCAAGATCCGCGCCAAGACGCGGGATTCGCAAAAGGTCTTCGTGCCGTTCCAACGGTTCTCGGCGTCGACATCAACACGACGACCGGCGGAAATCTCGGTGTCGAACCGGTTGCAGCGTCGCTGCGTCCCTACATCGCGAACAGCGGTTACACGACGGTCGACAATCCCGGCGGATGGACCCTCTCGCAACCGTTCCCGCTCGTGACGACCGACGCCACCGGCAAACAACTGACGTATTTGTCGCTCGCGGGTGCGACCGTACAGCAGTTCACGGGGAAGAAATTCTCCGGGATGAACAACTGGCGCGCGCGCTTCGGTGACCGCACGATACCGCTCGACGGCGACAACCGCATTCTCAATTTGCCGTTCCGCACCTACGAACTGCAAGACATCAGCACGCGCCTCGGAGCTCCGACCGAGCACATCTCCTTTGCCGAGCAGATGTCGTTCTGGGATGCGCTCAACGCGAACCAGACGGACCTCAAGATGTTCGCGAACGGCAACATCGTTGTCGTCGGAAGCACCGCTCAAGGCTCGGGCGACTTCGTACTGACGCCGAACGGCCGCTATCCCGGAGTCTTCTCGAATCTGCGGTTCATGGATCAATTCCTCACGAACACGTACATCACGCGCTCACGGCCGTGGATCAACATCGTTCTGCTGCTACTGCTACCGATCTTCGTCGGCGTGATCGTGACATTCTTGCCGCCGCTCGTCGGTATCGGCTCCTCGCTCGCGCTCATGTGCGCGTATTCAGCGATCGTCGTCTTGACCTACGGATTCGCGCTCTACTGGGTCGACTTGATTCACGTCGATGGTGCGATGCTCGGAACCGCGCTCTTTGTCGCGCTTTATCGGATCATCACCGAAGGCAACGACAAACGCGCGATTCGCGACATGTTCGGCAAGCACGTCAGTCCCGAGATCGTCAGCGAAATGCTCAAGCACGACGACCCCAAGGCGGCGCTCAATTTGTCAGGCAAGCGCGTCAAGGTCACGATCTTCTATTCGGATATTCGTGGGTTCACGGCGATGTCCGAAAAGATGACGCCCGAGCAAATCTACGGACAGCTCAACGAATACTTCGAAGACATGTGCCAGATCGTCTTCAAGTACGGTGGTTATGTCGACAAGTTTATCGGCGACTGTCTCATGGCCGTCTTCAGCGCGCCGAATCCGAAACCGGACGACGCCAGGAGCGCGGTCTTTGCCGCGATCGAGCAGCAAGAGAAAATCTTACAGATCGCCGAGGAATGGAAGTCCCAGGGCCGTCAGGTCTTCACCGTCGGCATGGGGCTCAACACGGGCGAAGTCGTCATGGGTAACCTCGGATCGGCCGATCGTTTGAATTACACCGTCATCGGCGACAACGTCAACACTGCGGCGCGTCTCTACAACGTCGCCAAAGGCGGACAGACGATCATCAGCGAGACGACTTGGAATGAGGTAAAGGATCTCGTCGTCGTCAACGAGCTCGATCCGGTCATGGTAAAGGGTAAGGAAAAGCCGCTGCGCATCTTCGAAGTGATCCGCAAGCTGAGTCCGGGTGAAGAGAATCCCTCGAAGCTGCGCGATCCGAACGAACCGGTCGTCGCGCAAATGGCGGCAGCCCACTAACGAACGAGTCGCTTCTCCTCTCAGTCGCGCTCTTTTTCGTCGGCGCAATCGCAGCAGTTTTCGGCTCACTGGCCGGACTCGGCGGCGGGTTCTTGGTCGTGCCGGTGTTGCGGCTCTTCTTCAGCATCGAACCGGCGATGGCCGCGGCCGACTCGCTGTTTTTTGTCTTTGCAAACACGCTCGCGGCATCGCTCACGTTCATGCGCCGTCGCGCCGTCGATCTTTCGCGCGGGCTCACGATCGCGGGAGCCGGCATCCCGTCCTCGATCCTGGGCGCGTACGTCGTGCGGCTGCTAAGCGGCCGCGACTTCGATCTCATCTATGGCGTGTTCCTGATTGCGACCGCCATCTTGATCGTAATGCGGCGCAATAAGCAGCCGGAGCCGCGGAATTTCACGCCAAATCAAAAGCTGGTGATTGAGATTTTGATCGGGCTCCTGGTCGGTTTTGCCTCGAGCGTGTTCGGGATCGGCGGCGGCATCGTGCTGGTGCCGGTAATGCTCGTGCTGTTCCGTGAGGACGTGCACTCTATCGCAGCCACCTCGGCGTTCGTCGTCATGCTGACGTCGCCGGCGGGCATCATCGCGCACGGTCTCTACGGCGATCTCCAGGCATGGGCCGCAATCCCGCTCGTCGCGGGCGGATTTGCGGGTGGCTCGGTCGGTGCGCATGTGGCGCGGCGGATGCACGCGGCGCAGCTCTCAACCGTTATGGCAGGAATGCTCTTTGTTGCCGCGCTAGCCTTGGCCGTCAAACACGTGCACATGGGCCATGCTTAGATCAAGCGCATTCCTTGCGATCGCGCTCGTCGTCCTCGTCCTGCCCGCGCGCAGCGCGGACGATAACATTCTGCGCCGCGACAAAGGAACCGTCACCTATAAGCTGCCGACCACCGATCCGAGATCGCTCTATGCGGAGGTTGCCGTCAGCGATTCCGTGATCGCGACAACCGAGGTCGCGACGCTCGCGACGCTGCAGCTCAGCGACTCGAGCGAAATTCGGATCGGCGATCGCACGACCGTGCGTATCGGCGACTTACACGCTGCCGAGACCGCCAACCCCGCAGGCGGCACCGTTTTCATCGAGCGCGGCGCCGTACGATTCAACGTCGTGCATCCGGCCGGCGCAAAGGCCAGCTATCGCTTTGTCACGCCGACCTCGCAGCTCGCCGTGCGCGGAACGGTTGGATACTTCGTTGCCGGACCGGCCGGCGATCAAATCTACTGCGTGAAGTGCGCGGACGGCGACGTCACGATCACGACCGGGACAAAAACGGTGCAAATCCACAGCGGACAATCCCTGAACGTGCACCTCGATAACGGTGTTGTGACGGGCAGTGAAGTCGTCCCGAACCGCACGATCAACAACCCGGCGATCGATCAATTCTTAAAAGGGTTCAGTCCGTTCGGGCAGCCGGCGCTCAGCGGCTCGGATATGACCGGCTCGGGAAGCGGTCAGGGCTTATAGGTACCGCGCGCGGCGCGCACTCCAGCTTCGTCGAGCTGACGCATCTCGACGACTTCGAACACCAGAATATGACGCCGGCAGTGTGCACAGCGCGCACCGAGCGGCGGACGCCGCTTGCGTAACATCTCGCGCCGGCAGCGATCGCAGCGCAGAATGTACCGCTTCGGGCTCTCATTGAGCGGCGCTGCCGTGCCAAGGTCGTGGTAGATCGACTTGAGCCCAAGCTCGCGCATCTTCTTCTTGAATGCGCCGGTGTGACCGGGATTCTGTTTGCGGGCAAAGAGCCACGCGTGAATCATCTCGTGCAGCAACGTTTCTCTCAACTGATCGAGCCTACCGCGCAAATGCTTCGGCGAAAGCTCGATCTTCGGCGGCTTGTACGTGATGCGGCCGGCGACGTTGGAGAAGCGAATGTTGTACGAGATCTCGTGCGTCGGAATCTCGCCGTCAAAGTACGTGTAATTGAACTGCGCAAACATGAGCTGCAGCTCAGCCACGTCCGGTAGCACAGAGAAGGGATTGTAGTCGCGGGGGCGCGAGTCCTTCGGATGAACCAACCGCCGGCGCGCGGTTTGCCCCCGCGCATCTACCTTCCGATCCTCGCCGTCATCGCTATTCTTTTTCTCGGCGTGATGTTCTATCTGCTGAGCGTCGGCTTCCGCGTAACCGGTGCGGCATTCGGTACGAGCGTCTCGACGCCGATTCCATCACAGGGTCCGCGCTCGACAAAATGAGCGACGTACGTACGGTTGGCTTTCAAGGTGAGCCCGGCGCCTTCAGCGAGGAGGCCGCGAACAACCTCGTGCCCGATGCGCAGCCGCGCGGTTACCGAACCTTTGCGATGCTCATCGCGGCGGTCGACGGCGACGAAGTAGACGCAGCGCTCTTGCCGATCGAAAACTCGATCTCGGGTCAGATCGCGGCCAACTATGATCTGTTGTGGGCCCATCCGCAACTTACGATTGTCGATGAGACCGTGCACCGCGTCGTGCAATCGCTGCTTGGCGTAAAGGGCGCCTCGATCGAGGGCATCCGCGAAGTCCGCTCGCATCCGGTTGCGCTCGAGCAGTGTGGCCGCCTGTTCGCATCACATCCCACTTGGGAACGCACCGTCGTCGACGATACCGCCGGCGCCGTGCGCGAGATCGTGGCGCAAAACGATCCGAGCGTAGCAGCGATCGGTTCGCGAACGGCGGCAAACCGCTATGGCGCAGCAATCCTAGCCGAAGCCGTTCAAGACAATCCCGAAAATTTTACGCGCTTCTTCTTGGTGCGACGCTCGGATGGCGAGTCGAGCGGCGGCGACCGCGCGTGCGTCGCTCTCGCACTTGCGGATCGTCCCGGATCGCTGCGAGACGCACTCTCCGCGTTTGCGGATCAAGAGCTCAATCTGCGCTCGCTCGTCTCACGCCCTGCGCCCGATGCGGGTCCGTTCAAATATCGCTTCTATTGCGAAATCGATCGCGCCGAACCCGCGGCACTCATGCGCGCCCTCGCTGAAATCGATGGAGAGAGCCGGATACTCGGGGCGTATTAGATTACCGGGCGCACGTGCACGATTGCCGGGCGCACGTTCGATTGCCGCATGCCATCGATAGCGCGCAAAGGGCCGCCTCAAAGCACGAATTACTTCATTGTCATCCCGAGCGTAGGAGCGCGCAGCGCTCCGAAGTCGAGGGACAGAGAAGCGGGTGCAGGCTACGCAACGATGTCGTAAGGCTGAGGGCACGGTCGTGCCCGCGGCCTTTGAAGATAGTTTCGCTACCTGCAATATTGAGGCGGTCCTTCGACTTCGCAACGCTGCGCGTTGCTACGCTCAGGATGACACTGAGGTGGCCCTTTGCGCGTGATCGATCGCTTGCGGTAATCGAACGTGCGCCCGGCAATCGTGGACGTGCGTCCGACACTCGCGCCCGATACGCGCGCCTTAGTCGTATATCCCTTTACCTTTGAGGATAGCCGACGTAGATTTTTCGATGCGTGACTCGCGTGTCTTGGATTGTTTTGCGCCGGCGAAATAGAGCAGATATCCGCGCTGCCGTCCCGGCGTCAACGCTTCGAATGCCTTTTTGAACGCGGGCACCTTGGCGAACTTCGCTTTGAGCTCTTGCGGGAACCGGATAGTCCGAGGTCTCCTTGTACGCAATTTCTCGTCCGGCTTTTTCATTCTTGATCGCTTCGCGAATGTAGATTTTTACGACGGATTCCAATTTCGTGATTGCCGGAACACTGTCAAACTTCATCCAGCGCGAAGCCTGAGACTGCCCGATCTGTGCGAGAACATGACGGGAATCTTTTAGCAGAGCACCTTTGCAAAACATCAACGCGAGGTGCTCCTTGAGCGGGATCAATATGACGACGTTGCTTTTCCCAAGCGTGTAGGTGGGCTTGCCCCACTTCACTTCTTCCGTCAGACCGCAGCTGCGAATGACCGAGCGGAGCTTCTTCAGCTCTTTTTGCCACGTTTTCGCTTTGGCAAAAATGCGTCGGCCGTAATGTTCGTATTCATCGCTTGACCTTCTGGATCGCCGCGAATATTTTCTCGGCGTTGACACGGTACGTATTCTCGAGAACCGGCGCGTAGCCGACAGGAATTCGCGGTGCGCCAACACGCGCGACCGGGACACCGAGCTCTTCCGTAATCGTCGCGGCGATCTCCGCACCGAAGCCACCGATGCGCACCGCTTCGTGCGCGATCAGAGCACACTTCGTACGTGCAGCCGACGTCAGGACACGCGCGCGATCCCACGGCCAGAGACTGCGCAAATCGACGACCTCGACCGAAATGCCGGCATCGGCGGCCTTTTCAGCCGCAGCGAGTGCTGCGGGCAACAGTGACGACCACGTCACGAGCGTGACGTCGTTGCCTTCGCGCGCAATGCGTGCTTCGCCGATCGGCGTCGTGTAGTCGCCGGCCGGAACCTCGCCGCTCGTCGTAAAGAGGGCTTTCGGATCCAGCATCACGACCGGATCGTCGCTGCGAATCGCAGACTTCAAAAGTCCCTTCTCATCGGCCGCCGTCGCGGGCGCCAGCACGACGAGTCCCGGCGTGTGCACGAGCCACGCTTCGAGCGACTGCGAATGCTGCGCGGCCTGAAATCCGCGCCCGATGCCTTGCGCTAACCGCACGACGAGCGGGACGCTCGTTTGTCCGCCGAACATGAAACGCGCTTTTGCGATCTGATTGATCAGCTCGTCCCACGCGCAGAGCGCGAAATCGAGGATGCGCATCTCGATGACGGGACGCGTCCCGGCGAGCGCCGCACCCAACCCGACGTTCATGATCATGCTCTCGGAGATCGGCGTGCTGACGATGCGCTCCGCTCCAAATTCTTCGATCAGCCCTTTGTAGGTGCCGAAGATTCCGCCCGCCGCGAGGTCTTCACCGAGCGCCCACACCAACGGATCGCGGCGCATCTCCTCGGCGAGCGCATCGCGCGCCGCTTCGGCGATCGTCAGCGTCGTCGTTTTCTGCGTGCTTTTAACACTCATCGAACGCTCATTCCGGCGCACCGCTGTTTTGCACGTCGAGAAACGCATCGGCTTGGGTCGGCAAGGGCGCGCGCCGTGCCGATTCCATCGCGCGCACCATCTCCGCGCGGGCCTCGACGTGAATCTTGTCAACGCGCTCTTGCAGTACGCCCCACTCACGCAATTGCGACTCGATTTCGGTGACGGGATCGTGTTCGCGTTTGCGCTCGAGCTCTTCACTCGAACGATACGGCGCTTTGTCGAAGACCGTATGGCCGTCGAGCCGATAGGTCGGCGCATAGAGGAACGCGGGTCCGCGGCCCGCGCGAATGTGCGTCAGCAGGTCGCGCGCTGCGTCGTACACCGCGAAAACGTCGTTGCCGTCGACCGCTCGCGTTTCGAGTCCGATTGCTTCGGCGCGCGCACTTGCGCCCCTGCCGGCCGTCGTCGAGCTGGCACGCGTGAACGCCGAGAACGCGTTATCCTCGCACACGAACAAGACCGGAAGATTGAAGACTTCCGCCCAGTTCAGCCCCTCGAGAACGGTCCGCGGTTGACCGCGCCGTCACCGAAGAAACAAACGCTGACACATTTCTTGCCGAGCAAGCGCGAGGCTTGCGCCGCGCCGACCGCGATGCCGATCCCACCTCCGACCACACCGTTCGCACCGAGCATGCCGACCGAGAAATCGGCGATGTGCATCGAGCCGCCCTTGCCTTTGTTCGTCCCGGTCAATTTTCCGAACAACTCCGCCATCATCGCGCTGGTATCGGCACCCTTCGCGATGCAGTGACCATGCCCGCGATGCGTGCTCGCGACGTAATCTTCACGCTCGAGGTTTGCGCACACGCCCGCCGCAACGGCTTCCTGTCCGATCGAGAGATGCACGACGCCGGGAATCTCACCGCCGTCGTAGCCGATGCGTGCGTGCTGTTCGAACTCGCGAATCCGCACCATCGTACGAAATAACGAGAGGCCGCGTTCGACACGATCTTTGGATGGAGACTCTGCCATGTGGCGGCATTTCTGCTGTCCCTCGACTACGGCCCGCTACGCGGGCCTACGCTCGGGATGACAAGTCGGGATGACACGCGGGGAGGCCCGCGAAGCTTCCGCCATGATCGTAGAACCAGCGCATACGACGCTTCCTAAAGGCAAGATGACGGGCGGACGCGCGCTCGCTGAAGTCCTTCGGCTGGCCGGAATCGGCCCGGTGTTCGGGATGGCCGGATTCCAATTGCTGCCGTTTTACGAAGCGGTCCGCGAGCTGAAGCTGCGCCATTTTCTGATCAACGACGAACGTACCGGCGCCTTCGCCGCAGATGCCTACGCGCGCGTGAGCGGACGGCCCGGCGGATGCGATGCGACGCTCGGACCCGGCGTGACCAATCTCGTAACCGCGCTCGTCGAATCGTACAACGCCGGCGTGCCGATCATCGCGATTGCCGGCGACGCAAATCGCTCGCACGCCTGGAAGAACATGACGCAAGAGACGCGTCAGGTCGACATTCTTGCGACCGGCGGTCAAAGAATTGCTGCGCGTCGAATCCGTGCAACGAGTCCCCGAGTTCGTTGCGCGCGCGTTCGCGATCGCGACGTCGGGACGCCCCGGCCCGGTCGTCGTCGACGTCCCCGAAGACGTCGCGCACGGTGAACACGAGTTCAGCGAAGCGGACTTCCGCATGGATCCCGAAGACGTTTGCGATCCCGGCGCGACGTATGCGTCCGGCCCACGATGACGTCGATGCCGCGGCCGCATTGCTCGCGAAAGCCAAGCGGCCGATCATGCTCGTAGGCGGCGGCGTGCATCTTTCAGGTGCATACGCCGCGCTCGCGCGGCTCGCCGGCGAGCAGTCGATCCCGGTCGCGCACACGATGAGCGGCAAAGGCTCGATCGCGTGCACGAATCCGCTCTCGGCCGGCTTGTTCGGACGTTATTCGCGCATCGCAAACGAGCTGATCGCCGAATCCGATTGCATCCTCGTTGCCGGGTGCAAACTCGGCGAGATCGCGACGAAACGCTACGCGCTCATCCCGAAGGACGTCCCGCTGATCCATCTCGAGCTCGTCGCCGAAGAGATCGGTCGCACGACGTTCGCAAATGTCGCCATGTGGGGCGACGCGCGCGAAGGCCTGAGCGATCTCGCTGATGCCCTTTCAGACGCAAAGAGCGCGCGTCAAAACGAGCGTCGCGAATACCTTGCGGAAGTCGCGGCGCGGATGAATCGTTGGCGGATCGACGCGATGCCGCGCTACACGTCAGCCGAGATTCCGATCAACATGGGTCGCCTGATCGGCGAGCTGCAACGCGCGCTGCCGTCCGACGGCATCGTCGTCGCGGACGGAGGCTTCGCCGCACACTGGACCGGATTGCTCTACGATACGAAGGAGGCGGGACGCACGTACGTCGCCGATCGCGGCTTGGCATCGATTGGATACGGATTGCCGGGCGCAATCGGCGCGCAGCTCGCTGCACCGGATGCGCCGGTCGTGGCGATCACGGGCGACGGCGGATTCAACATGACGATCGGCGATCTCGAAACGGCAAAGCGTGCGGGTACGAACGTCATCATCGTCGTCGTGAACAACGCGGCCAGCGGTTACGTGAAGGCGTTACAGCACGCGATGTACGGCAGCGGAAACTATCAGTCGAGCGATCTCATCGAGATGGACTACGCAGCGATCGCGCGCGCCATGGGTTGCCGCGGGATTCGCGTCGAGCGGCCCGACGATCTCGCTGGCGCGTTCCGCACCGCCATCGACGATCGCAGCACGCCGATCGTACTCGACGTCGTCGTTACGCGCGATCCAGGTGCGATGTTGCCGGCTGCCGACAATCGGACGCTTGTCGTCAAAGCCGGCGATCGTCCCGTTTGATCCGCGTCCACGACAGCATCACGCATCTCAACGAACAGGATGCCGCCAAGGTCGTCGTCGCGGCGTCGCACGGTGGCCGTTATTGCGGCTACTGCGCAGCCAAAGGACACGTTCTCGGTGCGATCTTTTCGGACGCCGGTGTCGGTCTCGAAAATGCGGGGATCGCTGCACTCGAATATCTCGAACCGCTCGGCATTCCCGCCGCAACCGTCGACTATCGCTCGGCGCGGATCGGCGACGGCGCCGATCTTCATCGAGCGCGGACGCATTAGCTTCTGCAATGCGCGGGCGCGCCAGCTGGGATGCGCTCCCGGGCAGACAACGATGGAGTGCGCGAAGCGCATGGAGCGCGCACAAATCTCCGAGGCACTGCCGCCTGCATATGAAGAAGCGCGCACGTTGCTGCTCGAGCGCCCGGGTCGCGAAAAGGTCTGGGGCCTCGACTCCAACTCGCTCGTCACCACCGATGACATCGGCACGATCGTCGTCACGGGATCGCACGGCGCAATCCTCGGCGGCAAGCCGGAGACGGCGCTGCGCATCGACGCGCTTGCTGCCGTGTACAATGATGCCGGCGTCGGCATCGACGAAGCGGGAATCTCGCGCTTACCGGCACTGGGCGCGCGCGGGATCGCCGCGGTAACGGTCGATGCGCAGAGCGCGCGCATCGGCGACGCTCGCTCGACCTGGGAGAGCGGCAAGATCTCGTACGCCAACTCGCTGGCCCAAGCGTACGGCTGCCGTGCAGGGATGAGCGTCCCGGCTTTCGTGGAGTGGGTCTTCCGCTCGATCGGCTGAGGCCAGGGTAAGAGGGAGCATGCGAAACGTCCTTGCTCCAAAAATGCCTGCCTCGGCCTCGGTCGGACTATTTTTCGTGCGCATCATGGTCGGTCTCGCGTTCGTGTTTCACGGCTATCCGAAGATCGTGAACCCGCTTGCATGGATGGGTTCGAAAATGCTGACCGTGCCGTGGACCGGCGCGATCGTCGGGCCCTTACCAGATTGGCTTCAAGCCACCGTTGCGTTCGTGGAATTCTTCGGCGGCGTCGCGCTCATCGTCGGATTGCTCACGCGCTTTGCAGCGTTCGCGCTTTTTATCGACATGATCGTCGCGTGCGTCTTCGTCGAGTTGCCGCGCGGCGTACCGTTTGTCGCGAGCGGCCACACGCTCGAACCGACCCTCGCCTACATGGTGATAACGTTCCTGTTGCTGCTCACCGGACCGGGAATCGTCTCGATCGACGCAGCGATTACCGCGCCGCGTAAAGCACCCGAGAAAACTCAAGAGCTTCCGCAGGCAGCCTAGCCCGGAACGATCCGTATGTACGCGGCGTTCACCGTAATGTGGCCGACGCGATCGCGTTCGTCGCCGGTGTCCTGCTCGGTGCCCTTGGCACGCTGATAGGAGCCGGCGGCGGATTTCTACTTGTCCCTGCGCTGATCGTCGTTGAGCCGGGTTGGTCGACCCAGTCGATCACTGCCTTCTCGCTCGCAGTCGTCGCCGCAAACGCCTCGGCGGGCGCGCTCTCGTATTGGCGGCAGATGCGCGTCGATCTCAAACCTTCCCGCTCTTCGCCCTTGCCGCGATTCCGGGATCGATCCTCGGAGCGTACGCGACGCGATTCATTCCGCGTCATGTCTTCGATATCGGATTCGGAGGCGAGTTTTGGTCGCAATCTCCTGCGTGGCTGATTTTTCGGCCCGATCCGGCGCCGGGTTCAAGTTCGGAACGACCTCGCGTTCGCTCGTCGATCGCGAAGGCCACACTTACGAATGGCGCTTCAGCTTGCGGTTGGGAATGGCGGCTCGGTGTTGGTCGGATTTATTTCCAGCCTGCTCGGCATCGGCGGCGGAATCGTCCACGTCCCGTTCATGATCGCCGTCCTCGGATTTCCGGAACACATCGCAACCGCGACGTCGCACGCAGTCCTCGCGGTCACCGCGATCGTCGGGTCGATCGTCCATCTCGTGCACGGCGATTATCGCTGCGATCTGGGTGATCACGCTCGCACGGCAGCCGGGCGCGCTCGTTGGCGCGCCGATCGGCGCACACCTTTCACGCAAGATTTCCGGTCCGATGATCACGCGCATTCTCGCGATCGCCCTCGGAACCGTCGCGCTCCGCCTCATCGCCACGCACTAAGGCGGTATTACGGTTCCTCCGAGGCGATACGAGGTTCCGCGAAACAACGCGATCGTCTCGCCGCTCGTCGTTCCGCACCTCGACGTCGTAGATCCCGGTGCGCCCGCCGTGCGAACGCTCTTGCGCGGTCGCAATGAGACGCTGCCCGGCACGTCCCGGTGCGGTGAATGAGATCGCGGCGTTCAGCGCGACATTGGTTTCGTTGCGCGAATTGCACGCATACGCGAACGCAGTGTCCGCGAGCGCAAAAATAAAGCCTCCATGCACGACCTCGTGGCCGTTGAGCATCGACGGAGACGCGATCATCCAAAGGCGCGCGTAACCGGGCCGGACTTCTTCTATCGTGATTCCGAGCGTGCGCGCGGCGGTATCCCGCGCGTACATTGCCTCGGCAGAAGCTTCAGCTAGTGCTTGCGGGTCCAGGTACCACCATCCGTGTCTGCGTGATCCGGAAACGTCCGGCAACGAACGCCGCATCGGTCAGCGACGCGTTTCCGGCGGGGTTCGCCCCGCTGACGTGATAGTCACTGAATGCGGCCGATTGATTCACGAGCAACGATCCGGTCAGATTGATCGCCAGCGACACGCCGGCGTCGGCGGCGAAGTCCTCCGCTTTGGTGACGATGGCCGGATCGGTTGAATACAGCATCGCCGTGATCGCGCCGCAGGCGCGCGCGCCTTTGGTTGCGAGCTCGAGACTTTGCGCAGTCGAATCGGTCGCGATAACGAAGGCGATCGGCCCGAACATCTCGCCGCTATAGCGTTCTTCGTCGGCAGCATCGAGCCGTGCGACGATCGGCGTTCGATACGCGCGCGTCCGGAAACTGCGGATGCGCGAACGTCTTCGAGGCCAGGGCGACCCCGTCGCTCTTCGATTGCGCATCGATGCGCGCAAGCGTCGCATCCGACGCAATCGCACCGAGCACTTCGACTGCGCGCTCGGGCGCCGCAAGTAAATCATCGACACCTTTGGTAATCGCAGCCAGCACGTCGTCGAAGCTGACATGTTGCCCGCCCGCGTTGATCCCTCCGCGCGGAACGAAAATGTTTTGCGGCGCCGTGCACATTTGTCCCGAATAAAGTGAGAGCGCCATGGCCAGATTGCGCGTCAATCCGGCGAGGTCGTCGGTCGAATCGATCACGACCGCGTTGACGCCGGCTTTCTCCGTGAAGACGCTTGCGTTCGTCGCGTTCTTTTCGAGCCACTCACCGAACGCCGACGAGCCGGTAAAGTCGACGATCGCCACCTCCGGCCGCGTTGCGAGCGTCTTTGCAATTGGGGCTTCGGGAACGTCGGCGGCGAGCATGACCACGTTCGGATCGAAGCCGGCCTCGGCAAGCGTCGCGCGCGCGATCTCAACCGTGATAGCCAGTGGCAGAATCGCGTTCGGATGCGGCTTGATGATGACGGGATTCCCGGTGACGAGGCTTGCGAACATCCCTGGATACGAATTCCAATTCGGGAATGTCGAGCTCGCGATCACGAGACCAATTCCGCGCGGAACGATACGGAAGCGCTTCTCGACACGCAGAGGCTGATTTTTCTGCGGCTTCTCCCAGAGCGCGAACGGCGGAACGTCGCTCATTGCGTCGTACGCATACGCGATCGCCTCGAGCGCGCGGTCTTGCGCGTGTGGACCGCCGGCCTGAAATGCCATCATGTAGGCTTGGCCGGTCGTGTACATCGTCGCGAACGCCATCTCGAAGCTGTCTTTGTTGATCCGCTTCACGATCTCGAGGCAAACCCCGACGCGATTGCCAATTGAGCTACTGGCCCAGTCGCGCTGCG
This sequence comes from Vulcanimicrobiota bacterium, assembly GCA_963844735.1. GTDB lineage: Bacteria > Vulcanimicrobiota > Vulcanimicrobiia > Vulcanimicrobiales > Vulcanimicrobiaceae > JAFAMS01. The sequence goes on along the minus strand of CAWJPK010000003.1, from coordinate 505,995 downwards.
CGCTTTGCATCGCTGTGATGATTTGATCGACGTCGATCTGCGGATACGTCACGCCGATCGGCACGCCGAAGGGCGATTTTTCCGGGCCGATCCAGCCGGTCGTTCCGGGCTGCGCGAACTCGAATCGTTTGCCGAGCCGCGCCTCCAGCTTTGCTTTGCCTTCGGCCTGCGCGTTCTCGCCGTAGGACCTTGCCGCTCACTTCCGGATACGCCGAGTAATACTCGCGCGATTTGATCGCGGCGAGCGCATGATCGAGGAGCGGCTGATGCTCGCTAAACCATGCGCGGCGGGCGAGGGAGCGATAGTCGTGGTCATCGCGGTCCTCCGTTTAGAATACGGGGATGATGTCTTCGGCTGAGATGTGACCGACGTCGACGCCGTCGAGATCGAGTTCGGGGATCGCGGGGAACTGCGATCCCCCACTCACCGACGATCGCGCGCACTTTCGCGAGCGCGTTGCGCCAGTTGTCGGCCTGCTCTTCGTACGTCAAGCAGCCGAGCCCGGCGTCACGCGCGTGCTGAATCAGAACGCGATGATTCGGCATGAAGTAATCGGTAAGCTCCCAGAACTGCGTGCGGCGGCTCCCATAGAATCATCGACAGAAAGACGAACCCGGCGCGCAGCTGCTTGGTGATGAGGACTTTGTCTTCTTCTCGCAGCCCGGGGAAATCGGTTTCGAGAATCGCGAGGCAGATTGCAAGATGCCGGGCTTCGTCTTGGCCGACGCGCTTGAATATCTGCTGGAAAACCGGATGTTTGGCTTTCTTCGACATCCCGAAGAACAGCGTCGAGGCTGCGACCTCGCCCATCATGAACGACGTGAACAGAACCGAGAGCGGGTACTTGCCGAGCGACGCGGCGTAGCCTTTCCAGTAACGTCCGCCGTTATGATAAAGCCACTCGATGTTGTTCTTTGCAGCGTGCTCGAGCTGCGTCTTCGGATTGAAATCGAGCGGGTCCGCCGGGAACGAGCTTCTGAATGACGCGCTGACAGACTTCTTCGTGATTCATCTCGTCGCGCGTGATCGAGAAAAAACACTTTCGGATCGGATCTTCCGCATGCTGCTCGAACGAGTGCACCGTCGCTTGCGCAAAAACCGGCGGCCCGGAGCCGTCGAAATTCGCGAGCACCGCGTACCAGTACATGATCCCAAGCCGCTGCTCGGGCGTAAAATCTTCCGCGCGCAAATCGTCCCACGGAAAATCCGCAGGATTCCACAGTGCGCGCTTGCTGCGCTCGTACAATTCCGCGAGCTTGGGCGTCTCGACGCGCCATTCGAGCGGATAGATGTTGGGCTGCGGGATCTCGGGGGCGGGGATGAGCCCGCCCGGTGGTATCACAATTTCCATTCTGCCTCCCTACCAAATGGTAGGTTCGCCGATTGTAGTACCTAGCCGGTGTTACCCGTCAAGGGCCGGAAAAGCGCCGGCATGAGCAGCAATAAAATCGACCTCTCGGGACGGCGGGCTATCGTAACGGGGGGTGCCAGCGGAATCGGCATGGAGACCAGCCGCCGTCTTCTGGCTTCGGGCCTGAAGACGCTGACCATCTGGGATCGCAACGAGAAAGCCCTCGCCGAGGCCCGCAAAGCGCTCGGGAACGTCGAGACGCGAGTGGTCGACGTCGCCGATCCGAATTCGGTTGACGCCGCGACGCGCGATGCATACAAGTCGATGGGCGGGATCGACATTCTCGTCAATTCGGCCGGCATCACCGGACCCGAACATGACCGACTGGGATTATCCCGTCGATGAATGGCGCGCGGTCATCGACATCAATTTGAAGCGGAACTTTTTTCTGCTTGCGTTCAGTACTGCCGATCATGAAAGCCGCGCGGTACGGACGCGTCGTCAACATTGCATCGGTTGCGGGTAAAGAAGGGAACCCGAACGCGTCGGCTTACAGCGCGTCGAAGGCAGGCGTCATCGCGTTGACCAAATCGGCCGCTAAGGAGCTCGTCCGCGACGGCGTGATCGTCAACTGCATCACCCCTGCCGCAGTCGAGACGCCGATGTTTGCGCAAATGACCAAGGAGTTCATCGACTTCATGCTTTCGAAAATCCCCATGGGACGCTTTGGAGCGCCACAAGAAATCGCAGCGTTGATTGCCTGGCTGTGCAGCGACGAGGTCACGTTTTCGACTGGCGCTGCCTTCGATATCTCGGGCGGACGGTCGACGTATTGATGGCGAAACGCGCGCATCGTCGCAACCTGGCCCCTTACACCGCACGCGACCCAGCGGTTGCGCAGCGTCGCAGTCAAGATCGAAGACGTCTCGCAAGACAATCTTTCGAAAGATCAGCTCGCAAGACGTCTCGAGGATGCCGACGCGATCATCACGTTCCCGCTCGCCATTCGCTTCGATCAAGAGCTGCTCGCGCATTGTAAGAATCTCAAGGTCATCGCAACCGTCTCCGTCGGCTACGATAACATCGATCTCGGCGTCTGCGCCGAGCGTGGCGTCAAGGTCGGAAACACCCCGGACGTAATCGCGCCCGCGACCGCCGACATTGGCATGGCGCTGATCCTCGCGACGATGCGGCGGATCGTGGCCGGCGTCGATTTCGTGCGCGCCGGAAAATTCGAACGTGGCGAGATGGCGCCGTACGGCAACGATCTCAATCATAAGACGCTCGGCGTCTTCGGCATGGGCGCGATCGGCGCGGCGCTCGCGCAGCGCGCGCGGGCGAGCGGTATGAAGATCATCTACCACAACCGCAACAAGCGCAGCGACGTCGATCCGACCGAAGCGACCTACGTGAGCTTCGACGATCTGCTCGCCAAATCGGACGTCATCGCCGTAACTGCGCCGCTCACGCCCGAAACTCGCGGCGCATTCGGGAAAGAAGCCTTCGCAAAGATGAAGCGCGGCGCGTACTTCGTCAACATCGCGCGCGGCGGTCTGGTGCAAACCGACGCCCTTTACGAAACGCTAAAGTCCGGACACTTAGCGTATGCCGGCCTCGACGTCACCGACCCGGAACCGTTGCCGCTCTCGCACCCGCTCTACACGCTCGAAAACGTCGTCGTTATCCCGCACATCGGCACCTCGACGCCGGAGACGCGCGATGAAATGCTCGAGCTCGCGGTCTCAAACGTCATCGCGGCGCTGCAACGGCGAGCCGCTGCCGGCGCCGTTCCGCTTCCGGTTCCTACGTAAGTCCTTCGAAGAGCACGGCCAGGATCGCAGCGGTAATCTTCGCCGCATCGATTGCGCCGTTCGGGCGATACCACTCGACGACTGAATTCGACATCCCGAAACACAGACGCGTGATGAGACCCGCGTCTAAATCGGCGCGCAATTCGCCCGCGCGTTGTGCTTGTACGATCGAGCTCGGCAACGGTGCGGTCGAATCGGCGGCGGCGCTCGAGCGCCTCGCGCTCGACCTCCGAATTGCCGCGCGCGCGAAAGAGAACGGTTACCTCGGCGAGATGGCGCGTCGCTGTTTCGGCGACGCGACGCACGATATAGCGCAGACGTGCCGAAGGCGTTCCGGCTGCCGCTTCTGGTTCTTCGAAGATCGCGAAGAGTGCGTCGAGAGCGCGATTGAAACCGCGCGCCAAGAGCTCTTCCTTGCCGCTGACGTGATGGTAGATGCTGGCTTTTGTGATGCCGGCTTCGGCGGCGACGTCGTCCATCGACGCGCCGTCATATCCCTTACGGGCAAAGACGCGCAGCGCGACGTCCGTGAGCGAATCGATGTCGTAACGGCGCTTCACTTTTTCTGCTTTGCGGTCGCGGCCATAGGTCCTCGGCTCGAAGATGGGCAAAACCGCAGCATGGCCACCCAAGCTGCAACGTGCGCACCAGCTTTCCGAAGAACAGCTCGTCACGCTCCTCCGAAACATGCTAACGCAGCGCGCGGTTGACACGCGGGGCTTTCAACTCAACCGGCAGGGCAAGGTTGCAATCGCCATGGGTTCCGAGGGACACGAGGCGGTGCAAGCCGGCGCCGGACTTGCGTTCGTGCGCGGCAAAGACGTGCTCTATCCGTACTATCGCAATACGGGGATCTCGCTTTCCTGCGGCCTTCCGATCGAAGACTTGTTCCGTTCGCAATTTGCGCGTGCGACCGAAACGACCGGCGGCCGCTCGATCATCAATCACTGCACGGACCGCGAACGTGGCATCGCATCGATCTCTTCGATCATTGCGGCGCAGTGCACGCACGCCGTCGGCGCGGCATATGCATTCAAGTTCCGCGGCGAAAACGACTCGCGCCGTGCTCTGCACGTTCGGCGAAGGCGCGACCAGCGAAGGCGAATGGCACGAGGCCATGAATTTTTCGGCGATTCACGGCTGTCCCGGTCATTTGGTTGTGCGAAAACAACCAGTGGGCGATCTCGACGCCGATCACCAAACAGATGCGCAACACGACGGTCGCCGAGCGCGCCGCCGCCTACGGCATCGAAGGCGTGACCGTCGATGGGTTCGATCCGATTGCAGTCTACAACGCAGTCCGATGCGGCGCGCGAAAAAGCAATCTCCGGCGGCGGGCCAACGCTGGTCGAAGCGAAATGCTACCGCTTTCTTTCGCACACGACCGATGACGACGACCGCACCTACCGCACGCGCGATGAGGTCGACAAACAGCGCTCGCAAGACCCGCTCCCACGCTTCGAACAGTATCTCGTCGACCACAAGGTGCTGACGCGCGATGCCGTCGATAAGCTGCGCGCCGAGATCGCACAGCACGTCAACGAGATGACGGATCGAATCGAAGCCGAACCGCTACCGAATCCAAGCACGCTTTACACCAACGTGTACGCCGGCTCGACCGACCCCTGGATCTAGCGGCCTGCGTCGCGCCGCGCGTCGCCGCGCGCGACGTCCGTATCGACGCGCAATTGCGCGATGTCACGTGGAAAGATGAGCGCAAGCAGCCAGTCGAACGCGACGCGCACTTTGCGATACCAACCCGGGATGCGCGCCAGATAGTAGGTGCGCCACAACCACCACGCCGCAAAGCCGGTCAGCACGAACCCGTTCGGGAATCCGACGACGCCGCGATGTCCGCCGAGCGACGCCATCGTCCCAAGCGCTTTCCAACGGAACGGCCTGTGTCGCCTCACCGCGCAGCGTCCGAACGATGTTCTCGGCCAGCGCAGGCCCTTCGCGAATTGCGTGCTGTGCGGTCGCCGGATAAAATCCGCTGTCCGGCATCGGAATCCACGCGCAATCGCCGAGCGCCCAAACGTTCGGCGTTTCTTTCACGGACATGTCGCCGTTCGTGAGAATGCCGCCGTTGCGCGCGTGCGGCAAGGGTAGCGATGCGATGAACGGCGAAGGGCGAACGCCGGCACTCCACACGACGGTCGAAGACTCGAGTCGCGTACCGTCTTTGAGCGTGACACCGCCGGCATCGACTGAAGCAACGAGCGCACCCGTTCGCACGCGTACCTCGCGGCGCGCAAGAAACGTCGCGCAATACTCGCCCATGCGCGGTAGCAAATCCGGAAGCAGCTTCGGGCCGCCTTCGACGAGCATCACTTCGACGTCCGCTAGTTTGACGTGACGATAGAAACGCAGGATGCTCCGAAAGAAATCAACGAGCTCGCCCGCGACTTCGACGCCGGTATAGCCGCCGCCGACGATCACGTACGTCAACAAACGCCGGCGTCGCGCAGGGTCTCGCTCGATGTCGGCCAGCTCGAGCGTCTCGACGATGTGATTGCGCAGGTTCTCGGCGTCTTCGAGACGCTTGAACGGATAGCTGTGTTCGGCAACGCCCGCGATGCCGAACGTCGCGGAAACGCTGCCGGTCGCAAGAACGAGGTGATCGTAGCCGATCTGCTGCCGTTCGTTCGTCAGCACCAGACGCGTTTCGACGCTGCGCGCACCAAAATCGATTGCGAGCACCTCGCCGAGCACGAGCGTGGTCGTACGAAGAAGCCCGCGCAAGGGCGAAACGATATGGCGCGGCTCCAAGTCGCCGTTGCTGACTTCCGGAAGCATCGGCGTAAACAGTGCGTAATTGTCGCGGCTGACGATGCAAACGTCGCATTCGCCTGGCCGCAGCACACGTTCAAGCGCTGCGCTACGGCAAGCGCCTGCGAAACCACCGCCGAGGATGACAATTCGCATCTTCCGAACCTTTTGCCATGAGCGAAAGGCCGCCTCCGGATTTTGCGATGCTGCGCGCCGTCGAGCTCATCGCGCAATTCATCGAGCAGCAAATCGGGAAGCCGCCGGTCCCTCCTGCCCCAATCGACAAGCCCGTCATCCTGTTCAACGAGAATCTTTCTTTTGCACTGGAAAAGACGACGCTCAGCGAAGTCGAGCGTTCGTTTGGAAGCGGATTCCCGTATCCAGCGAAAGGTTTTCATAGCTTCGGCTTGCGCCATGATGGGAAGCCCGCGCTCATCTCGGCCTTCTTCGATCGGGACGGACTTCTTATCGGTGTCGAGCACTACTATGTCACGTCAAAGACCGCGCCGTCGCTCGCACCGCGCGCGATCGGAACCTTCCGGTTGATTCCGGGCGAGATCGCACTCGGAATGCCGGTGACGAAGCTTTCCGAAGAATTCGTCCCGGCGATCAGTGGACCAAGCCCCGCGATCTACGCGAACCGCTACGAAGTTCGCTTTCCAGGCGGAGTTGCGTACGTCATGGGAAACAAGATGCGCGTTGAGCGCCTCGTCCTCTACGCCGATCGTTCGAAGCCTGCAGTCTACTACAGCGAAGAATAACCGCACGGCCTCGTTCGTCATAACGTGCGCGCTCGCGCTTTTGGTCGTCGGCTTCTTCATCGTGCGCCCGAACGGCGTTTCCGGGCCGGCGATGCGCGATTTCGAAGCGTTTTACGCCGCCGGCGCTACGGCGAACGCAGGCGCCGATCCGTACGGACGCAGCATCTGGCAAGCCGAACGCGTGATCCCCGGCGTCGATACGTCGCATGACGAAACGCTGCCTTTCGTCGGACCACCGGCAGTGCTACCGCTCTGGCGCGCGCTTGCGCTGTTGCCGTTCAGCATTGCAGGCCGAGTTTGGGGCGCCATCCTCGCGTGCGCCATGCTCGTGGCGGTGTTCGGAACGCTGGCGCTCTCGGCGCACCGGAAGAAGTCGACGATCGTCTTGGGAGCCGCGATTTTTGCCGGATCGTTCGGCGCGCTGGTCAGCGACGTCGCACTCGGACAACTCGCCCTTCTCTCCGGCGCCGCGTATCGTTGCGACGCTGCTGCTGTTACGTTCGCGCGCGTGGCTCGGCGCATCGATCGCGAGCTGCGATCGCTGCGTTTCAGCCGAACCTGTGCATCGTGTTGATTCCGCGTGCCACCGATGTGCGCGCCCTGATAGCTTTCGCGCTCGGAGCGATCTTATTCTTCGCGCTGATGCTCTTCGCCGGCGGCATCCCCGGGCGTCGAACGCTATCTGCACTTGCTTGCCGTTCACGGCGCCGCCGAAAAGCGAACCGTCATTCAAATCACGCCTGCGAGCGTTGCGCTCGGATTTGGCGCAAGCGACACGACTGATCGGGTTCATTCGTTACGCCTGCGCGCTGATTGCGCTCGTGCTCGGCGCCGTCGCGATACGCCGCATCCGCGAACCTGTCGCGCGCGTCGGGATTGCGGCCTGCGCGCTTCCTTTCGTCGTTCCGTTCTTTCACGAGCACGACTTCGTCCTATTGCTGTTGCCGGCGCTGTACTGCGCGATTCATGCGCGCGGACGGACGCTCGCGTTTGCTGCGTTGGCGAGCACGTTGTGCGGAGTCGATTGGCTCGGTCTGGGACAACGGCCGAATGCGGAGCTGCAGAGCGTTCTGCTCGCGACCGCGTGCGCGCTCGGATTCGGTTTGCTGGCGCGCATGCGTGCGCGTCGCATTTGCCGGGCTCGTCGTCCCGCTTGCGGTCATTGCCGTCTCACTGATTGCACGCACGCATCCCGTGCCGATTTGGCCCGACGCACTGCCGGCGGGATGGCACGGGCCGCCCGATGCGAGCGTCAGCGCCCTATGGGGACTCGAACAACGCGCGGCCGGGCTCGAGACGCAGGACCCCGTGTGGGCTTTTCTGCGTCTGCTTATCGCTGATCTCGGACGCGTTGCTTGGCTTTGCGCTCTACCGCTGCTTACTGGATGTCGACGTTCATGAAGTCGTCGAACGGCGCGAGGGCGTTCGGATGGAAGCCGGTTAGGGCGTTCGTAAACGCATAGTTATCGAATCGAATGTAAAGGACGACGGTCGGCGCTTGATCGATGATGCGGGCGACCGCGTCATCGAGATATGGCTGCCGCGCCTTTGGATCGTACAACAGTCTTGAAGTGCGCCATGTCTTCGTCGAAGCGCTTGTCGCACCAGCGCATGACGTTTTGACCGTTCGGCGGAATGTCGGTCGCAAGCGTAGAGATTCGTAAGATCGCCGATCGGATCGCCGCCCCAGTAGAAACTCTCGACGTCGAATTTTCCGCCGTACGAAATCCCGCCGTTCTGTACGAGCGCGAAGAATAACCCGGTGTCGTAATGCTTTACCTGAATCTCAACGCCGATAGCTTTCCACATACTGCGGATCAGCTCGACCATCGTATCGACATCGGCAGCGCCGGTGTAAATCGCATATTCGAGACTAAATCGCTTGCCGTTCTTCATGCGGATGCCATCCTTATCGCGCTGCGTCCAGCCGGCTTGATCGAGCAGCGCGTTTGCCTGTGCCACGTCTGTCGGAACCATGTCGAACTTGCGATACGCCGGAAAGACCGGCGAGATCATCGACTCTTGCAGGATCCCGCCGTCATGAAACGCTTCTTTGAGAATCATGGCTCGATCCAGCGCAAAGCGCAGCGCGCGCCGTACGCGAACGTCGTCGAGCGGCGGATGCGTGACGTTAAAATCGATGTGACCGAAATACGGGCCGACCGGCTTTATCGTCGTGCGACCCGGCATCGCCTCAGTGCGCGGAACGTATCCGGCGCCTTCGTCGGACCAAAGATCGATCTCGCCGGTTTGCAGCTGCGTCAAAAGCGTGTTGCGGTCCGGAATCTGCTTGTAGATGATTTGCTTGAGCTTTGGCATTCCGCGCCAGTAGTAGGGATTGGCCTCCATGACGACTGAATCGCCGCGCTTCCACGACACGTAGCGGAACGGCCCGATGCCGACCGGCAGCGAGTTGTACGGCGCCGTGTTGATGTCGGGAAGATTCCCCAAGATGTGCTTGGGGATGATGCACGGGTTCGCGCCGGCCGTTCCAAAGAACGTCGGCTAGGTACGACGCGTACGGCTTCTTCATGTGGTAGACGACGGTGTACTTGTCAGGCTCGTCGATCTTGGTGATCAGATCCCAACCGTCGCGACCGACCTCGTTGTTCTTCGGATTGAGCACGGCTTGCGTCGAGAACACGACGTCGTCGGCGTCAAACGGCGCGCCGTCCGACCATTTTACGCCGTGCCGAATGTGCCACGTTATCGTCTTGCCGTCTTTGCTGATCCCGCCGTTTTCAACGGTCGGCACCTCGGTGACGAGCTCGGGAATCGGTTTGTTCTCGTGGTCGTACCGCACGAGCCACGCCATCGTGAGCGACGACAGATTGCCGAGCGACGTCGCCTGATACGAGATGGGGATTTAGCGACTGAAAATTCTGGCCGTCGGCATACACCAGCACGTGCGCCGGATGCCGGCGCTCGCCGGTCGAGGTTTGCGTTCCCGTCGAACCGGTTTGGCTGACGGCTTCCGGTCTTCACGCACCCGCACAGCGCAACGAGCGTACACAACGCCGCCGCAAGCGCGGCTTACGCGCGCATCGAGCTCGGGGTCGAGGCCGTTCGCCCGGCAGAACTCCTCGTATGCGAGTGGTGAGATTTCGGACGGCTTGATCTCGCTGCGTCCGCCCCAGAAAACGTTTGTGTATCCAACCGTGATCCCCGCTTCCGCAAGATGCGCGTCGATCGCGGCTTTGTGCGCGAGAACGAGCGCTTTGTCCGTGCCGTGCACGACCCCCATGACGTTCACGTTGTGGAATTCCGGACCGCCTTCGCGCCAGTAGGCGTGCGTCATGCAATAATGACGCCCGACTTCGCGACCGGCGTCGAGCTCTCGTCCCGGGCGGGACCGCCCAATGAAAGAGCGCGTTGTAGCGCGTGACCGCGTTGCCGAGATTTCCGGCCGTCGCTTTGACGTGTTCGAGGAACGTCGAGAAGCGTCCGATCACGCCGCGATCGTGCAGGCTTTGCGCCACGCTCAGGAATGCTTCGAAGCTTACGCCGGCTTCGCGGCACGCGCACGCCAGAGATCGCGCACCAATTCGTCCGGTGCGAATTCGCGCTTGAGCGCGGTCAGCACGCGCCATTCCTCGGCGTTCAGCTCGACGATCTTCGTATTCGAGCGGCTCGGCCAGCATGTCGGCGCGTTCGCCGGGCTGCAACCGTCCGGCGCCGCACGTGGCCGACGCCGAGCACGAACAAACACTTGGCCGGCATCAAGCGAAAATGATCGGCGCCGATTTTTCCGCGCAAGAACTCGGCGTGCTTCTCGATCGCGAAGCCCTGCGGAACCTTGAGCGTCGTCCAGAGACGGTACGTCGAACCCGGCGTCGCGGCGTCGGTCGTGCGAATGACGACGTGGCCCGAAAACGGATCGTCGCGGAAGAGAAAATCGAACGCGGCATCGAGGCGCTCTTGCGGCACCTGCCACGCAACCAGCGCGCCGTCGGCGAGATTCGTCGCCATCAACGTCTGACGAACGCGGCGGATCGTACCGGCTCGCAGCATCGCAATGATGCGTTCGAGCACGGTCTCCACCGGGACGCCGGAGCGTTCGGCGATCGTTCCAAATGGATCGCGCACGAAGCCGGCCAGGCGATCTTCGGAGATCGCCAAGATGGCTGCGTTCGTCGGATCCGATCGTCGGACGTGCGTCCGGGCCACGCCGATGCCAGCATGGTTACGTGTTTTGGCCGGTCGCGAACAAGAAGGCCTGCTCGGCCTGGCGCAAACTGTAGATCGAGTTGACCTCATTGATGAGCGCCGTCGTCAACTGCACCTGCGCGTTGAGGAGCAGGGGCAGCGTCGTCACGCCGGCCTTGTATTGCGCTTGCGTCGCACGCAAGACGGTCGCGGCTTCGTTGTACGCAGCTTGCGTCGCATCGAGCGCGGCGCGTGCCGAGACCAGCGCCGTCAGCGTTTGCTTGACGTTGAGCTGCACGCCGAGCTTCGTAGTGTCATACGCGGCAAACGATTTCGTGAGGTTGCCTTCGGCTTGCTCGATCGCCGCATGCGTCGAACCGCCGTTGTAGATAGGGACGTCGAGCGTCGCGCCGACCGACCAGCTCGGAGAGAACGTGCCGCCGTGGGGATCAGTCGATGACGTTCCGAGGGACGACGTGCCCGTGACCGTCGGCATGTAGCCAAGCCGCGCAGCGCGCAGCGAATCTTGCGCCGCTTGTACGAGCTGCGCCGACGAGCTGAGATCCGGACGAAGCAAGTACGCTTGTGAAATCGCTTTGTCGTAGGTCGGAACTGCGATTTCGGAGGCGATTACTTGCTGGTAGGTCGACCCGTCATCCGCTGGCCGGACGATCGTGTTGGCGTCGAGACCCATAGAGTTTGCGAGCGCGGCTTGCGCGCCGGCTTCGACACCCTGCTGTTGCACGAGCGCCACCCGCGCTTGCGCAACGGGGAGCTCTGCCGTCGCGATATCGACGAGTGAGGCCTGACCCGCGTGATATTCCGCGATGACCAGGTTCTCTTGAACGATATCTTGCTGCATGGTTTCGTAGTCGACCGCTGTCGTTCGCTGCCCGGCAAGCGCGTTATAGTACGCGACCGCGACGTTATACGCGACCGATTGCAGATCGCGCTGATACGTGTCGATCGATGAAACCTGACTAGCCGACGCGGACTTGATCTCCGCGAACGTTCGTCCGCCGTCGAAGAGCAGCTGCTGCAGGTTCGCCGAGAGCGAGTTCGAGGTCAACTTCGGTCGTGTCAAAGCTCGTTCCGCCGCTGCCGTTGTTGGTGCTGCGCGCGGTGCCGGCCGCTGAATGCGTGTGACTCGTCGACGCGGTTCCGCTCAAGTTCGGAAGAATCGGAACGCGCGAAAGATCGACGCTGGCCTTTGCGAGCTGCAAATCACCGCGCGCGGATGCGAGTGTCGGTGACTTTGCAACGCCGATCAAGATTGCTTGGCGCAACGTGATCGTTTGCGGCACGTTCGGATCGACGGCGCTCGCGGTAACGCCGGGCGCGGGCGTGCCGACTGCCGGATACGGCAGCTGCAGCGACGCGCTTGCGGGCGGAAGCGTCGGGATCGCAGACGGCGCAATCGTCGGCACCGGGATCGGCGTCGGGATTGTCGTTGCGCCGGCCGGGCCGGGCGTCGGAAGCGTGGCCGGCAAGGACACGGGCTGCGCCCGTACGAGCTGCGGGGTCCACGCGGAGGCGATCAGCAGCGCCGCAACCGACGCTGCAAGTAGATGTCGTCGTTTCATCAGTTATCCGGGCTTTTTCCCGCTTGGGGTACCGCTTGCACCTGCTGGACCCGGAGGGCCGTTCTGTGTCACGGCTACCGTGCTTCCGTCGGCCAGCGCGTCCGGTCGAGTAGTCACGACGAGCGTCCCGGCTGGAACCTGGGCGATGATTTCGGAGAGTACGTCGGTCTGCAGCCCGAGTTTAACCGGAATTTGCTTGGCAATTTTGGTTGGCTTCCCATCAGGTCCAGGCTTACCATCTGTGACTGTGAAGATGCTGGTACCGGAGTCGCCCTGGAAAATCGCGGTCCGCGGGACAACGAGGGCGTTGCGATGATATTGCTTGCGCACGTTCACGGTCACGAGCATCCCGCCGCGCAGCTTGTCACCCGGATTGGTCTCGACGATGCGCGCACGGTACGAGAGCGTCCCGGTCGTCGGAACGGCGTTGACGTCGAAGACGCGTCCGCGATACGTCGTCCCCGGAAGACTCGAGGTCGTGAACGCCACCGGCATACCAGGGCGCACGTAGCCGAGTTCGTCGTCCGGAACGTTCGCGTTCACGTAGACCGTGTCGACTTGCGAGATCTGCAGAATGTTTTGCGTTCGGTCCGGCAAACGATCCGGGGTCGAGCAAACGCGCCGTGATGATGCCGTCGTACGGCGCATATAAAGATGTCTGTACGATCGCAGTTTCGAGCTGCTTGACTTGAGCCGCGTTTGCCTCGACCTGCGTCTTCTGTACCTGATTGTTGGTGAGATTCGTTTGCGCAGCTTTCAGCCCCGATTGCTGCGGCGCGCAGAAGCTCCTTGTTGCTCGCTAGCGTTTGTTGCGCGGCAACGTATTGCGATTTAGCTAGCTCGAGCGCAGTTTGCGCGACATAACCCTGCTTGAAAAGCGATTCGTCGCCGTCGTACACGACCTTCGCATTGATCATACGCCGCCTGTGCGCTCGTCACGTTGTTCCGCGCGTTCGCGAGACTTTGTTCTGCCGCGATCAATGCCGTGCTATTTTGCTGCACGGTCACGGGCGAGCTGAGCGCCGAACCCGAGAGCGTCGCCTTGGCTTGCGCCAGTTGCGCGCGTAGCGTCGAATCGTCGATCTTGGCGAGCAGCTGACCTCGCGTCGCGCGATCACCTTCGGTCACGTACACGGCGGAGAGCGTCCCGGACTGCGGCAAGCTCAGATTCGACTGCTGCAGCGGCGTGATCTGTCCGTCGAGCTGAATGTAGGTCGCGATGTCCTGACGCATGACCGGTTGCGCGTCGACGGCAAGCGGCGGCTGCACGGGATGCTGCTGCTTCCCGGCACAACCGGCCATGAAGGAAGCGGCGAGCATTAAACCCACCGTGACGGTGCTGCGAAGGGCCATGTTTCTCCTAACGGGGGACGTGGACGGGCGGCGGTTCACCCCAATCACATACGCCGCCTGCCCGCAAAAAGATTCAACTTCTCAGAAAAAGGGCGGGAGCGCCGAGGGGCCCGCGCAAAAAGGGCGAGCATGCCGGCAAAGCTCGAGGTCGGGCGGTCGTATCAAAATCAAACCCGCGTCGAAGAATGGATGACGGCCCAAAAAGCGGGGAACGCAGGCGTCGATGTTCTTTCGACCCCGATGCTGCTGCAATTAGTCGAGGAAGCAGCGATGCAATGCATTGCGCCGACATTGCAAGCCGGAACGGTCACGCTCGGCACCCACGCGGAAATCCAGCATCTAGCGCCGACACCCGTCGGCTTTATTGTGCGCGTTGAAGTCGAAGTGATTACGGTCGACGGCCGCCGCATCGAGTTTGCATTCGCAGCCTTTGACGAGCGCGAAAAAATCGCCGAGGGAACGCACGAGCGTTACGTCACCGAGCTCGCCAAGTTCAAAGAGCGGATCGAAGAAAAACAAAGCTAGAGAAAGCAAGCGAGCCTTCCCTTCCCTGAAGAGCAGGGCGGTCAGGTGCCGGGCGTTTAATCGTAAGCTCAGCGGGTAAGCTTCCGCTGACTGTTTTCATGCAGCCCTCGCATCACGCCACTCTCTATTTGAGGAGGGAATTTTGAATAAGGTGAGCTCGGGAATTCTAGCAGCATTGTTGGCTGCGGGATTCGGGCTTGCCGCGCTTTCTGGCCCGACGCTAGCGTTGGCACAAGGCGCGCCACCCCCGGATTTTGGATCGCCGCCTTCGGGCGAGTATCCGATTCTTTTCAACGATCATCACGTTTACGCGAAGCCCGATACCGATAAGCAAAATCGGGTTCTTGCCGCGCAAGTCCGTGGCAATACGATCTTCGTTCCATTGCGCTCGCTGTTCGAACAGATGGGCGCGACTGTTTCTTACGATCCGGCGACGCAAACCATCGACGTTTCGAAGCCAGGCTCCGACGTCAAAGTGACGGTCGGAAAAGCTGAAGTCGTCATCAACGGCGAGAGTCGTCCACTCGACGTTCCGCCGATGATGTGGCACGGCAACGTGCTCGTCCCGGTTCGTGTGATTTCGGAAGGCATGGGCGGATACGTACAATGGGTCGCCAGCAAGCGAACCGTCGTCGTTCGTTACGTTCCGGCGCCACCGCCCGCACCGGCACCGCCGCCTCCTCCGCCGCCGCCTCCGACGGCGACACCGGTCCCGCCGCCGCCTCCAACGCCGGCTCCAACGCCGACGCCCGCGCCGCAGAAACCGGTGTACTACGACAAGTTCGTGGTTGGTGATTACATTGTCTCGCCGACGATCTACAACGAGTTCAGCCCGGGCGGCAAAGGCTCAGGTTCGTACACGGGTCGCGCGGGCATCGAATTTCCGCTCCTCGGTTTGACGTGGATGGGCGAAGGCGATTGGCGTCATTGGTCCTACACCACGGCCGGCGGACCGGTCACGACGATCGGCGCAACGGGTCAAACGCTTGTACCGGCATTTACTGCGCACGAAGATGACGTCGACGGACGGCTCGGGATCAAAATTGCCGATCCGCGCATTTACCTCGCCGCATCGTATCTGTGGCGGCAAAACAACTACGGTTATCCGCGACTGAACGGCGTCGGATTCGGCGCTGAGAAACTGCCGGATCTCGATCAAGCGATCACGATATACGGCAGCGCATACTACTTCCCGAGCGTACAAGGCTCGTTCACTGCGGCGGTTGCGCCTCCGGGCGGAACGCTCGCATATCGCGCGTTCAAGTACGAAATCGGCGTCGACTGGAATTTCGTAGGGCCGTCATTCCCGGTATACGTGGATCTCGGTTTCCTTGGAAATCAATACAACAACAAGATCAACGCACCGTCGAATATCAATCAGTACGGACCGTACGTTGGACTTGGGTTACATTTCTAATCGAGCGCGCGCTCGATAATAACAGAGAGCAGCCTAACGCGTGTGAAGCGACGCTGATTGATGATCTTGCGTTCTGGGTACGGAGCGACCGAGGCGAAGGACGCTCAATTTGAACACGCCGCCCCTTCAACTTAAGACATTTTCAGCCTAGGGAGGGAATTTTTGAAACACCAGAGCTCCGGGGTTCTTGCGGCAGCACTTGCCGTGGGATTCGGGCTTTCGGTTTTTGCCGGCTCCGCAGCTCTCGCAGCGCAAGGTAACACTGGACCCTACGCGCCTGCAGCAGCTGTTGAAGTCGCGCAAGGCGCGCCACCCCCGGATTTCGGATCTCCGCCGTCAGGCGAATATCCGATTCTTTTCAACGATCATCATGTCTATGCCAAGCCGGACACAGACAAACAAAATCGCGTGCTCGCAGCGCTCGTTCGCGGCGGCACGATTCTCGTACCCCTCCGCTCGATGTTCGAGCAAATGGGTGCGACGGTATCGTTCGATCCGGCTAGCCGCACCGTCGATGTATCGAAGCCCGGCTCCGATATCAAGGTGACGGTCGGAAAACCCGTCGTCATCATCAACGGCGAAAGCCGTCCGCTCGATGTCCCGCCGATGGTCTGGCACGGAACGATCATGGTTCCGGTGCGCGTGATCTCCGAAGGCATGGGCGCGTACGTTCAGTGGGTTGCGGACAAGCGAACCGTCGTCGTTCGTTACGTAGCGGCTCCGCCGCCGACGCCGGCACCGCCACCGCCGCCACCGCCGCCGCCGACTGCAACACCGGCTCCGCCGCCACCGGCCACGCCGGCACCAACGCCGACGCCGGTACCGGTCAAGCCGGCATACTACGATCACTTCGTGGTCGGTGACTACGCCATCTCACCAACGGTCTACAACGAGTTCAGCCCGGGCGACAAGGGCCACGGCACGTACGCCTTGCGCGGTGCCTTCGAGTTCCCGCTCTTCAACATCCCGTTCATGGTCGAAGGCGATTGGCGTCATTGGAGCTATCCGACCGCATCCGGTCCCGTCTCCGCGTGTCCTGAAGCAGGATGCGTGACGATCATCGGCGGCGGTGGACAGACCTTCGTACCATCGTTCACGGCGATCCAAGACGACGTCGATGCACGTGTCGGCATCCGCGTGTTCGATCCGCGATTCTACATTGCGGCGAGCTACCTGTGGCAGCAAAACAACTACGGGTATCCGGAACTGCGTGGCTGGGGCTTCGGTGGTGAAAAGCTACCCGATCTCAATCAAGCGATTGCGCTCTACGGCAGCTTCTACTACTATCCGCAGCTGCAAGGCACGTACGGTCCGACCGGCTGGCGCTCCAGTATCGTCTGGTACGCTACAACATCGGCGTCAACTGGAACTTCGCGGGACCGACCTTCCCGGTGTTCCTCGACGTTGGGTTTCATGGGCAACTACTACACGAACAAAATCAACGCACCATCGGACGCCAACCAGTACGGTCCATATGTTGGTCTCGGAATCCACTTCTAGTACCTAGCACCCGAGATCGCACGAGAACGCCCCCGGAGCAACATCGGAACTCCGGGGGCGTCTTTTTTTATTTGTGTTGTTTACTGACTCGCTTGCGCGCCTTGTCCAACGACAGGACGCGTGAGGTCGACCGCGGGCGGCGGCGATCGCACGACGTTGGGCGGCGGTACTGCGCCGACTTTGCCTTCGGCTAGTTCGCGCTTACCGACCTTTCCGTACCACGTTTTCGGGAAATCGTGTACGAGCCACGCCATGGTCGCTTTGGCTTGCGCGCGTCCCGCATCGGTTGGAATGCGATTGTAGAATCGCTCGAAGGAAAACAATGATTTCGCGATCCACGGATCGCTCGGATACTTGTGCTCCCAATCGTGAATCGCATCGACGGCGAAGCCGATCGTACTCATCTCGCTTTCCATCTCTTCGGGACGCCGATCGAACCTAACGGTTTGATCTTTGATGGTGTTCGCGATTCCGAGAATGCTCATTTTGAGACGGCCGAAATACTCGTCGGCCGGCGCAATTTTCTTTTCCGCCGCAGCTTTGGGCGTTGGATTTGCAACGGCAACAGGGCGATCGCCATAAACGAACGCCGCGATAATGAGCGAAACAACCAGAAGAAAACGTTTCACAGGCCCCTCGCCCGAACGGACTCCCAGCCGGTTGGCGGCCAGGCTCTATTGCAGACCTTTTTCGGTGGCCCAGCGCCAGGCCCCCGTTGATTCGGGACGTATGTGAGACCCGTGCAATTTGAGGAGCTTGCCGGGAGGGCACTCGAGACGGCGGCAATTCGACACGCCGAGTACGCCGATATTCGCTTCGAAGATGCTCGCTCGGAACGCATCGAAGTTCGCAACGGCGAAGTGATCGCGCTTCGCGACGACGTCTCGCGCGGTTACGGCGTGCGTGCGCTGTGCGACGGTTCCTGGGGATTCGCGTCGTCCGACGACTTGACCGGAGCCGGCATCGATGCCGACCGTCGCGCGTGCGGTCGATATCGCACGCGCAGAGCGCGGCGGTCGGTACGATGCGTTTCGGTATGGCGCCTACCGACGCGCACGTCGGCACATACGCAACCGAATTCGAGATCGATCCGGACCGCGTTTCACTAGAGCAGCGCGTCGATTTGCTCGTTGCCGCCGAATACGCGCTGCACGTCAATCCTGCCGTGCGCACCGGGCGTGCGTGGTTAGATGTCTGGCGGAGCAAGAAAGAATTCTTCAGTTCGATCGGCTCGCAAATCGCGCAAGACATCCGCCAAATCGGGAGCGCCGTCCATGCGCTCGCAGT
Source organism: Vulcanimicrobiota bacterium (assembly GCA_963844735.1). GTDB lineage: Bacteria > Vulcanimicrobiota > Vulcanimicrobiia > Vulcanimicrobiales > Vulcanimicrobiaceae > JAFAMS01. The sequence goes on along the minus strand of CAWJPK010000003.1, from coordinate 487,491 downwards.
CGGCAACGGCGACGCGCAAGACCGTGGATGGCCGGGCGATCGCGGTTTGTACATGACGGGCGGCTGGGAAGTCGTGGCGCGTGCCGGCTTGATCGAAAATGCGCCGCGCATCGGCGAGGAAGCCGTTGCCCTGCTTTCGGCGGCACAATCGCCGTCCGGAACGCTCGACATCGTGCTCGGCGGATCTCAAGTATCGTTGCAGATTCACGAATCGTGCGGTCATCCGGCGGAACTCGATCGCGCGCTCGGATGGGAAGCGAATTTTTCCGGGACGAGTTTTCTCGAGCCGCAATTGCGCGGCGCGCTCCGATACGGTTCACCCTCGGTGACGATCGTCATCGACAACACGCTTCCCGGCGGACTTGCGACCTGCGGTTGGGATGATGAAGGCAGCCCCAGCGGCACCTCCGACATCGTGCGTGACGGCGTCTTCGAAGGCTTCGAGATGTCGCGCGACACTGCGCGGCTCTTGGAGTGCACGACAAATGCGTGCGTGCGCGCGGAAAGCTGGCAGCACGTCCCGATGATCAGGATGTGCAACCTGAACTTGCTCCCCGGGACGCATATGCTCGATCAGATGATCGACGAGATCGACGACGGTATCTACATGGAGTCGAACCGCTCGTGGTCGATCGACGATCGCCGCCTCAATTTTCAATTCGGTTGCCAGATCGCGTGGGAAATCAAGCGCGGAAAGCTCGGGCGGATGCTCAAGAATCCGACCTACGGGGGCATAACGCCCGAGTTCTGGGGATCGTGCGATGCGATCGGCGAGCCCTCGACGTGGGTGCCGTGGGGGACGCCGAATTGCGGCAAAGGCGAGCCGATTCAGATCGGGCGCACGACGCAAGCTGCCGCACCGGCGCGTTTTCGGAACGTTCGCGTCGGCGTAGGCTACAATGCGTAAACTACGATGCATAGGCCACGATGAACGATAACGAGCGGCTCGAGCTCGCCGAGCGCGCGATACGCGATGGTGCCGCAGACGGCATCGAAGCGACCGTTTCGGAACGGCACGACACACTGACGCGCTTCACGCACAACGCGATCCATCAGAATCTCGATGCGTCGCAGACTTTGGTGCAAATTCGCGCGGTCGTCGATGGCCGCGCGGGCTGGGCCTGCACGAATGGCCGCGACGACGCCGATCTTGCGCTGGCGCGCAATCGCGCGATCGCACAAGCGCGTTTTGCACCGAAACCGGCAGTCCCGGTACGATTACCGGGAAAAGCAACGTATGCAATGCCGGATTTGCCGTACGACGCGGCGACGGCCGATACGACGCCTGCTGCGCGTGCGCAAGCCGCCGGCAAGATCTTCGCGGTTGCGGAGCAAGCCGGTGCCTGGGCAGCAGGCTACGTCGCAACATCCGCGGGCTCGATCGTCATCGCGAATTCGAATGGCGTGCAGGCGCAATTTTCAGGGACGAGCGCGGTTACGGAAACGAAGTGCGTGGCGCCTATCGCAAGCGGCTACGCCGAGGCGTATAGCCGCCGCTTCGCTGAGATCGATGCGGCGGCCGTTGGCGCGCGCGCAGCCGCAAAAGCCAAAGATGCGGGTGAGCTCGGAACGCCCGACGTCGGCGACTGGACCGTCATCGTAGAACCGGCCGCGCTCGGCGAGCTGATCGCTTATCTTCTACCGCATTTCTCGGCGCAGCGCATTTACGAAGGTGCGTCGTTTCTCGCTGACGGCCTGGGACGCCAATACATGGGTGAAAACGTAACGCTCATCGATGATTACGCACATCCGCTCTTTGCGCACTGCCCGTTCGACGGCGAAGGTTCGCCGACGCAGCGCGTAACGTTGATCGAGAACGGCATCGCAAAAGATTTCGTAACCGACATGGAATGGGCCGAACGCCTCGATCGGCACAACACCGGTCATTATATTCCCGGCGGCTCCGCGGGCCCGTCTCCGCGTGCAGTCGCCCTTGCGCCGGGCCGGCGCTCACGTGAAGAGCTGATCGCATCGACGAAGCGGGGCATTCTAATCAGCCGGTTTTGGTACATCCGCGTCGTCGATCAACGCAAAGCGATCGTAACCGGGATGACGCGCGACGGAACGTTCCTGATCGAGAACGGCAAGCTGAAGGGCGGACTGAAAAACCTCCGCTTCAACGTTCGCATTCTCGACGTGCTCGCCGCGTGCGAGCTGTCCGATCAGCCGGTTCGAACCGGCGGCTACTCGTACGGGATGGTCTGCCCAACCGCGAAGTTCGACCGATTCTCGGTTTCGAGTGTGACGTCGTACTAGGTGTCGAGCAGGAAGACGTCCTAGGCCGGGCGATTGCTTCACTTAGGGGGTAGCCAAACCTTGAAGCATCCGTTCGACACGCTGACCGGAACGATCATCGTCGGTCTCGTTCTCACGCTCATTCTCTATTTTGTCGTCAAAGCGATTCAGCCGGTGGGAGCATAACCATGGAAATGCCTCTGGTACGCTGGTTCCATTTTCTCTTCGGCATTATGTGGATCGGCTTGCTCTACTATTTCAATTTCGTCCAAGGCCAAGCGCTCGCGCAGGCTAACGCAGCCAATGACGGCAGCGCGAAGGGCATCACGAAATTCGTCGCGCCTCGCGCACTCGAGTTCTTCCGCTGGTCCGCACTCGGAACGTGGATCTTCGGCGCGGGAATCTTGGGTCCGCACATCGGCTCCGCGTTTGCGCTTCAGCCGCCCTATACGGGGATCGGCGTCGGCGCGTGGCTCGGTACGATCATGCTGATCAACGTTTGGGCCATCATCTTCCCGAACAACATGAAAGTTCTCGGGTTCGTTGAGGGCGTAACCGACGAGCAAAAAGCCAAATCGCGGCGCTTAGCCTTCTTGGCCTCGCGCGCCAACGTAATGCTCTCCCTCCCCATGCTCTTCTTCATGGCGTTCGGATTCACGCATCGCGCCGTCGTCGGGCTGTAGTAGCGACCCGCCTATTCCCGCGACGATAAGGAACAGCCCCAAGATCAGCACGTAAGGGTGGGGCGCGCTTGCGATGACGAGCTGCGGATACGTCCCCAGCGTCGCGCGCAAGCGAACCCCACCAATTTCCGTTTCAACGCCGGACGCTGCGACGCCGATGCCGAGCGAGTGATTCGATGCCGCATCGAAGACGTCGTAGAGAATCGCGGGTTGGCCGGTTGCCGAGGGCGGAACCTGCACGTGCAAACGTGCGACGTCGTCCGGCGTAAAGTACACGACTTTCACCGTCCGGTTGCCGCCCGGCAACGCGAACCCGTCGATCGAATGCGTTCCGCCGGCGATCTCTTGCTTCGTTCGGAAGAGTAGGAAGGGCGAGAGAAAGGCCGTCCCAGTCGGCTGCGTGACGGTGAGATGATTGCCTTGGTCGTCGAATGCTTCGACGTACGCAACCGGCATCGGGTCGGCCGTCAGCAGCAGCGCGCCTACGAATTTTCGTGCGCCGGTGGTGATGAGAATATTCGAATGATTCCGCCGCCGGATTGTTATGACGGCGTCACCTTTTGCGATTGATTGCGGCGTCGCACTCGAGAAAAAAGCTGCTGCACCGACATCCGGGATAGGAGCGATCGTCCCAGGCGCGCGCGCGATGCGTTCGGTATCGGCTCCGAGCAAGCCCGACGCCAACCCGACAGCGATCACGATCAGCGCTCCGAGCACCGAGATCCCGAACAGCACACTCCGGCTGCGTGAGGCGGATGTTATCAAAAGCCACGCAACGACTGCGAGCGCAAGCGCGTACTGCCAAGTGTGAAAAACCGCGTTGCCCGAGAAAAGGACCTGCGCGATGACGAGAACGCTCGCTACGAGCTCGGCGGAAATTGCCGCCAAACGCTTCTTCACTTCGTTTTCAGGGCCGGCGTGACAAGCGCTTCCATTGCATCGAGCGACAGCTCACCGTCGACGCCCTTGACGATGTGTCCGCTTGGGTCGACGAGCACGGACGTCGGCAAGCCATTGGCAGCGTACGCGCGTCCGTATTGTTGTTGATCGTCGATCAGGATAGGAAACGTCACGCCACGCGCATGCGCGTAGGCCGCGGCAACTCGTGCGGACTCACCCTGATCGATCCCGAGAACGACAAAGCCTTGCGCTTCATGCGCGCGATAGAGCTTTTCGAGCGCGGGCATCTCCTCGCGACACGGCGGGCACCACGACGCCCACAAGTTGACCAGCACGACTTTTCCGCGATAGCGCGCGAGCGAATCCGGCGAACCATCGGCTCGAACGACGTTAAAGCTCGCAGCCGGAGCACCGGCGAGAGACGACGGGCCCAGAGCGACGTCAGGCCGGCTCGGTCCGCCGCCGGCGTTGAAATAGAACGACACCGCCAAAACCGCGACGATAACAACGCCGACGACTACCCAGATCGTGCGCACGTCGCCCGGCGTTCGCTAGTTCAAGCTGAAAAACTTTCCGTAGTAACTCTCTTGCTGCGAACGCGCTTCGCCGCCGAGCGGTTCGCGTCGCGCCGGAGCCGAATGCGCGCGCTCACGTTCGATTCGCGAGCGCAGCTGCGGCAACAAACGCCGCAAAAACTCGAGCTCGACCCGAAGACGCTGCTCGACGTCGGCCGTTTCCAACAACCGTTGCTTGACGAGATCGGCGACTTGCAATGCGTTTCCGATCACGTAGGAGGCTTCGATCGGATCGACCGGCAAGTCGACTGCGGCGTTTGCGCCGACGTACGAAACGAGCAGCCGTTGATATTCATTGAACGAAACGCGCACACGATCGGTGAGCGCATCGACTGCAGCTGCTTCGCCGGCCGGCTCGTCGAGATACTCGACGTCGCAGAGTAGATACGGTTCCCGGCTGAAGATGCCGGTGATTCGGAATCGCCGTTTCCCGGTCGTGCTTACGTAGTAGCGGCCGAACGGTAACGGCATAACCTCACCGATCTCGGCCGTCGTTCCGATCTCGTGCGGATCGACTTCCGCATCCCCGGCTTCGCTGCCCTCGCGAATCAGACAAACGCCGAATGCCTGTCCCTGATCGAGGCATTCGGCGATTAATTGTCTGTAGCGCGGTTCGAAGACGTGCAAGTGCAGCGTGGCGCCGGGGAACAGCACCGTGTTGAGAGGGAAGAGCCGAAGCCGTTCGCTCACCTTGCCGTCGACGGCGCTCCGTTGCCACTTTTTTGTACGAGCCTGCCCGCAATCGTCTCCCAGTCGAGATTCGCAAAGAACGCTTCGATATACTTGGAGCGCTCTGAGGGTTTGTAGTCGAGCAAGAACGCGTGCTCCCACACATCCATGACGACAATGGGTATGAAGCCGGCGAGATTGCCACCCTGATGCAGTTCGACCCATTGATTCGTAATGCGGCCGTTAGTCGTATCTTGATAGGCGATCGCCCAGCCCACGCCCCGCATCGAGCCGACCGCGGCGAACTCTTTTTTCCACATTTCGAAGTCGCCGTAAGTAGCCGCCAATGCCGTTTTCAATTCGTTGCCGGGCTCCGGGCTCGTGGAGGTGAGATTGTTGAAATACAGCTCGTGCAGCCGCATGCCGTTGTATTCGAACGCAAGGCGGCGATTTAGCTCGCTGAATTCCAAATCGGTGGCGGCAGCGTGGCCGCTTTCGATCTTGCCGGCAATCTGTTCGTTCAGCAAATTCGTGTTCTTGACGTAGCCCTCGTACAAGCCAAAATGCATCTCAAGCGTCTTGTCCGATATCCCCTTCAAACCCGACAGGTTCCACTTCTTGGGCGAGTAGGTCTGCGTCGCAAGTGTAAGCGTTGGCACGGAAATACATTATCCTCGATCGTCTGACGAAAGGTGGATTAAAAAGGTTCCCTTCAATTGTGGGCGGCAAACATAGGGCGTGGGAGACCAAGACCTCGCCTACCTCGCGCGCCTGCATACGCAGCCCTCGCCGTTGGTACTCGAGCTCGAGGAGCTCGGCATTGCCGAGGGGATCCCGATCGTCGATCGCGCCACTGCGCGGCTGCTTTCGACGCTGGTCCACTGCATGCAGGCCAATCGCATCCTCGAAATCGGTACGGCGTACGGATATTCGACCCTATGGATGGCGCTGGCAATGCCGCCCGCCGGAAAAATCTGGACGATCGATCCGGATCGCGAGCGAACGCAAATTGCCGCGCAGTTTTTCGAGCGCGCCGGCGTCGCCGACAAGATCGACATCATGAACCAGCCAGCGCTCGAGATTCTCGAAACGCTTTCACATCGCAATCTGGACATCGTCTTTCTCGACGCCAATAAAGACCAGTATCCGGAATATCTCGAGGTCTGCGTGCCGATGCTCAAGCGCTCGGGATTGATGATCGTCGACAACCTGCTGTGGGGCGGCAAGGCTGCGGCTTCAGAGCGGCCCTCGGACACGGAGGACACGCGCGCGATCCGGCGCTTCAACGATCTGTTCCTACATCATCCGCTTCTGGATGCGACGATCGTCCCGCTTGGGGATGGCGTCGGCATCGGTGCGCGTGTCGAATAACTTCCGCGATGCGATGCGCCGGTTTCCAACCGGTGTTACGATCGTGACCACTCTGACCGACGGCGTGCCCTATGGTTTCACCGCCAACGCGTTCACGAGCGTGTCGGCCGAGCCGCCCATGGTTCTAGTGTGCGTCAACCGAGAAGCCTCGGCCCATCCGATGATCGCACGCTCGTCGATCTTCTGCGTCAACATCCTTGCCATCGACCAGGAAGAGATCGCAAAGCGCTTTGCCGATCATGCGCGGCGCACGAATCGTTTCGAAGGTCTCGCGACACGGCAGGCCGCAACCGGAGCGCCCGTCATCGATGGCTGCCTGGCCTACGTCGATTGCCGCTTGGCCGAAGAGCACTCGGCCGGGACGCATACCGTCTTTCTCGGCGAGGTCCTCGACAGCGGCGCCGCCCTGGGACGGCCCCTTAGGTTACTTGAACGCCGGCTACCGCGATTTTGGAATCGAGATCCCGTGATCGCGCTGCACTTTCCCGTCGGACCGCTCGGGTGCAATTGCAGCATCCTGGGTGACGAAGCGACCGGTGAGGCGATCGTCGTCGATGGCGGCGACGACGTCGAGCGCATTGCGGGACTTCTCGAACAGCATAAGCTTCGTCCGAAATATCTCGTGCACACGCACGCGCATTTCGATCACATCGGCGCGCTCGGCGCATTGCGTGAGCGCGTCGGCGGTCAAGGCTTGCTGCACCCGGGCGATCGTCCGCTCTACGCACAACTGACGGAACAAGGACGCTGGGTCGGTCTGCCGATTACGCTCGCGCCGACGACGCTCGATGGCGATCTTGAAGATGCGCTCGTCCTGAGCGCCGGATCGGTGAGTTTGACCTGCATCCACACGCCCGGGCATACGCCGGGAAGCACTAGCTTTGCGGTTCAGATCGACGGGCGCCCGCGCATTTTGAGCGGTGATACGCTCTTTCGCGGCTCAGTCGGGCGCTGGGATCTCGGAGGGACGTCACTCGAGGACATCGTTTCCAGCATCCGCACGAAGCTCTTGGACTATCCGGATGAGACCATGGTCGTTCCGGGGCACGGTCCGATACACGACGATTGGAGACGAACGGACTATGAATCCCTATCTCGTATAAGCGGGGTTCAGGCTCTTTTCAGGCTTCGCTGATAGGTTGCTGAAGTATGTTTAGATTCTCTCGGGCTGCCTTGATTGCAGCCGCCGCGCTTTTCCTCGCCGTCGCGCCTGCGCTTGGGGCCGGCGAACCCACGATGGATCCCAATCACACGCAGACGCATTTCGCCGTCAAGCATCTCCTGATCTCGACGGTCGAAGGAACGATCCCGATCAAATCGGTCACGGTCGCATTGAATTCGAGCAAGATCCCAACGTCGGTCACGGCGGTCATGGATCTCACCAAGATCGACACGCACAACGATCAGCGCGACAGCGATCTACGCTCGGACAAATTCTTCAACGTCACGCAGTTCCCCGAGATGACGTTCAAGAGCACCTCGATCACCGGCAGCGGAACGGCCTTCGTCATGAACGGCGATCTCACGTTCCACGGCGTGACGAAACCGATCGTCGTCAACGGAACGGTCAACGGTACGATCACCGACAGCAAAGGACGCACGCACGTCGGCTACACCGCGACCGCGACGGTCGATCGCACGTTGTGGGGAATCGGCCCCGGCTATCCGCAGGCAGTCGTCGCGAATAGCGTCCTGATCACGATCGAAGCCGAAGCAATTCTCTAGCCGGCATCGGCGGATGCGAATAACTCTTCACGCTCGTCGTCGATGACGCCGGAGCAGTCGTGAACGATGCGATTGGTCCCTGAGGCGCACAATTGACGTTTGGACCGCTTGCCGCGATCTCGGAAAAATAAACGTAGTACACCGATGAGGGCGCGAAGCCACCGTAAATCATCACTCCGACTTCGTATATCGGATTGACGATCGACGTCGTCGCGGCTGGAGCGGGTATTTGACTTGGCGATATGCTGACTAGGGCTCCCGATATCGTATCATTTGGACCGCCATTGTCGTTCGCAAGCGTGAATTCGTTCCCGATGGTTGAGAGGTAGAGTTGATAGGCGGCGTTCGGATTGTTGTAATTTGCTGTCGACGCGTCCGCTATAACCATCTCGTTCAGGTCGTCCGGAACGTTCATCGCCGCCGGAGCCGGATAGATGAGCTGTGGTGGCGCTCCGCTTAGATACGGACAGTAGACCGTATAATCAGCGGCACAGTCCGTCGAGTCGGTCGGACTGCAAACCTGATTGCCGCTCGAAGAGCCCCCGCCGCCACAACCGGTGAGGGCGGAGCCCGCAGTTAGAAATGCGAAAACCAAGGCTGCGCGTACAAAGCGTGTCCGATTCGACATGTGTCGTCTCCGGAAAAGTGTTGCTTGCACGCTAGGCTAGCAAACACGCCTGCATCACACCTGGGATAAACTTCAGGTGCCCTTGAGCGATTACTTAGTGGAGTTTAATCGTGACTTTGCCGGCGTCTTGCATGATCTTCGGTCCGGCGTTTTCATCTTGTGAAGTCTTCCCGTTGCCGGGCATCGTCGCGGCGCGCGCGGCGGCAGCCGTCGCAGCGGCCTGCGCAAGCATGTCGTCGGTAATCTTTCCGGCGGCGCGTTTTGCGCGATAATCTTCGATCGCGGCTTGCAGTGCGGCACGCGAGCGCTCAGGGTAATCCTTTTTCTTGTCGGGATAGCCATCGAGCGCGTTCTCGATATCTTGATCGGTGATCGCCAGCGCTTGGTCGATCGTTTTCCCGCGCGCAAGCTCGACGAGTAAGCTGCACGTCGCCGTTCCGAAACCGCAGCCGGTCGTAAAATACGAAAGGTCCTCGATGACGTCACCGGGACCTATCTGCAAATAGTACGTGTACATATCGCCGCACGAATCGCTAAAATACTCGCCCGATGCCATCGGACTGTCCATCGTGCGGAAACCGGTACGCTCTTCGACCAGCTTTTGGAATTTCGAGAAGTTCATGCGTTGACTTCGAACCGGCAAGCCTCTCCGCCGGTTGCAAGCGATTCAGTCTGCTTGCTGCCCGCGGGGAAAAGATCGCCTAAGACGGTGTGAATGACCGAGCAGACCTGTGGGTGCTCTTTGACGGTCTCGGCGTACGGACAATTGTGCTCGCGAATCTCGTACGTATTGCCGTCGGCGTTGTAATCGGCCTCGACGCCGTGTTCGCGCAGCAGGTCTACGAGCGCGCCGACGCGCTTCTCGCCTTGCTTGTCGCCCGCGCGCGCCGCCATCTTTTCGGCTGCGCGGCGCCCCATACGCTCGAATATCTCGCGCACCGCATCGTCACCGCCGAGGTCGCGAACCTCGCGCAAAACCGCATTGAGCAATAAATCGTAGCGCTGCGGAAATAACCGCTCGCCGTCGCTCGTCAGCGAAAACTGGTGTGTCGGTTTGGTCTTGCCGCGGCGCACAGAGCGTTCGCTGACCAGCCCGTCTTGCGCGAGCCCCGCCAGGTGCTGGCGGATCGCGTTCGGGGAGAGGTCGAGCTCCACAGCCAAATCGGCGGCCGACGCGGATTTTCTGCGCCGCAAGGCGGCGGCGATTCGGCCCCTGGTCGTGGCAAAGAAACGCTCGGTCTGCATACTTTGTCGCACCAGATCGTATCACGACGGCGGGAGGAAAGTCCAGGGTTTTCTTGACTTTCTCTAGGCCAAAACCGTACGATGGAGCAGTATGGCTAGCGGTCTAAACGTATCCGACCTGTACGTAACTGCCGATTCCGCAGAGATCCTCAAGGGGATCGAGCTCAACGTTGAGCCGGGTAGCGTCCACGCGCTCATGGGGCCTAACGGAAGCGGGAAATCGACGTTGGCCTTCGCACTGGCCGGACACCCCGGCTATAAGATTACGCGAGGCAGCGCTTCACTCGACGGCGAGGATTTGCTCGCGCTCTCACCCGACAAGCGCGCCAAACTCGGACTGTTTCTCTCCTTTCAGTATCCTGCCGCCATACCGGGCGTCAGCGTCGCGAACTTTCTTGCGCTCGGCACGCACTGCCGTGCGCGGCAGCGATCTCAAGCCGGCCGAGTTTCGCGCGCTCATCTTCGAGCAGCTGGATCATCTCGGCATCGATACGTCGTTCCTCGGACGCTACGTCAACGACGGCTTTTCGGGCGGTGAGAAAAAGCGACTCGAGATGCTGCAGCTTGCGGTGCTCGCGCCGAAGTACGCGATTCTGGATGAGACCGATTCGGGTCTCGACGTCGATGCGTTACGCGCTGTCGGAGAAACGCTGACGACGCTGCGCGGCGGCACCGTCAAAGACACCGGCTTTCTCATCATCACGCACTATCCGCGCATTCTGCAATTCGTCGAACCGGACGTCGTTCACGTGCTGATGGACGGCCGCATCGTCAAGACGGGCGGTGCCGATCTCGCACATCGCATCGAAGCGGAGGGCTACGACAATATTCGCGACGAGGTCGCGAGTGGCGCAGCTTAGCGTCGTTGCGTCGCGCGCGGGTCGCGATGAAGCGCTCGCACTTGCACGCACGCTGCCACCACCCGGGCCGGCACCTGGCCGGTACTGGAAGATCGATCTCACAAAGCTGGCGCTCGAGGAGCTTGCGTCAGGAAGCGTTTCGGCGCGCTTCGAGCTTTCGGAAGAGGCGCGACGCAAAGGCGTCATCGCCTGCGATTTGCGCACTGCTGCGCCCGAGCACGAATCCGTTATCAACGCCGCCGAAGGGAATGCCGTCGACTGGCGGAGCGGACGCTTTACCGCACTCAACGTAGCGCGCCGCGAAGGCGGTGTCTTCATCTTCTTGCCCAAGGGTGCGGTCGTCGACGAGCCGATCGTCGTCATGCAGCATCTCGAAGGTCCGGCCGCTTTTCCGTACGTTCTCATTGCCGCGTCCGAGGGCTCGCGTGCAACGATCGTTACCCGCTACGATCCGGCGGCGAATCTCGAGCTCGTCAGCGAGATCGTCGAGATCGTCGCTCTCGAGCGCACGTCCGTAACTATACGGCCGTACAAGATTTGCCGCCAAACGTTCGCGTCTTCTGGAGCCGTCACGGAAACGTCGGCCGGGACGCCGAGGTGAATTGGGCGCTGGCCGAGCTGGGCGCCGAGCTCTCGATCGGCGACGTCAAGTCGACCATGCTCGAAATCGGCGCGCGAACCTCGATTGCGGGACTCTTCTTCCCCAATAAGCATCAACACGTCGACGTGCAATCCGAAGCCGACCATCCGTCGCCACAAACACAATCGGAGACGATCTTCAAGAGCGCGGCGATCGACGGCGGTCAGGCGCGTTTCATCGGAAACATTCGCATTCATCCCTCGGCGCACGGCGTCGATGCGACGCTCCGCGACGACGCGCTGCTGCTCTCCAAAGACGCGCACATCGATAGCATTCCGGCACTCGAGATCGGCGCGAACGACGTCAAGGCGTATCACGGTGCGACGATCCGCGCAATCGACGACGAGGAGCTTTTCTACGCCATGAGCCGCGGCATCGAGCGGCACGAAGCGGAGCGCATGATCGCGCTTGGGTTCTTCGAGCCGGCGCTGATGCGATTCCCGACTGAAAAGTTACGCGAAGAAATTCGGGCTGCGCTCGCGAGGAAAATCGCGTGACGACAACGATTCGAGCCGACGCGTTGCAAGAACGGATTCTGCGCGATTTTCCGATCCTTCACAAGCCGACGTCGCGCGGCAAGCGGCTCGTCTACTTGGATTCAGCCGCGACCTCGCAAAAACCGCAAGCCGTCATCGACGCGCTGGTCAAGTACTACAGCGAATATAACGCCAACATTCATCGCGGCGTCTATGAGATTGCCGAACGCGCCACGACCGCTTTCGAAGAGGCCCGCGCCAAGGTTGCGCGGTTCATCAACGCCGCAGACGACGCCGAAGTCATCTGGACCCGCAACTCGACCGAGTCGATCAACCTCGTCTCGTACGCCTGGGGCATCCACAACCTGCGTCGCGGCGACGCGATTCTCACGACGCAGGTCGAGCATCACAGCAATCTCGTCCCCTGGCAACTGCTTGCAGAACGCACCGGAGCCGAATTGCGCTTCATCCCGATCGACGCAAACGGCGTGCACGTCCTCGACGATCTCGACCGGTTGCTCGACGGCGCCAAGCTGCTTGCACTTGCGCACGTGAGCAATACGCTCGGCACGATCGCCCCGCTCGAAATGCTCACGAAGCGCGCGCACGCAGCCGGCGCGCGCGTACTCGTCGATGCCGCACAAAGCGTTCCGCACATGCAGGTCGACGTGCGCAAGCTCGACGTCGATTTCTTGGCGGCGAGCGGACACAAGATGCTCGGCCCGACCGGCATCGGTTTTCTCTACGGCAAGCGCGAGCTGCTCGAAGCGATGCCTCCGTTTCTCACCGGCGGCGACATGATCAAGCGTGTCGAGTACACGCACACCGAATACAACGAGATCCCCTGGAAATTCGAAGCCGGGACCAGCAATGTTGCTGACGCGATTGGGCTCGGTGCCGCTATCGATTATCTGCGCGAGATCGGCATGGATTGGGTTCGCGCGCACGACATTTCTCTGACGGCGTACGCGCTCGAGCGTATGCAGGAGCTGCAACGCCGTGGGCTCGTCGTGTACGGTCCGCTGCCCGCAGCAAACCGCGCCGGCGTCATCTCGTTCAACCTCGGCGACGTTCACGCGCACGACATCGCATCGATTCTCGACACCGACGGCGTATGCGTGCGCGCCGGACACCACTGCACGATGCCGCTCATGGAAAAGATGGGCTGGCCGGCAACCGCCCGCGCCTCGTTCTATGTCTACAACACGGAAGCCGACGTTGACGCGCTGATTGACTCGCTCCACAAAGCGGCGGATATATTTAAATTAAAGCGATAATGTTGTTGCGAGGCCGGCGAAATCATCGTGAATTATCGGAAATGGTGATGGGCCGAGCGCATTTGGGGGCCCCATGCGAAGCATGGGGGGCGCGGAGCCTGGGGCGGAGCGCCTTCTAAATGGACGATTTCTATAAAGAGTATATTCTCGAGCATTACCGCGAACCGCACAACTTCGGACAGCTCGAAGACGCTACGGCGACATTCGAAGATCTCAATCCGTTGTGCGGCGACCGGATTCGCTTCGATCTGAAAGTGAATGCCGAGGGCATCGTCGAGGACGTTCGTTTTTCGGGACGCGGCTGCGCGATCAGTCAAGCATCGGCATCGATGTTGACCGACTCGATCAAGGGCATGCACGTTGAGGCCGTCGCGAAACTCGACAAACAGGTCGTGCTCGACAACGTCGGCATCGGAATCAGCCCGGCTCGCATCAAGTGCGCGACGCTCGGCCTCAAGGTCGCGCGCTCGGCAGCAATCGGCGAGATTGCCGGCTGGCCCGACGAGGACGCGTCGTAGTCGACCCGTTCCTGTTCCGCATCGCGCCGTTCGTCTTCGCGGCAATCTTATTGCACGCGCTGGCATTCATTCTCTGGAACGTCGGGACGCGGCCACCAATGCAGCTGCTCAAAGACCTCGGCACGTTTTCATGGCGCGGTCTCTGGCACTTCGTGCTGGGCCTCGTCATTCTGATCGCCGGCGCAGCCTTGATGTTGAGCGTCACGCTCATCGACGTGCAGCGCGAGTTTACGGTCTTGGAGCTTATCGCGGTTGTCGCCGGACTACTCGTGGAGACGCTTTTGGGCACGACGATTCGCGCCCATCTCCGCAGCCGCTAGTCTAGTGGCTGAACGATTTGCCTAAGAATCCGAGCGAAAGCCACGGGACGTACGCGATGATTATGAGGCCGACCAAGACGGCACCGAGATATGGGATGACGCGTATCGCGGCCTCGTCGGGCGAAGCCTTGCCGATCGCGCACGCGCCATAATACCCGACGCCGAGCGGCGGAGCGAAGAGCCCGATGCCCATCGCGATGATCGCGATGATTGCATAATGGACTTCGTGCACGTGGAATTGCTGCGCGATCGGGAAGAGCAGCGGTCCGAACAGCACCATCGCCGGAATCCCTTCGAGCACCGACCCGAGCGTGATGAACACGACGATCGACATCGCGATGAAACCGACTTTCCCGCCTGGTGCGGCCGCAAGCGACGTGGCGAGCTGTTGCGCGAAGCCGGACTGCGTCAAGGACCAGCCCATCGACGTCGCCGTCGCGATGATCAACAAGATAGCGCCGGTCAGCGCACATGTCTCGCGCAAAATCGGATAGATTCGCCTGATCGGGAACTCGCGATAGACGAAGACGCCGATCAAGATCGTGTAGATGATGCCGACCGTGCTTACCTCGGTCGCCGTTGCGATACCGTCGAGCACGAAGAATCGAATAACCAGCGGCAGCAAAAGACCCGGGATCGCAATGATGATCGCCTTAACGATGTACCCGAGCGAGCGGACGCTTTGCGAGCTCGACTTTGTCGTCCTTCGAGCGCCACAGGACGACGAACACCAGCGAAAGCGCGAGAATCGCGGCAGGCAACAGGCCTGCGGTGAACAGCGCTGCGATCGAAACGCCGGTAACCGAGCCGATGATGATCAACACGAGACTCGGCGGGATCGTCTCCGACATCGCACCCGAAGCCGAGAGCAGTGAGATCATCTCCGCGCGTTTCTGTCCGCGGCGCTCCATCTCGGGGAAGAGCACCGGTGCAATAGCCGCCATGTCGGCAGCCTTCGAGCCGGAGATACCGCTGACCAAATACATCGCACCCAAGAGCACGATCCCCAGACCCCCGCGCACGTGACCGATGAGCGAGGCAATCGCATCAACGAGCCGCTTTGCGATGCCGGCAATTTCCATCAACAGTCCGAGCAGAACGAACAGCGGAACGGCTAAGAGCACCAAATTCGAGACGCCTTCGTCCATGCGTCCGACGACGGTATTGAGCGGCACCGACGTCGTAAGCGCGAGATAACTCAGTGTCGAAAAGCCGAACGCAAACGCGATCGGAACGCCGATCGTGATCAACGCACCGACCAGCACGACGAAGAATAACAGCAGATTGAGGTTGCCGAGCGGGACCAAGAATGGATGCAACAGCAGCGCGCCGCCCGAGATCACGATCGCGACGCCGACGACGGGCGCTGCGATACGCCAATCGGAGTCGATCAGCCGCATGATCGAGATGATCAGCATCAGGATCAATGCGAGCGTGATCGCCGAGACGACGTAGGAGCGCGGTATGTTGAGCGCGGGCGTGAGATCTATCGTTTCTTGGACGATGAACGCATAGCTCGACGGCATCAGCTCGATCGCGAACAACGAGACGACGACGGCCGTGATCGCATCGAATATCTGCTGTTGCCTACGTGGGCGTCGCCGATACAGCGCCGTCAAGCGCATGTGCTCGCCACGCCGGTAGGCGATGACCGCTCCCATCATTGCAAGCCACAGAAAGAGAATCGTCGCGAGCTCGTCGGTCCAGACGATTGCGTTGTGCAGCACGTAGCGCGAGAACACGCCGCTGGCCAAGATCGCGACCTCGACGACCAGGATCACGGATGCGATCGGTTCGAGAACGACGCCGATCGCGCGATCGATCGCAACCGTCCAAGGCCGCCACAGGCCGCTTACGGTCGGAACGATGCCTTCGCCGGCCTCGATCGATAGCGGTACGTCCGTGAT
The DNA here is from genome assembly GCA_963844735.1 of Vulcanimicrobiota bacterium. Classification (GTDB taxonomy): domain Bacteria; phylum Vulcanimicrobiota; class Vulcanimicrobiia; order Vulcanimicrobiales; family Vulcanimicrobiaceae; genus JAFAMS01. Next base: position 471,462 of record CAWJPK010000003.1, on the reverse strand, counting down.
ATCGGCCACCTAGCCGAGTTTACCGCTATATCGTTCGAGCAAACTCCATGCGGTGTCGCCGAATTCGGTATGATATTGATGGTAGAAACCGGTAAGCTTCGAGCGGAACGTCGAGACGTCGGCGGTGTTAACGGCCATTCCCTCGCGATGCAGCTTGTCGATCAGCGTGTCGTTGAGGAGCTGCACATCGCGCCGCTGCAGCAGAGCGTACTTGCGCGAGTTACGCGTCACGACCGTCTGGATGTCGGGCGGCAGCGCGTTCCACGCATCCATGTTTCCAAGCAAGTGGAAAGCCGACCACATGTGATTCGTAATGCTCAGGTATTTCTGCACTTCGTACAGCCGAGCCGTTTGCAGAATCGCCGGCGGATTTTCCTGACCGTCGATCACATGCGTCTGGAGCGCAGTGTAGACCTCGTTGAAATTGAGCGGGGTCGGTGATGCGCCCAGCGCCTTGAACAGATCGACCCACAACTTTCCGGCGGGCGTGCGAATCTTGAAGTTGAGGAGATCGTCGGCGGTGCGAATCGGGCCTTTGCTCGACGTGATGTCACGCATCCCGTTGTCCCACATCCGGTCGAACACCCAGAGTCCCTTGGCCTTGATGTCGCTGCGCACGTAATCACCGAGCGCTCCGTCCATCGCACGGAACGCGTCGGCAGAATTACGGAACGCAAAACCGACGCCCTGGATTGCCGCGACCGGTACGACCGATTGCAAGATGCCGCCGTCGAGCGTGAAGAATTGCAATGCGCCCGAACGCAGTTGCGTGAGCATCGCCGTATCGCCGCCAAGCTGATTGTTCGGAAAATTCTGGACGTCGAGGCGGCCGTTCGTTTCGTGTTTAACCGCGTTCCACAACTCGACCATACGGACGTTGAGCGGATGCGAGACGTCGATGTTGCTGGCGTACTTATATGCGAATTGGGCTGCGCGTGCGCGCGAGCGCACAATGCCGATTGAAGCGAACGTCGCTGCCGCTCCGGCGGCAAACGTGCGTCGATTGTATCTCATGGGGCTCCCTCTTGGCTGTGTCCGCGCCCTGGCCTGCGTTTACACGCCGAGATGCTTTTGGAGGAATTCGGGGTCGGCTTTTATCTCGCTCGCCGGACCCTCGTGCACGATATGCCCGTTGCTTAGGATATAGGCGCGGTGCGCCAAACCCAGAGTCGCCGCAAAATTCTGCTCGACGAGCACGATTGTCTGCCCCTCATCTGCCAGCTTGCGGCAAACCGCGATCAGGTCGTGTACGATCACCGGCGCCAGTCCTTCGAACGGCTCATCCAGCAAAATGAGCTTGGGACTGCGAATCAACGCACGTGCGATCGCGAGCATTTGCTGCTCGCCGCCGGACAGATCGGTGCCGCGGCTGCGGCGGCGTTCAGCGAGACGCGGAAACATGTCGTAGATGCGTTCGAGCGTCCACGCCTTCGGCGCTGTGAGGCTCGCCAGCATCAAATTCTCCTCGACGTCGAGGCTCCCGAAAATGCGGCGCTCCTCGGGGACGAGCTGCATGCCTGCTTGAGCGATCGTGTGTGCAGGCTTGCCGGCAATCTCCTCACCATCAAAAACGACCGAGCCCGAGCGCGGGCGAACGAGACCGATCAGGCTCTTCAACGTCGTGCTTTTGCCTGCGCCGTTGCGGCCCAGCAACGCAACGACTTCGTGCGCTTCGACGCGCAGCCCGACGTCGAACAAAATGTGCGAGTCGCCGTAGTAGCTATTGAGCGACTTGACCTCGAGCAGGCTCATACGGCCTCGCTCACGCCGAGATAGGCTTCCTGCACGCTACTGTTCCGTCTGATCTCTTCGGGAGCGCCCTCGACCAGCACGCGCCCCCGCACCAACACCGTGATCGTCTGCGCGAGCTCGAAGATCGCGTCCATATCGTGATCGATGACGACCGTGGTGCGGCCGACATTGATCGATTTGATCAATTTAACGGTTTGAACACGCTCATCCGGACTCAAGCCCGCAAGCGGCTCATCAAGCAGCAACAGTTTCGGCGACGTCGCTAGCGCCAGGCCTATTTCGAGCCGCCGCTTTTCGCCGTATGCAAGCTCTGAAACCGGTGAGGCTGCACGGTTGCTGAGCCGTACGAGTTCGAGCGTTTCTTCGACGCGTTCCTGGAGACCGCGTACGCTACTGAGGCTGCGCAAGAAATCAAGGCGAAACGGTCCACGTCGCACCGAGAGCGCGGCGACGGTGATGTTGTCGCGCACGGTGAGGCGATTGAACAGCTGATTGACCTGGTAGCTTTTGGTGAGGCCGAGCTGGCAGACTTGCGTACTATTGAACCCGGTTATATCCCGATCATCGAAACGAATCGAGCCGGAGGTTGGGTGAACCTCGCACGTCAGCATCTTGAAAAACGTCGACTTGCCTGCGCCGTTCGGGCCGATGATGCCGCGCAGTTCGCCGCGACGCACCGTGAAATCAACGTGATCGTTTGCTACGAGCCCGCCGTAATTCTTGGTAAGGCCCTCCGCGCGCAGAATCGTCTCATTGCTGCCGGTCGGCACCGGACCCTGTGGCGGAGGCGTGAACTGAACGACCGGTGTTGCAGCCGGAGTCGCCTCGGCAGTGATGACGAGGGAATCCGTTTCCGTGGCTGCGCGAGGTTTGCCGCGTGCCGTCGCGAGCCGCCACGCCGCAACAAACACACCGACGATGCCGTGACGTAGAAAGCAGACGAGCAATACGAAGATGAGGCCCAGCACGAGTTTCCAAGTCGCGCCCAAATGTAGTGTCGTCTGGAGAAAATCGCTGAGATAAAACCAGACCGCCGCGCCGATGAGGGGTCCGACGAGCGTGCCGGTGCCACCGATTGCCGTTTGCATCACCAGTTGACCCGACGTGTCGAACGTGAAAGCATCGGGCGGCATGAAGCCCTGCAACATGCCCAGCAGGCCGCCGGCAAAACCGGCATAGGCGGCGGCAATCACAAAAGCCGCGAGCTTGTAGCTGTGAATATTGTGTCCGACGGCGGCGGCGCGTAAGGGGCTTTCACGGATCGCGCTCAAGATCGCGCCGCCCGGCGAGCGTATGATGCGCAGCGCAATCACCATACCGATGAAGTAGCACGCCGCCAGATACCAATACGTCAACCAATCGTTGCCGAAGGTGAACGTCGTAAAGCCGACCCAAAGACTCGGTTGCGGCACGCCGGGCAAGCCGTTCTCGCCGCCGGTGAAGTGCGAAAGCGGATTGAACTCGACGAAATAAAAAACTTCCGCGATCGCGACGGTGATCATGGCGAAGTAAATGCCGGTGCGCCTGAGCGCAATCAATCCGACCAAATATCCGATAACGGCTGCCACGATCATGCCGATGAACACCGCGCCCGTTACGTTCGGAAAATTCATTATGGTGGTCAGGTATGCCATGACCATCCCGCCGGTACCGAAAAACGCCGACTGACCGAACGAAAGCAAACCGCTGAAGCCGAACAAAATATCGAAGCCGAGCCCGAATACGCCCCAGATCAAAATCCGGTTGATCGTTGGCGATGTAAACCCGAGATGCGGTAACACGAACGGCGCTGCAATGAGCGCCGCCGCCGTCAGCAGCTCGACGAGAAACGGATGTCTCCTCAGGTTCATTCGCGTCCGGCGGTTCCGAGAAGTCCGTAGGGACGGAGCACCAGGACCAGCGTCATCGCCACGAACAGCATTACGTAGGAATAGCCCGGATTGAATACGGAGGTGATGCTGACGATCTCGCCTGCGATCAGCCCACCCAGGATTGCGCCGGGAAACGATCCGACGCCGCCGATGACGATGACGACGAAGGTCTGAACGAGGATCGCGTCGCCGACGTCGGGAGAAAGCGACACGATCGGGGCATTGACGATGCCGGCAAAACCTGCGGCCATCGCTCCGACGCCGAAGACGAGCATGAATGCTTTATAGACATCGATGCCGAGGGCGTCGACCATCGCCGAGTCCTCGATGCCGGCACGCACGATCATGCCGATTCGAGTCCGGTACAGCACGGCGTACAGCGCAAACAGCGCGACGGCGACGATGCCGACGAGAATCAGGCGATATGTCGGATACGTCGTGAATCCGAGATTCGTCGTTCCGGTGAGTACCGAGGGCAAGGCCGTCGTCTTCGAGAGGCTCCCGAAAAAGAACCGGACCGTTTCGACGAAAACGATCCCCAGCCCAAAGGTAACGAGCAGCTGATCCTCGGGCGGCCGGGCATAGAAATATCGGATGATAACGCGCTCGGTCAGGATACCGACGATCAGTCCGAAGAGCGCGCCCGCGATGATCGCGATGAGGAAGTTGTGCGTATTGTGATACGCGACCCAGCCCGCGTAACCGCCGAGCATGAACATCGCACCATGTGCGAGATTGAGAACGCCGAGGGTGCCGTAAATGATCGTCAGACCGGACGCAATCAGCGCGAGCAATGCACCGAGCGCCAGGCCGTTGAACATTTGTGAAACGAGATCAGCCCAGTTTATGCAAACGTCCCCCGCGAGAAAAGCGTGGCCCGCGATTGACGCGGACCACGCATGAGTTCGGGACTATGGTTAGGTGTAGTCGCCGAGACTGCAGCCGAACGCGTCGGGCTTCTGCATCAGCGGCTCGCCGGGGACGATTTCGAGGACTTCCCAGTAGTCTTCGGGATTCTTCATCTCGCTGGGCTTCTTGCCGCGCACGATGATGACGGGATGAACCGCCTGGTGGTCGGCAGCGCGGAAATGCATGTCGCCGACGACCGACGGAAAGGTCTCGCCCTTCTCGTATTCCCTGATAACGGCCGGCGGGTAGAAGGTGCCTGCCCCAGATACCATGCGCGCCCAAATTGCGCATTGCATGTATCCGTTCTCGGCGCTCCATTCCGGACGGTAGTTATATTTTTTGTTGAATTCAGCATTGAACTGCTTCGCCAACGGGAATTTGTCTTCGATGGTCCACCAATAATCGGTCGCGCTTAACACGCCTTCCGTCAGCTCGGGTCCGACTTCTTTGGCGAGGAACGGGATTTGGTACGGCACCACCAGCGCCATTTTCGGTATGATACCGAACTGCTTGGCTTGCTGGATCGACAGCACCGCGTCGCGGCCCCAGTTCACGTTGACGAGAAATTCGGCGCCCGAGTGCTGGATGTTGGTGAGGTATTGACTGAAGTCCTGAGTACCGAGCGGCGAGACTTGGTTCGTCACCATCTGCCATCCGCCGTTTGCGGTCAGATAGTCGTTCACCGATTTCGTCACGGTATGTCCGTACGTGTAGTCCGGCGTCATGAACGCGGCTTTGCGGTTCTTGCCGAATTGTTTGATGAGGACGGGACCGATTGCGTTTGCTGCCGTCTCGCCGTAGAAATTTTGACGGAAGCTGTAACGCACGCAATCCTTACCGGTCGTATCGTTCGAACCAGATAGCCCGGTGACGTACAGCACCTTCGAACGCTGGGCAAACTTATTCAAGGCCACCGCAACGGCAGACGACGTTGCGCCTGTCATCAGGATGATCTTGTTGTCGGTGATGAATTTCTGTTCTTCTTGGACCGCATCGTTCGGCTTGGCACCGGAATCGGCGACAAGCAGCTGCACCTGTTTCCCGAGCAGTCCTTTTGTGACTTTCGGCGCGATCTTCTTGAGCAGCGGGTTGCCTTCGTTGATGTGCTGCACGGCGAGTTCGAAGCCTTTGCGCTCGTCCTCGCCTTGCACCGCGTAGGTTCCCGTAAGTGGATACGCTGCGCCGACTGGAGACCGTATTACCGGTCGTTCCATCCGGCCATGTGCCGATCGGTGCTTCGCCGGCTGCGTCGGCGATTATCGTCGGCCATAAGCTTGTCGTAGCTAAACCGGCGCCGCCGACAAGCATCGCGCGACGCGATAGGCCTGCCGTCAGCGGCGATTCGAGATTTTCTGACACGGAAATAGCCCCTCTCAATCTGATTTAACCGCGAAACAGCGGAGTTTGGTCGTGCGGATTGTTCTCAGCGTCCGCCGTCCCCCTTGTTAGACGAGGGTTCCAAGCCCCGGGCTCGTGCCGGCCCGGGCTGCAGCGTCGCGGACTAGCTGCCGCTACCGATCACTCCGCAGGCGATTGCGGGTGAACCTATCGCGATCGCGTGCGCCATGATCGGGATTTGCTCCGTTCATGCTGATCGACGGAAGATATGCGGTCACGGCGCCGTTCCCGCGCGAGTCGACGGAAACGCCGGGCAAAGCGGCGATCATGTCGCCGGAAGCCGGGCAGGCGGTCGCGTTGCTGATCGACATCGCGTAATCGCCGGGCGGCATACCCGTCATGGTGAGGACCATCTCGGTCCCGCCTGCGTCTTGTGGGACGAAGTTGACGCTGCCGACTTGTTGTCCGCCGGCATTGAAGATCGGCGCAACGAAATGGGTCTTGCGGTGTTGCCAGACCGGTCTGCGCGGAATAGAAGCCACGACGAGCGCGGCCGTCATTCCGATGAAGCGAAGGTACGTAAGCATGCGACGGTTTTACCCGTCTTTACGGGTTGCACGCTCGGCAGCTTACGGGCAGTCGTACCGCTCCACCGGTATGACCTCACGCTGGATTATCCGTGAGCCCGAGCTATCGACGACGAACGTTCCGAAATACTCGCCGCGCGAGGTGCGAAACTCGACCTGCACGTTCGTCGCGCCGGCGGGCGTGCGGCCAGCCGTCATCGACGTGATGCGCATCGTCGGATCGAGGAACTGCGCCTCGCCGAGCGGCGACGACACTCCGCCAAGAGTCGCATAAGCCGTCGTATCGTCGCCGTGCGCAACCGCTTCCAAGAATTTGCGAACCAATGCTTGAGCCGGCGACGATTGCACCGCAACGGCGGCTGCGCTCGGAGCGATGCTCGGCGCCGGCGTTCGCGTCGGAGTTGACGTCGGTACAGGCATCGCAGTTCTTGTAACAGCCGGCGCTGCCATCGGTGTCGGCGATGATTTTGGCGTTTGTGTTTGCACCGGTGTTGGCGTTGGTTTCGAAGTCGCGGTCGCCGGCCTCGGCTTGCTGACGGCTTCGCCGTGGCTGTCGACGCCGGTTTCGCCGTCGCTGGCGTTGGCGAGGGCGTCGCGGTAGAGTTCACTGCGGCGTTGCCGTCATTTGCGCGGCCGACGCAATCGGCGTTGGCGTGTGCATCACGACCAGTGGCGTGCTGCTTTTCGCCGGCGCGGGTATGTGTCGTGCGGCGAATGCAGAAAGAAGCGCACCGATTCCCAAACCGGCGATGATGACGCCCGCGAAAAGCGGGACCATCGGTAATCCGCCCCGGTCTTCATCGTCACCCGAAGAACGGCGCCGCCGCGGTGACCTGATCCGGAACTCATGTTCTCGCAGCGTTCCACGCGCGAAGGTCTCGCCCTGGATGGGCGAACGCATGGCGAAGCGAATCGAGCGACAGTATGATCCGGGTATCGGTGCCGATCGATCTGGGAACCGCCATGACGGCGGGCGCTTCAGTCTTCGCGCTCGTTACACCGATGCGCGTTGTTACATTAATCGAGCTCGCGATCACACGAACGCTCGGACGGCACGCGCCGGCTGATAAATGCGCGCGCGTCCTGAACACGACGCTGGCCGGACTGCGCGCTGGCTCGTTCTCACTCGATATCGACGGACGCCGGCTCGGCGATCCCGATCGCATCGTCGTCTGCACCGGCGGATCCGCGACCTTGCGCTTCTTCGCGCACCGTTCCGTTATTACGTCGATCGACTGATCCTGGAAGAAGAGCGTAAACCGCGAGCCCGAACGGTTCGTGGCGGTTGTTGACGCAGCACTCGAAGCCTGGGGAGCGCGCTGGCCGCTTTATCTTGCAATCGCCATCGCATGCATCGGCATTCAGACGGCCGTCGCATACATCGCGCGGTTCGACTTCGTCGCGATCTTTGTCGCGAATTGCTTCGTCGACGGGTATGCGACGGCGTTTTTCACGATCGCGATCGCCGCGCAACGCCAAGAAGTCAAAGCGTCCGCCGCCGAGGTCGCGCGCGCGGCACTCAGGCGCGCTCCCGCTCGTCACGTTTGTCTACTTCGGTATTGCAGATCGTCTTCTTCGCCTTCTCGCCCTGGGTTTTCGGAACCGCAGACGAGATGGTATACGGGCTGGGGGTGCTTCCGTCGCTCATCGTTTTCGGCATGATGAGCATCGCCACCGTGATCGCATGCCTGGATACGTCACGGCCCGGGTACGCACAACCTGGTTTGCGATTTGCGCAGCATGATGTTCGCGCGATCGTGGGCGAACATTTGGCGTCTCGGGATCGGCGGCGCGATCATCGTTGTTCCGCTGATGCTGGAGCGACTGCTCGCGCAATATCTCGCGCAGCATGGGATGCCCACGGCGCAGAACATTTTTTGGTCGAATATTCCGATCGACGCGCTCGTGCTCGGGCCGACACAGGCGTTCTTTACCTACCTCTATATGGACTTGGTGGCGCGCGAGAGCTAGCCGTGCTCGGCGGCAACTTGACGGTCTTGGACCAACTGCGCGTAGAGGGCGTTTGGCCACGCAAAATCAGCGCGGGTGAACTCGTGTGGCGCGTTGACGTCAAATGATTCGTGCAGCCGGTGATCGCCGAGATCGGAGGCGGCGATGTATCCGAGAACGCGATTGACCTCGGCGTCGTCCCTGCTCGTGAGCGCTTGCACGACGAGCGCCAGCGGCCAAACATAATCTTTCGGAGTGTGCGGACTGCCGACACCCTGCGCGTACTTTCCAACGAAGTAGTACGGATTACGCGGCGAGAGAACGAAGCTGCGCGTCCGCTGATACGCGGAATCCGTAACCGGTAGATACCCGAAATAAGGGATCGCGAGGAGCGAAGGGATGTTGGCATCGTCCATGACATTGGCGTGACCGAGGCCGTCGACTTCGTACGCGTAGATTTTGCCGAATCTCTCGAGGTTGACGTAGCCGTACTGCTCGACGCCCCGCTGGATATCGACGGCAAGCCCCCATGCGTTGCGAGCCGACCCCATGTCGCCGAGCACGTCGCGCTCCAAATCACCGAGCATGTGCATCACGACGGATGCGAACATGTTGACGGGGATATTGTATTGGTAGCGCACCGCGTCATCGGATGGCCGGAATCCCGTCCACACCATGCCCGTGTACGCGACCGGCGAGCCGCGGCCGTTGTTGGCCAGCTGCGGATGGCGGTATTGCGAGCGCCGCGCGTGATGCTGCTCATTCCGTAGCGTCTTGAGGATCAGTTCGAACGCATGGACCAGATCGCTGGTGAATATCGACTTGTCGCCGGTCTGTTTATAGTAGAGCGCCGCAAACCAAACCGGATACAGCAGCGAGTCGACTTCGAATTTTTCTTCGGCGACCTCGTATTCGGCGGTAAACGCGTTCGCGTAAGGGTCCTTGAGAATACACTTGGCTTGGCGCGCCAACAGTCCGCGCAACAGCGAAGCGACCGACGCATCTTTGCCCGCGAGCTCGATATAGGGCAGCGCCACCGCGGCCGAATCACGCAGCCACATCGCCGGGATATCGCCGCTCGACACGTACGTCGTACCATCACTCTCAATACGCGCGTGGCGATTTATCGTTTCGTCGAACGCAGTCAGATATAATGGGTCCGTCGAAACGACAGCATCGGCCCGTCTCGGCCATAGTGAGCCGAGAGCGAGCGTACCGGCGATTCCAAAAAGAAGACGGCGGCGCGTTAAGTTCAGAACGGCAACGTCTTCCGGAAATAACCGCGCACTCTCCCTCTTGCACTCTTGACGTTTTGTGCGTCTTCACCGACTTTTAACGGGAGGGAGATTTTAGAGTCGTGTTCGTCGCTCGGTCATCGATGGCCATTCTCGCATTGTTGCTAGCCGCCGGGTCGACCGAAAGTCATCAGACCTATCAGCTAAGCGGAAAGGACAGCTACCAAATCGGCTCACGCGAGCTGCGAAGCGACACGTCGTACGAAGGCAGAGAAAAGTTAACGATCCGTAAGAACTGACGGCGCCACGCGTTACAGCGCACGCGCAACCTATATTAAGACCGATCAAGGGCAAAGTCGCTCGAGCATCAGCGACGTTCGAGTCGGCTCTCCTCGCCGATGGCCAAGAACGCGACGGCGCGAGCGAGCGATCCGGACTTCCTGACAGTGCTCAATCAACCGTTCGCCGTCCAGCTCGACGCGCAAACGCTGCGCGACGTGCGCAAGCTGCGCGAGCCCTCGCCCTTCACCTTCACCTCGGCGATGACGGGCGCGACGCTGCGCGGAACGCTCTTTCACGTCACGGACGGCTTGATCGCGGGGCATCCCGTCGTCGGGATCGGGTTCGACGCCAGTGGTCCGATGCGTGGCGGCCTTCCGGAACATCCGGAGATCTCGCTGCGCGGGACGATCCGCATGTCGGGACGCGCCTACTATACGTCGGGCGTCCGCCCTCTTGCTTGCGCTCGATGCGAAACTGCAAATAGCGGGCACGCTCGCCGACACAGCGCACCTCGGATCCCGTGAAGATTCTCTACCGGCGCGTTATCCGCGCGCAATAGACTAGCGGAACGGTGGTTAGGCTAGAGCCAACTCCGAGGCAATGTCGACTTCGAGTGGGTGCGCCAAGACGCGATCTCCCAGCTCGATGAAATTGCTGAACGACAGATGCTCTTGGTGGCAATCAATGAGCATCTGAATGCCACGCTTCACGCTGCCCGTCTTATCGACGTACTTCCTCACTTTGCGCCGGAAATAACTATGTGGATCGCGCAAAAGCTCGGCATAATATGGGTCGCTCGTAACCCCTCCGGATCGATGCCGGCTCTTGGAACGAGCCAAACAAACGACGGATCACATCCGTCGTTGTATCCGATGATTACGAGCGGAATCGCGTGAGCGGTGCGTTGCGTCCCATCCGGGAGGCGCGGAACGAAGCTGCACAACGTGTACCCATCGAATGCAAGCTCGTTAGGTTCCATCTGTAACGACATGAAAGAACCCCGTTAAATCAAACAAAAAAACCCCGCTCGGCAAGTGCCGGAGCGAGGCAAGGTCGGCGCGAGGCGAACCATGGTCGGGGCTTCGGTGGTCCGCTGAAGGAGCACCTTCCGTGGCGACCAAAACGCGAAACCTTCACAGTAGTCCGGGCGGTCAGGGGGCGCGTATGGCTGCTCTCGCCCCGCTCCGACGGGAGTATGGTTTGGCCCAACCTGCCGCGGCGTCGGCACCCACTCGGTCGGAGACGGCTCCGGGACCGGAGAATTTCGAACGAATCGTCGACGATTACCAACGGCGACTCTACGGGTTCGCGCTGCGCATGACGGGCAATCGCGAAGACGCCGAGGAGATCGTCCAAGACGCGTTCGTGCGAGCCTACCGAGCCCTCGTCAAGATGGACCCCAAACAACGGGCCGAGCTTCGTTTGCAGCCGTGGCTCTACACGATCACCTTGAACGTCACGCGCAATCGTCTGCGCAGCAAGCGGCCAACGAACGTCGCGCTCGATGCGCTGGCGGATCCGGATGCGTTGCTCAATGAGACGCAAGAGGGACCGGATCAACCCGAAGCGATCGTCGAACGCGGCGCCGACATGGTCCTCGTCGAGCAAGCACTGCTGCAATTGCCGATGCATTTGCGTGCCGCGGCGACGTTAAGATTCATCGAAGGGCGCAGCCATCCGGAGATCGCGGAGATTCTCGATCAACCGATAGGAACTGTTAAATCCCACGTCCACCGAGCCGTCCGCATCCTCCGGCGGATCCTCGGTCCACAAGTCGGGCGCATTGCTCCCCCGAGTGCCGAGGAAGGAGAACCGAATCATGCGGTGCTGTGATCTCGTTCGAATGTGGGACGAGCTGCGCGAAGGCGGCTCGGCTCCATCCCGCGATGAGGTTCTGGCGGCACTTGCGCAAGTGCGCGGACTGCCAAGAAGCGTATCAAGAATACGAAGGCGTCGCGTACTGCCTGAACTGCTTACCGGTCGTCGAGCCACCGTCGGGTCTCGTACCGAAGATTTTGGATCATATCAAGTTGATGCGTCCGGCGGCGCCGGACATGTTCGCCCGCATGGCGAGCCCGCTCGGAGATTTGCTCGTCGCGTTTCGTGAAAGCGGCATCACCGCAGTCGTCATCTGCGCCGACGGCGTCGAGAGTGCACTGTGCGAGGCGATCGCCAAACGGTTGCATCGCGGTCTTGTCCCGGCCCAAGCACCAGAGTGGGTGCGCGATACGGTCGATCGGTATTTCCGGACGTTCAAGACTGACGGGTCGCGCGTCGACATCTCGGCGCTCACCGAGTTCGAGCAAGCGGCGCTCAAAAAGGCCGCCGAGATCCCGCCGGGCGAAGTCCGCTCCTACGGTTGGATCGCACGCGAGATCGGGCAGCCATCCGCTGCGCGGGCAGTCGGTCGAACCATGGCGCGCAATCCCGTGCCGCTGTTGTATCCGTGTCATCGCGTCGTCGATTCGAACGGCGCGCTTCACAACTACGCGTACGGCCTCGAGCTGAAAGCTCGCCTCCTCGAAATGGAAGGCTACGTGCCGGCGAACGCGTCACGTTCCGCTGCGGTGGGCAGGGCGTAACCTCCGCGTCTGCGAACTTCGCAGACAGAAAACGTCCGCGGTTCCTTCAGATAGAGAACAACGAAGGTGAACAGTCGGACAGAGGAGGTGATCATCGTTACAAGCGACAGTAATAAACGTAGTTACACGATGATTGGAGGTACTGCGACCTAGTCGCAGCCTCTCGAAACTCAGTTCGACTCGAGCCGGCGCGGACGTCGGCTCTTTTTTTTGCCCATCTTGGGCCGGACGGCAGCCCGGTACTTACTCTCAAGAAGGCGAACAGGCGAGCGCGGCTAACGAAATGAGCCGACGTTGAACGACAATCAGAGCCGGGACGCACGAATCGCGGCTATCCCGGACACGCATGGGCACGCCAAGGGTGAGCACAAGGCGTTCGCGGAGGAGCGGCCCTATCCCGTACTCAGCGCGGATGCTCTTCCTTTGGTTCTATCATGCCTGCCGGCGCGGGTTCCCGCGATTCATGATGGTCACCGACCACATGAATTACCTGACCTTCGAAGACCCCGCCGCCGTCAATCTCGTCCGCCGCGCGCTCAAGCTCGCTCAAGCCGGCGACCTCTATGGGGCAGCCGAGACCGCCAGCGTCGAGGTCGCGCACGCGGCCGTCGTCTCCGACGGTTTGCGCCGCGGGATGCACTTCTCGATCGGCGCCGAGCTCGACAACGATCCGCGCTGCCGCCCGGACGCACAGAACATCGTTGACGCGATGCGCCCCGACGCGATGATCCGCTCGGTGCACTTTCTCACGATCGAGCATCCGACGGCGGGTCCCAACTACAATTGGAACTTCGACAACCCGGAGTTCATCGCGCTCTACGATCACGTCGGTACCGAGCGCACGTGGCAGCTTTATATGGAAGCGCTGCTCAAAGCGATCGAAGAGCAGCCCGGACAGATCGTCGGGCACTTCTTCGTTCCGGCGATTTTCGGACATTGGCCCGACCGTGCAACGCTCGAGAAGTATGAAGATCAAGTCGTCGCTGCGGCCAAAGCCAAAGGCATGGCGATCGAGTTCAACACGCGCTTCCTCTATCGCGATCACGCAGCCCGAGGAGAAACAGCGCTATCTCGATGCCAACAAACGGCTTCTCAGAAAATGCCGCGACGCCGGCGTCATGATCTCCGTCGGATCGGATGCGCACAGCCCCAAGGATCAGGGCGGCGCGTTCGACACCGTCCTCGATTTGCTCGACGGACTCGACATCAACGAGATCGCGTTCCCGCTCGGCGGACGCATGGCGCGCGTCGCGTTGCGCGTGGTCCAACCCGAACCGCCGCCCGTGCCGGTCGTCGAGAAACGCGCACGCGCCGGCTCGACCCGAAAGACCGCGACGCCCGCGCGTGCCACCCGAACGCAAATCTGCGAAGCCGGCACCGAAACCGGCGGCAAAAGCTGCGGTTAAACTCGCCGCCAAATCCGCGGCAAAGCCGGCCGCGAAACCCGCCCCCAAGCCTGCCGCCAAGCCCCTGCGAAAGCCAAGAAAGCCGCACCCGCAAAGAAAATCGCGAAAAAGGCAGCGGCAAAACGGCCGATCGCGGCGAAAAAAATGGCCCCGCCCAAGCGCGCGAAGGCACCCCATCAAGAAGGCTGGCTAAAGAAGGCGCCTGCCAAGAAAACCGTTGCCAAGAAAGCGGCTCCGAAGCGTTCGATGCCGATCAAAGAAATCATCGAAGAAGGCCGGCAAGCGCCGCTAGTGCGGATCCGCGCGCTGCATCGCCGTCCTTTTTTTATTGTCGGCCTGCACGCGAGCGACCGAACAGAGCGTCACGGTAGGATCGACGACCATCCGAGCGCCATTCGTGGTCGATACCCGGCGTGATGCGCGTCGCCGTGCAGAGCCCTCCGACCAATCTGCAGCCGATTCTCTCTGCGCAACACGACGGACGTCATGATCGACCGCCTCGTGTTCGATCCGTTGATCACCGTGAGCGCCGACGGCAAGAAACAGATTCCGATCCTCGCCGCACAAGTCCCGACGCTCGAGAACGGCGGGATCAGCAAAGACGGGCTTACGATCACCTACAAATTGCGTCACAACGTGAAGTGGCACGACGGCGCGCCGTTCACGAGCGCCGACGTCAAGTTCTCGTGGCAAGCTCTGATGAATACGGCCAACAACGTCAGCTCGCGCAGCGGTTACAACCTGATCGGCTCGATCGACACGCCTGACGATTACACCGCGGTCTTCCATCTGAAGCAGCGGTTTGCGCCGGCGGTCAACACGTTCTTTGCGGAAAGCGACACGCCGTTCTTCATCGTCCCCAAGCACCTGCTCGGAAATCTTGCGAACATCAACAACGCGCCGCAGAACGTCAATCCGGTCGGCACGGGACCCTTCAAGTTCTCGAAATACATCCGCGGCGACCGTCTCGAATTCGTTCGCAACGACGACTACTTCATGGGCAAACCCAAGCTCAAAGAAATCGTCGTCAAGATCATCCCGGACGAGAACACGTCGGTAAACCTCCTGCGCGCGCACGAACTCGACTGGATATTTGAGGCCTCACCGCAGATCTACGGTCAGGTCCAGTCGATTCCGGACGTCAAGAGTCTCCTCGTCCAGCAGAACCAGTATCTCGGCTTGCTGATGAATACCCGCAGTCCGATGCTCACGGACCTGCAGGTGCGCCGGGCTATCGCCTACGCAATCGACAAGCAAACCCTGGTCAATAAGGTGACGTTCGGGACAGCTCTCGTCGCCGACGACGAGCATCCTCCGTTCATGTGGGCGTACGTCGGCGGAAAGACATATCCGTACGACCCTGCGAAGGCCAAAGCGATACTCGCTTCGGACGGGTGGACTCCCGGACCCGACGGCATCCTGCGCAAGGGCGGAAAACGTTTGAGCCTTGTCCTTTCGACCAATACGTCCAACGTGACGCGAAGGACCGCCGTCGTACAAATCCAGTCGTATTTAAAAGCGATCGGAATCGACGCGTCGGTGAAGAGCTACCTTGGCGTGCAGATGTTCGCGCCGCTCGGACTTGGTGGAATTCTGGCTACGGGCAAATTCGATCTCAACGTTTCCGGCTGGATCGCGGGGACCGATCCCGACGACTCCGTGCTGTACATGTGCCGGTCGTTTCCGCCCAACGGCAACAACTACACTCGGACCTGCGTGCCGCAGATCGACGCGGAAGAAAACGTCGCGCTGACACACTACGACATCCCAACGCGCAAGAAAGCCTACGCGAAGATCCAGGCGCTCCTTTTCGACTACATGCCGGATGACTATCTGTGGTGGCCACGTCAGCTGCAGCCGGTCAGCACCGATTTCAGAGGCTTCGACCCCAACCCGGTCGACGAGGCGTGGAATTCTTGGGAGTGGTCGATCTAGATGCGCGACGATCGCCCACCGGGGAAATTCGACTCCGCTCTTCATCGTCTCCCTGAGCTCAAGTGGCTCGAGAAAATCATCGTCGAGCGCGCCCTGACGCGCGGTGACTATGTCTTAGCCGGCGGCGCGCGCAGCGACTATTACATCGACAAGTTCCGGCTCTTTAGCGATCCGCACGTCCTGCGCCGTATCGCGCGGATGTTCGTCCCGATTATTTCCGAGGTCAATCCTGATCTCGTCGCCGGGACCGAGCTTGGCGGTGTTATCATCGCAACCGCCGTCTCGCAGATGTCGAACATTCCGATGATCGTCGTACGCAAGACGCCGAAATCATACGGCGCGTTCGCGGATGAGTACGTCGAAGGCGGATTCGAGGCAGGCCAGCGCGTGTTGCTGCTCGAGGACGTCGTGACCTCGGGACGCGAGGTGCTCGATGCCAAGCGCCGCCTGATCGAGCTCGGCCTGGACGTAACGGTTTACGCGGTCATCGCGCGCGAGCTCGCGCCCGTCAACGCGCTCTTACAGTTTTCGCTTCCTAGGGGCCAAACCAAAACCGATAATTAGACCGCCATGCGCGTGTGGTCGTCAGCCACGGAAATCTTTCCGCTGAAGACGCTGCGCGCGTGCAAGATCAATTCTTCCTGCGACGTCTCGGCGGGATAGTGGCTGAGCATCAGGTGATCGACGCCCGCCTTCTTCGCCATCTCGGCAGCCTCACGCGCCGAAGAATGCCCACGAATCCCGTGCTCGACTTCGTTTGCGGTCAGCGTCGCTTCGCAGATGAACAGATTGCTGTTGTTGGCGTGGCGTGCGACACGCTCGTCGGGCGCAGTGTCGGCCGAGTACGTTACCGCCGTGCCGTTGGACTCATATCGCATTGCAAAGGTCGGGATGTAGTGCGTCGTCGGGACGAAGCTCACTTTCGAGTCGCCGAGCTGGATCGATTTCTGCGGATCGTATGTCGCGATATCAAAGACTTTAGAAAGTCGCCGGCGCCTTCGTCCGCGAACGAGTTCGAAAGCTCGCGCAGCTGCGCCTCACCGCCCGGCGGGAGCCACAACTGTACCTTGGTCGGGCGCTTGCGCGGACCGTACAGTAGCGCGTAGCGCAGCGGGATGACGTCAAAGAAGTGGTCGGCGTGCATGTGGCTGATCACGATGTAATCAACCAAGTCGTAATCCAGATGCTCGCGCATGTTGGCGAATGAGCCGGTGCCGAGATCGAAGACGACGCCGCTGTTTCCGTTGAAAAAGAGATAGGAGCTGCACGCTCTCGAGGGTCGCGGTATCGAGGAGCTTGAGCCGAGGACTGTGAGAGAGATGCCGCTCAGTTTAGCGATGACAGCACCTCGGCCGCGTGACCTTCGACTGAAACCTTCGGCCAGACACGTACGATCTTGCCTTTTTCGACGACAAACGTCGCGCGCTGTATCCCCATCGATTTCTTTCCGTACATGTTCTTTTCGACGATAACGCCGAATGCATCGCAAATCTTCGACTCGGTATCGGCCAGCAAATGAAATGGCAGACCGTACTTATCCTTGAACTTCTTCTGCGATGCGATCGGATCGCGGCTCACCCCGACGACCTCGGTCGCCTTCTTCTTGAACTTTGCGTACAAGTCGCGAAACTGTTGCGACTCGTTGGTGCATCCGGGCGTGTCGGCTTTGGGATAGAAGTACACGACGGTACGAGAATCCGCGATCGAGCCGAGCGAAATGTCTTCGCCGGCCTCGTTCTTAAGCGGAAACGTCGGGGACGCGATCGCCTGCGCCTAGCACGCGTATAGCGCCCGTCTAAAAAACAGGTTAAGCAAGCAGGATTTCCTTTTAACCTGTCGCCGCCGTTTCCATTTCGGCCGCATCTTCGGGCTCAGTCTTAGGGGCCGGGGGCTTGGCCTTGAACTGCGAGAGCGGCACGAGGAAAAGGAGACGGTCGAAGGGCTTCATTT
Organism: Vulcanimicrobiota bacterium; assembly: GCA_963844735.1. Taxonomy (GTDB): domain Bacteria; phylum Vulcanimicrobiota; class Vulcanimicrobiia; order Vulcanimicrobiales; family Vulcanimicrobiaceae; genus JAFAMS01. The sequence continues at coordinate 453,665 of CAWJPK010000003.1, read as the reverse complement.
GGCCGAAATCGGTGATAAGCACAAGGCCGCTCTCCCGCCAGACGCAAAGCGGAATACAATCTTGAGCCGGCGGCGGTTGAGGGACTTCGCCTTGCAGTCGCTCACCGACGTTGTACGTCTCGTCACCATAGGCGATCCGGCCACGCGTTCCCGGGAAGCGGGAAAGTCCGGCGAAGCCAGGTGCCGACAGTTCTGACGTTGAGAAGCTGTGATCGAGACTGAACTGATGCTCGACGAGCCGGGCAAACGTCTCGTCTTGAACGCGCATGATGACGGGAAGATCGGGATTGCGTGCGCGCGCGCCGAGCGCGACCTCGAGATTCGCCGTCTCGTTACCGGTCAACGCGACGACCGACTGTGCTTCCATCAAATTGCACATCTGCAAAACTTCTTCGCGAGTCGCATCGCCGGTGAGCAGCGTGAAATCGCGGTTACGAACACGATCGACGATCGTCGTATCCGGGCTCGGATCGATGACGACGACCTTCTTGCGCAGCTCGACTAAATAATCGATGACACGCGTTCCGACTTGCCCCGTCCCGACGACGACGATGTGATCCTTGTGTTTGAGCAGACGCAAGCCTTGCGTCGCGACGTATTGCGCGCGGCTGAAACCTTCGGCCATGAACGCGATGAAGATACCGGTCAAGATCGTTCCGACGATCATCAAGCCATTTGCCATCAGCATCGGAATCGGTCCCTTGTCGATCGGCGTGATATCGCCGTACCCCGTTGTCGTCATGGTCGTGAGCACGAAGTAGATTGCCGTCACGGGGTCTTTGTGATAGACGAAATTGAAATACGTGCTGAACGCGACGAACAAGCACGTTGCGATGACGGCGACCAGCTTGATGATCGGATCGAGCCTGCGGAAAAAGGTTTTCAGGATACCTGGAATTTCACTCGAGCACTTCGCGCCAAGGCCGGCGTTCGATCACGACTTCGCGTTTTGGAACGAGCGCTTCGAGCGTTGCAACGTCGCCGAAAAGAACGACTTCGTCTTCGGGCCGCGGGATGATGCCCGGCACGAAGAAATCCATGCCGTTGTAGCCGACGATGCGAATTTTGTGCTTGGCTTCCAGCTCGGCAATCGTTTGCGTGTTGATCTCACCGAAAACCGACGCGGGCCGGCGCGCAAAAGCGACGAGCGGACCGTCGAGGTCGGGAAATTGCACCGCGTAAAAAACCGAACGATCGACGGCGCACGCCGCGAATGTCGCCGCCGCATGGCCGGAGAGCGAAACGACCGAGCAATCGGGAAGATTCTGCGCGATCTTTCGGCCGAGCTGACGATTGAATTGGCGGAGCACGACGCGAATCTTCGGATTGATGTCGCGCGCTTTCAGCGCGACCTGCAGGTTCATGCGGTCGTCGTCGGAGAGCGCCATGATCGAAGCCGCATCGTCGACGCCGGCTGCGTGCAAACTGTCGAAGTCATTTGGCGGGAAACCGAGGAACTCGGCGCCCAACTTCTCGGCGTATGCAGCAATCTCAGGATCGTGATGCCACATGAGCGCAACACGATGACCCGCCGTAGCGCAAAGCTCCTCTGTGACCCGGAGAGCAAGTTTATCGCCACCCACGACCAAAATCAGGGGTTGCTGAACCATGGCTGACGCCTCTTCGTCGCCCGCAGCCGCGGGCACTTTCCAAAACGCGCACCCTTTGGCGCATCGACTCTACGAACGCGTCGCTGAGCGGAGCGGCCCGATCGTCGTCGTCGGCGACGGCCATGGCCGCAATTCTCGCGCGCTCGAGGACGCGGGGCTCAGCGTCGTCGCGATTCCCGATGAAACGCCGTATACGCAGCTCGCGTATCCCGCGCGCCACTTCGCGGGAGCGCTGTCGACACACGCATATCTGCACGGAACCGCATCGAAAATCAGGCTAGGCGTCGCAGAGCTGGCGCGGGTCCTCCAGGCCGGCGCGCCGGCGTTTCTGACATTCGGGTCGATTCAGGACGTGCGCTACGGTTTCGGCGACGCACTCGACGCGCAAACGTTCGCGCCGGGCGACGGCCCTGAACAGGGCGTTCCGCACGCGTACTTCGATCGCGACGGAATCCTCGAGCTGTTTCGGCCCCTCGTTATCGTCTCAATGGACGAGGTGAATGTTGATGCGATCGTCGGCAAATGGGCTCATCTCGAGGACGAACCCGCAGGCAAGGTTCACTGGTTCGTGGAGGCCCGGAAGGCTTAAACGCTTTCCCTCGATCCCTCGACTCCGCTTCGCTACCTCGGGACAGGCTACGCTCGGGATGACAAAGAAATGAGGTCGCTTATCGGGCTCGACGCGTTCGCGTAGAGCCGCTTCTCCATGCGTCCGGCCAGAAACGCGGCCGTCCGGCTTCGACGGCCAAACGCATCGCGTGCGCCATGCGCACCGGGTCCTTAGCAGCCGCGATACCGGTATTCATGAGCACGGCATCCGCGCCGAGCTCCATGACTATCGCCGCGTCGCTCGCCGTTCCGACGCCGGCATCGACGATGACCGGAACCTTTGCGCGCTCTTTGATGATGCGAATCGAGTACGGATTGCAGACGCCGAGGCCGCTGCCGATCGGTGCTGCGAGCGGCATCACGGCCGCACAGCCGACAGCTTCGAGACGCTGGCACGCAATCGGATCGTCGACGATGTACGGCAATACGGTGAAGCCGTCTCGAATCAAGGCTTCCGCAGCCGCGATCGTCTCGCGCGTATCCGGATAGAGCGTCTGCGCATCGCCGATCACTTCGAGCTTGATCAGATCCGTTTGCAGCGCTTCGCGCGCGAGGTGCGCAGTCAGGATCGCTTCTTTTGCGTTGTAGCAGCCCGCGGTGTTCGGAAGAATCTTATACCGGTCGCGATCGAGATAGTCGAGCAGCGTTTTCCCGCTCGGATCGTCGAGATGAATCCGGCGAATCGCAACCGTAACGAGCTCCGCGCCGCTGGCCGCGTGCGCCTGCTGCATCACGTCGAGCGACGGATACTTTCCGGTTCCGACGATCAGCCGCGATGAAAACTCGTACTTGCCTATTCTCAAAACGTCGTCTTGCATGATTCTATCCACCGGCTACTGCGTTGATGATCTCGATTGCATCGCCGTCCACAGGACGATAATCCTGCAGCCGTCCGCGTGGCACGACCGTGTCATTGACGGCAACCGCGATGCCGTAACTTGGGCTTAGCCCGAATTCGTCCAAGATCTGCGCAAGCGTCAGGCCCTCGCTTACATTGCGCTCGCCGCCGTTGACGATCAGTTTCATGCTAAAGACCCGTGTAGACCGGCCCCTCGCCCCCTTGCGGCGGCACCCATGTGATGATCTGATACGGATCCATGATGTCGCAGGTCTTGCAGTGCACGCAGTTCGAGAAATTGATCTGCAGGCGGCCCTCGACGTTGCCGTCGCTCGACGCAGTGAACTGCGGCTCGTAGACCGCCGCCGGACAAAAATACTGGCACGGATTGCCGTACTCGTGCGTGCACTTCTGCGCGCAGATATTCGTGTCGGCGACATGCAGATGGACGGGCTGATCCTCGTCGTGCATCGTTCCGGAGTTGAAGACGTCGGTCACTTTGTCGAACGTGAGCACGTTGTCGGCGACGACGCGCGGACGCACCGGCCGCGGATGCTCGCTGATCTTCTGCATGCGCGAATATCCGGGCTCGCCGGCGAGCCGGTCGCGCAGCGCAAAACCTCTGCCGCCGAAGAGCGTCCCGAGTCCGGCGTTCAACATACCCAGGAACAGACCGCCTTCGAAGCCTTGATGGAAGTTGCGCGCAGCGTGCAGCTCTTTGTAAGCCCACGAGTCTTCGAACGCGCGCTGGTACGCCGAGAGCGCCTCGGCGTCGCTCTTGTCTTGCGCGAGCGCGGCGAAGGCGGCGTCCGCGGCAAGCATTCCGGATTTGACGGCAAGATGAATGCCTTTGAGCCGCATGCCGTTCAGAAAGCCGCCGGTGTCACCGATCAGCATCAATCCGTCGGCATAAAGCTGCGGCATCGCGTAGAGTCCGCCCTCGGGAATCGCTTTGGCGCCGTACCGCAAGAGCTTCGCACCTTCGAGCATGCGTTTGATCGCCGGATGCGTCTTGAACCGCTGAAAGTTATTGTGCGGATCCGTTTGCGGATCGCGATAGTCAAGCCCCGTCACGAAGCCGACGTCGAGCACGTCGTCTTTCATTCCGTAGATGAAGCCGCCCCCGAACTCGTCGCTCGAGAGCGGAAAGCCCATCGTGTGAATCACCATGCCGGCCGGAACGCTGCCCGGTTTGCACTGCCAAATCTCTTTGACGCCGGTTGCGTACACTTCGGGCTCGCGTCCCGCCGCAAGATTCAGTTTCGGAATCGCCTGCTTTGCAAGCGTCCCGCGCGGGCCTTCGCCGAGGATCGTGATCTTCGCAAGAAGATCGGGCCCGGGCTCGTAGTTCGATTTTGGTTGACCGTTCTTGTCGACTCCCTTGTCGCCGACACGCACGCCGATGACGCGCGAGCCATCCCACAGCAGCTCTTGTCCCGGAAACGACGGAAACACGTCGGCGCCCGCGGCTTCGGCCTGCTCGCCCATCCACTTCGTCAACTTTTGCAGCGACGCGACGTACTTGCCGCGATTGTCGAGCATCGGCGGAACGATCGGCGCTTTGATCTTGCCGGATGCGGTGAGAAACCAGAGTTCGTCGCTCGAAACCGCTGCTTCGACCGGCGCTTGCGTCCGCCAATCCGCGAAGAGCTCATCGAACGAGCGCGGATCGAGGACGGCGCCCGAAATCCCGTGATTGCCGATCTCGCCGCCTTTCTCGATCACCATCACCGAGATCTCACGGCCCCCCTCGGCGGCGAGACGGCGCAATCGGATCGCACCGGCCAAACTCGCCGGGCCACCCCCTACGAAGAGAACGTCGACTTCGAGGCTATCGCGCTCAGGCATCCGGCCGCGCTTTCGCGAGCAGAGATTTCGCCCCCGCCAGGGCAGTCGTTACCGCAAGACGATGCATCGCAATACGATCTTCCCACAAACGCCGGCGCGGCGTTTCTACGGTGACGTAGCGACCCGTTGCCGAACGTAAGAGGTAAAGCGAGAGCGGCAGCCCGGGAAACAGACGCATCTCCGCCCCGGCGTTGACCAATACGCGACCGCGCTCGAGCGTTCGCAACCGATCCGCTTTGACGCGGATCGCGCGGATAGCCAAGATCGAAGCGATGGTCCAGAGATTGTAAAGGAAAGCCGGCGAGCTCGATCGCTTCCAAAATCGCTTCGCTGAGGGGCGCGCGTCCATCGACGACTGGTTCGTAGCAGTAGAATCCCTCGGCTTCAAAATCTTCGTGCAAGTCCATCGCGACCACGAAGCGGCGCTCGCGGTTTTCGGCCATGATCGCGCGCGATTCCGGCGTTGATACAGACTCGCTAAAGCTGCGATTGACGTCGTTTCCGTCGGCATTGACACGCGTTCCGGCACGATACCCGCTGGGATTCGTGCACGGCCATATGCGATAAGCAAATGCGGAATCGAGCAGACCCCCCTCGACGCTCGAAAGCAGCGCCCAGGGGCCTGCAGGCTCGTCGCCGTGCACGCCCGACGTGAGATGGACCACGGGCCGCTCGCGAAGCCCGAGCTCGACCAGCATCAAGCTGCGGTCTCCGCTGTCGCAGCGGACCTCGCGGAAGGAAAAACCCCGCCGGGTGCTGGCGTTTTACCAGGCCTCCCGCAGGGCCTCATAGCTGGTGATATGACTCACGTTACCGGTTCCAATAAACGATTGACCTCACAGGTTTCCTTCGCCACGCAGGGGACGGTCGTTAGCCGCACAACCAATCACTGTTGCCGCACCGGCGGTTTCGTCAGGGAGGTAGGGATGTTTCTGGGCCGGGGTCACCGCGTATTTGGGCGTCTACTTTCAGTAGCGTTAACCGCGGCTTTTGTGTTGATGCAAGCCCCTCATGTTAGCCGCGCCGTCACGGAAAAGACGGTCGTGCGCGTTTCCGGCGAAGTCGGCTATCAAACGGGCGCCAACACACCCTTCATTCCGATCACGGGACAACAGGCAGTCCCAGATAACTCGTATGTCGTCACACATGGGAGCGGCGTCGCCGACTTGGTGATGCCCGACTCGTCGGTCATTCGTATCGCGCAAGCCGCAACGATTCAAGTCGGCGAATTCCATGATCCGGGAACCGGTACGAATCAAATCACGGTTCTCAACGGATCGTTCCGCTTCAAGGTTCAGCATCCGGCCGGCGGCGTCTCGAACTACAAGTTCGTAACGCCGACGTCTCAGATCGCCGTCCGTGGTACCGAAGGCCTCGGCACCGTGAAGGCTGACGCAACGCAAGTTTCGACGACCGTCTCGACCACGCCGAACGACGTACAAGTCGCGGCCGCGAAGATGCAGAGCTCGTACCTCCCGATGAATGGGAGCGCAAAAGATCTGAAGCTCTTCTTGCGCGCAGATCCGAACGATGAAGTGCAGCTCGCGAACATGGCGCCCGAACCGCGTCTCGTCGCACAAGTCACAATCGTCTTCCAAGCCTTGGCGCAAGGCTTCACAGCAACCGTTACGGCGAACGGCGTCATCGTCGGCCAGTTCGTCCTCTCCGCCGCTGCACTCGGCGTCGGTGGTTCGCTCTCCTCGGTCGCAGGCGCAGCCGCGCTGCGGGCTCGAGCGCGATCTCGGCCGGAACCACGTGCAGCGGCAAGCTCGGCAGCCGGAACCGCAGTCGTCACAGGCGCAGCTGCAGCTGCAGCGGCCGGTGGACTTGCGGCAGCGGCAGCGTCAACAGAACTCCGGCGTAACGACGGCCACGCCATCGCCAACGCCAACGCCGGCACCGTCACCGACGGCGAGCGTCGTAATCTCAATCGGAAATCATGCGAGGGCACCGAGTCTGCACCAGCAGCGGCACCAACACCGCCGCCTGGACCGATCCCGGCGCCGGCACCGCACAAGTAAAACACAGGTAAGACAACGGAGGCCCCTGAGAAATCAGGGGCTTCTTTTTTTTTAGCGCCCTGTCTGAATCGAGCGATCCAGCAGCTCGATCGGATGCGCGGATTCGATCGTTTCTCCGCGGGCGCGTAGACGCGACTGAATCTGCAGCGTGCATCCCGGATTCGCGCTTGCGATCAGCCGCGTGTTGGTTTTCAGAACTGCGTCAGCCTTGCGATCCCCGATCTCACGCGCGCTTTCCGGTTCGAACAAGTTGTACGTGCCGGCGCTTCCGCAACACTGATCGCCATCCGGTATCTCGCAGAGCTCGAGGCCAGGAATCTGCTGCAACAAACGGCGCGGCTCGGCGCGGATTCCTTGCGCGTGCGCAAGATGACAGGCATCGTGATATGCAACGAGGCCATCGATTCGTCCGCGTGGCGCCTGTGGTTCGAGACCCGCAAGCAGCTCGTTGACGTCGCGGACGCGCGACGCGAATCGCGTCGCTTTCTCGCGATACGCAAGGTCGTTCGCAAACAGCTCGCCGTAGCCTTTCATCGCGGAGCCGCAACCGGCCGCATTGACGACGATCGCGTCGTATGGAAGTTGTTCGAAGCGGTCGATCAGCGCGCGCGCAAAGCCTTTGGCTTCTTCATCACGGCCGGAGTGGAGCGAGAGTGCACCGCAGCAACCCTGACCCTCGGGAACGTCGACTTCGCAACCCTCGGCGGAAAGAACGCGCAGCGTTGCGGCGTTCACGTTCGGGAAAAAGACACGTTGCACGCAACCGGCGACGAGCCCGACGTGCATGCGTTTAGCTCCCTGTGCGTCGACGTGCGCGGGCAATTCTTCGCCGGCCGCTGCCGGCGGAGCAAGATCCACAAGCTGCTGGAGACGCGCCGGTAAGAGACTCAGGATTCCCGAGCGCCGCACGAGCGTTTGCAATCCGCTTCGAACGTAGAGCTGCAGCGGCACGCGAAGAATCGCGAGACGCGCCGGATACGGGAATATCGAAAATACAAAGTCGCGGAAGAGCTGATCGAAAAACGGGCGCTTCGTCTGCGCTTCGACTTTCGCACGCGTCGATTCGATCAGCAGATCGTAGCGCACGCCGGAGGGGCAGGCGGTGACGCATGCCATGCAACCGAGACAGCGATCGATGTGCGTACGCACGACGTCGGAGAACGGAATCGCGTTTTCCTCGACGCCTTTCATCAAGTCGATCCGTCCGCGCGGCGAATCCATCTCGACCCCCCACGAACGGTACGTCGGGCATGCGGGTAAACAGAAGCCGCAGTGCACGCAGTCCGAGATCAAATCGGCGTAGGTTCGCGTGCTCACAGGCCTCCCACGAAACGCCCGGGATTGAGACGACAATCCGGATCGAAGCGCTCTTTGAGCGCGCGCATTAGCTTGAACGCCGGTGGCGGCGTCCCCCACGCGTCGATCTTCCCGTGCCACTCTTCGGGCATGTCTTGCACGACGAGCGTGCCGCCCAGAGACTCGAACATATCGCGCAAGCGCGATACCGCAGCGGTGTCATCCCGAGCGTAGGGTGCACTTTGTGCGCCCGTAGTCGAGGGACCGCCGAAATAGATAACACCGAGGGACGGGAACGCTAACGCCTCACCTTTGATCTCGCGCGCAACGCGTTCGAATGCCGTTGGCGGGAATGTTGCCTTGAGCATGTATGTCGCTGCCCTTCGACTACGCGCCCTTCGGGCGCTACGCTCAGGGTGACACGAGCGGCACTACTCTCACTCATTCCAACGTGCTTCGCCACATCGACGCACGCCGCACTTTGCGCTTCGACGCCGGGACCAAAGCCCTCGAAGACAACCTCGATCGTTGCTTCAGGACCACCGGCGTGCGCAGCATCATGAAGGTGTACCGCGATCGCGGCCGGCTCAAGTTGCGCTTCGCGCAGTGCGAGCACGAACGGAAACACTTGATCGATCTTCGCGCTGAAGGCAAGTCGCCGCGTGCTTTCCGGAAGTGGATGCACGCGGAACGTCGCTTTCGTGACGATCGCGAGCGTGCCGAGCGACCCGACCATGAGTTTCGAGACGTCGAATCCCGCCACGTTCTTCACGACCTTGCCGCCGGCGTGCGCGATCACGCCGTCGGCGCGCACCAGCTCGATCCCGACGATCAGATCCTTGAGCGTCCCGTAGCGCAGCGCTACGGGGCCGTACGCGTTCGTCGCAAGCATTCCGCCGATCGTCGCGCCGTCGCCGCCGAGTGGATCGATCGCCAGACGCTGCCCGCGCTTGCCGAGCTCCGCCTGCAGCTCGCGCAAGGTCACGCCTGCCTCGACGACGACGACCTGATCTTCGGGCGTATAATCGACAATTCGGTTCAACCCGCGCGTGCGAAGCGCAATATCTTCGCGCGTCGCCGGATTGCCGAAACCGAGCTCCGTCCCCGCGCCGATCGTTGCGATGGCTTGATTGCCCGGTGGTGCGGACCGTTTCGGCCAACTCTTGCGACAGAGGCCGGTTCGAGTGTTCGCGTCATCCGCGCCCGGCGCGATCTTCCTTTTCCGTTTGGTGCGCGACGTACGGCCCGGGCCGGTCCCCGCACAAGCGCGGGGTTGGAAAAACCTTCGCGGGATTGAAAATGCGCTGCGGATCGAACGCGCAACGCACGCGATTCATCGTGTCGAGATCGTCTTCACTGAAGAGCTCGCCCATGAAAAACTGCTTGTCGTGGCCGACGCCGTGTTCGCCCGTAATCGAGCCGCCGTAGCGGATACAGATGCGCAAGATCTCGCCCGAGACGTGTTCGGCCCGCTCGGATTCGCCGGGCTTCCGCGCATCGTAGAGCACGAGCGGATGCAGATTTCCGTCGCCCGCGTGAAAGACGTTCGCCACGCGCACGCCTTCGCGTGCTGCGAGCTCCGCAATTTCGCGCAAGACCGGTCCGATCGAACGCCGCGGGACGACGCCGTCGCCGACGTAGTAATCAGGGCTGATCCGCCCAACCGCAGCAAAGGCGCTCTTGCGGCCCTTCCACATCAAATCGCGTTCGAGTGCATCGCGCGGCGTTCGAATCTCGATTGCTCCGGACGACTTCGCAATTCGCTCCGCTTCCGAGGCTGTGTGAGCGGCTTCCGCTTCAACGCCGTCGACGTCCATCAGCAGCACTGCGCCGACGTCACGCGGCCAATCGACGCCGGTCGCCGCGACGATCGCTTCGATTGCCAGCGTGTCGCACATCTCGATTGCTGCGGGCACGATCCCCGCGGCGATGATTTTCGAGACGGCTTCGCCGGCTTCATCGGTAGTCGGAAACGTTGCGAAGATCGTTCGGGTCGACTGCGGTTTGCGCAGAATCCGCACCACGACCTCGGTCACGATCCCAAGCATTCCTTCGCTCCCGACGATCGCTCTCGTGAGATCGTAACCGAGCGGATCGCCGTGCTCTGCCCCGACGTCGACGATGCTCCCATCTTCGAGGACGATTCTTACCGCCACGACGTGATTCGTCGTGAAACCGTATTTGAGACAATGCGCGCCGCCTGAATTCTCGGCGACGTTTCCGCCGATCGAGCAGACGCTTTGCGAGCTCGGATCGGGCGCGTAGTAGTAGCCGAGCGGCGCGAGGTGCGCGCTCATTGCAAGATTGATGACGCCCGGCTGCACGCGCATCCGCAGGTTCGGCATGTCGACCTCGAGGATCGCGTTCATGCGCGAGAGACCGACGACGAGACAGCCTTCGGTCGGGAGCGCGCCGCCGGAAAGACCCGTTCCCGAACCGCGCGGAACGACCGGCATATTCGCGTCGCGCGCAATCCGCACGCAGTCCGCAACTTGCTCGGTCGTGCTCGGCAGCACGACGATCCCCGGACGAACGCGATAGCCCGTCAAGCCGTCGGATTCGTAGGTCCGCAATTCGGTCGGATCGGTAATGCAATGCGCATTTCCGACCGCAAGCCGAAGGCGGTCGATGACGTCACGCGACGGGACTGGCGATCATCTCGGCGTCTTTCGACGTCGGGAAGAAATACCTAAGAGGTAGCAAGTTACCGCATCGAGAACGGGACCGACGATCGTCGCATACGTGCCGCTCAGCGATCCGGCTGCGCTACTGCCCAGATTGTAGAAGAACTGGACGTGCCCGCCGGCGCCGACGCCGTTCCAAACGCCGTCGTACGACGTGATGATCTGCGTTACGGTACTGCCGGCCGACGGGAATGGCGGCGCTGTCGCCTGGGGTATCGCGTCGAATCCCGCATGTAGAACGCCGCGACGTTTGCACCGTTGGCAACCGACCCAACCATTGCGGGTGCGGGAGTGGCGTAACTGAACGTGGTCTGCCCTTTACCGCGCAAATCAGCGCTATACGCGAAAACCGCAGTCGAACGAGTAATCGAGCAATTTGCCGTGAAGCACGAGACGAGCGATCGCGGCCGCCGTTACCGGTATCGAACGCGAGGAACGAAATATAGCCCCTATTGTCGATGTTGTCGGCGGAGACTGCGAACGTCGTGGGCGTGTACCAAGCCGCGACCATTCCCCTGTCAACGACGTCGGGTTCACCGTCGGCGACGTATCCGCGTTCTAGATTTCGTAGAGAGTGGCGGAGTTCGAGCTCGTCGCGAAAGACGTAATCGGACCCGTTGAAGCCTTGACACGTCTCGTTCCAAATATTGACATATCGACCGGGCCGCTGATCGTTCCGGCCGCTTCGAGCGGGGAGGTCGAGATGGTCGTGAAACTGTTGTCGTTTACGGCTTGGATCGAGCCGTCGGCGTTGAAGAATGTAAATCATCCCGCTAGCCGACGCCTTCGCTCGGCGAAACGGCGAGCGCAAGCGGATTGTGTCCCGCCAACCTGTATGGAGACAGCCGGCATGCGCGTTGATGATGCCGCCATCTCCAGGATGTCGCCGAATGCGAACCGGCTCGAGTTCGACGAGAGTGAGATATGGCGTACCAGAGACGCTATCGAGAACACCCGCGCCGGGAACGTAGTCGTCCTCACCGATCGCAACGGGATTCGAGAACGACGTGATTGGAGCGCCGGTCGTGTAGTTTGCCATCGGAACGTGCCGCAATTGTACGTGCTTGGGCCTGAATCGACGAGACCGATGACGCTGATCCCGCTCGTCGACGGCGAAACGCGCAAGACGGTCAACGGCGTACAGACTCCTCGATCGTACTCGACGTAAGTTGATTCCAACGCGTACCCGCGCTCGCGCTGACGCTGACAACGCTGCTGCTGCCGCTGGCATGGAGCAGCGAACTCGAAAACGGAGAACGCGCCGTATGTATTCGTGACGGTGTATGGTGTCGTTAATTGCTGCGCATACAGGTTGTAAAGCGCAAAGTTCCCCGATAACGCCGATCGTGACCGGATTCGCCAGAGTGCCGCTGACTGGTACCCTGCAGCGTCCGCGATGAATGCCTCGGCGACGCCCGGGCCACCGCTTGGATCGACGCACGACGTCGGCGCATCGATCGCGAGATAAGCTGCGACCGCGTAGGTCTGAATCGAGATTGGACTCGGATATCCAGAAGGACTAATCGTGTACGCCGGCTGTGTTGCTGGACGTAGTTCGTCCCCGGGCATTCCGGGCGTCACCGAAAGCAGACTGGTCCGCCGAGTCGTTCATTGCAACGTAAAACGTATCGTTGCCCAGCGGCGCGAAAACGTTTGAATAGTTGGTGCAGAGCATGGCTGGCCGCGGCCGGACTGTACGCGCAGTAGAAATCGTTCTGCCCGTAGACGTGCCAGCCGTGAACGGCCCTTGTGTGAGGGCCAAGTTCGCGCCCTGATAAATGAAAATCGAGATCGACCCGCCGATAGCCCATCGCTGATATATTGCGGCTTGCGTAATAGCGAGGCAGCTTCTTGCGCGGCGTGAATGCCTTGGATCGCCGCTGCTTGTATGCCGGCTGATAAGGCGGCGTCGTCCAAACTTCGCGCTGCGCGTGCGGCAGGAATTGCAAATTTCATCGCAATCTGCGATGAGTTCGCGGGCTGCGTGTTGTTGTGCAGGCCGTTGTTTGGCGTGCTTGGGAGCGAGCCGCCGCCCATCTTGCCGCCACCGCCGCACCCGGCGATAAGAATAATTCCAGCCGCCGAAACAGCGGCAGTCGCTCTACGCGCATCCATCGTCGTCACGCTTTCGCGGAGACGGGCGCTCGCCCTCGTTACAGCCTGTGCCGCCGCTCACTTGCCGAGGGGGCCTTCTTCCTTTAATCGTGCAGGCTTGGTCAAGCGCGTGCTGGTGACGTTCAGAACGACGCCGCCCTTTGGCACGAATGTTCTCTACGAATTCCCGCCGCCGGATCGGCGAGCAGGGGGCGATCCGGGAAGGGGTGCCGCTTGTATGCCTCCTCATAGAGACCGGCATAGGCCGCACCGGTACGCTGCAACCAGTGCGTATACTCGCCGCCGTACGACCACAGCGACGTGACCCGGTCCACGTGAATCCAGTCGTAGCGCAGCGCGATACGCAAGATCATCTCGTAATCGTCATTGGGTGAAAGTGCCGTCTCGAACATCCCGATCTCGCGGAAGACGTCGCGCCCGATCGCAACGGAAATCATTCCGAGAAACGGGCAGACGACCAGCGTCTCTTCGATATCGACGCCCGGAGACTGCGCCGGCAGCAAAGCCGACGAGCTCATCGGGTGCGCCGCGGATTCCCATCAAGGCATCCGCATGCGCAGCCGCGCCGCGTGAGCGCAGCAATGCATCGACGAGCGAGGAGATGTGATCGGGGAAAAAGATGTCGTCGTCGTCCAAGAACGCGATGTACTCACCCGACGCGCGCTCGATTCCGGAATTCAGCGCCGCGCCGTGGCCGCCGTTCGACTCTCGTCTGATGAGCGTAGCGCCGAAAGGCTGCGTGATATCGGCGATGTCTTCTCCCGCGTCGTTGACGACGATCATCTCGATCGCCGGATAGTCTTGCCGTTTTATGCTCTGGAGAGCGCGCGGCAAAAGCGTCCGGCGATTGTAGGTCGGCGTGATCACGCTGACGAGCGGCGCGCGGTTTCGAACGGTGGCCACACTTCGCGGCCCCTCGGCTTCGAGTGTCTTCGCACACCTACGCTCGGGGTGACACGGTGAGGCGGAGCGCTGCCGAGTGCGCGAAGCGTCGCAGCCAGTATCGAATCGCGGTTCCAGCCGTCGTAGACCGCAACGCTGGCGAGAAACTCATCCGCGCCGGTCGTCCGCGCAACTGCAAGTGGAACACCGAAGCGCGCAAGCGCGAGCGCAGTCCCGGGTTGATCGTCGCTCGTATCCACGATCGCTGCGGCCGAACGGAGCAACGCTTGCGCTTGTGCGACCGTCGCGCGATGGATCGTTTCGGGAATCTTTCCGCCTTTGCAGACGACGTAGACGGGAAGATGCAGCTCCTCGAGCGCGCACAACGGAATCGCAATCTCGTCCGCGCTCCGATTTCCCGCCCAAATGACGACGTGATCGGCGTCCTGCGGCAGGCCCGACGGTTCGGGGACCGTCACGTCACTTTGTACGACCCCCGTGCGCGATCTGATGCCAACGTCCGAACACGATTGCGAGACGCGTGTAGGCGAGTTCCGAGATGATTACGCCGGCATCGGCAAGACACCAAAGCGCGCGCGCAAGCGCGAAAACCTCGCCGGGAACACCACCAAGTTCCGCCTGCCGTTTTCCGTCGACCGCGATGGCGCCCATCGCAATCGCACCGCAAACGCCGCGGCGATCGTCGAATGTTTTCGCGGAAGCTAATAGCTTTGCGGCCCACGCGCGCGCGAACCGGTTCGGATCTTCGTCGAGAAACATTGCGAGGGCGAAGCTCTCGCCACGCGCGCGCCGGCGCACACCTTCGAGGATCGCATCCAGAAACGCGGACTCGTCTGCGGCGATGACGTTGCCGTCGGCTTGCGCACTCTTTGCCCAGCGGCGAGCCCGCTCTCCAAATGCCTTGATCACGGCAACGGCCGGGGCGGCTCGAAACGAATCGCGGGCGTGCCCCAGCGCGGCGTCATATCGACGCCACGATGTTGATCGATCATCTGTTGCCGCATCGCGTCGATTTGCGGACGATCGACGAGCGGATGAAGCTCGACGATGCGCTGGAACGCGCTCCCGAAACGCGCAGCGAGCGTGACGACGGTGTTCGTCGCGTCGGTTCGAACTGAATAGATACCGGTGACGTATGGGACGTACTGTACGTCGTAGTGTTCGGCGATGCGGATCCAAAGCTCCCAATCTTCCGCGAAATCGACCGACTCGTCGAATCCACCCAGATCTTCGAGCACGGATCGCCGCATCAGGATCGACATCGGCGCAATCGGATCGCGCACGTAGATGTCCGAGCGATCGATATGACGCGCGAGCGCAACGCGGTAACCATAGACGGCGTAATCAGAAAAGGGCGTCAGCTCGAGATAGCAAGTAATGGCGTGCGCATTTGCAGCCGCGCCCCGGGTCCGCTCCATCGCATCGACGAGGCGAGCGACGTGATCGGGAAAGAGCATGTCGTCGTCATCCAACAGGCCGACGTACGTTCCGCGCGCAGCGCGCAGTCCGACGTTTGCAGATGGCGTCGTTCCGAGATTCTTCTCGTTGACGACCATGACGCGCAAATGGGAAACGCGCGACGATCTCGTCGACCGGCTCGCCCGCATCGTTGACGACGACCGCTTCGACGTCACGATAGATTTGCGATGCGATGCTTCCCAGCGCGCGCTCGAGAAATCTTGGGCGATTGTGTGTACGAACGATGAGCGACGTCAGCGGTCCGCTCGTCCGAAGCTGCGGTCCGTGTAGCGGTGTCGGGTGCTGACGTGCGGTGAGATCGTCGCGGGTGGACGTCCGAGCGCAATCTGAACGCTTTCCCGAATGCTGCGGCGAATCCAAGGCACATAGGCGGCAATGCCGGGAACGTATTCGTGCGCACCGTTGGTCATCGGCGTCACGACGCGATGCCCAAGCCGCGTCAACTCGATCGCGTCGTGCGGATCGGACAATGACGCGTCGACGACGACGGCCGCATCGGCGAGGATGTCATGCGGCCTGTGTGCGGACGCTGAACTTCAACCTCGGGATCGCGAAATGTTCCGCCCTTGCAGACAATGACGAGCGGCATCTGAAAATCAATCAGCCCGTAGACGAGCAAGCCGAGTTGCGGCGCTTGCAGCTCCGGCGCCCAAAGAACGATTTTACCGGCGTCGTCCTTCGGCCCGGGTAAATCGAGAGGTTTTCGAGAGACGATCCTGCGCACTTCTCCCGGCTCGATACCAAGCATGCGCGTCACGCGCGTTGCTTCGGACCAGCTTCGCACGACGAGAACGTCGGCCATACGCGCAAAATCGCGTAACGTATCGATTGCGCGCGGATCGATCGTCGACATCTGGGCCATCGATTTTCCGTCGATAACGGCGCGATGGTTCGCAATCTCTTCGAACATCTGCATTCGTTCGTCGCGGTAGCGATGCTTGTTGAGCACGTTCCCCGAGAGTGCCCACGCGAGCGAAGAGCGAGGCTCCTCGATTGCGATCGCGGCCAACACCGGCTCGCCGCGCTTTTTCGTTTCGATTGCCGTCAAAAATGCGGAAGACGCGCCGGTTGGATCGACGATGATGAGCTGATCGTCCATCTCGTCGAACCGGCGCGCCCACGCACGTGCGTTATCGCCGAAGGCTAGGATCGCCACGCGCGACCCTTCGCGCTACCGCTTCCTTGTCATCCCGAGACAGCTTCTATGGATAGGTGAGCGTTAGGTAGTGATTCGGCCAGCACATTGATGCGAGGTACACCCAGGTACTGCCGCCGGTCCAACGCAGCCATGTGACCTCGCCGGTGCCGCTGCAAGAACCGCTTACTTGTGGGCCGCCATAAAATCCGGCTACTCCCGGCACGCCCTCGAGTCCCGACAAGATTCTGCTGGCGCTATGGGCGAGCGTATAAATCGCAGATGTGCCGGGGAAGTTCGCAATGAATGTCGCCGGCGTGACGCCGTGTGCCGGGAAAGCGAATGCGCTGGTACCACCGCCGGCCCACATGATGTTGCCTGAACCGGGATCATATTGGAGGCTAACGGGATTCGTGTCCGTGCTGCTCGTGGTGTGACAAGTTACGCTGCCGGTAAACGCCGCCGAGCTGAACGCGCAGACGTAGAAAGCATTTGTGTTGTCAGCGCCGCGGACGAGCTCCAGACCGGAGTTGTTTCCGGACGTCACGATCGAATAAATCTGTCCCGTGATCGGATAACCCGACGAGAAGTCAACCGTCGCAAGCGCGGATCCCGGCGGCGAACCGGTGGTGAATCCGTATAAGAACGGCGTCCCGACGTCGTTGAAATAGAGCACGCTCTTGCCCGGGTTCCCGGCGAAACGCGTACTCGAGGTCATCAGTACGCTCGATGGGCCGTAGGCGCCGTCGCTGTAAATTGCGCCGTTCGACGTGTCGTCGAAGTCGATCCCGTTCGACGATATCAGGTCGACGCGGCCTTGCCACGTTGCCGACGTGAGTACGTTAACGAACGGACTCGACGGCATAAACGCATACGTTTGGTAGAGGTTCGACTTAGGCCCGATGTTTCCGTATGCGTTCGAGGTCTGGAAGAACGTGTAGGCATGCGACGCATCGGCGGTTGAATACGCATCGAAGATCGCGACATTGTTGTAGGCGTCGCCGGTTACGAGATACGGCATCCCGGTGACGGGATCGATGAACGACTCGACCTCGATAAAGGCATTGTTCGTTCCGTTCGCCGACTCGCACATCACCGCCTGATTGAGGCTCTGCTCGATCGCGATCGGATACATGCCGTCTGCCTGCGGATTGTTGTCGATGCCCCAAGCAATGTACGTGCCGGTCGCGGCGTATCCGGCGCCACCTGAGTACGCGGCCGCCTGACTATTGAAGTAGAGTGGAATGTTCGTCACGCTGGCTGCGATGTCGATCGCGCCTTCTTGCCCTGTTACGAACAAATACGGTGAAGCATAAATCGACGAATCGGTCATCGTCCACGTGTTCGCGGCGGCCGGAGAGCCGTTATACATCACGTAGAGACTGATTGCACCGAGCCCGGCACCATTGTAGGCTGTAAAATTCGCCGTCAATGGATTGGCGATCGGTCCAACGATGGTGTTGCCGTCGAAGTCGAGCACGTAGAGGGGGATGCTTTGCTGCACGCCGGCGGCGAAACACGCTTGGGGCGAGTTGAGCTGCAAGCTCGAGATGACACCCGCGGTCGTAACGTAGATATTGTTCGAATACGCCGACCCATTGGCGTAGATCGTGGTCAAGGGCGGGTTCGAGTAGACGTTCGTCGAGAGCAGATTGATGTTCTGGTCGTACAGGTTTATGTAGACTTCATACGCGCCGGCCTGCAAGTTCGTGCTGCACTGGTATGTATTAGCGTTGGGCGTGCACGATGAAAGCGCAAGATATGTAAAAAACGCCTGCTGCCCGCCGTACATTTCTTGAATGCCGACGTACGCAGTCGATGGACTCACCCAAGTCGGCACGCGCCGAACTGACGTCGGGCGGTAGGCCGCAGTACCACGTTTTGAAACCTGCGTATGACGCGCCGGGACGGTAAGGCTCAGCGTGACTTTAGCGGGATTCGTGAGCGACGACGACGGTCCAAGACCGTTGCCGTTTCCACCCGCAGGCGCTGGCGCGAGCGCGTGCCCTCCGCCCGAACAGCCGGCGATGAGGAACAACCCTGCGGCCGAGAACGCGACCCTTCGGCGCGCTCTCATCGCAGGGTAACTACTGGATGGGTACGACCCATGCGTTCGGCCATTGGATCGAACCGTAGCTCACCCATGAGCTGCCCACCCATTGTAAGAACGTGGTTGTGTACGGCGAGGCCGTGATCGAATATACGCCGATAAATCCCGGCGTCGCCTCTCCCGGAATAAATCTCTGCTGCTGATTCGGGAACCCCGAGTACAGCGTCGCAGACGTAAAGCTCGAAGGCGTCACGTTCGCGGAATCTCCGTAAATGGAAACTCCCTCAACCGACATGATCTGCCCCGTAAAAGTCTCGTATCGCACGGCTGCGGGGTTCGAATTCAAGCCGCCCGCAGGAACACAATGGTTCGAACCAAAGCCGGATTGGGCATCGAAGACGCACAGCTCATATCCGGGCCCAGATGTGTCGTCGCCGCGGAAAAAGATGTTGTCGACCGTTGGCCCAGCTGGCGAGAGTTCATAGATAGTACCACTAGTGAATGCCGTGATCGTCGTATATTGGTTCCCATTCGTGCGGTCGACACCGTACAACAGGTTCGAACCATTTGGATTGGTGTAGTAAAGGGCGTAGATA
This sequence comes from Vulcanimicrobiota bacterium, assembly GCA_963844735.1. GTDB lineage: Bacteria > Vulcanimicrobiota > Vulcanimicrobiia > Vulcanimicrobiales > Vulcanimicrobiaceae > JAFAMS01. Next base: position 434,481 of record CAWJPK010000003.1, on the reverse strand, counting down.
TTGTTCGCGCCCGTCCCCGCAATACGGAGCGTGTTCGTCGCCGGAAACTGGAACTGATACGTCCCCGAATAGACCGTACTGCCGTTGGTGGCATTGAACTGGTCGGCCTGACCGTTTCCGCTGTTGTTCGAATTGTTGGTGATGACGAAGAAGCGGCCTTGAACGTCAGGCGACGTAAACAAATTGACCGGCGTCTCGTTGCTGCCGAGCGTGTAGGTTGTCGTCGGTAAGAATATCTGCGGAACACCACCGGAGATATAGAACACGGGACCTGAGTTTCCGCCGACGATGTCGATGTTTTGTCCATCGACGACGATCAGTTCTTTACCGGCGCTTGAATCGATAACCGCACCCATGAGCGACGGGCTCGACGTGCCGTATAGCGTAACGGAGTTACAGCCTTCGATCGCGGGTACGTTCTCCTCGATCGCGTAGACGTTGACTATCGGGCTGCCGGGCGTCATAGCGACTGCCAGGTATGTCGACTGCGTCAGCTGCGTGTAGGCCGGACTCGCGACGGAACCGGCTTGGAAACCGGCGGCGCCGCTGCTGCCGGCTCCGAAGAATGCGCCGGCATGTTGTAGGTGAATCCGTAGAGGAAGACCGAGCCTTCCGTGCCGCCGACGTTGACGAACGGCTGGTACACCGACGTATCGGAGATAACTTGGTTATCCGCCGAAAACGTGCCGTACGCCGACACCGTGTAGAGGTCAAACGTTCCCTGCCCGCCGCCGTTTACAGCGGTTACATAACCGGAAAGAGGATTTGCGAGCGGGCCGATGATCTCGTTTCCATCGGCGTCAAAAACATATATCGGCGCGGCCGTCGTGCCCGAATTAACGGTAACGCAATTGTCGGGCGCTCCGACGAACACGTACTGCGCAACCCCTGCGTCATCGACATAAAGATAATTGCTGTACACCGACGGCGCTGCCCCGTTCGCATAAATCGTCTGCGGGCTCGGATTCGCGTACAGATTCGTCCCGAGCCAATGATTGCTCGAATCGTAGAGATTCGAGTAAATCGTATACGTTCCGACCGGCAGATTCGTCGCGCACTCGTAGATCACGTATAGATTCGTGCATTGCGAAAGATATAGCGTTGTGCTGAAAACGCTTGAGCCGTTATAGACGGCACTAAGCGCAACGCTCGTGGTCGACGGGCTTACGAAGCTCGGGACGCGTTTGCCCGAGACCGCCGGGCGGACTTTGTTGCTGATTCGCCGTCCGTTCAGGGTCTGTTTCTGCGCGAGCGTTATGCTCAACGTCACCTTCGCGCCGCTCGTGAGGCTCGACGGACTACCGCCACCACCGGGTGGCGCGGAGACTGCGGCATGCCCTCCACCCGAGCATCCCGCGATCAACATCAAGCCTGCGGCTGAAAGTGCCGAACGTCGCGCCCTGTTTCCCAAAATCACATCTTCCTTGCTGGGTAGCCGAGCGGTTCGCGCCTGGGGTTGTCCGACCTTGCGTCAGTTCAGAAAGTGTGAGGGCGCTCAGAGTGGGGGATGACCTCTCAACAAGCGCCAAAGGCGCGTCTGCGACATGAACCCCTCCGATTTCTCAGAACGCATCATCGCCCAAGCACGTGATCTTCAGAACAAGGTCACACAAGCCGCAAGCCAATCCGCGGAACAGATGAAGCCGTTCATCGAGCAATCGATGGCCACGGCCGGTGAGCTTCAGAAAACTCTTGCGGAACACGCCTCTAAGACGGCCGCGCTCAACCAGGAGTACACGAACCGCGCGCTCGGGCACCTCTCGGAGCTCATGAAGCTCGGCTCGGAAGCGATGCGCGCGAACGGCGAGCAGGCGCGCGCGATGGCGAAAGACATGGTCGACCACGCACGACGAGCGTACGAAACGACCAGCGCCGCCGGGCGCGAGGCCGGGAAGGACGCCTAGCGGCTTTTAGCCGCGACCGGAACTGCGGCTACTTCCACCACGGCCGGAGCGAACTTCAGAAACTTCTCGGCTGACTGCGGCCACGAGGCGATGAGCTCGCGGGCCAACGCCGAGTTAGTCGCTGCGTGATGCTTCTCCAGAAGGTCACGCAGTAAGCCGGCATCGGCATCCGCGGCGCTCATCGTCGTCATCGACTCGTGCGGCGGCGCGATAAGGTCGGCTGCCAAAAGGAAGACGATCCCGCCGGTCATCCCGCTTGCGAAATTCCGGCCGGTCGGGCCGAGAATTGCGACGGTCCCTTTCGTCATGTACTCGCAAGCGTGATCGCCTGCACCCTCCGTAACGATCGTTGCTCCGGAGTTACGTACGGCGAGCCGCTCACCCGCCGCACCGCGGACGAACGCCTCGCCGCCGCGCGCGCCGTAAAAGGACGCGTTGCCGATCGCCGGTTCGTGCGGCTCGCCCGGCGAGCGGACGATGATCTTTCCGCCTTCCATTCCTTTGCCGACGAAATCGTTCGCGTCACCGTCCAGCTCGAGCGTCAAGCCGTTCGTGATGAACGCACCGAAGCTTTGACCCGCCGTTCCGCGATAGCGCAGCGTGATCGGCCGAACGTCCTCGCCGCTCTTGCGCTGCAGCACGATCGAATGCGCGATGCGCGCGCCGACCGTCCGATCGGCAGGCGTGAGCACGAAGCGCTCGTTGCGCGCTGAGGCGCGATCGTCGACGTGACTCTCTTCCTCGGGAACGTCGCGCGGCTCAACCATTTGCTCCGGCAAGCGCAACACTTCGGTGAGATCGACGTCGACGCCGAGATCGAGCGTCGCATCCGCGACGCGCAACAAATCCGAACGGCCGTGAATCTCTTCGAGGCTGCGCGCACCGAGCTTCGCAAGACGGCGGCGGATATCGTTCGCAACGAATTCAAAGAACGCGATCGCTTCTTCGGGTTTGCCTTTGAATTTTTCGCGGAATTTGGGATCTTGACTGGCGATCCCGACGGGGCAGGTGTTCTTATGGCACTGGCGCGCGTAAATACAGCCAAGTGCTATCAGCAGTGCGGTTCCGAAACCGTACAAGTCCGCGCCGAGCATCGCAGCGACGATGACGTCGCGACCGCTCTTGAAACCGCCGTCGACGCGCAGCTTCACGCGCGAGCGTAAGCCGTTCGCAACGAGCGCGTGATGCGTCTCCACCAGACCCAGCTCCCACGGCAATCCGGCGTGTTTGATCGAGGAGAGCGGCGACGCGCCGGTACCACCGTCGAAGCCGCTGATGTGAATGACGTCGGCACGCGCTTTCGCGACGCCGCTGGCAACGACGCCGATCCCGGATTGACTGACCAGCTTCACGGCAATTTTGGCTTGCGGTGCCGCGCGCCGCAGATCATAGATCAGCTGCGCCAAGTCTTCGATTGAATAGATGTCGTGATGCGGGGGCGGCGAGATCAACTGCTGACCGGGGCTTGCTCCGCGCAGACGTGCGATATCGGCCGAGACCTTGAAACCCGGAATCTGTCCGCCTTCGCCGGGCTTACTGCCCTGCGCCATCTTGATCTCGAGCTCGTCGGCGCTCGCCAAATATTCAGCTCCGACGCCGAAGCGCGCGGAAGCGACCTGTTTGATCGTGCTGCGCGCCGGTCCCCAGAAGCGCGACGGTTCTTCACCGCCTTCACCGGAATTGCTGCGTGCACCGATCCTGTTGACGCCGGTTGCGATCGTCGCGTGCGCCTCGGGTCCGAGCGCGCCGAGCGACATTGCAGCCGTCGTGAACTTGCGCACGATATCGCTGACGCTTTGCGTTTGTTCGAGCGGAATCGCATCGCCGATCGATTGCGGTTGGATCAGATCGCGCAGCGCAATCGGCGGACGCGCTTCCATTTCGTCGGACAATTTTTCAAATGCGGGGTAGTCACCGTTCATCGCGGCGGCGCGTAAGAATTTGATGACGTTCGGATCGAAGCCTCGCCGCACGCCTTCGCGCCGGTAGCGGAACAAACCGCGATCTTGCGGGACGCCGCCTTCGGCAGCGGCCGTGCTCCAGGCACGAATATCTTCTTCCAGCTCGAGGAAGCCGACCGTCGGAACGTGCGCGCGCATCCCCGGGAAGCACAAATCGGCGATGTCGCGTCCCAGTCCGACCGTTTCGAACGTCTGCGCGCCGATGTACGAACGCAGCGTGCAGATGCCGAGCTTCGACATCACCTTGAGAACGCCCGAACGAACCGCGTCGAGAAACGCGCGGCTCGTGCCGCCATTGTGGGCCGCGATTCGCAAACCGAGCCACGGACACACGACGTTTGCGCCGGCCGAGATCACCGCGGCAATCGAATGTGAGTCGCGACCGAAACCGTCGGCGACCGCGATGCTCGACTGCATCCGCAATCCTGCGCCCGTCAACGTTTGATGGACGGCGCCCGCTGCCAGCACCGCCGGTACAGGCGTTTGCGCGTTGCGATCGTCGAGAACGATCAAACTTGCACCGTGGCGCACGGCTTCTTCGGCTTCGTGTGCGATCTCACGCAGGCGCTCGCCAAGCCGCGACGCACCGAGCTCGAGCTTCACGACATGCTGTGCGAGCCGTTCGTCGCTGCGAACCAGATCGAATGCATGCTCGTCGAGCACCGCATGCTCGAGCATCACGAGCGAACCGAACGACGGAACGTCGCCGTTGGTCGGGCCCGAACCGATCCACGCGCGCATGTCGAAGACGAGTCCTTCGCGATACGGATCGATTGGCGGATTCGTGACCTGCGCGAAACGCTGACGCAAATAGTACGCGACCGGCATGCGCCGTTCGAGGAACGGCAACGCGGCATCATCGCCCATCGAAAAGACGGGCTCGCCACCACCGGATGCGACGACCTCGACGACGTCCTTGATCTCGTCCTTCGCAAATGCAAAGCGCACGAGCTCGGCGTCGGTTGGCGCAGGCGGCGCAGTCAGCGCTTGCGCGCGCGAGAGATCGAACTGCCACGAGCGCACGATCGGACGATAATCGCCGCGGCCGCGCCGCTCTTCACGAAACGCGCCGGGTTTGAGCAGCTCGCCGGTTGCAAACCGCACGACGAGACGTTCACCCGGACCGAGTCTGCCGCGCTCGACGATCGCGTCGTCACCGAAATCGACGACGCCGGCTTCGCTCGCGCACAAAACCTTGCCGGATTCCGTACGGCACCAGCGCAACGGACGAAAACCGTTGCGATCCAGCGCGGCACCGACGATGTCGCCGTCGGTGAAGATCATCGCAGCCGGGCCGTCCCACGGCTCGACGGTCGGAACGTGCGCGTCGTAGTACGCGTGCAGACGATCGTCGTCCGCATCGATCGCGGGTGCGAGCATGAAATCGATCGCTTCGTCGATGCGATGACCGGAGCCGATCATCATATCGAGCGTCGTGTCGAAGTCCAGCGAATCGCTGGCCCCGCGAATCGGCTGCATGCCGCGCGCGCGCATCCACGCGCGATTTCCGGTGATCGTGTTGATCTCGCCGTTGTGCGCGATCAGATTGAACGGCTGCACCAGCTTCCACGACGGCGACGTGTTCGTCGAGAAGCGCTGATGGAAGATCGCGTAGCGCGACGTGAACGCTGGATCGCGGAGATCTTTGAAATACGAGCCCAGCTCGTTGCTCGAGAGCAATCCTTTATAGATGACGCTATCGGGCGATGCACTGACGAGAGCCGCGCCGCCGCCTGTATCGCGCAGCGTGCGAATGATGTTGCGCCGCACCTGGCGCATGCGCTCCCGGACGTTTCCGGGGCCCATGTCGACCAGCAGCTGCTCGTAGAGGGGACGCGTTGCGCGGGCGTGCTCGCCGAGAACCTCGGGGTCGACCTTCGGACGCCGCCACAGCAGCGGTTTCACGTCGGTCGCAAAAACCGCGGCTTCGATTTGCGCGCGTAGGCCGGTTGCTTCCTCAGGATCGTGCGGCAAGAACAGCGCGATCGCGGCCAAATGGCGCTCCGGAACGCGGCGGCTCATCGCCGGCAGCTCGCGGATCAAGAGGCTCCGCGGAGTCTCGATCAGGAGGCCGGCGCCGTCGCCGGTGCGGCCGTCGGAGGCTCGCGCTCCGCGATGCACCATGCAGCCAACAGCCTCGAGCGCGAGGCGCACGATTTCATGGGATGCGGTGTGCGAAAGGTCGGCGATGAATCCGACGCCACAGGCGTCGTGCTCTTCGGGGGCGCGCATGTGTAAGCTTCGACTTTAGGCCAGGCCGGCTATGGGGTCAATCGACAATTGTCGAATTTGTATACATTTTAACGTACCGCTCTCGTCGTACGATACGACCTTACCGACTTGTCATCCCGAGCCCAACCATCATCCGGTAGCCGACCTCGAGGGCGCGCTCGTCGATGTCGAAGCGCGCGTTGTGGTGCGGAAATGCCGTCCGCTCGTCGCCGCGGGCGCCGACGATGAAGTACGCCCCGGGCCGCTGCTCTTGCATGAACGACATGTCTTCGGCCCAGCTGACGAGATCGTGCTCGACGACGTTCTCGGCGCCGAGCGTCTTGCGGCCGACCTCCCGCACGACGTCGTTCATCGCTTTGTCATTGACCGTCGGCGGATAGCTCCAGCGATACTCCATCGAAGGCTGCACCCGCATCGCCTCGCCGACGCCTTTGGCGATCCGCTCGATGCGCTCGGGCATGCTCTTGCGGACCTCCGGATCGAACGTCCGCACCGTTCCGCGTAGCATGACTTCGTCCGGAATGACGTTGAACGTCGTACCCGCTTCAATGTGTCCGACCGTGACGACGACGGGATCTTTCGGCGCGATCTCGCGGCTGACGATCGTCTGCACCATCGTGATGAAGTAGCCCGCCGCGACGATCGGATCGTGCGTCGTCTGCGGCATCCCGCCGTGGCCGCCTTTGCCGCGAATGTGCAGCGTGAACTCGTCCGCCGACGCGAAGAACGCGCCGTCGCGGACGCCGATCTTCCCGACGTCGAGCCCCGTATACAGATGCAGCGCGAAGGTGCGATCGACGTGCGGATTCTCGAGCGCACCGTCCTCGATCATCAGCTTGTTGCCGGCCTGCCCTTCTTCACCGGGCTGGAAACAAAAGACGAGCGTCCCCGGCACCTCGGCGCGCCGCTCGGCAAGCGTCTTGGCGGCGGCCAGCAAGATCGACATGTGCCCGTCGTGCCCGCACGCGTGCATTATACCGACGTTCTTCGACCGGTACGACGTCTCGCCGAGCTCGGTAACCGGCAGCGCATCCATGTCGGCGCGCAGCAGCGTGACGGGGCCGGGTTTGCCGCCCTTGAGCGTACCGAGCAATCCGGTCTTGCCGATCCCGGTCCGAAGATCGTCGAGGCGCATCTTGCGAAGGTGCTCCTCAAGATACTTTGCGGTGTCGTATTCCACCAGCGAGAGCTCGGGATGCATGTGGAGATGCCGGCGGACCTGGACCAGCTCTTCGGAGACTTGCGGACGATCGAGCAGCATGCAATCCTCATTTGTCATCCCGAGCGTAGCGCCCCGCAGGGGCGCTGCCCCAGTGGTGCGGGGGGTACGACACGTCTATAGAAGGGAGCCGACCGGAAATGAAAGGCCAGAATCTGATGGAGATTGGATGGCGCGGGCGCTGAGGCCGCAGACCGATACAGCCGCGACTGCCTTCGAGCGCTTCGGGCTGTCGGACGAACAGCTGATCACGATCTTGCGCAACATGTTGATGCAGCGGATCGTCGACAACCGCGGTTTTCAGCTGAACCGGCAAGGCAAGGTACCGTTCGCACTCGGCAGCGAGGGACACGAAGCGGTGCAAGCCGGTGCCGCGTTGGCGTTTGCGCGCGGCAAAGACATTTTCGTCCCGTACTATCGCGATCTCGGCCTCGTCCTCGGCATCGGCTATCCGATTCTCGATTTGCTGCTCTCCATGTTTGCGCGCGGCGCAGATCGTTCGGGCGGCCGCCAGTTCCCGAATCACTTCGGGAATCACGAGCTCGGCATCATGAACATCTCGTCGATCATCTCGGCGCACATTCCGCATGCCGTCGGCGCAGCATATGCGTTCACGTATCGCGGCGAAACCGGACGCGCGGTGCTCGTGCACGTTCGGCGAAGGCGGAACGAGCGAAGGCGAATGGCACGAATCGATCAACTTCGCATCGATTCACAACTTGCCGATCGTCTTTCTGTGCCAGAACAACGGCATCGCGATCTCGGTCCCGCAGACGCAGCAGATGCACGTCAAAGACGTCGCGCAGAAAGCCGTCGCGTACGGCATCCCGGGTGAAACCTTCGACGGAATGGATCCGCTGATCAGCTACGATCGCCGTCAAGCGCGCGCTCGAGCGCGCGCGAACCGGCGGCGGACCGACGCTGCTCGAAGCCAAGTGCGACCGCTTCCTCTCCCACTCGACCGACGACGACGATCGCGCGTATCGCTCGCGCGAAGTCGTGCAAGAGCTGCGCAAGCGCGATCCGATCGCGACGTACGAAGCGCTCTTGCTCGCGAACCGAGTCATCGACGAAGCGAAGATCGAATCGCTGCGCCGCGAGATTCTCAGCGAGACCAACGACGCGACCGACCGGGCCGAAGCTCTGCCGCTTCCGAACCCTCGGAACTCTACAAGCAACGTCTACGCGGGAGACTACGAGCCTTGGCAATAGCGACGCAAACGCGCGAGATGAACAACGTCGAGGCCGTGCGCGAAACGTTGCACGAAGCGCTGGTGAACGACGAGCGCGTCCTCATCATGGGCGAAGACGTCGGCGCGCGCGGCAACGTCTTCCTGATCACCAAAGGCTTCCTCGAAGAGTTCGGACCGAAGCGCATCATCGATACGCCGCTCGCCGAAGCCTCGATCGTCGGCGTCGCGATCGGCATGGCGATGGAAGGCCTGCGGCCGATCGCCGAGATTCAATTCGCCGACTTCATTTATCCGGCGTTCAATCAAATCGTCGGTGAAGCCGCGAAGACGCGCTACCGCAGCAACGGCGATTACACGTGTCCGCTCGTCATCCGCACGCCATACGGCGGCGGCGTGCGCGGCGCGCTCTCGCACTCCGTCTCGATCGAAGCGCTCTTCTATCACGTCCCGGGACTGAAAATTCTCGCGCCGTCGACGCCGCGCGATATCAAAGGTCTGCTGACCGCTGCGATCGAGGATCCCGATCCGGTGCTGTTCCTCGAACACAAGAAGACGTATCGCCTCGTCAAAGGCCCCGTCCCCGAAGGGCATTACGTTCTGCCGATCGGCAAGGCGGACGTCAAGAAGGAAGGCTCGCAGCTGACCGTCGTTTCGTACGGACTGTACGTGCATCAAGCACTCGATGCGGCGCGCAAGCTCGAAACCGAAGACGTCTCGGTCGAGGTGATCGACCTGCGTTCGATCCGGCCGATGGATCGCGAAACGATTCTCGACTAGGTGCGCAAGACGCGCAAGCTGCTCATCATCCACGAGGACAACAAGTTCGGCGGTATCGGCGCGGAGATTGCGGCGATGGTCGCCGAAGAGGCGCTCTTCGATTTCGACGCACCGATCAAGCGCCTGTGCGGCCCCGATGTTCCCGCGATGGGCTACGCGACAACTCTCGAAGAGGAGTTTATGATCTCGACCGAGCGCATGCGCGAAGCGATGCGGGAGCTGGTGAATTTCTGATGCCGACCACGATCAAGATGCCGCAGCTCGGCGAAACCGTCACCGAAGGCACGGTCGCGCAGTGGCTCAAGAAGCCCGGCGACCGCGTCGAAAAATACGAAGCGTTCGTCGAGGTCTCGACCGACAAGGTCAACGCCGAAGTCCCGGCGCCGGTGAGCGGAATCTTGCGCGAGATCATCGTCAAGGAAGGCGAGACCGTTCCGACCGGCGCGCCGATCGCCATCATCGACGAAGTCGGCGCGCCTACGAGCGCGGAGCCGGTCGCGGATGCGATCATGGCCGCGCCCGCGACTGCCGTTCACACCGCGGCACGCGGCCGTCAAGCGCATCGACGACGAACGGCGTCTCCCGCGCCGATACGTCGCTGCGCGGTGTCTCGCCCGCGGTGCGCAAGCTCGCGCGCGAACACAACGTCGACGTGACGCGTATCCGCGGAACCGGCGCAAACGGGCGCATCACAGCCCAAGATATCTTGGCTGCCTCGCGTCCGGCTGCCCGGCGCGCACGCCGAGCGCGCCCAGCCGACGGCCGCTCGACCTACACGACATCCGATTCCGGGGACAACCATCCCGCTGACGCAAGCGCGCAAGATCATCGCGCAGCGGATGGTCGAGTCACGCCACACCGCGCCGCACGCGTGGACGATGGTCGAAGTCGACGTCACCAATCTTTGGGCGTGGCGTACGCGCGCGAAAGATGCGTTCGAACGCGAGCACGGCCAAAAGCTCACGCTGCTGCCCTTCTTCATGCGCGCGGTCGTCGGATCGCTCGCGGCCTATCCGTTGATGAACGCGTCGTTCACCGATGCGGGAATCAAGGTCCACAAGGACATCAACGTCTCGGTTGCGGTCGCGCTCCCCGACAATTTGATTCTTCCGGTCGTGCGCAACGCCGACAAGCTTTCGATCACAGGCCTCGCGGTCGCGGCGGGCACGCTTGATCGAGCGTGCGCGGCGCGGCCAGCTCGGCGCCGACGATCTCGCGGGCGGCACGTTCACGGTCAACAACACGGGCGCGAACGGCTCGATTCTGTCGGCACCGATTCTTCCTACCGGACAGGCCGGCATCATCACGATGGAAGCGGTTGTGAAACGCCCGGTCGTCGTGACCGGCGATGCGATCGCGATCCGCTCGATCATGAACGTTTGCCTGTCGCTCGATCACCGCGTCGTCGACGGCGGCATCGCGAGCGCATTTCTTTCCGACGTTAAGAAGCGCCTCGAAGCGATGGGTCCGTCCGGCACGCTCTAAACCTGGTGCAAGTCCGCAAAACGTTTCACTTCGAAGCCGCGCACGTTCTCCCACATCATCCCGGAAAGTGCTCGCGGCTGCACGGACACTCGTATCGTCTCGAGGTCGCAGTCGACGGACCGATTCAAAGCGACGGACCGAGTCAGGGCATGGTGATCGATTTCGACGAAATCGACAAAGTCGTGCAAACCACGATCATCGATCAGTTGGATCACGTCTCGCTCAACGATCTCATGCCGAATCCGACCAGCGAGAATATCGTGATGTGGATTTGGCGTCGGCTCGACGCCGCGCTGAGTGGTCTGGATGAGCTCGTCCTGTGGGAAACCGCCACCGCGTGCGCCGTTTTTCGAAGCGCGGATACTCTAATGCTGCAGATGGTCGAGATCTTCTACAGCCTGCAGGGCGAAGGCAGCTACGCCGGAACGCCCGCCGTTTTCGTGCGCCTCGCGGGCTGCAATCTCGCGTGCGACTTCTGCGACACCGACTACGCGCTCAAGTTTCTCGCGTCGATCGACGACGTCGTCGCACGCGTTCGCGAAATCGGCGGCGATTGTCCGATGGTCGTGATCACCGGCGGAGAACCGTTTGCGCAGCGCGAGACGCTCGCGCTCATCGCAGCGCTGCGTGCCGACGGCCGGCGCGTCCATGTCGAGTCGAACGGCACGATTCCGCTCGACGCCGAGCTTCCGCCCGACGTTTGGCTGACGGTCTCGCCGAAAGAGCGGCTCGACGCCGGCATGGCGCGGCGCGCAAACGAAGCCAAACTGATCGTCGACCGTCGCGTTCCCGCGCGAATGGACGGAGCGTTTTGGCCCGCACACGCCGATCTTTCTGCAGCCCGAAGGCAACAAGCCCGAAAACGTCGCGCTCGCCGTCGAAGCCGCGAAAGCGGAGCCGAATCTTTTCCGGCTCTCGCTGCAGACGCACAAGTTCATCGGCATTCGTTGATCCTGGTCGTGTGTGCCGTCGCGCAAGAGCTGCGGCATTGGAAACCCCGCAGAGCACGTCGAGATGCTCGTCACCGGAATCGGGCCGGTCGAAGCTGCGGCCGCGACGTCGCGCCTGCTCGCAACGTCGACACCGAGCATCGTCATCAACGCCGGAATCGGCGGCGGTTTTCGCGGCCGCGCCGCAGTCGGCGATGCGTTCGCGATCGAAACCGATCATCTCGCCGAGCTCGGACTCGAAGACGGTAGCCCGTTACCGCCCTTGCCCGGCGGCGTACGGCTGATCGGAAGAACGGATAGCGACGAAGAGCTGGTCGAGGTGTGCGCGAGCGCCGGTGCACGCATCGGCAGCGCGATCACGGTCTCGACCATCACGACCAGCGACGCCCGCGCCGAAACGCTTGCGGAGAACTTTGAAGCCGAGATTGAAGCGATGGAAGGTTTTGCGGTGTTGCGCTCTGCAGCGGTCGCTGGAATACCCGCGCTCGAGCTGCGCGGCGTCTCGAATCTCGTCGGCGCGCGCGAGCGCGCGGGCTGGGATTTCGACGCCGGAGCGCGTGCCGTCGCCGCGCTGCTGGATCGCTTCTTGGATGCGTTTGTAGAAAAATGAGTTATTCACTCGCGTACACGCCTTGCCCCAACGACACCTATATCTTCGCGGCACTCACCAACGGGTTGCTGAAAAACGCTCCCAAGGTCGAGGCCGTCCTCGACGACGTCGAAGGTCTGAATGCGGCTGCGCGGCGCGGCGCATACGCATTGACGAAAGTCAGCTACGGTGCGATTCCGTATCTGCTCGACCGGTATCGTATCTTGCGTTCAGGCGGCGCCCTTGGCCGCGGTTGCGGCCCGCTGTTGATTGCGAAACCGCGCGCAGACGGAACCGTACCGACGCTCGAAGAGCTTTCACCGGATGCGCTGATCGCGATTCCCGGCGTACTGACGACCGCATTCTTGCTCGTGCGGCTTGCGCTGGGACGAACGCCGCAGATCGCGGAAATACGCTTCGACAAAATCGTCGACGCCGTCGCCAAGGGCGAGGTTGACGCCGGACTCATCATCCACGAATCGCGCTTCACGTATCAGGTGCGTGGACTGCGCTCGATCGTCGATCTGGGCGAGTGGTGGGAAGGTCACGCGCGAACGCCGATACCGCTCGGCGCTATTCTCGCGCGGCGCGATCTTAGCGACAAAGAAGCCCTCGAAGTCGAAGAGGCCGTGCGCCGTAGCTTGCAGTTCGCGCGGAAACGCGAGGACGCCATCATCGACTACGTCCGCGCGCACGCTACGGAGATGTCTGACGAGGTGATGCGCAAGCACATCGGGCTCTACGTCAACGATTTCAGCGAGGACGTCGGCGAAGAAGGCCGTGCCGCCGTCGACGCGCTCTTTGCGCGGGCGTCCTCGGCGGGTTTGATTCCGGCAGATGTAAAGGCCGAATTCGTCGGGTGAACCGCAGCAGTTTTCTCGTCTCGGCGATCGCAACTGCATCGCTGTCCCTCGACTCCGGCGCCCGCGGCGCCTACGCTCGGGATGACAATAGGATAACGCTCGGCGACGATATTCTGCTCAGCGAAGCGTGGCATGAGATCGGCAATCGCTGCGTCGGGATCGTTACCAATCAGACCGGCGTCTCGGAACGCGGAACGATCGTCGATGCGCTGCGACGCAATCCACAAGTCTGCGTGCGCGCGCTGTTCGCACCCGAACATGGGCTACGCGGCGATCGGCCTGCCGGAGCGTACGTTCCGTCCTATACGGATCCGGCTTCGGGCCTCCCGGTCTACAGTTTATATGGCGCGACGCGTCATCCGGGCGCGGCGATGCTCTCCGGGATCGATCTCTTGCTCTTCGATATTCAAGACGTCGGCGCGCGCGCGTACACGTTCATCTCGACGATGGCCTATGTCATGCAAGCCGCCGCGCAGCATGGAAAAGAGATCTGGATTCTGGATCGCCCAAATCCAATCGGCGGGACGATCGTCGAAGGTCCCGTGCTCGAGCCCGAATACAAATCTTTCATCGGACTCTATCCTATTGCAATGCGCCACGGCATGACGGTCGGCGAGCTGGCGCAGATGTTCAACGATGCATTCGGGATTCACGCGAAGCTCCGCGTCATTCCGATGCGCGGCTGGCAACGCTCGATGCTCTGGGACGCAACGAAGCTTCCCTGGATTCAGAGCTCGCCAAACATTCCCACATGGCAAACGACGCTGCTCTATCCGTGCACCGGTCTCGTCGCGTCGGCCGGCCTCAACAACGCAACTGGAACCCCAAGACCGTTTCAGTACGCGGGTACGCACGGGCTCGACGCACAGAAATTCGCGGACGCGATGAATGCACGCCACCTTCCCGGCGTCAGTTTTCAGGGCGTCGTTTGGGTGCCTCCGTCAGGGTTCTGGGCCGGTAAACAGCTCACGGGCGTTGCGCTGGGCGTTACCGACCCGCAAGCATTTCTTGCGGTACGGACGGCTGTTGAGCTGCTCGTCACCGCACGCCAAATCGACCCTAGCGCCATTTCGATTCAAAGCCGAACTTCTGTCGATCGCGATTGGGGAACCGACACGCTACGCGAAGGCTTGCTCGCCGGAAAATCCGCAGACGCAATCGTCGCGGAGTGGGCGCCGCGTCTCGCCGAGTTCAAAGCGCTGCGCGCGAAGTATTTACTGTATTGAGTTCTTTGTCATCCCGCATTACGCTGTCCCTCGACTACGGTTCGCTGCGCGAACCTACGCTCGGGATGACAAAAGGATTAGTAATAGCGTTTGTCGCGTTCGGTTTTGATTCGCAGCTGGTTGAGCTGAAAATAGTGCGCGAAGCGCTGAATTTCGTCCATCGTGCCTTCGCTGATGTCGACGAACTGCATACCGTGCACGAAGAGTGCGCGCGGCAAATTGAAGAACGTAATCTTCGATTTCGCGCGCACGTGCATCTCGCTGAACTTGCGCGGCGGTTTTTTGACGCGCTTCTTGCGAGGGCCAAACGGCGTATCTTCGGAGACTTCTTTCCACTCTGGAAAGAACTCGAGAAAATCGCTCGGCAGCGTGAAGTGCAACAGCAATTCTTGATCGTGAATTAAATCCTCGTCGAGCAAGATGCGCAGTCCGCCGGCGGAAAGATCGTTAGCCATCGCGCGACGCTCGCCCTGACGGCCTACGACTTCAAAATAAACGGGGAACTCGATCTCTGCGCGAAACGCGCCGCGCTTGTTGTTCGGGCCTCCCGCAGGTGCGCCGCGCGCTACCGTCGCCGTGCTTTCAGCCGAGCCACCGGCCGTACGCTTCTTCTCTCCGCCAAACCTGAACATCTAGGTTTGTCGCTTTCCAGGACTCTGTGCTCAGCCCTCCGTAGGGGGCTGCGTGAGCGCGCTCGCCGACCGGTTGATTGCAGCATTGGGGGCCGACGCCGTCCACACCGAACCCGAAGATTTGGCTGTATACGCGTTTGATGCGTACAGCGAGGACCGGCTGCCGAGCGCTGCAGTCATTCCGAAAGATGTGCGTGAGGTCACGCAAGTCGTCCGCATCGCAGCTGAGTGCGGCGAGCCGATCGTCGCGCGCGGCGCGGGAACCGGTTTATGCGGCGGCGCGGTTCCGACGCACGGCGGCGTCGTCGTTTCGTTTGCGCGAATGAATCGCATTCTCGAAATCGACACGCGCAATCGCCGTGCGAAAGTCGAACCTGGACTCATCAATCTCGATCTCTCGCGTGCCACGGCGCGCGACGGACTCTTCTACGCACCGGACCCGTCGAGTCAAAAAGTGTCTTCGCTCGGCGGCAACATCGCGACGAATGCGGGCGGACCGCATTGCCTCTCGTACGGCACGACGACCAATCACGTAATCGGCCTCGAATACGTCGATGGCCGCGGCGAAGTCGTGACGGTTCATCAGGACGATCCGGGCTACGATATCGCGAGCGTCTTAGTCGGCAGCGAAGGCACGCTCGGCATCGTCACCTCGATTGACCTGCGCCTGATGCGTCTCCCCGAGGCGGTCCGCGTCTGCGTCGCGACGTTCGGTGACGTCGAGAGCGCGAGCGAGGCCGTCTCGCAAGTGATCGGCGCCGGCATCGTCCCGATCGCGCTCGAGATCATGGATAAAGTCATCACCGGCGCCGTCGAAGCCGCGTTCAAGGCCGGTTATCCGAAGGACGCCGGCGCGGTCCTCCTCGTCGAGATTGCCGGACTCGCCGACGACATGGACGCAAGCGAAGCTGCAATCGCCAAGATCGCGCGTTCCTGCGGCGCACTCTCGTGGCGCAGTGCGCGCAGCCAAGCCGAGCGCGATCTGTTGTGGGCCGCCCGGAAGGGCGCGGCCGGCGCGATTGGACGTCTTGCGCCCAACTACTACATTCAAGATTGCACCGTGCCGCGCACCAAGCTGCCGATGGTGATGCACCGCGTTGAAGAGATCGCGCGCGATCATCAGCTCTCGGTCGGCAACGTCTTTCACGCCGGCGATGGGAACTTGCACCCGCTGCTGCTGTTCGATCGCAGCCGTCCGCGCGACATTCAAGCCGTGATCGACGCCGGCAGCCAGATTCTGCAGACGTGTATCGATTACGGCGGCACGATCTCCGGCGAGCACGGCATCGGGTACGAGAAGCGCGAATCGCTCGCGCTGCTCTTTTCGGCCGACGACCTCGCGACGATGGGACGCGTGCGTGACGTGCTCGATCCGGCACGACGATTCAATCCCGACAAAATCTTCCCAAGTAGCGCAGCGTGTAGCGAAGTTCGTGCCGCGAGCTAAAGCACGCACGAACCCCTACGAGATCGACGGGCGTAGCCCGGGTCGAGTCGTCGAACCAGGCACCGAACAAGAAGTTGCCGACGTGCTTCGCGCGGCCGACGCAGCGGGTGACGCCGTTGTTCCGGTCGGCGGCGGGACGCTGCTCGGCGTCGGAAATCCGCCGCGCCACTATGAGATCGCGCTTTCGACCTTACGCCTGCGCGCCGTTCACGACTACGACTATCGCGATCTGACGATCGGCGCCGGCGCAGGTTTGACGGTCGCACAGTTTGCGTCATTGCTTGCCAAGCACCGTCAGTTTGTACCGCTCGACGTTCCGCACGCGGCCAGCGCGACGATCGGCGGGACGCTCGCTGCGGGTTGGCTCGGACCGCGACGCGCAACCTATGGCCGGCCACGAGATCTCCTGATCGGGACGACGACTGCACTCGCAGATGGAACGCTTGCGCACGCCGGCGGAATGGTCGTCAAGAACGTCAGCGGCTACGATCTCTCGCGCTTGTATGTCTCGTCGCTCGGGACGCTCGGCGTCATCACGCGCGCCAACTTCAAGACCTTGCCGATGCCGGCCGCATTCCGTTTGACGATCGCTCGCCTTCCTGAAGGAACGCGCGCACGCGCCGCGAGCAACGTGCAAGCCCTCGAGGTCGAGCCAACGGCTGCACTGTTGATCGACGGCTTTCGCGAAATATTGCCGTTCGAGCTCGGCATGGAAGGCGCAATTCTGCTCGCATTCGAGGGTTCGGCTGCGGCGATCGAGCGCGCGACGCGCAGCGTGCGTTCGGCGCTCGGGTCCGCCGGCGTTCCGGAGACACGCATCATCGACACGGGCGCACACGAAACGTTCGCACGAACGCTTGACGCATACATCGCGAGCATTCCGGGACGCTCGATAACACTGCGCGCGCTCGGCTTGCCGGATGGCGCGCTCAAGCGCGAAGCGGCCGCGCGCGAAGGCATAGCGCCGACGGCTGCGCTGCTCGATACGATCGTCGATCTCCGCTGCGGCGACGTAATCGCACGCATATTCGTCGACGGGAAGCTCGATCAACTCGCGGTGCGCGGAACGCTCTCCGATGCGGTCGCGGCGTTGCGAGCGCGGATTCCTGAAGCAACGGTGCTCGCGCGCGGCCTCCCGCTCGAAGGTGACGTCGACGCGTGGGGAACGTTGCCGCCCGCGATCGAGGTGATGCGCGATCTTAAGGCGCGGTTCGACCCACGTGCAACGCTGGCGCCGGGACGGTTTCTCGGCGGAATCTAACCAGCGCAAACGCGACCGCTGAAGCGAGTGGCACGAAACTCACAAGCGAAAGCGCCGCGGCTGGTCCCTCGCGCGCGACGAGCACGCCGACTCCCGTGACGAGCGCGGACCCGATGCCGAACGCAACGCCGTTCATGAGGCCCAGCGCCATGCCGAGATTCTGCGGCAACATCGCTTGCACGAGCGCAACGCCCGGACCGGTATTGGCCGAGAGTAAGATGCTGCCCACAACGAGTAACCCGAGTCCGAAAGTACCGCCCAAGACGAAGAATCCAAGCAAGCACGGCACCGCGGCGACAAGCGTCGCGATCGAGATGAACAGCGCGCCGAAACGATCCGCAAGCGTTCCGCCCGCGTACGTTCCGAGGACGCCGACCAGCAAGAACAACGTGACGATCTGACCGGCCTCGACGAGTGAGTGGCCGCGCGCGACCAGCAAGTTGGGCAAGAAAATCATAAACGACGAATTGACGAGATTGCGGAGCGCCGTGCTGCTCACGAGCAATCCGAAATGCCGAACGGATCGGCTTTCGGCACGACGAGCGGCGGTGCGGCTTCGTGTCTGCGCTCCGCGCGCGGACCGACCTTGCTCATCGCCCAAAAAAGTGCGGCGACTGCGAAGATGCCGGGAATCGCGAGCCATGCCGTGCCGCCACGCCAATGCGCGAGCGCGATGGCAGCAACGGCGGGACCAATCGAATATCCGATTTGTCCGCCGATCACGAAGATCGACATCCCCGTCGATTTGTGCGAGCCGCTGAGCATCGACGAATAGCGTCCCGCTTCCGGATGCATCAGCGCCGAACCGAATCCGCCGAGAATAACTAGGGCGATCAGCATCGCGGGTGACGTCACAAGACCCGCGAGCGAAACACCGATGGTCGTCACGCCGACCGCGGCCGGCAAGAACCACCATCTTCCGTAGCGATCTGAATACGCGCCGAAGATCGGCTGCACGATCGAGCTCGTCAAGTACCAAATGAAGCCGACGATGCCCTGAAATACCGGCGAGAGACCGTTGTGGCTCGCGACGTAGTAGACGATCAGCGGGACGAATCCGGCGTAAAAGTCGCTGGTCCCGTGACTGGCCGCTATAACGAACAGGCCGCGACGGTCCCAATCCCGCTTCTTCACGGGGCCGTTTTCGCTCACCGGCGAACCGAAGTCCCCCATGAGCATCTACCGCAAACGCCGGGATGCGGTCGCCGAGAAGCTGGGCGAAGCGATCGCCATCGTCCCCGCCGCGATCCATCACATTCGCAACAACGACGCCGAGTACGAATACCGACAAAACTCGGACTTCTATTACCTCACCGGCTTTACGGAGCCCGAGGCCGTGCTGATCATC
The DNA here is from genome assembly GCA_963844735.1 of Vulcanimicrobiota bacterium. Classification (GTDB taxonomy): domain Bacteria; phylum Vulcanimicrobiota; class Vulcanimicrobiia; order Vulcanimicrobiales; family Vulcanimicrobiaceae; genus JAFAMS01. Next base: position 415,394 of record CAWJPK010000003.1, on the reverse strand, counting down.
GCGCCGGGACGCGAGCAGCGCGACACGTTGTTTTTGCGGCGCCGCGATCGCGAAATGGAAATTTGGACCGGAAAGCGGCTCGGAGTCGAAAATGCACCGGCGGCGCTCGAGGTCGAAGCCGCATTCGGCATTGACGAGATCGACGAAAAATTGGGTGAGATGCTCGTCGGTTGCGAACGGCTTGCGTACGGCTTCGGCCGCGACGAAGCGTTCGATCGCAAAGTACACGCCGCCGTTGCCGAGGCGCGGCACGCGGTGCGGCGCGGCGGGAAAGCACCGCTCGAATTCTTCGAACCGGGAACGATCCTGCACGAGATGCGCTTGCGCAAATCGTCCGAGGAGATCGAGGTGATGCGCAGCGCGGGAGCGATCACGCGGCTCGGGCACATCGCGGGCATGCGCGCAACGCATCCCGGCATGTGGGAATACGAGCTCGAAGCCGTTATCGAATTCGCGTACATGCGCAACGGCGCGCAATCGACGGCGTACACGTCGATCGTTGCCGGCGGCGCGAACGCGACGATCTTGCATTACAACACCAATCGCGAACAATTGCGGGATGGAACGCTCGTCTTGATCGACTCCGCCGCGGAGCTCGACATCTACGCGTCGGACGTGACGCGAACGTGGCCGGTCAACGGACGCTTCACCGCCGAGCAGCGCGCGATCTACGAGATCGTGCTTGCGGCGCAGAAAGCCGGCATCGAAGAAGTGCGTCCCGGAAAACCGTTCCGCGCCTATCACGAGGCTGCCGTTCGCGTGCTGTGCGAAGGGCTGATCGACGTCGGCTTGCTCTCCGGTTCGCTCGACGAGGTGATCCAAAACGAATCGTATCGCGATTTTTATCCGCACAACACCGGGCATTGGATCGGTCTCGACGTGCACGACGTCGGTCGCTATCGCGATCACGCCGACCAGTGGCGCAAACTCGAGCCGGGCATGGTGATGACCGTCGAGCCCGGGCTCTACGTGCAAACTGATCTCAACGTCCCCGAACGCTTCAAAGGCATCGGCGTCCGGATCGAAGACGACATTCTGTGCACGACGAGCGGACCGGAAAATCTCACGCCCGCTATTCCAAAGGAAATCGACGAGATCGAATCGCTCGTCGGCGCGGACGCAAAAGAGCTCGCCAGAAGCTGAACCTCCATTTAGCCGTCGCCGGCGGATCGGGTTTTGTCGGCCGGCACCTCGTCGATGCGCTGCGCGCGCGCGGTGATGACGTCGTCGTCACTTCGCTGCGCAACCTCGACGCGGCGGCGAGCGCGTGCGCGCATGCCGACGTCATCGTCAACCTCGCCGGTGCGCCGGTGGCACGACGCTGGACGAACGCGCAGAAGGCAGAGATTCGTCGCTCGCGAGTCGAGCTAACGCGCGGACTGCTCGATCGGATCGCAAAGTTCGAGAAAAAACCGCTCGCGTACGTTTCGGCCTCGGCGATCGGCTACTACGGCACGAGCTTCACGGAAACGTTCGTCGAGACAAGCTCGCCGGGGACCGATTTTCTCGCGCGCGTATGCCTGGATTGGGAACGCGAGGCCAACCGCGCGACCGAGCTGGGAATACGTGTTGCGATCGTTCGAACCGGGCTCGTCCTCGGACCCGACGGCGGCGCGCTTCCGATGATGCTGCCGGCGTTTCGCTTCGGTCTCGGCGGCAAGCTCGCGAGCGGCACGCAGTGGATGTCGTGGATTCACATCGAGGATCTGATCGACGCGTATAAGCACGCAATCGACGGCACGGACGGCGCGATCAACGCAACGGCGCCGGAACCGGTGACGAATGCGGAGTTTACGCACCTGCTCGGCGACGTCTTGCGACGGCCTACTATCTTCCCGGTTCCGGACTTCGTGTTAAAGGCGCTCTTCGGCGAGGGCGAGATGATCCTTACCGAAGGGCAACGCGTTCAACCGGAACGCACGCTGGCAAGTGGATATCGTTTTCGGTATCCGGAACTGGAGCCGGCGCTTCGCTCTCTCTTACGCTGAGAGGCTTTGTTCCGCTTCGGACGACTCGAGCATTTCCAGAAAACGCTCGGCCTCCATCGAAGCTTTGCATCCCATTCCGGCGGCAGTAATTGCCTGCTTGTATCTGATATCGAAGACGTCGCCGCCGACGAACACGCCCTCGACGTTCGTGTGCACGCCGTCGGGCGAAACGATGTAACCCGCCCGGTCGAGCTCCAGCTGTCCGCGGAAGATCGCCGTATTCGGATCGTGCCCGATCGCGATGAACAATGCGTCGGCGTCGAAATCGTGGCTTTTCTCGGTTATGAGGTTGCGCAATCGCAAACCCGTCATGACCGGATCACCATGGACTTCCTCGATGACGGTATTCCAGATGAAGTCGATCTTCGCATGGTTGTGCGCGCGCTCGGCCATGATCTTGCTGGCGCGCAACGTGTCGCGCCGGTGTATGACGGTCACCTGCGACCCAAAGCGCGTCAGAAACAGCGCTTCTTCCATCGCTGAATCACCGCCGCCGCATACGACGATCCTCTTCTCTTTGAAGAACGCGCCATCGCAGGTCGCACACGTCGAGACGCCACGGCCGCGCAAACGCTCCTCGCCCGGAATTCCGAGCCAGCGCGCGCTCGCGCCGGTTGCGACGATCACTGCCTGCGAACGGAATTCGCCTTCCGACGTCAACACCGTGAACGGACGCGAACCGAGATCGACCGCCGTTACGTCGACGAATTCCAAGCGCGCACCGAAACGCTCGGCCTGCATGCGAAAGCTTTCCATGAGCTCCGGCCCCATGATGCCTTCCGGAAAGCCCGGATAGTTCTCGACCTCGGTCGTCAGCATCAGCTGGCCGCCGTAGAGTGCGCCGGCGAAAACAAGCGGCTGCAAGTTCGCACGCGCCGCGTAGATGGCGGCGGTCAAGCCGGCCGGGCCGGAACCGATGATGATGATTTTCTCCATGTTAAGCTCCTTCGACCAGGGATGCGCACCCCCACGCGGTTGCGCGCGGGACTCCCCGGACGCGCTCGGTCCATCACCATTGTCAACTTGGCACCACTTTCTCGCCGACCTCGCAACAACACTTTCTTGCCGGCCTCGTAACAACACTACCTCGGACGGGAAGGGGAGATGATTGGTTGCGCCGACTAATTTTGATGCTCGAAGACGAATTTTCCGATATCGTTCGTAAGGCGAGCCGAGGCCTCGGGATCGACGTTGCGACGCTGGCATCGCGCACCGGCCTTGCGCAAAGCGAGCTCAAAGCGTGGATCGGCGGCGAGGGCGCGCCGACCGACGACGAAGCGCGCGAGATCGCTCGCGTCCTGCGACTCGATCCCGGCAAGCTCGCCGACAGCGCAGCGCAACGCTGGGAGCCGCACGTCGCATCGCCTGAAGACGTTCGGCACCATCCGCAAAATCCGCACCCGTCGAACGGCTACATCTTCTTCCTCGAAGACGGCAAGACGGCGGCGCTCATCGATCCGGCCGGCGATCCGAACAATTTGCGGCGCGCGATCGCAGAAGGCCCGTACGTGCTGCGCTACATCCTGATCACGCACAAGCATCTCGATCACTGCGATGCGACCGCGGACGTCGCGAAGCAATTTCCGGACGCGCATATCGTGATGCACAAATACGACGTGCACGCAATCGGCGCGCTTGCGAGCAAAGCGATCCCGGTTCAAGACGGCGAGCAACTTCCGTTCGGCGAGGCCGCTGCAATCCGCATGCTGCACACGCCCGGACACACCGACGGCTCCTCGTGCTATCTGTTCAAATCAACGGTGTTCACGGGCGACACGCTCTTCGCAGGAAGCGTTGGCGGGGCGTTCGGTGAGAACACCGGCTACCAAGACATCCTGCGAAGCGTGTCGACCAAACTGTTCAAGCTCGATGAAGAAACAGTTGTGATGCCGGGACACGGGCCGCCGAGCACGATCGGGCTCGAGAAGCAGCACAACCCGTTCTTTAACGGCTTCTAGCCGGCTCGCGAAGAGCACAGTCCGGTAGGGATCGTCGGCTCATCCGACAAGTCTGGCAGACTACTCGCTTGAGGGGGTAAGCATGCCCAAGAAAACGGTTTTTTCGCTTGCTATTCTGGTCTTCAGCGTGGCTGCGACCGCAGCGTACGCGCAATATGGCGGGCCGTCACCGACGCCACTCTCGGTTGCGACGCCGAGCGCAATTACGCGCACGATCCTGCAAACCGTCGAGCTATCCCGGCGACCAGTATCAAACAATCCAAGCATACGTCGTGATCGCGCCCGGCGTGACGGCCGCTTCACATACGCATCCGGGAGTCGAGCTTGGTTACGTTATCGACGGGGAGATGGATTTCTACGTCCAAGGCCAACCGAAACGCCACGTCAAGGCGGGCGATTCGTTCATGAATCCGGCCGGCGTGCCGCACGGCGCAATCAATACGACCTCGATGATCCGCTGAAGATGCTCTCAGTCTACGTTGTCGACAAGTCGAAGCCGCTCGCGACGCCCGCCACGGCGTTCCTCTAAACTACGAACGTAGCGCCAGCGTCCGAGCCGATGCCGTCGACTTTCCGTCGGTGACGACGACTCGGACGCTGGGTACGTGCCCGAGCAGTTTCGCATCCGGCGGGACAACCTGAAACTCGATCACTTTCACGCCTGAGTCGGGTAGCGTCGTCGCGACTTGTAGCGGCGCGCAGATGCGATCTGTGCAGAACGAGGCGATCCAACCCTTCGGAAGATCGACCGCGTGCAGACGAATGCTCTGCCCCGGCTTTCCGGTGACGACGAGCCGGTACTTTGCGGTATCCGGCGAGCTACCGGGCAGTTGCGGCCCCGTCCAGGGCGCAAATGAGAGCGCGGTCGAGCGTGCGCGACGCGCTGCGAATGTCGAGCGCGACCGTTTCTTCCTGCGCTTGCTCGAGATAGATCGTGTAACGCGAGTTCGTCTTCGGAAGCCGCAGCGTCGTTTGCGTGGCATCCGCGAATTGCTGACGCGCCGCCGGGATGTTTCCGGCTTTGGCTTCCATACGACCGTAGTAGAGATGCGCCCACGCCAGCATCCGAATGTCGGTTGCCTTCGCGTGCGGTGCATCGGCCTTTGCTGTCGCGCCTGCGATCCCACGATCGAACGCGCGCCGGCCTTCCTCGAAGCGTTTGGCTGTACCACAAGTCACGCCGAGATCGACGTAACCGGGAACACTCTTCGGCTCGAGAGCGATGAGCTGCTCGTCCGCGCGGATCACGACGTCGTAGTTCTTGAGCCGGCCCGCTGCAGTCGCCATCCCGCCGAGCGCGTCTTCATTCTTTGGATCGAGTGCGTGCGCCGCAGTATACGCAGTCAACGCTTCTTCGTGCTTGCCTTCATATTCGCTCGCGTCGCCTTGAAGCAAATCGAACGCGATCTTTCGCGCACGTGTCGTTGCAATCGGTTTCATCGCAACGATCGCTTCGGCACGCAAAGAATTCTCTTCGGCCTCAGTGCGCGGCACGTCGATCGGATTGCCGGCGACCGGATCGGAGTTGTCGATCATCTCGCCGACTTGCCCGACCGCTTTTTGAAACCCGGCAACGGTCGCGTCGACGTGCGCAGCATCGCCCGCAAATGCGTACTTCGAGGGTGCAAGCAGCGCGTCGATCTTTTCTTGGATCGGCGAGGTGAGCTGCGAGTTTCGATTCGCTTGCGCATCCGCGACGAATTGCGCGATGAGCTTCGGTGTCACGAGATCGATGTAAACCATCCGCAATACGCCGTCCGGTCCGATTACGTACGTCGTCGGGAAATATTTGACGTGATAGGCTTTCGCGAAGGTTTGATCCGTATCGACCGTTTCGAGGAACTTGATGTCCTTCGCAGCCGCAAACGCTTTCACGAGCGGCGCAGTCTCGGTCGAGTCGACGCCTATGAACACGACGTCGTTGCCGGCGCTCTGATTGTATGCCTTGATGAGGTTGGCAGTCTCTTCTTGGCACGGCGGGCACCACGTCGCCCAGACGTTGATGATGACGGTCTTTCCGTGCAGACTATCGAGCGTGACGCGCTTACCGTCGATGGTCGGAAGATCGAACGCGGGTGCGGGATCCCCTTGGACGAGGGCCGGTGCGGTAGCGGGCGCCTCGGCTGCGCTCGCGGGCAGCGCTGCCGCGACACCAAAGGCGAGAGCGGCAAAAAATCGCGTTATCTTCATGTCTAGCCCCCAGGGGTTCACGTTCGGAGTTTGTATCCAGCCGCCGTCATCAAGAGCGCGGTTCCGAAAGCCGCGCCGCTGAGCACGAGGACGACCAGTAACGAGAGTCCTAGCTCAATGTCGCTGCGTCCTGTGAACGAGTACCGGAACGCGTCGATCATATAGAACATCGGATTGAAGAGCGAGAGCTTCTGCACCGCAGGCGGCAAGAAGCGGCTCGAGGTGAAGACGCCGCCGACGAAAACGAGCGGCGTAATGACGAAGGTTGTGAAAATCGCGATATGATCGAACTTTTCGGCCATCAGGCCGAAGATGATCCCGATCGACGAGAAGAGTATCGCGACGATCGTCACGACGAAGAGATATAGGCCCAAGTTGTGCGGTCCGACGTGGACGAGCAGCACGCCGAGGATCGTTATCAGCCCTGCGATGATGAAGGCCCGCACGACACCCGCGATTACGAAACCGAGCACGATCTCGAGTGCCGACATCGGCGAAATCAGCATCTCTTGCACGTGGTTCAGAAACCGGCCCTGAAAGACGCTGCTCGAAGCCTCGCCGTACGATTCGTTGATGACCTGCAGCATGATCAAGCCCGGAATCAAGAACGCGCCGTATGGAACGCCCTGCGTCGTACCGATGCGGCTCCCAAGCGCGAGTCCGAAGACGGTGACATACAAGACCGTCGTGATCACCGGCGGCCACACCACCTGGTTGATCACGACCCACATGCGCTTCATCTCGCGCTTGACGAGCGTCCAGAGCGCTACGTAATTCTTGACGGTAAACGAACCCGGAGCGATCGTCATTGCGCTTGTACTTCGGCGCGGTCCCGGCCGATGATATCCAGGAACACATCCTGCAGCGAACGGTCACCGATCAGTTTTTCGGTCGACTCACGCGCGACCACACGACCGCCTTCAATGATGCGCGATGTTTTTGCAAAGTGCTTCTGCTTCTTCGAGATAGTGCGTCGTCAAGAAGATCGTCGTTCCGTTGCGATTGAGTTCGCGAACCAGGTCCCAGAGCTCGATTCGCAACTCGACGTCGACACCGGCGGTCGGCTCGTCGAGAATGATGAGGCGCGGCTCGTGTATCATTGCGCGTGCCAGCGTCAAGCGTCGCTTCTGTCCGCCGGAGAGTCGCGTGTAAAACTGACCGGCCTTATCGCTGAGCCCGAAACGTTCGAGCAAGGCATCCGCGCGACGCTCTACGGCCGCTCCCTGCAAACCATAGTATCCGGCCTGATACAAGAGAATGTCGCGAACGTTCAGGAAGCGATCGAAATTGAATTCTTGCGGAGCAACGCCGACGAGCGGACGCGCGCTGCGCCATTCGCGTCGTTATATCGTGCCCGAAAATTCGAATCGTGCCGGCTTGGAATGTCGCCAAGCCGACGATCGCGTTGATCGTCGTCGTTTTCCCGGCACCATTCGCGCCGAGGAATCCAAAGAAATCGCCGTCTTCGACAACGAGCGAGATGCCGTCTACGGCAGTGAAATCACCATATCGCTTGACGAGGCCGTCAATTTCGATCGCATTGGGCACAAGGGACCTCTAGGCTCGTTTGAGTGGAAGCACCAAACGGGGTGGTCCACCGCCTACCTTTCCGAACTCCCATAAGTCAATTGCAACGACGTCGAGTTTCGCTTTGCGCAACATCGGTACCGCGAAGCGAAATCGGAGATTGGTCAGGACGCGGCGGGAGCCGAGCGGCAAGAGCGACGCGCCGTACTCTTCCCCGCGCGGGATCGCAAGGATTTGTGCGCGGGAGCGCAACGACGATGTGTCGATGAAATCGGTCGCCGCGACGATCAAATCTTCGGCCGCCGACGAAAACACGTCGCTGAGCCGAGGAATCGATCCGTCCATCGGCAGCTCGACCGTCTGCATGGCGGCCGAGACCAAAATCTGTGAGAACTGACTGCGTCCAAGCGTGTTGCTGCGCGGCTTCTTATCCGGAACGCCGATGTATGCAGTGTTGCCTGCAAGCACGATGTCACCGCCATCGAGCAATCCGGGCGCCTCGATCTTTCCGAGAATCGGAATCCCGTGATCGCGCAGTTTCGTCTCGACGGCGTTCACTTCGCGCCGGCGATCGATGCGATGCGGGCGCAAGATGATCGCGCCACTCGCAATGCACGAGCGCGCAATCCGCGACAAACGCCGCGTGACCGCTATCGTCGTCGGCTTCGAGCGGGTGAATTCGAACACCGCAATCGTGCAGGGTTCGCGTCAGCACTTTGTGCTGCTCCTTCGCCCGCTCGATGAGCGTGCTGGGCTCGCCGTAAAGCGGCATCACCTGATCGAGCGCCGCACCTGGAGCTACGACGATTGCATCACGGAGCGTCGCGTTTGCCGCGCGCACGAAAGGCGCGGCGATGATATCCTTTTCCGTCACCGGCCGCTCATTCGGTCTGGCTCTCGACCGGTCTTGCCGTGTACGGCGTAAAGTTCGGCCGATCCGTGAAAAAATCGGACATATCGCCGGCAAGGAGATCTCCCAGCGAGAGCGGCGGCAAGCCAAGCAGCTCTTCTTCCGTCTTGAGCACGCTGACTGTCGAGAGATGGCGGTGTCCGACGAACCCGCGCTTCGCATACGGCGAAATGACGAGCGCGTAGGAACGCTGCCCGTTCACGTGATCGCGCTGGGTCGCGGCATCGGCGGGCATGACGAAGATCGCAGTATCTTTCCAGGCCGGCGAGCGCGTGATATGCGAGACGATCACGCCAAGCGCACGATCGCCGTCTGCGACCTCTTCGCGGGTTGCGCCGCGATCGTCGGGAAGCCATACGACCGAATAACGGGGCGCGTGATGCGCTTGCACGAGCCCATCGTAATCGCGCACGAATTCGCGCGCGCGGCGTTCGTCGCGTATGCGCGGATTCCAGCCCGGGTAACGCTCGTCAAGGTGACCGCGCAACGCCGCAAGCGCGGGGACGTTGAGTGAATACGTACCACCTAAGCCCGTCGTCGGCGCGAAGCGATCTTGCGGATCGACCGGACTCATGTCGATGTTGTATCCGCGCATTAGCAAGAGATCGCCGTAATCGCGATACGTGATTCGGTGCAGAGCAAGCATGTTGAAGATATAACCGAACCGGCCATAATCGTCTGGATCCTCGAGCGGCACCGCCCCGTCGAGACTCCGCTTTTGCGCGTAGTCGCTTACGACGCCACCCAGCGCGTATTCGTGGCCCAAAACCAAGGTGCGCGCGTCGGCATAGAAATTGTCCGCCAGCCCGTATGTGCGCGCCAGCAGATGCAAATTGGGCGTGACGGTCGCACCGTACGTGGTCAAAACCGGATCACCGTTGCCGTGCGGACGGCCCGCGGCATCGACCAGATCGCCCAGCATCGAGTCGAACGTTTTGTCCTCTTCGAGAACGAGGACGACGTGTTTGATCCGCGAGCTGGCGCGTCCGCTCCCCAACGGCGAGACGACTCCATTGCGCGGCGCCGTGTACGAGATGCGCGTCGAGCCGAGCGTTGTATACGTGTCGCGAATGAGATTCTGCGACGCAAGGTCTACGCGCTGCAACGTCGAGGGAACATCGTTTCCCTCGAGGCCATAACCCTTCGCGTTGACGACGTACAACGCACGATCGTCCTCGGAGAGTGCAAGCGCCGCCGGATAGTCGCCGGTCGGAATCAATCCCAAGCGCCGTAAGCGCTGTGGGTTGGAAGAATCAAGGACAGCGACCGCATCGAGACCTGAAAGCGCAACATACAACCGGCGTCCGTCGCGCGAGATCGCAAGCGCACTCGGCTGCGTCCCGTACGGGCCTTTCGGAAACAACCGAAGATCGATCCCAGTGACGACGCGTGGAATCCCGATCAATGACACGACCGCAATACGATCGATGTTTGCCAGCGTGACGAACGCGTACGAACCGTCCGGCGTAATCGCTACCGCGCTCGGATGTGCGCCGCCGATGACGCGAATGCCGTCCGGCGGGCGATCCATGTGCATCGGCCCGTCGCCCGAGGGCTGCGCGGAAACATTGGCAGTCGCGTCGAGCGCCACCACGTCGAGCGAGGATGCGGCGTCCATATCCGGCGGCGGCGTTCCGAACATCGGAATGAGCGCAGGGCTTGCAAGCGGTGCGTAACGCATCAAACCTTCGTTGCAAACGAGCAGCCGGCTAGGCTGACCGTCGCGCAGCATCAACGTCGCGCCGAGCGGCGTGAATCCGACTAAGCGCGTCGAGCGTGTCCTGCGGCGGCGCAAGTCGATTGCAGTGACGCTGTCGCCGGCGCTCTGCACAACGTACGCGGTCGCACCATCCGGTGTTGCGACGAGTGACGCGGGGAAGCCCGGAAGTCCGATGTTAGCGGTGCGATCCGGCGTTAGATTCGCTCCGTCGAACCGGTAGAAATACAGCGCATCGGCGCCTCCCGAGGACGCGACGACAAGCGTACGCGTCGCATCGAGCGGATCGCGCACCGCAACGACACTCGTGTACGGATGGGCAGCAGGCGCGCCATATTGCGCGACGACGGTCATCGAATCGACGTCGATTGCAGCCAGCGTCGATCCCGCAACGAACGCATAGTGCGAATCAGGCGAAAGCGCGACGGCAAGCGCGCTGCTTCCGGCGACGACGCTGCGCCCTTGCGGCTTGACGAAACGTCCCGACGGCAAGACCGCCCAAAATGGTGTGATGCCGATGCGTCCGGCCGGCAAGCTCTTCGCAGGCGATTCGTACGCGACGGGGCCGGGCTGTGCGAAACCGACGGAGACGAACGAGAGCGTGGCGATGAACGCGCTGACCAGCGCGAGAAAACGACGGATCAGTTCGGGACTCCTAGGGTCTGTCCAGCCGGTATCCGATGCCGCGCACGCTCGCGATCGCGAGGTTCGCACTCACTTCGGCGAGCTTTTTGCGCAATGCAGCAACGTGCACGTCGACGACGCGCGTCGGAACGCCGGAGACGTCGTTCCAGACGTGCTCGAGAATCTGCGCGCGCGTCAGCAAACGGCCTTCGCCCTCGCCGAGATACCAGAGCAAACGAAACTCGAGCGCGGTCAGCGGAACGTTGCGTTCACCATTCTGCAGGACGTGGAGATCGCGAACCAGCGTCACGTTTCCGACCGTCATGCGTCCTTCTTGCTCGCGCTGGGCGTGACGATCGCGCCGCCGCAAGAACGACTGAATGCGCGCGACGAGCTGGCCCGGTGAAAACGGCTTCGTGATGTAGTCGTCCGCGCCGAGGCCGAGGCCCTTGAGTATGTCGTCTTCTCCCGACGCCGCACTCACCATTAAGATGAAGGCATCGCTCGTGTTCGAGAGCGAGGTCAGGACGTCCAGTCCCGAGATGTCGGGCAGATTCACGTCGAGCAGCACGACGTCCGGAGACCACTGTGCCGCCAGCTCGAGCGCTTGCGCGCCGTTCGGGGCGATCTGCGCGGTGAAGTCCGCGCGCTCGCAAACTTCGCGCTCGTATGAGGCTACGTCGGGATCGTCCTCGACGATCAACACTCGTGGTTTGCTCATAGGGTGCTTCTAAACGAGAGCCGCAGCGTGATCCTCTTCGGCGACGACCATCGCGCGGCGCGCGACGCCGTCCTCGACCGCGGCATGCATAACGGCCTTGGCGACTGCCTCCATGACGCGTTGATCGAAGACGCTCGGAATAATGTACTCGACACTTCGTTCCTCTCCAACGATTGCGGCAATCGCCTTTGCCGCTGCCAATTTCATGTTGTCGGTTATACGCCGCGCCCTGCAATCGAGCGCGCCGCGGAAGATGCCAGGAAATGACAGAACGTTGTTCACTTGGTTCGGGTAATCGGAACGTCCCGTCGCCATAACGGTGACGTAGGGCGCAGCGACTTCCGGCATGATCTCCGGGCGTCGGATTCGCGAGCGCGAAGACGATCGGGTCGCGGGCCATGGTTTTCAGATCGTCGGCCTCGAGCACTCCCGGACCCGAAACACCAATGAATGCGTCCGCGCCCCGAAGGACGGTATTAAGCGTTCCTCCGATATTCTCGCGGTTCGTATTCTGCGCGAGCCACGTGATGTGCGTTGGCTCGTAGCGTTCTTTGCGATTGATAACGCCTTCGCGCCCAACCGCGATGATGTCAGCGACACCTGCGAGCTGCAAGAGCTTGATCGTCGCAGTACCCGCGGAGCCGGTCCCTCCCGCGACGACGATCCGCATGTCGCTCAAATCTTTGCGCACGACTGCTGCGGCGTTGATCAGCGCCGCAAGTACGACGACCGCAGTGCCGTGCTGATCGTCATGCATCACCGGGATGTCGAGCGCTTCGATCAACCGGCGTTCGACTTCGAAGCAGCGCGGTGCGGAGATATCTTCGAGATTGATGCCGCCGAAAATCGGGGCGATGCGTACGACGGTCTCGACTATCTCGTCGACGTCTTTCGTATCGAGACACACCGGCCACGCGTCGATCTGTCCGAACTTTTTGAAGAGCATGCACTTGCCTTCCATGACGGGTGCAGCTCCAAGCGGACCGATATCGCCAAGACCGAGTACTGCGGTGCCGTCGGTAACGACGGCAACGGTGTTGCGTTTGATCGTCAGTTGAAACGCTTTGCTCGGATCCGCAGCGATCGCCATCGACACGCGCGCGACACCCGGCGTGTACACTGTCGAAAGATCGGCACGCGTTTTCACCGGAACCTTCGACTCGACGGATATCTTGCCGCCGAGGTGGGCGAGAAACGTGCTATCTGATGCGCTTATGACGCGCGCGCCGTCGATTCGCTCGATGGCCGCGCGAACGAGGCTCGCGATTTGCTCGGAACCGACGGTCACCGTGATGTCGCGTATGGTGCTTGCCTTCGAAACGGTGCGAATGTCGACGGCGCCGACCACGCCACCGGCGTCCCCAATTGCCGAAGCAAGCAGACCGAACGCCCCCGGATGGTTCGGCGTCTCCACGCGGATTATCAAGGTGAACCCGATGGGTCCGGCAGTCATAACGGAAGGGTCTATTGGCGCACGTCCAGGACCCTCCTCGCTCGAAGCCCGCTCAGCTATGGAGGCTATATAATGGATCGCAAAGAGGGTGCCCGCATCCGTCGTGAGGTGCTCGGCGCCGAATACGTCGATGGGATGCTGCAACGCGCTGCCGGCGACTCGCTCGCCGAAGCGTTCATCGATTTCACTGAGGAGTATTGCTGGGGGAACGTGTGGGTTCGTCCCGGCTTGGAACGCAAAACGCGCAGCATGCTCAATCTTGCGATGCTCACCGTGCTCGGACGCTGGCACGAGCTGGAAGTTCACGTCCGCGGCGCCATCAATAACGGCGTCACCAAAGAAGAGATGAAAGAAATCTTCCTGCAAACCGGCGTGTATGGCGGCGTCCCGGTCTCTGCCGAAGCGTTTCGCATCGCGCGCGCTATCTACGCCGAAAGAGAAAAAGCAAAAGCCTAGTGGAGATTTTTGCGTGCATCGTGGGCCGGTCGAAGCGGCCGTACTACTACATGTTCAATTTGTCGAACCGCGCTGACGAAATCGAGCTCGTTTATCCGTTCTGGGTGATCAAGGACAAGGGCGCGACAGTCATGATCGACACCGGATTCTCGGAACGCATGGCGGGCGAGAAGGGCGTGTTCGATTATCTCTCACCGAGCGAGCTTCTTCCGCGCGTCGGCCTCGATCCCAAAGATCTCAAGTCGATCGTGATCTCGCATTTGCATTACGATCACTTCTGCGTACCCGAGCGTTATCCGAATGCGACGTTCTACGTGCAGAGCGACGATATCGAATACTTCACGGGGCGCGGCGTCACGCATCCGGCATTCAAATCCGCAGATCAGACGGCGATCGATCAGATCGGGCGTCTGCGTTCCGACGGCAAGATCAAAGCGATGAGCGGCGACTTCAATATGACCGCATCGATCAAGGTGCTGCACGTCGGCGGACACACGCCGGGGCACCAGATCACCGTCATCGACGCGGGCTCGAAACCGCTGGTCCTCGCGTGCGATGCATCGCATTTCTACGCCAATCTCGAAACACGAACACCGACGTCGATCATTCACAATTATGACAACTATCAGCGTGGATTTTCGACCATCGAGACGCTCGCCGCCGGCGGCCGCTGGTTCCCCGGCCACGACCCCAAGATGCTCGCGAACCTCGAACAAGTCGAAGACCGCATCTACCGCGTTGCACTATAAGCGCAGCGGCACGATATAAGCGCAGCGGCACCATAACCGGGCCGAGCCGCCACAGCACGGAGATTACCGGCTTGATCAAGATCCCGCGCGCGAGCTCGTCGTTTTCCCGAAATGCCATCCCGACCGAAGTGATCTCGAACCGAGTGTAGCGGGCCACTCATGTCATCCTGAGCGTAGCGAGCGCAACGAGCGTAGTCGAAGGGCGCGACTACCTCGCCACTTGCGTTGAGCGTTCTTGTCGACATCGAGGCCCTATGCGGTATTGGGTCTACATACTTCGATGCTTCGATGGCACGTTCTACGTCGGAGTGACGGGAAATCTCGAACGGCGATTCGCCGAACACTTACCCGGTTCACCATCGCGCGCCCTTCGACTACGCGTCCTCGCTCGCTCGAACGCTACGCTCAGGATGACATTCGGAGAGGACGACCCCCGAAGTCGTTGCCTCGAGACACCATCGTCAGCAAGCCACTCATGTAATGCTGTGGGGGCTCGGCCCCGTCATCGTGTTGCTGTGACCGCTCGGCCCCTCATCGCGTCGCTGAAACTACTCTCCCGAGATCGTCATTTCGGCGACGCGGAATGACGGCGCCGTGATCCCTGAATCAAAGCGAAGATCGCTGGCGAGTGCGTCGATGCCCGGCAAAATGCCGGTTAGGAAATTCGAAGCGATCGTGATGCCGTCGACCGACGCGCAGAGCTCGCCATCCTCGATGAGCACGCCGCTGACGCCCCGGCTGTACGTTCCGGTTGCGCACTCCGTAGCGAAGCCGATGACCGAGAGCACGAGCAAACCGCGCTTCGTTTGCGAGATCAAATCTTCGAGGCTCAGCTTACCCGCCTCGAGATAGAAATTGTTCGGGCCGATCCCTCCACCCGATGCGTTCCCGGTTGATTTCGCGCCGAGCTTACGCGCGTAGTACGTATCGAAGAGATGCGTCTTGAGCACGCCGTTTTGGAAAACGACGGTGCGGCGTGTCGGAACGCCCTCGCTATCGAAGGGCGACGTTCCCATGCCGCGCGGCATACGGCCGTCATCGACGATCGTCACCAAATCGCTGCCGACTTTTTCGCCGACCTTGTCGGCAAGATACGAATTGTCGATCGCAACGTTGGCGGCGTTCACGGCGGCGAAAATGTCGCCGAGCACGGCACACGCGACGTCGCGCTCGAAGATGACCGGCATCTTCTGCGTCGGAATCGGATCCGCACCGAACATCGCCAAGATGCGCGAGGAGGCACGGCGCGCGACCTTGGCAGGCAGCTCGCATCCGGCCCACGACCTGGCGGCGGTCGCGTAGTACGCCGTACGCTTGGCCTCACCGTCGCGACCGACCGGATTCGCCATCATCGACGCGTTCGTGGAACGATATGAAGCACGCGATCCGGTCGAGTTCGCAAAGCCGAGCGTCACCTGCGCGTCGGCGACATAGGAACCATTCGAATTGTCGATGCGCTTATCGAACGCGCGCGCCTCGCGCTCGAGCGTCAAGCGCATCTTCGATCTTCTTGTCGTTCGGACGCGATGCGACATCGGCGGCGTCGATCTCGAGATCGCCGGCGTCGAGCGAACCACTCCGTCTCGGGCAAGCCTGCGAAGGGATCCGGACCGACATGATGCGCAGCCTCGACGACGCGTTTTGCGATGACTTCGATTCCGTCGCCGGATAAGTCGCTGGTCGAAAGCGTCGCGCGCCGCAGCTTGCCGGGTTCGCCGACGAAGACGCGCAGCGAAAGTCCACGCCCCGTTGATTGTTCGAGCTTGTCGATCTCGGTATCGCGCGCGCGCACCGAGAATCGTCGCGCAATCGTGCACGTCGCTTCGGCCTCGCGCGCTCCGGCGGCAAGCGCGGAACGAAGTCCGCGTTCGGCGATCTCGAGCGCTGCGTCGCTACTCATTGAAGTGCGGAGCCGCCGACGGTCAAGCTCGAAATCTTCACGGTCGGCATGCCGACGCCGACCGGAACCATTTGTCCGTTCTTACCGCACGTATATTGTCCGTTGGCAAGCCGCGCATCGGAACCAACCGCAACGACCTTCTCCATGATCGCCGGACCGTTGCCGACCAAGCTTGCACCACGAATCGGCGCCGTGATCTTGCCATGCTCGATCAAGTAACCTTCCGAAACCATAAACACGAAATCACCACGGCTGATGTCGACTTGACCGCCGGCGAATGATTTTGCGTATACTCCGCGATCGACGCTGCGGATGATCTCATCGAGCGTCGATTCGCCCGGTGGCATATACGTGTTGCACATACGCGGAATCGGAAGAAAGCGAAAATTCTGGCGTCGCCCGCTACCAGTTGAGCCACTTCCCATCAAACGCCCGTTCATGCTGTCGAGCATATAGCCGCGCAAAACGCCGCGCTCGATCAGAACTTTGTGTTGACCGGGCGTCCCTTCATCGTCGATCGAAATCGAGCCGCGCTCGTTCTCGATGTCGCCGTCGTCGAAGATCGTGACGAGCTCGCTTGCGACGCGCTCGCCGACACGCCCGCTGTAGAGTGACGTGCCCTCGCGATTGAAATCACCTTCGAGTCCGTGGCCAACCGCTTCGTGCAGAAGCACGCCGCCGCTTCCGGCTCCGACGACGACGGGCATCTCGCCCGCAGGGGCTTCACGCGCTTCGGCATTCATCACGGCGATGCGTGCCGCTTCGGTCGCAATTGCTTCCGGCGTCTTGGTTTCGTAGAACGCAAGCGACGTGCGTCCGCCATCGGCGTACGACGCAAAGCCGCGTACGGCATCGCGTGCGACGACTTGCGCGCTCAGTACGATCAGCGGGCGAGTATCCCGGACGAGCTTCCCATCGCTCGTCGCAATCTGTACGTGCTGTACCTCGCCGATCATCGCGCCGTTGACCGTCTCGATGCGCTTGTCGTATGCCCGCCCCGTCGCATCGATGCGTTGGAGAAAAGCGACGTAGGTGCTCAAGTCGCCGAGACCCGTCGCTTGTGCTTCGGCGTCGATCGTGTAGCGCGGCTTGACCGCAACCTCGCGCAAGTCCGCGGCTTCGACACGCGCGCCGTCGCGCGCAATCAACGAGGCGACGCGCGCTGCTTCCAGTAACGCCTTCTCCGAAAGATCGTCGGTGTACGCGTACCCTTGCCGGTCGCCCTCGACGACGCGCACGCCGGCACCTGACGTGATCCCGACGCTGGCTTCGTGCATTTTCGAATCCTGGAGCCGAATCGACTGGCTGATGCGATGCTCGACGAACACGTCGGCATAGATTCCGCCCCGCTCGAGCGCCGGCCGAGATGATCTTCTGCAACAGCGAGGGATCGAGATCGTAGCTCATAGCGAAACGAGTTCGTCGAGAGCTCGATCGATTCCGACCTGAATCGAGATCGCATCGTCCGCATACGGCGCGTTCACGAGGAACGCGAATGCCAAGCGTCCGTGGTGGTGCGTATCGACGTACCCCACCAGCGAGTTCACGCCGTCGATATGACCGCTCTTTGCATGCACTCGCCCGAGCGCCGGTCCAAGTTCGTGGTGTCGCACCGTTCCTTCGATACCCGCTCGTGGAAACGCGCTAACGTACGCGTGCGCAATCGGCAAATGGTCGGCTACCTGCAACAACCGAACGACCGTGATCGGAGCGATCCGATCGCGCTCGGCAAGCCCGCTCCCGTCGACGATGTGGAGACTCGGCGTCGGAACGTTTCTTCCGTGCAAGAATGCGCGTTCGACGCGTGCCCCCGCCGCCTCCGAACCTCCCGTCACCATCAAACCGTCGCCGCCGGTCGTGCCGACCACGCGCAGCAACTGTTCGGCGATATGATTGTCGGACTCGAACAGCATCTGCTTGATCATCGTGCGCAGCGGCGGCGAGCGATGCTCCCAGAGCGTTTGCACTGCGATCGGATCGGTACCGAGACGGGCTTGTCCGTTGAATAGGATGTGCTGATCGCGCAACATCTGCGCGACGACTTGCGCCGCCCAGAGTGGGATTCCGTCAACCGGCCTGAAATACGATTGCTCCCAACCGTACGCGATCGAACCGCGAATGTTGAACTCGTTGCGTCCCGGCTTCGTGCGATCGATCGTTAGCGTCGTGTTGTAACCGGTCGTCGGCGTGCCGTGAATAACGATCGAAGGATCCGCCGGAAAAACGGTGACGCGCGCCGGCTCGCCGATGCGCGTCGGCAAAACCTTGAACTCGATGACGTTCCAGTTCAGTGAGATTGCGCTCGTGCCGGCTGCGTATCCGTATTCGAAATCGTCGGACGCCCAGGCCGTATTTTGTTCCGGCGCCGTAAACGACGTCGCATCGACGATCACGTCGCCGTCGACGCGGCGCACTCCGTCGCGGTACAGCGCCGCGATGCCGCTCTGGAGAGCGACGAGATCGAGCGTCGGATCGCCGCCGCCGATAAGCCACAGATCGTCGATTCGACCTTCCGTATCCGGATGCTCGAGCGACGCCAGACTCGTATCCAGTCGCGCATCGACGCCAAGCGTAGCGAGCGACGTCGCGGCCACGAGCACTTTGAGCGTCGATGCGGGTGCGAAGCCCCGCTCGACGTTCTTGCCGTACAGCAACCGGCCCGATTCATCTGCAATTGCGACGCCGGCATTCTCGAAGTACTCCGAGCGCAGCGAGCTCTCGAGGATCGAGTGGACGCGTGCGAGGTCACCCGGCGACCAATTCGTTCGCACGACTTGCTCGCTCGGCTCTGCGTGCGCCACGGCAACCGGTTGCGCGTTCGTATCGGCCGCAGAGAATCCGCAACCGCCCAGCGCGAGCAGCGTGAGCGAAACCAGCAGCGCTCGCAGGCTCATGCCTTGATGGGCAGTTCCGTATCAAGCCGCGCGCGCAGTGCTTGTACCGTTTCGCGCAGCTCTTCGATTTCCGAGCGCAGTTTCGCGAGCTCCGGCGGCGTGCGCTGCGCTTCACCGATGCGTTCGATCGCTTCGAGCGCGTCGCGCCGGATGCGTCCGTCACCGTCCAGACTCGAGATTCGCCGCAACGCCGGAATCGTAGCGCTTTCACCAAGATGCTCCGCAGCACTGACGGCCGCAAGACGAACGAGCAAATCGTCGTCGTCGAACGCTTCGATGATTGCTTCGATGATCGATGGCTTGCGCTCGTCAAGAAGATGGTAGAGTCGCGCGAGTGCACCGAGCGCGGCGCGCCGAACCTCGTCGCTCCGGTCGTCGCGCGTCGCCGCGATGAGCGGTTGCACGGCAGCAGCGTCACCGAGCTCGCCGAGCCCGCGTGCGGCGCCGCCGGCAATCGTGTCGCCCCACGACGGCGTACGCGAGATGACGCATCAGAATTTCGCGCGCGCGAGAATCGCGCGTCTTGCCGAGGCTACTCGAGCGCCGTCGCGACGACGAAATACGACGCATCGTCGAGCATTTCGATCAGCGCGCTTGCGACGTTCGGATCGCGCGGAAATGCGCCGAGCGCTTCGGCGATGCCGCGCCGTGCCTTGGGATGCGGATGCTTGCGGGCGCGCAACAACGCTTCTTTCGCCCACGGCGCGTGCGTCTGCGCGAGCGAGCGCGCGATTGCGATGCTGACGCCCCAGAACGGTTCAGTCTCGAGCGTTTCCACGAGCGCCTCGCGCGCGTTTCGCCCGCCTTCTTTGGCAAGCGCCTGCGCGGCGTGAATGCGAGCCACGATGTCGGGCTCGGTGCGCAAAATGCGCACGAGCATGTCGGTGCCGAGCTTGTACTCGAACTTGCCGAGGACGTACGCACCGGGATCGATGCGAACGAGCGACGGTTCCTCGGATACGGGAATCGCGAACGACTCTTGTGCGCGCGTGATCTCGAGACGAACGCGATGCTCGCCGTCCAGTCTCCGCGTCGCCCGCGTCGCGCTTCAGCGCCGACGGCGCGTGGCTTGCCGAGAGAAAACCGACCGACAGATCGAAGCGGAAAGCCGGATTATCGTCGTCGACCTTCTGCTTCTGCCGAACGTCGACGATTGCGCTTTTGCGCTCCGCATCGTACTTGTAACCGATCTCGAGCTCGGGATAACCACCGCGGCCGATCCACTGCTCGAAGAACCCACGCATGATTACGGCCGCTCGCGTGCTCGATTGCGCGAACGAGATCGATCGTCTCGACGCTTCCGCCACGGTTGTCCTCGACGTAGCGATGAATCGCGCGGCGAAAGCGTTCCTTCCCGAGCGTACCGCGCAGCATGTGCAGAACGGCGCCGCCTTTTTCGTACAGATGCCGGTCGAAGATTTCGATCGGATAGAAAAAGCGATTGAAGACGACGGGACGCCGGTAGCGCTCGTCATCTTCCGCAAAATAATTTCGCAGCATTTGGACGATGTGGTACGCGTACTCGTCCCATCCGCGCGACGCTTCGAACCAGACCGCCTCGAAATAGGTGGCGAACCCTTCGTTGAGCCAGGCGTGCGCCCAATCGCGCGTCGTCAGCAAATCGCCGAACCATTGATGCGCGAGTTCGTGTGAGACGAGCGGCTCGCTCGAGAAATCGAGATGTGCGCGTTCGTCGTGCAGCGTCCGATCGGTCTGCGTCGTTGCGGTCGTGTTCTCCATCCCGCCGAAGATGAAATCGGCGACCGCGATCTGCGAGTAGCGTGCGAACGCGTAGTCGACGCCGATGAAATCGTTGAACGCCTGGATCATCCGCGGCGTCGCGCCGAAGCTCCGTTCACCGTCGGCTTCGCGACCCGGTGCAACATAATAGAAAACCGGCACCTCGGCGCCGGTCTGTGCGATCTCACTGAACTCGCCCACGACGAGCGTAAAAAGATACGTCGGGTGCGCGATCTCTTGACGATAGACGAACGTCGTCGTTTTCGCATCGTCGCGGCGCTCTTTGAGTGCACCGTTTGCGAGTGCGAAAAGGCCTTTGCGCACGACGACGGTCGTCGTGCTGGTCTGCTTGTTGTCGGGATAGTCGACGCACGGAAACCAATAGCGCGCGTCACTGTCTTGACTCTGCGTCCAGAGTTGGCGCGGTTTCTTCGGATTGGCGCGGTCCGGCTCGGTAAAGTATGCGCCGCGCGTCGGCTCGACGACGCGGTACTTGATCTCGAACTCAAGCTGCTCGCCGCTGCGCAGCGGCCGCTTGAAGCGAATCGTCAGCGCGCCGGCTGCGCCGCTCGTGCTCGAGTGCGTCGCCGCCGCAGCGCACGTCGAGGATGTCCATGTCGACCGCGTCCAGCGTGATCTCTTCGACGCCTTCGTCGACGGCCTCGACTCGCGTCGTGCACGTTCCGTCGATCGAATGCTTTTCGAGATCCGGTTCGAGGTGCAAATCGATATTGAGGACGCGAAGCGGACGATCCGGACCGTATTGCGGCTGCGATCCCGGAAGCGGAAACGCTCGCCGATCTTGCGCGTAACCCACTAGATATTCGCTACGTGCGGCGGAATTGCGGACGGCCACGGCCCCGGCTCACGCAAGAGCGCGAGTCCCTGATCCGTCAGACCGTAGCACCACGTCAGATAGTACGGCCGCGGCGGCACGCCCATCCCCGCGTCATACTTCAAGATCGGGCCGACTTCGACGCGCTCGCACGCATTGTGCAGCTGCTTTTGGAAATCGGGACGGCCGTGTTCGAGCGGATGTTCACCGGGGACGGCAGGCAACGGCACAAGAGACTCCTTGTCGACAAACAGCGCGGTACGTGGTCCGCGAATATGCGTTATCCAGCTGTGAGACTCTGCGCCCTGCCAATCGTAGCCGATGACGACGGGTGGAATCCCAGCATCAAAATCCAGTACGGACGAGAGTCCGTAACCGTCGGTCATGACGACGGCGTCGCGCTCGCGCGCGATGATCTTAACGTTGTGCGCAAGTTGAGACGTCGTGTAAATCTCCCAGGGTCCCGTGTTGCGCATCGCAGAGCCGGTGCTTACGATGACGTGATAGACGTCTGCCGGCATCTCCGCCGCAATGAAAAGCGCGGGCAGCAATACGAGCGCGGGCACCGTCGAGGCCGCCGCCCAAATCACGCGCGCACGCTGCGAGAGTCCGACGAACGCTATCCCGATCGCGACGCACAGCGAGGCATACGCGCTCGACACCCAATTGATCTCGACGCGCTCGAAAAACGCCAGAAGCGTCAAGAACAGAATGAGCGGTATCGCCGTCCAGGCCAAGAGCGCGTCGCGCGGTCCGATCGCGCATAACAGCGCACCGATCCACAAGCCGGGTGAATACGCCGCGGCTTGAACTGCGTACATTTCGATGACCCGGCGGATCGAAAACGCTGCCGGCACATGCCGCGCAAAGAACGTGAACTCGAAGGTCTGCCAGCGTGCGTCGCGTTCCACCAGACGAACGGCGCGTAGAGAATGCCTACGATCGCGAGCGAGACGATCAATCCGCTCCGCCAAGCGAAGCGGCGTTCTGGAGCGAGCGCGTAGCACACGACGCCGAAGACGAGCGCCCATCCGAAGAAGCGTGCGAGAACGAGCGCACCCATCGAAAAGCCGAGCGCGATCCACGTCCATCGTTCGTTGCGGCGGAATGCTCGGGCCGCTAGCCACAGCGAGACGCACCAGAATGCAATGCTCGGACCGTCGGGCTGCGCCGTACCGAATGCGAGCGACATAAACGGCGTGAGCGTCAACGCGAGCGCAGCGGCTGCGCCGGCACGCCGGTCGCGCGTTATCTCGGTCGCACACGCAGCCGCAGCCAATGTCGCAACGACGCCGGAGAGCACGAAGCCAAGCCTCACGAATCCCGGATTCTGACCGATCCACGAAAACGCTGCGATCGTCCAGGCGACCATCGGCGGATCGTCGACGTAACCGAATGCGAGCCGGCGGCTCCATTCCCAATAATAAGCTTCATCGCCAACGAGCGGGACGTTGAAGATCGTTATCGTGCGCATCAGCGTGACGACAGCGATCACGATCCACACGAAGATGATCACCCTTCGTAGGCCTCAGACAAGCCGCCGGTCACCGCGAGAGATTGTCCATTGACGAAGCTCGCTCCATCAGAGGCGAAAAACACGACGGCCTCTGCGATGTCCTCCCAGGATCCGGCACGGCCAGTCGGATTTTTTCCGGGAAGGCGCGTGCGCCTCTTCCCGATCGACGAGCTTCTGGCGAATATCACCCGGCTCGACAACGTTGACGGTGATTCCGTGCTTCGCCTCTTCTGCCGCAAGCGTGCGCGCGAACGACGTCACGGCCGATTTCGAGGCTGCATACAACGACAACACCGGCGACGGCATCGTCATCGACGCGCCGTTCGTTCCAAAAAAGATCAGACGGCCAAATTTGCGCTCGCGCATCGATGGGAGAACGGCGCGCGCAATCCACACGGCGCTCCCGAAATTTCCGTCGACCATTGCGCGATAGTCGTCCGGAGACGAGCGCGCAAACGATCCCACGACCATCGGACCGACGACATGCACGAACACTTCGACCGGACCACGCTCGGAAGCGATGCGAACGACGCGCGCGGCTTCTGCTTCGCGCGTTGCATCTGCGGCAATCGCAAGTGCCTCCGCGTCATAGCCGCGGACGAGCTCGAGGGTCTCATTCGGCGGTGTCCCGCCTGGACGGTGCGTAAACGCAATCCGGAAACCCGCGCGCGCAAGGCCGAAGGCTATGCCTCTCCCAAGCCCGCCGGCACCGCCGGTAACGAGCGCGAGCCTTCCGTTATGCCTTCGCCCCAGGCTGAGCGCCCGTTTTCTCGCGCTAATTTCATAGCGGTATTAAGGTAGGGCAGGACAACCGTCCGGTCCTTGCCAACCGGGGTTCGTGGTCTCTGGTTCCGCAGCCACGGCCCAAAATGGTCGTGAAGTCTCGTTTCTTAGCGAAGACAGCGTTCATCTTAAGGGAACGTATTGGCCGCCGCGGCAATCGGGGCGCTCCTCTGTCGCGCTGATTCACGACTTCGGCGGATCGCGCAACGACTGGCTTCCGTTCGTGCCTTTTTTTCGTTCCCGCGGATGGGCGATTCTCGCATTCGATCTGCGCGGACACGGCGAGTCGGTACATCAGGACATGCACCCGCAAGATCTCGTTCCAGAACAGTCCGACCTGCGTTCGCCGACGGCATATCCAAACGACACGAAAGCCGCGCTCGCGTTCATCGAACGACAACCACACACCGAGAGTGGGACGATTGCCGCGATCGGCGTCGGACTCGGCGCCGATCTTGCATACGCGGCAGCCGCGCGCGGATGGGGAACCGCGAGCACCGTTCTGATCGGGCTCGATGACGGCCGCGCGCGCGATCTCGCGGGTTCGGGACCATTTGCGCCGCGCAACGTTTATCTGATGTACGCGGCGGACGACGCCGTCAGTGCTCGCGGAGCCGAGATGATGCTGCGCACCGCATCGCGGCCAACGGAATCGTTCGCATATGCAGGAACGACGTCGACCGGCATCGCGCTCGTGCGCGAAAAATCACCCGAGCTGCTCGCGCGCGCAATCGCCTGGATCGAACGAACGCTATAGCGTTCCGACGCCCGTAAGTTCGGGCAAGTCTTTGAGTGCTCGCGCCGCGCGTTTTTGCGCTTTGCGCTCGATCCGCCCGACGACCCACGTGTAGATGACCGGGACGAGGAACAGCGTGAGGATGAGCGAGCTGAGCAAGCCGCCGATCAGCACGGTGCCCATCGAGACGCGGAACTCCGCGCCTTCCGCGAAGCCCGAGCGCCAGCGGCAGCATGCCGAACACCATCGAGAACGTCGTCATGACGATCGGGCGGAAGCGCGTGTTCGCGGCTTGCATGATCGCTTCGTCGCATTTCAGACCGCGCCGGCGCAGCGTGTTGGCGTAGTCGACGAGCAGGATTCCGTTCTTCGCGACGAGGCCGAAGAGCATGATGATGCCGATCATCGAGAACAGGTTGAGCGTCTGGTGCGCGATCGCGAGACCGAAGAGCGCGCCGATGATCGCCAGCGGCACCGAGAACATCACGATGAACGGCATCAAGAACGAGCCGTACAGGACGACCATCAGGGCATAGACCAGCGAGAACGAGGTCAGCATCGCGATCGACATGCTGCTCATCGTCTCTTCGAAGAATTGCGAGTCGCCCTGTGCGCGCAGCGCGATGCCCGGCGGGAAGAATCCCGGCGTCTTGATGGCCTTGATCGATCTTCTGCGACACTGCGCCGAGCGTCGTCGCGCCTGGCTCGATGCCGCCGGTCACGCGGACGACGCGCTGCTTGTCGAGCCGCTCGATCTTCGTCGGCGCTTTGTCATACGTGAACGTACGCGACGTCGCCGACGCGATAGATCGAGCCGTCGCCGGCGCGCAC
Organism: Vulcanimicrobiota bacterium; assembly: GCA_963844735.1. GTDB lineage: Bacteria > Vulcanimicrobiota > Vulcanimicrobiia > Vulcanimicrobiales > Vulcanimicrobiaceae > JAFAMS01. The sequence goes on along the minus strand of CAWJPK010000003.1, from coordinate 389,866 downwards.
GCGAATGTTGCGCACGTCTTCGAGCCGATTGCGGTATTCCGCGGGGCAACTGCACGCGGACGTCGACGAGACCACTCGGCGTGCGGACGCGCGTCGCCACGGCGCCGCCGATCGCGATGCGCGCAGCGGTCGCGACGTCGCCGGGATTGACGCCCAAGGAAAGCGGCCTTCTGGCGATCGATGTTGATGTTCAAGCGCGGTTAGCTGCCGCTTCTGCACCGGTCTGGACGTTGACCGTCCCCGGAATCGACCGAATGAGATCGGCGAGCTTCTCCGCCGCTCGCATCAATCGAGTTGTCGGGTCCAGCGACCGTGTAATAGATCGGATCGCCGTTATCGCCGCCGACCGTGATCTTTGCGCCTGGAAAGGCTGGCGGCAAGCTTGCGGATGTCGCCGACGGCGCGGTTCGTTTCGCGGCGACGGTTCTTGTCGAGCAGTCGCGTGCATGCGTCGCGTAGCTTCCGCCCTGCGTCGAGCCCCAGCCGGCCGGCTTGTAGCCGACGGTCGAGATCGTCTTCTCGATCCCTGGAACTTTCATGACCTCTGTCTCGAAGGTTTGCAATACGGCTTTTGACGTCTTCGCGATCGGCGTGCCGACCGGATACGAGAACGTCATCGTCGACCTCGCCGTCTTGCGTCGATGGAACGAACTCGGATTGAACGAGTGCCGAGCGGGACGAGAGCGATGGCAGCCACGACCAATACGGCCGCACAGAACGCGACGGTGCGCTTGCCGTGCGCGAGCGCGTACGGGCAGCAGCGATCGTGATACGATGCGCAGCACGCGTTCGTAGCCGACTTGGAACCAGGCCAGCCAAGACGGCGGCGCGGAACTGCGCTTGAGCATCGACCACTTTGCGGCGAGCACCGGGCGTCAGCGTAAACGAAACGAACAGCGAGAACATCGTCGCGACGACGACGACGACGCCGAACTCTTTCATGTACTTGCCGACGATCCCCGAGAGGAACGCCATCGGCAGGAAGACGACGACGTCGACGAGCGTGATCGCGACCGCGGCGCCGCCGATCTCGCGCGGCCGCTGAGCGCGGCATCCACGGGCTTCTCGCCCAAGTCGCGATGGCGCGTGATGTTTTCGAGCACGACGATCGAGTCGTCGACGAGGATACCGATCGTCAGCGAGAGCCCCATCAGCGAGACGATGTCGAGCGTGAACCCGAAGAGACGCATCGCGATGACGGTCGCGAGCAGCGACGACGGGATCGCGATCATGACGACGATCGCGTTGCGCCACGCGTGCAGGAACAGCATCAGCACGATCGCGGTGAGCAAGATCGCCTTCACCAAGGCTCTGCACGACGCCGGCGAGCGACGCCTCGGTGTATTCGGCCGGGGCGTCGACCTCTGTGAACGTGACCTTCGGATACTTCTTCGCGATCGTCTTGAGCTGGTCGCGCGCGATCTTCGTAGTCGAGATCTCATCGGAGGTGACGATGCGGTTGAGGTCGAGCAGAACCGTCGGCGCGTCGTTGAACCGCGAGATCGAGCGCTGATCGACGTGGCCGTCCTCGACAGTCGCAACGTCCTGAATACGCAGTCCCTTTTGCGCATAGAAGGTCGCTGAAAGCGGGATCGGCAGCATGTCGCTTGCGCGGTTGATCTCACCGTGCACGGAAACCGTCGTCTCGGACGTCGGCCGATCCATACGGCCGCCGGGCAGGGTCGCGTTGTTCTGCTGCAGCGTGTAGAAGATGTCGGGCAGCGTCTCGCCGGTCGCGAGCAGCCGCTCCGGATCGGGAAAACGTGGAACTCGCGTTTGACTTCACCGCGCTCGTCGACCGCTTGAATGTTCGGGATGCGCAGGATGTCCGGGACGATCTTGTCGTGCACGACGTCCGATAAGCCGGTCGGCGAAAACTCTTTGAGGAGAGCGCCATCGTGAGGATCGGCGCCTGCGAACCACCGGCGCTCTTGTCGACGATCGGCGGATCGAGATCGGTCGGCATGTACGTACGCGCAATGTCGACGCGGCGCTGCACGTCGATCGCCGCGTAATTGATGTCGGTGTCGATCTTGAACTGCACGATGACCGCGGCCGTGCCTTCTTGCGCGGTCGCGCTGAGACGGTCGAGGTTGTCGATGCCGTCCATCTGATCTTCGATCGGCTTGATGACGAACCGCTCCATCTCGGCCGGCGACGCGCCGGGATAGACTGCGGTTACGAGGACGATCGGGAAGGTGACGTTCGGATTGAGGCTTCGGCCGAGCTTAAAGTACGAGAGCGTACCGAAGACCGCGAGCGCGATGAAGAACATCGCGACGATGATCGGTCTCTGTATGCAAAAGCGAGTCAGCCACATCCTCGAAAGCTCTTACGGCCTGAGCTAGCTTGATGTTTCAAGGGGCGCCAGGGCTGCGCCCGCTTCTCCCCGCCCCAGCCGGGCGCAGATCCCAAACGGCGGCGACGATTGCAGCCCACACCGCAAGCATCGCAGCCACAATCATTGCTTCGCGAAAGCCGGCGACATACGACGTTCGAACGGCGCCCGTGACGCTCGCCACCTGCGAGGCTGAGACGCGCAAGTTGAGGCTTTCGCCTGAAAGCAGGTTGCCGAGCTGACGATCGACCTGGGCAATAGTCGCCGGCGTGAGGTTCAGGTTGGTCATCTCAGCGTCCAAGCGCTGTTCAAAGGTAGAGGCGAGCGCCAGGCCAAGACCCGCGATCGCTAACAGGCCTGCGGTGCGCGCGACTGCGTTGTTGATGCCCGGACGCAATTCCGGCTTGCTCGGCGGGGACTGCATTCATCGCCGTGGTCGTCAAAGGCGCGACGAAGAACGCGCCCCCGCAACCCAGGACGACCGATGCCGGGAAAAACGTCACCCAATACGACCCGCCGATGCCCGGAACCGCGAACAGCGCAAATCCCGCTGCCGCCAAGAGCGCGCCGATGACGAGCGGCATTTTTGCGCCGATGCGAACGACGAGACCGCCCGACCAGCGCGATGCAGCGAACATGATAATGATGAACGGCAAGAGCGACGCGCCAGCCGCGACCGGCTCGTAGCCTTGAACGTTGATCAGATCGAACGGCACGAAATACAAGCTTCCGCTCAGGCCCGCGTACAGTAAGAACGTGTACAGGTTGGCTCCCGCGAAGGATCGCGATTCGAAGAGATCGGCCTGCAGCATCGGATCGCGCGAGAGACGACGCTCGTAGTAAAGGAACGCCGCGATCAATATGAGCGCCCACGAGCGCCAATGCCACAGCCCAGGCATCACCGTGCGCGTTTTGCAACGCGATCAACCCGTAAACGAGAGCGCCTAACCCAACGGTAATCAGCGCCGCGCCGACGATATCGATCCCGTGCCGCGCAGCCTCATCGCGACTCTCGGCGACACACTTCCAGGTTAGGATAAGAACGATGATGCCGAGCGGAATATTGATGAGAAAAACCGCGCGCCACGAGATCGCCTGCGCGAGCCATCCACCCAAAACGGGACCGATCGCCGCCATGATCGCGGTAAATCCCGACCAGGTGCCGATCGCCCGCCCGCGCGCCTCCCCCGAAAACGCAACCGTGATCAGTGAGAGACTACCCGGCATCAATAGTGCAGCGCCGATCCCCTGAACGCAGCGTGCCGCGATCAAAAATGCAAGCGTCGGCGCGAACGCGCACGCCAGCGACGAAAGCGTGAAGAGCGCAGCGCCCAGCAAGAAGACGGCGCGACGCCCGAACCGATCGCCGAAGGCGCCCCCGACGAGGATCAGTGCGGAAAGAAAGAGCGTGTAGCTTTCAACGATCCATTGAAGACCGGCCGCGCTAGCGGAAAGGTCGCGTTGCATGACGGGCAGCGCAACGTTGACTGCAGTGGAGTCGATGATCGCCATCGCAGATCCGAGGATGGCGGCGATCAGCACCCACATTTACGTCGGTGTCAGACTCTTTTTTTCAACGCGTTCGACGAGTTCGCGTTCATAGGCGTCGGCTTCCGCAAGCCCGACGAGTTGTTGCCGATCCTGAAATGACATCATCCGATCCAGCAAACTTGCGGTCGTGCCCTGCTCTTTGAGAACGCGCAAACCTTCGCGTTGCGCGAACGCACCAAGATACAGCATCGCATTCGGAAAGATGCACAGCTTGAACCCAAGCTTTCCAAGCTGCGACGCGGGCAAGAGCGGCGTCTTCCCGCGCTCGACGGTATTGAACACCAACATCTCGTCTTTGAACTCGGTGCCGATGCGTTCGACTTCTTCCAGACTCTGCGGGGCTTCGATGAACAGAGCGTCCGCGCCCGAGCTCGAGATATGCGCGACCACGCCGGATCGCGGCGTCAAGGCCTTCGACTGCTCGCGAATCGGTGCGTGCGATGATCAAGAAATCGGGATCGGTGCGCGCATCGAGCGCAGCCTGCAAACGATAGAGCATCTCCTCGACCGGAACGACGGCCTTACCTTCGAAATGCCCGCAGCGCTTAGGCATCACTTGATCCTCGATATGCAAGCCGGCGATGCCCTCTTGCTCGTACATGCGAATCGTGCGCTTCACGTTGTGCACGCCGCCGAATCCCGTGTCGCAGTCGGCGATGACCGGGACGCTCACCGCAGCGGGCGATTGCACCCGCGCGCGCAGCCAGTTCGGGAAGCGTGATCAAACCGATATCGGGTTCCCCGAGCAGCGTGTTCGTTACGCCGGCACCGGTAACGTAGATCATCGGAAAACCGGCCTGCTCGATCAACTTCGCAACGAAGCAATCCGTCGCACCCGGAGCCATGACCGCTCCGTCTTGGCGCAACAGGCGCCGGAGCTCGGTGGTGCGTGCCGTCATTGCATCGTCCTTTCTTTCGCTAGCTCAACATCCACTAGCTCAACATCCGCTAGCTCAACATCGATCGCAAAACGTACGGCAGGATGCCGCCGTGACGATACCAATCGAACTCGACGGGCGTATCGATGCGCGCCAATAATCGAACCGAATCGGTTTTGCCGTTTGCACGCGTGATCGTGCACGTGACGTGATCGCGCGGCTTCAGATCGCGTAATCCAGTAAGCGTGTAGGTCTCCGTTCCGTCGAGCTTGAGCGTTTTGCGCGTCGTTCCCGGCTCGAATTGCAGCGGCAGCACGCCCATGCCGACGAGATTCGAACGGTGAATGCGCTCGAAGCCTTCGGCGATCACCGCACGCACGCCGAGCAGACGCGTACCGCGCGCCGCCCAATCGCGTGACGATCCCGTACCGTACTCCGCGCCGCCGATCACGATGACCGAAGTCCCTTCTGACTTCGTACTTTTTCGCAGCATCGTACGTGCTCATCGTCGTGCCTTCGGGCATGTGCTTCGTGAACCAGCCTTCGGTCGGCGCGACCAGCTCGTTCTTGACGCGAGGATTCGCAAAGGTGCCGCGGATCATGACCTCATGATTGATGCGGCGCAAATTATAGGTCCCGATGTCGCCGGGCTCGATACCATGCTCGCGCAAGTACAGCCACGCCGGCGACTCTTTGTGAATCGTCGCGATCGGCGAGATGTGATCGGTCGTGACCGAGTCGCCGACGATGACCAGCGGCCGCGCGTTTATGATATCCGTAATCTCGGGCGTCGCGCGCGTAACGCCGTCAAAGAACGGCGGTTGCTTAATGATCTCGCTGTCCTGCGGCCAATCGAAGGTTTCGCCACTTTGCGAATCGAGCGCATTCCAGTCGTCTGATCCCGAAAATCCCCGTTCGTGGCGCTCCCGGTAGAGATCCGGCGAGATTGCCGAGTTGAGCGTTTTCTCGATCTCTTCGTCGCTCGGCCAGATTTCGCTCAAGAACACCGGCTTCGCATCGCTGCCTTGGCCGAGCGGTTCGTTCGTGAGATCGATGTTGACGGATCCCGCGATCGCATATGCGATGACAAGCGGCGGCGAGGCGAGATAACTGGCCTTGGCTTGCGGATGGATTCGGCCTTCGAAATTGCGGTTACCCGAAAGCACGGCCGCAACCACGAGATCGCCGTCGTCGACTTGTTGCGCGACGCTCGGTTCAAGTGGACCCGAGTTACCCATGCATGTCGTGCAGCCGAACCCGACGGGCGCGAAGCCGAGCTCGCTGAGTGGCGCTTGCAGACCGCTCTTCTGCAAGTAGTCGGTGACGACGCGCGAACCCGGCGCGAGCGACGCCTTCACCCACGGCTTCTTGTGCAAACCGCGTGCAACGGCGTTGCGAGCCAGCAATCCCGCACCGATCATTACCGATGGGTTAGAGGTATTCGTGCAGCTCGTCAGCGCGGCAATGACGACGTCGCCGTCGCGCAGTCCGTCCTCTTTATGTTTACGCGTCCCGCCGTTCGTGCGACGCGCGAACGTCGGCAATGCTTCCTTAAAGCTTGCGGGAACTTGACCGAGCGGAACGCGATCCTGCGGCCGTCGCGGACCCGCAAGACTCGGTTCGACCGACGACAGATCGAACTCGACGACATCGCTGAAGATCGGATCCGGCGTCGTCCCGTCGCGCCACAAACCTTGCGCTTTCGCGTACGCCTCCACGAGCGCAACGTGTTCCGGCGCGCGGCCCGTGAGCAGCAGATAGCGCAGCGTCTCCGCATCAATCGGAAAGTAGCCGATGGTTGCACCGTATTCGGGCGCCATGTTCGCGAGCGTCGCACGTTCCGGTAAACGCAGCGTATCGAGTCCCGGTCCGATGAACTCGACGAATTTTGCCACGACGCCGTGCTTGCGCAACGCTTGCGTCAACGTCAACACGATATCGGTCGTCGTGACGCCGGGTTTCGCACGTCCCAACAGACGGCAACCGACGACGGCGGGAATCGCGAGCGGCAACGGCTGGCCAAGCATCGCTGCCAGCGCTTCAATCGCACCGACCCCCCAACCCAGAACGCCGAGGCCGTTCGTCATCGGCGTGTGACTGTCCATACCGACCATCGCATCCGGACACGCGACGGTCGTGCCGTCGGCAGCGATCAGCGTCGCCACGACGGTAGCGAGCACTTCCAGATTGACTTGGTGCAAGATACCGTTGCCGGGCGGGATGATGCGAAAACGCTGGAACGCGTCTTGCGCCCAGCGCATGAATGCGTAGCGTTCGCCGTTACGACGAAATTCTAGCGCGAGATTTTGAGCGACCGCATCCGGAACGCCGGCGACGTCGACGATCGACGAGTGGTCGATGATGAGATCAACGGGGATGCGCGGATTGACGTCGCTGGGTTTTCCACCCAAATCGCGCATCGCCGAACGCATCGTCGCGAGATCGGCAGCGAGCGGAACGCCGGACGAATCACCGGCAAGGACGCGGACGGGATGAAATGGGATCTCGGTGCCGCCTTTGCGTTCTTTTCCCCAGCCGGCAAGCGCATCAAGATGATCGCTCGTGACGATGCGTCCGTCCGCATGACGCAACAGATTCTCGAAAAGTATCTTCAGCGAATAGGGCAGGCGCGCAAGCCCCGCGTATAGCTGCTCTTCCGCAGCCGGAAGACTGAAAAAGGTCACGCGCCGATCGCCGACGCGCAGCTCTCGACGAAATGTAGACCCGTTCACGAGCCGCGGCTTTCCCCGACGAAGCATCTTGGCCTGCTTGCGCGAAGTGACGGCCCGGTCGAATGCGTGTAACGCTAGAGGGGCTCGGCAAATCCTATCCGGCAAAAGACGGCGGAAGCTTCGTCGCGCTCGAAAACGTCTCGCTCGACATCAAGTCCGGCGAATTCGTCGCCGTCATCGGCGTCTCGGGTTGCGGCAAGAGCACGCTGCTCGAGCTGGTCGCCGGGCTTCAGCATCCGACGAGCGGCACGATGCAGTTTGACGGCGTACCGCACACCGGTCCGCATCCGCGCGTGAGCGTCGTTTTCCAAGAAGACTCGACGTTTCCGTGGCGCACCGTCGCGGGAAACATCGGCTTCGGATTGTCTATGCGCGGCGCCGACGCCAAGTCGCGCGACGCACGCGTCGAGCAAATGATCGACATGGTCGGCTTGCGCGGGTTCGAGCATCACTACCCACACCAACTCTCGGGCGGCATGCGTCAGCGCGTCGCAATCGGCCGCACGCTCGTTCTCGACCCCGGCCTCCTTTTAATGGATGAACCGTTCGGCGCGCTCGACGAGCAGACGCGCTTCGGACTCGGGGAAGAGCTGCTCCGTATCTGGCGCGAAAACCGCTGCACGATTCTCTTCGTGACGCATAGCTTGCACGAAGCGGTGCAACTTGCTGACCGCATCATCGTGCTCACCCCAAAACCTGGCCGCATCGCACGCGTGATCGAGAACGATCTTGCGCGTCCTCGCCGCGAATCCAGCGAGCCGGAACGCTATGGCGCGATGATCGGAACGCTGCGCGAGCTGATCAGTGTCTAAAATCATTCTGAGTCGCATCGCGATCATCGCGATCGCAATTGGAATTTGGGAAGGACTCGCGCGCGCGCACGCATTCGGTCCGACCCTTTCCGTCCCGCCGACCGTGATGTTCACGACGATGATCGCAGCACTCGCAGACGGAAGTCTCGTGCCCGACGTCGGACGCACGGCCGTCGAAATCGCTCTAGCCTACGCGATTGCGCTCGTCATCGGTCTGCCGCTCGGCGTCGTCCTGTGGCGCTCGCGTGTGCTCGCAGTCGCGATCGAGCCGTATCTCCTGGCTTATTACGTCATCCCGCTATTTGCGTTTTATCCATTGTTCATCAAGATTTTCGGCGCAGGCATCACACCGATCGTTGCAATCGGCGTCATCAACGGCATCGGCGCGATCGCAATGAATGTGCTGGTCGGTCTGCGTGAGATTCCGCGCGTCCAGCTGGCACTCGCTCGCAGTCTCATGCTGCGACCGGCGCAAACGCTCGTACACGTCATCATTCCCTCGACCGTTCCGCAAGCGTTCGTCGGCCTGCGTCTCGGTTTTATCTACGCGCTGATCGGCGTCATCGCAGCCGAGTTCATCCTAGCGACGGCAGGCGTCGGGTACCGGATCGCGTTTGCGTATAACAACTTCGAATCGAAAACCATGTTCGCGACGATCTTGCTCGTCTTGATCGTCAGCATCGTGTGCAATCAAGTGCTCATCTCGATCGAGCGGCGTCTCGGACGGTATCGTCGCGCATGAGCCGGCGCCGCACGAACCTGATCCGGTTGACATCGATCGTCGTCGTGATCGCACTTTGGGCACTTTCCGCACGCATCATCGGCGAAGATTTCCTACCGGGCCCCTTGCTGACGATGCAAGTGATGGCGCACGGCTTCGCGGAAGGTTGGCTTTGGCAGGCGACTCTGACGACGCTCTACGAGGTCGTGCCCGCATTCGCGATTGCTGCGGTCGTAGGATTGTTTTTCGGTGCGGTGCTCGGGCTCTCGCGCGTATGGGGCGAAGTGTTCGAGCCGCTCATCGTCGGCGTATATGCCGTTCCGAAGGTCACGCTCTATCCGATCTTTCTCTTGGTCTTCAAGGTCGGAGCCGCATCGAAGATTGCGTTCGGCATGTTTCACGGCGTCTTCCCGATCCAAATCATCACGCAGGCTGCGATCGCCCACATGCGTCCGGTCTATCTGAAGGTCGCGCGCAGTCTCAATCTCTCGCCGGCACAGACGCTGATACATGTCGTCATACCTGCGTTGATCCCGGCGCTGGTGGTCGGACTGCGGCTCGGTTTCAGCCTGACCTTTATCGGAGTCGTCCTCGGCGAGATCTTCGCATCGCGCGGCGGACTCGGATTCATGCTTTCGGCAGCAGATCAGACTTTCGATGTCAAACGGGTCAACGCCGTCATCGTGATCCTTGCGATCCTCGGCGTCGGCGTTAACATTTTCTTCAACATGCTCGAACGGCGCGTCGCGCCCGTCTCGGGCTCCGAACGTCAAGCGACGCTGGCCGGCTAGCTCATGAAAGGGGCATGTATGAAACAAGCTCGGAGAAACTTCCTGATCGCGGGCGGAGCCGCCGCCGCGACGCTTGCGCTTCCACGCATTTCGCAGGCGGCACTCACCACGTTCAACATCACGTGCACGCATTATCCCGAGCAAGACTACGGTTTACCAATCGTGGTCGCGCAGCAGCTCGGTCAGATGGCGAAGCTGGGAATCGACGTCAAATCGATCACCGGTTCCAGCGGCGGCGGAACGACCGTCCGCAACGTCACGCAAGGCGGACTTTCGCTCGGACAGGTCGCGACGTCAGCCGGTATCAAGGCAATTTTGGCCGGCGAAGATTTGAAGATCATCGGCGGGGGCGTCATGACGCCCGGAACGATTTGCTGGGTCGTCAAGAAAGACTCGCCGCTCAAATCGATCAAAGACCTCGTCGGCAAGACGGTTGGTTTTACACAACCTGGCTCGGTCAGCGAGTCGCTGTTGGCGCTGAGCCTTAAAGCCGCGGGCGTCGATCCGGGATCGGTGAAGACGCGCGCCGCGGGCGGCATCGGCGAGAACTACACGCTGCTCGAGAGCGGCGGTCTCGACTGTGCATTTACGGTCGACCCGATTCTCACGCAGCACGCCGCCGACATTCGCGTCGTCTTCTTTGCGCGCGATTACGTCAAACATTTCTTGCAAACGGTTTGGGTCACCGACTCCGCGACGTTAAAGGATCAAGGTCCGCAAGTCGCAGCCTTCATGCGTGGCTGGACCTGGGGCGTCGAATACACAACGTCGCATGTTGCCGAAGCCGCGAAGATCTTCGCGAAGGCAGGATCGCAAGAGGAAGGCCCCGTCACCTACACGCTTCAGCACGAGCAACCCGCGCAGTACTTCGGCAAAGGCAATCTCGACCAAGAAGCGCTTTCGAACGCACTCGAAGCGATGCGCTTCGGCAAACTGCTGGGTCCCGATAAGATCGACTTGAGCAAGATCATCGATCAAAGCGCGCTGCAAACTTCCATGCGCACCTCACTCCCAACGATGCTATGAGACATACACGACAAACATTTCTTACCTCCGGTACCGCAGCCGCAGCGGCCTTGACGCTGCGGTCGCGGGCGTCGGCAGCCGACCTCATTCCGTTCAACATTACGGTGACGCACTATCCCGAGCAAGACTACGCGCTTCCGATCGTCGTCGCGCAGCAAAACGGCTTCATGGCAAAACAAGGGATCGACATCAAGAGCATTACCGGCTCGAGCGGCGGCGGTACGACCGTCCGCAACGTCGCGCAAGGCGGACTCATCGTCGGTCAAGTCGCGACACCGGCTGCGATCAAAGCGATCTTGGCCGGTGAGGATCTCAAAATCATCGGTGGCGGCGTCATGACGGCCGGCACGATCTCCTGGAGCGTCAAGAAGAACTCACCGATCAAGACGATCCACGATCTCGTCGGCAAGAGCGTCGGATTCACTCAACCCGGATCCGCAAGCGAATCGCTACTCGCACTCAGCCTGCGTGCTGCGAACATCGATCCCTCGACGGTGAAGACGCGCGCTGCGGGCGGCATCGGCGAGAACTATGCGCTTTTGATGAGCGGTGACCTCGATGCGGTGTTCACCGTCGATCCGCTGCTGACGCAGAAGGCGAACGATATTCGCATCGTCTTCTTTGCGCGCGAATACGTTCCGCACTTCATGCAATCGGTCTGGGTCACCGATTCCGGGACGCTACGCGACAAGAGTACGGCGATCGCCGGCTTCTTGCGCGGCTGGACGTACGGCGTCGACTACATCACCTCGCATATTCCGGATGCGGCGCGCACGTTCGCAAAAGCAACGTCCGCCGAATACAATGTCGTCCTTACGACCTTGCAGCACGAGCAACCGGCGCAGTACTTCGGCAAGGGCGATCTCAATCGCGAAGCACTCGCAACGGCGGTCGAGGGCATGCGAATCGGTAAGCTGCTCGGCCCCGAGCGGATCGACCTCGGGAAGCTCATCGATCAAAGCGCGCTGGCAAGCACGATGCGAACCTCGCTGCCCGCCATGATGTGACCAATCCATACACGCGAGGGCTCGCGGCATTCGTCGCGGGCCTTCGTTACGAGCAGATTCCGGATGAAGTGCGCCACCGCATCAAACTCCTGATCCTGGATTCTCTCGGTTGCGCGCTCTACGGCGTGCGCATGGAGTGGACGAAGATTTTAATCGACACGCTCGCGGACGTCGACGCGACGCGCACGTGCTCGGTCTGGGGGACTGCCGCAAAGCTCTCCGCGCCGCACGCCGCGCTCGTCAACGGCACGAGCGTTCAGGGCTTCGAGCTCGACGATGTCCATCGCTACGGCGTGCTGCACGTCGGTGCAGTCACTCTTCCGCCGCTCTTCGCGCTCATCGATTCATCGCACGCGCTCGACGGTCGCACGTTCCTGACGGCGGCAGTCGCCGGATATGAAGTCGGCCCGCGCGTCGGCATGTGCATGGGCCAAGAACACATCGGTCAGGGTTGGCATTCCGGCGCAACGGTCGGCGTATTTTCTGCCGCTGCCGGCGCCGCACGCGCGCTCGGACTCGACGAGCGGCAAACCGTTCACGCGCTCGGCATCGGCGGGACGCAAGCCGCGGGTCTCATGGCTGCGCAATACGGCGCGATGGTCAAGCGCATGCACGCCGGACGTGCTGCGCAAAGCGGCTTGTACGGTGCGCTGCTTGCAGAAAACGGCTTCTCCGGCATCGAGACGATATTCGAGAGCGAATACGGCGGATTTTGCACGACCTTCTCACGTTCGACCGATCGATTCGATCTCGAGGAGCTCACGGGTGGGCTCGGCGAGCGCTGGGAGACGCTGCGCATCTCGCTCAAATTCTATTCGTGCGTCGCAAGCAATCATACGACGCTCGACGCGGTGCGATCTCTGCAAGCAAAGCATAAATTCACGGCCGGTGACGTCGAAACGATCAACGTCGCGGCATCGCACGTCACGGTCGAACATGCGGGCTGGGCTTACGAACCGAACGGACTGGTTGCCGCGCAACTCAACTTGCCGTTCTCGGTTGCGACGCTGCTAATCGAAGGCAACGCGTTCATCGATGAGTACACCGAAGCGGCTTGCACCGATCCGGCCCGCATTGCACTCGCCAAACGCGTCACGGTCGTCGAAGACCCGGCGATCACGGCTCTGGGCCGCGAGCGCCGGCACAACGTTCGGGTGCAGGTTGAGCTCAAGGATGGCCGGCGCTTCGAAGAAACCTGCGAGATCGCTCGCGGCAGCGACCAGAACTTTGCAAGCGACGCGGACGTGATCGCGAAATTCGAAAAGCTCGCTGCTGTGTCGTTATCGCGCGAGAAGGTTACGCGATTGCGCGATGCGGTGCTTCATATCGATGAGCAGGCCGACGCCCGCGAGGTTGCCGCTCTGCTAGCCTGAGAGCTCCAGGCGAAAGAAATCGCTCCGCTCTCCGTCGACGTTCATTTCCTGATACACGAAGCACAGGTCACGTTCGTCGAACGCCCGGAACCAATCGGTCCAGTCGATATGCGTGATGCGCCCGCCGGCGTCGCCGGGGAGCTCGAGTCGCAAGACGCCGATGCCGTGACCCTCTTGGCGTATGCTGCTCGCAGGTTGCGCACCACGCGTTTCCGCCCATTTCCGAATGACGTCGTGGTCGCGAGTCGTGAGCCTTTGGGCTTTGAGCTTCTCGCGTTCTTCGGAAGCGATCATGTGCTCGGTGGTGTAGCGGTCGCTTTTCGTCTCTGCCATGGTTCTAACGTCCCCCTCTTGGTTGTACCCAACCGGAGCGAGACATAGCGCCGTCACTGTAACCTCTTTAACAGGTTGACATAACCTCTCTAAGGGGTTACAATCTGTGCATGACCCCAGCCGCTCAGCGCGGCCTTGCAAGGGCCAAATTCCGCTTCACCTACGGGTCGAACGCGCTGAATCTCGCAGTGACCCTGCGCCGGCGGGCATCCGAGCCGGTCGAGCTGCTCCTCACCGCGGATGACGCGGCACGCTGGCTGCATGCAGCAGGTCTGATCGATGAATCGGCTCGCGTCCGGGAGAGCGATCTCGCCGAGCTGCGTGCGCTGCGCGAAGCAATCTATCGGATCGGACACGCCGCCGCAGAGCAGCGGTCGCCGCCTCCAAGCGATCTTCGTCTTCTCAATCAAACAGCGCAGCGCAGCGAAGCAGTCCCGCAGCTCGGCGACGACTGGTCGGTCCGCGCGCTGCGAGCGGATCCGTTCAACACGGCGCTTGCGACGCTCGCACGCGACGCAATTGCGATCTTCGGCAACGAGGAGGAGCGCTCGCGTGTTCGCACCTGCGAGCAATCCGATTGCGCCGGTCTTTTTCTCGATCGCTCGCGGGGCGAACGCCGCCGCTGGTGTTCGATGGCGCGCTGCGGCAACCGCGCTAAAGTTGCCGCATTTCGTAAACGTCAAAAGGAAGAAACATCGTGAAGGACCTTGCCTGGCAACTCTTCGTCGCCAACGCGGACCGTGGACTGCTCTTCGGCTTGGAGAGCGAAGCTCGCTCGGATGAAGCCGTCAACGACGCATTCGTCGATCGCGTTCGCTGGCTATTGCCTGAAGACGAGTACGGATTGCAGATCGTGCGCGCATACGCGGCGCCACGCCTCGACGCGATCGGTTTGCGTTCACATTTCACGCGTGCGATCGCGACGAAGCTTCCGCGCCGCGCAGAACGTCTTCTTCTCATCGTCGAGGGCTGCGATCTGCTCGAACCGGGCGACCGGATCGCGCATCTCGAAACGCTGCGTCTCGCGATGCGTATGCCGAACGTCGTCATTCTCGTAACGAGTTCCGGATTCGATTCGCGCGAGGCTAAGTTCTTCGATCGGATCGCGCCGGCGCTTGACTCAAGTGGCCTTCAAAATGCATCATACCGGTATGGTGCAACTGCGCTACCGGGCCGTCGCGGAGGAGCTTGAACGGCAGATTACGTCAGGTGAGCTGCGACCCGGCGAGCGCATCTCGGGCGAAAACGAGCTGGCGCGCACATTCAAGGTTAGTCGGGTCACGATCCGCGCAGCGCTCGCGCTTCTCGAAAACAAAGATCTAATCGTCCGCCGCGCAGGCGCGGGCACGTTCGTCGCGATGCCGCGACTGCATCACGACCTGACGGTACTCGAGAACTTGTTCGCGCAGTTCACGAAGCTCGGGATCGCGTCATCGGCGCAGCTGCTCGACTATCAATGGTCACCGGTCGATGCGCAAACGGCGCGCATCTTCGGTTATTCCGAAGCGATGCGGCTTAGCAGGCTTTGGTTCGTCGGAAAAACGCCGTTTGCGGTAACGTATTCGTACCTGCATCCGGCGACGCGCACCGTGTCACACGCGGAAGCCGCGCGCAAACCGGGCTATCTCATTTTGGAATCGCTTGGACATCACATCGATCGCGCCAACCTCAAGCTCCGAGCCGAACGCGCAGACCGGAAGATCGCGCAGGCCTTACGCATAGAATTGCACGCGCCGCTTCTGGTTCTCGAACGCACGAGTTATTCTGACTCGAACGAGGCACTCGAACACACGGACTGTTTCATGCGCTCGGACGCGATCGATTTCGTTCTATCCGTGCGGGGCGGCGCGCCGGTTTCCGCAGCCTTCGAGCAGACAGACCCTCGTTTGCAACCAGTCGGCGCTGAAATGGTTGCTGAGATGTGAGTTTGGAGAAAAACATGGAATTCAAGACCTACTTGACCGAAATTGAAGCGGCCATCCGCGAGCGCGACGTGGAGAATGAAATTACGCTCGTGTATACGGACGGAAGTTATAACCGTACGTTCGACGGAGAATGGACCTGGCGGCTAGGGAAATTCGGAGCGCGGGTGTTGCGCGGTACGACGCCGCTCCAGTCAGTCATCCAATGGCTCAATGGCGCAAACGTCGATCATAGTTCGAAAGTGGTCATCGGGGAAAATACATCCAAGAGCGCGGCCAAACAAATCATGGAAACGCTGCGACGGGGGCTTTAGACCAAATGACGGATTCGGAAGTTCGTCGCTGGGTCGGCAAGGCCGTACGCGCGACGCTCGCGGACGGTCGTATCATCGCCGGAACCCTTCACGCGGACGATGCTCATGGACACGGCCACACCCACTACGTTCTCGTGAGCGATCCCGTTCGGGCCGACGATGTCAAGGTTCGGGAAATGCTTCATGGTGCGGAGTCCTTCGTGGAGATCGCTGACGCTTCGCAAGACCCCGCCGCCAGCGAAGGCTGATCGGAGAAACAACATGGAACTGCACGCAACAGTAAATCGCGAAGAGCTCGAGGATGCAGAATGCATTGCAGAGTCCGGGGAATTTGCACTCTATTCTCGCGGTCGCGACTCGTATCTACTCGTACAACGGCATGGCGGAACGCCGTGGTCGGCAATTTCAGTCTCGGGCGACGGCGTTTTTAGAATCGGCGGCCTCTTCAGCGATGCGATGCGGCACCTCTACCGTGATATTGCATCGACCGTTAATAGCAAGAAAAGCGTTCCTGTAATACGGTGAGTTGGCTGCGCGAGACGTCGCGCACGCTCATTCTCGTATGTAGCTTCGTTTTAGCGTTTTCTGCGATCGCGCTCGCGACGCCAACCACTGAGGACGTCGCCGCTTCCGTTCACCCCGAGCACGTCACCGTCCGTGTCAATGCCGTAACAGTCGCAACAAATGCAATCGTCTATTTGAGCGACGACGGAACGATCTACGTTTCATCCGAGCAATTGGCGGCGTGGCGGCTCAAGCCGACGCTCAAGCCGGCATTCGAGCGCGACAAGAACGCATACTACGGCCTGCAGACAGACTTGCATCTCGCAATCGGGTTCGATCGCACTTCGAACGAGCTCGAGATCGTCGCTTCGCCCTCCGCGTTTGTCGGCGCGCGATCCTCAGCCTTACCACCCTTAACGTCGCCGTCGGGCTCGTTCTTGAATTACACGCTCCGGCGTGAAGACGGCGAGTATAGCTTCGCTTCGGCTCTCGCCGGCGGAACGTTCCAGACGACGTACCTCAGCACTGCCGGCGCCGACGGGCTGGAATTTCATCGTGGAACCTCGCGCATATTTTGGTTGAACTCGAACAGTCATACGGTGCTGCAAATCGGAGACGGCTCGACTGATGCGGGGAAGCTCGGAACGAACGCCAGCATCGGCGGCATTCATTTCGGAACCGACTCCGCGAACGATCCCGGGCACGAGCCAAGCGTGCCGCCGGAGGTTTCGGGATACGCGACATCGCCTTCGTTGCTCGAGGTGTACGTCGACAACATCTTGGAGCTGCGCGAATACGTCCCCGCCGGCCCGTTCACGATTCGCGATCTCCCGTCGGCCTCGGCGAATTCCAATATCGTGATGGTGTTGACCGACTCGCTTGGACACAAGACGACGCAAGCCGCGGAACCGTCAACCGATTCCGGCTTCGTTGCACGCGGACGAACGACATTCTCGGTCGACGCCGGCCTCGCACACCAAAACATCAATCAGAAGGGGAGCCTCTACAACGGCGGTGTTTTTGACGGAAGCACACGATACGGCCTGACGTCGACGGTAACGCTCGAAGCATACGCAGAGTCGATCAAGGGCGAAAACTTCGGAAACCTCGGAACTGAAATCGAGCTCTCTCCATCGCAAGAACTGGCGGCGCGCATCGGCACCGGCAACCGGCGCCGTGCCAGCGAATACGAGTATAAGTTCGAACAGGGCCCGCTGAGTCTGCGCGAAACGATAAAGCTCAACTCGATCACGGCACAACAGCTGTCCTACCTCGAGACACCGAACATCACCGCGCAAATCTCCGAGTCAAGCGAGCTCGGCTTGCAATTGAGCTCGACGTGGCAAATGCAGCTGAACCTCGAGCGGACTCGGGATTCGAACGGCTTTAATTCATCGACGCTTTCAGGACGTTTCAGGTATCGGAGTGGACCGCTAAGCCTCTCAATGGGGCCTGTCTACGACTTTATCGCTCGTCGCGAAAGCGGGAACGCCACGGTCGAGTATCAGCTTACCGAGAATCAGCGTTTGCGAGCGCCGACGTCGGTCACGCAAAACGGCGACGTCAGCCAAGCTTTGGAGTACCGGAAAGATCCGGCCTCGCCGGCGGATCCGTTAGCGTATGAAGCCCGAGTCGCGCTCGAGCGTTCGCAGAGTGCAGAGCTATCGGTCACTGACAGCGAGCCGTTTGCCGAAGCCACCATCGATGCGCAGCGACAGTACGGACAGAACATCTTCGAGCCTAAATTGCAGGGCGCGCTCGCGTTTGTCGGCGGCCACACGTATGCGGTGCGTGACGTAACAACCCAAGAATCATTCGGGCTTCTTCATTTGCCGGGATTGAGTCGCGTTCGCGTTCTCGTGAATCACGTCAACGCCGGACGCACCGATAAGCGCGGCGATCTCTTGCTGCGCAATCTCAGCCCTTACCGGGTCAACACAGTTACGGTGGACGAGAGCGATCTGCCACGCGACGTACGCGTTAACCCGGTAATCTTCGTTCCGCGGAGCGGAGGCACGGTTCTCAAAATCCCCGTCCGCACGAATCGGACATCGTTCGAGGGCTTCTTGATCGTCGCGGCCGCCAACGATCCGTTTCTGCCGTAAGAGGGACTGGGACGGCGTTGTCCACGAACGTTTAGGGCCTAATGTCGAGCGGCAGCACCGATATTCAGGTACGCACGCTACGCCGGCGATTTGACCTCGCGCAGAACGATTTCGAGCGGGCGCAAATCGCCGAACAACTCTTGCCGCGCGTCACGACGTCTCTCAAGGGCGAAGAACAGATGGCGCTACTGGAGCAGGTGGTCAACGTTGAACCACCCGGCTTAGCGGGACGCATTCACGGCCTTCGTGCCATCGCGGCTGCCATAAGCGGCCTCGACCTTGAGATATACGTGGCCGCCGCGATCGAAATCGCAGACAAGGTTGGCCCTGAGGACCGATCAGCAATCTACGATCGAATTGGCTACGCATATCAGTGGCAAGGCGATTACCAGCGATCTGATTCATTCATTCTCGAAAGTATGCGCCTAGCCAAAACGATCGGTGATAATGATCGCGTCGCGCACGGAGCGTCGGTGTTGGGGTACAGCGCGATGTGTCGCGGCGATTACGACACAGCGTTGCACTACGCTCAAGTTGCCTGCACCGAGGGGAAAGCCGCGGACAATGCACATCTCGTCGTTTGGGGACTCATCGCGCAATACGACATTCTCACGAGCTTAGGCAGATGGGAAGAAGCGCGTGTCATACAACGTGCATTCCAGGGGCTCGCATCAGATCGCGACATGCGCGACTTCGGATTCGCCAAGGCGATTCACGACGCGGAGCTCCTTGCGATCGATGGAGATTTCGCCGGTGCCGTTCGGCGTCTGGAAAGTTTGGGATCGATCGAGCAGATCGGCAGTCGCGCTCACGCCCTCGCTCTCGTTGCGCTATTCCAAGCGGGTCTTGGCGAGGACAACCGCGCGAGGACCGAAGCGCGGCGGGCGTTCTCACTCGCCTCCCTTCCGATACCGAAGGACGATCCGAACAAATTCGCGCGGGAGCAGAGCGCGAGCGAGGCAACACTCGTTGCGTCGTACGTGCTAACCCTCGTCGGTGCCACCTACAAAGGCACGCGGGCACTCGTGGCCCGCAAGAATCTAAGCGGACACCTCGGACCTTTGGCGCGCATGCTGGCCCAGGCTGCCACCAAGGGGATTGGGAGATCCCGAGTGGCGGGGTCGGAACACTCCGCGGGACGGCCGACGTGATCGACGCCGTGCGGCAAGCACGCAAACGGATTGAGGGGGAACGCCTAACACCAATTGGGCGCCTGACGCCACGAGAACTTCAACTGCTAACGGCGGTTGCGGCCGGCGGCACCAACGACGAGATCGCACGGGAGCACAAGGTGACGCGCAGCGCAGTCGAGCGCGTACTCGTAAGGGCGTATCGCAAAATCGGTGTACGTGCACGCCATGAGGTTGCCCGCAAACTGGCGGAACTCGCAGCAGCGCCCTAACCCAGCATTCATGCGGCTTGGGCCCGCATTGTCAGGGGTCCTGACACCACGAGCCCGATCATTTGAACTAGTCTTTAGGCATGATCAGTATGTCGCGCCCGAGCAATGGACGCTACGTTCCGCCGCTCTCGACGATGGAAAGCATCGTGATTGCATCGCTTGCGCAGGGAATGCATAGCAAAGAGATCGCCGGCCTTGTGCGCCGCAGTAAAGGGACCGTTGAGGGCTACATTCGCATACTCTTCGTCAAATTCGACGTGCGCTCACGGGCTCAACTCGTGGCCGCTGCATACGAGAGCGGCATCCTCCATGTGGAGGAGCCGCGCTCGTCACGAACTTCTAGTTGATTCCGGGATAGTAGTAGAGCGTCCACCCCAAATTGTTCTGGTACCAACAAGCGGTAGGGTAACTACTCGGCGGCAGCACATCTCCGGGGCATTCCGCCCTCGGCGGCGGCTGCGTCGGTGGACATTGTCCCTCATAGCATAGTATTTGTGGTGAGCGCGTGGACGAAACCGTCGAAGATGCTTGATCCTTCGAAGGCATCGAAGATGAACCCGAACATCCGCACAGCACGGCCAGCGGTAGAGCGGTTGCCAGAATCGCGGTAGCGACCCGAAAATTCATGAGTCACCCTCCTTCTTACTTCATAATACGAAGTTTCTGGGGGCGACCACATCCACGAAACGTCTATCAAAAGTAATCATCATAAATATGCGGCCCTTGACTTCAAGTGCGCTTTAAGGCGTAGCGTCGTTGAGTCGTGGGATTTCATCTTTGGATCGCGCTGATCGTCGTCGGACTGACGTGGACACTATCCATGCCGTCTACAGGCCGCGTAACGGACCGTTACTACACGGCGGAGCAAGCGAGGGACGGTGCGCAACTCTTTGCGGTGCGTTGCGCGATCTGCCACGGCGCCAGTCTGCAGGGCATCGATCGCAAAGGGCCAGCACTGGTCGGGCCGCCAATCCGCGCCCGGCGCTGGAAGCTCGCATTACTGTTTTCCTACGTTTCGCACGAAATGCCGGCAAACGCGCGCGGCAGCCTAAGCCAGCGCGAGTATCTATCGCTCGTGGCATTTCTGCTTCAACGAAATGGGCATCCCGCCGGGCCGAAACAGCTGAGTCCTACGCTGCTCAAAAACGCTCCCAAACGCTTGTAATTTCGCAAGAGGAACACTCCATGAAAACGCACCGCATCGTCCTCGTTCTCTTTGCCGTCATCGGAATCGTATCGAGTTTGCCGTCGCGCACGCGGGCGCAGGCCGTGATCGCGCCGGGCACTGGAACCTCCGTGCACGGCGTCGTCGCCGCAGCATTCCAAGGCAAGCCGCTCGTCGTGCGCGTTCATGCGGATTGGTGCGCCGAATGTCAAACGACGCTGCCCGACTTTCACGCCTTCGCGGCGATGTATCCGCGCAAGATCAACATCCTCGACCTCGACGTCACCGGTGGAAAGACGTTGGCGAAGGCTGTCGCGCTCGCACAGAATGCGGGCATCGGCGCGTACTACGAGCTCACCAAAACCAAGCCGCTGACCGTTGCCTTCATCGATCCGAAGTCCAACACGAT
This sequence comes from Vulcanimicrobiota bacterium, assembly GCA_963844735.1. GTDB lineage: Bacteria > Vulcanimicrobiota > Vulcanimicrobiia > Vulcanimicrobiales > Vulcanimicrobiaceae > JAFAMS01. The sequence continues at coordinate 368,483 of CAWJPK010000003.1, read as the reverse complement.
CATCGCGGAGCTTCGTGGAAACGTCGACTTGAACGATCTCATTACGGCCGAGCGTGCGGTCGAACGCAGCATGCGGAGCCGCTAATCGTACGGCGCTTCTTGCTCGTCGCACTCGCTGCTATCGGTTTTGCCGCCGCGATCTTCGAAGTTTCGCGCGGCAGCGTGAGTCTCGATATCATGCGCTTCGTGGGCGAGCGCCTCACTGCGCTGGCTTCCTATATTCGCGCGCCGCACATGCTCGATGGCCCGAAACTCTTCGTCTTTGCGTTTGCGGGCGGACTGGTTGCGAGCATCTCGCCGTGCATCTTGGGGTTGCTGCCGGTGAATCTTTCCTATATCGGAGCGCTGAAGAACACTTCGCGGATCGCGGCGGTGCGATCGGCGACGCTCTTTGCCGCCGGAGTCGCCTTCGTCAACACCGCTCTGGGTTTGATTAGCTCGCTCTTTTTCGCCGTCCTCATCGAGTATCGCGGTCAGGTAAATATCGCTGTCGGACTGCTGACCGTCGTGATGGCGCTGTGGATGGTGGGCCTGCTACCGCTCCGGATCCCAAGCGTCGTTCGTCGCGTACCAAGTGGCGCGGGACCGCTCGCCGTCGGAGCAGTGCTCGGACTTGCGGTATCACCGTGTTCGAGCCCCGTGCTCGTCGCCGTTCTTACGACTGCCGGATCGCAGGGTCACGTTTTACGCGCAGTCGAGGCAATGGTCGTTTACTCGATCGGCTACACGCTCGTGCTGTGGATTGCGGCCGTCTTCGCCGGAGCACTCGCGGCATCGCGAATGCTCCTACGGTACGGCGACCTCGTCGCGCGCCTTTCCGCCGGCGCCTTGGGTCTTCTCGGACTGGGCGGGATCGCTTACGGCATCACGCTTATCGTTTAGGAACGCAGGTGCACTGTATTTACGCGCGAGATATTCTCCCGTGACGATCGGTCAAGTGGCGAAGGCCGCAGGGATCGCGCCTTCTACCATCCGGTACTACGAATCGGTGGGTCTGCTTCCCGCGCCGCGTCGGCAAAGCGGCATTCGCAACTACGATGCGGATATCGTTGACAAGTTGATGGTGCTGCGTTTTTACCGTTCCAACGGAATGTCGATACAAAGCTTAGCGGTGATGATCGCCCATTCGAGAAGAGCAGACCGCGCCTACTCGCGCGAAGCTATGCTGGCCCGCATCGCCGAACTGGAGACGACGATTAGGGATGCACGCAACATGAAGAAACGTCTCCAACAGCTTCTCGATTGCAAGTGCCGTGGCGATCGCGCTAAGTGCGTGATGCTCCGAAAATAGAGATGCAATGGTGCGCGAGACTGGACTTGAACCAGCACGCCCTTGCGGGCGCTAGCCCCTCAAGCATGCCGGATGACACTTCGAAAGACACTGAGGGACTACCTCACGAGGAAAGGGAGTCTCCGTAGGACTCTCCGAGTCTACGGAATTCCGCGATATGGTTCCCCGGATGGTTCCCCACATCGGTGCACTCTGTCATTACACTCGGATCCTCGATACGCCATTCCGTGAGCCAACCAGCGCTATTGAGCCGGATCGCCCTCCGCATTACCGGGCTGCGCCGCCGAACTAAACCTTTGCCAACTAAGCCAGTTCTGTAAACCCGCTTTTGTTTCGAAAGTAGCGCGTTTTTGGATGAGTGCGAGGATTATCACGAGCGCAACGTGTCTAGCGCCTTGTACATCGCGAGCACGCTGACCACTGTGAGAAGATCGACTGCGCGCGCCGTAAAGGCCGCCAACGAAGTCAGCGATTTTTATTCGATCTTCAGGATCGTCGGTCCAGAGGAACGCAACACCCTCGCTAACCGCACGCGTGGTTTCACGCGCTTCCAAAAATAGCTCGAAGGCGGTCGTGTAGTGAAGGAGCCGCGCACGAGCACTTTGTTCTCGTTCGCCTTCAGCAAAGGCTCGGATCGCAAGATATAGGAGTTCATCGTAATCATTGCGCTCGCACAATCCGTCAAACAAATGCACGATACCAAGCACACCCATGCGCTTCAGGTCTTCAATCTCCGCAATCGTGATAAGGTGAGCAGCATTTCCGCCACGCTTGAATTGGATAGTGCCACTCTGAAGGTCCAGCGATACCATTGGATACGGCACCATTATGCCACTCGATGCGTATTGAAAGCGCCAGTCCACGATACTTCGTTGATACTCCGGTGCCGCGCACGCGAGGCAAAACTGCAGGTAATCAACGATCGCGAGTCCTTCGCCAGCGCCATCACCTTCACCGACGAGCAGCTCCATAATCTTTTCATTTTCCATAGGAAGCTCAACGACGATGCAGACGTGTCCGCGTAGAAAGTCCTTAGCTCTTTTCGTGAGGTCGCGGTAGAACGCTTTTTGGCTCTCATCGAGGTGGTCATTCTCAACCAGCATGGTTTCGAGCGCATTCGCCGCCAGCTCGTCAAAAAGCCCATCGTCCATGACGACGAGCTTAACCGCTGGGGAGACATCAAGAGAGGCGTCCAACGCGATTCCATTGAGCGGTAACACGACGCGATAGTGTGGACCTTCCGCGTCTAGCCCAGCTGACAATTCCGCAACCTTTTCCGCGGTTATTGTCGAGGGATCTTCGTCGAGAATTAGATTGCGTAGGCGAGTCTCAAGAGTGCTCGTTGCCAAACGGTTGCCCCAGCGTTTGACGACCTTCTCGAGGAGCGGATCATCAGATCTTGCGCACGGTTGAGCCGAACCAAATCGTCTTGCCTTCATGCGTATAACTAGCGACGCGCCGAAAGATTACGTCACGATCTTGTTGCCCGTGTATCGATCGCAATTCATCGATCGAACGAGCCCAGGCATGGATCGCCTGTTGGTGCAACGGCTCCCTCTTTCGGGAAGCGTTTCTATAGGTTGTCATCAGTCTCAGACTAAGCCGGCCACGAACACGCGACCCAAGTGGTCGGTATGCGCGTCATAGCGCCGTCTGGTCCGTAATCATGTTCTCTATTTCGCGTTTGGGTGTTGACGTGCGGCAACATCGACAAACGCAGCGACGCGACGCTTGACGTTAGCAGTGACATCTGTTTTTAGGAGTCGCTCGTGCAATGTGTCAATAGAGACAAGTCCGAGACGCACGACAGCGGCGCAATACGCTAAGTCTTTCTCGCGACCCGCGACGAACTTCGAAATCAGCAAATCGTGTGTTTCAAGGCACCAGCCAAGCACGCGCGCGCCTTTCGGCATCTGGATCTCGATGAGAATCCGTCGTTCCTTCCAGCCTTCCGGTACGACGGCGGTATCTGGACTGACGCCGTCAGCATAGTAGCCGTACGTTTCGTGGAACTGCGAGAGCTCACCGATGGCATTGAGTTCCTCGGATTTTTCCGGTGCGTGCTCGGGATAAAGGTCGCACTCCATCGAGCGCAGGATGATGTCGTCTTGTAGACCTGGATATTCCGACAAAATTGCCTGCGATCCGATCACGCAAAACTCGTTCTCTTTACAAATATCCGCAGCGGCACGCAAAATGTGCTCGACGTGTTCTCGCTTCATTTTCGTGCGGATCGAAAGAGCAAGATCTCGCTCGACGACATCAAGGACGCCGACGAACGGAGACGAGGATCGCATGCGCATCCCCTCGTCATCGAGTCGAAGTAAAGCAAGGACGACGGCCCGGACGTTACCCTCGGCCAGAAGCTTGGACCACTCTTCCATAGCTGCCGACGGCCCATTTTGGCGCTGCCAGCGTTCGACGTTGTCGCGTGCGACCTTTAATATCTGTGGATCCTGAAGCAGCTTCTCGGCGATCATCCCATGAGCAACGAGATTGCGTAGATGAATCCGAGCTTGGTTTTCTGCAGGCACGCGATCGCGAAACCGTGCCTGTTTGGCGGCGTTTTGACACCGCCGGCTGCAGTAGGACGCGATCGCTCCGACCCGTGACGCCTTTGAGATGCGGCGGGGGGGGATGGGTCGCCCGCAGTGGGTGCAGGAGCTCGGGGTCCACGACTGACCGGCTGTCATCAGCTTTCGTAACCCGGTTATCTTTGTGAAGGTTTGCTAGTCAGAATACAAGCTCGAGGCCGCTAAGTAACCTAGTTACTTATTTGTCATACTCTATCGACTATAAAGTATGAATATGATAATATAAAAGTATGAGGATCACTCTGAGCCTTCCCGATTTGGTTGGGGAGCAGCTCCGCGAAACGGCAAATCGCCTCGCGGACGGCAACGCCTCCCTCGTTGCTGATATTGCCCTACGGTACGTCCTAGGGCTGCCAACGGAGGAGCTCGACGACCTGATTGCGCGCTATCGCCTTGACCGCAAGGCAAGCACTCGGCACGGCTGGACGGAAGCCTTCTGGACCACTCTAGGTAAGGCGATGGGCGTCAACGACACCATCGACAATCCATATACTGCCCGGAACTACGGCGACTTCTACGCCGTGCTTCTGCTCAAAGATGTAGGGCGATACGACGAAGACCCCGATCCCTTTTGCATTCACGTCGCTCCACAAATGTGGACTCCCGAGAACTCGCATAAACAAAACCGATTCTGGTTCGATCGATCGCGTTCGCCTGTGTCGGCCGCCGAAGAGGTCGCAGCGTGGCTTCGATCGACGAAGAACGGCGTCTAAGGATGCCGATGAATCCCGTCCACGGCTCTAGCTGTTCAAAAATGCGGAACATCAACGCCATCATTCGGTCGAGGTCCGTACGTGGCCATGCGTACCAATAGAACGGATCGCCTGCCTTATTACAGATGACAATTCCGTGACTCAGATGCACGCCATTTTCATCTAGCAGTGCCCTTCGCGCGCGCTCGCGGGCGGTCCAAAGTCCATGCTCGCGCATTGCCACCGGCAAAACCTGAAGTTCATCAAGGTATCCGAGTTCTTTCGCTTTTACGTCGAGTTGCTCGACGGAGTAGTCATTGGAATCGGAATAAAAATCTTGCGGAATGAGGGAGCCACGGTGAGCCGCCAGGTTGCGAGCCGCCTTCGGGTTGCTATACATGTCGACAAACTCGTCGCTCGTGACAATAGCATGGATCGCCGGAGCTCTTTCAGCGAGCTTCGTCAGAAAATTGCCGTAGGTTATACCCACATCGCGATCAGGAAGCCCGAGCCCGAGATAGACGTTGAGGACGGCAGCAAGCTGGTCGAGACCCGACCAAAATGTTACGTAGAAACTCGTTAGTGCATTGCCGTATTCGAATCTAAAATCTTGCCGTTCCTGCTTTGTTCTGCGCATTACACGCTGCTGTTGCCGGTAAAATTCTACACGGTCACGCTCGCGTGCTGCGAACGGCAATGTTTGGGTTAGTGCCCTCATCACATCCGTGGTTCCAGCCCCGGCTGCTCGAGAGCGCTCGAACGTCGCCCAAAGCTTTCGGAACGAGTCCTCGCACATTATATAGAAGTTCGACCACGTCTGGTTCTTCACGGGCATTTCGAACGACCACGGAACCTCGAAGCCGCGCGAATGTGTCTCCGCGCTGCGCAAAAGTTCTTCCGGTGTCGTTACGATCTTAACAAGCTCGTCATCAACGATCTTCTCGAGCGCGTTCTTTAGGTCCGCAGTTGTGAAAACAATATCAACATTTAACTCCAAGGCGAGTTGCCCAAGGTTCGTCGCACCATGAAGATCGATCGGCTTCGTAACCGCATATGGCATTCCATGGCCGGTAAGGTACTCGATCACATCTGTCGCTGCGGGGCAGACGTGGATTATTATCGCGAGACCGATCGCGTGCGGAGCCTCTGCGAAATACATGTCCAACAACTGCAGCTTGAAAAGCTGCAGCACGGACGGCGTCCTCCGATGATTCCCTCGCAATGAGCACATCAAAGGTACGCTTCGGTCCCGCAGCATCAAGCAGTCTTGGCGTAAGAAGTTCGTGCGCCATAAGGATGCGAGGGTCGAGTCCGGCAAATCGATCCGATGTCAAGAGTGATCCCCAGCTATCAGAAACCACGACCTCGTGGCAAAGGGGCAAGGAGAATAGGCTATCATGGCTGTCAAGCCCCGACGTCGCGTCGATTGCCCCTCGTTTCGATCACGACAATGCCGCCGATGGTGGGTGTAGACGCACTGTGTGTGCGTCGCCATCACCGATCCCCAAAACGACAAACCCCCGAAAATCAACAGAATTCCGAGGGTGACGCATGGTGCGCGAGACTGGACTTGAACCAGCACGCCCTTGCGGGCGCTAGCCCCTCAAGCTAGTGCGTCTACCAATTTCGCCACTCGCGCACGGGGGCCAAGAGAGTCTAGGGCCTACCGCATATTCGGGTCAAGTGCGTCCCTGAGGCCGTCGCCCAGATAGTTGATCGCCAAAACGGTCACGAGGATGCAGAGTCCGGGGAAAATCGCGGCCCACGGCGCGATCGCCATATTGGCCTGCGCATTCGCGAGCATGTTGCCCCAGCTCGCGGTCGGCGGCTGTATACCAAAGCCGAGGAACGACAGCGTCGACTCCAAGATGATGACGTTCGCAACCTCGAGCGTCGCCTGCACGATGATCGGCGCCATGGCGTTCGGCAAGAGATGCCGGAAGATGATCCGGCCGTCGTTGTTGCCGAGTGCGCGCGCAGCTTCTGCGTACTCGCGCTCGCGCAAGCTCAAAAAAACCGCCCGGACGATACGAGCGACGGGCGGCCAGCTGACGAAACCGATGATCAAGACGATCGAGGCAAAATTGAGCGCGGCTTTGTTCGATGTCTCCGCGACGATCGCGGTCAGCACCAGCAGCAACGGCAAGAGCGGTATCGAAAGCACGACGTCGGTGACGCGCATGATCGTGAAGTCGATGATCCCGCCGTAAAACCCGGCGATCGCACCGAGCACGGTTCCGAGCACGATCTCCATCGTCACCGCGAAGATCGCAACCGTCAGCGAGATGCGCGCGCCGAAGATCAGGCGTGAGAGCAGATCGCGGCCGTTCTCGTCGGTGCCGAGAATATGACCTGCAACGCCCGGCGCGAGCGGATAGCCGCTCCAGTGCACTTGATCGATGAAGTTCGGATCCCACGGCGCAATCCAGTTCGCGCACACCGCAATGAGAATCGCAAATCCGAAGACGAGGCCGCCTATCAGCGCCAGTTTGTGCTTTCGAAAACGGTTCCATGTTACGTGCCTGCGAAGCTCGTAATGATCGTCGGCCGGAATCGCGGCAGTCGTCGGTAGCGTCGTTTGCATCAGCTGTACTTCACGCGTGGATCGAGCCACGCGTACGCGATGTCGGCAAGCAAATTGAACAGCACCACCAGGAACGAAACGAGCATCAAATAGCCCATCAGCAACGCAAAATCGAATTGCGTGAGCGCGTTGATGAATAAGCGGCCCATGCCCGGCCACGCAAAGATTGTTTCAGTCACGACGGCGCCCGCGACGAGCCCGGGCAAACCGAGCGCGACGATCGTAACGAGCGGGATCAGGGCGTTCTTTAAGCCGTGCTTCAGGACGACTTTGATCTTTGAGAGACCTTTGGCAGTCGCCGTCCGCATGTAGTCGGTGTTGATCACCTCGAGCATCGAGGAGCGCATGAAGCGGCTCCACGTTGCGATGAAGAGCAGCGAGAGCACGATCGTCGGTAAGATTAAATGCTCGATGCGATCGCCGAAGCCGCACGCGTCGGTCGAGCACATGCTCGCAGAGGGCAGCTGAATCTTATAACCGTCCGGCAACGGGATACCGTACACCGCGAACGCGAGCTGCAACATCAGCGCGAACCAAAAGACCGGCATCGACTGTCCGAAGAACGCGAACGTCGTCACTAGATAGTCGAGCCATGAGTACGGCTTAAGCGCGGAGAGAATTCCGAACGTCACGCCGATCGCGAGCGAAAATACAAAGGCGGCTCCCATCAGCTCCAGGGTCGCCGGAAGGCGTTCGAAGATCGCCTGCGTGACCGTCTCGGAATTCGAGGTCGAATATCCGAGGTCGCCGGTGAGCACTTTGCCCAGCCAGTGAACGTATTGAATCGGAAGTGGTTGATCGAGGCCCAGGTTGTGTTTGAGGCGCTCGATGTCGGCTTGCGTGATGTGCGGGTTCTGCAGATACGGCGTCAGCGCGCCACCCGGCGCATTGGACAGAATAATGAAGATCACCAAGCTGATCAGAATCAGCAGCGGTATGTTCAAGAGCGTCCGGCGGATGACGTACGTGATCAAGTCGGCTTCGGCGTTCTAAGCAGCGGCGTTGAATCCTGGCAATCGAAGGATGCGGCGAGCATCGTCGGGCGTCGCCACAGGGCGCCCAAGCTCCGCCGCAATCCGGGTAACGCGCGCGACCAGCTCTTCATTCCGAGCTAGCTTACCCTTCGTATACCAAATGTTGTCCTCGAGGCCGACGCGGACGTGCCCGCCCATCGCGACCGCGATCGTCGCCATCGGCAGCTGCATCCTCCCGATCGCCGCGACCGACCACGTACATCCGGCCGGAAGCGCTCGCACACAATCGAGCAACGCGTCGGCGCTCGCTTCGAGCCCGCCTGGGACGCCGAGCACGAAATCCACGTGTTGCGGAAAGCGTAACAAGCCTTCGGCTGCGAGTCGCTTCGCATTCGTGAGATGTCCGGCATCAAAAATCTCGAGCTCGGGGCGCACGCCGTAACGCTGCATCGCGGACAAAATCCCACGCATGATCGGAAAGCTATTTTCAAAAACGTCGTCGCCGAAATTTACGGTGCCGCACGTGAGCGACGCCATCTCGGGCTGCAGCTCGAGCGGCGCCGCGCGCTCGTCCGGCGTCATTCCGATTGCACCCCCCGTCGAGAACTGGACGATCAGTTTGCTGCACGAGCGAATCGCATCCAATGCATCACGAAAGCGCGCGACTGCCTGCGTATTCGTACCGTCGTCAGTACGGCAGTGAACGTGTACGATCGACGCGCCCGCGGCTTCACATGCCGCAGCTGTTTCACCAAGTTGCTGTGGCGTAACCGGCAAATACGGCGTCTGATCCGGCGTCAGCTCTGCGCCGACGGGCGCAACGGTGACGATCAAGGGATCCATCGTACACCTGCTTGCACGTCGTAAGCGGGAAGCCCCGTCGTGCGCGCAACCGCTTCGCAAAGCGCAACCGCATCGACGCTGCGTCCTTCTCCGACGGGACATGTCGTGCACGCAAGCACGCGTGCCGACCCGAGCCTCTCGCTCGTCACGAAACGCTGCGTCGCTTCGGCGACACTCTCGATCGTTGCCGCGAGCGCAATTCCCGTTGCCACGAAGATCGGATCCGTGCCCGTCGCGACGACGGCGACGCGATCGATTGCGCCGTCGACGATCACTCGATCGACGCCGAGATGCATCAACCGTTCAATAACGGAGCGCATGCCGCGCGCCGTCGGGGCGCCGGAGATCTCGACGTATTGCGGCACGTTTGTCTTATAGAAAACGATCGGACCAAGCGCGCTGCGTTCCTGTTCGTCGAGAACTTCTATCGTTCGCGGATGCGGGACGAGTGCGCGCCCAGCCGCGACGATCGTTCCGGCTTCGACGAAGATGCGCGGCTTTGGAGCTTCGTCGACCGCATCGAACGCTTCACCGTCGCGACCGATCGACGTAAGCCCGATACGAAGTCCACGCGCGTCGGCGACCTTCAAGAGCGATGTGACGGTCGTCGTCTTGCCGACGTTCTTCGCCGTCCCAACGACGATGAGCGAACGCGCTTCGCACGCTTGCCATCGATCGAAGAGCTCCTCCGCGATACTCAACGTTATGTACGTTCCGCCAGCACGACGCCGTCTTCCTGACGCACGATGCGATATCTCCCTTGCGCCAGCAACTGCTTGAAGCGCGGTTTGAGCTGTCCGTCCCATCGCGTCGAACGATAGGTGTAATCGAAGAGTGCGTATTGTGGTAACGGATCCAAACCGATTTGCGCACCGGCGACGAAACCGAGATGCGCGTAGACTTCATCGAACGTGCCGACGGTCGCGTCAGCCGGAATGTCCGCCACGAAGCGATTGAGAACCGCATCATGATATTGTGGGATGCGCAAAAAATGGCCCCAGTGCGTCGGACTCGCGACGGCAAGCACCAACAGACAGAGAACGAGCGCCCACCGCCGCGACCACGTGCTGAAGCGCGAGGATGCGAGCGCGTACGCGACCAGCACATACCCGATCCACACGCCGGCGTAGTGCTGCCCCATCGTGTACGCGAGCGACAATCGTGAAAGCAAACATTCGGCAAGACCCGGAATTGCGCCCAGAACAACCGGGGAAAAGAGCGGAACGAACAACAGCGGGACGAAGACCTCGAGCAAATACGTCAAGCGTCCAAAGGAAAAGAGCGGAGTCGTTGGCTCGTGCGTGACGACTCCGCCAAGCCCATAGAATTGCAGTGGGCTCCATGGCGTCGTCGCGCCCGCAAGCGAGCGAATCAGCTCGAAATACGCGACGAACACGGCAAGCGAAACCAAGACGAGCGCAACGCCGAACCACACCCGTGCGGCATCGCCACGACGCGCGTAGTAAACGGCAACCCCGAATCCCGTCGCCGCCAAGAACAAGCCTTGATCTTCTTTTACGCCGAGCAGCAACAGAGCGAAGATCGCGGCAAGCGCCAGGCGCCGGCCGTCGATCGCCCACAACAGCCAGACCACAAGAGCCGGCGCGAAGCCGTTCTCGTGAAAATCCGTGAACGTGACGCCGACGAGCGGTGGATAGAACCAGCCGATCGCAGCGATTCCAAATGCCGCCTGTTCTGATGTGCGCCGCACCGCAATCGCGTAGAGTCCGGGCGCGACCAGCGCCGTGGCAACCGCTTGGATTGCGACCAGCGCAAGTGCCGAATGCGTGAGCAACACGAACGGTGCGCACAAATAGAAGATCGGCGAAAAGTGCACGATGAAGTGGTTGCCGCCCTCGAGCGTGTTGTGAAATCCGCCACCGAATGCGCTCGTCATCGTTTGCATGAACAAGCCCAGATCGGCGCCGCTGTGAAACGTCGCGTAACGATCCCAGCCCAAGAGGAAGTAGACGAGCGCATAGACGCCGCTCCCCAACCAGACGTAACGTCCTGAGCTAGAAGCCACGTGCGCGCGCGATCGCGAAGACAGCGCCCGTCAACGCGAGCAAAATCCCGGCGCCCAGACCCGTAGCGCCACCGATACGATTGCCGATGATCCGTCCGAGCGCAAGTCCAGTAGCCGTCGCCAAAATCGAAACGAAGAATACGGCGGATAACGCATAGACGATGTTTACGCCCAAATACGGCAAGGTGAACCCGACGCCAAGCGAGTCCAAGCTGATCGAAAGCGCTGCAACGAACAGTCCCCAGCCCGTCGAGAGGTCGAGCTCGCCCGATTCCTCACGCAAACTTTCGACGATCATGTAGACGCCGACGCCGAAAAGTGCCGCGAATCCGAAGTACGCGGCAGCTTCGCCGATCAGCTGCCCGAGGCCACGTCCGATTCCGGCACCGATCAGGTTCATGATGACTTCGGCAGAACCGAAGGTCACGCCGATACGTATTTTCTCCGCACGCGTGTGACCGCGTACGCCGACTCCAACGGACACGGCAAACACGTCGAGCGCGAGCGAAACCGCGAGAACGACTACCTTGAGAACCGCTGAAAGCATGCGGTTCGCTTATTGGGCGGTTAGCGCGCTTTCACTCTTCGAGGCCAACAGGCCGGTCAAAGCGCTCCGCAATTGCGAGAGCGTGAAGGGTTTGTTCAGAAAATGATTCGCGCCGGCGGCTTTCGCGCGATCTTCCATGCCGTAGTTCGTGTGGGCGCTGATCATGAGAATCGGAACCTTCGCGGTTCTCGGATTGGAGCGCAAACGCTGAATCAGCTCGAGTCCCGACATGCCTGGAAGCATGAAGTCGCTGATGATGACATCGTACGGCTTTTTATCGTTGGCGCGGACGAGTGCCGACTCCGCGTCTCCACACAAGACGACTTCGTACGTCGGGGTCCGCAAGACGGTCGCCATGAGCGTCCGCATGTCGGCATCGTCGTCAGCTACTAACACGCGAACGGTTTGCGGAGTCATCTCTAAAAGCGAGTTTACGGGCTCTAGGTCACCCCCCTCGCCTGCGCGGTGGGGTTGACCAAACTTTAACGCTCGCTTGGCCGCTCTTAAACCGCCGCCATTCGCAGGGACGAGGGTGCCCCGCAAAGATACCTTCCATCGTGGCAAGTATTGTTGCTAACGGCATCGCCGCTCGACGACGGCTTCGTGGGCTTTCGCAGGCCAACTTGGCCAAGGCCGCGGGCGTTAGCCGGCAGGCTATTGGCGCGATCGAGACCGGGCGGGCTCAGCCGGGCGTCAGCCTCGCAATCGCCGTCGCGCGAGCGCTCGAGGCGAGCGTCGAGGAGCTTTTCGGAGCGGCACAAGCCGCACGCATCGACCTCGAGCCCCCGGTTAGGGCCGCTGGGCGGCGTGCCGCCACGGCGATGATCGCGGGTCGCAACGTCAATCGGCCACTTGATCCACTCGATCCGCTGGCGACCCCTGAGCGAGTCGAGTCCGTCGTCTTCATCGCCGGATGCGAACCGGCGCTCGGCACTCCTGGCCGCGCACGTCAAGACCGTCGACGGCGACGCGGTGTGGTTTGGTGCAAACAATCGCGATGCGCTCGGCGATCTGCGCGGCCGCCGCGTTCACGCCGCGCTCTTGCACGGCTCAAACGAGGAGGTTCAGCGCCTCGTCCAACGGACGGGCGGCGAGACAGTCGACGTCTACGAGTTCGCGATGGTAGAGGAAGGCTGGATCGTCGGCCGTGGCAATCCCAAAAAATTGCGCGGAGCACGCGATCTTGGGCGCGGCGGTGTCCGGCTTGCGAACCGTGCGATCGGTGCGGGAGCTCGAACGCTGCTCGACGCGGAGCTTCGGCGCGCCGGCATTGCAGCTCAAACCGTGGCGGGCTATGGAAATGCCGTCGCCGGTCATGCCGATGTTGCGCGTGCGGTTGCATTCGGACACGCCGACATCGGTCTCGGCGTCGCCGGCGTCGCGGATGCCTTTCGTTTGGCGTTCATACCGCTGCGCAGCGAGCGCTGCGTCCTCATCGTTCGGCGCAGCGATCGGCGCCACACCGGCGTTACGGCACTGGTGAACGCGCTGCGTTCGACCGCGTTTCGCCGCGATCTCGCGGCATTCGGACCTTACGACATCAGACGACTAGGAGAAACTTTGTGAATCGTTCTGCTTGGATCGCGGCGAGTGCCGCAACGATGTTCGGTGGTTTCGCGACGAAGTCACTCGCACAGACTCTAACGGTACTCGACGTCGCATACGCCGGCTCGATGGGCTCGATGATGGAAGGCCCGATCAAGTCGACGGCAGCCAGCGCGCTTGCAATCGACATGCACGGGCGCGCGCAAGGTTCCGATGCGCTCGCGAAACTGATCGTCGGCGGCAGCATCAATGCGGACGTTTTCATTCCGGTGACACCAGGACCGGCGATGACGGTTCTAAAGGCCGGTAAAGCTCAAACCGCAATCCCGATCGCACGTACCGAGATGGTGATTGCGTATAGCCCGAAGAGCAAATTCGCTCAGCAGTTCGCTGACGCAGCTTCGGGCAAACGCGGCGCGATGCCATGGTATCAAGTCTTGCAGCAACCCGGAGTTCGCTTCGGACGCACCGATCCGATGACCGATCCGCAAGGCCGCAACATCATCTACACGTTCCAGCTCGCCGAGGCGTACTACAAGCAGCCGCGGCTCGCGCAAAAAGTTCTCGGGCGAGACACGATCAACACGGCGCAGATTTTTGCCGAGCCGACGGTCGGAAGCACGTTTGCAAAGCGGCGAGCTCGACGCTGCGTCCGCGTATAAAATTCAACCTGGCCCCTTCAATCTTCCGTTCATCAACCTGCCCCGACGAAATCAATTTGGGAAACGAATCGATGCACGACCGCTACCAACAAGCCACCTTGACGCTCGGCGAGAAGACCTCGCATCCCGACGCGCTCGTGTACTACGCGGCAGTGATCACCGGCTCGGCGCACGCCGACAAGGCAACCGCCTTCGTGCAGTGGCTCTCGAGTGCCGACGGTCAAGCGATCTTCAAAAAGTACGCATACGATCCGCCTGTTGGGGCTGTCGCACTCCTCTGAACGCAATCTCGCGCGCGCCGTCGCGCTGCTCTTCGGAATCGTGGTCCTATACCCGCTGGCCGGATTGTTCGTTCCGGTCGGCTCGTGGCGTTGGGAAGGAAGCGGGACGCTGGACGCTGTCGCGCGTTTCGATCGGCCTGACCGGCAATTGCGATGCTGGTCGTCGTCGCGCTCGGAACGCCGATGGCGCTGTACGTTGCGCGGAGTTCCGCGCGCGAGCGCCTGTGGTGGCAAGCAGTCCTGCTGGTTCTCCGTGTTGCTCCCGCCGCTCGCACTCGGCATCTCTGCTTTCGCTCGCGTTCGGTTCGCACGGTCTCGGCTTGTTTCTCGAGCAATTCGGCCTCTCGATGACGAACACGCCGCTCGCGTTCGTGGTCACGCAAATCTATGTGAGCATCGGCTACTACGTGCTGGGCGCGATCGCCGCGCTCGATGCCGTACCGCGTCCCCTCGAGTTGCAAGCCGCGTTGCTCGGGCACACGCCCTGGAGCGTCTTCTGGCGCGTCACCTTTCCGATTGCGCGGCTCGGTTTTGCGGTCGCGCTGAGCCTCGCGTGGGTTCGGGCGCCTTGACGGAATTCGGCGCGGTCGTGATCACCGCGTACTATCCCGCAGGATTGCCGGTTGCGATCTGGACGAACCTCGAGAACTTCGGACTGCCGGCCGTGATGCCGCTGCTGATCGTCTTTCTCGTCACCGCGCTTCCGCTGCCGTGGCTTGCGCATCTTCTCGCGCAACGGCGGAGCACACAACGTGCTTGACGCGCACATCGTCAAGCAACGCGCGCGCTTTCGAATCGACTGCCGGGTCGCGGTTGGTTCCGGCGAAGCCGTGCGGATTATTCGGCGCATCGGGCGCCGGAAAGAGCACGACGCTCGCCTGCATCGCGGGAACCGAGATCCCAGACGACGGTTATGTGCGGCTGGGCGGCGAGACGCTTTTTCCACCGCAACGTCCGCTCCACGAGCGTTCGATCGGATATCTGACGCAAGACGCGAACATCTTTCCGCACTTGCGCGTGAGCGAGAACGTTCGCTTCGGTCTCACGAACGGCGCGCGCGGCGAAAGCTGAAGCGTGGGTCGCGCAGCTGCGCGAACGTCTGCAGATCGGAATCGATCTGGAATGAACCGGCGCACGCAATCTCGGGCGGACAAGCCCGGCGCGTCGCACTTGCGCGCATGCTCGCGCGCAAACCGGCCCTGCGTCTTACTGGACGAGCCGTTCACCGGCCTCGACCGGCATCTCGTCCGCGAGCTTCTCTCGACGCTCGTCGATTGGCAACGCGAGCTGCGCTTCACGATGCTCGTCGTCGATCACGAGGCCGAGATCCTCGAGCGTTTGTGCGACCGCGCGATCGTCCTCGAAGAGGGTCACGTCGTACAAGACGCGAGATGGGAGGCATTACATGCCAAACCCGCAACGCCGCTCTTGGCTCAGCTTCTAGCCCCTTTGTGAACGTAGCCCGCCGCTTCGTCGCCGGTGAACAAATCGAAGACGCGATTGCAGCCGTTCGACGGCTGAACGATCGCGGGATGTCGGCGTCGATCGATTTTCTCGGGGAAGACGTGCACAGCACGCAAGGCGCGATCGCGGTCCGCGGCGAGTACCTGCTCTTGCTCGACGCGTTGGCCGAGGCCGGAGCGCGCAGCAACGTCTCCGTCAAACTGACGGCACTCGGATTGCTCGTCGATCGCGGCTTGTGCATCTGAAAATCTCCGCGCAATCGTCACGCGAGCAAGTGATACGACGCGGCGTAGCCTGATCGATCCCTTCGTTCGCATCGACATGGAAGGCTCGGCACTTACCGAGACGACGCTCCAAGTCTTCGAAGACATTTTCACAGAACAGAAAAACGTCGGCATCGTCCTTCAGGCATATTTGCACCGCACGGCCGCGGACGTAGCGCGCGCGATTGCGCTCGGCGCGCGGGTTCGTCTGTGCAAGGGCGCCTATAAGGAACCCGCCCAGATTGCGATCCACGACATGCCGTCGATTACGACGCGCATTCGTGCAGCTCGCAGGCGAGCTTCTCACACGCGGCAACTATCCGGCGATCGCAACGCACGACGAGTCATTGCACAAAGCCGTCAAGACATTCGCGGCCGAGCACGGCATCGCCAAGGATCGCTTCGAGTTTCAGATGCTCTACGGCGTACGTCCCGATCTGCAAGAACGGCTGACGGCCGAAGGCTATAACGTGCGCATCTACGTTCCGTACGGCACACATTGGGCGCAGTATTTTTATCGTCGCATCCGTGAGCGGCGCGAAAACGCGTTTCTTGCGCTTTACGCGCGCTCGTCGGGCGCTAAGCTACATTGAGGGATGCGGTTGCGCGTTCGCTCGGTTTGACGCTGGGGTTGAGGTCGGCGAATTCACCGTTCGGATTCGGAATCACCCAGAAATTGACGTCCCAAATTGCGGGGAACAGAAACACGAACGCGACCTCGTCGGCACTCTTTGCGATTCCCATATCGACGAGTGTTTGTTTCGTCGGTGAGGAAATCGAGCCGCCCGCTTCCGAGAAGCGCTTCGTAGCCATTCCGCCGTATTTGATCCCGTCGCTGGTTCGCAAACCGTAATGGATGTGCGCGTGAATGACGGACCAGCGCGCAGGATTGATTCCCCACAAGCTCGGTGGTTGCGTTGTGTCGCCTTGGAGAATCGAATAGTCTACGCCGATCAAGCGGCCTGAGGTATCGTACCAAACTTGGCTCGGATGATTGGCGTCAACCGACATCCACTGCAAATTGGCCCATGAAATCGCGCCGCTCTTGTCTTCGTTCGTGAATCGAATGAAGCCGGCGCGCGCAGCCTGCTGCGGTCGTCGGGTAATGCTTGTGGACGAAGCGCGACGACTGCGTGACGAATGCACGCTCAGCGGCGTCCGCGTGCGGCGACAGTTTCGATCCCGCCATCTGCGCGAAGACGGGCGCATGCGTCGCGACGACCAGCGCACTCGAAGCGGACAAGATGAACTCTCGGCGATGCATCATGATGGCGTGGGATTCGGCGTTGGGGTCTCGGTCGCCGTTTCCGACGGCGATGGACTGGGCGAGGGCGTCGGCTTTCCGCGACGGCGGCGTGGTGCGGGCGTGAATGCGGCCGGATTGTAGGTAGTCAGCGGTATCGGTGTGAACGCCGCGTACGGCCGGTCCGTCGAGAGCGTGTACGGCAAAGGAGTAGCGAGAACGGTCTTGTTCGGATCCGTTGCATCAATCGTCGCCGTCGTTCGGGCGCGTAACAGCGTACCGGGCGCGAGCGTGAGATCCGCGCCGCGTACGGGCGGCAAGCTCTTCTGCTTTGCGGAAAGCTCCACATCGTCCGGATTCGCGAGTACGAGCGTCGAGCTCAGAGCCGGATGCAGCAATCGCATCGGCAGATTGAGCTCGTCCCCTAAGCGGATGGGCTCGACGCGCAGCACGACTTCGCCGCCAACGCCGTTTCCGGCGCGACGGACTTCGGTGACGATGAGATGCAACGGCGCGCCCGCCTTTGCGAGCGTTTTCCCGCGCACCACAATCGCGTCACGCAAATGCGCGGGTATGATCGCGCCGGGCTCGAGTTCGGCCGATGCTGACCGTATGGTCGAGCACGATCGTCTCGATCGAGCCCGCAGATAAAAGGAAGCCCGCCGCAGCCGGCTGCGACGGGTCAGCGCTAACAAAACGCGGGAAGGCGACGCTCGCGACGAGCGCCGCCAACACGGCGCCTACGCGCGTCGCCGTCACGGCTGGGTTAGGAAGCTCGCTTTTCGCTCTCGGGAGCTGCGGCCGCAGCCGCGCGCTTGCCTTGCTCGATCAGGGCTTTGACCTTCTGGCCACCCTTCTGACCGATCTCTTCGTAGAAGGTCGGGCCGTAACGGTCGCGAGTCGCCTCGCCGCCTTTCTTTCCGCCCTTCTTACCGATCGTTTCGTAAAACGCGTGTCCGTGCGCGGCCTTGGTGGCCTGACCGCCCTTACGCCCGATATTCTCGTAGAATTCCGGGCCGTACTTACGCTTGACGGTCTCGCCGCCTTTTTGGCCGGCTTCCCGAACGGTCATTCCGCCGCCGGGCTTCTTCGCTGGGGTCGACATAACTGGATTTTCAACCTCGTGTTTTCGGATGGACTATACCTTATAACGCACAAACGTCCCCGAAAGTTGGGTACCGACCCGTGAAGCTGCTCACTTGCTTCGTTCTTCTTACAATCTTGACAGTCGCTGGGGTCGCTGCGTCGGGCAACCCCTATCGTACGATCGAATTCTGGGAACTGAACTCGGTCGCCCGGAGGTAACCAGCTCGCATCCCTTCTCAATCGGGGCGACCCGGCTGTGGCAGCACGCGCGGCCTTGGCGCTTAGGGAGAACCGGCAAGTTGCTGGCGGCCGATCCCCTGCTTCAGCATACCCAGGCGAGCGACGCAGCAATCAGATCGATGTCCGTCTACGGCTTGGGCCTCCTCGCACCGGCCCTGAGCGGTACGTCGCTCTCGCCGATGCTGCAGCCGTTGGCTGCCGATCGCAAGGTCGCGAGCGGGAACTGCAATCGTGGGCGCGCTTTCCGATGGCTCGGATGCGGTGCGCGTCGCGGCGCTCGACGCGACGGCACGATTTGCAGCGGCAAACGCTTTCTCTACCGCAACTGACGAGCGCATCGTTCGAGCGCGTGACGCACATCTTGCGCGCCGATCCCTCGCCGACGTTGCGCGGACGCGCAGCATTCGCGCTCGCCTGGTATGCGCCGACGGATCGCTCGCTTCACACACGTGCATTGCAAGCACTCGAAGCTGCGTTTGCACATGAAGACGATGACACGGCGCGCTGGCACGAGATGTGGGCGCTGGCTCGCGCATTCGCAAAAGAAGTCGACGCCAAAACGATCACGGCAGGCCTTGCGGACAAGTCGGAGCTCGTGCAAATTCAAACGCTGCACGTCCTCGAACGCCGCCAGAGCGCGGCGTGGATCCCGCAGGTCCAGCCGCTCACGCACGATCCACGCTGGCAAGTGAACGAAGAAGCGCACGAAGCAATCAAGGTCATGCGCGGCGGTAAACGCACGGACCATTTGAAGACGCTGCCCGACGGCGTGGTAACGCCGTCACCACAACCGTCGAGCGAACAACCAACGAATCTCGCGACGCCGCCGAAAAAACTGCACGCTCCGAAGATCGATCAGCTGATCTATAGCCCACACATTCTGCCGCACACGGTGGCACAAGTGACGGGTCCCGCGAGCGGCCCGCATCCGCGCGTTGCGATCGTCACGACGCAAGGCACGATTACGCTCGTGCTCTATCCGGAATGGGCACCGAGCACGGTCGCGAGTTTCTTGAATCTCGCGAAAACGGGTTATTACAACAATAACCGCTGGTTCCGGATCGTCCCCGACTTCGTCGTTCAAACGGGCGACCGCACGAACACCGGCGATGGCGACCCGGCTTCACGATTCCCGGCCGAGGAGAATCCGATCGAACAAGATTCCGGCGTGATCTCGATGGGGCTCGAGTACGGCAAGAGACGGCGCCAAGCGCGATTCCGCGGGCTCGCAGTTCTATATCACGCTCTCGCCGCAGCTGCATCTCGACTTGGCGTTCACGGTCTTCGGGCACGTCGAGACCGGCTTCGACGTTCTTGGGCGTTTGCTCGAGTCCGACAAGATCATCACGATCCAGCGACTTCCCGACGAGCAGATCGGAGGTTAGCGCATGGCGACGGTGGCGCTGATCGACTATTCCTGGCCGGATCTGGCGATCGAACGCGCGATCGTCGGAGGCGCGGGACACACGCTGATCGAGGGACCGGTCGGCGACCCGGCGGCGCTCGCAGACTTCGTCAAGCGGCACCAACCCGAAACGATCATGGTGACCTACACGCAGATCACGCCCCAAGTGATCGCGCAATCGGCGAAACTTCGGCACATCGCACGTGTGGGCATCGGGACGGACAACGTTGCAATCCCGGCAGCGACCGAACGTGGCGTACTCGTAACGAACGTCCCGGATTACTGCATCGAGGAAGTCTCCGACCACGCGATCGCACTCATGCTCGCGTTCACGCGCCGCATCAACGAATACGATCGCGAGGTGCGGGCGGGGCGCTTCGGACTGCTCGCCGCCGAGCGTCTGCGGCGGACGAACAAATTGACCGTCGGCGTCATCGGCTACGGCCGGATCGGACGCGCGACGGCACGCAAGCTGCATGGGCTCGGCGCGACGGTACTTGCGTACGACGTAATGAGCGTCAGCGATCCCGGACCCGCGAAAATGGTTGGTCTCGACGAGCTGATCGCGAATAGCGATGTCGTCATTTTGCACACGCCGCTCGACGCGTCGACGCACCACATGGTCGACCGCGGCTTTGTCGGCAAGATGCGACAAGGCTCGATCCTCGTCAACGTCAGTCGCGGACCGCTCGTCGACAACGACGCCGTCCTCGAAGGTCTCACGTCGGGCAGACTCGCCGGTGTCGGGCTCGATGTCGTCGAGGGTGAGCCGAATCCGCCACGCGCGCTCGTCGAACATCCCGACGTCGATCATCACGCCGCACATCGCGTACGCCTCGGATCTTGCCGTCGGCGATCTTCGTACGCGCGCAAGCGAAGAAGTCGTCCGCGTCCTCAAGGGCGAGCCACCCCGCAATCCGTGTAATAAAATTAGCGCATAAGCGCTAACCCCTATTCGTTCGACCAATAATCTTTCAACGCTTTGCCGCGCGACGGATGGCGCAATTTGCGTAACGCCTTGGCTTCGATTTGGCGGATGCGTTCGCGCGTGACGCCGAACTCTTGGCCGACTTCTTCCAGCGTACGTTGATGGCCGTCTTCGAGGCCGAAGCGCAGGACGAGCACTTTGCGTTCGCGCTCGGTAAGATTTTTGAGGACGTCCGCCATCTTCTCTTTGAGCAGCATGACCGACGCGGCTTCGGCCGGCGCGACCGCTTCCTGATCCTCGATGAAGTCGCCGAGATGCGAGTCTTCTTCTTCGCCGATCGGCGTCTCGAGTGAGATCGGCTCTTGCGAGATCTTGATGACCTCGCGAACCTTCTCGGGCGTCAAGCCCATTTCGGCTGCGATCTCTTCGACCGACGGGTCGCGGCCGAGCTCTTGCAGCAGCTGACGCGAGATCTTGATCAGACGGTTGATCGTCTCGACCATGTGCACGGGGATGCGAATCGTCCGGGCTTGATCCGCGAGCGCGCGCGTGATCGCTTGGCGAATCCACCATGTCGCGTACGTCGAGAACTTGTAACCCTTGCGATAGTCGAATTTCTCGACCGCGCGGATCAAGCCGAGATTGCCTTCCTGGATCAAATCCAAGAACAGCATGCCGCGGCCGACATATTTCTTCGCGATCGAGACGACGAGCCGCAGGTTGGCTTCGGTGAGCTGCCGTTTCGCTTGCTCGCCCTCGAGCATGAGAACCGCGTCGGCGCTGCCGTTCTTCGCAGCTTCTATTTCGCCGCGCTCGATCGCCATCGCAAGCCGCTTCTCGTCTTCCATCGAGAGGAGCGGGACGCGGCCGATCTCCTTGAGATACATCCGAACCGGATCGTCCAGCGACAAACCGGCCGGAATCGAATCGTCCTCTTCGGCTTCGCGCTTTTCTTCCTTAGTCTGTTCGTCGACGACCGCAATGCCGAGCGTTTCGAGCTCCGCGAGGACGTCGTCCATCTTCTCGGAGTTCGTCTCTTCTTCGCTGTTCTCAAAAATCGAATTGACTTCGTCCCAGGTGACCGAACGGCGCTTTTTCCCGCGTTCAATCAGGCGCTTGATCAACTCATCAAGCGATAATTCGGGCTTCTCGGCAACAGCGGTAGCGGACTTCTTACGAGCCATGATCTGGCGAATTCACCTCCCTTCTCTCACGTTTGTGCTCCGCTTCGCGGAGCGAGTCTTCCAATTGAACCTGACGTTCTTTGATTTCCTTTGGTATCGGCCGGCCTTCGGACAGGAGTGATGTGATCTCAAGCTCGAGCGTGACCAGCTCCTCGCGAACCCCAGAGGCCCGGCGACGCGCGTCGAGCAGCGCCGCAACCCGGTCGAGAAACGCACGCCGTTGCGAGGAGTCCTCGAAACGGCGAAGCTTCGAACGTTCGCCGAGCTCGAGCTCAGCGAGCAACGTCACCACGTCTCCTCGCTCCGCAAAAAGTGCCGTCACGTCGGCAGCCGTCCGCAAATCAGCTCGCGCGGCATACAACTGCTCGAGAACCTCACGGAGGACGGGATCGACAAACGCTTCTGGAGCGATGCCGCCGGCGTACTCGCTCAATAACAGCGGTTCTTCGACAAACGCTGCGACGACGTCGCGTTCGAAGGTTACGCGCTTGGGCGCCGGGGCAAGATGGCGGGTGAAGCGAGCGCCCGCCGGGGTTCTCGGTGCGAAACGCGTGGCGTCGCCGAAGGTGACGCTGCTCTCCAGGTCATTCGGTTGCAGCTGGAGCAGCCCGGCGACGTAAATGCGCCGGCGGTTCCAATCCTCGCGCGGCGCGAGACTGCGCATGATCCGTTCGCCCTCACGCGCTTTCTGCGCGCGTGTCTTGTGCGATGCGACGAGCGGCCCGATCGCACGATCGATCGCGAACTGCACGGCGTCCGTCGCGCCGTCGAGCAGCGCCTGGAACCCGGCAGCTCCCCGTGCGCGCACAAAACTATCGGGATCTTCTCCGGGTGGGAGCGCGACGATCTTCGCGTTCAGGCCGGCTTGCACGAGAACGTCGATCGATTTGGCGGTGGCGGCTTGCCCGGCGAGATCGGCATCGTAGCAAACGAAGACGGTTTCGGCATATTTTCGAAGCTCGGCGGCTTGCTCGGACGTGAACGCGGTTCCCAGCGTTGCGACCGCATCGCCAAATCCCGCCTGGTGGAGCGCGATGCAGTCGAGATACCCCTCGACGACGATCAGCGCGTTGCTCTTGGAAGCGCTTCGACGCGCCACGTTGAGCGCGTACACGAAACGCCCCTTCGTATAAGCGGGCGTCGTCCCAGTATTGAGATATTTCGGATTCTCATCCGCGAGCGCGCGGCCACCGAAAGCGACGATTTCGCCGGTCGTGGCGTAGGTTGGCACCATGATGCGATTGCGGAACACATCGTAGACACCGCGGCCCTCGCCGCGCGCTTTCACGAGTCCACCGGCCAGCGCGATCTGGACCTCAACGCCTTCACGCTGCAGCTCGTCGGCGAGCGCACTCCATTCGGGCAACGAATAATCCTAGTTGGAACGCCTCGATCGTCGCAGTCGTGATGCCGCGGCCTTCGCAATACCGGCGCGCGGCTTCACCGCGCGGATCGCTCAGCAGCAAACGATGAAAGAATGCCGAGGCGATCTTGTTGGCGTCATAAATTGCTTCGCGCTCGCTGCGGCGGCGCGACTCGCGCGGATCCTCTTCGGCGAGCTCGACGCCGGCGCGCTTCGCAAGCATACGCGCTGCGTCCGGAAAGCGAAGATTCTCGAGCTCCATCATGAAGCGGATCGCATCGCCGCCTTTTCCACAGCCGAAGCATTTGAAAAAGCCGCGATCGGGATGGACGTGAAACGATGGCGTCTTCTCGCCATGAAACGGGCACAACCCGACAAGGTCACGTCCGCGTTTATGCAGCGAAACGTATTGACCGATCAGAGCCGCGAGATCGGTTCTTGCGAGTATTTCTCGCGTCACCGACTGGTCGATCCGCACCGCGTGAATCTTCGCGCCGGACGGCGGCTACCCCGCTAGGACGCCGCCTCCGAGCGCGCCGCGCGTGACGCGACGAAGACGAATGCGACGGCGATGATTCCGACGATGTTCAACGCCAGCGTGATACGATCGTTAAGCTCCATCGATCCCACTCGAGATCCCGCCGAAGACGTCGCCGATCGTGCGTTCCATCACTGCGCCCGCGAGCATCGCGCCGATGATGAACAGCACGATGAACCATTGCACGACGCGCGCGGGAAATGATTTCATGTAGATCGCGATAAGCGGCGGAATCAACAAGTCGCCGTAAATGAACGTCGTGTTTGCGCCGAGCGGAATCCCGGCTTGCGCCAGAAATCGCGCGATCGGGACGTTGCCCATCGAGCAGATGAACGAGATTACGGCGCAGCGCCAATCCGACCGCGAGCAGCAAGACGTAGCCGACATACGGGACCGCGCCGACCCTCTGGAGCGTGTGCGCAAACCAGTCTTGCGGAACGAGCGCCGCAGCGAATCCGGCGACGAGATAGCCGATCAGGAGCTCAGTACGCAGCATCGCGACGTCGTTCTGCGCCGTTTCCGCAATTGCGCGCCAGGTTGCAGCGTGCCGTAGCGCGGTCCAACCCATGGCGCCGCTCGGACCTGCGGCGAGATCGCTTTGCGTGTTTCGGTCCGCACGCGAGATACGTGCGCCCTTGGTAGGTCACCGCGAGATCCGGCTCGCCTTCCATTCCGCAAATCGGACACTCGGTAACGATGCTCGGCTCGGCGGCGGCAGGCGATGGGTGCTCGCGTCGCAATCGCTCCAGCTCCTCGCGTCCAAAAACCAGGCGGAGCCCGGTGACCACGACCGCGATAATTATGACCCCGCCGAAAAATTCGGCGAACGCGAATTTCCAGCCAAGCAGACTCCAAAACAGAATCAAGATCGCAAGATTCATGTTCGTCGACGAGATCAAGAACGAAAAAACCGCGCGAATGTCCGCGCCGCGCTGGTAGAAACCTTTCGCCGCGGCGGCCGCGCCGTACGAACACGCCGACGCGATGATCCCGAAGCCCGCACCGGAGACGATGCCGCGCAGATTGCCACCGAGGTAGCGCTCCATCGTCGCGGGCGTCATCACCACTTGGACGACTGCCGAGATCAAAAATCCGAAGATCAGCCCGAAGAGGCTATCCCAGAAAAACTGCAGCGATTGCTGCAAGCCGGCCGCAACCGCATTCAAGATTATCATTGTTGAAAGGCTTCGCGGAGGGGATGAAAATGTCACTGGCCGAGATACTCGATCGCACGCGTACCGCCGCCGAGGCTAAGAGACCATCTGAGGTCGTCGCGGAGATGCACCGAGCGGTCGACGAGCTGCGCGCATCGGGAGCGCTCGAGCGCATCGTTAAGGTCGGTCAGCCGATGCCGGCTTTTCGCCTACCGAATCAAGACGGGATCGAGGTAGATTCGGCGAGTCTTCTCGCGAAAGGCCCGCTCGTCGTCACCTTTTATCGCGGCAAATGGTGACCCTACTGTAATCTAGAGCTGTCAGCTCTAGGCCGGTCGTACAACGAGATCCGTGCACTTGGCGCGGACTTGGTTGCCGTTTCACCGACGACACAAGAATTTGCGAGGGTCGTGCACGACCAACATCGCTTGCCCTTTGACGTCCTCTCCGATCTGCACAATGAAGTAGCTGCTCGCTTTGGTCTAGTGTTCGCGTTGCCCGACTACTTGGTCAATATCTACAAGAGCTTTCCATTGATTCTGCCGGACTATAACGCGGATGAATCGTGGACGCTGCCCATGCCGGCGCGCTTTGTCGTCTCGCAAGACGGCATCATACGGAAGGTCGACGCAGACCCAGACTACACGCACCGTCCGGAGCCCGAAGATACCATTGCGTTCCTTCGAACACTGTGCTAGGCTCGGCCCAATGAACGCGTGCTGCGGAAAAATGGCCTGTTGTATGTCGCCCTTGCTGGGGTCGGCGTAGCGGTCTTTCGCGCAGCCTCGTAGGCTTCACGAGACCCTCACCGGCCGGTGGGGGCTCTTTTATTTTCAGCACTTACGTGAAGCCGATGAGGACAATCATGCTCTCCGCAGAGCTATCGCAATACGCCGAACCCAAAATCTACGTCATCCACGAAAATGACGCGTGGGTCGTACCGCTGCACGCAGCGCTCGACGAGCTGCACCTGTCGTACGAAGACATCTTCGTCGACACCGGTCTGATCGACTTCGCACAAGCGCCGCCACCCGGCGTCTTTTACAATCGCATGAGCGCATCGTCGCACACGCGCGACCATCGTTACGCGATCGAGTTGACCGACGTGTTGCTTGCGTGGCTCGACGAACACGGACGCCGCGTCGTCAACGGCCGCAAATCGCTGGCGCTCGAACGCAGTAAGATCGCGCAATACGCGGCACTCGCGCGCTTTGACATTCGGACGCCGGCAACGCGCGCGGCAGTCGGCGATCAGGCGATCGTCGCCGCAGCACAAACCTTCCAAGGACCGTTCGTCGTCAAGCCCAACCGTGGCGGCAAAGGTCTGGGCGTGCGGCTCTTCCGCAACGTCGATGCGCTGGTTACGGCGCTTGGTGCCGGAGAGCTTCCAACGCCGATCGACGGCGTGACGCTGGTGCAGCAATACATCCAGTCGGCGACGCCGACGATCACGCGCATGGAGTTTATCGGCGGCGACTTCTTCTACGCGGTCAACGTCGACACGTCGCAAGGCTTCGAGCTTTGCCCGGCAGATGTCTGCGCTCCCGACGCAGCGATCTGCGCGCCGCAAGAAGCAACGCGTCGGCGCTTTGCGATTCAGCCCGAGTTCGCGAACCCGCTGATCGAGAAGTGCGAGGCGTTTCTGGCTGCGAACGATGCGCAAATCTCCGGAATCGAGTTCATTGCGGACGAGCACGGCAGGCAGTTCGTGTACGACGCCAACTTCAACACGAACTACAATCCCGAAGCCGAGGCGATTGCCGGCGAATACGGGATGAAGGCCATCGCGGCATATCTTGGAGCAGAACTCTCGGCAATGAGGAGGCGCGACAGGCTCCAAGCCCTACGAATGTAAATTATCTTGCGTGATTTCGAAATTGAATCTGGGCTGCGGGCAACGGCCGCTCGAAGGCTGGATCAATCTCGATCTTGTTCCCGGCGCCGGTGTCGACGTCGTTGCCGATCTCGATCGTTGCAGGACGCAGCCGCTTCCGTTTCCGCCGGAACGATTCGACGAGTTTTCGGGAAGCCACGTTCTCGAACACCTCCGTGATCCCGTCCCGTTCATGCAAGAGTTGTACCGTATCGCCAAGCCGGACGCGACCGCCCTCTTCCTTCTTCCGTACGGTAGTAGCGACGACGCGTTCGAAGATCCCACGCACGTTCGGCCTTGGTTCATTAACTCGTTCGCGGTCTTCGCGCAGGTCGGGCCGAAAGCGCCGCCGCCCAATTACGATGCCGATTGGCTGACCGACGAGATCGTGCTTGACGTCGCAGCAGATTGGGCGCGCGGCAAGACAAATCAGATCTTACTGGATGGGGTCGACCGCTTTCGTGCGCAGAAACCGGCACGGACCGCAAGTCTGGTACAAGGTTCCATCCCCGTAAACTTCAACTTTCCCGCAACGTCATGAGCGGGCATCTGCGCCTGGAATTCGATGCGACGAGTTGGCAGCCCGGCCACGTCGAGGTGATCGCATCTGAGGGCAGCGCTCGAACCACGATCGACGTGAGTGCCCGGAATCTCTCGCCCCCGTTTGGCGACGACGCGTTCTCGACGATCGACGGCGGCGAGGTGCTGCGCTATGTTCCCGAAGCACTTGCGTTCATGCAAGAGCTTCACCGGATCGCGTCCGCGGGCGCCACGGCGTCGTTCATCTTGCCTGACATCTCGAGCGATGACGCATACTCCTCGGCGTTTCTGACGCGACCGTACACGCCCGTGAGCTTCATCTACTTCGGGCAGCCGGCGTATCGGCGCGCCGACTACGACTATCGCGGGGATTGGAATATCATAGAAGCAATCTACATCGTAAGCCGGGACCGGTACGAGGGCGCGTCTATCGCGAGCGTTAAAGCGGTACTGGAACACGAACGGAATCAGGCGCTTTGTTTCCTGATCAATCTGGGCGCCGTCAAACCGATCCGTCGTCCGACGGATCCGCTTCCACAGATCGACCCGAAGATAGTATTAGCCTGATACCGAAGTCCACCCATGGAGGTAGGTTGCATGTGCCTTGAATCGCCTTTCACCCGCGCTGATTTCCTGAAGGCGTCGACCGCGACGGGTCTTGGAGCCGCTGCGGTACTCGCGCCGATGGCGTCGCTTGCGGAGCCCGAGCAGATTGCGCAAGCCGGACCGCGCGTCCCGATCCACGTTCGCTGGCTCGGCGGCGGCGTCACGGAGCTTTCGACGCCCGACAGCAAACAAATCATGCTGGTCGACGCATGGATCTGGAACAACGCCGGATGGGATCGCTTCAATCTCAAGAAGCCGCCCGAGCTATCCACCGCCGCGGCGTACGCCGATCATCTCGTCGCCCGGAAGCCTGAGGCGATTCTGGTTCTGCTGACGCACGATCACGGCGACCACATCGGCGACTACTTCGAGCTACTCAAGACGCTGCACGAGCGCGGCCTGAACGTGAAAACCATGGGCTTTAGCGACCTGATGCGCTATGCACTCGTCCCGAAATTCAAAGAAGCCGGCCTCGACGAAGCTGCGATCGTCGTCAATAGCGGCGCGGGCGGCAACATCGGCGGCGTCGGATCGCATGGTGGAATGCGCGCAGTCGTTGTTCCGGCTGTCCATTCGACGACGTTCGGTTTGCCCTCGATCGGCTTTGTCGCCCAAATCGGCGGTTTGAACGTCTATGCGTCGGGTGACACCGATCTCTTCGGCGACATGGCGCTGATCGGACGGCGCTACAAACCGGATCTCGCGATCGTTTGCGTGGGGAACGGCGCGTTCACGATGGGGCCCGCGGATGCCGCCGAAGCCGTACGCATGATGGGTGCGTCCGTTGCGATCCCGGTTCACTACGCGCATAACGGTCTCGTCATCGGCATCGAAGCCGGTGACCGGTTCAAGGCCGAGATGTCGCGCATTTCACCGAAGACGCGCGTGATCGTAATGAAACCGGGAGAAACGACGCAAGTTTGAAGCGGATCTTCGATCCGATTCACCGGTTCATCGAGCTCGACGACGCGGAGATGCGGCTCGTCGGATTGGTTGCATTTCAACGCTTGCGCCGGCTGCGGCAGCTCGGGCTCGCGTATCTTGCGTTTCCATCCGCCGAACATTCGCGCTTCACGCATGCGCTCGGCGCCCTTGCGATCGGCGAGCGCGTCTTCGCGACGCTCTGGCAACATTCGTCGGACTTCTTCGCTGACGAAGCCAACTACAAAAAGCAGCGCCGGCTGCTGCGCGCGAGCCTGCTTTTGCACGACATCGGGCACGGTCCGTTCTCGCACGCGTGCGAAGCCGTGCTCGGCCGCCGGCACGAAACGCGAACGGCCGCGATCCTCGCCATTCCCGAGGTCGACCGTGCGCTCGCAGACATGGACCTCGATTCGTTCGAAGTGCTCTCACTCGTTGCCGGAGGCGCAACGCGCTACCCGGTGTTGCGCGAGCTCGTCAGCGGTCCGAACCTCGATTGCGATCGCATGGACTATCTGCTCCGCGACGCGTATTTCACCGGCGTCTCGGGCGGCAGCTACGACGTCGATCAACTGATCGGCTCGTTACGCATCCTCGACGTCCGAGGCGAAACGCTCCTGGGCGTCGATGGCCGCGGCGTCGTCGCGCTCGAGTCGTTCGTGCTGGCGCGCTACATGATGTTCGCGACCGTGTATTTCCACCACACGACCCGGATGTTCGAACATGTATTGCAGCAAGCGCTGAGCGAACTGTGGCCGGACCCCTCGAAGCTCGATCCGATCGACGAGTATCTCGCCTGGGACGATTTTCGCGTCTTTGACGCGTTGCGGATGCTCGATACCGAGGCCGCACGCGCCCTGCGCGACCGGGTTACCCCCTACGCGCTGATCGCCGAATTCACGGCCGAGCGGGACCTGACCGCGTTCACCGCGCATGAACGGACATTGCGCGAACGGTGGGGGGATGCGATTTGGATCGATGCGCAAGAAGAGTTGCTGCACCGCTTGCCCCTCGGCGTCCCGACGCTGTCCAGCCACCCTGCGACGCCGACGGTTTGGGTTGGAACGCGGCGCGGAATCGTAGATGCACGTGAGGCTTCCGATTTGATCGCAAAACTTTCAGGCAAGGCCTATTGGCGCAAGATCTTCGCCGACAAGAAGCGCGTACCGATCTTTGAAGCGCGTGCGCTCTGTGGTGACATCGATGCGCGGATGCGTCGCGAAAGCGAACCGCTCCCCTTCGCACGATGAGCATCAAACTCGCGCTCGGACAACTGATCGTTGGGAGCGATAAAGCCCTCAACCGGCAAAACATTTCGGACTCGACGATGACGGCGGCGCGGCACGGTGCGCGCCTCCTCGTCTTCCCCGAAGCATCGATGTACGGGTTCGGCAAACCGAACGATCCACTCGATGCTGCAGCCGAGACGCTCGACGGGTCGTTCGTCTCGATGCTCCGCGAGCTCTCGCATCGCCACAATCTTTGGATTCTCGCCGGCATGTTCGAAAAGATCGACGGCGACAAGCATGTCTACAACACGCTCGTCCTCACCAGCGCCGACGGCCGTCTTCACGGCGTTTATCGAAAGGTTCATCTCTACGATGCGTTCGGTTACAAAGAATCCGACCGCATGCGCGCCGGCAACGGCGAGACGCTCGTGTTCATGCTCGACGGAATGTGCTTCGGCGCGATGACGTGCTACGATCTGCGTTTCCCGGAACTGGCTCGCAATCTCGTACGCGATGGCGCGCAAACGCTGCTCTTACCGACCGCTTGGCTTGCGGGCCCACTCAAAGAGATGCACCTCGCGACGTTGCTACGCGCGCGCGCAATCGAGAACACGGTCTATCTCGGCGCCGCCGATCAATGCCCGCCGGGCTATTGTGGCAATAGCGTGCTGTACGATCCCCTCGGTGTGTGCGTCACCTCACTTGGTGAAGCGCCGGGTGTCACCGTCGGCGAGCTGGATCCGCATCGCGTCGCGGAAGCGCGCAGCAAAAATCCGAGCTTAGATAATAGTAGAATCGATCTCTACGCGCGGTGGAGCGAACGGAGTGCAGCAACGCCCAACAGGTAAGCGAGCGGGGCGTTGGCTTGTACGCATAGCTCTCTGCATAGCCTTGGGTAAGGGGAGTTCCGAAAGGAGCTCCCTCAGGAAATGAAACTCCGCACGCTGACTCTCACCTTGCTAACCGCTTTCGCGCTGACGACGGCATTGGGGGCCTCGACACAGCCGGCGGCGGCGCAGCAAGCGTATGGACGCGCAAACGGTACGATCGCCGCTCGCGACGGGAGCAGCTTTACGCTGGGGAACGGCGAGACCGTGTTCATGCACCCCGGCACCGTGATCAATCCGACAGGGATCGATCTGCAACCCGGCATGAGCGTGACGATCGTGGGGCACTACAACGGCGACGGCACGATCAACGCCGACACGATCAATGTCGGCGCACCGGTCAACTACTATCCGAGTCCGTCCTATCACAACGGTTGGTACGATCGCGATGGTAATTGGCACGAAGGTCGTGCTGCCAACGGTTGGTACGATTCGACCGGCAACTGGCACGCGTATTCGAACGGCTGGTACGATTCGAACGGCAACTGGCACCCATAAGGGAGGATGCTAATATGAAACGACTAGCGCTTATTGCCACACTCATGGGATCCACGCTCGCGCTAATGATGCCGTTTGCTGCTTCAGCGCAAAACGGTCAATACGCGACGCGCATCTCCTTCATCATGGGGATCGACTCCAACCGCATCATGCTCGACAACGGCATGACCGTGTTCTTGCATGAAGGTACGATCATCAGTCCGACCGGCGCGTCGCTCATCCCGGGGATGCGCATACGCGTTTCGGGAATGCGTCAATCACACTATCGTCTTGATGCTCGCGTAATCGATTTGCCCGGTCAATACCGTCACTAAATGAAAGCAGCCGCCCGGGCGAGAACCCGGGCGGCCATGAAGATAAGACGGCGCGAGGCTGCTCTCGCGATGGCCGGATTCGTCGCGACCGGCGCGACTCGCGCGAGCGCACAAAGCTCGCGGCATCCGTACACGATTCCGCACACGCTTCGTTACACGACGGCGTCCGACATCAACACGCTCAATGCGATGTTGTTGCAAGATTTCAATCTCGGACTGCTCAGTAGTCTTACAATGGCGTGGCTCGTCCGATACGACATCCACAATCAGCCGGTTCCAGAGCTCGCCACGGTCGTCCCGACGCAAAGCAACGGCGGCGTCAGCAAAGACGGAAAAGTCATAACCTTCCATCTTCGTAAGGGCGTCGTATGGTCCGACGGCGCTCCGTTCGATGCACGCGACGTCGTGTTCACATGGAAAGCCATGATGAACAACGCGAACAATATCACGGATCGCAGCGGTTGGGACTTGATCACGCGCATCGAAACGCCCGATCCCTACATGGCGATCTTCCACCTCAAAGAGCCGTACGCGGCGTTTTTACCGACATTCTGTGGAAGCGCCGGTGCGAACCCGTGTATTCTTCCCCAGCACATTCTCGGCAATCTTCCCAACATCAACAATGCGCCGTACAACAGCCTTCCTGTCGGAATAGGCCCGTTTAAGTACAGCTCATGGCAACGTACCGTTCAAGTCGAGATGGTCGCGAATGACAAATACTGGCGCGGCCGGCCAAAGCTCGATAAGGTCATCTTCCGGATCATCCCGGATCGCAACACGGTCCTCACACAGCTGACGACACACGAAGTCGACTTTTGGTATCCGTTCGGGGGCGCATATCTCGATCGAGTAAAGACGATCTCGGGAGTCAAGATCTTGCGCCAGGCCGGATACATCTATAACCACATCGACCTCAATCTGAGCCGCGATGTTTTCAAAGAGCCCGCCGTACGGGAAGCGCTGCGGTACGCGCTCAACCGCCCACTCATTCGCGACAAGATCGGTCATGGCGTCGGGATCATTCAAGAATCGGTGATGGCGCCGACACATCCGATGTACGATCCGCACATCCCGATCATTCCGTTCGACCTCGATAAAGCCAATAAACTTCTTGAAGCAGCAGGTTGGAAACGTGGAAGCGACGGAGTGCGTGCAAAGAACGGATTACGCCTCGCTCTCGTTGCCGCATCGACGACCGGCACGCCCGATGCCGATGCTCAGATCGAGTTGATTCAATATTGGTACAAGCAGATCGGCGTCGACCTCGAGATCCACCGTTACGCACCACCACTGTTCTTCGCGCCCTATGCCGACGGCGGCATCGTCTATAGTGGGAAATTCGACCTCATTTTCTTCGCCTGGCAAAACGACACGGTCGGCGACTTGAGTGGCATTTTCTCATCAAAAGAGATTCCACCGAACGGACAAAACGACGAGCGCTACCGCAATCCGCAGGTCGACGCCTGGCTCGCAGATTTTCGCCAAACGTATGATCTGAAGCGCCAGCGTGAGCTTTCGTGGAAGATCCAAAATCAGATCGTCAAAGACGTCGCGACAATCGTGACGAGTTTCCGTGAAGACATGTACGGCTTCAACGACGATCTACAGAACTTCCATCCGAACGCCGTGACGCCGTTCGACGACATGATGAAGGTCGACATCTAGGCCGCCGTGAGGAAGGACACGCTCCTCGGGCAAGTTGCGCGTCCCAGGCCGGGATGCGTCCCCGTGAATCCTCCCGTGCAACGCGCATCGACGATCCTGTTCGAGACCGTTGCGGAGTTCGAGGCTGCGCAAAAAGCCCGCGCGGAACGCGACGTACTCTTCTATGGCACGTACGGAACCGAGACGACGTTTGCGTTCGCGACCGCACTCGCGGCACTCGAGACGGCGTACGGCGCAATTGCCGTTTCATCCGGACTCGCGGCGATCGTCGCAACGATTCAAGCCTTCGTGGGCAGCGGCCAGCATCTCTTGGTGCCGGATTCCGTCTATCATCCGGGCCGCATCGCATGCGACGGCGTTCTCAAAGGTCTTGGGATCGAGACGACCTATTACGATCCTCTGATCGGCAGCGGCAT
Source organism: Vulcanimicrobiota bacterium (assembly GCA_963844735.1). Taxonomy (GTDB): domain Bacteria; phylum Vulcanimicrobiota; class Vulcanimicrobiia; order Vulcanimicrobiales; family Vulcanimicrobiaceae; genus JAFAMS01. Next base: position 334,627 of record CAWJPK010000003.1, on the reverse strand, counting down.
CGCAGAGCTCATCAAACCCAACACGCGCCTCATCTACATGGAATCGCCGGGATCGATGACGTTTGAAGTCCAGGACGTTCCGGCTATCGTCGCAGTCGCAAAGGCACGCGACCTTCCGACTGCGATCGACAACACATGGGCGACAGGATATTACTTCAACGCGATCGCGCACGGCGTCGACGTTTCGATCCACGCTGCGACCAAGTACATCGCCGGACATTCGGACGTCATCCTCGGTGCGATCGTTACGAACGAGCGTTACTTCCCGCAGGTACGGAAGGCTGTCGCACAGCTCGGCTACAGCGCCTCACCCGATGACTGCTGGCTCGGACTTCGCGGATTACGAACGCTCGGCGTTCGCCTAGGCGCACATGCAGAACGCGCTCTCGCCGTCGCGACGTTTCTGCAATCGCGTCCGGAAGTCGATCAAGTGTTATACCCTGCACTGCCCGGCACGTCCGGACACGAGCTTTGGAAGCGTGATTTTCAGGGCGCGACCGGACTCTTCTCCTTCCTATTCAAACGCGAAATTCCTGAACGCTCGGCGATCGCAATGGTCGAACGACTCAAGCTCTTTGGTCTCGGCGCAAGCTGGGGCGGCTACGAAAGCCTGGTGTTGCTGAGCAGACCCGCACGAATGTCGCCGCGGTGGAAAGATGCGGGCGCAATCGTCCGCCTGCACGTCGGTCTGGAAGACCCGGTAGATTTAGTCGAGGATTTGCGCCAGGCGTTTACGGCCTTGTGACGACCATCACCGAATCCGGGAATGAAGTCTGCGTCCCACTCGCGCATACGTCTCCAGGGTGGTGAGCCGCATGAATCCTTTAGATGAAGAACGTTTGATGTCGGTCTGCAGCGGTGACGGCGACGCCGCGAATGCACTGCTGCAACTTGCTGTGGATTCTGCTCACGATCTGATCGAACGTATGCGTTTTGCACTCGATCAAGACGACATCAACGAACTTGGCATCATCGCGCACGAACTGCGCGGCTCGTGCGGCAGCGTCGGCGCGACGGAAATCGCGGCGCTCGCGTCCGCACTCGAGGACGATCTCGAAATCCAGAATGCGACGACCCTTGCCGCCGCGCGAATCGAAGAATTCAATGAGGCACTCGATCGCCTCGAAGCCGCCGGGCGCGGACTGCGCGCCGCTACGGTGCCGTAGCCGGACTTCGAACCGACGCGATGCGCGTGTTGAGACACGCGACGTGCTCCATCTCGCGCGCTTGCGTTAACGCTGTACGCAGCTCGGATTCCGAAGCGACGTCAAAGCCGCGTGCGCCGAAACCGCGCGCAACCTCGTCATAACGCACGTCGCCGAGCATCGTTGCGACGGCACGTCCGTATTTTTCGCGCTGCGTATGCCACTCGGCACCCCAGCGATCGTCGTTGCCGACGACGATCGTCAGTTTGACGCCTTCGCGAACCGCCGTTTCGATCTCGGCCAGGTGATAACCGAACGCGCCGTCACCGACGAGCGCGACGATGCGCCGTTGCGGCTGAGCGATCGCGGCGCCGAGCGCCAGCGGAATGCTTCCGCCGATCGCACCGAGACGGCTATTCCAGACGACCTGATTCGGGACCGACGCAAGCGCAAGCCGCACCCATTGACAGAACTCGCCGCCGTCGAGGATGACGAGATCATCCAGGCCGAGTAACTCGCGAAGGATCGCTCCGACGCGAAGCGGATGAAGCGCACCGCGCGGACGGAGGCACGTCATCCGATCGCATTTCCTCGACCGGACGCGCGCGTTGCTCTTCCGGAAGACTCGATACGATTTCGCTCGAGCGCGCGAGCCGGCTCAACGCGCACGTGAGCATCAAGCTCGCGCTGTGGCTCGGGATCACCCGCAGCATCGATGAGCGCGACACGTCCGTTCGACGCAAGCGTCTTCTGCGAGAGAAAGTGCACGGCGAAATCGGCCGGACCGATGACGAGCGCGTAGTCCGCGTCCGCATAGCGTTGCGCCTCGGCACGGTACTTCAAATCTTCGCTTCCGCGCGGGGACTCCATGATGACCGGCGTGATTCCGAGGCGCGACGCAAGTTGCGCGAAGCGCTTCGCCCGCGCGTCCGCGATCCGCCGACGGACGAACGATGACGACGTGGACGCTGCGCCTTTGCGAGCCCATCGGCGATCCTCTTCAAGCAGCTGTGCGTCTGTCGGAAGTCAGCGACGCAGCATTCTCGCGCTCGTTTCAAACTTGCGAGCACCGAGCCGATGCGATTCGCGCCCCTGGCGGCAATGTCGGCTGGGATCATCACGTGTACGGGACCGGGAATTCCGCTTTGGGCTTCATCGGCCGCACGCGTGAGGTCTTCTTCGATTGTCTCTGCACGCGTCAGCTTGTGCGTTCCCTTGCACACTTTCGATGCGATCGTCGTCTGATCGAGATATTGAAACGCGCCGGGGCGATCGCCGGTCGATGGCGGCCCTCCGCTCAAAAGCAGCACCGGAAGCTCCATTGTAGCCGTGACTGCAACGCCCGTGAGCGACGCGAGAAAACCGGGGCCGCCTGCGACGAGCGCGATGCCGAGATCGTTCGACACCTCGCTCCAACCCGCAGCCGCGTACGCTGCAGCTGACTCGTGACGGGTGTGCACGATGCGAACATCGGCCGACGCAAGGCCTTCGTAGAGCGAGAGAATTTGATTCCCTGAAACGGAGAAGACGGGTCTCATGCCGGCCACCAATAGATTCCAACGATAGCAAAAATTACGCCGCCCAGGGCAAGCAGCGCAAATGGATTCGCGCGCAGCCAGCGTAGCGCGACGAACGCCCCGATCGCGACGATCCAGGCCATGATGCCGCCTTCGGCAATGCGGAAGATACTATAAACTCCGGCGAGAATCAGTCCCGCCGCGACAGGCGCGAGGCCGCGCTCGACCGCGTGCTGCCAGCTGGCGTCGCGATAATGGCGCCAAATACGCGCGAGCACGTACAAAATCAACGACGTCGGCACGAAGATGGCAAGGGACGCAACGATCGCCCCGATGACGCCGTCGACGTGGAAGCCGATCAGTGAGACAAGCAACGATCCCGGACCCGGCGCGGCGCGCGAGATTGCGAAGAGATCGAGAAACTGGCTCGCCGTTAACCAATGATGCACGGTCACCGACTGCCGTTCGAGGTCGGCTATGATGCTCGCGCCGCCACCGATTGTAACGAATGAGAGCGGCGTGATGACGCGCGCAGCAGCCAAAAGAACAGCCAGTTCATGCGGTGCGCTGCCGGTAGAACGCCCAGGCGATGCTGAGCGGCGCGACGACGATCACCAGCTCGAACATCGACCAGCGCAGCAAGCCGACGCCGACGAAGACGATCGCAACGATTGCCAGGGTGACCGCATCGCGAACGGCCGAGACCGTGACGCGTGAAACCATGTTGAGCGTCAGCGCAAGCGCAGCCGCCGCAATACCTGCGAGTGCATGATGCACGGCGGATACTTCCCCCAATAGCTGTAAGCGATCGCAATTGGGATGATGACGATCAGCGCCGGCACGATCATCGCACAGAATCCCACGATCGCTCCGAGCGTCCCGCGCAGCCGAAAACCGAGCCAGACCGCGAGGTTGACGACGTTGACGCCCGGCATCGCTTGGCAGATTGCGAGGCTGCTCAGAAATTCGGATTCTGAGAACCAGCTACGGGCCTCAACGAATTCCCGGTACATCCATCCCGAAAGTCCACCGCCGAAACTCGTCAGGCTGATTTTCGAGAAGACCAAGAAGATTTCGGCGAGCGAAACCCGCGGGCGATCTACCTCCACACTGCGGAAGACGAAGAAATGATAGCGGAGGTTGCTTAGAGTGCGGCTTGCGCTGCAGCGAGTCGCGCGATCGGAACCCGATACGGCGAGCACGAGACGTAGTCGAGACCGACTTCGTGACAGAACTCGACGCTCGACGGATCGCCGCCGTGCTCACCGCAGATCCCGATCTTCAGATCGGGGCGCGTTCCGCGGCCTTTACCGATGCCTTCACGCATCAGCTCGCCGACGCCGACCCGATCCAATACTTGGAACGGATCCTCTTTGAGAATCTTGTGCATGAGATAGAACGGAATGAAGCTGCCCTCCGCATCGTCGCGGCTGTAGCCGTACGCCGTTTGCGTGAGGTCGTTGGTCCCGAACGAGAAGAACTCGGCGATCTCCGCAAGTTTGTCGGCGATGATGCATGCGCGCGGCAGCTCGATCATCGTCCCGACGTGGTATGTCAGGTCGACGCCGGCGTCGGCGATGATCTCATCGGCGATCTTCTTGACGGCGTCTGCCGTCACGCGCATCTCTTCTTCCGTACCGACACCCGGGATCATCACGTCCGGCCGAACGTCGACGCCCCGCTCGCGCAGCGCAACGGCGGCTTCGAAGATGGCGCGAATTTGCATCGCGTAGATTTCCGGATAGACGATGCCCAGACGGCACATGCGCAGACCGAGCATCGGATTCTGCTCGTGCAGCTCGCGCACGCGCGCGAGAATCGCAGACTTCTCCTTGTACTTCTTGCTGCGCTCGCCGTGCCTGATACGCAGCTCCGTCGTCTCGACGAGCAGAGTCTCCAGACTTGGCAAGAACTCGTGCAGCGGCGGATCGAGCAGACGAATCGTCACCGTGAAGCCGGCCATCGCCTCGAGAATGCCCTTGAAATCTTTGCGCTGGAACGTCAGCAGCTTCTTGAGGAATTTGGCGCGCGACTTGGCGTCCTTCGCCAAGATCATGTCTTGCATGAACGGCAAGCGCTCGCGCTGCATGAACATATGCTCGGTGCGCGTCAGCCCGATCCCGGTTGCACCCAGCTCACGTGCGCGCTTCGCATCTTCCGGCGTATCTGCGTTTGCCCAGACGCCGAGCTTCTTGTACTTGTCGGCGATCGCGAGAAACTCGTTCAGCCATGCCGGCAACTTGCTCGGCGGCCGGATGAGCGTGAGCTTCTTGAAGATCACGTTGCCGGTCGTACCGTCGACCGTGATCTCGTCTCCCTCTTTGAGAGTCGAGCCGTTGAGCGTGACCTTCTTCGTGCGGAGATCGATGCGCAGCGCATCGAGTCCCGCAACGCACGGTTTGCCCATGCCGCGCGCGACAACCGCCGCGTGCGAGGTGGCACCGCCTTTTGCGGTCAGCACGCCTTCGGCCGCAATGATGCCGTGGACGTCGTCCGGGTTCGTCTCCGTACGGACGAGTACGACTTTCTTGCCGGCTTTGGCGCGAACGACCGCGGTGTCGGGATCGAGAACGATCTCACCCGCGGCGGCGCCCGGCGATGCGTTGAGACCTTTGCCCGCAACTTGATATTTCTCGTGCGGATCGATTTGCGCGTGGAACAACTGATCGAGCGACGCCGCGTCGACGCGCTTGAGCGCTTCGCGCTCGTCGATCGTGCCTTCGTGCAAGAAATCGAGCGCGATCTTGACGGCGGCTTCCGCCGAACGTTTCGCGCTGCGCGTCTGGAGCATGTAGAGTTTGCCGCGCTCGACCGTGAATTCGAGGTCCTGCACGTCGCGGTAGTGTGCTTCGAGCTTATTCGCGATCTCGACGAACTGCCTGTAGATCTCCGGCTGGCTCTTTTCGAGATCGGTGATCTTTTCGGGCGTGCGAATGCCCGCGACGACGTCCTCACCTTGCGCGTTGCGCAGATACTCGCCGTACAATTTCTTTTCGCCGGTCGATGGATCGCGCGTGAACGCAACGCCCGTCCCTGAATCATCGCCGAGATTTCCGAAGACCATGCTGACGATGTTGACGGCGGTTCCCCAATTGTCCGAGATCTTGTTGTAGCGGCGATAATCGATCGCGCGCTTCGAGTTCCACGAATTGAAGACGGCGCCGATTGCCATCTCCAGCTGCTCGAAGACGTCTTGCGGCGCTTTCTGTCCAACGATGTGCTCGAACATCTTCTTGAAACGCGCGTAGCACTCTTGAGCAAAGCGCACGTCGCCGGCGTTGCGCGCGAGACCGCGAACCGAAATATCGTTGAGGCCGAGGTTGAGGATCGTGTCCATCATGCCGGGCATCGAGACGCGCGCGCCGCTTCGTACCGAAACGAGCAGCGGATTCTTCGCGTCACCAAAGCCCTTGCCGGTACGACGTTCGAGCTCGTGAATTGCGCTGTGCACGGCGTCCATGAGTCCCGGTAGCATCTTGCCGCCGAGCTCGTAGTACTTCAGGCACGCTTCCGTTGTGATCGTGAAGCCGGGCGGCACGGGCAGCCCGGCGCGGGTCATCTCGGCGAGGCCGGCGCCCTTTCCGCCGAGCAGATCTTTTTGCGAGCCGTCGCCCTGCTCGAAGAAAACGATGAACTTAGAAGCGAGGGAAACCGCGGTCTGATCCAACGCTGTAGACATGCTCCTCCATTACCCACTCGATATGGAAATAATTTTCCATCTAAGGGCATCTTGTCGTCTATAGCTTTTGTCACTACCGAGACAAGAGGGGGCTCGATCACTAGAACTAGAGCTTGAGCTCGGTCCCCGCGCCGAGCAGCGCCTTATGGATCGCCTCCGGCCCCGCACCCGCGATGATCGCGCGCTTAGCGCCCCGGCGGAGGGCCTCGAAGGCCGAATCGACTTTCGGGATCATTCCGCCGGCGAGTGAGCCCACGGCTCGCCACTCCTCTGCTTCCCCGGCGGACAAGGCGTCAACCGCCGAACTTGGGTCGTCGAGCCGCCTGCGTATCTTTGGAACGTCGGTAATTGCGACAAAAGCGTCCACGCGCAAGGCGCCCGCGAGCGCGCCGGCCGCCGTGTCGCCGTTGATATTGTAAGCTGTGCTGCCGTCGCGCGCGACGCCGAGCGGCGCGACCACGGGCACGAAACGGTGCTCGAGCAGGGACTCGACCAGGACCGCGTCGACCACTTCGATTTCACCGACGAAACCGAGGGACTCGCCATCGACCGGCGGCGATTGCCGCGCGATCAGCGTGGGTCCGTCTTCACCGCTCACGCCAACCGCGGCTACGCCCAAGGTTTGCAGCGCTCGGACCAACGCCTTATTTACCGTCGCGCAGAGGACGAACTCGACGATATCAAGCGAGGCCCGGCCGGTCATCCGCATCCCCGCGATCCGCCGTTCGACGATCCCCCGCTCCTTAAGCGCGGCGTCGATCGCCGGCCCTCCGCCGTGGACGAGGACGACGTGCTGGCCTTCCTCGACGAGCGCGGCCAAGTCGGCCAGGACAGGATCGGACTCCAGCCCGCCCATGGCGTTCCCGCCGTATTTAACGAGGAGCAACATGGCTTTGCCTATTAACCCCCGGTTGCCCATAAAGTCGAGAAGTTGCCCATAAAAGCCGTTTCCATTAGATTTTGGTTAAATCGAGCAGGACCACCAAACCAGTGTGAAAGTCTCACACTGGTTCGCAGCGGGCCCATATAAGTGAAAACGCTCGCTATCGTTGTGAGTGAGCGCGTGCTAGCTTGCCCCGGAAATGGATCGTCTAAGACGAGGCCTTCCGTGGCGTATTCCAATACGGGCTCTTGCATTTGGGGCAGACCTTTGGGTCCTGCCCCTTGTCGCGCGGTAGCCATTCGTGGGAGCAGCGGTCGCACCGATAGCCCGCGAGTTTTACCTTTGCCATGCCTTAAGACTATACCTAAAAGGGACATACCGTCAATATATCCCTAAAGGGTTGACAGCCTGGATATTCCTCTGTAGTATATACCTACTAGGTACATATCGGAGGGTACAGGAATGGACGGAAGAGAGCAGCGCGGCGTCGAGATCGCGGCCACCAAGAAACTGCGGCAGAAGGGCGACCTCTGGATCGTCCCATCGACCACGGGAACCGGCTCCTACGTCGTGGACCCCACGCCGTCCGGGGCGACCTGCTCTTGCCCCGACTTTGAGGAATGGCACAACAAGTGCAAGCACGTCTTTGCCGTCGAGTACACGATTCGCCGCGAGACGACCACGGCGAACGGAACCGTCAGCGAGACTGTGCGCGTGACGTACCGTCAGGAATGGTCGGCCTACAACGCCGCACAGACAAATGAGAAAGAGCACGTCGCCGCGCTCTTGCGCGACCTGTGCTCCGCTATCGACAATCCCGTGCAGAAACGTGGGCGTCCCCGGTTGCCGCTCGCCGATGGCGTTTTCTGCGCCGTTATGAAGGTCTACGGCGGAGCGTCCGGTAGGCGCTCGATGACCGATATGCGCGACTTTGCTGCTAAGGGCTATATCGACAAGGCTCCGCATTACAACAGCATCTTCAACGTCCTCGAAAATCCCGACCTGACGCCGATGCTCTCGAAGATGATCGAGGAAAGCGCGAGTCCACTTGCTGCTCTCGAAACGGACTTCGCAATCGACTCCACAGGGTTCTCGATCTCCGACCACTTCCGGTGGTTCAGTACTAAGTACGGACGCGAAATGTCGCGGACTCGTTGGCTCAAGGCGCACGTCTGCGTCGGTACCCTGACGAACGTCGTAACCGCCGCCGAGATCACGGATCGCATCGACCATGACATCCACTCGTTCCGTCCGCTGTTCGAGCGCACAACCAAACGATTCAGCCCCAAGCGCGTCACTGCCGACAAGGCGTACAGCGCGGCCCGCATCTTCAACCTCGTTGACGCCGCTGGAGCCGAAGCCTACATTCCGTTTAAGACGAACGCGAAGGGCACGAAGCCGGATACGTTCCATCCAGGCCGCGAGATTTGGTCGAAGATGTATGGCCTTTTCATGTATCAGCGCCAAGAGTTCTTGGCGCACTATCACAAGCGGTCGAACGTCGAGACGACCTTCTCCATGATTAAGGCCAAGTTCGGCTCTCGCGTTCGCTCTAAGACGGCGGTCGCTCAAGTTAACGAAATTCTCTGTAAGATTCTCTGCCATAATCTGTGCGTTCTTGTTCAGTCGATGTACGAGCTTGGGGTTGAGGCGACGTTTTGGGGAGCGGCGTAGACGAGACAATGGGCGAAGGGTTCGTCTTAAACCAGGTATAGAGAAAATAGCCATACCAAACGAATGAGAAGATCGTACATGCGATGATAAAGATTCGCGCTGGCCACATCAGTTTGGCATTCAGTTCTAAGATGCGCCATTTCGTCAGCCGCATAATAGCGTAATAGATCGTGAGCATGATCCATACGACAAGGACGAAGGCAAAGAACGGTAATGATGTACCGTAAAACTGTTGCACAACGTGAAACACTACGGGTCCAACTGTGAAGGCGGTGCCAAGACTGGCCATAGCGGCTGCCCAGTCCTTGCGCATGAGCTTACGCTCGCGAGCATCTGAATTTTTAGCGTCCTCGGCTTCAAACATCTCGCGTATTGCGTCGAGGCCGATGCCAGGCAAGCCCTCGCGGCTCCGGTAAAGCGAAATCGTCTCTTGGTAGTCTGTGAAGCGGCGCTCCCTCTCTGGATCAAATGGGCGAGGGACAGGGTTACCTGGTCGATTCTCCATCCGACTATCCTACCAGGTATATACCTAAAAGGTATATAGAAAAGGCCTGCCCAAAAAATGCCGACGATGCCCAAAAAACCCGGCTTCGCGGCCATTAAATAGGCAAAGCCGAGCAACATCTTGCATGATTATGCAGAAATCCGTATAATTATGCAACCGTGATCTCAACCGCACCGGTCAGCCGCCTCCTTGGGCGCAGCCTGCTCCGCATCACCGACCTCAGTCAGGCGGAGCTGCTGACGCTTCTGAATTTGGCGACGCAAATCAAGGCCATGCCTCCGCGCGAGCAACACTCGCTGCTTCGCGGACGCACGCTCGTCATGCTTTTCGAGAAGCCGAGCTTGCGAACGCGCATCTCTTTTGAAGTCGGGATGAATCAGCTCGGCGGGACGTCGATCTTCGCGCACGGCGACGAATTTCGCGTCGGCACGCGCGAGACGCCCGAAGATGCAGCGCGCTCGTTATCGCGCTATGCAAACGCGCTCGTGATCCGGACGTACTATCACGACATGCTCGAACGTTTCGCGAGCTCGTCGACCGTTCCGGTGATCAACGCACTTTCACAAGTCGCGCATCCATGTCAAGCGCTTGCAGACGTGCTCACGATCCGCGAACGCTTCGGAACGCTCGAAGGCTTGCGCCTTGCATATATCGGCGACGGACGCAACAACGTCGCCCAGTCGCTCGCGGAGGCAGCCGCGATGGCCGGGGTCTCCATTACGTTCGGCTGCCCGCCAACACATCGCCCAACCGATGCGTTCGCTCTCGAAGCTTGCGGAGCTCGGGAAGGCGTATAACGTCACCGCGCGTGCGTTTACGAGCCCGGTGCGTGCCGTCAAAGAAGTCGACGTCGTCTACACCGACGTGTGGACGTCGATGGGTGACGAGCAATTCGCGGAACGCAATGCGGCCGCGCTGCTCGGGTATCAAGTCGACTCGAAGCTCATGAAATCTGCCGCGTCGCACGCGATCTTCATGCACTGCCTGCCGGCGCATCGCGGACAAGAAGTCACCGATGAAGTGATGGACGGGATTCAAAGCGTCGTCTTCGATCAGGCCGAGAACCGTATGCATGCTCAGAAGGCTTTATTGCTTGCGCTTTTGACCGACCTGAAGGGCTTTGAATTATGATTTTCGCCGTCCCTCGACTCCGCTTCGCTATGCTCGGGATGACACGGGGATGAAAACAAAGCGACAGCGCGCGATCCTTTCGCTCATTGCGGCGCGACCGATAAAGTCGCAAGAAGAGCTTGCGCATTTGCTCGAGCAACAAGGCTACGAAGCGACGCAGGCCACCGTTTCGCGGGACATCAAAGAGCTCGGGCTCATGAAAGTTCCCTTGCGCAACGGCAACGGCCAACAATTTAAGTACGTCGAGCCTTCGGCCGGGCCGTCGTATTCGAGCCGTTTACATCGTGTGGTCGCCGAGCTCGCGCAAAGCGTGCGCGGATTCGGCAGTCTCATCGTCCTGCGCACGCAGCCCGGCAGCGCAATGATGCTTGCATCCGCAATCGATTCGAGCGAATGGCCGGAAATTCTCGGCACCGTCGCCGGAGACGACACCGTCTTCGTTGCCGTCGCAAATCCCGAACAGCTCTCCATGCTCGTCCAACGCTTCCTCGATATGAAAGGTCCTGAATCATGAGCCGCGTCGTCCTCGCCTACTCAGGCGGTTTGGACACCTCCGTCCTTCTCAAGAAACTCATCGACGCCGGTCACGACGTGATCGCGATGACTGCCAATCTCGGCGAAAGCGATCATGTCGCCGGCGAAGGCGCCGAAGCCGCGCTCGAAGGCGTTCGCCGCAAAGCGCTGACGCTCGGCGCGAAAGACGCCGTTCTGCTCGATGTGCGCGAGCGTTTCATCAACGACTACTGCCAGTACGCGCTGCGCGCGAACGCGCTCTACGAAGGCGTTTATCCGCTCTCGGCCTCGCTCTCGCGCCCGCTGCTCGCCGATCTGCTCGTCGAAACGGCCGAAGAATATCATGCCGACGCCGTCGCGCACGGCTGCACCGGAAAAGGCAACGATCAGGTTCGCATCGAGGTCGGCGTGCGCGCGCGCGCACCGCATCTCAAGTGCATTGCGCCGCTGCGCGATGAGCCGATGTCGCGTCCGGATGCAATCGCGTACGCACAAAAGCACGGCGTGCCGATTCCGCACACGCTCGATAGGCCGTTTTCGGTCGACGCGAACCTGTGGGGACGCTCGATCGAAGCCGGCGTGCTCGAAAATCCCTGGAACGCGCCGCCCGAAGAAGCTTTTGCGTGGACGAAGCCGGCCGCGCAACAACCGAACCAGCCGGAAGAGATCATCATCGATTTCACCGACGGCATTCCGTCGTATAACGGCGCCCGCGGCGCAAAGATGATGGCCCAGCTCAACGCGGTCGCCGGCTTGCACGGCGTCGGGCGGCTCGACGTGATCGAAGACCGCGTCGTCGGCCTCAAGTCACGTGAAGTCTACGAGTGCCCTGGCAGCCTTACGCTGATCGCCGCGAACAAAGCGCTCGAACGCCTCGTGCTCACGCGCGACGAGCTGCGCTTCAAAGCCACGGTCGATCAAAAATACGCCGAGATGATCTACGATGGACAGTGGTCCTCGCCGCTTCGCGCTGCGCTCAACGCGTTCAATGCGCACATCGCGCTGCGCATGACGGGATCGGTTCGCCTCGCGCTCTTCCACGGCCAAGCAGTCGTCAACGGCTCGAAGTCGCCCTTTGCGCTCTACGACGAAGGCCTCGCCACCTACGGTGCCGGCGACACGTTCAATCACGATGCCGCAACGGGCTTCATCGAGATCGTTGGGCTTCCGATCGCTGCCGGCGCTGGAGCCGTCGCGAAAGCGACGCTCGCGTGCACGACCTAGGCGTCGCAGCCAACTTACAATGGGGCGGCCGCTTCGCGCTGCCGCCCGATCCTCGGCTGCTGGCATTTGGATCGTCGCTCGAAGACGATCTGGTGCTCGCACCGTTTGATGTGCGCTGCTCGCATGCGCACGTAACGGCGCAGCTGCAAGGCGGCGTGATCGATCGCACGTCGGCCGATGCGCTGTATGCCGCGCTCGACCAAGTCGCAGTCGAAATCGCGCGCGGCGAGTTCGTCCCATTCGCGCGCAGCGGTTCGTTCGAGGACGTTCACGGCGCGATCGACGCGCGCGTGCGGCAGATCGTTCCGAGCGCTGCGGGCGAGGCATTGCACGCCGGGCGCTCGCGCAACGATCAGGTTGCAACGACGCTCGTACTGTACGCGCGGGATCGCGCCGAAAAAGGTTTGCGCCTTTGCACCGCGATCGCGCGACGGTTTCTGGATCTTGCGACGACTGCGCTCGGCGACGGCACGCTCCTCGCCGGAACGACGCATTGGCAACCGGCGCAGCCGGTGCTGCTCGCGTTTTGGCTCCACGCTGCAAGCGAAGGCTTCGTCCGCGCGGCGCGCCGCTTCGCGCGCGTCGTGCACGACGCATCGGCATTCTCTCCGCTCGGCTCGGGTGCGCTTTCCGGAAGTTCGCTTCCGCTCGATCGCGCCGCGGCCGCACTTGAGCTTGGATTTGACGCCCCGACGCGCAACGCGCTCGACACGGTCGGCGATCGTGACGTCGCGCTCGATTTGCTCGACGCCGTCACGCGCGCGCTGATCGCCGCGTCGCGTCCGAGCGAAGAGCTTGTGATCTGGTCGACGCCGGCGTTCGGCTACGCGCAGCTCGACGACGCCGCCGCGACCGGCTCGAGCCTGATGCCGCAAAAACGCAATCCCGATCCGTTCGAGTTGACCCGCGCCGCCGCAGGACGGGCGATTGGGACGCTCACGGGTGCGCTCGCGACGGTCAAAGGGATCGCGCTTTCCTATCATCGCGATCTGCAAGAAACAAAATCTGCGATTCTCGATGGGACCGAACGCGGACTGGCCGCGCTCGACGCGTTCGAGATCACGCTGACGCACCTCAGCTTCAACCACGCCAAGATGACGGCCGAAGCCGCGCGGGGCTTCACGGTCGCGACCGACGTCGCCGACGCGCTGATCGCACACGGGACGACGGCGCGCGCTGCGCATCGATTCGTGGGCGAGACCGTCGCGGCCGCAAAGGGCGACGCGATGTCGGGCGATGAGCTCGAACGCTTGCGCGCATCCAGCGGAATAGCGGGACTTACGGCTCCGCTTGACGCAGATGGGTGCGTCGCAGCCAAGCGTACCTCGGGTTCCACGCATCCGAGCATGGTCGCGGAAGCGATTGCGTCAACCCGAAACGAGCTCAGCGAGTTAGAAGCGACAAAGACATGACACGCGTTCACATCATCGGCGCCGCCGGTTATGGAGCGGGCGACGCTATCCATTATCTGGATCAGCATCCGAACGTGGAGCTGATCACGCTCGAAAGTCAGAGCAGCGCAGGTACGGCCGTGCGCGACACGTTCCGCACGCTCCCGTACGTCGACCGTACGTTCGACGGCGCCGGCGCCGCGCTCGAAGCCTGCCGCGCGGGCGATATCGTCTTGCTCGCCGGCGAATCCGAGAAGGCGCGCGAGCTTGCGCCGAAATTCCTGGCGCTCGGTGCGCGGGTCATCGATCTTTCCGATGCGTTCCGCATGGCGGCTTCGAATCCGCAAGCCGTCTACGGGTTTCCCGAACGCTATCGCGACCAAATCGCACGAGCGCAGCTCGTCGCGAACCCGGGATGTTATCCGACGCTTTCGCTGCTGGCTTCGATGCCGCTCGCGCCGTTCGCGCATCGCATCTCGAATATCGTCATCGACGCCAAAGAGCGGCATCTCCGGCGCGGGACGCTCGCCGAAGCTTGGATCGATGTACGCAGAAGTCGACGGCGACGTGCGCGCGTACGGCATATCCCCGCGCATCGCCACGGCAAAGAGATCGAGCAAGAACTGCGTGCGCTCGGCATCGGCGTTCCGTTCGTCTTTACGCCGCACGTCGTTCCGCTGACGCGCGGGATGCTCGTCGACGCTACGCGGTCATGCGCGAGCCGATCGAGGAGAGCGAAATCCGCGCCTCCGTTCGCAAAGACGTACGCGACCAATCCGTTCGTTGAGGTCTTAGACGCGCCGCGCGTTCCGTACCTGCCGGCGATGGCTGGAACGAACAATGCGCAGATCGCGATCAACGTACGCGGCGGCGTCGTACACGTCCTCGTCGGCAATGACAACCTCGGCAAAGGCGCTGCCGGACAAGCAGTGCAGAATCTGAACATCATGTGCGGTTACCCTGAGGAGGCCGGACTTGGCGCTCGCATCCCAGTCGTCTGATTCATTCCGGCTCGTCGATTTGCGCGGCGGCCTCGGTGCCGTCCCGGACGTGCGCTGCAGCGGCGTTATGTCGGGCATCAAGCGGCGCAAAGCCGACCTCGCGCTGATCGATCTCGGCGGCGAGCGCGTCTGCGCGTACGTCATCACGACCAACGACGTCAAAGCTGCACCGCTGATCGTCTCGAACGAGCATCTCGCGACCGACGGTGATGCGATCCGCGCGATCGTCGCAAATTCCGGCTGCGCGAACGCCTGCACGGGCGAGCGCGGACTCACCGACGCGCGCGAAACCGCGTCGCGTGCCGCGGCTCTGCTTGGCATTCGCACCTCGCAAGTGCTGGTTGCATCGACCGGCGTCATCGGCGTCCCGATGCCGATGGATGTCATGGGACCGGGTCTCGAAAAAGCTGTGCGCGCGTTGCGTACCGGCAGTGAAGCCGCACTCTCAGCGGCCGAAGCGATCATGACGACCGACCACGTTCCGAAGCTCGAAGCGTGCGCGTACTACGACAACGGCAGCCAAACGCGCTATGTCGTCGGCGGCATCGCGAAAGGCGCGGGGATGATCGCTCCCAACATGGCGACCATGCTCGCGTTCATCGCAACCGATGCGAGCTGCACGCGCGCGTCATTGCAATCGGCGCTTGACCGAGGCTGTCGACGACACGTTCAACATGATTTCCGTCGACGGCGACATGTCGACGAACGACTGCATCTACGCCCTGGCAAAGCCCGGGACCGAAGAGGCGAGTGCGGGATTGCGCGGGGCGCTGCACACCGTTTGCCGCGAGCTTGCGCTCGACATGGTCAAAGACGGCGAAGGCGCGAGCAAGACGCTGACCGTGCACGTCACCGGCGCGAAGAATGCGACGCAAGCGCGACAGATCGCTCGCGCGGTGATCAACTCGAGTCTCGTGAAGACGGCGCTCTACGGCGAAGATCCGAATTGGGGACGCATCATCGCTGCGGCGGGAAGCGTCGGCACCGGAATGCGCGAGGACACGTGGTCGATCACGCTCGGTGGATCCTTGTGGGTCGATCGTGGCGCTATGGAAGTTCTCAGCGAAGCTGAAGCCCACAGCCTGCTCGAACACAAGTCGATTAAAATCGGACTCGATCTCGGGATGGGTGAAGCCGAAGCAACCGGCTACGGCTGCGACCTGACGCTTGAATACGTGCGCATCAACGCGCACTACCGCACATGATCGCGCATCCCGGCGGCAGCTCGCTTCCCGCGATCGAGCATCCGCATCTCATGAAGAACTACAATCGCGCGCCGGTCAATTTCGTGCGCGGCGAAGGCGTTTGGCTGATCGATCAGAGTGGCGACCGTTATCTCGATCTCGTCGCGGGGATCGCGGTGTGCGCGCTCGGTCATTCGCATCCGGCCATCGTCGGCGCGATCGCGGCGCAAGCCGCGACGCTCGTGCACTGCAGCAACCTCTATCATCACGAACCGGCCGGCGAGCTCGCCAACAAGCTCGCCGAAATCTCCGGATTCGATCGCGTCTTCTTCTGTAATTCGGGAGCCGAAGCGAACGAAGCCGCGATCAAGCTCGCGCGCAAGCGCGCGTTCCGCCTGGGGCAAACCGACCGCAACGTCATCGTTGCGTGTACGAATTCGTTCCACGGCCGCACCCTGGGCGCGCTCTCAGCAACCGACAATCCGAAATATCAGGAAGGCTTCGGCCCGCTTCCGGGCGGTTTCAAGTTCACGCCGTTCAACGACGTCGCTGCGCTCGAGAAAGCCATCGATTCGACGACTGCTGCGCTGATCGTCGAGCCGGTGCAAGGCGAAAGCGGCATCTTCCCGGCGACGAACGAGTTTCTCGAAGCGGCGCGCGAGATCACCGCAAAGCACGGCGCGCTTTTGATCTTCGATGAGATCCAAACCGGAATGGGACGAACGGGAACACTTTTCGCGTTCGAGTACTACAACGTACGTCCCGACGTCATCACCCTTGCAAAAGCGCTGTCGAACGGCTTGCCGATCGGCGCGTTACTTTGCACCGACGCGGCTGCGGCGGCGCTGCTTCCGGGCGATCACGGCACGACGTTCGGCGGTTCGCCGGTTCCTTGCGCGGCAGCGCTTGCGCATCTGAATCTGCGTGACCGAATGAACCTCAACGTGCACGTCGCCAACATGGGAAATATTCTTCTCCTCGAGTTGCGCGAGATCGCAAACGCCGATCGCGAACGATTTGGCGACCCGCGCGGTCTCGGCCTCATGCTTGGGCTTCCGATCATGGAACCGTTCTCGGCGAAGGACATCGTAGAAGCTGCGCTCGGCGAACAACTGTCTGATCAACGCTGCCGGAGCAAATACGTTGCGTTTCGTCCCGCCGCTCATCATCAACGAAGAGGAGCTTCGCGAGGGACTACGCCGCCTGCGCCGCGCGATTGCGTCCTCGCGGGGGCACTAGAACCTCGTTATGGATTCGCACCCGCGCGGAATGCACGACCTCGGTGGGCAACCAGCAGGCTCGATCGATCGCACCGAACATCAAAACGACTTTTGGGAGCAGCGTGTCGACGCGCTCATGCGCGCGCTCGGTACGCTCAATCCGCCGCTTGTTCGGACGGACGAGCTACGGCGCGCGATCGAAGGCATCGGAGCAGACGCCTACGATTCGATGTCCTACTACGAGCGCTGGATTTCCGCAATCACCGAAGTGCTGCTCGAAAAAGGCGTGATCTCCGTCAACGAGCTGTCGGGCAAAATCGCCGAGATCGAGAGGCGTGAAGGCGAATGAGCGCGCGCTTTGCGCCGGGCGACCGAGTCCGAGTGCGAGAGTGGTTTCCGCCGGGGCACGTGCGCACGCCGTACTACGTCCGCGGAAAACGCGGTGAGATCGAGCGCGTGTGCGGAACATTTAACAATCCCGAACGGCTCGCGTACGGACGCGCCGACGATCTCAAAGTGTTGTATCGCGTGCGCTTCGCACAAAGCGAAGTCTGGGGCCGCGCCGAGCGTCCCAGCGATACGATCGACATCGAAATCTACGAGCACTGGCTGGAGCCTGATAAATGAGCGACGATCACGACCATCCCCACCACGCCGAGCATCATCTGCCGAGCACATATCACGAAAAGCTGACAGCCGCCGTCATCGAGCTGCTCACTGAGAAAAATGTGCTCTCAACGGCGCGAATCACCGAAGCGATCGACGTCATGGATGCGCGCGGACCGTCGCTTGGTGCGAAAGTCGTCGCACGCGCGTGGGCCGATCCGGAATTCAAGAGGCGTTTGCTCGCCGACGGCAGCAAGGCGTGTGCCGAGCTCGGCATCGACGTAGGCTCGCTCAAGCTGGTCGTCGTCGAGAACACGCCGCAGGCGCACAACGTCATCGTTTGCACGCTCTGCTCGTGCTATCCGAAGATGCTTCTTGGGATTCCGCCCGCGTGGTACAAGAGCAAAGCCTATCGTTCGCGCACGGCGCGCGAGCCGCGCAAGGTGCTGCATGAGTTCGGCCTCGACGTCAACGAGAGCGTCGCGGTTCGGGTGCACGACAGCACAGCCGACATGCGGTACTTGGTGTTGCCGATGCGTCCGGACGGCACGGAAGGTTGGGACGAGGATAAACTCGCGGTGCTCGTAACGCGCGATTCGATGATCGGCGTGGCGCAAGCGAACGAACCAATCGCGGTTTGAGAGGAGCGCTCGCAGGCCTCATCGCGCTCTGGCTCGTCTGGGGTTTCAACTGGTCGCTGTGGCGGATCATCCTGCCATACACCGGCCCGGTCGAATTCATCGCGCTGCGTACCGTCATCGCAGCGGGGATGCTGGTCGTTCTACTCCTCGTGCTGCGACGTTCGCTCAACCCCGTGCCGTTCGTACCGCTTCTGTTGATCGGTCTGCTGCAAGGCGTCGGCATGAACGGCCTCTCTGTCGTTGCCGTCGCCGATAGCGGCGCAACAAAGGCGACGATCTTCGCGTACACGATGCCATTTTGGACGGTGCTGTTCGCGCGATTGATCTTGCACGAAGAGATTCGCGCACGGCAGTGGATCGCGATCGCTCTCGGCGCGATCGGCCTCAGTTTCTTCATCGTAGGTCACTCGTCGCGCGTCTCCGAAGTCGGCGCCGCGTTCGCGATTTCGGGCGGGATCTGCTGGGCACTCGGTACGGTCGTCTGGAAATGGACGATTCAGCGCCACACGGTCGATCCGATGCTGATGATCACGTGGCAGAATATCTTCGCCGTCGTACCTCTGAGCGTTGCGGCTCTCTTCGTCCACGAACGGCCGATGCAATGGAACGCGCTGTTGGCGTTTGTGCTCGTCTACAACATCATTGTCACAGCGGTCATCGCGTGGGTTCTTTGGTTCTGGGTCGTACGCAAGCTGCCGGCGGTTACCGCGGGAATGAGCGCACTCGCAATTCCGGTCGTCGCGATCATCAGTGCCTACGTGTTCGTCGGCGAACGCCCCGAGCCACTGCAGTGGGTGGGAATCTTCGCAATGCTCCTGGCGCTGTTGGTTGTGAATCTGCCAATCGGTGAACGGGGCGAGCGAAACGATGAGCGGCAATCGTCCCCTTTGTCATCCCGAGCGTAGTCGAGGGACAGCAATAATGAGTGCAGATGTCGATATCGACGCATATTTCGAACGCATCGGCTACAGCGGGCCGCGCAAGCCTACTCTTGAGACGCTGACCGCAATTCAAATGGGGCACATGTCGCGCATTCCATTCGAGAATCTCGACGTGCTGCTCGGCCGCGGTGTTCGTCTCGACCTCGATTCACTTCAAACAAAGCTCGTGATGGCAAAGCGGGGCGGCTATTGCTTCGAGCACTCGACGCTATTAGGAGCGGTCCTGGAGCAGCTTGGCTTTTCGGTCGAACGGCGCGCTGCACGTGTAGTGCTCTTTTTAGGTCCGACGGAGGCACCACGCACGCACATGTTTCTCCTCGTCACGCTTCCAGAAGGACGATTCGTCGTCGACCCGGGGTTCGGCGGCAGTGGCGCGCGATTTCCGGTTCCGCTCGACGGTGAACGCGGGAGAGCGTCGCACTGGATCGCGCGCGAGGGCCGCAATATCATCTTACGATTCAAACGTGACGGAGAGGACGTAGACGGCTGGGTGTCAGACTACGATGAGGTGAACAACCTCATCGATTTCGAGATGGGCAACCATATGACGTCGACGCACCCCACCTCGCCGTTCAAACAAATCATCATGATGAGCATCGTGACCCTCACCGGACGGGTAACCGTCATGAATCGCGATGTTACATTTCGCAGTGGCGACGACGTAACACCGCTTCAACTCGCCAATCGTCGCGCTTTCCGCGATCTGCTCGTCGAGCATTACGGCTTTGATCTGCCAGAGTTCGACACCCTGCGAATTCCGGCGATACCCGAGTGGGACGAGAGAGAGTGACACGATGAGTAATTTATCCGGACGCGTTGCCATTGTGGTCGGCGCGAGCAGTGGAATTGGGCTTGCAGCGGCTCGGCAATTCTACGACGCGGGAGCCACGGTGCATGCGGTCGCACGCCGCAAAGCACCACTTGATGAAAACAATCGATTTCACGCCCATACGTTCGATTTAACGGACCCCGAGGCCGTCGAACAGGGAATGGCGGCGATCTTGAAGACGGGTCCGATCGACGTGCTCGTATATGCCGCGGGTCAAAACATCCCGAACCGGCGGCTTGCGGAGACCTCACTAGAGGATTGGAATAAAGTCATCCAAGTCAATCTCAGCGCCGCATTTCAGACGTTAAAGGCCGCACTTCCGTCGTTGCGCGAGAAACACGGCACGGCAATATTCATCTCGAGTAACTCCGCGGCATGGCCGAATCTCTCAGGCACCGCGTACCAGGCTTCGAAGACCGGGCTCTTCGGCCTAACGCGCTCCGCCGCGTATGAAGAACATCAAAATGGCGTTCGGATTTCAGTTATCTTGCCGGGCGTCGTCGACACGCCGTTTCTTGCGCTCCGCGCGAACCCGCCCGACGCCGCAAAACGTGTAAACATGCTTCAGCCCGACGACGTCGCATCGGCATGCTTGTTTCTCGCGACCTTACCCGAACGCGCTTACGTTCCCGAGATGGTTCTGCTGCCTACGTATCTCCAAGCACCCGGAAAGGGCGACGGAGCACATAAGTAGAGCGATGAATCGCAATGCTTCCTGGCAGTTCTCTTGGCTCGGCGCATTGCTATCGGTGCTCGTACTGATAGCACTCAATTGGATTTTTTTCATTGCAGAGTGGCTTCATTGTGGAGAAGGCACTGCAGTCGGGATCGCGACAAAAGTTACGCTCCTCGTATTGATGGGGATCATCATTCTGCCTTTTAGCATTGGCCCACATCAAGGACTGCGTGCTGACCAAGTGCTGCTCGCCGTCGGCATCGGGCTCACGCCCTTTGCCTTGTTTACCGCTGCGGGATTTTTTGTACGTCGTTTGATTCTTCGACCGGCGATATGGCTTGGCGTTGTAGCAGCGCTAGCGGCCCTAGCGTTCGAGCTCGGGTACCTTCATCCCGTCACCCGGTGTGCGTTAGAGCTGTAGCTTACCCGATTCGCTCCGCTAAGAACGACGCGACTTGCGCGACCGCGACGCGATCTTGCTGCATCGAATCGCGATGACGAATAGTGAGCGTGTCGTCGGCAAGCGTTTGATAATCGATCATGATGCAGAACGGCGTGCCGATCTCGTCTTGCCGGCGATAGAGCTGGCCCACGTTGCCTTCGTCGTACTGACTGCGAAAATGCGGGCGTAAAGCGCGTTCGATCATCTGCGCGCGCTCGACGAGCTCCGGCTTGTTGCGCGCCAGCGGGAAGACGCCGACTTGGACCGGCGCGATCTTGGGATGGAAGCGCAACACGGTCCGCGCGCTTTCCTTGCCGTTCTCGTCGACGATCTTCTCTTTGTCATAGGCGTCGACGAGCATCGTAAGCGTCGTGCGATCCATTCCCGCCGAGCTCTCGATCAGAATCGGGACGTACTTCTGTTTCGTCGCCTCATCGAAGTAGGTGAGGTCTTTGCCCGAAAGCTTGATGTGCGCGTCGAGGTCATAGGTTCCGCGGTGGGCGATCGATTCGAGCTCGCCCCAACCCCATGGGAAGAGATACTCGACGTCGATACCCGCGACGGCATAGTGCGGACGTTCTTCAGGCTTGAGCTCGTAGAAGCGCAGCCGATCGGCCTTGATCCCGTAGTCGGAGTACCACTTCTTGCGCGCGTCGACCCACTCTTTGAACCATTCCATGTCGCGGCCGTCGTGCGGGACGAAAAACTCGAGCTCGGCTTGTTCGAATTCGCGAACCCGGAACGTGAAGTTGCCGGGCGTGATCTCGTTGCGGAACGATTTGCCGATCTGCGCGATCCCGAACGGCGGCTTCTTGCGCGCGCTCTGATAGATGTTCTTGAAGTTGACGAACATGCCCTGAGCCGTCTCGGGCCGCAGATACGCGACTGACGCGCTGTCCTCCATCGGGCCGACCTGCGTCTTCATCATCAAATTGAAGTTGCGCGGCTCGGTGAGCGTCCCGCGCATGCCGCAATCCGGACACTGTTCGAGCGACGTGAGATGATCGGCGCGGAAGCGATGCTTGCAGTTCTTGCAATCGACCAGCTTGTCGTGAAATGCCGCGACGTGTCCGGATGCGACCCAGGTGTCGGGGTGCATGATGATCGAGGAATCGAAGCCGACGACATCGTCGCGCATCTCGACGATCTCGTGCCACCACGCATCCTTGACGTTGCGCTTCAGAATCGCGCCAAGCGGACCGTAATCAAAGAAGCCGCCGATCCCGCCGTAGATCTCGCTCGACTGAAAGATAAAGCCACGGCGCTTTGCCAGCGCCGTGATCTCTTCCATCGATGCGGGGTTGCTCTGCTGCGTTTCCTCGACCATCAGCCTCGGGTTCGGCCACGCGTCGGTGACCGCCTACTGCTGCGTGATATGTCGCACATCGGCCCATGTTGCCATTAAGCGAAACAATACTGCAATTTTCTACGTATTGCGAATAGGTCACCAAGGGGTGGCCTAAGGCAAACAGCGTGTGGGTAACCTCGGGGGGTGCCTCCGTCCGCGGTTGCCCGCACGCGGTCTAGTTCTTCGGCTGCGTCTCGGCCTTGAGTTGGCCGCACGCGGCGGCGATATCGCGACCCATCGGGACGCGAACGGTCGCGACGGCGCCGTGCTCTTCGAGGTTCTTCTGAAATGCGCGCACTCTCGCGTCCGAGCTCCCGCTGAACTCGGCGCCGGTTGCGTTGTACGGAATCAGGTTGACATGATAGAGCGGACCGCGCATGAGTCGCGCCAGCTCTGCGGCGTGCGCATCGCTATCGTTCTGACCGTCGAGCATGACGTACTCGAAGAAGATCTTGCGGTTCGTTGCCTTGATGTAGCGTTCGCAGGCTGCCATCAGCTCGGCGATCGGGTAGCGGCGATTGACCGGCATCAATCGGCCCCGCAGCCCGTCGTTCGGTGCGTGCAGCGAGATCGCGAGATTCACCTGAATCCCTTCGCTTGCGAACTTGTCGATTTGCGGGACGAGACCAACGGTCGAAATGGTGATGTGGCGGTGACCGAGACCGAAGCCTTTCGGATCGTGCAGTAGACGCACCGCGTCCATCACGGCGTCGTAATTGGCAAACGGTTCGCCCATCCCCATGAAGACGATGTTCGTGACCTTCTTATTACGGTGCGCGAGCTCGCGCGCAAAGAAGCGCGCCTGATCGAAGATCTCGGTCGCGTCGAGATTGCGCGTAAACCCGCCTTGGCCGGTCGCGCAGAATCGGCACGCATATGCGCAGCCGGCTTGACTCGAGATACACACCGTACTTCGGTCGCCGTGATGCTCCATCAGCACGGCTTCGACTTCGGAGCCGTCGGTGAGCCGGAAAAGCCCCTTCGTCGTTTGTTTGTCATTCGAGCGTTGCACGATCGTGGGCGTGACGGAATCGAATGCGAATCCTTGCGCGCCCAACTGCGAACGCAGCTCCTTCGGGAGCGTCGTAACGGAATCGAGATTGGCGAGCCAGCTCCTTGGTCGCAGCGCGATAGATCTGATCGAGACGATACGGCCGCAGATCGAACGCCGAAGCAACGCAGAGCCGCTCGCAAAACCGCCGCGGCGTGCTTTTTCGTCAAACCAGATGGCTTGTGCGGCTGCCTTCCGACATCAGAACAACGCTTCTTGTATCACGTCCGGGTCGGTCTTTGGTTTCGGTTCGTCGAGACGCGCCCGGATTGTTTTCAAATCCGACCAAACCAAGCGCTTGACTTCGGTCATCTCCTTGCCGCCCGTCATCCGCAGGATGTACGCGGGGTGGAAAGTCGCGATCAGTGGGATGCCGCTCGGACCGTCGTACCAGATGCCGCGCTGCTTGGTGATCGAGAAGCGCTCGCCCAAGAACGACTTTGCCGACGGCGCGCCCAGGCACAAGATCATCTCGGGTTTGATGATCTCGATCTGCTGGTCGAGGTAGGGACGGCAATTCCGCATCTCATCCGGCGTCGGCGCGCGGTTGCGCAAGCGCGTCCCATCGTCGAGCGTCGGACGGCACTTGACCGTATTGCAGATGAAGACTTCCTCGCGCGCAAGTCCGATCGCCGCAAGCATGCGGTCGAGCAATTCGCCGGCGCGCCCGACGAACGGCCGCCCGAGCTTGTCTTCCGTCTCGCCCGGACCTTCGCCGATCAACATCAACCGCGCGCACGGATCACCTTCGCCGTACGCTGTGTTCGTGCGCGTGTAACCGATCTCGCATTTGCGGCACGACGCGACGACGGATGCGGCACGCGAAAGCGCGCGCTCGCGCTTCGCGCGTTCTTCGAGGCTCATGCCGCGGACGTCCCATCTTGCCCGGCTCGGGATCAAGGATGACCGCTTCTCCGAACGCGACAACGCGCGTCGAACCGTCGGATTGCTCGGCGACCTGAAATTGCAACCCCACGATGCCGTTTGCGCCGAGCGTGTTCGCGCGCGCAATCAAGGCGCTGAGCGACTCGGCGCGCGCGCGCTCTGCATCGGTGAGATACTCGATCGGCGCAAGACCGATGAATGCACCGATGCTGCGAAACGTCGCGCGCAAGAGATTCTTGGGGCGACTCGCCTGCCCGTAGGCGTAACCAAGCGACTTGAGGACCTTGAAGCCTTCAATGCGTTCGAATGTCACGACATTCTCGGGCGCGATCATCGCAAGACACGTTTCGCCATTAGCGCCACGGCACCGGCTGCGCCGAGGTAAAGAGCGTAGCGCCCGACCAGCGCTGCGACGAGCGTTCCGTACCAGACCGGCCCGTGGTGCTTGAGCCAATACGTGCGGCGCGAGCGTTGCTTGCGTGCATCGACGCTATACGCACCGCGCGCGCTGGCGCGGCCTTCGTGCACGGCCTCACTCTGCGGGACGAACCACGTTTCCCAATTCGCGGTCGCCGCGCGTTTCGCCAAATCGACTTCCTCGTGATACAGGAAGAAGCGCTCGTCGAAGAGTCCGATTGCATCCAAAAGCGTCCGCCGAATCGCCAGCGCGGCGCCGATCACGATGTCGACGCGCCGCGCCGAACCGTAATCCCAATCGCGCAGCGACGCGCCGTTTGCATAGCGGCGGAACATCGGCCAATCGCCCCAGGCGCTCGAGCGTAAGAACGCGCCCGCCCAGGTATCGAACTCACCGACGGCGTCGCGCTGAATCGTCCCGTCGAGATTGTAGATCCGCGAGCCGGCGATGCCGCAGCGCGGATGTGCGTCCATGAACGCGACGATCTCGCGCAGCGCGCCGTCCTTCAGCTCGGCATCCGGATTGAGCAGATAGACGTACGGCGACGAGGTCCGCTCGAATGCACGATTGCAGGCCGCGGCAAAACCAAGGTTCGCGCCGTTTTCGATGATCGCGACGCGCTCGCCGTATCGTTCCCGGATGAACTCGCGCGAGCCGTCGGTCGAGCCGTTGTCGGAGACGACGACGTTCGCGAACGACGGATCGCTCTCTACCTCGTCGAGGGCGAAGACCGAGTCGAGCGCCTTTGTGATGTTATCGCGATCGTTCCAGCAGACGACGATGACGTCGATGCTGCTCATGCGCGCGCGAGCCGAGGGCGCTGCTGCAAGTAGGGCCAGATAAAGACGTCGATGTCGCCGTCGAGAACGGCCTGCGTGTTTCCGGTCTCGACGTTCGTGCGGTGATCCTTGACCAGCGAATACGGCTGGAGGACGTACGAACGAATCTGCGAGCCCCACTCGTTGGCGCGCCGTTCGCCGCGCATCTCATCGAGCATCGCCTGCCGCTCCTCGTAGTCGCGCTGGACGAGCTTCGCGCGCAGAATGCTCATCGCGACGTCGCGGTTCTGCATTTGCGAACGCTCTTGTTGTGATGCGACGACAATGCCGGTCGGAATGTGGATGATGCGGATCGCCGACTCGGTCTTGTTGACGTACTGGCCGCCGGCGCCGCCGGATTTGAAGGTTTCGATGCGCAGATCGTCCGGCTTGATCTCGATGTCCGGCGTCTTCTTCGCCGGCGATCTCCGGAATGACGTCGACGGATGCAAACGACGTATGGCGGCGGTGTTGCTGGTCGAAAGGCGAGATGCGCACGAGACGGTGCACGCCGCGTTCGCTCTCGAGCATCCCGTACGCGTTCCTCCCGCGAACGAAGAACGTAATCGACTTGAGCCCGGCTTCTTCGGCTGCCGACTGCGTCGGTCACGCTCACCGAAAACTCTTTGCGCTCGGCCCAGCGCATGTACATGCGTGCCAGCATCTCCGCCCAATCAGCGGCGTCCACTCCGCCGGCGCCCGAATTGATCGAGACGATCGCGCCGTGGGCGTCGAACTCGCGGTCGAAGTTCGCGGCCATCTCGAGCTCGTCGAGCCGAACGGTGGCTTGCGCGATTCCGCTCTCCGCTTCGTCCGAAGCACCTTTTTCGTCGCCGAGAATCTCGAGCGTCTCCTCGGCTTCGTCCAGCAACGTTTGAACGCGAGCGAACGTGTCGGTCTCTTCGCGCAACTCGGCCAGCTCTTTCATGACGAGCTGCGCCGTCGGCGAATCGGTCCAGAAATCTTCCGCGCGCGAGCGGTTCTCGAGCTCGCTTAGCTTCCGCTGTTTTCCGGCGTCGTCAAAGACGCTCCCGGAGCGTCTCCAAACGCTCGCGAAGACGGCTGATCGCTGCTAACTGCGCGTCGCTCATTGCTAGGAACCGGTCCCGTCTCCCCCGCGATGTGCCGCCCCTGGAAGCCGAGCACCAGCATCGACGCCCCACTGACAATCGCGAGCGCCGCAATCTCAATTGCCGGTCCCATTAAAAAGAGATGCACGGGATCGTGCAAGAGCCAGGCGCCGAACGCCAAGATCACTGCTCCAACGATGCCAAGCAGCCACACGTGCGGTAAATGCCCTCGCGCGGCAACCGCGACAACCAGCGCGACCGCGCCCAACCCCAGCGCCCAAAACGCCACAACATATCCCAGCGTAAACGCGCTCGTCAACCAATGAAACGTCGCCGCGCCGCCGGCAACCCAGATCGCGCCCTCGAGAAACATCAGTACCGCGTGACTCGCTTCTCCCGGGCTACGAAAGACCGCCACAATATCGATTGCGCCGTGAACGATCGCGTACAGCGCAAAGGCACCCACGATCCAGATCGTCTGCGCCGGAAACGCGAGCGCCGCGATCCCCAACGCAATGACGAGGACGCCACGAAACACAAGCGAGCGCCACGAGCCGGCAATAGCTGATATCATTTAGGCGGCGGCGCCGTGGCACTTCTTATATTTTTTGCCTGAACCGCACGGGCACAGCTCGTTGCGACCGACCTTGTCGTTCGCGCGCTGCGCCGGTTTGGCTGGTTCTTCGCCGTCGCGATTCGTGTGAAGCTGTGCTTTCGCGGGTTTACCCGGGACCGGCCCGAGCAGCTGCTCGATGGCGCGATCGTCGAGTGGCGCCGCGGGCTGCGGAAGCAGCTGTCCGGACGGCACCGGATCGAATGACGGACCCGGCGCAACGAGTTGTGGCTCGGGCTCCGGCGCTTCTTGGCGCTCGATCTGAATGTGGAACACCGTCTTGATCGCTTCGTCGGCGATGTTGTTCTTGAGATCTTCGAAAATCTCGTACGCTTCTTTTTCGTACTCGACGCGCGGGTCTTTTTGACCGTAGCCGCGCAGCCCGATGCCGGCCTTTAGCGTGTCCATTACGTAGAGATGGTCGACCCACATGCGGTCGATGATCGGCAGCATGATGTAGCGCGACTCGACGAAGCGCATGATGTCCGGCGTCACTTCGGCTTCTTTGGCTTCGTAGAGTTGCTCGCCGATCACGAGAAGTCGCTTCTTCATCTCCTCGCGATCGAGCTTCTCGAGTTCTTCGAGCGTCGATGTGGCTCTTCACGGGGAAAATCGGCTCGATCTCCTCGAGAATCGCGCCGAGCTCCCATTCGCTCGGATGGCGCTCGGCCGACGCGTGCTCGTCGATCGCGGATGCGATCTTGTCGTGCAGCGTTTGCAACATGAACGGACGCATCGACTCGCCCTGCAAGATCTTCCGGCGTTCGCCGTAGATGATCCCGCGCTGCTTGTTCATGACGTCGTCGTACTCGAGAACCGACTTGCGAATCTCGTAGTTGTGGTTCTCGACTTTGCTCTGCGCGCGTTCGATCGAGCGCGAGATCATCTTGGCTTCGATCGGAGTCTCGTCGGTGAATCCGACCATCTTCATCACGCCTTGAATGCGCTCGGCGCCGAAGAGCCGCATGATTTCATCTTCGAGCGCAACGTAGAAGCGCGTCGAACCCGGATCGCCCTGACGGCCGGAGCGGCCACGCAGTTGGTTGTCGATCCGGCGCGACTCGTGCCGTTCCGTCCCGATGATGTGCAAGCCGCCGATCTCGGCGATGCCTTCGCCGAGCTTGATGTCGACGCCGCGACCCGCCATGTTGGTCGCGATCGTGACGGCGCCGCGCAGACCGGCATCTTTGATGATCTGCGCTTCTTGCTCGTGGTACTTCGCGTTGAGGACGTTGCACTCGGCGCCTTTGCGGCGCAGCATAGCTGCAAGCCGCTCCGACTTTTCGATCGAGCGCGTACCGACGAGTACGGGCCGGCCTTTGGCATGCTCGGCCAATATCTCGTCGACGACCGCCGCAAACTTCGCGTCTTCGCTCTTGTAGACGATGTCGCCGAGATCGTCGCGTTTCACGCTACGATTCGTCGGCATCGCAACGACCGAAAGACCGTAGATCTCGCCGAACTCGCGTTCCTCGGTTTTTGCCGTACCGGTCATGCCCGCGAGCTTGTCGTAGAGCCGGAAATAATTCTGGAACGTGATCGTCGCGAGCGTTTGATCTTCGCTGCGAACGTTGAGGCCTTCTTTGGCTTCGATCGCTTGGTGAATGCCGTCGGAATAGCGCCGGCCCGTCATGAGGCGGCCGGTGAACTCGTCGACGATGATCACCTCACCGTCCTTGACGATGTACTGCTGCTCTTTGTGGAAGAGATTCCAGGCTTTGAGCGCGGCGTTCAGCTGGTGCGCAAGCTCGATGTTGCGCTGATCGTAGAGGTTGCCGATCCCGAGCATCTTCTCGACTTTGGCGACGCCGGCTTCGGTGATCGGAGCGGCGTGCGCTTTCTCATCGACGGTGAAGTCTTCGTCTTTCTTCAAACGCGGGATGATCTGCGCGAATTTTGCGTAGAGCTCGGTTGCGTCGTGACCCTGCCCGCTGATGATGAGCGGCGTGCGCGCTTCATCGATCGAGAATCGAGTCGACTTCGTCGACGATTGCAAAGCTAAGCTCGCGCTGAACCATGTCTTCGAGCTGCCATGCCATGTTATCGCGCAGATAGTCGAAGCCGACTTCGTTGTTCGTGACGTAGGTGACGTCGGAGTTATAGGCTGCGCGCCGTTCGGGCGGCTGCAAATCGTGTTGGATGACGCCGACGCTCAGACCCAAGAATTCGTAGATCGGCCCCATCCACGCCGCGTCGCGCTTCGCCAAGTAATCGTTGACGGTGACGAGATGGACGCCTTTGCCGGCAAGCGCGTTCAAGTAGACCGGAAGCGTGGCGACGAGCGTCTTACCCTCACCGGTTTTCATCTCCGCGACCTTGCCTTCGTGCAAGACCTGACCGCCCATCAGCTGCACGTCGAAGTGCCGCATGCCGAGCGTGCGCTTCGCGGCTTCGCGTACGACCGCGAACGCTTCGGGCAGCAGATCGTCGAGCGTCGCGCCATCGGCGAACCGCTGCCTGAATTCGGGCGTCTTGGCCGCGAGCGCTTCGTCGGAAAGCGCCGAGATCGTGGGTTCGAGCGCATTCACGACGCTCGACCGTGCGCCGTAAACGCGAAATCTCACGCTCGTTGGCGTCAAAAATCGTCTTAAGGAAGGCCATATCTTTACGTCTTAACGTTCTCGGCGTCGATCAGTTTCCGCTACCGGGCGGCGGGTTGGGCTGCGGCCGCATCGGCGAAGTCTTTCCCGACAATGACCGTGACGTCACTTTTCCAGCCCGACGAAGGGGCGGGCGCCGGATCGGCGCTCACCGCGAGGCCGGGGATGATGGCGAGGTCGCTGCGGACACGCTCGCCGGCTCCGAAGATGCGCGAGTGCTCGAGAATCTGCGTCTGCGCGTGACCGAAGGTCTCGGCATTTCCGACCTTGCCGACGTTGTATCCCTTGGTGCGTAAGACGCTTGCAAATTTCTTCGCGATCCCCGGGACGCCGCTGCCGTTGAGGACGTCGATGGCAAGATCCGAGGGCTTGATGCCGGAGACGACCGACGGCGGAATCGTCGGCGGCGCGCCCAGCGGTCCCATGATCAACTCCTGGACCATCTTCTGATCCTTGGCGGGATCCGGGATCAAGACGTCGCCGGCCGCGACTTCTTTATCGCCGGTGTACGCAAGCTGTCCGGCTTTGATGCCGGCTTGATCGACTTGCGCAAACGCGGTCGCGAGACTCAGTTCTTCATCGAACGAGAGATTCGTTTCGACGTCGCGCTTGGCGACGCCGAGCAGATCGCGGATGTGCGCGACGTCGTTGAACTTGTCGCGCTTGAGCTTGTCGACGATCGTGCGCATCACTTGCTGTTGGCGCAGGATGCGGCACGGATCGCTGCACCAGTCGTGCCGGAAGCGCACGTAGCCGACGGCTTGATTGCCGTCGAGGTGCTGCATCCCCGGCTTCAGATGAATGTGCAGATGCCCCCAGTTGTCGTCGTAGTCGAGCGGACCGTTCGGACCGGAGTGCATGATCGCGTTGGAATTCATGACGTCCAGATCGATGCCGCCGATCGCGTTGATGAGATCTTTGGACGCATCGACGCGTAAGACGATGTACCGGTCGAAATAGTGCCCGGTCGAGGTCTTCGGAAGCCCCAAGAATCCGCCGATGACTTGATCGGCTTCGCGTGCGCCGCCGTCGGCGTAGGCCGCGTTGATCTTATCCTCGTGACCGTTCGGCAACGTCGCATCCATGTCGCGCGGAACAGAGAGAATCGACACACCGCGCGTCGGGAAGTCGAGCGTCGTTACGAAGATCGTATCGCTGCGCGCGCCTGCCGAGAATTCCATGTCGCGATCGGTGTAGTTGTAGTCGATCCCCATGACGAGAATCGAGATGCGATCTTTCGCGAACAGCTGTTCCGGCGGCGGGATGAAGATGTTGACGATCTCTTGCTGCAGCGTTCGATGATGCGATTTTGCGCGCAGCGCGAGAAAACCGATGGCGATGCACAAAAAGAATAGAACGCCGAGCGTCGCGATCGGAACGACCCGCAAGCGGCCTTTGGAACGGCGCGGACGACGGGGTTCAAAAGAATCAGGTTCGCTGGGGACCCGGCGGCGGCGCGAAATGCTTACCCAACAGCCGCCAATTCCGGAGCGAACGTACCGTAGAAATCGAACGGACCGGCACCAATTAGATTCGCAAGCGCAAACTCGCCGATGGCGGCAGCCGCGTCGTGCGCAGCAAGATAGATGCTGCCGTCGACGCCCGGCGCTTCACCCATCGAGCGCGCGACGAGCACGTCGCGCGTCCCCAGAGCGGCCGCTATCGCATCGTTCTTGCGCAGCTTCGCATGATTCTCTATCAGGACGCGAACGGTCTGTCCGAAACGCCGCTCGCGCGCACGATCCGAGGCCAGACGCGCTGCCTCGCGTAAGCGCAGAAGACGCTTGCGCTTCTCGCGCTCGGGCACTTGCGCGCCGAGCTCGGATGCGGGCGTGCCTTCTTCCTTACTGTACGTGAAGAAGCCGACGCGATCGAGCTCTGCGCGGCCGAGCCATTCTTCGAGATAGTCGACGTGCTCGTCGCGCTCGCCGGGAAAACCAACGATGAACGTCGAGCGCATCGTGATCCCGGGGACGCGCGCGCGGAATTCCTCGATCAACTCCATGTAACGTTCGCCGTTCGACGGGCGCAACATCGGGCGCAGTACGTCGGGATGCGCGTGCTGCAACGGCATGTCCATGTACTTGCAAACGCGATCGATGCCGGCGATCGCATCGATCAGCTCCGAATCGACCGTCGCGGGGTACAGATACAACAGACGAATCCACTCGATGCCGTCGACATCTGCGAGACGCTCGAGCAGTTTCGCCAAACCGCCGCGACGATGGCCGCGATCGCGTCCCCACATCGATGTGTCTTGCGCGATCAGGATCAGCTCTTTCGTCCCGCCGGCCGCAAGCGCGCGCGCCTCAGCCAGAATCGATTCCTCGCTGCGCGAACGAAACGCGCCGCGCAGCTGCGGGATGATGCAAAACGTGCACGGGTGATCGCAACCTTCCGCGATCTTCAAATAAGCCGTCGCGCGGGGCGTCGTAACCAAGCGCGGCAAAAAATCGTGCTCGGGCTCGCTTTCGAATTGTAGGCGAACCGGCCGTAAACCCTCACGCGCCTCTTCGAGAATCTCGGCGATTCCGGCATACGCGCCGGTCCCGACGATGCCGTCGATTTCCGGAATGAGCTGCTGCAGCTGGGAACCGAAACGCTGCGAGAGGCAGCCGGCAACGATGAGCTGCTGCCCGGGCCGTTTTGCGGCGGCATGCTCGAGGATGACTTCCGTCGACTCGGCCTTGGCCGGATCGATGAACGCGCACGTGTTGACCACGACGGCATCGGCCTCACCGGCGTCGGGAACGAGCTCCCAGCCTGACTCCCCCAGCTTGCCGATCATCACCTCGGAATCGACAAGATTCTTGGCGCAGCCAAGCGAGACAAGCGCGAATTTAGACACGACGGTTTACTCTACCAGGGTCAGCGATAGTTGACAAACTGCAGCGGCAGCTCGTAATCCATGGCTTTGAGAAGGTTTATCGCCTTCTGCAGATCGTCTTTCGATTTTCCTGAGACCCGAATTTGGTCGCCCTGGAACTGCGCGGTCACTTTGAGTTTCGAGCTTTTGATCGCATCGAAGATCGGCTTGGACTTGTCTTTCGGAATCCCCACCTTCAGCGTGATCTTCTGACGCAGCGTGTTCTGCGCAGCCGGCTCGGCTTTGCCGTAATCGAACGACTTGAGCGAGATACCGCGGCGCACCGCACGCGTTTGCACGATGTCGATGACGTTCTTGAGCTTTAGCTCGTCGTCCGCAAGGATCGTGATATCTTTTTCCGTGTTCTCGATCGTCGTCTTCGAGTTCTTGAAATCGAAGCGTCCCGCAATCTCCGCTCGCGCTTGGTTGAGCGCGTTCTCGAGCTCTTGCGGATCGATTTTGACTGACGACGTCAAATGAAGAATCTGCTGGCATTTACTCCGTTTTCCCAGTGAGCTTATAGTCGCGCTCAACGACTTCACCGATCGAACCTAACAAGCGCGGCGTCTGCCCGGGTGCCGTAACTTCGACGCCGCCGGCATTTCCGACAAGCAGCGTTCACGTGCTTGCCGTGAAAATCGCGCACGGTCCCGGGCGGAAACTCGCCTTGAGAACGACGTTCCCGTCGACGATGACACGCATCCAGGAGAGCTGCGTCAGCTTCACGCTGAGAACGTTTTGCACCGGACGCACGGGAGGCGCCGCCGCTTCAAGCGGCGTCGCGCTTGCGGGGGGCAGGCTCTCTGCCGGGGTGGCGCTGGTTTGCGCGACTGGGATCGCGGCAGCCGTCTTTTCGGGAGCGCGCGCGCAGTT
This sequence comes from Vulcanimicrobiota bacterium, assembly GCA_963844735.1. Taxonomy (GTDB): domain Bacteria; phylum Vulcanimicrobiota; class Vulcanimicrobiia; order Vulcanimicrobiales; family Vulcanimicrobiaceae; genus JAFAMS01. The sequence goes on along the minus strand of CAWJPK010000003.1, from coordinate 300,883 downwards.
GGTAGTAGCCGTAGCCGACGTACCCGACGAGCCCGAAGCGCAACGACGCCGGCAAGCCAGAGCCAAAGTGAAGGCTTGACGCCGCTCCGGACCAGCGTTGACGGCGCCGCCGCCGTTCCACTGCTTGGTTGGGGGAGCGGCAGGCTCGGTCGCATTGAAGCCCTCGATTGCATGCTCGGGGTCCACGCCCAAGAACCGGGCGTACGTGCGGATAAAGCCCCGAATGTAGACCGGAGCTCCGATGACCGCCCATTCTTCCTCTTCGATCGCTTGGAGATAGGTCGATCGAATGTGAAGATTTTCGGCGACGTCGGAGAGAGACAAGCCGCGTGCTTCCCGTGCAACGCGAAACTCATCTCCGAGCGAAGGCATTACAGCAAAGTTAGCGCCACCCGGAGCCTTTCCCCCCGACGATGACAAGACCGCAGACCCGTGTCGTAGCCGCAATGAGCGGCGGAGTCGATTCCGCCGTCGCTGCCGGCTTGCTCGCGGAGGCCGGTTACGAGGTGGTCGGCGTCACGATGAAGATGTACGCGCCGACGAAGCCCTCGTATGCAAAGTCGTGCTGCGGCGCCGACGATTTCGATGATGCGCGACGCAGCGCAGCAATATTGGGGATCCCGCACTACGTCCTCGATTTTCAAGAAACGTTCGAACGGAACGTCATCACGCGCTTCGCGCAGGAATATCTGAGCGGCCGTACGCCCAACCCCTGCGTCGCGTGCAACAATTTCGTGAAGCTCGGAACGTTGCGCTCGTACGCCGATCGGCTCGGTGCGCGCTACGTCGCTACCGGACACTACGCGCGGCTTTCGCACGATGACGACGGCGTGCACCTTTATCGCGGAACGCCCGCCAAAGATCAAGCGTACGCGCTCGCACAGCTTACAGCCACGCAGCTCGCGGGGTTGTTATTGCCGCTCGGCGAGCTAACCAAAGAAGAAACGCGCGCGCACGCGGTGCGGCTCGGACTGCCCGTGCACGATAAACCCGAATCGCAAGACATCTGCTTTGTCGAAGGCGGCGACTATCGCGACGTCCTCGCGCAGCGTGGTTTCGGCGCGGGCGACCGCGGCGAAATTCGCGACGGCGCAGGCGTTGCGGTCGGTGCGCACGACGGGATCGCGCATTACACGGTCGGACAGCGCGCGGGCCTCGGCGGGGCCGACGCGCCGCGTTACGTTACGCGCGTCGACGCGACGACGAACACGATCGTGATCGGCCGCGAAGAAGAGCTTTTCTCCTGCGGGCTCATCGCAGATGAGCTCAATCTCATCCGCCCCGAGCGCTTCGCATCGGAAGCCGACGTTCTAGCGATGATCCGCTATCGCGCCGTGCCCGTTCCGGCACGCGCCAGCGTTGATGACAGCGGCAATCTACAGCTGCGTTTTCTCGAACCCCAGCGCGCGGTCGCGCCCGGTCAGCTCGTCGCGCTCTTTGCTCTGGATGGTGACGAAGTTCTCGCCGCCGCCACTATTAGAGCGGCGATTTAAGCAACGAGCGGCGATATCGCCCCTCATGTCATCCTGAGCGTAGCAACGCGCAGCGTTGCGAAGCCTGTGCCCGGCGAAGCCAGGGTATCGAAGGACCATTCGGATGACGGAGGCCGCGAAACAATGCAACAAGGCCAAGGGCACGATCGTGCCCTCAGCCCTCGAAGATCGTTGCGCTACCTTGAAGATTAAGGCGGTCCTTCGACTTCGCGCTCCTGCGGAGCGCTACGCTCAGGATGACAAGTCGAGCAGCGCTACGCTTGTATCTTGATTGAGGCGTCGAATATGCCTGGCATCCACCGGCCATGAACGGTGGACGAGAGGTACGGGACACGCCGGCGCCTACGCTAGGCTTTTGAGCCAGATCCTGAGATAAGCGGCCCGTACCTATGCCTTGAAAGATCGGACGGTATCGTGAGCGGCAACAAGCACAGCTCGAATGCACAAGCTCGATCAAATCGGGATTCTCGTCCACGGACGTTGGCCAAGTCTCGTAAAGGCAATAGTATGGAGACGCTGGGTATCGACATCTCGAAGGCTGACTTTCACGCGGCGCTGTTGCACGATGAGCACACAGCGAAGAAGAGCTTCCCGAACACGAAGAAAGGGTTCGCGCAGTTGGATGCGTGGCTGCGCAATCGTGGAGCGAATAAAATCTTCGCGTGCATGGAAGCGACGGGTGGTTACTGGCGTGCACTGGCAACGCATCTCCATGAAGGCGGTCATACGGTTGCGGTGGTGAATCCGCGCCGGATCAAGGCATATGCGGAGAGCGAACTGCTGCGCACCAAGACCGATGCAGTAGATGCAGCGCTGATTGCTCGTTTCGCAATTGCACAACGACCAGCGGCATGGAAGCCTTGGCCTGCAGAAATCACTGAACTACAAGGGCTTTCACGCCATCTGGAATTTCTCAAGCGGTCTCGAGCTCAGCACCAGACGAGAGCGCAGACTCCCGATTTGCCGGATTGGGTCGTGACGTCATCAGAGGAACTGATCGCCCAGCTCGATACGCAAATTGCTGATCTGGAACGCGTGATCCGCGACCACATCGACCAGCATCCCGGGTTGAGAGCCAAGCGTGATCTCTTAACGAGCATTCCCGGAATTGCCAACACAACAGCGGCCTCAATTCTCTCGGAGATGCCGACGATCGAGCAGTTCGAGAGCCACCGGGCTGTTGCCGCATACGCCGGCCTTTCGCCTCAGTTGCGGCAGTCGGGTTCCTCGGTTCGCGGTAAACCACGCCTATCGAAATTGGGCAATGCGCGTTTGCGCAAAGCTCTCTATTTTCCGGCTATCGTCGCTCAACAGCACAATCCGACTCTTAAGGCGATGGCGCAGCGACTGAAATCTGCCGGCAAACATCCCAAGTTGATCCTCGGCGCACTCATGCGTAAACTGCTCGTCCTGGCGTACGGCGTTCTCCGCTCGGGGAAACCCTACGACCCCGCGCTCAGCCCTCAACCCGCTTGACTCCCGACACGGTATCTCAGGATGAGAAAAGTGGTGAGCAAGCCGCAGCGGCCTGTGCTGTGGCGGGCTCGGCCCGCCTATCGTCCCGCTGAGATTTTAGGCGGTCGCTAAGGCGATATCGGAGCGGACGTTCCAGTACGTGTCGCGGATGACGGGACGGAATCCGGCGCCGATGATGATCTCTTCGAGCTGCTTGCGCGTCGCTTCGTTGGTCGAGCCCGCGTCTTTGACGACGCGCTCTTCGAGGATCGTTCCCCCCATGTCATCGCAGCCGTAGAACAGCGCGAGCTGACCCATCTTTAGCCCGGGCGTCAGCCAAGAGGCTTGCAGATGTGAGAAATTGTCAAGATAGAGCCGCGATACTGCGAGGACCCGCAAGTACTCGATGCCGGTCGCTTCTTGACCGCGCAACGGCGTCTTCCACGGCACGTAGTACCACGGGATAAACGCCGTGAATCCGCCGGTTTCGTCTTGCAGCGCGCGCAGTACGTCGAGATGCGCAATGCGCTCTTCGTCGGTTTCGATCGAGCCGAACATCATCGTCGCGGTCGTCGGCATACCGAGTTGCTGCGCATCGCGCATGACGCCAAGCCATTCTTCGGGGCGCACCTTGCGCGCCGAGATGCGCTTGCGCACGCGCTCGACCAATATCTCCGCGCCCGCACCGGGTAACGACTTCATGCCCGCGGCGCGCAGCCGTTCGAGAATCTGGCGCGGCGTCATCTCTTCGATTTTCGCAAGACCCGTGATCTCCGAGACGGAGAGCGAGTGGATATCGACGCCGGGATATTGTTCGCGAACACGATGGAACAGTTTCTCGAACCAATCCAAGCGCAGCTCCGGATTGACGCCGCCCTGAATCATGATTTGCGTTGCGCCCTGATCGGCAGCGTACTTTACGCGGGCGAGGACGTCGTCATGCGACATCGTATAGCCCTCGCCGTGCTTCTCCGGCCGAAAGAACGCGCAGAACGTGCAATGCACGTTACAGACGTTGGTATAGTTGATTGTCGTGTCGATGACGTACGTGACGACACTTGGATCGTGGAGCGCCATGCGGCGCGCGTTGGCTGCGGCGCCGAGCTCGTGGAGCGGCGCCTCGCGATAGAGCTTTACGCCTTCCTCGAACGTCAGGCGCTTGCCGTCGGCAGCGCGTTCGAGCAGATTATGAAGCGACACGGGCGGTCTCGGAATTTCGGAAGACGCCTGGGATGAGTCCTACGGCGTCGAGCTCAGCCATGAAACGAGCCAGGCCGCTGCGCGCCGAGAGATCGAGCTTGAAATTCAACACCGAGTAGTACTGTTCGTAAAACTCGGGCGTACGCGGGCTCAGCGACTGCGCGCGCGCGACGACGCGCGGCATGTTCTGCTCCCCCCACGCTTGCGCGGCAGCAAGTGCCTCGATCGCCGCATCGACCGCTTTGGGCTGGCGCGTGTAGACCTCGTTGCGAACGACCCACACGGCGAAGACCATGTCGGCCTCCGTCCATTCGTGCCACAGATGCGAGAGATCGTAGAGGTTCGCAGGATCGAACGTATCGCGCGCGCCCAGCGCCTTGTCGCCGATCAAAAGCGCCGGTTGGTGCATCTGTGCGGCGTAGAGCGGATCTTCCGTCGAAACGAATGCAGCCCGCACGCCGTAGCGGCGTTCGAGGAGAATCTGAAGCAGGCCACGTCCGCTCGCCGACTCACGCGTAACCGCGATCTCCGCGCCGTCCAAGAGATGCGGCGGCTGCTCCGAGATCAACAACACCGACCATGCGTAGTCGCGCGCTCCGATGCAGGGACCGTCGATCAGCGTTAGCTCGTTCGAGTGACGCGCGAAGTGCGCTGCGCTGATCGGACCCATGTCCAGATTTCCACGAATCGTCTCGGCGTTCAAGCGCGACGGAACGCCGCTGATCAGCTCGCCCGGAAAGCTTATCGCAGCTTCGTCAAAGGCGAGATACAGCGGAAGATCGTTGAGATACTCGATCCGCCCGCAGCGGATTGCTTCAGGCAATTGCGAGCTCCGGAGTCCAATCGTACGGGAACGTCTCGTACGTTGAGTTTCTCCGGACCGGCACGTAGCCGGTTTCCTCGATCAAGCGGCGGAATTCGCGATCGTCGACGTATTGGCCCGACTGCGTTCCCGCGCTGTGATAGATCCGCTCCTCGTCGGTCGAGCCGTGCGTTCCGTCCATGTCGTCGGCACCGAATTGCAACGCGAGCTGGCAGACCTGCAGGCCCTGGATCATCCAGTATGCCTTGATGTGATCGAAGTTGTGCAACATCAAGCGCGCAGTTGCGAACATCCGGATGTCGTCGAGACCGCTCGTCCAACCGCAGTCCGAGAGGTCGTTGCCGTCTGGATGGAACGCAAGTGGAATGAACGCGTTGTAACCCGGCGAGCGCGTTTGCGATTCACGGAGCAGAATCAAGTGCTCGAGGCGCTCTTCGAGCGTCTCGATCGTTCCGTATAACATCGTCGCGTTCGATGCGATCCCGACGCGGTGGGCTTCCTCGTGGACGTTTAGCCAATCGGCGGTCGTAACTTTGTTGGGGCAGACGATGTCGCGGAAGCGTTTACTGAAGATCTCGGCGCCGCCGCCGTTGATGTTGTCGAGGCCGGCTTCGCGCAGCTTCACGAGCGTGTCGTGGTGGCTAAGGCGATGCCGCCGCGAGAGATAGTCGATCTCGGCTGCGGTGAAGAGCGAAAGCTGCACGTGCGGTGCACGTTCGCGCATCCGGCGCATCAAGGGCAGCCAATAGTCGAGCGAAAGCTGACGCGGATCGTGACCGCCGACTATGTGAATTTGATTGAAGTTCGCGCCGGTCTCGAAAACCTTGTCGAAGACCTGATCCGCCGACATGCGGACCGCGCCTTCTTCTTTTTCACCGCGGGCAAACGAACAGAACTTGCAGGCCGCATAGCAGACGTTCGTCGAGTTGATATAGCGATTGAGAACGTAGTAGACGTTCTTGCCGCTCTTGCGCTCTTTTCGCGTCTTCGCCAGGCGACCGAGTGTATGCAAATCGGTGGTGCGCCAAAGCGTCATCCCGTCTTCGAGTGATAAGGGGATGCCCTCGTCGAGCTTGTGCTCGATCGGCTTGAGCGCCGGATCCAAAATCGCGATTGCCATCGTTGCTTACGTCACTATTCTAAGCGTGGTTCCTTTGCCTCCACGACTAGGGTCGCAGCGCGTAGGGCGCAGACGACGGCACTCGCGAGGAGCCATCCGCCGATGATATCGGTGGGAAAGTGTGCACCCATGGCAAGCCGCGACCAGTCGATCACGACGGACCACGCGAAAAGCAGGCCGCTGACCGTAATGCGCACGCCGAGCGGCAGGTCAGATATCCAGATCATCAGCGCCCACAAGCCGTAGAACGCCAGCCCAAGCGCAGAGTGCCCACTCGAATACGACGCGGAGGTCTCGTGGACGAGCAGCCAATGGTCGGGACGCGCGCGATGGAAGAGATCCTTGAAGCGGTCACTGATGATCCACGTCAGCAGCAACGCGCCGATCGCGAATGCGACGCGTCCACGCCAGCGCGGCAAGAAGATCGCAGCCACGATCGTGACGACGCAGAGCACGGCGTATGTTTGAAAGAGACCGCTGCGATAGGCAATGTATGCGAGGGCTAAGCCGTGTCCGAGCAGTGCTTGTCCCGCGAGATCGAACGCGCTGGGTGGTCGCCACGAAACAGCAGCGCCGAGCGCGACGTACGACGCGAGGGCGACCGCGGCGATCGCCGCGAGCCTGAGACTACGCGCCTTGCGCGAAGAGGTTGCCTTGGCCGCTATCGTTCTTGCCGAGCCGTGGCGCCATCGTCTCGAGCTCGGCCAGGCCGAGCAGAATACGCCGAGGCTTCGTCCCTTCATGCGGTCCGACGATTTTGAAATCTTCGAGTTGCTTCATGATACGGACGGCGCGCGGATGTCCGATCGAGAAGCGCGTTTGCAGCTGAGCAGTCGATGCGAAGCTCGTTTCGATGATGAACTTCGCGGCTTCGTACGCGAGCGGATCGACATTGCGCCTTTCCTCGTCTTCGCCGATCGGCACGATCTCGAGGTCGACGCGGTTTTCGGGATTGGCTTGCGCCGCCCAATGCGCGACGAGCCGGTTGATCTCACCCATCGTCACGAAGGCACCTTGCACGCGCACGGGCTTGGGCGCATCGATCGGCAGGTACAGCATGTCGCCGCGGCCGAGCAATCGCTCGGCGCCCGGCATATCGAGGATCGTGCGCGAGTCGATTTGCGATGAGACGGCAAACGAGATGCGCGAGGGGATGTTGGCTTTGATGATGCCGGTGATGACGTCGACCGACGGACGCTGCGTCGCAACGACGAGATGAATCCCGGTCGCGCGTGCAAGCTGTGCGAGCCGGCAAATCGTCGTCTCAACCTTCGCCGGCGCGACGAGCATCAAGTCGGCGAGCTCGTCGATGACGATCACGACGTGCGGCAGCGGTTCGTCGGGAAACTTTGCGTTGTACTCTTCGATCTTGCGAACGCCGCACCGTGCAAAACGCTCGTAGCGCTCGTCCATCTTCTTCGTCATGTCGAAAAGCGCGCCGGCCGCCATGCGCGGATCCGTGACGACGTCGGTCACCAAGTGCGGGATGCCGTTGTAAACGATCAGCTCGACGCGTTTCGGATCGATCATCAAGAGCTGAACTTGTTTCGGCGTCGCGGAGACGAGCAGCGATGCGATGATCGTGTTGAGACAAACGCTCTTGCCCGAACCGGTCGCGCCGGCGACGAGTAAGTGCGGCATCTTGCCGAGGTCGCCGATGACGGGGCGCCCCGTGATGTCTTTTCCCAGCGCCATCGGCAGCGGCGGAATCGTGCCGCGATTCGGAAGCGCTTCAAGAATCTCGCGGATCGCGACGACTGAGACGATCGAGTTAGGGACCTCTATGCCGACTGCGGATTTGCCGGGGATCGGTGCCTCGATGCGAATCGACGTCGCGGCCAACGCGAGCGCGATGTCGTCGGCGAGCGACGAGATGCGCGCGATCTTGACGCCGCGCTCCGGCTTGAGCTCGTAGCGCGTAATCGCAGGCCCGCGCTCGATGTGGACGACCTTTCCACCGACGCCGAAGCTCGAGAGCGTATCTTCGAGCAAGACCGCGCGGCTCGCGTCATCGTTCTTTTGCACTTGCGGCGGATCGAACATTCCAAGATCCGGCAAGCGATAATCAGCCGCTGATGCAACGACTGCGGGCGCCGGCTCGTATTCGCCGGTTATCGCGGAAGCATCGTCTTCGTCTTCTTCGTCTTCATCGAGCTCTTCATCGTCTTCGATCTCCTCATCGTCGAGGTCTCGTAGTCATCCTCGTCTTCGTCGTCTTCTTCCATTGCTTCGGGCTCGCCCGAATCGTGCAGTACTTTCGGCTCGATCGTGGTCGGCGACGGAGGCGGCATGATGGTGTCGACGATCGTATAGGAAGGAACGGGAACAATCGGCGCAGGTGCTGGCTCGTCCCCGTGCTCGACGTGCGGCAAATTGAACGCCTCGCGCAGCGTCTTGGGCGCCTGCACCGCAGGAAGCTGCGGCTTTGCTTCGGCCGCGGGGCGCGTACGCAGCATGCGCACCAACGCCGTGATGTTCTTGATCGTCCATCCGATCGTGCGCTTGAGCGAAACATTTGTCACCCACACCGTGAGCGCAAGCGCCGAGAGAATGATGACGATCGTCGCACCGGCTTGGCCGAACAGCCAGCGCAGCGCATCCCATAAGTGGGAACCGAGGATGCCGCCCATCGGACCGTATACGGCACATACGATGAGGAAGTAGCCGAGCGCCGCACCGCCGAGCACGGCGATCATTTGCGGAACGTTGATCTCGAGGAAAACAATCGCGCCGATCAACGCAACCAGCACCGGCAAGTAGATTGCGGCCGAACCGAAGAGCGCGTGCAACATCCATGCGGTTAGCGAGCCGATGAAGCCCGCGCGAGCCGACGGCAAAGCCAACGCGATCCCAAAAAAGACCGCGAACCCCAGGGCCGCGATTCCGACAAGCTCGCCTTGAAGGCGGAGCCGCGTCCTTGCCGCCGGTTTCCGGCGAACGCGAGACGACATTACTCCGACGGTTCGGCGGCGCGCTGCGGCAACCTCGCGCGAACGACTTGCCTCGCGCTCGCGAGGCCGAGGAGAAGCCACCACATGTCGATGACTTTCGGGTAGAACAGGACGTAGTCGAGGATTGATCCCAGCGCCAACCCGATGCTTACAGCGAAGGCGCTCAGCACGAGCGGATCCTCGCGCAGCCCTCTCGCGAAGCTCGCGATCGACGCATAGACCGTAAACAGCGTCGCCGCTGCGAGCGGGATGCCACCTTCCGTGAGGGCTTGAAGATACCAGTCGTTGGCATGCGTGCGGACGCCGGCCGGCCCGACGCGCCAAATCTCAAACTCGAAATTGCCCGCGCCGACCCCCCAAAACGGATGCATGCGCCACAAAGAAATTGCGGCACGCCAGAGAATCGCGCGTGTCCCGACGCTTCCGGCATTTTCTGATTGCGACGTCGTCGTCAAGCGGAAAATAGCCGCAGGCTGGACGGCGATTCCGCACGCGCACCCCGCAAGCAGAGCGAAGGCTACGACGAATCGCTTGCCGGGTCCGAGCGCCACGACGATCGCGGTCGCGATCGCGCAGCACGCCAACCCGTTGCGCGAAAGCGTCAACACGTCGACCAGCGCCCCGACGAAGAGTGCGGCGAGAACCCACAGGCGCGGCCTGCGAAACATCGCAAATGCGGCAAGCGTCGGTATCACGATCTGAAGAAACCCGGCGAGCTGATTGGGGCCTTCGAGCGGTCCGGCGACTCGCGGCACGAGCGATCCGGACATCGCGACGACGGAGCGCGCCGTGCTCTCTTCGGGCAGAGCCAGTCCCGCGACAAGCAGCAACCCGATCCCAACCGCGATCTCGATCGGTCCAAGGTCGTCGTCTGCAATTCCCGCGGCAAGCGCTGCAACGAAAATAGCCGCGTCGTCACACAGTTTGAACATTTCATCACGCCAAGCCCACCACAGGCTAGCTTGAAAATACGTGATCGCGGTTGCACCGATCAGCGCGAGTAATGCAAAGATCAGCAAGCGGATTCCGCGAACGTCGCGCCACGACGCGCGCGCGCCTGGCTTCCGGATGTAGTGCACGATCAGGCCGGCGAGCGCGCCGAGAACCGCGATCTTCGGGAACGTGATCAAGGTCGTTCCAAGGTAGCGCGTATGGTCGAAGGGATCGATGACGATCAAAGCCGCAATTGCGAACGCGGGGCGTACGGCGCCGAGGACGGCAACGACGAGAAATGCCGCGACGAATAGCAATCCCGAAAAGCTGTCGACTTGCGGCAGTCCTAGATAGCGAAGATCGATCGGGAACAGCATCAGCGCTGGTACTCTACAGGTTCGTCAACCACCACACGTGTTGTGCGATCCTGATCGCATCGTGCGGGATCTGTGCGGCAAAGACGGCTAAGGTCACGGCGCCTGCTAACGGGAGCTGTGACCAGACGAGCGCAAGCGCGACGATCAATGGCACGAGCGAATAGGCTAGGCGATCCGCTGCCAACGGATAACCGGCGCCGACGATCATCGCAACTGCAATCAAAGCGAAGGCTGTCGGAACGTTGTCCAGTCGCGCGCGGAAGTACAACAGCGCCGCCACGCCGGCGAAGATTATCAACAGATCGGTCGAACCGGCCCACCATAAACGCAACTCGGCCAGCGTCAGCGCCGCACCTGCGAGGATCTGCGCGCTATGCGGGATCGTGGAGCGCTTGCGATACCAAAGAATGGCGCAAGCGACAATTCCCAGCTGATACGGCCACAATCGTGGTCCCGTTATACCGAGCAGCACGTTAAACAAATCCTGCCACGGCCAAAAGCGCGTGAACACATCACCCCGAAACCCATATTGCGCATGAACGAAGGCAAGCGGATCGCCGAGTGCTCTCCAACAGACGAACGCGTACGCGCCGATCCCCGCACAAGAGATCACCATGCTCACCCAAGCCGAAGGTTTGCGCACCGACGCCGCACCGAACGCGAACGCTGGAATTAACGCCGCGCCCGTCGGCCGCGTCGCCGACGCCAACGCACCCCAGATACCGGCGCGAACGTAGCACTCGCGCTCGAAGTCGCGCAACGCGAGCGTCGTGAGCAATGCGAATAGGCCCTCCGTGTACGCGAGCGATCCGTAGATGGAGAGCGGCAGACAACACATTGTCAGAATCGTCCAACGAGCGGTCGCAGTGCCTTGCCGTTCGCGAACCCACGCATAGATCGTGAGCAACGCCAAAAGAAAGGACACGTTCGACACCAGCGTACCGACCATCGCAAATGGCAGTGCCGTGATGCGCATGATCGCACCGCTGATGAGCGGATAGAGCGGAAAGAACGCGGTCAGTAACGGAGGTGCGTGTGCGTAGCCCCCCGCCGCAATCGCCGCATACGCCGGTCCATCCATGTACAGGAACGCATTCCAATTCGTCGGCGCCGCGTGCCCGTTCAGCGGCGGCGTCACCGTCGGCGCAACGACGAGCATTACGTAGAGGATGACGCAGCGGCTCAACAGCCAAACGGCGCCGACGAAGAATGGTCCGGAGCCTAGTGCGGAATTAATATCCTCTGCCAGAGGCTGCGCAGCATTTGCATCAACGTCTGCGCGGGGTTGTGCGAGATGCTCAACTGCCCGAGGTTCTGCGTGCTTACATTCGTGAGCGTGATCTCGACGCCGGTTTCGGTTACGATGTCGGTGATCCCGCAGCCCGGGACATAGCTGATCGTCTCCGTCTGGGTTGAAAGAGCCGTTGATGGAATGTTATTGAACGTGTATTGCACGGTCGCACCGGAGGGTGGGTTGTTCGGGCACGCGGACATGCCCGGAGCGGAACCTACGGCGATCACCGTCGCAATTGCCGTGACACCGCCGGTAAATGATAGCGGCACGCCGGCAACCGGATTCCAAGAACTTCCGAGCTGCAATGAACTTGGCACGAGCAACGGAGTACCGGTCACCAACCCGAACGTGTTATTCGAAACCGAACCGAAGCTGTAGACTTCGTTGCCGTTTGAGCCCGGCTGCACGCCCATGTCCCCTGCCTCGGAGCCCTGCGTAAAAGGATTCGACGAACCCTGCGAGGCGACGAACGCGACATATGTCTCGACACCGTTTGTCGTCGTCGGATCTGCGTACATGCCGGCAACAAAGGGCGATCCGGCGCCGGAATATGCACCGTACGAGTAGCCCAGGAAGAACGTTCCGTATCCACCGCTCGCGGTATAGGTCCAGGTACGCGACGGCGAGTAGCCGAGCATATCGCCCGAAACCGAGGCTCCGACGGCGTTCAACGTAACGGTGAGAGCAGCCATGCCTGCGGCAGCGGTGACGTTTACTGTCGCCTGCGACAAGAGCGAACCAGATCCGTTCGTCCCCGAGTAGGCACTGATTACCAGCGTGTCACTGCCAACCGGGGCGGTTGCGTCGATCACGCACGTCACGCCCGTCGCAGCGGTTCCGCTGCAGCCACTCTCGCCCGGCCCGACGTTTGCGATCGTGTTGGGCGTCGAGGGCGCTTGCGCTCCGGCCGAATAGGCGTTGACGGTGATCGATTCCGTCAGGACTGAGATAAAGGCCGGTTTTCTCGTTTTACTCGATGACTGCGAAACGGTCTTCGAGGGAATGAACACGGAAAGCGGCACGCCCATACTCGCCTTGGACAAAGGCGTACTCCGGCTACTTCCGCCTCCGCCGCATCCGGAAAGGACGACGCATAGGGCGATGATCGCGGTTCCGCGTAGCGGCTCGACTCGCTTATGCATCACTTCTTCCCTTGCACTTGAATCGGAATTGTCACCGTCGGCGACGGCGTCGATTTGTTCGAGGAAAGCGCTGCCGCCGCTCCTGCGGCTGCGGCCGCTCCTGCGGCAGCAGCCGCGGTTCCAACTCCTGCAGTGGCGCCCGTCACGCCCGCCGTTGCCGCGGCCATGCCGCTGCTCGCGCTCGTGCTCACGCCGGCGCTCGAAAAGGCGCTCAATGCCGAACTCGTCAACGTCCCGGTCACAGCCGCACCGGTTGCGGAAATCGTGAGAAGTTGACCGCTGACTAACGTGAATGTCTGCGTCCCGACGGTGACTGATACGCTATCCGCCGCGCAGGCTAAACAACCGATGGTCGTGTTCCCACCCACGAGCGAAAGAAGACCTACCGTCCCCCGTACAGCGATTTGGCTGGTGGGCGTTACGAAGTGATAATTCGCTACGCCGCCGGCAGGACGCTTGACATCAAAGCGCAGCGTCCCACTTTCGATCGTAATCGTAGATCCGGGTCCCTGCGCGGTCTGATTGAATGCGCCGATCTGCGCTCGCGTGTTCGCACCGAGCGACACGATCGAAGAATCAGGCAGTGTAAGGAGCGCAGCCGATTTATCTTGCGTGACTGCATACGCGTCATCAGGCAATACCGTTTCTCCGGCGACCGCCGTGAACGGCGCCGTCGCGTTTGATTGATAGCCGATCGTACCTTTTAGGTGCTGCAGCTGCTTATCGGTGGCTGCATTCGTCGGGTCGCCGTTGAAATTGGCGACGATGAGAGCGACAACGATCGCAGCAATAATTAAGCGCAAACGTCTCATAAGGAGCTCCCCGAAGCTGAGGTCCGCAGATCGCGCTTCGTCTGTCGAACGACCGTATCCTCGCTTGGCATGGCACAACAGTTAATGTCGACAGTAGCTGATTTCATGCACATGTAAGACATGTTTAGCGCAACCGTACGTCGAGCGCATCGCGTAAGCCGTCGCCGAGCAGATTGAAGCCGAGCACGACGAGCGTTATCGATGCGCCCGGGAAGATCAACGCCCACGGCGCCGAGAGCCAGTAGTCGCGTGCATCATTGAGCATCGCGCCCCATTCCGGCGTCGGCGGACGCGCGCCGAGGCCGAGATACGAAAGGCCCGCGGCTTCCAGCTCCGCAGTCGCGATCCCGAGCGTAGCTTGCACCAGGAGCGGCGCCAAGATATTCGGCAAAACATGCCGGATCAAAATACGCGGAACGAGCGCACCGACCGCGCGTGCCGCTTCAATATATTCCGTCTCTTTCACGGCGAGCACGGCCGAACGGCACAGCCGCGCGTACTGCGGAATGTAGACGATGCCGACTGCGATCATCAGGTTGTTGATGCTCGGACCCAAGATCGTCGCGATTGCGATCGCGAGAATGATCGACGGAAAAGCGAGCATCAAATCCATCGCACCCATCAAGATCGCCTCGATCCGGCCGCCAAAGTATCCGGCCAGCAGTCCGATCAACGTGCCGACGCTGATCGCGAGTCCGACCGCGACGAATCCGATCCGAATCGAAATGCGTGCGCCGAACAGAATGCGCGCGAGCAGGTCGCGCCCGAGCTTGTCGGTTCCCAGCGGATGCGCGATGCTGGGCGCTTGTGGCCCGGCCGCAATGTTTTGCGCGAGCGGATCGTAGTGCGACAAGAGCGGTGCGAAGATCGCGGCAAAGATCAACAGGACGACGATGATAAGGCCCGCGACCGCTCCGGGCGTGCGCCGAACACGATTCCAGACGTCGAGACCGTAACTGCGGGTTTCGGTCAGCGGCTCCGCCGCCGCGAGACTCAATGGAGGCTCACACCTCCATCACGACGGGGACCACGATCGGGCGTCGCTTCGAGCGCGTATAGATCGCTTGCGCCAAGCCTTCCCGGATCGTTTCCTTGACGTTGTGTACGTCGCGGAGTCCCTCAGCCGAGACACGATCGAGGATCGTGCGTAGCTCCGTCTTGAGATCGTCGAGCACTTTGCCGTCGGATTCCGGAATGTAAAAGACGCCGCGCGTAATGAGATCCGGACCGGCGATTATCTTCGCTTCTTCGGCATCGATCGTAACCACGACCATCATGATCCCATCGCTGCTCAGATGCCGTCGATCGCGAAGCACTGCGTCGCCGATGTCGCCCACGCCCGAACCATCGACGAACACGTTTCCACCGTACGTTTTGCCGACTTTGCCGGACATCTCTTCCGTGAATTGGATGACGTCGCCGTTCTCGCAGACCAGGATGTTCGAGTGATCGACGCCGGTGCGTTCGGCGAGCTTTCCGTGCGTCACCAGCATCCGGTATTCACCGTGCACCGGGATGAAATGTTCGGGGCGGATCAAGTTGAGCATCAGCAGCAGCTCTTCTTGCGATGCATGTCCCGAGACGTGTGCGGGATTCGATGCCGCCGCCCCCGGTCCGGTCGCGCCATGATAGACGATCGCGCCGAGACGGTAGAGATTGTTGATCGTGCGGCTGACCGCTTTCTCGTTGCCGGGAATCGGCGTTGCGCTGACGACGACCGTGTCGCCCGCGACGATTTGCATCTTCGGATGATCCCGCACCGAGAGACGCGAGAGCGCCGACATCGGCTCGCCCTGCGAGCCGGTCGTCATCACGACAATCTGCTCGCGTGGATGGTCGTCGATGTCATCGACACGAATCTGCAGTCCCGGAGGTATGCGGAGGTACTTTAACTCGCTCGCAAAGTGCACGACATTGACGAGCGAGCGTCCGAGAAACGCGATCTTGCGGTCGAAGCGTTCGGTCTGATCGATGACCTGCTGAATGCGCGGAACGTTCGAAGCAAACGACGCGACGATGATCCGTCCGGCCGCACGCGCGAAAATGTTTGAGAACGCTTCGCCGACGAGCCGCTCCGAGAGCGTGTGACCGGCGCGTTCGGCATTGGTGCTGTCGGACAGCATGCAGAGCACGCCCTCCTCACCGACACGCGCCATCGAAGCGAAATCGGCAGGCTCACCGTCGACGGGCGTTTGATCGAATTTGAAATCGCCCGTGTGAAAGATCGTCCCAACCGGCGTGCGCAACGCGAGCGCGCACGCGCCCGAGACCGAGTGGTTCGTGTGAATGAACTCGGTTTCGATGCTGCCGTACTTCACGCGATCGCCCGGTTTGACGGCGATGAACACGGGCTCGCGCGAGGTTTGCTCGCGCATCTTCGCGCGAATGAGCGCGAGCGTGAGCGACGTACCGACGACCGGAACGTTCAGCTCGCGCAGCAGATAGGGAATCCCGCCGATGTGATCTTCGTGTCCGTGCGTGACGAGGATCGCGCGCAGCTTATCGGCACGTTCGCGAATGTACGTGAAGTCGTTGATGACGATGTCGACGCCGAGCATGTCGTCGTCGGGGAACATCAGTCCGCAATCGACGGCGACCATGTCTTCGTTCGTCTCGATGACGGTCATGTTACGACCGATCTCGCCGCAACCGCCAAGCGGGACGATACGAACGAACGGTTCGACCGGCGCGGACGGGACGTGGTACTCCGTCAACGAGTCCCCTTGCCGTTTGCGCACGGGGCGTGAAAGCGGCGTGCGGAGGTTTCTTGCATGCTCGGGTTAGTCGTCGCCCTTCTTTTCCTCGTCGTCCCCGTCCAAGGTTCGCCTGCCAAACATTCGGATATCCAACACCCCGTTGCGCCGCACCCTGGGAAGCCGCCTTCTCGGACGACTATGTCCGCATATGCAGGCGACCTTTTCAGCCGAAGGGCGCGGCACCACGCGGCGGTCATCCTTCGGTTACGCTGGGAAGACTTGCGGCTCGCGCAGCTGGATCGGATTCGCGCCGCGATTCGCCGTCAGATCTCGATCGACGACCTATTGCGTGACAAGTAACCGCATGGCCGTTCCGGGCATACGCCGAAGGTATGCGCCAGCGATAAGTTCTTGAGCCGGACGGAACCGAGCAACTTTCGAAACTCGTTCCAGGTAGTGCTTCTATGAACTAAATGCCAACCGGCACGCAAAGGACCAGATACTGATGATTCGTTCCCGAGTTATGCAGACTGCCATCGTCGGCCTCATCGGCGCGATCATCGGCAGCTTCTCAATGATGCTCTTCGCGAGCACGCATTTTGCTAACGTCGCCGGCCCCGGAAACACGCCGCCGCAGGTAAATGCAGCGCCGCTAACCTCCGGAGCAAGCGATCAAGATCGGATCGTTAGCGCGGTCAAGCGCGTCGAGCCGTCCGTCGTCGCGCTCAACGTGACGGTCAACGGACAACAATACGTTCCCGTCGATCCGTTCGCGCAGCTGTTCGGCGGTCCGAACATCGTTCGGCCGCAAGCGTTCCACAGCCGCGTGTCGGGTTCAGGATTCGTCTACTCACGTGACGGCGATATTCTGACCAACGCGCACGTCGTTACCGGCGGCTTCGCCGGTCAGCCATCGAAGATCGACGTCGTGTTTGCGAACGGCGATCACGTGCCGGCGCATCTCGTCTCTGCGAACGTCGGCGTCGACCTCGCGCTCGTGAAAGTCGACAACTACGCCGAAGCTGCCGCCGCCCCTGCATTTCGCCGATTCGGATCGCCTTGAAGCGGGTCAGTGGGCAATCGCAATCGGCGAGCCTCTCGAGCTCAAGCAGACCGTAACGGTCGGCGTCGTCTCGGGCTTCCATCGCGATGAGATCGCCGGGACCGAATCCGGCGGCGCTCCTCAGCAGTTCAAAGGCCTGCTCCAGACCTCGGCGCCGATCAACCCCGGCAACTCGGGCGGACCGCTCGTCGACCTCAACGGCGACGTCATCGGCATCAACCAGCTGACCGCGAACCCGCAGGCCGCCCAAGGCATCGGCTTCGCGATCCCCGCGAACTCGGTCCAGCAGGTCGCTCTCCAGCTCACGAAGACCAAGGGCATCACCCAGGGGACGCACGAGGGCTACATCGGCGTCGCACTCCAAGCCATGAACTCCGGCGCCCGCTCGCAGCTCGGCTACAGCGGGCCTGACGGCGTTGTCGTCGCCCAAGTCGTCGGCGGAGGCCCGGCCGACCAAGCCGGCCTCGAACCCGGCGACGTCATCACCGGCGCGAACGGCAAGTCGGTCGCGAGCCCGCAGGACCTCACCAACGTGATCAAGGGCATCCCGGTCGGAGGGACGGTGAACCTCCAAGTCTGGAGCGCCGGCAACAAGAAGCTGGTCGCGGTCAAGACAAGCGAGCGACCAGCCAACCTGGATACGCCGCAGCAACCCCAACAACAGCCCTAAGGCCGCTCCGCTGCCCTTCGACCGCTAGAGCCCCGGCCTCGGCCGGGGCTCTTGCGCTCACGGTGATAAACGCAACTGCTGTGCCACGAAAATTGTCATAGAAGATCAGCGGAACAATCTGCCGCCGATTGCGGTAAGATGGTCCGTACCTTACTTCATCTTAGACTCCTTGAGCGGGGTAAGCGGCAAGGCCAAGAGCTAGCGCTCGCGGCTGGTCCACGCGCTCGGGAAGAAGGCACGAAACAACATGGCAAAAGTGGTCGGCATCGACCTTGGCACGACGAATTCAGTCGTCGCCGTTATGGAAGGCTCGCAGCCCGTCGTCATTCCCAATGCGGAAGGCAACCGTACCACGCCATCCGTCGTCGCGTTTACAAAAACCGGCGAACGTCTGGTGGGTCAGCTCGCGAAGCGCCAAGCCATAACCAACCCCGACCGCACCATCGCGTCGATCAAGCGGCACATGGGCACGGATTACAAAGTCAAAATCGACGGCAAGGATTACTCGCCGCAAGAGATCTCGGCGATGATCCTTCAGAAGCTCGTCAACGACGCGTCGACGTATCTCGGCGAGCGCGTGACGAAAGCCGTCATCACCGTTCCGGCGTACTTCAACGACGCGCAGCGGCAAGCAACGAAAGACGCCGGCCGCATCGCCGGCCTCGACGTTCTGCGCATCATCAACGAACCGACCGCGGCATCGCTCGCGTACGGGCTCGAGAAGAAAGGCAACGAGACGATCCTCGTTTGGGACCTCGGCGGCGGCACGTTCGACGTCTCGATCCTCGAGGTCGGCGACGGCGTATTCGAAGTCAAGGCCACCAACGGCGACACGCACCTGGGCGGCGACGACTACGACAAGCGTATCGTCGATTGGCTCGTCGGCGAATTCCGCAAGGATCAAGGCATCGATCTTTCCGGCGACAAGCCAGGCGATGCAACGTCTGACCGAAGCGGCGGAAAAAGCCAAGATCGAGCTGAGCTCGATGGTGCAGACCTCATCAATCTGCCGTTCGTCACGGCGGATCAAAACGGTCCGAAGCATCTGGACTACACGCTCACGCGCGCCGAGTTCGAACGGATGACGAGCGATCTCACCGATCGCTCCGTGCAGCCGTTCAAGAGCGCGCTGAGCGACGCCGGACTCGACGTCTCGAAGATCGACGAGGTCGTGATGGTCGGCGGCGCGACGCGCATGCCGGTCATTCAGGAACTCGTTCAGAAACTGACGGGCAAAGAGCCGAACCAAACCGTCAATCCCGACGAAGTCGTCGCGGTCGGTGCGGCGATTCAGGCCGGCGTCCTCTCGGGTGAAGTGCACGACGTCGTACTGCTCGACGTTACCCCGCTCTCGCTCGGCATCGAAACGCTCGGCGGCGTCAACACGAAGCTGATCGAGCGCAATACGACGATTCCGACGCGCAAAGCGCAAATCTTCACGACGGCCGAAGACGGTCAAACCTCGGTCGACATCCACGTCCTTCAGGGCGAGCGCGACATGGCGGGCGACAACAAAACGCTCGGACGCTTCCGTCTCGAAGGCATCCCAGCGGCTCCGCGCGGCGTACCGCAGATCGAAGTCACGTTCGACATCGATGCCAACGGCATCGTGAGCGTCAACGCCAAAGATCTCGGCACCGGTAGGGAGCAGAAGATCACGATCACCGCATCGACCAATCTCAACAAAGACGAAGTCGATCGCATGGTCAAAGACGCCGAGGCATTCGCCGCGGAAGACCATCGCAAGCGCGAAGAGGCGGAAGTCCGCAACGCGGCGAGCTCGTTGATCTACTCGACGGAGAAATCGCTCAAGGAAGTCGGCGACAAACTCGATGCATCCGCCAAGGCGGATGTCGAGAGCGCGCTCGGCGAACTGAAGCGGATCTCCGAAAACGGGACCTCAGCGAGGTCAAAGCGGCGACCGAGAAGCTGCAGCAAGCCAGCTACAAGATGGCCGAAGCGCTCTATCAGAAGACCGGCGCGGCATCGGGTAACGGCCAGTCCGAAAACGGCGCGACGCACGACGGCGCGACGGACGGGCAACCGCGAGCACAGCGAGTCGTCGACGTCATCGTCATCGCAATCATCCGATGACGTGATCGACGCCGAGTTCAAAGAAGCCAAGTAAACTTCGATGGACACGAACACGGAAACGACTGCGGCGCAGGGTTCTGCGCCGCAAGTCGATCCGGCTGCCGAGCTTGCGGCCGCCAAAGCCAAAGCCGAAGAGAACTACAACAAGTTCCTCTACGCGATGGCCGACTTCGAAAATTACAAGAAGCGCATCGAGCGGCAGTTCGCCGATATTGCGACCGCCGGAAAGCGCTCGCTTCTCGAGCGCATCCTTCCGGTGATCGACAATCTCGAACGCGCGCTCGCGACCGATGCGGATCCCGAAGTGCTGCGCAAAGGCGCTCGAGCAAACGCTGCGCGGGTTCGAGCAAGTCCTCGCCGCTGAGAACGTTCGCGCGTTCTCGGTCAAGGGACAACGTTTCGATCCGACGCTTGCAGAAGCGATCGGAACGCAACCGCCCGGTCCCGGCGTCGACGACGACATCGTCGTCGAAGAAGCGCAGCGCGGCTACAAATACGGCGACGAAGTCATTCGCCCGGCGAGAGTCATCGTCGCAAAATCGGGCTAGCGCAACGCAGTGGCGATTAACTACAAGGACTACTATCAAGTCCTAGGCGTTCCGAAGACTGCCGCCGAGAAAGACATCAAGTCCGCGTATCGGCAAGCTGGCGCGCAAGTGGCATCCGGACGCCAACCCCACCAATCCAAAGCAAGCCGAGGAGAAATTCAAAGAGATCCCCGAGGCTTACGAAGTATTCGGCGACGCCGAAAAGCGCAAGAAGTACGACGTCCTCGGATCGGATTGGCAACGCGCCGCGCAGCAAGCCGAACAGCAACGCCGCTATCGCAATCAGCAGCAGCAAGAAGATTTCAACGCTTCGAGCTTCAACTTCGGCGGTGCGGGCGGAGCCGGCGGCCCGAGCGGATTCTCCGACTTCTTCGATGCGTTCTTTTCCGGCGTCGGGAGCCGGCGGCCGCCGGACGCGCGGCAACCGTTCCAGCAACGCGGTCAAGATCTCGAGACGACGCTCGATCTCTCGCTGCGCGAATCATACGAAGGCGGAAAGAAATCGGTCTCGCTGCAGATCGAAGATCTCTGTCCGCAATGCCGCGGAACCGGAACCGTCGGCAAGGGGATCTGCCCGAAGTGTCACGGCACCGGCCGCGTCCTCGAAACGAAACGTTTCGACGTGACGATCCCGAAGGGCGTGCGCGAAGGACAACGCATCCGGCTCGCCGGTCAAGGCGGAACGGGTATCGGCGGCGGACCGAAGGGCGATCTCTATTTGATCGTTCACGTCAAAGACGATCAGACGTACACGCGCAAAGAAGATGACCTCTACATCGACATGCCCGTCTCGATCTACGATCTGGTTCTGGGCGGCGAAGTGCGCGTGCCCACGATGAGCGGTGACGTTACGATGACGGTCCCGGCCGGCACGCAAAGCAATAAGCTCTTGCGTCTTACGGGAAAGGGCATGCCGCATTCAAAAGGCAGCGGCAGCGGCGATCAATACGTTCGTTTGATCGGGACGGTTCCGCAAAATCTTTCGGACAAAGAGCTCAAGCTCTATCGCGAGCTCGCGACGCTGCACAACGGCAAGCAGTAACCGGCCGAGGTTCCCTCACAGTCCGCGCACCGCAGCGCCGGTTAGGAGGGAAAGCCCGAGCTCGGATCGAGCGTTGCCAAATCGAACACCAGCGATGCGCGGCTGTTCGCGCAGCCTATCGCCAAGGTATGAGGGAATTCTGAAGCGGGTCAGCCTGCGAAGTTGAGCAGTACCGAGCTGCGCCGGCCTTGCGGGCGAACCTCGCTACGCAGCCCGAGTGAGGTCCGCACGGTCAGCGGAAAATAGACGTCGCCGTCGAGCCCGCGCCGGGTTTGCGCGTACATATAATCGGTTTGGGTCGCGGTGCGACGGTAGACTACGTCCAGGCGAAACATGCCGTTTTGGTTGGTGATCCAAAGCGAGTCGCCGGAAATGTACGGCGTATCTTGAACGCCGCTGTAGGCGTTGTCGTCATTGTAGAGGCGTAACGACCACGCGCGGATGCTGGTCGTCGGCGTGATCTGATACTGGAGCGACGCGCCGGTGCCGGTCATCCCGTGACTGTAGGCGATGTTCGTATTCTGTCCGTACGTCTGTATCTCGGCGCGAAGACGCTGATCGTCCGTATAGTCGAAATGCGCTTCGGCAAGCGCGGCCAGATACGGCGTTCCGTGCTCCGAGATACGGATCAGCGAGGTCGAGACGCCACCGGTCACCGAGAAGTCGCCGAGCTCTTGCACGACCACGAGCGACGGCAGTATCAGGTTGCGATACCCACCGGCCGAATCGTACGTCGTATGCGCGACGCCGAAATCGACGCTGGTGCGGCCGGGGACGTGCGCGTGCACATAGACGGTACTCTGTCCGAAATTGATCGCCGTCCCGGACGATGCGATATCGTTCGAATTGTTCGAGTACTGAGCGCCCGCATCGAAATCGACGACGCCGAAGCGCGTACCCGCGGAGGCGTTCAGCGCGGAGTCATTCCAGACCGTGTCGTTCGAGAAAAAGCTCTCGGTACCGAACGCGTCCGATGCTGAAAAACGAAAGCGAACGCTGTCGAATTGGCGCGTAAAGCCGATCGTCGCGCTCGATTCCGAAAGATCCAGCGTCGTGAGCGGCAACTCGCTGACCGCACGCGATGACGAAAGTTGCGCATCCAGCGTGCCGCCGGCCAAGCCTTCTGTGCCGCTCGCGACGACTCGCTCGCGCTGCGTGTAGTCGTCGGCATCCGATCCGAGCGAGGCACCGAAGCTCGGCCCGCCGGCTGAGAACCGGTATGCCGATGCGCTTCCCCATGCGCCTTGTTCGACGACTGCGGGGTCGCGCGAGAGCGCAATCAGACCACCCGTTGCGTACGCACCGTACTGGTACGCATTGCTGGACGGCTCGAACGTCGCAACATTGCCTGAATGCGTCGGCGTCGTCGCCAGGGCGGTCGGCAAGTACGGCGCGATGTCGTATGTCGGCGCATCACCGTCGAGGACGAGCGCGGTGTTACCGAGTCCGCGATCCGAAAGCGAGCGATCGTCCGGAAGTCCGACGCCGAGGCGCAAGACTTCAAAAGGTCGCAGCGCAAGCGCGTTTTCGATCTGCGTGTAGGGCAAGGCCATCAAATCGGAGGGTGACGGGCCGTCCGCGAGCAGCGCGTCATAGCGCTGCAGAACGGCGACGACCGGCTCGTTCGGCTCGACCCGGAAGCTTGCGGTGCGACAAAAGTGGCAACTGATGCGCACGCGCTCCGGTACCTGCCCCGTGTCGAGCGCAAACGTTCCGTCTGCATCCGTCTTTGCGCGGCCGATGACGGCGCCGCCGCGATCGAAGCCCAACACGAGCGCACCCGTGACCGGCGCCCCATGCGTGTCCCGCACGATCCCGGTCAAAAGGAAGCTTGCCAGGGCCTGCGGCGTAGCCAGCACAAGCCAGAGCACAACCGCAACGGATCCGATTTTCAGCAATTCCTCATGCCCAGGTGGTAAAGGGAGATGATGAACTTTAAGCTCGCTTTCGCGATGGGCGCTTTGCTCCTGGCGCTGGCGTCGGCCGTAGCCGTCGCCGGCGTCGAGCTGAACCCCACCGTGATGGAGCAAGTTCTCGAACCGTCGCAAGCGCCGTCACTGCTCGGACCGATCGCCGTCGAAGGCCGCGTCGGCTGGGCTTGTGAGCCTGAAAAGGCCGCCACGACGGTCTCGATTCGCGACGCCCGTTTACCACTTCCGACGCCGGGAGAATGAGCGTGCGCGCCTTGGCGCTCGCGCTCTGTATGCTCGCCGCCTTTCCGCAGGCCGCGACCGCACAGAGCTACGGTACGCCGGCACCAACCTCGACCGATCGCGCCACCCTGCGCAATCTCGCGATCGCGCGTGAAGTCCGCGAACGTTTCGCTCGCGGCATGGCGGCTCTCGATCGAGCCGATTTCGCAACGGCCGTTACTGAATTCGAGGACGCGCTCAAACGCAATCTTCGCGAGCCGCAAAACTCGACCGCGCACTATAACCTCGCGCTCGCGCTAGCCGGCGCGCTCGACTTCGATCGCGCCGCGAGCGAGCTGCAGGAGGCGATTGCGCGCGATCCGGAGTTTTTGGCAGCCTATGCGAACCTCATCACCGTCGATCTCGACCGCAACGATGCACCCGGTGCGCGGGCTGCCGCGGATCGCTTCATCGCCCTGGCACCGACGTCCGCGCGCGCCTTGTATTCGCAAGGACTCGTCGCCCTGCGGTCAGGCGACACGGCGACTGCCCGTGCGGCCTTCAACAAGCTGCTCGATCGCAATCCGGCGTACGCCCCGGCACACTATGATCTCGCGCTTGTCGCGCTGCAAGACGGGCACCTCGACGTTGCGGAACGCGAGCTGCACGCCGCGCTCGGGTCGTCGCCGGAATATCCGCGCGCCCGCTTTGCACTCGGCATCGTGTTGCTGCGCGAGGGACGCCGCGCCGAAGCGCGCATGGCCTTCGAATCGGTGATGCATGACGCGTCGGATCCAAGCTTACGGAATATGGCTCTCTCCATCCACGACTCGATCGCGCAGTAAGAATGCGAATCTTATTGGTCGAGGACAACGAAGAGATCGCCGAGGCCGTCACGCGGATACTGGAACGGGAGCGCTACGCCATCGCGCACGTTGCAGACGGAGAATCGGCGCTCGCGCAATTGATCGACGGCGAATTCGATCTGGCCGTATTGGATCTGGTGATCCCCAAGGGCGATGGTTTTTCGGTATGCGCAAGAGCGCGCGAGGCCGGCGTTGCGACGCCGGTCTTGATGTTGACGGCCCGTGACGCGGTCGAAGACCGCGTGCGCGGTCTCGATTGCGGCGCCGACGACTATCTGGTCAAACCGTTTGTAGCGCAAGAGCTGCTGGCGCGCATTCGCGCGCTGTTGCGCCGCGCCGAACGCCCTCCGCAGAGCATCCTCGATGCCGGAGATCTGCACATCGATCTCACGGCGCGCCGCGCTTTTGTAAGCGAATCGGAAATTCAGCTCGGAACGACCGAATTTCGTTTGCTCGAATATCTCACGCGCAACGCAGGCTTGACGCTCTCGCGGCAGCAAATTCTCGACCGCGTATGGGGCGACGAGTTCGCGGGTTCGAGCAATATCGTCGACGTCTACGTCGGACAGCTCCGGCGCAAACTACGCAGTGCCGGAGCGAGTGACATGATCGCGACGGTGTGGGGAATTGGATATCGACTGGTCACCTAAGAGCGCGATCGTCCGCCTGGCGCTCTCCTATTGGACGGTCTTCGCACTGGTAGTCGTCGCATTGGCCCTCGGCGCGTACGTATTCGAGGAACGGGTCAACCGTGATCTCGTTGCTCCACTCCTGAGCTCGCCGCAAACCCACGCCCTCGGTGAAGCTGCCCTCAGGCGCGCGATGGAACGCATCGCGTGGATACTCGTATCCCTTGCCGCGCCGCTGTTGGCTTTGGTCGCGATTGCCGCAGCGCTCGTTGCCCGGCATTCAATCGCTCCCCTCGAAGCTGTTGCCGAACGGGAGCGAGACTTCGCCGCCGACATCGCGCATGAACTGCGGACGCCGCTCGCTACGATAGCGAGCGTAGCGCAGGAACGCGCGGTCGAGGCGCGCGATGCGGAACGTGCGGCATTCGAAACCATTGCCGCCGCCGCTCTCGACGCGTCGCGCCTCGTCGGCGATCTCGCGCTGCTCGCACGCGCCGGCGGCCCCGAGAAGCTCGAACGCGAGACGATCGATGTCAGCGACACCGTCACGCGCATCACCCGCGAGTACGCCGTTCGAAAGGGAGCGCCGCGCATCGATCTCGAGTCGGCTTCGGTTTTCGCCGAAGCCGATGAGCGTCGCGTCGCGCAAATCGTTCGCAATCTCCTCGACAATGCCGTCCGGCACGCACGTTCCACGATACGCGTCGCCGTGCACCCCGAAGGTGACTTCGCTGCCATCGTCGTCGACGATGACGGCCCCGGCGTGCCGAGCGAGATACGAAGCCGCGTTTTCGATCGACTCGTACGCGCCGGCGATGGCGCTGGAAGCGGGCTTGGCCTCGCAATTTGCCGTTGGGTCGCTCAAGCTCACGGCGGTGACGTCAGCCTCGAGAGCGCCGCGCGTTTCGTCGTTCGAATCCCGCGATTGCAACATGATGGGATCGACTCCTGATGGTGATAGGCGTTTAAGGATTATAGTCGTTGGCCGGCGTGCCGGCGGCGGCGGCCATACCGGGTCGCGCAATCGACCACACGCCGCCGAACGAGTTGATTCCATTTCCGTTCGTTTGTCCGGCAGCACTATCACCCGAGTACGTGTAGAGCGGCCAACCATTGTATGAAAGCTGCGTCAAGCCGTCGCTGCGAACGAAGCTCGACCAACCCGTAGGCGTCGGCGCGCCACTGGGTGGCGCAAGAGCCGGCCACACGCCGCTGCATCCGCCGGTCGTCGTGCAGGTTGAATTATTGAAAGAATCCGCGCTCAAAACGTAAACGGTGAATCCCGTCGGCGCGACATATCCCGCCGAGCCCGCGAGCTGCGCAGTTGAAAGTGGACTCGATGCGGAGCCGTTCGAAGATGTCGAACCCATCCCATATCCAGCACCGCCGCCACTGCGCTCAAGACGGTAGCGGCCAAGATCGTGAAGGCGGCGAGAGCTGTACGCATGATACGAGCTTAGGGCGACCGCGTGAACGAACTCTAAACGATCCTCATGCGCATCTTCAGACTTTTTTCACCACGCTTGGTTACTCTGACGATGCGTGAGGCAGACGGCGGCCCGGCTTCCACCCCAGAGTCCACGGGGATGGCCGGGCCCCTATGTCAGTGGCTGAACGAAAAGCGGTTTCGTGGTCGGCGCCTGGCTGCCGCCAATCGGCTCGACACTGATCGCGACCGCGCTAATCTTCGCTGACGCTTGCGGCAGCGAAACGACGACGAATCCACGGTCGTCGGGAACGAAGGTCACGCTCGGCGCAACGCTCTTGGCACCGGGTGCGAGCGTCCACGCCTGATACACGTGTCCGGCCGGAAGTGCGGGAAGCGTGCGCATCACGAGATAGACGCGCTCGCCGTTCTTGAGGACATCGCCGTCCGGAACGCGATATTGCTGCGCGCCTGCAATTTGCAGCTCGTTCAAGCGCCGCTCCGCGTTCAGCGAAAAGATTCCAAAAACGACCGCCGCCGCCAGCGCGAGCACCGCGATCAGCGCAAGTGGTTGCGTGCGGCGGCGCGTCGCAATATTCGGTGTCTCGATCGATCGCATCACGCGCTCTTTGAGAGCCGGGCAGTAGCGCGCGTCGATCCGGTCGTCCGCCGAGAGCGCGACTGCGTCCGCGGACGATTTCAGCTTCGCATATTCCTCACGACACTCGGGACACACGGCTATGTGCGCAGAAACAATCCGCGCTTCATCGGCGTTGACCGCACCGAGCGCGTACACCGCGACGAGATCGAGCATCGCGTCGTGAGCGGAATCGTTCATGCGCCTGTCCCCTCGAGTTGATCGCGCAAACGTCGAAGCCCGGCGCGAATCCGTGTCTTGATCGTCCCGAGCGGCGCGCCGACGCGCGTCGCGATCTCGGCATGCGTGACGCCTCCGAAGAATCCCATCTCGATCGGAACGCGCTGTTCATCGGGCAGCGCCGCAAGCGCCTTGCGCACCTGCTCACCATCCAGACGCGCAAACACGCCTTCGTCGATTGCACCTTCCGCTACGAGCTCGACCGGCATCTCCGCCTCTGGGCGCGACTTGCGGCCGCGCAGCACGTCAAGACAACGATTGCGCGCGACGCGCGCAAGCCACGCGCCGACGTTCCCTTCGCGATACGCGTCGGGACGTGACCACAGCGTCAGGAACACGGCTTGCACGATATCTTCTGCCGCCGACCGCTCACCGAGCATCCGAAGCGCAACACCATAGACGACACGGCCAAAGCGGTCGTATGTCGCCTCGAATGTTGCGCGATCCACGAAGCTGCCACTTATCCAACTGCTTCTTCTTACCTCGCTTACACAAACGGAAGCGGAGGCCGGATGGATTCTTTTTGGGTGCCCCAATCCAAAGCGGCTCCCGTCCCGTTAGATACGCGAACCCACCCCTACCAAGCCGAAAGGACAACTATGTTCCGATTTCCCCGCATCGCCGCGTTCGTTGCGGCCGGCCTCATTCTCGCCGGAACCGGCGCGTTCGCGCAAAGCACCGCACGTTACGGCGGTTCCGTCTATACGGGCACACCTGATCTTCCGCTGACGCTCTCGATGGTCATGGCCGGCGGCGGACCTTCGAATTTCCACACCACGACGCTCGTCGGCGTGCTCGCCGGTAAGAATGCCGACGCTGAAGTCGCCAAGCTCACCAAGCAATACGGTGCAGAAAACGTCAAAGCATATCTCACGACGTTCGACTTCGTCGTCAACGATGCGCTCAAGCGTGCAACCGAAGCCGGCGTCAAGTTTCCGTCCATGCCGTCGCCCGATCCCAAAGACGGCAAAGCGTTGACGATCGCACTTTATAAGGCCGGCGTCGATCCTTCGATCGGGTTCAACGTCGAATACATGCTCGATCATCTCGTCTCGCATCCGATTCACGATCAAGTCATGGACGACATCGACGCGAAGTACGGGAAAACCGCCGACGGCGTGTATCACAGCGTGACGCTCGTCGTCTTCCAAGACCTCAAGAAAGCATACAACCTCTAACGTAACCGGGTTCGGGCACCCGTGGTTATAGGCCACGTGGTGCCCGAATGCTAGGCGGTGGTCCGCCCGTCCACTTGATGTGGTCGAACATGTTCAACCCGGAGAGCCCGCGGCCGAAACGCAAGGTGGACGCGCGGCGCATCGGGCGTTTTTTCGTGCCGTACTGGCGTGAAGAAGCGCTCATGTTGGTTTGCATCGTGGTCGTGTCGTTGCTCGGCCTTCTTCCGCCGCTGTTCACGAAGTGGCTGATCGACGACGCAATTCCGCAGCACTCG
Source organism: Vulcanimicrobiota bacterium (assembly GCA_963844735.1). GTDB lineage: Bacteria > Vulcanimicrobiota > Vulcanimicrobiia > Vulcanimicrobiales > Vulcanimicrobiaceae > JAFAMS01. Next base: position 271,787 of record CAWJPK010000003.1, on the reverse strand, counting down.
CTGCAGCTCGTTCTCATCTACGTCGGCGCGATGATCGTCAGCGCGATCGTCGCAGGCGTCATCGGCGTCGCGCAAGGTTATCTGAATTCGTACGTCGGCGAAGGGATCATGCGCGACATTCGCACCAGCCTCGTCTCGCACTTGCACCGCATGCCGATCTCCTTCTTCACGAACACGAAGACCGGCGAGATCATGAACCGCGTCTCAAACGACGTCGACAACATCGACACAATCGTCACCGGAACGCTGGTCACCATCGTTACGAACGTGGTTACGATCGCGACGACCGTGGTGACGATCTTCATCCTGGATTGGCGTCTCGCGCTGATTTCGGTCGCCGTTATCCCCTTGATGATCTTTCCGCTCTCGCCGGTCGGACGCCGAATGTACGTCGTCCGCAAGCGCACGCGCGAAAAGCGCGATGCAATCGAAAGCATCACGCAGGAAACGCTTTCGATTTCCGGGATCACGTTGATCAAATCGTTCGTGCGCGAACAGTTCGAACGCAGCCGTTTTTTCGCCGTCGCGAACGACCTGATGAAGCTCGAGATCGACTTGGCGATGATCGGGCGTTGGTTCATCATGTTGATCGGTGCGCTGGTCGTCATCGGCCCGGCGATGGTTTGGCTGGGCGGTTCTTGGTTCGCAATCCAGGGCACGCTGACGGTCGGAACGATCGTTGCGTTCGTCGCATATCTGAGCCGGCTCTACGGCCCAGCCTCGACGCTGGCCGGCGTACAAGTACAAGTCGTAAGCGCAGCGGCAGTCTTTGAACGCATCTTCGAGTATCTCGACATGCCGACCGAAGAAGCGGCCTGCGCCGGCACGCAGTTGCTCGAGAACGTCCGCGGTCAGATTGCGTTCGAGAACGTCTCGTTTGCATACGGCGACAGGCCGGCGCTCCGCGACGTCAGCTTTCGGATTGAACCAGGACAAACAGCGGCGCTGGTCGGGCCGTCGGGCGCCGGAAAGACGACGATCACACAGCTCGTCCCGCGCTTTTACATCCCACAATCGGGACGCGTAACGATCGACGGGCACGATATCTGCGATCTGGATCTCACCTCATTGCGCAACGCGATCGGAATCGTCACGCAAGAAACGTACCTCTTTCACGACACGATCGCGGCGAATTTGCGTTACGGACGCATGGACGCAAGCGACAACGATTTGATCGAAGCGGCCAAAGACGCAAACATTCACGATTTCATTGCAGGCCTGCCGGACGGCTACGCAACGATCGTCGGGGAGCGAGGCCAAAAGCTTTCAGGCGGCGAGCGTCAGCGGCTCGCGATTGCGCGCGTCCTACTCAAAGATCCGCGCATCCTGATCCTCGACGAAGCGACCAGCTCGCTCGATTCCCATAACGAAGCGATGATTCAATCCGCGCTCGAGCGCGTGATGCAGAACCGTACGAGCCTCGTGATCGCGCACCGGCTCTCGACCATCATCTCTGCCGACGTCATCTTCGTCGTCGAAGGCGGACGAATCGTCGAAAGCGGGACGCACGCGGTACTGCTCGCGCGAGGCGGCGCGTACGCGCGCCTCTACCTCGAGCAATTCCGCGACGAAACGCGCGAGGCTACTGCGCTGTAATCTTCGCCATCATCCCGCCGTCTTCATGATCGGTGATGTGGCAATGGAAGAGAAACGTTCCGGCGATGACAGGGTCGCGAAAATCGACCAGGATCGTGACCGTAGTCGGGTGCGTCGCTCCTGAGCTGTCGCGCGTTTGAGCCGGCACATCGACGGTATCGACCCAGTGCGGTGTCGGGTACGGAATGCCGTTGCTCGACTCTTCGACGAAGTGCACTTGGTGCGTGTGGAAATCGTGCACTTCATCCGTATCGTTTTCGATCGTCCACTGCTCGGTCGTACCCGTGTTCACCGTATACATCGGCGCCGCGGTCGGGCTGTACGTCTGGCCGTTGATGAAGAACGTCGTCGAGTTTTCTTGCAGATGGATGGTCCGGAAAGCCGACGGGGCGGGCGGCGCCACGCGATACGCCTGTCGCATCCGCAAACCCATCGGCTTTGCGACGTGCACGGTCGAAGTTGCTCCGTAATCGTTGTAAAGCTCTCCGAGTGTGACTTGCGGATTGGGATCGCCGATGGGGCCCGCGTTGTAGCACTTGGAGATCAGGGGCGCCGGAACGGACGGACCCGTCACGACGAACTCCGCGCGCCCTGCAGGCGGGATCACGATATCGTTGACCGTCAGAGAAGCGAGGCTGCCCGCACCCGTGTAGTCTTGCAGCGGCACGCCGTCTTGCGCGACGAGCTGCAACTGCATGCCCGGTATGTACAAATCGAAATGGCGCACGCCCGACGCGTTGAGCACGCGCCACAATTGGCGTTCGCCCGGCTGAATGCCGATCGACGCCGTCGGGACGCCGTTGATCGTCGGCGCCTTGTCGCCTTCCGGCTGACACAACGACGAGCTGCCGGGCCCTCCGCCGCCGTCGTCGTCGAGAGTATGCCGGTATGACACGATGCGCGCTTGACGGCGTTGGACGTCGTCTCCCAACGCTTCCGAAACGGACGGATCGAAGAACACGTCGCGCAGCACGATCACGCGCTCGCGCAAGCCGGCGAGGCTCGGGATCTCGTCGGCGATTCCCTGGATGATGATCGCGCCGCCCATGCCGTTGCCGACTTCCCAATTCGTGAGGCCGTGCGGGTGTGGGTGATACCAATACATGCCCGGCGGCTGATCCGTGTCGATCTGCACCTTGTACGTGTACGACGATCCCGGCGCAGCATTGGTGAGAATAACTTCGTCGCCGGGCTGATTCGGCGAGGTCGTTAGGCCATGAAAGTGAAGGTTGGTGTTCGATACAATCCCGACGCCGCAGAACTCAGGCAAATTGTTGATGTACGTCAGCTGAATCGTGTCGCCGGGGTTGACGCGGATCGTCGGGGCGACTTCGGTGCCGTTGTAAAAGAACGCAGGACGGTCGTTTGAATCGTATTGCGCAGTTAACGTCAGCGACGCTACGCCGTTGACGCTGTCCACCTCGGGGATGGCCGGCAGACTCATCGCGTTCGACGGTGCCGACGTCGAGGTCGACGTACCGGGAGTGTGCGCCCCGCCGCCTCCGCCGCCGCACGATACGAGCGCGAAGGCGGCAGCCACTATCACTGCAAGCCGTTTCATTTGAGCACGACGTCCATCGTGACGCTTGCGATCCCGCCGATCGCAGGGTCGAGCCGCGAGCCTTTCATTCCGAAGACGTGTCGATCGATCTGCCCAACGGTGTGATAAACCTGATGGCCGCCCGCATTTTGAATCGTCACGTCGAAATGCTCGGGCTGCACGACGCCGTGCATCGTCAGCATCCCGTCGATCCCGAATGACGTCGGACTATTCGTGGTGATCTTCGTACTCGTAAACGTCCACGTCGGAAACTTCTTGACGTCGAAATAGTCGGGGCTTTGAATGCATCCGGTTTGATCGGGATCGCCCGTCGAGACCTTGGTGGCGTCGAGCGTAAGGGAAATGCTTGCCGGGATCGGCGATTCGGTCGCAAACATAGCAGTGCCACTTTCGATCGGCACCGTGCCCGTCACGCGTTCGACGAAGACGTGCGAGATGCTGAAGCCGACTTTGGATGCGGACGTATCGACGGAACGGTCGATGCTTGCCGCCCACGCGCTCGCTGGTGCAACGATCAACGCGACGCAGAGTGAGGCCAGAATTCGAATGTACATCAGTAGCCTATCGTGAATTGGAGATTCCAGACGTGCGTTGGCGCGGAATTCTGGATAACGTTTTCGAGCGTAATTCGCGAGTTCTCGCCGGTGCCGTAACCGAGCATCAGCACGCCATCACGATAGAAGCCCGAATTCGGCGAGCCCGGCCCGATGCTCGCGCTCGTGGTGATCGGCGAATTCGTTCCTTCGTAGCGCGCCTCGGCGTAAAGCCTGCGGCTGAACATGTAGCGCAGCTGCGTGAGCCCGCCGCTCGACGCGCAACCCGTATGAAACAGAACGTTGCAGTTCGAGTCCCATCCGGTCTGGATCAAATTGTCCCACTCCCAGCGCGAGAAATCGTTATAGACGACGGCGTAGCCCGTGCGCTGGAACCTGTCGATGTCGCCGTCGACGAGCGGACGCGTCCCCGAATAACGGTAGCTGGTCAGCGTTACGAGGCCGAGCGTATCTTGCGCAACGCCCATCCAGTCGTTGCCATATGACGGAATCCCGCTCTGACGGTCGTGACCTTGCCCAACGAAGACTTGGCCGCTCAAGCCGCGCGTCGTATCACCGGCGCTCGCGCGAACTCCAATCTTGGGATCGAAGAAATTGAACGGATTGTTGCCGACGGTCTGTTCCATGACGGCGTAGCCTTGATACGAATCGCGGAACGTCTCCGGATCGACGGGAAGCGGCAACGTGAACGAGCCCGCTTGCGCGAAGACAGGGATCCGCGCATCCCACTGATTGACGCGATCGATGACCCAAGCGTCGCGCGTGAGACCCCGCATCCCGCCGTCGACGACATATTGCTCGACGAGATAGCTTGCGCGATTGCCGATCGCTCCGGCCGTGAAGGTCTCAATTTCGTCGACGATATCTTTCGGCAGGCCCACGCCCTGAATCTCACTCGATGCGACGATATTCGTTTTTGCAGAGATCGGGAACGCCGGACCCGGCTTCACGCCTGGGATCCGATAGCCGTTTGCCATGAAGGCGGCTCCGAACGCATTGAGGTGCGGGATGACCGAATGGCACTTTTCGCACGTCACGCCGTACTGGTGCGCAAAAATCGGGACGGCGACAACCGGCCGCGAGCGTAGGCCGGCGGCAATCAAAAGCACAACCAAGGCGGCCCAAAGAGCAATTCGACGAAACATCGGTCCTCCGTAGGGCGGCCATTAGGCACGCCTACCTTAGACTCCTAGTTCGCCCTAACCAGCTTTTTGGTAATAGCTCCGGGCCAAGGCGAGGACGTCGCCGGCCAGGGCAGGGAGCGATTTGCGCAGTTGGAGGATCATCGTCTCGCCGCGCGGGAGGGCGGCCCACTTGCGCGGCATGCCGCCGGTGATCTGCGGCAGTATTTCCACGGCACGATCGACGCCCAGGACGTGCGCCATTGCAGTCGAGATCGATTGATGCAGCCGGTCATCGTTCCCCGAGGGGATTACGGTCGAATGCGCGCAGAGCACGCCGTCGACTGCTCCGGAATGGAATTCGTGTCCGAAAATATCGATTTGATAGCTGCAAAAAATCGTGAAGCCGTCGACCTTCGCGCGCAGCTCCTCCCAAAGTTGTTCGAGACGCACGGCAGCCGCGGTCTTTCCGGCGCGCCATAAGAGATCGACCATCTCACCGTATCCGCGCAGGCCGCGACCTTGGGCTCGCTCGATACTTGCGCGCGTTACCGCACCACATGTTGCGTCAAACAACAGTGCATCCGGATAGCCGTGCACCATAAAGCCGCGCAGCGTTTCCTCTGCGTCGAGTACTATGAACTGACCGTCGTCAAGCGCTCGCTTGGCGTCGATGCCGAGCGCTTCCAGACCCGCAATGAAGGTCTCTCGGTGCGGTTGAGTCGCCAAGACGCAAAGACTGCTGCCCTCGGCGTAGCCGTCGGCGAGGAACCGGACGACATTCGAAATCAACGCACGTTCGTCCGCATCGTAGAACTGGACGGCGTGCTGGTGCTCGATATTGATAGCGCAATCAGTCAAGCATGTTTTACCGTCTGGCGTCAATCGCGTCCAGAGACGCGACGTTCTCGAGGGCGGACAAATCGCCCAAATCCAGGCCAAGGTAGCGGGCGCGCGCAACGCGGCGCATTACTTTGAGATTGCGCGTCTTCGGAAGGTCGTCGACGAACGCAATTGCCTTCGGCCGCAACGATTTGCCCATGACGCGCTCGATTACGCCCATCAGCTCTGCGCGCGTCGCATCGCTTTCGTCCTCCCGACGTTTCAGAACCACCAAGCACACGACAACGTCGCCTTTGATCTCGTCGGGGACGGCAATCGCCGCGGCCTCACGTACGCGTGCATCCGAGACGAGCGCGCTCTCGAACTCAGCAGGACCGACGCGTTTTCCCGCCACGTTGATCGTATCGTCGCTGCGTCCGCGAATGTACCAGTAGCCATCGGCGTCGATGATGCACCAATCGCCGTGCACCCAGGTGCGCGGAAAACGTTCCCAATACGATGCAAGATAGCGTAAGTCGTCACGCTTCGTCGCACTGCCGCCCCAAAACGATTGCGTCATTCCCGGCCAGGGTTCGGTGACAACCAATTCACCGACGTCCCCGCGCAGGGGCTTGCCGCCGGCATCGTACACGTCCGCAACCATTCCGGGAATTGGTCCGTGAAACGAATTCGGAACGAGCGGCATCGTTGGAAAACACCCGACGATTCCGCCCGAGATTTCGGTTCCGCCGGAATAGTTGATGATTGGAAGGCGATCGCCGCCGACGACGTGTGCGAACCACTTCCACGGTTCCGTATTCCATGGCTCACCGGAGCTGGCGAGAATACGCATGCGCGAAAGATCGTGCGCGCGCACCGGTTCTGCGCCGTGCACCATCAGCGAGCGGATCGCCGTCGGTGCAATTCCCAAGTGCGTTACGCCGTGCGATTCACAAACGCTCCATAAGCGGTCCGGTTTGGGATAGTCGGGCGTCCCTTCGTAAAGAACGGCGGTCGCACCGATTCCAAACGCGGAGAAAATCAACCACGGGCCCATCATCCAGCCGATGTCCGTGAACCACAAGATCCGGTCGTCGGCGCGCAAGTCCGTACACAACCACGCGTCGATCATCGCTTTTAGCGGAAAGCCTGCGTGCACGTGGACGACGCCTTTCGGCTTTCCGGTGCTGCCGCTCGTGTACAGCAGCATCATTTGATCGTTCGCACCGGTGCGCTCGTAGGTGAGCACCGGGTCGTGCGAATCGACTGCCGTCTCCCAATCCAAATCGCGGTGGCTTTGCATCGGCACGTCGATCTTGGCACGACGAAAGACGAGCACGTGCTCGACGCTCGGCGCATCGGCCAGGGCTTCATCCGCAACGGTTTTCATCGCGACCGGCTTGCCACGCCGCGAGACGCCGTCGACCGTCAAAAGAACCTTCGCATTTGCGTCGGCGAGGCGCGTCGCGAGCGCTTGCGGACCGTAGCCGGAGAATGCCGGAACTGCGATCGCTCCAATATACGCGATCGCAAGAAGCGCGATCGCCGTTTCGGGGATCAGCGGCATGAAGATGCCGATCGTGTCGCCTTTGCGCACGCCGAGCCCGCGCAGCGTTCCACCCAAACGCGCAACTGCGCCGCGCAGCTCTGCATAACTGAGCGTACGGACCGTGCCGTCTTCACCTTCCCAAACGATCGCACGCTGCTCGCCACGCCCGCGCGCGATCCAGCGGTCCAGACAATTCCCGGCTGCATTGTATTCGGCGCCGACGAACCAGCGCGCGAACGATTTCCCGTGCGAAAGATCCAGCAGCTCGTCCCACGTCCGATCCCAATGCAAGTCGAGCATCTCGACCATCGTCTTGTTGAACGGACGAATGTCGCGCGCTATCGTTTCCAGTAGCGCCGGATAAGAATCGACGCCCATCCGAGCCAGCAATTGCGTCAGATTCGCGTCGCGAATCTGGTCCTTACTCGGTTCCCATCGATAGACGGCCTGCGTAGAGGCACTCACTTGGCGTGCCTTCTCTGGGAGGCATAGGGTGCCTGCGGAGGCTACGCGAAGGCGCAACAACTATGGCTATCGCGCCGCCGAAATACGACTCCGACGAAGAGGCGATGATCCTCGACATGGTGCGCACGCTCGTCGCCGAGCGGGTCGCACCGCGCGCCGCAGAGATCGACGAGCGCGGTGAGTTTCCGTGGGACATCAAAGAGCTGTTCGCACAAAACGATTTGCTCGGCGTCCCGTTCCCGTCCGAATACGGCGGCGTCGGCGGCTCGTTCGTCACGTACGTCAAGGTCGTCGAGGAAGTTGCAAAGGCGTGCGCATCGAGCGCGCTGATCATCGCGGTGCAAGAGCTCGGGACGCTGCCGATCATGATCGGCGGCAGCGACGACCAAAAGCGACGTTTTATTCCGAAGCTCGCGAGCGGCGAGTTCTTATGCGCTTACGCGCTCACCGAAGTCGGCAGCGGCTCGGATGCTGCGGGCTCGATGCGCACGACCGCGACGCGTGACGGCGATGCGTTCGTTCTCAACGGCAGCAAGATCTGGATCACGCAAGGCGGCGTTGCGGATCTCGTGACGGTTTTCGCAATCACCGATCCGAGCAAAGGTCCCAGCGGCATCAGCGCGTTTCTCCTCGAGAAGGGCATGCCCGGATTCAACGTCGGCAAGCTCGAGAAAAAAATGGGGATCCGCGGATCGCCGACCGTAGAGCTCAATTTCGTCGACTGCCGCGTGCCGGCGGCGAACTTACTCGGGATCGAAGGCGAAGGCTTCAAGATCGCAATGAAGGTCCTTGACAAGTCGCGCCCCGGAATCGCCGCGCAGGCGATTGGCATCGCACAAGGCGCGCTCGACTACTCCACCCAGTACGCCAAAGAACGGATCGCATTCGGCAAGCCGATCGCGCAGCAGCAAGGCATTCAATTCATGCTGGCGGACATGCGGACCGAAATCGAATCGGCGCGCTTGCTGCTCTACGAGGCGGCGCGCAAGTGCGACGAGGGTGCGGCGGACACGACCGAGTTCGCAGCGATGGCAAAGCTCAAGTGCGGCGACGTCGCGATGAGCGTGACGACTGACGCCGTCCAGATTCTCGGGGGCTTCGGCTACTCAACGGAGTACCCGGTCGAGCGCATGATGCGCGACGCCAAGATCACGCAAATCTACGAGGGTACGCAGCAGATTCAGCGGATCGTGATCGCCCGGAAAATGGTCGGCAAAGGACCGGCCCCCCGGGGGTAGAAACTTCCCAGCCTCGACGTTCGTTAGTCGAGTGCGATGCCGGCATTTGAGCCGGGAACTTCGCACGGAGGGGGGTGCCTGCTAATTATGCCAGCCAAAAAGAAGATGGCCAAGAAAAAGGCCGCTACCAAGAAGAAAAAGAAGTAAATTTCTAGTTAAAACGGACTCATTCTATGGAGCGTGGCCTAACGGCCACGCTCTTTTTCTTTTAGAACGCGTGCGCGAATCGGCGGAGTCGGGCAGAGCTTGACGACCGGACACTCCTCGCATTTTGGCCAGGGCGCTTTGCAGATCGCGCGGCCGTGCAAGATCAGCCAGTGGCTGACATGAGGTTGTTTCTCCACCGGAACGATCCGGACCAGATCGTCCTCGACGGCGCGCGGGTTCTTCCCGAGCGTCAAGCCAAGCCGGTGTGAGACCCGGAAAACGTGGGTGTCGACGGCGATCGCAGCTTCGCCGAAAGCGACCGACATCACCACGTTCGCCGTCTTGCGTCCGACGCCGGGGAGCGATTCGAGGCTTTCACGGTCTTTCGGCACCTCGCCGCGGAAGTTTTGGACCAGCGCTTTCGAAGCGTTGACGATGCTCTTAGCCTTGGTTCGAAAGAAGCCGGTCGGCTTGATGATTTTCTCGACGTCGCTGAGCTTCGCGCGCGCGAGTGCTTGCGGCGTCGGATATCTCTCGAACAGAAACGGCGTCACGCGATTGACGCCCACATCGGTCGTCTGCGCCGAGAGAATGACCGCGATCAGAAGGTTGAAAATATTTTCGTAATCGAGGGCGGTCGCCGCGTGCGGATAGGCCTTCTCGAGGATATCGAGCTCCTTGCGCGCGACGTCGAGCGGCACTTTGCGCTTCGGAAACGGTATGCTGGGCACGCCTGTTATAATGCGGTGATGCCGTTCCTGAAGCAAGACCCGACCGTGCCGCCGGGCCAGACACTCACGACCGGATTCCCGGTCCTGCACGTCGGCGATGTCCCGAACATCGATCCGAAAACGTGGCGTTTGCGCATCTCCGGTTTAGTCGAAAATCCGTTCGAGCTTTCGTGGGACGAGTTGCGCGCGATGCCGTCCAAGACGTGGACCGGCGACATTCACTGCGTCACGCGCTGGTCGAAGAAAGACACGACCTGGAAAGGCGTGCCGTTTTCCGAGATCACCAAGCGCGCCCGGCTCAAACCCGGCGTCACGCACGTGATTCAGCACGCCGAGAACGACTACACGACGAATCTTCCGCTCCCAGTGATGCTCGACGACGACGTGATGATCGCTTACGAATATGCGGGCGCACCGATCGAACCGGTACATGGCGGACCCGTGCGGATGCTCGTTCCCAAGAAGTACTTTTGGAAGAGCGCGAAGTGGCTGCGCGGACTCGAATTCCTCGATCACGACGAACGAGGCTTTTGGGAAGTGCGCGGCTACAACAACGACGCCGATCCGTGGAAGGAAGAACGCTACTCCGATCTTCCCTCCTGGAGTACGTAGTTAGTTAGTATAGGTGCCGATCATTTCGGCGCCAGTCGGCGAGCTCGTCGAATCGATCAGGTACATGAACAACTCGTTGTTGCTGCCGTCGGGCATCGATTGATTCACGTTGTTCGCGTCAACACCGTTAACCGGGAACGGATTGTTTGGCGGCGAGGGAATATTGATCGGCGGCCCGGGCACGGTAACCGCGTAAACCGTCGGCGAGCTAATAGGCGTAGGCGCCACCGTCGCTGTCGGTGACGGGGACACGGAGGCCGTCGTAACGGGAATCGGCGTCGCGGTAGGAACCACGACCGGTCCGGACCAGAAGCCAACGCCAGGCGGTCCTATAAACGCGGGCTGATTGTTGATGCCGACGAACGCGCTAGAGCTGCCGTTCGTCGTCGTGAACAACATCGAGCCAAGACTCGTATAAAGCGGTGCGGATCCGAGCGCGACTTGCCCAACATAGACGCCGTTCGGTGCTGCGAGCGAAGCAGCCGGTGAGGCGTGGTGGAAGACGACCGCGTACTGACCCGAGGGTGGCGTCGTGATCGTCGGTTCGACGAACGCGCCGACTTGGAGTCCGAGCGAACCAATCAGCGCTGCGCGCCCTTCAAGGACGATCGTTACTTTGGAATTGACGGCTGCACCGAGCTGAAACGTCTGTGGAGTCGTCCCGTTCGACGGAAAGACGTTGGTTGTCGTCCCCGTTTTTACGAACGCAACTTGCGGCAACGGCGTCGTACCGACCGTCGATGTCGTATATGCCGTAATCTGAGCGTACGCGATGTTGCTCGCGACGACTTTCCCGTTCACGAGCACGTCAATGTTGCCGACGTCGGGCGAGCCGTTGATGAACCGGATGCTTGCAGTCCCGGACGTGTTAGGGGCCGTCGACCCTCCGCCGCCGCACGACGCCAGCGAGAGCGCCAGCGCGACTACGATCAGACTTGCAAAAATCCCGGTTCGGTTAAGACGCATAGGTTGCGCGGTTCGCAAAGGTCCTGGCTCCCCCTTTCTCGGCATACGGGTTCTAACGAAGTCTTATGCCCCCGAGGTCGCGCACGACGAGACCGTCACGTTCCATTCCGTCGACGATTTCGTCGAGCGAGTAGCCACGCGCGAAGTCGACGCGTGCGACCAAATCGGCAGGCAAAACAACCGCCCCCGGCTCCAGCGTGCGGAGGTGATCGAGGATCCGCCCGCGGACGTAGCGGCGCGTTTTCGGGAACGGCAGCCGCGCTTGCGGACCTTGTCGTTTTGCGGCAACGCGCGCTTGCACGCTGCGCGTGATCTCCGCCTCGCCGTACGGTGCAGCAGCGCAAGCGGCCCGCATCGGACATTGCACGCATTTCGGGGAGCGAGCGGTGCAGATCGTCGCGCCGAGATCCATCATCGCCGAATTCCAGTCGTGCGCACGGCCATGCGGTAAGAGTGCGCGCGCTGCGTCGTCGATCGCGTTCGCGTTTGCTTTCGGCGGATGCTCGAGACCGAATTGCAGCCGGTGAACGACGCGCCGAAGGTTTACGTCGATCGCGACGTCGTCGAGCTCGAATGCAAACGCGCGGATCGCCGCAGCTGTGTAGGGTCCGATTCCGGGAAGCGCGCGCAACTGCTCGACGTCCGGACGGCATCGTCGCCAGCGTGTCTGCGCGACGACCGCGCACGCCAGCTCGTGCAAACGAACCGCGCGCATGTTGTAGCCGAGCCCCTTCCACGCGCGAACGATGTCGGCGCGCGATGCCTTCGCGAAGCGCTTCAAAGCTCGGATACGCATCGATAAAACGCTCGTAGGCGGCCACGACCCGCTCGACTTGCGTTTGCTGCAGCATGAATTCGCTGACGACGATGCGATACGGATCGCGCGTCGTGCGCCACGGCAAGTCTGCCCGGCCGTGCGCGCCGTACCACGCGAGCAGCTCCGTACTAGGCGAGGGCTGCACCGATGCGCTTGATCCCTTCCGCAATCTCGTCGCGCGCGACCGGCGTCAACGCCAAACGGAGACCGTGATCGCCGCCGGAGCCGGGGAAGAACGCTTCTCCGAACAGGAACGACGCGCCGTGCCGCTCCGACTCGTCGAGCAGCGAGCGCGTCCGTATCTCGCGCGGCGTGGTCGCCCACAAATAGAATCCGCCGTGCGCCGGCCACACGCGGACGGTGCGTGGCCAATATTGCAAAACGGCGTCGTCCGCGATGCGGCGGCGTAGCGCGAGCTCCTCGCGCAGCGCGACCAAGTGCTGATCGTACGGACCTTCCAAATAGTCGTGCACGCCGGCTTGCATGTACATGCTCGACGCCATGTCGATCGATTGTTTGCGCAAGAGCAGCCGCTCGAAGATCGTGCGCGGCGCGGTCAGCCACCCCAGACGTAACGACGGCGCGATCGTCTTCGAAAACGAGCTGATATACACGACGTACTCGGCATTTTTCGCAGCGAGCGGTTCGCGCGCGACGGTCGCGAGCTCGCCGTACGGATCGTCTTCGACGATCGGAACGCCGGAGCGCTGCGCAAGCGTCACGAGACGCTCGCGGCGATCCTCGTTCATCGTCGCGCCGGTCGGGTTGTGCAACGACGGCATCGTATAAATGAAGCGCGGACGACGCGTGCGCAAAATCGCCTCGACGTGATCGACGCGCATGCCTTCGTCGTCGACGGCAACCGGAATCGCGCGCAAACCCGCGATCTGGAAAATCTGCAGTGCGCCCGGATACGTCGGCGCTTCGACGATGATCTCATCGCCGGGTTCGGCGAGACTTTGCGCGACGAGCGTTATCCCTTGCGTCGATCCCGTCAAGATCAGCACGTCCCGCTCCTCGACCGCGCAACCCCGGTTTTGCATCCGGCGCGCGATCGCAGCCCGCAGCGGAACGTAACCCTCGCTGTTCCCGTACGAGAGCACGAAGTCGACGTTGCCGCCGACCCGCGCAAACGATGCCGAAAGATCGGGGAGCGGCGAGGGTGTCGCCGGCGGCACGCCTTGGACGAACGCGATCCGGCGATGCCCGTCCGAGAGCGCTTCGGGCGAAGCGGCCAGCTCGCCCAGAATCGCGGGAAACTCGCCGACCCGCCAGGACGGAAGCGTCACCCACCAGGGGACCGACGTGTGTCGATCTGCCGGCGAAACGGGAAGCGGTGAAGCGACACGCGAGCCCGAGCCAACCCGCTGCTCGATCAAACCGTCCGCGGCCAGATCGCGATACGAGTGTACGATCGTCGAGCGGTTGACGTTGAGCAGCTGGGCCAGCGTCCGCTCCGGGGGCAGCCGGGTCGACTCGGGAAGGACGCCAGCCAAAATTTGCTCCCGCAGGTGCTCGTAAATCTGACGGTAGATCGGAACAATACTATCGCGGTCGAGTTTGGCCGCGATCTCGCCCCATCCAATCGTTCGCACTGCCATCCAATTCGTGGCAACCTTCGAAACCGCCCGCGCGCTCGCGCCGCTCATATAAAACAGAAGAGGAGACCATTTACCTTGGCTGACCAGACCGTCGACGCAATCGTCATCGGTGCCGGGCCCGGCGGCTATCACGCCGCGATTCGGCTCGCGCAGCTCGGAAAGAACGTCGTGTGCTTCGACCGTGACGAGGTCGGCGGCGTTTGCTCTGAATTTGGGCTGCATTCCGACCAAAGCGCTGCTGCACGTGAGCGAGGTCGCGCGCCAAATCGAACACGCCGAACTTGATCGGGCATCAAGGTCGCAAAACCCACGATCGATCGCGAGGGCGTCGAGAAGTTCACGCAAGAGGTCGTCAAGGCCAACGTCGGCGGCGTGAACACGCTCTTTAAAGGTAACGGCGTGAAATTTGCGTACGGCGAAGCGTCGTTCGTCTCGAAGAACAAAGTGCAGCTCAAGAAGACGCGACGGCGGCACGGATACCTATACCGCGCAGGCGATCGTCATCGCGACGGGCGGCGCGCCGGTCGACATCAAGGCCTGGCCGCGCGACGGCGAGACGATCATCAACTCCGACGATGCCGTAAAACTGAAGAAAATTCCGAAGTCGATTTTGATCGTCGGCGGCGGCGTGATCGGACTCGAATTCTCAACCGTCTATCAGCGGCTCGGCTCGCAAGTGCAAGTCGTCGAAATGCTGCCGCAGATTCTCACGGGCACGGATCTCGAGATCGGCAAGACGCTGCTGCGCATTCTCAAGAAGCAAGGAATCGAGATCGCGCTCAACACGTCGGTCAAGACGATCGAGAAAACCGGCAAAGGCGTCAAGAGCGACGCTGAACGGCGAGCTTACCGGCGGAAAAGACGAGACGCGCGAGTACGAGATGGTGCTGGTTGCGGTCGGACGCCGGCCGGTTACCGACGGATTGAATCTCGAAGCCGCGGGACTGAAGACGAACGACAAGGGCTTCATCCCGGTCGACGCGCGCCGCAAGACGGCGGTCGACGGAATCTACGCGATCGGCGACATCACCGGCGGTCCGCTCCTCGCGCACAAGGCGATGAAAGAGGGCGTCGTCGCGGCCGAAGCGATCTCCGGCGACAAGTCGGCCGCGTTCGATCCGGTTGCGATTCCGAATTGCGTCTACACGGATCCTGAAGTCGCGACCGTCGGCCTTTCCGAGGAAGAGGCGAAAGCGGCCGGCCACGAGATCAAGGTCGGGAAATTCCCGCTCGTTGCGAGCGGACGCGCGCGGACGATGAACGATCTCGACGGCGGCATGATCAAGCTGATCGGCGATGCCAAGACCGACCAATTCCTCGGCATGCACATCGTCGCGCCGCAAGCCGAATCGCTGATCGGTGAAGGGATCATCGCGCTCGAGATGGGCTCGACGATCGAAGACATCGGTCTCTCGATTCATCCGCATCCGACGCTGACCGAATCGATCCTGGACGCCGCCGAAGCGATCCACGGCAAAGCGATTCACATCCTCAATCCGAAACCGAAGCAGCCCGTCGGAGTCTAACGCCATCGGGACTGCTCTTCTTCTCGATCTCGGACGCCGGTCGTACGCAGAGACGTGGCAGCTTCAGCGTGCACTGCACGCTGAAGTTGCGGCAGGGCGCGAGCGCGACGTCTGGATCGCGGTCGAACACGAACCCGTCGTTACGATCGGACGCCAAGGGAAAACGAACAGCTTGCTCGTCCCGCGCGAGACATTGCTTGCGCAGGGCGTCGAAGTACACGAGATCGAGCGCGGCGGCGACGTGACCTATCACGGACCCGGACAAGTCGTCATCTATCCGATCATGCGGCTTCCGCGCTTTCGCGAGGTCGTTCCGCTCGTGCGCAAGCTTGAAGAAGCGGCGATCGCGCGCCTGCGCACGCTACGGCATCACGGCGGAACGCTGGAGCGCGCACGCCGGCGCATGGGTCGGAAGCAACTGCGTCTGCGCGATCGGTCTCGCAGTGCAAAAGATGACCTCACTGCACGGCATGGCGCTGAACGCGTCGACGACGCTCGACTACGATCGCTTGATCAATCCGTGCGGCCTCGTCGACCGCGGGATCACCTCGCTCAGTCACGAGACCGGACGGCTCGTCTCATACGACGAGGCGAAGGAAGTCTTGCTCGACGAGCTCTCGCGCGTCTTTGCGATTACTTGTCACTGTGTCATCCCGAGCGTAGTGAGCGAAGCGAACGGAGTCGAGTGACAGCAAGCAACTTCCCGCACGCGAAAGCATCATAGAGACGGTGGAGATAGATCCATCGACCTGACGAAACCTCATGACACGGCGCTGGAGTCTACGCTTGACGCAAAGCCGCCGTGGTTGAAAGTGCGATTGCCGTCGGGCGAGCAATACGAAAGCGTACTTGGCAAAGTCAAGCGTCTGGATTTGCACACCGTGTGCCAGGAAGCGCGTTGTCCGAACCTTGCGGAATGCTGGGGCGCGGGGACCGCGACCATCATGATCCTCGGCGATACGTGCACGCGCGGCTGTCATTTCTGCGCTGTCAAGACTGGGAATCCGCACGGCGAAGTCGATTGGCTCGAGCCCAAGCGCGTCGCCGAAGCGGTCGCCGAGATGGGCTGGAAATATCTCGTGCTGACGGCGGTCGATCGCGACGATCTCGCCGACGGCGGCGCGTCGATCTTCGCCAACACGGTGCGCATGATTCACAAGATCACGCCCGACGCGAAAGTCGAATGCTTGACCGGCGATTTCGCCGGCGATCTCGCCGCGCTCGACGTGGTGCTCGATGCGCAGCCCGAAGTGCTCGCGCACAATCTCGAGACCGTCCGCCGCTTACAACAAAAAGTTCGCGACCGCCGCGCAACCTACGATCAGTCGCTTTCGATCCTGCGCCACGCGACACAGAGCGGCAAAGTCCGATATACGAAGACGTCGCTGATGCTTGGCCTCGGAGAAAACGACAGCGAGATCGAGCAAGCGATGGACGACGCGCGTGATGCAGGCGTCGACATCTTCACGATGGGGCAATACTTGCAGCCGACCAAACGGCATCTCCCCGTCGAAGAGTTCGTGACGCCCGAGAAGTTCGATCGATTGCGCGTCCTCGGCCAAAGCAAAGGCTTCCGGCAAGTCGTCTCGAGCCCACTTTCACGCAGCTCCTACCACGCAGAACAGGCGTTCAGCTGACGGAACAAGGTCTTCCGGTTCTTGCAGCGCCGGCTGGCGCTCTGGACGTTTCAAACGGCGACGGTCATGGCCGTGCTGGATTCCTCGATTGCGAACGTCGCGTTGCCGACGATCTCACACGAGCTGCACGCCTCGCCGACGCAGTCGATTTGGATCGTCAACGCATTTCAGATCGTCATAACGGCAACGATCTTTGCCTTCGCGTCGCTGGGCGAGCTGATCGGTTTCGAATACGTCTACCGCACCGGTTTGACGCTCTTCACGTTCGGATCGCTGCTCTGCGCACTCTCGCATTCGTTACCGCAGCTCATCGCATCGCGCATGTTGCAAGGCCTCGGGGCCGCGATGATCATGGGCATTCAGCCGGGTATGATCCGGCGTATCTATCCGCCAAACATGCTCGGACGCGGAACGGGGTGGATGGCCCTCACCGTCGCAACGAGCGCGGCGGCCGGTCCGACGGTCGGCGGCGCGATTCTCGCGATCGCGCATTGGTCGTGGCTGTTCATGATCAACGTTCCGATCGGAACGCTCGACTTGATCGCGTCGTTCAAGACGATGCCGAAGTTTCCGACCGACGGGAACCTGGCGCGAATACGATCTCGCCGGCGCAGTTTGGATCGGGCTCGCGCTCAGCTTCTTCACGCTCGGTGTCGAGGCCGTCGCGCATCGTGGAACCGAATCCGCGATTGCGGCATGCTTTGCGATCTGCATCGTCTCGCTTGCGCTCTTCATTCAACGCGAGCTGCGCGCGACGCGTCCGCTCGTCTCGCTCGAGCTCTTCCGGCGTCCGGCGTTCTCGCTTTCATCTGCGACGTCGGCCTGCTCGTATACGGCGCCAAGGCATCGCCGTCGTATCGCTGCCCTTCTTCTTTCAGGCCGTTTTGGGACGCACGCCGTTTGAAGCCGGTCTGCTCCTCACGCCGTGGCCGCTTGCCGTCGGCATCGTCGCGCCGTTTGCGGGCCGGCTCGCCGATCGCTATCCGGTCTGGATCCTTGCAACGTTCGGACTCGGAGTGATGGCGCTCGGACTCGCGCTGCTCGCAATCATGCCTGCGAACCCGAGCGCGGCCGAGATCATCTGGCGCGAGATAATCGCGGGCATAGGCTTCGGTTTCTTCCAGTCGCCGAATAATCGCGAGCTGCTCTCGAGCGTTCCGCGCGAACGCGTGGAACGGCAGGTGGGATGGTCGCGACAGCGCGTCTGTTTGGACAATCGCTTGGCGCCGCGCTCGTTGCCGTTGTGTTCGGGATGCTTGGCGCGCGCGAAGTGTTCGTCGCCGGTGCGCCGCATGCGGCGATCGCACAAGCGGGACCGATCGCGCTATGGGTTGCGGCGTCGATTGCGGCCGCAGGCGCGATCGTTAGCGTCCAGCGCAAAGGCCGCGAGGCGGCGCGCGCGCCGCGGGCCCCGCTCACCGGAACCCCAGCGGAGTTCGCGAAGTCATGAGGTCGTAATGTCAACGATCTCAGATATCCAGCTCGGTCCGAAGACCAATATCAAAGAGCTCGTCGAAGCCTTGCCGATTGCCGAGCAAGTGCTCACCAAGTTCGGCCTGCATTGCGGCGGCTGCGGCGTCAACAAATACGAGAATATCGAAGCCGGCGCGAAAGCACATGGCCTGCGCGTCGAGCCGATTGTCGCCGCACTCGAAGAAGCGCTGCGCACCGGCAATGTTCCCACCGTCTCCGACGACGACCGCACGCCGCTGCGCCGAGCGCCCGGCGAGTTCGCGCGCCGCTCGCGTTTCAAGCACGTCGTACCGATCATGTCGGGCAAAGGCGGCGTCGGAAAGTCGCTCGTCACCGCGATGCTTGCGGTCGGCTTGCGCTGCGCAGAATCTCAAAGTCGGGATTCTCGATGCGGACATCACGGGTCCGTCGATACCGCGGCTATTCAATCTTCGTGAACCGCTCGGCGCTCATGCACGATCCGAACGGACAACCCGGACCAAACGGACAGCCGCCGCCGCCGCTCATGGTTCCCGCGATCTCGCGCACCGCGATCGAAATTGTTTCCTCGAATCTCTTGAGCGATCAAGAAGACACCGCGATGATTTGGCGCGGTCCGATTCTTTCGGGCGTGATCCGTCAATTTTACGAGCAAGTGATGTGGAGCGATCTCGACGTGCTGCTGATCGACTTGCCGCCCGGGACGTCGGATGCGCCGCTCACGGTTCTGCAGTCGCTCGCCGTCGACGGCGTCGTGCTCGTCACGATGCCTCAAGCGCTCGCGACGATGATCGTGCGCAAAGCCGCGAATCTCATCCACCAGCTCAAGAAGCCGATTCTCGGCGTCGTCGAAAACATGTCGTACTTCGAAGCGCCTGACACCGGTAATCGCTACGATGTTTTCGGACCATCACACGCCGAGAGCGTCGCCGAGCTTGCGCACGCGCCGGTCCTGGCGCGCATCCCGATCAAGCCGCGCTTGATGGAGTTCGCGGATGCCGGACGTGTCGAAGAAATCGACGATCCGATTTGCGTCGAGCTCGCGCACGCGATGCTCGATCGCTCGTCACGACGCCGCGTCCGAAAAAAGAAATCTCGCTGATATAAAAAAACGCCGCTCGAAATCGAGCGGCGTTCTTCTTTCTGATGTTGACGAGTCTTAGCTTAGCGCTAGTGACCCGGAACCCAAACTCGTAACCGCCCGACTCTGCGATAGTGTCCCGCTACCCAATGTCCGCCGGCATAACCGTGAATGTAATGACCCGGGACCCAAACCCATCGACCATTCATGGCACGCCAGTGTCCTGCATCCCAGTGATAGAACCGTCCCGGCGGCGGCGGAACGGCTTCGTATCGCGCCGGCGGCATCGGTCCGATTCGAACGCCGATAGACATTTGCGCCGATGCCGGTGCGGGCATCGCGCCGGCGAACATCGCCACACCAAAGAATACTGCGAGGAGAATGCTGGTAACTTTCTTCAACCTGGTTCCTCCATTGTTTATAAGTGCACGCGGCATCGGCCGCACTGACGTAACGGCTCGAGTGAGCCGGCGTCCGCGGCGTCCGAGGTTTTCACACCTCGAATTAATCCTACCCAAATTCTCAGGCTTGCATGGGTAGAATGCCGGCCATGCGACGCTTGACGCTCGGCCTGTGCGCCGGATTCCTCTTGGGATATGCCGTGGTCCGCGGCATGGAGGCCTGGAACGACGTTCGCAAGCCCGCGGGGCCGCTTCCAAAAAACCCGGCTGCATACGGCGCTACGAAGCGCGCGCTGATGGTTACCGGCTTTGCACGTTCGCTAGCGGGGCAAGCCGCGATCGCGTTCGCGCTTGCGGATCGGTTGCCGGCGGTGGTGCGCGACTCCGATCGTCCGCTGGTTACCGCAACCTATAACGCGGCGACGACGCTCATCGATGCGATTCTCGACACACCGATCGACTACGTCGAACATTACGTGTTAGAACGCCGCTACGGCCTCTCCGACCAAACGCTCGCAGAATGGCTGCGCGAGCGTGCAAAAGCAACGGCCCTTGGGATGACGCTCGGGATACCAGTCGTCACCGGATTGCTCTGGATTGCGCGCCGTTTCCCGAAGACGTGGCCGATCGTCAGCAGCATCGCAGCCGTTCCGGTCTTGACGCTCCTGACACTCGTCGCACCCGTTTATCTTGCGCCGATCTTCAATAAATTCGAACCTCTCGAAGGTCCGCTCGAGCAGCGCCTGCGACGATTGGCCGCACGGTATGGCGCGGGCGACGCCGGCATTTTCAGGTTCGACATGAGCCGTCAAACAAAGAAAGCCAATGCGTACGTTACGGGGCTGTTCGGCAGCCACCGCATCGCGATCGCAGACACCCTGCTCGAGGGATTCGGCGATGACGAGACTGAGTTCGTCGTCGCGCACGAACTCGGTCACTACGTTGCCGGTGACACGCTGCTGAGCATTGGCGTCGGATCGCTGGCTGCGACATTTCTGATCTTCGCGGGAAAAGCACTCGCCTTGGGAAACGGCGAGCGCGTCTCGAGCATTCGCGGGTTTGCGCGCTTCAGCTTGTGGACCCAACTACTCGCAACGCTCGTCGGTCCGTTGCTCGCGACCGGTTCGCGAGCGATCGAACGGCGCGCTGACCGCTTTGCGCTCGCCGCAACCGGACGCCCGGATTGGGGAATCGCCGCCTTCGAACGCCTACGCGAACAAAATCTTGCCGAAGACGAGCAACCGCTCTGGGCGGAGCTGCTTATCTCCTCGCATCCCTCGCTGCGGTCTCGAATCGCGACCTTGCGCGAAGCCATGCGGCAAGTTCCGTCTTCTCCGTGACATAGACGCCCTCGCGCAGCTCGCGCCGGAATTCGCCGAACGTCCCGAATGCTTCGGCGAACGCGTCGTGCTTGTGAATCGATTCGTAGTTCAGCTGCGTCGCGGCAACGAACGTCTCGTCCGGGAAATCCGCGTACATCGCAAGCGTGCTCGCCAGGATCCCGCGTACGACGTCTTCGACGAAGCGCGGATTGTGATGCGCCTTGTTGACGACGAAGAATTCGTCGGGGCGCTTGAGCAAATCGTAGGTTTCGCTCGACATCGAGTTCTCGACGATCTCGACCAGATCTTCGGCGCGAATCTCGGAGGCCTGATCCGAGAGCGAGCCGATCAGGAGCGTACCTTTTCCGCGCTGATTGTGCGTCGCGACGGGCAGCGCATCGAGCGCGCGATCTGCTTCGGCCTCGCTGAAGCCGGCTTCGAGCAGCTCGCGATGTGAATGCTCGCGCACCATCAGCTGCGCGCACGGGCACGCCGTCATCCCTTCGGCTTCGACGCCGACCGCGCGCCGCGTCCCTTGCCGGTCGGCGTGCGCGATTCCGACGAGCGCATAGGTTTCTTCGGTACGCTTTCCGCTTACGGGCGTCCAGCGCTCGAGACCGAACTCGGCGCGCACCCGGACGTCGGCACGCAATGCGTGCTGCGAGATGACGATCTCGCGCGCCACGCGCTCGACCACTTCTTCAACGGTCGATGCCGGCTCGCCGCGCGCGAGCACTTCGAGCAACACCTCTTCGAGCAGTTCCGAAAAGCGCGACATGTGAA
This sequence comes from Vulcanimicrobiota bacterium, assembly GCA_963844735.1. Classification (GTDB taxonomy): domain Bacteria; phylum Vulcanimicrobiota; class Vulcanimicrobiia; order Vulcanimicrobiales; family Vulcanimicrobiaceae; genus JAFAMS01. The sequence goes on along the minus strand of CAWJPK010000003.1, from coordinate 249,805 downwards.
CGCCGGCGCGATTCGGTTCGAGATCGGCGACCATCGAAAACTCCGCGTTGAGCGGAATCTTGCGACCGCGCAGCGTCAGGCGAATGATACGTTTGATTTTGGCAACACCGACGCGGCTGAGCGCGAGATGGTGCTCGGGTTCTTGACTCTGACGATCGACGTCGAAGCGCAGAGCGCGCGGTTTCCGCACCACGCCCTCGTGCGATGCGCGCGAAGCAAGCTCGGCGAGCGTCGACTTGCGAACGGGATCGACGAACTCCGGGGCGATCTCCGCAAGCGGAATCAGATTGTATGGACGCTGCTCGACGTACGGATGCGGCAGCTCGAAGCGGCCCAGATCGGCGACGAGATCGTCGTAGTACAAGAAGTCGATGTCGATGACGCGCGCGGCAAGATGCTCGTGACGCCGCGCGATCGCAGTTTCGACGTCGCGAAAAAATGACTCGAGCGCAGCCGGATCGAGATCGGTCGAGAGCCGGGCGGCAGCGTTGACGAATTTCGGACCCGCGACGTTGCCGACGGGGACGGTTTCGTAAAACGAAGAGACCGCTTCGATGCGAACCCGTGTGCGCAGGCGCTGGAGCGCTTGCAAGATATTGCCTTGCCGCTCGCCGAGGTTCGAACCGATGCCGATCAGGGCCGTATGCATTTCCCCAATCCTATCCATCTGCCGAGCGTGACGCAATGATCCGGGCGTAACGCGTGCTCGCCGGCGTCGGAACGCGCTTGAGCTCCGGGTCGTGATCGAGATCGACGTAGTAGAGCCCAAAATCACTATTGTTGTCGAAGGGCAATCCCCATTCGCGATTCGAGGTGATGCTCCAGCACACGTAGGCTTCGATTGGAAGTCCGCTTGCCAACGCCTTCTGAACTTCACGAAGGTGCTTGCCGATGTAGTCGGCGCGCGCTACGTTGTCTGCGTTCGTAACGCAGCCGTTCTCGATGATGACGATCGGCTTGCCGGGAAACTGCTTGTGTTGCTCGCGCAAAATCTGACCGAGGACGCCGGGCCAGACCGGAGCGCTCGCGTACCGGCACTCGGCTGCCGACACCAAGCGACTGAACTTGAATAGGGAAGGCGCGCCCCAGTAATAGTCGAGTCCAATGTAGTCGAGCGTTCCGACACATTCGGGCGGACACAGAAACTCCGCAAGCCGTCCCGCCATCCCCAAATTCCACCAATTCGTTCCGAGAATCGTCGCGAACATCGAGATCGTCTTGCGCAATCCGTCAAAACGCCGTAGCCACGAACGCGTCGCATCAAGCCGGCGGTCGCCCTCCAAAGGTACGAACTCGACCCTTCCAGCCTGTGCGCCGAAGATGCGCGCCGCAATCTTGCGCGCAAGATCCGGCTCGAGACCTTCGTACGCGCCGTTTGGTGCGCGCGTGCAGAGTACGGGCGGCCCCGGGCGAATTCCGACGCGCAGTACGCCCCGACGGCGAATCGCGCGCAGCGACCTATCGAGATCGGGGACCTGCTGCGGAGTGATCGACGCGCGTCCGATGTGTGCGATCGTTTTGCGATTGTACGAGTGCGGCGCGTTCGGCATCGAGGCCTTGGCATCGCGCAGCGCCAGATCGACGGCGTTGAGCAGCGCGCGGCTCCCGAACGGAATCGCTACCGCAAAATCTTGAGCGTGTCCCTGGACTGCAGTCGTCGCGAGATTGCCGTGCGCGTAGATCGCGAGAAACACGTCGTCGTCGAACACGAGGTCGATGTGTCCATCGCGCAGCGCCGCAACCGCAGCGTCGAGGTCATCGAATTCGCGCACTCTGGCCTTTGGAAAATATTGTTGGAACTGCTCGGCGGGTGCGCCGTCGGCGGAAACGCCGACGCTGCCGGTAAACGAGCGCAAATCGGAGGGCGGAGCCTTTGCGCTCTCGTGCAGCGTGCAAAGATTCGCGGCAAAATACGGTTCCGAAAACAGAACGCGGTCCATGCGCTGTGGCGTCATCGTGATTTGCGCGATCGAGATATCGACCTCTCCTGAGTCGAGGATCGGGACCTGCGAGAAGCGTCCCGCCTGCCGGATGAGGTCGTCAGGCTTACGGAGATTGATGGCGGCGCGATCGACGACGGCTTGAAACCACTGCGGCAATCCGAGCACGAGCGGATTCGTTCCGACGCGCGCTTGCGGGCGTTCCTTGCGGATCGCTGCGCGCGCACGCGTGTGCGCGCGAAACAGATTTGGAATCAACTTGAGGACCGCTTCCATCTGTTCCGTCTCGGTCGCGAAGGGATCCATACCAGGCGGCATCGCGTAAGCGCGCATGCACCAGAGCTTGATGAACCCGTATACGAGCTGATTGGGCTCGTTGATCGTGACGTAGTAGTCGATCGAGTCCCCAAGGTGCTGCACGACCTGGGTCGCGTAGGCAGCGAGGCGATCCGGAAAACCGGGATCGAGCAGACCGGCACCGTTGCCCGCAGCCTGAATGTGAATCGGCCACGAGTTATGGTGCAGCGTGACGATTGTCGTCATGCCGGCGTCGCGCATGTACTGCAGCACGTCGCGATAGTGCGCGAAAGCCGCATCGTCCCACGTACCGGCGTCGGGTTCGAGACGCGCCCATGACAGCGAGAGCCGAAATGCGCGGCAACCGAGTCCGTGCGCGAGATCGACGTCTTCTTTGTAGCGATTCCAGAAATCGGTGGCTTTGCCGCGCCCGGTCAGACCACGAACACGCTCCCACACGTCGCGAATATCGTCCTGACCGGTATACGCTTCACACTGATGATCCGCCGTGGCAACCCCGAAACGGAACTCAGGTGGAAACGGCGATGGGTCGCTCAGCTATAAGGCTCGGGTGTTTTGGGCCGCGAGTCCGCGAGCGATACGCGACGAGAGCTCTGCAAGATGCGCACGCGTTGCAACGTCGAGGCCGCGCGAGGCCAGACCCTTGCGCACTTCGGTCCCGGCACGATGGAGTTCGTAGCGCGCCAGCTCTTGCGTCTCGTACGGAATCTGGAGCTGATCGAGTGCGAACGTCGGCAGGAGCGCAATCTGCAAGAGCAGATCGGTGTAACGCCGTTGCATCTCGCGATGCATTTCCGGAATTGGCGTCCCGGATGCAAGGTCGTCATAGACCGCCGACGACGACCACTCGAAGAGATCTTGCAGCGACATCGTCTTACCCGGCGCCAGCTGCGATTGGTCGTTGATGCGCGCGATATTGACCGGCGTGAAGATCGTGTATAGGATCGTATCTTGAACGTTGGCGACGAACGCCGTGAGCGGGAAGTCCGGACGCGAGGTCAGACCCTGCGAGCCCCAACCGTGGAAACGATCCGGTCCCAAATGCTCGACCAGGCTCGCCGGCAGCGCCAGCGCGTGCGCGGAGAACACGTAACGATCGAGCAGATCGAAGGCCCGTTTTTGATCGCTTCGCGGAACCGGTGCGAAGGGCGACGACCCGCCCGCCTCACCGCGATGCAAGCGCGACGTATAGACGCCGCCGACCCAGCGCGTCGTCAGAAGCGCGGAGCGCGTGTATTCGCCGAGTATCGTCGAGAACGCCAAGCGCTCATCGTTATAACTGCGATCGTCGCGCGGATAGCGCTTGTCGAGCGTGACCAGCAGATGATCCGCAATCTGGAAACGCTGTGCGTGCCATCCGATCGGATCGCTCGAGAGTACGAAGACCGCGACGCGCGGATCGACCGCCCAGGTTCCACTCGCGTCTTCATCCGTCTCGAAGACGTGATCCGGCTCGCCCGCGCGATCGGCAATCGCTTTGAGCGCGCTCACCGAGCCGTTCGGCGTGTATCCGTATTGGATCGCCCAATAATCGTACGGTCCGAGCCGCGTTTGGAAGAAATCGGGTTGCGGCTTACCGGGCGGCGCCAGGTCGACCGGGTTGTACGCCATCACCGAAGCGCTGATGCCGTGCTTCGCCGTGAACGCCGGATTCTCGACGTCGTGCAGCGAGTAGACGGACGGCGCCGCGAAGTTATGACGTAAGCCGAGCGCGTGACCGACCTCGTGCATCGTCACGGCTTCGATGTACTCGTCAACGTATTTCGTCGTCGCGTTCGAGCTCTCGCGTAGTCCCGGATAGAGCGCGAGTGCTGCAAACGCCGCATCGGACTCGAGGGCTTCGCCGTACTCGCAGAAATCCGCGAGACACGGATCGACCAGCGTCGCGATTGCGCCGGCGCTTTGCGCAGCGGACGTCGCCCGGGCCGCGTTCGGCTTCAAACCCGAATCCGTGAAGAACGGCGCATAGGGTGAATATGCAGCGATCGGAACGCGCGACGGTACGACGTTCTCGACGAATCCACGTCGCAAGCTGCGCAGAGCTTCACCATCGATTGTCACGGTTGCGCGCAAGATCTGGCCGGTGAGCGGATCGGCGATGTGCGGCGTCGCCGCAATGAAGCTGGCGCGATCTTGATCGATCCAGCGCACCGAATTGTATTTTGCATCGTCCGGATCGAACGACGGATCGGCCGGCGGATCGTCGACGCGAATTGCGTGAGGATAACCGATCTTCGCGAATGCCGCGTTCCACGCCAAGATGCCGCGCCGCACCGCATCGCGGTACTCGCGCGGAACCTCGTTCGTCATCGTGAACACGATTGGGCCCTTCGAAAGATCCCAACGATCGATGTAGCGCACGAACGGCGAGGGCGTCTTGTCGTCGCCGAAGCGCTTCTGCGTCTCGAGGAAGTAACCGATGCGGTCGTCGGCCGGCCGCGGGGCGAACTGCGCCGTGCGGGTGGGCTCTTCGAGAATGCTATAGTGCACCTTGATCGGCGTGCCGCGCGTGTCCGGGACGGTTTGCAAATCGCCGGTTCCGTTGAACGTCAGGTTGACCGTGATCTCGTCGTTGTCCGGAAGCGCTTTGGTCGAAACGTAATACGAGCGCGAAGGATCGAGCGCGAAACCGGCGCGCGGACCACCGAAGAGCAGCAACAATCCCCCGGTCGGCGCCCCGCCTCCGGCCGCCGCCGCAAGGTCTTTTCCGATGTCGAGATGATCCGTCAGGAAAAGCACAGGCGCAATCGCAACGTGGTCCGTCAGCGTGTTTTCAGCGATGATCGGCGAGACCGCGATGATCGATGATGCGGTCGAAATCGCGAGCGCCCTGGCTGCCGTCCCTTGCGACGATGCGAAGTCCGTGTTCGGCGTGATCCAAAATATGCGGTGACCGATGCGTTGGAATTGCACGAGCATCGGATCGTAGAGCCGCCCTGCGAACGTTCCCGGCACCGAGGCCCGACGCAAGCGACGGCGCAAAGATGAACGTCTTCTTGAAATCTTCCGGACCAAGATCCAAATACAGATCGTCGTCCTTGCGAATGAGATTGATGAGCCCCGTCTGCAGCTGCGCATTGTGCATGAACATCGCGTACGATTGCGGCGCCTGCGGTACGACGTTCAGCAAAGCTTTGAGTGCCGTCGGAACGTTTGCCGGAGTCCCGGGCGATGGGAGGACGACCGGTTCTTGCCCGCTGGGAGAACTCTCAGGTTTCGGGCTGCTCGGAACGGGGGCCGCAGTTGCAGCTTCCGAAGCGGCCTGCGCGTGCACAGCCGGCATCCGCGCTGCAGCAACGAAGAGCGTGGTCAAAACAAAAAGGGCTATGGCCCTGACGGAAAGGCTCATCGCCTCGCGACAGTTCCTTTTCCGGCGGCACGCCTCCCGGCTGCCTTGCTCTAAATTATCGAAAAATTAAGCTAGAGCTTGCGAGCGTTCGAACGCTGTGCCGGCCGTGCGGTGCACCGGAAGCGCGACGCGCACGTGCGTACCGTAGCCCGCAATGCGCTCGACGTCGATCGTTCCGCCGAACTGCTCGACGAGCCACAAACCGCGGCCGGCTTCCATCAAGATGTCGGCACGGCGGCGCGATTGCAAATTGAAGCCGTTTCCACGATCGGTTACGTGCAAGACTGCGAAACCATCGATCCATTCGAGCGCTATGTCGATCGGACCGGGCGCGTGACGAACAACGTTCGCGACGAGTTCGCCGAAGACAACTTCGGCCGCATCGATCTCACTCGAATCCGTCGCTTCGGCACGCAGGTGATCGATAAACGAGCGACGCGCATCGTTGGCGGCGCGCGCATGATCGGCGTGAAAACGCCACGTGGTGTGTGGAAACGCGACCACGAAGATTGCCGCATCGTCCTGAACCTGGGCAGGTAGGCAGGTCGACGCGATCAAGTCTGCGGGACTGCGCACGAACGGCACCGCCCCGGAGCCGAAAGTGCGAATCAGCGCGACTTCGCCGGCGAAGATGTCGCGATTCGCTTCGACGACTCCGTCGGTATAGAAGGCAATCGCAGCGACGTCATGCATCGTGCGGCTGCGAGCGGGTTGCGACGGCGCGAGGGTCCGCAACCCGATCGGCATCCCGTCGACTTGCAGTGGCTCGATCGAGCCGTCGAGGAAACGCAGCAACGGATACGGGTGACCCGCGTTCGCCGCGACAACGCGACGCAAACGGGGATCGTAGATCGCGACGAACGCCGTTGCGATCGCATCCGGATAACGCTGCGTGACGACGCGCTCGGCCGCATCCAGGATATCTCCCGGATCGTCTTCGTACATTCCGACGACGTTGATCGTATGGCGCAGCTTGCCCATGATCGCCGACGCCTGCAATCCGCGTCCGGTGACGTCGCCCATGGAGAACAGAAATCGGCCGTCCGGAAGCTTGAAGATGTCGTACCAATCGCCGCCGACCTGCGCGTCGCTTGCCGTCGCCGCTATGTAAACGGTGCTCACCTCGGCGCCCGGCACGTCCGGCAGATGCGCCGGAAGCGTGACCTCCTGCAACGTTTTCGTGAGCCTGCGCTCGCGTTCGATGCTTTCTTCGTGTTCAAATGCCAACGCGACGCGCCGCGCGACTTCTTCCATTAGCTGCACTTCGTGATCGCCGAAGTTGCGGTTGGTCGAATAGATCGTGAGCGCGCCGTAGACCTCGTCGGTCGTGAAGAGCGGAACGGTCAGCATCGATTGCGGCGTCACCTGCGCGAATATCGGCAAAATATACGGTTGCAGGGTATCGCGCAGCCGCTCGCCCCCCGTATTGGTGCGCAACATGGTGCGATGCTTGGTCAGCGTTTCGTAGAAGTTGCGCTCGCTGTCGCGATTGAAAATGCGTTGTCCGCGCATCTCGGTGAGGACCGCGCTCAGCTGCGGATTCCGGTGCGCAACTTCTTCGAGCCGAATCGTACTCGAGCCACCCAGAACGTAGACGGCAGCCCAATCCGCCACGTCCTCGACGATGACGTCGAGAACCTTGCGCAGCTTCGCCGTCGTTTCGCCGCTTGCGAAGAGAACGTCGGTCGCGCGCGCGAGGAGGCGGAAGCGCTCGAAAGACCGCACGTTCTCGAGCGCAAGACCGAGCTGGCGAGCAGACGCCATCGCGATGTCGACGTCCGCCGCGTCGAACTCGCGGCCTTCGTCGGATGAGATAAACTTGACCGTTCCGATCAGACGCTGCGCTACCATTACTGGAACGACGATTGCCGAGCGCGAACCGAGCTCCTCATCGACCGAGGGACCGCTCAGGGGCTCGCGCATCGCGATCACGCGCTCGGCGAGGCCGTCGTACAAGAAACGCTCGATGCCGACGCTGCTCATCATCGCCATGAGAGCCGGATCCTTGTGCGCAGTGGTGCCTATTCGCAGCTCGCCGCGTTCGGCGAACAGAACGGCACATCCGTCGCTGAAGCGTTGCACGGCAACGCGCGCAAAGGTCGCGACCATCTGCTCGTGATCGAGCGACGATGCGAGCACGTTTGCTATTTCGGACAGAAACCGCGAGCCTTCGCCGGATCGAACCTGATCGTTGATGTCGGTCGCGACGGCCACCCAATGCGTGATCTCGCCGTCCGCATCGCGCACGGCTGCCGCGCGTGCGATGAACCAGCAATAGCGTCCGTCTTCGGCGGCGCGAAGACGATACTGCATCTCGAAATTCTCGCCGCTCCGGAGGGAGCGGTTCCAACGCCCCAAGGCCAAGTCGAAATCATCCGGATGGACGATGCCGGAAGGCGCCCCAAGTAGTAAACCCGCCAAACTTTTGAGGGATCGCCCCGTATAGGCGACCCAATGCGAGTTGACATGGACGACTCGGCCGTTCCGGTCGGTGACAAAAACGAGATTCGGCGCAGCCTCGGCTACGTCGAAATCCCGGAGTTCGCTAACCTTCGCACCTCCCCTCAACGGTTGTGCCCCTTGTCTGGGAGCCCGAAACAAAGCCTGCCCAGTAAGACAGAAAAGCTCGAAAGCGGGGAATGCTGGTCGCATGGCACTGAAGGTGCGTGATGCGCTCCCCTCTCTCGAGGGGGCGACACGCTGGATCAATGGACCGGAGCTCTGCGCGGAGGATCTGGCCGGACGTCCGGTATTTTTTCACTTCTGGTCGATGACGTGTTACGTCTGTCACGACGTCACCGGCGAAGTCGCGCGTTGGCGCCGTATGTTCGAGCCGGCCGGTTTGCTCTTTGTTGCGGTTCATCAACCGCGCGTTCCGCAAGAGCTCGACGTGGAAGCCGCAATCGACGATGCCCTCGCGGCGATGAAGATCACGCATCGAGCCGCGTTCGATAACGATCTGCAGATCGTCGAGCGTTTCGACAATCAGTTCGTACCTGCGTACTATCTTTTCGATCGCGAGCACAAGCTGCGTCATTTTCAGGCCGGCGACAAGAGCTACGATCGTATCGAAGCCGCGATTGAAAGGGTGCTCGCCGAGGTGCCACAAACCGCCAAAGCCTGAAACATTACTACGGCTGGACGATCGTCGTCGCGCTCGGCGTCACGACGATCGTATCTTACGGTACGAGTCAGTATCTGATCGGCGTTCTGGTCGGACCGATCGCGCAGGATACGGGCTGGAGCAAGGCGGCGATCAACGGCGGCTACTCGTTGACCGTCCTGGTCTGCGGCATCCTCGGATTCGGAGTGGGCCGTGTCCTCGATCGAATGGGAGGACGCGCGTTGATGTCGATCGGCTCCATCGTAATGGGTGCATCGCTCGTGCTACTCGGCCAGGTGCGCACGCTGCCGCAGTTCTACGCCGTGTGGGGCGCGGGCTTCGGGATTGGAACGGCGCTGACGTACTATCCGGTTTCGTTCACGGTCGTTGCAAACTGGTTCGAAAGCCGGCGCATGAACGCGCTTTCGACGTTGACGTTTTTGGGCGCGTTTTCGTCGACGCTGTTCTATCCGTTGAACGGCGCGCTGGTTGCGGCATTCGGCTGGCGCGAAACGGTCGCGATTCTCGGGGCGATTCAAATCGCCATAACGCTGCCGTTGCACGCGCTGCTGCTGCGCCGTCAACCCGAAGATCTCGGGCTGCATCCCGATGGCGGCGACGCCGCTCCCACAACCGGAATGCTCTTAGGAGAAGCGATTCGGACGCGCGCGTTCTGGCTGATCACCGCAACGATCTCGCTTTCGTTCTTCGCGAGCACGACCGTCATAATCGAGCACATCATCTTCTTGACATCGCGCGGTTTCGCCGCGCCGCTCGTCACTTTGATCGTCGGCCTCTTCGGCATCGCGTATCTTCCCGGCCGCGCGATCGTCATGTACGCAAGCCGCTACGTCCCGCTGCAATTTCTGGTCGGAGGGGCGGTTGCGCTCCAAGGGATCGGCATCGGGTTTCTCTTGAGCGCGCAGACGATCGCCGCCATCGTCGTTTACGTCGTCATCTTCGGCGGCGCGTACGGCGCGCTCTCGCCGCTACGCGGGGCAATTATGGCCGAACGCTTCGGGCGGCGCGCGTACGGTTCGATCATTGCTTTGCAAGGGATACCGATTGCGATTCTGGCAGCGCTCGGCCCGTTTGTCGGCGGCAGGTTGGTCGACGTGTTCGGCTACACGACGTCATTCGAAGGCTGCATCGCATCGCTCGCTCTCGGCGCGCTGCTGATGCTGCTAAAGTTATAAAGGCGCTTCGCCCCAGCTATCCCGTGATGAGACGCGCGATGCCGAACGCCGCGGCCGCGGCCGCCGCTCCGATCAGTGTGGTCTGTATTGCGCCGCGCAAACGCGCTGTCCGTGTCATGCGCGCTTTGTAGCCGCCGAACAGAAAGAGCGCGACGAGCGTCAATGCGATCGAAACGAGTAGCGCATACGGAACGTCTGAAATAAACACGTACGGAACGAGCGGGACCAAGCCGCCGACCGCGTACGAGATCGCGATCGTCAACGCGCTGATCGGCGCCTGATTCACTTGCGGACGTTCGAGACCGAGTTCGAAGCGCATCATGAAGTCAACCCATCGGTCCGGGTCGGCAACGATATGATCGACGACTTGTTCGAGCTCGTTGCCCCCCAAGCCGTACTCGCGGAAGACGTCGCGCACTTCGTCGCGCTCGACGTGCGGAACGAGCTGGACTTCGCGATACTCGCGCCGCCGTTCGCTGGCGTACTGGTCGAAATCGGTACGCGCCGCAAGATAACCACCGAGCCCCATCGAGATCGAGCCTGCAACGATCTCGGCTAGCCCGGCCGTGACGACGACTTTCGAGGACGCAACCGCGACCGAAACGCCGGCCGCAAGCGCGAACGGAACGGTTAAGCCATCGGATAAGCCGATGACGACGTCGCGAAGCGCGACCTTTGGACTGTGATGCGTCTCCCCGTGACGTTTTACCACGTAACGAAACCCGGCGTCGTCGCCGTTAGCACGGCGCTATAGCTCTCGATCATCGGCATCGCGATCCCCTCGAGCTCGTTTTTCCAGATTGGGCCATCGTAAAAGAGACTTTTCATGCGGTCGCGCTCTTCGAGTGGATGAACTGATCGCGCAACCCCGGCTTGATCGTGTACGTTCGAACTTCGACAATCATAGAGACTCCTCGATCGATGCTGATCCCCATCCGCCGCCGCCCGGAGATTGGACGATGATCTCATCGCCGGCCGACATCGGAACGTTAATTTTGCCCGGTAGTTTTTTGCGTTCTCCGTTGCGCACGATGTGGTGCTCGCCGGGCGCACCGTCGGCACCCCCGCGCAATCCTCGCGGCCCTAACGTGTGGTGCTCTGCAATCAACGATGCGCGCCCGGAGCCTTCCAGCAGTTTCCACGAACGCACCAAACCAAATCCACCGCGATATTTTCCGGCGCCGCCGGTGCCTTCGGCAAATTCGTAGCGTGTCACGCGAATCGGAAGATAGTGCTCCATCGCTTCGATCGGCGTGTTGAGCGTGTTGGTCATGTGGGCTTGAATGCCGTCGATCCCGTCCGCAGTCGGACGCGCACCCATTCCGCAGCCGTTTGTCTCATAGAACGTCCAGGCTTCGCCGTTCGCGTCGATACCGCCGACGATCACATTGCTCATCGTCCCGCCGCTGGCTGCCGGAACGCGCTCCGGTGCGGCGTCGGCAAACGCGCGCAGCACCGTATCGGCGTTGCGCTGCGATGTCTCCACGTTTCCGCCGGAAACGGATGCGGGCCGCCGCGGATTGAGAAACGTCCCTTCCGGAATGTGAACCGAGATCGGACGAAAGCAGCCTTCGTTCATCGGAATGCTGGGATCGGTGAGCGCGCGGACGACGTAGTAGATGCCGGAAAGCGTCACGCCGTAGACCGCGTTGATCGGGAAGTTCACCTGCGGACTCGTCCCGGTGTAATCGAGCGACACGCTACCGTCTGCGATTGTGAGCGCAAGGCGAATCCAGACCGACGCGTTGCCCTCGAGGTCTTCCATTGCTTCTTCGACTTCGTAACGTCCCGGCCGAAAGGTCGCGAGCTGGGCTCGAAGCGCGCGTTCGCTCTCATCTAGAATCCGCTCGAGCGCACTTTCATATACTTCGAGTCCGTATGCTTCGATCAACGCAAGGACGCGGCGCTCTCCGGTAATGCTGCCGGCGATCTGTGCCTTGAGATCGCCGCTGCGCGCTTGCGGATTTCGTGAGTTCGAGCGGACGAGCCCGACAATCTCCGCCTGAACGACGTCCCCGCGCATTAATCGCAACGGCGCGATAATGAGCCCTTCACTGAACAGCTCTTCGGCGTCGGCACTCATCGAGCCGGGGACCGCACCGCCGACGTCGGTGTGATGCGCTTTGCTCGCGGAATATCCGACCAGTCGAGCGCCGGCGAAGATCGGACGGATCACGGTCACGTCGTTGAGATGCGTCCCGCTGATATACGGATCGTTGACGACCCACATGTCGCCGGACGCCATCTGCATGCCCATTCCGTCGATCGTTGCAAGCGTCGCGCGCAGCCCCCAAGGTAAGGATCCGAGATGCACCGGGATGTGCTCGGCCTGCGCTATCAGGCGCGCCTGCGCATCGAAGATCGCGCACGAGTGATCGAGACGGTCCTTGATGTTCGGCGAGTACGCCGAATTGCGAACCGCGATCCCCATCTCTTCGCTCGCATAGACGAGCGAGTTCTTGATGACCTCAACGGTAATCGGATCGACGCGCGACGGGGCGATCACGCGCGCACCAAGTTCAGGTTGCTGAGTTCATCGACCGCCGCCGTCCACGACGGCGCGACGAGCGTTGCGCTATCGTATTGCTCGATGATCGCGGGGGCTTTAATCGACGTGCCTGCTTCGAGCTGCTCGCGCTGATAAATCGGCGTGTTGGTCCAACCGTTCTTCGCGAAGTAGACTCGCCGGTGGGATGATGGTCGCGGTGGTTCGACTACGCGATGCTTCGCATCGCTACGCTCACCATGACACGAGAGGTTTGGTTTCGCCACTTCTCCTACCGCAACCAAACGGGCGGCGACGACTTCGACTGTGTCTTCGCGCGAGGCGTAGCCGTACGTGCGCTCGTGCTTTTCATGAAACGCGTCGATCGCGTGCGCGAGGTTTGTCATCGGTACCGCCAGCTCGTAACCTTGCCCGAGATAACGTATATCGAGCTCGCGAATCAAAACGATCGCTTTTGGCTCGATACCTTGCGCAGCGAGCTCGTCACGCCCCGTGCGCTCCATTTCCGCAAACGCCGCGTCGACGCGCGCGGAATCCACCTGGTCGGTGCGCGCAACGATCGTGCGCACGTACGATGCGCGCACGTCGGCCACAAGCAAACCCCATGCGGAAAACAGACCCGGTGACGGTGGAACGACCACGCGCGTGACTTCGAGGGCGTCTGCAAGCGCGCAGGCGTGCAACGGACCGCCACCGCCGAACGCCATCATTGTGAACGTTCGCGGATCGTAACCGCGCTCGATCGAGACGATGCGAAGAATCTTCGCCATTTCGTTGTCGACAAGTTCGATTATTCCGGCTGCGAGCACGGTCGCGATCGAGCTCCGGCAACTGCGGCAAGAGCGACTCGATCGCGGCCTGCGAACGCTTTGCATCAATCGGCATCTCGCCGCCGAGAAACGCAATCGGATTCAGCCGGCCGAGCACGATGTTCGCATCGGTCACCGTCGGCTGATCGCCTTTGCCGTATGCGGCTGGTCCGGGATCAGCACCGGCGGAGAGCGGCCCGACGCGCAATGCACCGCCCGCATCGACCCACGCGATCGTTCCACCGCCCGCACTTACTTCGGCTAGGTCGATGAACGGAAAGCGCACCGGATATCCGCTGCCCTTGACGGAGCGTCCGGAGTGCGTCCGCCCTGCGGCTTCAAACTCGCCGACGACCTGCGGCTCACCGCCGAAAACAGTTCCCGCCTTCGCCGTCGTTCCGCCCATATCAAAGGAAAGAACGTTGTCGATCCCCAGCTTGCGGCCGAGAAACGCCGCGCCGATGACGCCGGATGCCGGGCCACTTTCGATGATCGTCGCCGGGCGTTTCGACGCGACGTTGATTGCTGCCATACCGCCATTGCTTTGCATCACGTAGAGCGGGGCACGAATTCCAAGTTTGCGCACTTCGTGCTCGAGCTGTTCGAGGTATCGTCGCACGAGTGGGACGAGCAACGCATTGACGACCGTCGTGCTGGTGCGCTCGTACTCGCGATACTCGGGATCGATCTCGCTCGAAAGCGTTACCTCGACATCCGGGACGCCTGCGCGAACGGCGTCAGCCGCCGCACGTTCGTGCGCGGGGTTGGCGTAGGAGTGCAAAAAAGAAACCGCAACCGCACGCACGTCGGAACGCGCGAGCTGGGCAATCGCCGCATCCAGCGAAGCGCGATCGAGCGGAACGACGACGGCACCCGTATGATCGAGGCGCTCGCGCACGCCGATGCGGTCGCCGCGCGCGACGAGCGCACGCGGGCGCTGCACGAACAAGTTGTAGACTTCGGGACGATTTTGCCGGCCGATCTCGAGGACGTCGCGAAAACCTTCCGTCGTCAGAAGCGCGACGCGCGGCAGCTCGAGATTGATTTGCCCGAGCAGCGCATTCGTCGCGATCGTGCTCGAATGAGCGATCAAGCTGATCGTCGCGTCCGGCTGCCGCGCGACGAACTCGCGCAGCGCACTCATGACGGCTTCTTCCGGCGCGCGCGGCGTCGTCGAAACCTTAAGACGCGTAAGCACGCCGGTCACCTCGTCAAGGGCGACGAGATCGGTAAACGTCCCGCCGACGTCGATGCCGACTCGCATCCCGCGGGCTACAACAACGTGTTTGTTTGTACCTCGATCAGTTTTCCGGTTTGAAGCTCAGCGCGACGCCGTTCATGCAGTAGCGCAATCCCGTCGGCCGTGGGCCGTCGTTGAAAACGTGGCCGAGGTGACCGCCGCAGCGACTGCAATGCACTTCGGTACGCGCCTCAAACATCGAGTTATCCGTAGACTCTCCGATGGCGCTCGGCAAGTGGTCGTAAAAGCTCGGCCAGCCCGTCCCGCTGTCGAACTTCGTCTTCGACGAATAAAGCGGCAGATCGCAGCCGGCGCAATCGTAGGTGCCGTTGCGCTTCTCGTGATCGAGCGGACTCGAAAATGCGTATTCCGTGCCGTGCCCCCGCAGCACCGCGAACGCGGCCGGGGTCAACCGGGCATGCCACTCCGCTTCGGTGAGATTCCATGCGGAATCGGTCGCTGACGCCGGGCGCGGCGACGCCGACGCTCCCAGGGCTGCAAAGAAGGCGCCGAGTTGTGTGAGCAGTGCGGGACGTGTCATGCCCCGAGCCTACCACGATTGCGCGCCGAGCACAGTAACCTAGCCTACGTCAGAGGAGCTTAGCGGCTGCTCGCATACAGGGTCAGGACTCTTCTGGAGAGGGGATCCAGTATGAAACGTGGTTCTTTCGTTGTGACGTCCGCCGCGGCCGCCGCAATCACGAGTTTTCCGGCGTTCGTACGCGCCGCCGAGACTCGCAATTTCTCGTTCGGTTACGATCAGCCGCACGATACGGTCTATGGTTTCACGGGAGATCTTTTCGGCGGGAAGCTGCATGATCTCTCAAACGGAACGATGATCATCCAGCAGTATCCGGGTGCGCAGTTGGGACAAGAGCCGGAAATGGCCCAGAAGGTGCGCACCGGCGATATGGATTTCTGCATCAATTCGACCGCGAACTCGGCTGCAATCGGGCCGCAAGCCGGAGTCTTCTCGCTCGAGTATCTCTATCCGAACGTGGGGATCTGCGTCAAATCGGTTCTTGATCCCGGCATTAACGATACCTACAAGAAGATGATCGCGGAAACCGTGACGGGGGCGATGTCGCTGGGACTGATGACGTGGGGCCTACGCGACATGTACGCCAAGTTCGACATCACGAACGTCAGCGACGTCAAAGGCAAGAAGGTCCGTGTCCAAGCAACCAAAACCGAAGATGCTTTCATGACGGCCTACGGCGCGGTTCCCGTGCACATGGCGTTTGGACAGGTGTACACGGCGTTACAAACCGGTGTCGCGCAAATCGCCGAGAACTCCGCTGACGTCTATCTGAAGAACAAACACTACGAAGTTGCTCCGGTGCTTTCGATGACGGATCACGAGGCCAACAATTACAACATTTTGGTCAGTATAAAAACCTGGAACAGCCTGACCAAAGATCAACAGCGCTGGGTACAGCAAGCGTTCGACTTCGCGCATCCACAATGCCCGAGAAAGGCCGTCGACAATAACACGCTCGCGGTTGAGTCGTTGAAAAAGATCGGCGTGAAGATCGTTGATAAAGTCGACAAAAGCAGCTTCATCGAACGTGCGCAGCCCGTGATCGACGAGCAAGCCAAAGACCTTGGCCCATACGCGGTGATGCTGCTCAAACAAGTCCGTGCACTCAAAGGCTAGGTGATCGTCTCGGAGAGCGCGCGCCACCTCAAGTGGCGCGCGCTCGATCCGCTCGAATACGCGTTGATGTGCGCCGCCGGAATCTGCCTGGCGGGCTTTACGGTTGCCGAGCTCGGCGACGTTTTCTTTCGCATCATCTTGCATCCGTGGCTTACCGCGCAGGAGTTCTCGCTCGGCTTCTTCGTTTGGGGCGCTTTTCTTGGCGGGGCCGTCGCGGTTCGGCGCGAGACGCATTTTAAGATCTCGGCCGTCGTCGAGAAGATGACTGGCGGGCGCCGCAAATTTTTCGAGACGTTCCGGCGGGCTATCGTGCTCATCGTGGCGCTCGTCATGATCGTGGCAGGCTACATCAACTATCTTTCGGGGTTCGGCGGCTATTTGACTCCGTCGGAGACGCCGATTGCGGTGCTCTATGCGGCGATCCCGGTTTGCGGCGTGCTGATCGTCATCTTCACGATCGAATCGCTCGTCAACGGCTGGCGCAACGGATTCGAAGAGCCCGGCGAGCCGCGCGACCTGCAAGAGATCTTGGCGCAAGCAGCGTTGGAACGTCCGCTTTGAGCGCAAGCGCCGGCATCGCCATTCTCGTGATGACGTTCGTCGCCGTCTTGCTCGGCTATTTCGGCGTGCCGGTTGCCTTTGCGATGATGGCCTCCGTTTTCCTGACGGTCGTGCTGTTCACTCACGTTAGCTTACCGTCGATCGCCGGTCAGCTGTTCAACGGCATCAACACGATCAATCTCCTCGCGGTACCGTTCTTCTTGCTGGTCGGCGAGCTGATGATGTCGGCAAACATCACAACGCGCTTGATCGTCCTGGCACAAGCCCTCGTTGGACATTTTCGCAGTGGCCTGGCTCAAGTCGTCGCGGTTTTTAGCTTGTTCTTCGCGGGCATCTCCGGATCGTCGACGGCGGACGTGGTCGCGATCAGCACGGTACTCGGCCCGGAGATGCGGCGCGAAGGCTACGATCCGGCCTTCACAGCCGCACTCATCGCGGCGGCCGCAACGATCGCAAACATGGTTCCGCCGAGCATTCTAGCCGTCGTCTACGGTTCGGTCGGGAACGTATCGATCGGCGGACTGTTCTTGGGCGGGGCGACGCCGGGTGTCATGGTCGCAATCGGCCTGATGATTTACTCGTATTTTTTCGGACCGGTGGGCATTCGCAAGGAGCGCGCGACATTCGGGCACATCGCGGAATCCGTAAAAATTGCAGCCTTGCCGCTCGTGATTCCGATCATTATCGTCGGCGGGATTCTGACCGGACAGTTCACGCCGGTCGAAGCCGGCGCGGTCGCGCTCGTCTACGTCATTGGCGTGCTGTTGCCGCTGATCAACCGCACGCATTTTCGAAAACTCGCCGGAAACTTCGTGATGGCGGGCGCTCTGTACGCGCTGCCGATGATGGCGGTCGCCTCCGCGTCCGCATTCGGATGGGTGCTCGCGTATCTGCGTGGACCCCAGGTCGTCTCGGGTTGGATCGAGCACGTCGCCGGTCATAGCTCAACCGCAATTCTCTTCCTGGTCGTCGGGATTTTGACGATCGTCGGCGACTTTTTGGAAGGCATTCCGGCGATCATCATCTTCATGCCGCTGTTTCTCGAGCTAATGCAGCTGGGTCACATTCAGCCCGTGCACATGGGCGTGTGCATTATCGTGACGCTGGCCTTCGGCCTCATCACGCCGCCGTACGGCCTCGCGCTCCTACTCTCGTCGAGCTTGCAGGGCGTCGCATGGCCGCGCGCGCTCGTTGCGTCGCTCCCGCTCTACGTCATCTTCTTCCTCGTCATCGCACTCATCATAGTCTTTCCGCAACTTGTGCTGTGGCTTCCGCGGTTGCTGTTTCCGCAGTCGATCGGCTGCTTTCAGAACGCTTTCGGAGGATTGACATGCCCGTCGTAGTCGGGGTTATCGGTACGGGGCTCATGGGGAAACCGATGGCCCGCAATCTGTTGCGCGCCGGTTTCTCCGTCGTCGTGCAAAACCGCACGGCTGCAAAACTCAAAGACCTTGTCGATGCCGGTGCGGTCGCAGCCGCGACGCCCAAAGCGCTGGCCGCACAATGCGAAGTCGTGATCACGATGCTGATCGATTGGCCGACCACGCACGAAGCGATCTTTGGCGCCGACGGCGTGCTCGCTGGGATTCGCGCCGGCAGTCTCTTCATCGATATGGGAACGACCTCGCCGGCGCACGCGCGCGAGCTTGCTGAGGCGTTCGCGAAGAAGGGAGTCGAGGCGCTCGACGCTCCCGTCAGCGGCGGCGAAAAAGGTGCAATCGAGGCTACGCTAACGGTCATGGCCGGCGGCAGTAAAGCAGCCTTCGGACGGGCCAGACCGATTTTCACGGCGATGTCAAGGACAGCCGTTCGCATCGGTGACGCGGGCGCTGGGCAGATCGCTAAAATGTGCAATCAGCTCATCGTCGCCTCGACCGTCGAGCTCGTCTCCGAAGCATTTGCGCTCGCCCGCGCGCACGGCGTCGATCCCGCGACGGTCCGCGAAGCGATGCTCGGCGGATTCGCTGGGAGCAAGATCCTCGAGGGCCAGGGTCAGCGCATGCTCGATCGCAATTTCGTTCCGGGCGGTCCGATCAAGACGCACATGAAAGACCGCGAGAACATTCTCGATGCCTGCGCGCGCGTTGGTCTCGAGCTACCCGCCGCGAAGGCGGCGTTCGATCGGGTCAAGCAAGTCGTCGATCGTGGCGACGGCGAGCTCGATCACACCGCGCTCTACAAACTCTACGACGACCTGCCGTAATATCGAGCGATCTGTCGAAACGCGTGCTGCATCCCGGACCAGATCGCACGCAGCTCCTTCTTGATCATAGAGGCACCTTACCCACTTTTCCTCAGAACGTCATTGGACAAGTGTTAAGTCGTGAGCACTCTCTCCAGTGGATGCCAGTAGTGTTCGTACCACCCAGAGGCGAGATGTGGCGCGGCGTCGCTTGGGAATCCGGTCTGATCGAAGACGACCTTCGTCCCTGAACCGTGCGGCGATAAGACGAATTTCGCGATCGAGAACCAGCCGGGAGCCCAGCTGGCGGCACGCCAAGCTTGCACGAGACGCGTCTCGCGCACGAGCTCGAGATTGCGTCCCGTGATGTAACCACCGAAGAGCGTGAACGCGCCACCCGGCTCGGGATCGATGTACGTCGGCGTCTTGCCGAGAGTCCCCACCATGCTCGACTTCATCCCGAAGCCGGCGCGCACAACTTTATCAAAGATCGCGGTCGTGATCAGTGCGTTATAGATGCGCGAGGGCGGTGCCGTGCGCAGCCGCGCCGAGCCCGATGGCGATCAGGATTCCGGCGCGGCTGATCTTTCCGGCGCTCACGCGAGAACTTGCGCGAGCTTGTCGAGGCAGCTGCCCCAACCGTAAGCATGACCGTCACGCGACTCGACGCTGCGCAGTTTTTCGTGGGTGAGGACGAGATCGGTTTCGTTGCCGCGCCCTGCGAAGTCGAGCGTTAGCAGCGTCTCGACGACCTCTTGCGGCGTGTCTTCTTCCCACGTCCACGTGCACACGAAGCGCGAAGGCGCATTGATTTCGCGGTAGACGCCGCCGACCGTCAACACTTCGCCGTCGGGCTTGACGAACGTGATGCTGTATTTACCGCCGACTCGGAAGTCGACTTCCATGTTCGTGACCTTAACGTCGCCGGGAAAGAAAAACTGTCGCATTCCGCTGGCTGACGTCCAGAGATCAAATACTTTTTGCGCCGGCGCTTTGAAGGTGCGCCGCATGACGAGTTTCGAGGGGGAGGCGAGTTCGGTGGTCGTCATCATTTCTTCTTTCGTTTAGATGTGCGTGCGAGAAGAGCGTCAAGGCGATCGAAGGTGGAGTTCCAGAACTCGCGCTGTTTGTCGATCCACGACGAAGCTGCGGCCATCGCGTTCGGATCGAGCCGGCAGCGATGCACGCGGCCGTCGATCTCGCGTTTGAGAATCCCCGCTTCTTCAAGGATGCGGACGTGCTTCGAGATCCCGGGCTGCGAGATCGTAAATCCGGCAGCAATCTCCCCGACCGTCATCGACTGGCGGGCAAGCCGCTCGACGATACGCCGGCGCGTCGGATCGGACAAAGCTCCAAAAACCGCGTCCAAACCTCCAACGTTAACCATACGGTTATATAACCATGAGGTTATGCCTTTGTCAAGCGTCGACGTTGCGTGTGAGGGCGCTTTTTGGTGTCATCCTGAGCGTAGGCCCGAAGGGCCGTAGTCGAAGGACAGCGATTAGGCCGACACATGAAGGTTGTGCCCGCCCTACTGCTATGCGTCTCGATGATCGCTGTCCCTCGATACCCACTTTGTGGGCACGGGCTACGCGCCTTCGGCGCTACGCTCGGGATGACAAGCAGTGGGGCGACTAGCGCTGCAGCGCTGCCAAAGGTCGATCACGTCGTTATCGTCGTTGAGGAAAACAAGACGCTTGCGCAGATCGAGGGCAACCCACACGCGCCGTACATCAACAAATTGATGCACGATGGGGCGCTATTCGTGAACGCGCGCGCCGAGCGGCATCCGAGCCTGCCGAATTATTTCGCGCTGTTCGCGGGTCTCGTGAACGGCAACGGCAACGATTGCCCCGCGACCGGCTTCCCGGCCAGCGCGCCGAATCTCGCAAGCGAATTGTTCGCGTCGCACCGCGCCTTCGCCGGTTACGCCGAATCGATGCCGTCGCCGGGATTCAGAGGCTGCTGGGCCGGAGCGTACGCGCGCAAACACGTCCCTTGGGTGCAGTTCTCCAACATCCCCGCAAGCGCAAGTCTGCCGTTTTCCGCGCTGCGCTCGTACGACTCGCTCCCGGCCGCGACGATGATCATCCCGGATGTGAACGACGACATGCACGACGGGACGATCGCGATGGGCGATGCGTGGCTTGCGAAGCACATCGCTCCGTTGCTCGCGTGGGGCACGACGCATGACACGCTCTTCGTACTCACCTGGGACGAAGGTTTTGACGCTAGCAACCACATCCCGACGCTCTTCTTCGGTCCGATGGTCAAGCCGGGCGTTTATAAAGAGCCCGTCGATCACTACACGGTCCTGCGCACGCTCGAAGATCTTCTGCAGTTGCCGCCGACCGGCGCTGCCGCCCGCACGGCGGCGATCAGCGACTGTTGGCGCTAACGTCCGCGAGTGCTTGATCGAACCGCGTAAGAATCGAGTACCGATGAATCATCAGAAGATTATCGGACGCACCTGCGTTCCCCCAATCTTCCGAGAAGGCGAGCTCGTAGCCGTTTTGCGCTGCAAGCCGCGCGATGCGATCGTCGTAGTTGTCGTAGGGATAAACGAGCGCGTAAATCGTCTTCCCTAACCGCGCATGAAGCGAGAATCGCGAAAGCGTCAGCTCGTGCACGACATATGAATTCGGCAGCTTTCGTAGGTCCTCGGGATGATTCGCGGTCAGACTTTGGACGTCGATCAGACCGCTGCGCTCCATCTCGGCAAGCTGCGCCCAGGTGTTGTGATGTTTGCTCGTCGTCTTTCCGACGAAATTCGTGTGCACGAAGAGCGTCGCCGGATAGTTATATTTTTTGAGGAGCGGAAACGCAAATGCATAGATTCCCGATCCGTTATCGTCGAAGGTCAGCATCAGCGGTTTGGATGGTACCGGCGCGCCGTGTTCGAGATGCGCGCGTAGCTGCTCGAGCGTGATCACATGAAAGCCACCCTTGTGGATCGCTTCGAGCTGCTGCTGAAAAGTAACTAGCGGCGTGTCGAACCAGACCTCTTTGGCCGGCAGGACGTCGTGCCACACGAGAACTGCCAGATAAGGCGTCTTACCTCCCGGCGCAACTTGCGGTAACGCATTTTGCGCGGAAGCTGGGAGTGCAACCAAGCAAACGAGTGCGCCCAGGGCAAGCCACTTGACCATCGAAACTCCAGACCCCGTGCTCCGGCTCATCGTTGCGGTTGGCGCTGTGTTCGTTCTCGCGGTGTTCGTTGGAATGAGCGCAGTGTTCCCCCGAATCTTCTTGGCGCGCGCCGTGCACGGCATGACCGGCGCCGATATGAATGCCGATACCGTTGCATTTTCCGGCGGTCTGCGACATTTCGTCGCGACCAACTTCGAATTGCGTAACGCGAGCGGTTCAGCGATCCTCAAGGCGCCGCGCGCGGACATCGATTTCGGCGGGAGCGCTCCGCGCATCGTGCTCGATCATCCCGCTGCGTTCGTCTCGCGTAACGATCTGGCGACGATTGCGAAAACAGCCGCCCAACTTGGCTCCGGCAGTGTTTCCGTAAGTGAAGGCGAGTTCCAAGTCCAAAACGCACTCGACGTCGAGTCGATCAACGGCGACCTCCGCACGACCGGCACAAAACTCGCATATAACGTTCGCGGGAACGTCGTCGATCAGGGAACGTCGTATCCATTTCACGGTGGAACCGACGAAGACGCCGGCATCACGATTCAAACCTGGAACGCGTCTGCACTCCCCGTTGCACCCTTGCTTGCTGTCGCGGCATCACCCGATCTCGAGATCGCAACCTCGAGCGGTCAGCTCAAAGACGTCACGCTGACCGCGCAATCGTCGCGCGAGAACCCTGGGGATTTTCACGTCGACGCGGAGCTCGCCGGCGGTGCGCTCCAGGTCGGCGCGCCTGCGCACACGATCGCGGGCCTGCATGGCAAGCTCGTCATCGACGCGGATTCGATCGGTTCGAAGATGATCGAAGGAACGCTCGACGGCGTCCCGCTCACGCTCGCCGGACGGCTCGAAGATTATGACGCCGCGCGCTTCGATAAGCTCTTGCTGAACGTCGCCGCCGAGCCGAACTTGCGCGAAGCGCATCTGGAAGCGACCGCGCCCGGCGTCTCGTTTGCAAAATACGTTCTCGAATCTCCGAACGGGCGACTCGCAATATTCGTCGGGTCCGTCGACACAAAGAATCCTACCGTCAGCCTGAACGCGGTGCTTGCCGACGACCACGTCACCTCCGGTGGCGAGCGATCGTCGACGATGGGGCAACGTACAGGTGCCGTGCTGGGTATCGACGGCGACTATTTCGACATCGGTGGAAGCTACGCGCCGCAAGGCATCTTGGTCATCTCCGGAAATTTGTTGCGCTCGCCAACCAAACGCTACGCCATGACGGTGCATCGCGGGAATCACGTTACGTTCGACGAGTACACATTCGCGGGGGAGGTTATCGACGGCGCGCAATCGGTGCCGATCCACGACTTCAACGTCTATCCGCCCGGCAAAGTGGGCATCATCACCCCGGCGTTCGGCAAATTGCATCCGCACATTGGGACGACGTTCGTCGCGCTCGAAGCGCTTGCGGGAACGACGCCGGGAAAGAACGGCAAATACCTCGTCACGCACGTCGGCCCGATCGCTGACATTCAGCCTGCGACGATAGGATTAGCTTTCGGCCGTTACGCAGAAGGCAAGCCTCCGCATGTCGGCGACACGATCGATCTCGAATATCACCTCACGCCCGATTACGACGACATCGTTACCGCCGAAGGCGGCGGTCCGTTGATGATTCGCGACGGCAAATGGATAGAAGATCCGGACGCACCGGCTGCCGCCGAGCACGACGTGCGTTGGGCGGTCGTGGGAGTCGGCCGGCTCGAGGATGATGAGTTGCTCTTTTTCGAGGTAGACGGCCGCTATGCCGACATCTCGGTCGGCCTAACGCGCCCGGAGTTCGGCGACCTCATGCTCCGCTATCATGTCGTCGATGGATTCGCGATGGATTCGGGTGGATCGGCCGATATGGTTTCGCGCGTACCCGGCGATAAGGAAGTCAGTCTTCGCAGCCATCCCTCAGATCAAAGTTGGGAACGTTATATCACTGACGGAATGTTCGTTTACAGCTCCGCGCCGAACATCGATCCCTAGCGGCGCACGATCGCCGCGACGCGCCCTTCTTCTAATTTCAGCTCGTTTTCGATCCAATTCGGAATGTCGCTCGCGTGGTGACCGATCATTACGATCGCGGTCCCGGTTGCGGCGAGCTCCTCGACCCGATGCAAGATTCTCGCGCGAACGTCGCGATCGAAGCCGTTCATCGCTTCATCGAGGATCAACAGCCGAGGCGATCGCACCAGCGCGCGCACGACCAGGACGAGCCGCCGCTGTCCGAACGAGAGCTCGAGAAACGGTCGCTGCGCGAGATGTTCGATCGCAAAATCCGCAATGAGCCGGCGCGCCGTCTCGATCTGTTCCGCAGATGGCTTTCGCATCAATCCGACGCTCGCAAAGAATCCGGAGACAATGACGTCCGCTACCGGAATGCTCCAATCGTAGCGGAGTTGCTCGTCGTCCGAGATCAAGCTGACCGCGCGCCGAATGTGCGCGACGCTCACGTTCTCATACGAACCGTCGCGCTGGATGCGTCCGCCGTACGCCGTGCGCAGACGGCCGTAGAGTAATTTCGCGAGCGTGGACTTCCCGGCACCGTTCGGACCGCTCACGTACCAGTGCTCGCCGGCGCGCACTTCCCAGTTGACGCCGCGCAACGCATGCCGATGCTCCTGATAGACGTCGACGGCTTCGAGCTTCAGGATGACGTCGCCGTTTGCGCTTGCGATGACGTTGCCGTTGTCCGCGATCTTCTTCACAATCGGCCTCTCCAGCACGCCGGCCCACGCGACGCGGCCGGCTTCCAATCGCAGCTCGTGCGTAATCGCCGCCGGAAGCTCTTCGCGCCGATGCGTCGCAACGATCAGCGACGTCCCTTCATTGACGGCTTCCGAGAGCGTCTGCGCGATGATCTCGCGCGACTGCCGATCGATGCCGTGCGCGAACTCGTCGAGCACGACGACGCGCGGCGCGCCCGCAAGCGCGCGCGCCAGCAGCGCTCGCCGCAGCTGCCCGAAGGAAAGCTCGTTCATCGGCTCGCCGAGAAGGCCCGCAATCCCAAGACGCTCCGCCAAGAGCTGAACCCGCGCGCGCTCCACCGCGCTCGCAGGCTCCGAGAGATACAACGTCCCGTGTACGCCGCCCAAAATCAATTGCCGAACGTCGAGCGGCAGCTCCATGCGCAAAAGGCGCTCGTGTAATTCGGGTGCGAGATATCCGATAGCCGCCTTGCCGGATGCCAAAGCCTCAGGTTCGCGTCCAGCCAAACGATACGTGCGCGATCCGCTTCCATATGCAATCGGCTGATCGCCGCGAATGACGCGCAAGAGCGTCGTCTTGCCGGCACCGTTCGGTCCGCTGATGAGCCAATGTTCGCCCGCACGCAATTGCCAGCTGACGTTTTCGAGGACGGTACGATGGCCGAGCATCACGCGAACGTCGTGCAGGTCGATCAGCGGAAGATCGCTTGCTCGATCCATGAAGGTATCTTTGAATCACGGGCATGAAAGCCTCGCGCTCAACCTGCACGAGAGGGAAAAATGCCGGAAAGAAACGTGGTCGTCCTGAGCGGCGCTCGAACCGCGATTGGAACATACGGCGGCAGCCTAAAGGACGTACCGCCGACGCAGCTCGGAGCGACCGTCGTACGCGAAGCTGTCAAGCGCGCGGGCGTACAACCGGACGAAGTTGGACATGTCGTGTTCGGTAACGTCATTCACACCGACGCGAAAGATATGTATCTGTCGCGGGTCGCTGCGATCGAAGGCGGATTGCCGCAAGAAACAGCGGCGCTCACGCTCAACCGCCTGTGCGGAAGCGGGTTGCAAGCGATCGTCTCGGCGGCGCAGACGATCTTACTCGGCGACACCGACGTCGCACTCGGCGGCGGCGCGGAATCGATGAGCCGTGGCATCTACGGCGTGACCGGCCTACGCTGGGGCGCGCGCATGGGCGATAGTCAAACGATCGACATGATGGTCGGCGCGCTGACCGATCCCTTCGACACCGTTCACATGGGGATCACGGCCGAAAACGTCGCGGAGAAATACGGGATCTCACGCGACGCGCAGGACCATTTTGCGGTCGAGAGTCAGAAACGCGCCGCAGCCGCAATCGAGAAAGGCCACTTCAAAGAGCAGATCGTCCCGGTCGAGATCAAATCGCGCAAGGGTACCGTTACCTTCGATACCGACGAGCACGTGCGCGGCGACGCAACGCTCGAAAGCGTCGGGAAATTGCGCGCGGCTTTCAAGTCTGATGGAACCGTTACGGCCGGCAACGCATCGGGAATCAACGATGCCGGGGCTGCGATCGTCATGATGGAAGCCGGCGCCGCGCAGCGCGCCGGACGCAAACCGATGGCACGGCTGGTGTCGTACGGACACGCCGGCGTCGATCCGAAATACATGGGCATCGGCCCGGTATCCGCCGTAAAGAAAGCGCTCGAACGCGCGGGCCTGAAAATCTCCGACCTCGACGTCATCGAATCGAACGAAGCTTTTGCAGCACAAGCATGCGCGGTCTCAAAAGAATTAGGACTCGACTCCGCTAAGGTCAATCCGAACGGCGGCGCAATCGCTCTCGGACATCCCATCGGCGCGACCGGCGCAATCCTTACGATCAAAGCCATCTACGAGCTCAAGCGAACCGGCGGCCGCTACGCGCTCGTCACCATGTGTATCGGCGGCGGTCAAGGCATCGCTGCAATCTTCGAACGCTTGTAGATTTCATCTCAGCGAGGAGACACGATGTTCAGCGACGGGAAAGTTGCGATCGTCACCGGTGGCACGCGCGGAATCGGCGGCGCGATCACGCGCATGTTGGCGCAGTCCGGCGTAAAAGTTGCGGCCGGCTACAGCCGCGGTAAAGACGGCGCCGAAAAACTCCAGGCCGAGCTCGAAAAGGACGGCTCGCACGTTTCGATTCATCAGGGCAGCGTTCATTCGCCCGACGACTGCGAGCGTGTCGTCAAAGAAGCGATCGCACAGTGGGGACGCGTCGACTTCCTGATCAACAACGCGGGAATCACGATCGACAAAACGGTGCGCCGCATGACCGACGAAGATTGGACCGGCGTCATGGACGTCAATCTTTCGGGGACGTTTCGCATGACGAAATCCGTGCTCGAGCACATGATCGCGCAAGGCTCGGGACGCATCGTCAACATCAGCTCCGTGATCGGGCAAACCGGCAACATCGGCCAAGCGAATTATGCTGCGTCCAAAGCCGGCCTGATCGGCTTCACGAAGAGCCTCGCGCTCGAAACCGCACAGCGCGGCATCACCGTCAACGCCGTCGCTCCCGGATTCATCGCGACCGAAATGGTCGGCGCGATTCCGAAGGAGATCCTCGATAAAATCGTCGAGCGCATTCCGCAGCGCCGGCTCGGAAAACCCGAGGAAGTCGCGCGCGTCGTGCGCTTTTTGCTCGAAGACGAATCCAGCTACATTACGGGCGCCGTGTTCAACATCAACGGCGGCCTGGATATGTAGGCTAGTTTACCGAGACGAGCCCTTCCAAGAGCAGCATCTTCACCAGCTGACGGCCGACATTGCCTGGCAACGTCGCGTCGACTTGCGCGATCGTCATCGGTCCCGCTTGCAGCTTTACGAAGAGCGGTCCGTACGCTGTCGGGAAATGCAAGAGACTTTCCGGCGATCAACAGCTCGATGTTCTGACCAGCACGACGCAGCATAAATGGAGCGTCGTCGCGCATTGCGAGCGTGTTCGACGGTCCCAGCGTCGTGAAACGCTCCCATTCGTCGAACGATCCTCCGGCTTCGGAGCGCGTCACCGCGAAGAGATCGCGGAGAATCATCTCGATCGCAGCCGGGACGTGTGCGGCCGGAAGTGCTTTTGGAAGCCGCTCGTGCAGCATCGCGGCAAATCGCGCCGGGAACTCTTTGGATTCGTGCCAACCCGGCGGCAGCGCGCGGCGCAGCTCGACGTCGGTCACGGCCGCGAAATCGATCATCGCTTCGAGCAAGTCGATGACGCGCAGCGGACACATCGCAAGCGTGACGTGCAGCGACTTGCCTTCGGCCGTCATCGCTTCATGCGGGAAGCCATGCGGAACGTACAGCGTGTCGCCCGGATTGAGCGTGACCTCACGATTCAGTTTGACCTGCTTGCCGTGCTCTTCTTTTGAGAACGGCTGAGTCTCGACCGGCAACTGAACGACGGGATCGTAGATCCGCCACGTCTTCGATCCTTCGATCTGCATCACGAGCGTGTCGTGCGTGTCGTGATGGACGTCGAATCCTTGCGCCTTCGGCGGCGTAAAATAGACGTTCGTTTGAATGTAGAAGCCGAGTCGTTGCTGGACGCGGTTCACGAACTTCTGCAGCCTCGGACTGAACAGCGAGGCGTCTTTGATGACGAGCGTGTAGCCGCGATCGAAATACGAAACGACGACGCGCGGATCGAGGACGAGCTTCGGCGTGCGGCCGGTATGCCGCGCGCGCGTATGCTGCCGTTCGATCGTCATATCGTCGACGGAGACCTGACCCACGCCGTGCTTGATCAGAACGAACTTGTCGTGATTCGTTCCCGCCGACGACGAGCGAGCTCTCGATCTCACCGATGTCGTAAACCTCGCGAAAATACTTCGGATCGCCGCGTCCGATGTGGAGCGGTTCCTTCTCGAAGTAGCGTTCGAGGAATTCGGACGGCGAGCTCGGCGCAAGCAGCATCGCCAGAACGTCGGAACGACGCTCCTCGTGGTGCGGGGCGCGGTGGGGGAGAGGCTGCATTCACAGGTGGTATCGGCCTGCGGCCGGGGCGGCTTAAGAGGGGGCGAGCGTCTTGAACATCACCAGGGCGTCGACGTAGCCCTGGGTGGGGTGCGCGAACGCCCCCGGCAGCCGGCCGACCACCTCGAACCCGAAGCTCTCCCAAAGCCGCACGGCCCGGACGTTGGTGGCGACCACGAAATTGAACTGAACCGCACGATAGCCGAGCTCTTTGGCAAGCTCGAGCGAGTGGGCGCACATGGCGCGCGCCACGCCGCGTCCGGTGGCGCTTGCCGAGGTCACGTAGCCGCAATTGGCAACGTGCGACCCGCCGCCGCCCGCGTTCGTATGAAGGAAGTACGTCCCGAGAATCTCGCCGTCGCCGTCGACGAAGACGTGGACGTGATGGCCGGGCGTAAACCAGTACGCGAGCGCATCTTCGCGCGACATGATCGCGCGGCAGCGTATAGGTCTCGCCCGCGCGGATCATCGGCTCGAGGATCGCCCAGATCGCGTCGCGATCCTCAGGCGAAGCTGCGCGAACCGGCAACGGCTTTCAAGAACTGTTCGAAAATCGGACCGGCCAGCGCTTCGGCCTGATTCATCCGCTCCGGATGCCACTGCACCGCCAAGAAAAACGGCTTTCCATCAGTCTCTGCCCACTCGAAAGCTTCGACTGTTCCGTCGCTCGCGCGCGCGGTTACGACAAAGGGCTCGGCGAGCTGATCGACAGCTTGATGATGTGAGCTGTTCACCTCGGCGTGTTGCGCGCAAGCCAATTCCGCGACTATGGAACCGCGAACGGTAGCGATTGCGTGCCGCGCGTCTTCACCGTCAGTCTTGACGTGATCGTTCGCCGTCGCGATATGCGTGATGAGCGTCCCACCGAAGTGCACGTTGAGAACCTGCTCGCCGCGGCAGATGCCGAGTATCGGCAACTCTCGCGCGCATGCGGTCTCGCACAATCGAAATTCGTGATCGTCACGCTTCAACTCGATCCCCTCGCAACGATCGGTTTCGCCGGGCTTGCCGAAGCGTTCCGGCGCGACGTCACCGCCGCCCGTAAACATGATGCCGTCGACGTTCATCGCTTCTTCGGGATGCGACCAAAGGTCGACGACTTCGATGTTGAGTCCGAGACGTACTGCTGCGCTCTGCGTCGCCTCGACATATCGCGGATACGGCCCAGTCTGTGGCGCGTAACTTATGCCTATCCGAATTGTCATCACATTGGAAATATGATAGGCGAGAACCGAACCTTGCCTTTGTTTGCATTGCCGTAGGTTTCCGTCAATGCGTGATGATTGGGACAAAGAAGGCGTAGATTTTCGGGTCGGTTATTGCGTGCGTTTCCGTCGACATGATCGACGTGCAGAGGCACAACACCGGTTCGCGGGTTGCGGACACTCCATCCACAGATTTGGCACTTCCGCTTCTCTTTTTCAAAGAGGTAACGACGGATGTGATTTGACGGCTTGTCAAATGACGTCGTAGTACCGTCGACCTCGCCGTTCTTCCACCGCTCGATGTAGATTTCGTATTGATACTCGAATTGGCACGCCAACGAACAATACAACGAGGCATTGCGTTTAAGCTGATTGTTGCAAGCGCTTCGACGGCAACGACTCTTCAACAGCACTCGAACATATGTTTGGCGTCTCGAGCGGCTCATCCTGGCAGCAACATCGAACTCGCTCAACTAAAAATAGCGAACTCGTCACAAAAGAAGATCGCATGTCGCAATCTTCTTAGTGAAACTGGAGCCGACGAGGAGACTTGAACTCCTGACCTGCTAATTACGAATCAGCTGCTCTACCAACTGAGCTACGTCGGCGTGACCCTCATAGTCGGCTGGCCTGGATTCTGCCGGCCGGCGATGGCTCCTCCCCTAGGCTCCTTCAAGAGCAGCCGTAAGCGGGTCGAGACGCGATCCGTATGCGCGTGCGCGATCCAACCCTCGCGTGTACAACGGCTGACGAACCGCGACAGCGCTCGCCGTGCGCACGGGTCGGCGCGCAGTCCAAAATTGTCGACACGCCTCGTCCCATTCCAGACCGCAATGAGCGATCAGACGTCGCGCTTGCGTCTCAAAGTCTTCAACCAGCTCTTCATATTGAATCTCGAAAACGCGACCGTCCGGAAGCGCGCCGAGCCAGAATCGCATTGTCTCCTCGTACGCGCGATAGTAACGCCCGATCTCGCCAAGGTCGTACATGTAGGGTAGATTGTCGGCAAATAAAGTGCAGAAGCACGAGAGACACGTCTCTGCCGGCTTGCGACGAACGTGAATCAGGCGCGCGTTCGGCAGGATCAGATGGATGAGCCCGACGAATTTGAAACTCCACGGCCACTTATCGGTCACGCGCGCCGCGGAAGACGATGCCTTCTCGACGATATCGACATACTGCGCTCCAAGCGTACTCATTCGTTGGATGAAGGCAGCGCGAAAAGCAGGCACGTCATTCGGATCCGACTCGATCGGCGAGAAGCTTCGCATGATCTCCTGTATGGCACCGAGCTCTCCGCAGGCCGCAACCTTCGGATGTGCTGCCAAGAATCTGCTCGACGAGCGTCGTGCCCGAGCGAGGCATGCCAAAGATGAACACGGGGGCCGATGACGGATTCCCGTAGCCGGTGAAGCTCTCGATCAACGGCTTGCTGAACAGCCGCGTGAACAGCTCGAATTCCCGTATTGCAGCTGCTTCATCGTATACGCAGATCGAACGCGCAAGGGCGTTTCCGTCGCGAAAATGCGAGAACGCTCGCTCGACGTCGCTGTCGGTATCGTATGCCTTACCCAATCCGAAATGCGCTTGGATCCGATCGTCGACGCTCAAGGACCCGCCGTCTCGGAGAAGGGCTTCGAGGAATTCAATCTGCTCGTGCGAGGCCCGATTACGGCACGCCTCGATCAACAGACGATGGAACCTGCCGGCGCGCGGCTGCAAGGTGACGGCGGTTTCGAAGGCTCCGACCGCCTCTGTAATATCGCCGCGATCGCGCAAG
The DNA here is from genome assembly GCA_963844735.1 of Vulcanimicrobiota bacterium. Taxonomy (GTDB): domain Bacteria; phylum Vulcanimicrobiota; class Vulcanimicrobiia; order Vulcanimicrobiales; family Vulcanimicrobiaceae; genus JAFAMS01. The sequence goes on along the minus strand of CAWJPK010000003.1, from coordinate 218,120 downwards.
GCGTTGCCGATGTTTGCGTGCGCATCGGCAAAACGGGGAGCGATCTCGATTGCCTTGCGATAGCACACGATCGCATCATCCATCGAGTCGAGGGCTTGATATGCGGCGCCGAGACAATTCCAGGCTTCCGCAAATCGAGGTTGCAGCTCGACTGCCGGCGCAACGGTGCGAGCGCCTCACGCGCGCGCTTGAGAAGCACTAGCGCGTTCCCGAAATTGTGGTGAGCTTGCGGTAAATTCGGATCGAGCTCGATCGCCCGTTCGTGATACGGTACAGCAGCTGCGTATTCGCCACGCTTTTGCAGGAGCGTGCCATAGTTGTCGAGTGCCAGAGCGGAATCCGGCTCGAGAGCGATTGCGCGCTCGTAATGCGTGGCGGCGTCAGGAAATTTGCCGAGGCTCTGCAATGCGACGGCAAGATTCGAATGCACTCCGGCGATCCGGTCGTCGAATCTCAGGATGCGCTCGTAAAGCGCCACAGCTTCTTCAAGGCGACCGTTGTTATGCAGTTGCGCGGCTCGTTCGAATAGACGATCGGTCTGACGCGCCGGTTGCCTCACGCCAAGATCGTAAGAGCTTCACCTCGGAAGGTGCTTAGAATTTGCTGGGGATGGCGGTCAAGATTTTGTCAAGGCCGACAAAACTTCCGACGCGAGCTCGAACGAACGTAGCCGAGCGGCTTGGTCGTAGATCATCGATGTGATCATGAGCTCGTCCGCTTGCGTGCGTTTGATGAAGCCGGCGATGCGCTCGCGCACCGTCGACGCTGAGCCGACCGCAGCATACATCTGACGATGGGCGACGGCAGCGCGTTCTTCCGGCGTCAGCAGTCCTTCGATTTGCGCGACGTCGACGGGTTCGGGCAGCTGGCCGGGTTTGCCACGCACGAGATTCGCCGTCGCTTGTTGCGAAGACGTCAGCAATCGCCGCGCTTCTTCATCCGTTTCTGCAACGACCACTGGAATCGCGGGCATCGCGTACGGCTGCTCGAGCTGTTCCGATGGCCGAAACGTATCGCGATAGATCTGCAATGCCTCGAACAAGAGATCGGGCGCGAAGTGCGACGCAAATCCAAACGGCAAACCGAGCTCCGCGGCAAGCTGCGCGCTGAATAAACTCGATCCCAAGAGCCAAACCGGCGTGTTTGCGCCGGTTCCCGGAACCGCCTGAATCCCGTGCTGCGGAAAACCTTCGCCGAGAAAACTCTGCAATTCGAGCACGTCGTTCGGAAAGCGATCCGACGTCGTCGCAAGGTCCCGGCGCAATGCGCGCGACGTGAGCATATCGGTTCCCGGCGCACGTCCGAGGCCGAGATCGATGCGTCCGGGATAAAGCGCCTCGAGGGTCCCGAATTGCTCTGCGATCACGAGCGGCGCGTGATTCGGTAACATCACCCCGCCGGATCCGATCCGCATCGTCTGCGTCGCGCCCGCGACGGCACCGATGACGACCGAGGTCGCGGCGCTTCCGATCCCCGGCATATTGTGATGCTCTGCCACCCAATAGCGGTGATAACCCCAGCGTTCCGCGTGTTGGGCAAGCTCGATTGTACGAGCCAGTGCTTCGCCCGGCGTTCCGCCTTTTCGGATCGGCACGAGATCGAGAATCGAAAAATATTTCATGCTACAATCGGACGGATGACGCAGGCACAGACGCTCGTTCGCGCACTCAACCCCTTGACCAAGTCTCCTCAATTCTCATATCAAAAAGCTCGAGCCGCAGCGCGCGGGGACAGCAACGTCGACTGGCCGAGCACCAAAGCCCTCAACGCAGACTTCAATCCGGAAGTCGATGGTTGCGAATCGTTCGTGATGCGCGACGGCAGCGTCTGTGAATGGAAACCGGCGTCGTATACGTACAACGCCAAATGAACGAACCACGCATCATCAACGTCTGGTCTGATGTTGTTTGACCGTACTGCTATCTCGGCTCGGTCTGGGCCGAACAAGCCGCACGCGAACTCGACGCAAAGCTGCGCTGGCTTCCCTTCGAGCTGCATCCCGAGACGCCGCCGGAAGGAGCGCCCAAGCCCTTCCCGCCGGAAGCCTGGCCCGCAATTCGCGAGCGTCTGATCCGGACGGCGCAAATGGTCGGTCTCCCGATCGATCCGCCCTCGCGCAACTACAATTCACGTTTTGCGCTCGAGACGGCGGAACTGATTCGCGCGCTCGGCGGCGATGATCCCTCCGGTGCATTTCATCACGACGTCTCGCGCGCGTTTTTCACCGAACAAGCCGACATCGCCAAGCCCGCAACGATCATTCCGATTGCCGAGCGTTACGGCGCGTCCGCACCGGACGTCGAGAACGCGTGGGCCGAGCACCGGTTTGCAACGACGGTCGACGACTTCATCGGCGCGGCACACCGGGCCGGCGTGAACGGCGTTCCTGCGATGGCGTGGCCGAATCGAATGGCGGTCGTCGGGATGCAGCCGCCTGAAAATCTCACCAGGCTCCTGCGCAACTAGCGATGCAACAGGCGTGCGATAAGTGCGGCAAGTCGCTGATCGGCGAAGAAAGCGTCATGCTCTGCGAATACAATCACGCGTTTTGCAAATCGTGCGCCGAGTCGAATGACGATCACTGCCTCAACTGCGGCGAAGAGCTGATCGAATGCGAGGCGCCGAAGCCCTAGAGCTTCGTGCAGGTATCGCCGCCACGATCGATCGTTTGACCGTTTTGGAATTGCTGAAATTTGCGGTCGTACTGCGTCGGGCTCTTGATGAGGTACAAGATCCGGCCGTAGCGTGCATCGCCACCGCCCGCGGGATAGTACGGCCCTGTCCAGCTCCACGTGCCGTCAACGGGTCCGACCGAAGTTAGATTCGCGTAGGAACCATCGGCGTTAAAGTCGCGGTAGACGAAGCCGTGTAAGCCTTCGACATAACCGAATATCGCGACGCCGCTCGGATGCTGTGGTTTTCCGTAGACGACCCTGAGCCACGGCGAGCCTTTCGAGAGCGGCGCGAAGCTCCAGTGCACGGGGCCGCACATCCACGAACCTGTGAAATACTTCAACGCGGTCAGAAGGGCCGCGAAAACCAGCATCATCATTGCTTGGAACTACACAATGCAGCGGGCTGCGGTTTCGCCGGATCGGTGTCGTCGACCGCGCAGAACGGGATCGACCAGACGAAATCGGCCTGCGTCGCGATGCGCGTCGCGTTGTCGGGCGCCCAGAACCACCCCGGATTGACGGCCCCCACGAACGGATTCCCCGCGGGATCGAAACCGCCGAACGACGTCATCCTGCCATTGCGATCGAAAGCTGCTCGGGCATGGCATGTCATACAAGAGGATTGCGCGACGAACCCGTTTTCGGTAACGGAGTTACCTAAACGCAGCGCCACACCGGTCGTGTCGGTGAAATCGCTCTGCGTGCCTTTGAGGCAATAGTGCGCGAAGGCCGGATCGATCTTTGCGTGCGTAAACAGCGCGTCGAGCGCCGGCGTGTGTGGGCACGCGCCGTAGCCTGCGTTGCGCGACGCGTTCGGTACTACGAACTCGGTTTGCGCGCCAAACGTATCGCTGCAGCCCAGCGTATCGCAGCGCGCGGGACTATTCTCATGCTCGAACGTTGCCCAGGTCCAGTTCGGCACGGCTTTCGAGATGATGTGCATCGAGACGAGCGCGTACGCGTGGCCGCTCGCGTCCCTGCTCACGTGATAAATGCGAAATGCCTGCGACGGATCGCCGCCGTATCCGGGAATGTGCTCGACCGGATACCAGTTAGCTTTGACTTCGACGGCCTCGACCGGAAAGCGCAACGTCGTGCCGAACGCGGCCTGCAAGCCACGCACCGAATACAAATGTCTCTCGACGATGAAGTCGTACGCGGCTTGATTGCGATTCGTTTCCTCGCCGGCACCTTCAAGACTGGGATCGTGCGCGGCGACAAGCGCCTGAGGTGACAGGCGCAGCGGATGATGCGCGCGCGTGAAGCGTGCAGGCTTGATCGCAAACGTGTCGCCGTCGTTCGGCCATGTCTCGAAGAGCGCGTCGTTGTTTCCGGGCGTGGCTACGTCGGCGTTGACCTGCAGAAAGAGCGCCCACGCCAGCTGATCGGGCGCATTCATCGCCGGATTCGGTGCGGTCTGCGCCGCGGCGAGCTTCGCGACGAGCACGATTGCGACGATCGCTCCGGCCCAGGCCGGGAATCTCACGGGATACTGTACGACGCGAGCGTGCAGGTCGTCGCCGGCAAATTGAGCTGCTGCGATGCGGCCAGATCGGTTTGCACTTCGCCGATGCCCTTTACCATATAGACGGTGCGCGGGAACGGAATCGGCGGATGTCCGCTATCCGTTTCCTTGAAGACGGCAACGCCGGTGTAAACTCTCGAGTAGCCGGTCACCGTCGTCAAACCCGCGTAAGTAACCGTGATCGTACCGCCGTAGCCGTCCGGCAGCGAAAAATTCTGACCCATGACGGGATTGATCGGCAGCTCCAGCTGCGGCGGATTGATTTGAACGCTCGGGTACGTCGGCGCGAATACCCAGCCGCCCGTCTTCGTGCCCTGCGAGTCGTTCATTTGCAGCTCGCCGAACTGCACGCTGGGTTGACCCGGAATCGTCAGCGACAGCATGTTCACGAATCCGGAGACGCCGTTGATCGAGCCGTTCGCGATGGTTCGCACCGCCGCGATTCCGCCCGAACAGCTATAAATGTAGCGCGCTCCGGCAACGAGAGGCTGGTATGGTTGCATATTTGCTTGCGCCAAAGCGCCGGTGAGTAAAACCGCGAGCAGCGTCATCGGTCTTTCTTCTCCGGCAGATTTCGAGTTCCTTAAGCGACGCATGTCTAAGGAAGGCAGCGTCTTCAAAAATGCGGAAAGGCTGCGCCCCATGCAAAATCGACGCCGCTTCCTGACAACCTCGGCTGCAACCGCGCTTGCGGTCAACTTCGTCCGCTTTCCGGGTGAGGCCGCCGAGTTCTCCATGAAGATCGGGACCGACAATCCCGAAACGCATCCGACCAACGTTCGACTCAAAGCGATGGCCGACAAGGTCCGCTCGCAGTCCAACGGCCGTCTCGACCTGCAAGTCTTTCCGAACAGCATTCTCGGCGGCGACAGTCAGATGCTCACGCAACTTCGCTCCGGTGCGCTGCAGCTGTGGTGCGCACCCGACAACGTGCTCGCCAACGTCGTCAGCGTTGCAGCGATCAGCAACGTCGGCTTTGCATTCAACGACGCGAAGCAAGGCTTCGCAGCGATGGACGGTCCGCTCGGCGCCTACATTCGCAATCAGACTGCGAAAGTCGGAATATACTCGTTCGTGAAGATTTGGGACAACGGCGTCCGCGAGATCACGACGAGCACGAAACCGATCACGCAAGCCGGCGACATGCTCGGCTTCAAGATTCGCGTTCCGGCCAGCCCCGTCGCAATCGCGATGTTCAAAGCCATCGGCGCCTCGCCGTCGCCGATCGACTCCAAAGAAATGTACACGGCGTTGCAAACGCGCGTCATGGACGGCCAAGAGAACTCGCTCGCGATCATCGAGACGTACAAGCTGTACGAAGTGCAGAAATTCTGTTCGATCTCGAACCACATGTGGGCCGGTTATTGGATGGTGATGAACGGCGCCGCCAAGGACTCGCTCCCCAAAGACGTCTTCGATATCCTCGAGCGCAACATGAACGAGACCTCACTCCTGCAGCGGGTTGACGTCGAAAACTTGAACGCTACCCTGCAGCCGAAATTGACGCAGGAAGGCCTCACGTTCAACAACGTCAATCGCGACACGTTCAAAGCCAAGCTCCGTGAGTCGGGCTTCTACGATCAGCAAAAGAAACTCTACGGCGACGAAGCGTGGACGTTGCTCGAGAAAGCCGTCGGTAAGCTCGCCTAATGGCGTTTCCGTGGCCTGACGGAAAACGCATCGCCGTCGCTCTCACGTGGGACGTCGACGGCGAATCGGCGCTGTATTTTCGTGTTCCCGAACGCTCGCGCAATCAACTCGGCGAGCTGCATCAACGTCTCTTCGGCCCACAAGTCGGCGTCGGGCGCATCTTACACATGCTCGAACGACACGGCGTACCCGGAACGTTTTACGTCCCCTCGTACATCGCAATGATCCATCCGGAAGTCATCAAGGCGTTCGTGCACGCCGGGTATCCGGTCGGATTGCACGGCCACATTCACGAAGCGCTCGAGCTTCTCGATGAAGAGAGCGAAAACGAGGTCTTGCGTCTCTCGAAAGAGGTTCTGGGCGAGCTCTGCGGATACACGCCGACGCTATACCGTGCGCCGGGTTGGGAGCTCAATCGCCGCACGCCGGAGATACTCGTGCGACACGGTTGCCGTTCCGATTCAAGCTTGATGGATGACGAATCGCCGTACGCCCTCGAAACGCCGGCCGGACCGCTGATCGAGATTCCGATTCAATGGGCGCTGGACGACGCGGAGTACTGGGCTCACACGCGCGCCAATCGGGACAAGGCGCTGGCCGATCCCGAGACCGTCTTCCGATTCTGGTCGGATGAGTTCAACGGCATGTATGAAGACGGCGCGTGCTACGTGCTCACGCTCCATCCGTTTATCTCAGGCCGTCACGTCAGCATGAAGACGATCGATCGCCTCATCCAGCACATCAAAGGTTTTGACGGCGTGTGGTGGACGACGATCGAAGGCGTCACCGCCCATTGTGAAAAGCTACTCGCCGGCGGCAAATTGCCGATTAAGCAATCACCGCTGCCGGAACCCCTTCAATTTACACCGACGCGGTAGCGTAGCGCTCGCGGAGCGTTTTCTTCGAGACTTTTCCGGTCGCGGTGTACGGCATCTCGTCGATGAAGACGATCGCATCCGGCAGCCACCAGCTCGCGACTTTGGGTTTGAGAAATGCAATAATCGTGTCGCGATCGACGTTCCCGCCTGCACGCCGGCGAACGACGAGCATCGGACGCTCGCCCCACTCGAGGCTCGGCATCGCAATCGCCGCAACCTCGGCGATGTCGGGATGACCGAGCGCCGCATTTTCCAGATCGATCGAGCTGATCCACTCGCCGCCTGATTTGATCAGGTCTTTGGCGCGATCCGTGATCGTCAAATACCCGGTTGGACTGATCGTCACGATGTCGCCGGTTCTGAACCATCCGTCCTTCGTGAATGCAATCTCCGTCGCCGCAGGATTCTCGTAGTACGCGCTCGCGATCCACGGTCCGCGAATGCAGAGCTCGCCCTGCGCTATACCGTCGTTCGGCAGCATCTCACCGGCGGGATCGATGATCTTCATGTCGACGCCGTACAAGCAATGACCGGCCATCATTTGATACGTACGGACGTCGGGCGATTCACGAATCTCGCTCGGCAGACAACCGGTCGTGCAGACCGGACTCGCTTCGGTCATTCCCCAGCCTTGCGCAACCTCGACGTCGCGTTTCTCGAACGCTTCGATCATCGTCGGAGGCGCTGCGGAGCCGCCGACGCGCATTGAACGAAGCGTCGTCAGCTGTAATCCGTTTTCTTCGACATAGTTCAGCAAGCGTTGCCAGATCGCGGGAACGCCGCCCGCGGTCTTTACGCCCTCGGCTTCCATCAGCTCGTAAATCTGCTTGCCTTCGTAGCCGGTGCCCGGGAAGACCAGCTTCGTGCCCATGATCGGCGCCGAGTACGGAATGCCCCAACCGTTGACGTGAAACATCGGGACGAGTGGCATGGCGCAGTTGCGACCATCGATGCGCCGATTTTGATCGACACCGGCAGCGGAAAACGCATGCAAGACCGTCGAGCGATGACTGTACATGACGCCTTTCGGATCGCCGGTCGTCCCCGAGGTGTAACACAGCGACGACGCCGTGCGTTCGTCGAAGACCGGCCACTCGATCCGATCGGGTTGTGCAGCCAAGAGCGATTCGTAGCAGTGCACGTTCGGCAGCGACGTCTTGGGCATCGTCGACTCGCCGGTTAGGATGACGTAGCCGCGCACCGATCTGAGTGCCGGCGCGATTCCTTCGAGGATCGGAACGAAGGTTAGATCCGAAAAGATGTAACGGTCTTGCGCGTGCTCGATAATGTACGCGATCTGCGCGGGGTGTAGTCGCGGATTCGCAGTATGCAGAACCGCGCCGATTCCCGATACGCCGTAGTACAGCTCGAAATGGCGATATGTGTTCCAGGCGAGCGTTGCGACGCGCTCGCCCGGCTCGACCTCGAGCGCACGCAGCGCATGCGCGAGCTGCGCAGCACGGCGGGCCGCCTCACCGTATCCGTACCGGTGAATCGGCCCCTCGACCGTACGTGTGACGATTTCGACGTCACTATGCCATCGCGCCCCATATGAGAGAAGCGAGCTGATCATCAGCGGCGCGTCCATCATCAGCCCGAACATGACGCGTTCTTTCTTTTACTTACGTGCTGACATCAACGCCCCGAAGTTTACCCACTTTCCGTCGGTGTAGCGCGAGAGCTGCATCTGACGGATCGGGAAGTGATCCTCGGGAGTCGTCTCGATAACCATCCCCGGCAGGACGAACGGGTTGTTCGTCTCGTGCAGATGGAGCGCGGCTTGCATGACGTTCTCACGCGTCAGATTCTTGCCGGCCTTGGTCAACGCATCGAGCATCGTGAACGCCGCACCCATGCCGTACAGGTAGAATCCGTCGCTCGGATCGGAACCCGGAGCATACTTCGCGAGAATTTCGTGCTCGAGCTTGACGCCGGGATCGTTCTGCATCGCCGCGTCGCTCGGATCTTTGAGATACTGAACCGAGATGACGCCGTTCGTCGCCACCGCACCACCCTGCTGCGTCGCCGCGCGCATGGTAGACTGCGAATTCGAGACGACGTTGAGATAGATGGTCGGCTTCCACGAAAGCTGACTGATTGCGGCCAGCGTTTGCGCGCTGAATTTCGGAATCGCGAAAATGACCACGGTATCCGCGCCGCTGCCTTTCAGCACGGCGATCTGCGACTTCACGTCGGGGTCGGTTGTTTCGTAGCTGACCGCCTTGACGATCATGCTCGATTTCGAGCCGAGGCCTTTGTTGAGTCCGTTAAGATAATCCTGACCGTAATCATCATTCTGATAGATGACGCCGATCTTCGCATTCGGTTGGTGTTGGAGAATGTAGTGCGCGTAGACGATCGACTCGGCCTGATAGTCCGGCTGCCAGCCGATGGTCCACGGGAACTTAGCCGAATCCATTGCCCACGTCGTCGCGCCGGTAGCGACGAAGAGCTGCGGAACTTTGTTGTCGTTCAGGTACGGCCGCAAGACCGTATTGACGGGAGTTCCGAGCGGATTGAACATCGCGAAGACGTGATCTTGTTCGACCAGTTGTTTCGTGAGCGTCAACGATTGCGGCGGATTGTAGCCGTCGTCGAGATCTTTGTAAATGACCTTTCGGCCGTAGACGCCGCCTTTGGTGTCGTTGATGTAGTCGAAATAAGCTTTCGCGCCTTTTCCGATCGAGCTGTATGCCGACGCCGGTCCGCTGTACGGATGGACGCCGCCCAAGAGAATCTCTGTGGTGCTTACACCGGGAACACTTTGTCCGGTAGCCGGCACGATCGTAGCCAAACTAAGGGCTACAACCGCGACGATGGACGAGACGAACCAACCTCTACGTGCGTTCATGCCTCTCCCCTCTGCGTTTTGCGGTGGCCTGTGTTACGCTCGAAGGGAACGAATCCATGCTAGAAGCGGTCGACGACCTGCGTGCGAGCGCAAACGCGCCATACCCCCTCACTCAACCGCTTCCGCCGGGAGCGTTCAGCGTATTCGGACCCGAGATCGCCTTCGGCACGCCCGCATACGCTGCGGCGGACGCGCGCGCCATATCAGCAACGCTCGCGCCGCCGTCCGATCCGATTCCCGGCTGGCAAATGCGCGGATCGCTCTGGCTCGGCGAACGCTATATCGCACGGATCCCGCGCAAATGGAATGGCCGCCTGGTCGTCGCCGGCACGACCTCGCAGCGGAGCGAATTCGCGAACGATCTGATTTTTTCCGATCCGCTTTTGGCGCGCGGGTACGCTTACGTGTGCGGCAACAAATCGCAGGGTGAAAGTCACGTTGTGCTTTCGGGTACGGCGAGGCTCGAAATCGACGGCGTGGTGATGCCGCGCTTCTTCATCCCCGGCGATCTCGGCATCTCGTTTTGGCAGCATGCGCCGGGTAACACGTTCGAACGTTGGATGGACGAGCTCTTTGCGATCACCGAGCGCGCACAAGAGGCGATCGAAGAAGTGCACCACCGCGCTCCGGAAGCCGTCTACGCAATCGGGCTCTCAAACGGCGCCAATCAAGTTCGCTTTGCGCTCGAACGGAGCGATCGATACGATGGCGGCCTTTCCTGGAACGGCGTGTTGTGGACCAAGGAGCACAATCTCTTGCGCCAACTTCCCGAAGCCGCCCGGGCAATGCAATCCGGCGAGATCGGCCGGCTCGAAACGCTCGGCTTTCCGCCCGACGTTCCCGGTGTTTCGGGTGGTTCGCTCTACGCAAAGAATTTCACGGTCTACTGGATCGTCACGGCCTGGCTGCACGCGATGCTGTTCGATCCACAGACGTCGACTGCATACGGCGACGTGAACTCACCGGAACCGGCCGAGGCCTGGAACGACAAGATTGGAGGCTGGCGCATCGACCGTTCGCCGGCGATTCTCGAACGCATCGGTGCCTACGCGCACACCGGAGCGATTCGCGCGAAGATGATCGACCTCGCATCCGAGTATGACCATCTGCTCCCGCCGAAGATGCACTTCTATCCGTATCGTGAAATGGTCGAGCGCTCCGGATGCGCAGCACTGTATCGCAGCGAGCTAATTCCGAACGCGCAACACGTCGATTCGTGGTCGGAAGATCCGAACTATCCGCTCATGCGTCCGGCGCAGCCGCGCGTACTCGCCGCGTTCGATGAGCTCGTGAAATGGGTGGAAGGTTAGCAGTTGTCATCCCGAGCGTAGGGCGCGCAGATTTGTCATCCCGAGCGTAGGGCCACGCAGTGGACCGTAGTCGAGGGACCCTTCCGGTGACGCAGGCAGCGAAGCCATGAACCAAGGCTGAGGGCACGATCGTGCCCGCAACTCGCCGAGATCGTTGCGCGACCCTGGCGATTTCGGCTCGCCCTTCGACTTCGCGCGCGTACCGCGCGCTACGCTCAGGGTGACACGCGAAGAAGATTCGGCCGACGCGTAGCGCCGCTCCCGCACCCACCGTTAGCTCAAATAACGTTCGAGATGATAGTCGATATCACCGAATAGTCGCTCGAGCGACGTCATGCGTTTGAAATACGCGCCGAGCTTGTATTCCTGCGTCATCGCGATCGCCCCGTGCAATTGCACGGCGTTTTGTCCGACGAACCGCCCCGACCGGGAAACCTGAATCTTCGCGCCGGCAATCGCGCGCGCTCGGGCTTCGGTGTCGCTGTCGTCGTCGACGGTCATCGCTGCGACATATGCCATCGAACGCGCCAGCTCCAACTCCATGAACATCTCGGCCATACGATGCTGCAAGACCTGAAACGAGCCGATCGGCACGCCGAATTGATTACGTTCTTTGAGGTGGCCGAGCGTCAAGTCGAACATCGTGCTCATCACGCCGACGGCCTCGCCGCACAAGGCAGCATTGGCATACTCGAGGCCACGTTGCAGCAATCCGAGGGCCGACGAGGTTCCGATGCGCGTCGATTGATCGACGGCGACGGCCTCGAGCTCGAGCCGCGCGACGGTCGTTCCGTCTTCTGCGACCTCGTCGTTACGTCGCAGACCGCTCGTCCCCGGCGCAAGGGTGAAGAGCGCCACGTCACCGTCCGCTCGCGCGGAAACCAAAAACGACGCCTCACCGCGCGGAACCGCGACGCGTACTTTCCTTCCGTTCAAGACATAGCCGCCGTCCGAACGTTCTGCGCGCGCCGAAACAGCGGCAGGATTGTAATGCGCGCCGGGCTCTTCGTACGCAACCGCGAAGCGGCGTTCGCCTTCAATCAAGCTTTCGAGGTGATCGTTGCGACCAGCAGCCCGCAAGATCGCAGCGGGAAAAACCGCGCATGCCGCATACGGCTCGAGATACAATCCGCGGCCGAATGCTTCCATCACGAGCATCGTCTCGAGCGCGCCGCCAAATCCGCCCAAATCTTCCGGCGCGCCGATACCAAGCCACCCGAGCTTCGCAAACTCTCGCCAGGGCTCGGCCGGCGCCGGCTGCTGCGCGACGAAGCGCTCGACGCTATCTTTGATGAGCGTTTGCTCACCCGACAGTTTGAAATCCAAGCTATAATCCCAAGATGCGCTTGGCGATGATGTTCTTTTGAATCTCGTTGGAGCCGGCGTAGATCGACGCCTTACGATAATTGAAATACGCGGCGGCTTGCGGCGTTCGCGCGTAGGGGCCGACTGCATCGAGCGCGAGCTCGCTCAGCGTTTGTTGAATCTCCGTTCCTTTTATCTTGAGGATCGACGACTCGGCCCCCGGCCGTTTCCCGGCGGACTCGGCAGCCAACGTACGCAGCTCCGTGTACGCAAGCGCGGCGAGCTCGATCTCGACGAGCGCGATGCGTTCGCGAAGGCGACGACTGTTGCGGCCTTCGCGTTCGATGATCTCGCGGAGCTGCGCCAACTGTACGCGGCAGCGCGCAACGCCCGCGGTCCCAGTACGTTCGTGCTCTAAAAGGAAGACGGCGTAGCGCCAACCCGCATTTTCTTCACCGACGCGGTTTTCGAGCGGCACTTCGACGTTCTCGAAGTGCACTTCGTTGATTTCAGTCCCACCGTCGAGGGTTTCGATCGGACGGACGCTCACGCCGGGCGAGGTTAGGTCGATGAGCAGAAATGAGATTCCCTTGTGTTTAGGAACGTTCGGATCGGTGCGTACGAGCGCAAAAATCCAATTCGCGTACTGCGCACCGGTAATCCACGTCTTTGTTCCGTTGACGTCGTAAGCATCGCCGCGCCGCTCGGCGCGCGTTTGCAGCGACGCAAGATCCGAGCCGGAACCGGGTTCCGAATAACCTTGGCACCACCAGTCTTCAGCACTGAGGATGCGAGACAGGAAGCGCGCGCGCTGCGTATCGTTGCCGAACTCCATCAGAATCGGCGCAAGCATGTTGAGCCCGAACGGCACCGTTCGCGGCGCCCAGCCGTAGGCGAGCTCTTCCTCAAAGATATGGCGCTGCACGGGAGACCAACCCGGGCCGCCATACTCGCGCGGCCATGACGGACCCGCCCATCCCCGCTCGTGCAAGATGCGCTGCCAGCGCACGTAATCGTCCTTCGCGAGCGTCGTGCCGTTGCGTACCTTTTCGCGTATTTCAGCTGGGAGGCGCTCGGCGATAAAGCCACGGACCGTCGTTCGGAAGTCGATTTCCGCAGAACTGAACGCGAGGTCCATGCCTTCTCCTTTAAATAAGGTTAAGAGCCGGTTCAGCGCAGATAACTGAGAATCCGCTGAGAGTTGTCGAGGCAATGGGTACGAATTGACGACGAAATGCTTCGCCGTACCATGGCCTTCGCGCTTACGCTCATCTTCGCGGTTGTACCCACGCTTGCGCCCGCACAAAGCGACACCGGTGAAATCACGATCACGGTGGTCGACACCAGCACGGGTCAGCCGCTCGACGACGCGCGCGTTTTCTTGACCGGCGCCATGCTGGTCAGCGCCTTGACGCAAAAGTCCGGGACAGTGAAGTACACGGAAGTCCCCACGGGGATCTATCGCGTGCGCGTTTTGCGCCGTGGATATGACGGGGCTCGCAGCAACGAGTTCGAAGTTCTCGACGGCAAAGACGTCACGGTCAAGTTCGCAATGATCCCGTCACAAATCGGCGGCCGACAGAACGGGAGTAATCTGCGCGTCATCGGGGCGGTCACGGTGCGCTCGAACGTGCAGATCAACACCAACGACATCTCCGACGAAAGTCCCATTCGCCGCATCTCCGATTCAATGATGGATGCGCTCGACAAACTTGCCGGCGTTTCCGTCAATCAGGATTCGAACGACCCGGATTCCACGGTCACCGTTTCGCTCAACGGGCACGACGAATCGCAAACCGCGATCTCGGTCGACGGCATCCCGATGGGCATGCCCGGAACTGCGACCAATATGCGGGGCATGAATAGCGATCTATTCTCCGGGGCGAGCGTCAGCTTTGCCCCCACAGCGGCGGGACTCGGCGGTGGTGTCAACTTTCGCACGATCGAGCCGACGCAGAGCTGGAACGAAAAGTTCTCGACGACCTACGGAACCTACGACCGCTGGAATTATTCGTTCCAAGCCACGGGCAGCGTTGGCGCGCTCGGCATCGCCGTGCAACACACGGATCGTGGCGCCAACAATCCGCTGACGTTTCAAGACTACGAAGATTCGAGCGGAATAACGTACCCGCACGGCGGCTTTAGCGATAATCTCGGGGATCTCGTGAAACTGCGTTATCGCGTTGCTGACCTCGGAACCGTAACCGCAGCATTTATCGACTCGAACAGTTCGATCTCGCAACTTTGCACGGCATGGGTGACCGTGCTGCCGTGCGGCATTGGACCGGATAACAACCGCTACAGCAAGTTTCAGTTCGGCTATGTTACCGGCGCAACGCTGATCGGCAACGTTGCTTTCACGGCAACCGCATTCTCGATCACGAGCAAAAACCTGCTCGACGATCTCAACGAATACGTCGATGATGTTCCCAATCCACTGGAAACGCTCAGCCAAAGCCGTACGAACGGCTACTCCTTCAACGCATCGGTCGGTCATAACAAGCACACGCTCACGCTAACCGGGAACATCGAAAGCGCGTTGACTGATTTCACGCCTCTCACATTGACGCCGTACGTCGTGCACTCGGGAATCGGGATCAACGCGAAGCAGTTGAACTTTGCCGACTCGATCAAATCAACCGACAAGCTCAATCTGAATTTCAACAGCTCGCTCGCGGATACGTCAGGCGTCGGCTATTCGGTTCTGGGCGGTGGCGGCGCGACGTGGCGACCAACCGGCAACGATACCATGCAACTCGCGCTCAATCTCGGCAGTGCACAACCGCCGCCGACGCTTCCGCGCACATTTAGCGATCCGACCACCGCGCGCTTCAATTGCGATGCGGGGACGTCTATTATCAGCGGACCCGGCGACAGCGGCGCGGAGCGGCAGTCTTCAACGAGTTATAATCTCGATTGGACACATCTGTGGCGCACCGGCCAGATCACGGTCAATGCCTTCAGTCAGTCGCAAATAGGTCAAACGATCAACGCCCTGGTCAACGCGGCCGGCGAACCGGCAGACTATTTCCCCGCCGGATACATCGGCTCGATCGGACAAACGTGGTCGGCGCCGACGATCTGCGGATCAACCCCATTCAATCCGAACGGCGTCTACGTCAACGAACCGATCGCCGGAACTGCGCGCGCCTATAAAGGCGTCGATATCAGCGGACGGATCGCGCTCGGACCAAACGTCGTCATGTTGCCGACGTACACGCTCAACGACGCCATCCTGGTTGCCGCAGACTCGCGATTGACGTCGGCGGAATCGACCTCGATCGTCGGCGATCAACTTCCCGGGCGCCCAATCCACCGGGCCGGAATCACGTTTGATGCCGAGCTTCCACACAACGGTTTTGAGCTGCTCGCGAACGCGCAATACACGGGGTCGAACAACAATCGCTATCTCGATCCCTACACGACGGTTAGTTGGGGAATCTCCCACACATTCGGGCCTGGACGTTTGACGCTCTTTGAAACCAACGCATTCAACGCCGAATCCGGCGAGTTCTCGACGCTCTTGTACGCCAATCCGGTTCCGGTCAGCGGCGGAGGCGTGGTCTTCTTTGCAGCAAATCCGCTCTTACCGCGCACGATCAGTCTCAACTACACCGCAGCCGTCGGGAAAGGCGCGCAAAAATCACCGTCAACGCTCGCAAACGTGGCGCGCATGGCAGCGCGCGAAGGCGGAGGTGGCGGTGGTGCGCCGAATGTCGGCGGACCGGGCGGCGGCGGACGGGGCGGCCCGGGTGCATTCCGCCGTAACGTTCTTCCGCAGGGTGGAGATCCGTTCGCACTCGCAACCGACAATCCACTTTGCAACGCGGAAGCGCAAGAGATTGCCAAACCGCTGCTCGATGGATTGCGCGCCTACGTCGCCGCGTACGAAAACAAGCAGAAACTTCCGCCGACCGGAGAGTACACGGTCATCGCGCACACGACCGCGGCGGGAAGTGCGGTTCCGTATTGGCTCGAGATACGTCCGCAACTTCCGCCGGGAGCCGGGCCACCCGGTGGCGCGCGCCGCTCCCCGCAGGCGAGTCAAAACGTCGCGATCGCGGGTGCTCCTGAAATCACGCCGAGTCCGAGTGCATCGTTGCCGCCGCAATCGCCCGAGCCGCAGCCATCGGGAAGCCCCGGTGCGCGCCGTCGCGGCGAAGGCCCCGAGCGTTTCCGCGCGATCTTCGCGTGCGAATATATCGCCACGCTCACGCCGGATCAAGCCAAAGCCAAAGGCATCGATACGAACGGCCGCGTGTTCATGGGATATGCGCCCGGCGTCGGCATCTTCGGCGTGCAGCCGCGGCAGCTACCGCAAGGCGGCGGCAGCGTGCGGGATCAGTAATCTACTCGTCGTGAAAGGTGCCGCGCTTCGCACTTTCATCGAGCACGAGATCCGCTAAGTAGTAATAGACGATCTTACGATCGTCAAAACCGACTTTTACAAGCTGCTCGCCGGCGATCTCGACAACTTCGTGAACATGTCCGGTCTTGCCGGCGTAGTCGTAGTTAACGCTGGAATAGCGCGCATCACCGGGCTTTGGATTCGGTACTGCCTTGACACCGCGCAGCGCGGTTTGATGTCGATGTGTGGCCAAAGGGACCTCGTGATTCAGCGATAACTGTTGGGGGCTAGGTTCGGGGAAGGAGCGGCGGCGCCATGTTCATCGAGTACCGCGGAAAACGGCCAAAGGTGGCAGAGAGTGCATTTATCGCGCCGACGGCCGTGTTGATCGGCGACGTCGAAATCGGTGAGGAATCGAGCGTTTGGTTCGGCGCCGTCCTACGCGGTGACAACGGGCCCATTCGCGTCGGTGCGCGCAGCTCGATTCAAGATAACTCCGTGCTGCACGTCAGCCATGATTGCGAAACGGTCGTCGGCAGCGACGTTACGATCGGCCATAGCGTCACCCTCGAAGATTGTCGCATCGAAGATTGGGCTCTCGTCGGCAGCAACGCCGTTGTTCTAAACGGCGCGGTCGTGGGACGCAAATCGTTGATCGGCGCGGGGAGCGTCGTCGGTGCGAACTCGCAGATCCCGCCGCTGACCGTCGCAGCCGGCGCGCCGGCGAAGGTGAAAAAGCCGCTCGAAGGCGAGGCGGTCGGCTGGTGCGAGCACGCGCCGCCCGAATACGTGAAACTCTCGCGTTCGTATCTCAAGCAAGGCATCGGCGACCCCGAGCTTCACGAACTCGCCGAAGCGAAAGTCTAGGAAACTTTTTCGAACGCGCCGTGCCGGCGCGAGATGTCGCGCGCGGCAGAACAGACATGTTCAGCAAACTTCTTGACGCTCGGCTCGACGCGATCGCCTGGACCTGAAATGCCGACTGCAGCGATCACCTTGTCATAGCGATCGAAGACGGGCGCACCAATCCCCCAAACGGATTCCCGCCATTCGCCCCGATTGACGGCGTAGCCAAGTCGACGAATCTCGGCCATGTTCGCAACGATCTTCTTCACGCCGACAAGCGTGCTCGCAGTCCAGCGCTGCCCATTCTCGGCGACGGCCGCGATCTCACTCTCGCTGCGCCACGCAAGGAGTGCCTTTCCGGTCGCCGTTGCGTACGCGGGCGAACGCCCGCCGACGGCCGTGTACGAACGGATCGGATGCAGGCCGTCGACTTTTTCGACGTAAACTGAGTAGCCGTCCTCGTAGACGGCGTAGTGCGCAGTCTCGCCGATCCGTTCGACGAGGTCGCGCAAGATCGGCATGACCTCATCACGCACGGTTTCGGAATTCACCGCATTGCAGCCGATCCGCCACATCTTCAGCCCCAGCGCGTATTCGCCGTGCGCCGTACGGCGTACAAAGCCTTTTGAAACGAGAATGCCGATAAGCCGCAACAATGTCGACTTCGGAATCCGCATCTCGGCGGCAATCTCGGAGAGGCTGCGGCTGCCGGCGAGTCCGATGCATTCGAGAACGGCGAGCGTTTTCGCAGCGGACGTCGTCGATTGCGCCATCGTCAACTCTCCTTTGCTTTTGCCGGCAAAACCTTGCGCGTGTGCGCGCGCATGCGCTCTGTGAGGCCTTTGCGCGCAGTCGATCGCTGCAACTCTTCGATGTCGCGCTCCGATGCAGCCTGACGCGTCAATCGTAAGAGCGTTCGTAACGTCTCGGAATCGAACTCCAGCGCTCGCGCAAGGATCTCTTCGACGCGCGCCTCGAGGTGCTCCGGTTCACACAGCTCGCTGAGCAAACCATTTGCAAGCGCAGCGTTCGCATCAAGGATCTTTCCCTCAATGAGCGTTTCGCGCGCCTGCTGTCCTCCGATCAGCCCGGACAGGTGACGCGTGCCCAAAATGACGCCGAAGCGCGATCCCGGAAATCCGAGTCGAGCGCGCTGGGTCCCGATGCGATAGTCGCAAGCCGCAACGAGATCCGCACCCGCTCCCATTGCGACACCATTGACGATCGCAATCGTCAACGCGCGCGCCCGGCGAACGCGTTCAAGGACCGTTTCGATTGCGGCGAAACGCGCAGCGAGCACCGCGTCATCGACCTGCTCGATGTCGGCGAGACCGAATCCGGCGCAGAAGCGCGTCCCCGAACTTTGCAGCACGATCGCGCGCGTCGTCTCGTTGCACGACGTTTGCAGCGCCTCATCGAGCTGCGCGACAAGCTCGGACGATAGCGCATTAGCGTTTTGCGTATCATCAAGCGTAATGCGAACGGCACCTGGATGCGCAACGTCCTGCGCGACTTGAACCGAGCGACTCACGTTTGCGCGCCGGTGGCGCTAAGCAGCCAGTCGGCCTGAACTTCCTCGGTATGTTCGCCAAGCCGGGGCGGCGCGTGCGGCATCGGTCGGCGCGCTTGATTGATTTGCACGGGATAGGCAACCGTTTTGCTCGTCCCCGCGACCGGCACGTCGAAATCGGTCACGAGTCCGCTGCGCGCGAGCTCCGGGTCGGCGAGAATGTCGGCAAACGTGTTGATCGGCCCGCACGGAACACCGCGCCGTTCGAACTCTGCGATCCATTCCGAAGCTGTTCGGCCGAGAAAGATTGGCTCAAGGATCTGCGCCAACGCTTTTTGATTTTGGGCGCGATCGCGGATCGTTGCGAATCGTGGATCTCCCAGCAGGTCGCGTTTTCCCGTCGCTTCGCAGACTTGCTCCCAGAGTGAATCATTGCCGGCCGCAATGATAAAAGGCGCATCGCTCGCATGATAGCCTTGATACGGCGCGTTACGCGGATGCGCCGACCCAAGCCGTTTGGGCGTAACGCCGTTCCCCCAATATTCACTGGTTTGCAGTCCCGATATGCCGAGCAGACAATCCAGCATCGGACAATCCAAGTGTATCGCACGATGCTCTCGTTTCGCGACGTCGCGCGTTGCAAGGATCGTGTATGCCGCGTACAGTGCCGCAGTCATATCACCGACCGGGACGCCCGCCTTCGCGGGCTCACCGTCTTCGTCGCCGGTGACGCTCATCAAACCCGACATTCCTTGGATCACGACGTCGAACGCACCACGCTTCGCATAGCCTCCGCGCTGTCCGTATCCGGAGATCGAGCAGTAGACGATCTCGCTTTGCAGCCTGGCGACCTCATCGAAGCCGAGACCCAGTCGATCCAGGACGCCCGGCCGGTAATTTTCGATGATCACGTCGGTGACCGCGCACAAGCGGCGAACGCGTTCGAGATCGTCGCCCTTCTTCAGGTCGGCGACGACGCTTCGCTTTCCGCGATTGAGCGCGGCAAAGTTCATGCTGAAGCTTTCGCCGTCGTTCTCGGCAAAAGGCGGCCAGGTTCGTAGCCCGTCACCTTGCGGCGGCTCGACTTTGACGACATCTGCACCCAGATCCGCCAGCAACATTCCGCAGAACGGAGCCGCAGCAATGTGCCCGAATTCGAGTACGCGCATGCCTTGCAGCGGTGCGTGCAGATCGCTCATGCGGTTTTCGCCTCCAGGCGTGCGTTCGATTCGACCATCGCTTTGTACGCGATGACGCGGTGCATACTATTGAACATGAAGGCTGCAACGATGCGCTCGTTGCGCTCATAGACGGCGACGAAGCGGCGCTCATCTAGAGCGCCTTCCACGACGCGCAACTCGTCTCCAGGCCGAGGCAATCCCACGAGCTGCATCTTGCTGTCGTATTGATCGGACCAGAAGAACGGCGTCATATCGAAGGCCATAGCGTGCTCGTGACCCGCTATGAGCGTCGCAGCCGCGGCCTCGCCTTGCCCGATCGCGTTGTCCCAATGCTCGATGCGAATCAAGCCGTAACGGGGATGATCGCTACGCGCGACGTCGCCGGCGGCAACGATATTTTTCGCCGCAGTACATGTCGCATCGCAGACGACCCCGTTCTGCAGCTCGAGACCGCTGCCGTCGAGCCACTCAACATTCGGAGTTACGCCGATGCCGGCGATCACGATTTCCGCATCGATGATCCGTCCGTCACTCAGACGGACGCCTTCGACCGCGTTCGTGCCCGCGAAACCGTCGACGCCGACTCCGAGCTCAAGATTGACGCCCTTTGAATGATGCAGGTCGCGGCACACCTCACCAAGCCGCTCGCCGAGCACGCGCTGCAACGGGAGACGATCCATCTCAACGATCGTCACGTCGCAACCGAGCTTGCGCAGCGACGCCGCGACTTCGCAGCCGATGAATCCCGCGCCAACAACGACGGCCTTGCGCGCGCCGCCTGCGATGCGCTCGCGAATCGACGTCGCATCCTCGACCGTGCGCAGCGTGTACGCCCCTTCGCGTCCTTCAAAACCCGATGGTATGCGCGCGCGCGCACCGGTAGCGATGACGAGCGCATCAAAGGCAATTTGCTCTCCGGATGCAAGCATAATCCTGCGGCCTGCGATGTCGAGCCGCGTCGCACGCGCGCCGAGCCGCCAATCAAAGTCTTGCCGTTGGATTCGAAGGTTGAGCCGTGGCCGGTCGTAATCACCGGTGAGAAATTGTTTCGAAAGCGGCGGCCGCTGGTACGGAAGAGATTCTTCGTCTCCAACGATCGTGATCGTTCCATCGAAGGCGAGCTCCCGCAAGCGATGCGCGGCAGCAAGTCCTGCCAGCGACGCTCCGACGATGACGACCGAACGGAGACTCACTATCCCTCGATCGTGATTGCCTGCGTCGGGCAAAGGCGAGCTGCCTCGACCACCTTTGCACGAAGCTCTTCGGACGGTGTCTCATTCAAAACGTAGAGCATCCCGTCTTCGCGCACCTCAAAGACCTCGGGTGCGGCCATCATGCACTGCGCATTGCTCATGCACGCCTTCATGTCGACGACGACTTTCATTTACTTTGCCCGAGTCAGAATCCGAGGCGTACTTGGCCATCTCGAGCGACGATGCAGGCGTACCGAAGAGATCGTTCCCCTCGGCCTTCTCCATCCGCGCAAGCACGCGCCGCGCGCGGACCACACCGATGTCCGAGCGGACGTTGACCTCGCGGTAAGTTGCTCCATCCGAAAAATCGTCGGAAAACTCGAGCATCTCTTGTTGCTTGGCGAGCGCCCATTCATCTTGCGCGACGACCTCCGGAAACTCGAACGCCATCCCTTGGGCAAGCGTCATCGAGCGATCGGGCGGGAAGCGTTTTCCGGCCTTGGTGATCATGATCCAGTGCCACTCGAGGTTTACATTGTCAATCGGCGTGTCGGTGTGACAGAGGATGTAGCCTTCCTCTTCTTCCGTGCCGAGCTTTCCGGACGGCGCAACGCGCAGCTGTACGCGAACGAGGCCCGGACCAAGCATGCAGTGCGTGTGATCGCGATCGACCACATCGAGTCCGAACCAACGTTGATAGTAGGGCGGCAGTTTGTAGTTTTGGGCTTCACGCGTCGTCATGACTTTGGGATTGCCGTTGACCGTGTCTTCGACCAGTCCCACCGGGATCATCGAGTTTGCAAGATCACCGATGTTGCCGTCATGCAACGGAAAGAAGTGGGTGATGTCGAGGAGATTTTCGATCAGCAAGCGGTAGTTCGCTCGCACGCGTAACGGCGGATCCGAAATGACCGCTTCGTAGCGCGGATCGGCCAGCTCCGGAATGCGCGGCGGCTTGACGTCGCCCATGTTTGCGGGATCTCCGGGCCATAGCCACACGAGCCCGTCTTGCTCGACAACCGGAAAGCGATGCAGCTGCGCGGCCGGCGAAATCGGAAAATCACGCTGCATCGGAATGTCGATGCACTTGCCGTCGCCGTCATAGCACAGTCCGTGATACGCACAGCGCAAGATGCCGTTGTCGAGGAGCTTGCCGTCCCACAGCGGGAAGCGCTTGTGACAGCAGCGACCGTCGAACGCGACGACTTTGCCCTCTTGCGTTCGCCACATGACGATTGGAAGCGCCGTTATGATCTTCTTTTGCAGCTCGTATTTGAAGCCGCGCGATAAACCGGCGACATACCATGAGTTGCGAATCATCGAACCGAACCTCCCGGGCCTAAATGTCTCATCATACGGAATATTATGCCGTATAATGATGTTATCAAGTTGAGACTCCTGCGGTCAATTCTTTCTCATCCTAAATACGCGCGCTCCACCAGATCCGAGCCTCGCAGCTCGCTGGCTGCGTGCGAGAACCGAATGACGCCGTGCGACAACGCGTACGCCCAATCCGCAAATTCGAGTGCAAGATTTGCATTCTGCTCGACTAGCAGCACAGAAATGTTTTGCGCACGGAAACCCGCGATGATCTCAAAGATGTGCTCGACGATCAGCGGCGCAAGCCCGAGGCTTGGCTCGTCCAGCATGAGGAGACGCGGCTCGCCCATCAAGGCGCGTCCCATCGCAAGCATTTGCTGCTCGCCACCCGAGAGCGTGCCCGCAAGCTGCTGCAGACGGCTCCGCAGTGCAGGGAAAATGTCCATGATGCGGTCGAGCTGCGCCATGCTTCCGCGCGCGTACGTCCCAAGACTCAAGTTCTCGCGAACGGTCAGTCCCGGAAAGACTTGACGCCCTTCCGGACAGTGGACGACTCCGCGACGCACGATCGCCGAGGGAGCGAGCTTCGTAATGTCCTCCCCATCGAACGAAATCGAGCCGCGCACGTCACGAATCAATCCCGAGATGGCCTTGAGCGTTGTGGATTTACCGGCGCCGTTCGCACCCAGCAGCGCGACGACGCTTCCATCCGGCACCTCGAGGCTGATGCCGTGCAAGACATGAACGTGCCCGTAGTATGCGTGAACATTTTCGAGCTTCAGCATTGCGCGGCTCCGCGTGTGTTTCGGCTCGTCCCCAAATAGCAGCGCACGGTCTCGGGATCGGTTCGAACCTGTGCCGGCGGTCCTTCGGCGACCTTACGCCCGAAATCCATCACGGTAATGCGCTGGGCGATGCCTTCCAACAACTCAAAATGATGTTCGATCATCAGGACGGCGCAGCTCGCACCGGCATCGACGATACACTTGAGCAGTTGTGGCGTCTCGGCGTCGGTGAGCCCGGCAAACGGCTCGTCTAGCAACAGTAGCTTCGGCTCAGAGATGATCGCGCGTGCGACGTCGAGGAGCTTTTGGTGACCGTACGGCAGATCGGCAGGCGAAAGATCGCGTTCGCCCCACAAATCGAGACTGCGCAAGAGGGCTTCTGCACGAGCGTGCGCGTCACGTTCCTGCGCGCGTGTTGCGGGCATGTACAGAGCCCCTTCGATTCCCGTCGAGATGTGAACGTGCAATCCGACCAGCAGATTTTCCATAACGCTCAGGGTTGGAAAGACTTCGGCTCGTTGAAAACTGCGCGCGATCCCGGCGCCGACGACTTCGTGCGAACGTAAGGCGAGGACGTTGCGTCCGTTCAGCTCGATGCTTCCCTCCGCAACGGGACAGACGCGGCTCAGCGCGTTGATCAACGTTGTCTTTCCCGCGCCGTTCGGACCAACGAGCGCAAACACGCCCAAATCGGGGATGTCGATGTCGAACTGATTGAGCGCTGTAAGCCCGCCGAAGCGAACCGTAACGCCACGTACGGTCAGCACTATCCCGACCTCGCCTTCACGCGCAGCAGTCCCTTGAGGCCGCCCGGTGCGAAGAGGATGACGAGCACGATGACGCCGCCGAGTATTGCGAGCGACAAGCCGCTTACGGTCGATGCCGCGACCCGCAACCCATCGACCAAGACCGTGCCGCCGATCGCGCCCGCGATCGATCCCATACCGCCGATCACGACCATCGCGAAGAACAGCAGCGTTTGATCGATACCGAAGTCTTCGGGCGCCACGAACCCGGCTAGAAATGCGTAGAGCGCGCCGGCAAGTCCGGCCAGGAACGCACTGCAGACGAACGCCAAGACTTTGGTACGCGCAATCGGCACGCCCATTGCCGCCGCGGCGACTTCGCTGTCGCGAATCGCAGAAAACGAACGCCCGATGCGCGTGCGAAGCAGGTTCCACGTCAGGACGATGACGACGACCAAGACCGCGAGCGCGATGTAATACATTGCAATCGGCGATCCGATCGAAATCCCGAAAAACGTCGGCCGGTGCAGATGAATCCCTTGATCGCCCCCGGTGAACGCGTCCCATTTCAGCGCGATCTGATCGACTGCAATGCCGTAGCCGAGGGTGACGATTCCGAGATAGTGTCCACGCAGACGCGTCGCGGGAAATCCGACGATCAGGCTTGCCGATGCCGAAAGCAATCCGCCCGCCAGCATACTGAGCACGATATCGACTCGGTAGTGCGCGTTCAATATTGCGGCCGTGTATGCGCCGACGGCAAAGAATCCGCTGTGCCCCAGTGAGATCTGTCCGCTTCGGCCCATCAGCAGATCCAAGCTGATCGCAACGACCGCGAATATGAATAGCTCCGAGAGGACGAAAAGCCAATACACTTGACGTTGACCGATCGTCTGCAGCGCCAGCGGTAAAAGCGCGCAGATTGCAACGAATACGCTCGCGACGACACTGCGCCGGATGCTCAAACTTTTTCAACCGTCCGTCGCCCGAATAAACCGTCGGGCTTGACGTAGAGAATCAACAGAAGGATTCCGAAGACGATCGACATCGCGAGCTCAGGTGCGATAAATGCGTCGATGAGATTGACGATGACGCCGAGGACGAGGCCTCCGACGACTGCTCCGAGCAGCGACCCGAAGCCGCCCAGAATTGCCGCGACAAACGCATACACGATGATCGTGTCCATCATGTTCGGCGTCACCGATGTTGTCGGCGCGGCCAGCACGGCCGCGACGCCGCCCATCATCACGCCAATACCCCATGCTAGCGAGAGGACGCGTCCGATCGGAATTCCCATCAGGCGAGCAGCGTACATGTTTTCCGTTATCGCGCGCATGCCGAGGCCGATCTTCGTTGCACGAAAGAGCGCCGCTAGTCCGATGCTGAGCGCGATCAAAAGCGCAAGCTCGAGGACGTCTTGCGGCCGCAAAACGAGCCCGCCGATGAGCACGGGTCCGATACCGAGCGGAATTGCCATCGGCCGCGGATTGTAACCGAAGAAAATTCCGAGAATTCCCTCGATGAACATGAAGAGCCCGAGCGTCAAGACCACTTGCGTGAGGATCGGTGCGTCGGCAATTCTGCCGAGCAGAACGGTTTGCACCACGACGCCGATGAGAAACGCGGTAAGAATCGCACCGAGCAGGGCAATCGGAAACGGTACCTGGGCATTCGTCAACAACAAGTACGCTACGTACGTTGCCGCCATTCCCATGGCGCCTTGAGCAAAATTGACGACGGTGCTGGCATTGTAGATGACGACCAAACCGAGCGCCGCCAGCGCGTAGAGACTCCCTTGCGCGAGTCCAGCCAGCGCGAGCTGGAGGACGTATTGGATCATGCTACTTCATGGTCGAGCCGTTGAACATGCTTCCAGCGGCGGTTTCCCAATGGTCGCCCTTCGCTTGCCACACGACTTGACAGCACAAGCCTTCATGCTGGTCGGCGGTGTAGTTCAGCTTGCCGCCGATCGTATCGAAGCCGTGTAACGTGTCGAGCGCGCTTACGAGCGCATCACGCGTGATCGGCCCTTTGATCCGATCCAAACCGCCGTACACGGTTTGTCCCGCGAGCCATCCCCATGCCGCATAGATGTCCGGTGCATGACCGGGTTCGTATTTGGCCATCGCGTTTGCGAACGCCGCCCACCGCGGATCGCTGCTGCCTGGAGCGGGGAGAAACGCCGTGCAATACGCTCCTTCGAGACTTGCGATCGTTTTAAAAATGCCGGTGTAACCGCACGCCGAGGCCGTCAGAATCCGAGCCGGGTGATAGTCGAGGCTCGCCATTTGATTGAGCACCTGCGCGCCGGCGGCTGCGATCGTAGCAAGCATGACGACCTTGACGCCGGCTGCTTTCAGCTTGATCACGTCGCTGCTGAAGTCGACTTGCGACGGTACGTAGGGAATCGTGATGTCGACCTTGCCAAGCTCGCTTTGAATGCCTTCCAGAATCGGCTTCCCGAAGCCGTCGTCCTGATAGATCACGGCCGTCGACTGTCCCGGGAATTGCTTTTTCACGAAAGCGCCCATCGTTTTTCCGTCGGTCGTGTAGATCGGCCACGAGGGAAAGACGTATTTCAGTCCGCTCGCGTAAAAAATCGGACTCCCACTGCCCATCGAGATCAGCGGAACCTGCGCGTCATCCAACATTTTGTAGACCGCCGCAGTCGTCGGACTTCCAATCGGACCGACAATGGCGAAGACGTGATCTTCATACACGAGCTTCTTGTCGAGCGCCGTCGTTTGCGAAGGCTGATAGCTATCGTCATACGAGATCAGGCGCAGCTTCTTTCCGTGTACGCCGCCGCGATCGTTGACTGATGCGATGAACGCTTCGAGTCCCCAGCGTGAGGCTCCGATGGGAGCCTGCGGCCCCGACTGCGCTGCAGTTTGGCCGAGCACGATCGTATCGCCGGTGATGGTTCCGCCCGGAGCTTCTTGCGCGATCGTCGCGACATTTAAGGTAAGCACTGCAAGAAGTGCGCTGCCAACGATGGCTGAAAGTCTCAACATGTGAGAACCTTTTCCGCAGAGTAGTGATGCACGGGCTTTTTGCGCTCGTGCCGCCGTCACCTACTCAATTCGTCAGGGCGCTGCGTATCGTCCGACGTCGGCGTATGCGACGAATTTCGTGAACTCCGGCTGGAACATCAGCTTGACCGTGCCGGTGCGTCCGTTGCGATGCTTGGCGAGAATCAATTCCGTGACGCCTGGGTCTGCCGTCTCCTTATTGTAGTACTCGTCGCGATAGATGAATGCGACAATGATCGGCCTCCTGTTCGACGCCGCCGGAATCACGCAAGTCTGAAAGCATCGGGCGTTTGTCTTGACGAGTTTCGACGGCGCGGTTCAGCTGGGCGAGCGCGACGATCGGCACTTCGAGATCCTTGGCCGTCGCTTTGAGCGTGCGGCAGATCTCGGAGATCTCTTCGTTGCGGTTGGCGCCTTTGCTCAATTGGCCCGGCCGCACCAGCTGCAAGTAATCGATGAAAGATTATTCCGAGCCCGTTCGATGAGGCTTTGAGGCGGCGCGCGCGGCTGCGAATCTCCGTCACGCGTCACCGACGCCGAATCGTCCAGATAGATCGGCATGCTCGAAAGCTGGCTCATCGCTTCGCTGAGCATCGTCCACTCGTTGTCGTGGATGTTCCCGCGCTTGAGCTTCTGCGAATCGAGCCGCGCGGCCGATGCCAGCAGGCGCTGCACGAGCTCTTCATTGGTCATCTCGAGCGAGAAGAACGCGACCGGCTTGCCATCGATGCGCGCAGCTTCGGCCGCCATCGTGAGCGCGAGCGACGTCTTTCCCATGCCGGGACGCGCCGCGAGAATGATCAAGTTGCCGGGCTGAAAGCCGGCCGTATGCTCGTCGATATCGCGAAAGCCGGAGGTAATTCCGGTGCGGTCGCCGCGCTGGCTGAAGAGTTGATCCAGATTGTCGAAGACCGGCTTGAGCATCTGCGAAACCGGCGTGAATTTGCCGTGCAGCTGCCGGCGGCCGACTTCGTAAACGATCTGCTCGCTGCGATCCAGCGACCCTTCGACGTCTTCTTCGCCTTCGTACCCGATGCGCGTGATCTGCGTGCCGGCGTGGATGAGACCGCGCAGCGACGATTTCTCGCGCACGATGTTGGCGTAGTATTCGGCCGACGCCGCTGTCGGCACGGTATCCATCAGCGACGTCAGATATGCGAGGCCGCCGATCTTCTCGAGCTGCCCGCGCCGCTTGAGCTCTTCGGAGAGCGTAATCTTGTCGAGCGGCTCGCCGCGTTCGTACAGCGCGAGCAACGCGGTGTAGATCGTCTCGTGCATCGCCGCGTAAAAATCGGCGGCTCGATGATCTCGGCGACGGTCGCCATCATTTCACGGTCGACCAAGATCGAGCCGAGCAGCGCCATCTCCGCCTCAAGATTCTGGGGCGGGATGCGATCGACGGCGCCGGCGTTCATCGGCTTCGGGTTCGCCGCAGGTTGCGCGGGACCCGCACTGCGCGCCGCGCGCGCAGGCGCGTCGAGTCCGTACGCTGCGAGCGCTTCCTGCACGGTCGAGACGGGGATCACGTCGAGACCGAGCGTGACGACGATCGAGCTCGCGCGCGTTCTCCTTTGGAATGATGACGGCGCGCATTCCGGCTTGGCGCGCCGCGTAGAGTTTCTCGACAACGCCGCCGACCGGACGCACGCGGCCTTGAATCGAGACCTCGCCGGTGACGGCGATGTTTTGCGGCAACGCCTTCTTGGTGAGCGCGGAGTACGTCGCGAGAAAAACCGCAAGGCCGGCCGAGGGGCCGTCGATATTTCCGCCGCCGATCACGTTGACGTGCAGATCGTAGTCGGCAAGGTCGATCCCGGCCAGTGCGCGCAACACCGCGGCTGCGTTGAAGACGCTGTCCTTCGCCATCGTTCCGGCGGTCTCGTTGAAACGCACGGCGCCTTTGCCGCGTTTGCGCCGCGTGAAAAACGATCGCCTCGATCTCGATCAAGCTGCCCAAATAGTGCACGACGCCGAGACCGAACGATTTTCCGACCTCGCGCGTCGCGGCGTGCGCGCACCGGCGTGTGCGGCAGCATGCGCCCGGACTGCACGACCGCCAGAACGTCGTCGGCTACGATCGTCGCCTTGCGTTTGCTCTTCCCGCGCCGAACGAGCGCAAGCCCGAACGCGTCGGCCAAGATCTGCACGGCTTTTCGCCCTTCGATCGTGTACGATGCGATCAGCATCGGCGACGGCTTTGGAACAGCGCACGCCGAGCCGCTTTGCGGCCGACGTAACGATCGTCGGTGACTTGCGCCTGCGTGAGCGGCTGAAAGTACACGGCGGCCGTGCGCGAGAGAATCGCAGGATCGATCTCGTCCGGCTCGCGCGTCGTCGCGCCGATCAGCACGAAATCGGCCGGCGCACCTTCCTTGAAGAGCTTGCGCACGTACGCGGGGACCGACGGATCGCTCTCGTCGTAGTACGACGACTCGAACATCACGCGTTTGTCCTCGAGCACTTTGAGCAGCTTGCTCTGCAGCAGCGGATCCATTTCGCCGATCTCGTCGATGAACAGCACGCCGCGTGGGCGCGCGTCACGAGACCGAGCTTCGGTTCGGGAATGCCGCCCTCGGCGAACTCGCGGCGCGAGCCTTGATAGATCGGATCGTGCACGCTGCCGAGCAACGGGTTCGTCGTTTCGCGCGGATCCCAGCGCAGCGTCGCACCATTGGCTTCGACGAACGGCGCATCCGAAACGAACGGTCCGCGGCCGAGCCGCTTTGCTTCTTCGAGCGCAAGGCGCGCAACGGTCGTCTTCCCGACGCCGGGCGGTCCGAACAAGATGACGTGCTGTGGATACGGCGATGCGATCTTTGCAAGCAATGACCGCACGGCCGCTTCCTGGCCGACGACTTGATCGAGCTTCTTCGGACGCAATTGCATGAGCGCGGAATCGGAAAGCGCGCGGCCTTCGAGCACGCCGAGCTCTTCGAGCTTCTTCTGCGTCGCCGGCGTCTCGGGTCCGAGATCATCTTTGAGCGCTTCGAGCTTGAGCTCGCGCAGATAATCGTTGTGGCGTGCCGCCATCTTCGCGCTGATCTTGCGATCGAGATTGTCTTCGACCGTGCGCTGCGCGATGAGCTCGGCTAGGCCGTCCTCACACTCTTCGAGCTTCTTGCGAAACGCGGCCGGTGCGGGCGGACCTTCGATCGTCGGATCTTCGAAGACGAGCCGCTGCAGCGCGAAGATGCGATCGCCGACACGTTCGCTGCGCATGCCTTTGAGCGCGCCGAGCTTCCCCGCGCGCAGCACGATCTTTTCCGCACCGAGCAGCTCGGCGAGCAACGCGTACAGCGCGTCGACGTGCCGGCGCACTTCATTCTCGCCTCCGTACTTGCGGCGGAAGCGACGGACGAACCGGTTATCGCTATCCTTCGCTGAAGCCACGGATGCTTACGCTGGTACGACCTCGACCGTCGCCTTTGCCGTGACGTTGTTTCCGAGCTTGACCTCGACGGGATACGTGCCGACGGCTTTGATCGGCGTCTTGAGCTCGATCTTGTGCCGGTCGAGCGCGATGTCGAAGCTGCGCTGAATCGCTTCCGCGATCTGCGCGTTCGTGATCGTTCCGAAGAGCTTCCCGTTGCCGCCGGCACGCGCCGGGACCGAAAGCGGCTTGCTCTCGATGATACGCGCCAGCTCCTTTGATTGTGCGAGATCCTCGGCTTGGCGTTTCGCCTTCGCTTTGTTCTGTTGCTCGAGCGTCGCAAGCGCGCCGGCTCGAGGCTTCGGCCGCGAGTTTTTTCGGAATCAGGAAATTGTTGGCGTAACCCTCGGCGACGTCGACGACGGTGCCGCGCTTGCCGAGCGCCTTCACGTCGCTCAGGAGAATGACGCGCATGTTACTCCGCGACGAAAGGCAAAAGCGCGATGATACGTGCGCGCTTCACGGCGGTCGTCAAACCGCGTTGATGCTTGGCGCAATTTCCTGAGATACGGCGCGGCAGAATCTTGCCGCGTTCGGAGATGTACTTGCGCAGACGCGTCGTGTCTTTGTAGTCGATTGAGTCGCTTTTCTCTGCGCAGAAATTACAGATCTTGCGCTTCGGCCGGCGTTCTTTTTTCGCCGTCGCGCGCTTCTTCGTAGCTGCCAATTACGTGTTCTTCCTTAAATATACGAACGAATTCGGGCTTTTAGGACCGGACGAGATTATAAGTACCCGTCCACGGAGCCTGCTCGCCTACCCCTTCCCGGCAAGCAGTGAGGCAAAATCGGTGATTTTGACCCGCTCCTCGCGGCCGTGCTTCGATCCCAGCTCCCGCTCGTGCCGATCGATAGCCAGCCAGTCGTCCCATAGACACACGCTGAACGCCGCGCGATTGCAGCAGTGCGTCGAGCGCTGCCTCGCTCCCTTCGGGTGCCCGAGGCAGGCCCGGAAGATCCTCGACGATCGCGCGCGCGGTTTCGGCCGCGTCGGCTTTGTTCGTTCCGATCACGCCGCTCGGACCGCGTTTGATCCAACCCGCGACGTATTGTCCGCTCACGCGCGCACCGTTTTCGTCGACGACGCGTCCGGCTTGATTCGGAATCACGTGGGCGCGCGAATCGAACGGCAAACCGGGCAGCGGAATCCCGCGATACCCAACGGCGCGGAATACCATCTCCAGCCGCGATGTTGTCCTTCACGCCGGTACCGACGGCGTTCTCTCGTTCGTCGAGGCGATTGCGTTCCAGCACGATCTCGCGCACGCGGTCGGTGCCCTTGATTTCGACGGGCGATGCGAGAAACTTCAAATGAATGCGCCGTGGTCGGCCTTCGGGTTTGCGCGACGCAAGCTCGCGCAAAACATCGAGATTGCGCTGCAGTGCCGATTTTCCAGCGACGGTTTTTGCGCTCGCTTCGTCGAGTTCGAGATCGCGTGGGTCGATGATCACGTCGGCATTCGGAATCTCGCCGAGCTCGCGCAGCTCCGGAGTCGTGAACTTGGCTTGCGCGGGGCCGCGCCGCCCGATCAGATAGATGTCGCGCACGCGGCTGACGGCTAGCGCGTCAAGCACGTATTCCGGCACGTCGGTGGTGCGCAGCTCATCAACGTGCTTCGCCAAGATACGCGTCACGTCGATCGCGACGTTGCCGACGCCGATGACTGCCACCGCTTCCGCATCGAGTGTAATCGTGCGTCCGTGCTGATCCGGATGTCCGCTATACCACGCGACGAACTCCGTCGACGAGATATTTGCCGTGCAGATTCTCACCGGGAATTCCGAGCATGCGATCGACGGCCGCGCCGACCGTATATGCCGCAACGTCATAATGACGCTGGACGTCTTCGAGCATGAGATCGACGCCGAACGCGACGTTACCGAGAAAACGCACGCGCTCATCTTCGAACGTCTTCGCGAACGTGTTGATGACGGACTTGATCTTCGGATGATCCGGCGCGACGCCGTATCGTACCAGTCCGTATGGAGCTGGGAGACGATCGATGATGTCGATCGAAAGCGGGACCGGATTCGCTTTCAAGAGCGCATCCGCAAGAAACAAACCGGACGGTCCGGCTCCGAAGATAGCTACGCGCATAGGACGGCTCACGTCGACCGGCTTAGGTCGCAAGCCCCTCGACCACCTCCACGTTCGGAAGTGCAAGGAAGATGCTCGGCGGCGTCAGAATTTTGCTCGATCGATTCCCGCCGCCCAAAATGATCTTCTCGCGCGTCATCACGCGTGCATCGACCCAAATCGGGATGTCGGTGATCCCGATCGGCGTCACGCCGCCGATCGTCATGCCGGTCATGCGTTCCACGTCTTCTCCCGATGCGAACGACGCGCGTGCACCGATCTTCTGCTTCACCGCGCGATTCACGTCGAGCCGCGTGTTGGCGAGAACGACGCACGCGACATAGCGCGGCGGATCGCCTTTCCCGATCACGACGATCGTGTTTGCGGAATCTTCGAGCGAATAGCCGTAAGCCTGCACGAAATTCGCCGTATCGGCCAGCGCGGGATCGCACGCCACGATCTCCCACGGCACGTCGATTGTCTCGAGCACTGAGCGAACTCTGGGATCGACATCGGAAACCATGAGTGCGCCGTTCGCGCTGAGCCCAGCCTGTCATCCTTAGCGTACGACGCAAAGGCCATCAAGCATCAGCGTTGCAGCGAACGTACCTCGTCGACGACCTTGTCAACCGCCGCGATGACTGCGGCAGGCCGATCTATTTGAATGTAATGGCCTGCATTCGCAACGACGTTGTCGGTCCCTATGGATGATAGCTCAGCTATGCGGTCGTGCTCGAGTTTCCACTCTCGCCACAACGCCCGATCTTCACCTTTTGTGATTCCGGTTCTCGGACTTCGGAAGCCCGTCTTTCCGCGGGTGAGAACGGCCAGCGGCATCCGACCATAATCACGTTGTTCCTTTGTCACCTGATTTGAGCTCACGGTGCTGAACGCGGAGAATTCCGAGGCGATTGCCTCCCAAAGCGCCGGCGAACGCGCTTGATCGTTTTGCAGAACGTCGATCTTGCACAGCGCAAGACCGTCCTTTTCGCACTGTTTGCGAAGGTCGTTCGGATTCAGAAGCCCGCATTGTTTGAAGAGCGGCGTGCCGGCCGTGAGTTTGTGCGCCGCCGCTGCTCGGGCGCATTTTTCGAAAAGCTCACCTTGCGATGCGAAGAAACGCGCGTAACGCGACGAGACCTTTGCCTGTTGCTGAATCTGATAGGGGAATCCGGGGTCCACGAGCACCATGCCGGCGACTTCGCGTGGGTGACGGTCCACATAAACGCGATCGTATAAGCCGGCGATCGAATGACCGACGAGAACGTAAGGCGGAGCGATGTGCGCGTGAGTCAGGAGGGAATGCAAATCGCCGACCTCGGCATCGGCGGTGCGTGGTGAGGTTGCAGCATCGCTGAATCCCATCCCGGCACGATCGTACGCGCAAGCGCGTGTCTTGCGAGCAATCGCGCCTTGAACTAGGGCCCAATCTGCCGTTGATCCACCCAGCCCCGAATCGAAAACGACCGTCGGCGAGCCATTGCCCGCGCAGTAGATATTGAGGCGACGACCGCCGATGTCGATCAATCGCTGAGCGCTGAGATAAGGGCCGGGATCGAAAGCCGGCGTGGCTGCAGATGTCGATATCGAAAGTGCCGCCGTCGCGGCAAAGGACATAACCCATTTCTTCACGCGCGTGCCTTCTCAACTTGGCATCACGCTCCGCTGATAGTTCGATGAAGATCGAATCGTTGTCGATTGGAGCGAGGGCGCCCTAGACGACGGCGACGATCGTCCGCGCAACTTCCGCGAGCGTCGCGTCACGCTGCTGCGCAGCGACCGTCACACCGGTAAGATACACGGAAGCGATGAACGGTGAGCGTCCCGGCGGCCAAACGATTGCAACGTCGTTGCGCGTGTCGCTATCGCCGCTCGGAGTGTGCCCTCCTCCGAGTCCTGTCTTGTCGCCGACTCGCCACGACGCCGGGAATCCGGCGCGCAACAAATTGAGACCCGTCGTCGAGC
This sequence comes from Vulcanimicrobiota bacterium, assembly GCA_963844735.1. GTDB lineage: Bacteria > Vulcanimicrobiota > Vulcanimicrobiia > Vulcanimicrobiales > Vulcanimicrobiaceae > JAFAMS01. The sequence continues at coordinate 183,496 of CAWJPK010000003.1, read as the reverse complement.
GGCGCATCCAATCGGCGAGCAGCGCGCGCGAGCTCGTGCTCAAAACATCGCGCACCAGCAAGCGATATGCGTCGAATCCCATCGCTTCGGGCGTGGTCGTGTCGCGCGGATCGCCCGGTACTCCCCTGTTCAGAAACGGTTCGACGCGATCGAGGCGCGTGAATCGATCGCCGATGCCACGCGCGTAGCGGGTCGCACCGGGCGGACCGCCGATTTGTTTGAGAATGAGATTCGCCGCCGCGTTGTCACTCAGCTCGATCGCCGCCGCGCACAGATCGCGCAAGGTCATCCATCCACGGCTTACGTTCGCTCGCGTGACCGGCGCATACTCGAGCAAATCGCCTTCCGCGTAATGCACGCGACGTTCGAGACTCAGCGTTCCGGCGTCGACCCGCGACAAGACGTCGGCGACCGCAAGTAACTTGAACGTGCTGCACATCCGAAAACGTTCGCCCGGACGATAGCTCACGCGCTGCATACCGTGCGCATCGAAGACCGCGACGCCTAAGCGCCCACCGCTCGCTTCTTCGATTTGGGCCAGTTTCAGATCGACGTCTTGCGCACGCGCGGCAGACGCGCACACGAACGGCGAAGCGAGCGTAGCGAAAACGAACGCCTGGCGATTCACGATGAAGCGTGCATCAGCCGTAGCCGTTGACGCCATCGACCCAGCGACAATCGACGCTGATCGCGATTGGGCGCTGACGCATTTGCGACATTTGTTGACATGATATCAAAAGCGCGCCGCACCGGGCAACGAGTATCATCACCAACGCTTGCTCTGTGCCTCATCGCGTCTTTCTCGGGAGATACTCCCGGATGTAAGGCACCCTACGGAACCTTTTCGGCCGGCGCAGCGATAATGAGAGCGATGAATATGCGCCCTCTGACGAACGTCTTACTCGCGGCTGCAGCCGTAGTCGCGCTGAGTGCTGCCGCCTTCCCGGATCCGCCTGCGGAGCAAGCGCCGGCGAGCGGAAGCACCGCCAAAATCGTCCTTGCCGGCGGGTGCTTCTGGGGGATGGAAGGCGTCTTCGAATCGCTGCGCGGCGTCAGCAACGTCGTCTCGGGTTATTCCGGCGGCGCGGCTGCAACCGCGCACTACGAGATGGTGAGTACCGGCATGACCGGTCATGCCGAGTCCGTCGAGATCACGTACGACCCGGAGAAGATCTCATTCGGAGAATTGCTCAAGGTCTATTTTTCGATCGCGCACGACCCGACCGAACTCAACTATCAAGGTCCGGATGAGGGGACGCAATACCGCTCGGCGATCTTCTACACGACGTCGCAGCAGCGCGATCTCTCCGAAGCGTACGTCCGTGAGCTCACCGCGACGAAAGTGTTCAAACACCCGATCGTGACGCAAATCGTTCCGTTGCGCGCGTTCTATCCTGCGGAAGCCTACCATCAACACTTCATGCAGAAGAATCCGAACTACCCATACATCGTCTACAACGACAAGCCCAAACTCGACGCGCTGCGGCGCACGTACCCGAATCTGGTGAAGTCGGGCGCGTAAGCGCTTACTTCTTGCCGCCGCCACCACCACCACCCCCCGAGTGGCCGCCGCCACCGCCACCGCTCGAGTGACCGCCGCCGCTTGAGCGACCGCCGCCTCCACTACTGCGCGCGCCGCCGCCGCTCGAACGGCCGCGCACTCCGCCAATGCCACGTTGAAATTCGGGGAATCGAAGCGATGGGTTGTGCAGAAACGGTAAGCCGGGCGGCACGAACCTGCGTACCGGTGGCGGCACGTGCAATCCGTTCTTATTCGTTTGGATATTCGAAGTGATCGTTGTCTCGGTCGTGTCGTACCACGGTTCGTAGATATCGCGTGGCCCTAGCGGACGCCAGCAGATCGCCGCTTCGACCGGAACTCCCGGAATCGGCGCAACAAGTGCCGGTTCCCACGACACGACGTTTTGCTCCGGAATCCACAGCCAGCCGTCTTCATCGTCGTAAATCCAGCGACCGAAATGATATGGGGCCCAGCCCCACGGTTCGCTACTGAGCCAAACCGGTCCGAAGACCGGCGACGTCATCCACGATCCAATCGTGTACGGCGCCCAACCCGGGTTTGCGTCGGGTGACCACACCATGCCATCGGCTTTGTAGTTGATCCAGCGGCCGTAGTTTTCGAGCTCACTCGCGCCGAGAACCGGGTTTACGCGCTTATCGGTCGCGCCGGCACTGAGAGCAACGTCGCGCTCGTCACTCCACCGATCGAATTCATCGGCGTTTGCCGCGAGGGAAAACTCCGTCACCGGATCCTTGCGCGTACCGCTTACTTGCAACGACATTCCCGCAACCACCGCAAGGATGTCTCCGACCTGGAGTGGGACACTTGCCCGCGCATCTCTGGCCGTAACGCGCGTCGAAACTCCCGGCACGACCTCGATGCGGTACGTTCCGGGCTCCGTGATCTCGACTGTCGATGAGCGCGTGACCACGGTAACGGTTCGCGGCTGGAATATGTGTATCTCGATCGTGCCGCCGTCGACTTCGAGCGATGTTGTGCCCACGTCTAAACTTGCAACATAAATCTGCGAAAGCGGCGCCATCCGGACTGCGGTCGCCGCATCGATCTCGAGCTCGGCATTGCCCGTCGACGTCCTCACGAAGTCGCCCGCAAAGACCGGAGCGTTCAGCAGCGCCCCCGTTTCGGGCGAACCATCGTCGGAAATCTTAATGCCGCCACCGTCGTAACTCATATGGGCAGCGACGACGATGGAGCCTCGCACTACGTATGCGTCGGCGGGTGCAATAAGGAGGGCAAACAGCGACAAAACTGTGATAAAGCTGTGAAGCGGACGAGCCATCGGCCGTTCCTCCTAGTAGATACATTGTCGCTTACTTGGCTGGAATGCATCTGGGGAGCGAGGGTCCGCAATCATAAGAAGAAAAGAGCATGCGTAGCATGACAACGACAACGAACGGCGCGACCGATTGGCGCGACCAAATCTACGATATCTTCCGTGAAAATGACGTGCGCCACGTTGCGCACGTACCCGACGGCGGCCACGCTAAGCTCATCAAGCGTTGTGAAGCCGATCCCGAAATGTCAACCGTCACGCTGACGACCGAAGAGGAAGGCGTCGGCATGTTGATCGGTTCGTGGCTCGGTGGTACGCGCGGCGCACTGTTGATTCAATCCAGCGGCGTCGGCAATTGCATGAACGCGCTCTCCGTGCTCAAGCACGGAAAGTTTCCGATCCTGATGATCGTCTCGATGCGCGGACAATGGGGCGAAGGAATGCCGTGGCAAGTCCCGATGGGACAAGCAACGCGAGAAGTGCTCGAAGCGATGGGCGTGATCGTTTACGAAGTCGATAACGCCGCTGACGTTCAGCCTACGATCGAAGCCGCAACATGGCTTGCATTTGATAGCTCGGTCCCCGTTGCAGTTCTCTTGACGCAGCGGTTGATCGGTACCAAGAAATTCGTGGCAGCATGACGACAACGACACAAACCAAATCGAAAATCTCGCTGGCACGCCGCGACGTCGTGAACGCACTTGTTGCCAATCGCGGTAACGATCTGCTCGCCGTCTCCGGCATCGGAAGCCCGTGCTGGGATCTCGCCGCCGCCGGCGATCATCCGATGAACTTCTATTTGAACGGTGCGATGGGAAGCGCGGCCGCGATCGGTCTGGGCCTTGCGCTCGCGCAGCCGAAAAAACGCACGCTCGTGATCACCGGCGACGGCGAGCTGCTGATGGCGCTCGGAATTCTGGCGACGATCGGCGTTGCAGCCCCGAAAAATCTGTCGATCGTCGTCCTCGACAACGAGGTCTACCTTGAAACCGGCGCACAGCCGACCCACACCGGGCGCGGCGTCGATCTCGCGGCAGTCGCCCGCGCATGCGGAATACGGAATGCCGAAACGGTGTATTCGCAAGCCGAGCTCGACGCAGCGCTCCCGAAGATTCGAGGGGCCGACGGACCTGTTTTCACGGTCGTAAAAATCTTGCCGGACAAGGCGAAGCTGGTCATCCCGCCGCTCGAAGCGACGTATACCAAGCACCGGATGCGGGAGGCGCTCACCGGAAAACCGTAGCCGGACGCGTCGCCTCATTCATACGTCATAGGAACGAAGCACTGCGCGGGTATATAATCCCGTCGTTTTCGAGACGAGGAGGTCCCCCGCGTGATAACCGATCACGACATCGTTGTCCTGGGTGCCGGCCTTGCCGGGATGCGGGCGGCGCTCGAGGCCGCACGAAGCGGCGCCAACGTTGCCGTCGTCACCAAGGTCCACCCGCTGCGCAGTCACTCGAACGCTGCGCAGGGCGGGATCAACGCCGCGATCGGCGAGGGCGATACGTGGGAGTCGCACGCCTTTGACACGATCAAGGGAAGCGACTACCTAGCCGACCAGGACGCCGTCGAGATCATGTGCCGTGAGGCACCCGCCGACGTCATGGAATTCGAACACATGGGCGTCATCTTCTATCGCGACAAGGAAGGGAAGCTCGGCACGCGCGCATTCGGCGGCGCATCGAAAGCGCGGACGTACTTCGTCGGCGACATCACAGGCCAAGCGCTCTTAGTGACGCTCTACGATCAGATCCTCAAGGCCCGCGTGAAAGTCTACGAAGAATGGTTTGCGACATCGCTTTATATGGAAGACGGGCGCTGCCGCGGCGTCGTCGCGATCGAGATGATCACGGGCGAGCTTCATCTCTTGCGCGCCAAGGCCGTCATTGACGGCGCGGGCGGTGTCGGCCGTCTTTACGAGCCGAGCACGAACGCGCTCATCTGCACCGGCGACGGTTACGGTCTCGCGTATCGCGCAGGCGCGCCCCTCATGGACATGGAGATGGTGCAATACCATCCGACAACGCTCGCCGGCAGTGGATTCCTGATGACGGAAGCCGCGCGTGGCGAAGGCGCATACCTCTTGAATTCCGAGGGCGAGCGCTTCATGAAGACATACGCGCCCAAGATGATGGAGCTTGCGTCGCGCGACGTCGTCTCCCGCTCGGAAGCAACGGAGATCGCGGCGGGCCGCGGCATCGACGGCAACGTCCTACTCGACCTGCGCCATCTTGGCCCCGAGATCGTACTCAAAAAGCTGCCGCAAGTTCACGAGATGGCACTCGACTATTTGGGCCTGGACATGCTCAAAGATCCGATTCCGGTTCGGCCCGGCATGCACTATCAGATGGGCGGCGTGAAGACCGACAGCGACGGACAGACGCCGGTTCCGGGTCTGTACGCAGCAGGCGAAGTCGCTTGCGTAAGCGTGCACGGCGGCAATCGGCTCGGCGCAAACTCACTGCTCGATACAATCGTGTTCGGGCGCCGGTCCGGCAAGCACGCCGCGGCGTACGTGAAGACGGTTCCCGATTCCAAGGGCGGCGAAGAGCTGCTCCAATCGGAACAAACACGCATCGCCGATCTGCTCGCGCGTCCGTACACCGGTGAGACGCATGCACGGTTGCGGCTCGAGCTCGCAACACTGATGGACGAATACGTCGGCGTTTACCGTGACGAAGCGGGCCTGGGTGAAGCGCTCGTCAAGCAGCAAGACATTGCGAAGCGCTACACGACGATTGCGGTCGGCGATAAAGGCCGCGTCTACAATCAAGCCTTGACGTTCGCACTTGAGCTCGGCTACATGATCGACGTCGCCGAGACGATCATTCGCAGCGCGATCCTACGCAAGGAAAGCCGCGGCGCGCAAGCGCGTACCGATTACCCAACACGCAACGACGCGGAGTGGCTCAAGCACATCCTTGTTCACTACAAGGGCCACGCCGCTCCCGAGATCACATATCTGCCCGTCACGATCACCAAATGGAAGCCGGAGGCTCGCACGTACTGATGAAGTTCACGATCGAGGTCGGACGCTACAACCCCGAAGGGACGTATGCGGAAAACGCCGTGCAAGGCGCGCCTTATCCCGCGCCCTGGGCGTCCGCTCCGCCGCGGCGCTATCAAACGTACGAAGTCGATCTTCCGGAACACGCCGTCGTCCTCGACGCGCTGATCGAGATCCGCGAATATCAGGACGAGTCGGTTGCCGTACGCTGCGCCTGCCGCAGCGCGATTTGCGGATCGTGCGCGATGTGGGTGAACGGTCACGCGAACCTCGCGTGTAAGAGCAAGCTGCAAGAATACACGAAAGATGGCAAGACGCGCGTCGAGTCACCCCCGTCGATGCCGGTGATTCGCGATCTCGTTTGGGACATGAAGCCCTTCTGGGAGAAACACCGCCGCGTCACGCCGTGGCTCGAGAACAAGCCGCTTCCACCGCCGATGCAAGAGTATCGCGTCGCGAACGAAGCGATGGAAGAGCTCATTCAGGAAGTCACGTGCATCAGCTGCGGATGCTGCCTAATGGACTGTGAGTCGTTCGCGGTCAACAAAGATTTCTTGGGACCGCACGCGCTCGCAAAAGCCTATCGCTATGCGGCCGATCCGCGCGACGCACAGACGCAAGAGCGTCTGGGCGATTATAGTAAGGACGGCGGGATTTGGGATTGCACGCACTGTTTCGAATGCGTCCAGCAATGCCCCAAAGGCGTCGAGCCGCTCGAACAAATTCTCAAGCTGCGCCGCATGGCCGTCGACGCCGGATACACGCACAATGCCGGAGCGCGCCACGCTGATGCGTTCGCCGAATCCGTCAAGCACAGCGGACGGCTTAACGAGCTGACGCTGTTGCCGAAATCGGTCGGCTTCTTCAATATCTTCGGACAGCTCGCAACGTTGCCGAGCGCGTTCAATATGATTCGCGCCGGGAAACTGCCGCCGATCATTCACAAAACGATCCCTGGCGTCAAACGCATTAAAGCGATCTTCGATCGCGTTGGAGGAAGGTTCAAGTGAAAGTCGCGTTTCATCCCGGCTGCGTCTCAAAGGGCGCGTGCCCGGAGCTCTACGTTTCGGCGACCAAAATCGCCGGATCGTTGGGACTTGAGCTGCAAGAGCTCGTCGAAGCGCCGTGCACCGGCGCGGGTGTGCTCAGCGAACAGAATCCGGATCTCGGCGATTCGCTCAACGCCTTGACGCTCGCGATGGCGGAAAGCATGGGCGGCACGTTGATGACGATTTGCAGCACCTGCCAAGGCGTGCTATCCAGCGTCAATCACACATTCGAAAAGAAACCCGAGCGGCTCGAAAAAGCCAACGCGACGATCGCCGACCAAGGTTACACCTACAAAGGCGGGACCACGGTCAAGCATCTCTTGTGGTTGCTGTTCGAAGACATCGGTGTCGACAAACTCAAATCGGCGATCAAACGCAAACTGACAGGCCTCAAGATCGCCCCGTTCTACGGCTGTTACATTTTGCGTCCGACCGATTCGCTCGGTCTCAAAGAGCGTCCGGAACGCAAGACGTATCTCGAGCAATTGATCGAGTTGCTCGGTGCCGAGAAAGTTGAGTACACCGGCTCCGGAAAATGCTGCGGCTTTCCGATGCTTACGTTCAACCGCGAGAAATCGCTTGCGATGGGCGGCAACCACATTCTCGAAGCCAAGGATAAGGGCGCAGACGCGCTGGTCACGCCGTGCCCGCTTTGCCATCTGAATTTGGATGGACAACAGCCCGATGCCGCGCTCGCGCTCTCGAGGCCGATCGAAACGCCGATCTTCCATCTGCCGCAATTACTTGGACTCGCATTCGGATTCTCACCCGAAGAGCTGCGCCTCAATCACCACGTCGTGTCGATGAAGAGCGCACTCGAGAAGGTCGAGCTCAAGGTCTGAAATCGATACCACTCGGCGCGAAAGGCACTTTCACGCTCGAGGTAAAGCCCGACCACCTCGCCAGCCGCTTCAAGGACGCGACGCTGCCGCCGGTGCTGGCGACGCCCGTTATGATCATGGTGATGGAAAACGCTGCGCTCAACGCGATCAAAGCATATCTCGAGCCCGGCGAAAGCGCAGTCGGAACGCGTGTCGACATCAAGCATCTCGCCGCCACGCCGGTCGGCATGCACGTCACCGGCGAAGCCGAAGTCACGCATGTTGACGGGCGCCGGCTCGAATTCAACGTCCGCGCCAAAGACGAGAACGAACCAATCGGCGAGGGGACGCACGAACGCATGATCGTCGACGTCGCGCGCCTCGCGAAGCGTCTCGAAGCCAAGGCAGCGCGCTAATCGCGAACAGGGTCCTACGCTTTTTCCGGACGCTCGGACCCGGCTTGATCACGGGTGCGGCCGACGACGACCCATCCGGTATCTCAACATATTCCGTCGCGGGCGCCAGCACTGGGTATTCCATGCTATGGCTCACGCTGATCTCGACGCCGATGATGGCGGTCGTTCAAGGCATGTGCGCGCGCATTGCGATGGTGACCGGGCAAGGCCTGGCCGCGGTAATTCGCAATCAGCTTCCGCGGCCGCTCGTTTATCTGTTGGCCGCAATCGTCGTCATCGCGAACACCTTCAACATCGGCGCGGACATCGGAGGCATGGGCGCGGCGGCGCACCTTCTCTTCCCGTGCCGATCGCCGTTTGGTCGGTGATCTTTGGCCTCGGACTCATCGTGGCCCAGATCCGCTTCGACTACGAGCAAATTTCGCGCATCTGTAAGTGGTTGACGCTTACGCTCTTCGCCTATATCGTAACCGCGTTTGTCGTTCATCCTCCGTGGACGACGGTTCTCCAGCATCTCGCGGTTCCGGAATTACACTTCGATTCGGAATGGCTTTCGACGATGGTCGGGGTTTTGGGGACCACGATCACGCCGTATCTTTTCTTTTGGCAGTCTTCGCTCATGATCGAAGAAGAAGAAGTCACACGGCAAAACGACGCTCGCCTCCCGCAAAGGGACGGATGCGAAATCGATCCGCGACGCGCATGAGGACATCAACACGGGGATGATCTACTCGAACCTCGTCGCGCTTTTCATCATCGTGACGACCGCGGCGACGCTCGGCGCGCACGGGAAGCACGACATTGCAACGGCGCAGCAAGCCGCAGAAGCGCTACGTCCGCTTGCCGGCAATTTTGCAGCGCTGCTCTTTACGCTCGGCATGATCGGCACCGGAATTCTCGCGGTGCCGGTTCTGGCATCTTCTTCGGCCTACGTCGTAAGCGAAACGTTTCGCTTCAGCGAGGGCCTGAGCCAGCGCTTCCTCGCCGCGCCGCAATTCTATATCGTCATCATCGCCGGCATCCTCATCGGGATTGCCGATTGATTTACTGCGCGTCGACCCAATCAAGGCGCTTTTCTGGTCTGCGGTTCTCAACGGCGTAGCTGCTGTCCCGCTGCTTGCTGTGATCGTTTGGCTTGCGTCAAATAAAAAGATCATGGGGGAATGGCGTAGCTCCGTCCTTGCGCGCGCTTGGGGGTGGAGCACCGTGGTGCTGATGGCGTGCGCGTGTGCCGGGATGTTCTACTTCATGGCTCGCGGCAGTTAAAAATACGCGATCGTCAAAACCGCGGAGATGACGATTGCGGGCCTATTCAAACGGCTCGGTCCAGGCTTTATCACGGGCGTGTCGGACGACGATCCGTCTGCCATCGCAACATACGCGCAAACCGGCGCGCAATTCGGCTTAGCCCAGCTTTGGACCGCGCCGTTCGTGTGGCCGCTGCTCTCCGCGATTCAAGAGATGTGCGGCCGGATCGGACGCGTGACCGGGCTTGGCCTCGCCGGTGTCATGCGGCGCCACTATGCGCGGCCGGTCGTCTACACGCTCGTCGGCGCGCAAGTACTCGTCAATACGGTGACGATTGGCGCGGATTTGAGCGGGATGGCGCAGAGCGGACAGCTGCTTTGGCATATTCCGTATCCGGCGTGGCTGGCGATCACGACCTGCATCACGATTCCGCTGATCGTGTTCGTCCCTTATGGGATCTATATCGCGTACCTGCGCGTCATCGGCCTGACGTTGTTGTCGTACATTGCCGCTGCAGCGACGCTCAAGATCGACTGGCATGAATTGCTGCGCGCGACGTTCATCCCGACGCTGCGCTTCGATAAGGACTTCTTGCTGGCGCTCGTGGCCGTGCTCGGTACCACGATCTCGCCGTTCGAGTTCTTCTGGGAATCCAGCGAAGAAGTCGAGGAGCTCGTGCAAGAGCACGCGATCTCGCACGAAGGCGAGCATCCTTCCGAAGATCAGCTGCATCTCGCGTTCGTGCGTTGGGACACCGTTTTCGGCATGTTCGTCGCCAATCTCGTCATGTATTTCATCATTCTCGCCTCAGCATTGACGCTCGGCGCGCACGGCATCACCACGGTGGACACGGCCGCGCAAGCCGCGCAAGCCTTACGTCCGCTCGCAGGCAACGCGACCTTCGCGCTCTTCACACTCGGCATCATGAGCGCCGGTTTGCTCTCGATCCCGGTGATGGCGGCCAGCTCGGCGTACGCCGTTACCGGCGCCCTGGACCTACCCGGAAGCCTTGCGGAACGGCCGACGAAAGAGCCGGCTTTTTACTGGATCATCGTCGGAACGTCGCTCGCGGGATTGCTCGTCAACCTGCTTCCGATTCCGCCGTTCAGATTGCTCTTCTACTCTGCGGTTCTCAGCGGCATCATCTCGCCGGTGATGGTGTTCATCGTGATCAATCTCGCAGGAAGCTCCCGCGTGATGGGCCGCCATGCAAACTCGCCGATCAGCAACGCGCTCGGATGGATTCTGTTTGCGCTCATGACCGCATCGCTCGCCATTTGGATCGTTTTCACGTTGCGCTAATTGCCTTGCGCGCCTCCTTCTGTTCGATTGCAGCTTGACGTTCGAGAATGCGCTCCGCGCGGCGCAGCGTCGGCGTGTCGATCATCCGTCCGTCGAGGCTCGCAGAGGCGCGGCCGGCGCGCAGCGCTTCCTGCATCAGCTCGATCGTCTTGCGCGCGCGCTCGACTTGTTCGGCGCTCGGCGAGAAGGCGCGATTGAGCACCGGGACTTGCGCCGGATGGATGCACGACGATCCCTTGAAACCGAACTGCGCCGAACGAATCGCGGACTCTTCGTACTCCTTCAGATCGCGAAAGTCAAAGGCGCTGCCGAGCCGTCCGTAGGCTTGAATTCCTGCAGCTGCAGCGGCCTGCACCGATAGCGCGTTGCCGTAGAACCGCTCCCACCCTTCGAGCGTCGTTTCGACGCCGAGCTCTTCGGTCGCGTCTTCTGCACCGTACGAGATCCCGAACACGCGCAGGGCGCGCTCGCACTCCGCGACGATCTCCCGGGCGTTCAAGACGCCGCGCGCACTTTCGATCGCGCACAATATGCCGATCGACCCCGGCGGCAAACCGGCGGCAAGCTCGCGTTCGTGAATGAGTGCATCCAGAATTGCGAGCTCTTGCGCCGTCTCCAGTTTCGGAAAGAGAATCCCGTCGATGCCGGGCGCGATCGCGGCGTCCAGGTCCTGAACGCGCTGCTCGAACGGTTTGTTGATTCGCACGAGCACGTCGGCGCCGCTCTGGCTCACGCTCGGGTAGGCGGCGTGGAGAACGGTCCGCGCCGCCGCCTTTTCACTTTCCGGAACCGAGTCTTCGAGATCGAGGATGATCGCATCGGCCCCGCGTTCGTGCGCGCGCTCGATATAGCGTGGGACGTTGGCGGGGACGAACAACATCGAGCGCCGCACCAAACGCCGTGCACGCGCGGGTCGATCTACGTCTACGTCGCGAATGACGTCAGCTTCAAACGGTCGATGTAGGCGATGCGACCGCGCACGCGGCGAATCGCGCTCGCCAGCTCGAGATCTGCGACGGCTCGCGCAACGACTTCTTTGACGCTACCGGTCGCAGCCGCGATTTGCGTCAAGCGCAGCGACGGCAAGTGGACGGGGTCGACCGGCGCAAGCCCGCTCTCGCTGGGAGCATACGGGACGAGCGCGCTTGCGACGCGCGCAATCGTCTTCTTCGAAACGTGCGCGTGGACGAGATCGACGATCGCGCGCATCTGCTGCGTTGAGGATGCCGCAAGTGCGAGCGCAAAACGCGAATCAGAGTCTCGCAAGTTGCAGAACGACCAACTTCGGAAACAACAGTATCTCGGCTGCGTCGGACAGCGTCGCAAAGCGCGAAAACGTCGCGCCGCCGTCGAGGATCGCGTTGTTGCCGAACGTTTCGGTCTCGAGCGCTTCGAATAAGATTTGCTCGCGCCCGGCGGGCGTACCAACGATCGCGAACACTTTGCCTTTGCGCACGACGCCCAAGAACGGCCACGAGGCTTCCTGTTCGGCGATGATCGTCTTGCGCGGGATCGCGCGGGATTGCACGGAGAGCGCGAGCGCGTCGCGGGTTGATTGGCTTGCCGCCGCAAAAATCGGGCAGCGGTTCATGAAGTCGGAGATCGATCCGTTTGCGGAAGACGGAAGCTTGCGCAGCGAAACTTCCCAATGTTCGCTTCCCAAACGGCGCTGCAGCCAAAGATAGCGTTGCGCGTGCGTATCTTCAAAGCGCCGGCGAAGCGGCAGCGGATCGTACTCGTAGATCACTTGCAGCATATCGTTGTCGCGCATATCGGAGAACGCGCTAAGGACGAGACCGTGTCGTTCCCACGGCGGCGTGCTGCGGAGGTCGAGCACTCCTCCCATGGCGCTCATTTAGGGCAGAGCTACGAAGCTTCCCTCAAATCACGCGCGAGCGCGCTCGCCGTGTCGCTTGAATCCGCAAAGCCGGCCGGATGTCCGTTGCGATCGATGATCCAGACCGTCGAGGTGTGCTCTTCGAGCGCTTCGCGTCCGGCTTGCGATTGCGGCAGCGCTGCGTACCAGACGTGATAGGCGCGATAAACGGGTGCCAACTCGGCTTGCGTGCCGGTCAGGCCGATGAACGTGGGATCGAAGTGCGCCAGATATTCCTTTAATACGCCCGGTGTGTCGTGGTGCGGGTCGACCGTGATAAAGAGGACTCGCGTGGCGGAGCCGGCCGGCCCGAGCGAGCGGCGAGCGCTTGCTAAGTGAGCCAAAGTTGCCGGGCACACGTCCGGACAGCGGGAGTACCCGAAATAGATCGCTACGGCGTGGCCGCGCTGTTCCGAAAGCCGGAACGGCTGCCCGTTCTGGTCGGTGAGGCGGAAATCGTAGGCCAGGTTCTGGTGCGACCGGATAACGTACGTCCCCATGGCGGCCAGCCCCAGCACGAGGGCTGCCCCTATGGCCATCAAGACAAGAAGGTGAGCGTTTCTCAATCTCCACTCCCAGGAGGGATTCTCACCCCCCGAGAACGACCAACCGACCGGAAAAGTCGCTCGATAGTGACTTTGGTCATTTCTTTATATACCGAAGCAAGCTACCAACGTGGTAGAAGAGACACTAGAGGCCCGAACAACGGTTCGGGTTGCTGGGTCTCGCTTCGCACGTTTGTAAGAGGGTACAAACTTGTCACGATTACACCGACTATTCGTCGGTTTGCGGGTCGCTGCGATATTACTAGGAATAGCAGCAATGTACACGAGCCCCGTGCTCGCGCAACAGGCCACGCAAGACGACAGCAACGGCGCGGCCGTTGCGCAAAGCGGTAATCCATTCTCTGACGTTCCGGCTAACAGCTGGGCGTACCAGGCTGTAAAGGCGCTCGCCGCCGACGGTCTGGTCGAAGGCTATCCCAACGGCAAGTTCGAGGGCAACCGCCCGATGACGCGCTACGAGATGGCCGTACTGATCAATCGCGCCGTCGATAAGATGGAAGCACAAATCGCGGCTGGTCAGAAGCAGAACGCAGCCGACATCGCGACGCTTAAGAAGCTCGTCGATGCCTTCGGTGCCGAGCTCAAGGCAGTGCAAGATCACGTCGCTGCGCTCGATACCAAGGTTGCAGCGATCGGTGCCGCCGAGCAGGCAGATGCAACGCTGCTCAAGCGCCAACAATTCCACCTGTACACGTTCCTGCGCGCGCCTGGCTCGTATAACGATGAAACATCGGCATATGCGGGACCAGCCGGCATTACGACGGCAAATGGTGGTCTGGCAAACGTTCCGGCGGGCGGAGGCCTTCCGGGTCAAACGCGTCTTACCAACAACGATGCACTCGGTAGTCCGGGTGGCGTCGCTGGCCAGAACGCAAACTACACGGGCGCCCAGACGTACGGCACGGCCTACATGGTCAACCGACTGCTCTTCACCGGAGACGTCGATCCGAACGTCAGCTACGTCTTCCGCATCGAGAACCGGTACTACATGGAGACTCCGAACTACGGAGCCCCCGCGGCAACGACCGGTAACAGCGGAAGCGCACCGTTATATTGCACCGGACCGACCTCGCTTCTCGCAGGTGCGGCTGGTACCGGTACGACCTGCGCAGACGGCGCAGACTACCCGTCCAACGAATCGTTCCGTCTCAACATCGCTGCGCTCACGTGGCACTCGCCCGGTGGCTTCTATGTCACTGGCGGACGTCTCGCGACGGGCGACGGCGGCAGCGACCTTGGCGGACAAGCTCCCAACCTTCTGTACTCCGACTACTTCAACGGCGGCATGATCGGCTACGCTCCAACGAGCGGACCCCTTGCGTCGCTCCGTGTTGAAGCAGGCTACGGCGTAGGTCAGCCATCGGTTCAAGGACCGGTCGGCATCTTTACGCAGCAGCAGATGTGGGGTCAAGCCAGCTACGACATCATGCCTCACCACTTGAACATCGGTGCAGGCTGGCTCAGCGAAGTTGGTAACGCGGTGACACTCTGGGATCCGTCGGCTCCGATCCTCGCACTTGGCGGACCTGTCGGCGTGAAGGGTGTTGCAATTCCGGGCGTGTCCGGTCTCTACTGCGGTATCTCCAAGACGGCTAACGCCGAGACTGGATGCCCAGCGTTCTTCGGAACGAACGAGACCTTCGGCTCGGTCTTCCTGACCTACCGTTTCAGCGACAACCTCCACATCAACGCAGAAGGCGTTCACCACTTTGGCGATGACCCGTTCACGGGCGCCACGTGGGCACAACCGAACGGCTTCTGGGGTTCGGCAACGATCGGCAACAACGCGGGCCCGAAGGGCACGCCGTGGGCTGACATCGGCTACATCGCTACCGGCTTCAACGGTGAATCCGCTGAGGGTGGCATCACGTCGACGACGACCTACTTCCCGATCTACATTGGCAACCCGGCCGGCTACCAAATCATCTACGGTAGCGTCCACTACAAGATCGCGAATAACGCGGAAATCGCGGTTATTCTGCAGCGCATGTCGATTCTTAGCGGAATCGCCATCCCTGCAAGCTCTGGTACGTGCCCCGGCTGTTTCATCTCAACCGACAACAAGGCAGCGATCTACCTGCAAACGCTGTTCTCGTTCTAACCTAACCTAGGCAAAACAGGGAACACGGAGGAACAGTCGTTCCTCCGTGTTTCTTTTTATTATAACGATCACCGGGCGCACGTTCGATAACAGCACGCGAACGATAGCGCGCAAAGGGTCGCATCAGCGCACGATCGCACTCTTGTCATCCCGAGCGTAGCGGCGCGCAGCGCCGCGTAGCCTGTGCCCGGCGAAGCCAGGGTATCGAGGGACCGTTCCAATCATGCAGGCCGCGAAACGATGCAACACGGCTGAGGGCACGATCGTGCCCGCAACCCTCGATGATCGTTGCGCTGCCCGGATCACTATCTCTGTCCCTCGACTTCGCGGCGCTGCGCGCCGCTACGCTCGGGATGACACAGGGCGCGCCGCTACGCTCGGGATGACACGGAGGGAATATCGAGGAACACTCTCCCCGCGTGTTTCTTTTATTTCTCGGCCTTGCGCTGAATGCGGCGCCGGTCGATTTGCAGAGCTGCCGCGTTACGACGGCGACGCCCGCAATGCCGGATAAGCCGGCGCCAGCACAGCCGCTCGTCGCGGGCCTCGCGGTTACATTCGTAAATCGCGCGACGCAAACGGCAACCGACGTGACGTTTCGCGTTGCGTACGACTATCGCACTGCAACGATCACCGACCACGGAAAATTTGCGCCCGGTACGCCGATCAGCACCACGTTCGACAATTTCAACGGTGCGAATTATTTTCGCGACGAACCTGACACGTGCGCAATCGTGCGCGTAAAATTCGCCGACGGCTCTGTTTGGAGAAGTAAGGCGCCATAGCCTAGCGCACTCGCAGCGGCCCTTTGCGCGAGATCTTTCGCCGTGACGTAATCGAACGTGCGCCAGATAATCCGCGCTAGCGTTCCGCGAGATACGATGCGATCATCGCGTCGATGTCGCGATCTGCGGAAAACCCGAGCTTCTCGGCGTGCGCGGCTTCGATGGCTCGCGGCCACGTATCGACGATACGCTGAATCTTCGGATCCGGCCGAATCGTGATTCGATTCGCGGCTTCCGCTCCGCCCGCGCGCCGCACCGCTTCGATGATGTCGGCGACTGATGCGGAGACCGCCGGCAGCAGCAGCGAACGGTGCGTCCCGAACTCCGCGGCCGGAAGCTCGTGCGCAAGCTCGATGCAATCGAGAAGCTTCTCGACCGACATCAACGTCATCACCGAATCGCGACTCACCGGACAATCGGTCGCACGCCCCGAGAGCGGCTCACGAATGATCGTCGAGGTGAAAGTCGAGGCCGCGAGATTCGGTTCCGGGCGGACGACGATCGTCGGGAACCGCAAGGAGCGCCCGTCGACGAAGCCTTTGCGGCTGTAGTCGCTGATCAAGAGCTCGCCACACGCCTTTTGTGCGCCGTACGAAGTCTGCGGATAGAGCGGCGTGTCGTCGTCGATGACGGCCGGCAGCGCCCCGCCGTAGACGGCTTCACTGCTTCCGAAGACCAGACGCGGCGAAGTTCCTAAGCGTCGGCACGCCTCGAGCACGTTGCGCGTGCCCTCGAGATTGACGCGCATCCCCAAGTCGAAGTCCGCCTCGGCGCCCGCGCTGACGACCGCGCCGAGATGAAAGACGCTGGTCGTCCCGGTCGCGACGACGCGCGCGACCGTCGCGGCGTCACCGACGTCGCCGGCGATTTCAAGGACACGGGGGTCGTCGAAGCCACCCTTTGCGGCAACGTCGAAAAGCACGAGCCGCCTCAACTCGGGACGGCTTAAGAGGCGGCGGGCAAGACGGCGGCCGATGAAGCCGTTACCGCCGGTTATCACAATGTTCACGCGGCAAGGAATTCGGCCCGAGCTGCCTGGATACCACCGTTTAGAGCGGAGGCTAGCCGTGTATTTTCAACAGTTTTTTCTAAGTTGTCTTGCGCAGGCATCGTACTTCATTGGTTCTGAAGGCGTTGCAGCGGTCGTCGATCCGCAACGCGACGTCGACATTTATTTGCGCGAAGCGGAAGAGCACGGCTTTACGATCCGCTATGTCATCGAGACGCACTTACACGCCGACTTCGTGAGCGGACATAGCGAGCTGGCAGCGCGCACCGGCGCGCAAATCTATCTCGGTGCACGCGCGCACGCAGGCTTTCCGCACCAGGGCGTGCGCGATGGCGACGAGCTGCTCGTCGGCAAGTGCCGGCTTTCATTTCTCGAGACGCCGGGACACACGCTTGAAAGCATCAGCATCGTCGTCCATGACGAGGACGCAAAGCCCGCAATGGTGCTCACCGGCGACACGCTGTTCATCGGCGACGTCGGCCGTCCCGATTTGGGCGGTGATCCCAAAGATCTGGCTGCAATGCTGTACGACAGCTTGCACGGCAAGCTCATGAAGCTCCCCGACGAGGTTGCGGTCTTCCCCGCGCATGGAGCGGGCTCGCTGTGTGGTCGCGCGATGAGCAGCGATCGCAGCTCGACGATCGGACGCGAACGTCAAACGAACTATGCGCTGCAAGCGCCCGATAAAGCTTCGTTCGTCGAGCTGCTCACGTCGGAGCTTCCGGACCGTCCCGGTTATTTTGCAACCGACGTCGAGCTCAATCGCGCAGGCGCAACTCGGCTCGATCAGCTGCCTGCACCGCAAGGGCTTTCACCGCAAGAACTTCGAACGCGCCAAGAAGCCGGCGCGATCGTTCTCGACACGCGCGATGAGGATGCGTACGGCGCCGGACACGTTCCGGGCTCGATCAGCATCAGTCTCGACGGACAGTTTGCAGTGTGGGCCGGGACGATCCTCGGTCTGGAAACCGACGTTGTCATCGTCGCGGAAGACGAAGAGCGCGTGCGTGAATCGCAACTGCGCTTGGCGCGCGTCGGCATCGACCGCGCGACTGCATATTTGGCAGGCGGCATGGAAGCGTGGAGGACGGCGAACATGCCGGTCGCGCAAGTCGCGCTGCTCGATCCGCACGAGTTCGCATCTGCGATCCAACAACCGAACGTGCAAGTCGTCGACGTTCGCCGGCCTGCGGAGTGGTCGTCGGGACATCTCTCGAGCGCCGTGCACATGCCGCTGAACCGGTTGATAGGAACGATGCGCGAGCTCGATCCAAAACGGCCGCTCGCCGTGCACTGCAAGAGCGGCTATCGCAGTTCGATCGCCGTCAGTTTGCTGCAACGTGAAGGGTTTTCGGATATCGTGCACATGCGCGGCGGTTGGGACGCTTGGCAGGAAACGGGGCTCTAGAACGCGCCGCGGCGTATTTCGACGGCGGCGATTTCGTCGCCGATCTCGCGCGCCGCGTTGCAGTTCCGACCGAAAGCCAAGCTGACGTTCGCGTTGATGTGATGCGCGCGTATCTCGAACGCGAACTGACGCCGTCGCTCGAGCGCGCCGGCTTTACGTGCCGCGTCTGGGACAATCCGAGTCCCGGCGCAGGCGGATTTCTGTTTGCCGAGCGCATCGAAGATGCGTCGCTCCCAACGGTGCTGACGTACGGTCACGGCGACGTCGTGATGGGAATGGAAGGCCGCTGGCGCGAGGGGCTTTCGCCGTGGACGCTGGTGCGTGAAGGCGATCGTCTCTACGGTCGCGGCGCAGCCGACAACAAAGGCCAGCATCTGATCAACATCGCCGCGCTTGAAGCAGTCGTTCGGGCGCGCGGACGGCTCGGATTCAACTGTAAGGTCCTGATCGAAACGGGCGAGGAAGCCGGTTCACCCGGGCTGCGCGATGTTTGCATTCGCGAACGCAAAGCGCTTGCAGCCGACGTGTTCATCGGTTCCGACGGGCCGCGCATCACCGCAGACCGGCCGACGATTTTCCTGGGCAATCGCGGCTCGTTCAATTTCGATATGACGGTCGATCTGCGCGAAGGCTCGCACCATTCGGGCAACTGGGGCGGCGCGCTCGCGAATCCCGCCGTTATTTTAGTTCACGCGCTCGCAACGATGACGAGTCCGCGCGGACAGATTCTCGTCGATGGGTGGCTGCCGCGTGAACTTCCCGAGCGCGTGCGCGAGCTGGTGCGCGGTCTCGCGATCGGCGAAGGCGACGATTCGCCGGAGATCGATCCGGACTGGGGCGAGCCTGGATTATCGCCGCCCGAAAAAGTCTACGGCTGGAACACGTTCGAGATCTTGGCATTCGGCGCGGGCAATCCGGAACGGCCGGTCAACGCGATTCCGGGCAAAGCCGGCGCGCATTGCTCGATCCGGTTCGTCGTCGGCAGCGATCCCGAAGGATTTCTGCCGGCGCTTCGACGGCATCTCGACGAACGCGGCTTCGATGTCGTGCAGCTGCAGCGTGCGAAGAAAGGCTACTTCGACGCAACGCGTCTCGATCCGGACAATCCGTGGGTGGCGTGGATCGCTGCGTCGCTTGCGCGTGCGACGAACAAAGATGTCGCGATCTTGCCGAATCTCGGCGGCTCGTTACCGAACGCCGTTTTCGCCCACGATCTCGGCTTGCCGACGATTTGGATTCCGCATTCCTATCCGGCGTGCTCGCAGCACGCCGTCAACGAGCATCTCCTCGCGTCGGTTGCGCGCGAGGCACTGTTGATGATGACCTCGCTGTTTTGGGATCTCGGCGAAGAGCCTACGCCCCTTTTGTCATCTCGAGCGTAGAGCCGAAGGCTCGTAGTCGAGGGACAGCCTGGTCTTTATAAAAGCACGCCCCGCACAGCGTGATGTATTGATGCTCGCCTTCGATTCCGATTTGCTCTCCGAGCGTGATGCGATTTCCGCACGCGTCGACACGCGGATTCATCGTCGCTTTCCGTCCGCACAGGCAGACGGTTTTCAGCTCTTCGAGACTATCGGCGAGCGTCAGAAGATACGCCGCGCCCGGGAACGGCTCGCCTAAGAAGTCGCTGCGAATCCCGTAGCAGATCACCGGAATCTCGCCGACGTGCGCGATGCGGTGCAATTGGCGCACTTGTTCGCGCGTGAGAAATTGGGCTTCGTCGACGAGGATGCACGCGAACTCCTCGACCGATCGCGATTCGAACGTCTCGAGAAAATCGAACTTCCCATCGAACGTTGCAGCACGGCGCTGGATCCCCAGACGCGACGTAATCTGCCCGGTTCCAAATCGGTCATCGAGGTGCGAGGTGAAGATTGCGACCTCGTGTCCGAGCTGTTCGTAATTGTGTGCGACCTGTAGGAGTGCGGTCGACTTGCCGGCGTTCATCGCCGAATAGCGGAAGTACAGCTTTGCCACGACCCCAGCGTGTCGCCGCAAGGTGCCAGGTGCCTGGCACCAAAAGCCGACCCGCCATGGCGACCTCAAAAAATGGCGGCACACCGCCCGTCGTCCCGATCGTCAGTACCTCGGCGGTCGGCCCGCTCGGCGTTTGCCACCTGCCTCGGATGTGGCTGAAGGTTTTGCTCCACGCAAATGGGCGGCTTCCGGCCGGCTATCGGCACGGAACCGGCGGATTCGACGAGATCACGGCGGTGGCACTCGGATTCGACCGTGACGCGTTCATCGAATTCGTCAGCACGCAGCATCCGTCGTATCTCGAAACCGAAGCATGGGTGCGTAAGAACGCAAAGAACCTCAACGCCGAATCGATTCGCAAGCACAACGAGAGCATACGTCGCGACAAGCCGCTGCTGATGGCCAAAGCCCAGCGCACGTTCGTGGGCCTCGATGACGAGAGCATCCTGGACGCGACGTTGCTCAACGATCTCGACGACTGGCACACGCTCCATGCGCAGCTCACGAAGGGCGCGTTGCCTCCGCTGCTGATATCGAGCTTCAACGCGGAGATGACCGAAGTTCTCAAAGAACTGATCGACGCAACGCGGGCAAGCCGCGTCGCAATTCACGTCGACTTGGGGTCGTTTGGCTTGGAGCCGTCGAAGCCGGCGGCCGAAACGAAGCGTTCCGGCGACGGTGAAGAGATCGCGAAATCTGAGATCGTGCGCGGCGGGAAACCGGTCGCATGGATCTCCGTTTACGGCACCCGAGCATGGAGCGATACGGATTCAAAAGCGCTCGACCGCGCGATTACGCGCGCCGGCGAGATCATCGACGAGGTGAGCTTAACTCCCGTCGCGCCCTAGTTTTGGACGGCGATTTCGTTGCCGGATTCGTCGCACAAGAAGAGCGTCGAATAGCGTACCTCTTCGCCCCCCGACGTTTTCATTCTCGTGTGAATCGTCAGCTTGTGCATGGGGTGACCGTTCGCGTGCGTGATCCCGCCGTAGTCGAACTGCGCGGTCGGTGACGTCTTGCGGTCGAAGCGATAACGGTTTACGAGCTCGTTGAGTAATTTCTCACGCAGCTCGCGCGGAACGAGATGCGCGACCTCGGATTCCTCAATGCGCGCTTGCGGCATGTTGGCCATCTCGGGCGAGTCGGATCCGGTGATCCACTGCATGATCGCGTCCCAGTCGTCGCAGCCGACGCTCGTGAACTGAAAGCCGTAACAGATCGCACGCTTGTTGCCTTGCGAAACATCCGTATGCCACATCGGCTGAGCTTTGAGCCGCACGTTCTTGCCCCGGAGCGTCATCGCAATATCGACGATCACGTTCGGGATCTCGCGCTCGCTGTTCGCGCACATCCCGCCGCCGCTGACATCGACGCCATTCAGAGGACGCCATGAATGGCCCGCGTCCAGCGACCACTGCGCGTCGTAATCGCGTTTGACACGTGGATAACGCCGGCGGTTTTCCTCACGCCCGGCATACCACCCGACTAGTTCCGCTAGCATGACTACACCCCAACCCAAGCGTAGCACTCTGGCCCCGGGTGCCGTCTAGATGTCGGATGTCACATCGATTCTCGGGAGCGTTATCGTGAAACGCGACCCTTGCCCCGGATCCGTTTGGAGCGTCAGCGTCCCGCCGGCCCGTTCGATCGCGCGTTTGGCAATAGCCAGGCCCAAGCCGGACCCCGGAATGTCGCGGTTGTCCCCTCGATAGAAACGGTCGAAGACGTGGACGGCGGCCTGCGCGTCGATCCCGGGCCCCTCGTCGGCGACATCGACGGCTACACGGCCGTTTTCGGCCCGCACACCGACGTCGATCGAGCCGTCGCGTATATTTCAGCGCGTTATCAAGCAGGTTGGTGACGGCGTGGGTCAGATCGCCGGGGTCGATCGCGGCCAGCGGCCCCGAGGGCGCATCGATGTGTAGGGCGCGCCCTGAGTTGGCCTCGGCGATAGGCGCAGTAACGTCGTTAACGAGCTGCCCGACGTCGATCGGCTCGACCTGGGCGGGACCCACGCTCTCCCATTGTTCGAGCAGCATCAGCTTTTCGATTAGGGAGCCCATGATTTGCGTCTGGCTGCTCATCGTCTCCAGGATGCGCTCGCGATCGCTCGGCGAGCGCAGCTCGCCCCGCAAGAGGATCCCAAGAAAGCCGCGGATCACGGTCAGCGGCGTTCGCAACTGATGGCCGGCATCGGCAATGAATTGACGCATCGACGCGTTGACGCGCTCGCGCTCGGCAAAAGCGCGCTCCATTTGCTCGATCGCGCCGTTGTAGGCGATCGCGAGCCGTCCGAATTCCTTACGCGGATCGGCGCCGATCGGCTGCGGCGTCAAATCGCCGGATGCAAAACGTTCGAGGGCGGCAGTGACTGCAAGCAGTGGCTGCAGCATTTGCGTCGTGAGAATCCGAGCAATCGCATACGCGACGGCGAGCGCAAAAATTAGCGCCACGATGAGCGGAAAAATAAACCGGTCGACGGCCGAAAAGAACACGACGTCGTTGGGTCGCACGATCACGTCGACGCGATCGATGCGCGCTCGCACCCATTGCAAGCCGAATGCATATGCAAGACCGAGCATCGGCTGCGCGAGCGGACCGCTAGCCTTCGGGTCGCCGGAAAAATCGCCGCGCTGCCGTGTCAACATGACTGGTGGCGTATCGGGGCGAGAACTGCGATACAACGAGACGCGCTCGGAGCCGTCGACGAATACGATCAACGCATCGCCCCGCAGATAACGGTTGCCGACGGAGCGCGCCATCTCGGCGGCGCTCAAGGAGGCGCCGTCCGGGATTTCGTCGCGGATTTGCATCATCGTCGCGCGCAGGTCGGCGCCGACGGCACCGACGTACGAGCTGAACGCAAAGATTGCGAACGCAACCACCAGCGCGCCCAGAATGACCGCGACTTCGACCGTCGCGATCAACAGCAACCGCCGTCCGATTCGTGGCATCAGCTCGGCGCTGCGGCTCGCAAGACGTACCCGACGCCGCGCAGCGTCTGAATCAATTTCGTCTCTTCACCGCTATCGATCTTCGCGCGTAAGTACGAGACGTAGGTTTCCACGGTATTCGGCACGACGTCGCGATCGACGCCCCAGACAAGATCGAGCAGCTGTGCGCGCGTGAATACACGTTCGGGATGCTGAACAAAGGTTAGGAGTAAATCGAACTCGCGCGTTGAGAGGTCGATGCGCCGTTGTCCGCGATAAACGCTGCGCCGCGAGACGTCGAGCACCAAATCCGAATATCGGAACGACTCGCGCAGCTGCAGTCGCGGCCGTCGCAATGCCGAGTGCAAGCGCGCGACGAGCTCTTCCAGCTCGAACGGCTTTGCGAGATAATCGTCCGCACCCCGCGACAACCCGGTGATCTTTTCGGCGGTCGCCGTCTTCGCGCTCAGCATGAGGATGGGCACGTCGGTCAAGCGCCGCAAAGCTGGTAGCAGCGTGAAGCCGTCGACCTCAGGCAGCATCACGTCGAGGATAATTACTTCGGGCGTCCACGAACGCACCGTATCGAGCGCCGCGCGCCCGTCCCGGGCACTGCGCACTTCGAAACCGGCTTGCGCCAACCCATACTCCAACAGCTCTCGGATCGCGACTTCGTCGTCGACGACCAGAACGCGGGCTCCCGGTGGCGTGGAATCCATTTTCAATAGGCGCTCCCTCACCGATGGTACCGACTGATCCTTGGAGGACGCTGACGCGTTTCCCAGGCGACTCCCATGGTGGCGAGTACGATGGATGGGTGTTTATGGCTAGGCTTCCGCGCGCCGTGGGCCTTCTTCTATTGGCGCCGCTCTTCATACTGGCCGGATGCGCTAAACCAGTCAAACCGGTCGCGCAAACGCCGTTCGTGGCAACCTCGATCGCCACGAGCGGGACCATCAAGCCCAACGAACCACTGCCGGGCCTGATCGCGCCGTACCAGAACGTCGCGATCCAATCGACGCTCACCGAACCGACCGATGCCGTTTACGTCAACGAAGGCGATCGCGTACGCAAGGGGCAGGTAATCGCCCTCCTCGACACGGCAGATCTGGTTGCGCAGCTGCAATCCGACGTCGCGACGGCACATGCCGATGCGGCGAACACGTCGCACACCGTCTATCAAGGAAAGCTCTCCATTTCGCAGGGCGTCGATACGCTGAGCGGCGCGAGCGCTGCGGTACAACAGGCCCAGAAAACACTCGCTTTCGACAGCCTGACGCTCACGCGCGATCAACAACTGCTTTCGAGCGGATTCATCGCGCAGCAGACCGTCGATCAGCAAGAGACGCTGGTTCACAACGACCAGCAAGCTCTGCGCTCCGCGCAATCTTCGCAATCTTCTGCGCAATCGAACGTCCAGGCGAACGGCTCGTCGATTGCGGCGCCGGGCCTGCAACAATCCGCGATCGAGCAATCGCGTGCGCAAGAAGCGCAAGCGCTTGCGAACGCGCGCCAGGTGCAAGTCTCGATCGACAAAGCCAAGATCGTCTCGCCGGTCGACGGCATCGTCGTAAACCGCAATCTCAATCCAGGTGAATATCCGGGAACGCGCCAGCTCTTCACGCTGCAGCAGGTCGATCCGTTGTATGCCGTGCTGCAAGCCTCCGGACAACAGGTCGCGCGAATCCCGCAAGGGGCGCTCGCAACCATATCGGTTTCTGATCTCGGCGGCCAAAAAGTGGACGGACCGGTCGTCGGGATACTCAATCAAATCGTCCCCGGCTCGACGAATTTTGAAGTGAAGGTTCAGCTCCAGAATGCGCGCGGCACGTTGCGCCCCGGCATGGCCGTTCTCGGGAACGTCGACCTTGCGATGGTTCGCGGCGTTCGCGTGCCGGTAACCGCGTTCACGAGTCCCAACCGCGATCGCGTTCTGAGCGTCGACGATCAAGGCGTCGTACACGCGTTAGACGTTGTCGAGCTGGCCGATGACGGAACGAATGCGGTCGTGCGCGGGCTCACCGCCGGCACTCGCGTCGTGAGCGACGGTCAATCCAGCGTCGGCGACGGCGAAAAAGTCGCGTTCAAGTGAGTCTTACTCGGCTCTTCGTCAACCGCCCGACGCTCGTTTTCGTCATTATCGCGCTGATGACGTTCGCCGGCGTCGTCTCGACGACGACTATCGTCAAGCAGCTGTTCCCCAACACTTCGCAGCCGACGGTCAGCATCAACGTGCAAGACAACGGTGCCTCCGTTACGGAGATGCGCGACAATATCGTCCAGCCGATCGAACAGCAGCTGGCGGGAACCACCGACCTGCAGACGATCAACTCGACCGTGCAGCAAGGCACAGCGACGATCGTTGCAGTCTACTACCTCGGCTCGGACGTAGCGACCGACGTCGCGCTGACGCAAAAGGCCATTCAAGCCGCAGAAAAACAGCTTCCCACCAATATCCAACCGCCGGTTCTTCAAATTCGCGATCCAAGCCAATCGGTCGTCGTCAGCTTCGGCGTGTTCTCGCCCAAGCTGACGATCGGTCAGCTCTCGCTGTTGGTCGACAACGTCATCGTCCCGCGCATTCAGCAGATCAAGGGCGTCTCGAACGTGCTTATCGGCGGCGACGCGGTCCCGGCATATGAAGTCTACGCGAATCCCACGAAGCTGGCCGCCCGCGGTTTGACCCTCAACGATCTCATCAACACGCTGACGAACGACAACAACCGCGTTCCCGGTGGGATCGCATACGCACCGAACCGCGAGACTTCGATCGACGTGCGCGGTGACATCACAACGCCGAGTACAATCTCGAACCTTCCGGTGATCGTCTCGGGCAACGCCGCGCCGGCTGGACTCAGCACGCTAGCCGGCGGCATCGACACGTGGACGGCGAGCAACGCGGTCACGCGTATCGGTGACGTCGCCAGCGTCGTGTCCGGCACCGAGCCCCGGCGCCGCTACGCGCAGGTCAACGGCCGGCCCGGCATGTTCATGTTCGTACAAAAAGCCGCGGACGCCAGCGAAGTCGATTCCTCGGACAACGTTCTTGCGGCGATGCCGCAAATCGAGAAACAATTCCCCGAGCTGCAGTTCAAGCTCCTAAACACGCAGTCGCGCTTCACGACGCAACAGATCGATCTCGTCACGCGAACGCTGACCGAGGCGATGATCCTCACCGGCATTGCGATGCTCTTCTTCTTGCGTTCGTGGCGAAACGCAATCGTCGTCTGCATCGCGATCCCGACTTCGCTTGCGATCGCGGTCACGGCGATGAAGCTTTTCGGGATGACGCTCGACTTGATCTCGCTGCTCGGGATGTCGCTCGTCATCGGAATCCTCGTCGACGACTCGACCGTCGTCCTCGAGAACATCGAGCGTCACTTCACCGAGCTGCACGAATCGCCCGAGGATGCTGCGGTCAACGGCCGGCAAGAGATCGGTGCGGCTGCGGTCGTCATCACGCTCGTCGACGTCGTGGTTTTCTTCCCGATCGCCTTCGTCCAGGGCCAAGTCGGACGGTTCCTGTGGGAGTTCGCGATCGTCGTCGTCATCTCGACGCTGACCTCGCTGTTCGTATCGTTCACGATCACGCCGACGCTGGCGGGCTTGTGGGCACTGCGCTCGCACTGGAAGGCTCCAAAGGTCGTCGATGCGTTCGGAAAGTTCTTCGATAACGCTCGTGAATGGTACGTGCACAGCGCCCTTCCGTGGGCGCTCGAACACAAGGCGGCCGTCGCGCTTGTTTGCGCGGCTTCGTTCGTCGGCTCGATCGCGCTCGTTCCGCTCGGACTCGTTGGTGAAGAATTCGTCCCGAAGACGGATCGCGGACAGATATACATTCAATCGGTCTTCCCCGTCGGCACGCCGCTCGAGACCGTTAAAACGTACCTCTTCAAGCTCGAGCACTGGATCGATCAACAGAATGACGTCGACGGCGAAGCGACGTCGGCCGGTTCGTACTCGGCGTCTTTCGGCGCGTACGTGTATCAGGGAAACGTCGGACAAATCACTATTTACCTCAAGGATGCGCGCAAGCAATCGACCGAGTGGTGGGCGAACGAATTCGGAAAAGAGGCACGAAAGATCATGCCGCAAGCCGATAACGTCGCTGTGCCCTCGACCACGACGTCGGGCGGTAATCAACAGCCGATCGACATGATCGTCTCCGACCTCTTGGGCGGTGACCCGACGTACGCCGCGCAAAAAGTTCTGGCGCTCCTCAAGAGCATCCCAACGGCGACGCACGTCAGCAGCTCCGGGAGCCAGCTTGCGCCGCAAATCGAGGTCATCTTCGATCGCACGAAAATGAACGCGCTCAACGTTGATATCGGGCAAGCGGCAAACGCCGCCGGTGCAGCGTTCGGCGGCAATCAGGTGACGCAATTCGAGACGCCGGCGGGCCTCGAACAAGTCCAAGTGATCTATCCGACCGACTTGCAGACCGACATCCGAACCCTGGCTGCGATACCGATTCGATCGCAAACCGGTGCGATCGTGCATCTCGGTGACTTTACGACGCTCCGTTACGAGCCGTCGCCGCCAATCATCACGCGCGTCGACCGTTACAACGTCGTGCACGTGAACGGCAACTACATCCCGGGATCATCGCTCTCGGCCGTGCAGAACGCGTTCTTCAAGCAGTTGCCCTCGCTGCATCTACCGCCAAACATTACGGTCAAGCCTGCGCCGCTTGGTTCACAAGAATTCATGAACCAGACGCTAAAGGGCTTGGGAGCGTCGATGATCTTCTCGGTCGTCCTCGTCTTCTTGCTGATGGTCGCGCTGTACAACAGCTACAGCTCGCCGTTCATCATCATGTTCTCTGTTCCGGTCGCCGCGGTTGGTGCGTTGACCGCCCTGATGGTGACGCACAAGACGCTCAACCTCTTCTCGCTGATCGGATCGATCTTGCTGATCGGTATCGCGACGAAGAACGGCATCCTTCTCGTCGACTACGCCAACACGTTGCGCTCGCGCGGGCTCGACAAGCTGGCTGCAATCAGAGAAAGCGCGCACACGCGGTTCCGCCCGATCATCATGACGAGCTTCTCGATCGTCGCCGCCAACATTCCGCTCGCCCTCGGCTTCGAGCCGGGTTCCGGCGCGCGCACGAGCCTCGGCACCGTTATCATCGGCGGCGTCCTGAGCTCGCTGTTCCTGACCCTGCTCCTCGTCCCGGTCGCCTACATGTGGCTGGCGCCACGCGATTGGAAGGTTCCTAAGGAACAGCGGCAGGCGGAAACGCATCCCCCGGCTGAGGTCACCGAACGTGGCCTCGGAGTAGCAACATGATCAAGCTGCCGCACTGGCTGCGCCTCGACGAGCTGCGCCTGGAGAATAACTCGGAGGGCCTCAAGAACGCCCTGATGGTCGGGCTCTTCGTCCTGCTGGTCGGCGGCATGATCGGCGGCTGGCTCGGGATCAAGGCCTGGAACGACTACATGATGGGCCTGTCGCGCTAACGCGAGGTTTACACAGGCAGTGCGGCCGAGCACAGGGCCTCATTCTCGCCCCGGGCGAAGTCGATAAGCATGAGCTCGACCCCCATCGGCAGTTATACGGTCCCGGCCCCGGCCGAGGACACCTACCCGTCGGGAAATCTCCCGGAGGGCATCGCGCCGGCCTCGAGCTCGTCGACTTCGTCGACCAGCAGCTCAACGAGCTCCAGCAGCTCAACCTCGAGCACGTCGACGACGAATCCGTACGTTCAAGAGTACGACAGCCTGCAATCTGAGGATCTCCAAGAGCTCTTCAACGTTTCGTTCGGTACGCCGCAAAACTCGGCGCTAAACATTGACAGCGTCCTGGCGCAGTGGGTCGCGATCGATGCGCAGGAGCAAGAAACGCAAGCACAATCGATTCAGACGATGCTGAACAACGCAGGCTCGTCGACGACGGATGCAACGTCGAACATCCCGACGCTCGAACAAATCCAGTCGCAAAGCGATCAAGACGCGCAAACCGTGCTCAACAATTATTCCAGTGCGCCCTCAGGTTCATCGATCGTCGATTTCCAAAGCTAGGCAGGATTGAGCTTTTAGGCCGACTCACAGACCTCCGAGGGAGGGCATGAGACGGCTGATCGATTGAAACGAGTTGCCAGCATCGGCGATTTGCGCACGCTCGCGCAACGTCGCGTACCGAAGGCGTTTTTTGATTACGCGGATGCTGGTTCTTACTCGGAAGCCACACTGCGCGCGAACCGCGACGATCTCGAAGCCATAAAATTCCGTCAGCGCGTCGGCATCGATCTGACGTCGCGGGAGCTTGGCACGACGATCCTCGGCGAGCCTGCATCGCTGCCGCTCGTGCTTGCTCCGATCGGAATCTGCGGCATGCAGCATGGCGATGGTGAGATACTTGCCTCTCGTGCCGCGCAATCCGCTGGAATCCCGTTCACGCTCAGCACGATGTCGGTCTGTTCGATCGAAGACGTCGCGGGAGCCGTCGAACGACCGTTTTGGTTTCAGCTGTATGTCATGCGCGATCGCGGTTTCGTTCGCGACTTGATCGCTCGTGCAGTCGCCGCGAAGTGCAGCGCGCTCGTCGTGACGCTCGATCTCACGATGCTCGGCCAGCGGCACAACGACGTCCGCAACGGGCTGACGGTTCCGCTCGAGATAACGCTTCCGAACCTGCTCGACGTTGCGACCAAACCGTCATGGCTCATTAGCATCTTGCGCGGCAAGCGCAAGACGTTCGGAAACCTGCAAGGCCGCATCAAAGGGATGGACGACATCACGTCGCTTTCGACATGGGTCTCGCAGCAATTCGATCCGTCGCTCAGCTGGAAAGACCTCGAGTGGATCCGCGACCTTTGGCCCGGCAAGATCGTCCTCAAGGGTATCCTCGAAGTCGAAGATGCGAAGATTGCGGCAAAGAGCGGCGCGGCTGCAATCATCGTCTCCAATCACGGCGGGCGTCAGCTCGATGGCACAACGTCCTCGATTTCGGCACTGCAGCCAATCGTGCAAGCCGTCGGCAATGACGTCGAAGTCATGTTCGACGGTGGGATTCGCTCCGGCCAAGACATCCTGCGCGCGCTCGCGTTCGGTGCGCGCTCATGCATGATCGGTCGCGCGTTTCTCTATGGACTCGGCGCCGGTGGCGAAGCGGGCGTCACGAAGGCGATTGAAATACTGCGGAAAGAACTCGACGTGACGATGGGGCTGACGGGGACGTCCTCCGTACAAGCCGCCGGCATGCAGATTATCGCAAGAAACGGAGCATCGGCGTGAGCAGAGTTCGGGTACTGGTGGGAACACGCAAGGGCGCGTTCGTTCTGAGCGCCGACGGTAAACGCGAGAACTGGGCGATCTCGGGACCGTTCTTCGGTGGTTGGGAGATCTATCACGTCAAGGGATCTCCGGCCGATCCGAACCGCTTGTGGGCATCGCAAACGTCGGCGTGGTTCGGCCAGCAGATTCAGCGCTCCGACGACGGCGGCGCAACGTGGGAACCGAGTGGAAACAAATTCGTTTATGACGGTGTCCCCGGAACGCACCAATGGTATGACGGCACGCCGCATCCGTGGGAATTTGCACGCGTTTGGCACATCGAACCCTCGTTTGACGACCCGGATACGATCTACGCCGGCGTCGAGGATGCGGCGCTTTTCAAATCGACCGACGGCGGCGCGAATTGGAGCGAGCTCTCCGGACTGCGCACGCACACCACCGGCGCGAGCTGGCAGCCCGGTGCCGGTGGAATGTGCCTGCACACGGTACTGATCGATCCGAAAAACCCGGAGCGCATGTTCGTAGCGATCTCCGCAGCCGGCGCATTTCGTACTACCGATGCTGGTGAGACGTGGCGACCGATCAACAAAGGCTTGCGTTCCGCGCAGATCCCCGATCAAGACGCGGAGGTCGGTCATTGCGTGCACCGACTTGCGATGCACCGCACGCGTCCCGACGTGCTGTACATGCAAAAGCATTGGGACGTAATGCGCTCGAACGACGGCGGTGACGTCTGGCATGAAGTCAGCGGCAATCTTCCAACCGATTTCGGGTTCTGCATCGACGTGCACGCGCACGAACCGGAGACGATTTACGTCGTCCCGATCAAGAGCGATTCAGAGCATTACCCGCTGGACGGGAAGTTGCGCGTCTATCGCAGCCGTTCGGGCGGGAACGAGTGGGAAGAGCTGACTAAAGGATTGCCGCAAAGCAACTGCTATGTGAACGTTCTGCGCGATGCCATGGCGGTCGACTCGCTCGAGGAATGCGGCGTCTACTTCGGGACGACCGGCGGACAAGTCTACGTTTCGGCGGATGCCGGCGATAGCTGGAAGGCGATTGCGCACGATCTGCCCGCCGTGCTTTCGGTCGAGGTGCAAACGCTGTCGTGATCCGCGTCGTACTGCCGGCGCACTTAAGAACGCTGGCACGGGTCAACGGAGAGGTTCAGATCGAGGTTCAGAGCGCCACACCGAGCAGCGTGCTCGATGCGATCGAGGACCGCTTCCCGGTCTTACGCGGTGCGATCCGCGATCACGTCACGCGCAAGCGCCGTGCGTACGTACGTTTCTTCGCGTGCGAGCGCGACATCTCGCACGATTCGCCCGACACGCCGCTCCCCGATGCGGTCGCAACCGGCAGCGAGCCGTTCTTCATCATCGGCGCGATGTCGGGCGGTTAAGCCGTCTTCTTCAACCGGAACGAAAGCGCGATCATCGCGATACCGGCGAGGATTGCATAGAATCCAAGGATCCAAACGAGTGATAGCGCTCCGGCCAGCGGAAACACGAAGAAATATAGGCCGAGCAGAATCGAGAGCACTCCGTTGATAATCCACAGCCACTCGTTCGGCAATGCGGCACGCAAACGAATCGCCGTGATGAGCTCGAAAACGCCGGTTACGATCGCCCAAGCACCGATGAAGATCGTGAGGGTGTACGCGGTCAAGCCTGGATAGATGAACGTCAGCACGCCTACTGCGATTCCGGCGATTCCGGCGAGTAGTTGCCACCACCAATGGCCCGCGTGGGATGATGCGATGCTGCGGACGGCACCGACGATCATGAACGCGCCGTCGAGCACGAAGAAGATGCCGATCCAGAGCACGAGCGCGATGAGCGTCGCGCCGGTCCAAAAGAAGCACAGCAATCCGAAGAGGACTGCGATGATTCCGCGCAAGAGCAGAGCCCACCAGTGAGCTCTCAGGGCCTCAGGGGCCGGCAGCGCCATCATCTTGGCGTCGCCTTTTTTTCAGCCGTCATCGTTTTCCTCGTCCACGCCGTAGGTAATGCCCATTACGGATTTTTCCGCGACGAGCTCTACTTCATCATCTGCGGGCGGCACCCGCAATGGGGCTACGTCGACCAGCCGCCGGTCGTGCCGCTCTTGGCCGCGGCGACCCAAGTCTTCGGGCACTCGCTCTTACTGTTGCGTCTCGTCCCAGCATTCTTTGCAGCAGCAGGCGTCTATGTGACGTGTGTGCTTGCCGCGGAGTTCGGTGGCGGCACGTTCGGGCAAGCGCTCGCCGCCCTCACCTTCTTGTTCACCGGCGTGCTGATGAGCTTCGGCACGAAGGTCGGCCCCGACGAAGTTGGACTGTGGACGTGGCCGCTGCTCGCCCTCTTCGTCGTACGCATCATCAAGGGTGCCGATCCGCGACTGTGGATGCTGTTCGGGCTCGTCGCCGGACTCTCGATCGAGAGCAAGTACAGCGTGCTCTTTCTGCTGGCCGCGTTCATCGCGGGGCTATTACTCACGCCGGAGCGGCGTTTCCTCGCTAGCCTCTGGGTCGGAGCCGGTGCGTGCGTAGCGCTCGTCGTTGCGCTGCCCGCCGTCCTGTGGCAAGCGCACTACGGATTTCCGATGTGGGAATTGCTCGAAAGCGGACAGCACGGCAAGAACATCATCGCGGGTCCCGGACTGTACCTCGTCCAGCAGATCTTGATCACGAATCTGTTTCTGTTTCCCATTTGGGTGATCGGATTCGTTTGTCTTTTCCGCGATCCGCCGAACCGCTTTCTCGGTTATGCATATGTCGTGCTGATTCTGGAGATGCTCGCCTTTCATGGCAAGCACTACTATCCGGCCAATGTCTATCCGATCTTGATCGCGGCCGGTGGTACGCAGATCGAACGTTGGACCACAAGCCTGCGCCCCTTACGCTTCGCGATCGTCGCGTACGCCCTCGTTCTCGGTCCGATCTTCGTACCGTTCTCGCTGCCGATTCTTCCCGAAAAGACGTTCTTGGGATATCAAGCGCAAATTGGCCGCGCGCTCCACATGTCGAAGGCACTCCTTGCGACCGAACGCAATCGCGAAAGGACGCCGCTCCCGGGGGATTGGGCCGACATGCACGGTTGGCCGCAATTTGCCGAAACGGTCAGGAGCGTCTACGAATCTCTGCCTCCGGCTGAGCGGGCGCAAGCTGTCGTCGTCGCCAGCAACTATGGCGAGGCCTCAGCGATCGAATTTTTCACGCCGGACGTTCCCGTCATCAGCGGTCACAATCAATACTGGCTTTGGGGAACACGCGGCTACAGCGGAAATGTGATCATCGACGTCCCCGGAGACTGCGGCGGAGCCATGCATCTCTTCAAAAGCGCGCAGCTTGTGACGCGCTTCAACGCTTCGTACACGATCGGCTGGGAGACGGATATTCCCATCATGGTCTGTCGCGGAATTCGCGTGCCGCTCGCGACGCTCTGGCCGAAGTTGAAACACTACATTTGAACGCGCTCGCTCTCGGACTCGTCCTAACCGCCGCTGTCCTCCACGCAACATGGAATCTTCTCGCCAAACGTGCCAGCGGCAGCTCGCCGTTCATTTGGCTCTATTTCGCGATCTCGACGTCGCTCTACGCGCCGATTGCGATCGCTGTTTGGCTGCTCTGGCCACAACCCTTTACGCCGATCGACATCGCGTTCATCGTCGGAAACGGCTTGCTGCACATGTTTTATTTCATCGTGCTGCAGCGCGGCTATCGCCTTGGCGACCTCTCCGTCGTGTATCCGCTCGCGCGTGGAACGGGGCCGCTACTCTCGACGATGGCCGCGATCATCTTCTTGGGCGAGCGGCCGACGCCGGTCGCGAGCGCCGGAATCATCATCATCGTCGCCGGCGTCTTCTTGGCGTCAGGATTTCATCGCATGCGTGACGCGACGGTGCGGGCCTCAGTATTCTACGGGCTCGCAACGGGCGTGTCGATCGCCGCGTATACGCTTTGGGACAAGCATTCGATGACGGCCCTCGCACTCAATCCGATTCTGTACGACTGGGGCGGAAACGTCGTGCGCTTTGTGCTGATGTCACCTGTGGCCGTGCGCCGATGGGGAGAAGTCCGCGCAGCGTATCGCGACTTCCGCTTCGAGGCCATAGGGATTGCGGTGCTGTCCCCGCTCGCGTACCTACTCGTGCTGTGGGCGCTGACGTGGACGCCGGTCTCATATGTCGCGCCGGCGCGCGAGCTCAGCATCATGTTCGGGACGTTCTACGGCATCTTTTTCTTCAAAGAACGCGAACGCGCGCGACAACGCGTGATCGCGGCTGCGCTCATGCTGGCGGGTATTGTTGCGCTAGCTCACGGTTAAGCTGTGCGAGGCGTCACCGGGTCAACTTGCCGTCCGGCAGCGAACTATGTCGCACGGGTATTTACTGGTATGGTTCCTCAACCGCTCAACGTGCGCTTTCCGTGTACGCCCCGGCATGCGACACGGGCTCGCCAAGCCTTTCGCGTATATCTTGCTCTTCTGCACCTCGACACGCGTACGGAATCCGATCTTGAAAGCGCGATTGGCGAGGCGATTGCAAATGCCGTCGAACACGGCTTTGCGCAAGAGACCTTCTTCGAGTTGCGCTGCCGTTTAGAGCATTCGCTCCTTCAGATCGAAGTCGAAGGCGCGCGCGCCGCCATGATGCCGAGCAAGCTCGGACGTCCGCTCGATTCGCGCGACATGGGCATTGGGATCATGCGAGCGCTCGTCGATGACGTCGAGCTGCTCGAAGACGGCCGATTGATTCGGCTGCAGAAGAAAATCCGAGCGGCTAATCGTCGTCGGGCGGGCAAAAGCGCCGCAGCGCCTGCACTGAAGGGATGACGTAGTACGCACCCGTGAGCGCGTCAGTATAACGCGTTAGCGCGTCGCGCGGACCTCCGAGCCCGGCCATTTGTTCGAGCATCCGCTGCAACGGCATCTGCTGCGCGCAAAATCCGACGAACATCGTTCCGTGATCGGAAACAGTACCATACGCAACGTTGCGGCGAAAGATCTTGAGTTCTTTTCCGTCAACGTCGAGCGTGGTACGCGAAACGTGTGAATCCGGCGGCATCTTCGCTTCGTCGAATTCGACGCTGTCGGGTTTGGTGCGGCCGATGACGGCTTCTTGCTTTTTCTGCGGCAAATCGGAGAACGCGCTCTTGCGATGCTGCCACATCTGAAAGAGCAGAACGCTGCCTCCTGCACCGGGCCCATCGCCGATGACGACGATCTCCGGGGCTGCGTCAAGGGTCGGATTCTCGGTTCCGTCTTCGAAGCCGGTGAGATCGCGATTGTGTCGATACGACCACCCGCGTACCTCGCGCGTTAGCTCCGCGTATTGCGCGATCGATGCAACCGCTTCCGTCCCCATGTCGAAGACGATGTCGTAGCTCGCGGCCGAGAACCACGCCCAAATGTCGGCTTGCGTCGCCGGCATGCTGTAACCGTCTGCGCCGCGGATCGGCTCGAAATCACGAACCTCTTTCGCCGTGTCATTCGGCGCGATCTTACTCCACAACGACGGCCGGAATCCGATCACGCGATTCGCGCCGCCGACGGTCGAGCGCGGTTCGCGTACCCCGATGAGCGCCGTCGCCGCCGCCGCGGCATCGGCTCCGGGCCGTAGCGTAAATTCAAAGAATCCGTGCGCTGCGTCGCCCAGCGCAAAAATACCGGCTTGCGCAGTCTCCATCGGCGCGACCTTACCGCTCGAAGACGACCTGTCCTCCGATGATCGTCATCTCGACATTTACGCGATTCAGCTGTGCTGGTTCGATCGCCATCGGATCGCAATCGAGGACGACGACGTCGCCGAATTTTCCGGTTTCGAGCGTTCCTTTTTGCTTTTCTTCAAACGACAAGTACGCCGCGTTCGCCGTGTAGCCGCGGAGCGCGTTGTCGACGTCGATGCGCTGCTCGGCCCCGAGTTCCGCGCCGCCGCTCGTCACACGATTGACGGCCGCCCACACACCTTCGAGCGGCATCACCGGCGTCACCGGACAATCCGAATGCAAGGCGTAGCGAATCCCGCGCCGGCGCGCGGACTCGAGCGGACTAATCCGTTTCGCGCGTTCGGGCCCGAGAAACATATCGCGATGACGATCGCCCCAATAGTAGACGTGTTTGATAAAGAACGACACATGAATGTCGTGCGCGGCGATCCGGTCGAGCTGATCATCGCGCCCGGTCTGGCAGTGCTCGATTCGATAACGCTGTCCGCCCGGCGTTCGCTCGTACGCTGCGATGACGGCCTGAATTGCCGCGTCACCGTTCGCGTGGATTGCAACGTGCCAACCTGCATCGCGTAACGCGCGGATGCGCAGCGTTAGTTCATCTTCGCTGTAAATCGGCAAGCCGCGCGTCGTGGGTTGACAATAGTACGGCTCCGAGAGTGCGCCCGTGATTCCCTGAATCGAACCGTCCGACCACATCTTCACGCCGGCAAGCCGGAAATGATCGTCGCCGATGCCTGCGATGGCGCGCACCATCGGTCCGAGTTTCCCTTCGGCCAGCTCCGGCAGAATTTGCTCCGCCAAGAAACCGTACACACGCGGCCGGAAGACTCCCCGTTCTTTGGCGCGATGATATGCCGCGATTGCCTGCGTCCCGCCGTGCAAACCGATTCCAAGATCGTGCGCGGTCGTAACGCCGGCCTTGACGTACTCGTCGCTCGCGGCTTGCAAGCTCGCGAGCATCTCATCCTCACTGAATACGGGCAGATGCTCGGAGACCAGCATTTGCGCGGCGCTCTCCGCGAGAACGCCATTCGGCACGCCCGACTCATCGCGATAGATAATGCCGCCGGGAGGCTCCGGTGTTTCTTTCGTGATCCCCGCAATAGCGAGCGCAGCGCTATTCGCGACGCTGAAATGCCCGGTCACGTGCGTCATGTAGACGGGATGATCGGGCGAGACGCGATCGAGATCGGTGCGGGTTGGATGACGCTTCTCGCGCAGCAACGTATCGTCGTACCGTTCGGCCCGGATCCACGCGCCTTTGGGCGTCGATCGAACGCGGTCTTCGATGCGCTGCATGACGTCGTCGATCGTCTCGTTAGGCGGCGTACTTGCGTTGACCGCAATCTTCGCGGCGTAACCGTAGTGCATCGGATGATTGTGCGTCTCGATGAATCCAGGGAGCGCCGTCTTGCCTGCCAAATCGACGCAGCGCGTCATGGTTCCGCACAAGCGCAGGACGTCGTGACTCGTTCCAAGTGCGACGATGCGCCCGTCCCGAATCGCAAGGGCTTCCAGGTGCGTCGTTTCGGCCATCGTCAAAACGTTGCCGTTGTAGAGGATCAAATCGGCGGCGACGCTCGACTCCGCGGATCTTAGCAAATGATGTACTCAAAGGGCGGCTCAACTTCGGTGCGGAACGACGATCTCCCACGAAAGCGATCTCGGAGGATGATGATGCGGAATCACACTCGTCGAGAGGTATTACAACTCGCAGGCGCGGCCGCTGGTGCGGCAGTTATCGGCGCCTCGACTAATACATCACGAGCGGCTAGTATGAACGTTCGAATCGGGTGGCAGCCGACGTTGAATGGCGCGCGCTATTTCGTCGCGCAACACGAGGGTTTGTTCACCGCGAACGGCCTGAACGTCGAAGCGATCAAATTTACGTCGGGCCCGGCCTATTTTTCCGCGTTCCTCTCGAAGAGCATCGACGTCGGTTTCATGGGGACGCCGCCTGCCGTGGTCGGAATCGCGCAAGGCGTTCCGATGCAAATCTTCGCAATCGAGAACTACGCTCCGGGATCGGAAGCACTCGTCGTGCGCAAAGAGAGCGGCATCAATTCGCTCAAAGATATAAAAGGCAAGAAGATCGCGACCAAGCGCGGCACCTCCGGCGACTACGCGCTGCAAACCGCATTGAAGAAAGTCGGCCTGACGCTCTCCGATATCAACTTCCTCGATATCGACGTCTCGGCGCTGATCCCGGCTTTTTCGCGCGGGGATATCGACGGTGGATGGTATTGGGAGCCGTGGCAAGGCGAGATGGTCGCAGCCGGCGGCAAGCAGATCGTCACCGACGGTGAGGTCGGCGTCGCAGGCGGTATCGTTTGGGTCGCGCAGACCGATTGGCTCGCGCAGAATGGCGAGATCGTAGA
This sequence comes from Vulcanimicrobiota bacterium, assembly GCA_963844735.1. Lineage (GTDB taxonomy): Bacteria > Vulcanimicrobiota > Vulcanimicrobiia > Vulcanimicrobiales > Vulcanimicrobiaceae > JAFAMS01. Next base: position 144,853 of record CAWJPK010000003.1, on the reverse strand, counting down.
GCGTCTGCTCAAGGCCGTCGATCAAGCCACCGCCGTGATTTCCAAAGATCCGCAAAAGGCTGCGAGCTATATCGTCGCGGACATGGGCGTGACGCAAGAGCTCGCGATGCGCGTGCTCACCAAAGAAGCTACGTGGCCGACGATGAAACAGAGCTGGGAGCCCGGCTATCCGCTTTCAATCAATCCCGCCTCGATACGCAGCGACAAAGGACTGATCGACGCGCTTTCTCGACAAGCCGAATTTCAAAAGAACCAGGGCTCGTTGAAAACGTCTCCCGATTTTTCAAAGGCCATCGAGACGAAGTACGTTGCCCAGTTTATCGGCGCAAAGGCCTAGACGCTGACGTTCCGCGCGATCAGCATCGCGAGCGTTCTCGCGGTACTTCTCTTTTGGGAGCTGCTGACCGACGGAACGCACACGATCTCGACGAAATTTCTCGCTTCGCCGGTCGGCATCGCGGAAGAGTTCGTCTCACTCCTGCGAACGGGATATGCGGGGACGCCGCTCTGGGAGCACTTCGCAGCTAGTCTCGGCCGCACGCTGACAGGCTATATTCTTTCTGCCGTCGTTGCGATACCGGTCGGATTGTGGATGGGTCTCAATCCGTACGTGCGCGCGGTACTGAGTCCGCTCTTCAATCTCTTACGGCCTGTTCCCGCGATCGCGCTCATCCCGGTCATGGTGCTCTGGTTCGGGATCGGCGAGACCTCGAAGATCTTCGTTATCTTTCTCGCGTCGTTTTTGTATGTCGTGCTGAATACCTCGTCGGGCGTCTCGACGATTCCCGAAGGTTTGATCCGCGCTGCAATCAATCTCGGCGCGAATCGCGTGCAGCTCTTTCGACACGTGATCTTCCCTGCTGCGATGCCCTCGATCATGGCCGGATTGAAAACCGGACTTGCCGTCAGCTGGGCAGTCGTCGTTGCGGCCGAGCTGATCGCCGCTCAAAAAGGCCTCGGCTACATGATCGAGGACGCAGCGACGTTTTACCGCATCACCGACGTCTACGTCGGCGTAATTTTGATCGGCGTGATCGGACTCTTCATGGGCATGTCGCTCGAAGCGATCGAACGCCGGGCGATGCACTGGGCGGGCAAGTCATGATCGAGATCGAGAACCTCGAAAAAACGTTCTCCGGCCGTGGCGATCGTGCACCGACGATTGCGCTGACCGACATTTCCTTTTCAGTCGCCGACGGCGAGATTTGCTGTCTGCTCGGGCCGAGCGGCTGCGGGAAGAGCACGATCTTGAACATCCTCGCGGGTTTCGACAACTCGACGGGTGGACGCGCCACGGTCGGCGGCAAGCCGGTTGACAAACCACATCCTAGCCGCGCGCTGGTTTTTCAGCAACCGCAGCTCTTCCCGTGGCTCGACGTTTGGGAGAACGTAATGTTCGGACCGCGCATGAGCGGCATACCGCGCGACGAGGCTACCGCACGTGCCAACCGGTTGCTGAAAGCCACGGGTCTCTCCGAATTCAAACGGCATCGAGTCTACGAGCTCTCCGGCGGAATGCGACAGCGCGTCGCGATCGCGCGCGCGCTCATCAATCAGCCGGAAGTGCTCTTGATGGACGAACCGTTCGGCGCACTCGATGCGCAAACACGAGCGACCATGCAGCAGCTTCTTCTCTCGATCTGGGAAGATCTAAAGCCGACGATCCTCTTCGTGACGCACGACGTTGACGAAGCGCTCTTCCTCGGCGATCAGGTCTGCGTAATGAGCGCGCGCCCGGGACGGATTCGCGAGCGCTTGCGTGTCACGATCCAGCGTCCGCGGACACTCGAGGTCACGACCTCGGAGGAGTTCGTCTCGCTCAAGCGCTCGATTCTCGGCATCATTCGCGCGGAGGTCGAAGCCTCGAACGCCTAGGGCTTCGGCCCTCCGATTTGCGGCGTATATCCGCAAAGAATCGCACGGATAGTCGAGGGTGGCGTGATCAAGCGAGCGTCGCCGGCCTTCGGTCGCGCGCGAACTTCACCGTATCCACTTTGCGACGACCAGGGCAAGACCGTATCGGCAAGCACGACGTGCGGCACCGCGTCGATCTCGACGTATGCGCCCGCAGGGATCTCGCGCCACGGAAAAACGTGCAAGCGTTTTCGACGGTGCTGCAGCCGCTCGTCGTGCAAGCGCGCGTCGATCGGATCGGCACCACTTATCCCAAAGGCGGCGACAAAACGGTTGTAGTCGTCGCGACGACAGAGCGCGCAGGGCCGATGTCCGGCGGCGAGCGCCAGCGCTTCATCGTAAAAGAAGAGCGCCGTCCAACGTCCCGGCACCCACTTCGGCGCGACCCAACCCTTATATTCGAGCGTGCACGTTATCCATCGCCTGGTCGCCCACGGTCGTATGACGTCATACCCGCGGTGGATACAACCCCGATTCCCCAGCCAGTTTCCGCGCAGCGGCGTGGCGATGATCTCGCCGTAAGGCGTCACGCGATTTCGTTCAGGCATTTTCAACCCGCCCGGAGAACTGCAGCGCATGCGCAGACGCGGATTCTTGGAAGCTTCGCTCTCGGCGATCGGATCGCCGATGCTCGCACGCGCAGCGCAAGCAGCAGATGCGCCCGCAGACCTGATCGTAAGCGCGCAAACGATTCACACCCTCGAGACGGCGAATCCAACCGCAACGGCCTTTGCCGTTCGCGACGGACGCTTTGTCTACGCCGGCTCGCTCGACGGCGCACTCGCGCTGCGCGGTTCTAAAACGGAGGTCGTTGATTTCGGCAACGCTACGATCTTGCCGGGACTGATCGATGCGCACCTGCATCTCACGGCCGTCGGCCAGGCGCTCCACGAAGTCGATCTGTATCACGTTATGTCGTTCGATGAGATCGTACGGCGAACGGTTGCATTTGCGAAGACGTCGCCGGACAACTGGATCGTCGGCGGCGGCTGGGATCAAAATCTCTGGCCGGGCAAAACCTTTCCGACGCATGAGGCGCTGAGCGCGGCCCTCCCCAATCGGCCCGTGCTCCTGCACCGCGTTGACGGACACGCAATTCTCGTCAACGCCGAGGCAATGCGTATCGCGCGAGTTACGAAGGCAACGCCGGATCCGGCGGGCGGACGTATTCTGCGCGATGCGAGCGGCAACCCGACGGGAATCTTCATCGACAACGCGATGGAGCTGATTTTTAAGGTTGTGCCCGCGCCGTCGCACGATCAGCTCGTCCGCTGGGCGCGCGCAGCCTGCATGGAAGCGAACCGCTTCGGCGTTACCGCAATAGGCGAAGCCAATACGACCGGCGCAGCGCTCGCCGCGTTCGAAGAGCTTGCTCGAACGGACCAGCTTCCGATTCGGATTCACACGATGCTATCCGACGATCCCGAACTGATCGCGACGCATCTTGCCAAAGGTCCCGTGCACGGCGCGTATGACGGCCGCCTCTCGGTGCGCGCAATCAAAATGTTCTCCGACGGCGCGCTCGGGTCGCGCGGCGCCGCGCTCTTGCAACCCTATTCCGACGATCCGGCGAACAGCGGACTTCTTCTCATCACGCAAGCTCATATCACGGACGTTGCGACGCGCGCTCTGGCGCACGGATTCCAAACATGCGTGCATGCAATCGGCGATCGCGGCAACCGAATCGTCTTGGATGCGTATGAAGCTGCACTGCGCACGGTATCGCCGCACGACTACCGGCTTCGCATCGAACACGCGCAGGTACTCAGCCCGCAAGACATCCCGCGTTTCAAAGCACTTGGGATCATTCCGTCGATGCAAACGACGCATCAGATCAGTGACATGGGATGGGCCCAAGACCGGCTTGGTCCCGACCGGATCAAAGGCGCCTACGCGTGGCGCTCGTTGCTCGACACGGGCGTGATTATTGCAAACGGTACGGATGCACCAGTCGAGCCGGTGAATTCGCTGCGAACCTTCCACTCCGCGATCTCACGGCAAAACAGTGAGAACTTGCCCGCGGGCGGTTGGTACCCAGCGCAACGTATGAATCGCGATGAGGCGCTGCGCTCGATGACGATTTGGGCGGCACACGCAAACTTCTCCGAGCACACGATCGGCTCGATTGCTCCCGGAAAGTATGCCGACTTCGTCGTGATGGATCAGGACTGGATGAAGGCCGCGCCCGAATCGGTCATGCAGACCCGCATCCGCGCGACGTATTCCGGCGGCAACAAAGTCTACGACGGAACCCTTGATAACGCAAACGGTCTCCCGACGCGGCCGCAGCGCTACGCGCGGGGTATTTCGACCTGCAGTTGCGCTTAGCGCGGTGCCGCCCCGGCGGCACGCTGCGCCAAGAGCACGAGATGAGCTTGCGTGGTTTCGTCAAGCCCGCCTTCGTGCGACTTTGCTTCTGCAGCCGTTGCACGCGCTTCAGCTCGAGCCGTGCCAGCGCTTGTGCGTCGGACGGTGTATCCGCGGCGGCGCATTGACGACTGCAAGCAACTTCGTAACGTACATCGATTGCAAGTTGCGCCGCAACAACGAGATGGTCCGTGTGCCCGGCGAGGTGATCTCACTGAAGATCGCGCGCTGCATCCAATCGAAGAAGCCGCTCATGCCGAGCGTACGCCCCGATGTCAGCAGCGGATTGCGTTCCAAACGCTGGAGAACCAGCGGCGCAAACAACTCATCGAGCGTTGCGGATTGGATGCGAGCGATGTGTTCGGCAAGCGGAAAATCATGCTGCGGCGGCGGGTTGTACGCCCAGAGCGGCAGATTACCGTACGTGTTCCACTCGACGTAGCCGTACCCTGACCACTCCGAATATCCGAGCTCATCGAGGAGGGCGGGCGAGAACCTCAAGTGCTCGTCCGAGAACAAATACGCGCTGAGAATCCCGAACGCACGTTGCTGCATTGCCAGAGAAACCGGGACGATCGGCGGATTGGCGCCGGGATCCCCATGATGCGCGCGCGAGAGATATTGCCCGCCGATGAAGTGCGCCGTTTTCGATGCCAACGTTAAATAGCGCATCAACGTGCTTCCGAATGCGACCGAAACGTCTTCGTACGCATGTCCCAGCGTGTGGGAGTAGCTGCGCGTAGCGATCGAGCAGCGCGCGGTTCATTCGGAGCTGAACTTCCGTCCACCCGAGCTGATCGCTCGTGAGCTCACCTTGCTCGACGCGTGGGTCGGCTGCATGGCCATCCTTCCATGCCACGTCTTCATCTGATGCATAACGATAGAGCGGATTCGACCAGGCTTGCGCCCAGCGTTCGAGCGTCGGCAGCTCGGCATCCGGCGTGGTCGCGCCGGGAATCGACGCGTACGCATACTTCATCGCGTAATAGTCGTACGGGCCGAGTACCTTTTGGTGATAGTCGCCTTGCGATGTCCCGCGCGGCCAAATGTTCAGCGGCGTATATTCCATCACGGTCGTGGCGATGCCGAACTTCGCGGTGAAATTCGGATCTTGTAATTCCTTGCCGTGTACGCATCGTGACCGATGAAATTGTGCTGCATCCCGAGATTGTGGCCGGTCTCGTGCAAGATGGTCGACATAAAGGTATCGTCGATGAATTGCTCGGGAACCGGATCGCTCGTGCGGCCATAGCGAATCGGATCGATGACGTTTCGCCACGTCGCAGCGGCGTGCGCTGCGATATTGGCCGAGATCAGGATTCCGGTCCGGAACTCTTCGCCCGTTCGCGGATCGTAGAGCGTCTGTGAATCCGCGCCGAAGCTGTCATGTTGTTCGGTGACCCAACGTAATACATTGTATCGGATATCGTCCGCATCCCAGTTGGGATCGCTTGGCTGATCTTTTACTTGGATTGCATCGAGAATTCCGATCCGCTGGAAAGCGCGCGTTCCATTTCAGGACCGCGTCGCGTATAGGTTTGCGAAAACGCTGCGGGATCGTGTTGCTCAAATAAAAGATCATCGGATGGGTCGACGGCGATGGTTTCGTGGGATCGGCGGCGCGAAGTTCCACCGGATGAGATAGCGCAAACGCCGATCGAGCGAGAAATCCGCGCGCGGCGCAAAATCCATGTAGATGTCATCGTAGATGCCGACACGATCGTCGGCGTAGCGCGGCGTGTACGAGTCGGTCGGAAGCTGCGCAAAGTTGTACACGACGTCCATCTGCAACGAGCGCGAGTCCGGAGCGGTGTCCGGCTGAATGTGCGGCTCGCGCGTCGCCCAGAGCTGCTCGACGTGAAAGACGACGTATTCTGCGGAAAGTCCTTGATCGCACCGAAATAGGTCCGTCCATGATCGAGCCGGTACGCCGTGAACTGCTTGGTTTGCAGCGTCGTATTGATGATGTGATCGAGATCCAGGACGTCTTTATAGAGTGGGGACGCATCGAACACGATGTGTCCGTTGCCCTCAGCAACGATCTTCCCGGCTCCGACGACCGATTGCGGAAAGTTCGTCAGGACCGCACGCGATCCGACGAACGAAGTGTTGGGCCAAACGATTGCGATCTTGTCGTCGGCGCGCTCGAAGCGGACCAGCATCGCCGGCAAGTGATCCGTATTGCCCCAGACGAGGAAGCTTCCGCCCAAACCGTTTCCCGGGACGATCGTCTCGAGAAAATCCTTATCCAGCTGGTCGGTCGTCAAATCGATGTAAATGTGTCCATGTCTTGCGCCAAATGCCGAACAGGCCCGCTTGTCCGCTCGCACCGGACGTGAACGGCGTATATGTATCCAAATCCGCGGCGCGAGCCGCGACGGGAACGCAGAGACAAATAGTGAGAAGCAGCGTGCACGCAAAAAATCGCATCCGGCGCAGATTAGCTACCGAGAAGGGGGTTCCCCGCCGGGCTTACCCCGTAGAACGCGAGCAGCTTACGCAATTGATCGAAGCGCTCGCCTAAGAGGCCCTTCGCCTTCGCTTCGAGCTGCGCGGGAGACATCGGATTTTCGATGCTACCGGTCGCGTGCGCAACTTCAACGTGTTCGCGCCGTCCGTTACGGTCGTGTACGCGCATGCGCACCGCGCCGACGGGGGCGCCGCTCGAGACGTCGATTGCAACCTTGCCGCGCAGCCTGCGCACGGCGGCGTCACGCGCGCAGGCATCCGAGAATTGCTGCGGTCCGCCCGCGCCGTATAAAAAGCCGATTGCCGCGCAATGGTATGCGCTGAACTTACTCTCGAGGCCGGTCTGCGGATCCGTCTTCCCCATGAGATCGAGTACCAGCGGATGCGCGTCAATCTCGACGCGTTCTATATCCTCGGGAGCGATTCGCGTTCGCAGCTCGATTGCGGCATCGATGATCGGGTGACTGACGAGGCCGCATGAATACGGCTTGAAACTGTTCGCTAGAATCTCCCAGCGTTCGCCGAGCCCATCGAAGATCGCCTCGACATCGACGCGATCGCTCATCAGCGCCGCCAAACCAAACTCGCCTTCGATTGCGCGCGGCGCTCCCGCGATGCCTCGTTGGGCCAAGAGCACGGCTTCGATCCCGTCGAACGCCGCCTTCCCCGGATGGAGCGGCTTGGTCATCGTACCGAGCGTCGCCGTGACACCGCCGCTCTCGAGAGCAGCAATCGCAACCGCGTTGCGCATGTTCTCGGCGGACAAGCCCGCGACACGAGCCGCAGCGACGCTCGCTCCGATTCGCCCCATGGTGCTGGTGACGTGCCAGCCGCGCTGCGTGATGCGCGGGGCTGAGTCCGTTGCCGATACGCATAGCGATCTCGGTACCGAACACGACGCCTTCCAGCAACGCGCTGCTCGACGCGTTGCAGTACTCCATCATCGCGAGCGCCGCGGGAACGATGACCGGTCCGGGGTGCAAAAGCGTGCGCATGTGCGTGTCATCGTAATCCTCGAAATGCACCGCGGTTCCGTTGAGTAGCGCCGCCCAACCAACGCCGACGCGCACGTTCCGTCCCCACACGGTTGCCTGCTCGGGAGTCCGGAAGCTCTCGACAAGGGAGTATGCAATCGCAGCGGGCTCAGTTTCCCAGCTCGCAAGCGCGAGCGCTAAAGCGTTCGCGATGATTTGCTTCGCCATTAGTGCGACGTCGTCGCGCAGCCTTACCGGTCCGGACGCAAACTCCGTGAGGCGCTCGGAAACAGTAATGCAAAGAACCAACGCTCACCCAAATCGGCGAACAGCTCGCTAACGTTCGCTGCCCCTAAAACCGTCGCGTAACCGCGCGGACTGTCGAGGCTCGCAGGGCCGGTAAAGTTGCGCTGCGCGAGCAAGGCTGCAAGAACGCCGTTCGAAGATGCCTTGCCCGCAATCAATCGCGCACTCGCCGTAGCGTTTGCGACGCGTTGACCGAGCGTCATGCTCGAAGCGATACCGACGGTGCGCTCGAGCAGCTTCTCTTCAGCGTCAAGCAGCAATGCGGCAGTGACGCCGCTTGCGATCACGCCTGCGATGCCGCCCGCGTCCCAGCCCAGTTCTACCTGCGCACCGAGCAATGTGGCAAGGCGCACGTTGACTTCACATCCGATGGCAAAGGCCGTCAGCCGCGCGTCCTCCGAAAGCGTTTCACCAACCGCCATCAACGCACCGAATGGAGTAGCTCCCGGAAATTGCTGCGCTCCGACGGCAGCGATGAGCGCCGCGTAATACCGGTCGTTCTTCCCGCTCAAACTTCCGGCCAGCTCCATGAGCGCTACGACGACGGGATCCCCGGCTGATGCTTCCGCCTGCCGCGCGCATGCGAGCAACCTCTTCTCCGCTACCGCTCGCACGCCGGATGGCAGTCCCCGGCGGAAGGCCGCGACGACGTGGATCAGCTCAGCGTCCCTACCGATTTCTCGAGCGCGTCCCAAGCGGCGCGTCCGAATTGGTCCTTCCACGTCTTGTAGAAGCCGCCGTCGTGCATCGCACGCCGAAACGGTGCAATATTGACGTGCGCGATTTGCATGCCGTCACCGATCAGTTTTCCTTCTGCCTGCTGGTCCAATCCGATGATGTCGTTGCGTTGCAAGAGGGCGGCGACGTTGAAATGCCGCTCGGTCATTTCCTGGAGGTCTTTCGGCAGCTTCTGCCATGTCGGCGCGTGCGCGATCAACGAGTAGCCGGTGAAGATATGATTCGTTTTCGTTAGATACTTCTGCACTTCGAAAAACTTCGACGTCTCGACCGTCGCAATCGGAAGCGATGCGCCGTCGACGAGATGGGTTTGCATCGCAACGTACGTTTCCGCGAAATTGATCGGAACCGCGGACGCATCGACCGCACGGAATAGCGCGGTCTCCATCGGAGACGGAGGAACACGGAACTTCAATCCCTTGAAGTCACTAGGACCGTTCAGCGCTCGAACGCTGTTGACGACCTGCTTGAACCCCGAGCACCAAATCTTCGCAAAAGGATACAGATCGGCTTTCCCGATCGCAGTACGCATCTGACCGCCGAGTGTACCGTCCATCACATCAAAAGCTTGCCTGTAGCTCGAAAACGCAAACGCGACGTTTTCAATGGCTGCAAGCGGCACGACGTTGGAAAGGATGCCATCCGACATCAAGACCATTGGGGTTGCACCCGAACGTACTTGCGTGAGCATCGCGCTGTCGCCGCCAAGTTGATTGTTCGGAAAGACGAGCACCTCGAGGCGGCCACCCGACTCTTGCTTTACCTTGTCGGCGGCTTGTTGCGCTCGAATCGTCATCGGATGATTGACCGGCTGATCGAAGCCGAGCTTGAGACTGAATTCGGCCGCCTCTGCCCGACGCCGAAGGTATCCTATAGACGCGAACGCGGACGCAGCGCCGACAAAAGCTTTGCGCGTATAGCTCATGCAGCGTGATTTATACCGGGAAGTGGGCGCGCCTCCTCGAATCGGCGCCGTCATGAAGAGAATACCGGCTGCGCTTGTTGTCATGCTCGTGCTAGCAATCGCGTCCCCCGTTGAAGCGAAATTTCCGAGCCTCGTCACGCCGACGACGCACAACGGCATGCACGATTGGGATTTTCTGTTCGGAACGTGGCACACGCACTACATGCGATTGCGCAAGATCCTGCAACACGACCACCACTGGTATCCGTGCGAGGGGACATCGACGATAACGCCGTTCTGGCACGGCGGGGCGAATCTCGAAGACGGCGATCTGCAATGTCCGCATCAGTACATACTCGGAATGACCACGCGACTCTACAATCCCGTCACACATCAGTGGACGCTGTGGTGGGGAACGCGCCGGGTCGGGATCACCGAACCGCCGCAAGTCGGACATTTTGATGCGAACGGCGTTGGTTTGTTCTATTCGGATGATACATGGGCCGGAACACCCGTCATTGTGCGCTACAAGTGGACGCATCCCCACGGCAAGCCGCGCTTCGAACAAGCCTTCTCGGCCGATCACGGCAAGACGTGGGAAACGAACTGGACGACGGACTACACCCGTTAGCGGCGTTCGCGCAATGCCGCTAGCGATTTGCGCTGACGGCCCGCATCGAAGTTCGTGGGATCGAGCCACTGCTCGAGCGCGCCTCTGACCTTCGGCCATTCTTTATCGATGACGGAGAACCAGGCAGTATCGCGGCTGCGGCCTTTGTAGATGGTTGCTTGCCGAAAGATGCCTTCGTAGACGAAGCCGAGGCGATCCGCAGCTCGCCGCGACGGTGCATTGAGTGAATCGCACTTCCATTCGTAACGCCGGTAGCCCAAATCGACGAACGCGTGCCGCATCATGAGATACATAGATTCAGTCGCCGCCGGCGTCTGCCGCAAGCGATGTGAGAAGTACACGTTTCCGACTTCGATGACGCCGACTTTCGGCTCGATCCGCAGATAGCTCGCCCAGCCGACGACGCTTCCGCCGGCGCTTTCAACGATCGCATAATACAGCGGATCCTGCGATGTGCACGCGCTGCGCAACCACTGGTCGAACTCCGCGCGGCTCCCGAACGGACCATAAAATAGGTAGGTAAATGCGGAGGCGTCGTCTCCCGTCGCGAGTGCGTACAGCTGCTCGCCGTGACGGGCTTCGAGCCGTTCGAGCCGACAGTATCGTCCGGTGAGAGTCGTCCCGCTCGGATGCGGGCGCGGAGTCCAGTCCGGAAGCGGTTCGCCGATTGGTTGGCCTAGCGAGTTCATTCAGACTCGTTAGACGGACGCGCCCTCTTCTCTGTCCTGTCTAGACCGGGTCCCATCATTTCGCTAAGCTCTGGGTGTGAAATCAGCCCTATACGGACGAATCGTCTTTGGCTTGTCGGCGATGGTATACGGCGTCGCCGGATTCATGTGGCACGATTCGGGTGCGTGGCAGTTCGGCACGCCCATGGCCTGGTGTCTGGCGATCGCTCAAGTCGTCTTCGGTATCGGGATCATCCTCTCTCAAACCGAGCGCCTATCGTCGATCGTTCTCGGCGTCGTCTATATGCTGTTCTCGCTTTCTTCAGTTCCCGGCATGATCGCCGCACCGCTGGATCCCGGTTCATACGTGAATCTTTTCGAACAACTCTCGCTCGCATGCGGAGCGCTGGCTGTTTACACGTTCGGAGAAACGAATGTGGCACGATCGACGTGGCTCGGGCGAACCGCACGCATCGGTCTCGGAATCTGCACGGCTTCATTCGCGTGGGCACAAGTTGCCTATCTTAAATACACGGCGAGCTTAGTGCCGACGTGGATTCCGCCCAATCAAGTGTTCTGGACATGGTTTACGACGGTAGCGTTCGGCCTTGCGGCCATCGCGATTCTCGTCAACGTTCGAGCACGCCTTGCAATGCGCCTGACGGCGCTGATGATGGCGCTCTTCGGTATCCTCGTTTGGGTCCCGCACATCGCCGCTCAACCGCATTTGATGTCGAACTATACCGAGATCAGTTCGAATTACTTGATGACAGCCGCAGAGTGGCTGGTCGCTGAGCTGCGATACTTCTAGGTTACGGGTCGAAGCGAGACGATTGTCTGCGCGAAACCGTTCGCAAAAGCTGCCGGATACATCCCTATGCCGACGGTGACGCACGTCCCCGTGAAATAGCGGCCATTGCAGAGAATCCAGCGTCCGCGGTTGACGATGAAGGAAGCGGTCGGATACGGAAACGTTTTCACGTGCACGTCCGGCGTTATTCCGTCGACTTTGAGGCTTGGACCGTTATAGAGATCCCGTGAATAGAGCGTGATCAACGGTCCGGTTGCCGGGGGATGCGGCTGCGGGGCCGGCGCCTGCGCTCCCGACGAAGCGCCGAGAGCAAGGGTGAGCGCGATCCCCACAAGAGCAGTACGAAGCGTGTTCATTTTGACTTTCCCTTCTGAATTTTATGTCCGGCTACGTGTCCGAGAATGCCGTTGACCACCGCGACGCGAAACGCAGTCGTAGCAACCGTCATGATCGGCGCAACATTTCCACTTGCTCCCGGCGCAAAAATCAGAACGTTACTTCCGTTTGCGACGTAGATATTGCCTTGCGCATCGACGTCAATGCCGACAGGCGTGCTCAACATGGTGTTGGATCCGGCGATCGTTGTCGTCGGAGCAACATTGCCATTCGCACTTGCCGGGTAGATCGTGATCGTATTTGCCGCCAGGTTAGAGACGTAGATACCTGCTGGGCCGATCGCGACGCCGCTGATCCCGCTCAGCCCTGTATTTGAACCGGTGATCGTCGCGGTCGCCCCGACATTTCCCGTCGCACCCGCAGCAAAGACGTAGATTGCATTGGGACAACCCACGTAGCCGCTACTGACGTAAACGTTTGAGGACTGATCGACCGCGACACCGTTAAGACAGAACTCGCCGGCATAGGGACCGCTCGTCGCGGTTTGATTGAATGGCGTGTTATTGCCTTGAATCGTCGCGGTCGGTGCGACATTTCCGCTCGCGCCGGCAGCGTAGATGAATATCCCGGGTGGACCAACCTGCAATCGCTGCGCGACATAGAGCCGACTTGTCGAATCGAACGCAACGGCATCGGGAATTACGATATTCGCAGTGGTGCCGGAAATCGAATTGACGGGTTCCCCCAAAACTTGGTAGTAAAAAAAGACGCTCGATGCAACGCAGCACGTAACTCCGAGATCGGCAGTGGCAACGTCTCCGCTATTGGGGTCGACGGCAACAGCTTGCGGCGTAAAAACCTGCCCCGTCGCAGCCGCTCCGGAACTTGCGGACGTGCCCGCTAAGAAGAACGAGAGGCTCTCGTTTCCGACCACGTAGAACGCGGACGGCGCCCCGCTCTGCGTCGCGCCGAGACCGGACGAAGCTGATGGCGTCGGAGTCGGCGACTGTGTCGTTGGACTCGAAGTGCAGCCTTGAACGACGACCAGCGCGGTTAGTCCGATTCCCAGAATGAGAGATCGCAAATCCATCATCGCCCTCCAATGTCCAAAGCGAACATTCGACGCTGATGAAAGAGACCCGGCCTTTCGATCGGGTCTCCGTGATTACGTGCGCTTGGGCTCTCCGGCTCGGTAGCGATAAGTTATGCGACCCTTTGTGAGGTCGTAAGGTGATATCTCTACATCAACGCGATCGCCCGGCAGAATGCGAATGTGGTGACGACGAAGCCGCCCTGCGATGTGGGCGAGGATCGTCGCGTTGTTTTCAAGCTCCACGGAAAACATCGTGCTTGGGAAGACCTGCCGAATCGTACCGTAGACTTCGAGCGGCTCTTCCTTGGGTGGGTACGCGGTGGCAGGAGCTTCTGAGGCGCGCCGCGCGGTGCGCGTCGTTCGGCGATTTGAGCCTCGACGCATTATCGCGTTGACTGCCGCGTCGAGAAGCAATCGCGGCAATAAACCGGTTTATCGTTGCGCGGTTTAAACGGCACTTCGGTTGGCTTGTGGCATGCCGCGCAAACGGCGGCGAACATCTCGCGCTGCGGTCGGGCTGAGCTTCCGCCCCGCTGAGCCTTGCGCGCATCTCTGCAATCCTGGCAGCGCGTCGGCTTGTTCGTGTAGCCCTTCTCGGCGAAGAACTCTTGTTGGCTTGCGCTGAACGTGAATGGCTGAGAACAATCGGCGCAATTTAGCGTCTCGTCTGTGTACATATGTATCCCTGGCGTCGAAAGAGTGACGCGCTCGGTGTACGTTTTTACGGTAGCGAGACGTCTAGCGACTTAATAGTCGGCTTAGGTCCGGATCGCATGACGCCGCGAATCCGCCCGCGACCAAAACCCGGGAGACCCCCCCAGGGTTGCCGACCAGGCGAAAACTAGCGCCGGCGGAGATCCGGGACCTGAGCGCGGTCCAGTTTCGTGCCCAGGGCACGTTCGATCTGTGCCAGCTGCGGCTGCTCTTCGCGTGAAACGAAGGTGACGGCGTCGCCGGTGGCGTTGGCTCGCGCCGTGCGCCCAATGCGGTGAACGTAGTCGTCCGGGGCCAGCGGCACGTCGTAATTGACGACCAGATCGAGATCCAGAATGTCGATGCCCCTTGCCGCAAGATCGGTCGCTACGAGTACGCGGTATTTTCCACGCTTGAAGTCGGCAAGCGCACGCGTCCGCTGGCCCTGCGAACGATTTCCATGGATGCGTTCCGTCGCAATATTGTGTTTTGCGAGCGCATCAGCGAGGCGATTAGCCCGCGCCTTGGTGCGCGTGAACGCAAGCGCGCTGTAAATCGCGTTGTCTTTGAGCAGCTCGACGAGCAAATCGGTCTTTCGGTTTTGATCGATCGCATAGATCGTTTGCGTCACGCCACTCGCCGTTTTTGCGGGAGGCGAGAGATCGATGCGAACAGGATCGACCAGCATCTCTTTCGCGAGCGTTTTGATCTCCGCCGGAATCGTCGCTGAAAAGAACAGCGTCTGACGCTTAGCGGGCAACGCCTTGACGATCCGCCGCACGGCCGGAAGAAAACCCATGTCCAGCATCCGGTCGGCCTCGTCGAGCACGAGACACGATACGCCGGCAAGCGAGACTGTTTTCCGCGTTAGATGATCGAGAAGCCGGCCCGGTGTTGCGACAATGATATCGGCGCCTCGCTTGAGGTCTTGCATTTGGCCGCCGAAGCCGACGCCACCATAGACTGCGACGATGCGCAGCCCGGAATCTCCGGAGAGAGCTTTGAGGTGCGAAGCAATCTGCGCCGCGAGCTCGCGTGTCGGTACGACCACGAGCGAACGATGCTTGCGAGCAGGATCGAGGTGCGAATTCAAGAGCGGCAATCCGAAAGCCGCGGTTTTCCCGCTGCCCGTCATCGCGCTCGCCATCACATCGCGGCCTTGCATGGCAGGCGGGATGGAGGCGACTTGTATGGGGGTCGGTTCGGTAAATTTGAGTTTTTGAAGCGCGCGCACGAGCTGCGGGCGCAAGCCGAAATCGGCAAACGTAGCCATTTTGCGTAGAATCTTTCGTATAAAGGAGCGCGTAGTCGATCGCTCTTACGAAAGATCGCGCGGGTAGGGTAACCGAGCTCAGGAACCCGGAATTCGCCTCAGGGTTGCACTAGACCGGAATTGGTGCCGCCGCACTGAATCGCGGTTCGACCACAGATAACCGCGAGCCATCGTGGAATTGACGAAGATCCTTGAGCCGGTCGAGCATTGCTTTCGTCAGAATTACCGGCGCTGCAACGAGCAACATCTCGGGATTTCCGATGTGAATGTCTTGAGTGAGGATCGAGTTTTCTTTCACCTGGCCAAGTGCAATTTCTTTCACCGATGGGCGTCCGTTTCCGGATGCGGCGCACTCGCCGGCAACGTAGTAGGAGTCGGGCCATAGGATGCGACGGATTGAATCGGAACGGTCCGCTCGAGAACGCGAATGACTCGATCGATCAGCGGCTCACGACCCACCGGTTTAACAACGAAAGCGTCCGCGTCGAGCGCCAGAGCTTCTGCAACGTGTTCGGCCTCGGCGTGCGCCGTCAACACGAGAACCGGCATATTCCGCTTGAGGCCGCGCGCGCCGGTGCGAATCGCCCTCAGTAGCTCGAGTCCGTTCATCCGTCGCATCTTGATGTCGGTTATGACCGCGTCGAAGGCCATGTCGGATTTGCCGATTGCCTCGATTGCTTGCATCCCGTCGGCCGCCTCCACGACGCCGGCCGCGCCCGCTTGTTTCAAGAATCGAACGATGAGAGACCGGATAAACTCCTCGTCATCGACGACGAGGAAATGGCGATTGGCCAATCGATCTTCAGTGTTCATCTCTATCTGATTTCCGTTCCATTGGCTGACGCCAATCCAACTTCTGTTTCGAGTTCGCGAAACCGCGCGTCGAGTTCGTCCATGATGCGTGCCGCAAGACCTAGATCGTGTCCTTTGGCGGCTATTTCCAATTGTCTCCACGCGTCTGCTAGCCGACCCGCACAGACGTTCAGCGCCGAGCCTTTGCCGGCATGGCCCGCTTCGGCAAGTCGATCATGTCCTGGCTCTGGAGCGCTTCCCGCGCTTTTGCGAACGTGGGACCGGCTGTCGCCAGATACTCGACGACGATCGATCGCAATTCCGACTCTCTCGTCCTCCCCGATTAGATCCGCCAGCGCCAGAAAGTCGACTGGTTGCGCCTGTGCCGGTTCCGGCGCTTCTCATCAAGAGATTTCTGCGAGCCGGCGCCGAGAAGTCCACCGATTTTCTGCGAGAGTTGCGAAAGGCTGGCCGGCTTGAGAACGTACGTGTCCATGCCGGCCGCGAAGCAAAACTCCGCTTCACCCTGAAGCGCGTTCGCGGTAAGGGCCAAAATTGGGAGATGGACGGAACGGCCTAGTTCGTGTCGTCGGATCATTCGGCTCAATTCGAAACCGTTGACGTTCGGCATGTGACAATCGGTGATCAGCAAATCGAACGGCTGGGACAAATATGCGGCATACGCTTCTTGACCGTCGTTCACGATCATCGGTTTGATATTCAGCTTTGCGAGCTGTCGACGAATCACGTTCCGCCCGGCCGGCTGATCTTCGGCGACGAGAACGCGGACGTTCGGGAAACTCATGAGTGTCGGCGCCGTGGACGCACCTGTCGAAGCTCCGCGTTGCCTCGCTTGCAACCTCGGCAACGTCCAAGGCGAGCTCCACCAGAAACGTCGCTCCACGGCCCGGCGTGGACTCGATGCTAATCCGGCCGCCCATAGCCTCCGCGAGACGCTGACAAATGGAAAGCCCAAGACCAGTACCGCCAAAGCGTCGACTTGTCGACTCATCGCCTTGCGCGAAAGGCGTGAAGAGCTTTTCTTGCACTTCGAGCGGAATGCCGATTCCCGGTATCCGTGACGGCAAGCTGCAGTGCGATCTGCTTATCCGCAAGCGCGGCGTGACTCAAGCGAACGGTGACCTCGCCGCGCTCGGTAAACTTGAGCGCGTTTCCGATCAGGTTAAAAAGAATCTGCCGGAAGCGATACGGATCGCCATAACACCAGGGGATAGGCGATTTGATCGTCGCTTCGAGTTTGAGGCCTTTATTGGTTGCCAGCAGCTTGAGAGTTTGAACGACCGTCTCGACGACGTCAGCCGGCGCATACGGAGTGCGCTCCATGTGCAGCATCCCGGCCTCGATCTTCGAGAAATCGAGGATGTCATCGATCACGCGCAGCAGGCCGCTCGCAGATTCGCGAATGAGCGCGAGCATTTCGTGTTGTTCCCGATCGAGCTGCGTCAGCTCAAGCAGCTCGGTCATGCCTGCGATCGCATTCATCGGCGTGCGGATCTCGTGACTCATTGCCGCAAGAAACGCCGATTTTGCGCGACCGGATTCTTCGGCGGCGACCTGCGCCATATTCGTTCGCGTAAGCTCAATGAGAGCTTCGTCTCGTGCCACGTCGTCACGTTCGATGGTTCGTTCGGCGAGCCGCTGCTTCAATTCCGCATTGGTGCGCGCCAGCTCGGTGATGGCTTCGTCCCGCGCGACGTCGTCACGTTCGATGGTGCGCTCGGCCAGCCGTTGCTTCAGCTCCGCATTGGTGCGCGCGAGCTCGGTGAGGCCTCGTCTCGGGCGACGTCATCGCGTTCGATCGTACGCTCGGCAAGACGCTGCTTTAGCCCCGCACTAGTTTGCGCGAGTCGCTGTTCGAGCTCCGTATTGGTAGCGATAAGTTCGACTATGGCTTGGCGCAACTCAGCAGGGGACAAATCTGTAAGTCCCTTGGCGCCCAGCTCCGTTTTCATAGTCGCCGCGTCATCAGTTTCCTATGCCCGCTTGCCTAACGATTGAAACCTAGTTAGCGCGCGCCGCTTCGGTCTCGCTGGCCAGGTATTGGTGCACGAAGGCAATCGACATGCTGCCTTCACCGACGCCGGCAGCGACGCGCTTGACGGAGCCTGCGCGTACGTCGCCCGCCGCAAAAATGCCGGGAACGCTCGTTTCAAGGATGTAGGGATAACGCTCGAGCGGCCATTGATCGGTCCTTGCATCCCGGCCGGTAAGCACATAACCACGTGCATCCCGGAGGAGGGCGGAGGGAAGCCATGCAGTCTCCGCATCAGCCCCGATGAGAATAAAGAGCGCGGAAGCCCGGCATGTCGTTGTTTCACCGCTCTCCTTATTTGCGACAGCGATTCCCTCGAGGTGGTCGTCCCCAACGACATCCACGACTTCCGAGTGGGTCTCGATGCGGACATTCGGTTTCGTCTTCAACTGCTCGATGAGATAGTACGACATGCTGCTGGCCAGCGATGGACCGCGAACGAGCAGCGTCACCGAGTTTGCAAAATTCGAGAAGTTGATCGCGGCTTGGCCCGCGGAGTTGCCTCCGCCGACGAGATAAACGTCGCCGCCCTGTACGAACCTTGTTTCGCCGGGGGCCGCGCCGTAATGAACGCCACGTCCGCGCAGGCGCTCGAGCGAAGCGATGTCGAGACGGCGCCAAAAGACGCCCATAGCGAGGACGACGGACTTCGCGCGAATGACGTCGGCTCCGTCTAGCACAAGCGCGCGGGAGTCGACGTCGATACTTTCAACCGTTCGCGTAACGACGACCTCAGCACCCAATCGCGTGGCCTGCTGCAACGCGCGATGCGCGAGCTCATCTCCCGAAATGCCGAATGGAAAACCCAGATAGTTCTCGATACGCGACGATGTGCCGGCTTGGCCACCGGGCGCTTCTTGCTCGAGCAGAATCGTGCGCAGTCCTTCGGATGCTCCGTACACGGCGGCTGCTAGACCGGCGGGACCGCCACCGACGATTGCAACGTCGTATGCCTGCGATGCAGACGGGAAGACGCACAAGCCGATTGCCGTCGCCACATCACGAATCGTGGGCGTGACGAGGACGCGGCCGTCGCGCAAGCGCACGACCGGGTATTGCTCGCCGTCTTGCGGAGCAACCGCGTCGAATTCGACGGAATTGCGCTGTAAGAATTCGCGCAACTCACTTCCGGCATCGTCCCACTGAGGAGCGATGACTGCGATCGGCGAGGACAACGATGCCGCAAGTTCCTGAAGTCCTTCGACGCGCTCGAGTGCGAGCGCAGTTATCGAGGCGACGACCTGCGGCGCGCTCGCCGATAGCGCGCGAAAATCTCGGAGATCGATACGCATCACGCGTGATGCTTCCGTCGCACGAAAATTCACGAGCGACGGCGTGTCGAACGTCACGGGCACCTCGCCGAACGCCTCGCCGGTACCCCGCACACCAATGACGCGCTCGACGTCATCCATGAACTTCGTCCCCTCCATCCGCCCTTCGACCACGATAAAGACGGCGCGATGCGAATCGCCTTCGTGGATGACGTATTCTCCGGGCAGCAAACGAATATCGGCGCTCGTGGCCGCGAGGTGATCGAGTTCCTTTTCGGCCAGCCCCGAGAAGAGAGGGATGTTCCGCAATTCAGCGCGCGTGAACATGCGCAGGCCTCCTTAGGTTTGCGCGACGGTGCGCAGGGCGGCGATCTCGTGTTCCAGATCGCGGATGCGAAGGGTACCTAACGCGTGCGCTACGGAGGTAGCGACGTCTTCCAACGAGGCTCGTTCGTCCGGCGCATACGCCTCCTGGTCGGTCTTTGCATCACAGACGAGGATGCCGAGAAGCTCCCCGCCGCTCACCATCGGAAAGGCGAACGCTCCAGGAAGCGTTGAGACGACACGCTGCAGGTCGACGACGACATGGCGTGCGCGCATCGCGACCACAGCCGGATCATTTGGATCGACGGGTGGAGGCAGCGGGAAATCGCCGGCAACCATCATGTAGCGGCGTGATGCGTCGGAAGTCCAGACTCCGGCGCGCGACGCGTGCGCGTACTGCCGCACCTTTTCCACGCAGCGCTCGAGCAACGGCGATGCGTCCGTAATGTACGGTGCCTCGAGTGCAAACTCGTGCAACGCAGCCTGAGCCGCATTGCGCGCGCGGAAAAAGATCCGGTCAACGAAACGCTCGACTCGCTTATGGATTGCATTGATCGAGAAGCCGAGGCCGAGTGCAACCGATAATTGCACCGCCGTGCTCGTCACATGATTGATGCTCGTAACGTAATTGGAAAGAAGGGTTTCGACTATTACGACTACGCCCACGATCACGATCGAAACGCCTGCATATACGGCCGCCTGATTGAGAACGAATCCGACATCGATCAAGCGATGGCGTAGAATGACATAGGCGAGGCCGACGGGAATGATCGCGACGGTCAGCAATGCGAACTGATCGATGAGCCAATTGTAGCCCGCGACGGCGCTGACGAGAAGATCGAGAGCCGGCCCGCACATTCCAGCGCCGAAGATCATAAGGATCCATAACTTACGGCTGCGATCCGCTGCGTGTGCAAGAGCGTACCCGACGATTAATGTTGCCAGCGCCAGCAGAAATGGCAGCGCTAAGAGAAGGTTGAGCGCGGCGCGGGCCCACGCACCGTGAGCTTGGAATGAGGCGATGCTCGCAATCAAACCAAGGACGGCAGAACCTATCGCGGCGCGAGCCAAATTGCGCTCGGCCGCGCTTGGAGATGACGAGAAACTGGCAGAAAACGCTGCCGCAGCTGCGCCGGCGAACGCCAGCAGTACGACAGCGCCAACATCGAAAAATGCGAACGAGAACTCCGAAGAGAGGACGGGATTTGCATTCGGCAATCCCAGCCCTATGCCAAAACCGACGAGGAAAGCGATGAGTGCCCGGACGGAGCGCTCGTTCCAACGCCGCACTGCGAGGAGCCCTGCGACAAGCAGATAGGCAAGTTTAACGGCCATGAGAACGAGTGCGTAACCTTGCTTGTCACCGGCGTGCGCTAGGAGCGTAACGAGACGCCCATCGGAAGTGATCAGGGCCAGCCGCGACCCTTCCATCGGCTTCATAAGCGCCGCACGCGTGGCAAGGTCGGAGCGCGCTAGGCGCACCACTTGACCTGAGTGCAAGCCAGCTTGGGCGAGGCTCGAACCCTTCGGAACCGTCCCAACGCGAACCGTCCCGGACGCCAAGGCCACGACGTCGATTCCGCCATAATCTCCCGGCGTCTCACCGATGTAACGTGAGGCACAGATGGACAAGACCGCGACGGCGATCACGGCCAGCGCAATTGCGCGTCCATACCGCGAAGACATGATCGAAATCACTTCGAAAAAGAGCAGGTGCGTTCCCGGCGTGAGTAACACCCGGGGGATGTAGTGTCCACATCCTGCTGCGCTGCGCCGTTCGATCCGTCGATCCCCGAGCGGAGAACGATTACGCGGCGCGCCGTCATTGCGTCGGTGCCGTTCCTCGCGATCGTGGCCCGTCATCGTGCGCAAGCTGAAACGTTGATCGCTTCCCAGCCGACGGTGGACGTGCATAGCCATGCCGGACGCATTATAGGTGTTCGAAACGTCGAGGAACACCGCGATTTCTCGCCGGTCGCCGGACCGATGCGTTCGGGCGGCATGTCCGTTCTCTGTCTTGCAATCGTTTCCGATTCACCGTGCCATAAGCTCATGCCGGATGGGCGCCTTCATCCGTACCGAACTCCGAACCCGGGTGAGCTGTATCGTTACGGAGTTATGAACTTCGAGCGTTTGCACGATTTGATTCGGCATCAGGGTTTGACCGTGATCACGGATGCAACCCAGTTGAGCCTTGCCCGTCCGTCAAATCCTTCCGCGATCGTCACCGCAGAAGGCGGCGATTTTCTGGAAGGACAACTCGATCGCGTCGACGAGGCGTACGAACGCTACAATCTTCGTCATCTTCAGTTGACGCATTACCGCGTCAACGAGCTTGGGGATATTCAAACGGAAGATCCCGTCCACAACGGACTCTCGTATTTTGGTGCCGACGTGATCCGGCGCTGCAATACGCTCGGGATCGTCGTTGACGTTGCGCACGGCACCTATGAATTGGTTAAGCGCGCAGCCACCGTTTCATCGAAACCACTCTTGCTCTCGCACACGTCGCTGAGCGAACATCCCGGCGATCGAAGTCGCTTGATTTCGCCCGATCACGCGCGGGCGATCGCGGCGACGGGCGGCGTAATCGGGATCTGGCCACCGGCTTCGATCTTTGCGGACCTCCGTGCGTTGGCTCGCGGCATGGCTCGCATGGCCGACATCGTGGGCGTCGACCATGTCGGTCTCGGTACGGACATGCTCGGCCTCGTAAGTGGGAGCGTTTTCAACCGATACGAACGCCTACCCGATCTCGCACGCGCAATGCTCGAGACGGGCTTTGCGCCGAACGACGTCAGC
This sequence comes from Vulcanimicrobiota bacterium, assembly GCA_963844735.1. Lineage (GTDB taxonomy): Bacteria > Vulcanimicrobiota > Vulcanimicrobiia > Vulcanimicrobiales > Vulcanimicrobiaceae > JAFAMS01. The sequence goes on along the minus strand of CAWJPK010000003.1, from coordinate 122,434 downwards.
AAAATCCTAGGCGGTAACTACGTTCGCGTCTTTGCGGCAACGATGGCGAAATAAACGCTAATATTCTAGCCTTAAACCTTCAATTATGCTAGAATAATGGCATGGCAAAGCGTATAGCTCAGTTGCTCCCTCCGATCGAACGCCGGCTTTCCCGCCTTGGCAAACGGATTCGCGCCGCACGCCTCCGTCGTCGCTTGCCGGCAAAGCTAGTCGCGGAGCGGGCGGGCATGTCCTTGATGACATTACGGAACGTCGAGAGAGGAGGCATGGGGGGCACGATCGGCGCGTATGCGGCCGTGCTGCACGTTCTGGGCCTCGACGGCGATCTCGATGCCATTGCGGAGGTTGATACGCTCGGTCGCGATCTTCAGGATGCGAGCCTTCCGCATCACGCACGAAGGAAGCGCGAACCATAATGGAAGGCTTGATCGAGGTCTACTCAGACTGGAGCGATAGCGAGCCTGCGAAGAGGCTCGGGACGCTGCGCGTGCGCCGGGGACGTGCCGGCGAGATCTTCGATTTCACGTTCGATGATGCCGCGCTCAATGACCCTACGCTCTCGAAACACACGCTCGATCCGGACCTGACCCCGTTTCCGGGCCCGCAGTTTCCTCGAGACGGACGCACGATGTTTGGCGTCTTCAAAGACTCGAGCCCTGATCGCTGGGGAGAGACGCTTATTCGGCGTCGGTTCGCTCGCGACAAACGTGCTGGTTTAGTGCCACGGAACGCTCGCCTTGACGAATCGGACTACTTACTCGGCGTACACGATACATTTCGATCTGGCGGCCTACGATATAAGCTCGCAGAGGATGGGCCATTCCTTGACAATCGCGACGGAAGTGCCGCGCCTCCATTCGTTCGACTGCGTGAACTGGAGGCCGCCAGTCGCGCAATCGAAGAGACCTCAAATGACGATGATCCGGCAACAGATAAGTGGCTTCGCCTATTGCTCGCTCCTGGCGCGTCATTGGGCGGGGCGCGACCGAAAGCAAGCGTCGCGGATGTTGAAGGGCGTCTCTGGATTGCAAAGTTTCCGAGTGTCAAAGATCGATACGATGTGGGCGCGTGGGAGTTTGTAGTTCAGAAAATTGCTGAGGCATGTGGTATACGCGTACCGGAGAGCAACGTCCCTACTTTTACCGACGCGGGACACACGTTCTTAGTACGCCGATTTGATCGTCGCGAATCGGGGAGCCGAATCCACTTTGCTTCCGCGATGACGCTAACCGGCCACGTAGACGGCGCCGGTGCCTCCACGGGGGCAAGCTATCTTGAAATTGCCGAGGTGATTGCGTCGCAAGGCGCTGCCCCGCGCGAGGATCTCACGGAACTCTGGACACGCATCGTTTTTAACATAATGGTATCCAATACGGATGACCATCTCCGCAACCACGGTTTTCTGCTCACGCCAAACGCGGGTTGGCAACTCTCGGCAGCGTACGACATGAATCCGGTTCCCGGTTCGTCCGGTTTGTCTCTGAATATTGATGAAAGCGACAACGATCTCGATCTCGATCTCGCGCGATCAGTTGCTCCCTATTTCAGAATCAAGGACGCCGAAGCGAAGTCGATAATCGAGCGTGTTGCGGGCTCCGTCGCTCGGTGGAGTGAAATAGCCGGTTCGCTCGGAATCAGGCGCAACGAGCAAGACGACATGTCTGACGCTTTTCGCCTAGCCCTAACGACGTAACCGTAACGTGAGCTCACGGGTACTCGTATGCGCCGATGTCGCAGAAACCGGCCGGAACGCCGCCTCGGCCGACGCCGCGAGACAGTCCCCGCTGGTCGACGCTCGTTCCGGGCAGTCCATTGCAGAGCCCGCTCGAAAACGGTATGTAACCTTTTCCCGGACTTCCGCTCGTGTCGGCGATGGTCGGCGTTGGTCCGCCGTTGCTCGCAAGGCCGGCCGATGAGAGCTGCGGACTGTCCCCGGTAAGATGTGCAGTGCTCGGCGAGTATTGCGGGGGCGGTATCAGGGACGGCAAGACGCTAAAGAGATTGTTGCCGCTGTCGATATACAAGGCGCCTACAGCATCGTAATAATCGTCGCCGTTCGCGGCGCTGCCGCCGGCGACGATCGAATTGCCGATCGTCACCGAGTTCCCTGAGGCCTGCACGTCGATGTTGCCGCCGTTACCACTCGATGCGCTCGCCGTGTTTTGATAGACCGTGAGGTTGACGAAGGTCGCGGTTGCGTAGCCATACACTGCGCTACCGTCTACAAAGATGCCGCCGCCGTTGATGGTCGATGAGTTATTCGCGATCGTGCTGTTAGTAAGCGTGGCGGTCGCACCGTTGAGGATCGAGATGCCGCCGCCGCCGGAGGCCGCCAGACTTCCGGCGAGCGCGTTGCCCGATACCGTGCTTTGATTGACGATCAGCGAAGAGCCAAAATCAACGATCCCGCCGCCCGTATCTTGCGTCGTATCGCCCGTTACGCTATTCGACGAAACGACGCTTTGCTCGAGATCGAGCGTCCCTCCCACGACTTGCAAACCGCCGCCCGCACCGGTCGCCGTGTTACCGCTCGCTGTTACGCCCGTGAGCGTGACGCTGCCGTCATAGACGGCGACCGCGCCGCCGTTCGCGTATTGACCGGCGCTGACCGCGTTGCCGCTAAAAGTTGATGCTGCGATCGTCAGAGATGCCGGAGTGTTGATCTCGAGCGCGCCGCCCGTGGTGCCGTAATTGCTGGCTGCTCCGCCGCTTGCGGTGTTATTTGTGAATGCCGCGTTCGCGATCGAATACACGGGTGACCCGCTCAATGGATGCGCGCGGGGTACGCGCGATGCGCGCACCAAACCTACCGGGAGCGTCCGCGTCACGAGCGGTTTGAGCGACGTGCCACGATGGGCATCGGGAGTCGGCCGCCGTGCGATGCTGCAGGCGTCGATGCCGCTTACATAGTTGATCGCGCCGCCGACCGCGTTCCCAAGAGAATCCGTCGCAGAAACGCCATTGTTCGCGAAGGTGGTCGTTCCGGCGATGCTAATCTGCGCTGACCCGCTGCACCCCGGAGGTGCATCGTTGATCGCGCCACCTGCAGCATAACCACCCGTGCTCGCATTCGGTCCGGCATTCACGGAATTGTTTGTGAACGTGTTCGTTCCGCTGATCAGCAGGTCGCCGCCATCGGAGATCGCACCGCCGCCGCTGTAGCTCGTCGTGCTCGCGGAGCTCACCGTGTTATAGGCGAACGTGTTCGTTCCGCTCATCGTGATCGAGGTATAGTTCGGCGACGAATACGTTGCGATCGCGCCGCCGTACGAATCATTCGCGCCGCTCGACGTGTTGCCGGCGCCGCTCTTGCCGAACGTATCCCCGGCAAGCGTCAGGATATCACCCGACGAATCGAAGATCGCGCCGCCGTAATTGTAGCTCGCGTTCGAGCCGCCCGCGCTATTCCCAAAGAATTGCGAGTTCGTGATCACGAGCCCGGTCGTGTTGAAATCCGTCATTCCGATCGCGCCGCCGTACGTTCCGCCGCCGTTCGACGTCGCGGAGTTGTTCGTGAACGTCGACGAATCGATCGTGGCGTCGCCGACAGAATCGATCGCGCCGCCGGTCGCGCCGTACGATGCCGGACCAATCGCGCTGTTGCCGGTAAATGTTCCGCCGGTGATGATCAGCGTCCCCGAGTTAACGATCGCGCCGCCGAAGCCGAACGCAGTCCCCGGATTGTTCGCCGTGTTCGACGTGAACGAGGAGCTGTAGATCGAGAGCGTCCCGCTATTGGAAACCGCGCCGCCCGAAACGTTCGAGAAACCTCGCGTCAGCGTCAGTCCGAAGATCACAGCGCTTTGGCCCGAACTGACCGTGAACAACTGCGTTGCGCCACCGCCGCTAATCGACAACGCCGATGCCCCTGGCCCAATGATCGCGACGCTTTGCGCGATCGGTATCGGCGATGCGAGCGTAATCGTTCCGGTGACGCCTTGGAACAGCACGGCAGTCGTCACGCCCGATGCGGCACCGGTGATCGCTGCGCGCAGCGAGCCCGAACCGGTGTCGGCGTTCGTTGTGACGTAAACGATGTTTCCGGCAGTTACCGAAAGATTATTGGACCCGCCGGTGGTCACGTTGAGCGTCGCAGCCGCGGCGTTGAGTGCGGTTCCGCCCGCGCTGCTATACGTTTCTATAAGGAATGTATCGAGTCCGTACGGCGCGCCGACGCTGAGCGAGCACGTAAGGGTAGCACCCCCACTGCACGAGCTGACGTTGAAGATCTGCGCCGCTCCGCCGTTGACGGTGATCGAGATCGACTGAGTTGACGGTGAGATGGTCGCGGGCTTGCGCGTAGCACTTGCGGCCGAGGCGCCTTGCGACGGAATCACCAGCGCGAGCGTTACGTTGCCTCGCCCGCCGCTGGACGCTGAGGGAGCCGACGGGTTGCCGGACAATGCGCGTCCGCCACCCCCGCAACCGGCGAATGATAGAACGAGCGCAAGCACGACGAGACCGCGCATGCTCAACATGCAACGAAGACTTCTAGTGGGGCGCGGGCGATCCATCCGACCACGTGAGCACCGGTACCATAACCACCGTCGATAGATATGGACCGCGACTAACGGACATAGTCGGCGAATTGTCTACATTGGTGCCCCAATCAGCGACTTGATCTCGTGGAACGAAAAACATCACATGGGGATACCATGGTCCGTGAGCATGGTTCAGATGCCCCTTCTTCGATAGCATAAAGCCAAACGCACCGGGCTCCGGTGGCTTGAAGCTGTGATCGGCGAAGGCAGCTTTCGTCCTTTCCGCCATTTGCTGCCTACTAAGCCCGGCCAGGGCCCATTGTGCCTCCCGGATTAGCTGCGGTATCTCGGTGCGCGCCGCGGGAGGATTGTAACAATCGGGCCCGCGCTCTTTCGGATTCCAAAACTCGGTGTCGGTAAATGGCGCAGTCCAAGAACGTTCGATGATGCACACGAAGCCGTTCGTTCCTTTCACCGCCGTCTCGAAGCCGCGGGAAGTAAGTACAAGCACCTCGGCGTGCGCCGCGATCGATGGCGGAGCGGCGCTCCGTGCCAAGGCAATTTCGGCTTGCCGATCGCTCATAAGGTATTGAGCGATCGGACCCCTCGTCGGCAATCCTTCGCTTGTGGCAGCTCGCGCTACACATGGCAGCATCGTAGCGACCAGGAGCAGCACGAGAGCTAGACGCGTTAGAAAAAGAACCACGGCGGATACCTCCGTTTTGGCGTGTACGTTAAACACGCGGCAAGGGGCACCCGCTTTCCGCAGAAGCCGAAAGACCCGGCCTTCCGACCGGGTCTCTTCATTATCGCTGTGGTTCGACTACGCACCCTTCGGGCGCGACGCTCACCATGACACCGTTGGCGCGACGCGCTAAGCACGTTACATCAAAACGCTAAAACGTTAGAAGGGCTAGAACGGCGTTGACTCACGGTGAACGCTCATTTCACATCGAATCAATATTAAGGTCATATTTTCACAACGAATAGCTAGTAGGCAAGGCAAAAACATGCAGTGTGAGCGCGCGGCTGCCATATCGGCAATTGGTTTGATGTTAATCGCAGGCTGCACCGGGGGCGGGTCCTCCGGGACCACCACACCTTCCGCGGGCGGCGGCGGAGGAGGCCAGCTGGGCTCCGCGCCGGCAAATGCCGTGGACCAACCTGCTCCATTGCCGCCGCCGAGTACGGCGAATCTCGCGTTGTGCAATTGCACGAGCCAAGCAACGACTTTCGAGGTGTCCGGAACGCAGGGTACGCAAGCGGTCGTCAATTCTTACACGGTGCCCGCATACTCGTACCTGTGGACCACCGGTTGGAGTACGGGCATAAACCAGATTCTCAACGTCACTGCTCCGAACCTGAACCAGCAGTTTGTCCCCTTTGTGACCTCGCAACTGGTGGCGCTATTTCCGGCGTGATTTTCGGTGCGCGGAGCGATGAAGCGATTTAAAAGGCCCGGCCTTTCGACCGAGTCTCTGCATTTACACTGTGCAACGACGAGAAAGCTTTGATAAGAGACTCCCCACTAGACCGCTCTCCATCCGCCTTTTTTCAGGCTGCGGTTACTTCGATCATCTCGGCGAACGTCGTGGGTGCCGGAATCTCATCGCCGTCCTCGCGCATGCCTTCGAGATGGAAGTCAATTGCCTCACGAATGAGTTTCTCCGTCTCCTCTAGCGTCGCGGCAGCGGCGACGCACCCTGGCAAGTCCGGCACGTAGGCTCCGTATCCAGTGCGCGACCTCTCGAAGATCACCTTGATCCCAGTGCGCTGTACCGCAATTTTGTTAAGTTTACAGTTTCTCGAGCGCAGCGCGCACATCCGCAAGCAGAGCTGGGAGATCTCGTTCCACCGTTTCCCAAATGAGTCTCGCATCGATGCGATGGTATGCATGGCGAGGCCAGTTCCCCGTTCCCCTAATTTCGCTCCAAGGCTGCTTAGGCATCAATATCTCGGCGCTGTCCCCGAGGCGAACAGCGGCTTCGCAGATTCGTTCAACGCACCGTTCGACTGCGTCGTAGGTGCGACTATCACGTTCAAAGCTTGCGCGATCGAGTCCATGGACATAGCTTTGAATGCGCTCAATGTTTTCCGCGATGTCGTTAAGGAGCGCGACCTGATCAGAAGACACGCCTACGGTCTTTAAGGACATTCATCAGCAAGCGACTATTCACGGTGGGCTCAGGCATCAGCTGCACCTGTCGACCGAGCAGAAATGCCAATCGATGTTCTAGTCCAATAAAGCGGAACAGGCCGAGATCGAGCTTCGGGATCGAGTTCCACAGCAATGTCGACATCGCTGTCCGGATGTTCTTCTTCGCGTGATACGGATCCAAAGATGAACAGAGACCGAATGCCTGCAGATCGCAGCTCGGCTTCGTTGGCTCGTAGCGTCTCAACCAGATACTCCTGAGAACTCACTTCCTAGTCAATTTTCTCTCCATCGGCGGTGTCATCCCTGGGACATAAGACCCGGCCTTTCGACCGGGTCTCGCGATTGTCGCTGTGGTTCGACTACGCGCCCTGCGGGCGCTACGCTCACCATGACACGCTTGTCGCTGTCCCTCGACTACGGCGCTGCGCGCCTACGCTCGGGATGACAAGCTAAAACGTCAAACGGTCAGAAGGGTTCGGTACAGCAATTTTGTCAACTTGACACTTTTTGCAGTCTTAACCTACTGGCGATGCTCTCTCAGATGACTCGCGCGCCGCAGTCAGTCGATATAGCGGCCCACACGCCGCAGCATGAGAGTAATCACGGCGAGGTAATCCCGCAAGTCTTGAACGCCAAGCGATGAACTTCCGTCATTGCCATGAGCAATTTCATTACGCGCGGTTATTAAACCCTCAAGCACCGTGGCAAATCGCCCGCGATCAAGTCCGATCGATCCAAGCCAATCGAAGAACTTGATAGAACGAGAACAGTAGAGGCCCAAATACTTGTCGACTGCAGTTACACCTCGCTGTCGATAGAACTCTCGCAGGCGCGGTTTTGAGGCTTCGCTCACGCGCGATGGATCCTTCATCCACCTTGAAGCGGTCACGGCCCGGGAATAGAACTGCTTTCTTCTGTTCTGGTCGTATCCGTCTCCGACGTCTTCAATTGCTTTAGCCAGTTCCTCTGAAGCCTGCAGCGCAAGGTAACGCTGCACTACGGCAGGCTGCGAAAAGTACGAGCGCCGATCGATGCCGTCGATATATTCGTCCGCCATTGCCGAGAAGAACGCTTCAACATGACTAGCCAACAGGACGATTCCCGATCGAACAAGCACTTGCTGCTCTGAAACCTTGGCTCCGGGAATTACCACGACGGTAGCCTTTCTAGCAGCCTTGGTCAGATGGGCCACTTCACAAAAACCAGTTTTGAAACGCGACCAACACCCAGCTAGGCGCATTTCGATTTATTGCTGCGGCAGCTGCTCAAGTAATGGCGAGTGGATGCCCTCGCCCTGCAAAGCCGTGAGCCAAATTCGCATTCGAGTATAAAACTTTTTCCTGTCGGCCGTCGCGAGACTCACGGCGTCTTGGAATTCCTCGTCGACAAGGCTCTGGAGACGAAACGTTCTCGCGTATAACGTCGGCTTTCTCAATTACCTGCTGAGCCGGGAGATCGACGAAACTTAACATTTGAACATCAAATACCGCTCGATTTACATTCGTATCCCAACGTTCTGCTTGCCCTTTCGCTTGCACAACACGCCTAAAGCAATTAGCCCCGAAGACCGCTATACAGTTTGTAAGGGCGCGTTCGAATACTGCCGCCATTTCATGGATTGATGCTTGATCGGGGTTTCTATTCGCCCGGATGAACTCGTTCAGAACCTGCTTCAACGGTGGTCGATAATTATGTATGACAGAACGGAGTGCGAAGAAACGCAGTGCAAGTTCCTCATGTCGCATCCGCAGCTCAGGATTGGGCTTACGAACAGCTGCTAGCCACGGCTTCGTTCGGACCAGGTCATGCAACAGGTCGTTAAAAGCACCACGAAAGACACAGTTTCGAAGTTCTTGATCGTTGAGGGGCATACCGCCAGTATTCAACCGTTCAAACATCTCAAATCGAAGAGTGGCGGGCGAGCTTGCCGAGATTACAACGCACCGCAGCGTCCGACTCAATATCGTGCGCGACTGCTTTGGAGTAAGGTCCGCCCAACGTTTGCCGTTCAAGGTTGGCAGGACATCAAGACGCTTCAAAGCATAGCGGCCGGAATGAAACTCTTCAATCGCGCGTAGACGCTGCTGTCCGTCGACTACAACCTTTGTTCCGTCCTCATCTTCCGCAAAATACAGTACAGGCACCGGAATGTTTAACAGCAACGACTCGATAAGTTTTGACTGACGATCGCGACCCCAAACGTTCTGGCGTTGAAATTTCGGGTTGACAATCAAATCCTTGTCAGTGATTTCGCCAAGCAGAGTGCGAACCGGGGCGTCATACGGCGTCGTGATTACACCGCGGTCAAGTTGGGCGTCGTCTAACTCATATGGTTGATCGCCGCTTTCATCAGAAAAGCGCTCTTCGTCAAGTCCCTGAGCCCCTTCGAGGGTTTCGTCATTGCTGATATATTTTTCAGAGTCATCAATGGGTTCCAACTCATCCATTCTGCCTAACACCCCCTTTCAAAGTGGGTTATCGATTCAACAAACCTCAGTCGCCTTCCGGCATTTGGATTGTTAACGCCGTGCGACCCGTTTTCCAGATGACGTTGCCCCAAGCGGTAACCCATTCATAGAGAGATAGTTGTAAGTGATCTCTTTTGGTCGATGGCGAAGGCGCTTGGGGTCATTTGGCCGAGCGATCGATGCGGTCGGCACTCGTTGTAGTCGACTCGCCACCGCTCGATGATTTCGCGAGCTTCGGCGATTGACGTGAACACGTTGTCGTTGAGGCATTCGTCTCGGAACTTCCCATTGAAGCTCTCGACGGAGGCGTTTTGCGTCGGCTTTCCCGGCGCGATATAATGCAATTGTACGCGATGGTGCGCCGCCCACGCAAGCATTGCGAGACTTGTCAGCTCGGTGCCGTTATCCATCACGATGGTCTTTGGTAATCCGCGCTCGTCGGCGATCCGATCGAGTACACGGCTAACACGAGCACCGCTGATCGAGGTGTCGACTTCGATTGCGAGGGCCTCACGCGTGAAATCGTCGACGACATTCAAGGCTCTTAGCCGTCGCGAGTTTTGCAAAGTGTCGTGAACGAAGTCGAGCGACCATCGCTCGTTCGGCATCGAGATCGCCGGCGGGACATCGCCGCGGCCCAAGGCAACTCTGCGCTTTAAGCGTTTCCGAACTTGCAGGTTAGCCTCGGCGTACACTCGGTAGACCCGCTTGTGATTGGCAACAATTCCATCCCTGCCCAGAAATATGTCGAGCCGCCGGTACCCAAAGCGCCGGCGTTCTGCAGCGAGCTCTTGAAGCCGTTGCAGCAGCACGGTATCGTCGGTGCGTTGAAGCACGCGGCGAAACGTCTTGCGATTGCACGTTGCGACGTTACAGGCTTTGCGTTGGCTCAGCCCGATTTTATCCATCACCGCCCGAGCAGCTCGTCGCCGCTGCGCAGGCGTCAGAAGTTTCCCGAGGCGATCAGTTTCAGCGCGTCGATCTCAAGGGCTGAATCGGCGAGCAGCTTCTTGAGCCGACGATTTTCATCTTCGAGGCCGCGCATTTTCGCGACGTCGGTGACCTCCATGCCGCCGAATTTGGACTTCCACTTGTAAAACGTGGCCGGACTAACGCCGTGGTTACGGCACAGGTCGGCGGTCTTCGCGCCGGCCTCCGACTCTTTGAGGATGCCGACGATCTGTTGCTCTGTGAACCGGGATTTCTTCACGAGGGAGGCTCCGATCGGGCTGTGTTGCCCGGGATTCTCTCTCCATTATCGGGACACTTTCACGGGGCAACGTCACAGACTCAACAGAGCGATTAAGAGCGGTAGAACGACTGCGCTCGTTGCTGACTATCCTAGTGTGTCACGTGTGGCATGTCGGGTAGCCCGACACTGATCTCCCGCAACCTACGTTTTGGAATGATAGTCTTAGATGGCAACACAATTTGGAGTACGGATTGCCGCAAGTTTCGGAGATACTGGGTGATAACGACGACCCCGGGCAGCACATCTTGCCCGGGCTCCTATACTTCCTTCCTCCAATCATTGGATACTTTGTCCCACATCCTGACGCATGGCGGACTTTGCTCTATAGCATGGCAACGCCTTATCCGGAATGTGTTTCCATTTTCTGAATAGTCGCGAATCAGACCGACTGGAGTTGACCGGCTTTCGTGAACACTTTCCGCATGACGGAGAAGCGTCCATTGAGCGGCGCATGATTCACGCCACATGATCCCCAATGAACAACTCTCCGCGAAAGCCGGGCAACTTCAGACTCCGGTCCCCGTTCGCGAAGACTTCGAGTTGTCGTCTCCAAATGTTCGATCAACGATGCAACTGTTGGAAGCGCGCCGGGTTCGAGCACGAGCGTACCGAAGCCCATAAAATGCCCAAATGAGGCTCGATGTCCCGAGAATTGTGGGACTTCCCGAGCAGCGACGAGATCGGATTTGGAACAAGCTTTGCAATTGCTCGAGCAGCTAGATTTGGTCGTCGAACGGAAATCGGTGTGAAATGGTCGGTTAATCAATGTGAAATTCTCAAACCGACATTATCGTTTCGGGGTAACAGCGATCTCCCGATGTCGGAAGATTGAGTCTTGAGCTCGCTGTAGCTGGCGGTCTCGTAGGAACGTCTGCCGTGGCTCACGGGCTTCGGACGCCGACGCAGCTATAGTCCGGTCCAACGCGGCGGGCAAAGAAAGCCGCGACCATGGACTTGCCGTAGGCTGGCGAATCCTAAAAGGAGGCGAGCAGGCCCCTGGTCTCCGCGCGATGACGGATGCGACGGCTCCTGGGGCAGTATGGCTCATTCTAGGAGTTAAGGGACAAAGCGAAATGGCGATCATCGATCGAGTTAAGTGGGATGGCTCCCCGGATATCCTGGCGTGGAAGTACCCCTCTGAGGAACTTGCGACGTGGACGCAGCTCATCGTTAACGAATCGCAGACCGCTTATCTCGTGCGAGGCGGCATCTACGAGGGTCCATTTGGTGCTGGGCGGCACACACTGAGCACGGAGAATCTTCCGCTGCTGACCGCAGCGATGAGCTTGCCGTTCGGTCGTCGTTCTCCATTCTCAGCTGAGGTCTGGTATGTTAATCGCGCAACGAAGCTCGATATAAAGTGGGGCACTCAAGATCCGATTCAGCTCCAGGATCCCCAGTATAAGGTCATGGTTCCGCTACGCGCATATGGGCAATACGGGATCACTATTAGCGATCCAAAGATATTCTTGAACAAGCTCGTTGGAACACTTTCGCTGTTCAGTTCAAATATTGTTTCGCAATATTTCCGAGGAGTGCTGACTACCCGGATTAAAACGGAAATCGCGAACGCAATCGCCACCAGAGGCATCTCTATACTTACTATCGCTACCCAACTCGAGGAACTTTCCGCTCTACTGCAGGAAGCGCTAACTCCTTCTCTCGGCGAATACGGAGTCACGCTGTTGAACTTTACCGTGATGTCGATCAATGCGCCAGAAGATGATCCCGCAGTGATCCAACTAAAGGCGGCCCTCGCACGAAAAGCCGAAATGACAATTGTCGGCTACAACTATCAACAAGAGCGTAGCTTTGACGTACTGCAAACAGCTGCTGGAAACGAAGGTTCAGCGGGAACGACGCTTGGCGCTGGAATCGGACTCGGGATGGGAGTGCGTGTCGGCGATACGATGGGAGCCGGTATCCGTGACATGGGCGCGACGCTTAACACCGCAAGCGCGGAGCCAATTCCGCCGACACCGGCGGGAGTGTCCGACGCAGACCGAATCAAGATGCTCCGGGATTCTTGGTGCGCTAAGGTCAGAGGGTATACTAACCGAGGAAGAATTCCAAGCCGAGAAACGCCGAATCTTGGGACTGACATGACTCCACGATCCTTGACGACTCTTGCCGGCCTGGTTGCCGCGGCCGTTGTGCTCGGGATCGGCGCCATCTTCGGCGCCTTTCGCACTTGGAACGTTCCATGCAACTCGTCGTTGCTTCTCTTTGGCACGGCGATTGCACTCGGGTTTTGGGCGCCGTTTACTGTATTCGAAAATACACGGTCTGATGCTGGACGCATCGCCTCGATTGGATTGATCTCCGTCTCGATGGCTCTATACATCCTTGGTTTCGGAATCGGGCTGCTCAGCGCACTCATTGGCGTCGACGAACGCGTGACATGGAGTCTCGATCTTCTTGCCGGGGCTCTGGGCTCGATCGTTTTCCTTTTCTCGGGGGCAGCTCAGACTATCATCGCACGAATTACGGCTGGAGATAGAACGCAGAGCTAGATCCTGACGGCCGGAACCTACCGCAGCCGTGGCCTTTGACGTGCAGCTCCTCGGTGCCGTCGCATTGCTGGCACTTTTTACGTACGCGCTCATAAATGATCTTCTGCATGACGCCACTGTAAGAATCGAGGGCAGCATCCATCTCATTACACAGGCTGTCGATGGCAAAATACAGGTTCCGTTCGATGTCGGCGTTTCGGCTTAAGAAACCAGCTTCAAACGTCACAAGGCTGAGGTTGTTTTCTGACCACGCGACCTTTACCCCGGTCTTACGCTCATTCACTACGCTCTCAAGAGTACATAGGTCGGCGAATGGATTGGAGTGTTTCGGAAGCCAGCCTGTAACATCTCGTGCCATGGCATCGAAGTCGATACCAACCTTACTGGTCACAACATAGCCATTATTACTGTCCTGCACCGAGGAGAGGGCAAGTAAGAAGTTTTGGTCTCCCTTTCCGAACGCGATGCGCTCACCTTGGAGCTGGACATCGAAGTTCCATCGCTTCAATATCTGAAAGCAAATCATCACGTTGTCCCGAACGGGAGATGCTGCTGTACGTCTCTCAACGCCGCAAAACTCGCAAGCTGATGTTACCGTGCTCAGCGTGGCACCGCAGCTGTCGCAGACAAGAGCGTTAGTGGTCATTGAGGGCCCTTTCAATCCGCGGCAACAGTACGCATCATATCGTCAGCATTACGAACAAAATCGATGAAATCTTGTTCGTTCTCGACTAACCACTCACTACTGACCCATATTGCATCTTGCGTCTCTAAGTCGTAATTGAACTTTAAGATCGGAGTTGCTCTATTGAGTCTCCGCGCAAGCGTGGCGCGATCGGCTTCTCGCATCTTCTTACGGAGCTTGACGCAACGCTCTACGACAAGAACACTACTAACGTCTTCTGACTGAAAGATGCGATTCCAGATTGAGCCTTCGCTTACTCCGTAGTAAAGATGTTCCTCATGGATTGCGATTTTGTAGCCGAGTCGCTCGATAATTATCTGGGCGTCCTTCTTGAAGTTAAGTGTAAGGGCCCCGCCTCGGGGCAGCGCAGCGCCGCATGCGGGGCACGCTTCTAAGCCAAACGCAACCGGAGCTGCGCAGGATGCGCATCGGCTTTGCTCAGTTGCGCCCATGGCAATCCGCGGTGTGGGCGTTTAGCCTCAAAGGCAACATAGAGGCGTCCGTCGATGTGGAGCAGGGGGCCCTGGAACGCAAAAGCTATCGCCTACCGACCGTAAGCCCATCAATCCTGACCAGTATCAACGCCGTCAGCGAATACGCACGCCCACGAATCGTCGCGTTGACGATTGAATACCCACAGTGGCTTATCCGATGGCGCGTCAAGTCTCTCCACACAGAGAAGATTGCTATGGGTATCGACATCGAGCATCGCTTCGCCGCGTGCGTAAAAGCGCACTGTCCGGATTTCTCTACTGTCGACACCTTGAGGTCTGACGAAATGATACGTACGGCACTCCTGTTGTTCGCAAGCACACCGTCTTCCAACCGGAACCCGCGCTAATTGCTCGAGAACACTCAGTTGCTGCGCTGTGGTGAGCACAGACCCTCCAGCAGCGAAATGTCCCTGTTGCACCAACGCACAAAACTCTTCGTACAAAGTGGCATCGATTTCCGGCAGCGTCGACGGAACTGTACCAGCTGTCTCCATTTCACGTTTCCCTTCGAGCACGCCTAAACCAACGATGGTATATCGTTCGGCCTGGCAACAAAGCTCGATCATGCCAAAGGAACTACGTGATCATTTTAGTTTGAGAATTTCTTCGGCTAAATCCTTAACAATTCCTTCAAATTGGCATATTACGTTCGCCGGCCGGTCCTTACGACGCGAACGTTCGCGCGCGCGGGAGGGGATAGCGCGCTGTCGAGGCGAGCTACATCATATCCGAGCAGCGTCGCGTTGCGGACCCAACGCGCCCATCTCTCGTCGTATCTATCGAGCGTTTGGGTGAGACGAGCGACTTCACGCCTTAATCTCTCGTCGCTTGGCGACTCGGGTTGGACCTTGCTACGGACGGGTCGGCGTCCGCGCAGCCTATCGCGAACCTCGAGATAAGCAGAAACCACCCTATCCTTCGCAGAGAGCGCCTGTCGCGAAAAGCCCGATGCGGCTTCGAGCCGCGCCCAAGTTAGACGTCCCATGCGTTCGCCGCAACGCCATGCGTCGAGCTCATCCATAACACGATTCACGTCTTCGAGTGTCATTTTAGGAACGCGGCGGTTCTTTGCCCTTGCAGTCACGATAAAGCTCCTTTGTGTCCGCGCGGATGTGGCCGAACCTTCGATCCTAGTGGAACGCTTGGGTCATCGTCGACGGCAAGTAGCTCTATCAGGTCGAGTTCCAAGCGTTGATGATGCTTCACCCAATTACTCGCGCCAAATGACCCGGCGTTCTCCTCGATCCGCGCTGAGCTCAGTGCTTGTCGTGTCCGTGATAACGCGAGCTTTGCTGCCTCATGTTCGCGAATTTCGCCCTTAGTTCGAATCAGCTCAGAGCAGCCGGCACAGGAGAAGTGACGCTCGCACGGTCCCTGACCATAGTCGTGGACGCAGAGGCCATAGGGCGTCGTAAGAACGGCGTTTACTTGCGCTTGAAGGAAAGCGTCAGCATCCACTGGAGGCAGAGATCGATACGTATCCGCGATCGGGCCGGCTGCACTGCCCTTCCGAATCAGCGCTCGCGCTTCCTCAGCTCTCTCTTCTTGCGTTCGATGATCGTAAGCGCGGTTATCAGCTATTCGATTGCGACCCATCCAACGCGCCAGCTCGACTTCAGTAAGTCCACCGCGAGCGGCTAACGTATGCAGCCAGTGGCGAAACTGATGCGTGGTTATCCTCAATCGGCGACCGTCCGCCGAAGCTTCGCCGAACTTGGTGAAGACGCTCGTCGTAGTACCGGTATCATCGCGCGCTCCGAGATAGTCTGCTACCGTGCCGAGCGAAAGCGAAGTGGGTACAAATCGGTTCGTCGATCGGCTTTCGTGCAGTTGATTGCGAAAGACAACGATGAGCGACTCACCCAGGGATTGGGTTCTACCATTCCTCGCTGCAACTAGCGGATGCGCATCACGCATCGCGTGCAACGCTGCTATGACCTCACTGCGCTTGGAGACCCTACTCCTTCCTCTAGCGAAGGTTGGGACGCGGTGAGTTTTTAACCACGATAGCCCACTTCTGGGCCCCGCGAGGCCAAGAGCCTCGACGTCTCCGCCGCTCAACAACTCTGGCGTTTTCGGCGGCAGAGGATCAAAGCACGAATCCTTTTCGAATCGCGTCGCCAGGGCGCGGGCGCGCTTACAGGCTTTGCTCAAATCCCTTACTGCGCGCTCGACGAGTTGCGATTGGACGGCCGCAAAGCGTTTAACTCGCGTTTCCGCGCCCTTCTCGGGCCAATAGCGCAGGCCAAGTCCCTCGCTGTCCCTCACGATCGGGTTCGCCCGAAGCGTGAGAACCTCACCGGCGCGTAAACCAGATGCGACGAATAGATCCACCACTCGCATCAGTATCAGATCTTCTACTGATCCCCGTGCAGATATCGAACTCGAGATGCCCGCCAGTTCCTCGAGAACGTCCGCACTCGGCATCTTCGCATTCAATGGACCACCTGTGCAACGCGGAACCGAGGAACGATACGTGACATCTATCGGCGTTACACGGTATCGATTGACAAGAACAGCAATCTCTTCCAGGCGCTGCGCCAATCGATAGGCGCTGCTCGGCATCTCTCGCGATCGCGCCACAGACTCGGCGATTAAGAAGTCCCGTGCGTCTAATCTAGCCGGGTCAGACGAGTTGCGTTCGCAAAGTGCATCATACAAATAGCGCAGAGCTCGAACGCTGACTCGGTGCGTCCCGCAAGTTTGCGCACCCCGAAGATGGCGAGCGCAAATCACGGCTTTCGCAAAGGACCCGAACGGATCTTCGAAGGGACTCGCCTCTTCAGTTCTGGCTGCACGGTGCCGAACGAACCAGAGGACTTCGCGAGCACGGAGATGCCGTCGCCTTCCGGCGCGGGGTCGCGTGTGCGTCAGATCCCACATCGGCTCTGCCCATTTTATCCCGGGAAAGGGCAACGATTCTTGCATCGCTTCGACGAAGGCAGACAAACCGGACAGTTGCTCCGAAACGGCTGCGCGTATCGCCGTCATCGCCGCTCCTCGCACAACGCGACAACCTGCCCGACGGCGAAGATCATCTCATCGTATTGTTTAGCTATCCTATCGTCCGGGCGACCGGCATCCTCGACTCTTTGATCGCGAACACGGATTAATTCGGAAAGCACCTCACGATGTGGTGCGTCCTTCCATGGCTGAAAGAGCGGGCATAGATAACAAGACGCCGGCGGAAATAGAGTACACAACGTCGTCTTGCCGCAGCTACCAATATCAACAACCTTGCCAAGCGGATGCGCCTTTACCCGTCCTCCATGTTCCTCCGCTTCTGACCCGTCTCTGACTATGCGTCCCATGAAGCGATTCACGAGCGGCCCGATTGAGACAGCCAGAGCTTCGTCCAACCTTTTCGATAGGCCGGCGCCAGAGTAGTAGACAACCACGTTCTGGAGGTCCGAATGGTCCAGAAGATCGGCAAGCGCTTCCATCGAGCAGCCTTCTTGTACCTTACGCGTTGCGAACGTGTAGCGAAGCCGTCGCGGAGTTATTACGAGCGGACGCTTCGTCCGGTGAGATTGCACATTTAATCGCCGAATGCAGCGCTTGAGAAGCTCTTTTACGTCTTCGGACGTTAAGTGGAACGCGAATCGCTCAATCGCCGTACCGTAACAATCGTCACGCGGTGACGCCCGTGCGAAGAGTGGGCGGCTAAATGCCTGCGGAATTGCGATGCCTTTGTTTCGCGCGACCAATTCCTCAAAGATCCTCGCCAACGCGCTATCAAGCTTTCGAGTCTTGAACGCCGCGCGCGGAGCCGTCCTTTTCTTTATACGTGGCACTTTTAACTGATGAAAGACATACTCGCCGGATCGCAGCGTCTGAAGGTCGCCTTCGCAGAGATAAACCAGGTTTGCGGGATTGCAACCTAACGCGAGAAGCGCCCACGCGATCGCTCGTTCCAGCAGCGGGCCATTGTCTCGAAGAAGAGCGGCTCGTAGCGCAATCTCTTCTAATTCGTCGAGTGGGCCTTCGTCCGCATCTTGGGAGCGGACAGCTTCGCCCTTCACATTGCCCGGGATGCGAAGGCTTACGATCTCCCAATAAAGCTCGGGATCATCGAAACCTTCAATTGATTGATCCGACGACCAGCGATACCAGTCTCGTATGTAGTGGAAGCGCCATTCCTTACCATCAGAACGCAATCGGCCAAGTATCTCAAAAAGAAGTGCTCTTAGTGACGGCTTCCCGACCTTCTCAGCTACCTGCGTAACCATACAAAGCTCGCGAAACATGTTCCACGAATGGTCCGTCGACTTTCGTTCGATGTTGAAACGCATGAACGAAACGATTGCACGCGCTACCTGCGGCTCGACTTTGCCACATTTGGCCCAGTTCAAGTCGGCGGCGCGACCGCGCGTGACGGAGTTAAGCCTCCAAACAGAGGTCTCCATCTTAACCGGCAGACGCTGTGAATCGAAGAGAGGACGTTCATCAGCTAGTATCTTCGCGAGCATGCGATTCACTAACAGATACTCGCAAAGATTCGTCGCTGATGTTCCAAAGACAACCGCTGGGCGACTCGCTCAATGTGTGCCCGCGAATACCGAAGGCCCTGTTCGCTATCGGGTTCCCATCCCATGATGTAATTTCGAGCTGAGGTCGCCTCCTCCCGACCGCACTCCGCTCGCTCAGCGATTTCGGAGAACAGATCGTTAGCGGTATGGCGAAGCACATGAGGCGACAGTTCTCGTAACTCCGGGAATGTCAACGAAATCTGTGCGAACACGTTATCGAGGCCGCGAAGAGAAAGTGGTTTTCCCGACCTCGCCAGGAAAAGAAATGGCGATCTTGCCGCGCCGGAGATCCGACGTCGGTCCTCAAGAATGTAGGTCGTCAGTTGGCGCGCTAACGAAGCTTCCATGGGAAGTCTTCGACTGCGAGTCTTTACTTGTGGCTCGTTCGTTCGCGGATCGAGTGGGTCGTCTGGTCTACGCTCGACGATCAGAATCGGGCTTACGCCAGCATGAACGTCGGATGTACGAAGCTTCAGTAATTCACCGCGTCGAAGCCCCAATCCAATCAAGATGTCGACTATGAGAGCATTTCGTGGCCGCAACGCTGGGTGAAATGGATTCTCAAGTGACTCTGGCGAGACGACATTGAGCAACCGCTCGCGTAATTCCGGTGAAAGTCCGGTACGATTGCTTTCCTCACGAGCTCTTGGAAGGCTTTCGGTCATGCGACGCTTGAGCGTTTGCATCGCTCCATGGACATGCTGGTAGCGTAGCGTGCCCGGTTCGATCATCCGGAGCACGCATTCGAGGTTCCACGCGAAGTAATTGCGAGCAACGCTTATCCGGTGCGCCCACGTACTCGGCGAAACGAGCCTCGTTTGCAATCTTGCGACGCCGTCTCCACTTAAGGCGCTGAAGTCGGAGCGTAGCGTCTCAATAAGCCCGGCGAGCTCATTCTGACCTAGGCCTTTTCCACCATCGAGCAGGTCGAGAAGATTAACGTTGTGGACTCTCGCCCACGCGTGTACGAGGCACAGGATTGCTCCCTCTTTCGTCAGCGTCGATGCTTGACACCGATCGCGACGTACCACCAGCAAATACTGGTTTGGGCGAGCTATGGGAAGTCCACTTTGAGCATCGACGACCAGCGCAACGCGCTCCCCAGAGCTCATCACTAGGCGCCGCACTTTGTAAAGATCGGATGGCCGAAACGGTAGAATTGACCGAATCATCGGTGGCCGGACGTTGGTCTGAGGCTGCATCTTCACAAAAATGCCGTGCGTCAGTGTCACCTGTATGGCACAAAAGAAGAGGCCCGGCATTTACGCCGAGCCTCCAAGAAACCGCTGAAATTTCAGTCTTTCAGCTATGATCCCGCGGGGATCTTTACAGCTACACTTTTACTGAAATTCAGAAGGGAATTTCGTCTTCGAGTTCTTCTTCGGAACCTTCGCCGCGTGGTGAGAATTGACGTACGCTCTCGCCGTTCGCGGGCTGCCCGTTGCCGTTGGCGCTGCCGTTACCGTTTGAGTACGAGCCGTTCTCGCCGTACGACTTGTTGGCGCGATCGAGCATTTGCATCACGTTGACGACGACCTCGGCGGCTTTGCGTTTCTCGCCTTCCTTCGTTTCGTATGAGCGAATCGAAAGACGTCCGTCGCACAGCACGCTCATGCCCTTCTTCAGATACGTGTTGCAGGTTTCAGCGAGCTTATCCCATGCAACGCAATCAATGAAGTCGGTCTCTTCTTGCTGCTTGCTGCGGCGATTGACCGCCAGCGTAAATTTCGTGACCGCTGCGCCGCTGTTGATGTAGCGAATCTCAGGATCGCGTACGAGGTTGCCCACGATCGTGATGCGGTTGAATGATCCAGCCATGCTACGTTCCCTTCTCGTTCTAATTGCAACGATTCGGATGCGTCCCAAGGTGTAGCCCATCTCGGCGACGCGCAGTACATTATGTGCACAAACTGCTCCCCGGCAATGCCAGGTGTCTGGCACTATGCGGGGACGGGAGCTTCCTTGACTTCTTCCCGGCGGATTAAGAGCGCCCGGATGACGTTCTCGTTCAGGCGCAGCAACCGTTCGAGCTCCTTAGCTTGGGCGGCGTCGCTCTTGAAGCGCATCACCACGAAGAATCCCTCGCGGGAGTCGCCGATCTCGTAGGCCAGACGGCGCTTTCCGAGCCGGTCGATCTCGCCGACGACTTCACCGCCGGTTTGGCGGAGCTGATCGGCGACGTGCGTGACTTGCGCTTCGGCATCCGCATCTTCGAGGTGCGGGCGCAAGATATAGGTGACCTCATAATCGGTCGTAGGAGTTTTTGCCACTGTACCTTTCCCTCTACGGACACCACCTGATCGGCGGCGGCCCACAAACGTGGGCAGCGGGACCGCGCGTTGTTCGGGCAGCGGGTGCAATGCCCTCCCAGAGGCGAATCAAGCAAGCAAACGGTGGCCATTAAACGGCTCCTCGTGTTCGTGCTTGTCGTTTGGTCGCTGCAAGTCGCCGCAGCAGCGCCCGCTACTGCATCGACGCTCCAGCTCGATCCGTCAGCGCGCATTCGCTTGCTGGGAACGGTCGACGCACATATCGATCTCACAGAACAAGCCGGCGTCGACCAAGTCGCGCAAAGCACCACGAGCTGGTCGCGCGATGCGCAAATCCCGAGCGGTAACGACGCGCAGCAGACGCCGGTGTGGTATCGCTTCCGGCTCGAAGGCCGCTCGCCGTCGGATACCTATGCGATCGTCTGGCCGGGCATCGTCGGACGCGTCGATCTCTATTGCGATGCCGGCAACGGGACGTTTTCGCACGAGAGCGGCGGTTACGATTCGCACGAAAAATCGCTGACCGATCATATCCTAGTCTTACCGGACGGCGCGTACGATCGCACTTGCTATCTGCGCGCGCTCACCGGCTACCATCTGAGTACGCCCTCGATTCTGCTGCTCGCGAAAGCACTGACGCTGGAGTGGTCGATGGCGCCTCGCTTCGGCGGTTTCTTTCTCGCGATCGCACTCTTCAATCTCTTGATGTTCTTGGTGCTGCGGCAACGGCCGCTCTTGATCTACGCGCTTGCCGTAACGACGGCGCTGCTCGTGCTCGTCACCGATGACGTGGCTTGGCGCTACGTTCCGAGCACGCAATTCTCGCGCGAGCTCATTCACGAATTTTTCGGCTGGTTCTATTTTGCGATGACCGCGTATTTCGCGCACGTCTTCCTCGATCTGCGCGAGTTCGATCCGAAAATCGATCGGACGCTGATCGTGCTCGTAGCGCTCAGCGCGCTCGATCTGGTCGTGGGCCTCTTTCCTTCGCGCCCACCATGGGTCGACGGCGTGACGCTCGCCTTCCTCGTCATGCTGCTGCTCGCGATCGTCGTCGCGGGCTATCGCGCCGTGCGGCGCGGCTATCGCGGCGCTCGTTTCTTCGTAGTCGGCAGCGCCGGCGTGTTTATCGGCGTGACGACCAACATGCTGGTCGAAATGTTCGCATTGCCGGTTCCGAAGATCGTCGTCGACCTCTATGCAATCGGCGTCGCGTGGGAAGCGCTATGGCTGACCGTTGCGCTCGCCGATCGCATGAACGAGGTCGCGCGCGAAAACGAAAGCCTCAAGCTCAGTCGGGCCGAGCTGCAGGTCCTCGCCGAGCTCGATGCGCTCACCGGAATCCCGAACCGTCGTGCATTCGATGACCATTTACAGCTCGGCTGGACGCGCGCGGTCCGCGCGGGCACGTCGCTGGGCATCATCATGATCGACGTCGATCACTTCAAAGAGTACAACGACGCGGAAGGGCACGTCTCGGGGGATCTGTGTCTTTCGAAGATCGCGCAAGCGTGTTCGACGTCGATGATGCGAAATGGTGATTTTCTTGCGCGCTATGGCGGAGAGGAATTCGGCGGAATTCTTGTGACGCAATCGGACGTCGATATTGCAGTCGTTGCCGAACGCATGCGCGTCGCCGTTGCGGAGCTCGCGATCCCGCATCCGACCAATCCGGATGGGATCGTGACGATCAGTCTCGGCGTCGCGCGCATGCGTCCGAGCGCTCGAGAGAATCCACTCGACCTCGTTTCCGCAGCCGACGAAGCGCTCTACGTCGCGAAATCACGCGGCCGAAACCGCGTGGGGGGGTCATGTCTCTGACGATCCGGACGCTCGGACGAGACGAGATCCGTCTTTGTTTGAATTTTGCAGCAGCCGAAGGTTGGAGTCCCGGCGTGTACGATGCGGCGCCGTTCTATGCCGCCGACAACGACGGTTTTTTTGGCGCGGAGCTGGACGGAGAGATCATCGGATGCATCTCGGCTGTCCGATACGAGACCTTCGGTTTCATCGGATTGTTCATCGTGCGCGAAGATCAACGCCGGCGCGGATACGGCGCAGCCTTGTGGGACCACGCAATGCATCATCTCCACGATCTTCCCGTCGGCCTCGACGGCGTGCTGGCGCAAGAACCACGTTACGAAAAGGACGGCTTCAAGCGGAGTTTTCAGAGCGTGCGATACCGCTGCGACGCGCGCGAACCGCGCGATCATTTCGCAAGTAAGCTCGCGCTCGAGCGCGTTCGCGTCCTCGACGACGAGATCGCTCGCTACGACCTCGCGTGCTTTGGTGCGGAACGTACGGCGTTTCTACAAGCCTGGGTCGCCCAACCGGACGTCGTCGCGGTCTCGGCCCGGTCGCTCGAGAGCGGCAAAATCGTCGGCTACGGCGTCGGACGTGCGTGCCGCGACGGCACGAAAATCGGGCCGCTCTTTGTGTCGCGTCTTGACGTCGCGGGCGTATTGTTCGATACGATCAGCCAACGCACGCGTTCACCCTGGGTGCTTACCATCCCCGAACCGAACGCAGCCGCGCTCGGCCTTGCGGACGAACGCGGCATGATTCGTGAGTTCGCATGTGCGCGCATGTGGCGCGGCACACCGCCCGAGATCGATCTCGGGAAAGTCTACGGGATTACGAGCTGGGAGCTAGGCTAGGCCCCGGACGTATTGACGGTGATCGTTGCCTGGGCGCCGGGCGTACTCGAGGTGATTATGAACGAGCACGTAGACGCCGCAGCCACACCTGCCGGCGTGACGACGAACGAGCCGGTGGGACCGTTGGCGGTCGTCGCCGAGGCGGAACCGGCAATGGTTGCCACGCCCGCACATCCCGCCCCAGCTACCGCCGAATAAACGGTGGTGCCGGTAGCCGGAGGCTGGTTGACGGTCACGGTCTGCGCGGCTGGAGCGCCAAGCGCCGTAAAGGTCAGGGTCAAGTTCGACGTGCCGTACCCGGCATTCACCAGGGCCGTGCCCGAGGTGTTCAACTGGACGGCCGAATTAACGGCGTAGGATTGGGAGCCACAACCCGCAATGAGGGCCGCGGCCGCGACGGCAAAAATTTCCTTCCTCATGCATCTGGGATTCTGTATACCAAGCAATCCCCCCCTCTTGACTATGCCCTGACCTAGATGACGCCGGCTTTCCTTAGCTCCGAGAGGCGGGTCTCGGTCAGGCCGAGCTCGCCCCGTAAGATATCTTCCGTGTGCTGGCCGAGAACGGGCGGCGGAATTCGATAATCCGGCGGCGTTGCGGACAGACGCACGGGATTTGCAATAACGGAAACGTCTTTGCCGGACGCATGTCGCATCGTGCGCACGGTGTCGCGCGCTTTGATTTGCGGATCTTCGAAGACGTCGCTTAGCGTATTGATCGGTCCGCCGCCGATCGATTGCTCTTCGAGTTTCTCGACCCACCATGCAGTCGGATGCGCGCGCATCACCGGTTCGAGCGTCTCCGTAACGAACGCACGATTCTTGACGCGCGCGGCGTTCGTGGCGAAGCGCTCGTCTTTTAAAAGATGCTCGATACCGAACGTTTTGCAAAAACGCTCGAAGGTCGGATCGTTGCCGATCGAAAGCATCACGTAACCGTCGGCCGTCGGAAGAACTTGATACGGAACGATATTCGGATGCTGATTGCCGAGGCGCGGTGGATTCTCACCGGTCGCAAGATAGTTCATGGCTTGATTTGCAAGCCACGCGACGCTGGCATCGAGCATGCCCACGTCAATGCGTTGCCCTTCCCCGGTTGCATCACGATGTCGCAACGCAGCGAGAACGCCGATGCAACCGTAAAGGCCGGCAAACAAGTCGGCAACGGGAACGCCGACTTTTTGCGGCTCTCCATCCGGATCGCCGGTCACGCTCATGACGCCGCCCATGGCTTGAATCAAACTGTCGTAGCCCGGACGCGTCGCATACGGACCGGTTTGTCCGAATCCCGTGATCGAGCAATAAATGAGCCGCGGAAAGCGGCTCTTTAGTTGATCGTAGCCCAAGCCATAGCGCTCGAGTCCGCCGACTTTGAAATTCTCGACCAAGACGTCGCACGTCGCGAGTAGCTGCAGCGCGATCTCTTGCCCTTCGGGCTTTGCGATGTCGAGCGTGAGCGAACGCTTGTTGCGATTGACGCCGACGAAGTACGCGCTCTCTTTCGTTCCGGGAATGTACGGCGGCACGAAGCCACGCGTGTCGTCGCCGGATCCGGGCTTCTCGATTTTGATGACGTCGGCACCCAGATCGCCGAGCATCTGCGCGCAGGTTGGGCCTGCGAGCACGCGCGTCAAATCAAAAACGCGCAAGCCTTTAAGTGGTCCGGTTGGTTCTGTCATCCGCGGCAAAAGTTACCGGGCACGCGGGCCATTACCTGGCGCACGTACGACCTACGCCTAAGAACGAATCACGCGCAAAGGGCCACCTCAGGGCAGCATCACGCCTCCGTTGTCATCCTGAGCGTAGCGCTCCGCAGGAGCGCGGAGTCGAAGGACCATTCCGATGACGCGGGCAGCGAAACAATGCAACAAGGTTGAGGGCGCGATTGTGCCCGCAGCTTTTGGAGATCGTCGCACATCCCGAAAGACTTTCGTGGTCCCTCGACTACGGTGCACTGCGTGCACCTACGCTTGTATCTTGATTGAGGCGTCGAATATGCCTGGCATCCACCGGCCATGAACGGTGGGCGAGAGGTACGGGACACGCCGGCGCCTACGCTAGGCTTTTGAGCCAGATCCTGAGATAAGCGGCCCGTACCTATGCCTTGAAAGATCGGACGGTATCGTGAGCGGCAACAAGCACAGCTCGAATGCACAAGCTCGATCAAATCGGGATTCTCGTCCACGGACGTTGGCCAAGTCTCGTAAAGGCAATAGTATGGAGACGCTGGGTATCGACATCTCGAAGGCTGACTTTCACGCGGCGCTGTTGCACGATGAGCACACAGCGAAGAAGAGCTTCCCGAACACGAAGAAAGGGTTCGCGCAGTTGGATGCGTGGCTGCGCAATCGTGGAGCGAATAAAATCTTCGCGTGCATGGAAGCGACGGGTGGTTACTGGCGTGCACTGGCAACGCATCTCCATGAAGGCGGTCATACGGTTGCGGTGGTGAATCCGCGCCGGATCAAGGCATATGCGGAGAGCGAACTGCTGCGCACCAAGACCGATGCAGTAGATGCAGCGCTGATTGCTCGTTTCGCAATTGCACAACGACCAGCGGCATGGAAGCCTTGGCCTGCAGAAATCACTGAACTACAAGGGCTTTCACGCCATCTGGAATTTCTCAAGCGGTCTCGAGCTCAGCACCAGACGAGAGCGCAGACTCCCGATTTGCCGGATTGGGTCGTGACGTCATCAGAGGAACTGATCGCCCAGCTCGATACGCAAATTGCTGATCTGGAACGCGTGATCCGCGACCACATCGACCAGCATCCCGGGTTGAGAGCCAAGCGTGATCTCTTAACGAGCATTCCCGGAATTGCCAACACAACAGCGGCCTCAATTCTCTCGGAGATGCCGACGATCGAGCAGTTCGAGAGCCACCGGGCTGTTGCCGCATACGCCGGCCTTTCGCCTCAGTTGCGGCAGTCGGGTTCCTCGGTTCGCGGTAAACCACGCCTATCGAAATTGGGCAATGCGCGTTTGCGCAAAGCTCTCTATTTTCCGGCTATCGTCGCTCAACAGCACAATCCGACTCTTAAGGCGATGGCGCAGCGACTGAAATCTGCCGGCAAACATCCCAAGTTGATCCTCGGCGCACTCATGCGTAAACTGCTCGTCCTGGCGTACGGCGTTCTCCGCTCGGGGAAACCCTACGACCCCGCGCTCAGCCCTCAACCCGCTTGACTCCCGACACGGTATCTCGGGATGACACGCTTGCGAAACCATCGTGAGCAAGCCATCAATGCAACTGCTGTGGGGGCTCGGCCCACCTATCGTGACGCTGCGTTCGCTCCGCCCACCTATCGTGACGCTGCGAGCGCTCTCCACGCGCGAACTTGATCGACTTTCGTCGCCATATATTCCAGAAATCCACCATGAAGGATGAAATCCTTCCGAAGCGGGTCGAGTTCGAAGCGCGCGATCTCACGGCCGTCCTTACGAACGACTTCATTCTCGACGTCCACCTCGAGCGTCGTCGCCGAGAGACACTGATCGAGGGCGGCCCGATCCGTCAACACGACCGGGACGACCCCATTCGAATAGCAATTCTCATGAAAGATGCGTGCGAACGACGGCGCGATGATCGCGCGGATTCCCCAATCGGCGAGCGCCCAGACCGCGTGCTCGCGCGAGCTGCCGCAGCCGACGTTCTCACCCGTAACGAAGATCGATGCGCCCGGATGTTTTTCGAGCAGCGCGCGACCGGCGGGGAACGCCTCGAAGAGCACACGACCGAGTCCGTTGCGTGTGATCAGCGAGAGATATTTGCCCGGATACATCTGATCGGTGTCCAGATTCGCCTGCGGCAATGCCATGACGAAACCCGAAACGATCATGCCGGCACCTCTGCGGGCAATTCATCGGGGGTCGCGATGCGGCCGAGTATCGCGCTCGCGGCGACGACGACCGGCGTGGCAAGGTGAACGCGACCGCCCGTCCCCATGCGGTTGCGGAAATTACGGTTCGTGCTCGAGATGATGCGCATCCCCGGCGCGACCACACCCATCGACATGCCGAGGCATGGGCCGCACGACGAGTGCGTCCAAAGTGCACCCGCATCTTGGAAGACGTCGTGCAAACCTTCGCGCTCGGCTTGGCGCTTTACGGCCTGCGAGCCGGGAGTCACGATCGTCGGGACTGCGACTTTGCGGCCTTTGAAGATCTCGGCTGCAGCACGCAAATCCGAGATGCGCGCGTTTGTGCACGAGCCGATGAACGCTTGATCGATCACGATACCCCGCATCGGCGTCCCCGGCTTCAGATCCATATATTCGAGGCTGCCGGCATCACCGTTCGGCACGACGGCGTCAATCGAGACGGATTCGCCGGGATTCGTTCCCCACGAGACAACGGTACGAATCTGCGAGGCGTCGACGTCGATCGTGCGCTCGTAGCTTGCATCGGGATCGGCGCGCAGCGTCCGCCAAAATGCAGCTTTCCGCTCGAAGGCTTCGCCTTTGGGCTGCGCTTCGCGTCCGCGCAGATACTCGATCGTCGTTTCGTCGGGTTCGATCATTCCCGTCGTTGCGCCGGCTTCGATCGCCATGTTGCAGAGCGTCATGCGCTCTTCCATTGAAAGCGCGCGGATCGCGCTGCCATGATACTCGAGCACCGCACCGGTGCCGCCCTGGAACCCGATGGTCGAGATCACGGTGAGCGCAAGATCCTTTGCGGTCGCGCTTGGGTGCAGCGTTCCGTTGACATTGATGCGGATGACTTTCGGGTGTTTTTGAATGATCGCGCCGGCCAGCATTGCGCCGCACTGGATGCTTGACCCGATGCCGAGCGCAAACGCGCCGAACGCACCGTGCGTGCACGTGTGCGAATCACCGCAAATGAGCGTCATGCCCGGCTCAACCCAACCGCGCTCGGGAATGACGACGTGACAGATGCCGTTGTTGCCGACGTCGTAAAACACGACGTCGTGCGCTTTGGCCCACTTGCGCAGCGCCTGCGCCTGGATGGCCGTCTCGGTGTCTTTCGCGGGCGAGATATGGTCGATGATCGCGACGATCGACGACGTGTCGAAAAGACGATCGCCGAAACGTTCCGCGATCTCCGCGGCAGGTTGTGGCGTCGTAATCTCGATTGCGATAATGCGATCGATGGCAAGCAGCGCATTGTCGCCGGGAAGCTCCTCGACGACGTGCGCATCCCAGACTTTCTCGAAGAGCGTGCGACCCATTATGAGACCGAGGCGGGCTCCTTCTCTTTTGGCATCCACGGCATCATCGCGCGCAGACGCCGCCCGATCGATTCGATCGGGTGCGCTTGACCTTTCTTACGAAATTCATCGAAACGCGGTTTGCCGGCGGCGTGTTCGGCGACCCACTCTTGCGCGAAGGCACCGCTGCGAATCTCTTCGAGCATCTTGCGCATCGCTTGACGCGATTCGTCGGTGATGATCCGCGTTCCACGCGTGTAGTCACCGTATTTCGCCGTGTTGCTGACGCCGTTGCGCATCCCTTCGATGCCGCGTTCGTAGATGAGATCGACGATCAGCTTCATTTCATGGCAGCACTCGAAGTACGCCATCTCCGGAGCATAGCCGGCTTCGACCAGCGTCTCGAATCCGGCATGAATCAATTCCGAAACCCCGCCGCAAAGAACGGCTTGCTCGCCGAAGAGATCGGTTTCGGTCTCTTCCGAGAACGTGGTTTCGATGATGCCGGCCTTTCCGGCGCCGATCGCGACCGCGTACGCAAGCGCAATCTCGCGCGTGTTCTTGGCTGGATCTTGGTGGACGGCGATCAGCGAGGGCGTACCGCGGCCGGCTTCATATTCCGTGCGGACGAGCCGCCCCGGCGCTTTGGGCGCGACCATGAACACGTTCACGCTCGTTTTCGGAACGATCGTTCCGAACCGGATCGCAAAGCCATGCGAAAATCCGAGATACACGCCGTCTTTGAGATTCGGCGCGATATCACGCGTGTAGATTGCGGGTTGCTCTTCATCAGGGATGAGGATCATCACCACGTCCGCGCCGCGGACGGCGTCCGGAATGCTCTTCGCAGCGATACCGTGGCCTTTGACCGTGTCCGCCGAGGACGAACCCTCCCGCAGTCCGACGACGACGTCGAGTCCCGAGTCTGCAAGACAGCGTGCTTGCGCGCTGCCTTGGCTGCCATAGCCGATGACGGCGATGCGCTTCTTTTCGAGTACGCTCGAATCGGCGTCTTTGTCGTAGTAGGCTTGCATGATTCCCCTTAGGTGAAGCTCGTCATGATCGCGTTGCTCGCGAAGTCACGACCCGCGTGATGATCGCCGGACGCCGGGACTTCCTCTAAACGACCAGGCGGTCGAATGAGCGATGCCCCGGTGGCTTCCTGTGCGAGCCGCACCAATTCGCCGTCCGAGACGACTCTCCGCGTCTGTGCGAACTTACCGAACGCTTCCAAAAACTTCTTCTCGGCAGGGCGGTCGAAGACGAACCCGATGTCGCGCACGCGCGCAAGCACGGCGTGCTTCCCGGAGTTACGCGAGATCGAGAATTGGGTTTGCTCGACCCCGACCGTGCTCGGCTCGATGATTTCGTAGGTACCTTTGTGTTTCAGGATGCCGTCTTGATGGATTCCGGACTCGTGCATGAATGCGTGCGCACCGACGATCGCTTTGTTCTTTTGCACGGGCATGCGCGTCGCGCGCGCGACCTGTTGGGAGATCTTCTGCAGGTTGCGGGTATCAAAGCCCGTGTCTACGTTATAGATGTCCTTACGGACACGCATGCCGACGACGACTTCTTCCAGCGAGCAGTTTCCGGCGCGCTCGCCGATCCCATTGATCGTGCACTCGATCTGACGCGCTCCGGCCTGCACAGCCGAGAGCGCGTTTGCGACGGCAAAGCCGAGATCGTCGTGCGTATGAACGCTGATCACGGCATTCTCGATACCTTTGACGCGTTCGAGCAGGTAGGTCATCAGCGTGGCGTACTCTTGCGGCATCGTGTAGCCGACCGTATCCGGGACGTTGATCGTCGTCGCGCCGGCCTTGATTGCCGCCGAGAAAATGCGAACGAGGAAATCCCAGTCCGATCGCGTCGCGTCTTCCGCCGAAAACTCGATGTCCGAGCAATACTTCTTGGCGCGCCGCACAGCTTCGGTCGTCGCTTCGA
Source organism: Vulcanimicrobiota bacterium (assembly GCA_963844735.1). GTDB lineage: Bacteria > Vulcanimicrobiota > Vulcanimicrobiia > Vulcanimicrobiales > Vulcanimicrobiaceae > JAFAMS01. The sequence continues at coordinate 91,814 of CAWJPK010000003.1, read as the reverse complement.
CGGCTTGATCGTGCGAGATGCGCAGCTTGTGCTCGAGATGCAAGTTCGACGTGGCAAGGAACGTGTGGATGCGCGGCGCTTCCGCATGCTGCAGCGCTTCCCAAGCAGCGTCGACGTCGCCGGCCGTCGTTCGCGCAAGGGCGGCAACGGAAGCACCCCGGACATGACGAGCGATTTCCGCAACGCTTTGCACGACGATCGGCGATGCTGCGGGGAAGCCGGCCTCGATCACGTCGACCTTCGCCTCGGCGAGCATCTGCGCGATGCGAAGTCGTGCGGACGGGGTCATCGTCGCACCCGGCGATTGTTCGCCGTCGCGCAGGGTCGTGTCGAATATGATCACGCGGTCCATGGTCGTGCAGCTCCCGTTAAACAAAAAACCCCTCGCCGCTGGGCGAAGGGCCTTTGAAGGCAAACGTCGCTTAGCGGCTACGTCGTAGACGAACCCGTAAGGACGAGAATGAGGCCGATAACGCGGTTTCTCATGTACAGCCGACCTTACCCCAGGGTCCGGGTGGCTGTCAACCTTCCGCCCGTAAAGAAGCGGGCAGGTGGGCCCTTCCCGTTGTCACTCTGAGCGGAGTCGGATGGCTCTCGTGTCATCCTGAGCGTAGTGAGCGTCAGCGAACGTAGTCGAAGGACCGCCCCAATCGTTCAAGGCCGAGCTATGAACGTACGTCCAGAACCTGACCTTCGAAGAGGGTTGCCGGATGCTCTCCGGTGCGAACGATTGCGAAGGCGAAGGGACGATCGTCAGCTGCCGCAGTCGCGCTAATCAGGAGCGCGAACGCACAACGGAAACACGAAGAAAATTGCTCGGCCCTTAGGCATTCGAGCGCGCCCTTCGACTACGTTCGCTATCGCTCACTACGCTCAGGGTGACACCGTTATGTCTACGGCAGCACCTGGTAGTCCGCGGCCATCCCGGCTTCCATGTGCTCGCTGACATGGCAGTGGAGCAGCCAGATTCCCGGGTTGTCGGGGACCATGTCGGCCGTGATCATCGAGGCCGGTCCCAGCAGCACGACGTCGGTCCGTTGGCCGCCAACGAGGACGGTATTGCCGTGCCAGTGCGGGGTATGGGTGTTGAAGCCTTCGCCCAGCGTGAGCAGATACCAACGCACGTGTTCGCCCTTGTGCATCACCGGCATCGGCATGTTCGCGAACTGGTAGCCGTTGATCGTCGAACGGAAGTTTGCCGTAACGAAGCCTCCGCCGATGAAGGGATCGAAATTCCCCCCGGGATCGAAGGGAGTATTCTGTATCTTGCTCCACTTCGGCGTCTTCTTGACGAAGCGTTTGATGTTGTAGTCGAGCAGCGGACTCGCGTTTTCATCGAATGTCATGAACAGCGTCACGAAGTTGCGATCGAGGTCCTTAGGCCTGCCGTCGGGCCGCGCCATACCCGCTCGCGTAATCACGATCGCGCCTATCAGTCCCGCGTTGACGTCGCCCCGTTCGTCGGCGTGTGAATGATACAGCCAGACGATCGAGCTTGGGTCGTTCGGCCCTGGGCCGGCGCGCTCGGGCACGCTCCAAACATAGGTAAACGTCTTGCCCGGCGGCACCGCACCGCCCATTTTTGCGGTGTCGGCGCTTCCATCCATGTACGACGAACCCTCGGACGGTTTCTCGTATAGGACGCCATGCGCATGAACGCTGTACGGTTGCGTGCCGTGGTTGCGGAAGACGACCTTGATCGTGTCGCCGACCTCAGCGTAGATCGTCGGACCTAAGATTCCAAGGTACGCGTCGTCCTTGCTTCGCGCTTTGAGATGCATGAACGTCGCATCCGTGTACTCTCGATACACCGCCTTACGATAAACGGAGCCGATATAACCCGCCTTGTGCTGCGCGAAGAACGCTCCGTAGCGCGACGCCCCCATTCCCATCATCATGTCGCGCCCGCTCGGCATGTAGTTCCAGTCGATCTCGTCCGCAGCGATGTAATAGGTGCGTGTAACGCCCTGCTGCCCTTGCGCGAATGCGGCAGAGCCTAGCGAAAGCAACACGAAAACAGCGAGAGATCGTAAAGCGATTCTCATCTGCGACAGCTTTGCAAGAATCTGACGATTTCCTCGAAATAGATAACGTGCTCCCACGCTCGCAATTTCTCGCCGGCTGCGCCGGACTCGCCCTCCTCGCCCCCGCGCGCGCGAGCGCAGCAGCCAAAGTCGTCATTCAATACGATTGGCTGATGAGCAACGGCCAGATCGGTGACGTGGTCGCGGTGAAGCGCGGATTTTTCCGCGACGCGGGGCTCGACGTCGAGCTCTCGCCCGGCGGGCCCAACGCGACTGCGGCCGCACCAGTGATCAGCGGACACGCGCAGCTCGGACAGCTTTCGGATTCGGGTCAAGTCATGTTCGCTCGCAATTCCGGCATCCCGATCAAGATCATCGCAGCCGGCATGCGCGTTGCGCCCTTCGCCTTCTACTCGCTGCCGAAGAATCCGATTCGCAGTCCCAAAGACATGATCGGTAAACGCATCGGCATTCAGCCGACGGCGCGCTACGTGCTCGATGCGATCCTCGCGAAAAATAGAATCGATCCCGCGAAGGTCGCGGTAACGGACGTCGGCGATGACATGACGCCCCTCGCAGCCGGCCGCGTCGATGCGACTACGGGCTGGATCACGAACGCGAAAGAGATGTCGATCTTCTCCGGTCCGCTCGTTTCACTCTCGATGGAATCGGCAGGGCTGCCATCGTATGGCGACACGTATTTCGCAACGGACGACGCGATCGCAAAAAACTCCGATCAACTCGCACGCCTCATTCGAGCGCTCGCACAAGGTTGGGACTGGACGTATCAGCATCCGAGCGAAGCGGTCGATATCGCTGCCGCCGAATATCCCGAGCTCGACGCGAGCGTCGAGAAACGCATCATGCCGACGGTCTTGCGCTTAACCTTCGACGCCGATACGGCGCGTGACGGCTGGGGCACGTTTCGCCCGGAGAAACTCGCGGCGCAAATGCGCGCATATGCGGCCGTCGGGTTGCTCAAGAGCTCGCTGCGCGTCGAAGACGTTTATTCGATGAAGATCCTTCGCGCTTGAAGGAATGGCTCTTTCCCGCGATCGGCGCGATCACGCTGCTGCTCGTGTGGCAGCTCGTCGTCACGGTGTTCGGCGTACCGCACTATATTGTCCCCACGCCGGTCGCGGTATTCGACGATATGGTTCATGAGCGCGCGCTCATCGCGAGCAACGCCGTCCCCACAGCGCTCGAGAGTCTGTTCGGATTCGTGCTCGGCAACGGCGCCGCGGTTGCCGTCGCGATCGTTTTCGTCGCGAATCGCTATCTGCGCTTGACGTATTTCCCGATCGTGCTCTTCTTCAACACGATTCCGATTCTCGCACTCGCCCCTATCGTCGTGCTGATGTTCGGTCTCGGCATGTTCCCGAAAGTCGTTGTCGCGGCGATCGTCTGCTTCTTCCCGACGCTGGTCAATATGATTCGCGGACTCGAGTCACCGACGGCCAGCGAGATCGACCTCGTGCACTCATTCTGCGCGTCGCGCGTTCAGATCTTTTGGCATCTGCGACTTCCGCGTTCGGTGCCGTATCTTTTTGCCGCGCTGCGCATCGCCGCGCAAACCAGCGTCATCGGTGCGCTCGTCGGCGAGTGGATCGGCACAAATAAGGGTCTCGGCGCACTGATCATCGAGTCGACGTTCAACTATCACGCCGAGCGTCTTTACGCAGCGGTCTTCGTCTCGTCGCTGCTCGCAATCGTGTTCTTCGCGATTGTGAGCGTCGCCGAGCGCCGCTTCGCGCGGTTCATGGCGGTTTAGCGGGCAGACCGTTAATCGCCGCGAAGCGGGGCGGCATGGACAAGTCGACGATAAAACCGACGCGCGAAGCGTTTCTGGCGGGGACGGCAGTCCTCGCCGCCGCGACCGCGGCTGCGCCCGCAATGGCACAGGGCGTGAGCAACCTTTCTGCTATCGAAAGCGTGCTACACCGGCCGGCGCGCCACAAACAAGTGATCGCGGCCGTCAAGCTCGACCATGGCGCTCCGCTACGTCACGCCATGAACGGACTCAACGCGTTCGAGCACGCATTCGCTCAAGGCCCGGGATCGCTCCACGTGGCCGTCGTGTTCTACGGCTCGTCGTTACTGGTCGCGACGAACGACGCGATGTGGAACAAATATCATCTCTTCGACATCCTCGACGCGTCGAGCGACGGTTTGCCCGATATGCTTCACACGCCTCAAAACCCGTTCTTGCACGCGACTCCGTCGCGACCGAACGACGACATTTCGATCGAAACGCTATCTCGCCGCGGCGTTACGTGGATGGTCTGCAACAACGCCCTGCACGCGATGTCGCGCTTTATCGCGGCAAAGCAAAGCCAGAGCGAGGGGCAAGTCTACGCGGATCTCAGCCACAATCTCGTGCCCGGGGCGCTCATCGTGCCGGCCGGCGTTGCTGCGATTGTCCTCGCGCAAGAGGCCGGCTTCACGTTCTTATACGGCTGAGTCTTAGTTTCGCTGTTTACCGGTTACCGTTACGTTGCTGCTCGAGACGTCAATCGTGACCGTGCTCGTATTACCGTTCGTATCGGTGACCACGACCGGGCAAGCACCCGTCTCAGCTCCCGAATTGACGTTGAACGTTACCGTTCCACCCGAGCTCGAGGGCGTCTGTGAGGCCGTCGTCCCGCCGCCCATGAACTGCGCAACGAACGCATTCGAACCCGGCGATTGACCGGCCGGATTCTCCGTGCAGGTCATCGTCGCGCTGAACGCACCCGAGTAGCTGATCTCCGAAGCCGAGAACGAGCTCGACGAGGGAGTGCCGGCATCGAAGCTCAGCGTCGCAGGTAAGAGCACAATTGCGGTCGTCGTCGCGTTGCCCGTATAGAGCACGTAGGTCGCAGACGCATTCGGTCCGATTGTGACCGGCGTGTTGTACGACGGGAAGCTGACCGTACCGGTGCCCCCTAATTGTGCAACGCCGATCGGCGCAGTCCAGGCGCCGCCGCTAAAGAGTGCAAGACTGTACGCCGTCCCCGACACGATTGCCGACGAGGTAAACGTCAGTGCCGGCGAGGTCGGCAACGTCACCGTTGTCGAGCTCGAAAAGGTCACGTACAACAAGTTGGTGGCTGTGCCGACGACGGCACCCAGCGTATGACTCGCAGCAGCCCGGCGTTGCGAGAGCGGCGTAACGCCTGAGGGGGCCGAGACGCTGAGTAACTCTTGGATTAACGCCGCGACGCTCGTCGCCGAAAGTGTGCCCGTCACGGTAAAGCCTGATGACGTGAGCGACGGCAGCGTCGTGCTGCTCGTCGTCGACGTTGTGAAGCTGCTGCCTGACGGCGGTTGATAGGGCAAGCTATTCGTATTGCCACCACCGCAAGCCGTAAGCATCGCCGTCAACGAGACGAGGATGCCGGCGCGCAGGATGGATGATTTGGTAGAAAATCGCACCAGAATACCTCGCTAGTTAATGGTGACGGTGATGGGCTGCGTCACGACGCCGCTGAAGATGTCGAGAACGTAGAACGTACACGTGCCGGTCGTCGATCCGGCGTCTATTTCGATCGTCTGCTGGCCGGTCGTCGTATTTAACGACCCCGTGGAATAGACGTCTGCCAGCTGCGTTCCGCCTGAATTGTTGCAGCTCTCATCCGGATCGAGAGTGCCTGTGTAGTAGATCGTGAAAACGTTCGCGCCCCACGCCGACTCGGCGTCGGTTCCGGAATCGCCGGCGCCCCAGTCGGATGCCGTGATCGTCTGTCGAATTGTTCGCGGCTACCGAGACGGAGTACGAAGAGACCGAAAGCGGGACAACCGTGTATGTATAGGTATTCGCGTACGAGCTGGGCGGCGACAAGAAGGTATTGAGCGCCGTGAGATTATTGCTCATCGGGAGCGGCTGTGGCGACGAAAGATTCGACGCCACTTTCACGCCGACGAGGAAGAAGCAATCATCCCAAATGTACCCGTCATTCGGAATCGAGGCGGACGATGTATACGCGGCCGCAGGCGGAGGTGTCCCATTGTTGACTATGGGCACGAGCGAAACCGCCGGCGCATTTGCTGCGCTGAATGTAATCGGCTCCGGACTGCCGTTGACGTCGACGAAAGGAGCCGAGTTCGTGTCGGGATCGTAGCAGTCGCCGTCCGCAGGATTGAATACGGGCGCAATCGCGCCCGAGGCCGCGACTCCGGCCGTTACGACGATGCGAGCCTGATCGTTGTCGTTAATCCCGCTGGGGTCGATGCCGAAGTTCGTGCTGTACGGCACCGGTTGACCGGCCGGCTGCGGCGCACCAAAGAACCCGTAAGGGAATGAATAATCGTAGACGTACGCCGCAACGGGATTGACCGACATCGCGACGTTATTTTGCGATCCGAGCACGACGGTCTGCGACTGCTGGACCGCAGCCATGATGTTCGTCCCCGACGCAAAACCGGTACCATAACCGTTGGTATCGTTTTGCGGCGTATTGTCCGTTTCGAGAATGGTAAACTGCTCGTTCGCGCCGAGCGTCGGAATAGCGATTGTGCAGCTCGATACGTCGCCGCTCGGCGGAGTGCACAACACCGATCCTTGACTGATGTCGGCGTAAATCGTTTGAGATGGACCACCGTTACCCGTCGAGATCGTGACCTGAAGGCCATAAGCATCGTCGGAGATATATTTCGGTTTGCGGCTCGAGTACTGCGAGTGCATCTGTGTTCCGTGCTTTTTCGTGTACGAGTACTTGGCCGTTGGCGCCGCTCTCTTAGTGTGGCCGCGATGCACGACGATCGTCATCGTGCTTCCCGACCCCTTACCGGTCGTGGTATGACTGCCCGTCTGGGAGCCGCCGGCGCCAGGCGTGGACCCTCCACCCCCTCCGCCGCACGCGACGAGAAATGCTGCGCACACAAGCGCGGCACTGAGACCAAATAAAGAAGCGAAGCGCATTCTGTCCCTCTTGGCGTTTAAACGAGCTTGCCACCAAATAGGAAGAACGCGACCGGATTCCCTGTTAGAAAAGCCAAGCGAGCGTCAAAAGACGCTCGCTTGCTTCTCTTAGTTTCGCTGTTTCCCGGTTACCGTTACGCTACTGCTCGAGACATCGATCGTAACTGTGCTCGTATTACCGTTCGTATCGGTGACCACGACCGGGCAAGCACCCGTCTCAGCTCCCGAATTGACGTTGAACGTTACCGTTCCACCGGCGCTCGAAGGCGTCTGTGATGCCGTCGTCCCACCGCCCATGAACTGCGCAACGAACGCATTCGAGCCCGGCGATTGACCGGCCGGATTCTCCGTGCAGGTCATCGTCGCGCTGAACGCACCCGAGTAGCTGATCTCCGAAGCCGAGAACGAGCTCGATGAGGGAGCGCCGGCATCGAAGGTCAGCGTCGCAGGTAAGAGCACAATTGCAGTCGTCGTCGCGGTGCCCGTATAGAGCACGTAGGTCGCAGGCGCATTCGGTCCGATCGTGACCGGCGTGTTGTACGATGGGAAGCTGACCGTACCGGTGCCCCCTAATTGTGCAACGCCGATCGGCGCAGTCCAGGCGCCGCCGCTAAAGAGTGCAAGACTGTACGCCGTCCCCGACACGATTGCCGATGAGGTAAACGTCAGTGCCGGCGAGGTCGGCAACGTCACCGTTGTCGAGCTCGAAAAGGTCACGTACAACAAGTTGGTGGCTGTGCCGACGACGGCACCCAGCGTATGACTCGCAGCAGCCCGGCGTTGCGAGAGCGGCGTAACGCCTGAGGGGGCCGAGACGCTCAGTAACTCTTGGATTAACGCCGCGACGCTCGTCGCCGAAAGTGTGCCCGTCACGGTAAAGCCTGATGACGTGAGCGACGGCAGCGTCGTGCTGCTCGTCGTCGACGTTGTGAAGCTGCTGCCCGACGGTGGTTGATACGGCAAGCTATTCGTATTGCCGCCGCCGCATGCCGTAAGCATCGCCGTCAGTGCGACGAGAACGCCGGTCCGCAACATCGTTGAACGCATCAAATTTCGCCTCATCACTAGTTAAATCGTGACCGTAACGGCTTGGGTAATTGTTCCGGCTTCATCGTCTGAAAGATAGAACGTGCACGTTTGACCGGTGGTCCCGGAGCCGTTGCCGGTGACTGTGAACGTCTGCGTCCAGTTCGGCGCGCCGATTCCGCTGCTGGAAGCGACCGTCGCGAGCGGCACCCCGCCCGATGTGTCGCAGTTTCCATCGTCATAGTTGCTGTACGACGATGAGCCGACCATACCGTAGAACGCACCGTAATCGTTACCGGTGACCGTGGCCGTACCGCTGGGTGTCAGCGCCGAAATGGACGTCGGTGTAACCGAGATCGGAACGACCGTGTACGTGTATGTGGCCGTGTATGCCGTGGCCGTGAACGGCGGGATCGCCGAGAGATTGTTGCTGAGCGTCAACGTCTGGGGCGACGAAAGAGTCGATGCGACATTCACTCCGACGACGAAGAAACAACCCTCCCGATAGTAACCGTCATTCGGAATCGATGCGCTCGACGTGTACGCGGAAGCCGGCGGAGCCGTCCCGTTGTTGATCACCGGCGCAACCGTCAACGCTGAGTTATTCGATGTCAGCGTGATTGGTGTCGGACTGCCATTGACGTCAACGAACGGCGCAGGCGTCGTATCCGAATCGAATTCGCAATTATCTTCGTCTTGAAACTGTCGCACGACCGAGCCCGTCACGGTGGTATTCGTCGTCACAACGATGCGACCCTGAAAGTTACGGTCTATGCCTGTGCCATCGACGCCGAAATTCGCACTGTAGGAGTTTGCTGGTATCGGAGTCGCGGGAGTGGATCGCCTGAACAATCGTAGAGAAATGCCGCAACGGGCCCAACCTTGGACGCGACACTATTTGGCGCTCCGAGTGGATGGTCGCAGACTGTTGAAGTGCCCCGAGAATATTGGTTCCAGTCGCGAATCCCGTACCGTAACCGTTTGTCGCGCCCGTTGGACGGTTGTCCGTCTCGAGCACGGCGAACTGCTCGCTTGCACTGATCGTCGGCACGCTCAATGTACAAGTCTCGACATTGCTGGTCGTAGTGCACAACGGCGATGTGTCGCTGATGTCAGCATAAATCGTCTGCGAGGCGACACCGGTGCCCGAGACGGTGACTGAAGACCTTCAGCATCGTCCGTATCGATAAATTTCGGGTTGCGCTTCGACGCTTGCGCCCGGGCATGTCCCGCTCCGAACCGCGGTGTGTGCGTCGCTTTCGTATGCGCTCCGCGATTGATAACGATCGTCATCGTCGTCCCAGCGCCCTTACCGCTCGCGGCGTGACTTCCGGTCAACGAGCCGGTGCCGCTCGGGGCGGACCCTCCGCCGCCTCCGCACGCAACCAAGAATGCCGCGCACACAAGCGCGGCGCCAAAACCACAAAGCGAAGCGAGCCGCATTCTGTTCCTCTTGGGCGTCCAACCGAGCCCACCGTTAGGATAAGTGGATAGCGAGCGAATCCCTCTGCCAATAGTTAAGGCAGCGTCAGCCTGAGGCGCGCTCGCGTTTCGTGACGCGATAGACCGTGCGCACGTCTTTGACGGTCTCCAAGTTTCCGCAGCAATTTGTGCAATTGGTCGAGGTTCTCGATTTGCAGCGTGAGCGAGGTGACGGCGATGTCTTTTTTGACGCGCGCCGTCACCGACGACGCCGAGGCTTTCATCTCGGCGCAAACGCGCCATGATGTCTTGCAGCAGACCGGCGCGGTCGAGCGCCTCGACCTCGACGTCGACGGCATGCGTCGCCGTGATGTTGTCGGCCCAGCTCGCTTGCAGGATGCGCTCGGGCTGCGCGTTCATGTAGGCGACGTTCGGACAATCGGCGCGATGCACGGAGACGCCTTTGCCGATCGTGACGAAGCCCATGATCGGATCGCCCGGCACCGGACTGCAGCATTTCGAGAGCCGCACCAGCACGTCGTCGACGCCGGCGATCCGGATTCCCGAGCTGCTGCGCGTGACGCGGCGCGTCGGCGGACGCGGAAGCGTCGTGATGTCGACGATGTTCGAATTCTTGAGCTCTTCGCGCATGCGCTTGGCGACCGAAACCGCCGATGCGTCGCCGAACCCGATCGCCGCGTAGAGATCGGCCGGCGTCGCGTAGTTCATCTTGTGCGCGATGCGTTCGAGCGATTCGCCGCGCGCCGCATCGGGCCGCAGGTTCTGACGCACGAGCTCGGCTTCGAGCGCTTCCTGGCCGGCGAGCACGTTCTCTTCTTTGCGCTCTTTGCGGAACCACTGCTTGATCTTGTGCTTCGCGCCCGACGTGCGCACGATCGCCGAGCCAGTCGAGCGACGGGCCGCGCAGCTTTCTGCTGAGAATCTCGCAGATGTCGCCGTTCTTGAGCTGATAGTCGAGCGGCACGATCTTGCCGTTCACCTTCGCGCCGATGCAATGATTGCCGACGTCGGTGTGAACGTGATACGCGAAATCGAGCGGCGTCGCGGCGTTGGGCAGCGAGAACACGTCGCCTTTGGGCGAGAACAAGAAAACCTGATTCTCGAACAGATCGAGCTTCAGGTTCTCCATGAACACGCGCGAGTCGCGCATCGTCGTTTTGCCACTCGAGCAGCGAGCGCAGCCAGGCGAGCTTGTTCTCGAAGGAGTCGGACTTGCCGCCTTCTTTATATCGCCAGTGCGCCGCGATGCCGTATTCCGCCGTGCGGTGCATGTCGAGCGTGCGGATCTGCACTTCGAGCGGATCGCCGCCCGGCCCGACGACCGTCGTGTGCAGCGACTGATACATGTTCGGCTTGGGCATCGCGATGTAATCTTTGAAGCGGCCCGGGATCGGCTTCCAGAGCGCGTGCACTTCGCCGAGCGCACCGTAGCAATCTTTGACCGAGTCGACGATGATGCGCACCGCCGTCAGATCGAAGATCGTCGAGAAGTCGCGGCCCTTCTTCAGCTTCGTGTAAATCGAATAGAAATGCTTCGGGCGGCCGGTCGTTTCGTTCTTGATGCCGACGCCTCTAAACTCTCGCGCAGTATCGTCGATGACGCTCGGCAACGGCCTCTTCGCGCTCGGTGCGCTTCTTTGCGACGCGTTCGGCGATGTCGCGATACGCCTCCGCGTCGAGGTAGCGCAAGCACAGGTCCTCGAGCTCCGACCGGATCTTCCAGATGCCGAGGCGATGCGCGATCGGTGCGTAGATCTCGATCGTCTCGCGCGCGATCGCGAGCTGTTTGCTCTCCGGCAAACTCGCAGAGCGTACGCATGTTGTGGAGGCGGTCGGCGAGCTTGATGATGATGACGCGGATGTCCTTGGCCATCGCCATGAACATTTTGCGCAGGTTCTCGACCTGCGCGTCTTCCTTCGACTGGTACGGAATGCGGGTGAGCTTGGTGACGCCTTCGACGAGGGTCGCGATCTCGTTGCCGAACGTCGCCGCGACTTGCTCGCTCGTGACGACGGTGTCCTCGACGACGTCGTGCAAGAGCGAGGCCGCGATCGTCGCGCGATCCATTTCCAGCTCGGCCAAGATTTCCGCCGCTGCCAAGCGGATGCTCGATGTACGCTACGCCCGAGGCGCGCCGCTGCTCGCCGTGCGCCTGATCGGCCATGTCGTAGACGCGCCGAAGCCACGCACCGTCCAGCGACGGGTCGTACTCCTGGACTTTCGCGACGAGAGCATCAATCGACATCGAGCAACCCAAGCAGAGTATTAACGCCTATCTAAACACAACACGCTGGCGGCTGGGAAGGCCGCAGGTCGCCGACCGGGCGCCTAATAGCTGATGAAGCTGGTGATCTTGTGCTTGCCGAGTGCCTTTCGGCCGCCCAGCGCTTCGAGCTCGATGAGGAACGCGAACCCGACGATCTCGGCCCCGAGGCGCTCGACCAGACGTCCGGTCGCGGCGGCCGTACCGCCGGTCGCCAGGACGTCGTCGACGATGAGGACGCGCTTGCCGCGACCGACGGCGTCGTCGTGGACCTCGAGCGAATTGGTGCCGTACTCGAGCGCGTATTCTTCGGTCATCTTCGAGCCGGGAAGCTTGCCGGGTTTGCGAACGGGCACGAATCCGGCGCCGAGCTCGTAGGCGAGCGGCGCGCCAGCATGTAGCCGCGCGCCTCGACCCCGACGACGACGTCGATGCGCATCGTTGCGGAAGCGCTCGACGAACATGTCGATCATCGCGCGAAAGCCCTCGGGATCTTTGATCAGCGGCGTGATATCGCGGAACTGAATCCCGGCAATTGGGAAGTCCGGGATCGTTCGAATCAGTCCCTTGAGTTCGGTCAAATGCACGCGCCGCGCTTCGCGGGGAGAACCCTCAGGCCCTCGGCAGCGTTTAAGCTACCAGAAAGGACCTGCTAATGCATATCAGGACTTTGGCGGCCGGGACGCTGTGTGCGGCGATCGCATTCGGCGCTGCGGCCCCTGCTCTCGCCGACGGCGCGGCGAGCACGCGTAACATCTTCGTCGCCGGCGTTGCGGCTGCAATCGGTCTCACGAATTGGAATCACAAAAAGCGCATCAAACAAGAAGAGATGGCAGAACAAGGACGCCGGCAAACGGCTTATCGCGAGTGGTTCTACAAGAAGTACGGCCATTATCCGTCGGATCAAGAATTCCAAAACTGGTACGAAAAGACGTACGGCGTACCGCCCTCGTAAGGATTTCTTGACGCCCTTCCGCCGGCGTCTGCTGCTCGCGATCGCGTGTTCGATCGCTATTCACGAGATCGTCATCGGGGCCGGCGGGTTCTTGCGTATGGAGAGCGAGCCTGAACCGCGGCAGTCGGTTGAGCCGACGCGCGTCGTCATCGAAGTACGTACGCCCGCACCGACACCGACGCCGGCTCCGAGCGCCACGCCGGCAAAGGTTCAGCACGTCGCGGCACCGCGCGCGATGATGATCGCGGTCCATAGCGGCGGATCGAAGGGTGCACCCAAACTTCAGGTTCGCACCCAGAAGATCGTCCATCATAAGGAAAGCCTGCCGATCTGGTGGTCGGCGATGCACGGCTCGAAAACCGTCGCGGCTCCAGACCCAGGCGCCTCGACAGCGGCGCGGGCACGGGCACAGGCAGCGGCGCCGGTTCGGCCGCGGGGCCGGGTGGCGGAACCGGCGGCAACGGAAGCGGCGTCGCGAACGCGACGGCACCTTGCGGCAGCCCCGTCTTCTATGGTACGCACGCCGAGTTCAATTCCAAAGACGGCAGTTTCAACGAAAACGTGCGGGTGCAGCTGACGCTTGGGAACGGCCAGACGATCCAAGGCGACTTCCACTACCCTTGGCACTACCGCGAACGAAGCCGAGAACCCGTTCTCGCCACACACACAAATCCCGCAAGACGACCCGGTCGAAGCCCAGCTACCGCCGCCGGGATTCGACCTCTCGAAAGAGCCGATCGCCGTGCAGCTGACCCTGAAGTACACGGCTCCGAACGGCACGACGAACTTCGTCGCTTGTCCGACGGGCGTCGGGCAAAGACTTGTGATTTGGAGCAAGAGCAATTCTGGGCCCTATCTGCCGAAGAAGATAGTATGTTCGGCGACCTCATGGATTGGTTTGGCTCCCGCGCGCAAGATCGCCGCGAGGTGCCGCGCGCCCGGATGCCCTACAAGGTGGCCTGCAGCTCCAACGGACTGACCTGGAACCCGGTCATGGGCATCGATATCGGCGTCGGCGGGATCTCGATACTCTCACAGAACGGATTGCACAAGACCGAGCTCGACTTCAAGCTGACGATCGGTTCACGCATGATCCCGTGCCGCATGGCGGTCGTACGTCACGAAGGCGCGATTCAGGGCGGTAACAAGCTTCACAAATACGCGCTGCGATTCGTTTCGATGAAGCGCGACGATCAGGACGCGATGTTGCGCTGGCTGCGTGGCGCGCCGATGGAAGATGCGAACAAGGGACAGCAAGAACTGCAGGCCGTTCGCGTCAGCCCCGACGACGTCAACCGGCTCTTTCCAAAAGTCATTCAAGATCGTCTCCACGCGGAGCTCGTTTCACGCAAGCGTCTGGCTCCCGCCGGACGGAAAGCACTCACCGCTCGTCGCGTACTATTACGGCGGCGTGACGATGAAGGACGGAAAACGCGTCCACAATCTCACGATCGAATCGAAGATCTCGCACACGACGCACAACCACCATCACACGGAAGCGCGTCATCGCACGCGGTTCACGTTCGACGATGCCGGCGACGAGATTACAGTCTTAGACTAACCCTGCTGATCCATCGGGATCGTAATGACCCGCGACAGCGTATCGTCGAAATAGACCTGCGTTATGTAATTGTTGACGTGATGCGGCTTCACGACGCGCGATTCGATGCGCAGCACGTGCATCTCGATGCCTTGGCGCTGCGTCTTCCCAAGATAACGCAGCTTGACGAGCGGCTCGACGGTGGGGTGCAGCGGTGCAAGGCGCTTCATCTTCACCAGCTCACCCAGCAGCTGCGCAAGCGCGGTCTTCGGCAACAGGCGCGCTGCATCGTCGGGACGCGTTTGCAGAGAGTTCAAGTCCATGCGCAGCTTGTCGCTTTGCACCGGGACGTTGTCGATGAAGCGCGACAGCGTGTCCCAATGATCGGCAGTGATTCCGATGAATTTTCCGCCGGTTCGCCAAGCCTCGCCGCCGCGCAGTTTCCCGGGAACGCAGCCGGCTTTCGAAACGAGCGCCGTTATCTGACGATCGTCGAGCGTAAGCTCTACGAGAAATTCTTTCAGCCCGATCTCGTCGTTCGTGAGCAACCCGAGACCGCCGACGCTAATATCGACTGCAAGCGCCGGAACCATCGTCTCACCACGATCGAGCGAGTACTGAACTTTGAAGGGCCGCTTCACACGCTGATGAGCGCGTTCTGTATGACCGCGCTTCTTGACAGCACGACTCGATCCGAAAAGCGGCACTAACCCTGTTCCTAATCCAAAAGGCGGGGAAAGCCAAGATTTCGCTTGGCCTGACCCCCGCCTCCTTTGAAAGGCGCTTCGCTCTAAGCTGCGCGCCCCCCATGCTTCGCATGGGGCCCCAAATTTTAGGGCCCATCAACATCACAAAATGGAACCATTCCCCGAGGGGGCCCTTAACGGAAGGCTTGCTCCAGATCGGCGATGATGTCGCCGATGTTTTCGATTCCGACCGAAAGCCGGATCGTATCCTGGGATACGCCGCTCTCCAGCTGCTCCTGCGCAGTTAGCTGCTGGTGCGTGGTCGTGGCAGGATGTATGACGAGCGACTTTGCGTCGCCGACATTGGCGAGATTCGAGAAGAGCCGCAGGCGGTCGATGAACGCCCGCGCCTCGGCGGCGCCGCCTTCGATTCCGAAGGTCAGGATCGCTCCGTAGCCCTTGGACAAGTACTTCTTCGCGCGTGCGTGCGCGGCATGATCCGGCAACCCGGGATACGATACCCAACGCACTTTGGGATGCTTCGCAAGATACTCAGCAACGGATTGCGCGTTTTGCGAGTGCCGCTCGATGCGCAGCGCCAGCGTCTCGAGCCCTTGCAGAAAGAGCCACGAGTTGAACGGCGCTTGCGCGGCGCCGAGGTCGCGCAAGAGTTGCACCCGCGCTTTGATGATGTAAGCGAGCGGGCCAAACGCGTTTTGATAGCGGATGCCGTGATACGACGGATCGGGCTCGACGAACTCGTCGAACTTGCCCGACGCGGCCCAGTCGAACTTGCCGCCGTCGACGATCAAGCCGCCGATCGAAGTGCCGTGGCCGCCGATGAATTTGGTCGCCGAATGCACGACGACGTCGGCGCCCCACTCGATCGGACGCAGGAGGTACGGCGTCGCGAGCGTGTTGTCGACGATCAGTGGAATCGCGTTCTGGTGCGCTATTTCGGCAATCGCCTCGACGTCGAGGACGTCGATCTTCGGATTGCCGATCGACTCGCCGAAAATGGCTTTCGTGTTCGGCCGAATCGCGCGCGCGAAGTTTTCAGGCTTCGTCGGATCGACGAACGAGACGGTGATGCCGAGCTTCGGTAAAGTATGCGTGAACGCGGAATACGTGCCGCCGTACAATGACGTGGCGCTGATGATGTGGTCACCGCTTCC
The DNA here is from genome assembly GCA_963844735.1 of Vulcanimicrobiota bacterium. Classification (GTDB taxonomy): domain Bacteria; phylum Vulcanimicrobiota; class Vulcanimicrobiia; order Vulcanimicrobiales; family Vulcanimicrobiaceae; genus JAFAMS01. Next base: position 75,801 of record CAWJPK010000003.1, on the reverse strand, counting down.
GGCCAGATTCAGCAGCGAGTAGATCACCGCAGACTGGCCGCTGGCAAGCCCCAGCGCTCCGACGCCCTTCTCGAGCGTAGCAATCCGTTGCTCGAGAACGTCGGTCGTCGGATTCATGATCCGCGTGTAGATATTGCCGAATTCTTCCAGCGCGAACAGGCGCGCTGCGTGACTCGTATCGTTGAAAAGATATGACGTCGTCTGGTAAATCGGGACGGCGCGCGATTTGGTTGTTGGATCGCCGGAGTGGCCGCCGTGAATGGCGACCGTTTCGAAATCGGGTACGCGGTTCTCGAGAATTGCGCTCATATGCATTCGTCCTTTTTGAGATGGGGAACGAAGGAAATAAAAACGCCTCCGATCGGCGGAGGCGTCTTGGATGTTCGCGGCACAGCCGCAGACCAATGACTCCTTACGCCGATCCCCGCGGGAAACAGCACATGGCCATGGTCATCATTCGGGCGTTAGCCGACATGCGAGGGACAATATCACGCACAGCGCGACCGGTCAAGCAGGCCAAGCGGTTTGGCGCGAGCCGCGGGTGGAACCTAAGCGGTCGTGCTAAACAGCGGGGGCTGAGAGCCCGTTCCGGTGCCGACCGATGAGTACGTGGGCGACAGTAATTGCGCGAGCTTCTGCTGCTGTCCCGGCGTCAGTATGCCTTCGATCTGGGAAAGTACGGTCGACGGCTCGGCATTGCTTTGCTGCGCGGATTGCACGATCGAGGCAATCTGGGATTCTTGATCCGACGTCAGGCCAAGTGCCGAGCTCAACGTCTGCGCTTTCGAAGCGCCATCGGCTTTGCCGGAATGGTCGCCGTGATGTCCGTGGTGGACCTGCGTTCCCGACGCGCCCTGTGTGCCGCTACTCTGACCGCTGCTTGAAGAAATCGCAGAGATCTCGCTCTGCGCTTGCGCGGCGGTTATCGAACCGCTGGCGAGCTGTCCCAAAATCGATTGGACTTCTGCGTCCTGCGCGGGCGACAGATCGGTGGGGATGCTGATCGACGCGGAGGCGGATTGCGACGTTGCGAGCGAGGAGGTGATTCCAGTGAGAGCCGACGACACGTGTAACTCCTTTTAAGGGTGATATACCTCACGTCGGAGCCTGGGAGTGCCGGATTTAGATTCCTCGGAAAAGCTCAGGAACGAAATCTCAGAAATCGAGCAACGCATTCGTCCGTACATCCGGCGGACGCCGACGATCGAGATCAATCCGGCCGATTTTGGAGTAGCCTGCGCGGCGATCACGCTTGAAGCTCGAGCTGATGCAATATGCAGGCTCGTTCAAGACGCGCGGCGCGTTTGCGAATCTCTTGTTTCGTGAGATTCCGAAAGCCGGCGTCGTAGCTGCCTCCGGCGGCAATCACGGCGCGGCCGTCGCCTATGCGGCGATGCGCCTAGGTATTCCGGCCACGATTTTCGTTCCGAAGATATCCTCGCCCGCAAAGATCGATCGCATCCGCTCGTATGGAGCGCGACTCGAGATTGGTGGCGATCTCTATGCCGATGCGCTTGCCGCAAGCCAAGAATTCATGCGCGAGTCAGGCGCGATGCCGGTTCACGCCTTCGATCAGGCCGAAACGATTCGCGGACAAGGGACGCTCGCACTCGAATTCGAGCAACAAGCGCCGAATCTCGATACGGTGTTGGTCGGCGTCGGCGGTGGCGGTTTGATCAGCGGGATCGCGGCGTGGTACGGCGGACGAACGCGCGTCATCGGCGTCGAACCGCGCAAGTCGCCGACACTTACGCGTGCATTCGAAGCCGGCAAACCCGTCGATGCGGAAGCCGGCGGCATCGCTGCGGATTCGCTCGCGCCGCGCCGCGTCGGCGAGCTGGTCTTTCCGATTGCGCGTCAATACGTCGAACGCGTCGTCCTCGTCGAGGACGAAATGATCGAGCACGCGCAGCAACGACTGTGGGACGATCTTCGTATGGTCGCCGAGCCCGGTGGCTCAGCTGCATTTGCAGCGCTGCTTGCGGGCGTCTACGTTCCCGTCGAGCGGCGAACGCGTCGGCGTCGTCGTTAGCGGAGGAAATACCGTCGTTACTTTGCGTGCGGCGCAGCAATAGCCGAAAGCATGTCGGTGGTTCCCGGGATTCGCTCGAGATGCGGAAACCTCGGGCCGTCGTGAAAGTTGAGGCTAAGCACCGCAAACGTACTGGCGCGTTGCACGAGAAGCGACGATCGGCGCATTCGAATGCTGCGCCGCTCTTAGCGAATAGTCGAGACGCGCGGTGTCGGCCGCGTATCCGTCGACAGCAAGAATCGTCACCTTCGGAACGAGCCCCGCGTCCCACGCCGGCGAGCCCTCGCGCACGTCGAGCACGATCTTTTTCGAGTCGGTGTAGAACCCGAGACTGAACCAAGCATCCAATCCGTCGCGATTAGCAGGATCGACGGCATGAGATACGGGTTCCGCGTTTGGTTCCACACCAGCTTCCATCCGGCTCTCGCGATTTCGTCCTCGGGCGGATTCAAAGTCACGCGCATAGACGTGACGTTCGAAGAATCCATGCCAATCGTAAGGTTCTACTTCGTTCAGGAGCGTTTCGATCTCCGCGCGCGTATAGGTTTTAACGATCGGACCAGTTACTGCCGGCAGCGTGTACCGGTGCAGAAACGTATCGAGTGAACGCGCTCCATGCGAGCGCTCGCGGATGATCGTATCGACGTCCAGCCACAGCAGATGGCCCTCGACGTAAAAATCGAAAGCGATCCGCCGGATAGAGTCGTAGTCGCCATGCTCGGCGTAGAAATACGGTGCGCCGGTCGTCAGATCGATAATCGGCGTCGTCTTTCGTCCGGATTCTGCTGCCATCGACGCGTAATCGGCTGCGACAAGATCGGGATAGGTTTTCGGATCGCGCAAACCGGCACGGAACGCAATTAAATCGCCGAGGTACTGATTCATCCCCTCGTAGACCCACAGCAAGTCGGTCTTCTGCGGAACTTGAAAATTTGGCGTCGTTAGATCGTACGGCCGGCGATACTTCCCGTTCCAGGAATGCGAGAACTCGTGGCGTCACCAAATCCGCAAAGGAGACGTTGGCCTGCGAGTTTGTTAGAAAATCACTGTCTGCGCGATTATCGCTCGATTGGTGATGTTCGATGCCTTGAAACGGGATCGAGTTGCTGAGGGTCAACAGCGCGTGATAATCGGCGAAGTGGCGCGACCCGTAAAGCGCAAACGCTTCTGCCGGAACGCGTTCGTAGGCGCTGAGAATGCCCGGCGTAACCTCGAGATCCTTCGGATCGTCGGCGAAGGCATCGAGCTCGACGAATGCGCTGCCTTCTTTCCAAAGCGTCCACTTTTGGGCGTACGCACCCAAATCCATCGGCGAATCGACGAAATTGACGATCGCCGTCGGCGCAAAGTCGACGCGATCGCCGCTTTTAGATTGCACGCGCAGCGCCGTGCCGAACTGCCACGCGGGCGGCAGCATTACCGAAGCCTTCACCCAATACTGTGCAGAATCGATCCCGTGTTGATACAGCAGCACGCGATTCCAATTGACGATCGCGAGGGCCGCCGTCGACATGATGTCTCCCGGCGCGTTGAGGAGAACATCGAAGTCGAGCGAAACGCTCGTGACCCCCTGCGGAACGTCGAGATGGAACGCGTACATGTCGACGTCGTCGCGATGCCACGCAACCGGCGTCGATCCGGACGAAACGCGTAGACTTGCAAGGTCGTAGAGCGGGCCGCTCGGGCCGTGTTCGCCCGGAACCCACTGCGGATAGTCGATCGTGAACGTCCCGGATCGAACCGGCATCGTCTCGTGGACGAAGAGTACGCCGCGAGTGACTTGACGCGCATCGACAGTACGAGGATCATTGGATTCTGCTCGGTCGCAAGCGACTTCGCCGGCGTAAACGACTGCGCGTGCGCAGGCCGCGCGAGTCGCGAGCACGCGATCGCCAAAATGCTGGAAAGCCTTCATCGTTTCTCTGCTCTCGAACTGTTTGCGAATGCGCTCCAATGACTTCTCCTGTTCTGCATTAGGTTTGGGGTAACGAAGATCGAGTGATTCGAGCGTGTCTATGATAATGTCGCCGATCACTGCTCGCGAGTACCATTTATGGTCGGCCGGAATGACGTACCACGGCGCGAAGTCGGTGCTCGTTCCGCTCAGCATCGACTCGTAGGCGGCGATGTATTGATCCCAATACTCGCGCTCAGTCGCGTCGCTCTGGGAAAACTTCCAATTCTTCGAAGGGTCGTCGAGACGTGCGAGTAGCCGGTTACGCTGCTCGTCTTTCGAGATGTGCAGGAAGAACTTGAGAATACGCGTCCCGTTGCGCACGAGGTGACGCTCGAACGCATTGATATCCTCGAAGCGCTCGCGCCAAATGCCTTTACCGTTCGATTCGATGTGCTCTTTCGGCGAGGAGGTCGGCGTGCACGCGCACGACGAGTACTTCCTCGTAGTACGAACGGTTGAAAATGCCGATACGGCCGCGCTCAGGCAACGCGGCCTGGCAGCGCCACAGAAAATCGTGGCTCAACTCTTCTTCCGTCGGCTGTTTGAACGCGTGCACGTCGACGCCTTGCGGGTTGACGCCCGACATGACGTGCTTGATCACGCCGTCTTTTCCGGATGAATCCATACCCTTGCAGCACGATCAGAATTGCATACGAACGCGAAGCGGCAAGTTTTCTTGCAGCTTTCTCGAGCTTGTGGATATTGCGCGCGTGTGTTTCGCGCGCGTCATCCTTGTCTTTGAAATCGTTGGTGTCGCCCGGATCGATCTCTGCCAAACGGATTGGCACGCCCGGCTGAACGCGCAGATCTTTGTGCTTCACAATTTTCGCTCGCTTGCGCCCCCTGAGATGGCCGACCTTCATGCTTGGGGGACCTGCTTCCGGAAACCGCCAAGACGCCGCCATGGCGCCGCACTCCGAGCAGCACAAGCTCGTTCAAGAAAAGTTCTCACAGCAAGCCGCGCACTGGGGAGCGATGAGCGTCCCCGATGATCTGCAGGCAATTTTGCAGCGCGTCGAACTGTCGCCGGATGCACGCGTGCTCGATGTCGCAGCGGGGAGCGCATTGCTTGGCCGCGCGCTCGCTCGTCGCGCGAAGGAAGTGGTCGCTGTCGACATTACGCCCGAAATGCTCGCCGGCGGTCGCGAGGCAGCCGCGCGCGACGGCATTGCAAACATCACGTTCCTACAAGCGGAAGCCGAGTCGCTGCCGTTCGAAGATGGCTCGTTCGATCTCGTGGTGACACGCTTCTCGCTGCACCACGTCGCCGAACCGCAGCGCGTCGTCGACGAGATGGTGCGCGTCGCGCGCGGACGCGGACGCGTCCTCTTAATCGATATGCTCGTCCCCGATGACGACCCGAATCTTGCACAGCGCGCGAACGCGATCGAACGCCGCCGGGATCCCTCGCACGCCTGGACGCCGACGTTCCCGCAGCTGCAAGGCTGGGCAGCAACTGCGGGCGGCAACGTCGTCGAAGCCTACACGCAAGACCGCACGCGCGATCTCGACGATTGGATCAAAATGTCCGGAAGCGAGTATCCGTGACGAGCTGCACGCGGCTTTCGAAGCCGACCTCGCGGGCGGCGAACCGACCGGGCTCGCGCCGTATCGCGAGGATGGGGCGATTCGTTTTCGTCACCCGCTCGGAATCGTGCTCGCACGAGCCTGACCGTCTTCGCGAAAGGGAATCTCGACCTCCGAGACTCCCTACATTCGCTGCGTCTCGGCGGCGCAATCGTCTGGAACGGCGTGAACGAAATCGTCCGCGCGCGTTTCCCCGGCTGTACGCTCCGCATCCGGCACGAGCTTCACACGCGTTCCGATGCGCTCTTGGCGGCGACGGGTGACGTACCGGAGGGATTGGAAGGACGCCGCGCACTGCTGGAACCGTACGTTCCCGAAGCGCAGTTCAGCCGCGCACTTTTCGAGACGGAGGCGGACGCATACGTGCTGTCAATTCAAGCCGACGTCATGACCGCGCTGTTCCGGCATCACCGCGACGAGTATCTGCTTTATCCGGCCAACCAAGAATCTTGGCCGCCGGCCGACCGCGGCTGGTTGCACGAAAATTTTTCATTCCTCGGGATGCTTGACGTCGATAGCGCAATGCATGATCTCGAAGGTGTAATCGAGCGAATTCGCGCGGTGAGCCAGGCTCCGATTCTCGTCTACAACGTCTCGAGCGTCGTCCCGGGTGAGAACGTTCGTAACTATGCGGAAGTCCCGGAAAGCCTTTCCGCGCGCATCCGGCGTTTCAATCTCGGCTTGATTGGGGTTTCGGAGCGCACCGGCATCTGGATCGTCGACGTCGATACGATCGTTGCACGCGCCGGTGCAGATCGCGCCAAGATCGATACGCTCCACTGGACGCCCGAGGGTTGCCGTCTTGTCGCAAACGAATTCGTTGAGACGCTCGATCAGCTCGACTTCTTCACGAGCGCCGCAGTCTGATGCACGCCAGCGTCGTCATTCGCACCAAAGACGAAGCGCGACGACTACGCTTGACGCTGACGTCGTTGTCGGCGCAAACGGTGCCGGCGCAAGTCGTCGTCGTGAACGACGGTTCTTCGGACGATACGCGCGACGTGCTGCGCGAAGCCGAGCAATGGGTCGAGCTGGTTGCCGTCGAGCATTCGACCGCGCGTGGTCGATCTGCGGCCTCGAATGCGGGCGCGCGTGCGGCTCGCGGCGATGTCCTTATCTTTTTGGACGGCGACACGCTGGCCGGACCGCAGCTCGTCGAACGGCACCTCGCTTTGCACGAAACCGCGGATGTCATTGGACGCGGCGAAACGTTTCACGTCCGCTCGACCCGATTGCTGCGCGATCCGGAGACGCTCGAGCCATGGCCGGGCGAAGAGCCCACGCTCGCGGAGCGTCCCCACGATGAGCTCGAGCGCATGCGCCTGACGCGCGATACGATCTTGCACGACTTTCCCTCGGTCGAACGGCGTGCTGCTCCGGGAATTTATCCCGGCTCGGGCGCACGTCGCGTGTACGAGCTCGAGATGGATGCGCTCCACAATCATCCGGATTCGACGGTGCTGTGGGCAGCAGCGTCCGGGAGCAATCTTTCCGTCGAGCGCTTGCAATTTCTCGATGCCGGCGGTTTTCTCGAAGAGCTCGATCTCAACGAGCATCGCGAGCTTGCGCTGCGTTTATACGCGCGAGGCCTTCGTCTCGTCCCGGTACCCGAAGCGCGGACGTATCATCTCATTCATGGCGTGACGCGCAATCCGCTGGAGGAGCGCGCATGGGAAGAAATCTTCTATCGCGCTCACCCTGTCCCGGTCGTGAAACTCTTACCGGTGCTCTGGGCATCGCTCGCGCCTGACTCGACGATACCATCCGGTGAACGTATTCTTTCGCTTCCGGAATTGGAAGCTGCCGCCGGGAGGCTTGGATGCTGATCGCCGCCGCCGTCACCGAAAACGAAGGCAACGCACTGATGCTCGCGGTTGAGCAGCTGCGCCGGCTATTCGCGAGCGCGAGCGACCGTGAATGGAAGATCGAATGCGAGCTTCAGGACGGCGTGCGTTTCGACCCCGACCTGAAACCTGCGGTTTACATCCACTCTTTGCTCGCCCGGCTCGATGCGAATGAACCGATCGATCAGCTCAGAAGCCGACTTCACACTGACCTCGGCAAACTTGTCGCGCATCAAACGGCCGTTTATCTTTGCACGCTCTTTCGTGGATGCGAGGACGATGAATCGAAACTCGAGCGGATTCGCCGCCTCAATCTGCTCACCGTTGATCTTTCGCACGACTTGGACATCGGAGTCATCGACCTCGACCGTCAGCTTGCCGACATCGGAGCGCGCGCGCTGCAAACCAGTTACCGCCTCGAGGGCCGCCCGGCGTGCGAAATCGCCGCATATGTAATCGTGAAGACGCTATTCTCGACGGGAGCGTTCGACGATCATATTGACGCCGAGACGATCGAGCGGGCTCGCGCGATGCACGACCGTTCTTATCAAGCTAGCGCGTCGCTCGCGTGACGTACGCGCTCGTAGTGGGCGGCACCAAAGAAGCCGTCGACGTCCGGCTGCTGGAATGGCACGCGCAGCCCGGCACTGCCCTTGCGCCCGGCGACTTGATCGTTGAGCTCGAGACGCACAAAGTCATCGTCGAGGTTCGCGCTCAGCAACCTGGAGTTTTGCGACGCATCGTGTGCAAAGCGGGTGAATGGCGCAAACTCGGAGACGTCCTTGCGATCCTGAGCGACGAACCCGACAGTGCGCTTCCGGAGTCTGCCGAAGGTCTGCCGGTTTGGGAGGCGCGTTTTTACGTCGCCTAGCCGGCGATGCGCTCGCTGACGAGCCGCGCGATCCGCTCTCGGAGCAGCGCTTGAACGAATCCGCTTTGATGGACGCCGTCGGGCAAGTGTCGCTGCGCGCCTAACATCGCAACGAGCGTGTCGGCATCGACGATTTCGACGTCGCGATCGCGCGCGAGGTCGTAGAGCATAAGGTTCAGCTCTTTGGCACGTATCGTTCCTACGATGTCGCTCATCGGGAGATCGAAAGCGGCATAATTGAAGATCGCATCGCCGATCGAGCTCGAAAACACGTTGAGTACGAGAAATCTCGCGCTGCGACGCGCTCGCACGGCGTCGATGAGGTCGTAGTAATCTCGCCTCACCTCCGCGACCGGGCGCGTAACGAAGTCGAAATCCGATTTGATCCACGCTTTTAGAGCCGAAGGGAGCTCGACCTGACGAAAGCCGTGCATGGTAAGCGTATAACCGAGACGCCGATGCCGAAAAGCGAATGCCAGCTCCGCATTCAACGAGAGAACGACGACGTCGGCCGGACCCGCAGGCACGATTCCACCGCGAGTGAGCAGATTGTACGAATCATCGAGCGGAGAACGCCCGAGCGCTGCGAGCATACTTCCGGCCACAATCCAATCGGCGCCGGACGGCGCCGGTGATATAGCGGCGAGCGCCGCAGCGGCATCGGTTTCGATCTCGCGTTGCTGTTCGGGCGTACGTTGCAGCTGTTCGAGTAGCACGCGGACCGAAGGTACGAGTGAATCATCCGAGCACCAAACAATGTGCGTCGACGGAGAAAGCAGCGAGGCGAGCTCCAAAAACGCATCCCGTTCACCGCGAAAGATTCCGGTCTGCTCGCAGATGCCGAGACTCAGAACCGTCGTGAATGGTCCGGAGGCATCCCCTCGCCACATGCGCGCGCGATCGTACCAGCCGGAAAGTAAACCGGATGGCGAGTCCGCTAACTGCGTTGTACGCCGCCCGGCAAGGAACAGCAGCTGCATGAATTCGCTGGACGGGGCCGTGGGTTTTTCCCCGGGACGCAACTCGAGGTTACCGATCGAAAAATCAGCCTTCCATCGATTGTGATGTTGATGCCGGTCGTGAAACCCGCCGTGCGAGACGTCCGCCTTTCGTAGCCGCCCATTTCCGGGTGCCAGAAACGCAACCTGAACGTCCCGCCATTCGTCGACGAACGGCATGACGTTCTGCGGAGCGGTTGCGGCCACGCCGACGTTACAGTAGCCGAGCAACTCTCCCGGCTTGCAATTTTGTCCCTCGTCCGCGAGCCACCGAACGCCGGAACGAAGGACCGCGAAACCTTTGGGATCGAGCGGACCAACGCGCAGTCCGCTCACCACCACTCCGGTTGAAAAAGAATTCCCGCGACGCTCACGCGCGCGGCCCGAGTAGGCTCGGCATCCAAATCTTCCGCCGGATCGGTACTCAGATGTGCAAGCGTCGTACCCGGCTTTATTTCGTCTCCGGCGCAAACCGTTAGGCGCCGCACCCATGCGCGCTCCCGAACTGCGATCCGAAAATACGAGATTGCGGGACAGTCGTGTTCCGCATAGCTGCTCAAATCGACGCTTAGGTCGAGAAATCGGCCGCCGGCGGTAAGCGGCTCGCCTTCTTTCGCGTGCACAGCCTTAATGACCGCGGTCGTCATGAGCGGGTTGATCGTGGGCAGCGTCAAGATCAAAACCAAAGCATAGTCGAGGGACAGCCACCTAGGCCTGGGAATCCGGCTGCGTGCAATCCTACGATTACCGCACCGTTGAAGAGCATCGCATCGTCGACCTGCTTTGCATCGCAGGCTGGGCGGAGCAGTATCGCCGTGCACCGCAAGCCGCGCGGGACGCTGCAACGAGCGCTCTCGAACGGTGGATTGCAGCCGGCCTTCCGTTTCGTGCAAGCAGCTCGGGATCGCGCGCGTTCGATCCGGCCGAAGTCATCAATTTTGGAAAAGCGCTCGGCATTCGAGGAGAGGATGACTTCTGGGAGCACGCCTACGTCGCGACGGCGCGCTCTCTGATCGACGGCATGCGTGCTTCGTCGTCCGGCCGTTTTCACGTGCGGCTTGAACGTCACGTCAATCTCGCGCACTACGATGCCGGCGCACGCGTTCGCATTCATCTTCCGCTCCCGCTCGAGGACGACGGCTACGGAGCAACTGACGTCCGAGTTGATGTGCTGACGCAGGACGCTGAGGTCGCGATCGAATTTGGCCGCGTCGTCGCCTTTCTCACCGTGCCCGAGAACGGAATCGCCTCGCTCACCGCCGAGATCGCTTTCACGTGTCACCCTGAGCGTAGTGAGCGAAGCGAACGTAGTCGAAGGGCCGCGGAATTTCCGGACCTCGAGCTCTATCTCCGCGCACGAGAAGAGCTCGTTGCGATTACCCCACGCGTCGTCGAACTCGCGAAGAAGCTCGGCTTGAGCGACCGCGATCCCATCGCTAGCGTGCAACGCATTTGGGACTACATGTTCGAACGAATGTCACTCGGTGTCGTGCATTACGACGCTCTACCTTCCCAGGACGCGCTGGATGCCGTCATCGACTCGGGCCTCTTCGACTGTCGCCTCGGCGCTGCGCTCCTCGTCGCGCTATGCCGCGCGGTTCGCATACCGGCTCGTATTCGCAGCGGATACGCGCTTTACGACGTGCCGTATTACCATTATTGGGCCGAGGTCTGGACCGAAGATCGGGGCTGGCTCCCGTTCGATCTGATCTGTTGGGATCTCTCACTGCGCGGTCGCGATGCGACCTGGCGTGAAGTCTTCTTCGGCAAGTTGGACGCGCGGATGACGACCGAAACACTGCCGCGCACGTTCACGGGATTTCCGTCGGTGCAGTTCCCGAGTGCCTGGCACGTCCTGTCGCGACCGATCGACAATGGCGCCGCCTTCGGGCTCTTTTCCGTCGAGACCGGAACGCTCGTCTACGAAGACGAGCTATCGTTCAACGTAAACGCCTGACCATTGCTGCCTTGAACGACGACCTCGCCTGGACCAAAATTCAGATCTACAAGTCCATCGCGAAGCGCACGTTCCCGGCGCAGCAGCAGACCCTGTGAGATCGCGAGCGTTCGTGCAAGCATCTCGTGATGTTCGAGCGGAAACTTGTTGACGTCGTGCGTCACGTAGACGTACAGATACGGCCGTCCCGCCAAGGTTGCAAATCCGGAAGATCGCTGCAGCTCGAGACAGACGACGTGATCCTCGCCGCGCTCGGCGATCTCGCCCATTTCGGGATAGCGCGGCTGCGCGGATCGCCGGCAAAGTAGCGTCCCTGGATGAGCGCGCGCTTCGGTCGCGTGCCAGTTGAGCCAATACAGACGGCGCGACGCCGCAACGAACTGCAGCGTATCTTCGAGATATAAACATGCGGCTTGCCTGCGAACCAGCTCGGCATGCTGCTCTTCGAGGCGGCGCGGATGATAGATGTCGTCATCGTCCCACTGGCAGAACAATTCACCTGACGCTTCATCACAACTTCGATTGCGGAGTGCGCCAAGCGAGAGACGCGCGTCGCAACGAACGAGGCGCGTATCATCGCGTCCGAGCGATCGTAGGTGCGCTGCGATCTCATCGACTGCTTCGCGCGGACCGTCGGTTACGACGATCAGCTCCTTGTTCTCGTAGGTCTGCGCGCAATATGCCGCGACGCTGCGCTTGAGCATCTGCAAGCGCGATGACTCCGCCGATGTCACCATCAGGCAGCTGATCAATCCCACGTCAGGTGTTACATCGCCGAAACGCTGCAGCAATGATATATAGCGATGATTTCATGCGTATTGATCTTCGAGAAGCATGCCTTAGAGCAGATGCGCAGACGCGGTATTCGACCCTCAGACGCAGAAGCCGTCGTAAGATATCCGGAAAAATCGCGCCAGGGTTCGGGGGCAGGACGAACTACTGGGGCAAGGGGCCAAGCAGCGGGTATCGTATTCGGGTGACGCTAAATGCCGATGGATCCGTCAAGACGGTGGCATGGGCAGATTCGAGGAAGGGCAACGGCTGACGTGACAGACCCCAAGAATATCAGCATCGATCTCGAAGCCGGCGCGGCGTACGTGGCATATTCCGACAGCAAGATTGCCACGACTAAGGATGTTTGGAAAGACGGTCAAGTCGCCGCTGACTACGATGAACATGCCAATGTCGTCGGCATCGAATTGCTCGGGTTCGACGCCGAGACGTTGGAACACGCGAGAGCATTCGCGCAAGAGAACGAGCTTACGTTCCCGTCAAATCTTGCCGGAGCCGTCGTAGCAGCCTAAGCTATATCTTCGCGTTCGCCACGCAGCCTGTACGCGGACGCGCAAAGATGACGGCAACGCCGCAGGCCGACGTGAACATGCCGTGCGCGTCGTGATCGACTCCGGGAACCTCGGCGACGTCTTGGTTCGTCCCAGACGGATGCCGCGTCCGCAGGTATTGCGTGTACGACAAACCGCGTGCGAGGCGATACGGGCCTTCCGTTTCACCCATGCAGCTCTTGTCGAGAACCGGATGATGCGGATCCGTATCGAGCATTCCGAGCATGTAGGTGACGCGTCGCTTGACGTACCGTGCTTCGAGCGCCGCGGCGTCGAGCGTTACGTACGGCGGAAGATTGTCCATGCCGTATTTCCAGTTGTTGAATCTCGGACAGGACGCCTCGATACTCGGAACCGGACGATACGAATCGAAATACAGATACGACGACGGATTTGCGACGACGAAACGAATTGCAACGCCTGACGCTGTTAGATCGTCCGGAGCCTTTCCGACGACAGCGTAACGCTGAATGAGCTGGCCGCCCGCCGAGTGACCCATGAAGACGATCTCGTGCAGCGCGGGAAACCGCGAACGATCCGCGAGCCGTTTCGCAATCGCATCGAGGACCGAGAACGCGCTGATTGGGGCCGGCCCGATTGCGGGGAGACCGTCGAGCCACGTTTGGACTTCCCAGCGAATCGTGTTTGCCGGAAGCGAATGTCCGGTCACGTCGATTTGGGCCAGAAACTGCGGCGTGATCAAGATGGTGTCCGCGCCCGTCCCCGCGGCGGCGATCGCTTCTTCGCCCGTTTTCTCATACTCGTCGCTGTTCCGCAGCAAGCCTGAGATGTTGATCAACGCGCGGACCGCAGTCGGGGAGCCGTCGAGCGAACCCGTCCCGAAGTAGTGCACGATCCCAGAGCCTTCCGGCGCCTGGACGAGGAACTCGCGGTTGCCGACAGCTTTCACCGGTTTGTAGTGCGGATCGTCCTCGCGCTGCGCGAGTGCCGTATTGGCCACGAGCAGCACCGCCAATAACGCGAAGAGTCCCCGTAACATCGTTCGTTTCACGGGGACTCTCCTCAGTGGTGCGAGTCTGCAGCTCCTGCAAACCGGGCTTGCCGTCCCGACTAGGAAAACCTAATTCAGAAAAGGTAACGCGTTAAAATCAGACGACTTCTCCTGCTCGTCGCACTGCCGGCACTCATTGCCGCTGCGAACTCGCCAAACTCGTACGGTTTCATCCCGGCGACGATTGGATCGAGCACGACGTATCGCTACGAAGCGAACGATTCTGGGAGTGCGAACCAAAGCCGATCGGTGCATGCCGTCGTCGCGATCACGCGCATCTCGCAAGACGAAATCAGCATCGATTTCCATCAAGACGGCGCGGCCCGCGCAGCGTTTACGGCCATGATCGGCGACGACGGATCGCTCCAACCCTTCGCTCCAACCGTGAGCGGCAGTGCGATCGGCTCGCCGTCAGTGTCGCCGTCCGCACACCCCAGGATCCGGCATCCGGTTCCCACCATCACCGATTCGCCGGCCCCGCAACCACGGCATGTAGCGCCGGCAATTCCCGAGCCCGTTTCCGAGACCGCTTCGCTTCTTGCAGCGGCGGCAGCCGAAGGGAGCTACCCTCGCACGTGGACGCACGCATTGAGCAGCGACGCCGTTCCGTTCGTACTCAGCCTTTCGCGAAGCGACAATGGAGGCTCGACGACGTTCGTTGCGGACGGCGGCGGGTCGGGTAACGTCATTCACATCGAATCGAGCGTCCGCGACGGCAAATTCGCCGGCGCACACGGCACGCTTCGCATCGTGACTTCGAACATGGATCAAACCCAAACGACGACAACGATCTGGAGCCTTTCGCGCCATCTCGCGCTCATGATCGCGCGCGCCGCGCTTCTCGCCGCATCGCGCAACGGATTACTGAGAACATTTATGGCTGCGAAGGGCTTGCAGCTTGGCGCGCGGCGCTTCGTTGCAGGCGAAACGCTCGACGATTTCATCGCGATCGTTCGCGAATTGAACCGAAGCCGGATTTCTGTCGCGTCCGCAATCCTCGGCGAAGAAGTCTCGCAGAGAATCCGAGACACGCCGCGTCACGGCCGAATATAAAGGACTGCTCTCCCGAATCGCCGCGGAAAGACTAGAGGCCAACGTCGCGCTGAAGCTGACGCACCTCGGCCTGGGGATCAGCGAATCGCTCGCGTCCGAGAATCTCGCCGCGATCGTCGCGCACGCGGCGACTTTGAAGAATTCGATCCGTATCGACATGGAAGATTCGGCACGCGTCGATGCGACGCTCCGAATCTATCGCGCGATTGCGGAATGCCGGGCTACGAGAACGTCGGGGCGGTTCTGCAAGCGTATCTTTACCGCACGCCGGCCGACCTCGCCGGCCTCGCAGACTGTAAGCCGAATCTCCGGCTCGTCAAAGGCGCGTACCTCGAGCCGCCCTGCCGTCGCGTATCCCAAGAAACCGGACGTCGACGCCGCGTTCAAGCGGCTCATCGAGCAAGCGCTCGAAGCCGGCGGCTATACGGCGATAGCGACGCACGACGAGGACGCGATCCGGCACGCGACTTCCTTTATACAGGCGCGCGCGATTCCGAAGGATCGCTTCGAGTTCCAGATGCTCTACGGCGTGCGGCCGGCACTTCAAAGGCAGGTCCGCGACCAGGGCTACACGGTGCGCATCGCAGCGCCGTTCGGGCGCGAATGGTATCCGTACTTCATGCGCCGTTTGGCGGAACGCCCCGCCAACGTGGCGTTCGTGCTACGGAGTTTTCTGAAGGGATAGCTCGCCGAGCGACTCGACTGCGTTGCGCGTCGACCGAGTAAGCGTACGCGTAGAGCTGCTCGACGCATTCCTCGATCGAATGTTTCGAGGTATCGACGACGAGCTCGGGCGATTCGCGGCGGCTCGTACGGTGCGGTAACGCCGGTGAACTCTTTGACCTCGCCACTCCGCGCGCGGCGATAGAGTCCTTTGGGATCGCGCGCTTCGCACGTCGCGAGGTCCGCGCTGACATAGATTTCGTGAAATGCGGAGCCGGCCGCTGCGCGCGCTGCGTCGCGATCCTTGCGGAACGGCGAGATGAAGGCCGTGACCACGATCGCGCCGGCGTCGGCGAAAAGCGCCGCCACTTCGGCGACACGCCGGATGTTTTCGGCGCGATCTTCAGCCGAGAAGCCGAGATCTTTGTTGATCCCAGCCCGCACGTTGTCTCCGTCCAGGACGTAGACGAAGCATCCGCGCGCAAACAGCCGGCGCTCGACCGCCATCGCGAGCGTCGATTTGCCCGAAGCCGATAGTCCGGTCAACCAGATGACGGCACCCGCGTGACCGTTGCGCACCGCACGCTCGTGCCGCGAGACCAGATGCTGTTGCGGATAGAGGTTGGTAGCCCGCGTTGCGCCCGTGACGCGCGAGATCGACGCCACCCGCAACGACGTGCGATCCGCGCAAAAGCACGAGACGCGCGCTCGCAGTCCAGCGGCAGCGGCGCGGTGCTGCGCAAACGCGCTTCAAGGACGGAATACTGCGCCACGGTTCCGCTCGTCGACTGCGCCAGACTTTCGGTGTCGACGACGCGTTCGATCGCTTCGATCCAAACGCGGCCTTCGGTCGGCCCGAATTGGATTCGAAAACGCTCGTCGACATCCGGACCGGTTTCATCGAGCCAAAACAGCGTCGACGTCGAACGAGCCGGCACGGTCTGGACTCTCGTTTTCATGGCTGATGACGTCGCCGCGCTCGATATACAGCGGCCTGATCGACGCAGAATCCAACTGACTCGCCCGCGCGCGCGCTTCGATTTCGGCTTCTCCGGCCAGGATTCGAAGCTCTCGACTCTGTGCCGTGATACCTGCAGGCGAGACGAGCACCGTGTCACCGACCGCGAACGAACCCGAATCGACGCGTCCGGCAACGATACGGCGCGTTCCCCGGCGATAGACGTCTTGCACGCGCAGGCGCAGCGGACCGTCATACGCCGGTAAACGCGGAACGAAGCCGCGCAAACGCTTCGAGCAACGTCGGTCCCTCATACCATGCGAGATCCTCCGAGCGCGCGACGAGATTGGCGCCTTCATAGGCCGAGATCGGAATGATCGCCGACGCGCTGATCTCCAGCTCCGCGAAATACGCGGTGCACTCGCGCGCGACTGCCGCAAAGCGCTCTTCCGACCAGCCGGCCGCATCCATCTTGTTCACCGCGACGACGATCTGCTCGATGCCAAGCAACCGCAAGAGATATGCGTGACGCCGCGTCTGCTCGCTGACGCCTTCGGTCACGTCGATCATCAAGATTGCCGCGTCGGCTTCCGCGGCGCCGCTGAGCATGTTCGAAATGAACTGGCGGTGTCCGGGCGCATCGATGATCGCGTAGCGACGATCGCCCGCGCGCATCCATACGCGCGTCGTGTCGACCGTGACCGCCTGATCGCGTTCGGCTTGCAGCGCATCCAGAACGAACGACCATTCCATCGGAACGCCGCGCCGTTTGCTTGACGCTTCGAGCTCGGCCAGCTTGCCATCCGGCAGACTTCCCGTCTCGTGCAGCATGCGGCCGATCAACGTTGATTTTCCGTGATCGACGTGACCGACGATGACGATCGCGGGCGGACGGTCGCTCATCACATGTATCCCGCCGAGCGTAGACGCTCGAACGAATCCTCGCTGTCGTGATCCATCGTCCGGCCGGCACGCTCCGGCGTCTTCGTCGTCTCGAGCTCGGCGATGATCTCGTCGATGCTCGCAGCGTTGCTCTGAATTGGACGCGTTATATTCTTTTCGCCAAGCGAGCGATAGCGTTCGCCGTTCCGCGACGAGATAAAGGTCGACGAACGGAATCTCTTCGCGTTGCGTGTAACGCCAGATGTCGACTTCCGTCCACGCTAAGAGCGGATGGATGCGGACGTGCATGCCGCGCGGAACGTCGGTCGCGTAGCGTCCCCAAAACTCTGCGGGTTGTCCGCGCACGTCCCAATCGCCGCTGAGCGAACGCGGACTGAAGACGCGCTCTTTAGCTCGCGTGGCTTGCTCGTCGCGACGAATCCCGACGATTACGCCGGCGTACTGCTCGCGTTGCAAGAGGCGCTTGAGCCCTTCCGTCTTGCGCGCAGCAGCACGCGAAGCAGGAGCGAGATCCGGGTCGGTTTCGGATTCCGGCGGACAGAGCTCATTGCGCACGTCGAGGTTCCACTCGCGCGCGATGCGATCGCGAAAATGCATAGACCTCCGGCAGCTCCATGCCCGTGTCGAGCAGGACGACCGGAAAGGGAACGATACCGAAAAAGGCTTTCCGCACCAGCCACAGGAGCGCGGTACTATCTTTCCCCATCGACCACAGCATGCACAGCGGCGCGACGCAACGATAAGCCTCGCGCAAGATGTAAATCGAGGTCGATTCGAGCTCGTCGAGATCACGGGCGTCACGCTGCAAATGCATTAAATATCGCACTTACCAGGTTTTGAGACGACCTCCTCCGAGCAAATCGTCGCCAAAACTCGGACTTTCAGAAATTTTTCATTCCACGCGATTAGGATGCGACCATCGGAGGTTCTGAATGGCCACCCTACGTTTTGCGCTGCTTACGGTTCTTTTCGTAGCAGCAAGCCTTGCAAGCGCACCTGCCGATGCTCCGAAAACGGTCGTCGTCCCGCTGGCTGCTTTGAACGGAAGCGCCGAATCCGGGACCGCAACGCTGCGCGCGCAAGGTGCGCAAACACTCGTGACGATCGAGCTCGCAAACGGCAGCAGCCAAAAGCAACCCGCGCACTTTCACGTTGGAACGTGCGATAAGTATCAGCCGCGTCCGCTTTATCCGCTCAAAGACGTCGTCAACGGCGTATCGACGACCACGCTCGACGTGCCGATCGAAAAGCTCGTCGGCGGCGACCTGATCGTCAACATCCACAAATCGTATAGCGACATCGCTACGCAAGCTGCGTGCGGAGTCTCTAAAACGTGATCCTTGCCTCCAGATATCCCGTCGCGATGCAAATTGCGGCGGGATTTCTCGTGGGGATTTTGCTGCTTGCCGTCGTCGCGACCATCGGCACGCAGCGCATCGTCATCATGCGCGCGCGCGCTAACGAAGCCGCGGCACTCGGAGAGATCAGCACGCTGACGCGCGACGTCATGGTCCAGATGTTCGAGCTGCACCGCGCGCCCACCGACCGCCAAGCCGCAACGACGCTGATCGACGATCTCGCGCACCTGGATCGCAGCGATCAGACGAGTGCCGTCGATTCGGCGCGGCTCGAACAAGTCGACATCGAGCTTGCGCAGATCGAAAGCGGCGTCGCCGCCTCGCGCAAGAACGCACTGGATGAAACCGCATTCGAACAGCTCCGTGGGGACGATGACGCGCTCTTGAACTATGCGTCCTCGCAAGCCAAGAGAGCTTCGGAAGAATTCGAACGCGCACTTGCGCAGGTTATCGGCGTCCTGATCGTGAGCACGCTGGTCGCCGTCGTTGCGCTCGTGCTCACTGCTCTGCTCATCGGCGGCGGAATCGCAAGGCGCTTACGGCGCGTCACGGACGCCCTCGGCGACGTCACGCACAACGACGTGACCAATCTTACGACCGCATTCGGCCGCCTGAGCTCAGGAGATCTCGTCCGCGTTCTTCGATGCCGATCGGACGCTGATCGAAGATTCGGGATACGACGAGATCGCGCAGCTCGGCGACAGCTACAACGGCGTGATCGCGGGGCTGGGGCTCGTGTCGAGCGAGTTCAATTCGATGACCCAGACGCTACGCCGCATGATCTCGGGAATCGCTGACGCCACGCACGGCTTAGCAACGATGAGCTCGCGTATGTCGCTCGCCGCCAGCGAGTCGACCGCCGCAGTCGAGCAGATTTCAGCTTCGATCGCGGACGTCGCAGATGGTGCCCGCGATCAAGCCGAGCACATCGCGTCCGCGACCACACAAATCGACGAGCTTACCAAAGGGGCGCATCGCATTGCTTCGGCATCTGAGGCGCAGGCTGTCGCTTCCGTCGAATCGGTCGGCGCGGTGGGGCGTCTCGACGAGCAGATCTCCGCGCTCGCGACACTCGGGGCAACGTTGGCTCAAGCCGCGAGCCACGCGCAATCGCAGGCGCTTTCCGGACAGACCTCGGTCGCCCAGACGGCAGCGGCAATGTCGCGGATCAAGGAAACGACCGGCGTCGCGCATCTTGCGATCAAGACGCTCGAGAGCAGCTCGAGCACGATCTCCGAGATCGTCGGCGCAATCGACGATATCGCGGAACGCACGAACCTCTTGGCGCTCAATGCAGCGATCGAAGCCGCCCGCGCCGGCGAGCAAGGACGCGGCTTCGCCGTCGTAGCCGGCGAGGTCCGCAAGCTCGCGGAACAATCGCGCGCAGCGACCGCGAAGGTCGGACATATCCTGGATGCGATACGCGATGAAAGCGTTCGTGCGGCCGAAGCGATCGCGACTGCCTGGCGTCAGATGGATGCGGGTTCTGCGCTCTCCGTTGAGGCAACCGCATCGCTCGACGTCGTCGGGGCAGCGATCGCACAAACAGCCGAGATCGCTGACGAAGTTGCCGATCGATCGGCACAGATGCAAGCCGCATCGGGCGAGCTGACACGCAGCATCGCAAGCATCTCGCGCGGAACCGACGAGAACGCCGCTACCGCAGCGACCGTCAGCGAAGCCAGCGAACAGATCCTGCGCACGATTCGTCCGGTCGCACTGTTGGCCGACGCACAAGCTACAACCGCTCGTGAAGTCTCGAACTCTACTGTCGGTCTATCCGGTCAGGTCGTCGCGATGGATGCGTCATCGCGTGAATCGCGGGCGCAAGCGGAATTGCTGCGTGACTTGGTCGGCGTCTTCCGTAATCTTGAATCGGGCAAGCTCTCGCATTTGAGCCTGCGCTCGCCGCGCTCAGCGGCTTAGCGGCAGCCTTCGGGCTTGAAAACGCGCTGCGTCGAGGGCGGATGCTTGATGAGCTTTGCTGCGGGACGAATCGGCCGCGGGGAAAGATTGCCGCCGCAATTCGGACAGACGCCTTTGAGTCTTATTTCGACGCACTCGCGACAGAACGTGCACTCGTACGTGCAAATCATTGCATCGGTCGCCGACGGCGGAAGATCTTTATCGCAGCATTCGCAACCCGGACGCAATTCGAGCATCGCTAATACAACCTCGTGCGATAGCCCTCTTCGAAGACCTGGTCGTATTCTTCTTTGGTTTGACCACCGAACTGATCGGCGCAGATCTTCCCATACGTCGGGAACGCCGAGCGTTCAATACGCTTCTGCGGATTCCAGAGATCCGAACGAATCAACGCCTTGCCGCAATGAAAGAACGCTTCGTCGATCGCGATGACCCACACGGCGCGCGCAGGCTTCCCACCGGCCGCGTTGGCTTCGCACAACGTTTGATCGAAGGTGATGGACGCATGGCCATTCACGCGCAGCGTTTCGTTGACGCCGGGAACGAAGAAAATCATCCCGACGTGCGAGTCGCTGAGCAGATTGTGCGACGAATCAAGACGATTGTTACCGGGACGGTCGGGCAGATGCAGCGTTTGCTCGTCGACGACACGCACGAAACCCGGCGTATCGCCGCGCGGCGAGGCGTCGATCTTCCCGCCGTCGCCCGACGTTGCTACGATGGCGAACGGGGAGAGCTCGATGAACTCGCGCATGTGGTGCCCGAGCCGCGGCAGGACCTTGTTGGCGACGCGCTCGCTGGGCATCGGATAGACTGTCCGCAGCGCGCGGGGATCGTCGACGATACCCATCTACGTAACTTCGCGAACGCGCCCGCTCTCGACCTCGTAAACGAAGCCTCGAACGTTATCACGGTGCGGTAAGAGCGGATGCTCGCGCACGCGCCGTAGCGCGGTGCGAACTGCGTCGTCGACGTCGCTGAACTTCATTCCACAATCGGTATGGTGCATCAGAATAACCTCGCGCGTCTGAAGGAGTCTCTGCGAGAGCTCGAGCGAGCGAAGCACGTCGTCGGTGACGATGCCGCCCGCGTTTCGCAGGATATGTGCTTCGCCCGACTCGAGCCCGAAAATCGCAAACGTGTCGATGCGTGAATCCATGCACGTGACGATTGCGACGTGCCGCGCCGGAACGACCGCACGCGGTCCAGTGAATCGGCCCTCGTGTGCGTACGCGTTCGCAATAAGCTCGTCGATTTGTGTAGCCATTCGTTTCGCGCATTCGAAAGCGGCGACCGCAACCCTAGAGGAGCGCACCTCCTATCCGAGAACGCGCGCCACATGACGACGACGCGGTTCAAGATCCTCCTCGTGCAGGGGCCGAACCTCTCATACCTCGGCAAACGCCAACCTGAGATCTACGGGACGACGACCGCAGCCGAGCTCGATGCGATCCTTCGCGAACACGCGAAGGCCAATAATTTCGCGCTTGACATCTTCTACACGCACATCGAAGGCGAAGCGATCGGACGGATCTACCAAGGCGTCGAAGACGGCATCGACGGGCTGATGATGAATCCGGCCGCCTTCCTCTTCGCGGGCTACGCGCTCCGCGATTGTCTGAATGCGATTCCGATCCCGTATGTAGAGGTCCACCTGACGAACATCGACAAGCGCGGCATCAAGTCACTTACGGCGGAAACGGCGCGTGGAATGATCACAGGCTTCGGAGCGAACTCATACGTCCTTGGCCTCGATGCGTTGCTGGCTATCTTGAACGAAGGGCGTTCATGACCGAATCATTGGGCGTAAAGCGCATCCTCATCATCGACGACGCTAGCACCACTCGCTTGCTGCTGCAGAAACTGCTGAGCAAGCAGGGGTATTTATGCAGCGAAGCCTCGAGCGGCGAAGCAGGCGGTGAAGGTCTATTACGCGCAACGCCCCGATTTGGTCACGCTCGACATCCACATGGACCAGCTTTCTGGGATGAGCGTCGTGCAAGTACTCCTCAAGCTCGATCCTAGCGCTCGAATCGTCGTCGTCACCTCCGAAACGGAGAAACGCATTCTCGACGAGCTCCTTCGAATGGGCGTAAAGGACGTCGTCAACAAGCCTTTTGAATCCGAACGCCTTTACGAAGCGATCGAACACGCTCTCTCATAGATCAATCGCGCCCGCCGAGCTTTTCGCGAAAATATTCGAGCGTTTGACAGTCGACCGTGTCGTCCGTGCGAAGGCGCTCTTCGAGATTCTCGACGCCCATCACGTGCTCGAACGCAGCGAACGCATCTTTGTCGAAGCGTTGATGGCCTCTCGCAAGCGCGCCTAGCGCTACGAGAAATCCGACGAGTTCCGCACCAATCGTGTCGTCGATCTTGACGATATCTTCAGGTTTGGGCGGAACGAAGTAGAGCCTGTGCAGATCGAGCAGATGCGCGAGTTGCTCGATCGGTTCCGTTGCGTCGTCGACGCGCAGGTCGATGTAGCGATCGTTGTAGCCGCCGTAGCCACCACCGGGCTTGACGACGACGAGCGCTGCACTTTGCTGACCGCGCTTGTCGCCGCCGGCCCGTTGCGCGGCCCGAAGCGCGGCAAGCAAACGCTCCGCGAGCGTCCCCTGCGTTTGCGCAAGACCGGAAACGAGTCCGTCGACGACTCCGGGCCCCGCTAAAATATTTCCCTGCGCGGCAAACCCGTCGCCGCAAACACCGCCGGCCCACTCCGTGCACTCCTCACCGGTGTATGTCGCCGATTTTCCGCGCGCGTCGACGATACCGATTTGGCGGCGCGCTCGTCCGTCGTCCGCGGCGACCAGTGCGTCGACCGCCTCGGCCGGGCTCGCGCCTTGACGCAGCAGCGCAAGGCCGCGCGGACCATAGCTCGTGTTTGCCCAGGCCTGTGTCGCTACGGCACCAACGCCGCCTTCGAGCCACGGCACCGCCGCACCGACGGCAAGGAATTTCGACTGCACGGCGACGCCGAGCTCGCCGGCCGCAAGATCGACGGCCACGATTGAAAACGTCGATGGCTTCATGTTAGATCGACCATTGGTAGGCGTTCCAATTTTCGATGACCCCGTTTGGGCGGAAGTCTTTCAAATCGTCATTGATCGCTTCGATCTGACGCAGCCACCATAAGTACACAAACGGCGTGTCCTTGGCGAGCAGGTGCTCGATCTTCGAATAGGCCGCCTTGCGCGTCGCACGATCGTAATGAGTGAGCGCGATTCGTTGCAGCGCATCCATTTGCGGGCTGCAATAGCGCGACCAGTTCCAGCCGTTGGGCGGCATCTGATCGCACATGAGCTGCGTTGAATCGTCCGGATCGACGCCGGCGTACCAATCGGTCAGCGCAGCCTGAAACCGTCCGCTCGCCATAATTCCGTTTTGCGCCGCCGTCGCGTAGAGCATCGATGTATTGTAGCCTTTGAGCTGGACGTCGAACCCTGCGTCATGCAGCATGGCTACGATCAGCACGCCGCGATCGCGGTCGGTGACGGTCTCGATGCGAAACGCCAGGTCGAACGTCAGCGGAACACCGTCGCGATGCCGTATGCCGTCGCTTCCCATTTTCCACCCGGCCGCATCCAGTAATGCACGCGCTTTCGGGAGATCGCGTGAATCCTCGCCCGCAGTCGAATCGGAAGCCCACATGAACGGCGGCAGATCTTCCTTTGCGGGAACCGTCGTACCGAACGTAACTTTGTCGACCAGCACGCGTTTATCGATCGCGAGGCCGACGGCTTGACGCACCCGGGGATCGTCGAGCGGCGGTTTGGTGACGTTGATTTGCATGCTGTCAACTCCGTTGAAATCGACGAGCCGGATGTCGATTCCGGGAATGCCTTTGAGTTGCGGATACGTGCGCGGTGTCGGCTGGATGAACCAATCGATCTCGTGAGATCGCAGTTCATTTGCAATCGTGTTCTCGTCCGGAATGATGTGTAGGATGATCCGCCGCAACTTCGGCTTGCCCAAGAAGTAGTCGTCGTTCGCAACGTACTCGATGCGATCGCCGCGTAGCCAGCGAACGAAGCGAAACGGTCCGGTTCCGATCGGATGCGAGTTAAAGGCGACCCGGTCGAGGCTCGCGTCGTACTCGAGCAGGTGCGCCGGCAAAATCATATACGGCGTGTCGCTCATTGCGAAGAATGTATGCACCGCCGGAGCGAATGGGCGTTTTAAATGGATGATGACCGTGTAAGCGTCCGGAGTCGTAACGCTTGCAATATCGTCGTATCCGTGGCGTGAAGAAACCGCCGTGTTCGGATTCATGATCGCGCTGATGCTGAAGCGAACATCGCGGCTCGTAAAGGGGACATTGTCGTGCCAACGCACGTTGTGCCGCAAGTGATACGTGATCGTCAGGCCGTCTTTTGATATCCCGCCGTTCTCTAGCGTCGGAACGATCGAGGCCAGCACCGGAAAATCATGATCTTCAGGGTCGGTGGCGACGAGCGGATCGAAGATGAACGCCTCGGCCATGGCCTCCAACGCTTGCGTCGAGAGAATGGGATTGAGCGTCTTCGGATTGGAGACCATCGCAATGCGCAACGTCTCCGGCTCAGTCCATGGATGGCGTGCCGTCTGCGCTGCACCTGGTGTCGTGTGCGTGCAGCCCACGGCACTCAGCAGCAATAAGAACAAGCACGCTCGGATAGATCCATTGTGAGCCACAATAGGACGTAGTTGTGCGCCGCAACCATCATGACCTCATGCGGCGGACCACCAGACCGTTAGCCGCGCTTGTCGCGCGAGCTTTTCGCGTGATAGGGTGAGGATGAGGTCAAGATGCTGTCGATCGACGCCTGGCTGGACGAAAAACCGTACAAGGAACTATACGACGGCGTGGTTCACGAAAAGGTGAGCCCGCAATCCGATCACAGCAGGGTCATGCTTAGGTTCGGGAGATTGCTTGACGATTGGGCTGTCGACCGAGGTTGGGTTGGCGCTGAGTGGCGTGTCTATCCGAGAGAGGGCATCACTCTTGTCCCCGACGTCGCGTTCATCTCCAATGAACGTCTCGCGCCGCTTTCACGAGAGGAGCGCCAGAAGCCACCTCTTGCGCCAGATATCGCAGTCGAGATTCGCTCGCCCGATGATCGCGACGCCGAGATCAACCGAAAGACTTCTCTCTATCTCGAGCTTGGAACGACGCTGGTTATCAACGTCGATCCCGCCCGGCGCGTTGTGCGCGTCACCGATCGTGAGCAGGACATCGAGCTGGATGAATCAGCTATAATCGAACATCGCGCCTTTGACGGCTTGTGCATCCCTATCGAAGCGATCTTCGCTTTGGGAAAACTGAGGCGCCTCTAAGATTCGGGGATTATGCTCGCATCATGTCGAGCGTGCTCTACCTGGCGTGCCTTTTTCTTGTACTCGCGGTTGGGACAAGTGCCTCAAGTGTTCCGCCGGTGGTCGTATTTCCTCAACATATAGGCGACACTGTACGCTACCATGTGACGCGAACGACGCAAGCTACCGACGGTCCGCAAGCAAAAACGATCGACGTCACGATCACGCGTAAGACCTCGACGACGGCTGCGCTTTCTCGAAATGCTAACGGTCACGCTGACGTGACGGTTCTTCTCATCGCCTCGGATGGCTCGATTCAGATCCCTGCGGACGATCAAGCCGATCGACAAGACGCAGATCTGCGGGACGTCCTTGCCGGCCTCAACCGTACGATCGCCATCCTTCGTAACGCAGTCGATGATCCGCACACCGGCTGGAACGCCACGCTGCCAATGGCGAACGCACGCGGCGCCGACACGCCGACCACAGTTCCGATGTTCGTGACGCGGACGAACGGCAGCGATTGGGACATACGTGGCGCCGCGCAGTTGACGATTGAAAACGCACAGCAACGCGGCGCGCAAGCGGGTTTCCCGGGAGGTGGCCGCGGTGGCGGGTTTCCCGGAGGCGGGGGCTTTCCTCGAGGCAATAGGGGCAGCGCCACTGGAAATTCTCCAATCACAGTCCTCGTGCGCATAGAAGGCCACATTCACAACGCCGTATTGAGTCGTATTTCTATCGTCGAGACGCGCGCGGTTACGCTCGACGCGACGCCTTTCACGAACACGAGCGGCTGGATCATCGAAACAAGCAGCGGAACGACGTAAATACCGGCAAAGAACTCTGAATTAAAATCGCGTTCGCCGGCGATCGTCGGCTTCGGACACCACGTCACACGATGCTATTGAGAACGGCGGTCGAGCAGGTCGGCGGCCTCACGCAGTCCGCCTTTGATCTGTTCGGGGGTCGGTGGACAACCCCGGACGATCACTTGCGCTCCCAGTTCTTCGACTGCGCCCCTACCGCTGGCCGGCGCGTCTTTCCAGGGACCTTCGTTTGCGGCACAATCTCCGACCGCGACGACGACTCGTGGTAATGGAGTTCCGTCAATCGCTTCATGCGCCGCCGATCTCATGGCATCGGTGATCGGTCCGGTCACCGTTAGGACGTCCGCGTGGCGCGGTGAAGCCACGAGGTCCCATCCGTTCGCAGTTATGTCGGATCCCAAGCGATCTCCGGAACGTGCTCATCGATCTGCACACGCGTAGCACAGATTGAAGCTTTTGTTCTCGAGCGGAAAATCAGGGATGATGTTGCCGTCCATCGCTCGCGCGACAAGGGGCCAATTTCGATACGAAGCCGAGATGACGTGAACGCGTTCGAGCTTGCCGCCACCTCCGACGTGGACGGCGACCAACTCGCGGCCGCGCGGACCCTCGACCACGCCTATCGCGCGTCCAGGCTGCACCCGTACGTGCATCGGAGAGCTGACCGCGGATCCGTCGAGAAACTGCAACGCCGCTGCAAGCAGACGAAACGATTCGCGAAGCTCGTCGCGCTTGATTTCGCAGCGCGCGAGCACATCGCCGGAGTAGCCGCGCGCCGTTCGCGCCGCAAGCATGCGATACGCTCCGTACCCTACGAAGGTGCGCGCGTCAAATTCTCCTCCGGAGGCACGATACGTCGGTCCGACGGCACCGCAGACGCTTGCCGTTTCGTGCTGAAGAACACCCGCGCCACGCCAACGTGACAGCACCGATCCGTTCCCGAAAAGCTCGGCCAGATACGATTCGACGTCGCGTCTCAGTCTCTCGACCTCGTCGGCGATATCCAACTGCGCGATACGAACGCCGCCCGGCACGATCGCGTCGAAGAGCAAACGGTGACCGCCGGCTACGGCACACAGACGCATGGCACGTTCTTTGAGACCCATACCACGTGTGAAGCCGGGATTCCATCCCGCTCCCGCTGCGCACGCGGCTAGATCTGCAAGGTGGTAGTATAGCGCACCGCACGGCTTTTGCGACGACTCTTGCTATCCCGGGCGCAATTCCCACGCGAGCTGCGACGCAAGGATGCGTTGCACGATGCGCGCGACTTTTTTCCGGTCAGCATTCGGGAGCATTCCGATGCGTTCGGCATCCTGTGCATCGATCGTTGCAATCTTCGCACATCGCACGAGCGAGGGAACGGGAAGTCCTGCGCGTTTATGATCGGAAATGAGCACGTCTTCGGACCAGCCGCGGTTTTCGGCGCTGGTGATCATTAGCACCCAAAGCAGCGCATGTCCGCCGGTTGCCGCAATCACAAGAGCCGGGCGGTGCTGACGCACTGGCCGATCGGTGTACGGAAACGGAACGCGAACGATGCTCCATGGCGCAGGGTCAGAGGTCGCCATAGGCTCGACGGTCGTTGTCGGACGCCCATTCGCCGAATGTCGCGAACGGATTATCGGCGAGGTTCTGCTGCGCAGCCTTGGTTAGAATGACACGGTTGCCATCGATCGTGTAGGCGAGTTCGTCGCCGCTCGCAACGCGCAATGCGGTGCGCACAGGTTGCGGAATAGTTGTCTGCGCCTTGCTCGTGAGCTTGCTCGTGATCATGGGTAAGGATTTTCCTTTCTGATAGGCATTTTCCTTTCTTCATGTCACAGTCGCCGCTCAAATGGTGTGAGAGTCGATGATCGGTCGCGGCGCGGCCTTCTTCATGAGGGCGCGCTTCGAACCGAAAGCTATGTGATTCGCGACGGTGACGCGACCGACGTGAAGGTCGAGACGCCGCACACGATCCATCGAGCCGCGAGAATCTCGCAGCAAGCAAACCTGGATCGAGCTGTGTAGTGCACCTGCGCGCCAGGCGGGTGACCTTTCCATTTAGACGATTCGCCACATAAGGAGCTCGCTAAGAAAGCGAGGTCTTCATGGGAATCGCGCCGGCTGCGCTCGAGTTCGGTATTTACCGCGACGGTGACAACAATCTCGATCACGAGCAGTCGCTCGTGATCAATCAGGCGCTCAACGTAAGCAATCGTGATTCGTCGATCGAGTTTGTGGTCGAAGATACGACGTCGCGGCGCGGCCTTCTTCACGAAGGCGCGCTTCGAACGGAAAGCTACGTGATACGCGACGGTGACGCGACCGACGTGAAGGTCGAGACGCCGCACGATCCATCGAGCCGCGAGAACCTTGCCGCGTTCGTAGCGCGCACGCTCGATCGCGCGCAAGAGAGCGGCGCAAAGCAAACCTGGATCGAGCTGGTCGATCACGGCGGCGGTGACGGCGGTGGGCTCGAGAGCGCGACGCACGGCTCGATGATGAGCGAGCGCGATATTGCGGGCGCAATCGCCGACGGTGTCGCGATGCATGCGAACGCGCACCCTGAAGATGCCCATCGTCACGTGGACGGCGTAGTGGCAAATCAGTGCTTGATGGGGACGCTCGGTTTTGCCGATGCGCTTTCTGAGGCCGGCGTTTCGCGCCTCGCTGCCAGCAACGAAATCATGATCGCACCGGGCGTGCCGAGCACGGTCGCCGCGGCCATCGCGCAGCATCTCGACGATCCGCAAGCGATGGGTCAGAGCGTCGTCGCTGCCACGATGAACGCGCGCTATGCGATCGGAGGTGAGGCATTTGCGCCTGCGGCTTCGTTTTCTGTCCTGGATACGTCGCCGGAAAAGATGGCGCAGATCCGCACGGCAGTAAAGGCACTCGACGACGATCTCGCGGCGGCGATCAAAAAGAATCCGGCGCTCGCGCCGCACGTACGTGCCGACGAACGCGACGTGCATGGCATGGCGCGCGGCGAGAAAGCCTCGCTCCCGTGGCGAGCCGATCGTCCGGCGATTGCCCTCTACGACAAGCTCGCGAGCGACGCACGTCTTCCACAAAAAGTTCGCGATGACGCACGCGCGGCGTCCGACGCCGTACGCAGCTCCGTGCTCGCACATCGAGAGAGCCACGAGTTTGCACCATATGGCGGCGTCAGTTACAGCGACGCGGTTGGACCAACCGTGCACGCACCG
The DNA here is from genome assembly GCA_963844735.1 of Vulcanimicrobiota bacterium. Taxonomy (GTDB): domain Bacteria; phylum Vulcanimicrobiota; class Vulcanimicrobiia; order Vulcanimicrobiales; family Vulcanimicrobiaceae; genus JAFAMS01. Next base: position 46,020 of record CAWJPK010000003.1, on the reverse strand, counting down.
ATTCGTGCGAGCCAAGTCGATCCATGGACGCCGGAGATGACCGAGACCGGGAACGCATTCTGGAAAAGCGTCGATGCCGATCGGCTCACGAGCGCCATCGTGGCATAAGCCCGCATCGGGAAAGCCCGAATTGACGGCATGCATATACTTGAGGCATACTTATGCATATGAGGACAACGTTGATCCTTGACGACGATCTTTTGGCGCGAGCAAGAGAGAGCACCGGAATCCAAGAGAAGACCGCTCTCGTCCACGCTGGGCTTCGCGTGCTGGTCGAGCGGGCAGCCGCAAGGCGGCTCATTAGTCTTGGGGGGTCCGATCCCAATGCTAAGGCCGCGCCGCGAAGGAGAGCCTCGAAGTCTTGATTTTGGTCGATACCTCCGTCTGGATTGACCACTTTCGGCATGGCAGTCAGGAACTTGAAGCGCTCCTCAACGATGGTCTCGTACTCACGCATCCGTTTGTTATCGGCGAGCTCGCAAGTGGAACGGTTCCAAGCCGTCGTCAAACTCTAGCCGATCTTGCCAAACTTCCAAGTGTGAATGTCGTTTTGCACGCTGACGTCATGCACTTCGTTGAGAAGCGTGCTCTTTGGGGTCGCGGTATTAGCTGGATTGATTGCCACCTGCTCGCTTCGGCGATACTCGCGAGTTCGAAAATATGGACGTTCGATCTGCGCCTCAAAGGCGCCGCGGAGTCCGTCGGTCTTTCGTAGACTCCTTGTCGCGCGAGGTTTTCGCGTGATAGGGTTGGCGTGAGGTCACGATGTTATCGATCGACGCCTGGTTGGACGAGAAACCGTACAAGGAACTGTACGACGGCGCGATTCACGAAAAGGTGAGTCCGCAATACAATCGCGCCAAGGTCGTTTTCCAGATCGAGAAGCTTTTGGAAACATGGGCATCGGGACGCGGCAACTTCCGAGCTGAATGGCGCGTCTATCCGGTCCAAGGAATCAGTCTCGTTCCCGACGTTGCGTTTATCTCCGGTTCGCGGCTCGCGCCGCTTTCAAAAGCGGAACGCCAAAGGCCGCCGCTTGCCCCGGATTTCGTTTTCGAAGTGCGCTCCCCCGATGATCGCGACGCTGAGATCAACCGAAAGACGTCTCTCTATCTCGAGCTCGGAACGACGCTGATCATCAACGTCGATCCTACGCGGCGTGTTGTGCGTCTCACCGATCGTGAGGAGAACATCGAGCTCGACGAATCGGCGACGATCGAGCATCACGCGTTCGAAGGCCTGCGCATTCCCGTCGCGACACTCTTTGCGACGCTGGCCTAAACTTTAGCCCGTTGGCTCGGGCAAGACTTGAGGCGAAGGCGTCTCCGTCGGTGTCGGCTCAGGACTCGGCGACGGCGTTGCTTTCGGGAAGCAACCATCGGGTGCGCTTTGCGGAGGCACCGTGGGCAGTGGTGCAGTTCCCGTCATGCCGATCTCGATCGGATAGTTCGAGCCGCCTTCCGTCATTGTGATAACCGTCGATGCGGCTTGCTGTTGTGGCGGCATCGTGTACGCCATTATTTGATATCGCTGCGGAACACGCACGCAGCCAAGTTCCTTGACCTGGCCGTCGACGATGAACGTGCTGCGCATGGGACCGCCCAGTGGTTTCTCATAGAGATAGATCGTCTGCGGCGTGTTTCCGGAATTGTCGATGTCGAACGTGATGCGATGGATGACGCCGTAGTCGCCGTAGTCGTGTCCCGGATCGCTCGGATCGAGATTGCGCGGCGTTGTGTCGCGCGTGCCGTACTCGTACGTCGCATCAGGGCCGCCGACGCTATACGCGAGCGCCTGAATGCCGAATCCGCCAAGATCGAAGACTCCGCGGCGATTGTGTCCGTCGCGCGTTGAAAATCCCGCCATGTATTTGTGCCAATCGTCGCCGGCAGGATAGGCGATTACGCTAACGGTTACCGGCGCTCCGCCGACGACGCGAACGTCAACCGCGCCCGCAACGAGCTCACCCGCAAGCGTCATCGAGTTGCGCAGAACGAACGGAGCCGCCGGTGACACGTTGGTGACGATGCCTTCGTTACGCGGCTCCGACTGCATGAAGGCCCTTGATACGAGGTGTCTCTACATTCATGACGTCGAGATCAGGACCCGCGCCGGAATCGATCAACTGAACTTGGCTCTCGCCGTCCGAGCTGACGACGATCGCGATGTCTTTCGGTAGATTCAGATCGTCGTGGTAGTAGTAAAGCCGCGTTGGCTTGTCAGCCGTGACGGTACCGCGAAAGAGTACGCCGAGCCCGCTGACATATTCCGGATCGTCGTCGTAAAAGAGCTGTACCGGTGCCTCCGGCGCAAGCGTCATGTTCGTTATCGTGACGTTTGTGACGCCGGTAACCGTCGCCGTATTCTCGGAGCCTGCAACCGTAATCGGCATTGCGATCGTCGCGACGCCTTCAGGTTGTAGCGGCTGCGGTTCCCGGGGTAGTGGGCCGTACGCAATTGATGCGCCCGGTACGAGTGTGGGCCGAATTGCGCGATCGAGCGCGGCTTGCACCTCACGCATCAGGAATCCCGAGCCTGCCGGCGAGCCGGTTACGGTCAGCGAGAGCATCGGCGGGATCGTTCCCGCCGGTTGCCCGACGCGCACTTGCACGTCGACCGACGCACCGGTTTGATCGCTGACGTGTAAGGTTGCCGCGCCGAGCTGCTGTCCCGTGACGTGAATTGTCGTTTGATCGACTGTAACTTGCGCGATCGGCGACGATAGTTGCGCCGTCAGTGCGCCGGTTGAGCCGAGAATCTTTACGTCTTGACTGCCGCCCACCGTAATCGTGAAGCTCACAGGCTGCGCGACCAAAAATGGCGCAGGCGTCGGAGAAACGGAGGGGAGCGGTGTCGCAGCCGGCGGAGTTTCGGGCGCCGGCGTTGTTTGCGCTCGCGCCGGCAGGCCGGCAAGAACGAAGCCTACGAGAGCGACGAGTGTTGCGGCTCTACGTACGCCGATACCGGTATACACCTGCTTGCTGAATTTTCTCGACGGTACCATTTGCGCGAAGGTGCTCCAGATGGGCCAAAGTCTCAACAAGGGCAAAGCTCCGTTCGCTTGCCGGTAGATCGTCGAAGCGGCTCAGGTTCCTTCGCCACGTGAGCTGCGACGCCACCTCTGTACCCGTCATCTGTCCGGTCAGAACATTGAGCACTTGCGTCTCGCGCTCGACGTGATGCGCGAGCAGCTCCTCGATCCGACCGGGTAGATCGTCGATGGGTTCGCGGTGCGCAGGCAATGCGCTCTTTGCACCGAGTGACGCCACCTTCTGCAGCGACTCCAAAAATTTGCCGAGCGGATCGCCGTCATTCGCGTTCCAAAAGCCGATGTGCGGCGTAATGCGCGGCAACACGTGGTCGCCGCTCAGCAATACCTTGCGTTCGTCGTCATACAAGCAGATATGTCCGGGCGTGTGACCCGGTGTCCATACAACGCGAAAATGATGGCTTCCGATGCGCAGCTCGTCGCCATCCGCAAGATTGCGATCGGGCGCTTTCAGCGAGAATCGTCGCGCGAAGAGCCGGCCTCGATCTTCTGCAGCATAGCCTTCGAGGGAAAAGCCGTTACTTGCCAGCCACGCATCGCGTCGGTGCAGTTCGGCCTCGATATGCCGAAAGCGCGTGTCGAGAATAGCCCAGTCGGCCGGATGCATCATCAGCTTCGCACCACCGAGCTCGGCGATCGTCCCGGCCATCCCGTAGTGATCCGTATGAAAATGCGTCGCGATCACCCACGAGATCTGATCGATGCTTTTGCCGAGCTCGCGCAGCGCATCTTCGAGAGTCTGCAATACTTCCGGCAGTCCCCATCCGCAGTCGACGAGCGTGTAGCCGTCGTCACCTTCGATCAGGTATGCGTTGATGTACTTGAGCGCGTGATCCGTCATCGGCAGACGAATCTGTTCGATGCCGTCGCCGCGCGAAGTGTGAGTAGTTTCGATTATCGCGGTCCCTCGATACCCTGCGGGGTGCTGGCTTCGCTCGGGATGACAAGTTTGTGGCCATTACCGTTCCGGCCGTTCGAGAAGCGCGCGCGCAGTGCGCTGAACGGACGCAACGGGCGATCGTCATCTTTCCGGCTGAAGAGCCGCACGATGAACACGTACAGCACGGGGATCACATAGAGATTCAGAATCGTAGAGAGCACCATCCCGAAGAAGACGACCGTACCGAGCGAATTGCGCGCATGGCTTCCGGCACCGGTCGCGACGACAAGCGGGACGACGGAAAGAATGAACGCGATCGACGTCATCAAGATCGGCCGCAGACGAATCTCGGCTGCCATCTTGACGGCTTCTTCCGGCGTCTTTCCTAGTTCGCGCTGTTGATTCGCGAACTCGACGATCAAGATCGCGTTCTTGCTCGCAAGACCGATCAACATGACGTAGCCGACTTGTGCATAGACGTCGCTCGGGAAGCCGCGCGCGTGCAATCCAAGGAGGGCGCCCAAAATCGCCAGCGGGACCGTGAACAGAATGATCAGCGGCTCGGTGAAGCTTTCGTATTTCGCCGAAAGCACCAGGAACGTGAACAGAATCCCTAAGAGGAAGATCATCAGCGACTGACCGCCGGCGGTCGTCTCTTCGAGCGCGATACCGGTCCATTCGTACTGCACGCCGGACGGCAGGTTCTTCGCCTCCTGCTCCATGGCAGCGATCGCGTCGCCGCTTCCGTGGCCGGGTGCGGCTTGTCCCAAAACTTCGATGTTGCGGAACAGATTGTAATGCGTGATGACCGGCGCTGCTTCACCCGGATGCACGCTAACGATATCCGAGAGCGGAATCGAGCCGCCACCCGCCGAGCGAACAAAAATCCGCTGGAAATTCAGTTGCGAGAGCCGGTACGACGTGTCGGCCTGTGCGTAAACGCGGAACGAGCGATTCAGATACGTGAAATCATTGATGTAGTCGGAGCCCATGTAGATCGCAAGCGTGTTGAAAATGTCTGAGATCGAGACGCCGATCTGCTGCGCCTTATCGCGATCGATGTCGACGATCATCTCCGGACCGTTGGCATGGAACGTCGTATAAATCGAACGCAGATTCGGATTTGATTCGCGCTACGAACGAACTGCTTTGCCGCCTTGCTCAAGGCTGCAAGACCGATGTTGCCGGTGTCCTCGAGCTCGAATTGAAAACCGCCAACGTTACCGACACCGGAAATCGCCGGCGGATTGACTGCAACGATCGAGGCTTCGGGAATCTGCGAAAGCTTGGCGTTCAAGCGCCGCAAGATCGCGAGGAGCGTATGCTGCGCACCAGGCCGATCACCCCACGGCTTGAGGTGCGCGAACATCAATCCGAAATTCGCGCCTTGTCCAACGAAGCTGAAACCTTGAATGCTGAAGACGTCCAGAACGTCGGGCTCCGCGCGAATGATATTCTCGGCCTTGAGCGCGATCGACGAGGTATACGGTAGCGACGAGCCGTCCGGAGCTTGCAGCAAGACGAAGAAATAACCGACGTCTTCGTCCGGGATGAATGCGGACGGCGTGCGCGTGAAAATGAATCCGGTTACGACCAACCCGATCGCGAACAGCGCGCCAACGACTTTTCCGTGACGCATCGTCGGCCCGAGCGTCCGATCGTACGCGGTCCGCATTCCCTGAATGACGAGATTGACGAGATCGAAGAATCGGCCGTGCGAGCCTTCTTCGGAGCTGATCAGCAAGCGCGACAGTACGGGCGTGAGCGTCAGCGAGCAGAACAGTGAGATTCCGATCGCGCAAGCGATCGTCAAGGCGAACTGTTGATACAGCCTTCCCGTCGTACCTGGAAAGAACCCGACCGGAACGAAGACCGATAGCAGCACGAGCGAGCTCGCGATAACCGCACCGTAAATCTCTTTGAGCGCCTGCTGCGCGGCCTCCATGCGCTCCATTCCCTTCGTTTGGATGAAACGCGCGATGTTTTCGATGACGACGATTGCGTCATCGACGACGAGTCCGGTTGCGAGCGTAAGACCGAAGAGCGTCAGCGTGTTGATCGTGAAACCGAAGACCTTCATCAGGAAGAAGGTTCCGATCAACGAGATAGGGATCGTGATCGCCGGAATCAACGTCGTGCGCCAATCTTGCAAGAACAAGAAGATGACGATGACGACGAGCACGATGGCCATCAGCAGCGTAATCAACACTTCCTTGATCGATTCGCGGACGAACTCGCTCGAATCGAACGCCAGCCCGTACTTCATGCCGGGCGGGAAGTGTTTAGAAAGCTGGACCATCGTCGCACGCGCGCGTTCCGAAAGATCGAGCGCGTTCGCACTCGGCAGCTGCAAGACCGCGATGCCGACTGACGGACGGCCGTTGAAGCGCAGCTCGGTCGAATAGTCTTGCGCGCCGAGCTCGACGTGCCCGACGTCGCGCATGCGCACGAAGCCGCCGTTCGCGGTGGTCTTGACGATGATGTTCCCGAATTGCGTTGGATTCCGCCAAGCGGCCACTGACGTCGATCGGAATCTGGAACGGCGTGTTGTTCGGGATCGGCGGCATGCCGAACGCGCCGGCCGGGACTTGCACGTTCTGGGCTGCGATTGCGTTGGCGACGTCGAGTGCGGTGAGCCCGAGCGCATTTAGTCGCTTCGGATCGATCCAGACGCGCATCGCGTAACGGCGATCGCCGAAGGTGTGCACGTCGCCCGCACCCTTGATGCGTTTGAGCGCGTCCACCAAGTAAATGTCGGCGTAGTTCGCGATAAAGAGACGGCTAACGCTTGGATCGGTCGCGTAAAGCCCGAATGCGATCACGAACGAACCGGAGTTCTTCTTGATGACAAGTCCGGTTTGTTGTACTGCTAGCGGCAATACGCCGAGCGTGCTGTTCGCGGCGTTTTGTACGTCGGTCGCAGCGATATCGAGATTGGTATCGAGCGAGAACGTGCACGTGATCGTCACCGTGCCGTTGTTCGTGCTCTGCGAGCTGATGTAACGCAGGCCTTCGGTACCGTTGATTGCCTCTTCCAACGGAATCGTGACCGTTTGCTCGACCGTCTCCGCGCTTGCACCGACATACGTCGCGGTAAGGGTGACGGTAGGCGGCGCGATTTGCGGATACTGCGAGATCGGAAGCGCCGGGATCGTGATCAGCCCGACCAACACGATAAAAAGCGAGCAGACCGATGCAAAGATCGGACGCCGCAGGAAGTAGTTCACTCGCCCAGGGGGTTGGCCGCAAGCCCCGGGAACTCCGGCTTATGGCTTCCGAAGCAGCCCCTCGGCCGCTCCGCGGCGTGCGCGTCCTGGATTGCGCGACGATGATCGCAGGGCCGCTGTGCGCGACGCAACTTGGCGATTACGGTGCAGAAATCGTCAAGCTCGAACATCCTGGGAAAGGCGATCCCGCGCGGCACTTCGGCGCCGAGAAACATGGCGAAGGGATCTATTGGAAAACACTTTCACGCAACAAATCGAGCGTTGTACTCGACCTGCACAAACCTGAGGCGCAACAACTTTTTAAACGATGGCTCGGCACGTTTGATATTCTGATCGAGAATTTTCGCCCCGGGACGCTCGAACGTTGGAATCTCGATCCGCGCGAGTTGCTCGCGCAACATCCGCGCTTGATCGTCTTGCGCATGACTGCATTCGGACAAGAAGGTCCATATCGCGATCGCGCCGGCTTCGGAACGCTCGCGGAAGCGATGACCGGGATCGCAGCGCTCAGCGGCTGGGAAGATCGTCCGCCGCTTCTTCCGCCGTTTGCACTGGCCGACACGATGGCGGCGATGCTCGCGACGAGCGCGATCCTCGCAGCCTACGTACGCGCGCGGGAGACCGGCGAAGGCGAGATCATCGACTGCGCGATCTACGAAGCCGCGATGAAGCTGACCGAGCTGCACATGATGGACTACGATCAGACGCGGCACGTTCCGATTCGCAAAGGCAATGAGCTCGAATTCACGGCGCCGCGGGGCGCGTTTGCGTGCAGCGACGGTCTTTGGGTCGCGCTTTCCGGCAGCTCGCAATCAATTGCCGAACGCTTCATTCTCGCGATCGGCGGCCAGGAGCTGGCTCGAGATCCTCGTTTCGCGACCAACGCCGGCCGAATCAAGAACGGCGACGCGCTCAATCGTGCGATCGAAGCCTGGTGCAAAATTCGCACGCGCCAAGACGTGCTCGACACATTGATTCCGCTCGGCTGCGCGATCGGTCCGCTCGAAACGATCCAAACCGTCTTCGACAATCCGCAGATTCAATTCCGAAAGTCCTACGTAACGGTCGAAGATCCGACCTTCGGAGCGCTGCGCATGATGCGTGCGCAACCCGAATTCCTGCGTTCGGAACCCGCGACGTTCGCCCCCGGCCCTTCGCAGCTCGGCGCCGACACGGAACGCTTGCTGAAGGACGACCTCGGTTTATCGGACGCCGAGATCGCAAGGATCCTAGTCGCCTAACACGCGATCGACCATCCGCGCAGATAACCCGACGTAGCTGCGCGGATCGAGGAGTTTCTCGAGTGCGGCACGATCGAAGATCTTTGCAATCTGGGGATCGGCGGCTAAGAGATCGATCAGCCGCCCCTTGCCCCTTGCGACTGCGACGCAAATTTCGGCAATTTTGTCGTGCGCGATCTCGCGGCCCATCTTCGGACCGAGGGCCATCATCACGTTCTCGGTGTTGATCAGTCCGTCCGTGATCTGCAGGTTCTTGAGCATGCTTTCCGGATGGACTTCCAGGCCGCCGAGCATGAATTTCGCTTGCGCGAGCGCGCCGGCCGTGAAGCAGAATATCTCGGGAAGCACGAGCCATTCGATTTCCCACGGCCCCGTGGCACGCTCGAGATCGGAGCCCATGGCGGTGAGCAATCCGGCAACGTGTTGGCGAACGACGCCTGCACACGCCGTGATGTACGCACACGAGATCGGATTGCGTTTTTGCGGCATCGTGCTCGAACCGCCGCGTTGACCGGCACCAGCCGGTTCCGCAACCTCATCGAGCTCGGTCATCATCATCAGCTTGACGTCGAGTGCGATCTTCTCAAGCAAGCCGCACAAGAGTCCGAGAAAATTCCCGGCTTCACAGATCGTATCGCGCATGGTGTGCCACGCGATCGGCGGACGTCCGAGACCGAGCTCGTCCATCACCGCGTCCTGCACCTCGAATCCGCGGTCTTCGAGCGCCGCGAGCGTTCCCACGGCACCGCCAAGCTCGCCGATCAATACGCGCGGCTTCATTTCATGGAGTCGTTCCAACTGGCGTTGGAACCCGGAGAGCCAGACGGCGACTTTGTAGCCGAACGTCATCGGGACGGCTTGCTGCAGATGGCTGCGTCCGACCATCGGCGTCTCACGATGCTTGCGCGCAAGAATCGCGAGCGCTTCCACGACGGCGTGCATATCGCGCTCGATCAGCTCGAGCCCGGAGCGCATCTGTAAGACCGTTGCCGTGTCGGTGACGTCTTGCGTCGTCGCGCCCCAGTGGCACCATTGCCCGAGACCGTCCGCGCACGCCGCGGTGAGCTGCTGGACAACCGGCATGATCGGGAAGCCGACGCGTTCGGTCGCGGCTTTCAGCTTTGCGAAGTCGATCGATTCGACCGTGCAATGCTTCGTGATTTCGGCAGCCGCATTCTGTGGGATTACGCCGAGCCGCCCTTGCACCAGCGCAAGCGCCTTTTCGACGTCGAGATAATGCTGAATGCGGCGTTCATCCGACCAGACCGCGCGCATTTCGGGCGTACTGAAGATGTCGCGGTAGATCGACGAATCGATGACTGTTGCGCTCGAATGCATCCCTACCTCTTCTCTTTCACCTATTCGACGAGCTTGACGTTTTGCGGATAGATCGGCCGATTGATGATCCGTTCGAGTGTTTGCGGCGATTCCTCGAGCACGAGCGAGCAGAAGTGCGCAAAGCTTTCGCGTTCGGCTTCACCTTCTGCAAAACGCGCGTTCTGCGTCAAATCGATTTTTCCGGGGACGTCGAGGATTCGTATGAAGCGTCCCTCGTCGTCGATGCCGACCTCGGCCAAGCCGGCGTCGGAAAAGATCAGCAGCGCAAAGCCGATCGTCGAGGCTCGAACGTTACGCATGTCGAGGCTCGAAACGACCGTCTCATTGTCGATACGTGCGATCCCGTCGCGCGCAACGTCACGGACGGCACGGTAGATTTCGCGCAGCGTTTCGAGTCTCGGCGCGTCGCAATCGATCAGGAACTCGTTGAGTCCCTTGTCGCTCCCGCCGAAGAGCAAGTGGACATTGGCGTCGGCGCCGTCGCGACCGGCTCGGCCGGACTGCTGATTGAACTGCGTGAAATCAAAGCTGAGGTGATAGAGAAACACGTTGCGCACGTCGGGGAGGTCGATTCCCTCGCCGAACGCGGACGTTGCGACGACGACGCGCAAGTCGCCGTCACGAAAGTAATTTTCGACCATCGCGCGATCGCCGGAACTCATCCCGGCGTGATAGAAGGCGACGTCGTTGCCGAGCGCCGCTCGAAGCTTCTCGGCTACGTTGGTCGCGCCGCTGCGCGAATTGCAATAGACGATGCCCTTACCGCCCTCGCGCAGCACGTCGATCAGATACGCTTCCTTCTTTTCGGTGTTGCGGGCGTCCACGACGTGCAGGTTCTCACGAATTGTCGCATCGATGACCCAGGCGTCGATTCCCAGTTCGCGACGGATGTGCGCGAAGGCATTGTCGGTCGCCGTCGCCGTCAAGGCGAGCACTTGCGGCATCCCGAGCTTCGGCAGGATCTCCGGGAGTTTCGCATACGCCGGGCGGTGGCGTGACTCGTAGAGATGGTGACCTTCGTCGATCACGAGCAGCGACGGGCGGCTTTGCGGCGCAGCGAAACGCTCGATGTGATACTCGATGAACTCAGGCGTCGAGCAGACGATGTCCCACTCGCCGCTCTCGAGCGCCGCCATCAGCTCGGCCCGTTCTTCGCCGTCGATTGCGCCGTTCGCACGAAACATCCGAATGCCGAGATCGCCGAGTCTGCGCTCGAGCGCTAAAAACTGATCGTTTGCGAGCGCGCGGAGCGGATAGATGACGAGCGTCTTCGCGCCGCGTTCGAGCGCGCGAATCGCCGCGGGATACTGAAAGCAAAACGACTTTCCGCGACCTGTGCCCATGACCGCAACGGTGTTGCGTCCATCCTCGATGCGCTCGATGACGAGCGATTGCGATTCGCGCAGGGGATGCGCTCCAATCAGCGCGCGCACGACCTCATCGTGTCGCGGCGCCTCTGCAGCCGGCAACGCGCGTGCGCGTCGTCGAACGACGTCGGCGCGCTTGACGCGGATGTTGATACCGAACGAACGGCCTTTACCGCCTCCGGTTACGGCCGTCACTTCGGCACTGTAGCGACGGCCGTCGCCGTCGATGAGCGGTGCAAGTTTCTGTGCCAGGTCGCGCTTCAGGAAGCCGAGCTGCAAGGCTCCGTAGAATGCGGCGATCGCGTTTGAATCATGCGGATTATCGGCTTGGCGCCGCAACTCGATCGTCGCGCCCGGACGCACGCCCGCCGCAATGTCCTGACGTCCCTCGAAGCTGACGCCTGCGAGCTTGGTATTGAATTCGGACGAATCGCCGATATTCGCGTACCGGTCGCGATCCAGAAACTGCGCCGACTTCGCGAAGAGCGCGTCAACGAAGGCGCTTGATTCGCTCTTTTCCTCATCGAACGTTGCGAGGAGCCGCTCGAACGCGGCCTCGGACGAAGTTGGAGGAGGCAGGCCCCGCGGACTGAGAGACTTACTCGGTCTCTTCGAGATTGAGTTTTATCTCCTCATGGCCTTGTTCGAGCGCTTCATCGTGCAAACCGGCGCGTTGCGCGTCGAGCGGATCGATCTCCGGTTCGATCGTTTCCGTCGGTGCCGCTACGATGCGCTGCTTACGATAGTGCGGCTGCCGCGCGCCACCGCGGGTATCGGATTTTCCCTTTTCTTTGCGCTCTTTGCGTGCAGCCAAAATCGCTTCGCGCTCGATCGCGGTACGTGATGCCTGAGCCTTGGCTTCGGCGACCGTACGCGGACGCGCGGCCGGCGTGCTGAGACCGAGCGCGCGACGGCGCTGGGCGCGTTCCAGCTGCTGTTTGCGCAGCCTAACGACGAGCGGCGCCGAGTAGAAGATCGAGTGATAGCCGCCCGAGCAGATGCCGACCAGCAGCGCGAACGCGAAGTTCTTGAGCGAGGCTCCGCCCAGTGCCAAAAGCGCGACCAGCGTGATGACGACGGTCGCCAGCGTGTTTACGGAGCGCGTCATCGTCTGCAGGATCGAGGTGTTGACGATCTGCTCGTATGGTTCGCCGTCCATGACCTTCGTGTTCTCGCGAATCCGGTCGAGAATTACGATCGTATCCATTACCGAATAGCCGATCACGGTTAGAACCGCGGCCAAAAACGCGTCGTCAACGCGCTTGTCGGCGATCGCGTAGATGCCGATCATCATCAGCGAGTCGCGTACGAGCGCGATGATCGCGACGAGTCCGAAGATATAATTCCAGCCGAAGCGGAACGCGATGTAGATGAATTGGATCGTGATCGCGATGACGAGCGCATAGAGCGCGTGCAGCAGATATTCGTGCGAAAGCGTTGGCCCGACCGTCGAGATAGACGATTGCGCGCGATCGACGGTCGCTAGGCCCCCCAGCGCACCCCACAGTTTCGCCGTGTCGTTGCCGAAGTCGGTTTGTGTCTCGATGCTCCAGCGCGAATCCGGAAGGTCGCCGGTTTTGGTGAGCGTGTTGATCCGCTCGTCGCCGACGCCGATCGTCGAGAGAGCCGAGGCGATTTGCGCTTGCGTGACGCTCCGCTCGAATTTGAGCGTCAGGTCGGTTCCGCCCGTGAACGAGAGACCGAGGCGAAGCGGTGCGCCGGTATTATGCCAATGGACGCCCATCGTGATGAGGCCGGCCGCGATCACGACGTACGAGATCGCCGAGACGATTCGGAACCAGCCGACGATATTCCAATTCAGGCGCCGGAAGAACACGCTTACGCTCCGGCTTTCATTGCATCGGCCCGCGTTGCGGCGATATCGCTCGCGCTCGCGCCGTACGCGGATGGTGAGGTAACGATATCCGTGTCAACAACCACGTCCATGAAGAAGCGCGTGATGTACACGGCCGTGCCAAGTGAGAATACCGTTCCCCAAAATAACGTGTAGGCAAAGCCTTTGACCGTTCCGGTGCCGAGCAAGAATAAAACGCCTGCACCGACGATCGTCGTCACGTGACTATCGAAAACCGTCGTAAAGGCGCGCGCGAATCCGGTACGCACGGCGGCACGCAAGGTCTTCCCCGCCCAAAGCTCTTCTTTGAGGCGCTCGAAGATCAGAACGTTGGCGTCAACCGCCATACCGATCGAAAGCACGAATCCTGCGATGCCGGGAAGCGTGAGAGTCGCTTTATTGACTGCCAGCAGTGCCAAGAGGGCAACGACGTACACGACAAGTGCCAAGTCCGCGAGCAATCCCGGCAAACGATAGACGATCACCATGAAAATCAGGACGAGGCCGAGACCAAGCGCCGCAGCATACAGCGATTCCGTCAAGTCGAGCTGTCCGAGCACCGGCCCGATCGTGTCATCCGAGATGATCACGACGGGGACGGGCAGCGCACCGGCGTTGAGCTCGTTTGCGATGCGCACGACGTCGTCTTCGGTGAAGGCGCCGGTGATCTCGCCGCTTTCACCGATCGGCGATTGAATCACGGGCGACGAAACGAAGCCGCCGTCCAAGAAGATGCCGAGATTCTGATGGATATACTTGCGTGTCAGCGCGTCGAACTTACCGGGGTTCTTCGTTTGAAAGTCGATCTTCGGGCGACCGCTTTGATCGTATGAGGCCTGAGCGCCCTTTAGCTCGGCGCCGCTATAGATCGTCGCTCCGCTGGCGAGGTATGCCGGCGACGGCTTCTCGACGTTTCCTTGAATATAGGCTTGATCTTTGCCCGAGGTTTGCGCCGCGTAGGCCCGATTTGCAACTTGTTCCGGAACGATCTTGAATTCGAGGTGCGCGACGTCTTTGAGCGCACGAATCGCTTCGTCGGGATTCTTCACCGCCGGCAGCTCGACCAGAATCCGATCGTTTCCGACCTTCGTGATCTGTGGCTCTGTTACGCCCAAGCCGTTGATACGATTGTCGATGACTTGGACGACCTGACTTTGCACCTGGCTCGTGATGGCCGGGACGTCTTTGGTCGGTTGCAACTGCAAAATGACCTGAACGCCTCCGCGCAGGTCGAGACCCAATCGTATCTTCTGTTGCACGGGCACAATCGCCCAAACGCAAAGGGCGACGAAGACGACCAGCAGTGCCGCCTTCAATGGATACTTTAACTTAGACCACATTTTCCGCCAGCGGGAAGGGGAGAACCGCAAGATTGTAGCAGGGTCGGCATCCCGGGTCAAACCGTGAATGAGGGCGCTTGAGATGGTGGATGTTAAGGGGGTCGACGCCGGCCTTCTTCAGACGAAATATCGTCTGACGAAGCAGCGCGCCGCGATTCTGCGTGCCCTAGACGGCGCAGCACATCTTTCTGCGGAGACGATTTTGGAACGCGTTCGGGAAGAACTGCCGGGCGTCAGTCTTGGGACGATCTACCGCACGCTCGACATCCTGCGTGAGCTTGGCCTCGTGCAAGTGTTTTCGCACGCGGGTTCAGCGGCTCGCTTCGAAGCAGTGCTCGAAAAACATCATCATCTTTTGTGTACGAAATGCAGTCAGCTCATCAACATCACCGCGCCGGGACTCGCCGATCTCGCCGCAGCAATCGGCTCGACGCGCGGATTTTCGGAGATCGACTGCGTCTTGACCGTTACCGGACTCTGCCCATCGTGTTCGACGGCGAGCGTCCCGATCGGTTCGAGCGGCATCTCCCGCGGCAGCTCAGCGTAAGAAAACACTTCAAGCTCGATCCCCCATCGCACCACAAGCTCGCCGAGTAGGGGTCTGGCACGCGAACCGGTGACGATCGCGCCGGCGTGCGCGAATCGATCCGCGTGAGCGACGAGCGCGGCACGTAGACCGAGCGCAAAACCGGGGTCCGGAGCAACGCCGAGATCCGGATCATCGTAGCGCACCAGCGTCTCTTCGAGATCGGGCGCCGCAACAAGGACGTGCGGGACGCGATTACGGCGGCGCAGCTCGAGCGGCACGATGCGCCGGCGCATCGCTTCGGCGAGCTCGCGCGGTTCGCGGCCTCCGCCCGCATCGATCAGCGCTTCCAGAGCGACGAGCGGATCGCGCGGCCACATCTTCTCTCGCAAGAGCAGCACGAACGCCCGATGTGCCAACGCAATGGTTACGGCCTCAGCGATCTCCTTGACGATTGCCGGTGCGACCGCGCGAAGATGCTCGAGCAGCGTCGCAAACTCTTGGCGTCCGAACAACTCGGCAGCGTGTCGTCGCGCGACTTCCGCAAGATGCGAGCCGAGGATCGAAATCGGATCGAACACGATGAGTCCCGACTTCTCGGCAACGGATCGCAGCGCGGGATCGATTGCGCGCGCAGCAAGACCGTACACGGGCTCACGAACGGAATCGCCGGCAACGGTTGCCAGAAGATCTTCGTTGCCGACGGCAAGCAGCCGGCCAAGCTGCAAACGCCCAACGGCCGCGACGGCATCGCGCACGCGAATTGCGTAGGTGTCTTTCTCGCGCGTGAGATCGTCGCGCAGGCGTACGCCGGGGATCGCGATTCCAATCTCCATTGCAAGCGCGCGGCGAATCTCACCGATCCGGTCGAGCAGCGCCTCGTCGTGCGGCGGCTTGAGTAGGGCGAGCAGGTCTGCACCGACGTCGATTGCAATGGCGTCGACACCGACCAGGCCGAGCGCGCTCTCCGGGCGGCGCAATGCGATGCGGCGCGCATCCGAATGTTTTTTTCGCGCGGATGCAGTCTCGTCACGCTGCTTGCGTTGCGCAAGGTTGGATGCCAGGAACGCCGCGGCGGAAAGCGAGGCAAAGAGCGGTCCCGGAAGTGCGGGGACTAAAGCCAGAATGCCGATCAACGTAGCCGCGCCGCGCAACGCATCGGGACGCGCGAGCAGCTGCTGCGCAAGATCGCTGCCGAGCGAACGTTCGACGGCCACACGCGTGACCATCAGGCCCATCGCAAGCGAGATCAAGAACGCGGGGAGCGTCGTTACCAGCGCGTTTCCGATCGAGAGAATCGCGTAACGCGCGAACGCCTCGGCCGGTGTGAGGCCATGCGTCAGACCGATCGCGATTCCGCCAACCAGATTCAAGAGGACGATCATGAGCGCCGCGACGGCATCGCCCTTGACGAACTTCCCGGCGCCGTCCATCGCGCCGTAGAAATCCGCTTCGGCTTGAATTCGCGCGCGGCGAGCGCGCGCCGCGTCCGGCTCGAGAACGCCGGCGTGCACCTCGGCATCGATCGCCATTTGCTTGCCGGGCATCGCATCGAGCGTGAACCGCGCTGCAACCTCGGCGACACGTTGCGCACCGGTCGCAACGACCACGAATTGAATCGTGATCAAGATGGCGAAAACGATCAATCCCACGATCGGGCTGCCCCCGACGACAAACGCGCCGAACGCCGGAATCACGGCACCGACACCTCCCGGTTCGTCGCCGTGTGTCAGGATCAGCCGCGTTGCCGAGACGTCAAGTGCGAGACGGTAGAGCGTCGCGACCAAGAGCGCAGGCGCAAAAGCCGAAAACTGCAGCGGCTCTTCGATGCGAATCGTAACCATCAGCACGAGCGCGGCGCCGAGGATATCGATCCCCAAGAGCAAGTCGAGCAACGGCGCCGGCAACGGGACCACCAGCACGAAGACGATTCCCAGCACGACGGCTGCGAATGCGTAGGTCGAACGCATCTAGGATTCTCTCTGCAATGCTGCGATGATCTGCGCGACGGCAAGATAAACCTCGGGCGGTATCGGCCCGAGCGCGTCGTGCGCGTAGAGTTGCCGCGCCAGCGGCGGATTCTCGACGAGCGGTATGCGCGCGTCCGCGGCGAGCTTTCTGACGCGCAACGCGCCTTCGTCTGCGGCGCGAACCAAAATCATCGGGACGGACATTTCCTCAGCGACGTAGCGGACGGCGATCGCAATGTGCGTTGGATTGACGACGACGAACGTGGCACGCCGAACGTTGCGGAGCGCGCCGCGGACCATCATCCGGTGGAGACGCCGCCGGCGAGCGCGCGCTTGTGGATCGCCGTCATGCTCGCGCATCTCACGCCGCAGCTCTTCGAACGTCATGCGCAGACGACGGCGCCAACTCTTACGCACGACGAGCAGGTCGATAACTGCAGCGATGAAACCGATTGCGGCCACACCCTCAACCGTGCGCGAAATTGCGCTGGGCGCAGGCGCAATCGAACAGGCGATGATCAGGAGGCCGGCGATCACCGCCAACGCGCTGCGCGCGACGCCACTTACGGCATCGGTTCCAAGCGGAGGCGTAAAGCTCAGCCGAAACCCGAGTGGCCGTATTGATAGGCCGCGCGTCTGCGCGAACGTTGCAAGCACGGCTGCGAGCAGGCCACCGCCGCCTGTTCCAGCGACCGCGACGCATGTTGTCGTCACGATGCGCGCGTCGCTACCCTGATTCACGATCGTCCGCATAGCTTCCAAGAGCGCTGATCGTACCAGCGGTAGCGCCGCAAGAAGTCCGAGCGACGCACCGCACAACGTCGCGACCGCGACGGCGTCACGCGAAATCGGATGATCGCCTTCGCGTCGCGCACGGTCGAGTCGCGAAGGTGTCGGCTCAAACGATTTCAATGGTAGGAGACCAAATCGCGAACGCTCGCCAGCGAGACGAATGCGATCAGCAATACGCCGGCGTATGCCGCTGGGTACGCGAGAGACAAATGTCCGAAGCGGGGAATGACGCGCGCAAGCACCGCGAGGCCGGCGTGAACGCAGAGCGTCACGCAAATTGCGGGCGTCGCGAGCTGCAGGCACAAACGAACGAAGGTCGGTGCATACGCGAAGCCGACATTGCGTAGCGTCTGGGCGTCGAGGGCGGCGCCTAACGGGACGATGGAAAAGGTCTTCGCGAAGGCGACGACCAGCGCGTCGATTCCGCCCAGAGCGAAATATGCTGCAACGTACACGAGCAGCCACAAACCACCGAACCCGACCGGCGCAACGCTTATTCCGGGGATGCTCGCTCGCAAGCCGACGAGATCGTCGAGCATGCGTCCCGCGCCCGCAACCGCTTCAAAGACGACCGTGGCGCTAAAACCGAATACGGCGCCCGTCAGTGCCTCGCTTGCGACGACGGCGAGGAATGCCGCCGCCGAATGTTCGCGAAGATTTCCGACGCTCGGCAGTACCGCAATGGCAAGAGTGAACGCGAACAGCGCGCGAACGCTCCCCGGGACGTTCGTCCGCGAGAACCCCGGTGCACGCACGAAGAATCCGGCGGCTCGCGCGAAGACCGCAAATAACGTTGCCGTCACGCGCCGTGGACGAGCGCCGGAAGCGCACCGATCGCATTCGCGAACAAACCCGCGCAGAGTCGCAACCCGAAGGCTCCGAAGACTGCGACGAGTGCGCCGATCGCGATCAGTTTCGGCAGCAACGTCAGCGTCTGTTCGTGGACTTGCGAAGCGGCTTGCAAGACGGCAACTGCCGTTCCCACGATCGTCGCAACGACGACCGCGGGCAGCGCGAGCACGGCGCAAACGACGCAGGCTTCACGCAGCAACGCATCAAGCTCAGACACGCCGCAATGCTAGTCGCCGCGCGTTAAGGCGGTGTTACTTCCTCGTTGTCATCTCGAGGGACAGCGGCCAGCGATTTGCCGCGCGCAGCGCGGAGCACACGGCGCGACTTGCCGGCGAGCGATTCAGCGTATAGAAGTGGATTCCGGGTGCGCCTCGAGCGAGCAGATCCGCACACTGCAGCGTGGCGTAGGCGACGCCGAGATCGACCACCGCTTCGGGCTCATCCTCACGCCGCTCGAGTTCCGAGCGTAGACGGAGCGGGATCTCCGAGCCGCACATTCCCGTAAAGCGCTGGATCTGCCGGTAGTCCGTGATCGGCATGATGCCGGGAAGGATCGGCACCGTGATTCCCATGCTGCGTGCGCGCTCTACGAACGTGAAGTAGCGTTCGTTGTCGAAAAAGAGCTGGGTTGTCAGGAAATGCGCGCCGGCGCGAACCTTTTCCACGGCGTAACGCAAATCGGTCTCAGCATTGAATGCTTCAGGATGCGTCTCAGGATAACACGCGGCACCGATGCAAAACGCGTAGTCTTTGGAAAGCATCGCGATAAGTTCCGAAGCGTGCGCAAAGCCGCCCTTCGAAGCGCTGAACGCTTCTTCTCCCTTCGGAGGATCGCCGCGCAGCGCCATGATGTTTTCAATATTGGCGGCTGCTAAGTCATCGAAGAGCGAATGCAGCTCGTCGCGCGTGGCACCGACGCACGTAACATGCGCCATGACGTCGAGACCCAGCTCGTTGCGGATCCGCTTGGCGAGCTCGACGGTGCGCGCACGGGTCGAACCGCCCGCGCCGTAAGTGATCGAGACAAAGGCCGGCTGCAAGACCCGCAGCTGCGCGATCGCCTCGAAAAGCAAGCGCACGCCGTCGTCATTCCTCGGTGGGAAGAATTCGAAAGAGAAAAACGGCTGCCGCTGCTCGAGCGACTCGGTGATGCGCATCTACCCTATAGTTATCGGAAGCTGGTCGTCACCCCCGCACAGACGAGCGCCCAGCCGTCGACCGTGACGAACAGCAGCAGCTTCAAGGGCAACGAAACGATCGGTGGGCTTAGCATCATCATGCCAAGGCTCATCAAGATCGCAGCGACCGCGAGATCGATCGCGAGAAACGGCAGATACAACGCGACGCCGATTGCAAATGCGCTGCGTAGCTCTCCGACCACGAACGCCGGGATGAGTACGGCAATCTCGCTCGACGATCGATGCGCAACCCGCGCGAACAGGGCAAGATCTTTCGCGCGCGTTTGGCGCATCATGAACCTCCGCAGCGGCTCGACGGCACGCGCGACGAATGCGCTCTGCGAAAGGCGACCGTGCACATACGGCTGGAGCGCGTCGTGCTGAATCGCATGCATCGTCGGCGTCATCACCAACATCGTTAGGACGATCGCAAGTCCCGTGAGTACCATGCTCGGCGGAATCGTTGGCGAGCCGATGGCCGAGCGCACGAGCGACAGGACGACGACGATTCGAACGAACGAGGTCGTCATCACCGCGATGAACGGGACGATCGAAAGTAGCGTCAGCCCCGCCAGCGCGTCGAGGGGCAGTGACGCCCGCGTATGCGCGAAAAGCGCGAAAAGATCGTCCACCACGGCGATGATGGGCGCGGCAAATTTCGCCTAGATTACCGCGTCCGGTCTAGGGGGTTTCGGGGCGCTCGATCAGCTCCGTAATGCGGACGCCGAAATTATCGTCGATCGCGACGACCTCGCCGCGCGCGACGAGCTTGTTGTTCACGAGCAGGTCGACGGGGCCGCCGGCGAGCCGATCGAGCTCGACGACCGAACCCGTACCCAGCTTGAGAATGTCGCGGACGTTCATCTTCGCCTTGCCCAATTCAGCAGTGACCTGAAGCGACACGTTCAGGAGCAGGTCGAGATTCTTGCCGTTCTCCGAGACTCTCATATCAGTACATGTACCTTGAAGGCGGATCGAGTGCCGAGTACGCCGCCTTCGCCCGCAGCGATGGGGTCGGGCCCAGCGTTCAGCGTCGCGTACGGGCCCACCTTGGTTTCGAGAGGGATGACATCGCCGGGTGTCAGACCCGCGATTGTAAAGATATTGCAGGCCGCGACAGCAAGCTGCACGGAGCATTCGATAGGGCAATCTTCGAGGTCCTCGGCTGCGATCTTCGGCCCAATTTCCGGAGCCTTCTCGCTAGCCGCGAGACCAATCACGGCGTCGAGCGGCGATGCGATTCGCAGCTCGCAGTAGGCACGGCGTTCGGCCGGCAATCGCGCTCGTGCGACCGCATCGTTGC
Organism: Vulcanimicrobiota bacterium; assembly: GCA_963844735.1. Taxonomy (GTDB): domain Bacteria; phylum Vulcanimicrobiota; class Vulcanimicrobiia; order Vulcanimicrobiales; family Vulcanimicrobiaceae; genus JAFAMS01. The sequence continues at coordinate 25,102 of CAWJPK010000003.1, read as the reverse complement.
ACGACCCACGAATCGGCTTGAGCCGGTTTGCAAGCTCTGCGACAAAGCGTTCCAATACCCGCGCCTCGATCGCGGAGAGCATTTGCTCGCATTGCGAGGGACTCTCTCCGAACGCCCAACCCACGATGCGGCGCGCGGTTTTGGGCGAGATCACGATGCTGAGATCACCCCCTTGGGCCGTCAACTCGAAGACGAGGTTCCCGTCGCAGAGTCGCGCCCAAATCGCAGCTTCCAAATGCACGGCTGGAAAAGCGTCGATTGCAATCGATTCGCCAAAGAGATCCGTGAAGCACGATTCGGCCGCGCACGCAATCGCCGCGATCAAACGAAGATCGAACGGAACGCGTCGTTCGAATCGCGTGCATCGCAGGCGGCTGTTCTCCGAATCCGGCATCCATGCCAGCTCGCGAACGTTCATTTAACGAGCTCGGATGCTCCGCGCGCGAAGGCATTTTTCGAGCGTTCTACGGCACTGAGCGCGCGCATCGCGAGATAGGCATCCTGCAGACGCGAGATGGCAGCGTCGGAATCAAGCCGACCGAGTGCGCGCCGCTGTGTTTCGATCGGCAAGAAGCTTCCGTCGTTCGGCGATCCGATGAACGGGACGACGTGCGCGGGGACACTCACGTGCGTCGCATCGATGCGCTCGAAGCGCGTAGCCGCCGGAAAACGCGCAAGCGCCACGCGTCCGACGACGACGCGCTCGACGCTGGACTCGCCGGTTTTCGGATCGAGCACGCTGCGCGCGTACCCGAAGACACCGTCCGACTCGACGCGAACATCCTGCGCGCGTCCCAGCAGCGCATCGTTCTTCTCGATCTGCAAAGGACGCGGCACGCCCGAGGGATCCCCATCAAGAAATCCGAGCACCGGCGTCCCATCGCTGCTGACAAGAGCGCCATCACGCACTGCGAGCGCGCCATCGCGCGTGTACGACGGCCGCGCAGCATCGCCGGCAACAAGATAGGCCTCCGGCGGCAACGCCACAGATAACGGATCGTTCGTCAGCTCAGCCCGTTCGGGCCGAAGCGCATCTTGAAAATTCGGCTGCGCACCACCGGTAAAAACCATGCGCAAATCCTCAGCGCGCTTCTCCACGTTCTCAACCGCATTCGCAATACCAAGATTCACAGCGCGTACCTCACTTGCGTCAACGCCTTCTCGACCACATCGCGGAGCGCGGCGGGACAGAATGCAACAACTTGTGCACCACGAAGCCCGCGCACGATATACAAGCAAACCCGTCCTTGTGGCATATCAAAAACAAACCGCATCGCCTTCGGCTGTGATCGCAATCGCGTAAGAATGTCGTGCGCCAATGGCAACAAACGCGCCCTGCGTTCTCCAGACACTTTTTCTTCTTCCGTCGGGGACGCGATGCGATGGACGTTTCCCGACGGACGCTCCAGCTTTTCCCGGAGCCATGGATGGCGAGAGGGGAAAGTGGGCGAGCAGACTTTTCCACGATGGAAAAGTCGAGCGTTCAGGAGGGAAATGTTCGAGTGTCGCGGCCCCGACGCGGAACGAGAAGCGAGGTGCAGCGCGTCGTACCACGCCTGTGATATTGCACGACGATCAACGCCGGGCGATCGTGCGGCTACGAGGTCGAATTTCGCGGCGACTGATTGCATCGCAATCCTCCGCGCGAATTCTAACGCGACGTTGTTATCTAGTTATTGTCCGGCTTTGTACTTGCTATACGTGTCGAGGACGTTCTTGACGTACGACTGCGTCTCGGGATACGGCGGAATGCCGTTATGTTTCTCGACGGCTTCCGGACCAGCGTTGTACGCAGCGACCGCGTTCGTGAGATTCCCACCGAATTTGTCGAGCAGCGTGCGAAGATAGCGCGTTCCGCCCGCGACGTTTTGCGACGGATCGTAGCTGTTGGTCACGCCGACTTCCGCGGCGGTCTGCGGCATGAGCTGCATCAAGCCTTGCGCACCGGCGCTCGACGTAGCGTTCGGATCGAACGCCGACTCGTTAGCCATGACGGCGCGGATGAGATCCGGATCGACGCCCTGCGCGGCGCTATTGGTCTGGACGAGCTGCTCGATGGCCGGCGTTGCTTGCGGCCCTGCGGCGGAACCATCTTGACCTGCGACTTGCTGCTGCACCATCGATGCGAAGCGTCCGTTCGGAACGTTCGAGATGGTGGGAGTCGTCGGCTGGTCCTGAGGGTCGACCCCGAAAATCTGATCGATCCGAGCCTGAATGCGGAAGATGCCGGAGTCAAAATCCATGCTTATATTCTATCGGCAAGGTGATGGAGCGCGTCTAGGGTCCGAGCGATAAGCTCTGGTAGAGAATCTTGGCCCACGAACTCCTCGAGGGCATTTTCAAGAGGGTCGGGAGGGGCCAGACCGAGCGCGCGGGCTTCCCGAGAGTCCTCGAGCCGGGCAAGGGCGGCCCGAACCCGGGCGGCAGCGGCCAGGTGACGAGGGTCAACGACCGCCGGCATCGGGCGACTGAGACTCGCCGGAACGTCGATCGCCGGAAAAGCGCCGCGCTCAGCCCGGCTTCTGGAGAGGACAAGGTGGCCGTCGAAGTGCGATCGGGCAGCCTCGGCCAGCGGGTCGGAGGCGTCGGCGACGTCGGAGAGCACCGTCGCGAGCAGCGTGACGGATTCCGCTCGTGGTCGCGCCGGCGCACTCACACAGGGCCGCGAGCCGCGCCAAAACCGTGGGAGGGTAGCCGGCCCGTCCGGGCGGCTCGCCGCATGAAAGCGCGATCTCGCGCAGCGCATGCGCGTAGCGCGCCAAGCTATCGAGGATGAGAACGACGTCGAGCCCACACTCGCGCAAACGGCACGCGTGCGCCATCGCGAGCTCTGCCGCAGCAACGCGCTCACCTGCACTGCGATCGGCGGGAGCGCACACGATCGTGATGCGCTCGTTCAGAATCGCGAAATGCCGCTCGGCCTCCGTGCCTCGCTCGCCGATCAACGCGACGACCACCGCATCTGCATGTATGTCTCGCGCAATTGTTTGAAGCAACGATGATTTTCCGGCGCCGGGCGGACCGAAGATACCCATCCGCATTCCGCACGCAAGCGTCAGCAACGAATCAATGACGCGAACGCCGGTCCACAGCGGCCGCGAAAACGCACGTCGCTCGACGGGTCGTGGGGCTTGGAGATAACGCGCGATCGAAAAGCGCGAACCGATCGGCGCGGCACGACCATCGAGCGGGCGTCCAACTCCATCGACGGCGCGTCCGCACAAGCTCGTTCCAAGAATCGTGCGATCGCCGAAATCTTCACGCTCGACGACGTCGCCCAACGTCACGCGCCGCGCATCCTCGAGCAGCGACAGCAACGTGCGTGCGCCTTCGACGGCAACGACAACTGCGGCCACGTCCCCTCCGCCTGCGCGGATCGAAACGCGATCGCCCAGATGCACGCCGCGCAAGGTTGCCTCGATGCGGTGGGCGCGATTCGACGTGACGCGCCCACGAACGGCGATCACGCGAGCGCGCGTTCGAGAGCCGAACGAAGCCGACGCCCAAGCGACGCGTCGATTTCCGTGCCGTCCCACGCAATCCTGATGTCGCCCTCCGCGCACGTTACCGTCGCGTCGGGAAAACCGAAACGTCCCCGCAGATGCGTCACGATCCGGTCGACGTCGACCGGAGCCAGCACGAGCTCGCGTCCAAGGACTTCGGCCGCGATTTCCTCGAGCAATCGGCGCAGCGCGCCTTCGAACCGTTCGAGCGTGCACGCTTGCGGAAGCCGATCCGTCGTCGCTTCGGGCTCTTCTACGACGGGAAGTGGCTCCGCGATCAGCGGCGAGATCGGCGGCGAGGCGGCGCGCGTCTCGCGCAAAATCTCCGCGAGGCTCTTGAACTCGACGCTCATCGCACGAACGTTTCCGGGTCGAGAGCTGCGATGAGACGCGTCGGCTTACGCGCAAGACGCGCGACGATTGCGCGACGTTCGTCGAGCGGATAGAGCTCCAGCACGGCCGTTGCAAGCGGCGACGGTAGGCGCGCGACGATCGCGGCAGCCACGTGCGGCGGCTCTCCGCGCAATCTTGCGAACACCTCTTGCGGCGATGTTGCGCCGGATGGCGTCTCGCGTTCCAAGCGCATGCGACGCGCGGTATCGTTCAGAAACGCAAATGCAGGCCGGGCAGTAACGCGCACGATGACGATCACCATAACGGCAAGCGCCACGCCGGGAATCACTTCGCCGAGCACGCCAAGTGCGTACGCGAAGGGTTGTGGGGCGACGCCGTACGGCCGATCGAACGCGACCGCCTCGACCGACAACGTGTCGCCGCGACGTGGATCGTAACCGCCGGCAGCGGCAGCTACTTCGCGGATCTTCTCGACGTCGAGCGAACGCCGCGCGTCGACGATGACCGCGATCGAAACGCGCGCGAGGGCGCCGACGGCAAGCGTGGTACGTTCCTCGTGCATGTCGCTGCCGTGGTCTTCGCTCGTCGCTGTGCGCGAGTAGCTCTTCTTCACATCGGTGAACCGCTCGTCCAAATCGTGCCGCGAGATCGCTGGTTGCCGATCGGGGCTGCGTTTGACGTCGTGCGATTCGGTCGCCGTCGTATTGTGTTCGACGTGGACGCGCACGATTGTCGCGCCGGTTCCGAACGCCGCATCTAATGCGCTTTGCAGCGCGAGCTCGCGATCGGAACCGTCATCCTGCTCGTGGCCATCGTATGCACCGCGATCGTCGACGATGGTCACGTGCGCGGCATCAAGACCCGCGACGCCCGACGCAACGAAAGCACGGACCGCACCAAGCGTTGAGGGCGTCAGCGTCTGGCCAGGCTCGGCGGTGAGGCGAACGCTGGCGCTCGCCGGTGTCGCAGACTCGTCGGCAAACACGCCGCTTCGCGCCGGCGCGATGATCACACGCGCCTCGGCGATTCCGCCGAGACCGCGCAAGCCTTTTTCCAGATCACCTTCGAGTCCGGCCCGCGTTTGTGCGTCGAGAATTGCTTGCGGCGTGAGCGTGCCGACCGTCGAAAGCGCTTCGCTCGTCCCGACCACGTGCGCGTGCGGAACGCCGACGAGCGCAAGGCGTGCCAGGAGCGTGCTGCGCTGCTTTGCATCGACGCGAACGTTATCGTGGCTCGGCACGAACGCAACGCTCCAGGCTGAGAGCTGCGCGTCGACCTCCGCGAGTTGATCGGGTTTGAGCGGATTCGCAAAGAGCACGACGCGGGTGTCGCGTGCGAGCAGCGTTGCAACCGCGACGATTACGACTAAGGCGAATGCGGCTGCGCCGATTCCGATGCGAAATCGCGGCTCGAGCGCATTCCAACGCTCGAGAAATGGGGCTAGATTCACACCTGCATGCCGAGCAGCGTCGAGACTGCCTGCGTCGTGCGCTGCGCAGCAGCGGCGGCAAGTTGCAGCATCACATCGGCGCTCGCGCGCTCAACCATCATCTCGACGAGACCACCACGCTGATCGGCAAAGGCGTGCTCCGCGCGATCCGCGCGATCGAGCGCAGAACCTGCGCCGTCGAGTATTTTCTGAAAAGGCGTTTGTTCGAGTGGCGCGACCGCCGGCGTTTCGTCGATTGCGCCCGGCGCGCTGTCGGGCTGAAGATCGGTTACGTTCACGGGCGGTCGAGATCGATAGCGCGTTCGGCAATGCGCTTTCCGACGTCGAAGATCGACGCGTTTGCTTCGTACGACCGCTGCGCATCCAGCATCGAGATCATTTCGGTCATCGCGTCGACAGGCTCACTGCTCTCGCGAACGTGTGGCTCACCGTCGTCCTCAAAAGGAATGTCGTCTTCGAAGTCTGCGACCAGACGATGATATTCGTGCCCGGGCGTCGAGGCTTGCGCCGCCGCGACGTTTCGCGCGGAGAGCTCGAGCAGCGTGCGCTGCCGTTCCATGCCCGATGCGCCCGCTGCGAGAATGTCGAATTCGCTCATCGGGCTACGATCTTCAGCTCGTTGAGATGGGCGCGCAGCGCCCCAAGCAGCGCTTCCTCAAATAGAGCGTTCGTTCCGATCTCGGCCATGTGCCGCTCGTCGCCGCCTTGCTGCGCAAGTGCGGTCAAGCGCTCGCGCGTCTCCAGCACACGCGCCCCCGCTACGGAAAAATCGTTTGCTTCCATGGGTTGCATCGTAGGCGCGATATATTGCGAACGAATGTTCCCTTCGTTGTCATCCTGAGCGAAGCGTGTGCCCGGCGAAGCCAGGGTATCGATGGACAGCGGGGATCGTTAACCATGCGCGTTCCGGCGCTCTGAGGATTAGCGCTGTCCTTCGACTGGTATGTTGGCGGGGCCGGGTTTTCCGGCGGCCAACACCTCGACTAGGCCGGAGTTGGTCGGGGACGGTGTTGCCGTTCGAACTTCGACAGAGGCTTGACCTCGTTGCGTAGACCAGGTACCCGTCCCCCTCGTTCTTCAGATCGAACAGGAATCGTGGGCCACCGAATTCGGAATGCCCGAATGTACCAGTACGATCGCAGATCGAATCCGGCCAAGGAGGAGGATACGGTCGTGAAATCTCTGGCACTTGGGTTGGATGTTGGCAAGCACAAGATCAATGCATGCCTGCTGCGCGATCACAAGAAGAAAGAAAAGGTCTTCGCTAACGACGCGAGTGGCCATGATGCCGTTGTTCGTTGGCTGGAGCAAAATGATGCTGGTCAGGTGCATGCCTGCCTAGAATCGACTGGTGGTTACAGCGAGGCACTCGCAACGGTACTCTTTGATGCTGGTCATCGGGTGAGTATTGTCAATCCCAGCCGCATTAAAGCTTTCGCGAAGACCGAAATGGTTCGAACCAAGACGGACAAAGTCGATGCAGCATTGATCGCCCGTTTTTGCCAGTTGCATCAACCACAACTTTGGCAGGCTCCGCCGCAAAACATCAGAGAAATTAAGGGATTAAGTCGTCGGCTGGATGCGCTGATCGATATGCGATCTCAAGAACTGGCTCGCCTCGAAGCACCGGGCAATGTTGACCCGGTACAAGCTTCAATTCGTCAAACGCTCGAGTCACTTCAAGCTGAGATTGCAAAGATTGAGGAGCAACTACGCGATCGGATCGATAAGGATCCGGACCTCCGCAATAAACGAGATTTGCTGCTGAGCATCGATGGCATTGGCGAACGTACGGCCGCCCGTCTTTTGGGTGAGATTCCGCAGCTCGAAGAATTTCGCAATGCCAAAGCCGTCGCCGCGTATGTTGGTTTGTCTCCTCGAGAATGGCAATCCGGCACACTACGCGGCCGAACGCGCATTTCGAAGATCGGAAACAGTCGTCTTCGGGGCGCACTCTACTGGCCGGCCATTGTAGCTATGCAGAAGAATGCATCCATCCGGACCTTTGCACAACGCCTCATCGCGCGCGGCAAACCAAGAATGCTCGTCATCACCGCGGCCATGCGCAAGCTCATCTGTTTGGCATACGCGGTGGTCTGCTCTGGGCGGCCTTTCGAAGCTCGCCAAGCAGCTTGACGTCAAACACGGAATCTACGCGATGCTTCGCATCGCTACGCTCAGGATGACACATGGGGCGCGGCTACGCTCGGGATGACAAACTGCGACAATCATTCACATTTGCGAAATCTCAGCGCTAGCGGAAATGCGTACGCTTTGTGCAGCCCCCGTAGCTCAACTGGATAGAGCCCTGTTTTGACGCAACAGAAGGTTGCGAGTTCGCCGGGGGTTGCCAGAACCGATCGCTGCGCACGAGTCGCGTCGCTCAGTCATGACATGCGCGGCGGTCGGGGGCTTGACACGATGACGAAGTCGACGTAGCCTCGAACCGTACTGTTGCGTCAAAACGCTTCTATCCAGAAGCTACGGAAATCGGGATCCGAATGGGTCCCGATTTTTATTTTTCCGACATTGCCGACGCTCTGAGGAGTATCGCTGTCCTTCGACTACGCTGCGCTTCGCGCAGCTACGCTCAGGATGACAAAAATTTAGCGCTTACTGAACTGGAAGCGTTTGCGGGCGCGCTTGCGTCCGTATTTCTTCGATTCTTTTTCGCGCGGATCGCGCGTGAGGAGTCCATTGCGGCGCAACACTTCGCGCAGCGATTCGTCCATCGAGACGAGCGCGCGAGCGATGCCATGGCGCACCGCACCGGCTTGACCGGCGATTCCGCCGCCTTCGGTCTTCACGACCACGTCGAAGCGGCTGAGGCTTTGCGTGACCTCGAGCGGCTGACGGACGATCTGCTTGAGACTGTCGCGCGTGAAATAATCGTCGAGCGTCTTCTTGTTGATCGTGATCTGACCGGAACCAAGCGCGAGTTTAACGCGCGCGACCGAACGTTTGCGGCGTCCGGTGCCTAAAAACGTATCTTCGTTTTGTTGCATCACGGAAGAGGTTGTGGTTTCTGAGCTTCGTGCTCGTGCTCGGCGCCCGCGTACACCTTTAGCCGGCGCAGCTGCGCGGCGCGCATCTTATTGGGCGCAAGCATGCCGCGAACAGCCATCTCGACAGGCGCTCGGGCTTGTTGTCATGGACTTGACGCGCCGTCTCAGTCTTCAAATTGCCGGGATATTGGTTGTGGCGACGATACAGCTTTTGATCCCACTTACGTCCGCCGAGCTCGATCTTCTCTGCGTTCACCACGACGACATGATCGCCGTCATCGATGTGCGGCGTCCAGGTCGGCTTGCGCCGTCCTGAAAGCGCGCGCGCGACGCGAACGGCAAGCGTTCCGAGACGTGCGCCGGCAGCATCGACGATATACCAGTCGTGCTTCGTTTCTGCGGTTTTCTGCTGATAGGTGCGCATGGACAACCCAGGTAGTATACGGTCCGGCACCCTCAGCGTCAAGGGGTTGCTTTACGAACTAGAGTAAGCGAGCGCCGGGCGATGATACGAATCGAACGCCGTGTAGCGCACCCCGGCCAAATACAGCCCGCTCGCGGGGGCCGTATAGCCGGCCCGGCGGCGATCCTTGGACGCGATGATCGTGGGAATCTCATCGGGCGGTCGCCGGTGGGTCGCGATCTCGATCGCCGTGCCCATGACGATGCGGACCATCCGGTGCAAAAATCCCTCGGCGGCAATCCGCACGCGCACGATGTCGCCGTCGCGCTCGACTTCGAAGCCGTTCACTGTGCGTTCCGTGCCGCCGAGCTCGGGCAGCACGCCGCAGAATGCGAGAAAATCGTGCGTGCCCATCAATTCTTGGCCGACGTGCTTCAAGAGCGCGTCGTCGATCGGGCGATGGACGTGATGCGTCCATCTCCGCAATACGGCTGAGGGCATCGCGCGATTCAAAATGACGTACTCGTAGATTCGCTCGTACGCATCGAAGCGCGCCGAAAAGTCGGCTGCGGCAAAATCTGCTTCGCGCACGCTGATATCGTGCGGCAGCGTTGCGTTCAGCGCGAGCGCCAGGCGCTCGTGCGGGAATTGACGCTTCGTTTTGAACGAAACGACTTGGCCCGTCGCGTGAACGCCGGCGTCGGTTCGCCCGGCAGCAGCGACCGAGATCTCGGCGTGAAAGAGCGCGCAGAGAGCACCCTCCAACACGCCGGCCACGGTCCGCAGCTGCGGCTGAAATTGAAAACCGTGAAAATCGGTACCGTCGTATTCTACGACGAGACGATACGTCGGCACCGCTACGGAATCTCTACGCGTGGACCCGGCGAGAAACCGGGCGCTTTTCGTCGAGGTCGAGCAGATCGGCCCACGCCGTTACGTCGGTGCGATCGGGCGCTACTTGCCCGCGCAATTCGAGAAAGTACTTCTCGCCGTCTGAGCCCGCCGCAGGACCATAGTCGAGCCATTCATTGTTGTATTTCTCGATGTCGGCGGCATTCTTCTTCGCGATCGCAGACTTCAGATAGTCGTCCGCCGCCGCGTCGCTCTTCTTGATTGCCTCGAGCAGCACATCGCCATCGATGCTCAAGAACTCGAAGAGATGTTTATCCATCGGGCAATCGTATTTGTATTCGCCGAGCTTGCCGGCCAGCGACGCTTTGCCTTTGTCGATCGTGCGCGCGACTTGCACCAAACCGAGGTGCTTTTCACGGACGCTGCGTGGATACGAAGTGGTAAGATCCATTGTCACTCCAGTTACAGATGTAGGGTTGGCGACGCCTACGACCGGCCTGCGGCTGTGACGGTTTCAGGGGCGGCGAGACCCTGCTCGATGCGTGCCGCAATCTCCAAAAGACGCCCGTCGGCGCCCACCGGCGCGACGATCTGCATCGAGAACGGCAGCTTGGTTGCTGGGTCGTTGCCGATCGGAACCGCGATTGCGGGCAGCCCGAAGAACGTAACCGGCGCAAGCGGCGTCGGATCTCCGGTCGATCCGAACTCGGGGGCCAAGTTCGCGCACGGTATGATGACGGCGTCGACGGAATCGAAGATGCCGGCAATTTCCGGACGCTTCGCTTCACGCCACGCACGCAACGAACGATACGTCGCGTAGTCGATCGCTTTCCCATCTGCGAGAACTTTTGCAACCCACTGCGGCACGGGCTTACCTGCCAACCACGCGCCCGACGACATCCACGTCTCAACGGCTTGCAACCGCGACGTGTAAGCTGCAGCTTCCTCGAAAGATGCAGGCAGAGAGATATCGTTGACCTTCACTCCGCCTTCGCGCAATCGTGCAACGGCACGCTCGATCGCACTCCGCGTCGCAGCCTCGATAATGTTTGCCATATATCCGAGTGCGAGACCTAGGCGCGGTGCGGACGGCGCGTGATCTTCGAGCGCGAAGAGCGCTTCGGCTGCGCGCCGCGCGATCGCGACGTCGGCTGCGATGATGCCGATCGTATCCAGCGACGGTGCGCAGGGCGCCATGCCGACGGTCGGAATGCGTCCCCACGTTGGTTTGTAGCCCACGACGCCGCAATACGCCGCAGGACGCTCGACCGAGCCGAGCGTTTGCGTGCCGAGCGCGAACGGAACGTCACCGGCAGCGACGGCGGCCGCACTTCCGGCGCTCGATCCACCCGGCGAATGCGCGGGATTCCGCGGATTGCGCGTCACGGCCGGATCGCGAAATGCAAGCGCAGTCGTGTGCGTCTTGCCGATCGGGATTCCGCCGGCAGCGCGCAGCGCGGAAACGCACCATGCGTCGACGACCGGATGATGGGTGAGAAAATCGACGCCGTAGGACGTCGGAAATCCGGCCACGTCGATGATGTCTTTGACGCCGAAATGCATCCCGCCAAGCGGCAAGTGCGCAAATGATTGCGCCGGCGGCGGAGCCTCATCGCGGACGACCCAAGACATATGCAGATCGTTCATTATAACGGCGCTCCGCCCCAGGCTCCGCGCCCCCCATGCTTCGCATCGGGGCCCCCAGAACTCAGGGCCCGTCATCATTTCGAAAGTGAATTCATTCCCCGAGGGGGCCCTTTAACAACATTTCATTCTCCCTGCGGCCGTTGTAGCGGGAAGAGCAAGACGTCCCGAATCGATGTATTGTCGGTGAGAAGCATGACGAGCCGGTCGATGCCGATTCCGATCCCCGCGGTCGCGGGCATTCCGTATTCGAGCGCGGTAACGAAATCCCAGTCCGGATCCGGGACTTCTTCGTCGCCCCCGGCGCGCTCGACGACTTGCGCCTCGAAGCGCGCACGCTGATCGTCGGGATCGTTGAGCTCCGAGAACGCGTTCGCGATCTCGAAATGATGACAAAACAGCTCGTAGCGATCGGTCAGCTCCGGGTCGCCGGGCAGCCTCTTCGAAAGCGGCGAGAGCACGACCGGATAGTCGTACACGAAGGTCGGATCGAGGAGATGCGGCTCGACGACGCTCTCGAAAATCTTGTCGAGCGCATGCGCGTGTGAGGGCGAAAAGCCCAAGCCTAGCTCGCTCATGATCGCTTGCGCACCATCCGGCGAAAGCAGCCGCTCGCGCGCGAGGCCGCCGTATTTTTGCAGCGATTCGAGAAAACCGATGCGCGCAAAGGGCCGCGTGAACGAAATCTGCCGTCCGCGATAGACGAGCGAATCGTCACCGTGGATTTGCTCGACGAGATGCGCCATCAGCTCTTCGTTAAACGCCATCATGTCGTCTTCCGACCAGTACGCCGCGTACAATTCGAGCATCGTGAATTCGGGGAAATGCGTCGTGTCGATGCCTTCGTTGCGGAACGTGCGCCCGATCTCGTAGACGCGCTCGAGCCCGCCGACGACGAGACGCTTGAGATTGAGCTCGGTTGCGATGCGCAAATCGACCTCGATGTCGAGCGCGTTCATATGCGTCTTGAAGCGCCGCGCCGCGGCACCGCCGGCGACGTTCAGTAAGACGGGCGTCTCGACTTCGAGGAAATCGCGCAGATCGATGAAGCGCCGCATCTCCGCGATGATCCGGCTACGCTTGATGAACGTATCTCGCACTTCCGGATTCATGATCAAATCGACATAGCGTTGCCGGTAGCGTTTCTCGACGTCGACGAGCCCATGCCATTTATCGGGTAGCGGCGCGAGCGATTTGCCGAGCACGTCGAAGCTCGTGGCGCGAAGCGTCAGCTCGCCCATCTTCGAGCGGAAGACGTGGCCGCGCACGCCGATCAGGTCGCCGCGGTCCAGCGCTGCGAACGCCGCGAACGGCTCGTCGCCGAGCTCGTCCTTCCGTATATAGACCTGTATCTTGCCGCTGCGATCGACGAGATCGGCAAAGAACGTCTTCCCGCGCTGCGAATCGACATCAAGCGACCCGCGACCGCAAAATCATCGGTCGGCGGTGGGTCGGCGACCGTCAGCTGCGCGTAGCGAACCAGAAGGTCGCGCGCGTGCGCGCTGACCTCGTAGCGGAGGGTCGCAAACGGATCGATCCCGTGCGCCCGCAGCTCCGCGAGATTGGCGCGGCGAGCCTTGACGAGATCGGCTTCGCTCACGAAGCTTTCTTGCCGGCTGCCTTCTTGATTGTTTTGTTAACGGCTTCGATCTTATATTGGACTTTGCCGCGCGGCGTTTCGACGTCGATGGTGTCGCCTTTGCGTTTGCCAAGAAGCGCCAAACCCAGTGGCGATTCGTTTGAAAGCCGCTTGTTGGGCGGGTCCGACTCGGCCGAGCCGACGATCGAGAACTCGAAGGCGTCGCCGCTGCGCAGATCTTTCACGCGTACGGACGCGCCGAGCTGAACGTCTTCGGAGACCGAACCCGACGCATCGATGAGACGCGCGTTGCGAATCATTTGCTCGATCCGGATGATGCGGCCCTCGACGAACGCTTGCTCTTGCTTGGCGTCTTCGTACTCGGCGTTTTCGGAGATGTCGCCAAATTCTTTGGCTTGCCGAATGCGGTCGTTGACTTCCTTACGATGCTTGGTCTTGAGCTCGTCAAGCTCAAGTTCGAGCTTCTCTAAGCCCTCTTTTGTAAGGACGATGTCTTTGTCGTTCAACGGATCCCTCCGAATCAGCCCCGGATGTTCCCAGCCGCCGGGCTCTGTCCCTTCCGCATGCGCTCGCGCACGGCGTATCCTAACGCAATCGGCAATCCCAGGGCGAGGGCCACGAGGATACACCCGCGTGTTGCGGGCGCCGCTTGCACGATTGCGACCGTCAAGATAACGACCAAAGCCAGGGCTCCCGTAGCTGCGAAAAGAGGGGTCTCCTCGCGGCGCAAGCGCAGCGCAGCGAGACAACTTATCAAGAACAGCATGCCCAGAAATACAGCCGACCCATTCAGGACGAGCGCAAGGCGGTCGTTTGCGCTTGGTACCAAGCCGACGATCGCCATAGCCACAAGCGAGGCGATGGTGACGACGACGAGCGCGACGTCCGGATCGCGCGTTCGCGCACCGAGCGCTCCGAGCGCGCTCGGCAAAACGCCGTCGCGCCCCATTGCGTAGACGCTGCGCACCAGATACAGCAGCGTCGTCTCGAGCGTTGCCGCAAGCGAAACGAGAACCGTGACGACCAGCATCGTGCGCCACATTCCGCCGAGCCGTGTACCGACGAACGCGAGTACGTCGGTTTGATTTGCCGCGAGTCCCTGCACGCCGCCGACGTGCATGTACGCAAGCGTACAAAGGATCAAGAAGATTGCGGTCACGAGCAAACCGACGATTCCGCCGACACCGGCCACGCGCGCTGTAGCGCGCGTCTCTTCCGAAGTCGAGGCAGTCACTTCCCAACCGTCGACCATCCAGATTCCGAGCACCATTGCTTCGATGAAGCCGATCGCACCGAGCGAATGCGCCGGCGGTCCAGCCGGCGACGGTGCGGGCGCGTGCGCCAGACCCGCGAACGCGCTCGCCGCTAAGACGACGAGCTCCGCGATCAGCAAAACCGCCGCAACGCGTGCCGAAGATCGAATACCGAGAAACAAGACGAGCCCAATCGCGACGACCCACGCGCAGCCGACGCCGGCGCTCCACACCGCCGAATCGACGAGCGACGGCGCAAAGAGCGCGAGCGTGTAGGTCCCGGCCGGTATCGCAGTCGCCAGCACCGCGAAGAAATTCGCAACGATCAAGATCCACGCAGTATATGCGCCGATGCCTTCGCCGAATGCGCGCCGCGCCCAACCGTACGACGAGCCTGCATCGGGAAAGCGTGTGATCAGCTGCATGAACGCGATTGCGACCAGCAGCAACACGATCGTCGTGCCGGCCAGCGCCGCGATCGTTAGCGCGCCGGCCGCCGCGACCATGACGCCGAGCGTGCTTGCAAGCGAAAACGCCGGCCCCATCGACGCCGACGCGAGAACCGAGAGATCGAAGAGCGAGAGAACTCTACGCAGTGGTTGCGTTCAGCTCGATTAGGCGCGGACGCAATTTCAGCTGCGCGAGCGCGCGCTCGTAATCGGCGGAGCCGATGTCGCCCGGACGCTTGCCGAGGAATGCGACCAGAGCCGCTTCGACAACGTTGGTGCCGAAGGAGCGGCCGCCGAAATCAGGCGTGCTCGTGACCAGGCGGCTAATGCCGCGCGTTCGCAAATCCTCGACGTCGCGCGCCGTGACGGTGTTCGTCAGCACGAGTTTGCCGTCGAGGCGATCGGGCATGAACGAACGCATGAAATGGAAGTCGCCGGCGATGATTGCGGCTTCCTCGTAATACTGCGGATATTTCGGCTGCGGCGGACGGTCTTGTTTCTTTCCGGTCGGATAGAAGAATTGAAACGGCAGCTTGCACGCGTCGGGGAGATAACGCCGCGCAAGCGCCTCAAACTCGGCGAGACCGCGCACCGGCTTGTCGAGATCGAGCGCAAAGATGAAATCGCCGAACAGTACGTCGGCGCCGGCTTCAACGAGCGCTTGCGCCATGCCGAACCGGTCGAGCGCGCTAACCATCAGGACTTTGACGCCGCGCAACTCGAGCCCTAAATCGTTCTGCAGATATGCTACCGCTTGCCGCTCGAGCGTGTTCTTCAGACCACTCCCGTCGACGACGGGCGTTTTCTTCGCGGCCTCGAGCAACCGCAGCCCGTCGCGAAGCGCGTAGCGATCGCTGCCCGCGTACAGGTAGACATCGATTCCACCCAGGCCGATCGCATCGACGTTGCCGTCGAGCTCTTTGATCTTTGCGAGCGCCTGATCGAGCACGCCGTCCATTCCGATCCGCTCGATCGTAAACTGCTCGCCTAAGAAGTCGATCTGCGCGCGATGGTCGCGCGTTGACGAGCCGAGCGAAACGGAGACGATGCGTTTCATGATGCAACTGCACGGCGCTGCGCAGCCGCAGCGCGCGTTTTCGCGACCTGCTCGGCCGTAATCGCGACGTCGAACGCGCGCATGTCCGCGAATTCGAAGCCCGCTCCTTTGGCAAGCTTCTCGATCTCGAGGACTTTCTCGACGCTGACGCCGCGTCCGAGCGTATACGACTCCAAGCGGTTGCATAGCCCCAGCGTCATCGTCTCCGACATGCATGCAAGCGCCGTCCCGCGCGGCAATCCCAAATCGAACTCTTTGTCCGGCTCTCGTACGCGCATCCATTTCGGATCGCCCGGCATGCGCATGTTGCCGCCTTCGATCACCAGCACATCGGGGCGTTCGGTCGCGACGCGGCGCGAAACGTCGTGCGGCAACGAAATCTCGCACACGACCGCACCCGCCTGCAAATCTTCCGGCTGAATGATCTCTTTCGTCGACGAAGTTGCCGTCAGGATCAGATCGCCTTTGCGCACGGCCCGCGAAAGATCGGTCGTATATGAAGATGCGCACGGCAGCTGGCTCGCAACCAACTCGTGAAACTTACGAAGACGCGTTTCGTTGCGCGCGACGAGAATGATCTCGCGGACGCGTGGAGCGATGAGACGCACGCATGCGGAGCCGATCGAGCCCGTTGCGCCGACGACGACCGCCGTCGCTTGCGACGCGTCGATCTCCATCTCGCCCGCGCCGCGAAAGAGGCTCGCGACGCCCGACGCAATCGTGAGCGAGTTACCGGTCGTCACAGGAATCGAAACGCGCTCGGCAATCGTCACGCCGCCGTCACCGACGACGCCGGTAAACGCGCCCAGGCCCGCAACCTGCGCGCCAAGCTCGATGCCGATTTCGATCGCACGTACGATACGCGCGTAAACTTCTTCGCGCGGAAATTCGAGCATCTGCGTCGGCAAGAGCGGCGCGGCGACGAACCAACCCTCGGTCGTGCGGCCGTCAGGCGCGCGAACGCCCGTTATATGCGCGGCGGCGTACGAGGGCATCCATTCGAGGATCTTCGCAATGATCGGCCGGCCCTTGCCGGCGGCGCCCGGCTCGTACCGGGCGACGTCCTCAAACGACACCGGATGTATGACGAAGCAGAACTTGCCCATGCCGCGCGTCCCCTTCGGGCCGTCCGCGCGGGACCCCGCTGTATGGGCTGCGAAGCGCCCGCCCATGCAGACGTTGAGCGAAATCGAAGAGCTTTATCGCGTTCCATCACCCGCCAAGGCACCGCAAGCCCTCGCCGTCGACGGGACGACGCTGTGGATGGGGTCGCTCGAAACCAAGCGTATCTATGGCGTCGATTCGCGGCAAGGCCGTGTCTTCGAAGAAAATGATGCGCCCGGGCGGCCGATCGGCATGTGCGTCGTCGGCGACGAGCTGCGCGTGCTGTGCAGCGAGAACGGCAAAGAAGACAATCGATTCGTTCGCCGCTACGTCCCCGGCCACGGCTTCAAAGACAAAGACAAGTTTGCATGTCCGGAAGACACCGGTTCGTTCATCGCGTACGACGGTGATTTTCTGTATCTCAGTCAGCGCTTCCAAAAACGCATCCTCGAGATCGACGATAAAGGCTGCGAGATTCGTGTCGTCGCGGAGATTCCGCGCGAAATCACCGGCATGACGATTTTTGGCGGCTGCTTCTATCTCGCAACGTCTGCCGGCGCCGATTCCGGCGACTACCGCATCACGAAAGTCGATGCACGCAAAGAGACGCCGGAGATCACCGATCTCGCAAGCGTCCCCTTCGAAGCCCGTTCGCTGTGCCACGATGGACAGCGCTTCTGGACGAATCAGCGCTGGGAAGCGCAATTCGTCGCGTTTGCCATCCCGAGCGCAGGCGCCTAGCTAATCGCGCCCGCCTTTGCGCTGGTGCAGAATGAAGCTGTTGCCTTCGCTGTCTTCACCGAAGGCCATCACACACGCGGGCGAGTCCTCGATGTGATCGTTGACTTTCACGCCTTTTGATTTGTAATACTCGACTGCCGCGCGTACGTCGTCGACGGCGAAGAGAGCCCATCCGCTCGCATTCCATGAGCCGTCGTCCATTTTCCAAAGACCGAACGTCGTTCCGTCCGGGAACGTGAACTCGCCGCCGTTCGGGCCGTAATCTTGGGTTATTTGAAGACCCATGGTCTCCGTGTAAAACTTTTTGGCGCGCTCCGCGTCCTTGACGAGGTAGGTCGTGATGTCGATCCCGCGGATCGTCACGGTCTGGGTGGCTGGCATCTCAAAACTCCCGTTCTCCTCGAGGGTTGTGGCCCAAATGGTACCGAACCATACATGACATCTACTGTCATATTTAAGAGCGTAGGCTAATCACGTGAAATCGGCGCGTCTTCTGCGGATCTTGCTGCTGCTTCAAACGAAGAGCCCCCGCTCGGCGCGCGAGCTTGCCGACGAGCTCGAGGTCTGCGAGCGGACCGTTCATCGCGACGTCGAGGCGCTCGGAGCAGGCGGGGTCCCGATCTTCGCGACCCGCGGGGCACAGGGCGGCATCCATCTGATGGAAGGCTACCGGCGTGCCATCGCCGAGCTCGATGAGGACGAGATCCATGCGCTCTACGTCTCCGGCAGTGACCCGCTCGCCGACCTCGGTTTCGGTTCGCCTCTCCAGCGTGCGCGCGAGAAACTCTCGGGCGCACTCTCCGAGCGTCAGAAGAACATCGCGGAAAAGGCGCGCGCGCGCATCCGCGTCGATCAGCGCCGTTGGGGACAATACGAAGCGCCGACGGAAACGCTCGGCCTCGTGCGGCGCGCAATTTGGGATGATCGACGCATCGAGATCGGATACCGCGATCGGAACGGAACGCGCTCGACACGCGAGGTCGATCCGCTCGGTCTCGTCTCGAAATCCGGAGTCTGGTACGTGGTCGCGCGCTCCGGCGCCGAGCTGCGAAGTTTTCGCGCAGATCGCATCCTAACGGCGACGCTAACCGACGCGCACTTCGAACGCCCGCGCGATTTCGACCTGGACGCATACTGGTCGCAAAGCTCGCGCAGCTATGAAGGAATGCACGAACGCATGCCGGTGACCGTGCGTGCGGATCGCAGCATGCTCGATACGCTCACGGCCTATTGGAGTCCGAAGAGCGTCGACGAGAACGGCGCGCAGTGTGTGGTGCGCTTCGAGTTTCCGGCGCGCGGCGCCGCAATTCAACAGCTCCTTGCGTGGGGCAAGAGCGTCACGATTCTCGAGCCGCTCGATCTCGTCGACGACATCGTCTCGATCGCGCGCGAAGTGCTCGTGCACTATGCCGGCTAACGCTTCTTGCGGTTCGACGACCCCTTCAGCAAGCGACGCAATGCTTCGTTGACACGAGCGGAGTCGGGAAAGGCTATAGCGACGTCCGGATCGAGAACCACGATATTCGTGCCTTCGGCGAAGCGCGCTGCGTAAGAACCGTGCCGACCTTTGCTGAAGTCATACCCCCGGGACGGGCGGGGTCGTTTTTCATCACTCTTTTTCATAATGTGCTCGCCTATTTCTTGAGGAGCTGCCGATTATCACGAATCTCGGCTCGTTAACAGAATGCGCGAGGTCGTAGATGTCGATCACGAAGTGCTGAACCAGATCGCTTTCGTTCTCGCCGTTTTCACGATCCTAAGCGGATGTGCAAGCAAGACACTCCCCACTGACCATGCGCCCGTCTTCTACGGAGGCGCCGCGCCGATCGTCGCTCCCGACGTGCGCGCCGCGCCCCCGCCCGTCATTCAGGAGATTTGGATCTCCGGCAAGACGTTCAAAGGCGGCGATCTCGTTCGCATTCGCGTCACGGCATCGACGAACGTTGCCGTCGTCGAGATGCGCACGTTCAGCGGTGGGCGCGCACTGATCAAGCACGACTTCGGAAAGTTCGGCTGCGCGTACCACGTTCCGGTGCTGCCGCCCTTCGCACGCATCCCGTACACGATCACGTTTCATTTCATCGCACGCGATTCCGCCGGTACCCCGGTCGCCGAAGACGCCGCCATCGATATTAGAGGCTAGCCGCCGCGCATTACCGGGCGCACGTACGATTACCGAAGTACTTCGATTTCGCGCAAAGGGCCGCCTCAAATTGTCCGATTGCGAGCGCAACCACCTCACTTGTCATCCCGAGCGTAGGGCCACGCAGTGGCCCTGTAGTCGAGGGACCGTTCCAATAGCGCAGGAAGCGAATCATTTTCGCTGTCCTTCGACTTCGCGCTCCTGCGGAGCGCTACGCTCAGGATGACAAAACGGCTACCGGTACGGGCCGAGGTGCGCGGCGCGTAGACGTGCGGCGAGCGCGCGCGTATCGGGATCGGCGCTGTATTCGCTGAGCTCTTCGTCATCGACACGATCGAGATGCTGCATCGCAACGAAGGCGTCGAGCTGGAGCCCCGCAAGCGAGTAAGAATAAAAGTAGCCGGCGATCGAACCGACGATCACGAGCGCACCGATCCCGAGCGTCTCGGCGCGCCATCGGCGCAGATCGAGAACCTGCGCCGACAAGCCGACCAGCGCAATCCATCCGAGCGTCGAGGGTGTGACGTAGCGCAACGCGAGCGCAGCGTTGACGCCATCCCCTGCGCGTCCGACCGCTTCGAGGCATGCAGCGGTAAGCGCAAATGCGCCGAGCGCATACCACGTTTGCGCAGATACATTACGTCCACGCGCAATCCAGGCGCAGTACACGAACGCGGCGATCAGCGCAGCGCCGGCGATCTCCGCATCGAATCGTCCTCCCCATGCGCCGATCGGATCGCCGAGATACACGAGAACGAACTGCACGACGACGACCGGCGACGCTAGCGAAGCCCATCCGTTCTCAAAGCGTGGCGGATGATACCCGATCAAGAAGAGCGCGGTGAAAATCGCTCCGATCACGCACCACGCGACCAGCAGCGCGCGGCAGCGCATAAGAATGACGATCCCGGCGATCCACGCACCAAACCCGAAGATGAGCGAGCTCGACGCGGCGATGGCCGCGAGGACCGCACCGATGAAGCCGAGCGGCTTTCGCGTCCCGAGCAACGCGACGACCGCGACGACGAACAGATTCACGAGAAACCACGACAGCTGGAAGCCCCAAAGCCAGTTCTCGGCCTGCAACAGCGAGAACAGCAACAGGCTGCCGAGTCCAAATACTGTTGCGCGACGCGTTCCTTCCATCACCGCCGCCGCGCGCGAACAAAGAACGAAGAGCACGGCTTGGGTCGCGAGCGCAAGCAACACGCTTACGAACGCCTCGATGCGGATATTCCAGCCGTCGAGCTGCGCGAGCGCAAGCATCACCAAGCTCGGCATGAAGCTGCGATGAGCTTGCTGCTGCGCCCACAGATCGCCGAGATGCAGCGTCCCGTCGTGCCAGGCGAGCACCAGCGGCGCCCACGTCCACTCGTCGAACATCGGCACGTTGATGGCGAGCGCAGCGACGAGCGAAAACACTGCCGGTGCGCAGAGCCACGGCCAGAGTCGCGTCACACGCGCGTCTTGGAGGCGAGCTGCTCGGCTTCGCGCTTGAGGCGCCGCGAGCATCATCTCGCTGTTCTCTTGAACCTTGCGCTGCAAGCGTCGGGCCGATCAGCTCGGCGAGCGTCGGCACGCCGAAATCGTATTCGACGCCGAGCACGACGCGCGTCGTCCCGTCGCCGGCATCATCGAACGTCCACGTCGCCTTCGAACTTGTCGAGGTCGCCTTCGATCAGCTTGTAGTCGATGCGGGTGCGCGCGTCGTCGAACCGGTCTTCTTCCGTCCACTCGATCGGCGCTTCTTCGACCAGCGTCTTCCAGCGCGTTACGATCGCGTCGTCGCGCCGCTCGAGCACCGTCACCGATTCGACGTCGGGCATGAACTCCGGAAAACGCTCCTGATCCTTCGCGAGCTCGTAGACGTCGCGCGCCGGCGCGGCGACGACGATCGTCGACCTCGACGTACGGCATCGCTAGGTGAGTCGGCCCAGCTTCGCGTGCGCCGTCGCGACCGCGTCGGCGCAACGCGGCCAGCGCGCGTTCGATCTTCGGGCTGCCGTCACGATCAGCGGCGGCTCGAGGCGAATGACGCGCTGCTGGTTGAGCGTCCATGCCGCCGTCACGCCGGCTTTGAGCATCTCGGGGATGATCGTACCGCCATAGCCTTCGTGCGCGAGCTCGACGCCGACGAGCAAGCCGCGTCCGCGGACTTCGCGGATCACCGTCGGATGCGCGCGTGCGATCGTCGCGCGCGCCGCTCAGCAGTTGCTCGCCCGCGCTCGCGCGCGTTTGCGACCAGATCCTCGTCGACGCAGCACGTCGAGCGCCGGCCAGCGCCGCAACGCAGGCAAGCTCGCCGCCGCCGAACGTCGAGGTGTGCGAGCAACGGCGCTTTTCGCGTAGGCGGCGTTCCAGGCTGCGGGCCGCGCGACGACGGCGCCGATCGGAATGACGCCGCCGGAAAGCCCCTTGGCGAGCGTCATCACGTCCGGCACGACGCCGTCGAATTCGCACGCGAACATCACGCCGCAGCGCCCGAGTCCCGTTTGCACTTCGTCGGCGATGAGCAGCGCGCCGGCGCGGTCGCACAGCTCGCGCGCGCGCGTCAGATATCCGGACGGCGGAACGTTGACGCCGCCTTCGCCCTGAATCGGCTCGACGATGAAACACGGCCGCATCGTCGAGACGCTGCGCCAGCGCGTCGCGTCGCCGAACGGAACGTGCACGACGTCTTCGAGCAGCGGCGCGAAAAGGCTCGCGAAACGTCTCGCGTCCGCTGACCGAGAGTCGCGCCGAGCGTCTTGCCGTGAAACGCGTCTTGCGTCGCCGACGATTTTCGAACGGCCGCGTCGCGGCGCGCGCGAGCTTGAGCGCGCCCTCGACCGCTTCGGTCCCGCTGTTGGCAGAAAAACGAGTATTGCAGATCGCCCGGCGTCATCTCGGCGAGCCGCTTCGCCAGTCGCCCGAGCAGCGCGTTGAACATCGTCTTGCCGGAGAGCGACATCGCGTCGAGCTGACGCGCGCACCGCGGCGACGACGCGCGGATGGCTGTGGCCGACCGTGAAGACGCCGTAGCCGCCGGCGAAATCGAGATAGCCTTTGCCGGTGTGATCGACGATCGTCGTGCCGTGCGCGCTGCACTTCGAGCGGGCGGCCCGAGAGCTTCATCACGCGCGCGAGCGGCGGGTTCACGTAATCGCGATAGTTCTCGTACGTCTCGTCGTAGAGCGCCTGCGGCGCATGCTTCGGCAATCACTACGCGACGCGCTTTCGCGCTGCTGCTTCGAGCCGTTCGACGAGTCGCTTCGACGAGCGCCAGCGTCTCGGCGGCGCTCGGCGTGCGCATCACGCGCTCGCGCAGCTCGCTCGCACCGCGGAATCCCTTCAGGTAATAGCCGAGGTGCTTGCGCATCTGCGGCACCGCGCGCGCTTCGCCCAGCTCGTCGACCATCGCGCGGTAGTGGTGCAGCGCGAAACGCAGACGTTCGGGCGCATGCGGATAGGGTTCGCGGCTCGCGGCCTTCCATCAGCGCGCGCAAACCGGACGACGAGCCACGGATTGCCGAGCATCGCGCGGCCCGAGCATCACGCCGTCGACGCCGCTTTCGCGCATCCGCCGCATCGCGTCATGCGGATCGCCGAGATCGCCGTTTCCGATCACCGGGATGTCGACGGCTGCTTTGAGGCGGCGATCTGCTCCCAGTCCGCGTTGCCTTTGTAGAACTGCTTCGCAGTGCGCGCGTGCAGCGTCACGGCTTGCACGCCGACCGCTCTGCGGCGCGCTTCGCGACCTCGATGAAGACGAGTCGCGTTCTCGCTCCAGCCCAGACGCATCTTCATCGTCACCGGGCAATCGACGGCCTCGACGACCGCCCGCATGATCGCCTCGCAGCGGTCGACGTCGCGCAGGCACGCGCTGCCGCCTTCGGTCTTCGTGACCTTGGGCGCGGGACAGCCGAAGTTGATGTCGACGATATCGGCGCCGCACTCGCGCACGACCTTCGCGGCCTGCGCCATCATCGCCGGATCGCTGCCCCACAGCTGGGTTGAAACCGGGCGCTCGACGCCGTGCTGATCGATCATCTC
Source organism: Vulcanimicrobiota bacterium (assembly GCA_963844735.1). GTDB lineage: Bacteria > Vulcanimicrobiota > Vulcanimicrobiia > Vulcanimicrobiales > Vulcanimicrobiaceae > JAFAMS01. Next base: position 1,512 of record CAWJPK010000003.1, on the reverse strand, counting down.
CATCGTGCGCTTGCTGCCGTATTGCAGCGCATTCGACGAGACGAACTCCGTCACGGTGAGCCCGAAGCCGAACGGCTTGTAGAGCGCGCGCATCGTCCGGTTCGTCACGCCCGGACATCGGCGCGAGAACGATCGGCGGCCATATCTCATGCGGCCCGATCTGCAAAGCTGGAATTGTCATGTGCACCTGTGCTGTGGCGGCTCGGCCCGATTACCGTGCTGCGAAGTACTCATCGCACGGGGCTCGCCACTTCGGCTTCCCAAAATATCTTGAGCCCTTCGAGCGCGAGCGAGCGATCGACGACCTCGATCGTGCGCGTATTGTCCGCGACGATGTCGGCGAGTCCCCCGGTTGCAATCACGCGCGCATCGGGGCCGAGATGCTCCTTGAAGCGCGCGACCACGCCTTCGGTTTGCCCGACGAAGCCGTAAACCAGACCCGATTGCAGCGATTCGGTCGTTTCGCGTCCGATCGGCGAGGTCGGCGGCTCGAATGCGACCTGCGGAAGTTTTGCGGCGCGCGCGACCAGTGCATCGATCGAAATTTGAATCCCCGGCGCGATTGCCGTTCCGAGAAAGGCGCCGTCGCGCGAGATCGCCGAGAACGTCGTCGCGGTCCCGTATCCGATAACGATCGCCGGAACACCGTATTTTCCGCGCGCTCCGATGGCAGCCGCAAGCATGTCGATCCGAGCTCGTTGGGACGCTCGGTGCGCACGTCCATCAACCGCTGCGTGCCGGCACGCAGCATGAGCGGCTCGAATTTGAAATAGCGCAGGCAACCTTCGCGCAAATCGCGATCGACCTGTGGGACGACGCTCGACATCGCAATCCCGCGCACGGCGCCAAGCGCAATTTTTTCGGAATTGAAGAGCGACGTGAACAGCACGCCGTACTCATCCGGGGTTCGCGGACGCATGGTCGTGACGCGCCACTGCGCGACCATCTCGAGTCCGAGCCCCGAAGCCGGCGCGCCGAAGAATCCGAGCTTCGTATCGGTGTTGCCGACGTCGATGCACAGCAGCACGGCTAGTTACGATCCGCGCGCAGCGATGCGATCGCGTCCCAAAAGCGCGTTGCAAGCTCGCGCTTACGTCCGCGACCGAGCGGAATGCGACCCGCATCTCCGTGCAAGAGCACCAGCTCGTTTTCGCCGGTCCCAAATCCGTGCTCGCCTGCGACGTCGTTGACGGCAATAGCATCGAGATGCTTGCGCCGCAGCTTCTCGCGCGCGTTCGTCTCGTGTGCCTGTGTCTCGGCCGCAAATCCGATCAGATATGTTCCGTTCTTTTGCCGGCCTATCGCGGCAAGAATGTCGGGGTTGCGCACGAGCGCGACGCTCTCGTCTTTTTCGCTCGCCTCTTTCTTGATTTTCTGCGCGTGCGTTTGCGCGGGGCGCCAATCGGCGACCGCGGCTGCCGCCACGACGATCGTTGCGTCTTTTGCCAGCGGAACCGTCGCGTCGTACATCTCTTGAGCGGTCGTTACGCGATGCGTGCGGGCAGCTTCGGG
>CAWJPK010000002.1:0-394765 GCA_963844735.1 Vulcanimicrobiota bacterium | reverse complement strand
AAATACGGAAGGCCGCAAAGTGTGGTGCTTCATCGGTGACGGCGAAACCGACGAGCCCGAACGCTCGGTGCGATCAACGTTGCGTCGCGCGAAGGTCTCGACAATCTGATCTTCGTGATCAATTGCAACTTGCAGCGTCTCGACGGTCCGGTGCGCGGCAACGGCAAGATCATCCAAGAGCTCGAACGCGAATTTCGCGGCAACGGCTGGAATGTCGTCAAAGTCGATCTGGGGCAGCAATTGGGATCCGCTGCTCGAGAAGGACAAGACCGGCAAGCTCGCGCAGTTGATGACCGAGAGCGTCGACGGCGAATATCAGGCGTTCAAGGCCAACGACGGCAAGTTCGTTCGCGATCACTTTTTCGGCAAGTATCCGGAAACGGCAGCGCTGGTCGCCGATTGGACGGACGCCGAGATGTGGGATCTGCAGCGCGGCGGGCACGACCCGCGCAAGGTCTACGCGGCGTACGACGCCGCCACGAAGACCGTCGGAAAACCCACCGTCATCCTTGCGATGACGATCAAGGCTACGGCATGGGCTCTTCCGGCGAAGCGCAGAACATCGCGCACCAGCAAAAGCACATGGACATCGAAGCGATGCGGCAGTTCCGCGATCGCTTCGCGATTCCGATCAAAGATGCGGAGCTCGGCGACATTCCGTTCTACAAGCCCGCCGAGGACAGTCCCGGAGATGAGATATCTCAACGAGCGCACAAGCTCGGCGAAGTTCCGCAGCGGCGGCGCAAATCGACGCGTGTCGATCTGCCGTCCCGGCGCTTGCGACGTTCGACCAGCAACTAAAGGGAACGGGCGATCGCGCGATCTCGACGACGATGGCGTTCACGCGCGTACTCTCGACGATGATGCGCGACAAAGACATCGGCCCGCGCGTCGTGCCGATCGTTGCGGACGAGACGCGGACGTTCGGCATGGAAGGGCTGTTCCGGCAAATCGGCATTTATTCGCCGGTCGGTCAGCTCTACAAGCCGCAAGATGCCGCGCAGCTGATGTATTATCGCGAAGCCAAAGACGGACAGATTCTGCAAGAGGGCATCAGCGAAGCCGGTGCGATGTGCTCGTGGATCGCGGCCGCGACCTCGTACTCGACGAACAACGTTCCGATGATTCCGATGTTCATCTTTTATTCGATGTTCGGATTTCAGCGTATCGGCGATTTGATTTGGGCGTCCGGCGACATGCGCAGCCGCGGATTTCTTATCGGCGGGACGTCCGGACGCACGACGCTCAACGGTGAGGGCTTGCAGCACGAAGATGGGCAAAGCCAGATCATGGCGTCGTTCATCCCGAATTGCGTATCGTACGATCCGACCTTCTCGTACGAGGTCGCGGTCATCGTGCAGGACGGCTTGCGTCGCATGATTGCCGACCAAGAAGACGTCTTCTACTACATCACGGTGATGAACGAGAACTACATTCATCCCGATATGCCGAGCGGCGCGGAAGAAGGCATCTTGCGCGGATGTACCTGCTTGCGCGACGCGGGCAACACGAAGAGTCCGCGCGTGCAACTCATGGGCTCGGGGACGATTTTGCGCGAAGCGCTCGAAGCGGCGACGCTGCTCGAGAACGATTTCGGCGTCGCTGCCGACGTCTGGAGCGCGACGAGCTTCAATCAGCTCCGGCGCGACGGGCTCGATGCGCAACGCTGGAACCTGCTGCATCCCGACAAGAAGCCGCGCTCAATCATTTCGTCGAGCAGTCGCTCGGCTCGCGCCAGGGGCCGGTCTCTCCGCGAGCGATTATATGAAGACGTTCACCGAGGGTATTCGTCCGTTTGTCGGCAATCGGCGCTTCCACGCGCTGGGAACCGACGGATTCGGGCGCAGCGACTTCCGCAAGAAATTGCGCGACTTCTTCGAAGTCGACCGGCGTTGGATTGCGCTGGCGGCGCTCAAGAATCTCGCGGAGGATGGAACGATCGGTGCCTCAGACGTCGCAAAAGCGATCAAGAAACTCGAAATCGATCCGAACAAACCGAATCCGGTGACCGTGTAATAATGGCGCGGCGCGTCGAGATCAAAGTTCCGAACATCGGCGACTTCAAGGACGTCCCGGTCATCGACGTTCTGGTAAAAGCCGGCGACAAGATCGACGTCGACAGCCCGCTCGTCACAGTCGAATCCGAAAAGGCATCGATGGATATCCCGTCGCCATCTGCGGGCGTCGTAGAGTCCGTCACCGTGAAAGTCGGCGACAAAATCTCGGAAGGATCACACCAATCGTGCGCCGCTCGCCGCCGGCAACGGCGCTGCAGCCGCGCCGCAACGCGGCGCCGCTCGCAGCGGCCCGCCCCGCGCAGCCGCGCTGCCGCAGAGCACGCAAAAGGTTACGCGTGCCGAACATCGGCGACTTCAAAGACGTTCCGATCATCGAAGTCTTGGTGAAGCCCGGCGACACCATCGCAATCGACAGCCCGCTCGTCACGATCGAATCGGAAAAGGCGTCGATGGACGTTCCGTCGCCGGTCGCAGGCACGATCGCATCGATTGACGTCAAAGTCGGCGACAAAGTTTCCGAAGGTTCACCGCTGCTCACGTTGACCGCGACCACGGCCGCAAGCAACGGCGCAGCCGCGCCCTGCCGCAGCTGCCGGCTCCCGCCCCGCCGCACCCGAAGCGAAGAAAGCGCACCCGCGCCGGCGCCGCAAGCGACGGCGCCCTGCAGCGAAGCGGCCGGCCGTAAGCGACGGGCGAGCGTGCATGCGAGTCCGTCGATTCGACGTTTTGCGCGCGAGCTCGGTGTCGATCTGCGCAACGTGCAAGGGACGGCGCCGCACGGCCGCGTCACCAAAGAAGACGTCCAAAATTTCGTCAAGAAAACGTTGGCGTCGCCGCGGCCGCCGCCGGCGGTGCGGCGCGCTGCCGTTCGCGCTGCCGGCCTGGCCGAAGATCGATTTCGCACAGTTCGGCCCGATCGAGCGTCAGCCGCTTTCGCGCATCAAGAAGATCTCGGGCCCGGTTCTGCATCGCAATTGGGTCTCGATTCCGCACGTCACCAACAACGACGAAGCAGACATCACCGATCTCGAAGCGTTCCGCAAGCAAGTCAATGCGGAAGATCCGAATGCCAAGCTGACGATTCTCGCGTTCGTGATGAAAGCGCTCGTCTCGGCGCTCAAGCGCTATCCCGATTTCAACTCATCGCTCGACGGCGACGCGCTGATCCTCAAGAAGTACTACAACATCGGCTTTGCGGCCGACACGCCGGCCGGTCTGATCGTCCCCGTGCTCAAAGATGCCGACAAGAAGGGCGTCACGCAGATCGCCGCCGAGACGCGCGAGCTTGCGCGCGCGGACGCGACGGCAAGCTCAAGCTCACCGACATGGAGGGCAGCACGTTCACGATTTCGAGCCTCGGTGGAATCGGCGGAACGGATTTCACGCCGATCGTGAACGCGCCTGAAGTTGCGATTCTCGGTCTCAGCCGTTCGGCGATGAAGCCGGTTTGGAACGGCAAAGAATTCGTACCGCGCTTGATGCTGCCGCTTTCGCTTTCGTACGACCATCGCGTCATCGACGGCGCTTCGGGCGCGCGCTTCAACGCGTATCTCGCCGAAGTGCTGGCCGATATGCGCCGCACGGTGTTGTGACTGTTCAAGCCCAATTCCCAGACGAACAAACTCGACGGCGAGTTCGTCCGCCAAGACGACGCATTTCGCGGAAGCGTTCAACCCGCCGCCGGGCGCTATCATCTCTATGTCTCGCTTGCGTGTCCGTGGGCGCATCGCACGATCATCATGCGCAAGCTCAAAGGGCTCGAGGATGCGATCGGCATGACGATCGTCGATCCGGTTCGCGACGAGCGCGGTTGGCGCTTCACGTTTGAGCCGGATCCGATCAACGGTTTTGCATTTTTGAGCGAAGCGTACTTCAAGACCGATCCCGGTTACCAAGGGCGGGTCACTGTGCCGGTGCTTTGGGACAAGCAGACTGGTACGATCGCGAATAATTCCGACGACGATATTCTGCGGATGTTCGAAACCGAGTTCGACGCAATTTCAAAGCACAACGACGTCGATTACTATCCGGCGCGATATCGAACGGAGATCGACGCGCTCAACGCCGAGATCTACGAAAACGTCAACAACGGCGTCTATCGTGCCGGCTTTGCGACGTCACAGGATGCGTACGAACGCGCAGCGCGCGAAGTCTTCGCCGCACTCGACGGGCTCGACGAGCGTCTGGCTTCACGCCGCTATCTCTTCGGTTCGACGCCGGTCGAAACCGACTGGCGCTTGTTCGTTACGCTCGTACGCTTTGATGCCGTTTATTACGGACATTTCAAATGTAATCTGCGCCGCATCGCCGACTACGCGAATCTCTGGCCCTATCTGCGTGATCTTTATCAATTTCGCGGCGTCGGAACGACCGTCGATTTGGATCAGATTAAGACGCACTACTACTTTACGCACGACGACATCAATCCGACGCGCATAATTCCAATCGGACCCCTCTTGAACTTCAACGCGCCGCACGGTCGCGAGCGTCTCGGCTAAGCGAGCGGCGCGCTGCGTCGCACGCAACCCCCAACCGTCATGCGGGTACGTATTGGGTGTTATGTTTCGAGTACTCAGTGCATGTCTCGCGTTCGGGCTCGCGATGCTCCAAGCCGGCACGGCCCAAAGCGCTGCCATGCAAAACGCGCAGAGCGTCATGACCAACGTCGCCAAGAGCACGCGTGCGCCGCGCTCGTTTGAGGCTGTCACTCAGCTTCAGCTGAAGCAGCGTAGTTTTCCATTCGCGAAAGTGGCGTTAAGCGGCACTTCGTACTTTCAAGCGCCGAATCGCCTCGTGGTACGTTTCGGCAAAGTTCCGGGCTATATGAGCGGATTACCGAAAGCGTACGCGACGTTGCTGAACGTCGGCGCCTGGCCGCAAGAGTACAACGCGACCATGATGTCGCCGCAGAGCGTAAACGGGCATACCGACCTTGCGCTGCAGCTGACGCCGAAGTCCTCGCAATCGACCGACCGCGGTGTCGTGCTCGTCAATCCCGCGAATTGGACCGTCGAGCAAGTGAGTTGGAATCTCTCCGGTGGTGTTACGCTCGCGATGACGGAAGCGTACGCCGAGGTCGGTTCGTATCGCGTGCCCGCGAGCCAATCGCTCTCAGTCCATACGCCGTACGCGACGGCTGACGGCAACGCGACGTTGCAGAACTACGCGCTGAACGTCCCGATCGACGGCGGAATTTTCTCGCGAGAGTAAGACTCGACGACTGACGGCGCGAAGGCACTATCATGAACGCCTTCACGCCGTCAAAAGTCGTACAACGCATCGATGCGGGCTCGCAACGCCCGCGAACGCGCCCGGGTCCCGGAGTCGTCTCACTCGCGGTTGGCGAGCCCGATTTCGATACGCCCTCCCAGATCACTGATGCCGCAGTCGCGGCACTGCGCTCGGGATACACGCACTATATCGATCCCGCAGGCGATCCAGAACTCCGTGAGGCGTTGGCTGCGACCGTGTCGTCGATTGCCGGTGAGAAGTACAACGCCGATCAGGTCTTCGTGACGCACGGCGGAACGGCCGCGATTGCATCGGCGATTTTGGCGATCGCAAATCCGGGCGATCGCATCGTGATTCCCGATCCGAATTTCTCGCTGTACGCCGACGCCGCGTACATGGCCGGCGCGATTCCCGTGCCGGTCCCGGTTCTCGCAGATTATCACCTCGATCTCGACCGGCTCGAAAAAGAGCTGCGTGGCGCTCGTATGCTCGTCATTTGCAGCCCGTGTAATCCGACCGGCGCCGTCTTCACGCCCGAAGAGCTCAAGCGTGTCGCTGAGATGATCGAGAAGAGCGATACGATCGTTATCAGCGACGAAGCGTATTGCGAGATCGTGTACGACGGGCGTCCATTCAAGTCGATGACGCAGTTCCCGGCGATTCGCGGGCAAGTGCTCTATTGTCAGACGTTCTCGAAGACGTTCGCGATGACGGGTTGGCGGTGCGGATATCTCGCCGGACCCGCAGAGATGATCAAAGCCATCGGTTTCGTTAACCGCACGTTCAACGGCGCGCCAAACGCTGCCGTGTGCCGCGCTGCGCTCGAAGCAACACGGATCGGCCCCAAGCTCGCAAAACCGATGCTCGCGGAGTACATCAAGCGGCGCGATCTGATCGTCGAGCATGCACGCGCGGTTCCCGGACTGGAAGTTCGGCCGCCCGAGGGGACGTTTTACCTGTTCACACGCTACGACGTGGACATTCCGGCCAGCGAAATGACAGCGAAGCTCATGGAAGGCGGCGTAGCCGTACGTTCGGGAACGGAATTCGGCCCCGCCGGGCAGCACCACATTCGTTTTTCGTTTGCGACGAGTCCGGAAAAGATCATCGAAGCGTTGCGCCGCGTGAAGGTCGTCTTCGAACAGCTCCCGCGTCCGGCCGCGGTGTAGTGTCGCAGGGCGTTCGGCTCTTCACCCAGCCGGGTTGAAGCAGCTGTCTTCGCGCGAAAGAGTTTCTTTCGTCTCGTAGCGTCTCGTTCGAAATCGCGGATATCGCGAACGATCCGCAAGCCCTTCCCGAATTGCGCGCGCTCGGCGCGCTGACCGTCCCGGTCGTCGCCGTCGGTGAACGTTGGGTCTCAGCCGCCAGTCTGGATCATGTCGCCGATCTGCTCGGCATCGATCGCAGCGGATACGCGATGCTCGCGCCGATGGAGCTCGTCGAGAAGTACGACACGATCTTTGCGGCCGCGCAGCGCTATTTGCGCGTGTTTCCGGCGGAGCGGATCGGGATGACGGTGCCGCGCCGCGAGAAGCGCGACATGCGCGAGCTCGGTTACCACATATTCGCGATTGCCGACGATCTGATCATCGTACGTGACGGCGATGTCTACCAGCAAGGCAACGCACCCATACCCGATGCGATTCAAACGTTCAACGAAATCGTCGCATACGGCGACGGCGTGCGAAATCGCTTACGCGATTGGTACGCCGAGCAGCCGCCCGAGCTGTGGCGCGAGATTCGCACCACGAGCTACGGTGCGTTTCCGATGCACCTTTATCTCGAGCGGGCAACGTGGCATTCCGCTCAACACTCGCGACAAATCGTCGAGATGTTACGGCTGGCGGGCGTCGACGCGCCGAATCCGTTGCCGCAATCGTTTTTCAACGGCCTACCGTTGCCCGCGGGCATCTGGGAGTGATTACTTGATGATCGACTGCGACTTGTCCGCGAGTTTTCCGAGCGCGTTGATCACGACGACCGCCAAGACCGTTACGACAAGAGCGTAAAACAACTCGGAGATTACGCCCGCACCTTTCGGCAAGAACTCCTTGAGGAGGTCGGCGATGGCGGTGTTCCACGCACCCGCAGCCAGAAGACCAAATCCCGCAGTAGCCAGAGCCGTCATCGTTGCGAGATACGTTTGACGAAAGTTTTGCACCGAAGAACCTCCTGAAAAAAGCTAAGTGGCGGCTTTAATCTCCTCGCGGATATAGGAATCCGTCTTATCTATCCAGTCCTGGCGCGGTGGAGAGAAGACGTCGATTGCAACGCAGTCCTCGAGCGTTTCCGCTGAGTGCGGCAGGTTGGACGGTATCACCAGCACCTCGCCGCCGCGCACGATGACCTCTTCCTTCACCGCGCCGCCGAGCACGAATTTGAGCGCGCCCGAGACGATGTACGACAACTGCTCGTTATGGTGCGAGTGTTCGGGGACGATCTCACCCTTGGCCAGATCGAAGCGAGCAATCATCGCGGATTCGCCGTGGATGAACTTGCGGCGGACGCCCTTCTTGAGGGTCTCTTCCTCGACGTCATCCCACTTATAAACTTTTGCCTTGTTCATGGGCGACGCTTGAACGCAGCCGCCGAAGGCTCCTCGCGAGCCAAGCCGTAATCTCCGGCATGGACGTTTCTTCAGTCACCGACACGCTCGAGAGTGCAAGCGCATACGTCAAAGCGGTTGAGACGGCGTTCGGCACCGGCGATGTCGACCAAATGATCGAGGGTTTCACCGACGACGTGGTCGTGCGTTTTGCGGATCGCCCGGAGATGCACGGAATCGCCGAGGTCGAGGCGTTCTTACGCCTGCGGATGGCACGCCAGAAAAACTATCGTTTGAAAAAATACTTGCGCATGCTTTCCGGCGAATATGATCGGCAACATGTGGGAAGGCGAGTGGGAAGACGCGCAAACCGGAAAATCGATGCGCGGACGCGGGACCGAGTTCTGGACGATGCGCGGCCGGAAGGTCGCCGTCTGGGAAGCGACTTTTAACGTATGGGAGGCCGGTGCAACCCAGTACCTGTTCTAAGTAGTGCAATGAGTAATATGCGTATCGTCCCCGCCCAGCAATTCACCGAGGGCGGCGGATTCATCGTCCACCGCCCGTTTCCGGTGAACGGCCTCTCCTACTTCGATCCGTTTCTCTTGATCGATGAGATGGGGCCGGTCAACTATGCGCCCGGCGAGGCGATCGGCGCGCCCGATCATCCGCATCGCGGCTTCGAAACGGTGACGTACATGATCGACGGCGCGATGCAACACGAAGATTCGCACGGACATCGCGGCGAGATTCGCAGCGGCGACGTGCAGTGGATGACGGCCGGCAAGGGCGTCATCCACTCCGAGATGCCGGCTCCCGACGTGATGAAGAACGGCGGAAAGATGCACGGCTTCCAGATTTGGGTGAACCTGCCGCAAGCGACAAAAAATGTCGCAGCCGCGCTATCAGGAGTACTCGAGCGCGACGTTGCCGTCCTATGAAAAGGACGGACGCTGGGTGCGCGTGATCGCCGGCGAATCCGACGGCCATCGCTCACCGATCGAGACGACGGTTCCGACGACGATGCTGCACGTCAAGCTCGACTGCGGGAACGCGACGCGACGTTCACGATCGCGCCGGGATCGAACGCGATCGTTCACACGATCGCCGGATCAGGGAGCCTCGAAGGCAAAGCGCTCAAACAATACGATGTTGCGTTGCTCGAGGACGCGCCGACCGAGCTGCATTTGCACGGCGGTGAGAGCCGGTATCAGAAGTTTTGCTGCTCGCCGGGCTCCCGCTGCACGAGCCGGTTGCGCGATACGGGCCGTTCGTCATGAACACGAAGGACGAGCTGCAGCGGGCGTTCGATGATTTCCGCGCCGGCCATTTCGGCGAGATCGCACGCGTTAGTTAGCTGCTGGTAGCTCCTTTGCGCCCAAGAGATTCCACGACGTCGCAAGCGCGTACGCGTACAATCCGAATATAACGCCGAGCAGGCCCTCGATGCTTCGTCCCCCTGTCATCGCCTGTAAAACAAGTATGAACTCGTAGATATAGATCACAAGGGAGATAAGCCCGAATGAGCGCAGGACTTGCAACAACGGATGATGTCGCGCGGCGCGCAACGCTTCGCGAGCCAGCTGCGCGATCGACAGAATGACAACCAGGAGCATGATCTCCAGGCCGGCATGCGGCATCAGCGCGGCCAGCGAGATCAGGAAGACGTTGGCAAGCGCGACGAACGCTCGCGTTGCGTCGGCACGACGCTTTGGGTGCGCGTCGGAGCCGAAGATGCGGTCCGGTGCTACTGTTACCGCCACGAACAGCAAGCCGATGAAGGCAGCTGCCGCACCGACGCTGGCGGCAAAAAAGTCGTGGACCTCGCTCATAAAGGAATAGGTTTCTCGCTTTCCGCAGGACGGCATTGTGAGCTTTTTCGCGGCATTTCTTGCGGCCATATTGCTGGGATTGCGCCACGGCGCTGATCCCGATCATTTGGCCGCCATCGATAACCTGACCCGCAACACAGCAAGGACACATCCGTCTGCAAACAGATTCGTCGGCACGCTCTTCGCAAGCGGGCATACGATCATGATCTTAGCGATCGCGCTGTTGATCGGTACGGTCGGTCAACGCACCGTTTTCGGACCGGGGCTCGAGCGTGCCGGCATGTGGCTTAGCGTGATCATTCTGGTGTTGATGGCTGCGATCAACGTACGACGCATGATCGCGCCAGGGAATACGGCTCCCGTCGGAGTGCGCACGCGAATCCTCTCACCGCTATTCGAACGGCACGGAATACTCGTAGCGCTTCCCGTCGGGTTCCTATTTGGACTCGGTTTCGAGACGTCCAGTCAAATTGCGGCCTACGTGGTCATCGGGTCCGGCGGAATCGGATCGGCGCTTGCGGTCGGGGCGGCGTTCTGCGCGGGTATGATTCTCACCGACACCTTCGATAGCGTTCTCGTCTCGAGATTCGTGCGCACAGGACGTGGTCCGCTCGCAAGACGCGCATGGCTCTGGACGGTAACCCTCATCGCGCTCTGCGTCGCAATCTACGAAACGCTGCAGCTCGTGGGGTGGAACGTACCGCTCTCAGAGCTCGCAGTCAGTGGCGTGCTCGTCGCAGTGTGCGTCATCGTTTTCGCGTACGTCGCGCTACGCTCGCGATTCTCTCATCCGCTCGGAGAGACAGCGTCGTGATTAATTACAAAAAGTTGTTCGATTTAACCGGGAAAAACGCCCTGGTCTTGGGCGCGGCGTCCGGCATCGGCAAGGCCTCTGCGGAGGCGATCGCTGCGCTCGGCGCGCGTGTCATCTGCGCCGATATCGACCAAGCCGGAGTCGAGAAAACGGCACGCGCGATCGACGGTGAAGCGATCGTTTGCGACGCTGCAAGCGCGGACGATATCGCAAAACTCGCTGATTTCGCGGCGAAAAAATTTCCGCGATTGCATGCCGCAGTGACGACTCCGGGAATCAATGTGCGCCGGCTCGTGAGCGATTATGGCGAGGCCGACTTCGATCGCGTGATCGCGACCAATCTCAAAGGCACGTTCTTGTTCTTGCGCACGTTCAGCCGAATGTTGATCGAAGGGGGCGGTGGCAGTATCGTTGCGTCCTCGTCAATTCGCGCCGTGACCCTGGAGCCGGGCCTCGCAGTTTATGCCGCGACGAAGGCCGCGATCGGGCAGCTCGTCACCGGCACGGCGTCAGAAGTCGGACGATACGGCGTGCGCGTGAATGCGATTGCGCCGAGCGTCGTCGAGACCGCTTTGACGGCGCCGATCAAAGAGAAGCCAGAAATCTACGAGACGTATTCAAAGCACACCATGCTCGGACGCTGGGCGAAACCCGAAGAGATCGGAAGCGTCGTGGCTTTCTTGGTCTCCGATGCGGCGAGTTATATCACGGGCTCGACGCTCTTCATCGATGGCGGCTGGACGGCAATCGACGGTCCGCCGACGGGACTTACGCAAACAAGAGCCAACACGTCGCCACGCTAACTTCGCTCGGAGGGGTAATGGAGCGCAGAACTTTTATTCGTTCCACCGCGACGGCCGGTGCCGTTGCGACATTCGGGTTTCCGTATATCTCGCGCGCAGCCGGTACGATGACGCTGCGCTTCGCGCATTTCGCCGCGATCGATCATCCAGCAAACATTGCGGCCAAGCAATTCGCGGATCGTGTTGAAGCGCGCACGCAGGGCGCGATCAAGGTTACGATCTTTCCAAACAACCAGCTCGGCGATCCGCCGCAACAAGCCGCTCAGATTCGCGAAGGCGCAATCGACATCGGTTTGCCGACGCAAGGCCAGCTCGATAAGTACGACAAGGCATTTGCGGCAGTCGTGCTGCCGTTCGCATTCCGGAACCGGCCGGAAGCATTCCGGGTTCTCGATGCTGCTCTCGCCGATTGGCTAACACCGCTCGCCGCCGCCCAAGGCTTCATCACGTTGCGCAATTGGGATTACGGGTTCCGCAACATCACCAACACCGTACGTCCGATCAACGTGCCTGACGATCTCAAAGGACTCAAGCTGCGTACGCCGCCGGAGATCCAGATTGCGTCGTCGATGGAGGCGCTCGGCGCGATCGTTACGCCGATTTCCTTTGCGGAGCTTTATCTCGCCCTATCGCAGCACGTCGTCGACGGCGAAGAGAATCCGATTGCGGTTATTTACTTCAACAAGTACTACGAAGTACAAAAATATCTCGCGCTGACGCGCCACATCTATAACAACATGATCCTTACGGTTAGCGCGTTGACATGGAAGAAGCTCACGCCCGCACAGCAGAAGATCTTGCACGAGGAAGGCCGCAGCGCAGGCGACTTGATGCGCAACATGATGGGCGATCAGGAAGAACAGCAGATCACCAAGCTCGCAACTCTGGGAATGCAAACTACGCGCCCGGATACGACGCCCTTCAAGGCCAAAATGGGTCCGGCGATCGCGAAGATCGCGAACTTCGCGGGTCAGGGCAACGTCGAGAAATTCCAGAGCATCTTGAAGAAGACGCTCAATGGATAAGACCGACAGCTCGCGGTAAGAGCAGCGTAAACCACGGCACGAAGGCAACGATGAGAAGCCCCGCGACGAGAACGCCGAGATACGGCAGCATCGCTCGCGAGGCTTCTTCGACATTTGTGCGCTGAATCGCGCAGCACACGTAGAAGCCGACGCCGGCGGGCGGCATGAAGGCCCCGATCCCCATTGCGATCACGAGCACGATGCCGAAGTGCAGCTCGTTGATCCCGATTTCGCCGGCGATCGGCAGCAGCAACGGTGCGAGAACGTTGAGCGCTGGAAGACCCTCGAGCAGCGAGCCGGTCACGACCAATAAAATGACGGAGCCGATCATGAAGATCGCGGTGCTGTCGTTGAACGAGTGCAGCAGCGCCACCAAGCGTTGCGGCAAGGACGCGATCGTCAGCATCCACGAGAACGCCGAGGCCGTCGCTAGAATGAAGAGCACCATTCCGGAAAGCGTTGCACTGTCGATGAGCGTGCGCAGCAGCTCGCGCGGCGGAAGCTCGCGATAGACAAAGACGGCCAACACGAGTCCATAGAGCACCGCAAAGGTCGAAACTTCGGTCGGCGTCGCGATACCGAAGATGATTCCACCGAACAGAATGACGGGCATCAAGAGCGCCGGGATCGCGGCAATGCCGCTTTGCGCCATCGTTTTCAGTGGTGCTCGCGGCGTTGTGGGCAGATTCGACCATCGCGCACGAAAATAGATGAGGATCATCAAGCAGATGCCGATGACGGCTGCCGGGATCAAGCCGCCGCTGAAAAGCGCCGCGATCGACAGACTCGTTATCGAACCAAGAATCAGCATCGCAATGCTTGGCGGAACCGTTTCACCCATTGCGGCCGAGGCTGCAAGAACGGCGGCACCCTCACCGCGGCTATAGTTTTGGCGGTCGAGCATGTCGCGCATCACCGAGCCGACCGCCGCGACGTCTGCAGCTTTCGATCCGGAGAGGCCCGAGACCAAATACATGCTCACAACGACGACTTGCAACAAACCACCGCGAAAGTGACCGACGAGTGCGTGGACGAACCGCACTAGTCGCAAGCTGATTCCGCCACGCTCCATGATCAAACCGGCGAGAATGAAGAACGGAACCGCGAGCAAGACATAGTTGCTGGTTCCGTTGACCATATTTTGCGTTAGCGTCACCATCGGCGCCGCATTCGCGAACCACAAATAGGCTGCGGCGGCGAGCAACAAGGCAAATCCCACGGGCACGCCCAGCAAAATGCCCACCGCAAATAAAATCAAGACCGTGAACACGGCCGCGTCGCCGGCGAAAAGCGGCTGCCAGAAACTTTGCGTCGCATATGCAACGCCCAGAACGACGGCGATACCGAGCCCAATCTTGAGTGCAAGCTGCGGCGCATCTTCGAACAAGCGCACCACCGCATAGATCGCCAGCAGAACCATCCCGAGCGCCAGCGGCAGACCGATGGTTGAAACCGGAATGCTGAGAATCGGCGTTCGCTCCGCCCAACCGGCTTGAACCAGCCAGTACGACGTGATCGCGGCGAGCAGCGCACCCGTGAGGATCAAGAGATGGGCGAAGGTGTGACAGAAGCGCGCGCCGCGCTCCGGCAAGAGATTCAGAACGGCGCGAACCGGTGCGTGCTGTGACCGTCGATACGCAACAACGCCGCCGATGAACGTCATCGTCGAAAGCGCGATTTGCGAGATCTCCGGCGTCCAAAGGAAACCCGTTTGCCCGAAGCTGCGCCCGAGAACGTTGACGATGACGATCACAAGCTCTCCGACCAGCGCGGCGACGAGGATCGTCTCCGCGACGCGGTCGACCGCCTTGATCGTCACGAATGCGCTAGCGAAGCTGGCTCTCGAAGAACGTTAGGACGTCGACGCGTTGCTCGACGTTCTGCGCGAACGCGCTACCCATGCCATGTCCCCGTCCCGACTGTTGCAGCAACAAGATCGGATTGGGTGACGACGACGCTGCTTGCATCCGTGCGGCCATTTTTCGTGAGTTGTACGGATCGACGCGCGGATCGTTTTCGCCCGTCATGAAGAGCACGGACGGATATGCCGTCCCGTTGTGGACGTTGTGATACGGCGATTGTTTGAGCATCCACGCGAACTGCTTGGGATCTTTCACCGTGCCGAACTCAGGCGTGTTGAACGCACCGTTAGGCGTGAGCTCGACGCGCAAAAGATCGTAGATTCCGACGTGCGCAACGACGGCACGATAGTCGTTTGGATTACGCGTGACCGCAAGGCCCATCAAAAAACCGCCGGCGCTACCGCCCTCGATCCCGATGTGCTGCGCGTTTCCGAATCCGTGGGCACCAAGCCAGCGCGCGCAGGCAACCACGTCGTCACTACTTTTGGTTTTTGTTGCGTGATGCGCAGCCAGGTGCCAAGCGTCCCCATACTCACCGCCGCCACGAATCATCGCTTGCGCGAAGACGCCGCCGCGCTCGAGCCAGGCGAGTTCCGAGCCGAGAAAGAAGGGCGTTGAGATGAGGCCGTAGGCTCCGTATGCGGTCAAGAGCGTCGGTGCCGTTCCGTCTCGCGGAATGTTGCGCATGTACGTGATCTCGAGCGGAATGCGAACTCGCCCGTCGAGCGACGGGACGAAGACGCGTTCGACCGAGACGTTCGAAAAATCGCCCGGCGAGGTTCGCGCGATTCCCGTGGATACGAGTTTATTCGTCTCGGGGACGTAGCGTAGCCACCGATTGGGGACGGTGTATCCTTGATAGCCGATGATGATCGGCCCGCCTGACGGATCGCCGGCCAGCGCGCTAATGACGGAGACGGCGGGAATCGGAATTTGCTTGCTGCGCTTCCCATCTGCAGAGAAGAACCGCGCTGCGGCGTCACCGCCGTCGATATCGCTCGTGATGAATCCGCTTCGAACGGCCTGAAGGTCATCGATGACGACGCTCGATGCCGGAACGATCGTAGTTCCACTCGCAAATGTGCCGCCCGGTGCGATCGCGACGACTTCACCGCGCAAGTCGCGCTTCTTCGAGATGACGTAGAGTGAATGGCCGACGAACGTTGATTTCGCATCGGCGCTATTGCCGACGTTTGCGCTCGGGCCTGCCACCGGGTGAAACTCCGCGTCACTCGAGGCGCGCATGTAAATCGACGCGGCGACACCGTCGCCGGCCGTAACGAGGATCGCTTGTTCTGCGCCATCCTGCGATGTAAGAAGCCCGCAAAATTCAGCGCGCGGCGAGAGCCCTTTCCCGAAGACGTACGTGTCCGCTGATGGATCGGTGCCCAGGACGTGATGGTAGAGCAGAATGCCGGAGGTTGCGTAGCTACCGTCAGCGTTCCGTGGCCACTGCGTATGAATGAATCCTTTGCCGTCGGCGTCCCACATCAGATTCGTCGGACTGAGTCCGCCACCGACGTGTTCGATTGTGTCGGAAAGCATCTCGCCCGTTGCGGCATCGACGACGTGCATAACTTCGGCTTCTGAGCCGCCGGGTTGCGTGGTGAACGCGACCTTCGAACCGTCCGGTGAAACGAAGATCGATTCAATCGCCGGCGCGGGTGAGCCGGCAGTCGTCGGATCGAAAAGAACGCGCTCCGGGCCTTTGAGGCCATCGCGTGCGACGAGCTGCGGCTGCGCCTGCGGCGGCGTTTCGCGCTGGTAGATCATGCGCTCGCCCGCGATGTGAAGATCGAATCGTGCCGTCGATGCGAGCGAAAGACGCGGGACGCGTTTGCTGTAGAACGCGTACGACTTGCGTGAATCGATGAAGTTCTCTGCGAGCTTCGCTTGCGCGTCGGCCCATTTCTTGACGGCTGGATCGTTCGCGTTTTCAAGCCAGCGATACGGATCGACGACGCGCGCCCCGAAATAAGTGTCGACGACCGGGTGCTTTGGCGTCGGCGGATAGTTCAGCGGGCTTGCGCCAAAGAGCACGATTGCCGCGAGCAGAGCGAATACGGATTTTCTCATCGAGCGGCGGCTTCACCGGCGAGAAAAACATCCCCGCTCAGCGGATGCATCGAATCCGGCGCGGGTCGTGTTACATCCACGAATGAAGGCGCGCGATTGGGGACTGCTCTTACTTCTGTCGCTGCTGTGGGGCGGGACATTCTACTTCTATAAAGTCCTCGACGACGCGGGCCTTCCTGCGCTCACGCTGGTTCTCGGGCGTGTCGGGATCGCGGCGATTGCGCTACTCCTCGTGATGTGGCTGCGGCGGCTTCCATTGCCGACCCGGCTTGCGGATTGGACGCCATACATTTTTATCGCCTTCACGAACAACGTGATCCCGTATCTCGTGTTCGCAACTTGCGAGACGCAGATCTCAAGCGGCTTGGCGTCAATCGTGAACGCGACGACACCGATTTTCACCGTGATCATCGCGCACGTGAGCACCAAGGACGAACGATTTTCGCTGAACTCGGTCGTCGGTATTACGCTCGGCTTCATTGGAATCGTCGTGCTCGTCGGTCACGACGTCGTGCACGGCCTCAATCTTGCGAGCGTCGCGCAGATCGCGTGCTTCATCGCACCGATCTGCTATGGCTTCGCGGCCGTCAACGGCCGGGGATTCCGTGCAAAATCGCCGATCGTCGTCTCGACCTGTCAGTTGATCGTAAGCTCGATCATCCTTCTACCGTTTGAGATCGTCATCGACAAGCCGTGGACGCTGCCGATGCCTTCGGCCTCGACATGGGCTGCGATGCTCGGGATGGCAGTCCTTGCGACGTCGGCGGCTTACATCGTCTACTTCATGCTGATTCGCTACGCGGGTGCCGTGAACGCAACGCTCGTGACGTTGCTCGTTCCACCCGTCGCATTGCTGTTGGGAGGACTGTTCCTGCACGAGCACCTCGGTTGGAGCACGCTCGCGGGAATGGCGTTGATTCTCATTGGTTTGATCGCGCTTGACGGTCGCTTAACGAAACTCGTGCGCCGCTGGGGATTGTTAGAAAGTATTAATGCAAGCTGAGGTCTGATCAGCGTAGAGTGATTCCACGGGACTTGTTTTCTCGAAAGGAATCGCTGCGTCATGAAATTGGCGTATTTGGTGATTGCGCTCGCTTTGTTTTTCCCATCACGATTGATGGCAGATGAAGCACCTTCGCGTCAGCTCCACTACGCCGGCAATACGCGCGTCGGAAGTGTGACGTCACCCATGACGATCGACCTCGACATCGGCGCTGTTCGGCCGGATTACACCACACCGCTCGAGATCGACGAGCACATTCGCGGCGTCGACCTCGGCGTGCACGATCTCGTTCTGGATAAATCAGGCGTAATTCCGGACGAAGTGCAGACACTAACGTTTGAGGAAGAAACGATTCTCGATATGCTGGCGCTTCAGTTCGAAAACGCGACCGGACTTGGCGTGGGCGACGAATGGGATCGTTCCGGCGAGATGATGGGTGGAACGCACGAGACACACTACCGTGTGCGGCAGACCGCCAACCTGATCATCGACATGGACGTTACTCGGACGATCGACTTCGCGAACGGCAACACCGGAACGTGGAGCGGCATGATGCGCTACAACGCAGACACCGTCGTACCGATGGCGGTGCTCCTGAACGGCGATTTTGTGAACAATCAGGATCAGTCGCATCACGTGCTCTCGTTGTCGGCTCGCCTCGTAAGCGACTCGTTCGCGCAACAGCAGCAACAGCAGCCGTAATAGCGAATGTCCCGGGATGCCGGGACCCACGAAGATCATGTTCATCCGCCACGGCGAGAAATCGCTCGGGCCGGCCCCGTTCGGCGTCAAGGAAGACGGGACGGAGTGCAAACACTCGCTGATCCCCCAAGGCTGGGAGCGCGCCGGCGCACTGGTTGGCTTTTTTGCTAGCCCGAATCGCAGCGAAATCGCAACTCCGTCGCACATCTACGCTGCGCCGCCCGACGAGGAAGCCGATTCTCCGGCGGCAGCCGACATCGACAAGAGTCATCGGCCCGTTCAGACCGTAACGCCGCTTTCCCGGAAGCTACAGCTTCCGCTGGACGAGCGATTTACGGTCGGTGAAGAAGCCGTCGTTGCTGCCGACATAAAGTCGCAACAAGGAGTCGTGCTCGTCTCCTGGGAGCACAAACACATCCCGCTCATTGCGAGCATCTTCAATTCAAGCGTGCCGGATAAGTGGCCGGATCGTTTCGATCTCGTCTGGGTTCTGGATGCGAAGCCGGACGGGACGTTCGGCTTTAAGGTGACACCACAACTGCTGTTGGGAACGGACCTGCCCGCCTAAGCAACACGTCGTCCGCCGATGCGCTCGAGCGAGCGATAACGAATTGCTTCGGCGATGTGTTCGCGCGCGATCGTGGAACTTTTTGCAAGATCGGCAATCGTGCGCGCAACGCGCGCGATCCGATCGAACGCCCGCGCCGAGAACTGCTTTTTTGCGCAAGCTTCTTTGAGCAACAACGAGGCGGTGTCGTCGAGCCGGCAAAATTCGCGGACTTGTGCCGACGCCAGCTCGGCATTGCTTTCGAGTCCGATGCCGGAATAGCGTTCGCGCTGCAGCTCGCGGGCGGCGACGACTCGCGCGCGTATAGCCGCGGACGACTCCATCTGCGGACCCTCGCTGATTTCGCTGAACGTGACGCGGCCGACTTCGATTTGGAGATCGATACGATCCAGGAGTGGACCCGAAAGCTTCGAGACGTACTTGGCGACCACGGCATCGTCGCAGCGGCAATCGGCGTCCCGCGAGCCGCGCATGCCGCATGGGCATGGATTCATCGATGCGACGAGCATGAAGCGCGCGGGATAGTTGAACGTCCCGGCGGCGCGCGCGATCGTGACATTGCCGTCCTCGATCGGTTGCCGCATCACTTCGAGCGCGCTGCGGCGAAATTCGGGAAGCTCGTCGAGAAAGAGCACGCCGTGATGTGCGAGCGATATCTCGCCCGGTTTGGGAATTGCACCGCCGCCGACAAGTGCGACCTCGCTGATCGTGTGATGCGGCGAGCGGAACGGCCGATCCGAAACGAGCCGGGGCTTCGACCCCAGTAGTCCGGCGACCGAGTAGATCTTCGTGACGTCGAGCGCTTCGTTCGAGGACATCGGCGGTAGAATCGACGGCAACCGTTGCGCCAGCATCGTCTTGCCGCAGCCGGGCGGTCCGACGAGCAGAAGATTGTGTCCGCCGGCGGCAGCAATTTCGAGCGCACGCTTTGCGCCGAGCTGTCCGCGCACGTCAGCGTAGTCACCGCGATGCATGCGCATCGGCGTCACATTCGCGGACGTTTTTCCGCGAGCGCGATGTTTTGCACCGTGACCTTGAACGACGGCAACGGCCTCACCGAGTGAGGCAACGGAATAAAGCTCGAGACCATCGACAAGGAGCGCCTCTTCAAGGCTCGCCACAGGGATGATGACGTTTGGGAACCGCGCGCGCCGCGCGCCGAGCAGCATCGGCAGCAAACCGGCGGTGGGGTTGAGCGTCCCGTCAAGCGCGAGCTCACCCAGCGCGACGAAATTCTGCAATGCGAGCCGATCGATTTGTTCGTCGATCGCCAGCAGCGCGAGCGCAATAGCGAGATCGAACGCGGGGCCTTCCTTGCGAATGTCGGCCGGGCTGAGATGCACCAGCAAACGTCCCGCCGGATACATGTATCCGGAGTTGAAGATCGCCGCGCGCACACGGTCACGTGCCTCGCGCAAGGCGCGATCCGGGAGCCCTGTGATGGCAAAACAAGGCGTCCCGGGCGCGCTATCAGCTTCGACGCGCACAACGTAGCCGTCGATGCCGAGCATTGCAGCCGAATGGGCAAGAGCGATCACGCAACCTCTCTATCGCGACAGATCGACGGACGGCAAGATCGAGGGGACAGCAAACGTGTCCACAGCGCCGGTTTGAAACCGTCCGGCGTGATCTGCGATAGTGAGCCTTTAGATGTTCGCGGAGCGGCGATTCCCCGACTTTGTCTCCATTAGCGCAGTTATTGCCAGCATTGTGCTGATGCTTTTGTGTTATCACGGGCTTCCAAATAGCATACCGATGAGCTTCGACTCGGTCGGGAAAGCCCAGGCATACGGTCCGAAATGGTCGGCGTGGATTCCGCCCGCTGCCGCGGCATTCATATTTTTGTTGATTGGTCTTGCGTCGCGCGCCTCAACGCAATACTTAAGCCTCCCGGTTAAACTTACCGACGAAAACCGGCCTCGAGTTCTCCACTCGTGTACGAGATGAATAGCTGGCTCCGAATGCTGACTGTGATAGTGTCTTTTCGTGCTGACAGTCATGGTAATTCGAGCGCCACAACAAGTAAGCCGCAGCTCGAGCTAACCATGCTACTATATGCGATCGTATTAGCGATTGTCGTGTCTTTGATCGCTTACATTATTCGCATGCGGCGCGCTGCTTAATTCTCGATTAGTTCGATTCGATTGCCGAACGGATCGAGAACGTAACAATGGCGCTTTGCCTTCGAAGGGCTGCTCGTCGTGCACGACGGCGATGGAGCGTGACGCAAAACGTTTGAGCAACCGTCGTAATCCGCGCAACGAAATGCTGGATGCGCCTTCGTCGCGGGCGCAAATTCTTTGTCGACGCCGAGATGCACTTTAATCTCGCCGCTTCGCAGCCAAAGACCGCCGCGCTTCTTGAGTTCCGCAGGCTTCGGCATCTCTTCGAGCCCGACGATATCAACGTAGAACGTTCGCGCGCGGCCTTCACCGCCCGCGGGAATCGCGAGCTGCAAATGATCGAGTCTTACGAATGGTGCGACCATTATCTCTTGTCCCTCGACTACGCGCGGGATGACACCTCTCGAATTGCCATGTGCGTTTCGTTGTTGAATCCCAGACTTTCGTAAATCGAACGTCCGACCTCGGTTGGACTGAGCGTGATCTTGCGAACGCCGCGAGCGCGCGCGTTCGCTACGGCTTCCCGCACGAGCTCTGTGGCATAGCCGCGACGGCGCAGCGACGGGATCGACGTAGACGCCGGCGATCTCAGCGTGCAGCGAGCTTGACGGATAGGGCAGGCGGTTCCAAAAGAGCGTGCACGCGCAGCCGGCCGGGACGCCATCCACGATCAGGATCCACGCAGCCATGCGGTCCTGTGAGAGCAGCTCGAAAAGCTCGCTTGCGGCACGCGGGAGAAATCGTTCGCGCTCCGGCGGGGTGCAAAGGCCCATCTCGACGAGGCTTGCAAAGCGCAAGCCCGCCAGATCCCAAGCATCAGCCGCCTGGGCTGCCCGTAGAACGATGTCCGATTGCATGTCGATCACGATTTCTCTCCGGAAAAAGAAGAGCGCGCCGTTTCCGGCGCGCCCATGCTCCTCAATCTTCGCTTCGTCGCTCAGCCAAAAGCGTCGAAGCCCAATGCGAGGCGCATGGGCAAGACGAACGGTCGGCGCGGGAGCGGTTGATGAGAAAACATCGCGCGCAACCTTCTGAGTACCGCTACGTTCAGTCCTTTCGCAATGCTGGGCAAGACGAACGTCGCTGGGTCCCGAACTCGTATCTGCTACTCAATGAGACTCAAAAAACCGGCTGAAATCCACGAATTTCGCCTTCTCCACAGCGCCCACAGGCCTTTCCGGCAGCGCTGTGGATAACGAACACATCGATACCGCTGCAGTACACGCCGGGCGCTTTACAAATCCCACAAATCCCGGATCTTCGCCGCCATTGTATGCTGCCTCGTCCTACGTCTTTCGCGATTTGGACGAGATGGAAGCGATCTATGCAGGCGAGCAAAAAGGCGCGATTTATGGACGCTACGGCGGTCCAAATGCCGAGCAATTCGCACAGGCAATCGCAGAATTGGAGCATGCGGAAGCCGCAGTTGCCACCGCCTCCGGAGTGGCTGCGATCGACGCTGCCTGGGGGCCGCTGGTCCGGGCGGGCGACCGGATCGTCGCGAGCGCGGAACTTTACGGTGGCACCTACGATTTACTTGAGAAAGACTATCGACAACGAGGCGTTGAGGTCGATTTTGTTCCACAGGGCGACCTCGAAGCGCTAAAAACCGCCCTTGCGGCGCGGCCAACCCGCATCGTCCATGTCGAGACCCTGACCAATCCCCTGATTAAAGTCACCGACCTCGAGGCGGTAACTCGGCTGGCGCACGCAGCCGAGGCTATTTGCACGGTCGACGCGACCTTCACGACCCCGATTCTGGGACGGCCGATCGAGCTTGGCGCCGACCTAGTTCTCCACAGCGTCGGGAAGTATATCGGCGGCCACGCGGACGTCGGTTGTGGAGTTCTCTCGGGACGCCGCGACCTGATTGCACCGGCGCAAGCCTGGGTGGTCCGCCGGGGCGCGCCGATCTCGCATTTCGATGCGTGGCTTGCGCTGCGCGGCCTGCGAACGCTCGCATTGCGCATGGCGCGGCATAGCGAAAATGCGCAAGCCGTAGCTGCATTTCTAGCCCGGCACGACGCGATCGCCGCGGTCTACCATCCGTCGCTGCCCACGCATCCGCAGCACGAGCTGGCACAGCGTCTTTATCCGCGCGGCACCGGCGGAATGTTGACGTTCGACGTGCGCGGCGGCAAGCAAATGGTTGACGCCTTCTTGCGCGCGTTGAGGCGCGTCCAAATCGTCCACAGCCTCGGCGAAGTCGCGACCACGATCTCATACAGTGTGCGATCTTCGCACCGCATGTTGTCCGAGCAGCAGCGCAACGAGCTTGGCGTCAGCGAGTCTACGTTGCGCCTCTCCTGTGGTATCGAAGATGCGCGCGATATCACAAACGATTTGGAAAAAGCGCTCGCCGAGGCAGGCAGCGCCGCCCGAGTATAGCGAAGCGCTTAATCGATGAAAACAGCCGTACTCGCCACCTTTATGGTCGGAGCGGTTCTTGCCGCGGGTTGCAACAAACCCGCATCGACCAGCAGCTCGACGTCCGGTTCCAAGACGATCGGCGTTTCGATTCAGAATCGCGAGGCCCAGTTCTACCAAGACATGGAGAACGGGATGCAAAGCGAGGCCGCCAAGTACGGATACTCGCTCAAAGTCGTCGATGCCAGCCGCGACAACGCCAAGCAGCAATCGCAAGTTGAGGACTTCATCTCGCAGCGCGTCGATGCTATCGTTCTGACGCCATACGACTCGCAAGCCATCGGCAGCGCGATCGTCGAGGCGAATAAGGCAAACATTCCGGTCTTCACGGCGGACATTGCCAGCACGTCCAACGTCGGCACGGTCGTCGCGCACATCGCGAGCGACAACGTGCAAGGCGGCGAACAAGCCGGCAAGTTGATTTGCGCCGGCATGGGAAGCAATCCGGGCCCGGTTGCGATCATCGATGAGCCCGAAGTGACCAGCGTGCAAGATCGCGTCAAAGGCTTCAAAGAAGCGCTCGCCTCGGGGTGTCCGACCGCGAAGATCGTGGCCGACATCAGCGGCGGCGGAGAACGCGACAAGGCCAGCTCCGTTATGGAAGATCTGCTGCAATCGCACAAAGATCTTCGCGCGGTCTTTGGGATCAACGACGACTCGGCGCTCGGCGCCGCGAAAGCCGTTCAAGCCGCGAATCTTACCGGAAAGATCATCATCGTCGGCTTCGATGCGACGCCCGAAGCGCGCACGGCGATCAAAGACGGTTCGATGTACGGTGACGCCGTTCAGCATCCGGGTGACATCGGCAAGCTGACGATCGATGCGATTCACGACTTTTTTGGCGGCAAGACGCCGGAAAAACGGATCGCCGTCAACGTCGGCCAGTTCACGAAAGCGGACACCAAGTAATTTATGGATAGCCCGCTGCTTCGAATGCGCGGGATCGTCAAGACGTTTCCCGGCGTCAAGGCGCTAAGTGGCGTCGATCTCGAGGTCAACGCGGGCGAAGTCCATGCGCTCGTCGGCGAAAACGGCGCCGGCAAGTCCACGCTGATGAAGATTCTGGCGGGCGCGCAACCTGCGGATTCCGGGACGATCGAAGTCGACGGCAAGGTCGTCACGATCGCGGGACCACGCGATGCCGAGAATCTCGGTATCGGCATGATCTATCAAGAGTTCAATCTCGTTCCGGATCTGAACGCAATTCAGAACATCATGCTCGGACACGAGCCCATGAAAGGCATGTTTCTCGACACGAAAGCAGCGGTGCAAGCCGGAACCGAAGCGCTCGCGAAGCTCGGCGTAACGTTGCCGCTCGACGTTCCCACGCGAACGCTCTCGGTCGCGCAGCAGCAGATGATCGAAATCTGTAAGGCGATTGCGCGCCAAGCACGCGTGCTCGTCCTCGACGAGCCGACCGCCGCATTGACGGAACGCGAAATCGACGCGCTGTTCACGCTGATCCGCTCGCTCAAAGCCGGCGGCGTCGCATTCATCTACATCTCGCACAGGCTCGAAGAGCTGCCGCAAATCGCAGACCGTATCACGATCCTGCGCGACGGCCACTCGATCGAAACGGCGCCGCTGGCGGACATGCCGCGCGAGCGGATGGTCAATCTGATGGTTGGCCGCACGCTCGACACGCATTTTCCTGATCTTCCGCCGATCGCAAGCGGGGCGCTGATCGTGCTCGAGGTGAAGGATCTCGCGCAGCGGGATTGTCGCGGGCGTCACCTTCGATGTGCACGCCGGCGAGATCGTTGGGCTCGCGGGCCTCGTCGGAGCGGGACGCACCTCAATCGTACGTGCGATTGCGGGCGCGGACGTCCCTGAGAGCGGCAGTGTGCACGTCGACGGACAACAGACGCGTATTGTCTCGCCGTCGAGCGGTATCCACGCTGGGATCGCGCTGATCACGGAAGATCGTAAGGGGCAAGGTCTCGTTCTGGGCATGACCGTGCGCGAAAACACGACGCTCGCGCATCTCAAAGATTTTGTTGCGAAAGACAAATTGATCGACCGGCACGCGCGAGATCGACACCACGAACCGCGAGATTACGGAGCTGCGCATCCGCACGCCCTCGACCGAGCAGATCGTTCGCAATCTTTCCGGTGGTACGCAACAGAAGGTCGTGCTCGCGAAATGGCTGATCGGGAAAGCACGCGTCTTTCTCTTCGACGAGCCGACGCGTGGGATCGACGTCGGAGCGAAAACAGAGATTTATGGCCTGATGGTTGAATTGATCAAGCACGGAGCGGCGATCGTGATGGTATCCAGCGAGCTGCCGGAAGTTCTCGGTATGTCGCACCGCATGTTTGTCGTTCGCGGGGGGAAATTGCAAGCCGAATTTTCGCACGATGCTGCAACACCGGATAAAGTGATCGCGGTCGCGACCGGAGCCGCAGCGTAATGGCGCAGGCTGAGCTCGAGAACAAACTCGTCGCGCAAGCCGATGAGGCGATCGCGAGCAAACGGCGCGCGGGGACGCTTCGCACGGTCGGTGCGCTCGTCGCGTCTCGCAATCGTCGTCGTCATCGTCGACGTCCTCACGCACGGCGATTTTCTCACCGCCGGAAACATCACGAACGTCCTGCGCCAGATCACGTACAACACGATCCTCGCCGTTGGCCAAACGTTCGTTATTATCACGGCCGGCATCGATCTGTCCGTCGGCTCGCTCGTCGGACTCGGCGGTGTCGTGTGCGCCCTGTTTGCGAATGCGGTGCCGTTGCCGGGCGCCCTGCTGCTGATCGCGACGCTCATCGTTGCGATCGTGCTCGGCGGCCTGGCGGGCTTCGTGAACGCGTCTGCCGGTCGTGCGACTCGGCTTGCCGCCGTTCATTACGACGCTCGCGATGATGCAAATCGCGCGTGGCTTCGCCTATATTCTTTCATCGGGCCGGCCCGTCGCGCTCAGCGCGAACGCGTATGCGGCCTTTCAGAACACCGGTATCGGCTACGTGTTCAGCCAGCCGCTCTCGCTCTTGCATCTCCCCGGAATTCCGATCGCCGTCATCTGGATGGCGGTGATCGTGATCATCTTTGCAGTCGTTCTCGCGCGCACGCGCTTCGGACGCTACGTCTACGCGATCGGCGGCAATGAAGAAGCGGCGCGTCTCGCGGGCGTCTCAGTCGGAACCGTCAAGACGATGGTCTACGTCATCTCGGGCGCGCTGGCAGCGATCGGCGGGCTCTTGCTGATGGCACGCTTCAGCTCGGGCTCGCCGCAAACGGGACTCGGCTTCGAGCTAAACGCGATTGCTGCCGTCGTTGTCGGCGGTACCAGCTTGATGGGCGGCCGTGGTATGATCGTGGGTACGTTCTTCGGCGCGCTCCTCATCGGTGTCCTCAACAATGTCATGGATCTCATCGGAATTGAATCCTACACGCAGCAGATCGTTCTCGGAGTCGTCATCGTGACGGCCGTGATCATCGACGAGTTGCGCAAGCGGTTCTTGGCGCGCAAATGAAATCGCGCATCGGCGTTCTGGCCCTGCTCCTGTGCTTGATCGTGGCCGGCTCCGCGAACGCGCAGAGCGGGCTCATGGCGCCGGGAACGCAATCGATCGTCGGCAAGTGGGGTTCGACGCTCAAGGGTTTCGATAAGGATATGCAGCCGCCGTACTACTACGAAGAGAACGTGTTGCTGACGATCTCCGCCAACGGCAACATCCAGCTCGAGCGCACGCGTCGCGAGATCAAAACCAAAGCCAGCGAAACGTGGATCGGTAACGGTGTTTACACGAATCCCGTCCCCGGCATCATCAAGCTGACGTTCAGCGATAATCTTGGCCAAGACGGCGCGATCTGGCATTACTACGTTTCCGGCGACACGATGATCATCGTCGACGACAGCACCGGCATCCAGCGGAAATACTCCCGCATTCAAACGGCGATTTATTAGAAGTCGGTGTCTTTTAGACCCGTGTTGGTTTTGATGTTGATGAAGTCTTCTTGTTTGACGAGGATGCTGCCCTCGTAACGCGAGCGCCGGACGGGAAGATGCGTCGTTCGGGAGATGAAGAGCACGTCTTTGCTGACGTCTTTATTTGCCGACGGGTTCGCGATCGTCAGCGTGACCGTATCGATCGGTCCAAGAATCGTCTCGGCGGTGCCCTCTGCGAGCGTACCGTTGCCGCTCTGATACGCGGTGAGAATCGCCGCGAACGACGCCGAGTCGAGTGTGTCGCGGCGCAGGCTCATCACCGGAGCCGGTCCACTGCTCCATCGCAACTTCGCGCCCTTGCCGGGTCCAGCGGTGATCTCGCTCTTGGCGGAATGTGGCTTCTTGAACGCATATTGGTACGTGCGATCTTGCACGTCGACGCCAATCGTTTCGTGCGTCGTGATCTGGCAGGTGTAATCGTTGATGTTCGCCCAGGCAGCTGCGAATTGACTCAGTGCCGAAGCATTCGCGCGGCCGGTACAGATCGCGGTGAACAGCACGAGCGCAATAAGAATGCGCTTCATTCGGAAGCTTCTTTCCCGTTGAGGCTCTCACTCTCGGTCCGGAGCAGCGAGCCGTATTGGCCCTCGACGCCGATCAGAACGTCGCATTTGGCGCCGGTTGCAATTTGTTCGATCGCGCGCCCAAGCGGCGCACCGGTATATTTCGCTTCACGATACGAGCCCATCACAATCAGATTTGCCTTTTCGCGCTTGGCGAGATCGAGAATAGCTTGACTCGTTTGACGTCCGTGAATCGTTTGCGTCCGCACCGAGACGCCGTGCTTCTGCGCAATTGCCTCGGCTGCAGCCAGCGTGTCGAGCGCGGCGCGGTCTTCGACTTCCATCTCGGCGTTCGCCGGCAGCGTGAACGGCACTTCGACCACGTAGGTTGCGAGCAGATCGGCACGCTCGCGACGCGCGAGCCGCGCGGCCAGCACCATCATGTGCTCCGAGCGGATCTCTTGCGAGAAAACGACGATGATGCTGCCGACCATTTGCCGCAGGACGCGCTCGGCGACGCGCGCGACGCGTTCGGCGCGTGACGCCGGCGGGTGCGTCATCCAGGAGAGCGTGCCGGTAACTGCGGCCACAACTGCAACGCCGATCGAGATCCCGAGCGGCGTCAGCTCCAGGGTTGTCGGGTTCACGGCACCTCGCTCCGCGGCCAGCCGGAGCGAACGCGCATAAATCCAAGCCCAACGAGTGCGAGCGCAAGAACGTAGCCGCTAACGCCTTGCCAACGGATGCCGACGCGCAGGATGAATTCGATCAGCACGAAGACGCCCAGACCCATGAAAATCAGACCGTTCACGAATCTGACCTTCGCGTAGCCACTTCCGGCTATAAAGCGTCTCAGCGTTCCGTTCCCACCCTGATGCGACGCAACGCGTAGAGCGTGCGCTCGCCCTGCTCGAGCTCGCTGAATAGCCGTTTGCCGCGCAGGACGGGCAGCGCTTCCGAAAGCGCCTTGATTGCAATGTCGACTTTGTCGTCGTCGACCTTTTGTTCGCGCGCGCACTGCTCGACGACCATCGTCGCAAAGCGGACGGCCGTGCGCCCGTACTCCAGGTCGTTGTTGACCGCCTTGAACCCGTCGAGTGCGGCCGTATATGCGCGCGTCCCTTCGACGTAATCGTACTTGCGTGCGGCGAGCATCGCGTTGAGCACGTGGCGCTGCGCGTCGCGCAGCATTTCGGCCGGACGAAATGCGGTGTTGAGCATCTGCTTTACCGCTTCCGGGTTTCCGCTGCGGTGCGCTTCGATTGCCGTTCCGAGCACGCTCTTGAGGTCACGCGGCTGCGGCGTGGGCGGCGCACCCGGAGTGGCCGGCGCCGGCGGTGGTGCCGGAACTCCGGTCGGAGTCATCGCCGAGGCTCGCGAAAGATTTTCCAAGTCCGTGATGACGTCGGAAGCGGTCTTGTAGCGATCGGCTGGATCTTTTTCGAGTAGCTTCATGATAATGCGCTCGAGTGCCGGCGAAAGATTTGGGTTCTTGTTGCGCACCGGCGCCGGAGTCTCGTTGACGTGTGCGAAGATCACGGAAACGAGATCGTCGGACGGGCTCCTGAACGGCACGTCGCCCGTGAAGATCTCGTACATGACGCAGCCGACCGAATAGAGATCGCTGCTGTGGTCCGTAACCTTCCCTAAGAAGCGCTCGGGCGAGAGATACGCGATCGTTCCGACGATCTCGCCGGCTTGGGTCACGCTGCTGGCGTCGCTTACGCGGCGCGAGAGGCCGAAGTCCATCACCTTGACCTCACCGTTGTCGAGGACCATGATGTTGGCCGGCTTGATGTCGCGGTGAATCACCGACTGTTTGTGCGCGTACTCGAGCGCTTGCAACAATTCGATGAAGATCTTGATCGAGGAGTCGTACGAGATGCCTTCGGCCGAGGCTTGTTTGAGCGTGCGTCCGCGGATGAGCTCCATGATGATGTAGAGCTGATCCTGATCCTCGCCCGCGTCGAACACGCCGACGATGTTGCGATGACTGAGATGTGCCATCGATTGCGCTTCGCGCAGAAAACGTTTGCGAACGATTTCGGAACGGTCGGTGAGTATCTTCACCGCGATCTCGCGCTGCAAGACCGCATCGGTTCCGTGATAGACGTCGGCCATCCCGCCGCGCCCGATCAGCTTATCGACTTTGTAGCGTTTCGCGATGATCGATCCGACCCGTTCGGTCATTGGAACGCGTCCTGAACGTGCGCGAGTCGCGCGCCGTCTGCGGCGACGACGTCAAAGCGTGCGTAGGCGCGCGGTGCAAAGAGCTGCAACCATTCGGCTGCCAGTTTGCGCAGCGTACGGCGCTTGCGTGCATCGACGGCGCCGAGTGCCGAGCCATAGCGATGCGATCGTCGTGCCTTTACCTCGACGAACACGATCGTTGCGCCATCGCGCGCAACGACGTCGATCTCTCCGCCGGGCATGCGAATGTTGCGTCCCACGATCTCGTAGCCGCGCTCAACCAACAACGCAACTGCGGCATCTTCACCGCTACGAGCGAGTTCCTGGGGCTTCATCCTGCGAATTCGATTCCTGGCAACGTGAGCGCCGCCTGCACGCGCCACCAATTCCTTCGATGCATCGAACAGGGTCCGTGAGATTTGAGCGCCTCGATGTGATGAGGCGTCGCATATCCCTTATTCTCGGCAAAACCATATTCCGGAAAGAGCGGGTCGAGTTTTGCAAGTAGTGCGTCGCGATACACTTTTGCGACCACCGACGCCGCCGCAACGCTCGCGCAGGTCGCGTCGGCTTTTATCATCGGCTCTTGTTTGCCTGACCAAGAACGAATCCGCACGGCGTCCGTGATCAAGTACTCGGGAATGATAGCCAGAGCAGCAAGCGCTCGCTCCATCGCCAAAACCGACGCCCAGTAGATGTTGATCCGATCGATCTCGGCGACCGAGGCCTCTCCGATCGCCCAGGCGACGGCTCCGGCTTTGATCTGCTCGGCGAGCTCGCCACGGAACTCGGCGGGGACTTGCTTTGAATCGTTGAGGTGCTTCAGACGCAACGGCCCGTCGGTGACGACACAGGCGGCCACAACCGGACCCGCAAGTGGGCCGCGTCCGACCTCGTCGATGCCGCCAATTAAACGAAAGCCCTGTTCGCGCAGGGTCTCTTCATAGCGATGTAGCCGGTCGAGGCGACGGCGCACACGGGCTTGAATCGCGCCGGGCTTTCGGCTCTTCACGTATCGTCGGTGGGCGGCACGTCAAAACTCGTGCGGCCGAACTTACCTTCGTTGAAGTCCTTGATGTAGGCGAGTGCCGCGTTGTGAAGCTCGAGCTCACCGCCCGTGCGCAACATCCGGCGAACGTTTGCGAAACTTTCGAGATCGGGAACTTGCCGCGAACGATTGTTGGTCATCCAATCGACGAAACTGTGCACGACGTTTTCCGGTGAGAACTTGTCGCGTGGAATCGCTCCGCACATCGCGAGCATCCACTGCGCCTGCATCGACTCGATCTTCGGAACGAGGATGCCGGGCGTGTCCATCATCTCGACGTTCGGTCCGACGCGGAACCATTGCGGTGCGCGCGTTACGCCGGCTTTGTCTTCGACGCGTGCGACCTCACGGCGCAGCAGCCCGTTGATGACCCGCGACTTTCCAGAGTTCGGAATTCCGATGACCATCGTGCGCGCGACGCCTTTGACTCGCGCGGAGCTGAGCATCTGCGTCAAGATGAACGACGCTTGCGTGTAGCTGTTTGGTTCGCGCGCGTTGACTGAAACGGCGCGGAAGCGTTTGGTGGGATAGTACTCGAGCCACGCCTTCGTGGTCTGCGGATCGGCGAGATCATCGCGCGTCAGTACGACGAGTCGCGGCTTACGTCCGATGATTTGCGAGAGCTCCGAATTGGCGCCCGCCACCGCAATGCGCGCATCGATGACTTCAATGAAAATGTCGATCAGGCTCGAGCGACGCTCCATCTCGCGCATCGCCGCAGCCATGTGGCCGGGGTACCATTGAATGACGGTCTCGCGGTCGATCACAGCGTGCCCGCCTTGCTCGGGGGCCATAGGGCAAGCCATGCTTTCCCGATGATCGCCGAGGCTGGGACGAAGCCCCAGTCGCGCGAGTCGTCCGAATTGCTCCGGTTGTCACCCAAGACGTAATACTCGCCTACGGGGACGGTCTTTGCCGGCTCGCTTCGATCGTCGCGATAGCGAACGTAGTTCTCCGCGAGCGGCTGCCCGTCGATCTGCACGAAGCCGTGCGCGATCGCGATGTGCTCGCCCGGCAGCGCGATGACGCGCTTGAGATACGCCTCGGAACCGCCGTGCCGGAACGCGACGATGTCGCCGCGCCGAACGGGCCCGAATCGATACGTCAGCGTGTCGATGAGAACGAATTCTCCAGCGCCAATATGCGGCTCCATCGAGAGACCCGAAACTTGGGGGAGGCGGAAGAAGAAGGCCGCCCCGAGGAGTGCCAGCAGAGCAACTTCACACGCAACTACGACCCCGCGACGCAGTCTCGCCAATCGAACGGACGGTTGGGAGAGCACCATTTCTTTGTTCGCCGCCGCCGTCCGCTTTCCTTAAGGTTGCTTTAGCCCTAGCGCAGTATGCCGATGCGGTTGAACGGCCAAAACAAGAGAAAAGCGTGTCCAGTGAAATGCGCAGGTTTTCCTTTCAGCGGGCCAGATGCAAAATTGCCGCTGGTTTGTGCAAAACCCCAAATGTGCGAGTCCTCTGAATTGTCTCGGTTGTCACCGAACATCAGATAATAGCCATCCGGAATACGGTCGGGTGCGGACCATGCGCTCTTCGGTGGAATGTTCGCGAAGGATGGGTCGAGCGGTTGTCCGTCAACGTAGATGCCGTAGTTGCGCACTTCTAAATTGTAGTTCGGTTTCTGTGCTATATACGGTTCGTTCAGTGCCTTGCCGTTGCGATAGACGGTACCGTTTTTAACCGACAGTGTGTCGCCCGGCGCACCGACGAGACGTTTGATGAAGTCGTTGGTCGAATCAACGGGAGGCTCGAAGACGACGATGTCGCTGTGATGCGGCGGGAAGAAACGATATTCGAATTCGTTGACGAGCAGCACGTCGTGTATTTGTAGCGTCGGCTCCATCGAGCCTGACGGAATATAAAACGTGCGCACGACGAACGTGATCAGGAACAGCGCGACCAAACCCGCGACGATGAATGCGTCCAGATATTCGCGCAAAACTGCACGGACCGAGGTGCCGGGCGTCGTGCTTGCGCCGACGGCAACACCGGGACGAATACTAATGGCGACGCGGACGACTGCGAAAATGCAGATCAGCCCGAACAGCTGCAGCGGGGTCACGCCGCGCTACTCAGCCGGGGCTTCTGACGCCTTGGCCGTCTTTCTCTCGCGAATACGCGCTGCGCGGCCAACCTTCTCAGAGAGATAGTAGAGCTTGCTGCGACGCACGGCACCGCGCTTGCTGACCTCGATCTTTTCGGTACGCGGGCTGTGGAGCAAAAACGACTTCTCGACGCCGACGCCGTGCGAAACGCGGCGAACGGTAACCGATTCGTTCGAGCTGCGGCCGTTGCGGCCAATGACGACGCCCTCGAACATCTGAGTCCGCTCTTTGCCGCCCTCGATGACCTTCGAGTACACCTTGACGGTGTCGCCCGGACGGAAAACCGGGATCGATGCTTTTTCCTGCTCTTTTTCGAGAAGACCGATGACGTTCATGACGCTCTCTGTTAGCTACTGCGCAACCGCCGTATTGTAACAGAGGCGCTATATCGCGTCTACTCCGAATCCCCCCGCCGCCGGGCCGCCCGCCGCCGGGACTCCTCGCGCCGCCAGGCCGCGATCTTGGCGTGGTCGCCGGATAAGAGGACCTCGGGGACCTCGACCCCCCGGAACCGCGGAGGGCGGGTGAAGGACGGATAGTCGAGTTCGTCCCCGCTCGTAAACGACTCGCTGGCGAGCGACTCGGGCCGGATCGCGCCCTCGACCAAGCGGACGGTCGCGTCCACCACGGCCAGGGCCGGGATCTCGCCGCCCGTTAAAATGAAGTCGCCGAGCGAGATTTCCTCGAGCGGGTAGAGCGCCCGGAGGCGCTCGTCGACCCCCTCGTAGTGCCCGCAGACGACGACCAGCCGGTCCAGGCCGGCGAACCGGACCGCGTCGCCTTGCGAGAAGTGCTTGCCGGACGGGGTCGTGAGGACGAGCGCGCGCCGCTCGCTCAGGCGGGCTTGCAGCAAGAATCGCATCCAGCGCCCGCGCTAGCGGTTCGAGGCGCAACACCATCCCCGCGCCCCCGCCGTACGGGGCGTC
The DNA here is from genome assembly GCA_963844735.1 of Vulcanimicrobiota bacterium. Lineage (GTDB taxonomy): Bacteria > Vulcanimicrobiota > Vulcanimicrobiia > Vulcanimicrobiales > Vulcanimicrobiaceae > JAFAMS01. The sequence continues at coordinate 361,006 of CAWJPK010000002.1, read as the reverse complement.
GTCGGCGCGCTCGGATTCGCAGAATTCGAGCAGCTGGTGCATGCGGACGGTACACCAGACCACGCTCGACGGCACGTCCGACGATCGAGAGACCGACCGCGGGCGCAAACATCTCCGGGAAGAGCGTGATGACGTCGATGTTCAACATCTTCGTTTCATGTTCGCTTTGCGCCGAATGCTAGCCCACTTCCGGTTCGCACGCCCACGCTTGCCGAAGGATCCCTTCGAGCGCGCGCTCATGGCGCTCGAGAAGGGCAACCCCACGGCCGCTGTGACCGGATTCACAACGATGCTGCACTTGGCGCGAGACAACGACGAGCGCGCGCGCATTTATAACAAACGCGGAGTCGCGCACGTGCGCTTGGGCGAACGCGAGCATGCATTGCGCGATTTCTCGGAGGCGCTCGCCATCGCGCCGCGCTTCGCGCCGGCACTCGCGAATATCGGCAACCTGCTGCTCGAGGACGGCGCGTTCGAGGATGCGATCGCGCACTACGAGGCGGCGATCCGCGCCGATGAGACCTACGCGATCGCGCACCTCAATCTCGCGGTCGCTTACCGGAAAATCGGCCGCCGCGCCGACGCCGTCCGCGAGCTTCGGCCTGGCACACCGCTTGGAGGGACGCGGAATCTTCCGGCGCAGATAAGAGGTCCATGCCCGTCAACCAAGAGGTGCTTTCGCCGAAACTGATGGCAGTTATGCGAAAGGCAGTTATGTATGCCGTCACGGCGGAAAGCGAATTCGTTCAGCCGCCGCATCTCTTGTTGGCGCTTGCTCGATGACGAAGAGATCGGCGCTCGGTTAGGACAGTTGATCGATCGCGAAAAAGCGCAATCCGCGCCGACCCGCAAGCGGCCGCCGGAACAACTGCGCGATCCCGATTCGCAACGCGCGCCGTTTCCGATTTATCGTTCGCTCGTCATCCGTACGCCGGACGGCAAAGACGGCAAGTGGCTCGATCAAGATTCCTACGAGATCTTCTTGGAAGGCGCGCGCCGCGTGCAAGCCGGCGCATATCTGCCGAAACATCTCGCCAAAGCATACGTGTCCGAATCGAACCGTGATCGCGGTCTGCTTTCGATCCTCGGGCACCAGCCCGCAATAGTCGCCGAAAAAGTCTTCGCGCTTTAAGCGCTCCAGCTTTGGCGATTGCGCTGACCTCTGTGTCATCCTGAGCGTAGCGCTCCGCAGGAGCGCGAAGTCGAAGGACCATGGTAGGTGACGCAGGCTGCGAAACGATGCAAGATTCTCGCTGTCCCTCGACTGCGCTGCGCTACGCGCTGCTACGCTCGGGATGACAGGTGGGTGATTCGCGCTTTGCGGCGGCCCTTTGCGGGAGATCATTCAGCAGCGGTAATCGTACGTGCGCCAGGTAATCGCGCCTAAGGCGTCTTCCCTATCGCATCGACGTGCGTGATCTCTTCGAGATATTCGAAGAGCTGCGGAAGCGTGATGCGTTCCAGCGCGCTATCGGCCTTGATCTCGTCGCTCTCGTCGCCTTCGTCGCGCAGATAGCAGCGTGATTCGATTCCGCCGGGCGCTTCGCTGAGGAACGAGACGGCGAAACCTTTGCCGAGCGTGTCGTCGTAAATGCGCATCGCGGCGGGATTCAAGATCTCGATCGAGTGGGTCGCGTTGTGCGCATCGAAGATCGTGATCGTCAAATAATCGCGATTGACGATCTCGATCGTCGCCCACTACGAACGTGTTTTTCGCAGAAAAGAATTCGTGCCCGCGCTTATTGCGGCTCGATACTTCGTAGAACACACGGTGGGCGATGAACCGGTTGAGTATCTTGCGGAGCGTAGCGATCGACGCTAACGTTTCCGTTCGGTTCCCGCGCGTGTAGATGATTTTCATCTGCGCTAGATCCGCCTAATCCCTCGTATGCGGACGGGTGCCGTTCGCCGTCGGGCAGAAAGGGGACCTTCCAAAAATGCTCTCGGCACCAGATATTGCAATCCTCGGGGCGGTCGCGCTCCTCGTGTTCGGACCCGACCAACTCCCCAAGGTCGCGCGCAAATTCGGCTCGGTCATGCGCGACGTCCAGAACACTTCGTCCCAATTTATTCGTGAGATGGAGCGCGCTGCCGACGAGCACGATGCTGCTCGCCGAGCGGCCTCACCTTGAGGCTGTCCCCTCGCCAACGACCATTCGGAGACGCTCGACGAGGAAGCAAATGAAAACGACGAGCCGATGCTCCCGGGCATCGAGCCTGATGTTGCCGAGGCAGCGCCTCCGAAAAGAATCAGCCGAGCCGGCCGAGTTTTAGATGTTGAGGTCTTGCCGGAGCTGATTGAGGCGGGTCTCGATGATGCCCCGCACCTGCGTTTGAATGCGCCGCTTCTGTTCGTCAGGCAGGCGCTGATAGACGAGATATCCGGCCGCGGAAACGAGTCCGCCGAGTAGCCCGACGAGGACGGCCTTACCGGCGTCCGCAGTCGATTGATCGGCCTCGTCGGCCTTGCCGTTGTATTGCTTCATGGTATCGCTGGTCACGCCGGCCTCCTTTGGTGTTTTGTTCTACCCGTCTCGGACGGGCTACCGTTTCGCCTTAGGGCCTCCGCCGCCGTCGTCACCCGAACGTGCTCGGGATATTGGCGCGCGAGCTGGTGGAGCGAGACCTCGGCGGTCGCGACGATCGCCGCGACGTCGGCGCGCTCGCGCGCCGATTCGGGGATGCGAATCGCGAGTTCGCCCGAGAGACGCTTTCCATCGAATTTCAGTTTCGCGACATCTTCGAGTCCCGCATATGCGGCTTGCAAAATTGCGGAAACGGCGGCGCACACGACGTCATTCGGAAACGCGCCGAATTCGGCGTGTCCCGTCGCAAAAACAGAAGACAGCCTTCCTCGGCTGTCTCGCGTAAATTTGACGTCGACCATCGCTTACGGAAGCGAGATCTTCTCGATCTTTACCTCGGCAAAACGTTGCCGGTGACCGATGAGCTTGCGCACGCGCTTCTTCGGCTTGTACCTGAAAACCAGAATCTTCGGGGCCTTGCCTTGCCGTACGACCGAGCCGGTGACCTTCGCGCCCTTGATGAGCGGCGTTCCGACCACGACGGCGTCGCCGCCGGCCAAAACGACGCGATCGAAGGTTACGCGCGATCCGGGCTCAGCGTCGACCAGGTCGGTGCGAATGACATCGCCTTCCGACACCTTGATCTGCTTGCCGCCGGTTTCGATGATGGCGTACATAACCGAGGTACGATACCACCTCCCCGAGAGCAGCGTCAACCAGTCTGGTCAGCTCGATTTCCCGCGGCAATCGACCGCCGCAGCCATAATTCGCCTTCGGCGACGTGCATTGCCGAGGTTGCGCGCGCAAGCTCGGGATCGCGCGCCAATATCGCATCATATATTGGAAGATGCTCCTCGAGCGCGGCGCGCCGGTGGTCCTCGTCGATCGCTTTGCGCCAGGTGACGAACCCGCAACGTCCGCGCCGACATCGTCTCGAGGATCGTTTCGAGGATGGTATTGCCGGACGCAGGCCGCGATGCAGCGATGGAAGTCGATCATCGGCCTCCATCGTCTCCTCAGCGGTCGTCGCATTCGCGAAGCGATCGAGATGGCGCTTGAGCTGCAGATGATCGGCGTTTCGTCATACGCGCCGCGGCCAGCGCCGTCGCGGCCGGCTCCAGAAGCCGGCGAACTTCCCAGACCTCGAGCATTTGCTCGTCGCTGAGGAGGTTCGTCACGAACGAGACCGGCCTCGAGGAGCAGACGCGAGCTCAAGCTCGTCACGTACGTCCCGTCGCCCTGGCGCGTCTCCAGAACCTTGATCAGCGTGAGAGCGCGAACGGCCTCGCGCAGCGAATTGCGCGAAAGGCCCGAGCTGGCTCGCAAGATCAACCTCCCGCGGAAGGCGCTGCCCAGGCGCAAGCTCACCACTCGCGATCATGTCCTTGATGCGGGCTATGGCTACGTCGGTTTTCATCGGATGATTGACGGGCATTTTCGGATAATTTATAGTGCAAGTCGAGCGCCGCAGGCTAAGTCATCCGATGTTTTCGCGGCTTGAACACTAACTCTTTCTTCGCTGAGGGGATTTCGACGATGAAAAAGAGCCGGAAAACGTTCCTTGCCGCCGCGAGGCGCGGCCACAGCCGCCGCCGGGTTCGGAACGCCGATTCTCGGGCGTGCCGCTCCGAGCCGGTGAACATCGGCGGGCTGTATCCCGATCACGGGCGGCATGGGGCAGATCGGTCAGGGTTGTGTCAATGCCGCGAAACTGGCGGTACAGATGGTGAACGATGCCGGCGGTATCAAGTCGCTCGGCGGCGCGAAAATGAATTTGATTCTCTCGGATATCCAAAGTGATCCGACCGTAACGCGCACCGAAACCGATCGGCTGATCGGAAGCAACAAGCTTTCAGCGATCCACGGATGTTACGCGAGCGCACTTACGTTGATCGCAAGCGAAGTTGCGGAACGTGCGAAAATTGCCGCTGATTACGGGCTCGAGCAGCGATCAACTCAACGCAGGTGGCCGCAAATACACGTTCACGCCGTTTGCGCGCGCGTCGCAATTCGCGCTAGCGCAGTTGCAGATGTCCAAGCTCGTCAGCGATAAACCGAAAGTCGCGGTCGTCTATGAGAACACGGCGTTTGGAACGTCGACCTCGAGCGGACTCAAAGAACAAGCGCCGGGCGAAGGCGTCGAGATCGTCATGTTCGAGCCGTACTCCGCGGGATTCACGGATGCCGGGCCGCTCGTCAACAAAGTGCGCGCATCCGGCGCGACCATGTTGTTCTGCGTCTCGTATCTGAACGATTTGATTCTGATCGTGCGCACCATGAAGCAGATGGGCGCGAACATTCCGATCAACGGCGGTTCGGGCGGCTTCGTTATTCCGGAATTTTACAAGAACGTCGGTACGTAGGCCGAAGGATTGCTCGGCGTCGCGCACTGGAATCACGACATCGACGCCAACGCGCAGCGTGTCAACGCGATGTATCAGAAGCAATACGGCGAGTTCATCTTCGAATACGCCGGCGGACTCGTCGCGCAGACGTTCATGCTCGCGAACGCCCTCGAGCGTGCGGCATCGACCGATCCGGAAAAAGTCCGTGATGCGCTTTCGACGCTCGACGTCTCCAGCGGCTACGCTGCGATGGCGCCCGGCGGCAAAGTCAAGTTCATGGCAAACGGCCGTAACGTCTATGGACATCCCGTCGGCGTGCAATGGCAGCACGGCGATTTGGTGAGCGTGTTCCCGAAAGGCGAAGCACGCAAGCCTTTGATGAAGGTCTAGAACTCAGCTCCAGCCGCCTGATGGTTCAGACGCTCGCGCAAGCCGTTGTCAACGGCCTGCTCATCGGCGGTATTTACGCGCTCGTCAGTATCGGCGTCACGCTGATTTTCGGCGTGGTGAAAATCGTGAACTTCGCGCAAGGCGAGTTCGTGATGATCGGGATGTACCTCAGCTACTTTCTCGCGACGCGCGCCGGGATGGATCCGCTCGTCTCGCTCGTGATCGTCATGCCGGTAATGTTCGTGGTCGGCATGCTGTTCCAACACCTATTGATCCGGCGCGTGCTGTCGCTGGGCGACATGCCGCAGATCTTTCTGACGTTCGCGCTCTCGGTGTTGCTGATGAACGTCGCACTGCTGCTCTTCACGGCGAACTACCGCACGGTGCAGACGCCATACACGGATGCGGCCTTCCACATCGGCCCGGTGTTCATCTCGATTGCAAAATTGATCGCGTTCGTCTTGGCAATGGCGTTCAGCGGAGCGCTGACGCTCTTCTTGCGTACCACCGATATCGGGAAAGCGATGCGGGCTGCTGCGCAAAACCGCGACGTCGCGATGCTGATGGGGATCAATACAGATCTCGTCTTTGCCGTCGCGGTCGGGCTTGCGCTCGCGCTCGCGGGTGCGGCCGGCGCTCTCTTGATGCCGTTCTATCCGGTCTATCCGACGGTCGGGCAAGTCTTCGTCTTGATGGCGTTCGTTGCGGTCGTGCTCGGGACGCTCGGGAACGTGACGGGCGCGCTCATCGCGGGATTGATGATGGGCGTCGCCGAGTCGCTCGGCATTCAATTCGTCGGCGCCGACTCCGGGCTGATCGTCGTCTTCCTCATGCTGCTCTTGACGCTCGCGATTCGTCCCAGCGGGCTCTTCGGCGGTCGGGCACGATGACGATGAAGAAAGCAGCCCCGATCGTCGTGCTCGCGATCATCGCGCTGATCTTGCCGGTCTTCTTGCGCACCGGCTTCGAGGTCGATGTCGCCGTACGCGTCTTACTGTTTGCATTCATCGGCGTGGCATGGAATCTGATGGGCGGTTATGCTAAACAGCTCTCGCTCGGACACGCCGCGTATTTTGGCCTCGGTGCGTATACGTCGACGATACTGTTGATCAAGTTCGGCGTTTCGCCGTGGCTTGGGCTGATTGCGGGCGGCATCGTCGCGATGCTCGCGAGCTTGCCGATCGGCTGGCTGTGCTTTCGCTTGCGCGGACCGTACTTCGCGATTGCGACGATTGCGACGGCGCAAGTCTTCATGCTGCTCTTCCTGAAGTTCCGCGACTTCGCGTGGGGCGCCGAAGGAACGACGATTCCGTTCTTGGGCAATGCGCCGCTGATGATGCAGTTCAGTGCAAAAGCGCCGTACTATTACATCGCGCTGGGGCTGCTGGCGATCGGTCTGGTCGTCACGTATGCGATCGAGCGTTCGTGGATGGGCAATTATCTCGTCGCGGTCGGGGAAGACGAAGACGCGGCGGAAGCCGTCGGCGTCAACGCACCGCGCATCAAACGCGACGTCTATTTGATCAGCGCGTTCTTAACGGCGCTGGCCGGAACGTTCTACGTTCAGTACATCTACTTCATCGATCCGAATACCGCGTTCAGCTTCAACGTTTCGGTCGAAGCGGCGCTGGTCTCGATCGTGGGCGGCATCGGAACCCTCTGGGGTCCCGTGCTCGGCACGGTTTTGCTCGAACCGACCTCGGCGCTGTTGCAAAGTTGGCTCGGTGCAAGTCATCGGCGGCGTGCAGCTCACCGTCTACGCGCTCATTTTGATGGCGGTCATCCTGTGGCGTCCGGCTGGACTGCTCGGCTTGATCACGGGTGCGTACCGTCGCATCGTGGGGCCGATGCCTGACGTACTCGTCGTGCGCAACCTCGACAAGAGTTTCGGCGGCTTGCGCGCGGTCGCCGATTTGAGTTTGTCGGTTGCCGAAGGTGAGACGCTGGCGCTGATCGGGCCGAACGGTGCCGGCAAGAGCACGAGCTTCAATCTGATGACGGGCTACTTCCGTCCCGATTCAGGCTCGGTCGTCGCATTTGGCCGCGAGCTCGTCGGGCTTGAACCGTACGACATCTGTGCGCACGGTTTAGCGCGCACGTTTCAAGTCGCGCGTCCGTTCGGCAAGATGACCGTGCTCGAAAACGTGATGACCGGTGCGTTCTTGCGCGACAAAAAAGTTCGCGGTGCACGCGAGCGCGCGCGCGAAGCGATCGCTTTCGTCGGGCTTTCGAGCAGAGAAGAGACACCCGCACGCGATCTCACGACGATCGACCAGCGGCGCCTCGAGATGGCGCGTGCCCTTGCGACCCAGCCGCGGCTCTTGCTGCTCGATGAGGTGATGGCCGGGCTCAATCACACCGAGATCGATCAAGCCGTCGCGCTAGTCGGCCAGCTTGCGAAGCGTGGCTTGACGATCGTGATCGTCGAGCACGTGATGCGCGCAATCATGGCGGTCGCAAACCGGATCGTCGTTCTCGATCACGGCCAGAAGATCGCTGAAGGGCTCCCGCAAGAAGTCGTCGCGAACCAAGAAGTCATCCGCGCGTATCTCGGAACCGGCGCACATGCCTGAGCCGATGCTCGTCCTTTCCGGCGTCAGCGCCATCGTATGGCTCGGTCAAAGCGATTCGCGAGCTCGATATCACCGTCGGCGAGGGTGAAGCCGTCGGTCTGCTCGGCGCCAACGGCGCCGGGAAGAGCACGACGCTGCGCGCGATCTCGGGACTCGTGCGTCCGAGCGCAGGCAGCATCTCGTTTTCCGGAACGCAGATCGCGTCGTTGCCGCCGTACAAGATCGCAGCGCTCGGGCATCGCGCACGTCCCCGAAGGGCGTCAAGTTTTTCCGGAGCTGACCGTTCAAGAAAATCTCGAGATTGGCGCCTACGTTCCGAAGCGCGACGCGCAGATCGCCGCAAAACGCTCGAGCTCGTCTACGGAATCTTTCCGCGGCTCGCCGAGCGGCGGACGCAACTTGCGGGAACGATGAGCGGCGGCGAGCAGCAAATGCTCGCAGTCGGCCGCGGACTGATGCTCAAGCCGCGGCTGTTGATGCTCGACGAGCCGTCGCTAGGCTTGGCGCCCGTCGTGACGGATACGACGTTTGAAAAGATTCGCGAGATTCACAACATGGGCACGGCGATTTTTCTTGTCGAGCAGAACGTCAGTCGCGCGCTTTCGCTCGTACAGCGAGCCTACGTGCTGGAGAGCGGCAAGATGGTGATGCACGGCACGAGCGGGGAGCTTGCGAACAACCGGCAAGTGCAAGCGGCGTACCTCGGGATTTAGGCGGCGGCGCCGGCGGATGCCGGCCCATCGTCAAGACGAAGAGTGAGACGTTTCGCGCCGGCGCCATTTCGCACGAAACCCAAAAGATCGGTCGAGAAGACGCGATAGCCCGCATCGACGAGTTGCTCGCGTAGCGCGCGCGACGCATCGTGCATGATGAGCGCATCGCCGACTTCGACCGCATTGCAGGCGAGATTGCGTGCATCGGACGCAGAAAGCTCGATCAAATAGTCCGAATCGACGATGCGGCGCAACAACCGCTGTGCGTGCGGCGTCAGTGCGGGCGATGTAGACGAGGACGTGTCCGCTGCGCAGCGGGCACAGCACGGTGTCGAGATGCGGGAACTTCGGATCGGCGAGCCCCAGCGCAACGATGCGTGCATCGAGGAGGTCGGCTCAGCTGGAGCGTCACCATGCGATCGGAAAGCGAACCGTAGCCGACGTAAACGATCGGACGAACGCGATCGAACAGCGCGTCGGCGCTTCCCGCAAACGACGTCTCTTGCAAGAACGTCGTTGCAAAGCCGAGACGAGCAAGCGTCCCACGATAAACCTGACGTGACAGACGCCGCGTATCGTCGCGCAACGTCGATACGATCGCGAGTTCGCCGCTCACGAGCGCAGCATTTGCAGTAAAAACAAGATCCGGCGCTTGTGGCGCCGGATCGACGAGCTCGATCTGGACATCCGCGGCGACTTGCAACACCTCTACGAAGCGCTCCCATTGGCGCCTAGCGCCAAGCGCGTTGTAGTGATGTGGCGGGCACATGAGCAATCGTGCCATGGGAATACTCTAACGCCTCCGCTATGTGCGCGACATTCGACAAAGGTAACGACTGTGGATAACCTTGTCGTTGGCCAAATCAGCATACCCGGCGCGCCTTATCAATAGATAAAAGAATTGCTATGGATGGGTACAAGTAGAGCGTCTGAGAGAGGACTCACATGGAACGCGAAGACGATGGACGCCCGCTCCATACCGAGCTGATGACGAAAAACCCTTGACCAGCGACCAAGCCGCGGTGATGGGCGCGCAAGCCGTCCGGCGGTTGCGCGATATTCCCGAAGAACGGCAAACCGTCTACGGCGAGGTCGACGAAGGCTACGACAACGAAGATCAAGCCGACGCGAATCAGGCCGGCCCAGGAGAGCACGTCTAGAGCTTAGAGCTCGACGAAAATGTCGTCGCCCTCGGTGCGAACCTTATAGGTCTGCACCGGCACGATCGCCGGCAGCGTCAGCGCGGCACCGCTCTTCACGTCGAAGAACGCGCCGTGGCGCGGGCACATGATGCGATCGCCCATCAGCTCGCCTTGATCGAGCGCGCCGCCGTCATGCGTGCAGACGTCTTCGATCGCGAAGACCTCGCCCTCGACGTTGCAAAGCAGCACGCTTTGCTCGCCGACGGTCACGCGCTTCGTGGTTCCGTCCGCAATCTCGCTCTTGCGAGCCACCGGTTCAGCCATGCGCGGCGGTTAGCCTACGGCGCCTTCCATCTCGAGCTTGATCAAGCGATTCAGCTCGACCGCGTACTCCATCGGCAATTCCTTGACGAAGAAGTCGAAGAAGCCGTTGACGATCAACGCGGTCGCGTCCGCTTCCGAGAGCCCGCGGCTCATCGCGTAGAAGAGTTGCTCCTCGCCGATCTTCGAGACGCTGGCCTCGTGCTCGACCGTCGATTGCTGCTCGTGGATCTTCATCGTCGGCTTCGTGTCGCTCGACGACTTGTCGTCCATGATCAGTGCGTCGCACTTTACGCGCGTCTTCGAACCCGTCGCGCCCTCGTGAATCTCGACCAGGCCGCGATACGTCGTCTTGCCGCCGTGTGCCGAGACCGACTTGTTCGTCACGACCGAGGTCGTGTTCGGAGCGGCGTGGATGACTTTCGCGCCGGCATCCTGATGTTGGCCTTCGCCCGCAAACGCCGCCGAAAGAATCTCGCCGCGTGCGCCTTCACCGATCAGATAGATCGCCGGATACTTCATCGTCAGACGCGAGCCGATGTTGCCGTCGACCCATTCGACCGTCGCGTTCTTGTACGCGACCGCCCGCTTCGTCACGAGATTGAAGATGTTGCGATACCAGTTCTGAATCGTCGTGTAGCGAATGCGCGCGCCTTCCATTGCGATCAATTCAACGACGGCCGAGTGCAGCGACGAGGTCGAGAACTGCGGCGCGGTGCAGCCCTCGATGTAGTGGACTTTCGAGCCTTTGTCGGCGATGATCAGCGTACGCTCGAACTGGCCCATGTTCTCGGTGTTGATCCGGAAATAGGCTTGCAGCGGCATCTTCACTTCGACGCCGGGGGGAACATAGACGAACGAACCGCCCGACCATACCGCGCTGTTGAGCGCGGCGAATTTGTTGTCGCCCGGCGGGATCACGGTCGCCATGTATTTGCGCACGATGTCGGGATGCTCGCGCAGCGCCGTATCCATGTCGCAGAAAATGACGCCGTCTTTTTCGAGCTCCTCGATAACCGAGTGATAGACGACTTCCGACTCGTACTGCGCCGAAACGCCGGAGAGAAACTTCCGCTCCGCCTCAGGAATGCCCAACCGGTCGAACGTGCGCTTGATGTCGTCCGGGACGTCGTCCCACGACTGCTCCGTTTTCTCAGTCGACTTCACGAAATAGTGAATGTTGCTGAGGTCGATCTCGGAGAGCGCGGCCGTATCGGCCCATGCGGGCATCGGCTTGGCATGGAAGAGCTCGAGCGCTTTTAGACGGAAGGCGCGCATCCAATCCGGCTCGCCTTTCATCTCGGAGATCTTGATCACGATCTCTTCGTTGAGGCCCTTGGCCGACTTGAAGACGTAGTTTTCCGGGTCGTGAAACCCGTAGCGATAATCCTCGACCAGCGCTTGCGCGGTTAGCGGACTAACCTGCTCTTTGAGTTCCGTTGCCATCATGCTCCACTGTATCAGACCCATTGGAGATAGTGAAGGGTTTTCTGGAATATGTCATCCCGGGCGTAGCGAAGCGTAGTCGAGGGACCGGGTTTGCTCGCTTGTGTTGCTAGTGTGACCAAAACTCTTTACAGGGGGGGCACCAGGGGGTACACTATGCGCTATTGACGGGGTCGTATTTCGCTATGCGATGTCGGTCCCGGAAATCTCGTAGAGGGAGGGCGCGCCCTACGCGCCATCGCGGCGAGACGCGGCAGCACGAGAAAAAGCTGCCGGCATAGAGTTCGTCGTTAGGTCGGGGACGTGATCGTGCAGCGCACGCGCCAGCCGACGCATCTGGAGGTGGGATTAACCCAACCGGGATCCGAGGAGAACAGGCGGTAATTGGAAGCACTCGGGACGCACATTTTGTGCGAGCTATCGGGATGTGACCCGAATATTCTTACGGACGTGGAAGGCATAGAAGAAATTTTGAAGGCAGCCGCGCTCAAGGCGAACGCGACGGTCCTAACTACGGCCTTCCATCGTTTTCAGCCCCACGGCGTATCTGGCGTCGTCGTCATCGCAGAATCGCACTTATCGATTCATACCTGGCCGGAAACTGGGTATGCGGCGATGGACTTTTATACATGCGGCGCCCACACGAACCCGGGGGCGGCATGCGAATACGCAGCAGAGATGCTGCGGGCGCGTTCCATGCGCACGACGGAAGTCAAGCGCGGGATTCAAGCGCGTAAAAATGAGTACACGCACCTCGTTACGACCGACCAAGAAGAGCGTCGCCTGACGCGCAAGAAGCGCACCGCCTAGACTTTAACTCCGCGGATCACGCTCCAAATTAAGGACAGGCGCTTGGAAATCCAAGCGCCTGTTTTTTGCGGAAGTGTCGGCAGTAATAAACTCTTAACAGAAAGGCGCTTACTCGCTAGGAAGCTTGCCGAAGGGCGGCCAAGGACCCGTCCACCTCGGCGTCCGGTCCGGGCTCTTTTCACAGGGGGCGCGCTTGAATGTCACGCTTTTTGCGGTATTCATCAGTTATAGCCGGCGCTGTTTTTGCTATTGCGCTGGCAGGATGCGGAGGCGGAGGCAGCAGCTCCTCGGGAGGCTCCGGACCATCAGTCGGTAACAAACTCGGCTTCGTTGTCGACGACCTCGTCAACGACGGTGACGTTCCCGGCGATTAACGGGAACGTCAGGATCGATCACGATTCCGGCCGGGAGCGCGGCAACAAGCGCGAGCCTGAAATTCTCTTCTGCGTTGCCCTCGGGCGTCGTAGCCGTCGCGTCGAGCACGATCTCGCCGCGTTCGCAGGTGCAGTCGATCGGCGGAGGCGCCATCACGCTCTACGGCGTGATCGCGCTTGACCGTCACCGCTCCGGTGACCATCAGTCAGACGCCGGCGTTCTCATTTACGCTCTCCAAGACGCCGCCCGCGAACATGTACGTCGCGTACTTCGATGTGAACAACGCAGCGGCCGGATGGAACGTGCTGCTCAGCGGCACCGTGAGCGGCACAACCGTCGCGTTCGCGGCGCAGACGATCGTACCGCCGCTGACGTTCGTCGCCCAACGACGTCTATCTATTTGCGCTGATCGGAACGACCACACCGGCTACCACGACGACGGCCGTGTACAACGGCACGAAGTCGGTGAATTTCACCTACGGTTACGCGTTCGGATACCCGCAACCGGCGCCCGGCGCGACACAGCCGCCTTCGACGCTTTCGTACACGGTCTCCGCGAATGTCGGCACCGGCTCGGCGACCTATCCGGGTTCGAGTGCACCGGCCGGAGCGATCGATCAGAACGTAACGGAGAATGATACGTCGAGCTTGAGTACCACGACCTATAGTACCGATTCGTGGGTAACGCTCTCGACATCGAGCGCGCCATATACGGCTTCCCTGAATGCAACGTTGCAGCAAGAGCCGACATCCGCCAATCTCCCTCAGATTGCGCAGATGTGGACGACGCCGCAAACGATCGACGAGTACGCCACGACCGGAACACCGACGTGGACGAACAGTCCGGCCGGAACCATCAACTACAGCTACGCGGATAGCGACAACGGATCTGCACGTGATCGCGAGCGACGGCAGCTACACGGATACGGAGAACCTGCTCGATCAGGGTCACGGTGGCACGATCACGCTGACCGAAAACAGTGATGGCTCGGGCTCGATCGTCGGTCCCTATTACGGCGGCGGCGTTATCGACAGCGTCGTATTCACTGAGAGCCAGTCAACGGCGTGCAATCCAGTCAATACGGGTGGCTCACCCGTTTCGCCGCCGTGCCTCACCGAGACGACCAATTTCGATCCAAACTACGTTGCCTTCTTATACAATACTTACGGCGAAACGCTTCTGACGCCGCAAACGATTCCCGATGCAACATGGTATTCAGTACCCGTCAAATTCTACACCGAGACCGACGGAATTACGTCGGGAGCCTCCCTGCCGGCGGGATGTACGCCGAATTCATTCGGTTCGTCGGCTGACGATGTAAATCGGACGATGACGACCGTTGATACCGTCAACGGCGTGATTGAAACGACCGTGCTCGATAGCTTCGAAGTCAACGGAACACCGATCTGCATGACATCGAGCGATACGCAGAATTACGCCTACAATCAGCAAGGCAACACACCATACTTCCTCGTGGTCAGCCAGCTCAATCTCGAAATCATCAAGACCCAAGAAACATTGATTCTCGGGAATGGTTTGGACGCCGCGGCGGCCGCTGCGCGCCACGTTACGTCGAGCGCCGGAAAGACCTACACGATTAGCGGTGTCACCGCCGCTATGCAAGGCCATCAGCTGGCTTCGCTTGCGCGTGAGCGTGCCGTTCAGTTGCACGACTACCTGAAGTCGCTTGCGACGTTGAAAAACAAGCCACTTAGCGTGAAGCAAGGTAATGGAGGCTCCCGATGATCCGCACTGCGACAAAGGCGTTCGCGCTGCTCGTCACATCAGCGCTCATTATCTCCGGCTGTGGCGGCGGAGGTGGTCATGGAGCCACGTCATTACCGACTACGACGAACAATACGAACCAGAGCAACGGCGGGACTAACAACACGCTCAGCGCTACGAGTCTCAACTACGGCCAAGCGCTGATCTCGAAACTTTCGTACGGCGGAACGGGGAAAGCCGGCGGAATGACGATCCCGGTTCTGGTCCGGATGCAAAATGCGCCCGGCCTCATTAGCTACGCGCAGAGCGCGAGCAACCCGGCTTCGAGCAACTACCGGCACTGGTTGACCCCTGCGGAAATCGGAGCGCAGTATGGCGCGACCGCAACCGACTACGCTGCGGCCGCAAGCTATCTGAAATCGTTCGGGCTCCAAGTGGGTGGCTGGCCGCAGCGCGAGATGCTCACGGTCAGCGGCTCGACGGCGCAGTTTGCAAAGGCGTTCAACACCACGTTCGGCAGCTACACGTTTATGGGCAAGCATGTTCTCGCAGCGACCAGTACGCCGCATTTGCCGAGCAACGTACCGATCGTCGCTGCACCGCTCATTCGCGGGACGCCGATGCGCTCGTATCTCATTCACGGCAATCTGTCGACGTTCGTCGGTTACTCGCCGCAGCAAATGCAAACGGCGTTCGATTCCTCGGGAGCATACTCAGCTGGTTTCACCGGAGCCGGCATCAAGATCGGAGTCATCGGGACAGGGCCGTTGCTCAACTCTGACGGCAACGTCGATGATCTGCTTGCGTTCTCACACTACTGGAACGCCACCGTCGCTTCGGTGACGCAAGTCAATGCATCGCCTCAACCGGCTTCCACTGCGAACGGCGGTACCGGAACGGGCGGCTGCGTGAACAACAACTGCCCCGACTTCAATCCGACGAACTTGAGCGTTGCGCCGCCGATCAACAACACTTGTTCGAGCAACTACTATCAAATCATCGGCACTACCTACGTGTATAACTATACGTCCGGCTGCAATCCGGAAGACGGCGAAACGCAACTGGATTCACAATCACAAGCCTCGCTGGCGCCGGGTGCGTCCGTGCTCTTCTATCAAGCGTTCAACTCGAATGAGTTCTGCGTCAACAGCACCAGCGGCGCGATTGACCCGACGCCGCCCGTCGGTCCGAATTGTCCGGGCGGCGAGATTGCGGATCAAGCCGAGGGCATCCAACTCGCCGACGACTCGATTCAACAAGCGATTGCCGACGATACGGCCGACGCGATCTCGATGAGCTTCGGCGGTCCCGAAAACCTCAACGAGGCGCTCGGGTATATCGGCACCGTGAACAATCCGGGTCTCGGTCAAATAGAAGCGGCGTCGCTTGCTGCTGAGGGGATTGCGGTCTTCGTATCCTCCGGAGACGATGGCGCGTGGGAATGCTTCGATCCCGTCTCGGGCGCACCGCTCGGAACGCCGTGCGCGAGTTATCCGGCTTCGGACGTCAATGTCGTCGCCGTCGGAGGCGTTAACATTCCGCTCGATGAGAGTGGAAATCTGACCGGCAGTATCACCGCATGGGCCGACAATACGACCGAGGGCGGAAACGGCACGTTCGGCAACAACGTCGGATCCGGCGGTGGTGTCTCGCCATACTTCACGGCGCCGGCGTGGCAGGCTGCAGCGCTGAGCGCATCGATGCGTCTGATTTCCGGATTGGTCGCTCGACGCGGATCCCGATACCGGTCCGAGTGTTTTCATCGAGACGTTTCCCATACGCAATCGGTGGAACGAGTCGCTTCGGCGCCGGAGCAGCGGCAATGTGGGCGCTCATCTTGCAGGCTTGCAAGTCTTCGAGCGTCTGCAACAAGGGTGGGGCTACGGGTTACCGGCTCGGTAATCCATCGCCGCTCATTTACGCGATCTACGCGAAGTCGCAATCCGCCTGAGCGGCGCGTACACCGCGAGCGGATTCACGCCGCAGCTCGGATACTCGAACGTCTTTTATGACGTGGTGTACGGTAGCAACCAGGCCGTACCGGCGCCTCCGGGTCCAGGAACGCCTGTTCCGGCTTCTACTCCGAACGGATACAACTCCGGACCCGGCTACGATCAGGTAACGGGCGTCGGCGCTCCGTTCGTCAGGCCATCTGATAACAGCGGTAACGGGAACGAACGTGCCGTAGCATCGGCGTATGCCGAAAACCGAACACTGGCAATGGTACGTCGAGCAGTTCTCGCCGACGGAGATGCATCATCACGCCCTCGAAGAGACGTACTACGCCGGGCGCACGAAATTTCAATCCGTCGCGGTCGTGCGCACGGCAATGTTCGGCAAGATGCTCATCATCGACGGCGACACGCAAAGTTCGCAGGGCGACGAGCGGATTTATCACGAGACGCTCGTCCACCCGGCGCTTGCAGCAGCAGCAGGATCGCAGCCGCGTCCTCATTCTCGGCGGCGGCGAAGGCGCGACGCTGCGCGAGGTGCTGCGTTGCTCGGACGTGCGGACGTGCACGATGGTCGACATCGATGGGGAAGTCGTCGATCTCTCCAAACGTTATCTTGCCGAATGGGGCGCGGATGCATGGAAGGACAAGCGCGCCGACGTCATCATCGGCGACGCGCTCAAATTCTTGCGCGAGAGCAAGGAAAAATTCGGTGTTGTCATCTCCGATCTGACCGAACCCCTGCCCGATTCGCCCTCGAGTCCGCTCTTCAACGCCGATGTCTTTCGCGACATCAAGTCACGGCTCGTCGACGGCGGCATCTACGTGCTGCAAGCCAGCACGGCTGCCGTTCACAACATCGCGCTGCACGCGAAGATGGCACGGACGCTGCGCAAGTTCTTCAAGCACGTGCGCTCCTTCTCGACGCATGTTCCGGCGTTTGATACCGAGTGGGCGTTTCTGGCCTGCAGTGACCACGTCGATCTCGCAGCGCTCGACCCGGCGCGTATCGACGCGTACGTCAGCAAACTCGCCGGCTATAACGTGTTTTACGATGCAGAGACGCACCGGCGGCTGTTTTCGCTGCCGATTTTCGTGCGACGTGCGCTCGCGGAAGAAGGTGACGTGTTTTAGTGGAGACCGTCAACCTTCGTCGCACGCCGCTCTACGACAGTCACATTGCGTTGCAAGCGCGCATGGTCGGATTCGGCGGCTTCGAGATGCCGGTGCAATACGCCGGCGTGCTTGCGCGAGCATGATGCGGTGCGACATCGCGCCGGTCTCTTCGATCTCTCGCACATGGGACAATACGTCTTGCGCGGCGCCGAGATCGGCGAGTGGGCCGATCGGCTGACCGTCAACGAGGTCGCGAGCATGCGGCCGTGGCGGGCCCGCTACAATTTGTTTTGCAGCGAGACGGGCGGGACGCACGACGACGTGATTTTCTACCGTCAAGACGATGACGAGTGGCTGCTCGTCGTCAACGCGGGCAACGCGCGCAAGATGTGGGGCATCTTGCAGGCGCATCGGCGTAGCGGCATTACGCTCGAAAATCATCACGGAACGCACGCGCTGATCGCTATTCAAGGTCCGCGCTCAGTCGAGATCGTCGGACGGCTCGTCTCGCCCGCCGATCGTGAGAGCATCGTAGCGATGCACTATTATTTCTGCGCGCGCACGAACGTCGGCGGGTATCTCTGTGCTTATGGCGCGCACCGGATATACCGGCGAAGACGGTTTCGAGCTGTTCGTTCCAAACGACGACGCCGTCGCGTTGTGGGATGCACTCTTAGAAGCGGGCGTTACGCACGGACTCGAGCCGTGCGGACTCGGCGCGCGCGACGTGTTGCGGCTCGAAGCCGGGATGCCGCTCTACGGTCACGAGCTCGAAGAAGACATCACGCCCTTGCAAGCCGGCCTCGGCTGGGCGGTGAAATTTGGCAAGCCGTCGTTCGAGGGCAAGGTCGCGCTCGAAGCGCAGCGCGTTGCCGACGACTATACGCGCATCGCCGGATTCACGCTCGACGGCCGCGCGCCGCAGCCGCGCACGGGCTATCGCGTCTTCGCAAAAATGCGCTGGTCGGTGAAGTACGTAGCGGCGCGGTCGGCATCGGAACGGCGCTCGTCGATCCGTCCGTTGCAAAAGCCGGCTCGCAAATCGAGATCGAGATTCGCGATAAGCGCTGGCCCGCGACCGTCGTCAAGCTTCCCTTTTATAAACGTTCAAAATAGGAGACAATGTGGCGAGTCCCGCAGATTTTCTGTACAGCAAAGAACACGAGTGGCTCAAGCTCGACGGCGACATCGCCACCATCGGCATCACCGATTACGCGCAGAGCTCGCTCGGCGATATCGTCTACGTCGAGCTGCCGAAGGTCGGCACGAAAGTCGAGCAGTTCGGCAACATCGGCGTCGTCGAATCGGTCAAGGCGGTTTCCGAACTCTTCACGCCGATCGGCGGCGAGGTCACCGAGATCAACACCGCGATCGAGAGTGATCCCGCGCTCGTCAATCGCGAGCCGTTCACCGGCGGTTGGCTGCTCAAAGTGAACGTCTCCGATCCGTCGACGAAGTCGGCGTTGATGTCAGCCGCCGACTACGACAAGCTCGTCGAAGGCTGAGCCCTAACCGGTACAAGGGGGCGGCGAGGGTATTCGAGGCGAGGGCGAGCCCTGGGCCCTGAAGGGCCTAGGGAGTTTATGCCCGTAAACTCCCTAGGTACTTATGAGGGCGGTCCAATTCAGGCCAAATGCTCCCGGGAGACTCGTACAGGCGACGGACGCCAGAGGCGCGAGCGGGTTAGCCTTTGTTCCAGATCATCTACCGCCGGAAAAGTTGGACCTCTCGCGGCGTGACCTTCGCCTCGCTCTATCGGAAGCAGATCAGGCTCTTGCTCGCTTAGACGGTATCGCACGGCAAATAGAACGTCCCGACTTGTTGTTCTCGTCGTACCTGCGCCGTGAGGCGATGCTGTCGAGCGCAATCGAAGGGACGCACACGACGCTCGCCGACCTCGCTCTATTCGAGCTCACCCAAAAAGGTCGAAGAATCGACGACGTTCACGTATCTAACTACGTGAGCGCATTTGAACTCGGCCGCGAACGAGTTCGCGACCTGTCTGTCGGTCGCACTTTGTTAAACGAATTGCACGGCGTGTTGATGGCAGCCTCGCCACAGGAAGACATCCGTCCAGGCCGTTTTCGTGATTGCATCGTCTATATAGGCTCACCGCCGTTTGAGGCGGCGCGGTTTGTCCCGCCTCCGGAATATTTTGTTTCCGAATTAATGGATAATCTGGAATATTTTCTGGACTCGCAAGATGAAGCTCCGTTGATCAAGCTTGCATTGAGTCACTATCAGTTCGAGACGATCCATCCCTATCGAGACGGCAATGGACGTTTAGGGCGAATGCTCATTTCATTGTGGCTGCAACGAGCTGGCATATTAACCACCCCGATGCTTTATCTGAGTGCTTACTTCGAGCGTAACAAGCAAGAATACTATGATGCTTTGCTGCGGGTGAGCACGGATGGCGATTGGGAGGGATGGCTGTTGTTTTTTTTGCGTGGTGTCACTCAGCAGTCGCGCGACGCAGCCAAGCGCACCGATCTTCTCGCGAAGCTGAGAACCGAATACAGGGCTCGTGTTGCCGGACCCCGTGTATCGGAAGGGGTGATGCGTTTGATCGATGACCTATTTGTCGTTCCCGCGATAAGCGTGCCGAGCGCTTGTAAATTGCTTGGAGTTACTCCAAAGCCTGCGCGAGCATCCATTCAACGTTTGGTTGACGCCGGTATCGTTTCGAAGGACGAGAAACCATTTCACAACGTCGTTTACTATCTGGCAAATGAGCTAATGCAGCTAACGAGCAAGCCTCTTGGCGGTGATTCGGAAGCCTAGACCTTCTTCGGTTGGTATCCTTCGCGGTTTGGAATTTGCTGCGAATTGAAGGCTGCAGTTGCCGCTACTGAGTCAGCGGCATCGCAGGCACCGGCTGCGTCGAGACCGTGGATGTCTGCGACGATCTCAAACATGAAGTCGGCTTTCTCGCGCGCTTTGTTCGTGAGTATCGCGCCCGTGTACATGTCCTGCACGCACTGGTGATCGCAGCCGCGCCACCAGGCGGTGCCGCTGCGATAGGCGTTGAACCGATGATCGGCAAAGGCGGCGACGAGTGCGTCGGCTTTGGTCGTGCCGGCGGCATGCATGCGCTCCGCAAGCTGCATCATGCAGACGTACGGGAAGTAGTAGCGCGACGAGGGTGAGTCACCGATCGCCGCTTTTAGTTTTGCGGCGAGCGCGCGCGACGAATCCGAAACCGACGGGGCCCAATTAACGGCGAACGTTGATCCGGCCAGCTCGTCGATCGGGACGGCCTTCCAATAGTAGTCTTCCATCGATCCGGTAACGCCGCCGAGCTTCATGCGCTTGTGCAAGCCGAAGTCGACGAATTGCTTCGCTGTCTTGGCACCGTCGAAGCCGCCCAGGCACATTGCAAGCACGTCGGCGTCGCTGTTCCTGACTTTGGTGAGCGTCGCCGAATAGTCGTTCGTACCGAGCGGAAGAAGATCGGCGCCGACCTCCGTGCCGCCGGCGGCCCGCAGGCGCGACGACAGGCGCGCGTAGCAATCTTTGCCGTACGCGAAATCATTGATGACGAAGTACCACTTCTTGCCTTGCGCGAGCAGCCGGTTTGCGACGGCCCGCACCTGCATCTCGACGTTGGGTGCGAAGCGGTAGACAACGCGCTGCGCTTTTTCGCCGGTGATGCTCGTATCTTGCGGCCCGATTGCGAGCGTGAAGATACCGGTTTGCTCGGCGAGCGGCCCGACGGCGAGCGTTATGGCCGATGACGTTCCCGTCATGAGAACGTCGATGTTTTCTTGCGTGAAGAGACGTCGCGCTTCATTCACACCCGTCGCCGGCTTCGAGGCGTCGTCCGCGGGTACGATCTCGTAACGAGTGCCACCGCGGCGGTTGAGCTCGTCGATCGCGACCTGCAGCCCTTTGCGCTGGTGTTGACCGATATCCGCAAGCGGACCGCTGAACGAATCGATATAGCCGATCTTCACCGTCGCGCTCTGCGCGCGAATGCGGGCGGGAACCGCAAATGCCGTCGCGGCAGCTGCACTCCCCGCGATAAAAGACGCGCGTTTCGTAGCCAAAGTGGGCTCCTCTCTCAGGCGGCGCTTGGCGCCTTCGTGAGTTGGGGTACCACCGCCTCGCAAAACAGCTTGAGCGACGGCGCGGCGAGATCGTAGCGCAGCGTGTTGAAATTGACTTGCAGCGAGGCGTGCTCGAAACCGCCGTACTCGTCTTGGAGGCGGGCAATCGTTTCGCGCAGCTCTTCCGGCGAACCGATCCAGGCCGCGCCGTCGCGAATCAGCGTCTCCATCGACGAGGCTTGAATCTTCTCGATGATCTTGTCGTAGCCCGGATAGTCTGCGGATGAAAGGCCTTGGGTCCAATCCGATGCCGCGTCGACCAACGAGGCGAGATACGCGGCGATACGGTCTTTGCACGTGCGCCGCGCGTGCTCGCCATCCTCATGGCAGTACATGTGGAATGCCAGCATGACTTCACCGTTACCGGGATGACCGGCATCCTGCCAGGCGGCGCGATACGCACCGAGCAGCTCGCGCATCTTCGCGCCGATCATCGGGATCGCCATCACCGAATAGCCCATCTTGCCCGCGAAGCTGAAGCTCTCGGGCGTGTTGAGCGCCGCGACGTAAAACTTTGGACGCGGCTTTTGAACCGGACGCGGAAGCGATGTCGTATTTTCGATCGTGTGAAACTGTCCGCGATGCGTGACGTTCTCTTCGCGCAGCAATAAATCGATCTGCTCGATCCCTTCGCGATAACGCGCAACCGATTCGTTCGGCGAGACGCCAAAGCGCCGGAACTCGTGCGGCAGATACGCGCGCGCAAAGCCGACGTCGAGCCGGCCTTTGGAGAGGCCGTCGAGCATTCCAATCTCGCCGGCGACCTTGAGCGGATTGTTGAAGGCCGGGATCACCGCCCCGGTGACCAGTCGCATCCGTTTCGTACGTTGTGAAGCCGCAGCCAGAAACACGATCGGATTCGGACTGTAACCGCCGTAGTAATGAAAGTAATGCTCGACGGTTCGCACGTGCGTGAAGCCGCCGGCTTCGGCGTCTTCGCAAAGTTGGAGCGATTCCGCGAAATATTCGTCCGCCGGTGTCTCGCTAGGCTTCACGTCCGGAATGAACTGAATGCCGAATTCCATGATGCCACTCGCGGTTTCGCTCGCTGGGAGTAATAGCCTACTAGACCGCGAAATTGCGGTAACGTGAGCTACACCCCGCACACGCTTTCGGATATTCAAGCGATGCTCGAGGCGGTCGGCGCGAAAGATCTCGCGGAGCTGGTAAAAGTCCCCGACGATGTCGCGCTTCGCGCGACGCTCGAACTCTCGCCTACACTCTCGGAGAGCGAGATTGCATACAAATTCACCGCACTTGCGGCGCGCAACGACGCGCCGAATTACGCGAGCTTCTTGGGGGCTGGCGTCTATCGCCACTACGTGCCGCCCGTCATCGGCGCGCTTGCGATGCGCGGTGAATTTCTGACGGCGTATACGCCATACCAAGCCGAAGTCTCGCAAGGCTACTTGCAAGCAATCTACGAGTGGCAAACCTACATCTGTTTGCTCACCGGACTGGATCTCGCGAACGCGTCGGTCTACGACGGCGCGACAGCGCTTGCGGAAGGCGCGATCATGGCGGTCAATGCGACCGGACGTGCGGCGTTGCTCGTCTCGAAAGCCGTCCATCCGAATTACCGCGCCGTCCTGAAAACCTATTGCGACGGTCTGGAAGTCGCAATCGATGAGCTTGATTATCTTCCGAGCGGCGCAACCGATTTCGGCAACCTGAACGACAAGCTCGCCGGCGGCAAATATGCCGCCGTTATCGTGCAGTCGCCGAACTTCTTCGGTGCGATCGACATGTTCCCGAAGGATGCGGCGGGCGCCGTCAGGATCGGCGTCGTGGCTGAGCCGCTTTCGCTTGCAGTGCTCTC
Source organism: Vulcanimicrobiota bacterium (assembly GCA_963844735.1). GTDB lineage: Bacteria > Vulcanimicrobiota > Vulcanimicrobiia > Vulcanimicrobiales > Vulcanimicrobiaceae > JAFAMS01. Next base: position 337,644 of record CAWJPK010000002.1, on the reverse strand, counting down.
GACCCCACGCGACTCGGGCTGCGACATCGCGTCGGCGAAGCACAATCGTTTGGCGTCGCAGCCGCATACGGCGGGCCGCACGTCGGCTTCATCGCGTGCACGAAAGAACATTTGCGGCGCATTCCCGGACGACTCGTCGGCCGCACGGTCGACAACGCCGGCCGCAACGCCTACGTGCTGACGCTGCAGGCACGCGAGCAGCACATCCGGCGCGAACGCGCGACCTCGAACATTTGCACGAATCAAGCCCATTGCGCATTGATCGCAACGATCTATCTTGCGGCGATGGGCGCGACCGGTTTGCGCGATTGCGCGCTCGAAAACGTGCAGCGCGCGCAAAGCGACGCGCAAAGCGATGCTCGACGTTGCGGGCGTGACTGCGCGCTTTAGCGGGCCAACGTTTAACGAGTTCGTCGTGCGCGTCCCCGGAAGCGCTGCCGAAGCACTTGCCGGGCTGCAACGCAATCACGTTCTGGGCGGGCTCGATCTCGGACGCTTCTATCCGGAACTCGATGACTGCATCCTCACGAACGCGACCGAGCTTACGACGCAAGACGACATCGATGCCTTGCAGAGCGGCCTGCGCGCCGTCGTCTCGTCTTCGAAGAAGAAAGAACTTGCCGCAACTCGCTGACGCGCTCGATGCGCCGCTGATTTTCGAGCAAGGTCAACCTGGCCGCGCGAATCCGTACGTGCCGCATCATAGTGAAAGTGCGGAGGCGTATCTGCCGCGGGAAGTCTTACGCAGCGACTTGCCGCTGCCCGACAATACCGAGCTCGACGTGGTTCGGCATTTCACGCGGCTCTCGCAACGTACGTTCGGCATCGACGTCGGATTCTATCCGCTCGGGTCGTGCACGATGAAGTACAACCCGCGCATCAACGATGCCATGGCGAATCTGCCGGGTTTGCGCGATCTTCATCCGTTTGCGCCCGACGAGCTCGCGCAAGGGGCGCTCGGGATCATGTGGGAGCTGGAACGCAGCCTTAGCTCGCTGTTCGGCATGACGGCGTTCTCGCTCAACCCGGCGGCCGGTGCACACGGCGAGCTGGCCGCACTGCTGATTTCAAAAGCCTATTTCCGCAAACGCGGCGAGCAAGAACGTAAGACCGTGATCGTCCCCGACACCGCGCACGGCACCAACCCGGCCTCGGCTGCGATGGTCGGCTACAAAGTCATCTCGCTCGCGTCGGATAAACGCGGTCGCGTCGATCCGGACGTCTTGCGCAAGGTCGTCGGCTCCGAGACCGCCGTTTGCATGATGACGAATCCGAACACACTCGGTCTGTTCGAAGATCGCATCAAAGAGATCGCCGATATCGTCCACGCTGCGGGCGGCCTCATGTATTACGACGGCGCCAACGCCAATGCACTGATGGGAAACGCGCGTCCGGGCGACATGGGCTTCGATCTCATGCACCTCAACCTGCACAAGACGTTCTCGATTCCGCACGGCGGCGGCGGTGCGGGTGCAGGACCGCTCGGCGTTGCCAAGCACCTGATCGATTTCTTGCCGACTCCCGTCGTGCGCGAGCGCGACGGTGTCTTCAGGCTCGATTTCGACGTGCCGGCGACGATCGGTCCGATGCGTTCGTTCTGGTCGAACTTTGCGCATATGGTCCGCGCGCTCGCGTATGTCAACGCGAACGGCGCCGAAGGACTTACGCGCGTCTCGCAGCTCGCCGTTCTCAACGCCAACTACATTCGCGCCAAGATTCGCGACGTGATCGAGACGCCCTACGACGAGCTGTGCCGGCACGAGTTCGTCGCAAGCGCGCAGACGCTCAAACGCGAGAACGGGCGTGCGCGCACTCGACATTGCAAAGGCACTCCTTGACCGCGGCTACATGGCGCCGACGATCTACTTTCCGCTGCTGGTCCCCGAGTGTTTGATGATCGAGCCGACCGAAACCGAATCAAAGGAAACGCTCGACGAATTCATCGCGGTATTTCGCGACATCATCGCGCAAGCGCACGAGAATCCAAAAGAGGTCGAAGCTGCACCGAAGCGAACCGTCGTCGGTCGCGTCGATGAAGCGAAGGCGGCACGCGAGCCGAATTTGCGATGGACGCCCTAAACGCACTCGTAGCATGAAGTGAGGTAACTCCGGTGCAGATCAGCGCACGCAATCAAATGTCGGGGACGATCAAGGAAACGAAACTCGGAGCGGTGATGGCAGAAATAACTGTCGCCGTCGATCCCGCAACGATCGTTGCAGCAATTACGCGCGGATCGGCGGAAGCGCTCGGTTTGAAAACCGGCGACAAAGTTACAGTGATCATCAAAGCAACAGAAGTGATCATCGGAAAATAAAACGGCCGTGCATGGTCGCTTAGGCCTATAAAGCAACCGAGCGAGGCAAGCAGGCCAAATTTTGAAAAAAGGTTGCTCCTCGACCTGTTGCTTCTTGGTCCCGGTTGCTACAATAGATGTAACCGGCGGAGCTCGCGAGGGCTCCGCTTTCGCACCCTTCGACGGGAAAACAGAATACCGATCATGCGGATTAAGTATGAGGTCTCGGCCGGCGGCTTAATGCTCCGGCGAAGAGGCGGAACGATCGATGCAATGCTGATCGGACGCGGCAATCCGCGCATTTGGTCTTTGCCGAAAGGTCACGTCGAAGCGCGCGAGACGCACGAGCAAGCCGCGATTCGCGAAGTGCGCGAAGAGACAGGCTGCTGGGGTGAAGTCATCACCAAGCTTTCGGACATCTCGTACTGGTTCTACATGAACCGCAGCAAGCACAAGAAGTCCGTCCACTTCTTTTTGATGCGCTATCTTTCGGGCGACACCACGAATCACGACCACGAGGTCGACGACGCAGCGTGGTTTGAGGTCCGGGCAGCAAAGAAGGCGCTCAAGTACGTCAACGAAAAGCGGCTGATCGACCTGGGGATGGAGTACCTCGAAGCTCATCCCGACGCGATCGGCGATCGCGAGGACGTCGAGTACGTTAATCCGGCGAGGGAAAGCCCCGCGAGTTGAGTGTAATCCCGGCGCAAGAGCGCGCTTGCGTAGTCAACCTCAAAAACGTCTTCGATGGCCCTCTCGATCTCTTGCTCACGCTTGTCAAAGAGCGAGAGCTCGACATCGCGACCGTTCCGCTCGCGATCGTCGCCGATCAGTATTTCGCGTATATCTCGGGGATGGAAGAGCTCGACATCGAGCTGGCGGCTGAGTATCTCGTTATCGCCGCGACGCTCGTCTTTCTCAAGTCGCGCTCGCTCTTGCCGCCGATCCCGCCGGAGTTCGTCACCGACGGCGACGAGTCGCCGGAGATGCTCGAAGAGCGTCTGCGCCAGCGGCTCATCACGTATTCGAAGTATCGGGAAGCGGGTGACGAGCTGCGGCGTTTTCTCGCTGAAGCGCAAGGCCACTATTATCGCGACGGCGGCGATTCGACCAGCGAGTTACAGCAGCGCTACAGCATCGTCCCCGACAAGCTGGGACTCGCACTCATGGCGGCGCTGCGTTCGGCGAAAGAAGACAAACGCACGATCGTACGCGATCGCTTCACGGTCGCCGAGCAAATGTCGCACGTGCTTGCCACGATCCGTCGCGATGGTACCGCGCTCTTCTCGAATTTGGCCGCACAGCTTGACCGCAGCGGGATCATCGTTACGTTTCTCGCCGTCCTCGAATTGATTCGGCGCGGCCGCGTCGGCTACGATCAACCCGAGAGTTTTGCGGACATTCGTCTCTTCGCGATCGCTCCTGTACCGGCGGTAACGTAAATGCAACCTGAACTCGTTGAAACCGGCGAGCTGCGCCGAAAGATCGAAGCCCTCTTGTTCGTCGCATCCGAAGCGCTCTCGATAAAGAAGATCGCGCAATTGTGCGAAGCGGAAGAGATGGAAGTAACGACCGCACTCGCCGAGATCGAAGGCGAATACGCGGAGCGCGGAATCGTCGTGCGCAAGATTGCGGGCGGCTTTCGTTTTGCAACGGCGCCATCGACGCGCGAAGTTGTCGAGACGTATTTGCTGCCGCCGAAAACGACGCTCTCGCCTGCCGCGCTCGAATCGCTTGCAATCGTCGCCTACAACGAACATCTCGAAGGGATGCCAACGACGAAAGCCGACATCGAGTCGGTCCGCGGCGTGAGCGCTGACTCCGTTGTCCAGACGCTGCTCGAACGCGGCTTCATTGAGGAAAGCGGACGCAAAGAAGTGCCCGGTCGCCCGATTCTTTACAAAACCACGCCTGAGTTCTTGGAGGCCTTTGGTCTCCTTTCGCTGGACGAATTACCGAAGATCGATTTTGGGACTCAAGTGTCGGAGCTTTCTCTTCCGATTCGCAGTCCCGAACCTTCGACAACGTAGCGGCGTATGATCGAAACCAACAATCCATTCGAGCAGCTGGCAGCTGAGTACGATGTGTACCGCAGTGGGTATTCGCGTTCGCTTTACGATGCTCTCGTGGAATACGGATTCAAGCCGGGCATGAGCGTGCTCGACGTCGCCTGCGGTACGGGTCTTGCATCTGAGCCGTTTCTAAAGCGCGGCATGAACGTCACCGGCGTCGATATCTCCGAAGCGATGCTGGACAAAGCGCGCATTCGTCTCAAGGAAGCACGGCTCGTCGTCGGCGATGCGGAAAAACTTCCGTTTGGTGATGGCAGCTTCAACGCGGCGATTTGCGCACAAGCGATCCATTGGATGGATCAGCCCAGAGCGCTCGCGGAGATGGCGCGCGTTGTCATGCCGAACGGCGGACTCGTTGCGATTTGGGTGAAAAAGATGGTCGCGGACGAACCGCTTCGCGAGCTGCGCGCTTCGGCATCGAAGGCCGTCGGTCTCGAGCCGCCGGAGGACATTCATGCCAAAGGCTTTCGCCCATTCTACCAACACCCGTTCAAACTTCGCCATTTGCGCGTTATTCCGTACGTCATCATGACCGACGTCGACAAGTGGCTCGGTTACGAACGTTCGCGCGCGCGTAAGAGTCACTATGGCGCGAAGTTCGACGCATATCTCGAAGCGCTCGAGACGGTCATGCGCGAGACGGCAGCCGGAAAACCGTTCCAGGTACGCTACTCTCAGTTTCTGTACATCGGCGAGGTTTGAGGCTCGGCTTTCACGTCGGCGTCTCGCGTGGGTACGCCGAGACGGTCGCGTACGCGAAACGCGTCGGCTGCACGGCCGTGCAGTTCTTCAGCGGAAACCCGAAGACGTACCGCGTCGCACCGATCGATACGCCGGCGCTCGAGCGCTTCATCGAGCTGCGCCGCGAGAACGATCTCTCGCCGGCCGTCATCCACACGTCGTATCTGATCAATCTCGCAAGCGAAGACGCAAACGCCGCCAAGAATTCGCTGCGGCTGCTCGAGAACGATTTGGCATTTGCGGCCGTTGGACAAGTTGCGTATGTCAACACGCATCTCGGCTCGTATGGTGAAGGCGACCGCAAAGCAGGATTCAATCGCGTTTGCAAGGCGCTTGAGAAAGCGCTCGCGGGAATCAAGCCCGGCGTGATGCTCGTGCTCGAAAATTCTGCGGGCGCGGGACAGCTCTGCGGCGGCACGCTCGAAGAGCTTGGTGAGTTCGTGCGTACGCTCGATCATCCGCAGCTCGGCGTGTGTCTGGATACAGCTCATTCGTGGGCGGCCGGCTACGCCATCAATACGAAGGACGGCGTCGACCAGTTTTTCGCGCAAGCCGACAGCGAGATCGGGATGGACCGGATCCCGATGTTCCACTTCAACGATACGCAGATTCCGCTGGGCGGTCATCGTGACAGGCATTGGCACATCGGCGAAGGGAACATCGGATTCGAAGGCTTTCGCGCGTTGCTCATGCACCCCGAAGTCCGTGAAAAAACTGCGATTCTCGAAACACCAGGCGAAGAAGCCGACGACGTCCGCAACATGCAAACGATTCAAGCCATCCTAAAAGGCGCCACTATCACAAAATGAAGATCACCATCAATCGCGATCTCCCGCTCGGGCGAGGAGCCGAACAAAGGGCACAATCGTTGGCATCCGGATATTCCCGCGATCGCAACGGTGCAGCCGGGCGAGAGCGTCGCGATCGAGACCCGCGACGCGCTCAACGGTCAGGTCAAGCCCGGGATGACCGGCGCCGACATCGAGCGCTTCGCAGTCAACGTCGCGCACCCGCTCACGGGCCCACTCTGTATCGACGGTGCAAAGCCCGGCGATTTGTTGGCGGTGCACATCGAAAAGATCGAGCCGCAGCCGCGCGGTTACACGAGTTTCCGCGGTCCCGATTTCGGTTTCTTGCGCGACGTCTTCAATTACAAGTATCTCGTGCACTGGGAGATCGAGGGTGAGCTTGCGCGCTCGCCGCAGATTGCGGGCGTCGCGATTCCCGGCGCACCGTTCATGGGCGTGATGGGCGTCGCGCCGTCGCACGAGCTTATGAAAACAATCGTGGCGCGCGAAGCCGAGCTCGCATCGAAAGGACATCTCGTCGGTTTTCCCGATGCGCGCGGCGCGGTGCCTGCGAAAGAGCCGCTCGCGAGCACCGCCTTACGCACGATTCCACCGCGCGAAAACGGCGGAAATTTCGATATCAAGCACCTAACCGCGGGGACAACGCTCTTTCTGCCGGTGTTCGTCGAGGGCGCAAACTTTTCGACCGGTGACGCGCATTTTGCGCAAGGCGACGGCGAATCGTGCGGGACTGCCGTCGAAATGGCGGCGACCTTGCACGCACGCTTCGAAGTTCTCAGCGGCGAAGCGGCGCGCCGTGGACAAACCGAACCCTCATATGCCGGCACGTATGCGTACGACGCTGCGCGCCTTTCCGGCAAACACTACTACGCGACGACGGGATCGGCCGAGACGATGGAACTTTCCGCTCGCAAAGCACTGCTTGCGATGATCGATTACATCGTCGACGCGCGCGGTTACACGCGCGATCAAGCCTATTGCATTTGCAGCGTTGCCGTCGATCTGCACTTGAGCCAAATCGTCGACATGCCGAATTATACTGTCTCGGCGTTTTTGCCGTTCGAGATTTTCGAGTAGGAATATTTTCGATCCTCGGCCTGGTGGATTACGCCGGCTCAAGAACCTTCAACATTTTGTCGCGCTGTTCAGCGGTAACACAAACTTCAACTCCCAGGACATCTAGAATCGCCTGAACACGGTCCACCGAGATCCCGTAGTATTCGTGGCGTTCGTCACGCGAAACCTGACTCTCGTGCACGCCAAGCAGCTCGGCAAGTTCGCGTTGAGAGAAGCCACTCGCGATACGAAGAGCAATTAGCAATCGACCCATCTGATTGAAATTCGAGATCGCCTGCGGATCGCCACGCCTCGCCTCTTTATACCATTCCACCTCATCGCGAAGTTGCTGGTAAAATGAAAGCTCAGGCTCGAGGACACGCTGTACCTCTTCCGGCGTGAGACCTTCCTCCTGAAGAGTTTTCTCCCGCGCAGCAAGATGCTCTTGGTCTCTGCGAAGTCGCTCGACTGCGTTGTGATAGGCTGCGTCTGTCTTAATCATTAGATGTCTTCCTTAGGATCGCTCGACTCGAATGATTCCCTTTTCGGCGCGTGTATCACGCTGTTGTCTGAAGGCAGACGGAGAGCATCTGGTGGCCGTGCTCGTCACGAATACCAGATGGTTGACCTACGTGAGGATAAAGCTCGACGCGATACCGGTGCCACATCGGTAGTTGCGCCTTCGTCGATGAAGGATGCGGATGCCGAACTCCCCACGTCCAACACCGCGTCGGCTCCAGTGCGTTGAGGGCATTAACGAGTGAACCGCTCTTTAGATCATTCATGCCGCAGACGAAGTATCCATCGATATCTTCTGGGTGAGGCTTACCTTCGACGAACGAACCGTCGACGAAAATCTCATCGATGCCAACGCGCCAAAGTTGATCTACAAGATGCGCGAGATTGTGCACAAGTTGTCGCCTCCATGCGACATCCCACGGTCTAACGTTAGGCGGACCGGTGACGAGAAAGCTCGTCTCCAACTCGCCTAAGGTTTGCGGATAATCGCCAGCCGGCAAAAGACCTGCCGCGTTGAACGGCGGTAAATCGGCCACGAGAACTTAGTCGCTAGTTGGGGGATCGAAAGCTTGAGGCGGTTCTAACGGCGTCCGCTTCGACGCGTGGTTCGCCGGCGCGAACGTTTGCGGGCAGCTTTCCGGCTCGCAAGAGCAGAGCCGGCAACCGAAGCACAGGCACCGCCCTTCTTTAGAAGCCGCGATGCTTTCTTTGCTACTTTGCGGGACGTTGCCATAGGGGTTTCCTCCAAGTCGAACCATTCTATGATTACTTGACATATTTGTCAAGTGTCTACGCGACTTTACCGAAAGTGCATCGGAGCGCCGCGTTGGCGCGAAGGCTCTAGACGTGGCGTCCAAGCAAGGCTACTCGGGGACTCCGCTTGCCAAAAAGCTTGGCATCAAGCCGGGCTTGCGGATCGGGATGCCCGGAATCGACAGAAATGTGCGCGAGGCACTTGCAGCGTGGATCGCGGAGTGCACGTTGGCAAGAATAAAGCCGCTCGATGGAGCGGGCTTAAGTTCGTGCGGCGGTTGAAAGACCGCTAAGCAGATGCCGCGCGAATATTCCGGGGATGATGCCGAGCGCTACGATTACCGCCAAAACATTCCACGCGTACGCGAAGCCGTTGCGATCGACGATCGCACCGAATATCGGCGGAACGATCGCGCCGACAATATAGATCATCGTAAGCGACGCACCGAGCGCGCTTCCTGCATGCCGTTGGCCGCCGATCTCAGCTTGCGCAGTAGCCCAGAGACCGTTCCACGCTGCAGCCGAGAACCCGAGCGCGCCGGCTAAGGCGAAAATGACGATCGTGGATTCGGAACCGGGCTGCGCGAGCCACCACAACACGCCGAGCGTCATCGCAGAGATGATCAACATCGGATAGATTCGATCGCCGCCGAATACGTGATCGCTCACCGAGCCCCACATAAGCCGACCGAGGATCGAGCCCCGACTTGGAAGATGACCATCGCCTCGACCGCGATCGTCAACGCCGCATGTTTCTGCGCGATCAACGCGATCGCAAGAAATGAGACGGCCGTGTATTGCACCGCGACGAATGAAGCACATAACAGATTCAAGCAGATGCTGCTAGGGCTCGACGCAACGTCGATCAAGACCGCGCAGCGCCTCGCGAAACCGTATGCGTTCTTCGCCCGCCCTTTCGGCCGGGCTCGAATACGCCTTGAATGAAGACGACGGCGACAACGATGCAGATGACGCCCGAAATTGCGAGTGCGGCTTGGTATCCGTAGTGCAGTGCGACGGAGGAAGCAGGAGCGAGCCAACGACACCGCCGAGCGGAACGCCGCATTGCCGAATCCCCATCGCGAACTCCACGGTCGCGCGTAAACCATTGCAGAATCGCGCGTCCTCCCGACGGCGCCGATGTGCCGTACGCCATTCCGAAAACGAAAGAGCCAGATCACCAGCCAGATGAGATTCGGGAATAACGCGGCCGCAAGCAATGCCGTGCCCATCGCGATGCCGCTCCACAACAAGACTGCGCGTTCACCGAAGTAATCGACGGCGAGGCCGGCGCCCGTTGCGAAATGCAGCCGAGCCGAGCGAAATCGCGGCGACGACCCAGCCGAGGTGTTGGTGATCGAGACTCAGGCGCTGTCCGATGAGTGGCTGAATCGCGCCGATGCCTTGCTGCAAGAGCGAAGCCGATGTCTGAAGGACGAGCGTAACCGCAAGTATGACGTAGCGCGCCGGCACGCTCAAACTTTGTCATCGAAAAGGGGGCTTGCGCAACGACAAAAGCTCGTGCTAGCATTCGTCAGGCGGCATGACGATCTCGCCAGGTAAGACAAGATTTCGATGCTGTCTTCTGAGGGGAATACAACATGGCCAAAGCGGGAATTGTTTCGCGCATCTTCGCAGCACTGGCGCTCGCGATGCTCGTCACAACGACCTTAGCGCATTCCGATGACTATCCGTCGCGCCCGATTACGCTCGTCGTCCCATGGGGACCGGGTGGCGGCTCCGATCAGATGGGACGCGCCGTCGCGAAAATTCTGCAAGACACGCTGAAGACGACCTCGGTCCCCGTTGTCAACGTTCCCGGCGCGGACGGCAACAGCGGCATGGTCAAGCTGACTGACGAGCGACGCGGACGGATACACGCTCGACCGTCTTCGTCGCCGATACTTTCGTCGGAAACATGACGAGCAAAACCGACGCGCCCTGGCAGATGAAGGACGTCGTTCCGCTTGCGATCATGAACCGGCAACCGTTCGCGTACTACGTCAACGCAAATAGCCCGTACAAAACTTGGGCCGATGTCGAGAAAGCGGCGAAGACGAAGGATATCAAGGTCGCCGTCGACGGCTTCGGGAGTGCCGAAGACGTCGCGACGAAATATTTTGCGAGCCGCGGCCTCAAGCTTGTCGGCGTTCCGTTCCCGAAACCGGGCGAACGCTATGCGGCGCTGCTCGGCGATCAAGTCGACGTCATGTGCGATCCGAACGGCAACGTGCGCCGGTATGTTGAGTCCGGTCAGATCCGTCCGGTCGTCGTTTTCAGTGCGAAGCGCGTACCCGCAATTCCGAATACGCCGCACCGCGTCCGAGATCGGAGCAAAAGTTGTGCTCGACGAGTGGCGCTCGATCGTCGTGAAGGCCGGCACGGATCCCGCGAAGGTCGCATTTCTTTCGGAAGCGCTCGCGACGTGTTTATAAATCTCGCGGAATTCCAGGACTTCCTCAAGCAAACGTGGTCCGATCCGGACAGCTATGTTGCCGGTAAGGATGTCCCCGCATATCTTTTCAGCTCGCGAACAGGAGATGAAGACGCTGCTAGCAGCGACTCATTAGGCATATGCAAACAGCTTACGCGGTTCGATTCAAACGCTGGGATTGGGATTATTTTCTCAGCGAGCGCAAGAAAGTGCTCGAGCTGTGGCCGACGGGCGCAGAAATCGCATCCGAAGACGCGCTTGCGCGCGCGATCGAATACCACAAGCAGCAGCCGTGGTACAAGTTCGCATCGCTGCGCAACGCAAAGGCCGAGGAAGAAGAGCGCATCCAGATCACGCGCGCAAGTCGGTCACGCGCTCGTCGATCAAACGGTCAAGCACATTCAAGTGCTCGGAAGATCTCAAGCCCGATCGCTGGTACGTGCTGACGGACACCTACAGCCGCAAGAATCTGTTCGACAAAGCGCAGGATGCCGTCGAGCGTTCGAAGCGCGATGGCTTCTCGTATCTCAACGGCTATCCGCCGGCGATACACGGTGTTGCGGGCGCGCGCGCGATCAACGAGTCGACGAAAGCCGCGGTCGGGACCGACAACAACGACGAGGACGCGCGCTTCAATTGGGAAATTTTGCTGGCCGGCGGATTTACGTGGGGAACGATCAAGAGCGTCGAGCAGCTGATCCAGCACTCGCGCGATTATCCGATCGACCGGATGATCCACAACCAGCAGTACATGGACCGGCTCTCGTCGTTCTTCACCGAGAACGGCGTACCGATCTTGCGCCGCGCGTCGGCGAACTTGCCGGGCTGGGATTCTCTCGGCTTCAAAGTCGCTGGTCTCGTTGATCGAAGTACTGCTCGCCGCCGAGCAAGGTCTCAAGTACATCGACCTGAGCCTCGGCATCGGGATGAATCTCGTGCAAGACGTGGCCGCGATTCAGACGCTCAAGAAACTTGCGCGCGAATATCTCGACAAAGCCGGACACAAAGACGTCAAGATTTATTCGTGGACCTACTTCTTCTTGGGCGATTGGCCGCTCGTCCGCGGTCAGATGAACGCGCAGCTCGCGTGGAACGCGGCGGTTTCGGCACTGGCCGGATGCAACGGCATGTTCATCAAGTCGCCGGATGAATCGACTACGACGCCGACCGGCGAAGGATTCCGCGAAGCAATCGAGCTGTGCGGACAGATCGCGCGGCTCGTCGCGGGACAACGTTTGCCCGACGGCGAGGACGTCAAGCTCGAACGCGAGATGCTCGAGCTCGAAGTCCGCAATTCACTCGATACGCTGCTGAAGATGGGCGACGGCGATCTCGCGCTCGGCTCGTGCTACGGCATCGAGACCGGCGTGCTCGACACGATGTTCTCGCCCTACCGCAAACTGCGCGGCAAGGTCAAGGTCGTGCGCGACAAGCGCGGCGCGCTGCGCTATCTCGATCATGGCGACATTCCGCTGCCGCAGCCGGTCATCGATTATCATCGCTCGCGCATCGCAGAACGTGCCGCGAAAGAAGGCACGCAAGCCGATCTCGGCTGGATCATTCGAGAAGCAACGTGGGCGTCGCGCTCGCTCGCAGAAGAAGTCGCAGAACGGAGCTATTAGAGATGGAATCGCGTCCTCGCGTCGTGCTCGGAACGATCGGACACGACGCACATATCGTCGGCAGCTCGGTATTGCGCTACGCGCTCGAAGCCGCCGGTCTCGAGCCGATCTTTCTCGGCGCGCTCGTGCAGCCGCAAGAGTTCATCGACGCGGCCAAAGAAACGGCCGCTTCGGCGATCTGGGTTTCGTCGCTCTACGGCATGGGCCGCATCGATTGCGAAGGCTTTCGCGAGAAGTGCATCGAGGCCGGCATGGGTGACATCATCCTTTATATAGGTGGGATTCTCGTGACTGATCCCGAGCAGTGGGAAGAGACCGAAAAGCTCTTCAAATCGTTCGGCTTCAATCGCGTCTATCCGCCGCAAACCAAACCCGAGACGGCGCTCGCCGATCTACGCAAAGACCTCGGCCTCGAGGTCAAGGCGTGATCGCAACCCGTAAATCCGTCGAAGCCGAACGCCTGGCCGCGCTCGAAGCCGAACGCGCCGGCAATCTTCGTCAGCTTTTGCTCGGCTCGTCGCGCGCGCTCAACCGTCTCGTGGTCGGCGCGCTGCAGAAGCGCGGGCACAAGAAATTCCGCTCGACGCATCTGAGTCTCACCTCCAACATCGATCTGCACGGCACGCGGCTCAACGTTTTGGCGGCGCGCGCCAACATGACGAAACAAGCGATGTGGGAGCTTGCGAACGAGCTCGAAAAGTGCGGCTACGTCAAACGCCGGATCGATGAAAACGACCGCCGCAATCGGATCATCGCGTTCACCGATGCGGGCTGGAAGCTCAAGATGGACAATATCGAGGTCTTTCGCGAGATCGAATCGGAGCTCGAAGGCAAGTCGGCAAAGCCCCATACGAAGCGCTGCGCGGAACGCTGCGCGCGATCGCAGCTTTAGGAGAAGAAGAATAATGGCACTTGCGACATCACAGAAACAAGCGGTCACGAATCCTTCGACGCTCGAGCACGTCGGCGAAGTCGAGCTCTCGTCGGTCGACGACGTCGCGCGCAAAGTCGTTCGCGCGCACGAAGCGTTTGCCGACTGGCGCAGCACGCCGTTCGCCGAGCGCGCCGCGATTTTGCGCAAGACCGCGGAATCGCTGCGCAAGTTCAAAGCCGAGATCGCAGCAACGCTGACGCGCGAACAAGGCAAACCGCTCAAGGAAGCCGTGATCGAAGTCGAGCGCACCGCCGACACCTTCGATCTGTACAGCTGCCGACGACATGGGCGCACTGGTTGAAAGCGTCGAGATTCCCGGCAAAGCATGCGCGCGTCGTGCGCCGCCCGCTGGGTGCGTGTGCCGCGATCGTGCCGTGGAATTTCCCGCTGACGCTTGATGGCGAACAAGCTTGTCCCGGCGCTTGCGACCGGCAACACAGTTGTCGTCAAGCCTGCGCCGACGACGCCGCTTGCAGCGCAACGCTGCATCGAGCTGCTCTATGAAGCCGGTTTGCCCGAAGGCGTCGTCGAGATCGTCATCGGCGGTGCCGACGTCGGCGCGGCGTTGATCGAGCATCCGCTGATTCGCAAAGTCTCGTTTACGGGATCGACGGCGACCGGCAAAGCCATCATGGCGCTCGCGGCCAAAGGCCTCAAGCGTTTGACGCTCGAGCTCGGCGGCAATGACGCGATGATCGTCTGCGAAGATGCCGATATCGTCGGCGCAGCCCGTGCTGCAGCGGTCGGCAGATTCTTCAACGCCGGTCAAGCCTGCATCGCAACGAAGCGCATCTACGTTCACCGTTCGAAATACGATGAGTTCGTCGAGCGTGTCAGCGAGCGCGCCGCGAAGCTGCCCGCTCGGCGACGGTTTCGATCCGAACGTGCGCATGGGACCGTTGCACTCCGCAACCGCAGCGCGAAAGCGTCGAAGTTTTCGTGCGTGATGCGCTCGAGCATGGCGCGAAAGCAGCCGCCGGCGGCAAGCGTCCGGATAAAGGCAAAGGCTATTTCTTCGAGCCGACCGTGCTCGTCGACGTCCCCGACAACGCGTGGCTCATTCGCGAGGAATGCTTTCGGCCCGGTGCTTGCCGGTGATGGCGTTCGATTCGATCGATGAAGCGTTCGCACGCGCGAACGCGACGGTGTTTGGGCTCGGTTCATCGATTTGGACGAGCGATGTCGCGTTGCAAGAGCGCGCCGTGCGCGAGCTCGACGCAGGATATACCTGGATCAACGACATTGCCACAGACTACGATCGGTTGCCGTTCGGCGGCGTAAAGGAGAGCGGTTTTGGAAAAGAGCGTGGCACCGAGGTCCTCAATGAGTATCTCGAGCTCAAATCCGTCGTCGCAGGCGGCGCCGGGCATGGCTGATCCCGCCTTCGGGTTTCTGAAGATCGGCCGCTATCCGTCGCAAAAGCCGCGGACGACGGCGATGACGATCTGCATCGACGGTATGGACAGCGGATTCATCTCGAATGCGCAGGTCAAGTCGCTCGGCGATTTCGTCGCTCCGTATATCGACTACGCAAAGCTCGGCTGGATGATCCCGCGTCTGACTTCGAAGAAGATGCTGGTCGAGAAGATCGCTGCGTATCACGCGCAGAATATTCGCGTGTTCTTCGGCGGCATGGCGATGGAAGTTGCGCTGATTCAGGGCAAAGCTGCCGAGTACGTCGAGGCGTGCGCGGAATACGGCGCCGACGCGATGGAGATCTCCGCCAGCGCCTCGTTCATCTCGCCGCGCGTTGCCGACGAATCGATTCGCCGCGCAAAATCCGCGGGACTCAAAGCGTTTCTCGAAATCGGACGCAAGGGCGAAAACGCCGCGAATCCGACCGTCGACGATGTACGGCGTCAATTGGACCGCATGCTCGTCGCCGGCGGCGACGGACTCATCATCGAATCGGAACGCCTCGAATCGATGCATCATGCCGGAACGCTCGAGGGTTTTCTCGAGGGCTGCGGCGATCTCGATCTCGCCAAGCTGATCTTCGAGCTTCCGTACGGCTTGCCGTTTCCGCAGCTGCAGCCGATCGCGACGCGGCTCTTTTCCGTGCTCGGCGCCGATATCAACGTTGCGAACGTCGAGTTCGCGCACGTCATGGGGATCGCGACGATTCGCACCGGAACGTGCTTCGGCGATCTCTTCGGTTTGGTTCCAACGGAGGTCAATGCGTGACCGAGACCTTCGAATCCGGACGGCATTTACGCATCGGCGTCCTTGCGTTCTGGCTTTCGCGCGTGGCGGCAATCGTATTGCTCGTGCTGCTCCCGCTCAAGCTCTATACCGGTTGGGTTCGCATCGGCAAGGTCCCCGGGCCGCCCGGCCTTGCCGCGCTGCATTCGGATGCGATCCTCGATACGCTGTTGTTGCTTGCGCTCTTGACGCACGCAGCCATGGGCGTTCGCGTGCTTTTGCTCGAGTTCGGTATCAGTAAGAACGGCGATCGTCTCTTCTCGATCGTGTCGGCCTGTGCGATCGTGTTGTTCGCGGGCGCGATTTACGTGACGATCGCAGGCTAACGTGGCACGCGCAACCATCGATCGTTTCGAAGACGGCCGGCGCTGGACGCAAGATTACGAGCTCGACCTTCCGCCGCAAAGCACGGTCCTCGATTTGCTTTTCGAAATTCAGCAACGCGTCGATCAAACGCTTTCGTTTCGCTACTCGTGCCGCAATTGGATGTGCGGAAGCTGTGGCATGCTGGTGAACGGCCGCGAGCAGCTTGCGTGCCGCACGCGCCTCTCCGATCTCGGCACGCCCAGCGTGAAAATCGCGCCGCTGCGCAATCTTCCGGTCGTCAAAGACCTGATCGTTGATTTGGCCCCCTTCTTCGAGAAGTGGAGCGCGGTCGGCGTCGCCTTCCCGGATCAAAGCAAGAAACCGATTTCCAATCCCGTCCGGACGCAGCAGGCGATCGACGCGCATTCGGATTGCATCACGTGCGGCTTGTGCTATTCCGCCTGTGACGTTCTCAGTCACGCGTCCGACTTTCTCGGCCCGGCTGCGCTCAATCGCGCATACACGCTGCAAATCGATGCGCGCGACGTAGCTCATCAAAAACGCGGCGCGACGATTGCCGCGGATGGCGGTGTCTTCCGCTGTCACTCGATGGGACAGTGCACGAACGTCTGTCCGAAAGGTCTCGATCCGCTCGCCGCGATTGCGGCATTGAAGCGAGGAGTCTAGTGGAAGAGCTCGAGACCGACGTTCTCGTTCTCGGCAGCGGCGGCGCAGGCCTGATGGCGGCGCTCTACGCGCTCGATACGAATCCGAAACTCAAGGTCACGCTCGCAACCAAAGGTCTTTTCGGCAAGAGCGGCTGCACGCGCATGGTGCAAGGCGGCTACAACGTCGTCCTCAGCCCGAACGACTCGATCGAGCGGCATTTTCAAGATACGATGGTCGGCGGTCACTGGCTCAACAACCACATCTTGGCGCGCACGCTCGTTGAAGATGCGCCCGTCGTCGTGCACGAGATGTGGGAAAAAGCCGGCGTGCGCTTCATGCGTGATGCGGACGGCAATCTGCACCAAAAAGGTCTGGCCGGACAAACCTTCGATCGCACGGTGCATCACGGCGATCTCACCGGCATCGAGATCGTCTCGCGGCTTTCGGAACAAGTCCGCGCGCGCGGCACGCAGATTCTCGAGGAGTGTCGCGCCGTCGATCTGCTCGTAGAAGACGGCGAAGTCTTTGGTGCCGTGCTCTTGCCCGCGCGCACCGGCGAGTTTATCGCCGTGCGCGCAAAAATCACGGTGCTTGCGACGGGCGGCTCGGCCCCGATCTTCAGCATCTCGTCGGCATCGCTCGAAAAGTGCGGCGACGGCTACGCGCTTGCATATCGCGCCGGCGCGACGCTCATGGATATGGAGATGAGCCAGTTCCATCCGACGGGACTCGATTGCGCCCGGTTCGCGCCTCAACGGCAGCGTCATCGCCGAAGAGCTGCGCGCTGCCGGCGGCTATCTCTACAATGCCGAGGGCGAACGCTTCATGGGTAACTATAATCCGCGCTTCGAAAAAGCAACGCGTGACGAAGTTTCGCGCGGCTGCTATTTCGAGATCGCAGCCGGACGCGGAACGCCGAACGGCGGCGTGTGGCTCGACGTTTCACACCTGGGCGCAAAGGCAGTCGAAGAGCTTTTTCCCGGCATGCTCGAGCGTTGTTTTCTCGATCGGGCGTGATTTGCGTAAAGAGCCGATCGAAGTTTGCCCGACCTCGCACTTCGAGATGGGCGGCGTGCGCATCGATCGCGATTGTCATTCGGATCTGCCCGGCTTGCTCGTCGCCGGCGAAGACTCGGGCGGCGTCCATGGCGCAAACCGGCTCGGTGGTAACGGCGTTGCCGATTCGACCGTGTACGGCCGGCGCGCCGGCCTGTGCGCGGCGAACTCCGCCGGCGAACGCCGCATGAAGAAGGTCGATCCCTCGCGCGCGATCGCGGCGGCGCTTGCGCCGTGGGATCGCACCGGTGGCGAGCAACCGCAGGCACTGCATAACGAGTTTCGCAACCTGATGTGGGAAAAAGTCGGCGTCGTCCGTGAGGCGAGCGCTATGACGCAAGCGGATGAGGCCCTGCGCGGATTGGACGAGCGTGTCGAGCGTGTTTCCGTAAGCGGCGCGCGCGCGTATAACTTAACGTGGCAATCCGCGCTCGACGTCCGCAACGCTGTGACCGTCGGGCAAATAATGACGCAGTGTGCGCTCACACGTCAAGAAAGCCGCGGCGCGCACTATCGCAGTGATTTTTCGAGCGAAGATCCGAGCCTGGACGAAGAATCTCACGGTGCGCCGTGAAGACGGTCAGATGCGCTTTGGCGAGCAAGAAGTCGTGCGGGAGCCGGCAGCCGCGCGATGAACCGCGCGGCGGCTGTTTCGCCGCTCAGCGGCGTCCGCTATTGGGCGCAGCTCGACCCGTCGCGTGAAGCGATCGTCGAGGGCGACGTGCTTCTAACGTTCGGTGAGCTCGTCGCCAAGGTCGACGCAGCCGCTGCGTACTTGCATTCGAAGGGCGCGAAGCGCGGCAGCGTCATCGGCATGTCGTTGCGAAACTGCGCCGCTGCGCTGGTGCTCCCGCTGGCAGCGGCCGCGCTCGGCGCGCAGATTTCACCGGTGAACTTCCGCTTGAAAGCGCGCGAGCTGGGAGGCATCACCGCGCACATGAATGCTGCGGTGTTCGTCTACGGCGACGAGCTTGCAACGGAGATGGAACGTTCGGGTCTTGCCACAATCGACGGATTCGTCACGCTCGAAGAGTTCGAGACGGGCATGCGTGACTTTGCAGGCAAACACGCTGGCGACGGTTTCGCGACTCCCGCGGATCCGTACACGCTCATGTGGACGTCGGGGACGCGTGGTTTGCCCAAGCCGTGCCGTGGCTCGCTTGCCGCGCGCATGAATTGGATTGCAACGTTTCCGTACGTTTACGGCGTGCGCGTGCACGACAAGTATCTCGCCGCGATGCCGATCGTGCACTCCGCCGGAATGACGTTTGCGCTGGCGTATCTCAACTTCGGCGGCTCCGTTTATCCGGTCGCGCACTTCGATGCGCGTGAGACGTGGCGCTTGATTCGCGACGCCGAGATTACCGCAGGTTTGTTCGTCCCGACGATGCTGCAGATGCTGATCGAAGAAGATCCATCGCCGCAGACACCTCTGCCCGAGACGTTTCGCACCGCGATCACGGCAGGCTCGCGGATTCGGCCGGCTTTACACGCGCAAATCCTCGAGCGCTTTCCGAACCGGCTCTTCACATATTACGGCTCGACGGAAAGCCCAAGCATGACCGTGTTGCGTCCGCACGAGCAAGCCGCATATCCGGAATCGGTCGGAAGGCCGTACTTCGGCGTTGAATTGGAAGTGCGCAATCCGCGGATGCTGCCGGATTATCCGGTGCGTGTCGGTGACATCGTGGCGCGCAATCCGTACGCGATGGATTCGTATGGCGTCGAAGGCGTCCCGGTCCCCGTTTCTCGCGACGGCTGGATCGAAACCGGCGACATCGGATATTTCAACGAGGACGGCCTCTTGCACGTATTCGGCCGTGCATCCGACGTCATCATCAGCGGCGGCCTCAACATCAGCTTGCCTGAAGTCGAGCGCGTCATCGCTGCGCATCCGCTTGTTAAAGACGTTGCGGTGGTCGGCATCGAGGACGAACGCTGGGGCGAGCTTCCCGCGGCCGCGATCGTGCCGATCGACGCGCGCGATGCAAATCGCATCATCGAAGCCATCGACGCGCACTGTCGTAGCGAGCTTGCAAGCTACAAGCGCCCGCGCCACATAATCACGCTCCTCGAGCTGCCGCGCACGGCTTCCGGCAAGGCGTCGGTCTCCGAGATTCGCACGCTGATCGCCGTACGGGTGCAGGCATGAGCGAGCACGTCACGTACGCGACGCGCGAGAAGACCGCGATCCTCACGCTGAACCGGCCTGACAAGATGAATGCGCTCACGCCCGAGATGCGTGGGTCGCTGCTGGATTATCTAGCGCAGGCGGAAGCTGACGAGAAAATCGCGGCGATTGTCTTACGTGCCGAAGGCGAGCGCGCGTTTTGTGCCGGCGCCGATTTGAGCGAGCTGAAAACGCGTACGTGGGAAACGGAGATGAGCGACGCTGCGAAGCTGCGGCGCGTGCTGCCGCGCACGCTTGAAGAGATGGGCAAACCGGTGATCGCGGCGCTGCATGGCTACGTGCTCGGCGCGGGTCTCGAGGTTGCGATGGCGTGCACGATTCGGATCGCGTCGGAAACGGCGACCTTCGGGTTGCCGGAGCTCAAGCACGGCGTCGTCCCCGGAAGCGGCGGCACGCAGCGTCTGCCGCGCCTCGTCGGCATGAGCTTCGCCATGGACATGATGCTGACAGGCCGCACGATCGACGCACATACGGCTATGAACGTCGGGCTCGTGAGCCGCGTCGTACCGCACGCGCGCTTGATCGACGAAGCGCATTCGGTTGCCGATGCGATTGCGAAGCTGAGTCCGTTTGCGGTGAAAGCCGCAAAGGCCGCAACGCTGCGTTCGTTCCGCCGCGATCTCGATTCAGACATCGAAGAAGAACGCCGCTGGTTCGCGCTCTGTCTTGTCGTACTTGTCATCCCGAGCGTAGGCGCGCAGAGCGCGCCGTAGTCGAGGGACAGCGACCGTCCCTGGCGATTGCGATGGATCGTGATCGAGTGTCGCGATGACGTTCATATCGCGCGATAGCGCGCGCTCTACGTCGGCGCGGTAATCATCCGAAGTGCGCTCCCAGCGGTCGACTAACACCACCCCGGTGATCCAACACTTCTTCGAGCGCAGATATTCCGCCGTCATCAGCGCGTGACTGATGCAACCGAGCCGCAAGCCGACGACGACGATCGTTGAAAGCCGGGCGGCGGACGCGATGTCGGCCATCGTTTCGATCTCATTGAGCGGGCAGGCCGCACCGCCGGCGCCTTCGACGACGAGCGCGCCTTCGATCTGCGCGATCTGCGCGGCGAGCTCGTCCGCACGCGGCGGCTCCGCCGCTTCCGCAAGCGCAGCTGAATAGGGATCGGCCGCTTTGCGAAACCGGCGCAGCTCGCGCGCAAAGATCTGCGCGCCGACGGCCTGCGCGAATGCCTGTTGGGCATCGCCCGGTTTGCCGGCTTCGAGTCCGGTTTGTAACGGCTTGACGATCGTCACTGCCGTCTCGGGCGGCAGCTGCTCGCGCAGCGCCGTCGCAAGCGCGCTCGTCACGTACGTCTTGCCGACGTCCGTGTCGGTGCCGGTGACGAAAATCCGAGGCGGTGCGCTCACGTGAGTGCTCCGATCAAGCGATCGATGTCGTCGTCGGTGTGCGTCGCGCGCAGTGTAATGCGCAGTCGCGACGTTCCAACCGGAACAGTCGGCGGACGAATCGGCGGTGCGTTGATACTCGCTTTGCGCAGCCTTGCCGCAAGCGCGAGCGTCGGCTCGACCTCGCCGATCACGATCGGAACGATCGCGCCAATCTCACCGAGCACGCGCAATCCGCGTGCACGCAGCTCGCGCCGCAATCGCTCGCCGAGCCGCGCCAGGTGTGCGCGCGATGCATCGGCTTCACGCGCCAAACGCACGCCCGCGCGCGCCGCTTCCGCAATCGCCGGCGGCAACGCGGTGTCGAAGATGAAGGCGCGCGCGACGGACTGCAGAAATTCGATTACCCGATGCGGCCCGGCGACGAATCCGCCGTGCGCGCCGAACGCTTTCGAGAGCGTCCCCATGACGATCAGACGCGGATCGTCGATCCCATGCGCAAGCCCACCGCCGTGCTCGCCGGCGACGCCGAGCGCGTGCGCTTCGTCGACGAGCAGCACGTCGTCGTCTCCCAGCCGCGCCAAGACGGCGCGCAGAGTCGGCCGCATCGCCATCGACGCCGAAGATCGACTCGGTCACGACAAGCGCGCTCGCGCCGCTCGTTCCCGCGAATGCCGCGTGCGGATAGATCGTGCGCTCGAGCCGCGTCAATCGCATTCCGTCGATCAAGCACGCATGATTCAACTCATCGGAATAGCACGCGTGCACGACGCGCGCAAGGCCGCCAATTGCGCCGAGCGCGGCGTGATATCCCGAGCTGAACAGAAGTGCGCGCTCGCGGCCGGTGTATGCAGCCAACTCTTCCTCGAGCGCACGGTGTTCCGCAAATGCACCGGCGAGCAGACGCGCTCCGCCCGATCCAGCGCAGGTTGCGCTCCGCAGCGCCGCGACGACCTCCGGATGACGCGCGAGGCCGAGGTAATCGTTGGACGAGAAATCCAGCATGATGCCGTCCGCATAGTCCGATTGCGTGCGCATGATGCGCCGGACGCCCTTGCGATCGAGCTCGGCAAGCTCCGCGTCGATCCGCGAAAGATAGCCGGCGCTACGCGCGCTTTTCAGCATCGAGAATCCCCTCCAGTGCATTGACGAACCCCGTCAGCTCCTCCAGATGTGAAGAAAGCGGCGGCACGAGTTGAATCGCCTCGCCGAGCGGACGCGTGAAGTAGCCGCGCGCATACATGCGATCCGCGACGCCCCACGCAGCGCTGCGCGCATCGTCGATTCCGAGTGCGTCCGTTTGCAGTTCGATCGCGCACATCAGTCCTTTGCGCCGGATCTCGTGCACGCACGGGTGCGCGGCCAGTCGTGAAAGACGTGCACCGAGCGCAACATCCAACTCGGCGACGTGCGCCAGCGTTCGCTCGCGCTCGAACAGCTCGAGCGACGCAATCGCAGCTGCACAGCAGATCGGATTCGCCGCGTACGAATGTCCGTGAAAGAGTTGGCGGCTCGATGCAAACGCTCCGAGAAAGGCTTCATAGACGCGCCGGCTCGCAATCGTCGCCGAAAGCGGCAGCGTTCCGCCGGTCAGCCCTTTGCCCACGCACACGATGTCCGGCCGCAAGCCAAGCTCGTTAAACGCGAACATGGTGCCGGTGCGGCCAAAGCCGGTCGCGATTTCGTCGACGATCAACAGCGCATCCATATCGGCAAGCGCGGCATACTGTTCGCATGGCACGATTCGCATTCCGGCCGCTGCCTGCACGCCCGGTTCAACGATCACCGCTGCAAGATCCTCGCGCTGCAGCACGTCCGCGGCGCGGTCGTACGCGATCGATTCGAAGAGCACCGGCCCGAACCGCTCCTTGAACAGCGGAATATCGGAAACGCTCATCGCGCCCGCGGTATCGCCGTGATATGCATCGACCAGCCGCGCGAAACGGCGCCGCCGCGTGTTCCCGCTGTTCTGCCAAAATTGCAGCGCGATCTTGAGCGCGGCTTCGACCGCGCTCGCACCGTCTCCGGAGAAGAAGACGCGCTCGAGTCCCGTGAGGTCAGCCAGCGCGCCGGCCAACTCGATCGCCGGCTCGTTCGCCGCACCGAGCGCTGTTGCATGATCCAGTACTGCAGCTTGCCGCGCGATTGCATCGACGATATGCGGATGCCCGTGGCCGTGAATCGTCGTCCAGACCGACGAGATCGCATCGAACACGCGCCGCCCGCGCGCATCGACGAGCGTGCAGCCCTCGCCTCGGACAAACGTGCGCTCGTTGAAATCGAACGCCGCCATCTGCGTGAACGGTAGCCAAAGGTGCACGGTTGTCCGCTTTTTCGCGCTACGTCCAGGCTCCCCCACAGGGCTCGGGCGCGTTTCCGTTGCAAATTCCAACATGATCGACAAGCAAGTTGGTACGATCGAAGAAGCAATATCGCGCGTACGCTCGGGTAGCACCGTGCTGGTCGGCGGCTTCGGCGACATCGGCGTTCCGCTGCGTCTCATCGATACGTTGCTCGCTACCGATATCCGCGATTTGACGATCATCGCCAACAACGCGGGCACCGGCGAAAAAGGGCTTTCGCTCCTCTTCAAACATGGCCGCGTGCGCAAGTTGATCGCGTCGTTTCCGCAGCAGCCCGGTGCGGATTACTTTCACCGCGAATATACCGACGGCAAAGTCGAGGTCGAGATCGTTCCGCAAGGGACGCTCGCCGAACGCTTGCGCGCGGGCGGCGCGGGCATCGCCGGTTTCTTTACGCCTACCGCATACGGAACCGAAGTCGCCGCCGGGAAAGAGACGCGCGTCATCGACGGCAAGGGATTCGTGTACGAGAAAGGCTTGCGCGGCGATTTCGCGTTCATCAAGGCGCATAAGGCCGATCGATTTGGAAATTTGCGTTACCGGCTGGCAAGCCGCAATTTTAATCCGGTGATGGCGATGGCTGCCGATCACACGATCGTCGAGGTCGAATCGGTTGTTCCGCTCGGCGCGATCGATCCGGATGACGTGCACACGCCCGGTGTCTACGTCGACGCATTTGTGGGGCCAAAAGCGTGAGCGAAACGCAAAAGGGCTGGAGCGACGCGCAGCTTGCGCAGCGCACTGCCGGCGATCTCACCGAAGGAATGTGCGTCAATCTTGGGATCGGTTTGCCGACGACCGTTGCGTTGTACGTACCGCTCGAGCGCGAAGTGTTGATTCACAGCGAAAACGGAATCATCGGAATGGGTCCCGCGCCCGAGAAGGGCAAAGAAGATTACGATATCGTCAACGCCGGCAAAGCGCCGGTCACGCTGATCAAGGGTGCCGCGATCGTCCATCACGACGATTCGTTTGCGCTGATTCGCGGCGGACGGCTCGACGTCTCAATTCTCGGCGGCTTGCAAGTTGCTGCGAACGGAGATCTCGCGAACTGGAAAGTTCCGGAAGCGAAAGGCGCGGGCGGCGTCGGCGGTGCGATGGATCTCGTCGCCGGCGCAAAGCAGGTTTGGGTGATGATGCGGCACGTCGACAAGTACGGGCGCTCGAAGCTCTTGGAAGCGTGCACCTTTCCGCTCACGGGCTTAGGCTGCGTCTCGGCGGTCTACACCGAGCTCGGCGTCTTCGATGTTCGTTCCGGCAAGTTTTTCGTGCGCGAGCTTGCGCTCGGCGTAAGCGAAGCCGACGTTCGCGCAGCTACCGCTGCGCCGCTCGAATTCGGCGTACACGCGTGATCGCTGTAGACCGGATCGAACGAGTCAAAGCTTGGCGTTTGTTGCTGCCGCTGATTCGGCCGTATCATCTTTCGCTCGGCGCGATCGAGGCTTTCGAAACGATTCTGATCGAAGCGAGCGATGGGCGGCGTACGGGCTTAGGGGAAGCGACGTACCTCACCGGGTATACCGACGAAACGATCGACGCCGCATGGGACAAAGTACCAAGAGTTGTCTGCACTCGTCGCCGGCAAGCCGATCGACGCGGCGCGCGAGCATCTCGGCGCTCTCCTTTCCGGCCGCGCCGTTTACCGTTACGGCGTTCGTGACCGCGTTCGATATGCTCGAAGAAAGCGCGCTCTTGCGCGTCGACGAGCCCACGCGCGTCCCGCTGCTCACGATTGCTCCAAGCCGAAACCGAAACCGAAATCGAGCGCGAGATCGCAGCCGCAATCGAGCGCGGGTTTGCGACGCTGAAAATCAAAGTCGGTTTTGACGTCGACGCCGATCTGCGCCGCGTCGCGACGATCCAGCGTCTTAACCGGGGACGCTGTGCGCTGCGTCTCGACGCCAATCAAGGCTATTCGCGCGCGGATGCGATCCGTTTCGTAACGTCGCTCGATCCGGATGCGATCGAGCTCTTCGAGCAACCGTGCGACAAAGCCGATTGGGATTCCGCCGTTGCAGTCGCGCGCGTCTCGAATGTTCCGATGATGCTCGACGAATCGATCTACGGTCGCCGACGACATCGCGCGCGTCGCGCAGCTCGGTGCGGCCCGCTACGTCAAGCTCAAGCTCATGAAAGCCGGATCGGTCGATGCGCTTGGCGCGCGATCTCGCGCAGATACGCGCGCTCGGGATGGAACCCGTGCTCGGAAACGGCGTCGCGATGGACGTGAGCAATTGGATGGAGGCGTGCGTTGCACGCGGTCTCGTGACGAACGCGTTGGAATCGAACGGATTCCTCAAGCCGCGCCGCTCGATCTTGCAACAGCCGCTGCGTTTCGAGAGCGGCGCGATCGTCTTGGAACCGCAGTGGACGCCGCAGATCGATGCGGACTGCAATCGAAGCGCAAGCGCAGGCATACACGGAATGCCGAGCCTAGGCCGCACGCTCGTCACGGGCGTCATCGGATCCGACACGCACATCGTCGGGAATCGCATTCTTGCGATGGCGCTCGAGGAGGCGGGCTATAAAGTCGTTTCGCTCGGTGCGCTGACGCCGGCCGAAGAGTTCATCGCGGCAGCCATCGAGACCAACGCCGATGCAATTCTCGTCAGCTCGCTGTACGGTCAAGGCGAGCTCGATTGCCGCGGTTTTCGCGAACTGTGCGTCGAGGCGGGCTCTGCAAGATATCCTCATTTACGTCGGCGGAAATCTCGTCGTCGGCAAACAGCCGTGGGAAGAAGTCGAACGACGTTTCATTGCAATGGGCTTCGATCGCGCGTTTCCGCCCGGGACGCGAACCGAGCGACGTCGTCGCGATGCTCGCCGAAGATTTCGCGAGTTCGGGAAAAAGTGGTATGAGCGCGCACGCGGCTCTCCTGATCGACTTCGGCAGCACGTACACGAAGTTGCGCGCAGTCGATCTCGACGATGCGCGTCTCATCGGAACCGGTCAGGGGCCGTCGACGGTGCGCAGCGACGTGCTGCATTGGGATGCGTGCGGCGCTTGGCGATCTCGAGGCAAAGCTGGGTTCGCTTCCACGTTTTCGCTACCGGCTCGCATCGAGCAGCGCAGCCGGCGGTTTGCGAATGGTGACGATCGGTCTCGTCCGCGATCTTACGGTCGAGGCTGCACGCCAAGCTGCGCTCGGAGCCGGAGCGAAGCTCGTCGGAAGCTTCGTCAACAAGCTGACGCGCGGCGACGTCGATGCCATCGAGAAACTCGCGCCCGACATCATGCTTGCTCGCAGGCGGGACGGATGGCGGAAACACCGAGGTTGTCCTCTACAATGCGAAGATGTTGGCGAAGAGCGCGATCGACGCGCCGATCGTGTACGCCGGAAATCGCGTCGCCGCCGACGACGCGCGCGACATTCTCGCGAAGCAGAGCCTGACGGTTGCCGAAAACGTGATGCCCGAGCTCGGAATGCTTGCAACGGATTCGGCGCGCGAAGCGATCCGCAATATCTTCATTGCGCGGATCGTGCACGCCAAAGGTATCGATCGTGCGCAAGAGATGTTCGATGACGTCTTGATGCCGACGCCGGCCGCGGTCATGGAAGGTGCACGGCTGCTCTCCGATGGTGACGGGCACGAATGCGGACTCGGCGAGTTGCTCGTGGTCGATCCCGGGCGGCGCGACGACCGACGTCCATTCAATTGCGAGCGGCGAATCGAGCAGCGGTGCGATTCAGAAGGGCATGCCCGAACCGCGTGTCAAGCGCACCGTCGAAGGTGATCTTGGAATGCGTCATAGTGCGGCGTCGGTCGTTGAAGCAGCGGGAGCGGAGCGGATTGCCGAGCAAGCCAATATCTCGGTCGCAGACGTAAGCCGCAATGCTTGCGCGCATCGCCGAAAACGTCGAGATGCTTCCGCAAACGCCGGCCGAGCGCGCATTTGACCGGGCGTTGCTTGGCACTGCAATCGAGATCGCGGTCCGGCGCCACGCGGGAACGATCGAGACCGTGTACACGACGATGGGGCCTGCCACCGTCCAGTACGGCAAAGATCTCTCGCGCATCGAGATCGTCGTCGCAACCGGTGGAGCGCCGATCCATCTTGGCGAGCACGACGCCCTGCTCGAAGCGATGCGTTCGGCACCGTCCGATCCGCACTCGCTGCGCCCGCGCGCACCGCGACTATACGTAGACCGCGATTACCTCTTGTTCGCGGTCGGTCTGCTCGCGAGCGTCGAGCCTCAAGCGGCCTTGGCTCTTGCGCGGCGTTCGATCACGCCGGCCGACCGCGTCAGAAGAAGTGGCGCAATGAGCACCGTAGCGCAGACACCGCTCTCGCAGGAACGCATCGACGACGACGTGTTTGAGGCGATGCGCCGCGAAAATCTCGCGCGCTGGCCGACGGGCGCGGACGTCGATCTCGATGAGGCCGTCGCTTACCACAAGGCAACGCCGGAGCACAGACGCTTAGCGGCGGTCCTGCGGCGTGCCGATGCGGAGCGTCGAACGCTCACGCAGCCGCGCGGCGGATTCGGTACGTTTGAGCTTCAGAAGAATCTCATGGAGATGTTGGATCGCGACGGACTCGCGGATATCGTCCCGACGACAACCGACAGCTACACACGCAACGAACATTTCCAGCAGGCTCAAGAAGGCGTCAACGAATCCGAACGGCTCGGGCGCTCGATGCTCAACGGATATCCGATCGTGAACTACGGCGTGCAGACGTCGCGCAAGCTGGTCGAGGCGATCGAAAAACCAACCGTCATGCTAACCGGAACGTCGATGCCAAAACTCACCGGCGAGATCGGTTTTGCTGCCGGCTATAGCGGCTATCTTGGCTCGGGCATCGCGTACACGGTCTCGTACACGAAAGACCTTTCGGTCGAGCAGGGCATTCGCAACTATCAGTATCTCGATCGTTTAGCGGCCGAATATCTCGCGCACGGTGTCGAGCTGCACCGTCGCCAGCCCGGATTCTTGACGGGGACGAACATCCCGCCGTCGATTGCGATCGTCGTTTGCATTCTCGACATGCTGCTTGCGCTTGCGCAGGGCGTTCGCAACTACGGCCTCGAGCTGGGCCAGACGCTGCATCTCATCCAAGATGCGGCCGCGCTTGCGACGTGTCGCGAGCTGTGCCAAGAATATGCGCGTAAAGCCGGATACACGGACACATTCACGCCCGTCACTTCATTGCATTGGATGGGCGCGTGGCCGCAAGATGAAGCGCAAGCCGCGGCACTCGTCTCGTACGGTGGAACGCTCGGCGCGATCGGCGGCGCGATAAGCGTGACGACGAAGAGCGTTCACGAAGCGTTTGGGCTTCCGACGCCGGAAGCAAATTGCGAAGGTTTGCGCATGACGCGCATGGCGATCTATCTCGCGCGTAAGATTCGTCTCGACGGCCTGCCCGAGTACGAGTTCGAGCGCGATCTCATTCGGCGCGAGGTGCGTTCGATCGTCGATCGCGTGCTCGAGCTCGGAGAAGGCGATGCCGCAGTTGGAACCGTGCGTGCGCTCGAGGCCGGAGTGCTCGATATCCCGTGGTCGCCCAACCGCTTCGTTCGCAGCCGTGTCATGCCGGCGCGCGACGTCGACGGTTATCTGCGCATTCTCGATCCGGCGGAGATGCCGTTTCCCAAAGACGTTCTTGCGGTGCACGAAGAGCGTCTGCGAAAACGTGCCGAGGCCGAGCATGTCGCCTTCGGACACGACCTTGCGGTCTCGAGTGTTTACGAGCTCAGCGAGCCAATAGGGAAGCTTCTTCCGGATCGTTAAGAAAACGTCGTGTTTTCAGCAGGAAAATATAATTCGTCATGGAGCCTGACAAATGCTGCTGAGGGGAAGACTGCGGCGGTCGGCGGCTTATGCCGTCATCTTGTGCTGCGCCGTCTATCTCTACTATCTCGCGCAGCACTCTTCAGTTCGATGAGGTTCAAGGCCGCATCGGGCCAGATGCGTGGCCGAAGATCGTTCTCGGACTTCTGCTCGTAACATGCGTGTGGCAGATCGGCAGAATACTGATCTTCGGTGCGGCGCCTGCGGCATCGGTCGACGACGAGCTGCCTCTGGCTGCCGGCGAAGGCGACTTTACGTATCTCGCGTTGCTTGCGATCGGCGTAACCGTAATTTACGCGTTCATTCTGCCGTCGCTCGGATTTCTTGGTTGCGACCGTGCTCTACATTGCCGCCATCGCGTACGTCGGACGTTACCGGCGGCTGTGGCCGCTCGTCGCGACCAGCCTCATTGCGCCGATCGTCTTGATTTTCGTGTTCATGAAAATCGTTTATGTGGCGCTGCCGCTCGGGTACGGGACCGTTCAAAGATCTCACGCTCTTGCTGCTTAAGATTCTGGGAGTCCACTAAGGCGCATGGACGTCCTTCATAATCTCGGCGCCGGTCTGCTGCACGTCTTCTCGCTCGAAGACTTTTCCATGTTGCTGTTGGGTCTCATAATCGGAATGGCGGTCTCGATCATGCCGGGCCTTGGGCTCGTCATGGGCGTCGTCTTGGCGTTGCCGTTCACGTATCGCATGCACATCGAGCCCGCGATCATTCTGCTGACGGCGATTTACGTTTCGGGGACGTACGCGGGTTGTTTCACCGCAATCTTGTACCGCATCCCGGGCGAACCGATGGACGTTCCGCTGCTGTGGGACGGCTACAGCATGACGCAGCGCGGGGAAGCTGCGAAAGCGCTCGGATGGGCGCTTGTTGCCGCGCTCACCGGCGGATTGATCTCGTCGGCCGTGATGGTTGCGCTCGCGATTCCGTTCAGCAACGCAGCGTTGCGATTCGGACCGCCCGAATACTTTGCGGCCGTGTTCTTCGGTTTCACGTCGATCGCTGCGCTCGCCGGAAAGTCGTTTGTCAACGCGTTCATCAGCTTACTGATCGGCTTGTGGATCGCGACGATCGGCGTCGACCAGACGTACAGCGCGCAGCGCTTCACGTTCGGCATGCCGGTTCTGATGGGAGGCTTGCCGTACGTCGTGATCCTGGTCGGAATGTACGGCCTCGGCGAGCTCATCAGCCGCATCGGCCGCGGTCTTCCGAAGATCGAGAAACCGCCCGATGAAGTCGCCGTCGGAACGTCGTTTCCGTCGTTTCGCGAGATGTGGGAAATCCGCGCGACCTTCATTCGGAGCAGCATATTGGGGACGATTCTCGGCATCGTTCCGGGAGCCGGCGCGACGATCACGTCATTCATTTCGTACGGCATAGAAAAGCAGTACGGAAAGCGGCGGGATCAGTTAGGCAAAGGCGTCCCCGAAGGGATCGTTGCACCGCAGATCGGCTCGACCGCATCGGTTGCCGGTCACATGATCCCGCTGCTCACGCTGGGATTGCCCGGCAGCGGTGCGACGGCCGTTATTCTCGGCGCGTTTTTGCTGCACGGCGTGCAGCCCGGACCGTTGCTCTTCACGTCACCCGATTCCAAGATCGTCGTCTACTCGATCCTGGCTTCATTGTTCGTCGGCGTCATCGGCATGTGCGTGCTCGGCTTCCTTTGGATCAAGGTGGTCGTCAAGGTTCTCAAGATCCCGCAGCCGCTGTTGGTCGCGATCGTCATGGTCTTTTGCATCGTCGGCGCATACGCAGATCGCAACAGCATGAACGACGTATGGATCATCGTCGTCTTCGGCGTTCTCGGTTTTCTTTTCGAACGATTTCGATTTCCAATCGCACCGATGGTGTTGGGCGTCATCCTCGGTCCGCTCGCGGAAAGCTCGTTCATTCAAACCATGGTCAGCTACAACAACGACTGGACGATTTTTCTGCGGCATCCGATTAGCGGGACACTGATCGGACTCTCGATAATCGCACTTGCTTATCCGCTGGTGCGAGAGGTTCTGGGGCGCAAATCCATTTTGCTAGGAGGGGAAACATGAACCGAACCACGTTCACAGCAAGTATGCTCGGTGCGCTCGGCGCAGCCACGCTAACCCCGCGCCTTGCTAGCGCAGATGAATATCCGAGCCGGCCGATCACGCTGATCGTTCCGTGGGGGCCGGGCGGCGGATCCGATCAAGTCGGGCGCGCCGTCGCCAAAACGCT
The DNA here is from genome assembly GCA_963844735.1 of Vulcanimicrobiota bacterium. Classification (GTDB taxonomy): domain Bacteria; phylum Vulcanimicrobiota; class Vulcanimicrobiia; order Vulcanimicrobiales; family Vulcanimicrobiaceae; genus JAFAMS01. Next base: position 306,263 of record CAWJPK010000002.1, on the reverse strand, counting down.
GCAAGACGTCCTTAAAGGAACCTCGGTTCCCGTCATCAACGTCCCCGGCGCCGACGGTAACGACGGGATGATCAGGTTGATCGAAGGCGACGCCGACGGCTACACCATGGTCATTTTTATCGCGGACACGTTCGTCGGCAACATAACCGCGAAGACGCCGCCGGCTTGGCACTTGAGCGGCATCACACCGCTCGCGATGATGAACACTATGCCGTTTGCATATTATCTTTCGAAGGACAGCCCGTACAAGGACTGGGCTTCGTTCGAGAAAGCTGCGAAGACTACGCAGATGCGCGTCGCCATCACCGGCTACGGAAGCGCGGAGGATATTGGAACCAAGTACTTTGCCAGTAAGGGCGGCTTGAAACTTACACAGGTCGCATTTGCGAAACCGGGCGAACGCTATGCGGCGCTGCTCGGAAACCAGGTCGACGTCATGTGCGATCCGATCGGCAATGTGAGTCAGTATGTCGAATCCGGTCAGATGAAGCCAATTTGCGTCTGGGCCGAAAAACGTCTTGGGGTAGTCTCTTACTGCCCGACGGCGCACGAAGTCGGCTACAAGGTCGTTCTGGAAGAATGGCGCACGATCGCCGTCAAGGCGGGCACCGATCCGAAGCAAGTGGCGTTTCTCGATCGCGCTTTGGCAACCGCGTACAAAACGCCGGACTTCCAAGCGTTCCTGAAGTCGTCGTGGTCAGATCCCGACAGCTACGTCAGTGCAAAGGATCTTCCGGCGTTCTTTGCTGCGCGGCAGCGCGACGTCAACGCGCTGATAGCAGCTACGCACTAACCTACCGGGGCAAGCAGTGCGCGCATTACTGGGCGCACGTACGATTGCCACTGCATTGCGATTACGCGCAAAGGGCCGTCTCAAATCTTGTCATCCCGAGCGTAGGCCCGAAAGGCCGTAGTCGAGGGATCGCCTCAATCGTCAACATTACCGCTGTCCCTCGACTACGCGCTCCTGCGGAGCGCTACGCTCGGGATGACAACAGGCAATTCGCCCGGGCACTGCACGCGCTACTCTTGACCTCGTGGGACGATCGTATCTAAGTAATCCGTCCGACCGGACGCGATCATGCGTGCCTGCGCGGCACGCAGGAGCTTTCCGGCTTCCGTCTCGCGGAAGAACCACGACTCGGTCGCGCGCGCTTGCGGTACGTGATCGGCGAGCCCGAGTGCGGCCTCTTCGTAATACGCGCGCACGTCGAGCGCGGCACGGTGTGGCTCGCTCGGAAGTCCCGACTCTTCCGGCGGTGTGCCGCCGGCGATCTTGAGGAAGGCTTCGAGTAACGCGGGGATAGTCTCGACGTCGCCGGTTATGCCGACCGACGTGCGTCCCGTACGCTGGAGCTGACGCTCGTAGGCGGAGCGCAGACCGCGGGCCTCATCGATCACCGAAGGCATCGCTCCGTTGAACGCCGGCGGTAGCGAGCACGTGAGCGGCGCATCGGTCGCGTCGGCAATCCGCTCCGGGAAATCTTCGAGTACGGGACCCGTGCGGCGCTCGAGCAATGCGAAAGCTGCTATGAGCACGCTTCGCTGAAATGCTGCATCGTTTGGTTTTCCGAGCGGACGCCCGAACGGGAATTCGCAGTAAAGCGCGCGCGGCGGTTTGATCCGTTCTGTGTGGCCCCGGACGGACGAGAGCTGAATGGTTGCGAGCCCGTTTTGCTCGAGCACGTGTGCGAGCGCACCACCTGTGCGCGTGCACATCGGTCAAGCCCCGGTGAGTACCACGACGCTGACACCGTCGTCGCGCAACAGCTTGGCAGCCGCAGGCCCGGTGTCGAGGCGTATCGTCGAGAGCGTATCGTGCAGGGCGCCCATGAATGCAAGATGCCGCGGCGCGACCGCGCCGATGACGCCGTCCGCCGCGAGCTCTTCGAGCCGGTCAATTGGATAGAGCACGTTGACGTCGGATGTGAATCCCGTTCGGTCGAAGTTCAAGCTCCAATGCGCCATACGGAACGCGCGCTCGACGCGCGGCAGCACGCGAAACGTTTCTTCGCCTTGCTTCCAGTCCGTGTGATCGTCGGTGACGAGCGCACCGGTCGTTACGATTGCGACGGTTGCCGTCGAGAGTGGCGGCGGCGTGGTGAACGCCGTCGTTGCGAACTCAAGGACGGGCATCTCCGCGGCGTTCGCGCGCGTTTGGGCATCGGCGTTCGGTGTCATACGACGGCGCTTTCGCGTAGCCGCGCGATCTCCCCAGCGGAGTAACCGGCTTCGCGTAATACCTCATCAGTGTGTTGTCCGCGTTCGGGTGAGGCCGTCTTGACCGCCCCCGGCGTGCGCGTCAACGTCGCGAATTGACTGAGAATCGTCAGCTTCCCGAGGCGCGGATGCTCGACGTCGCTCGTGACTTTGAGATGCTGCATCTGCTCGTCCGCAAAGACTTGATCCATCTTGTAGATCGGGCCGCAAGGAATTTGCGCTTCGTTCAGGATCGCGATCCACTTGGCCGTGGTCTTGGCCTTGAGCGCTGCGTTGATTTCGACGTTCAGAGCCTTGCGATTCTTCGAACGACCTTCGGAGGTTGCATAATCGGGATTGACGATCAGATCGGGGCGTGCGATCGCCTCGCACAATTTTCTCCAGAACACGTCGCCCGTTGCGGCGACGTTCAGGTAGCCATCGGCGGTCGTATAGGCTGAGGTCGGCATGCGCGTCGGGTGATCGTTGCCGACTTGGCCGGGTACTTCGCCCGACATCGTGTAGCGCGCAGCTTGAAAGTCGAGTAGTTGCAATCCGGCTTGCAGCAAGCTCGATTGCACCCACTGGCCTTCACCCGAACGCTCGCGTTCGAGCAGCGCGGTCATGATCCCGAGCGCCGCGAGCAGCCCCGCCGTCACGTCGCACACGGCAGCCCCCACGCGCATCGGTCCTTCGCCCGGCGCGCCCGTTACCGACATGATCCCGCTCATCCCTTGCGCGACTTGATCGAGTCCCGGAAGCTCGCGATACGGCCCGTCTTGTCCGAAACCCGAGATGCTCGCCAAAATAATCCGCTTGTTGACCTTGCGCAGCGTTTCGTAATCGATTCCGAGGCGCGCTTTGACGTCGGGCCGGAAGTTTTCGACGATGACGTCCGCCGTTTTGACCAGACGCATGAACACTTCGTGGCCTTCGGGCTTCTTGAGGTCGAGTGCGATCGAGCGCTTGTTGCGATGCAGATTTTGGTAATCGGCGCTATCGGGTGGTGCGCCGAAATCTTCCGGCGCGGTCCCTTCGATCTTGATGACGTCGGCGCCGAAGTCCGCAAATTGCTTGACGCAGGTCGGTCCGGAGCGCACACGGGTCAGATCGAGAATGCGCAGGTTCGATAAAGCAGGAGAAGCGGTGATGGCAGGCATGATTAGGCCATCATTCGATGGACGAGAACGAGCTCCGGCAGCTCACGCGCGACACCGCAAAGCGACTGTTCGGGACGCCGAAAGACGGCGAAGGGATTTACGCGCTCTGGAAAGAGTTCGATCCCGAGCTCGCGCGGCAATTCTCGATGTTCATTACCGGCCGGTTGTATGCGCGCGAGATTCTCACGCAGCGTGAACGCGAGCTGTGCGCGGTCGCTGCACTCGCCGTTTTGAATTTTTGGGACGAGCTGCGCGTGCATTGCGGCGCGGCGCTCAACGCAGGTGCGTCGGCGAAAGAAATTGCCGAAGTGATTTTTCAGATGTCGACCTACGGCGGCGTGCCGTGCATGGTCGAAGGTCTGCGGACTTTGAAGAGCGTTCTGCAAGAACGCGGCGAGTGGCCGTCGAGTTCAACGTAAGACGGAGGTGAACAAGCGCGCCGAGCGCGACAATCTTCCGGGACACGCCGGTTCGCATCCGCGCGACCGTGACGATCAAGAACGGCAAGATCGCCATCGACTACACGGGCAGCTCGCCACAGAGTCGATACGGGATCAACGAAAGCTACAATCACACCTTCGCGTACACGGTGTATCCGTTCAAGTGCATGCTCTCACCCACGCTACCGAACAACGAAGGTTTTCTGCGCTTGTTCGAAGTCAATGCGCCGGAAGGTTCGATCGTAAATAGTCGGCGCCCGGCTGCGGTTGGCGCGCGACAGCTCGTCGGGCATCTGCTTCAAGGTGCGATCTTTAAGGCGATGGAGAACGTCGTCCCCGAGCGTGTGCAAGCCGATAGCGGAACGCCGCTCTGGACGCTCGTCTTCCGCGGAACGGATCCCGAGCGTGCGCGTGCGTTCTCGACGATTTTGTTCTTCAACGGCGGCACCGGCGCGATGATGGATCAACACGGCTCGCCGTGCACGAGCTTTCCGGGTAACATCTCGAACACGTCGATCGAGGTCGTCGAAAGTCTTTCGCCGTTGCTGTATCGCATGAAGGCGATTGCCGTCGATTCCGGCGGCCGCGGCAAGTGGAACGGCGGCGCGGGACAGATCGTGCACCTCGAATCGCTCTGGGAGGGAACGACGCGCGTCTCGCTGATCACCGAGCGCACGCGGATGCCGGCGGGCGGATTGCATGGCGGTCTTCCCGGTAAGGTTGGATTCGTTCGAAAGAACGGCGCAGCTGTGCAAGACACGAAAGGCATTGTCGAGCTCAAGCACGGCGACGTGCTCGAGATCGGATTGCCCGGCGGCGGTGGGTTCGGAAAAGCTGCTCTGGCGTAAGTAAATCCTCCGGAACGTCAGGAGGGTAGCCTGTGCAGCCGAGCGCAATCTAGCCCTACCGCGCGAGGGGTGACTCCGTGCAAAATCTATCCATTGTGTCGGTCGACACCGCGCCGGAGCTTATGGGCTCCGAGCTTTCGTCTGCGCAGCGGTTTCCCAACTCTTTGGTCGGGAATATCGCGCGAGATCTCGCGGACGACATTGTGGCCGGCCGGTTACGTCCGGGACACGATCTCAATTCCGTCGAGCTTGCCCGGCGCTTCGATACGAGCCGCACGCCGGTGCGCGAAGCGTTGCTGCTATTGGAAAAAGAAGGTCTCGTCGAGATCGAGATGCACCGCCGCCCGCGTGTTAAGCGATGGTCGTGGAGCGAGATTTGCGAGCTTTATCAGGTTCGCGCAACGCTCGCCGGTCTGGTCGCGGAGCTCATCGTCAAGAATGCGCCCGAAGGAGATATTGATCTGCTCGAGGTTCAGTTCCGCGATCAGGTCGAAGCTTGCGAGAAACGCGACGTCGAAGCGTATTTCCGCGCGATGATCACGGTACGTGACACCGAAGCGCGCCTTTGCGGAAATTCGCAACTGCGTCAGATCCTCGAACAGCTTGGGTTGCGCGTGCTGCAGCTTCGTCATTACAGTGTTTCGACACCCGAAGCGATGCAGGAAGCGGCTGCGGACTACGCCCGCATCTTACTGGCGTATCACGAGCGCGACGGGGAGCTTGCGGTCGCATTGAGTCGCTCTGTCGTGTTGCGAGCCCTCGAGCGAATTAAACGCCTTGGCTGGAAAGTGACGGAATAGAGGCCTGACCGAACGCGCCTTCGGTCGCTAAATCCGCGATCTTCGCATCATCATACGCTAAGAGATCGCGCAGGATCGTCGCAGCGTGCTCGTTGCGCAGCGGCGCGCGATGCGCTTGCGGTACATCGGTGCCGACCTTGACCGGCGTGCCGATCGAACGGACGCGCCCGAGCGTCGGGTGATCGTACTCGACGATCATATCGCGCGCGGTGGTGTGCGGCTCGGCCATCGCTTCAGGGATCGTGTTGACGGGACCGCACGGGACGCCGGCTCCGCTCAGGATCGCGAGCCAATCGGCTGACTTTTTCGCGAGCATGATCGGCGCGATCGCTTTTTGTAGCTCGAGGCGATTCTCGCGACGCGCGGTGAAATCAGCATAGCGCGGATTCTGTGCGAGCTCGCCGCGGCCGATTGTTTCCGCAAAGCGCTCCCAAAATTTTTGCTTCGCGCACGCGATAACGATCCAACCGTCTGCGGTCTGAAAATTCTGGAACGGAAAGATCGAGGGATGCGCGGAGTGTCCCATACGTTTGGGAACGTCGCCGGCCGAGAGATTCCAGGTCGCGAGATAATTCGTCATCCCGATTGCAACGTCGAACAGGCTCGTGTCGCAATCCATCCCTTTGCCGTCGCGCCGCGCGGCGTGAATGCCGATCATCAGCGCGAGCGCCGCGACATAGCCGCCCGCAAAGTCGACGACCGACAGTCCGGATTTCGCCGGCGGGCCGTCGGGCTCGCCCGTGACGCTCATCCAACCAGCGATGCCTTGCAGAATGTAATCGTAGGCGGGATCTTTGCTCCGCGGCCCGGTCATCCCGAAGCCGGAAAGCGAGCAGCACACGATGCACGGATTCGCAGATTTGAGGTCGTCGTACGTGATGCGCAGCTTTTTCGGAATGTCACCGCGCAGATTCGAGAAGACCGCGTCGCTCTGGCGCACGAGATCAAGAAAGACCGCGCGGCCCGCATCGGAAAGTAAATCGAGATCGAGCGTGCGCTTGTTGCGGTTGAACGCTTCGAAGAACAGGCTGTCCGAGCCGGTTTGATGCGGCGGGACGTAGCGGCTGACGTCGCCGTTCGTGCGCGGGTCTTCGATCTTGATCACGTCCGCGCCGAGGTCGGCGAGATGGATCGTGCCCCACGGTCCGGCGCCGTACTGCTCGACCGCGAGAATGCGGACGTCTGCGAGCGGTTTCATGCGGCAAGACGTTCGACGTTGGTGCGTCGAAAGACCCCGGTCCATGCGTCTTAAAGACAAAGTTGCGATCGTAACCGGCGGCGGCTCGGGATTCGGTGCCGAAATTTGCCGGAAATTCAAGGAAGAAGGCGCGCAGGTCGCCGTCCTTGACGTCAATGCGAAGGGTGGCAAGGCAGTGGCCGACGAGATCGGCGGCCGGTTCTTTCAGTGTGATGTGAGCAAACGCGAGGAAGTCGCGGCTGCTGTGTACGGCACGCTGGTTGCGTTCGATAAGATCGACGTGTACGTGAACAACGCCGGCATCACGCACACGAACAAGCCGGTGCTCGAGATCGAAGAAGAGTGGTTCGATAAGATTTTCGCGGTGAACGTCAAGGCGATTTTTCTCTCGGCGCTCGAGATCGTGCCGATCTACCGCAAAGCGGGCGGCGGCGTGATCATCAACATCTGCTCGACGGCCGGTGTACGCCCGCGCCCCGGGCTCGTCGTCTACAATTCATCGAAGGGCGCTGCAATCACGATGACGCGCGCGCTCGCGATCGAGCTCGCACCCGATAACATTCGCGTTACCGCGATCAATCCGGTCGCCGGCGAAACGCCGCTGCTCAAAGAGTTCATGGGCGGCGACACGCCCGAGCTGCGCGAGAAGTTCCGTAGCTCCGTCCCGCTTGGCCGTCTCTCGAAGCCGCGCGACATCGCAAATATGGCAGCATTCCTTGCATCCGACGAAGCTGAGCTACTCACGGGTGTCGCAATCGAAGTCGACGGCGGAAGATGTATTTGAGATTACCGGGCGCACGTTCGATTGCCGCTGTATTTCGATTTCGCGCAAAGGGCCGCCTCACGCCACGATTACCCCATTGTCATCCCGAGCGTAGGGCGCGTAGCGCCCGTAGTCGAGGGACCGCGATAATCTTCGCCGCCTTCCTTATATGTGCATCATACGCGCGCGCCGATAGTCAAGAGATCATCCACTTCCCCTCGCTCTCGCCTGCGAGTCCGGCTCAACTTGACGGCTACCTCTATCAGCCGTCAACACCGGGCCTGCATCCCGCCGTCGTCTTTTTACACGGCTGCGGCGGCTTGATGTCCAGCTCCACGCACAAACCCGAGTCGCGCCAAACCGCGTGGGCGAAGATCTTGAACGATCGCGGCTACACCGTGCTCATGGTCGACAGCTTCACGCCGCGCGGCGTCAAGAGTGTTTGCTCGCCGAAGACGTGGAGCGATTCAGTCTATGCCGCGCGACCATATGACGCATACGCCGGTCTCGCATATCTCCAATCCTTGCCGAACATCGATGCGAAGCACATCGCTGTGATGGGTTGGTCGAACGGCGGCGGCGTCGTCCTCTTCTCAGTCGGCACGAAAGCGCCGCCGCGCAATGCTCCGGGCTTTGCAGCGGCAATCGCATTTTATCCGGGTTCATGTAACACAAAGCGTCTCGGCGACAACTGGGCGAGCACGATCCCGTTGCTCGTGCTCGTCGGCGCAGGTGACGTGTGGACGCCGGCGGCTCCTTGTCAAGAGGCACTCGCGCACAGCGAAAACGCGCAGCTTAAGATCTATCCCGACGCGTATCACGACTTCGATTGGCCGAACGATCCGGTGAAGAAGCTCCCGCAGTACACGACCAGCGCGGGCGTCGTCCCAATCGCGGGTGAAAACCCCGCCGCGCACGCGGACGCACTCAAGATCGTGCCTGAGTTTCTAGCCCGCTACCTCGGAAGCTAAAATCCTATAATGACGGCTGATAGCCGTCGGGCACCGTAAAGAGCGCATCGTCGACGGGGACGAGCCCCTTGTACGACTCGAGCGCCCCAAGACTTCGAATTGTCATCGTTGTCGACGCAGTGGGACGCGTCAACATGAGCTGGACGACGCTCACATTACCAATTGCAACCGGTATTCCGTGAAAGGGCTCTTGTTGCTCCCCCATATCTGATCCCGTCGTTGGATCGATGTACGCGGTCCAAGCGTCTCCCGCTGCGGCTGAATGCGTCTCCGGATTACATCCTTCTCCGGGAATGGATTGCGACGACGAAATTCCATGGTGAGCGAGGAGCCCGCCTACGGTCTTCGTCTTTCCGTCTACAAATCGAGCAACTTTCACGCACGGTGATTGGTAGAGCACGTGGCCACTGAATGCCGGCTCGCCTTTTCGAAGTTCGCGTAGCTTGTACGTTCTCTTGAGATTATCGAGCTCGAGGGCGACGTTCTTTGCGGGTAAATAGATGATCGACGTGTTTCCAACCGCATTGCCGTCACCTTCGACGATCGTATCTTGACGAGCCGCGGTGGCCGTTATCGTAAACGTCTGAGTGCGGAGAAACTTAAGTTTTGCGAGATTTGTGGTTACGTGTTCCATGTGAGAGCCCGCACTTGCATCCGTCGGTGGCACGAGCATTCCGGCGTACAGTTCGCCTATCTTTGGTGCGAGAGGGGCGATGGCAGGGCTCATGCTTGCAACTGTAGCGCTGACCTGGTTGCCGAGAAACGAACTTATCAATCCCGATAACAGTCCACCGACTCCAGACTGTGCAGGTTGATCATTGACCACTTGGGATGAAACGCTTGTCATTTCGTCAGCTGACGAAGATTGCGTGACGTAGACAATCGCGTTGTGCGCAGGCACGGCGGGTGCAATGCCTTGGGTGGGATCGAAAGCATTCGGCGCGGCCGAGCTAACCTGACGTGGTGCGCACGAAAAAATAAGAGATGCGCATAAGGCGATCCGAACGAGCAGCGCCATCCAGGCCTCCGATCTACTGCGCCGCACGCATTCGCCGAAGGGTCGCAGCCTCCCGTGCGGCATGCCGACGTCGATCAGTTCAGAATCTGAAGCTCCGAAAAATAGCGCCGGAAGAATCCTCGATCGCGCGTGAGAAGCCGGCCGCCGCGAACGCGCGCATGCGCGCCGATCAGGAAGTCCGCGATCAAACGTGTGCGCGCGCCGCCGCGGCGACGATACTCAAACCAATGCAGTCCCGCTATTTCAGCGCATTCCTGATCGAAAGGGTCGAATTGAATCTGCGCGTCTATGAATGTATGCTGCATGCGCTCCGCGTCTTCGAAGAAGCCGCGCATTTCTGCCCAAACGACGGGGCACACGATCAGAGGACCCGTCTCGGATGCCGCATGCAACGCGGATAGCGAGGACGTGCCGTGATTCGGATCGTCCGTAAGGACGTCCAAGAGCATCGAGCTATCGACCGCGGTGACCACGAGTATCGTCTAGCTCGGCACTCCAGGCCGGGCCGCGCAGCTCCTCGAGTGCGGCGTCGACATCCATGCGAGGCAACACTCCGACTAGTGCGCTCAGTGGATCGCGCGTAGACACGCGCCGGCCGACGAGCTTGCCGTGGTCTTCTTCGAATTCGATCTCGGTGCCAGGACGTAGCGCCAAGCTGTCCCTGAGGGGCTTGGGAATCGTCACCTGCCCTTTTTCACCGACGATGCTTTTCATACTATTACGGTAGGAATTCCTACTCTATCTGTCAAGCAGCGCTCGAGCAGGGGCCGGTCTGTCGACGCAATAATGGATACCGGATACAGTATGCGTGACACGGTCTCCGCGCCCGACTTCCGCAAGGCAATGCGCCAGTTTCCGACCGGCGTCACGATCGTGACGACGCTCGTTGACGGTCGCCCGCATGGTTTTACGGCCAACGCCTTCACGAGCGTCTGCTCGAGCCGCCGACCGTATTGATCTGCGTCAACCGCCAGGCAACTGCGCATCCGATGATCTCAACGTCGTCGATTTTCTGCGTGAACATTTTGGCGCGCGAGCAAGTCGCGATCGCACGGCGCTTCGCAGATCCCGCGCTGCGCAACGAACGCTTCAGCGGCATCGCAACGCACGTGGCCTCGACGGGCGCACCCGTGATCGACGGCGCCCTTGCTTTCGTCGATTGCGAGCTTGCCGAAGAACAAACCGCCGGCACGCACACGATCTTCCTTGGAACCGTCGTCGCCAGCGGCTTCAGCGAAGGCGAGCCGCTCGGCTATTTCAACGCTGACTATCGGGTTTTTGACATACATGCTGTCTAATCACGCGCTCCAACCCATCGAACAAACCGAAAGCATCGCAACGCGCACGTATAAGGCGTTGCGCAGCGCGCTGCTTCGGCATGAGATTCAAGCCGGCGAGCGACTTCTGGAAACGACGCTCGCTGCGCGTCTGGGTGTGAGCCGCACGCCGGTGCGCGAAGCGCTGACGCGTCTGGTTGCCGAGGGTCTCGCAGAAGAAGTTCCCGGCTCGCGCGGCGTCATCGTGCGCGACATTCAAAAGGAGCTCGCCGAGATCTATGCGCTGCGCCAAGTGCTCGAAGGTTACGCTGCGCGTGTCGCCGCCGAGCAAATCACGCCGCAAGAGCTTGCGGAGATCGAGCGCGTCTCGGCGCAAATCGGCGCGTGCGTCCGCAAAAAGGAAGAAGACGATGAATCGCTTTCACGGCACGCCGCGCTCACGAACGAGCTGCACCAGCTGATCGCGCAGGCTTCGCACAACGATCGCGTGATTCGCATGATCGGCGAGTATCGCGATTATTTCCTAAACGTTGATTTTCTCAAAATGTACGACCGCAAGACCATGTTGCGTATGAACGATCAGCACGACAAGATCATCTCGGCATTGCGCGCCCACGACGGGGAGCAAGCCGAACGACTCGTTCGCGAGCACTTTGCCGACGCGCTCGCCGTCATCGACCGATCCGGACAACAGGTGGAGGTATAATGTCAGTCACGTTGCCGCACGCGCCGCAAACGCAAAAGGAGCGTCTGAGCGCGCTCGAGCCGCTCTTGGGACGATTCCGCGAACGGATGCGTGAATACGATGATCGCTCGGAATTTCCCGAACCGAATTTCGTCGATCTCAAGGCGCGCGGATTGCACTGCCTCACCGTCCCCGAAGAGTTCGGCGGCGCCGGATTTTGGCGGGGCACGAAATTCGTCGATTGGTACGAGATTCTCGAAACGATGGCCCGTGCCGATCCTTCGACCTCGCAGCTCTTGCAAGTACACGGTCACGCGACGGGTATCGTTGCGTGGCACGGCACGCCCGAACAGCGCAAGCGCTTCATGCGCGAAGTCGTTGAAGAAGGCAAACTGATTTGCTCCGCGGGCAGCGAGGCGGAATCCGAATGCCAAGGCCGGCGAAGGCATGAAATCCGAGATGGAGCCGGTCGAGGGCGGCTACCGCCTCAACTGCTTCAAGCACTTTGCATCGCTTGGACCTGCGGCCAACTATTTCTTGATCTGGACGACGGTGCCGGGCGACGCTCCGCTCTCCGAACGGCAGCTCTTTGCGCTCGTTCCGCGTGACGGCGAAGGCGTTGAACTCGTGAACGAGTGGGATGTGCTTGGAATGCGCTCGACCGTGAGTTGGGGCGTGCGCATCAAGGACCACTTCGTGCCGCACGACCGCGTCATCGGAAAGCCCGGCTGCTGGGTGAAAGATCCCCGCACGTTCACGCTGGCGTACGTTGCCAATCACGTCGGCTCGGCCGAAGCCGCGATGGACGTTGCCGTCGAGTACGTGCGATCCAGACCCGATCTCGCCGGAAGCGACACCGTCAAAGCTGCGCTCGGCGATCTTCAGTCACGGCTCTTCGCGGCGCGCTCCGCGCTCTATACCGCCGCAAAGCAGTGGGAGCACGCGGGGTCGCTGGATTGGCCGCGCAAAGAGCACGACGAAGCGGAGTTCAACTCGCTGCAGACGCTGCACGTTGCCAAGCGCTGCGCGCTCGACGTCGCCGAACGGGTCTTCGACATTTGCGGGGCGCGCGCAACGTTCAGAAAATATCCACTCGAACAAATCTATCGCGACATTCGAACCTTTACGCTGCACTTCCGCGACGACTTGTACATGATCCGCGTAGCCGAAGGTTTGCTCGCACAAGGCACCTTCGAAGCAAAGGGTAAGTACAAACGCTTGGACGCACCGCGCATGCCCGCCGGAACTTGACGAAGGCCGTAAACCGCGGAATGCTCGAGCTCGTCATCGGGCTCGTGATTCTCGCAGTGATCTTCGTTGCGCCGCTCTTCGCGCCGCAGCCGCCGCTGGCGAACACGATGGATGTTCTCCGTGCGCCATCGTCAATGCATTTGCTCGGCACGGATCGTTACGGGCGCGATGTCTTCTCGCGCTTTCTCGCGGGCGGCAGGCTGATTGCGGAGCTTTCGATTCTTGCGGGTATTCTTGCCGCGGGACTGGGCGCCGCAATCGGCATGGTGAGCGGGTACGTCCGCGGTCCCACCGATACGATTCTGATGCGCACGGTCGACGTGCTGCTCGCACTTCCGCCGATCCTCTTGATCTTGGTCGTCGCAGCTTCGCTCCCGAAAAGCGACGCGATGCTCGTCGTGCTCGTCGGCATTCTGCTCATGCCGGGCGCCGCGCGCATCTTGCGCGGGCTCACGCAGCAATACGCCGCGCGCGAGTTCGTCGCCGCAGCCGAAGCCGCGGGCGCACGCTGGTACAGCATCATCCTCGATGAGATCTTGCCGAACGTTCGGATTCGTTTGCTGCTCGAAGTGGCGCTACGCACCGGTTTCGCCGTCGTCTTGATCAGCTCGCTGAATTTTCTCGGACTCGGCGTGTCGCCGCCGACGCCGGACTGGGGCCTCGCGATAAACGAAGGCCGCGACATCATGACGCTTGCACCATGGACCGTGATCGCGCCGGCGTTCGGTCTTGCGATGCTCGTCGCGTCGGTGAATTTGGTCGCCGACGGCATCGGACAATTGGTCGCATGACGGCCACACTCGTTGCCGACGGAATACGGCTCGTTCGCGGTTTCGGACCCGACGGGGCGCCGCTCTTTGCGGTCGACGACGTCTCGCTCGAGCTGCAGCCGGGTGAGACGCTCGGCATCGCGGGCGAATCGGGCAGCGGAAAAACGACGCTGTTGCACGCGTTTCTCGGCGACATTCGCCGCGGACTGATCGCGCAGTCCGGGACGATAACGATCGGCTCGCAGCGGCTTTCGGTCAGAAGCGAAGCCGGTTTCGAGCCGTTGCGCGGACGCGTCATTGCGCTCATGCCGCAAAGCGCCGATGCGGTGCTCGATCCGATCATGACGGTCGGAAGTCAGCTGATTGAAACGTACAAAGCCGTCTTCGGTGAACGCGACACGATGCGCAGCGAGCTGGACGCAAGTCTGCGCGAGTTCGGCTTTCGCGATACCGAATCGCTCATGCGCCGCTATCCGCACCAGCTCAGCGGCGGTCAACGGCAGCGTGTTGCGCTCTGCCTCTGTCAGATCGGTAATCCACAGATCGTGTTGCTCGACGAAGCCACGACCGATTTGGACGTCGTCACGCAAGCGGCGGTCGTCAGCTCGATCAAGCGTGTTCAAGCCGAGCGGCGCTTCAGCATGATCGCAGTCTCACACGATTTGCGCGTGCTCGAAAATATGTGCGATCGCCTCGCCGTGATGTACGGCGGGCGGATCGTCGAAGACGGTCCCACGCACGACGTCATGACGCATCCGGAGCATCCGTACACGCGGCGTCTGTTGCAGCGCTTTCATCTCAAAGTGCACGAAACAGACCGCGACCCGAAGCGCGAAGGTGAGGCGACGCTGCTCTCCGTCCGCGGGTTATGCGCGTCGTACCGCTCGGGGTTCCTCAGCCGCAAGCGCAGCACCGTGCTTTCCGACGTCGATTTGGATGTCAGCGACGGCGAGATTCTCGGCGTCGTCGGCGAAAGCGGCAGCGGTAAGACAACGCTCGCGCGGATTCTCATCGGCTTGCACGCGCCCGATTCTGGAACGGTCAGCTTTCTTGGCGAACCGCTCGACAGACCCGCGGCAAAGCGTCCGCTCGCCTTGCGGCGCGAGCTGCAGATCATCTTTCAAAATCCCGGCAACGCGCTCAATCCCAGCTTGCGCGTCCGCGAGATTCTCGGACGGCGCATCAAGCTGTTCGAAAGGCGCTCGGGGGATGCCGTGCGTCATCGTGTCGCCGAGCTGCTCGAATGGGTCGGCGTGCGTCCCGATGCTGCGGATTGCAAGCCCCGCATGCTCAGCGGCGGCGAGCAGCAGCGCGTTGCGATTGCGCGCGCTTTGATCGGCTCGCCGCGGATGCTGATCTGCGACGAGATACTCTCATCGCTCGACGTGCTGCTGCAGGCGCGCATGCTCGAGCTGCTTCGAAAGATTCAACGCGAGCGGCGCCTTGCGTTGGTGTTCATCTCCCACGACATCAGTCTCGTCGCTGCGTTGGCCGATCGGATCGCCGTTTTCCAAAACGGTGTTGTATGCGAGGCCGGTCCAAGCGAACGCATCGTCTCTGATCCCCAGCATCCCTACACTCGTCAATTGGTCGCAGCTGCGTACATAACGGAGGAGGCAAGCAAGTGAATCACATGTTCAGCCGGCGCGAAGCCCTACGTATCGCCGGTCTTTCCGGGTTGGCAACCATGGTGCCGACAATCGCCGCTGCGGAAGGCGGCACGTTGCGCGTCGGGATGGGCGCGTCTGGACCGTCCGAACCGATCGATCCGGTCGCGGGTCTCAGCAGTCAAACACTGGCTTACATTCTGTTCGATCGCCTTACGTGGGTCGATCCGCAAGGCCGCGTTGTTCCGGAGCTTGCAACGCACTGGGAGCACAACGCCGACAACACGCAATGGACCTTCCACTTGCGCACCGACGTCGTCTGGCACGACGGCAAACCGTTGACCGCAAATGATGTCGTGCGCACGTATCGCCGCATGCTCAATTCGAAGCTCGGTTCGCAAGTGTACCGGCTCTTTGCGCTTGCGCTCGACGCGGACGGCGTGACGGCACTCGATGCGCACACGGTGAAGTTTACCTGCAAGGCGCCGTTCTGGGATCTGCCGCAAGCGGCGTCCGACAGTCACGTCAGCATCGTGCAGGAAAGCGCACCGCTCGACGAGCTCGTTGCAAAGCCGGTCGGAACCGGTGCGTTCGTGTTGCAAGAATGGGCGCCCGGCGATCATCTCTTTGCCACGAAGAACCCGCACTATTGGCGCGGGGGTTATCCGAAGCTCGACGGTATTCGCGTTTTCCAAATTTCGGATGTCCCGCAACGTGTCGCCGGACTGATCTCCAACCAATTCGATCTGATTATCGATGTCAACGCTGTTGCGATCCAACAGCTCAAGGGCAATTCGAAGATGCAGATCTCCAGCGTCCCGTCCGGCAACGCTATCAACATCAATATGGAAGTCGATAAGAAACCGTTCGACGACAATCGCGTGCGCCAAGCGATGAAGCTCGCGTACGACCGTAACAAGCTTGTCGAATCGGTCTTCCTCGGCGAGGCAACGGTAGGGACCGATCAGCCGATCTCGCCGGTCGTCCCCGACATTTGGGATCACATTCCGGTTCCGGCGTACGATCCGGCGCGCGCGAAGAAGCTGCTCGCCGACGCGGGTTATCCAAATGGGATCGACGTGTCGCTCACGACCTCGACGATCGCCCCTGGGGCTGTCGACGTCGCCGTCGCGTATCAGCAATACGCTGCGCCCGCCGGTATCCGCGTAAAAGTCGATCAAGTTCCCTCATCGGGCTACTACTACAACCTCGATGCGTTGAAATGGAATTTCTTCGTAGAGCCGTGGAATATGCGGCCGGAAGAATTCTTGTTCTACATTGAATACGCGCCCCGCGGCAGTGTCATCCCACCGACGCGCTGGCAACCTCCGCAGTTCATGGAGATGCTGAGCGCCGCGCGCGCAGCCACGAACGATCGCGATCGGCGCTCGAAGTTCGGTGCCCTCGAACGGTTCGTCAAAGATGAAGGGCCGTCGATCGTCCCCGTTTACTTGAACGTCATCGATGCCCACTCGACGAGTGTCGTGGGTTATCGTGGAAATCCGATTGCAACAAACCGCACTTACTGGCAGCTCGCCCTGGTTTAGTTCCCCGCTGCTGCGGTGGTTTGCACTGCGGGTCGGGTTCTCGGCCATCGTCTTGCTCGTGCTCAGCCTCGTCGTCTTTGCGGCGACGACCATTCTGCCCGGGAACGTCGTCGATGTCGTTCTCGGGCAGAACACGACGCCGGATGCGCGCGCCGCGATGATTCATCGCTTGCATTTGGATCTGCCGCCCGCCGTTCGGTATCTTCAGTGGCTCGGGGGCGCATTACATCTCGATTTCGGAAACTCGCTGCAATCGGATCAGCCGGTGTGGCCGGTTGTTATCGCGGCCTTTGGACGCTCGCTGATACTCGCCGGAATCGCAAGCGTCGTGATGATCGTCGTCTCCGTCTTTCTTGGTTTATGGTCGGGCTTGCATGCGGGCGGCTTCTTCGATCGCGTCGTCGCGACGCTGACGTTCGTCGCGCTCTCGATGCCGGAGTTCGTTATCGGCGCACTGCTGATCTGGGTATTCGCAATCATAATCCCCGTCTTGCCTCCGCTCAGCCTTGTCAGCTCGAGCAGCGGGTTCGCCGATTGGCTTCGCATGATGATCCTGCCGGTTATCACCGTCATCCCCGTCACCGGCGCGTACATCTTGCGTACGATGCGTTTGGCGACGCTCGACGTCGTCAATCATGATTTCGTCGCGATGGCGCGCCTGCGAGGTTTGCCGCGCAGCCGCATCATTTGGCGGCATGTCCTTCCCAATGCACTTGTCCCAATGATCAACGTGCTGACCCTCAATATGGGTTGGCTTGTCGGAGGAATCGTCGTGGTCGAAGTCCTGTTTCAGTATCCCGGCGTCGGGAAGTTACTTCTCGAGTCGGCGCAGACACGCGACATTCCGATGGTGCAAGCCGCAGCCATGTTGATTGGTGCCGTCTACGTCGCGCTCAATCTCGCTGCCGACGTGCTGGTTGCCGTTCTCGATCCGCGCGTCGGAAAGACGCTGGCATGATCGACTTCGCAGTCCTCAATGCGACGCAGCTGCTCGTCGTCGGCGAGGGTAACGACGGGCCACGTCGAGGTGCGGAACAAGGAAAGATCGAGATCGTCGAGCGCGGTGGTCTGGTCGCCTCCGGCGGTCGCATCGTCGAGGTTGGCCCAAGCGACGCGCTGCGCAAGAAGCACGATCTTGCGCGCGCGAACGTCATCGACGCATCGAACCGCGTCGTGATGCCGGGTCTCGTCGACCCGCACACGCATCCGGTCTTTGCGGGCTTGCGCTATGAGGAATACGCGTACTTGCTCGCCGGCGCGACCAAAGAAGAAGTCGTCAAAAAAGGCGGCGGGATCTGGAAGAGCGTGCTCGATACACGCGCCGCGACCAGAGAAACGCTGCGCACGGCGCTTGATCTCTATCTCTCGCGCATCTTGCGTTCGGGTTCGACCACGATCGAAGCCAAGAGCGGCTACGGGCTCACGACCGAGACGGAGCTCATGCATCTCGAGTTGTTGCGCGACGCGCAAACACCGCTCCGCATCGTGCCGACGTTTCTGGGCGCGCACGTGATCCCGCGCGGGATGGACGCCGACGTGTACACAAAGCAGATCATCGACGAGATGCTCCCGGCCGTTGCGGCTCAAGGCATTGCGCGCTATCAGGACGTTTCGTGCAGCCCGACCACGTTCACGAAAGAGCAGTGCACGCGCATGGTCGAAGCCGGGAAGAAATTCGGATTGCCGGCCCGCGTGCACACCGACGGTGGCGCATCGATCGGCGGATGGGAATTCGCGTGCAGCCTCGGCGCGATTACGGCCGACCATCTCACCTGTACGCCGGATGAAGAGATCGCGCGCGTCGGCGCGACCACGACAATTGCGAACATTATTCCGCCCTCGGAGCTCGTCTATCGCACGAGCCGTCGCGCGAATGTCCGCGCTTTCATCCAAGCCGGTGCGCCCGTTGCGATCGCAACCGATTTCTGTTCGAGCATCCACTGGCCGTCGCAGTACGCGAACCTTTCCTTTACCGCGGCCTGGTACCGCATGACGCCCGAGGAAGTCATCACGTCCACAACTGTCAACGCTGCGTACGCCGTCGGAATGGGCAAGGACGTCGGGACGCTGACGGCGGGAAAATACGCTGACCTGCTGGTCGTCGACATTCCCGACTATCGCATGCTTGCATTCGAGCTCGGTCGCGACGCGGTCGAGACGATCGTTATCGCCGGAAAGGTCGTATAGTGTCGCGCGCTACCGAACATCTCAATTATCTGCGCAGCCGCGAGCGAGAACAAGTCGAAGAGCTCAGGCGGTATTGTGCGATCGAAAGCGGCTCGCGCGATAAGGAAGGCGTCGATCGCGTCGGCGCGGAGGTGCGCACGGCTTGGGAAGCGCTCGGCTTTGCGACGGAAACGATCCCCGTGCGTGAGACCGGCGATCATATCGTGGCACGGCGCCGCGGCAAAGGAACGCGCGGACGCCTCTTGTGCCACATGCATCTCGATACGACGCAGCCGCGCGGGACGCTCGCCGAACATCCGATCGAAGAACGCGACGGTCGCCTGTACGCTCCGGGCGTTCACGACATGAAGGGCGGCTGGCTCGTGCTGCTCGGGGCGTTTCGCGCGCTCCGCAACGCCGGATGGGAGGGCCTTGCATCCTCGACGATCTTTTTGTGCGGTGATGAAGAGCTCGGCAGCCCGACGGCGCGTGCGCACATCGAAGCCGAATGCCGCAATGCCGATTGGCAAGTCGTCATGGAACCCGCGCGTGAAGGCGGACATCTCGCGACGTCACGCGGCGTCGTCGGCGCGATCTATCTGACGGTGCACGGCGAGTTTGCATCGGCGACATCGGGCAAAGGCGCGAGCGCCATCACCGAGGCTGCGCACAAAGTGCTCGCGATCTCCAAGCTCTCGGTTCTTGAGCGCAAGAAGCTGCTCAACGTCGGGATCGTCGAAGGTGGAACCGCGCGTCAAGCGGTGCCTGCGAAAGCGTGGTTGAGCATCGACTTGCGCGCGCAAAACCAGGAAGATGGCGAAGACTTGGTGCGCAGCGTGAAAGCGATCGCGGACCAGACGATCGTCCCCGGTACGAAGACGGTAATGACCGGCGGCATTACGCGCCCGGCCTTCCCGCGCAACGAAGGCAATGTGCGCATGTTCAAGATCGCGCAAGAGATTGGACGCGAGCTTGGCCTTGCGCTCGAAGAAGCGCCGATGCAAATCGGTGGCTCGGATGGGAATTTCGGCGCGTCAATGGGGCTCGCGACGCTCGATGGTCTCGGCATCGTCGGCGGAAATGAAGCCGGGAGACAGTACGGGATTGTCGATTCGCTTGCGCAGCGCGGTGCATTGCTCGCCGCGACGATCGAACGGTTGGGAGAACTGCTGTGATGCTCGAGACGTTGCCGCGATCTGTTGAGTACTTGCACGATGTTCGCTGTGCCGATTTGCCTGCGGAGGTTCGCGCGCGCGCAATCGACGTATTGCTCGATACGATCGGCTGCATGCTGGGTGGCGCCGCGACCGATCTCGGCAAAGCGTACGTTCGTCTGACCGAACGTTTCGCCGGCCAAGGTTCGTCGACCGCGCTTGGCATCACGCGCAAGGTCGATGCGGTCTCGGCCGCATTCGTGAATGCGGCGCACGCCGATGCGCTCGATTACGAAGATACGCTGCTCGGCCATCCCAGTTCGACGATCGTTCCCGCGGCGCTCGCGATCGGCGAAGAAGTTGATGCAAGCGGTGAGGATCTGATCGCAGCCATTGTCGCTGCGTATGACGTCAGCGTGCGGATTGGTGCGTCGATCACGCCGACGCCCGCGCGTGCGCGTGATATTGCCGTGCGGTTTGCGTGGTTTGGCTTGGCTGCGGCTGCAGTCGGTGCGAAGCTCATGAAGCTGACACCGGAGCAAACGCTCGATGCGTTCGGTTATGCCGGTGCGTCGTCACCGCTGCCGGTGTGGATTACGAAATGGCCGCGCCCGCTGCATTGGATCAAGAACAACCTTGCCGAACAGGCGCGTGCCGGTGTGCTGGGCGTGATCGCGGCGAGCGAGGGTCTTGGCGGACCGCGTGCGATTCTCGATAGCGATCTCGGATTTTGGCGCATGGTCGGCTCGGATCGCTTCAATCCCGAAGCGCTGCACGAAGGTCTCGGCTCAAATTATAAGATTCTCGAGACGCACTTCAAGCCGTATCCCGCTTGCCGATGGCTGCACACGATCATCGAAGCAACGGAACGTATTCGCGATCAGCACGACATCAAGCCGTCTGACGTCGCGAGCATTGCTGTCGGAGCGCCGGACGAAACCGCGGATTGGTTTATCGATCCGAATCCCGCGTCGCTCGTCGATGCGGAGTTCAGCATTCCGTACGTCGTGTCGATCACGCTACATCGCGTCAAGCCTGGCCCCACGTGGTACGCGCCGCAAACACTGCAGGATCCAAAAATTCGCGCGCTCGCACAGACGGTTAGCGTGAGACAGACGTCGTCCGTCGATCACGGCGCAGGCTCCGGCGGCAGTCTTCCGTGCGACGTCGCGATCACGTTGCGTGACGGACGTGAAGTGAAGATCGCCCACGGCGAACCGCTCGGCAGCCCGCAGCGCCCGCTGTCTGCGGAATTCTTGCGGGACAAATTCCTGGCAATGGCGATCCCCGCACTCGGCGACGCCCGCGCAAACCAATTGTGGTCTTGTCATCCCGAGCGTAGGGCGCAAAGCGCCCGTAGTCGAGGGACAGAGGTAGTGCCCGCATTACCGGGCGCACGTTCGATTACCGCTCTATTGCGATAACGCGCAAAGGGCCACCTCAAATCTTGTCATCCCGAGCGTAGCGCCCGCAGGCGCGTAGTCGAGGGACAGAGGTAATGCGCACATTGCCGGGCGCACGTTCGATCGCCGCTGCGCTGCAGTGATGCGCACATTTCCGGGCGCACGTTCGATTGCCGCTGTATAGCAATTGCGCGCAAAGGGCCACCTCAAGGCACGATCGCGCCCACCTCTTGTCATCCCGAGCGTAGCGCCCAAGGGCGCGTAGTCGAGGGACCGCGATAACTCAGCCCTCGATCGGAAACCAGCCCGGCCGCCCCAGGATGTACTCAACCATGCGCGGCGGGACGTCGAGCTCGTGCGCGATTTGCTCGCGCGAATGTGGCAGCGCGCGCCTGACCGTTCCGTTCTCGCGAACGAGTTGCGGCCATTCAGGATTCACGATGATCGATCGCGCGACTGCTATTGCCGCAGCACCATCGGCCAACATGCGATCGGCATCGTCCTGCGTCCACACGCCGCCGACCGCGACAACCGGCAAATCCGGCACCGCCGTGACGATCGCGCGCAGCGGATGGTCTCCAAGGCGCTCCGTCATCGGAACGTCAGTGCGACGATCTTCGCGCAGCGGTGCCGCCGATGCGAAGTTGTCGAGCGAGAGATGAAGGTAGTCGATCTCGAGCTCGTCGAGACGTCGCGCCAGCGCGAGCGTGTCGTCCATCGTGATCCCGCCGTCGGCCTCGATCTCGTACGGTGTGACGCGATAGCCGAGCGCGCGTTCGTCGCCGATGGCATCGCGCACGCTTTGCACGACGGCGGTCGGAAACGCTATACGCGCATCGAGCGAACCGCCCCAATGGTCGATCCGCTGGTTCGCGCGCGGCGAAAAGAACTGATGGATCAAGTAGTGGTTGGCACCGTGCAGCTCGATGCCGTCGAAGCCCGCGCCCACGCCGCGAGCGGCTGCTTCACCAAACGCATCGACAAGCCGTTCGATTTGCCCGTCTGACATTTCACGCGGAACCGGCGCGTTAGGACGACTCGACGCTACCGCCGAGGGGCCCCGCGGTGATCCGCGCGCAAGGCGCCCACCGTCGTAGAGCTGCAGGATAGCGCGCGCGCCGCCGTCGTGAATCGTATCGGCAATGCGTGTCAACGATTCGATCAGGTGGTCGCTTGACGCTCCGATCCCGCGAAACGACTTGCCTTCGACATCGACGAACGCGCACGACGTGATCACGGCGGAGACGCCACTGCGAGCACGCCGGCGGAGATATGCAAGCTCCTCGGCGGAAACAGAGCCGTCGTCTTCGGAGGCTTCCGTCGTCATAGGCGCCATGAGTACGCGGTTTTTGAGCTCGAGGCCGCATCGCAGCATCAACGGGCTCCAGAGATCGGGCCGGTTCACGTCAGTTCAGGACACGGCCGCCTTCCGAGCGGATGCGCCGTGTCATCCCGAGCGAAGTAGCGCCTTGTCATCCCGAGCGAAGTCGAGGGACAGAGGATGTCGAAGTCAGGCAGAGCGTGATCACGCACTTCGACATCGATGCCTTCTACGCAAGCGTTGCGCAACGCGACGATCCGTCGCTGCGCGGCAAACCACTCGCGATCGCCTGGAACTCGCGCCGCTCCGTGTGCCTGACGGCTTCGTACGAAGCGCGCCCGTTCGGCGTGCGCTCCGCGATGCCGCTGCACCGCGCGCTACAATTGTGCCCGCAGCTCCTCGTCGTCCCACCGGACTTCACAAAATACCGCGCCTCGTCCGATGCCATCTTTGCGATCTTCGCCGAGGGCGGACGCACCGTCGAAGGATTGTCGCTGGATGAAGCCTTTGTCGATCCGAAGACCACGCTCGCAGAAGAAGCTGTCGAGTTCGCCAAGCACATCCGTGCGCGCGTGAAAGCCGAAGTCGGCTTGACGGTGAGCGCGGGCGTTGCGAGCGGCAAGATGGTCGCGAAGATCGCGTCCGATGCGTGCAAGCCGGACGGCCTTGCACTCGTCGAGCCCGGAACCGAAGCGTCCTACCTCTCGCAAATGGATGTCGGCCGGCTCTGGGGTGTTGGCCCAAAGACGCGCGCGCATTTAAATGAAGCCGGGATCACGACGATCGGCCAGATCGCGGTGCTCGACGATGAGAGCTTGTACGAGCTCTTCGGCCGCGGCGGCAAATCGATGCGCGAGCTCGCGCAAGGCATCGACACGCGCACGGTCGAGAGCGATCGCGAGACGCGCTCGGTCTCGAGCGAGACGACGTTCGAACATGACGTCAGCGACGAAGCAAAGATGGCCGAAGTCATTCGCGAGCTCGCAAACGACGTCGCCGAGCGCTTGCAGAAGAACGGGCTTTCCGGAACGACGATCGGCGTCAAGATCAAGCGCGCCGACTTTTCGATCACGGGGCGCCAAACGAGCCTTGCCGAACCGACCGACGATGCGGGCGTTATCGGTAGCACGGCGCTTCTGTGCTTACGACGCGTCGAGCTCGCCGGCGATCGCGTGCGGTTGCTCGGCGTGCGAGTCGCGGGGCTAACGATGGAACCGCAGCGCCAGATGAGGCTCGTCTAAGGCTCTTGTCTACGGAGCACGAGTGGCATATGCTTGCGCTGATGCCAAAAGGCAAGCGCAAGAAGTTAGTCGTCGGTCCGGCGCCGAGGGAATCGTTGCTGAAGGTGCTGGCGAAGCTCGCACCTATTCGCGGAGATTTTCCGCCGATTCGCGATCTGCCGCCCGATGAAGTCGACTTTGGACGCGTTGATATGAAGGACGTGTCTTAGCGTTTGCGGCGCTTGACGTTCGTCACGATCAAGCCTTTCAGCTCTCGGATTTCACCCTTGATGTCGCCGATGTCGCCTTTGAGTTCTTTGCGCAACTCGTCGAAGCGGACGTCCACCCGATCGAAGCGCCGAGTCATCTCGCCGCGCAGGCGTGACTCGCTGTCCAGGATGCGACCGGTGACGGCTTCGAATTCTGGGCCGAGCATGTCGCGTAGGGCCTCGGGTGTCAATTCTGGCATATGTGGCCGATGCGCCTTCGATATGAATCTCGCGTTTCTTCCATGTGGATAACTTCTGTCGCGCGGACGCTCGTGTGCGCAGTGCTCGCGCTCGCGCCGCTCGCCGTCGGCGCGCAAACCGTGCAGAAAGCGCTCGTCCACCATCAGGTGTCGACAACGAACGCCGCCGCGCAAGAATATTTCGACGAAGGCCTGACGCTCGTCTACGCATTCAATCGTGGCGAAGCGCAAAAGCGCTTTCGCGAAGCGGCCGCGGCAGATCCGAAACTTGCGATCGCGTGGTGGGGCGTGGCGCTTGCGGCCGGGCCGAACCTCAACTACGGCATGACGGCCGAGAACTGGAAAACCGTCGCGGAGGCGATCAAGAATGCGAATGCGCTTTCGTCAAATGCAACGCCGGAAGAACAGCGCCTGATCGCGGCTGTCGCCACGCGCTACCCCGCGGGCGCAAAAGAGCCGGACGGCAAGAAGTATCGCGACGCGATGGCCGTAGTCTACAAGGATTATCCGAGCGATGACGACGTTGCCACGCTCTATGTCGAGAGCTGTATGGACGTTGACGACTGGGGCTACGACAGCAAAGGGAAGCCGATCGGTAAGACTGCGGAGCTCTCAGATATCCTGAAGACGGTGATTACGCACAACTATCTGCACCCTGGGGCCAATCACTACTTCGTGCACCTGCACGATTACACGACCGTCGCGAAGGACGCGATCCTAGAGGCGGATCGCCTCGCGAATTTTCCGGCGGAGCCTGCTGCCTCGCATCTCAATCATATGGCCGGTCATACGTATCTCGACGTTGGAGACTATGCGGCAATAATGGAGACTGGTCGAACCGCCGTCGGGGAAGACCTCGAATACGCGAAGTCAATCGGCGTAGCGCCCGGCAAGCTCGACTATTTCTATCACAATCTGGACTTCTATTCGGGCGGCGCCCTCATGCTCGGCGACGTGGCCGACGCGGAACGCGGTGCTGATCTGGAGCTCGAAAACAACAGCAACATCGCTTTGCTCGTTTACGCGCGCCTCGGGGAATGGTCGAAGGTCCTGTCCATGGGGAGCCCCGATCCGAAGATGCCGGCTTGGCGATCGGCGTGGCCCTATCACTACGCACGCGGCATCGCGTTTGCATCCGAGCACAATCTCACCGGCGCTGAAGGCGAGCTGGCTGCGCTGCGCGACAGCGTCGGCAAGACTGGTTGGAGATATCCTGATCTACTCGTCGAGATGCTCTCCGCGCGCGTCGACTATCTACGAGGCCGTGTATCGACAGCAACGCACGAACTCCGCGACGTCATCGCGACGACGGCACAATATCCGCCCGAGGCCTTTCCCGCATGGTACTTCCCCGCCGGTGAGTGGTTGGGATGGATGCTGCTGCAGTCTGGAGATCGGAAGGCTGCATGCACCGCGTTCCGAGAAGACCTAACGCGATCACCCAATAATGCGCGAGCACTGTTCGGCCTTCAGCAATCTCTGAACGTCGATTCGGGTCTCGGAAATGTTATCGGCCGCGAACCTGGCGCAAATTGGCGTGGTCAGGAGACTGGGCTCGATGCCCAACTTTGATAGTTTGGGGGTGCGGGTATTCGCCGAAAACCGAGGCGGTTGCGTTATCGCTCTCTAAGTCTTCCGGTTAGTGCGGCATCGAGACTCGCGACATCTAGATGCTCCAATAAGGAAAGCACCCTTAGAGCATCTATCTCTAGCACGTCAGTGATCTTCCAACCGCGCTCCGCTTCGCTGGCAATCTGGGCCTGCTCTTCGATTGGTGGTAATGGGATGCGGATATTCTTTAACTGTTTAAGGCCAATTCTAGGCCTGGTGGCCCCATGCACATCGTGACGAAGCTCCTCGAGTACCTTAGGAGAAGCTAACTGAAGTGCTACGTATTCTGAAACGCAGATCTCGGGATCCGGTCTAACACAAAAGCAGTCGGCTTTATTAATCGCTCGCGTGGGAAGATCGCTTGGAAACAGGCAGACGCGTGTCTCGTCATCCACAAACGATGAAAAGAGGATATCGCCTCCTGCAAGTAAGTTGCGTTGGAGTTTTGCTGCCTTGTCCTCAGAGATGAAGCTTGCCTTTTCGCGTTGGAACATGAGTCGGCCAATGTTTTCCAATCGTACGACCCTAACTCCACTCTCGGCATAATCACTCGTTTTTAGATTTGAACCAAATGGCCCATCAAACATGGTCGTAGCGACATGTCTGAGAGGCACAAGCGGGGCAATTGATGCGGATGCTTTGCGTACGATCTCGCTTCGGTATCGGGTCAGGAGTTTCAATGCCCTTGCGACGTTGCTTCGGATCTGCGCAATTAGCTCAGTCGATGTTTCAATTACTGAAAGGATATGTTGCTGCTCGTCGATTGGTGGCACGGGGAAAAGGGACGCCTTAACAAATTTCATATAGCGGCTGTAGCCTTTTTCAGGTAGCCGCAAGCCTCTTAGAAGATAAAACGCATACCACGGATTGATAGTCTCTCTTGGTTTCAAGACCTGAACGCCGTCGGCGCCCTGAACAAACGGAAAGTTCACATACTTGACACAGCGTGTGTGATCTCCAAAAACAATAACGGGAAGCTTTCCGGAGTGTACTAACGATGGGTCGTCTGTGAACCCACCGATGAAACCCTCTCCCTGATCAATGGCTGGAAAGCGGCCCTCGGAGGCGTACTGTCGTCGAGGCAATTTTCGCCTCGAGTCAGTCACGGTTTCGAATAAATCAGCAAAGGATCGCCACTGCCATCTTGGTGGGAGTTCGTCAACAGGCCACGCTGCTCTCTCAGCTATCACGTCGTTACGAGAAGCTAGACTCAGGAGCTAAGTCTTTCGAGCTTCGTCAACTCAACAAGTGCCCTTTGCAAGTGCTCCCTGATTGCGTCTGCAATGTCCTCCGCGTCATCTAGCGCGTCTTCGGCAACCTCATCGTTTCCTCGCAACCAGCTGATATCAAGATTATCGTCACGGCCTTGCACGTCTTCTCTAGTAAATTTTCTGAAGCGCGCATCCGGACCCTGTTCTCGGCGTTCCCCCTCACCATTCATGTCGTTCCCGTAAACATTTTTGAAATCCATGAAATCTTCGTCGCGCAGCGGGCGTGTTTTACCATAAGCAGGCTGATCAGCACGCATATCGTAGATCCAGAGCGTTTTCGTATTAGACTGGTCCGTTTGGCCGCGGCGAAGGAATAGGACATTGGTCTTAACGCCCTGCGCATAAAAGATGCCCGTTGGTAACCGCAAGATTGTGTGGACGTTGCAAAGATTCATCAGCCACACGCGCAGCTCTTGTCCAACTCCGTCAGCAAAAAGCACATTGTCTGGAACAACCATCGCTGCGCGACCGCCAGGTCTAAGTGCCCGGACAACATGCTCAACGAAAGCGAACTGCTTGTTGCTCGTATCTGTCGTTATACTAAAGTCGCTGCGCGTCGGGCGTCCACCGCCCTTCTTCGTACCGAAGGGTGGATTCGTAAGAATTAGATCGGCCTTCCCTAAGTTATTACCGTCTGGGCCAAGCGTGTCTCCGCCTTTTATGTGATTGCCGCCGATGTCGTGCAGCATAAGATTCATCAGTAGAAGTCGAAATGTATCGTTTACCAACTCAAGACCGCGAAACGCTTCGTCGCGCTGGAAACGTTGTTGTGCGGCGTTCAGCTTGAAAAGCTCGTCGGTGTTGTCCTTGATGTAGCGATCAGCCCAAATGAGGAAACCGCCAGTTCCCGCGGCTGGGTCTTGAATGACTTCTCCAGCCTTCGGCTGCAGCAGATGCACCATGCAGTCAACAAGTGGACGGGGAGTAAAGTACTGGCCGGCTCCTGATTTCTTCTCGCTAGCATTTTTTTCCAAAAGACCCTCGTAAAGATCTCCGACGCCTTCTTGCTTCGCGGAATACCAATCGAGTCGATCGATCTGGGTTACCAATTCTTTGAGGTTGCTTGGACGTCGCAAGCTCGTTTGCGCGTCACCAAATATTTCTTGGACCGTACCGTTGCCTTCCGTACCAAGTTTAAGAAGTAGACCACGGTAACAAGTTAGGAGCTTCTCGCCCTCAAGTTTCCTCAGGTCGCTCCAGCGATAACCAGTAGGCAGAGCTGAATCTCGTTCTGTCTCCTGCATCATCTTCAGGAATAGCAGATAAGTTAGCTCGGTGACGTAGTCCTGATAGGTGATGCCGTCATCACGAAGGATATGACAAAGACCCCAGAGTTTTTGAACTATTGCTCTGGTACCATTACCCGTCGCGTTGATGTTGGTGCTCTCGCTCATCCCGTTGCTTGCCAGATAGCGTCGTTAATGTCACCCAAGATCGTTTCCAGTTTACCATCGAAGACCTTATTGATTCGGTTGAACCCACCGACGACGCGAAACTGCTCTTCGTCCAGCGCAGTTCGGTCTGCTACACCCATCTCGATCACGCGCCTTCCAATTCGTTCTAACCACTGGCGCTGTGGATTTGTCCAATTTTGACGCTTAAGAATCTGTGCCATCGCGCCTTCAACGCGAGTACGCCAAGGAACAAGAGCGTCGCCGAGGGCGGCCTGCCGAATGTAGCCAACAAGAGTTGTGGCGATATCTTCGTTACGTGCATCTCGCAGCGCAGCTCGAAGCGAGGCCTCGGAGAAACCTTCGGCGTCCAGCGCCAGTGCCAACTCTCGTAGTGCCACCCTTGTGAGTTCTCGCGGGCGCTGTGTAACAATCTCAAGCGCTGCGATCTTGTTCTGGTTGTTACGCACGAAAGTCGCGAAAGCTGTCAAATACTCTTCGGGCTTGTCGGCACTACCGTACCCCCGCGTCGTACCGATGTAGGCATCGGGGTGGTACGATATCGGGATAGGTATGCTTATATTATCGTCCGATTGCCAGTCGAGAATCTGGCCTATCGAAGGCCTAGCCCTAAGCCAGTTCGCGAGATCTTCAAGCGTCGCGGCGCCGATTCGATCGAGCGTCTCAGCCGGTGATTCTCCCGCGACCTTCGCATATTCCTCGGCTGCATCATCGCGCAAGCGCCCCATTTTGCGTCGTAACTTAACGAGAATCTGGTCCCTTATCGTGTCACGAATTTCAGAATCCTCGACGCGAATGAATTCCCCAAAAAGTTGCGCCAACGTTATGTCTGGATTTACTACGACCGGGCGCATCGTAGTGAAGTCTTTCAGGACATCGTAGATCGCGACGGCATCAAAGATTCGGAAGGTCTGCTTCCCAATCTCTGGACATAGCCTCGTTGCTCTGCCGAGCATCTGCTCATACAGTATGCGGCTGTTCACCCGGCGAACGAAGACGAGGTTCACGATTGACGGGACGTCGATTCCCGTCGTGAGAAGATCGACAGTGACAGCCACTCGCGGATTCATGTCATTCCGAAATCGGCGGATCGCTTTGCCAGGCGCGTCAATACTCCCCGTAATCTTCTGAACAGCCGCGTCTTCAATCTCACCATATTTACTCGCGAACGCCTTCTTAAGTTCGTCGACAAGAATGTCGGCGTGGCCGTCCGTCGTCGCAAAGACGAGAGTTTTGCCCGGCAGACTTGGGTCGATGTGCTGTGCCAGTTCCTCAGCGACAACACGATTGAACTCTCTCGTAATGACCTTGCGATTGAATTCGCCCACATCGAAATCAAGGTCATCGGGCGCATGAACAAGATCGATCTGACCCGTGCGCTGGTCGAGCAGCGGCAAATCCTGACCTTGACTGAAGTGAATGCCTTGCTTGGAGAGTGCTGTATGGATACGGTACGGCGGCTCCTGGTCGCAAAGCCATCCATCGGCGACGGCTTCCCGATATGTATACGTATATATCGGTTCGCCGAAAATTTGAGTCGTGTGGAGCGCAGGAGTCGCCGTTAGCCCAATTTTTACCGCGTCGAAGTGCTCCAGCACTCGGCGGTATTTCGAAATGTAGTCCGCTTCGCTCCTGAACGTCAATTCCGCCTCTGATAGCTCTCGGTCCAGGAGATAACCTCGGTGACACTCGTCAATGATAATCAAGTCATATTGATCGACCGGTGGAACGTCTTCTGGTCTTTCTGCAAAGAGCACGCGGTGGACTAGGCCTTGAATGGTACACACATGAATTTTTGTATCCGGCTCGGTCGCAGTGTCGGCTAGCTCCTTGATGCCAAAGATGTCCGCAAAGGTTCTAGCCGGGATGACGCGGGTCGTCTTGAATTCGCCCTGGGCCTGTTCACCCAAAGATCGGCGGTCAACCACGAAGCAAACTCGCCTGAATCGCTTAACGGTGAGAAGTCTATAGAGCATTGCGATCGAGATTTTGGTCTTGCCAGTTCCCGTCGCCATCGCGACGAGCATGCTACGTTTGCCGTCGTCGTAGATCGTTTGCTCGACGGCACGAACTGCATTCTCTTGATAATCGCGCAATTGGAAGCCGAAGTCGAACGGCATGGCCTCCAGCTCCGCATGCGCTTTTGCGCGATCCGTTCCGATTTCCTCAAGAAGCCCGTCAGGAGTAGGCCAGTCCGCTAGTGCGCGCCGGAGGTTTGTCGGCTCGCGCGCGTCGCGAAACCAAATTCCCGACTGCGTCTCAATCTGCTTTAGGTAAGACCGTCCGTTAGTTGAGAAGAGGAAGGGTACCTGGAAAGGAGGCGCATCTTTCGAATCCTTGATCTCAGCCTTCCAGGGACCACCGGCGACCAACTCACATTGGTCTCTACGAAAACCTTGCGAATACCGACCCGCCTGGTCTATGCGGTCCGAGACATTTTTGTTCTTGCGTTTGGCCTCGACGATGCCAACGCACATGGTTCCGACGAATAATGCGTAATCCGCCGGCCCATTGCTGCTGGGCCACTCTGAAATGGCCATGTTGCGCCCTTTCAGAGGACGCATGTTTTTCGAATAACGCAGATTCTGCGAATCCGCTTCCCAACCGCGATTGCGCAGCTGAGCGTCGATGAGAGATCGAGTCGCTGCCTCGTCGAGGACGAGATTTGCGGCAGCTTCCTCCGTGGCGACGCGACGCTTCTGACGGCTCGCCTCGGGGAGAGAAGCCGTCTGTGAACTCAACGCATCGAGCTTTGAGATTGCCTTTGCTTCAGCTTCGGCTGCACGGGCCTCCCAAGCCGCTCGTTCTTCGGCTTCCTTGATACTGCGTTGCTCGGCGCTGAGCTTTGCTAGTTCGGCCGCAGCCGCTCTATCTTCGGCTTTCTCTGCGCGTTGCTCGGCATCAGATAAACTGTCGCTGAAGTCTTTTCTTAATCGCTCAAGCTCTTCACGAAGTCCGACGGTTGGGTCTTCCGGTGGCTTGGGCGGTTGGAACGGCCCCGATTTAAATTGGCGATCGCCAAAACTGCGATGGAACCAGATAGACAGCTGCCACGCGATCTTGAGAGCCGAAAGTGCCGTTGCGTAGTCACCTCGTCGCTCATGGTTCGCTGCGTTTCCTACTTTGCGAACATAGTGGAATAAGTCGAGCACCTCGCGAGGCAATGCGTAATCTCGTCCGAGGCGGCCCAACAGATCAACCTGAGCCTCACCGTGTGCGGGTCGAGCGCCAACCCGGGCCCCCAGTTCCTGCGCCAGCAACTCGGACAGTTGGCGCGTCTTCATGATCGATGTGACGGGGTCGTCGGGAAAATAACGCTCCGCAAGGGCACCAATCTGCGGCAGCGCTTGATCGTACTGCGCTAAGAACGCGAAATTTGCGGTTTGCGGCATTTACGCCGAAGCCGCAGCTCTACTGCACACGTCGGAGTCATATGCGCAGGGCCCCGGCGCAGCTGTAGGCTCATCAGCCCCTTGGTCAGTGACGTTCATCTTGCCGCGGAGGCCGCGGAGCCAGTCGTGGTGATGCCGGAGGCCCTCGCCGCTGCGGCTATCGCAATCTCGAACAGATGAAATTGTTCTCAGTGTGGACTTGACTCCATTTCGTGGACTCCAAGATAACGCTCACTTTGTGAGGAAAGATGGGGTCAATGAAAAAGACGCGCAGGACCTTCAGCGCGGAGTTCAAGGCGAAGGCGATCAAGCTGGTCAAGGCCGGCACGAAAGACGTCACGCAAATTGCGCGCGAGCTCGATGTTCCACGACAACTGCTGTACCACTGGGCTCGGCAGAGCGCAAAGCTCAAGGGCAAGCCGATCGCGGATGTTTTTCCCGGGCGGGGGAAACGTGGTGCCGACGAGACGGAGTTGGATCGGCTGCGGCGCAAAGTCGCGCAGCTCGAGGAAGACAACGAGATCTTAAAAAAAGCGACGGCCTTCTTCGCGAAACACCACCGCTGAGATTTGGATTCGTGCATACGAATCGTGAACGGCACCATGTCGTGGCGATGTGCCGGAATCTCAACGTGTCGAAGGCCGGGTATTACGCGTGGCGGGGACGCGGGCAAAGCGCGCGGCTGAAGCGCGATGCTGAGCTGGTTGCGAAAATCAAGCGGGTCCACGGCGAGAGCCGTGGCCGATATGGAGCACCGCGGATTCTTGCAGAATTGCAGGCCGAAGGCGTTCGAGTTTCCGGAAAGCGCATCGCCCGCTTGATGCGATTGCAGGGCATCAAAGGCAAGAAGCGACGGCAGTCCAGGGCAACGACGTCGTCGCCTGGTACGATTGCCGTCGCGCCAAACGTGCTGGCTCGCAAGTTCAACGTGCCGCAACCCAACAGCGCGTGGGTCTCGGACATCACGCAGTTGCCGACGAGTGAAGGCTGGCTGTACCTCGCCGTCGTGATCGACTGCTATTCGCGGCGCGTTGTCGGTTGGTCGATGAACAGCCACATCGATACCAATCTGGCACTCGGAGCGCTGGACATGGCGATACGCGGTCGTCGTTTCAAGAAGCTGATCCTGCACAGCGATCGCGGCAGTCAATTCGCCTGCCGAGCGTATGCGCAAGTGCTTCAGAATCACGGTATCACCGCTAGTATGAGTCGCAAAGGCAACTGCTGGGATAACGCGATCGCCGAGAGTTTCTTCGCTTCCCTGAAAGTCGAGCTCAAGCCCGAGCGCGTGTGGCGAACGCGGCGTGAAGCTCGCACGGCTGTCTTCGAGTATATCGAAACCTGGTACAATCCACGTCGACGGCATTCGGCCAACGGATACCTCAGCCCGATTGCCTTCGAAAAGTCCCAATGTGTCATTTAACTACCCGTCCACGAAATCGGATCAGGTTCAGTGTGTCGTCAGTGAAGTAGGCTCGCGTTCCTTCCGTAAGGCGCGCTATCTCGCCCATGATCATCGCAAATTTCCACAGGACGATTTTGTTTTCGGCGGCCTTTAGTTCCGCGCACTTTTCCCAATCCCAAGCGACTATGATCTTGGTATTCGTTTCGGGCTCAAAACCGCACTGTCGCAACGTTGCTACGATACCGGTCGATGCGAATTCGCGAGTGATAAAATTACCGAGCGTCATTCGTTGCGCCGGTTGTTGCATACGAATTTTCAGCTTCTCTGAACTAAATTCGCGGGATGTGATTTTGCTAAATGCACCCGAAACGGATATGCAAGTCTCAATATGATAGCGCGCAAGGTTTACGGGATCGAGCGCCAAGAGATCAATTTCAAACTGTCCCGGACATCTAACGTTCCGGATTGTGGCCCAGCCCTTGACATAACGTACGTACGCCTCGACGATTTTCTCGGTAGTCTGGATACGCGTACCCCCCGATCTGAGGCAGGTGGGAGGACGCCTTTCGACCTTCGTCACTCAATCCTTTAGCTGACTCACCAAAGCCGCAAGGCCATGACGCGCGATTCTTTTAGCTTCTGTCGACAGCTCCGCGTACCAATCCAGGGGAGATGGGAAGATGACGACTCTTCAGCGCAATCTATAGGTAAATGTCTGATTCGGCGGAGCTCTGGAACCTACTCGCGATACGACGCGACTCTGGGGCGGCGTTCGACCTTCCCTGGGTTATAGCAGAAGCCCGTAAGCGCGGCATTCGAGCAGACATTAGCGACGTTCGCGACCTTGCTTGGCGACACGGCGCGGGCGCAATGGGGCTCGTGCCTCACAGCCGCCTCGTCGAGGTCTTCATCGATATTTCGATGGCGAGGCGACCGCGGTCAGTCCTGGATCCCTTCGCAGGCGTTGGTTTCCTAGTCATCCCGGTTGTCGAACGCGCCTCTCCCCAAACAGCGGCGGCAATCTCGTTTAATCGAACCGAGGCGGAAATTGGCGCGCTTCTGAGCGACAACTTGGCGATTCAATGGATTCTCGCTAACGTTGCGCTTGACGAACTGTCACAGACCGGAGAAGCCGACTTAGTGATCAGCTGCCCACCTTGGGGAGGACGTGTCAGGTCCACGAATGTCAACGGCACGCAGATAGGCGATGATCTCGGGCATCTTATCGTTGCGAAAGCGTGCGGTGAACACTTATCTTCAACCGGCCTCGCGGCCGTAGTCCTGCCTCCATCATTCTTGTCGAAGAATTCTCCCGGCTCCTTACGCTCATCCCTTAGCGATCTCGGCTTACATCTTTCCGGAGTGCTTCATATACCGAGTGGTTTCTTTGCCGCGACCGCGATAGAAAGCTACTTGGTCCTGATTGATCGTGAGGCACACTCCGATTTATTTGTCGGCGAGCTCAGCACATCGGCAGAACACAACAAAGTTCTCCTCCATAATTTCTTTGCCCGCCGTTCCGGGTCGCAACTTGCCCTGGGGTCGATTACGACTCAAGAATTTAGCGGATACCGGTCACACGATGTTGACCAGCGCGTTGCCAAACTTGTTAAATCGATGGGCTTAAAATCTACGCCCCTGGTCGACATAGCGTTCGAAATCAATCTGACCAAGTCCCGAGACCCACAGGATTTCGCGGACCGCGATAACGCTGTGTACCTTCCTCTCATCGGAACTAGTCCCGTACGCACCTCCCGCGAAGAGCTTTCACTTAAGGCTCACAACTATGCTCAGATCGTACTTGACTCTCAAAAAGCTCTGGCACCGTATGTGGCCGGCTACTTCAATTCTACTCTCGGTCGAACATCGCTGGAAGGTCTAAGGTCTGGAACAACCATTCGGCACGTCACCAAGGCAGCTCTATCCGGGTCTTCTATCTATTTGGCAGATTTGAATGCGCAACTCAAGTGCATTCAAGCGGACTCCAGAGCGTCAAACCTTATGAGCGAATTGAGCGCACTTCGCAAGCAGATTTGGGACGCTCCGTTGAAAATTTCACGTACATCGGACGAAATCGAACGAGTGAATCACGAAAATTCACTGCTAAGCTGGATGGAAGCTCTGCCGTTCCCACTTGGCTCAATACTTTGGACCTATAATTCAGTCACACCGAACAAGGAACGGTATGAGCATCTACTCCACTTTTTTGAAGCCGTTGCTCAATTCTACGCGCTAGTGATGTGGAGCGCGACATATTCGACACCGATTCTGCGGAGCGACGAACGTTATCCCCTCCGTCCTGACAAGCCGTTCCAGAATTCACTGGAGCGTAGCACTTTCGGAACCTGGATCGAGATGGCGAGCAGACTCGCAAAATTTGGACGCACTCTTTTGAACGCCGGCCAAGACGGCCGCGACGCGCTGACGGCCGGATTCGGCACTGCTGATGCTGACCTTCTTCGGTCCCTCTTTGCAAGTGAAATCATCGATCAACTTCAAACTGCAAACAGCATTCGCAATCGGACGGTCGGTCACGGAGGTATCGTCAGCGCCCAGGAGGCCGGCAATCGCCGCGTATTACTAGAGAATGTTCTCGCAACCGTTCGCGACGCAATTGGAAGCACATGGAGAAGTTTCCCACTTCTGAAGGCCGGTGCCGTAAGAATCAAATCTGGTGCCTTTCACTATGACGCAGAACGCATCATGGGCAGGTCGGCGCCGTTTGAACGAATCGAAGCAACGACCAAAAATGCCATCGAAGATGGTCGACTCTTTCTTTTTGCACAAGACACGAACGTTGGCGTGCCGTTAATCCCCCTAATCTTTGTCGGGCCGCCTCCGCAAGGCGTACAGAACGCCTGTTATTTTTACAACAGAATCGATAACGACGGTGTTCGCTTCGTCTCTTATCATTTCGAGGAGCAAGCTGAAGTTCATAGAGTAGATCCCGATATTGACGAAGCACTGCACAATCTCGTCGAATCCACTGGGACTTAGCAAAACGCGTGCAGCCGTCCCGGCGAGCCGAAGGCGCGAAGGTCTTGCGGCCGTTCGGCCTCGCAACGTTAACTGTGCGAAGTCGTCGACGCTCGGCGTCGATCGCCGCTCGAGAATCCCCAAAGTGCCAGGATGCATATAGCGCGGGACTTCTGTCATAACAGACCACCCATTGTCGACACCTAGATATCCTCAAGATATCCGCCGCTCGTTGCGTGGGCTCGCTTCATCTCAAAACAGAGCTCGTCCCGCGCATCGCGGTTTGCCGATGGCGGCAGGTCCACTGGACCTATTAGAAGGAGCAGTAGCGGCGAATGCCACGAATGCTCCAATGGTGAAACTAAAACCTGAGCAGCCCCCTCCCCTATCGGAGGGAGCCGGTCTTCCGTCCGCAGCGCTGCCAGGTCTCGGCCCGGTTTTCCAGGTTTGCTCCCCGCACCAAAGCGATCGAGCCTCGGCATTCTACGCGAGGAGTCCGTAGAGCACGAGCTGCTCGGAAGCGCCACTCGACGCCGTATGTATTTTCTCGCGCGGCTGTACGACGCTCGGTTTCCCGTCGCGCTGGACGTTGCCGAACTTGCCAGCAACACATTGGCGCAGGTGCAAAAGATAGAGCACCCGCTCGAGCTAGTGATGCTGGACGGTCCGCGTCCCGATCCAAAGTTTTGTTTACAGCGGCTTCGCGCATTCTGGCTCTTGGCCGAAAACCGATCCGGCGAAATTGCAAATGATCCGGTGCTGCCGTTCCGGCATCAAGCTGCCCTGTTGCAGTTTCTCGTCAACGGTGCAAACGCGCAGCGTGCCCTTATCGCTGACGAGGTTGGTTTAGGCAAGACCGTTGAGGCCGGCTTGTTCATCCGCCACGTCCTTCGTCAAGCTCCGCAAGCTCGGATATTGTACGTAACGCTTGGCGGTCTGGTTCAAAACGTGCTCGAGGAGTTTCAGCGTCTCGACCTGCCTCGATGGTATTTTTACGCCAACATCGACGACGCAATCTGGAAAAAGCTAAACGCGGCCCCGACAGCAGCCATTACTGAAGATACAAGGCTCGTTGTGGCATCGATCCATAAACTGTTGGATTCGAATCGGTGGCAGGAACAGCATCAGTTCCTCGACGGCAGCAGATTCGATCTCATCATTGTTGACGAATGTCACGCGTTACGCGCGTATGGTGCGGGCGGAGAGAGTCCTCAGATCTGGTTTAGAAACGCACGTCAGCTGCTGCAGGATCACCTGACTGCCGACGGTCGCGTCTTGTTCCTCTCAGCGACGCCGCATCAGGGCAACCGCGAGGTCTTCCTGAATTTGGTTTCGCTCTGCATCGGAACGCCCCTCAATGCAGATGAGAAGACCAAGGCTGATGCCGCGCGCGGACGAGTCGTCTTTCGGGTCAAAGAGCACGTTCGCGATTGGGAAGGCAGCCGCATATTCCCGCCACGTGAGGTTCGCGAACCTCGTCTCGCAGAACCGCCGGCAAACTACAAAGATGTTCTCGAACATATCGCCGCGCACTTCGACTGGATCGCCGAGCACGCGGAGGAGGAATCACGGGCCAGAGCCGTTGGTTTTGTCAAAAGCCAAGCGCTGCAATTTGCTGCGAGTTCCTTGAGGGCGGGCTTTGCGTATCTACTTCGCCGGCTGATTCGCTACCATCCAGATCAGGCATCAATGCTGCAAGTGCAGCGGTGGGCAGAGCGGCTTTTGCCTTATCGTAACGAGATATCTACAGCTAAGGAGCTCCTAGACGAGTGGCTTCGGGAATTTCGCGCGGGCCTTACGCAGACTGAGGAAAACGACGAAAGCGAGCTGTCGGAGGATCCCGGTCCAGAGACTAACGTCGGTGAAGTGTCAGCACTTCTGGCGCTGCTCGACGAATACGATGCCCTCTTTGACGATCCGGAGGCGGGCGCAAAGTTCAACCTCCTACTCGATATGATAGCGGACATGCCCGAACCGATCGTGGTCTTCAGTCAGGCAGTTGATACGGTCTATGAGCTCCAATCGCGACTTGAGAGAGCCGGCTACGAGGTCTATCGTCTCACCGGAGATATGGATTCGGGAGAGCGCGCTGCCGCCATTCAGCGTTTTCGCGCTTCGGAGAATGCTCGACGTTTGCTGCTGTCGTCCGCCGCTGGCGGCATTGGCATTAACCTGCAGGTAGCACGCATCGTAGTTCACTTCGATCTTCCATGGAATCCGATGGTGTTGGAACAACGAGTGGGCCGTGTTCACCGCATCGGCTCGACGCGCACCATTCTCGTTGAGACGCTACTTCTGCGTGGTAGCAGAGAAGCCGAAGTCTTCGCTCGTATTACCCAGCGGTTGCAGGACATCGTCCGCGATCTCTCTGCAGATTCCGACCGAGCGCGAGGCGTTCTTCCGCCGCATTCTCGCAAGCTTGGATTCCGAGGCCTTGCGCGACATTCTGTCAGGTGAGGAAAGTCTCGACGCCGTCGGCGCAGCAGTGGATGCTGGAAGGCGTGCCGTTGATGAAGCCGACAAGTACATGCAAGATCTCGCCGTCAAGACTGGTGAAAATCGTGGTCGTGCGACGATGGCACACCTGCTTAAGTTCTTGCACGTTGCCGATCCTGGCTTCAAGAAAACAGCGACCCAAGTCTATGCCGTCCTTACGGAGGCTGAAGGCGGGGAACTGCATCAAGTCCGACGTGAGGTGGATGTCTATCAGTTCGACGATGCTGATGAGAGTATAATTTTCGATCGCACGGCCGCGTCATATCTGGGTTTACGTCGAGATCAAACTGGTGGACTTGGTAATGCGCGTGTCGATCCGCTCCTGCGAGCCGCCATCGACGTCGGGGAGGAAGCAAAAGCGCGTAGTAGCTCGTGGGTCGCTCCACTCGACGGCACAATTGTGGACGTGCACCCTGGCGATGTTGTCTATATGGCGTTACACTGTGCGATCGCCGCAGAGAGCTTCGTTGCTCCGAAACTTCGCGCGTGGCGGATTCATGCCGCTGGTTGGGACGAGCTCGACGATTCGGCGATCGAGCGATTCCTCTGGGACACCGAGTTTACGAGTAGTCGTAAGGCGGGCGATGTCATGCCGCCGCCGGCTTTCTGCGCGTACATTGCCGAAGAGGAAGCGCACCCAGCTTTACATTTCCCGATCGCCGCGATAGGCCTTCGCGAACGAGGAGACCGTGGCTAAAGCGACAGAGACTGTCATGAAAGAACCTGCTGCACCGCCATCGTGGTCGGCCGCGTTCAACGACTATTTTGCCGGACTGAAGGCGTGGCTCGAGATCTCAGCATACCCCGCCTTAATCAATGGTCCCCTAAAAACAGAAGGTGCGGTAACGTCCATCCTAACCGAGATTGCAAGTATTGAGGGCGAGATTGCCGTGCGGCGTCCGATTCCGATTGCGCTAGTTGGTCGAACAGGTGTGGGGAAAAGTACACTTCTTAACGCACTTCTTGAAGAAGAGTTCTTGCCAGTCGGCGTCATTGGCTCACAAACCGCCGCATTCGTTACTATTCGCTATGCACCCGAATGGGAGGTTACGTGTCAGTACATCGACGAGCGGGACCTGGAGCAGATATTTGATGAGGCGCGCTCACACAGCGACGAAAACACCGAGGTAGGATCTCCTGGAGATCAGAGAGCGTGCCGAGAAGAAAATCCGCGCGCTCTTCGCGCTTAAAGCCGACGATCCGTTACCGACTGATCGGGTCGCCGAAGGACCACCTCCGGAACTGCGCGCGATTATCCGGCAGCGTCAGCGCCGATTTAGCGTCGCTGACTCCTGGAAGGAGGAGCTCACTCTACACGGTCGCGGTAAGTATTGGCCGATTACGAAAAGCATCTGACGTTCGCGGACCATTCGCCATGCTGCAGAGTGGCGTTGTTATATCCGACCTTCCCGGTGCCGGCGATCTGAATTGGGCGCGAGCAAATCAGGCTTCACAAGCCGTTAAGGAAGCGGGCCAGATCCTAATTGCCGTTGACGGTCGGCTGTTTCAAAAGGATCTCATGGAACAGCTCGAGGTATCGGGGCGCCTTCCGCATCGTCTGTTTCGCGATGGTGAGCATTTGCAGATCATCGTCCTCGGCACAAGTCTCGATAAGGGTCTTCCTGATCCCGAGGACGACGACGATGCTCGACAGATTGCCGATCTTGGATTGGGCCCTACGCACGCAACGAAGACGGATGTATTTAAAGCCACATGTGATCGCTGGCGCGAAGCTGTGCGGCCGGAGTTTGCCTCCTGGCTTAAGTCAAAAGCAAACGAGTTTCTCCCTGACCTTAGCGACGAAGATCGAATTGAACGCGTAGAACGCATCATGGCTAACGTCGAGGTTATCCCGACAAGCGCAAAGGACTGGCGTAGATTCCGCCGTGGGAAACCGATGGAGTACTGCCGCGATTCCCGCGATACGGGGTTGCCTCACCTCCGGGCGATTATCAACAGCCTTGCCGAACATCAAATCAGGACAACGGTTGGCGTTTTAGAGCGGCGCATCGATGCGCTTCGCGAAGCCGTTCTTGGCGCCATCGAACGAAGTGAAGCAGCGCTGGGCGCTGACATTCAATCGATCCTAGACGCTGTCCAGCAATCGCACCAATCCATGAATGAGGTCCAGGAACGGCAAGCCAAGATCGTCGAGGATCTCGCGTTTGACCGTCCTGGATAGGTTTCGACAGATACGCGAATCGCTCGCGGATAAAATCCAGAATGCCGCCCTGAAGATGGCTGACTTGGGGCGAAAGCAAGTCCATGAACATCTCGCTGGTGTCCATTGGGCATCGCTCCGAGCGACGGTGATTCGTCAAGGTATCTGGGAAACGGGACTTGGCCGCCCAATAAACCTGCGGGACGCAATGGGTGGTGAGGTCACCCGATTGGTGCCGCAGGCATGGTCCCGCATCGTTGAACAACGCCTCAGCAAGCAAATCGAAGAAACGAAAACCGGCATCCTTTCGACGTTAGACAGTTTTGCTGCCGAATTGCTTAGTGTCGTTAGCGGCGAGCTTACAAAGGAATTAGAAAAGCGTACCGTAGAGCGCCTGTTTGATGCCGGCCGCGAGAGGGCCGAAGGAAAGATCGAACGCGGTGCGCGCAAAGTGCTCGAACTGCTCGGTCGTACCTCGACTGATATGCAGGCTCGCATCGACGAGGCGGTTTTATTGAGCCTGCAGGGCGTTTGCGAAGAATGCTGCGATGACGCCGGTGCCGGTTGGAAGTTGCGCTCAGTCTCGCGAATTATCGATGGGACCTCCGAAGTGGCGGAAGAAGCGGAGAAGCGTTGTTTAGCTATTGCTGATGAAGCCTTTACCGCACTTGAAACCGCAATTGTCAGTTTTTGCAAGGCGGCCGTCGGTGAAATGGAAAAGCTCGGTGGCGACATTCCTCGAATACTAAAAGATGCAATTGAACCTCGCCTTATATCGCCACAAGAACAAAAGGCTCGTTTCGAAGCCGCGAGAAACTGCGCGCCGCCGCCGCTTGCTGCATAGAGTTGATTGATGCTCGCGACGCGGGAATCGGCTTTAACTGAGATCCCGAACATCCGCGCCGGCCTGCTTGCGGCAAAGAATGCGACCTCAGTACCGGAGCGCATCGGCCGATTCTGCGACGCATTATTCTCTTGGGCCTTGCTACCCAGAACTGGGCGTCTAGTCTATGGTCGGGATCTCTTGGAAGCGCTTTTTGATCTCGCCGCGGACCTCGAAGAGGACTCTGACGGAGACGCGCGCGAGCGCGAGATCATTGAGCTCTCATTGTGGGATGTGACCGTAGAACTTCGGGTAGATGAATTTGATACTCAATCGGCTGTCTACATTGCAACGCGAAAGAGAACGGCTCTTGACGGCATTGAGGTCCGTTGTGACAAATCGCGTCGAAGCGCTTCTTTACGACTGGGCTTTGCTATTGCGACACCGTCCGACGAAAGTCTCGAAGTTGCCTGGCGTATTTCGCGATGAAGCGAACGAGGTCGTCGCAGCCTTGTCCATAGCAGGTCTACCGCGAAGGGCTGAAGCGATCGCATTGAAGTTTAACCTAAAGCTCGACCCAGTAGGCAAGTTGATTCTCGCGCATCGACCACCTGCGGAAGAAATCGATCGAACGCGGCGCTTGATTCAGCAACTAGAAAACCGCTTGCCAAAGGTGCCCTACTTCGTGCTAAGGAGCGCGCGAGCGCTCCGTGCGACATTGTGTGTTCCGATCGCCTCTATCCCTCTCTCCATAGGCGGCAATGGCTACATCACTGTGGGGCGTCAGACATTCGGTATGACGAAGCGGCGATATTGAGCCCAGAGGTGTACTAAGGAGACGAGGCGGCACCGACCGATTGTGAAATGAGGTCTGCGACACTGAGTCCTCTAAGACCGCGACCTTCTAGTCAGGGAACCTCCCGGCGTATGTCTCGCGTAAAGAGACATGATACGCCGTGTGAACGCGAACTCAGGTCGTTTCTACACCGGAAGGGATTGAGGTTCTTCACTCACACAACAATCGCTGAGAGTAGAAGGACGATCGATGTCGTGTTCCCGACGGAGCGCGTCGCTGTCTTCGTCAATGGATCTTTTTGGCACTGTTGCCCGATTCATGCCTCGTGGCCAGCGGCAAATCGACTCTGGTGGGAATCTAAGCTCCGCGGAAACGAGCAACGCGACAGGGAGGTTGACTGCATCCTTCGGGAATCGGGTTGGCGCGTGATACGCGTGTGGGAGCATGAAGACATGGCTAAGGCCGCTATGCGAGTTTCCCGAACCGTGCGAGCCATCAGATCGATGAAACTGGGAAAGCGCTAGCGCTTGTGGACATGTTCGATGCGCTCGCGCCCCGCCAGCTTTGTTATCTTTAGGAGAACGCGGCGGCTCCAAGTGCGCGATTCGCGCGACAGCGCCGAACGTCTGCAGCAGACAATGTTCTCGCGGATCGACCGGTCCTAAGGAGATCGATAAGAATCGCTCCGTGACGTTCAGTAAAAAGTGGTGGGACGGCCTCGCCGATCATCTTCCTTACTAGGCCGCTACCATAGCGCTGAAGTGCGTCCCCCCAGTTGAATGAGGCTGGAAATGTTTGGAGGATTGCGCATTCGAGAATGCTGAGGATCCGATTTTCCGAAGGATGAATCGTAAAGGCGCTGCCGAGATTTCCGCTGGCCGTCGTTATCGTTGGTGCGGGTCGATATGGGCGAATCCGACGGTAGCTAGACCATCGAAAACCACGAACAAGCCGGGGAGCACCGTTCGCCTGAAACACAATGGGTCGCAGCAGCGTCGTTCCGCAGCTGAGGCACTTCGCGACATCTTGGGACTCGTTCGCTTGACATGTTGGGCACCGTGAGTTTTGCCACGCGCTGAGGCCGCTGTTTTTTGGAATGGCTGCGACCATCGAATATCGCCGTTCATCAAAAACGGGGACAAAATGCAGTGGTCGCCTCGGGTCGCGGGCTACCTCCGCCCCAGAAGCGTCTAGCTTTGAAACTTTTGCTTTTTTCAATGCCTGAACGATCGTGATGTGCGGTATTCCACTTCCACGCGTTGGCTTCGGGTACGGCGAGGCGTTACGATTCATTAGAAATCGTAAACATCTTTCGTCCCTGTGAATGAAGGTAAGGAAAGAACGTTTCCGATCTTGCGGAACGCCATAGTCAGCGAGATTGCCCACGATCGGAAAAACTTCATATTTTGCGCTGAGCGCATCGATCAGGAGAAGAGCTGCCGACTTTGCTTTTCTCGTCCTTGGGTCGCGAACGAGTCGAGTGAGAAAGGCAGGAACGTTCTCGACCACGATCATGCGAGGCTCCAATGCGTTCGCGACCTTGGCTATGGGGAGGACCAGCAGGTTTCGTGAATCGCGACCACCCGCGTCGGCATCCTTTTCGGAACCCCGATCATGTTTGGCGCTGCTCATTCCTTGACATGGTGGGCATGCTGACAGAAGAGCTGGTCTAGCGTTTCCGGCACGCTCACGATACGCTTTGATCACTCGGGTCCAGGTGACGCTAATATCTCCGACGATGGTGTCGGCTTCAGGATGATTTAGCTTTGCAACGGATATGCGTCGCGCGTCGATTTCGGCAAGAACGTCGAAACGAAAACCAGCACGACGAAAGCCAACGTCGCCAGCTCCGCAGTTCGAGAACAGGCTAACTGCACGTAACGGGCGCATCAGCTGCCCGTATCTCCGTGCTGTTCGCGGATCCGCCTCGATAGACTCAGGAACTGTTCGTGCGAGAGCTTTGCACGAGCGAGAAAG
The DNA here is from genome assembly GCA_963844735.1 of Vulcanimicrobiota bacterium. Taxonomy (GTDB): domain Bacteria; phylum Vulcanimicrobiota; class Vulcanimicrobiia; order Vulcanimicrobiales; family Vulcanimicrobiaceae; genus JAFAMS01. The sequence continues at coordinate 261,676 of CAWJPK010000002.1, read as the reverse complement.
TCGGTCCAAGGCAATCGTCGTAGCAATCCCGCTGCGACGAGACTCTCATATGAGATCCGATTATTTGCACGGTCAATTGCGACGTCGTCCGCCACGAGCATGATTTGATACCCTTGCGAAAAGATGGCTTTTATCGAAGGATGATCATTGAAGAACTCCGAGAAGGCGTAAGCGTAGTTGAGCAGCCTCTCGGCATCATCGTCGTCGAAAACATGTCCGCTGGGCTTGATCTCCACAATATAAAGGCGATGACCGACGTCAACTAGGGTGAAGTCTGGCCTCTTAGTACCGTGACGAATTTGTAGTTCGATCTTCTCTTTGTACTGTTGTTCGTACCAAAGCTCAAACGTAGTCTTGAACGTATTGAGAGACTCGTTCTCGCTGATGATCGACCAGGTCGGTTCGACGAGCCAAGGGGCGCTGGCTATGAGGGCTTGGAACTCGGGTTCCGGTGCCTGATTGGTCACAATTTTTTCGAGATTATCGATAACGCGCACCCGCTCGTGCGCTATTTGCCCGTAGGAGGCGAGTTCAGCGACTCGCGTTTTGCCGAGCAGGCGCTGCATCCTATCGAGGTCTACGGGCTGATCACCAGGAATCGTCTCGAATTCTTGAAACGCCCGCATGAGTGCCGTGTGCGGCGCAACAGTGAGGATCACGTTAGTGAGAGCATCGACATACGCCGCGTCGGTTAGCTCATCTTCCGCAGCGAAAGCACCGATCGTATCCGCCAGTTCGAGAGCAGCTTCGACAACCGCCTCGTCTGGAAACTCCGCTCGCGCCCTTGCCTCAATCTTTGACTTATCGAGAAAAATATTCTTTGCGCGCGTTCGTCGCGGAGCACGGGATGCTGTCCCCATCTTGGTGATGAGATTCTGCGCCCCATTTGCGAAACGCTGATCCGTATTCGGATTCCCAGATGATGCCCTGACGATCAGTTTTGACTAGATCCTCGCCGTTGTCGAGATCCAACCACTCGGCAACGACTTCGCCCACGAGATAGGACCGCATCGTGAACTCGCCCGTGTACCCTGCTGGCTGCTCAAAATCGCGCGTCCATCCCACGATCTTGTTTCGTGCGTAAATCCGAACGCCGGTCGTTTCTTCGTCCTTGTACGCTTCCTTCGCAAGCGCAAGCCATCCGGACACGGGTAACTCGATACCAAGTTCGGTGGTCACCGGATGCTGACTCAAGTCGAGTCTGGTGACGTCCTGAATCGGAACATCAAGGAGGCCGACGGAATGTAGTTCCGGTTCGCCATCGCGCAGTTCTTCCGGCCGAACGTCGTCGACGAACATTTCAAAGCCACCGGTCGGTATGAATCGGCGAGCCATTTGTCTGAGGAAAACGTCTGCATTTGGGACTTTCTTCCCGTAGAAGTTCGAAAGCCGGATAGTTGTGCCGGACCTATCGGTCGAGGTTCCGTCTAAGGCGCCCGGATCGAGTGGAACGGACTGGTCGCTGTCCGCGACGATCTTGTCGTAGTCCATGACGAAGTGCGCGACCTTATAACGACCACCAATGGGCGCACCGCCGGCCGAAATGACTTCAATCCTGCGGCATATGCCAAACGGTGCAAGCTTGCCGATCCCTTTTCGGCCCATTACGCGTCGCTGGAGTTTTCTCGATCTGGGACCTTGACCGACGTGGTTGCGCCGCTCTCTACCAACCTGCAAAAAGTATTCGTTTGCCTCTTCCTGAGTGAGGCCATGTCCGTCATCGACTACATCGATGGCGTATCCGACGTCTTCCCATTCCCCAGTTTCTTGGGTTTTTCGGGCCAAAGCAGTCGCTAGAGGGAGACGCACTATCACCTTCGTTGCATCCGCATCGTATGCGTTTGCGAATAGCTCTGCCACGACCGCACTAACGGTGTCGTAAAGACGGAATCCAAGCTTGTCGACGGTCATGCGCGAAACGCGCATGACGTATTTGGGCATCGCCGATGCCGCGTCGGCCGGTATCATACCCTCAGGAGCATCCAATCTTAGCTCTTCTTGCATCGTACTTGGTAACTTCACGTTCGGCGCCGAGCGCAGCATTACCAGCAAGAGCATCGTGACCTGCCTCTTGCGAGCTGCAACTCACCGTCATGATGTTCTTCCCTGCACCAACCACGCAGTATCGCCCCTTATGCCATACGTCAGTAGTGGGAAACGATTACAATCGCCCCATCCTCTCCGTCCAATCGTCGCGCCATATTCACGAGTGGATCGCAAAGGTGTGCGAACGCTGCTTCGACCTCAGATCGGGTCGCAGCGGTCGCCGATCCCGCCGCCTGAAGATGCGCGTCTGCCAAGAACATCGCCGCGTCGACCGTTAGTCGCGGGGCATCGCCTGTGGAAGAAGTCCCGGCGCACTGCGCATGCCATCCTTCGCTTGCGATGATGTCGGCGAGCGCGCGGATACGGCGCGTTGCACCATGATCGAGCTCCCACGTTAATTCCTCGAGATGATCATCGACCAAGCCCGGCTCGAATAGCGCTCGCATCGTCCACAAATCGAGCCCACCCTTCGCGGCGGTTTCAAGATTGTCGATGCTCCAGAGCGAGACACCGTGCGTTTTCGATTCTTGTTCGCCGCGCGCCGTGCCGGCGAGTGCCGGATAGATCAGCATGCAGTAGTCCGCCTTGTACTCGGTCTTGTGCTCGCTCGCTTCCCAGACGTCGGGCTTCTCTGAGGGTTTGTTCGCGGTCTTGCACTCGACGAGCACACGATAGCGCGCAGGTCCAAGCGGCGCATCGAGTTGACCGTCGGGCTTCCCGATGCCGCCCAGATGCGTCGCGACGAATCCGAGCCAGCTAAAGACGTCGACGACCGCCTTTTCGAATGCTTCGGAGGGGCCTTGCTGAAATTTGCGCAGGTCCGCGATCAAGGGTTCGAGCGGCGGACGCGGCGCCGGCTGCAGCACCGGCCAATCGTCGGCGGGATGATTGATGCGCCAGCGGTGGTCCACGTCTTGCACGACGCGCGGCCGGCGCCCAATCGCAAGCATATGCCGCGAATAGTACACCAGCTGCGTGTACATGTCGTACTTGTTGATGCCGGCCGGAAGGAGATCGCGTTTCACGGCTTCCGCATAGATATCTGCGGCCGCACGCGGGCGTCCGTCGGAAAGAATATCGAATGCCACGATCAGCCTGCGTCCGCGTCGCCGAAACGGTCGCCGGCTTCCGAAAGACGTTGTGCGAAATTAGATTGCATCCTTGGTTCGGCGCGTTCGAGCTCACCCAGACGTGGATGCGTCCCTTGCTTTCGGCGACCGGCTTCGTCGAGAAGAGCTTTGGCTTCGCTACCATAACGACGCTCTTAAAGCCGGCTAATCCCACGCTCCAATCAATTTGGAGGCCAACCCTTGTCGGCTTCGAATTCTGCGCGATAGAGAAACGATATGAGCGCACAGCCGTTAGAAATCCGCATGGCCCATCTCGAAGGCGCCTACGAGCAGATCAGCGAGCGCCTTCGCGGTGTCGATGGTCGCCTGACGGCTCTCGATCAGAAGATCGACGCGCGGTTTGAGGCCAGTGACCGTCGTTTTGAGAGCTTGGACAAAAAGATCACAAACGGCTTCGTTGCAGGTCTAACGATAAATGCTGCCACGCTCGCTGCGGTCATCGGTGCAATCGTCGCGGCACATCACTAGCCATTAGGTCCACGAAATGAGCGCGCAGCCGTTGGAAATCCGCATGGCCCACCTCGAGGGCGCCTACGAGCAGATCAGCGAGCGTCTAAACGGCATCGATGGCCGGTTAACGGCGCTCGACCAAAAGATCGACGCGCGTTTCGATGCCTTCGAACGCAAAATGGACGCGCGGTTCGGGACCGTCGATCTTCGGTTCGGGACCGTCGATCTTCGGTTCGAGACCATTGATCGAAAGATCGACATCATGGGTGGACGCTTCATGGTCGCCATTCTCGGCAGCAATGCTGCGATTCTGGCCGCTATTATTGGAGCGATCTTCACCATACACCGGTGAACTAGGCGGCCTTTAGACTCTCCAAGCACGCCATCAGGAGATACGCAGTCGCTTCCGCGTCCGGTAATGCGCGGTGCAAGCGCTCCGATGTGAGTTGCTGGCGTAGGCCGAGATATTCCACGAGCCTGCCGAGTCGATGGCTGGGCGCATGCGGATACGCCTTACGCGCAAGCTCGAGCGTACATATCCACGGCTGACGTAGCGTCCACAGAAAATTGCGATCGAATGTTGCGTGGTGCGCAACGAGCGTGCGGCCTTCGACCAGATCTTCGATCTGCGGGAGCAGCGACCACAGTTCGGGCGCGTCCTCGACGTCTTCATCGCTAATGCCGTGCGTTGCGAAGGCCATCGGCGGGATATCGCGACCGGGGCTCACGAGCGAGCTCCAGCGGTTTTCGATTACGTATCCGTCGGTTTGGACGATGGCGACTTCGACGATCCGATCGCGTAGGCTATCGAATCCGGTTGTCTCGAGATCGATGACGGCATAGCCGCCGGATCGCCGTTCCACTGTCGGCAGTTTGCGGGGTCAACCTGCCAGGTGTATGGCACTCAGCCCTAGTCGCGCTGGCCGTTTTTCTGGATGAGCTCTTTTAGCTCGTCGAACCGCGTATCCACGCCCGTGAAGTGGTCGCTGATCTCGTCGAAGCGCGTGGCGACGACGTCGAAACGTCGGTTCATGTCGGCCCGAAGCGTGCTCATTTCACCGCGAAGGTCACCGCGAAGAGCACCGATCTCAATCTGCAGCCGCTTCTCAGCGTGATCCTGAGCGTCCAAAATGCGCTTCGTAACCTGCTCGAATTCAAACCCGAGCATGTCCTTGAGGCCCTTGATGGTCAAGCGCTGACGTTCCATGAGGAGACGTTACGGATTCGATATTATCGCGCTGTTTCTTCCGTGTGGATAACTCTGCCGTGCCAGGGAGCTGGCACATCCCCGGCCGATCATGATGTCGTGCAGCACGTCGACGGCCGTTTCGTGTACGGCGCCACCGATCTCAACAATTTTCTCGAATGCCGGCGGCTCACCGAGCTCGATGGCCTTGCTGTGCGCGGCGAGCTCCAGCGGCCGAAGGTCGAGGACGAACAGCTCGATCTGATCAAGCAAAAAGGTATCGAGCACGAGCAGCGCTTTCTCGCCGCAATGGAAGCTCGCTACGGCGCTATTACGAAATTTGCACAAGTCGAGGATCGGAGCATCAAAGCCTTCGAAGCCGCCGAAGCTGCGACGCTCGCGGCGATGCGTTCGGGCGTGCACTGCATCTATCAAGCCACGTTCTTCGACGGAGCGTTCATCGGTTACGCCGATTTCTTGCGTCGCGTCGAGGTGCCGTCCGGCCTTGGGCCGTGGAGCTATCAGGTCATCGACACGAAGCTCTCGCTCGCACCGAAGGCGCATCACATCGTGCAGCTGTGCAACTACAGCGAACATCTTGCGCGGCTGCAAGGCAAAATGCCTGAAACCGGCTACATCGTTCTCGGCAACGCGCGCGAGGATGCGTTTCGGCTTCACGATTACTTCGCGTACTACCGGCATCTCAAAGCCGCATTTCTCGCGTATGTCGGCGCACAAGCCGGCGAATACCCCTACGAGCGCAAGCACTGCACGATTTGTCCGTGGGATAGCCTCTGCTCGAGCGCGCGCAAAACCGACGACCATCTGAGCCTCGTTGCGTGGATGCGGCGCTCGCAAGTCGACAAGCTCGAAGCGTTCGGCATCCGCACCGTCGCGCAGTTCGCGGGCGCAATGGACGATGCGCGCCCGACCGGAATGGCGATCGAGACCTTCACGAAGCTGCGTCGTCAGGCCGAAATGCAAGTGCTCGGGCGCGGGAGCCTCAAGCCGCTCTATCGTCTCGTTCCGCCTGCACCGGTGACGGGTTTTGCGCTCTTGCCGGAGCCTGCGCCCGGCGATATCTTTTTCGATATCGAAGGTGACCCGCTCTTCGAGCCGGATCGCGGGCTCGAATATCTCTTCGGGTTCTGGATGCCGGGCGAATCGCCCGAATATCGTCCGTTTTGGGCGCACGATCGCGCCGAAGAAAAGCGCGCATTCGAACACGTCGTCGATTTCTTGATCGAGCGGCGCAAGCGATTTCCGGCGATGCACGTCTACCACTATGCCGACTATGAGAAGTCCGCGTTGCGGCGCCTCGCGCAATTCCACGGCACGCGTGAAGACGAAGTCGACGATCTCCTGCGCGGTGAGGTCTTCGTCGATCTCTATGCCGTCGTTCGTCAAGGCATCGTGATCTCCGAGGACAGCTACGGCCTCAAGTCCGTGGAGCGTCTCTACGGTTTCAAGCGCGACACAACGACGATGAAGGGCGATCAGTCGATCGTGATGTTCGAGCGCTGGTTGCTCAACCGGACGGCGTCGATCCTCAAAGACATCGCGGACTACAATCGCGACGATTGCCGCTCGACGTTCCTGCTCCGCGAGTGGTTGCTCGCGCGCCGTCTCGAAGCGATCGGCGCGTTCGAGACAGCGATCGAATTTCGCGCGGAAGGCCACAATCATCCCGAGCCGGTGCCGAAATGCAAAAAGTGCGAGGAAACCGAGAAAGACAAACGCGAGCGCAAGCACGCGACCGAACTTCAGACAATGCTGCTCGCGCGCAGCGACCAAATATCGCAGCGCCTCGCGCATCTGCTGGCCTATCATCGTCGCGAAGACAAGCCCGTCTGGTGGGCGTATTTCGATCGCTGCAACAGCGTCGATGAACTTTTCGAATTCGACAAAGAGGCGATCGCAAAACTCGAATTGTGCGACGACGTCGCGCCTTATCCGCTCAAGAACAGTCTCGTGTACACGTACGCCTTTCCGGAACAGCAGCACAGGATGGGCGCCGGCGAAGCGCACGATCCCCGCACGCGAAAGTCGTACGAGATCGTCCGCATCGATGAAGAGAACAATCGGCTCGAGCTCAAGCGCACCGGCGGCGTCGAAGAAGCGCGCGCGCTGCGCGAGCTCATCCCGCGCGGTCCGATCCCGAGCAACGCGCAGCGCGAGGCACTCGTTCGAATCGGCGATGCGTTCGTTGCGGATCGTCTGGGCGAGCAGTTCCCGGCCACGCTCGATCTGCTGACGAGCCACGATCCTCGGCTTGCAGGCGGGCACAGCCGTGTGCTGCAGCCCGAAGAAGTCAGTGCGCAAAGCATTCTCGACGTCGTGCGCGCACTCGATTCGAGCTATCTGTTCATTCAGGGGCCTCCTGGAAGCGGCAAGACGACAAAGGGCGCGCAAGTGATCTGCGATCTCTTGGCGTCGGGCAAGCGCGTCGCTGTGATGAGCACGGGCCACAAAGCCAATCACAACATGCTCAAGCGGGTCGAAGAGTGCATGTCGACGCGCGGCAAGCGCTTCAAAGGCCTCTACAAGCACGGCAGCCCTGAGTCTGCCTACGACTCTGCTTTCGGTATGATCGAATCGGTGTCGAAGAACGATCCGTTTGAAGACGGCGATTACCAGCTTGCGGGCGGCACCTCGTGGCTGTTCGCGCGCCCGAAGCTCGTCGAGCGATTCGATTACCTCTTCATCGATGAAGCCGGGCAGGTTTCGCTCGCGAACGCGCTTGCGGCGTCGCTATGCGCGAAGAATATCGTGCTGCTCGGTGATCCCAATCAGCTGGCGCAAGTCAGTCAAGGTTCGCATCCGCTCGACGCGGGTGCGTCCGTGCTGCAGCATCTGCTTGGCAGCGAGCAGACTGTCCAGCCGCATCGTGGCATCTTTCTCGACGTTTCACACCGGATGCAGCCGCAGATTTGCACCTTTATCTCGGATGCGATGTACGACGGTCGTTTGCGCCCCGGCCCCGATACGGCAGACCACGCCGTAACGGTTGGGGGCGAACGCCGCGCCGGCCTCGAGTACATTCCGGTCCAGCACGAAGGCAACAGTTCGAGCTCGGTCGAGGAAGCGAATCGCATCGTCGGCGAGATCGTCGTCTTGCTTGAAGGCGGCGTACCGGAGCACGAGATCATTATCGTGTCGCCGTACAACATGCAGCGCAAATTGATTGCGGCAAAGCTAAAAGACGCCGGCATCAACGTGCGCGTCGGCACGGTCGACAAATTCCAAGGCCAGGAAGCCGACGTCGTGTTCTATTCGATGGCCGCATCCAGCGGCGAGGACGTCCCGCGCGGTACGGAGTTTCTCTTCGAGCGCAATCGCTTCAACGTTGCGGTCTCACGCGCCAAGGCGCTGAGCATCCTCGTCTGCAGTCCGCGGTTGCTCGATATCCCTTGCCGCACGCCGGAAGAAATGGCGCTGGTCAACCTACTTTGCGCGTTTGTGGAGACAGCGCGTCCGCTCGACGGCACGGCGCTGTCAGCGCAAAAGATTAGGCCGATTTAATTCCGACAAACCGTTCCAAGACATACGCGATATCAAGGCCATCTTCGAGATCGGGCCAGAAGAGGTACGTGCCATCACCTTCGATGCGCACGTTGTCGAGTTGCTTTGCCGTGCCTCGTGTTAGAGGCCCACGTAAAGCGGATCGTGGCACGCCAACAAAGCCTCTCTCCTTCATTTCGACGACTATCGCATCGTGCTCAGCGTCGTAGTGAGCACCATTTACACGCGGCACACGCGCGCCTCTGGCGCGAGCTCGCGCAATCGAGGGCCGTTTTGCCGCTGGCTTCTTAGGCATCCTGGCATCTCCACTTCTCTAGACACTCCCGGAGATGCTCTATCACGAGCCGCCCTTCGTTGTCACCCCGAGCGACGTCGAGGGGCAGCGGTAATGAAACAGGGACGAGCTTTTGCGGGTAGGAGAATCGCATGAAAATCTTCCTCGAGGTCCTCGTCTCGATCATCCTCCACCCGGTCGCCTTCATCTTGGCGCTGATCAATATCGTGGGACGCAAGGATTTGAACGACGCGCAGAAGATCATCTGGGGAGTCGTTTGCGTCGTGTGGGGGATTGGTCCGATTCTGTACTTCTTAGTCGGCGGCGGGACGCTCTGGTAGCATGATCGTCCGGCGCTTTCGGGCGAAGGCCACGATCGCCAATGCGAAGGCCTACGCGGTCTTTTTTCGCGATGTGCTCACGCCGCAATTGCGCGAGATCCCCGGCCATCGTGGCGCGCTCGTGCTCAGCGAAGAGCGAGCGACGAGCACGCGCATCATCGTGCTCACGTTCTGGGAGTCGATGGACGCAATTCGAAAGTTCGCCGGCAGGAACGTGAATCACGCCGTCGTGGAGCCCGAAGCACAACTCTTGCTGAGTTCGTACGACGACGAAGTGACCCACCACACCCTCGAGGTCGATACGCTAGAGTAGTCCTGCTTCGGCTCGCGGCTTGCGGCTGACAAGCTCGAGCTTCGTTCCGCTCGGATTCCTCGAAGAAAATCGCCGCGTACACGTCCATGTTCGCGGATCGCTCGATATTCTGCGCGCCGATCTCGCGAAGTTTGTCGATCCATTCTTCGAGCGTGGCGCGCTCGACCCGAAATGCAACGCGCGTCAACGTCGGTTGCGTATCCTTATGCTCGATGATGCCGAGGAAGAACGACGCTTCGCCGGGAGCGCTTTCAGAATAATACTCGACCGCGTTGTACGGCGCGCCCTCTTGAGGATAGCTCCACTCGCCCTGCGCGTCGACGAACGCTTTCCCTTTGCGCACGAGGCCGAGCAGCGGCAGAAGCGCATCGTAGAACTTCTCGACGCGCGCGAGCGACGCAACACGCGTGTCGATATGATCGAAGCCGAGGAATCGCTTACTGATTTGTGCCGTTGCTCAGCGTCGAATTGTCGAGCGCGGGATTCGGGCCGCCCGATGTAAGGTGGCCGCTCGTCCCCAAGACGCGTGCTTCAACTTCACCGCAGCCGCGCTCGACCTCGCCGAACTCGGCACCGTGTGAGGGTTCGTTCGCGAGCTCGACGAGGGTCGAGATCGCGATCACTTGCACGTCATGTCCGGCGAACGACAAATTCTCCATCGCCGTTTGACGGTCGATGCACTGCCGCTGCGTCTTGACCGGCGTCGCCGCGATGAGCAACGCTTGCAACGCATTCGCCCACGTCTTTGCCGAGACCGGGTCCCACTTGAGCTTGACGTTCATGCGGTCGCGCAAGCTGTAATTCAAATCGTCGGCATAGCCCCAGCGCGCGTCGGGCGAGACGGCTCTCGGATTCTTCGCGTTCGGATACAGCACGTACGAGGCAATCGGCGTCAGCAGATGATCGCCGAGAAATTGATAGTCGCCCATCGCAAAGAGAATGCTTGCGGTTTGATCGATCGAGATCGTGATGAAGTTCTCTTCATCCATCTTTGCGGCTTCGGGCGAGAAGAGAAAGTTGAAGAAGCGCTCCGCGCGGTCTTTATACGGCGCGAGCTCCTTCGGACTGCCCTTGGCGAGCACCAAGTAAAACTCGCCGAGCGCGTTCTTTTGCACGAACGGACTGCCGTTCAGCAGCGCATCCCAGATCGTATCGATCATACCGAGCGACTGCAGCTGGGAAAACTTGTGCGCCTGTGCGTAGCGTGTCAGATGCGCGCCCATCGAATCGGCCTCGTGCAGGCATTCCGTCGACGCGATGACCTTCGGATCCAAGAAGAGCTTCAGTTCATCAGCGACGACCGCGTTGCGGCTGAAACGAACGCGCGGAATCGTACGCGCGGCTGCCAAACGTACGAAGTAGCTCGGATCTTTGAAGCACGTCGTTGCAAGCGAGATGTACGCTTTGGTGCCCGCCGGCGAGCCCTCTTTGTCGGCGTACGCCTCGATATCCATGATGCAATTGAGCTTGATCGTATCGGATGCACTCGCGTCACTCAGGCAACTGATCGCGCTGTCGAGGCTTTGATGGAGTGCGCGTACGGTTGGCGTCGGCGTGGGCACCGGTTTCGGCGTCGCGGTCGGGGCGGGCGTTCCCGCGGCATTAGGCGTCGAGCATGTGAGCACGAACGCGACCATCACCGCGAATACTGCGGCGACGATCCTTGAGGCAGACGTCATTCCCCTATGCTTCAAAACAGGGGTCCGATTTCACTTCACAACCGTTGTCGCGAGACCATCAGGTACGCGCTCCGCGCCGATGTTTCTGAGAATCGGCGCTTTAGTCGCAAATCGCTCCGGCCGGGAGAGCAAGAGCGCAAACGGTGCCGCGCGCACGTTGCTCCGCCGGTGACGGGATTTTCCAGCCCACGCCCGGTAAACCGCGCCCATGCAAGCCTGCGACGTCATGATCACGCTCTCCCTGCTCGACACGATTCCCGATGGTCAGGAGCAGCTCAAACGCTTCACCGATGCCGGCTATCGCATCAACGTGCACACCGTTCCGCGGCCGCTCACCGAAGATGAGGTTGCCGCGTTCATGCCGGGCGTGCGCGGCTGGGTGTGTGGCACGGATCGCTTTACGCGCAAGGCCTTGCAGGCCGCCGACAAGCTCGAAATTCTCGCGCGCTCGGGCGTCGGCTACGACGCGATCGATACCGCTGCGTGCGACGAGTTCGGCATTGCGGTTGCGACGACGCCGGGCGCCAACAGTATTGCGGTCGCGGAATTCGCGCTGGGCATGGTCTTCGCGCTTTCGCGCCAGCTTGTGTGGTCCGATATCGTCACGCGCCGCAAGCGATGGGAGCGCGGGCTCATCAACGGCGCCTCGCCGCTCGGCAAGACGCTTGGCATCGTCGGCTTCAACAATATCGGGCAGACGCTGGCGCGCATCGCTTCGCCGCTCGGCATCAAGATCGTGTATTTCGATATTTTGGGTGATTTTGCGCCCAAGGAATTAGGCGCGAAATACCTCGAGCTCGACGAGCTGCTGCGGACATCAGATTTCGTCTCGCTTCACGTCCCGCTAACGCCGAAAACGAAGAATCTGATCTCGACGCGGGAGCTCGGGTTAATGAAAGACTCGGCGTACCTGATCAATACCTCGCGGGGCGGCATCGTCGACGAAGCGGCGCTGTACACGGGTCTGAAAGCAAACGTGATCGCGGGTGCAGCGCTCGATGTTTTCGATCAGGAGCCGATCAACGCGGACAATCCGCTCTTCGAGCTCGAGAATCTGATCATGACGCCGCACATGGCGGGCGTGAGCACCGAAGCCAAATCCGCGATGCTCCGTATGGCGGTCGACAACACGCTGGCCGTGCTGGCGGGCGAGTACCCGAAGACGATCGTCAACAACCCGCGCAAGAGGACGAAGACGCCCTAGCAAAGGGAGCGGTCGGTCGGCCCCGAAATTGCCTGGCGAGGCAAATTTAAGTGACATCTCCTACGATCGCACTGCAGATCAACACGTCGTACCAAAGTACGCCGCTTACGACTAGTGCTCTGGCCGGGGTCGCTGCCGCGAACAAGGTCGCGGTCACCACGCCGCCGTCCGTGCAGGTTCAGGAGCGGCTGTCTCCGCCCGTGCACACGGGCGTTCCGGTCGGGGGGCCCGGCGCGACGGTTAAAGGCGCGGCCTTGAATTATTCAGGGAACGCGGACGTCACGCCCGCGGTCAAGAGCAGCTAGCTTCTCGGAATCTCGGTAAACGTGAGCCGCATTCTCGTGACCGGCGCCACCGGGACGTGCGGTCCGTTCGTCGTGCGCGAGTTGCTCGCGCGCAATCACGAAGTCACCGCTCACGCGCGCCGGCCCGCGATCGTCGACGGCGCGCTCAACGTTTCGGCTGAGCTCTATGCGTTCGGAACGTTGCATCGTCATATCCAGAGCGCCGACGGCGGCATCATTCATCTGGCCTGCACGCGTACGAAGCGGCGCAACATGGTCGTCACCAGCGACGTTCTCGGGACAGGCACGCTGCTCGATATGTGGGAGCGCGGAACGTTCGTTCTTGCGAGCAGTCAAATGGTATACGGCGTCTCGAACGATCCGGCGACGGAAGAAACGCCGGTTCAGCCGACGTCGTCATGGTTCGACATGGGCAAGTACGTCAACGAGTTTCAAGTTGGCGCAACGTGCGATCGCGACGGGCGCGGTGCCGGGATCGCGCTGCGCATTCCGGTCGTGCTTTCCGCCTCACGCGGAAAATTCCAAACGCTCGACATGCTATACAACGACATGGTGCGCGGCGCGACGTTCATCTTCGAATCGGACGAAGCGCTGGAAACTTCGGGCAGCGATTTCATCGGCGTGCGCGATCTCGCCAATGGCTTTGCGTCGTCACTCGGTCTAAAGAAAAGCGGTGCCTACAATATCAGCGCCGGTTATTTTACCTGGCGGCAACTGCTGGACGGGCTCGTCAAACTGACCGGCGTGAAAGGGAAGTTCATGATTCGGCCTGGCGGCGTCCGCACGGAGATGGAAGCGCAGCTCCCGCAGCGGCAATCCCGCGTCGACGCGAGCAAGTTCCAGGCCGCGGTCCCGGATTTTGCGCCAACTGAAACAGTCGACTCGATTCTCGAGGAGTACGCAACGGCCCTAAAGCCGATATAATAGGGCCCACGATGGCGCCGAAGCGTTCTCGATATTACCTGGCAGTTGCGAAGCAGGAAGCACTGTTAGCGTGCGACCTCTATAATGAACCGCGTCAGCCACGCTCCTTCGAGCTCTTCGTCGTGCACATGGAGAGCGCGTGGCTCAATCTCTTCCATGCCGCGCCGTCCGGGGAAGAAGACGAGGGCTGGGATCTCTCGCAGCTCGTCCTAGCCCATCTGCCGAACGCGCAAGATCCGATCCGCCGCAATCTCGAGTTCTTCATAGCGCTGCGCGAACGCATCGAGCACCGGCTCACGCCACGCCAGCTGCGCGCGCTCGAGACGGTCGTCTCCGGAAAAGCGCTCGCATATCTGCGCGATTTCGATACGTATCTCGTGCGGGAGTTCGGCGAGCGTCAATCGCTCGGATCGAGCCTGCGCTTTCCGGTGTTTCTGGCATCGCTCGAACGCGACGCACCGGAGATGGTGCAAGAAAACTACCGGCGCGTCCCCGTTGCAGTGAGAAAATTCATCGAAGCCTTCGACGCATCAACGGATGAAGCGGTGCGCATCGATCCTGCCTACGATTTCAAAGTCTATCTCGTGCCGAAAAGCGCAGGCGGGCCGGCCGCCGATCTTGCGATGGAGTTCGTGCGCTTAGAAGATCTCTCGCCCGAGCAGCGCGAGACCGTGCAAGCCGGCACCGTTTTGATTCGCGATCGCCACGTCGAGGTCGCTAACGTCGACCGGCTCAAGCCTTCCGAAGTCGTCGAGCTTGTGAAAGAAATCTGGCGGCCGTTTAACCTCTACTATCACACCCTCGCATCGCGTTACTTTAAAGTGCGTCCGAAAGGTAAGAGCGAGCATCCCGATGCGACGGATACGCGCTATTGCTTCTTCGACGTCGTGCATCGCGATTATACGTACACGCAGGCATGGGCGGAGAAGCTAAAGGAAGCGCTGGCGTACGAGCCCGAGGCGGTCGCGGCCGAGTGGAAGGCCGCCGACCAGGGGGAGGCGCCACGTCACCGTGGCCCCGTCTGACATTGGATTTGGAATCATTCCGAATCCACGCGCCAACTTCGAGAACGGAACATTAATACGTAGGGCGTAGCCGAGCAGCTCGCCGTAGCCCCGCTCGCGTGCTTCTTCGATGACGCGCTCGAGCAGCGCGCGAGCGGCCCCTCGCCGGCGGCCGCTGCGCGCAACGACGATCGCAAGCTCCGCAGTTCGGTCATCGATTGCAATTGCGTGTGCGGTGCCGAGCGGCTCCGTTCCCTCGAAAGCAATGAACCCGATTGCATCGGGTCGGGCGACCGACTCTTCGATGAATTCGGGTTCGAAATGATCGACGGCGTGGAAGAATCGACAGTAGCGATCTTCCTCGCTCGTGTCCTCGAGAATCATCCGGTATGCATCGCCGTCATCCGGAGCGATAGGGCGAATCTCCACGAGCCGAGCTTACCGCTGCGCCACGTGTCCTGGAATCAGGGCAACTAGGCGTTCTTTCTCATCGCTCGCGAGCTGGACGTGGTGCTCGGGCTCGACGACTTCGACCGTGTAAGCGACGCGCGGATACGGCGTGATTTCACGGCGCGCGATTACCACGACACTGCGGTCTTTGTCGCTTTCAGTCCCGACATAGCGGCACACGGTGCCGGTTGTCGGCGAAAGTCGCATCGGCGTTCCCACGACGGCGCTAATTTCCGCCTCGGAAAGCACCGAGCACGCGACACCGGGTATGACTTTACTCGGATCGCGCGGCGTCGTGAATACGAAAGCGGCCAACATTGCGACAATAATCGCAACAACTGCTAAGCCTTGAGTAGAATAAGGAATTTGAGGACCAACATACGGTTCTGTATAATTGCGTTCGTACATATTGCATATAAGTGTAATCATTGATCGCTCAGTTGCATCGGGCAATTGTCGAATCTACATCAAATCCGTGCTCCAAACGGGATCACTCGCGGCGCGTAACACGTCGCGTGCATCTGCTTTCCATCGCGCGCGTGCGATCGTAGAAAGCGGTGCCACCATCAAAATCGCATCGCGGCGTGCGCGCACGGTTCCGCGCGGCAAGACTTCCCGCGCGGGTGAAGGCGGCAACCATCCGGTGATGCGACGTAAGTCGCCTGCAGCCGCACGCAGCAGCGGAGGAATCAAATGCGCGTGCTGCGCGCCCGCGAAAGAAAATTCGTCGACCACGAAGGCGTCGCTTTTGACGACGCGGCGCCCCAAGCAATAGGCCAAAATCCGCCGGTTCGCATGAATTGCGAGATTGACGGTGTGCCCGGGTTCGGGCTGAATGCGATGCCGCGCGCGGATCAGTTCCCACACGAGCGGCGTGCGGTGGAGTGCGTACTGCCGCTGTTCGTCGAGTGCGGCGTAGCAGCGTGCGACTGCCGGCCAATCGTCGTCACGAATGTGGGCCGGTTTGATGCGCTCGAAGGCGAGCGAGTCGGCGCGCAGCGTGAAGATGCGTGAGGGCAGCGCGTGAAAACCGATCTCTGCGTAAAACTGTGGCCGGATGTTCGAATAGAGAATCGCAAGATCGGTTCCGTTCTTGCGTTCCTCATCCAGCAGCGCCGCGAGCATCGCCGTTGCGAGTCCTTGCCCTCGATACTCTTCGCGCGTAAAGACCGCGCCGATTCCGATTGCGCGCAGCATGCGGTCACCACAGCGCAAATCGCGTTCGTAGCGTTTGAACGAGGTCGCGATGTCGCCGTTGACGCGCACGCCGAGCATTGAAAAACGGCGTTTGCCGAAGCCGCTCTTGGCGAGATCTTTCAGATCGCTCACGTAGCGCTCGAACGAGCGTCCTTCGGCCCACAGCGACGCCGAGTGCGGGAGCACGGCGCGCGTGTACTCCTCGGCTGCGATCGGTTCGAGTTTTATCACGCGCGCGTGCGAAAGAGCGAAATCCGCTCGAGCTCTGCCAGCAGCTCGGGAGCCGAGATGCCGCGCGTCGGCCGATCCCAGGCCGTGAGCCAGCAGCGCTGCGTCGCGCGTGTCATCGCGCAGTACAGGAGCTTCCGTGCTTCGGCCGCGTGCGATTCGAGTACCTTACCGCCTTGATACTGATACCAGGTGAACTTTGCCGTTCGCGAGGCGCGCGCATCGCCGACGTTATCTTTCGGAATAATCCCGGAGCCGGTCGTGTAGACGAATGCGTCCGGAACCCAGTACGGTGGAAACGCTCCGGCGCGCAGGTTCGGAACGAAGACGGAGTCGTACGAGCAGCCTTTGATCGCATCGATCTGCGCAACGACCACGCCGTTCGGTTCGGTCGGCCCGGGATCGCACTGCGGCCATTCGGATTTCGCGATCTGGGCGAAATAGGCAAGCATGTCGCCGAGCTTGCGCGTGCGATCGGCACGCGCGTAACGCGCGATTCGAGCCATCAAGCGTTCGAGCAAATCGAGGCGGTGCGCAACGCGCGCGCGATTCTCGCCGGGGTCGGGCTCGAAGATGCCGCCTTCGGTAACGATCAGTCGCGCCGCGTCCTCGAGCGGTGCGCAGAGAGCGATCTCACGCCATCGCAGCCGGCGCGCGCGGAAGCGCTCGAGCCGCTCGCGCGCCTCGGGCTCCAAATCGATGTCGAGTGCGCCTTCGATGACGTTGCGCCCGAGGCGAATGTCGCGATTGCGATCCGAACGCGGACGCGGTTCGCCTTCGGCCTCCGCTTCTGAGGGTGGAAAGAGCCGGGCTTGCGCATCGGCAGGCTCGCCACACAGCGTCACGAGCGTTGCGTCCGAAAGACGCATCGTCGGCGTTTGCAGCACGCGTAAGAGCCAATCGTGCCGCGACGTATCCTCGACTGCCCATAAGAGCGCGAGTGCATCCTGAACGACGCGCGAGCCGAGAACGTCGAGATCGCCGATCAACGTGACGGGCACGTCGTCGTCGAGCAGTGCATCGACATACGGACGCGCGTAGCGCAGCGTGCGCACCAGGATCGCGATCGAGTTCGGTTGCGCGCCCGATTCGAGAAGGTTTGCGATCTCAGCGGCGATGAACGCCGCTTCTTTTTCGTGCGACCCGACGCGCTGCAAGGCGATCGTTCCTTGCGGATCGGTGAAGATCGTGCGGTCGTGCAAGAATTCGCGCGCGACTGCGATGATCGTGGCACGCGGCTCCGCGGGGTCGGGCATCTGGAGAACGTCGCGTCCCGTGAAGATTTGCTCGGGGCGAGCGCCCGCAAACGTCCGCGTCGCTTGGTCCGGGTCGCCCGCGAACGTTACGCCGGTGAGCTCCTTGCCGTAGAGCGCGCGCAAGAGGCCGAGTTCGCCGAGCGTGACGTCCTGGGCATCATCGACGAAGGCGAGCGGCCAACGCTCGCGCGCGCGTTGTGCGGCACCTTCGACGCTGCCCAGGACGCGTGTCGCTTCGGCCAGCGCATCGATGTCGGTCAAGCAGCCGCGTGACTCGCTGTCGGCGATGTAGATCAAGTACGTTTTCTCGAGGATCTTCGCGAGATCGATTTCGCGGCGGCGCTGGCGCTCGAGCTCCGGGCCGTCGGCGTTGAGCGAGTCGCGATAGCGGCGCGCGGCGATCAGCAGATCCGGATTCGCGAGATTCGGCGGCCTCGCATACCATTCGGTCGCCTTGTGCAGCGCGGTTTCGAGAAAGCGCTTCGGCGTGATGCCGGCGCTACGCAGTTTTCGTATCAAACGGTAGGCTGCTTGCGCGAATCGCTCGGGTGTGCGCAGACCCGCGACCTCGTAGTCGAGATCGCCGCCGAGCTCGGGTTCCGCGACTTCGAGCCATTCGAGCGAGAAGAGCGACACGGCGGCGTTTTGGAAGTGCGCCTCGGCATCGACGTCTTCGATCCGGCCAAGTTCGAGCGCGAGTCCGGAGACGAACGCATTGTGTTCGAGGATCTCGAATGCGTACCTCGCGAGCGCCGTGCCGCCGATGCGCGCGGCGGAAAGCGGATGCGGCGAGGCGACCATCAGTCGCTCGCGCGGAAACTCGGCGGCTGCGATGCGCGCGAGTAGCTCGCGCGTCTTTCCGCTGCCGGGTTTGCCGGTGATGATCATCGCGCGAAGGCCATCGTGTCGTCGGTTGGCTTTTCGCGGCACGACGGTGCGTAGACGCAATAGCGGCACGACGACGGATCGTCTGTCGCCGGAAAATGTTCGATCGTCCCTGAGGCGAGCTTGCGTCCGAGCGCGACCATCGTCGTGCGTGCACGCTCGAGCTCGATGACGGGAATCACACCACGCGTCGCGCTGTCGTTTTTCACGGGTGGTCCGCTCGGCACGATCTCGAGCTCGATCGGTGCGACGTCGAGGTGCGCTTCGCGCAGCGGAACGAGCGCGATGCTGCGGACGGTCTCGCCGGCCAGCGTCTGCGCCCAATAGTAGTATGAGAGCTGAAATTCGCTGTCGTCGTTGATCGCGCGCCGATATTCGGCGGCCGATTCGGCGATCGAGCCCGTCTTGTAATCGAAGACGGTTACGCGTCCGCTGCGCTCGTCGCGATCGACCCGGTCGATGTAGCCGCGAAATTCGATGCCGTCGAGCTCGATGTCGGCCTTGATCTCGCAGCCGATGACTTCGAACGGTTCTTTTTGCGCGCGCGCTTGCAGCCACGCGAGATACTTTTTTGCGGTGCGCTGTGCGCGCAGCCGGTTGAGCCGAAACTCGACTTCGGAGCTGAAGTGAATGCGATGCGTCTCGAACGCCGTGTTGATCTCGCCTTCCAGGCGCATCTCCAGTTCGCGCGGGGCGATGCCGGCGATTGAGGGATAGACTTTATGGAAGGCTTCGAGCGCGGCGTGAAAAGCGGTGCCGTACGCCGATGCCGAGGTCGGTTTGTCTTCAACCGCCCGGCACAGATAGCGGAAGTACCACTTGCGCGGGCACTCCGCGTACAGGTTCAAAGACGAGGCGCTAAAATGCCGGTGCCCGGGAAGCGCGCGATCCGGTTCTTGCGCAGCGAGCTGGGGGACTTCTGCTTTCGGCGCGCTCGCTCGGGGCTGCGCTTCGAGCTCGCGCGCGAGTGCAAGTTGCACGTCGTCGGGCTCCCACGTTTTTCCGAGAGGCTCGCAAGCTTCGTCCACGGCCGCCGCGATCGCAAGAACGGCCTCGCCGTCATCGAGCCCGAGCTCGCTCACGATCGTCGCGACGACTTCGCGTGCGGTCGCGCCTTGCGTGCGGTATGCCGCGCCGATCCGTTCGGGCAGACGCTCGTCGCGCGATCCAATCCACGCGAGCGCGTCGCTCACAAGGCGCAGCATCCGAGCGTCGACGCGAGTTTTTTCTCCGGGAGCTTCCTTTGGAAGCGCGATTCCAAGCTCGGTGAGCCGCGTTGCGATCGCGTCGCGCATCGCCTCTGGGACTTGGGGATCGCTCCCTGCAAGTGCCGCGTCAACGCGCCATGCGAACGCCGGGCTTCGGACACTCCGCTGCGCCGGGCCATCCAGCGTCGCGCCCAGAAGCGCGATTAGGCAGCGGCGGACAAGCCCTTCCACACCGCGTGCTTCCAGCCGCGGGGCCTTCGCCCTTCGTTCGTGAAGCACAACAGCGTGCGCAGGATTATCGTCGGCGTCTCGGGAGCAAGCGGCAGCGCGTATGCGTTCGCATTGATGCGCGCGCTCAATGCGACTGCGGACGTCGAAACGCACCTTGTCCTGTCCAAGCAAGCACCGCTGACGATCGCGCTCGAGATGCCTGCCCAGAATGCGTCCGATTTAGAGCAGCTGGCCGACGTCGTGCATCGTGAATCGGATTTAGCCGCGTCGATCTCGAGCGGTTCGTTCCACACCCACGGCATGGTCGTCATTCCATGCTCGATCAAGACGGCGTCGTCGATCGCGTATTCGTTCAACGACAATCTGATCGCGCGTGCGGCGGACGTATGTCTCAAAGAGCGGCGCAAGCTCGTGCTCGTCGTGCGCGAGACGCCGCTACATCTTGGTCATCTCCGTACGCTCACGCAGCTTGCAGAAATCGGCGCCGTCATTTTACCGCCGGTCCCCGGTATGTACGCGCATCCACAAAGCGTCGACGACATTCTGAATCACACCGTCGGCAAAGTGCTGGATCAGCTCGGCGTCGAGAACGAGCTTTTTACCCGCTGGCGCTAAACTGCATGAAGTTGTGGTACTACAATCGAAGTGCGATTGAAGCCGGCTTATGGGGAGAGTAAGGACGGTCGAAGAGGCAGACGTTCGCCTGGAGCCTGCGTACGACGTAGCTCGAGCCGCACGGTATATTCAAATGCCCGCGACGACGCTGCGGGCCTGGGCACTCGGCCAACGAGGATTTAGGCCTGTTTTGGCGTTGCCGAAGGATGGAACGCGGCACTATCTGTCGTTCGTCAACCTTGTCGAAGCGCACGTACTTTTTGCGCTACGTCGCCACCACCAACTCCCGATGCAGCACATTCGGAAGGCCGTTCGCTATCTTGAGAACGAGCTAAGAACGTCGCACCCCCTTGCGACTCAGCGACTGAAGACCGACGGAGTCGACCTGTTCGTTGATCGGCTCGGGCGCCTCATCAACGCTTCGAAACAGGGACAGATCGCGATGCGCGACCTCCTCGAAGCACATCTACGACGTGTGGAGTGGGCTCATGACGATTTACCTGCTGTGCTATATCCCTTCACCAGCACGGAACCGGTTGAGTCTGCCAAAGTCGTAATGATCAATCCCAAAATTCAGTTCGGCCAGCTGGTTCTAACCGGAACGGGAATTCCGACTCTTGTGATTGCCCAGCGATACAAAGCCGGCGAAACGATCGATGATCTGGCTTCGGATTACCGTCGGCCGCGCCAAGACATAGAAGAGGCGATCCGATCGGAGCTGAGGCTCGAAGCAGCCTGAACCGGTCATTCACGATGACGTTTTCGCACAGGATGCGGAGGACACGGTCTGGCTTATGACGGCCGGCCATAACGGCTGGATTGCCGTTACTAAAGATGCTCGTATTCGTTACAATCCGCTCGAGCGCCGCGCTCTCCGCCGTGCAGGCATCCATGCACTCGTGATGGGCCACGGAAATTTGTCTGTGAAGACGATGATCGCTGCCTTCGAAAAGGCCCTGCCTCGAATATTGCAGCTTATCGCAGCATCTCGACGCCCAGTTCTAGCCGTCGTTCGTCGAGACGGCTTTGTGTCTGTGATTCCGGAGCGCAAGCGACGGCGCTAGATTGCTGCCCTCCCGAGGCGCGGTCAAAGACTGTGCCGAAGCAGACCTCATGACGGGTGTCGATCTAGCGACCGGTCTGCGCTATTTCGGCGCAAAGGAAATGGAAGCACTGACGCCCGCGCCGCAGCGTAGCTGCGAGCTTGCCGCGCAGGCGCTGCGCTGGCTGGCGTCCGGCGAGATCGAAGTGCCGCCGAAATTCGGCGTTCATCCGCACGATTTCAACGTGCACGCGATGCCCGCGTATTGCAAGCCGCTTGACGTCATCGGCGTCAAATGGGTCGCCGATTTTCCACTCAATCGCGTCAAAGGCGTTCCGACCGTGAGCGCCATGATCATTCTCAACGACGGTCAAACTGGAATTCCGTACGCAATCATGGATGGAAACTGGCTGACCGGCGTGCGCACCGCGGCGATGACGGCGGTCTCGCTTGCGGCATGTTCGCACGGAGCGAGCACCATGGCGTTGATCGGTACCGGATTGCAAGCTCGGACGCATTTTTCCATCATTCCGGTCGCGCTGCCGTCGCTGCACACAGTGCGTGTCGTTGGTCGAACGCTTGATGCTGCGGAAAAATTTGTGGCGAACAATCCGGGCGTGTCGTCGCGCCTTCGCGTCGAGGCGTATGGCAACATCGCGGACGCATTGCACGAAGCCGACATCGTCGTTACGGCGACGAACGAAATCAACAATCCGATTCTCGATCCCGCCATGATTCACAGCGGCGCGACGGTCGCGCTCGTCGACAATCCCGCAAAAGAGTATGCCACGCTGCGCTTAGCGGATCGCATCATCGTCGACGACAGGGCGCCGTTCGAGACGCCGGAAGGCCGTCAACGTTTCAAACGCGGCCTGCCGCGTATCAACTCGGTGATCGGTCACATCCTGCTCGGTAGCGAACGCGGACGCACGGAGCCCGATCAACTCGTCGTCATCGCCAATCTCGGCAACGCCGCGCTCGACATCGTCTTCGCCGACGAAATCTATAAAAAAGCCACCGGCGCGTAGTCGAGGGACAGCGACTATCGTTCTAAATAGCGTTCGGCAAGCGCGAGATCATTCTTGCGATCAACGTTAAACGCGAGATCGGGCGCGGCGACGACGGCGCGCACCCGGTAACCCAGAAGTGTCGATGCGCGCGCTTCGGCCGCGCTGATCGGAAGCACTCCCAGCGCGAAACGCACGACGACGTCCCAGCCGAATGCGCGTGCGAGACGCAGCGGGCTTTTCCTCGCGGCCGCGAGCTCGTCTAAGAATTTCGTAAGTGCCGACACCACACGTGGCCGCATGCCGAAAACCGCGCCGCCGCAATACACGCCGCCCCGCATTCGGG
Organism: Vulcanimicrobiota bacterium; assembly: GCA_963844735.1. GTDB lineage: Bacteria > Vulcanimicrobiota > Vulcanimicrobiia > Vulcanimicrobiales > Vulcanimicrobiaceae > JAFAMS01. The sequence goes on along the minus strand of CAWJPK010000002.1, from coordinate 238,833 downwards.
CCCACGTGTGTGGGACGCCGGGATAGCGTTTCTCGTGCGCTTTGCGCTCGGCGATCGCGTAGACGAGATCTGCGTCGATTGATGCCAGCGTTTGCACGAATTCTTCCAGGCTCTTGGTCGAGAGAAGCGGCGCGTCCGAGGTTACGAGCAGCATCATGGCGTCCGGATCGCTCTCAGAAAGACCACGCTGCACGCTTTCGATGATCTTGTCGCCCGAGCTGCGCCGCACGTCAGCCAGCGTCAGCGCCGAATCGTCGAGCGCGACCGTCGGCGCGACGACGGTGATTTGCTCGATCGCCGGCACCGTGCGCAGCGTCTTCAGCACACGCGTCACCATCGGCACGCCGCCGACCGGAATGAAGGCCTTGTTCACCGCTGCCGTACTGTCGCAGACGGCATCGCGCCGTCCACCGGCGAGTACGAGTGCGTTCAGCTTTGCGTCAGACCTCGATTAGTCGCGTATATTGACCCGGCGCCGGAACCGGTTCGCCTTCTTCGCGGAGGGATTCTATATGTAACGGTATCGCCTCGCGAATAAGTTGTTCGGTCTCTTCCTTTGTCTCGGCGACGGCAACGCACCCCGGAAGATCAGGCACGTAAGCGCCCCATCCTCCATCCGGCGCCGGCTCTAAGACGGCAACATACTTCATCGCCAACCAGCCTGTCTTTGAATGCTCATCCACGTTTCATTTGGTATTGTCGCGTTGAGTCGATTCTCATTGTACGCCACCGTGACTGTCCCCCGCTTCGTGACTTGACAGAAGATGTGATGGCTTCCTCGCACGCGTTTAAGAAACCAGCCGTCTTGTCGAAGGCGACGCAAAACGTACCGCACGGAAATCTGCACGCGCAGGAATCATGTCGATTGCCTTTTGCTGCGTTATTATCGAAAGATGAACATCATCGCTGTCCCTCGACTACGCGCCTGCGGCGCTACGCTCGGGATGACAACGGGGGTCAGCGCCAGGCTTTCGTGGGGGCAAGCGGTGCGACGTGTATGCGCACATTGTTTGGGTTGAGGCGAGCCGCGATCTCATTAGCTTCGCGTTCGGTTTCTGTGAGTGCGAAACAGCTCGAACCACTGCCGCAGAGTCGAGCAACGCGCGCGCCAGCGGCGTAGAGTGCCTCGAGTGCCGCGGCAATCGCCGGTTCGCGCGCGGCGATCACGTCTTCGAAATCGTTCATGCTCGCGGTGACCGCTGCCTTGAAGTCGCGGCGTTGCACGGCTTCGACCGCGAGGAGGCTCGGCGACACGTTGCGCGCGCGTACTTCGTAGCCTTCGCCGCGCGCGGTATCGAGCGCACTATACGCAGTGGCGGTCTCGACGGCGACCGGCGGCATAACAATGACCGTCCACCAATGCGGCAATGCACCAAGCGCGGTGACGCGCTCACCCGTGCCCTCGACAAGCGCACCGGTTTCGACCAAAAAGAACGGCACGTCCGAACCGAGTGTGCGCGCGATCTTGACGAAATCTTTCTCGCCGACCGCACCGAAGGCGCCGCTCGCGGCAGCGCGCAAAATCGCAGCGCCGTCGCTCGATCCCCCGCCAAGGCCACCACCCGTCGGAATCTGCTTTTCGAGCGTAACGTCGAGCGCCGGATCGATCTCGAGCGCATCGAATGCGCGCACGACGAGATTCGATTTGTCTTGCGGCGCGCCGTCATCGCAGTGAAATGCAAACCGTTCGGCCGGCTGCCAGCGCACAGTGTCGTACAAGCCGATCGGCAGCATGACGCTGCGAACGCCGTGATAGCCGTCCGCGCGGCGCGCGAGGATTTCGAGTGTCAGATTGATCTTTGCAGGCGCCTGTGTCGCTCCGGATTGTAACATCAGCCGCACGTTTCGCAGGAAGGCCGATGGCCCCCGCTCATACCCATACTCCACATGGGGTCGAGCTACGATGCGCAACATAACGAGTTCTGCGCCTACGTCTTACCGGAGGCGCAGACGCCGTTTGGCTTGACGCTCGGAAACTACAAGACGTTTGCGACTTCGACCCCAAAAGGTGGCGTGCGCGGACTGTGGGACGCCGATACCGATCAAATCATTTTTGGCGTGCACCAGATCGCGTATCGCGTTCATGGACGCGAGACGCACTTTCCGTATCAGATCACGCGTGACTTCACGTTTCTACCGTACGCGCAGATTTCGGAATTCGGACTCGACGATCAGATCGCGGTTACGGAAGCGTTCTACGTTCCGTGCGGTCCGCGCCACGATCGTCTCGTCGCATTCGTCGTCGACGTCACGCTGCACAATCCCGGACGTGAATCGCGCACGGTCAGTCTCTTTCCCTGGTCGCTGCTCATCGGTCAGCGGTTTTACGGGGAGCCGGAAAAGGAAGTGCGCGCGAGCGTCGTCGATCGCTATATCCGTTCGGTTAATGAAGAAACGGGCGCCGTGCGGTGGTGGGGTGGATCGCGCCAGCCGGATTCCGTCGTTGTCGCGCTGCGCGAACAGGTGCTCTTGCACGGGATGCGCACCGGAGGGCTAATCGAGCGCGAGCACCTCGACGAAGTCACCCCCCAGCTGGCGGAGTACGTCAGCAACCGCATCTTCGGGGCCTTCGAGTACAGCATCAACGTCGCACCCGGCGCCCGCGAGTCCATACGGCTCGCGGTCGTCTTTAATAGGAAGGGCGACGCACTCGCGAAGCCTGCGATCGAGCAGCTCCTCGCCGATTCGGCAGCGCTCCACGAGACGCAGCGCTTCTACGCAAAGCAGCTCGCGATCGCGCGCTTCATGACACCCTCGCCCGAGATCTCACGCGGCACCGTTTGGGCCAAGACCAATATGATGCGGATCGTCAAAGAATATCCGCAAGGATGGGGCTCGACCAACTCGCCGCCTTCGGACATCCTCGTCTCGCGCGACACGTCGTGGTTCGTGCACGGCTTCGATTATTTCATGCCTGAGTTTTCGCGTAACTCGCTCGACGTCTTCAACAAGTTCCTCGAGCCGACCGGACAAGTCGTCGAGTACGTGCGCGGCGTCAGTCCGGCTTCAAGACGTCATACGAGCTCAACATCAACGACGACACACCGCTGCACATCATCGCGCTCTTGCACCACTATAACGTCACGCGCGACGACGAGTGGTTAAAATCCGTCTATCCGCTGATCGTGAAGATCGCCGACTACATTCTTCAAGAACGCGACGCGAACGGGCTCGTATTCTGCAAGGCGACGGGCGTCGACATGTTCGGCATTAGCTCGTGGCGCAATATCATTCCGTACTACAATCTTTCCGGTGCCGTTACGGAAATCAACGCCGAATGCTACTTTGCGCTCGAGTCGGCCGCGGTGTGCGCAGCGATCGTCGGCGAGAATGAGACCTGGAAGCGCCTCGCCGACGAAGCGACGAAATTACGCGAAGCGATTCGGGCGCGGCTCTTTAGCTCCGATACGACCGCGTTTGTGCTGAACTACGATCAGAATTCGAACTATCAGGACAACTTCACGGCCGATGAAGTCTTCCCGGTGCTCTTCCGCTGCGCCGAGCCGGATGAGAGCATCAGCATTCTCAAGCGTCTCTCCGAACCCGATTTCACGACGCCGGTTGGTTTGCGTACGATCTCGACGGCCGACGGTTGGTATTTCCCTTCGCACGGATTCGGTTTGCTCGGCGGAATTTGGCCGGACCTGACGATTTGGTTTGCAGTTGCGCTGGCGCGCAACGGCACGCCGGGTGCGGCCGCGCACTGGCTGCGCGCCATTTACGCAACCGTCGAAGAAGGCTCCGCACGCAACTGCGTCCCCGGCCAATTCCCGGAATGGTTCGACGGCGGCTCGCTCACGAATCGCGGCATGTACATGTCGCCGTGGACGAGCGCGAAGTATTTGTGGGCCGTCGCGGAAACGCTGATGGGCCTCGATGGATATCGCACGACCGGACGTTTTCATATCGCGCCGCTGTTGCCGGACGACTTCTCGTGGGCCGCAGCGGTGAAAGTGCATTGGGGCGGACGTCTGTGCACGTACGTGATCGATCAAACCAATGACGACGATCTACGGCGACATGCGCGAAGCCTCGGCCGAGGAACCATATCGCATCGTCTACGCGGGACAGCGACGTGAGCGACGAAGTCACGACGTCGCCCGTTGAAGTCGGCGCGATCGCATTCGAAGACGAGAACGGCGGCGTGCGCATTTTCCTATGCAACTGGAACGATCGCGTTCGCAACGCGTCGGTCGAGTTCCGTGGCGTAACGCATCGCCGTCGCTTGCACGCGGGCGAGCTCGCGGAAATTTCGATCGGTGCGCACCGGCTCGATCGATAGCCTTCCGGAGCACGCAGCAACCTAATGCGCCCGCGCCGTCCGCATGTATCGCTCTTTCTCTTCTTAGGCGGCGTCGTGCTGCTCATCTCGATTTTCATCGGCGAGAAGATGGGCGAACGCGTGCTTTCGCGCTCGACCGAATCGGCGGTGCTCGTCCCCGAAGTACAAACTGATGGCGCCCGTTCCGACCGCGTCCGTCGATCAAGCCGGTCCGATTCGCGATTGGCGGAAGCTGCAGGTCGTCACGGTTGCGACGGACCCCGGATTCCCCGACCCGCGCGTCACCCCGACGCCGAGCCCCACGCCCAAGCCGACGCATACTCCCTCGCCGGAGCCCACCTACATCTTCCCGACGGCCACAGCCGAGCCGAGCGCGGGGCCGACCGGCGCACGGCCACGCCGTATGCGACACCGCAGCTTCCCGGAGCGTAAGTGGTTATGATACTGTAGGAGCTTCGGAGGACAAAGCACTTACAGTGGATCGTACCGGTACAATTACGGTTAAGCGCGGGGCCGCGCAAATGCTCAAGGGTGGCGTCATCATGGATGTCACCGATGCCAAACAAGCCGTTATCGCGCAGGAAGCCGGCGCTGTTGCCGTCATGGCGCTCGAACGCGTTCCCGCCGACATTCGCAAAGAAGGCGGAGTTGCGCGCATGAGCGATCTGAAAAAGATTCGCGAGATCATGGATGCCGTGACGATTCCCGTTATGGCCAAAGCGCGCATCGGACATTTCGCCGAAGCGCAAGTGCTGCAAATTCTCGGCGTCGATTGGGTCGACGAATCCGAAGTCCTCACGCCGGCCGATGAAAAATATCACATCAGCAAAGAGCAGTTCACGATTCCGTTCGTGTGCGGCGCGCGCGATCTCGGTGAAGCACTGCGGCGTATCGCCGAAGGTGCGGCGATGATTCGCAGCAAGGGCGAAGCCGGCAGCGGCAACATCGTCGAAGCCGTGCGTCACATGCGCGCGATTCGCGACGGCATCGCAGAGCTAAGCTGCAGTTCCGAAGGAAGAGCTCGTCGCGCGTGCGCGCGACATCGGTGCGCCGCTCGAGATCATCCGCGAGATCGCCGAAATGGGCCGCTTGCCGGTCGTGCTGTTCTGCGCGGGCGGCGTTGCGACGCCGGCTGACGCTGCGCTCATGATGCAGCTCGGCGCTGAAGGAATCTTCGTCGGCAGCGGCATCTTCAAGTCGGAGAATCCGGCGAAGTTTGCCAAAGCGATCGTCGATGCGACGACGCACTTCAACGATCCGAAGGCCGTGATGGACGCGCAGCTGCAAATCGCAGGCGCGAGTGCGATGCCCGGACTCGACGTGCGCACGCTGCCGCAAGAGCAGTTGATGTCGGTGCGAGGCGTCTGAAGAAAAAACCAGTCGTCGGCGTCCTCGCGTTACAGGGAGATGTTTCCGAACATCTCTCTGCGCTCTCGCGCGCGGGTGCCGATTCGATGGAAGTGAAGACGCCCGAGGATCTCGCGCGCGTCGATGCGCTCATCATTCCCGGGCGGCGAGTCGACGACGGTGATGAAGCTGCTCAAGCGCTTCGGACTTGAAGCGCCGATTAAGAAGCGCGCTTCGGACGGCATGCCGCTGTGGGGAACATGCATGGGGATGATCGTCGCCGCGCACGACGTCGCCGATCTGCGATCAGCCGACGCTCGATCTCATCGATATTACGGTAAGGCGCAATGCCTTCGGACGTCAGGCTGCCTCGGCCGAGGTCGATCTGCCGATCCCGGCGCTCGGCGGGCCGAGCCGTTTCCGGCCGTCTTCATTCGGGCGCCCTGGATCGAGCGCGCCGGCCCAGACGTCGACGTCCTCGCGAGTCGCGACGGCCACGTGGTCTTCGTGCGGCAAAAGAACGTCCTGGGCTCCTCATTTCACCCCGAATTGACCCACGACGACCGCTTGCATCGGTACTTCGTAGAGATGGTGGGGGCGCAGGGGTAGCCCCCCTTGTCGCCCCGAGCGTAGAGGCCGCAGGCCTCGTAGTCGAGGGGCAGCGAATATTTTCCGTCGATGACGACGTGTGCTGTTACGCCGCCTATCGCAGCAGTGTGGCCTTAGGCTCGATAGGTTGAGTACTCAGCCTCGGCTGGTCACGTCTACAAATAAAGAGCGAGGACTGTCATGAATGACGTCCTCGTTTTAAATTTCACGTATGAAGCGCTGAACATCACGTCGTTCCAGCGCGCCGTGAAATTGATCTTTTCCGGCAAAGCCGAGATCGTGCACGATCGCGATCGCATCCTCACGTCGGCGCGGTGGGAGCTGCGCATGCCGTCGATCATTCGGATGCTGTACTACATCCGGCGTCCGATGCAAAAAGTCGCATTGACGAAAAAGAATGTGCTCTTACGCGACGACTACACGTGCCAATACTGCGGACTCCGCGGCGAGCGCATGATGACGGTCGATCACGTCGTCCCACGCAGCCGGGGAGGTCCCTCGACATGGGAGAATCTCGTCTGTGCGTGTATGCGATGCAACAATCGCAAGAACAATCGCTCGCCCCAGGATGCCAATATGTCGCTCAAGCGTCGCCCGAAGACTCCCAAGTACATCCCGTGGATCCAGATCCGAAGGAACACGTTCCCGGGCGAGTGGCATAAGTTTCTCTTCCTCTACAACGTCTCCATAGAGACGAAGCTCGAGGGCTAGGGCTCCCCGGTGCCACGCCGAGCTCCCGGCCTACGTCACGGTGACGGACGCGGCCGGGCGAGTCCTTTTCCGCCGCCTCGCGACCGCCGCCGAGGTCGAAGAAGCGATCCAAATCGCAAAAGCGGCCGACGGAGAGGCTGAAAACGTCCTCAAACGAATCGCTAAGGACAGGGACAGGATCCTTGCCGCCCAGGCCCTGCGTGCCAAAGCGGACGCCAAAGCGATCCCCGACATCCAGGTAGTGGAGGCGGGGATCATCGAGGCGCCCGGCACCCAGCCCCTGGAAACGAAGGGACAGCTGCCCGAGTTCGAGGGTGAATCGGACTTCCCGGAATTTGTGGAGCGCTCAGCCCCCATGCACGATCAGCCGAATAAGAAAGAAGACAACGACGCCTTTACGGCTTTTGGGGACGACGAGCTCGGCTTTTTGAGCGCGCTCGACGAGGAAAAGGGTAAGTAGGCTAATATGATCCGGCGGATTGAGGGCGAACGCCCATCACAAATTCAGCGCAAGCTTGCGCTGCGGCGAACCGGCTCGGAGCTGGTCGAGCTCACCGATTCAGTACCGCTCTTAGCGTTGCGCTACTCGAACGGCTTCGTGACAGTCGAAGTCTCGTACGATGCGCTCGATCGATTCATCGATCTCACGGGCGACATTCCGCTCCCGGTTACTTTCGATGCAGAGACCGGCGATCGGCGTGCATACGATGGAACGCGTGGCGTCAAAGTCATCTACGATCGTCTCTTGAAGCTGCGCGAGGTCACGTCGCAAAGCCGTGACGGTCTCACCATCCGCGTCAACTTCCCAGCTGGTACAGGGCAGGGCGTCGCGGCCTAAACTCGACCAGAATCGCACGCCGTATTTCGACGTGCTGATGGACTATGTCGATACGGGCGTCGTCCCGTTTCACACGCCCGGACACCAGCAGGGTCACGGGATGGATCGAGCTTTCCGCGAGTTCGTCGGCGACAACGTGCTCGCGATCGATCTCACGCAAATCCGCGGGCTCGATGATCTCTTGCAGCCCGAAAGCGCGCTCGTCGAAGCGCAGGCGCTTGCGGCTGAGGCGTACGGTGCCGATCATTCGTTCTTTTTGATCAACGGGAGCACCAGCGGCAATCAGTGCATGATGATGGCCGCGCTCAATCCGGGAGAAAAGATCGCAATTCCGCGCAATTCACATAAGAGCGCGATGGGCGCTCTTATCATGAGTGGCGCTATTCCGGTCTATATGCAGCCGCAAGTCAGCGAAGCGCTGCACATGGATCATACCGTCACGCCCGAGACGGTGAAAGCGACGCTCGAAGCTAACCCGGACGTGAAAGCCGTCTACGTCGTGAGTCCGACGTACTACGGCGCGCAAGCGAATATTGCAGCGATTGCGCGCATCGCGCACGCGCATCACGTGCCGTTGCTGGTCGACGAAGCCTGGGGCCCGCACTTTCACTTCCATCCGTCGCTGCCGACCGATGCGCTGGCTGCCGGCGCCGACCTGTGCATCAACTCGACGCACAAGATGATCGGCTCGATGTCGCAGACGGCGATGCTGCATATGCAAGGCAAACGCGTGCACCTCGATCGGCTCAAGGCGGTCTATAAGCTGTTCCTCTCGACGTCGCCGAATCTGGTGCTGGTCGCTTCGCTCGATGTTGCACGCCGTCAGATGGCGACGATCGGCGAAGCGCTGCTCGCGCGCACGATCGATCTCGCGAACGAAATTCGAAGACAGCTCAACGAGATTCCGGGCATCTACTGCTTCGGACGCGAGCTCGTCGACGGCAAAGGCGTCTACGACTTCGATCCGTGCAAGATCACGATTACCGTTAAGGATCTCGGCTACACCGGTTATGAAGCCGAAGAGATTTTGCGCCGCCGTTATAACGTGCAAGTCGAGCTCGCCGATCTCTTCAACTGCGTCGCGCTGATCACGATCGGCACGACCGGGGCCGCGGCCGAATCGCTCGTGCACGCCGTGCGCGAGCTGGCGCGCGAAGATCGTCCAGTCGACATCTTCTCGCCCTCAGGCGTGCTGCAACGCCGGCTCAAGACCGGCACCTACCAGCTGCCGAAAATTCCGCCGATGCGGCTCTCGCCGCGCGAGGCGTTCCTGGCGCCGACCGAGCTCGTGCCCTTCAAGCAAAGCGCCGGCCGCATCTGCGCCGAGGTGATCACGCCGTATCCACCCGGCATTCCCGTAATCTCGCCGGGCGAGGAGATCACGAAAGAGATCATCGACTACTTGGGCCTCGAGAAGAAAGCCGGTGTGCGCATGCAGGGCCCGTACGACGACGATCTCCGCAGAATAAGAGTCGTCAAAGGAGCGTAGGGAGAAGCGAAGTCGCCCCCCTTGTCATCCCGAGCGTAGGGGCGCAAAGCGCCCCGTGTCGAGGGACAGCGAAAATCACAATAGGAGTCGCGCATGCTGGCTCAAGAGACGACCAAACTTCTGCAGAAAACGACGATCGACGGCGTGATGATGTGGTCACGCTGGCAACCCGACCGCCTGATGAATTTCAACTCGTTCTTCATCGTGAGCGAGAAGGGCGACGGAAACGTGCTCGTTGATCCGCTTGCGCTCGACGAAGAGGATGCAAAGCAAATCGCCGATCGCGGTGTCGCTTGGATCGTGCTGACGACGCGTGACCACGAGCGCGAAGCGGCGGCACTTGCGCAACGCTTCGGTGCGAAGGTCGCAGCGCCCAAGCTCGACGTCCCCGAGATCAAAGTGAAAGTTGATCGCGAGTTGGTGGAAGGCGACCGCATCGGTCGCGTCACCGTCGTGCAGCTCGACGGGATGAAATCGCCGGGCGAGTTTGCGCTCTATCTCGAGGACAGCGCGACCGTGATCGTCGGCGACGCGCTCTGGGGTGATCCGCCGGGCTCTCTGCGCACGGTTCCCGACGCAAAGCTCGGAGATGCGAAGACAGCGGTGTTGAGCCTCCGACGCCTGTGGGCGCTCGAGCCCAAAAACATCCTGGTCGGCGACGGTTATTGCATATTCGGCGGCGCGACGGCTGCAATCGAAACGTTCTTGAAAACGCGAACCGAAGTGTTGATCTACAAGATCAATCTCGATGAGCTTGCGCACTGGAAAACGCGCAAGGGTCCGGGGCGCCATGCGCGCAGCCAAGCCGAGGTTGGGCTCTTGCTCGGAGCGCGCAAGCTCGGCTATCAAGTCTTCGAAATTCCGCCCGGCAATTTTGCGACGGCGATGCACTTGCACACGGAAGAGGAAGAGCTGTACGTTGTCTTCGAGGGCGAGGGGACGATCCGGTTTCCGTTCGGCGAATACTCGTTTCGCAAAGGCGACATGATCGCGATGCCGATCGGCGAGCACGCGACGCATCGCATTCAAAACACCGGTAAAGAAAAGCTCGTCGTGCTTGCGCTCGCGAACAACGCGGAAGACGACTGCGTCTACTATCCGGATTCCGACAAGCTGCTGTACTCGCGCCATGTCATGCGGCGCATGGTCAGCGGCAACGGCGGCGCCGATCTCGATGCCTGGCACGGCGAACCCGGCTAAGCTTGCGCTCGGGGTGACAAAACTGCGACCCGGTCTCGTTAAGGAGCCATAAGGCTCGGAACTTGAACCGCGCTTTTGGGGTAAGGTTAAGTAACGGACCTCCCCGGACGAACTATGGTCTGGAGCCCAAATACTACATATGGTAGTGGCTGGGCGGCAGGGTCCACTCCCTAGTGCTTGGAAACGAACGATAACGTGAGGTCTCAGACCGAGCCGGCCCCTGTGAGGACAGCGCTCATTGGCTATTAACGCCGAAGCCTTTTCGCCGTCTTGGGAGCTCACGCAGCTCCTGGACATTTTCCCACTGCCGATCCGCCAGGCGCTGATCCGCCTGCCGAACGTGAACGAGATCATCGAGGTCGTGCTCGATCTCGGCCGGCCGCCCGAAGCGCGCTTCGAGAACGGTTTCGTGTTCTTGACGGATACGCTCGTCACGCACGAAGAGATCGCGCATGTCTCCTCGCGGCTTTCGCCGTTCGGCGGCGACAATCGCGCGGGCATCGAGCGCACGCTGCACCGCATTTCCGCGATCCGCAATCGCACGGGAAAGATCATCGGTCTTTCCTGCCGCGTCGGTCGCGCGATTTACGGTACGGTCGACATCATTCTCGACGTCGTGCGCCAAGGAAAATCGATTTGTCTGCTTGGGCGTCCGGGCGTTGGTAAAACGACGATGCTGCGCGAGTGCGCGCGCATCCTCAGCGAAGACGGTAAGCGCGTCGTCGTCGTTGACACGTCAAATGAAATCGCCGGCGACGGCGACGTTCCGCATCCGGGAATTGGCCACGCGCGGCGCATGCCCGTAGCCGATCCGACGCTCCAGCACAACGTGATGATCGAAGCGGTTGAAAATCACATGCCGCAGGTCATCGTCATCGACGAGATCGGAACCGAAGCCGAAGCCGTCGCAGCCCGCACGATCGCCGAACGCGGCGTGCAGCTGATCGGTACGGCGCACGGCCAGACGCTCAACAATATCCTGAAAAATCCGACGCTGTCCGATCTGCTCGGCGGCATTCAGGCCGTCACGCTCTCCGATGAGGAAGCGCGGCGCCGCGGCACGCGCAAGAGCGTGCTCGAACGCAAAGCACCGCCGACCTTCGACGTGCTGATCGAAATCGTCGATCGCGGCCGCCTTGCGATTCATCGCAATGTCGCCGAGGTCGTCGATGCGCTTCTGCGCGGCTACCAGCCGCAGCCGGAAATCCGCGAACGCGGACCGGCCGGCAACGTCACCGTCGTGCAGCAAGCCGATACGCAAGTTTTGCCGCCTCCATCCCGCGTCGACGAAGCCGACGCCGAGGCGGCGGCCGAACAAGAGAAGCCGCTGATGATCTTCCCGTACGGCGTCTCGCGCAACAAAATCGAGCGTGCAGTCCTGAATCTACGCGTCAGCGCGTCGATCGCTCGCAAGTGGGACGACGCCGACGTCGTGCTCACGCTCAAGACGCTCGAGCGCAAAGAATCGGCGAAGCTCAAGACGATCGCGTCCGAGAACATTCCGATTTACACGATCAAGACGAATACGACGACGCAAATCCAGCACGCACTCAAAGACATCTTCGACCTTCCGTCGATCGACGCCGAAGAGCTCGCGCTACGTGAAGCCGAGGAAGCGATCTACCAGGTGCTGCTCGAGAACAAAGCCATCGAGCTTACGCCGCAGACGTCGTATATTCGGCGCATGCAGCACCAGATGGCCGAGCGGCATCGTCTGCAATCACGCAGCACCGGCCTCGAGCCGAATCGCCGCGTGCAAATCTACCGGGCAACCGACTCGGTCGCATAAGCCGAGCCTAGTGCTTGGCGCCCTGAACTTCGACCTTTCCCGTTCCGTCGATTAGGAAGGTCGTGTCGAACTGGCGGATCTCACCTTCGACGTCGATGCGGCTGTGCACGTGGCAGCGGTGAATCTCTTGCGCGCCGCGTTTGACGACGCCGGAATACGTCATGCGCAGCAAAGGCGCTTGTTCGGGGCCCGGCCTCGCCATGTGGTTCAATTGAACGAGCGTGTTGACGATTTGCTGTTGAATCGCGAGCGGTAAGAGCCGAAACGCATCATCGTTCTTGCTCTGGACGGCCTTGAGCTCCTCGGAACCGCGATTGACCGGCTCGGGCGCGTCGTTGCAGTAGCGAACGATGGCGTCCCAGTCGTCGGCCGAAATGCCCGCGAACTTCGTTGCGAAGCGATGCCACGTCGTGCCGGCGTTTTGGACCGCATCGTGACGGACGATTTGCAAGCGAATGGTCATCATCCGCTCGCCGATTTTCATTTGTGCGGTGAATTCGTTACCCGGCGGCTTGTCTTTGAGAACGACCAAAGCACCGGTCGCTGAAATCTCCTGGCCAACGCCATCGACGACCGTATTCTCATCTTTGTTCCAGCGCACGGGATAGGTTACTGTTTTGCGATTGTGCCCGCGCCGTTCCGGACCCTTACTTCCACCAAAAATCTTGGCAAGTTCGTAAAGCACGTCCTCACCTTTCCCGATCGCTCGGTTGACCTGACTATTGCTGCTAGGCGGGGCCTAGACCTTGAGCGCGAAGCAGGGTGCGATGTTCATCACCTTCGAGGGTATCGAGGGATCCGGCAAGTCCACCCTGATGCAACGCGTTGAACGCGAACTCCGCGAGCGCGGGGACGACGTCCTGCAAACGCGGGAGCCTGGGGGCACGGTGCTCGGCGACGAGGTGCGAAAAATCTTCCTGGATCCGGCCCAGAAAATCGGTCCGATGGCCGAGGTGATGCTGCTGTGTGCGTCGCGTTCGCAGCTGTGCACCGACGTGATTCGGCCGGCGCTGCGCGCCGGGCGGACGGTTTTATGCGATCGCTTCTTCGACTCGACGATTGCCTACCAGGGATATGGGCGTGGCATGGACGTCGAGGAGCTACTGCAGGTCTGCCTTTCTGCGACCTCCGGATTGACGCCGGATCTTACCTTCATCCTCGACCTTCCGCCTGAAATTGCCTTGCCGCGCGTTGCTGCGCGCGCAGCCAGTGGTGGACATGCCGTCGATCGCATGGAGCGCGAGTCGCTCGATTTCCATCGCGCGGTTCGCGAAGGATACCTCGACATGGCGCGTCGCTGGAGCCGGCGCTTCGTCGTCGTCGACGTGGAGCAGCCGCTGGAAGAAAGCGTGAAGACGATCCTCGCCGCAATCGATCACGCGCGAGTAGGACTCCGAACGACGGCTTCGTGAGCGTATTCGACGTCGTCGGAGCCGACGGCCCGACGAAATTTTTCTCGGCCTATACACCCGAGCGGCTTGCGCATGGTTACTTGTTCACCGGAGTTGACGGCGTCGGGAAACGCACCTTCGCGCAACGGCTAGCGCAATCGCTGCTGTGCGTCACGCCGAAATCGACGCTGCTCGGCTACTGCGGACACTGCACCGGCTGCAAGATGGTGCAATCCGGGACGCATCCGGATTTGTTTGCGACGCGCGGACAGCTGAAGATCGGCGAGCGCGACGTCGAGCAAGGGTTTCACGAATCCGAAGAAACGACGGCGCGCGATCTCGTGCGCCAATTTTCGCTGCACGCCTATGAAGACGGCTGGCGAATCTTCATTTTCGAAGATGTCGACTTCACGCGCGAAGCCGCAAACGCGTTGCTGGCCTTCTTCGAAGATCCGCCCGCGCGCGTGCTCTTGATTTTGACCTCGGATGCACCGGGCAAACTGCTGGATACGATTCGCTCGCGTCTGATCGAGGTGCGGTTTCCACCGCTCTCGCGCGCGCAGGTCGAGGAAATTCTTGGCAAACTCGGTCACACTGACGCCAAGGAAATTGCGCGTGCGGCTCTGCTCGCGCAAGGCAGCGTCGATCGCGCCGTCGCGGCGCTGAGCGGCGATTCACGTGAAGTTCGCGACGCAGCGATTGCGTGGTTCTACGGCGTCGTGCAAGGCGGGGACGTCGACGACGGCCGTTGGGCGGTGCGCGACACGCTCGAAGAAGGGCTCGAGACGATCAAGACGCTCACGCGCGATTGGCTCGTCTTGCGCATCGCCGGCAAAGAAGTCGCGCCGCTCGCTTCAGATGAAGTGCGCGGGGTCGCGAAATTGCCGGCAGTCGAAGTCCACGATCTCGTGCGCGCGCTTACCGCAATTGAAGAAGCCGAGCGCATTGCGCGCACGAACGTGACGCCGCATCTTGTCGCGGAATCCGTCCGCATGGCCCTCGCCGCATGCTCCCGCTAGGCGACATACGCGTCGTCGAGTTTTGTCACACGATCATGGGGCCTTCGTGCGGCTTCGTGCTCGCGGAGCTTGGCGCCGATGTCGTCAAAGTTGAAGCCGCACCGAACGGTGACGCAACGCGACGGCTGGGCGGTTTCGCTGCAGGCTTCTTTCCGTGCTTCAATCGCAGCAAGCGAAGTCTCGCTCGTCGATCTGAAAACCGAGCGTGGCAAAGAGATCGTTCGAAAGCTGATCGAGCGTTCCGACGTGCTCGTCGAGAACTATGGCCCCGGAACGCTCGATCGCTTTGGATTCGGCGCCGATGCCGTTGAAGAGATGAATCCTCGCATCATCTATTGCGCGCTCAAAGGCTTCTTGCAAGGACCGTATGAAAGCGCCCCGCGCTCGATGAAGTCGTGCAGTATATGACCGGACTCGCGTACATGACGGGCCTACCCGATCGTCCGCTGCGCGCCGGCTCGTCGATCGTCGACATCATGGGCGGTGTGTTCGGCGTCGTCGGAATTCTCGCGGCGCTGCGCGAGCGCGAACGCACTCGGAAGGGTGCGCGCATGACGGCGTCGTTGTTCGAGAGCGCGAGCGTTTCTGGTCGCACAGCATATGGCGGCCGAAGCCGTGATGGGCGTCCCGCCACCGCCGATGTCGATGCGCTATCCGGCCTGGGGCGTCTACGAGACGTTTCCGACGTCGGACGGCACGCCGATCTTCATCGGCGTGACGTCGAACGCGCATTGGGAAAGTTTTTGCCGCGCACTCGGCCGCGAAGATTTGCTCGACGTCCCGGAGTTCGACGACAACAACAAGCGCGTCGTCCGCGAAAGACAAGTCTGCTCCCGATCGTTGCGGAGATCGTTCGCAAACACAGTTTCGAAGAGCTAGCAGAAATTTTCGAGCGCGAGTCGATTCCGTTCTCGCCCGTTGCGAAGCCCGGCGACTTATTTGAAGATCCGCATTTGAACTCGCATGGCTGGCTCGAACGCACCGAGCTCGCCGACCGGACGATGACGAAGCTCCCGGGCATCCCGCTCGAGTTCGCCGATCACAAGCTCGGTTTACGCCATCAACCGCCGCAACTCGGCCAGCACACCGATGAAATTCTTAAGGAGTTGGGATTCTCGTAGCTTTGTCAAGTTAGTGCGCTTGCATGGCCTTGCGGATCGTGCCGAGTTGTTGCGATGATAGCGCGTCGGGCGGCGACATCAAGAACACACGCGAGTTCCGTGTTGCACCCAGCTAACGGGCTCGAACTTGATACGCCAGTGCTTTCTCGTGTCCGTTCTGCTTGAGCTTGTAGTCCTGCAGCGTGACGACGCCGCCGACGCCGTTATGCGCGAGGGCGTCGGAATCTGCGGCGGTATAGCACCGGCGGGGCCTTTGCTCATAAAGAGCACGTTGTGCTCCGCGTGACCGTCGTCGGCGATCTCCATGATCGTGAGCGCGGGCGGCATGTCAGCGCTGTCCTTGCGATACTCGATCATCAGACGCGTCTGACTCGGCGACGATTCCGAAGAAAACTCGCGGATCGTGCCGTGCAAGTTCGCGGGGATTCCGGCAGGTTCGATCACCGTGAACGGAACATGCGCCATCCGCGAGTGTCGTCCGTTGCACGACGAGTGGAACCGTCTTCCCGTTGACGACCGTAAAGGCGCGGAAAACGCGCTCGACCTGCGCGACCACTGCCGGGACGTTGGCAAGAATCGCGATGAAAATGCCCGCGGCGACGGCCGCGCTCATCCACGGACTCCAGAGCGGGCGCTTATGCTGCGGGAGGCGCCGTGAGAGAATCGCGCTCTGGTCGCACGTCGGGAACGGGAATCTTGCCGACGTAGTCGGCGACGCTAGCTGGAAGCGAGCGGTTCATCGAGACACTCTCCTTGCTGTTGTTGATGTTCGAGAAGCGGTCGAAGCAGGCGATGCGCGCGCATCAGGCGCCAGCGAACGGTGACGGCATTGACGCCGAGCACGGCGCTGATCTCGCGGCTGTTGAGATCGTAGTAATAGCGGAGCACGATCGCGATGCGAAGCGAGGGATCGAGCGACGCAATCGCGCGATCGATGTCGATGCGCTCGTCCGACGTCAAGCCGTCAACATGCGTGTCTTCGCTAAGACCGCGTCGTCGTAAATGCTCGCGTTGTTTCTGACGCGCTTGATTGACGACGATCCGATAGAACCACACGCCGAAGCGCGCGGGATCGCGCAGCGAGCGACCGCCGTCATCATGCGCGCACACGCATCTTGTGCGGCGTCTTCGGCGTCCGCGTGGTCCTGGAGGATCGACCACGCGATCCGGTACGCATCCGGCCACACCGATCGAACGAGGTCGGAATGGCGATCGCCTCACCGCGCCTCGCTGCGGCTATCTGTGCTTGAACGGGCTCCATATCCAATAGACGCGCAGCGGATGTCGGCAAAGTGTTTGAAGCCGCTGCGATGGCTCACGGGCCGCTGCCGGCTGATTCGCGCGGATAACGCCGCGCGAGGATCACGAATGCGATCGCGGTCGCGATGAAGACGGTGGCTGTTATCGTGTTGAGGATGTCCGTCGGCAAGAGGGACGTCGCGACCAAGCAGACTCAGAAACGGCGCCGTCCACATGAACGTGAACACGGCGCCGCGACGCGCGCCGGCGCGATTAGCGCCGTTTCGTTCCGCAGATAACGTACTGAAGCCCGAGGATTCCGTACGCCAAGCTGTACGCACCGAAATACATTCGGACCGCGACGACATCGTCCATCATGCGCACGTAGAGCTCGGTCGCATAGACCAACAGCACGACGATCGCGAGCCAAATGAAGTTGAGAATCACCGGCCAGGCCTTCGGAACGAAAAATCTGGAAAAAAGGCGGTGGTGAAAGTACCACATGCTGCACACGACGGCAAAACGCGAGTACGAATCCGAATAGCCAAGCTGGATTCTGCACGAGCGCGATCGCGCGTTCGGGGATGATGAGGACGGCGCCGAGCTGCGCGAGACTGAAACCGATGACGATGTCGGAGAACGCCTCGAGCCGGCGGACGAAATGTTTCGCCGACTCGTCGATCACGCAGGTCGCCTAGCCAGAATCCTTTGGGTAAAAATACCGAGAGCGTAGAACGCCGAAGAATCCGTAGAGACCGTACGGCATCGGCGCGAAGAAGCAGCACAGTCCTAGGAACAGGCAAAGCGTGAACGTCTCGGTGATGAGTCCTTGCGCAAAGTTCGGTTTGAGATTGCCTTGGGCCGGGACCGGGCCCAGGCGCGGCCAAAATCGCGGCACGCTCGCGAAATAGCGTTCGTAGGGTTCGCCGAACGTTGCGCGGAGTAGCGGCTCTTCGTGATTGATCAGCTTGTTGATCAAATAAGCGTTGGCAACGAGAATGAAGACCGCGCCTGATGGCGGTGCGATCAGTGCGAAGCCGATCGCCATGAACATGTTGCCGAAATAGAGCGGGTTGCGCGTGTAGCGGAATGGTCCCTCGATGAACAGTTTCTCCGCCTTGGCGTCCGCGTTCCAAACGATCGCCGATTGCAGATAACTCGACCCCCAGAAGCGGATCGCAAAACACAGAAACAGGAGGAAGACCGCCAAACAAAACAGTGCGTCGATCGCGGCATAGCTGCCCAGACGTAAGCCAAGCGGCACGATCGTCGCGACATACGCGATGCCTGCAAACCCGCCGATGATGCCTGGCAAAAACCCGGCAGCGTAGAGAATGCCGAATACCGTGGAGCGATTACGATACCACCAGGGCGATTGGGTCGCCCCGATGCCGGGCGTCTCGATCAAGATGGGTGTCCTCCACCCTAATTACCGGAAGAGGGCGAGGACGGTTTCGGCGTTGGTGTTGGCTTGGGCGAGGACGCTCGTGCCGATCTGGCCGAGAATTTGCACCTTTGTGTAGGCCGTGGTCGCCTGTGGGACGTTGAGATCGGTGATATTGGACGCGCCCTCAGAAAGGTTGACCGAGGCCGTATTGTTATTGTCTATGTCGACATTGAGTTGCGTAACGATCGCGCCTAGTTGCGCGCTTTGAGAAAGCACTTGACCGATGGCGTAGTCGACTTGTCCGATTGCATCTTCCGCTCCGATCGTCGTCGAGAGATTCGTATTCGAAAGGCGCAGCGATTGCGTGTTCATGGCCGCGATGCCGAACTGCACCGCAGTTCCCTGGATCGCGCCGTCCTGCACGGTTACCGGTGAATTCGTTTGACTGCTGACACCTTGCGTTTGCTGCAAGACCTTGATGTATGCGGTCAATCCGACGTCCGCGGCAGTTATGTTGCCGACCATGAACGTCGTACCATCGAACAGCATTCCTCGCTGGTTAGCTGGGATCAGGTACGACGAGGTCTGCGTTGTTTGGCTGGCCGTGTCGTAGTACGACTCCTGCACGCCGATTGTCCCGGAGTCGTTGACGACTTGAAGCTCGACCGTTCCGTCGTTCGGCGGCACGACCGGGCCCGCGGCATTGCCAAGCGCAGTCCAGACCGTGAACAGACCGCCGAAGTTGTCGGAGATCTGGGGAATGGAGATGTATTCGTCAGTCGGCGTCGTTCCGTCGACCGTTCCGGTTCCGACGATCTCGGATCCGTTATTTCCCGGGAAGTCGCTCGTGCTCTCTTCCACCCACGCTTCCGAACCTTGTGGCGGCGGATCAGTCGAACCGCCAAACGGAATCGTCGTGACCTCGGGCGGCGAATCCGCAATGTAGTTGGCGTTGAAGCTGTATACCTGAACGCCGGCCGCGTGCGCGGTTC
Organism: Vulcanimicrobiota bacterium; assembly: GCA_963844735.1. GTDB lineage: Bacteria > Vulcanimicrobiota > Vulcanimicrobiia > Vulcanimicrobiales > Vulcanimicrobiaceae > JAFAMS01. The sequence goes on along the minus strand of CAWJPK010000002.1, from coordinate 219,419 downwards.
CGAAGTCGGCGAGGAAACTCGTCGGGCTAAGGACTGTTTGCACTTTGACGATGTCGTTCACGCCGCCCGGATCGATTTGCAGAACCTCGCCGGCGTAAAGCGGAACACCGGCGTCGCCGACCGAGCTCGCCAGAGTCATCACTTGCTCGCCGGCAGCGACGGCGTTCGTCGATGTTCCCCAGACGTACGTGTGCATGACGGTTCCGGCCGCGACCGGCGCTGAAAATGTCGCGGTGATCGTGTTGTTTCCGCCATCGACCGAGAGAACTTGCACCTGCGCGTTTCCCGCCGAAAGCATCTGGCCGGGCTGGAGATTTTCGGCGTCGCCGATATTGACTTGCACGGTCTCGGGTTGACCGGTACCAAGCGCATTGGAATCGAGCGGGACGTCGATTTGCGAATACTGGGTCGCCGGGCCATCGCCGACCGCGGCCATCGTCACGAGCTGACCGCTTCCTGCGATCGAGCCTGCAGTGTTCAGCGTCGAGTTGGATTCGATCGTCGCCGAGGCTTGCTGTGCGGCCTGAAAGCCCGAACGGCTGCCGTCGAGCAACTGCACGCCGTTGAAGTTGGTGTTCTGCGAGATTCGGTTGATCTCGACAAGCAGCTGGCTCGTTTCGGTTTGAAGGCTCGCGCGATCCGAGTCGCTCGTGATGTCGCTCGAGGCTTCGCTCGGCGAGCTGTCGGATGCGCGCAAGAATATCTTTGATCGTCGTAAGCGCGCCGTCCGCGACGCTCGCAGCATTGTTCGCGTCCTGTACGTTGCGCGAACCTTGATCGGTGCCGCTTACCTGCGACTGCAAATTGACCGCGATCGAATCGCCGGAGGGATCGTCAGCGGCGGTATTGATCCGGAGCCCGCTTGAGAGTTGGGTAACGGCTCGCCGGAGGCTCACTTGGTTATCGGATAGGTTGAGCTGCACGCTGTTCGCCAACAGGTTGGTCGCAATGCTCAATCCACCGACGCCAGGCATCCTATAAAATATCGAATGCCCTGAGGTGCGCGGTTTAGATTTCTTAGAATCTCCGGCGAACGAACGCTATGTTGGTGTACGAGCGAGCGAGCACGAGGGCAAAATAGCCGAGGACGATGGCGCGGAATGCTGCCGCGATCAAAAACGCCGAGACTCCGAACTGGATCGTGTAGAGCGGAATCAATACGGTCCCAACCCCCCAATACAGCACGATGAAACAGACCGCAAGTCCGATCGCAGGGAGATAGTTTTCACGAACGCGCTCGATGCTCGCGTTGAGCGCCATGAATCCGGGGATTCCGCCGATCGCCGCCGCCGGGATCGTGAAGATCAAGAAGAAGCCCGCGATCACGAAGAGCGCTTCGCCCAAAATCGGACTGATGAACGAGCCGATCTGCAGGGCGATATAGACAATGAAATTCAAGCCGATTGAGGCCATGAAGATGTCGGCGGCTTTGCGGCGGCCTTGCTCCCAGCCCTCTTCGAACGACCCCTTACCGCTGCGCCAAACGTTGTCGGCGATGATTACCGATATACCGAGTCCGAAACAATTGAAGAGGAAGATCAAGAGCGCAAGGATGCTGTTGCTCAATCCTCCGAGGACATCGCCACTAGCCGGTGCGCCGCCGAACTCTTGTACCAGCACGCCTAGCACGCCGGTGAAGAGCGGCGCGAGCAGAAGCGCGGGATTGCGCAGCAGCAAGGGGATCGCTTGGAGATACACGGTTAGAAGCGCGCGCCCGCGAGCGCCGAGCCGCACTGGCACGAGTGCTGTTTCGGCGTTGCCGAGATGATGCCGAGGATTGCCTTCTTCACGCGCTCGTTATTGCTCGCGAACACCTTCATGACTTCTTCGTGCGAGACCGGTTTGATGCCAGGCATGCCTTCGAGTCCGACGTCGTAGTCGGTGATCAACGAGATATTGACGTAGCACATCTCGAGCTCGCGTGCGAGATAGCATTCGGGATATTGCGTCATGTTGATGACTTCCCAGCCCAGGCTCGAGAACCACCTCGATTCGGCGCGCGTCGAGAAGCGCGGCCCTTGAATGACGACGACCGTCCCGTGGTCGTGGGTCGTGATGCCGATCTTCTTGAGCTCGTCGATCGCAATCGTGCGCAGCTGCGGACAATACGGATCTGCAAACGAGACGTGCGTCGTAATCGGGCCGTCATAAAACGTATCCTTGCGACCCGTCGTGCGATCGACGACTTGATCGCACACGACCATCTCGCCGGGCGCGACTTTCGGATCGAGGGAACCGCACGCCGTCGGTCCGATGATGCGCGAGACGCCCAGCTCTTTCATCGCCCACAAGTTCGCGCGATAGTTGATCGCCTGCGGCGGAAAGCGATGATCTTTTCCGTGCCGCGGCAGAAACGCGACTTTCTTGCCGGCAACTTCGCCGAGCGCGACCTTTCGCTCGGAGCGCCGTACGGAGTCTCCACCCAGACCTCGCGCGCGTTCTCGATCAGCGAGTAAAAGCCGGATCCACCAAAAACGCCGATCTCGGCGCTGTCTTTAGCCACGTTATCTCCTTATCGTGCGGACGGCGACGAGGTTACGGCGGACGCGTCGCCCTCTCTTTTTGTCACCCCGAGCGTAGAGGCCGTAGGCCTCGTAGTCGAGGGGCAGGGGCCATCGGTATTGACAGGTCGCGATATATCGCGATAGGATGCCGATAGGCCTTAACGATAGGCCGGAGAGGAGAGAACCGCTAATGTTCTCCATGTTTACAGACCACTTTGAAGGCGGACGGCATCACATGAGACACGGTCGCCGGCAGATGCATCGCATGTGGCGACAGATGGCCCGCGAAGGCGGCGCCTGGTTCGAGGGCGAGCCCCGGATGCGTCGCGGAGACGTGAAGTTTCTGCTGCTCAGCACGCTCACCAAGCGCCCGATGCACGGCTACGACATCATGCAAGATCTCGAAGAGCAATATCAGGGTCGCTATCGTCCTAGCCCCGGATCCGTCTATCCGACTTTGCAAATGCTCGAAGATGGTGGCTTCGTAACGAGCCAAGTCATCGACGGCAAACGCGTGTACGACATCACCGATGCCGGACGCAAGCTCCTCGAAGAGCGCGGCACCGTCGACGACGAGTCCGTACCCGGTGCGGAATGGAGCGAGCTGCGCGAGGCCGCGGTCAAATTCGCCACAGCCGTGCAGCAAGGTTTCCGTCAGTTCGAGAATCCGCAAACGCGCGAGCGCATCAAGAAAGTTCTTGACGATGCGCGCAAAGAGATCTACTCGATCTTACAAGACGAGTAAGGCTTGCATGTCTAGCGCTTTAGCTCTTTGAAAAATGAACCAAAGGGTAAGCTAAGGCCTGGAAATTCCAGTGGCGTGAAGGGCGCGTCGAGCGAAACGATCTCGTGTGAACCATCGGGACGATACGCATCGACGCGCTCTCGCTTTGGATCGACGTGCAGCAAGAGACGCACTCCGGCAGCGAGATAGACCCTTCGCTTCTCATTGATGTGTACGCGAAGGTCACCCGGAGAAAGGATCTCCACGACTATATCTGGAGCTACGGGGGGCGCGTCGAGATCGGATTCGTCGAGAGAAGCGGTGCGTTCGTAGGAGATAAATGCAATATCCGGCACGAGGGGACGCCTCTCTTCACCCGGAGGCGTGAGCCGAAATCTCCATTCGCTCCCGACCTCTCCTCGTCCGCGCGCCCACTGTACCAAAACGCCACCAATTAACAACTGAAGAACGGCGTGTTTGCGTTTCGGGCTCACCTTCTGGATCGCGCGGCCGCCGATCCACTCCAATTCGGGCTTGAGCTCCGGCAATATGATTTCCATGGCCTCACACCAACCTTATCACGCGCTTTGCGCGCGCGACAAGATTAAGCCGGGTTGCTCCAGGTGAAATTGCGGCGCTTCGCGCTCTTCACCAGAGGCGTGCGCGCCGCATCGAATTTCTTGTAGTGGGCCGATGCGCGATGATCGCCGTAGGCGGCTTCGTCGACGTAGATTTCGTACAGCACGACGCTGTCTTGCGTATCGTTCGGCCGCAAAACATCGAAGCGTAAGCAGCCGGGCTCCTTCCGGGAATTCTGCGCGTTTTCGAGGACGACGTTCAGGAACTCGTCCATTTTCCCATCGTTGATGATCAGCTCGACCTCGAGCACGTATTGCTTCGCCACGGATCCCAGCCTTTCTCGAACTAGCTGGAAGTTTTGTGCAGTGTTTCCTTGTCGTATCCTGCCACGCGCTTATACGAATCCGAGAGCGCGACCAGTTCGTCACGCGGGATCACGTCGTCGATGCGCTCGAATGGGCGATCGCCGGTGCGCAGATAGACTTCGCGCAGAATCGCGTCGGGCGGATTGGCGCGGTTGGCGCGCACGACTTCAGACGTCATCGGCAACCGGCGCGCTTCGTAGGAACGCAGCACCTTGATCGGGTCGCCGCCCGCGCCGAGCTCTTCGGCCAACGCGCGCGCGTCGAGGATTGCTTGGCCCGCGCCGTTCGAGCCGCGCGGATACATCGGATGCGCAGCATCGCCAAGCAGCGTTGCGCGTCCGAAGCTCCAGCGCTCGAGCGGTTCTTGATCGACCATCGGAAATTCGAGGATTGTCTCGGCATTGCGGATCAGCGCCGGTGCGTCGAGGCAATCGAACTGCCAATCCGAGAACGCGCCGATGAAATCGTCGATGTTTCCGCGTCGATTCCAATCACGGGCGATGTGTTGCGGCGTCTCGACCTCGGCGACCCAGTTGACGAGTTGCCGTCCGGAGGGGTCGATTGCATCGCGAATCGGATAGATCACCATCTTCCCGGTCGCAAGCCAGCCGGCCCGAATCATCGTTGCGCCGCCGAGAATCGGCGGATGCTTTGTCACGCCGCGCCACATGTTGTAGCCCGAATAGATCGGCGCGCCTTCCTGCGGATAGAATTGCTTGCGGATTTCCGAGTTGATGCCGTCGCATGCGATTGCGACGCTGCCGCGTTTGCGCGTTCCGTCATCGAAGCGCAAGCTGATGCTGCTGTCATCTTGCTGCACGCCGATGCAGCGGTGACCGAAGAAAAGATTGTCCGGTCCCACGCGCGCCAGAAAAGCGCGCACCAGCACGTTTTGCAATTCCGCGCGATGGATCGAAAGCTGCGGCCACTCGTATCCCGCCGCTTTCCCGAGCGGCTCGTCGTAGATCAGTTGTCCGAAGCGATTGTAGAATGCCGAGCGATTCGGCGAGACGGCGAATTTCTCGAGCTCTTCCTGCAGTCCGAGCTGCGCGAGAATCTTCGTTGCGTGCGGCAGAATGTTGATGCCGACGCCGACTTGCAACAGGCGATTCGCTTGCTCGTAGATGCGCACCGGAATCCGCAAACGGTGCAATTCGAGCGCTAGGACCAGTCCGCCGATCCCCGCCCCGACAATGAGGACGGTCAAATGAGAACGGTCAAGCGGTTTTAGGGCGGTACGGTCCGAGCGCCTTGACTGCAGCTTCGGCGAATGATTCGTCGACGACGCGCTCGACCGTGACGTCGCCCTTGACGAATCCGGCCTCTTTGAACGTAGCCAGATCTTTGCGCAGGCTATCGAGGTTCAGGCGTCCGTTTGGATCGTTGCCGTTCGGCGTGATCGCGCGATAAACGGCCGGATCTTTGATCGCCGTGTATTTCGTAAGAATGCCGATGATTTCACCCGCCGCGGGGCCCGCGATCTTGCCGCCTTTGAGCGCATCGTTGTAATCGCGTGCCGCTTTGATGTATGCGACCATGAACTTTTGCGCGGCGTCGCCTTTGTTCTTGATGAACGGACCACCATAGAGAACGCAAGCGATCTGCTGGTTTGGATAAAACTCGTCGTCCGGCATGAACTTCACGGCAACGCCGCCCTCGATGCACTTCGTCACGATCGGCTCGGCCGTGATCGATGCGTCGATCGCCCCGCCGCTGAAAGCCACGAAGTGGTCGGGAAATCCGAGATAGATCTCCTCGACATCACGATACGAAAGACCGCCTTTTTTGAGCGCTTCGTTCATCGTGCAGAAGCTCGCCGTCGCCGGCGCAACTTCGGCGATTTTCATTCCGCGAAGGTCGCGTACGCTCTTGACTTTCCCCGAGTCGACCAGCGACTTGCGGACCATAAGCGGCAGATAACCGTAGCCTTTGGGTGCAGAGCCTTTATCGGCGACGAGACGCAAGTCGATACCGCGCTGAGCCGCGTTGTATAAGCCTGCCGACGGTGCGCCCGCGGCGACGTCGAGCTGCCCGGTACCGAGCGGCGCGACCATCTTCGCGGCTGAATCGAACGGAATCAGATCGACGTCGAGTCCCTGCTGGCGAAAATATCCTTTGGCTTCGGCGATGAAAAACGGCGCATCGCTATTGCTGTTCGTCGTGCCGATGGAGACTTTGACCGCGGACTCTGCGAATGCGGCGCCTGCCGTCACACCGATTGCACCGAGCGCGAAACCCGCTCGCGTGATCAATCTTTGAAGTCGCTGGGTTTGAGCTCTTCGATAAATTTTCTGAAGCGGTCGCGTTCCTCTTCGTCGGATTTCTTATCCGGAACGGTCTCCTCGAGCGCGATCTTGTCGCTCACGTAAATCGGCGCTTGCATCCGCAAGGCGAGCGCAATCCCATCCGACGGGCGCGCATCGATTTCTTGCGTCTCACCGTTGGTGCGCACGATCAGCTTTGCAAAAAACGTCGAGTCTTTGATGTCGTGGATCACGATTTGCTCGAGCTTGGCTTGAAGAGCTTCGAGCATCATGCGCATGAGGTCATGGGAAAGCGGGCGGGGTACCTGCGTGCCTTCCAACGCCAGCGCAATCGCGGTCGCTTCGAACGGACCAATGAGAATTGGAAGGTAACGGCGACCTTCGAGATCCTTAAGGATGACGACGGGATCGTGTGTCAGCAGATCAATCCCGAGCTTGTCAACCTTCATCTGACGCATCTGCATTACGGTTCGACTCTCGGCTAGGCCATCCTACACTTGTCCCGAAGCGGCGCTTTTCATGGCCCTTTCATGCGGGATCGTCGGATTGCCCAACGTCGGCAAGTCGACGATTTTCAATGCACTCACGCGTTCCGCGAACGCACTCGCAGCTAACTATCCCTTTGCGACGATCGAACCAAACATCGGCGAGGTACCCGTCCCGGACGACCGATTGAAGGTGCTCGCAGAGATCGTCGGGACGACCCGGATCGTGTACGCGTCGACGCGCTTTGTGGATATTGCGGGTCTGGTCCGCGGAGCAAGCAAGGGCGAAGGCCTCGGAAACGCGTTTCTTAGTCACATACGCGAGACCGATGCGATCGCCATGGTGGTGCGTTGTTTTGAAGATTCGAATGTCACGCACGTTGAGGGCGCGCCCGATCCGATTCGCGATATTGATATCATCGGTATCGAGTTGGCTCTGGCCGATCTCGCAACGATGGCGAAACGTCACGAGCGTTTGACGCGCGAAGCGCGCGCAGACGTGAAATTGCGAGGGATGCTCGCGGCGTCCGAGCGGTTGATCGCCGAGCTCGAAGCCGGTCGTCCCGCACGTGTTTTCGAGCCCGCATCGCCTGAAGCCGAATTGGCGCGCGAAAGTTTTCTCCTGACGATCAAACCTGTGGTCTATGTTGCGAATGTCGATGAAGGGCAAATCGGAACGCCCGGACCGCTGGCGCAAACCGTTCTCAAGCGCGCCGCAGAAGAGCATGGTCAGGCAATCGTTCTAAGCGGAAAGATCGAATCCGAGCTCGCCGGTCTATCCGAAGAAGAAGCACACGAATTCTGTGAAGAACTGGGAATTCAGCGCAGCGGTCTTGACCAGCTGATCCTTTCTGCATACAACACGCTTGGCTTGATGACGTTCCTGACCGCCGGGCCCAAAGAAGCCCGCGCTTGGACGATCGAGCGCGGCAGCAGGGCGCCGCAGGCGGCGGGCAAGATTCACTCAGACATCGAGCGCGGATTCATCCGGGCCGAGGTCATCTCGTACGACGATTATGCGCGCCTTCGCTCGCTGGATGCAATTCGTGCGGCTGGCTTGTTGCGCAGCGAGGGCAAAGACTACGTCATGCAGGAGGGCGACGTCGTCGAGTTTCTCTTCAAGGTGTGAGCGTTATCAAACGGGGCCAAGCGTTAACTAGGTATTTTAGCCGTTTGTCCTAAAGGTACAATGCGGTACAAGGTACCGGAGGCATCGGAATTATGTCGACAGCGGTGATACGCGATCTCTCGGTTTTTGGCGAGGCGATCGCCTACTTCAATGAGGCCGCGTCGCTTTTGGATCTGACGCCCGGCATGCGCGCGATTCTCACGCATCCCTCGCGTCAAATGATCTTCTCGCTGCCGTTTCAACGCGATAACGGCGAGCTCGAGGTCTACACCGGCTACCGCGTTCAGTACAATTTCGCGCGCGGACCTGCGAAGGGTGGCATCCGGTATCATCCCGGCGTTACGCTGGACGAAGTTACCGCACTCGCATTTTGGATGACGTGGAAATGTTCGGTCGTCGATTTGCCGTTCGGTGGCGGCAAAGGCGGCGTAACCTGCGATCCCTCGAAGCTTTCGATGGGCGAGCTCGAACGCATCACGCGCCGCTACGCGGCCGAGTTGGTGGAAGTCATCGGGCCGGACAAAGACGTTCCCGCGCCGGACGTCGGAACGACGCCGCAGATCATGGCGTGGTTCATGGATACGTACTCGATGCACGTGCGTCAAAACGTGCCGGGTGTGGTCACCGGTAAACCGCTTGAGATCGGCGGTTCGCGCGGACGAGTCGAAGCCACCGGCCGCGGCGTTTCGTTTGTTGCGCTCGCCGAGCTTGAACGACTTAAGATTGCGCCTAAAAATGCCGCAGTCGTCATTCAAGGTTTCGGAAACGTCGGTTCTTATGCAGCTCGCTTCCTTTCGGAAGCGGGCTGTAAAATTGTTGGGATTTCCGATATCACCGGCGGTTACCATAACGATAGAGGCATCGACGTCAAGAGCGCGATCGCATATGCGCAGGAACATCACTCGCTCGATGGGTACCGCGGCGGCGATCACATAGCGGGCAACAACGGGATTCTCGAAGTCGAATGCGACGTTCTCGTGCCGGCTGCGCTCGAGAACGTGCTCACGATTGAAAACGCGCGACGCATCAAGGCCAAGCTAATCGTCGAAGGTGCTAACGGACCCACGACTCCTGAGGCCAATGCGATCTTCCACGAGCGAGGAATCGACGTCATTCCGGATATCGTCGCGAACGCGGGAGGCGTGATCGTCTCGTACTTCGAGTGGGTGCAAGACCGCCAAGGCTTCTTCTGGAAAGAGGCCGACGTGAACGATCGTCTACGCGAGCACCTTTTGACGAATTTCGATGCGGTACGTGACCTCGCGGCAGCGCGCGGCGTGTCGTATCGTACGGCTGCCTATATGCTGGCCATTCAGCGCGTCAAGACAACGCTCGAGATCCGCGGGGTTTACGCGTAGAAACCTTCCTCATCGATCTCGCCCTGGGAGTGTTGGTCGGGTTTTTCGGCGGTGTCTTCGGCTTAGGCGGCGGTTTCTTCTCGATTCCACTGCTGGGCTTTTTCTTCGCATTCGATCAGCAGCACGCGCAAGGCACGTCGCTGGTGATGATCATTCCGAATACGGCCGTCTCGCTGTGGCAATACATGCGCCGCTCCAAGATGGATCTGCGCGTCGCAATCGCTCTCGGTGTAACGGGCTTGCCGTTCGCGTATCTCGGTGGGCACTTGGCGACGCACATGGCCAGCACGCCGCTGCGCCGCTCGTTCGCAGTAATGATGTTTGCGATCGCCGTCTTTTACGCGTGGCAGAGCCTTGTGCCCAAGCCGGCCGGCGCGAAGCCCAAGAGTCGCTCGCATCTTTGGCCCCTGGCTTTTCCGATTGGCGCTAGCGGCGGGATTCTGTCGGGTTTGTTTGCGACGGGGGGAGCCGTTTTCACCGTTCCGTTGATCGGAATGATCTTCGACTATACACAGGTCGTCGCGCAGTTCATGGGTCTTGCGCTCGTCTTTCCCGGAACGCTCGTCAATGTTGCGACGTATGCACTCAACCATGACGTCGTGTGGAGTGCCGGCTTCGCCCTTGCCATCGGTGGTACCGTCGCAGTCGGATGGGGCGTCAAACTCGCACATTTTCTGCCTGAACGACTGTTGCGCGGACTCTTTTCGGTGCTGACCGGAATCATGGCGGTCGCATTGTGGCTGCGCGCGTAGGTGAAGCCACAGGGTCGTTTTAACTTCGAGCTTGCGGTCGGTGCGTACGCCGTAGCAGCCGCGTTGCTCACGATGTTGATTTACTACTTCAGACACCATGCTCGTTAAGGGCCGCACCAGCGACGCTCTGGCCGGCGGCGTCGATTCACCGGTGCGTGCCGGCGCAGCGGTTGGCGGCGATCCGTTCATTCAGGCACGCGGCGCGGGTGCATACGCGTACGATGCCTCGGGTCGCAGATACATCGACTATTTGATGGCGTACGGTCCGCTGTTGCTCGGACACGCGCACCCGGCCGTCACGCGCGGACTCGATGAGATCGCGGCGCGCGGCGTGGTGTACGGCTCGACCCACGAAGACGAGCTTATCCTCGCGGAGCGCATTCGCGGACATGTGCCGTCGATGGAGCGCCTGCGATTCACGACGACCGGCACCGAAGCGGTGATGGCTACGGTGCGCGTCGCGCGTGCGTTCACTGGCCGGCCTGCGATCGTGAAATTTTCCGGAAATTATCACGGTCACTTCGACCTCGGTTTGCTCGGCGCAGGCGCATCAGCGCACACGGATGACGCGATTCAAGCCGGAATTCCGGCTGCGACGCTCGGCGATCTCGGCGTCGCGCGCTACAACGATCTCGAGGATCTCGATCGAGTGCTTGCAGCCGAACACATCGAGGGGCGGTTAGCCGCGATTCTGGTCGAGCCGATCGTCGGCAACATGGGCCTGGTCGAGCCCGTCCCCGGATTTCTCGAGGGAATCTTCGAGCGTGCACGCGCGCGAGGCGCACTCGTGATCTTCGATGAGATCATCACCTGGCCGCGCCTCGGACTCGGCGGCGCGCAGCACCGATTGCGCCACCGTCCCGATCTCACGACGATCGGTAAGAATCTCGGCGGCGGCTTTCCGCTTGCGGCCTACGGTGGCCGCGCGGACGTGATGCGCGTTTTAGCGCCCGAGGGGCCGACGTTCGCGGGCGGGACGCACGCCGGCAATCCGTTCGCGATCGCAATCGGTCTGCGCGCGCTCGATTTTCTCGAAACGAATCCGGGCGTTTTCGCGCAGATGCGTGCGCTCGGTGAGCATCTCGGCAACGGCATTCGCGCGATTCTTGCGCGACTCGGCCTCAACTACGCTGTCGTGACGCTGGAAAGCATCGTCGATTTTAAGTTTCGCGAAGGGCCGCCGACGCGCAGCTACGACGATCAGCAATCCGCCGACGCCCGTGCGTACGCCGCGTACTATCACGAGATGCGGGCGCGCGGCATTCTCTTGCCGCCGTCGCAAAACGAAGTGATGTTCCTGTGCACCGAGCACGCCGCGAGCGACGTCGACGAAACGCTCGAAGCGATCCGCGCCTCGGTCGAAGCTATGCGAGGCTTCGCTGGTCCCAGTTGAGGACGACGAGCGTTCCACCGTCCTCCGGCTTCTGAATACTCATCGAGCTGGTGCACTTGCGCATTAGCGGAATACCGCGCCCACGCTCGGTCATCGCCGGAGGTAAGCTGCTCGTAATGCGCGTGGAATCGATGCCGCGCCCGTGGTCGCGAACCGTCGCAACCAACTGTGCGTCGCGTTGTCGGACCTCGATTTCGACGGGTTCCGTCGTAATCGCGTGTTCGATGGCATTTGCGAACGCCTCGCCGATCGCGGTGACGAAATCTTCCAGTACTTCCGGGCACATTTCGACGTCGTTACCGATCTGAACTAACTCGGCGCGCACTTCCCGAACGTGCCATGGCTCCGCCGGAACCCGCATTTGTAGCAGTGTCATCTTGCTAGTGCTATCTTTCCAAGAATGAAGGGCACGTCAAACACGCTCGCATCCAGGGATGGAGGATGCGCTCGCTTGGCGTCCCAGCGGACAATGCGGGCGGAAGTTCGCAGTTTTGGGGCAAAGAGGCCGCTATGCCAGCTCACACAGCGCCGACCGGCGACGAACTCTGGGCGCTACGCGACGAAGCGCGTACGGCCCAAATCCGCATCAAGACGCCGAAAGGCGACATCGTCTTCAAGTTCTTTGCGGACGACGCTCCGCTGCACAGCGCGGCCTTCATCAAGCTTTCGCGCGCGGGATTTTACGACGGGCTGAATTTCCACCGGGTCGAGCCCGGTTTTGTCATTCAGGGAGGCGACCCGAACGGTGACGGCACCGGCGGTCCCGGCTATCACCTTGATGCCGAGTTCAACGACAATCCGCATCATCGCGGCGTGGTCGCGATGGCGCGCTCAAGCAATCCGAACTCGGCCGGCTCACAATTTTACATCACGCTCGACGAAGCGCGGTTCCTCGACAAGAATTACACTGTCTTTGGCGAGGTCGTCGACGGGATGGACGTCGTCGATCAGATCCGCAAAGGCGACGTGATGGAGACCGTTAGCGTCGAGGCCGAGTAGGACCGGGCGCCCTTTTGTCATCCCGAGATACCGTGTCGGGAGTCAAGCGGGTTGAGGGCTGAGCGCGGGGTCGTAGGGTTTCCCCGAGCGGAGAACGCCGTACGCCAGGACGAGCAGTTTACGCATGAGTGCGCCGAGGATCAACTTGGGATGTTTGCCGGCAGATTTCAGTCGCTGCGCCATCGCCTTAAGAGTCGGATTGTGCTGTTGAGCGACGATAGCCGGAAAATAGAGAGCTTTGCGCAAACGCGCATTGCCCAATTTCGATAGGCGTGGTTTACCGCGAACCGAGGAACCCGACTGCCGCAACTGAGGCGAAAGGCCGGCGTATGCGGCAACAGCCCGGTGGCTCTCGAACTGCTCGATCGTCGGCATCTCCGAGAGAATTGAGGCCGCTGTTGTGTTGGCAATTCCGGGAATGCTCGTTAAGAGATCACGCTTGGCTCTCAACCCGGGATGCTGGTCGATGTGGTCGCGGATCACGCGTTCCAGATCCGCAATTTGCGTATCGAGCTGGGCGATCAGTTCCTCTGATGACGTCACGACCCAATCCGGCAAATCGGGAGTCTGCGCTCTCGTCTGGTGCTGAGCTCGAGACCGCTTGAGAAATTCCAGATGGCGTGAAAGCCCTTGTAGTTCAGTGATTTCTGCAGGCCAAGGCTTCCATGCCGCTGGTCGTTGTGCAATTGCGAAACGAGCAATCAGCGCTGCATCTACTGCATCGGTCTTGGTGCGCAGCAGTTCGCTCTCCGCATATGCCTTGATCCGGCGCGGATTCACCACCGCAACCGTATGACCGCCTTCATGGAGATGCGTTGCCAGTGCACGCCAGTAACCACCCGTCGCTTCCATGCACGCGAAGATTTTATTCGCTCCACGATTGCGCAGCCACGCATCCAACTGCGCGAACCCTTTCTTCGTGTTCGGGAAGCTCTTCTTCGCTGTGTGCTCATCGTGCAACAGCGCCGCGTGAAAGTCAGCCTTCGAGATGTCGATACCCAGCGTCTCCATACTATTGCCTTTACGAGACTTGGCCAACGTCCGTGGACGAGAATCCCGATTTGATCGAGCTTGTGCATTCGAGCTGTGCTTGTTGCCGCTCACGATACCGTCCGATCTTTCAAGGCATAGGTACGGGCCGCTTATCTCAGGATCTGGCTCAAAAGCCTAGCGTAGGCGCCGGCGTGTCCCGTACCTCTCGCCCACCGTTCATGGCCGGTGGATGCCAGGCATATTCGACGCCTCAATCAAGATACAAGCGTAGGCGCACGCAGTGCGCCGTAGTCGAGGGACAGCGGTAATGTTGGCAGTTGTCATGTTCGTCGCCGACATGACGGGTGTTGTAAACGCGCAACGGCTAATGGACAGCTATGTCATGCATGATTCGCCGACAGAGTTCGTCTACGGCGACCAGCGTGATATCGAGCTGATACGTCCCTTGCTTCGCAGTGTTTGCAGAAGCGGAATCTCCGGCTCGAGCGTTAATGGCCTCGGTTCAACCAGAAGACAAGTGATAATCCAGATCGATATCTATGGTTTTGCCGATAATCCGTGCGGAAATCCGGACCAGCATCTTGTTCTGATTCAGCGTGGCCCGGCAAACCGGTGGGCGGACTGGACTTGCGGTGCAGCGACGCTTGAATCAAGAACGGATGTGCTTGCAAGGATGCTTGTTGACCAGTGCGCGGTACCGGAATCGGTAGCTCGAAAGATAGTCGAGCTACGACACACGGCTACGACAAGCCGTAACGGGCGTTGATCGTGCGATTGACGTCGCGGGCGACGCGGCGGATCGCGCTGATCCCCGCAGAGTAATCGCGTAGCTCTTTCGTCATCACGACGAGGATATACGGCGTTTCGCCGAACGGTTCGACGATCGCGACGTCGCTACGCACGCCCGTGATCTCGCCAGTTTTGTTGGCGACTTGCGTTCCGGGCGGCAGGCCGGCCGGAATCTTGTTGCGATCCTCTTGCCCGAGCATGATCTGAATCATCGTCCGGCACGAATCGGATTTTGCGATCGTGTCGAGCCCTTCGCGGGAGCCGCGTTCGATCTCGTAGAGCAGAGCGGCCATGTCGCGCGCAGTCGAGATGTTCTCGTTGTGCTTGACGATCGCGCTCCAATCCAGGAAGTGCCGTCGTAGATGCGTGCTCGTCATGCCGGCCGGCACGGTTGTTGCGTTGATCGCGGCAAAGCCAAAGCGCGAGATCAACGCATTGGAGGCCGTATTGTCGCTTTGCTTGATCATCGCGTTGATCAGCGACATCAGCGGATAGGTCGTCCCAGGAATCGCGTAGCCGTACGTTTCCGATCCGCCGACCATATCGGCGGCGCTGATCGGAACCGGAGTCGAGGGCGTAATCTTCCCGGCGTCCATCCATCGAAATGCGGTCGCCATGATGAGAACTTTTATCGTCGACGCGGTCGGATACGGATCGCCGTCATGGTAAGTTGCGACCGGCGGCTCGGTCCCCATTGTGCGGGCGTGCACGGCAATGTTTCCGGGCACGGTATCGAGATATGCAAGCGAAAGTGCCGGTTGCGCATGCAGGCGATGCGGAAGCAGTGCCAGCGCACCACAGCCGCCGAGTGTCAGAAACGATCGTCGCGCAAGCAACCGATCACTCCATGAGCTTCATTGTGAAATAGGTCCACTCGAGCACTTCCGTTCGCGCGCTCTCCTGTAAATTCGCGCCCGCGCCGTGGCCGCCCTCGATAACTTCGTAAAAAAGAACTGGCTTGTTCATCGATTCCAGCTTTGCAGCAAATTTACGCGCATGCTGTGGCCCGACCCGATCGTCTTTGGTCGTCGTCCAGACGAACGGCTCGGGGTACGTCACGTCCGCTTTCAAATTCTGATAAGGCGACGTTTTCTCCCAAAATGCACGTACAGCAGGATCGGAATCGCTGCCGTACTCGCCGACCCACGATGCTCCGGCTTGAATTTGTTCGTAGCGCAGCATGTCGAGCAGCGGAACCTCGATGTCGACCGCATTCCACATGTCGGGATGCTGGACGAACTCAACGCCCATCAGCAAGCCCCCGTTGGAACCGCCGACGATGCCGAGGCGTCGCGACGTTGTAACCTTGCGCGTGACGAGATCTTGCGCGACCGCGTAGAAATCGTCATAGACCCGCTGGCGATGCGTCTTCAAGCCGGCGTCGTGCCACGCGGGACCGAATTCACCGCCGCCGCGGATATTCGCGAGAACGAAGACACCGCCGCGTTCGATCCACAACTTGCCGATGATGCCGGAATAAAATGGTGTCATCGAGACATCGAATCCGCCGTACGCGTTGATGACCGTTGGATTGTTGCCGTCGAGCGCCATGTTCTTGGGATGGACGATGAAATACGGAATCCGTGTTCCGTCTTTCGATGTCGCTTCGTATTGGTCGATGACATCGTTCGATGCATCGAATTGCGGTGGCAAAGCCTTCACAAGCGCGACCTTTGCCGATAACGCGTTGACGGCGTAGAGCTGCGTCGGTTTGAGAAAGCTGGTGACGCCGGCATAAAACGCATCACTTTTCGGTGTACTCGTCGCCAGATCGATCGACGAATTGTCCGGAAGCGCCAGGGCGCTGTGCTTCCATCTTCCCGCCGTTGGCGTGTAGACGAGCACGCGTCCGCGCACGTTGTGATACGTCATGAGGATCGCCGCACTTTTCGTGAAGCCGACGCTATCGAGCGTATCGCGTGGACCGGGAGCGTACACGAGCCTCGGAAACGCGTCCTCCGGCTTCGCTTCGATCGCGCGCAGATTCAGCGCGATGAGCGACCCTGATGGATAGGCTACGCCATGTTTCGCAAATGACTGCTTGAGGGTGACGAGCAACTGACCCCCGACCAGACCGTCGATATCCGATTTCAATGGGAGGTCGAGATGTCGTAAACCATTCGTTGTTAAGAGGTAGTGGATCGTCGTAAAGAAGTCAGGCGACCGGTCGACGACAGTGACGCTATTCCCGGCTCCATCGACGTAGCGCGTCGATGCGACTGCGACGTCGGTTCGCTTTCCGCGAAAGACTTCGACCGCGCTCGAGAGGGACGCACCGCGCCGGAGCCGTTTGAGCACGTACGGATATCCTGAAGTCGTCAGCTCGCCCGGTTTCCACGCGCGTGTAACGAGCAACGTGTTCGGATCGAGCCAGCTCACCCATTGTTTTTCACGGGGAAGCGTAAAGCCGCCCGGAACGAAACGGTTCTGTACGAGATCAAATTCGCGGAGCGTTTGCGCGTCTTCGCCGCCGTTCGATAGCTGCACGATGCAGCGTTCTTCGGTTACCGGCTGGCACGCCACGCCTTCCCACACCCAGCGCTTGTGTTCGTGCTTCGAGAGCGCATCGAGATCGAGCACAGTTACCCACACGGGCTTCGGGGTCGAATAGCTGCGGATCGTCGTGCGCCGCCAAATGCCTTGAACGTGCGTGGCGTCCTGCCATACGTTGTAAATATCGCCGCCGCGCATGCCTGGCATCGGGATGCGATCCTTGTTCTGCGCAATCGCGAGTGCTTGCTTGTCGAATGTTGCGTAGTGCGGATCCGCTTTGAGGACGGCAAGCGTCTTCGCGTTTTGTTCGCGGACCCAGTCCATTGCGCGCGCTCCGTCTTTATCTTCGAGCCACAGGAACGGATCGTCGCTCTGCGCGCACACGGGCGCCATGAGGAGCAACATGAGGACGGCCGCGACACGAGCGATTCTCTGCATGGCGCGAAGAGTTCGCGCTTTCTAGGAGCCGGTTCCCGTGTAACGATTGAGGCCGATGCGCCAGAATCCATACGCAAGCGCCGTGACCGCCACGCCGACGACGGGAGTGAGCAATCCGATGGCCGGATTCAGGTGCAGCGCACCATCGCTTTTCCCAAGAAAGTATGTTGCCGGGAAGTAATTCATGAATGCAAACGGCACGACGAATGCGAGAAACAACCGCACCGCTTTGTTATAGATGCTCAGGGGATATCGCGTAAAATCCTGTTCGAGCGACATCAGCATCCAGCGCAACGAATCGACGCGTACGAACCAGAAGGATGCGGCGGCGATCGACAGGTTCATACCGAAATCGATCAGCGCGCCGCCGATTGCGATCAGCGGAATGTATGCGATCAGCAGCGCGTCGATATGCACCCGCGAGTAGGGGATGGCAACGGCCAGAAACACCAGCGCAAGGATTAGCTCGTCCGGGACGAGGCCGAACTGCGTCGGCGCGATCATCGCTTGAACGAGCGCGTCGAGCGGACGCACGAGAAAACGGTCAAAGTTACCCTCGCGGATAAGGACCGGGACGTCGCCGACTTTGAAGAAGAGCATGTTATGCAGTCCGTGCCCCATCATCCAAAGGGCATACAAGAACGTCATCTGCCGGAAATCCCACCCGTTCATCGACGGGAATTGGGTCAATGTCGCCCAAAGCGCGATCAGCGCTACGCCATGATAAACGATCGTAAAGACGCCCCACATGAAAAAGTTGGCACGATACTCGACGATCGTGAGCAACGAGACGCGCCAGTACTCGATGTAGGCGGCTAGCATGGCAACAGTTCCGGTTCGCGCTCCCTTTCGGCTCGACCTCACCGCAAACGCGTTGCGGCGACTCTCAACAAATGTCGTCGACACCTTCAGCGCGCAAGACGGTTTCATCCGTGTGCATCGCGGGGCATTGGTCGTCGTCCGGCAGGCGAAGCGCGACTCGCCGCTCGACGTGCGCACGCTGGGCAACGCTGATTTTGATCCCGCGGCACTGACGATACGGATGCTGCAGCCCGAATATGACTTGCGTCCGTTCTATCGCTCGGTAAAGGCCATTCCGTGGCTCGACGCGATCGCAACGCGGATGCGCGGCATCAAGCCGCCGCGCTATCCGACGCTTTGGGAGGCGATCGTCAATGCGATCATCTTCCAACAAGTCAGCATTCACGCGGCATCGGCGATCCTACGCCGCGTCGTCGAGCATCTGACCAAGCCGATCGAGCATCAAGGCCGCAAATATCATCCGTTCTTTACGCCCGAAGATTTCTTGGCTGCGAAGAGCAAGCAGCTGCGCGCTCTCGGCATATCGGAAGGTAAGGAGCTCTCGCTGAACACGAACGCGGATGCGCTGCTCAACGGGACGCTGCAAGAATCCGAGCTCGAAGGGATGCCGACGAACGAAGTCCTGCAGCGTTTGATCGTGCTGCGCGGCATCGGCCCGTGGACGGCGGCCGTGATTTGTTTGCGCGGACTCGGGCGGCTCGACGTGTTTCCGATGGAAGATTCAGGCGTTGCGCGTGCGCTCAGCGACCTTTCCGGCGATCCGAACACAAGCGTCGGACCAATTCTCGATGCGCTGGGCGAGCAGCGCGGGATGCTCTACTATCACTTGCTGCTCGGGCGGCTCGAATCGAGCGGACAGCTCGAATATGGCGGCGACGCTCCGCCCGCGCCCCGTTCATTTCAGCCGCGCCCGCTTCCGTCGCGTCCCGGCGATAAGCCGACGCAAGGTGGCGGCCCACGCCGTCGTCGTCGCGGTCCCGGTGGACCGGGTGGCGGCGGCGGGGCAAATCCCCGCGGCGGTGGCGGCCCGAAAAGGTAGCGTCGCGATACACACAAGCGTGAAGCCTTAGCTCAACCGCAAGACGTCGTTCGTCGCGTACCAATCGACGGGCTCTTCGAGGTTGACGACGACGCTTTTCGTTTGCGTGTACTCGCGATAGCCTTCGATGCCGCATTCGCGTCCCATACCGCTGGCTTTCGTGCCGCCCCACGGAAGCGCCGGATCGATGCGATGATGATCGTTGATCCACACGACGCCGCAGTTGAGGCGTTCTGAAAGCTTGATGCCTTTCGCGGCGTCCGACGTCCAGATCGATGCGCCGAGTCCGAATGGAATGTCGTTTGCGATGTGCACGGCCTCGTTGAGGTCTTTGTAGGAAATCACGCACGTGACGGGTCCGAAGATTTCTTCTTGCGCGATGCGCATCGACGAGCGCACGTCCGCAAAGATCGTCGGCTCGTAGAAGAAGCCTTTGCCGAGCGTCCCGTTCGTCGCGCGCCGGCCGCCGCACGCAATCTCGGCGCCTTCACGTTTGCCGATCGCGACGTATTCTTCCGTGCGTTGCAGCTGACGTTCCGAGACGAGCGGGCCGAGCTGCGTTTCCGCCAACAGCGGATCGCCGAGGCGCAATGAAACGGCGCGCGCGACCATGCGCTCGATCAGATCCTGCGCTTGACTCTCGTGCACGAGAATGCGCGCGCCGGCAATGCACGTTTGTCCGGTCGCGATAAAGGCCGCAAAGATTGCGCCGCCGGCCGCCTTCTCGAGATCCGCATCCGGCAAAACGATCACCGGCGCTTTGCCGCCGAGCTCGCAGTTGAAGCGCACGAGATTCGCGCCGGCCGTTTGCGCGACGTCGCGCCCCGTTTCAGTGCCGCCGGTTAGATCGAGCTTCGCGAGACCCGCGTGCGATGCGAGCGCGCGTCCAGCTTCACCGCCGAATCCGGTGACGACGTTGAACACGCCGGCGGGCACGCCCGCTTCGAGCGCCATTTTCGCCAGCTGTAGCGTCGTGAGCGGCGTGTATTCCGAGGGTTTGACGACAACCGTATTGCCTGCGGCAAGCGCAGGCGCGAGCTTCTTTGTCAGGATCAGCAGCGGATGATTCCACGGCGTAATTTGCCCGACGACGCCCAGCGGTACGCGCCGCACGTAGCTGAGGTACGGTCCCTCGAAGGGCGTGATGGTATCTTCCGCGGTGCGCGCGAGTGCCGCAAAATATCGGTAGAATTCGGGCAGCCGGCTTAGCTGCGCGCTCATCTCGCGCAGCGGGCGTCCGGTACACGTCGATTCGAGCATGGAAAGCGACGGCAGCGCGTCTTCGATCATCTGCGCAAGCCGGTTGAGGATGCGGTATCGTTCGCTTACCGCAATCCGGCTCCAGCGGCCGTCGTCGAATGCCCGCTGCCCGGCGTCGACGGCACGGGCGATCTCGGCGGCGCCGCCCTCGGCGACGCGCTCAACCAGGGCTCCGGTCGCTGGATTGCGGACTTCAAAGGTGCGTCCATCGGCGCTCGGCGTCTCGCGGCCGTCGATTACATGCATCACGTCGGCATAATGCCATTTAAGGGGACAGAGAAGCAAGGATGGATTCGGCAAGGAGCCCATTTTCCGTCGAGCATCAAGCCGGGGCGTCCCATCACGTTGTCAAGGTGATCGGCGACATCGATATCTTCACGGCGCCGGATTTCATCGTCGCTCTCGAGCAAGCATACGACTCGCAGCGGATAATCATCGATCTTTCCGGGTGCGGGTATATCGACTCAACCGGAATTTCGGCGCTCTTTCGTTGGCAACAGTCGACGCAAGGAAAGCTGCGCTTGGTGGTCGGTCAGCAAGACAAAATCAGCCGCATCCTCGAGGTTACCCGCGTCGACAAATTCATCGAGATCTTCCCTTCAGTCGAGGCGGCGAAAGCTTAGTTGCCCGCGATGGCGCGCGCGGCACCCGTCAGCTCGAGAACGTGCATCCCCGTATTTGCGCGATCGACGATGTAGATGTAGCCGCGATCGTCGACCTCGACGTTGTTGGTTTGGATTGCCGTCTTGCAAACCTGCTGGCCGCTCGTCGTCACGCAACGCGGATCGGTGTTCTTCGTGATGGCAGGGATGAAATAGCCGACCTCACGCGGATGAAAGGGATCGCGAATGTCGACAGCGCGTACGCCCGCATTGAAGTGCGAGAAGAACATGATTTTCTTGTAGTAGATCGGCGTCATGTTCTCGTTTGAGGAGTGTGTGCCGAAGCGTCCACCTCGCCGGCAATATTTTCCGCTTGGATCTGAGACCATATAGTTGGCGACGGAAAACGGACGCGATTCGGTCGTGATGTCGACGAACCAAACCTGCTGCTGCGCCTCGCCGCATTCGTTTGCGAGTTCCTCATCGGTGATCACGACAAAATCGCGCACTGCGCCCTTCGCATCGTGCGCGAACTCGGGGATGTGCATTCCAAGCACCGGAAAGGTCGTGTGCGCACCGTAGAACGGCGAAAGATACAACCGTCCGACTTCGGGATACATCAGATTTTCGGGCGTTCGATTCTTTCGGGCCGTCGAGCAGTTTCTGTCGGTCGACGATTTGCAGCACGCCGCCCTTGTTCGTGCCGTAACCGAAATAAATGCGGTTGCCTTTGGGTCCGGTTGAGATCATGCCGTGCAGATCGGTCGGCACGTCGCCGCTCGCCGTCGGCTCTTGGCCGACGAGTCCGAAGTTGCGAATGAAGACGGGATGCGCGGGGTCGCTCAAATCGTAGACTTGCGTCATCCGCTTCGTGCGCCAACCCGGCACGCCCGAGACGAGATACGCGATGCCGGTGTCGCACTCCCAAAAGTTCTTGTGCGTGCCGAGCAGACCGCCCAGACGCGTGACGAGCACGGGTTTCGCCGGATCGCTCGTGTCCCAAATCTCGTGCGCCTCGTTACCGAACGTGCGCAACATGTAGACTTTCGAAGGATCGCCTTTCGGCAACGTCTTGCCGTCGCAAACGCGCACCATTTGCGCGCCGCCGCTTTCGTAGTTGCCTTCGGCGCCGGGAATGTGCGCGAGATAGCGCGGATGCGCGGGGTCCGTGACGTCGACGATCGAGGTTCCATTGAACTCGGCGCGTCCGGTCAGCGGGTTGAACGGTTTCGGAATTTTATCCGTCCCCCCGTGATGCCCGATATACGCGATCCAGCGGCCGTTTTGCTGATGAAGCGTCGGCTGATACGCGCTGCGACCTTGCAGATCGTTGTAGCCGACCAGACGCATGTTGTGCGCTTCGGGCGGATCACCGATGTGCTGCATCTCGTCGGCAGCACGCGCCGGAAGAAGCGCGCACGCAAACGCGAGCACGCATGCCAGGATCGCCGCGCGCATTACTGTTTTATGCCGTGCAAACCGTGCGAGGTGTCCTTCACCGTGAAGAACACGACGTCACGATCGCCCACGACCTTCGTCGAGTGGACGACGTTCGAGGGAACGTAAATCACGGAGCCGGCCTCGACGCGTTGTTTCTTACCGCCGACTTCCGAATCGAGCGCACCCTCGACCAAGAAGATCCACTGCTCGTTCGGATGCGCGTGCGGTTCGGCGCCGGTGCCGACTGGCATGCGCATCAACGCGACCATCATGCGGTCGCCCTCGACGCAGGTGCCGTTTGCGCTCGAGTACTCCGGACCGCCCATGATGTGATTGAGCTTCGCGAGCTCGAAATAGTGCTCGCCCTCGCCGGCACGTGTTGCGCCGGGCGTCCGCGCTTCGACTTGTGATTCAGGCATGTTGCGCTTCCTCTATGGTGCGAACGTGTAGACTTCGTGGCTGCCCGTGAACGATTCGATGCCGGGCATTCCGTCGGATTGGAAGCTTCCGCCGATAGCATGGAACGTGTTCCCTACGACCACTGCAGCAAATCCGTGTCGCGCGACTTGCATGTGCGGTAGCTCTTCCCAAGCCGACCACGCGGGCTTGCTGGGATCGTAGCATTCGAATGCCCAGTAGGCGGTCTTTCCAGCCGTGGTGCCGAGCTCGCCGCCCGAGATGCAAATCTTGCCGTTGTAGACGGCGCCGGAGATATCACCGCGCGGCATCGGTGAGCGACCGGCATCGCTCCAGGTGTTCGTCGCAGGATCGTAAGCTTCGACGAGATCGATGACGCCCGAGAAACCAGGCCCCGGACCGGCGACGAAAACCGCGCCGATGCGTCCGTCGATCGCGTAAATCTTTGCCGTTTACGGCTCCGGCGACGAAGTGATTGCGTGCGGTCGGCATGTCGGCGCACTTACCCCAAGAGTTGCTCGCTACGGTATACACTTCGCACGTACCAACGACGCGATCGGGACCCGCTGGATAAACCGTCGTTTCCGGATGCCCGGGAATTCCTGAATTGGCGCCGCCGATAACGTAAATTTTGCCGCCGAGCTCGACCGCTTGTCCGGCGCCGCGCGGAGTCGGCATCGGCGCGAGCGCTTTCCATGTATCGTTCGCGGGATCGTACATCCAGGTATTGCCGACCGGATGCCACGCGACGTACGGATCGTTACCCAGGTGAACGAATCCACCGAAAATATAAACCTTGCCGTTGTAGGAAGTGAGCATGATGTGGTGCGCCGGCTGCGCCATATCTTTCTTACGCGTCCACGTATTCGTGGTCGTGTCGTAAGAATATACGAGGCCGACAGCGTTCGTCTTCGGCGAAAGGCCACCGAAGATATAGATCGTGTTGCCGACGGTCGCGCCGTACAGTTCACCCATGGGAATCGGAAACGCCGTTGCATCCTTCCACGGATAGGGTGGCGCTTGGCCGAGAAGCATAAGTGCTCCAACGAGGGCGAGAATCCGTTTCATGCTACTCCTCATTTGATTGGCTTGAGATCTTTGAAGTACTGCGGCTGGGCGTGCATCGATTTCTCGATGAACGTGCTCGTCGTCGTCGTATTGAAATCGACCGGCGCTTTGACGCGGCCGTTTTTCACGAGATAATCCTGTTCGAGATTTGCCGCGGCGATGATATTCTTGCCGAAACGCGGATCGAAATTCATGTACGTGACGGCTTTCTCGGCAGATTTCGCGTCAAGCCCCTCGATCCAGTGAGTTGCCATGTCGGCGGCCTCTTTGGGATGCGTGCGGATGTACCACTCGGATTCCGCCATCGCGTCGACCAGCTTTTGCATGATGTCGGGGTTCTTCGCAACGTAGTCGTTCGAGCTGCCCATCCACAGCGAATAGCCAAGATATCCGCCACCGCGCTTGACGAGGAACGCACCGGGAATCTGATTGAGGATCATCGTCCCGTACGGCTCCCACGTCACCATTGCGTCGACGCCGCCCTGTCGCATCACCGGGACGTGCTCGACTGGCGGAACGTTGACGAGCGTGACTTTATCGACGGGAATGTTCGCTTTCGCGAGCACGTTGCGCAGATATTCTTCCTCGTTGCTTGCGAGCGCAAGACCGACACGCTTGCCGGCGAGATCCTCGATGTGTCCGGGACGAATCCCGGTGCCGTTGCGTGCGGTGATCGTGAACATGTCATCGTAATAGACACGCGTCGGGTCGCCCATGATCTCGCACACGGCGAGCAAGTGGATCCCGTTTGCTGCCGAGACGTCTTGCGTCGTCGGGTTCTGTGCGATGAATTGCGCTTCGCCGCTCTCGAACGCGCGTACGACTTCGGATCCCGTGCCCAGGACTTTGATCTTCAAGTCGAGTCCGTGCTTGACGAAGATGCCCTTCTCGACGCCGACGAACTCCGGAAGATGATTCATGTTCGCGACCGTCGCGAACGTAAATTGCTGCTGCTGCGCGGCCGCGGGCGCCGTTAGAAGCAAGGCGGCAACGGCGAACGCCAACCACCGTGAAGAACCCATCTGCCCCTCCGTCCTGGCCGCTCCGATTCGTAGGGGCTTGCATACAAGCCTTGGAAAGGTGAGCCGATGTTGGACGAGCCACTGTTGGCGGAAAACGCGCGCAGCGAACTGCGCGATGGAATGCAGATCGATTGGGATATCCCGATCGTTATGGACGACGGCGTCGTCTTGCGCGCCGACCTCTTCCGTCCGCCCGAGGGAAGCCACCCGGTCATCCTGAGCTACGGGCCATATGCAAAAGGCCTTTCGTTTAAGGAAGGCTACGTTTCTGCGTGGGAGCGGCTGACGGGCGCACACCCCGACGTGCTCGCAACCTCGAGCGGCGAGTACATGAATTGGGAAGTCGTCGACCCCGAGCGCTGGGTCCCCGACGGCTATGCGTGCTTGCGCATCGATTCACGCGGTGCGGGACGCTCGCCGGGCTATCTCGATCCGCGCTCCGCGCGCGAGATCGAAGACATCTATCTATCGATCGAATGGGCGGGTGTGCAGCCGTGGTGCAACGGCAAAGTCGGGATGAACGGCATCTCGTACTATGCGAGCAATCAATGGCAAGTCGCCGCGAAGAATCCGCCGCACCTCGCAGCCTGCTGCGTCTGGGAAGGCTCATCTGACATCTATCGAGAGCAATCGCGGCATGGCGGCATTCTGTGCACGTTCCGTCAGCATTGGTACGACATGCAGGTCAAGACCGTGCAGCACGGCCTCGGTGAACGCGGAGCACGAAAAGTCCGATCACGGGCGATCTGGTCTGCGGTCCCGAGACGCTGAGCGACGAAGAGCTTGCGAAGAATCGCATCGACGTTGGGCAAGCGCATCTCGAGCATCAGCTGATCGACGAGTTCTACTCGAAGCGACAAGCCGATTTCTCGAAAATCACCGTCCCGTTGATGTCGGCCGGCAATTGGGGTGGTCAAGGTTTGCACTTGCGCGGCAACGTCGAGGGCTTCTTGCAGATCGCATCCGAGGAGAAGTGGCTCGAGCTGCACGGCCTCGAGCATTGGACCGAATTTTACACCGACTACGGCATCGATTTGCAGAAGCGGTTCTTTGCGCGCTTCCTCAAAGGCGACGAAACGGCGTGGAAAGACGAGCCGCGCGTTCGCCTGCAAGTTCGGTATCTCGACAAGTTTATCGAGCGGCATGAAAACGAGTGGCCGCTTGCACGCACGCAATGGACGAAATTCTATCTCGATCTGAAGGCGCGCGCGCTCAGCCGCGATGCCCGTTGCCGATGCGACGCTCACGTACGATGCGCTTGGCGAAGGCGTCACGTTCCTCTCGGAACCGCTAACGCAAGAGACTGAGTTCACCGGGCCGACGGGGCTGAAGCTGTCCTTGTCGTCGTCGACCAATGATGCCGACGTCTTTGCGGTGCTCCGTGCGTTCTCGCCGAGCGGCGACGAGGTCGTCTTTCAAGGCGCGATCGATCCGCACACGCCGCTTGCGCAAGGTTGGCTGCGTGTCTCGCATCGCAAGCGCGATGTCGCGCGCAGTACGCCGTATCGTCCGTGGCATCCGCACGACGCGTTGCGTCCGTTACGTGAAGGTGAGATCGCCGATCTCGATATCGAGATTTGGCCGACGTGCATCGTTTTGCCGCCGGGCTATCGCATCGGGCTGACGCTGCTCGACAAGGATTATGAGTATTCGGGAGTCAGCGGTGGCCGGCTTTCGAATTTCAAAAACGAGATGCGCGGCTCCGGGCCGTTCCTACACAACGATCCGCGCGATCGCGCATCCGAGGTCTTTGGGGGAAAGACCACACTTCATACGACAGCCGCTAATACTTCCTACGTTCTCTTACCGATCGTTTCGCCAAAGGAGTAGCTTGCGATGAATCGACGCTCGGCCGCATTGTTTGCGGCGCTCACGCTTGCGTTTGCCACGTTCGTCCCCATGCGCGCCGCGTACAGCCAAGCTGCGCCGCTGCGTATTGGGGTTATGCTCCCGCTGACCGGCGGCTTCGCCGCGCTCGGAAATTACACGAAGGAAGGCCTCGAGCTGTATCTGCAGGAGCACAACAACCAGCTCGGCGGACGCAAAGTCGATTTGGTCTACGCGGACGATACGAACGTTCCGCAAACCGGCGTCACGCAGCTGCGGCGTCTCGTCGAGCAAGAGCACATCGACGTGCTCTTCGGGCCGGTGGCGGCGAACGTCGGCGCAGCGGTCGTGCCGTACATCGAAGAGCACAAGCTGCCGACGGTCTGGCCGATCGTCTCGGATGATGATCTCACGCAACGCAAGCCCAGCGACTACATCGCGCGCACGGGCTGGACGAGCAGTCTAACGACGCACGTCCTGGGCGACTACGCGTACAAAGTGCTCGGATATCGCAAAGCCGCAACGATTGCGTATGACTTCAATTTCGGATGGCAATCGATTCAAGGCTTCGCCGACGTGTTCATGACCGACGGCGGCAAGATCATGAAACAGATCTGGACGCCGATCACGACGACCGATTTCTCGTCGTATCTTTCGGCGCTGCCGCGTGACGTCGACGTGGTCATGTGCAGCTTCTCCGGTCAGACCGCAATCAATTTCATGCAGCAGTACAAGGAGTTCGGCATCAAGATCCCGGTCGTGTGTCAAGGAAACGCGACCGATGAGAGTACGCTCGATCAGGAAGGTCCGGCGGCTGTGGGCATCGTCGATGCGCTCCACTACAGCGCCGCGCTCGATACGCCCGCGAATAAGTCATTCGTGGCGCGCTATACGAAAGCGTTCGGACATCGTCCCGGATTACTACGGCGAGGGCGGCTACGTTGGCGCCGAGTTCCTGGATAAAGGCCTTGCGAAGATGCACGGCAACACGTCGGACGCAGCGGCGCTCATCAAAGCAATTCGCAGCAATTCCATTCTCGATGCACCGCGCGGACCGATCGAGATGGATTCGTATGGAAATCCGATCGAGAACGTCTATATCCGTAAGGTCGAAGACAAGAACGGCACCTTGCAAAACACGGTGATTCGGACGTATCCGAAGGTCTCGCAATTCTGGACGTGGCCTGCCCGCGCAATACATCGCGCGCCCAGCCTACGGCCGCGCTTCACCACCCTGCAACGCCTGCCAATAGCCTACCTGAAAAGACGGTTGGCCCGATAGGGCGAACGTTAGTCTCGAGGTGTTATGCGATGCGCGTTACTTTTTTGGCGCTCATTCTGTTTGTATTCGCGACTTCAGAAGCATTCGCTCAGGCAACAACAGCGAATGTGATGACAACGCCGACCGTCATTAACGTCTATTGGGACCCGACGTGGGACGCTGACAATCCCGGCATCACCGAAACTGCGCTGAACGCCTGGATGCAGGCGCTTGTCGCCAGCACGTACTTCTCCGGTCTGAGCGAGTATGGGGTTACGTCCGTTAGGTTCGGCGGCGCATTCAACGCTGACCCATCGTGTGGTAGCCGTGCGGCCGCGCGTCCGAGCACTATCACGGTTGCGCAGTTCGCCGCGTGCGAAGCGAACAAGCTCAAGATACCCAATGCCGTCTACAGCATCTTTTTTCCCAAGGGATCGCTCGAGCGCGACGACGTTAAGGCGGTACTCGGCGGCGGGGTCCAGGCGTGTACGGGTCCTGGTTACCTTTCCTATCACCTAAACGCGTCGACCTTGCTCACGAACGTCTTAGGCACGGGCATCGTGTACACGGCGATTTTTGCCGATCCATCCTGCCTTGACCCGACGTTGCCCGCCCCAGCGACATTGTGGCACACGGTAACAAACGACGCGTCGCATGAACTAGTCGAGGCAATAACGGATCCCGACGAAGCCTTGCCTGTGATTTTCTCCGGTGGCGATGACGAGATCGCCGACAAATGCGATCCACCGTTTAGCGGAGCGGTCACGCTAACCACGCCATTCCTCAGCCAACTCGGCGGCGGAACGGCACAAAGTTACTTTTCGAATAGAAGCGGCGCGTGCATCTCGGGATTTGGTACCGCCCTACTTCCCACGATTACGCAGGCGCTGCTTTCGTGGCCCGGCGGTTTGACCTCAGAAGCACCGCAGATTCAGATCGTCGGCGGAGGATTCGGAAGCGTTCCGCAAACGCCGCAAGGCATTCTCACGACGTGGTTCGACAACATTGCAGGCACGTTGTTCGTGCCCGGCATCAACGATGTGCCCTACCTATCGATTCAGGATCTCACGAAAGGCTGGGAAGCGGGCAACGGCTTCAACTCTAACACGATCCTGCCGAGTATCGCGAGTTGGGGAAGTACGGCAGTTCTCGCTTACCCTGGCCGGTACATATTTTCAGGGGACCTTTATCGTTGCACCCAGCGACAAGTTGTCTGTAATAATCTGTAATCCGCAAATCGGCGCATGCAGTCCGCCGACACCCGTTACGATGCAGCTCCCCCTTCAACCGTCAATTGGAACGTTGTCCCCAGCGACCGGTCCGGTTTCTGGCGGTACGGTTGTCACGATCTCCGGCAATTCATTTACGAACTCAACCGATACGACGGTGCAGGTGCCTCCCCAAGGTAACGGCGATCGCAGTTGGGATTCCCAGCCGGCAACGGTTACGAGTAATACTCCCGGAAACAATACGCTCACGACTGTCATGGAAGAGGCAGGCTCGCCGGGGCCGATCGCGGTCAGCGTGGTCACTAGTAGCGGTGTCTCAAATAGCCTGACCTACACGTACTGCGCGCCGACGGTGAGGTTTATCAGAAACCCCTTGAGCGGTACGGCGCAGACGAGTGGGCCGCCAGGCGTTCCGCTCACCCTGGTGGGAAATTGCCTTACGGGCGTCAGCGCAGTGCACTTTGGAACGCTATCCGTTCCCTTCACGGTGGTTAGTGATAGCCAGATCGACACAAATTCGGGCACCGTCTGCGGTCCCCGCCGGACGACCGCGACTGTCCTAGTCTCGACTCCCGCTCTCAATGCAGCCGGATTCATCTCGAGTCCCATCACGGGCACGACGCGCTACACATATAGCCCGATTCCGAGTTGCCGCTGAATAGGGGAACGATATGGAAAAAGAGAGCAAGTACGGCCACGCGGAGACGATCGCGCGTCTTTCAAAAGCAATCACCGACGCGGGGAACACGATCTTCGCGACTCTCGACCAGGCGAAAGCTGCGGAGGGCGTCGGCATGAAGCTGCGCCCGACGACGCTGATCGTCTTCGGTAATCCGAAGGGCGGAACGCCGCTCATGGATGCGCATCCACTTTTCGCACTCGAGCTTCCGCTCAAGATCATCGTGTGGGAAGACGGCGGCATGACGTTCGTCGCGTACGCGTCGATGTTCGAAATCGGGGAACATTACGGCATCGAGGACGACCCGCGCATCGCGATGATGGACAAAGCCCTCGATACGCTTACGAGTGTGGTTGGCTGATCGACGACATCTCCGACGGCGAATACTTGATTGGGCGAGCCACGATCGTGATCGCGATCGTGGCTCTCGCTGTCACGTTTATCTTGCCGCGCGCACTCCAAACGATGCTCTTGGAGATCTGCATCGCGTGTCTCTATGGAGCGTGGCTCCTCTGGCGTAGGAAGCTCAACCGGCCGGCGATCACGCTCGTAGGCGTTGGGGTGTTGTTCAATCCGCTTTTCCCATTGTGCGCATATATTGCGATTCACGGAGCGCCGCTTGTGCATTCAACACCCGTATTGATTTTGAGAGCGCTCGATTTTCTCTCGATCCTGGCGGTCGCTTCCGCTTATTGGAGCTTGCCTAAGCGTCGTAAGAGGGTGCGTTCGTAGGCTTACCCTTATTTGACAAGACGTGATCATCGGCGTATGGGTGAAGCATCGACGCCCCTTTCTTATTTGAGGTCTACAACAATGGCAACACTCACCAAGAGAACCAACGGTGATAGTTTGCGCATGCGCAGCAATCTGCCGCAGCGAGTCTCCGAAAGTGGTTTGGGCGGTTTCGATCCGCTCGTTGATCAGTTACGCTCGATGCGCCGTATGGCAAATGCAATGATCGGAGGTGGATCGACCTATGACGCTGTTGACACGGGATCATTTCCTCCGATCGAGGTCTACGAACGCGAAGATAGTTATGTCATCGAAGCTAACGTCCCGGGTTTCAAACGCGACGAGATCGAGATCGACTGCCGAGACAATCGCTGCATGATATCAGGTTCCTCCGAACGTCAAGGCGTCGAGGAACGCTTGAAGGGACAGATCTACTACTCGGAATTCGAGCGGCGCGATTTCAAGCGGACGATAACGCTGCCTGCGGAGATCGACGCCGATAAGGTTTCGGCGCGGCTTCAAGACGGCGTCTTGACGATTACGTTGCCTACCGCGATCCCGAACACCGCGAAAAGAGTAGCGATCCAAGCATAGCTCGACAATGTGGGCGGGGAGCAATCCCCGCCCACTCCTCTATCAGCGTAACGGTCCGTTTCGAATGAGGAACTCTTGCACGGCAGTCTTCGCCTTCCCGGCATCCGTCGTCATCTCGCCTTGGATATAGATCTTTGTTTTGTCAGGAATTTTCGAAACGTTGAACGGCACGTAGAAACCGCTATTAGAGACGAATGCGCTCTTGATCTCCGTCGCACCGCTCATGCCGGGGGATGTGCTCCATAGCGCATTGCACCTTCCGGCCATACCGTTACCGTCGCACGTGAAGCTCATGTTGATTGAGTCGGTCGTTCTGTCCGTGCTTACCCATTTGATGGAAGGCGGCTTCATTGTACCTGCGGTCTCGGTCCGAAAGTTTCCGATGCTGCTGTATTTTTCGCCGTCATAGTTTTTCACGTATGCCCGAAAATAATAGACGGTGTCGGGTTTCAATTCGCTCATGTCTGCGTGAGCCTGAGTACCGCTGCTGCATGACCGCGTACCCAGGTCGAGCTTGTATGGGTTCGAGAGGCTGGCGCTATTCGAGACTTCGAACCAAACGCGACAGTTTTGATTGTCGCCGTTAAAAGATACACTGACGCCCGCCCGCGTCGAGTGCACATTCCAGGCCCAGATTCTGTCTATCGTTGGGGCAGCCGCTAATGCTTTCCCCGCTGAAATGACCAATATGGCACCAACTACGAGTAGAAAATGACGCTTCATCTTAAACCTCTTCCATTGTTAATTGCCGCGCTGAACGTAGACCTCGTGGATGGCGTCGACGACGGCACGTGGGTCGTCGAACTCGACGTATTCGGAACTATGCCGCGGGAATATCTGCTTCGCGTTGGACGATAAGCTGAGCCAACGCGCCTGTGCCAGCGTAATCAAGTGCTCGTCTTCGATATGCTTGGTTTCGTGTGCGTTTCGCGCCGGCAAATGCCCGATGCCATGGTTGCCGGTTGTAATGACACGCACGGGACGCGAACCTAAGGAGCGCACGTGTTGTTGGAGCCATGCTTCATCCCACGGCATTTGCTCCATTTCGGAAATGTAGGCGTCGTACATCGCAACGTTCGTTCGCGCGATCTTCAAGAGCGTCGCGTTTAATGCCGGCGACCACTCGGCTTCGGGAAGTCCGCGAAAGAACTGCTGCTCGCACGTGCGGTGCGGCTGTCCCGGTCGCGGAGGAAGCGCCGGCAGCGGCGTACCCGCAGCGACGGCGTCGCGGCACGTTCGGATCCGCTTGAGTACTCGATCGTTGCTACGATGATCTGCGGCTTGCATGGCCTTTGGCTCGACGTCGCTCGCATCGGCCTCGACCATCACGAGACCGGCGAGTTCCGACGTATAGAGGTCTGCGAACGTTCGTACGGGATCGCCGCCAAACGCGTTACCGACTAAAATGTACGGCCCTTTGATTCCGGCGTTGTGAAGTGCGCTGTGCAACTCGGTCGCGATGCGAACGCTGGTGCGCGGCATGGGGCCAGGACTGCTGAAGCCCGCACTTGCGCGGTCGTAGCTGCATGCGCGCGCCCACTTCGCGATCTGCGGTTGCACGACGGCCCAAGCCGGCGCCCAATCTTCCCAGCCCGAATCGAAGACGACCGTCTCGGCGCCGCTTCCCATGCAGTAGAGGTTCAGACGCACGCCGTCAGCGGCTTGTACGATCCGTCCGGGGCGCGTGTAGATCGAGTCACCCGGAGCCGCGGCCGCGCCTTGCATTCCGAGAAGCAAACTCGCCGCGAACGCACAGACGAGAAACTTCAAATTAAATCCGGTGGCCGGTTCCGTTGACGATGCCTTTGCAGCTCAGCACATAGGTATCTTCGACTGCGCTGACTTGATGTTTGACGTTCGGCGGCGCGTGAAAGCCTTCGCCCGGGCCAAGCTCGATTGTTTGTCCATCGAGCGTTGCACGTAGCTTTCCGCTGATGACGATCATCATCTGTTCTTGCGGATGCGCGTGTTCGACGGCACCTTCGCCTTTGCCGAAGTGCAGGCGGCCGACTTCGACTTGCTCGCCGGTGACAAGCGGGCCGAAAGCCTTCGAATATTTGGGTGTCACAAACTCGCTCTTGATCTCATCGAACTGAAAGAACGGCATAAGTCCTCGTTATTCTTGGCGCGTCGTGACGCGCTCGACCCAGTATTGGCGTGCGATGGTCCAGGCTTCCGACGGCGAGACTCCTATGAGGTGAATCGAGTTTCCGCTCACGCCTGTGACGGTCCCGCGGTCTTGCATATAGTGGATGTGAAATTCTTCGGGCGTGAACGGCAGCTCCGCCCATATCTCGACACGTTTGTGCTCGCGCATTTGCATTAGAATCGCCGGATCGGTCTTGTGCAGCGCGCTGACGACGCTGTATGCGTACCACACGCACCACAGAACGACGAGCGTCGCGAGAAAGATCACCGTGCGATGCACATACCACCGGTGCTGCCTCAATTGTACGCGCCCCAGCGCTCGACCGTCGCCCGTTCGAGTGGGCCGAGGAGCAGCGCATCCAGGGCGTAGGCGATCACGCCGATGACCACGATGCCCGCCAGGATCACGTCGGTTCGCAAGTATTGCGCCGCGCTGTAGATCATAAACCCAAGGCCCTGCGTTGCGCCGACGAGCTCGGCGGCGATCAGCGCGCGCCAGCCGAATCCTAAGCCAAGACGCAATCCGCTGATGATCCCGGGAAGCGCTCCCGGGACCAGCACGTCGATGATCGAGCGCCAGCGTGATGCGCCGAGCGTGAACACCGCTTGCTCGTACACGCGCGGAACGGTGCGAATGCCGAGCAGCGTATTGAAGAAGATGATGAAGAACACGCTGTTCGCGATCACGAACAGCAGCATCTTCCACGTCAATCCGAACCACGTGATCGCAAGCGGCAGCCACACGATGCCCGAGATCGCGTTGAAGAACGCGGCCAGCGGCTCGACGAAGCTGCCGAATCGGCGGTTCAGTCCGACCGCGACGCCGAGGACGATGCCGAGCGAGCTTGCCACAATGACGCTGAGAATCAGCCGCTCTAAGCTGACGCCCGTGTTGATAAGCAATGAATGATCGGCAATCCCTGAAACAATGACGCTGAACACCGCTTCCGGCGTTGCAAGCGCGATTGGTTTGACGAGTCCGCTTGACGTGACGCCTTGCCACACCGCGAAGAGCAGCACGAATCCGAAGACTCCGCGCAAATGCTTTGCGCGCGCTAGCGGTGGACGAGTCCCCATCGCTCGATCGTCGCTTCTTCGAGCGGACGCAGCACGAAGAAGTCGGTTAAATACCAGAGCGTTCCGATCGTGATCATCCCGGCGACGATCCGCGCGGTGAGATGGAACGCTTCAGCTTTGAAGATGAAATAGCCGAGGCCGCCGGCTCCGATCACGATCTCCGCCGCGATAAGCACGCGCCACCCGAATGCGGCGCCGATGCGAATACCGCCGACGATGTACGGAATTGCGCCGGGTAACAAGACGTCAAAGACCATGCGGCGCCAATCGCCGCCGAGCGTGAGAATCGCGTTGCGATAGACGCGCGGGACCGTCTTTACGCCGATGACCGTGTTGAACAAGACCGGAAAGAACAGCGTGTACCACACGGCGACGATGATCGTCTTGTCGGAGAAGCCGAACCACACGATGAACAGCGGCAGCCACGCGATTCCCGGAGAGCGATTGAAAGAAGCGGATCACCGGCAGCGTTATGTCCGCGACGACGTCGTTCAGCGCAACGAAGAAACCGGCGGCCATTCCGATCAGCGCCCCGGTCGAGGCCGCGATGAGAATGCGCCTGATCGTCTCGCCGGTGTAGACCGTAAGGACGCCTTTGTGAACGGCATCGCCGAATGCCGCTGCGACGGCAGCCGGCGAAGGCATGATGTCCTGCGGTATGTGAAACACCGCGACGACGATCGCCCACATCGCAACGAATGCCGCAAACGGCGCAATCGCGCGTGCGGCGCCCATTATCATACCGTGGCGTGCTCTTGAATATCGAACTCCTCGCGAATGAGCCGCAAAATCTCTTGGCGGTAGCGCGCGAACTGCTCTTCGACGCCGAGCACGTCCCAGCGACGTTGCTCGCGCGGAATCTCGATCGGAATGGTTGCTTTGACGCGTCCGGGCCGCCGCGTCATCACGATGACGCGATCGCCGAGGATCACGGCTTCGTCGACACTGTGCGTGACGAACAAAAACGTCTTGCGCTCGTGCATGGTGATACGCACCAGCTCTTCTTGCATGACGTTGCGCGTCTGGGCGTCGAGCGCCGCAAACGGCTCGTCCATCAAGACGACTTGCGGATCGGCGGCGAGCGTGCGTGCGACCGCGACGCGTTGACGCATGCCGCCGGAGAGCTCGTACGGATACTTGTTTTCGAAGCCGCTCAGCCCCATCAACTCCACATAGCGCCGCACGATCGGCTCGCGCTCTTTGCGCCCGACACCGGCGATCTCGAGACCGTGTCCGATGTTGCGCTCGACCGTCCGCCACGGAAGAATTGCGAAATCTTGAAAGACCATCCCGCGGTCGCGTCCCGGGCGGTCGACTTGACGTCCATCGACGAGAATGCGGCCTGAATTGGCGTGCGCAAGTCCTGCTACGAGATAAAGGAACGTCGATTTTCCGCAGCCGCTGGGGCCGACGATGCACAGAAACTCGCCGTCCGAGACTTCGAGTGAAAGTCCATCGAGCGCGTTGACGCGCTGCCAGGTGTTCGGATTGAGATATTCGTGCGAGACGTTCTCGACGCTGATTTTCGAAGGCACGAATCAGTTGGCCGGCTTGAGATCCGCAAAGAAGCGCGGCGAGTCTTTCTCGGTCTTGGCGAGGTAGCTCGTTATCAGATAGTTGTTGAAGTCGATCGTTTGTTTGATGCGCCCTTGTTCGAGGATGATCTGCTGCTCTTGCTCGGCAGC
The DNA here is from genome assembly GCA_963844735.1 of Vulcanimicrobiota bacterium. GTDB lineage: Bacteria > Vulcanimicrobiota > Vulcanimicrobiia > Vulcanimicrobiales > Vulcanimicrobiaceae > JAFAMS01. The sequence goes on along the minus strand of CAWJPK010000002.1, from coordinate 183,252 downwards.
TTTGATCGTCGAACGGCTGAAGCGCGGATCAAAGTGCATGTACGCGATCGCTTTCTCCGCAGAAGCTGTATCGAGCCCTTCGATCCAGTGCGTCGCAACGATCGCGGCTTCGTGCCGGTTGCGGCGGATGTACCACGAGGCTTCCGCGAAACCGTCGACGAGACGTTGCGCGATGTCGGGGTGAGCGCTCAAAAATTCCGGCGACGATCCAACCCACAATGCATAGCCGACATATCCGCCGCCGCGTTGCACGAGATACGCTTTGGGCACTTGATCGAGAATGACCGTGCCGTACGGTTCCCACGTCACGGCTGCATCGATCGAGCCCGAGCGCATTACCGAGGCCGTATCGGGCGCGGGGACGTTCACGAGGGTCACCTTGTCGAGCGGGATCTTCATCTTGGCGAGCACTGCGCGCAGATAAATTTCGGGATTCCCGGCCAGGAGCGTGCCGACGCGCTTTCCGGCGAGATCCTCGATGTGTCCCGGCCGAATGCCGGTCCCGTCGCGCGCCGTCACGGCGAAGGTATCGTCGTAGTTGACGATCGTCGCGTCTCCCATAATCGATGCAATCGCGTTGAGCTTCACGCCATTGTTGTAGGCGGCCGCCATGATCGTTGGGCTCACCGTTTCGAACTGCGCTTCGCCGGCTTGAAACGCGCGCATCGCTTCAGCGCCCGACCTGAGCACTTTGAGCTTGAGATCGATGCCGTGCTTGAGGAAGATGCCCTTTTCGACGCCGACGAATTCGGGCAAATGGTTCATGTTGTTGACGGCGGCGAACGTGTACGTCGGAGCACCCTGGCTTACGACACGTGACGGCACCGCAGCTAGCGCGGTCAACAGGGCGACCGTGATCGCAATGCGGGAAAGGGTGCGCATGGCGTTCTCCTTAATCCGCCCGTTTATCGCCAGGCCGCGGAGCGCCCTGCACCAACGCGGCCAATCAAACGAGGATCCCGCTGTGATGAAGCAAGTTGAGGTCGCAATAGTAGGCACGGGTTGGTGCGGTGGGATTCGCGCAGAAACATGCGCGCAGTATCCGGCCGTCAGCGCCGTGCACGTCGCCGAAATACGGCCCGATCGTTTGGCTGAGATTGCAAAAATCACGGGTGCAAAAACGGCGACGACTGATTATCGCGAGCTGCTGCGCGATCCCGCAATCGAGGTCGTTCTGGTGTGCGCAACGCCCGAGACGACGCACTATTCGATCGCGCGCGATGCGCTTGCCGCAGGCAAACACGTCCTGCTCGAAAAGCCGATGGCACTTACATTCGATGAAGCCGACGATTTGATCGGTCTCGCGCGCAAGAACAACCTGAAGTTCACGATCGGGTACTCGCAACGCTTCAATCCGAAGTTCGCATACGTGAAGAAGTCCCTCGAAGACGGAACGCTTGGCCGTCCGGTTAGCGTGCTCGTCAGCCGCAATATCACGCGCAGCCTCGGCAACAAGATCAGCGGCCGCATCAAGCTCTCGCCCGCGGCGATGGAAGCGACACACGATCTCGATTTCGTCCTGTGGTGTCTCGAACCGCGGCGTCCGGTTCGCGTCTATGCGCAAGCCGCGTTCGGTGCGATGCGCGAAGCGCGCGGTCCCGGCGTCCCCGACGCTATGTGGATGATGGTGACGATGGACGACGGCGTTGTCTTCACGGTCGGCGCGGGTTGGAGCTTGCCACCGGGCTATCCGAACTTTTCGAGCACGTGGATCGAGTTCTTGGGAACCGAAGGAGCGGTCGTCGTCGATGACACGCACCGCGACGTCTACACGCGCACGATGCGCACCGGAACGGAGTTCCCGATCTCCTCGATGCCGGGCGAATCGCTCGGGCACGTTTTCGCGGGACCGATGGCTGAGGAGACGCGCCATTTCATCAACGCGGTTGTGAACGATCAGCCGGTGATGGTCACGCCTGAATCCGCACGCGTCATCATGGAAATCTATACGGCGGCCGATCTTTCGGCCGAGCGCAATGAAGCCGTTGCATTACCGCTCGCAGCGCCGAAAATTGCAGTTGTAGCGCGGTGATCACATCGGAAGTCTTACGCGCGCAATTCGACGTTCCGATCTCAATGGACGATGGTACCGTTGTGCGCGCTGACGTCTTTCTACCGCTCGAAGACGGCAAGTATCCAGTCATCTTGAGCTATGGCCCATACGCGAAGGGCCTTTTATTTCAAGAAGGCTATCCGGATCAATGGAACCGGATGGTCGATCAGCATCCGGACGTCGCCGCGAATTCGACCAACCGCTATCAGAGTTGGGAAGTCGTCGATCCGGAAAAGTGGTGCCCCGACGGCTACGCTTGCGTGCGTGTCGATTCGCGCGGTGCCGGTTCGTCGCCCGGCTTTATCGAGCCGTGGTCGCCGCGCGAGACCAAAGATTTTGCGGCGTGTATCGAGTGGTCCGGAACGCAACCGTGGTCGAACGGCAAAGTCGGTCTGAACGGCATCTCGTATTACGCGATGAATCAGTGGATGGTCGCAACGCTCGAGCAGCCAAAGCATCTCGCGGCGATGTGCTCGTGGGAAGGCGCATCGGATTTTTACCGTGAGTTCTCGTATCACGGCGGCATTCTCTCGACGTTTCTCGCCAACTGGTTCGACATGCAGGTCAAGACGGTGCAATATGGGCTTGGCGAGCATGGCGCGCGCAGTGTCATAACCGGCGCGCCGGCCTGCGGCGACGTAACGCTTTCGGATGCAGATCTCGCGAAGAATCGTTGCGATCTGGGCGGTGACGTGCTGGCGCATCCGCTGGCCGACGAGTATCACAAAGCCCGCACGCCGGTTTGGGAAAAACTCAAAGTCCCGTTCCTGTCGGCGGGTAATTGGGGCGGCCAAGGTTTGCATCTGCGCGGCAACACCGAAGCCTTCGTGCGCGCGGCTTCGGAACAGAAGTGGCTCGAGCTGCACGGTATCGAGCACTGGACGCATTTCTACACCGATTATGGCCGTTCGCTGCAGAAGCGCTTCTTCGACTACTTCCTCAAAGGGGAGCAGAACGGATGGGACGGCGAGCGCCGCGTCCATCTCAACGTGCGCCATCTCGATCACTTCGAGGGACGCTACGAGGACGAGTGGCCGATCGCGCGTACGCAGTGGACGAAGTTCTATCTCCATCCCGACGGCAAGACGCTCTCGAAAGACCCGCCGAAAGCCGGCGGTGACATTTCCTATAGCGGCTTTGGCGACGGGCTGACGTTCGTGACGGAACCGCTCGACGAACCGATCGAGATCACGGGGCCGAGCGCTGCCAAGCTGTGGCTTTCATCCGCGACGAAAGACGCCGACGTGTTCATCGTGTTGCGCGCCTTCGCGCCCAGCGGCGACGAAGTCGTCTTCCAAGGCGCGATCGATCCGCACGCACCGCTCTCGCAAGGCTGGCTGCGTGCGTCACACCGCAAGCTCGATTCCAAACTATCGCGCGAGTATCGTCCGTTTCACACACACGACAAAGAAGAGCCGCTCAAGCCGGGCGAACCGGTCGAGCTGGATGTCGAAGTGTGGCCGACGTCCATCGTCCTGCCGCGCGGCTACCGCCTTGCAGTCAGCGTTCGCGGAAAAGACTACGTCTATCCGGGCGGAAGCGGCGGACGCATCAAGAGCTTCAAGAACGAGCTGACCGGATGCGGGCCGTTCATCCACGACGACCCGCGTAATCGCCCGCCGGAAATTTTCGGCGGCAAGAACACCGTCCACGTTACGCCGGACAAACCGGCGTATATTTTATTGCCAGTCATACCGAGCCAGGAGGGATAGTGTTCACGTTTTGTCATCCCGAGCGTAGGTGCACGCAGTGCACCGTAGTCGAGGGACAGCGGTAATGTCATTTTGCATAGATTGTCATGCCCATTTTCTCCCCACCGCATTCACCGCGGAGATGACCAAACGCGGCCTCATCGAGATGCACAGGGACGATGGTTATATCATGGTGGGGGACGCGCTCACCGGATATAGTCGCGAGAAAGCGCGCCTTCCGGATTTTTCGCTGCTCTGGAATATCGAAGAACGCACGGCGCTCGCTGAAAAGCAACGCATCGACAAGCAGATCATTTGCTTGCCGCCGTTCTGGTTCGGCTACAAGCCCGATGCGCAGACGGGTCTCGCGATCTGCCGCGCCGGCAACGATGCGATTGCTGCAACCATCAAGCAATCCCCGGAGCGCTTTGCCGGATTTGCGACCGTCCCGCTCCAGTCACCGAAAGAAGCAGTCGCGGAATTGAAGCGTGCGGTCGAAGAACTTGGCTTCTGGGGCGCGGAGATCGGGACGAGTATCGCCGGCAAGCCGATGGACGATCCGGCGCTCGATGTTTTCTGGCAGACCTGCTGCGAACTCGACGTGCCGCTCTTCGTGCACCCGCAGCACGAGCTGGCCACCGATCGCACGGGGCAGTACTACCTGAACAACCTCTTCGGCAATCCGTCCGAGACGGCGCTGTTCGCGGCGCGTATGATCTTCGCCGGCGTCTTCGAGCGCTTCCCGAAGCTCAACATGATCCTCGCGCATGGCGGCGGCACGATTCCGTACATCATCGGTCGCCTCGATCACGGTCATCGCGTTCGGCCGGAAACAAAATCGCTGCCGAAGCCGCCGAGCACCTACCTCAAGCAGCTGTACTTCGACACGATCACGCACGACGATGCGATGCTCGCGTATCTCGTAAGTCGCGTCAGCGCCAAGCATGTCGTCGTCGGTACCGACCGCCCATTCGATATGGGCATCGACGATCCGTACGCGCTCGTCGAGAAGATTCCGGGGCTGAGCCCGAGCGAACGCGACGCGATTCTCGGCGATAACGCACGCTCGTTTCTCTCGCGTAGCATACCGCTCGCCAAATCGTGATTCACGGCCGCGCCCCGTACGTGCCCTCGACCGAACAGCCGCGGCTCGAGCTGCCGGGTGGCGCGCGGCTTGCAATCCATCTGATCGTCAACGTTGAGGCATGGCGCTACGACGCAAAACTTCCGCGTCAAATTCTGACGGCGCCGCAAGGCGCTGAACCGATCCCGGACGTCCCGAATTTTGCGTGGTTCGAATACGGAATGCGTGTCGGGATGTTTCGCGTGTTCGAGGTGCTCGAGCCGGCGCGTGGGCATGTGACGCTCGCGATCAACGGGCTTGTGTGCTCGGAGTATCCGCAAATCGTCGAGCGCGCGGTGCGCGACGGCTGGGAGATGATGGGGCACGGCTTCGAGCAGCGTGCGATGTCGACGGTCGACGATGAGCGCGAGACGATTCGCGCGACGCTCGACGTGCTCGAGAAGGCGACAGGAAAACGCCCGCGCGGATGGCTTGGGCCTGGCCTCGTCGAGACGTCGAAAACTGCGGACATCCTCGTCAAAGAAGGCGTCGAGTATTGCTGCGACTGGGGTCCGGCGGATGACGTGCCGTACGAGATCAGCGTCAAGCGCGGGCGGCTGATCGCGATTCCTTATCCGATCGAGATGAACGACATCGTCATGTACGGCTTACAGAACCGGCCTGACGACATCTTGCTTGAACGCGGAAAGCGCCAGTTCGATCGCCTCTATCGTGAGAGCGGCCGCGGCGCGAAAGTCATGGCGATCGCGTTCCATCCGTGGATCATCGGCGTTCCGCATCGCATCGGCTTTCTCGAAGAACTTCTCCGCTATATGCAATTGAAGTCCGGCGTCGTCTTCATGTCCGGCAGCGAGATTCTTGATTGGTATATTTCGCAGCGTCGCGACTAGGGCCGAGCCCCGCTCGTCATCCCGAGCGTAGCGTCCAAAAATCTTGTCATCCCGAGCGTAGCGCCGGAGGCGCGTAGTCGAGGGACAGCGGAAATCTCAGCGTCACGAGAAGCGGGCCGAGCCCGCCACAGCATAGGCCGCCACGGCTTGCTCGAGATTGTGGGTCGCATTTGACAAGAGTGGCGCCGACGCTCGGGATGACAGGAAGCGAAGACGCTCTTGTTTCGTCGAGCATCGCCGTGATAGAGCGGCGTGAAGACATACCATGTCTAGATGCTGCAGTGCTTCGATGGCACGTTTTACGTCGGCGTTACCGGCGATATCGATCGCCGGCTCTATCAACACGAGGCGGGCGTCTTCGAGACCTGCTACACGTTCATGCGGCGGCCGTTGCGACTCGCATACGCCGGCGAGTTCGAATGGATCGAAGAAGCGATCGCGTTCGAGAAGAAGCTAAAGTCCTGGAGTCATAAGAAAAAACGCGCCTTCGCCCAACGTGAGTGGGCGAACTTGACGCGCTATAGTCGCGGTCCCGATCGGATCCGCAGTGGCTAGATTGTCCTGTCCCTCGATTACGGCGCTAACGCGCCTACGCTCGAGATGACAAGAGTGGCGCCTACGCTCGGGTGTCTAGTGCCAGTGGTGGTAGCCGTAGCCGAAGCCGACTCCGAAATAGACCGGCGGTCCATAGTACGGATAATACGGATAAGGACCGTAGGCGTAGCCGCCCTCGTACTGATACGGCGTGTCGATCTCGTTGGCAAGGAATAGGTGGCCGTTATTGTGGCCCACGATCGTCACCGACATGCCGGGCGCAAGACGAATCCCGGTCGGATTGATGATCGTACCTTGGTGCAGCTGAATCCGGTCGGTGTAGCCGTTGGTGTCAGCGATCTCCATGTACGTGCCGTTGACGACGGTCACGCGGCCATGAATCGTCTGTTCCGTCGTCGCGTAGCCCGGCTTAGCGTAGGACGGAAGCGGCTGCTCAGGTTGTTGCGCGAGCGCGGCATGCGGCGCGAGCATGCCCAGGGTCGTTACGGCGAACGCCAACAGTGGGATGGCGAGCGCACGTCGTGGGGAAGTCTTCATTGCTTCCATATTATCTCACGAACCGTATAGTCGGCAATCATTTTGGGTTCCTGGGAGACTAGAATTTCCTGTGTATTTGCTGGGAATTCATGAATGCGAGCACGTTGTCGGCGATGCAATCCGCAATCGCGACGCGCGTATCCCGGCTTGCACTTCCGAGATGCGGCGTGAGCACGACGTTGTCGAGCGCAAGCAAATCCGGATGAACGCTCGGCTCGTTTTCGAAGACGTCGAGTCCGGCGCCGGCGATTCGTCCCTCGCGTAGCGCGCGTGTGAGCGCAGCTTCGTCGATGATTGGGCCGCGCGCGGTGTTGATGACGTACGCGCTCGGCTTCATCAAGTCGATTTCGCGCTTGCCGATGAGATGATGCGTCTCGGGGCCATACGCCGAGTTGATGGCAACGAAATCGCTCTCGCGCAAGAGGTCATCGAGACCGCGGTATTCGAGTCCGTCGGCAGCTTCATCGGCCGGCGAGAGCCGGCGCGGCTTCGAGTAGAGCACGCGCATCCCGAAGCCGTGCGCGCGCTTTGCGCTGAAGCGCGCGATGGCACCGTAGCCGATCGAGCCGAACGTCTTCCCTCCGACGCTTGCGCCGGCAAAGTGTATCGACTGGCCGCCCGGGAACAGGCCGCCGCGCAGCGCGCGGTCGGCTTCGACGACGCGCCGCGCGACCGCGAGCAGCAGCGCCCACTGCATGTCGGCCGTCGCCTCGGCGACTATATTGGGGATGTTTGCGACCGCAATGCCGCGCGCTTCGGCGCGTGCAACGTCGACATTCGTCGGATTGATGGCGCCGTCCGAGATCATCAGCAGCGATTTTGCCGCATCGATCACGTCGGCGTCGATCCGGTCGTGCAACAGGCAGCACAGGATCTCGCAGTCGCGCACCGCTTCAATCAGCTTCGGCCTCGGCAAGATCGTACGCGCGTCGGGATTGACCTCGACCGTTCCGACGGCACGCAGTCGCTCGATCGCAGCCCCCAAAAGCGGCTGCGTCACGAAAATTCGCACCCCGCATCATTTCGTTGGTCCCTCGACTACGGCATGCTTCGCATGCCTACGCTCGGGATGACAAGGGAGCGTCAGCGTTGTCGTCATAAGCCGTCCCCTCGCTAGAGAAAGGGTGACTAATGGCGTCCTTCGGCTCGGTTGGGATGGATTGGCAAGAGCGTATCAATTGGCAGCGGATGCGCGAATATCGGCTCAATCGTGCTCGCGAGATGATGCGCAAGCACGAGCTCGGCGCGATGCTGTGCATGTACGATGAAAATGTACGTTATCTGACGTCGACGCTTACGCCCGGCTGGAATCGCCTCAAGCCCGGTCTCAAATACGCGATCCTGATCGAAGGCAAAGAGCCGATCCTCTACGAGCAAGGCGACATCGGGATTCACATCAAGCGTCACGCGCCGTGGCTCAAGCCCGAGAACGTGCGCTTCTCGTATTCGTGGATCAAAGGCGCCGCCGGCCCCGCATCCGAGATGCAGGTGAAGAAATTCACCGATGCGATCGTAGCCGATCTCGAAGAGGCAGGCGTTCGCGGCAAGCCGCTGGGCGTCGATTTCATCGATATCAATATGATTCGCGCGTTCGAAAAAGCCGGCCTCAAATGGACGGACGGCATGACGCCGATGCAGCAAGCGCGTGCGGTCAAGAACGTCGACGAGCAAGAAGCGATGCGCATCGTCGGCGCGATCGGCGACTGCATGCACTACGAATTCCAGCACATGCTCAAGCCGGGGCTCACTGAGAATCAAGTCACGGCCTTCGGAATGAAATATCTTTACGACATTCCCGGAATGGAAGACGTCGAAGACATCATCGTTTCGTCAGGGCCGAATGCATGGCCGAATTGGCGCAACTTCTCGGATCGCATCATCCTGCCGGGCGAGCTCGTCATCATCGATCTTGCCGCGCTGACCTGGAACGGTTTCAAGTCGTGTTACTATCGCACGTATTGTGTCGGCGGAAAGCCGACCGATGAGATGAAGCGCACGTATGAAACCGCGCTGAAGTGGTGTTACGACGCGATCCATCAAGTGAAGCCCGGTGCAACGACGCGCGACATCGCCTCGAAGTGGCCGTCTGCAAAAGAAGCGTGGGGCTACGAGAGCGAGGACATGGCTGCGGCAAACCTGTGGGGACACGGCCTCGGCCTTGCGCAATACGACATGCCGGTGATCTCGCGCATCTGGTCGCTGGATTTTCCGCAAGTGATCGAGCCGGGAATGGTCTTCGCTCTGGAAACGCAGCACGGCGTCGTACACAAATACGGCGTCCGAATCGAAGAGATGCTGATCGTAACCGACAAGGGCTACGAGATGATCACGACGTTCCCGGTTCACGAGATAACGCTGGCTGGCTGAGATCTGCGTCGATCTCGACGCGCCGCTTTCGCCCGCGATTACCGGAGCGAAGGCGGCGACGCTTGGTCACGCACGCCGCTTAGGTCTTCCCGCTCTTCCCGGTCTCGTCGTCCCCGCCGAATGTTCGAGCCAACCACTCGAGCTTGCGGCGCGAGCGCACGCGCAAGGCGGTCCGGGCGCAGCACGCCTCGCCGTCATGGAGGCGCCGATCGATTCGGAGCTGCTCGCGGATCTGCGTGCGCGCGTTCCGGCGCTGGGCGCAACGCTCGTGGTGCGTTCTTCGAGCTCGCTCGAAGGTGAAGGGCGCTGGGCCGGCGCGTTCACGTCGTACCTCAACGTTACGCCCGAGCAAATCGAAGTCGCCGTACGCGGATGTTGGGCCTCGGTCTATTCGCGCGACGTCCTCGAACGATGCGAGAACGAAGAAATCGATCCGGCTTCGCTGCGTCTTGCGGTCTTGATCCAACCGATGATCGATTTTGAAGCGGGCGGCGCAGCGCGCGCGGATGTCGAGGGCGTCGTGCACGTTACGGCGACGAGCGGCTCGCCGGCAGAGCTGATGACGGGCTGGGCTGCGGGCGAAGAGATTCTCGTCGATGCCAAGAGCACGGTCCCCGTAACCGGGACGCGCGTGATCGGCGGACAACCGCTCGTCGACGTCGCGGAGCTGACGCGACGTTCGCGCGCGCTCCTGGGTGAGGATTTGATCGAATGGGGCTACGCGCCGAAATTCGGCGTTGTGCTGTTGCAGTGCAAACGCATGGCAGTGCTCGAGCAATCAACCGTCCTCGCGCCGCATGTTGCGGCCGAAGTGCGAGAACGTCCGCAAGCGATTGCCGCGATTCGGCTTGCGCAGCTCGTGCGCCGTTTTCCGGGATGGCTGGGTGAAGAAGTTATCTTGCCGTGGGCGATTCTCGTTGCCGACGACGCGATTCCCGACGACGTCGAAGCGCTCAAGATCGCTCCGCTAGAGGCTCGCGAAGACGCGCGCGCCCTTGCGCGCCGGATCGTCGCGCACGCCTGGAATCTTCCGGGAGAACGCGCGTATCGTATCGCGATGCAAGCCGTCGAAGCCGTGCGCAGCGGAAATGCAGGCGAAGCGCTGTTGGACCGGATCGCGCGCGGCGTCGAGGTCGATCGAAAGCAAGCCGCGCGTCTGGTTGCGCTCTTACGCGCCGCCGAGCACGGTGGCGCATCGCCAGGGCGCGACCGGTGGGAGCCGTTCCTCTTCGCCACCACGCACGCGTACGGCGAGCGTCGTCCGGCCGCATCGGTCGTCGAGGGCATCGGCGCGGGGCGCGCGCGCTACGTCGACGTTCCGGAAGCTGCGCCGGCGGAATTCGATCGCCGCGTACTCGTCATACAGCGCCCCCTGAACACGTTCGCACCCCTGCTCTGGAATGCGGCGGGTCTCGTTACGATCGGCGGCGGCGCCGGGGCGCATCTCATGGAGATTGCCCGCTCGCTCGCCGTCCCTACGGTGATGCGCTGTCGGCTCGACGACCTGATTGCAAGCGGTGCCGATAATTTTTTGCTCGGCGTCGATGGCAACGAAGGCAGCGTCTCGGTTTTGCCTCTGCGAGGATGAAGTCACAGATGAGGTGCATTCCTGGGGATGATTCTCCGCGTAGGTTTCATCGGGCTCGGAATCATGGGATCGGCGTACGCTGGGCATCTCATCGACGCGGGCTTTCCGACGACGGCCTACGATGTCGACCCGGCCGCGCTCGAAGGCTATAAGCAGCGCGGCGGCAACCCCGCTGCCTCACCCAAAGACGTTGCGGCAAACTCTGACCTGATCGTCGTCGCGCTCGCATCGACGAGCGCGGTTGAAGCTGCACTCTTCGGAAGTGACGGCGTCGCGAACGGTGTGCGCGCCGGAACCGTTATCCTCGACATGGGCACGTTTGGGCTCGAGCTCAAGCACAGTGTTGCGGAACGCTTCGCGAAGCACGGTGCGAGCGTGCTCGACACGCCGGTCAGCGGAACCGGCTCGCAAGCCGCGACGCGCGATCTTGTCGTGTTCGCGAGCGGCGATCGCGCTGCGTTCGAGAGCGCGCGCTGCGCACTTGAAGCGCTCGCGCGCGACGTGCGCTACGTCGGCGCGTACGGGAATGGTTCGAAATTGAAATACATCGCGAATCTGCTCGTCACGATCCACAATCTTTCGACGGCCGAAGCGATGGTGCTCGCGGAGAAGGCGGGAATCGATGCTACGATGCTGCTCGAGATGCTGGGCGAGAGCGCTGCAAGTTCGCGAATGCTGCAAGTGCGCGGGCCGATGATGGCGGCGAACCGCTACGAACCGGCGACGATGCGTCTGGAAGTCTACAAGAAGGATCTCGAGATCATCGACGCGTTTGCGAAATCCCTCGATTGTCCGACGCCGCTGTTTTCGGCGAGTCTGCCGTACTATTCGCGCGCCATTGCAGAAGGCCGCGGCAAGCAAGATACGGCCGCGATCGTGACCGTGCTGCGCGAAAGCGCCGGACTCGCGCCGGAGTAAACGATGGGCGCAGCATTTTATATCCAGAATCTTCTCGGCGGGCTCGCTTACGGCAGCTTGCTGTTTCTGATTGCGTCCGGCTTCACGCTGATCTTCGGTTTGATGCGGATCATCAATTTGGCGCAGACCGCATTCTATCTGATCGGCGCGTACGTCGGCTTGACGTTGCTCACGCACCACTTCAATTTCTGGGCGTCGGGACTCGTCGGAGGAATCACGACCGCGCTCTTGGGCTTTGCGCTGTACAGTCTTTTCCTGCACCGCTATCACGCCGACCATCTCACGTCGCTGCTTTTGACGCTCGGTTTCTCGCTGATGCTCGACGATTCAGTGCTCGCGATTTGGGGCGGCGATCCGCATTCGATCTCGCCGCCGCCGGAGCTCTCGTCATCGCTCCAATTCGGGCGCCTCGTGTTTCCGTCGTATTGGCTCGCGTTGATCGTCGTGAGTCTCGCGATTGCAGCGTTGCTCTTTGTCTTCATGCAACGCACGAAGCTCGGCATGATCATCCGTGCGGCCGTCGATGACGAAGAGATGACGCGCGGTCTCGGCGTCGACGTCAACCGTTCGTTCTATCTCGTGTTCACCGCCGGTGCGTTGCTCGCAGGCCTGGGAGGATTGCTCGGCGGTCCGATCACGGCCGCATATCCCGGACTCGACGGCGAGCTGACGCCGCTTGCGTTTGCCGTCGTGATCGTCGGCGGGATGGGCAGTCTTTCCGGTGCGCTCGCCGGCAGCATGTTGATTGGCCTCGTGAACGCGTACGGTAAGGCGCTCTTTCCGGAGTTCTCGTACTTCACGATCTTCGTGCCGGTTGCGCTGATCATGGCGTTGCGGCCGCAGGGACTTTTCGGCCGGGTCCAGTGATCGCACGCGCCTCGTGGAAGTGGGTCGCAGTCGCCGCGATCGGGCTGGCGGTCGTGCTCGTCCTGCCGCGCGCCGGCGTTCCCACGTTCTACGTCTCGCTATTCACGCAGACGTGGATCTACGCGATCGTCGCGATGAGCTTGGATCTGCTGGTCGGATTCACAGGGCTCGTCAGCTTCGCGCAGAGCGCGTTCTTCGGTGCCGGCGCGTACGCGGTCGCAATCGCGGCGACGCGCTTTGCGCACACCGATTTCCTGTGGGGCATCATCATCGGCTTCCTCGCGGGCGCATTCGTCGCCGCGATCTTCGGGCTCGTCGCATTGCGCGCCGAAGGCGTCGGCTTTATCATCATCACGATCGCGCTGAATCAGATCATGTGGGGACTCGCCTATCAGTGGGTCTCGATGAGCGGCGGCGACAACGGCATCACGGGCTTCATTCGCCCGAAAGTCGGGCCATTCGACGTTTCCAGCAACGCTGGATTCTACTACGTCTGTCTTGCGTTCTTGATTGCAATGCTCGCGTTGCTGGTCGCGATCACGCGCTCGCCGTTCGGGCTGGTCTTGCGCGGCGTCCGCGAGACGCCACGCCGGATGCGCGCGCTCGGTTACAATGTTTGGCTTTATCGCTATCTAGCGATGGTGATTTCCGGCGCGATCGCCGGCGTCGCGGGCGTACTCTTTGCCTGGTACAACCAGTTCGTCGGTCCCGGCGATCTCGATCTCACGCTTTCGACGCAGCTCTTGATCATTGTTATCCTCGGCGGCATCGGGTCGCTGTACGGTCAAATCCTCGGCGCGGGAATCGTCGTGTTCCTCAGCAACGGTCTCTCGGCGCTGACGCAGCGCTGGGAGCTGATCTTGGGCGCGATCTACTTCATCATCGTCATGTATGCGCCGGATGGTTTGATGGGCGTCGCTCACCGTATCGTGCGCCGTATTCAAGGGAAAAACGCCGCACCGGCGCTGATCGAGAATCAGCTATCGTGAGCGAGTGCCTTGCGCTCAAGAACGTCCACAAGCGCTTCGGCAGCTTGCGCGTGCTCGAAGACGTCTGCTTCACTGTCGCCGCCGGCGAGCGGCGCGGCATCATCGGCCCGAACGGCGCAGGCAAGTCGACGCTCTTCAACATCATTGCCGGCGAGCTGCCGCTAACGAGCGGAACGGTGCAGCTGCTCGGACGTGACGTCAGCCGCATGCCCGCTCACGGTCGCGCTCGCATGGGTCTTTCGCGTACGTTCCAAACGACGACGCTCTTTCCGAAATTGACGGTCGTCGAGAATTTGATTCTCGCGCTGCAGGCAGGCTCGGGCGATCGCTTCCAGTGCATTCTGCCGCGCAGCCGCTTTCGCGATCGTCACGATCAAGCACTCGAGCTGCTCGCGCGCGTCGGACTCGAATCGCGCGCCGATTTGATCGTCGATGCGCTCGGCTACGGTGAAAAGCGTCAAATCGAAATCTTGATGGCAATTCGCAGCGCCCCAAGCTGCTGCTGCTCGACGAGCCGACGGCCGGACTGCCGCAAAGTGACGCGTCGCTTGTTACCGAAATGCTCAAGGGCGACACGAGCGGGATGACGATGGTGCTGATCGAGCACGACATGAGCGTCGTCTTCGACGTCGTCGAACGCCTGACGGTGCTGCACTACGGGCGCGTCATCGCCGATGGCCCACTCGAAGAGATTCGCGGCGACCCTAACGTGCAAGAGATCTATTTGGGCGGCAAGTTATGAGCGCGATGCTCGAGGTCGAAGACGTTCACACCTACTACGAGCACAGTCACATCTTGCAAGGAATCACGCTGCAGGCGCAGGCCGGCGCCGTGACCGGAATCCTTGGCCGTAACGGCGTCGGCAAAACGACGCTGATGCGCTCGATCATCGGCTTCACGCCGCCGCGCCGCGGCACGATTCGCTTTGCCGGCGAGCAAATCGAACGGCTGCCCTCACACTATATCGCGCGGCGTGGAATCGGCCTCGTGCCGCAAGGCCGCCGCGTCTTTCCGCTCGCTGACCGTCCTCGAGAATTTGCAGATCGGCGCCGCATCAATGCGCTCGGGCCGTTGGAATCTCGAGTCGGTTTTCGAGCTTTTCCCGCAGCTCAAGACTCGCGGCTCGAACTACGGCGGTCAGCTCTCCGGTGGCGAGCAACAAATGCTCGCGATTGGGCGCGCGCTGATGTCGAACCCGACGCTGCTCTTGATGGATGAGCCCTCGGAGGGCCTGGCGCCCCTGATCGTCCGCGGGCTCGGCGAAACGCTGGCGCGGCTGAAGGAAACCGGCCTCGCCATCGTGCTCGTCGAACAGAACCTCCCCCTGGCGCTGTCCGTTGCCGATACGGCCTACATCGTCAGTAAGGGACAAGTCGTCTATCAAGGAAGTCCCGACGAGCTTCGAAACGACGAAGCGCTTCGGACCAAATATCTCGGCGTGTAACATTTCACCGCAACGAGGGAGAGAAACAACGTGAAGAGACGGGATCTACTGGTCGGTGCCCCTGCTGCAATCGCGCTTTCGTCGACGGGAATGCGCACGGCACGCGCCGCCGCGTCCAAGACGGTCAAAGTCGCGTTGCTCGCTCCACAAACCGGTTTCGCTGCTGCGGCAGGCCATGACATGGTCAACGCGTGGACGTTGTGGTGGAAACAGCACGACGATAAAATCGGCGACACCAAGGTCATCACGACCGCGTACGACACCGGCTCGAATCCGCAGACCGCGCACACGATGGTGCAGCGTGCAGTTGAAGCGGACGGTGCACAAATGGTGCTCGGTCCGTATCTTGCCAACGAAGGTTTGGCGATCGCGCCGTATCTCGTCGCGCACAAGATTCCGATGTTCTTGCCGACCGTCTCGGCCGACGATCTCTCGCAGCGCGAGGCGAGCCCATACGTCGTCAAAGTTGCGGGTTGGAGCTCGAGCCTGCCGACGCACCCGGCCGGTGTGTGGGCGTACGAGCAAGGTCATCGCAAAGCAATGACGATTTGCAGCGCGTACGCGTTCGGATTCGAAAATGCCGGCGGCTTCTGCCAAACCTTCACGGAGCATGGCGGAAAGGTTCTCAAGCAGCTTTGGCCGCCCAACGGCACGACCGATTTCAGCCCGTATCTCTCGCAGGTGCAGGCGCTCAATCCGGACGTCGTCTTCGTCTGCGAAGTCGGCGCCGACGCCGTGCACTTCCTCGAGCAATGGAGCTCGTTTGGTCTCAAGAACAAAGTGGCGCTGATCGCCAACGAAACGCTCATCGATCAATCCAACGTTCGCTCGATGAATCCCGAAGTCGTCGAGGGGACGATCGGCTTTTCGCACTACTGCGAAGGCCGCGACGACAAGATGACGCGCGACTTCGTCCTCAAGTTCGGTGAAGCCCAAGGCGTACTGCCGTCGTATATGGCAGCGGCATTCTACACGGCCGCGGGTTGGATCGCAGGCGCGATCGAGAAGGTCGGCGGAGACGTCACCGATTCGGGTAATTTTCTCGGTGCGGTTCGTGCCGTGACGCTCAGCGATTCGATTCTCGGACCGATGCATCTCGACAGCTACGGCTGCCCGGTGCAGAACGTTTACATACGTAAGAACGTCGCCACGACGGGCGCCGCCGCGAAGTACGCCAAAACCTGGAACGTCGTCGAGAAAGTTTATCCGAACGTCTCCGCAGTTCTGGACGTGGAAACCCGCCGAATATCTCAAGCAGCCAGTTTACTCGGACACGTACCAGGGTTACTCGTGATCGCGCGGCAGGCCGCGCTGTGCGGCGTCCTGCTTCTCGTCGGTGCGGTCCCTGCTCCACCTCTCAAAATCGGCGTGGATCTCCCGGTCACGGGAGTTTTTGCCGCGCCCGCCCGCTACATGCGCGACGGTCTCGAGCTGTATCTCAAGCAGCATAATAATATGCTCGGCGGACGTACGGTTGATCTCGACGTCGTGGACGATACCGGCCAACCGCAAGTCGCGCTCACGCAAGTTCGCAAGCTCGTTGAAGAAGATCACGTCGATCTGATCTTCGGCGTGCTTTCAGCGGCGGTCGGCTCGGCGCTCGTTCCTTACGTCGACGAGCACAAGATCCCAACGATCTATCCGATCGTTTCTTCAAACGATCTGACGCAGCGCGCTCCGTCGCCGTACATCGTGCGGACCGGGTGGACGAGCAGTCAACCCACGCACGTTCTCGCCGACTACGCATATCACACGCTCGGTTATCGCCGCGTCGCGACGATCGCGTATGATTTCAGTTTCGGCTGGGAGAGTATCGGCGGTTTCGTCGATACCTTCCAACAAGACGGCGGCAAAGTCGTAAAGCAGATTTGGAATCCGATTCAGACCTCGGATTACTCGCCGTATCTCTCCGCGCTGCCGCGTGACGTCGACGCGGTCGTCTGCAGCTATTCGGGCTCGGCAGCGATCGCGTTCATCCGCCAGTACCGCGCGTTTGGGCTTAAGATGCCTCTGATCTGCCAGGGCAACACAACCGATGAAAGCACCTTGGCCGAGACCGGCCCGTCAGCGCTCGGAATCGTTACCGCTCTTCAATACAGTGCCGTCCTGGACACGCCGAGTAATCAAGGATTTGTTAAGGCCTACGAGGCCGCGTACGGGCACGAGCCCTCATATTATGCCGAAGGGACGTATGTCGCCGCAGGATTGCTCGACCGCGCCCTCGGTTCGGTAAACGGAAACACCTCGGACGCCGATGCTTTAATGAAGGCCCTCAAGCACACGCCGTTCCCATCGGCGCCCCGAGGCCCCGTCGTATTCGACTCCTACGGGAATCCTGTACAGAACATCTATATCCGGCGGGTCGAAGACCGCGGCGGTCAGCTTGAGAATGCCGTGATCAAGACCTACAAGAGCGTGTCACAATTTTGGACCTACAACCCGCAAGCGTTCCTCAGTCATCCGGTTTACTCGCGCACGTATCCCGTGTGCAACGCTTGTCAATAGCAGACTAGCGACTCCGTAACCGATGGCAGGTATGCGAGCTGCGGTTTACTACGGACCGCGCGATCTACGAATCGAAGAAGTCGAACGCCCTGAAGGCAACGCAGGGTGAGATTCTCGTGCGCGTCAACGCGACGGGCATTTGCGGAACTGACGCCAGCGAGTTCGTCTCGGGTCCGAAGCTCTATCCGCTAACCACGCGGCATCCGATGACGGGTCACATCGGGCCGATTATCCCCGGCCACGAATTCTCCGGATGGGTCGAAGAGATCGGCGAGTATGTCTCGACCGATTTAAAGCCCGGCGATCTCGTCGTAAGCGGCGCCGAGCTCTGGTGCGGAATCTGCGCGCAGTGCCGCGCGGGACGCACGAGCATCTGTCACTGGCAAGCAAGCGTGGGTTTGCATCGCAACGGCGCGCTGGCCGAGTACGTCAACGTTCCATCGCACATTCTCGTGCGCGCCGAATCGCTGAGCCCCGACGTCGCCGCGCTCACGCAGCCGATGGCAGTCGCGAATCATGCGGTACGCCGCGCCCGTCCGCAGGACAACGAAGACGCGCTCGTAATCGGCGCGGGCGGCATCGGATCGTTTTTGATCTACGTGCTCGCGAACTTCGGTGCACGCGTTATCGCCGTCGACTTGTCGGCCGAGCGGCTTGCGGTTGCGCGCAAGCTCGGTGCGGAAGCGACGCTGCGCGGCGCCGATGCCGAGGCGATCCGTCGCGAACTCACCAAGCGCGGCATCACGCCGACGCTCGTTTTCGAAGCGACGGGCAGCGAAGCCGGGTTCGACGCGGCGATCGCGCTCGTCGAGCCGGGCGGCACCGTCGTGACGGTCGGCATCGCAGCCAACCGCGTCAACCTCGACGCACGACGTGTCACGCTCAAAGAAGTCGCGATCATCGGGACCAACGGACTCATCGCCGATGAAGACGTCCCTGCCGCGATCAAGCTGCTCGCCAACGACCAAACGTTGTGGTCGCAAGTCGCTCCGGCTGCGATCCCGCTCGAGCAGCTGATCGACGACGGACTCCTGCCGATGGCCGAAGGCCGCGCCAAGCGCATCAAAACGCTCGTCGACCCCGCGATAACAACCACGCGCACAACGGTAATGCTCGACTCACAAAAACTGTCGTCGTAGTGTCATCCCGAGCGTAGGTGCACGAAGCGCACGGCCCCGTTGTCATCCCGAGCGTAGGCGCGAAGCGCCGTAGTCGAGGGACAGAGAAAACCCTTAGCGCCACGATTACCAGGCGCGCGTTCGATTACCGCAGGATAACGATTTCGCGCAAAGGGCCGCCGCACGCCACGATCACGCCCCCGTTGTCATCCCGAGCGTAGCGCCGAAGGCGCGTAGTCGAGGGACCGCAATGGTTACGCCACCCGAAGCCAGGGTATCGAAGGACAGCGAAAATCGATAACTAGGGGCTAGACGGGGTGGTGTCGCGGTATTAGTATATACATGCTTGTATATACTGATTTGTGACGTTCTCCTGGGACCCGAACAAGGCCCGGCTGAACAAGATCAAACACCGCGTGTCTTTCGAGATTGCGTGTCGAGTTTTCGACGATCCTCTCGCGGTCAGTGTCGTCGACACGCGTTATCGCGAAGACCGTTGGATAACAATGGGTCTTGTCGGCAGTCGTCTACTCATCATCGCGCACACGTACCCCGCATCTCATGAAGAAGCAGGCGAAGTTGCAGAAGAAATCCGCATCTTATCAGCTCGCGAGGCCACAGCGCGCGAAAGACAAGCGTATGAAGAAGGTCTCTAAACAGATGACACGAGGTAGAATATTGAATCGACCCGACGACGAAATCGATACGTCGGATTTGCCAGAGGTAAGTTTAAAGGGAGGTCGACGCGGCGTGTTCTTTCGCCCGACGAAGGAGGCAATCAGTATCCGATTAGATTCCGACGTTTTGGATTGGTTGCGGAAAAACGAGAATTCGTATCAAACCACGATCAATGAAGTGCTCCGCAGCTATGTTGCCTCATCCACGCAGAGAAAACGCAAAAGTTAGCAACCCAATTCCTTGACGTATCTGAGCGCGTCCTTGAGATCAGTAGCGTGATACTGAATGTTCACCCGCACATCGCGACCCTGCGTATGAATTGTGCGCTCGAAATAACCCGTTAAGTCCCCTGTTACGACCGCGTCTTCAGGAATCAGATTGCGTTCAGCGCCCGTTTTGTCGACCTCAAAGACTCCTTGATCGTCTTGCGTGGCGTACGCTTCGTATTTGCAAGACGGGTTGTCATATATGATCTTGCCCGTTGAAAGCGGATGCGAGGCCGTACAACCGGCCTCGCACGCGAGTAGGATGATCGCGGCAAGCGAGATTATCGCTGTCCCTCGATACCCTGGCTTCGCCGGGCACAGGCTACGGTGCACTACGTGCACCTACGCTCGGGATGACATTACGGCAAGGCGTGCATGTCGTCGGGCGCTTGCGGCGGTGATTTGATCGCGATGGCCTTATAGTCGGTCATCATGCCGTGCGCGGTTCCTTTTGGAATCAAGATCAGATCGCCAGGACCGACTGGGACCTGCTTGTCGCCAAGCCAGAACATTCCGTGGCCTTCGACGATGTATTGGGCTTCATTCGCGTTGGCGTGATAGTGCTTGGGGACGTGTCCATCCTGCACTTGAATCGCGGCGGTGTCCGTCACGGCGACAACCTTGACGGAAACCGTTCCGTTAGGAGCTCGAGGCGGAAAATCCGCAGCCGTCATTTGGCCAACGTGAATGACTGCAGGACCCCAGCCGATGCTCGGTGCTTGTGCGCGGCCTGTGCTCACGCCCGCGAAGAACGCGATTGCGGCGATGGCCGCAACGGCGCTTAGACGGACCAGAATACCTTTCATGAATCCCCTCCGGATAAAAGCGTTATGGTAAAGGGTGGATGTCGTCGGGGGCTGTCGGCGGTGACTTGAACGCGATCGCTTCATAGTTCGAGTCCATGCCGTGCGCCGTGCCCTTCGGGATGATGATCAAATCGCCAGGACCGACTGGAACCTGCTTGTCGCCAAGCCAGAACATACCCGAACCCTTTAGGATGTATTGCACTTCGTTCGAGTTCGCGTGATAGTGCTTTTTCGTTGCGCCCATTTGGATTTGCACGAAGCCCGTGTCGACGCGGGCGACGCCTTTCACGCGTGCATACGCGCCCGGTGCGGGTGCCGGAAAATCGGCGTCGGTCAGTTGCCCAACGTGAATAACGGCCGGACCCCAGCCGATGCTCGGTGCTTGCGCGCGTCCTGCTGCGAGTCCCGTGAAGAACGCGAGCGCGATTGCGGAGACAACGATGATGGGACGGACCAGAAAACCGCGCATAAAGTCCCCTCTCAAAGAAAAGCGTTGCTTACAGTAAGAGTCGCGCCAGCGACGGAAGACCCTCGTTGAACGTCGGGTGGATGTGGACGGAACGTTCGAGCACGCGCCAGGTCGAGCCCGCTTCCATGTGCGCGAGAATCGTGTGAACGATCTCGCCGGCTTCGTAGCCGACGAGCGTTGCGCCCAGGATCGCCTCACTCTTTGCGTCGACGACCAGGCGATAGAAGCCGCGCGTGAGGTTCCACTCGATTCCGCGGGCATCGTCTACGAGCGGGTACGTCACGACGCGCACCTCACGACCCTTGCGTTTTGCTTCCTCTTCGTTCATGCCGACGCGTCCGAGCTGCGGCTCCGTGAACGTCGAGTACCCAAGGACGCGATCGTCTCGCGTGCGCGTTCCGCCTTCGATAACGGCTTTCACGCGTCGATAGTCTTCCCACGCGACATGCGTGAACGCCGGCTGACCCGCGACTTCGCCCATAGCGTACACGCCGGCGCAGGTCGTTCGCAGCTGTTGATCGACTTTGACGAACTTGCGCTCGTCAAGCTCGATTCCGGATTTCGCGCAGTCGAGTGCTGCCGTATTCGGCGTGCGACCCGCCGCGATGAGAATTGCGTCGGTCGCGATCTCTTCGCCGCCCGTGATGCGCACGCACAGCTTCTCACCGCGCTGCACGCACGATGCGCTCTTGCCGATGCGCAGGTCGACGCCGTCGTCGCGCAGCGCCTGCGCCAGGACTTCGGTCGCGTCGGCATCCTCGCGCGGAATCAGCCGGCTGCCCGTCTCGAGAATGGTGACGTCCGTTCCGAGCCGCTGCAGTCCCTGACCGAGCTCGAGGCCGATATAGCCGCCGCCGATGACAACGATGCTCTTCGGTAAATCTTCGAGATCGAAGAAGGTCTCGTTCGTGAGGTACGGCAGCTCGCTGAGGCCGTCGATCGGTGGACACGCGGGACTCGTCCCGGTGTCGAGAACGACGATTGGTGCGCGCGCCGTATAACCTTCGGCTTCGAGCGTGCGCTCGCCGATGAAACGCGCCTCGCCCATGACCACGTGCACGCCGGCATCGGAGAGGTGGCTTTCGACGCCATCGTGCCAGATGCGCTTGATCTCGTGGACGCGGCGCATGATCGCGCGCGTGTCGATCGTGATCTCGCAGTGCACGCCAATCTGTCCGGCGGCGCGCGCCCGGCCCGCGTTGTGCGCGGAGGCCAAGAATGCTTTAGACGGTGTGCAGCCGACGTTGACGCACGTCCCGCCCAAATGCTTGCGCTCGAAGAGCACGACGTGCTTCCCGGCTTTCGCGAAATCGATCGCGAGCGGAACGCCGCCTTGACCCGCGCCGACGACGATCAGGTCCGCCTCTTCGATTGCCATTGATTCTCCTTATCCGCCCTGAACCACAAGCCGGCGCTGCGCTGCCCGCCAAATTACGACGCTCAACACTGCAAAGACTGCCAACCACGCGACTTGCGAAAGGAGCGCTCCGGAATAGCCGGCCGGCGGAATGCGTCCAATGTAGATCAATAGCGGCGTCGAGTAAATCGCCGCGAACGGCAAAAATAGCACGATCTTCTGCAAAATGCCTGGGAAGAACAAGAGCGGGATGATTTGTCCGCTCAGCAGATCGCTGCACCAGCGTACGATCAGCTGAATCGCGAACGTCTCCATCGTCCAGAACGCGACGCAGTTCATGCAGAAATTGAGCAAGAAATTGAGGACGTAGCCGATCGCGAAGCTGAGCAGAAAGACCAGTGCCGCGAGCGGTGAGGGTACGTCGATGTGCACCATGAGCAGCGCGAAGCCGAGCGACGGGAGGATGAGCAGCATGTGCAGTGCCGTTTGTCCCGCGCCGTCGCTGAAAAAGAAAAGCGCCGGGCTGATCGGCTTCATCATGTCGGTCGCGATCGAACCGTCGCGCAGACGGTCGCGAATCAAGCGCGTTCCGTCGACTTCGAGGATCAGCGACATCAACAGCGCGACGACCGTATAGGTCAGAATCTGGTGCAGGGCGATGCCTTGCGGCGCGGCGTTTTGCGCATAGAGTGCGAGCCAAACCATGCGCATCAAATAGACGCGCAGCACCAGCGACCCGACGTTCGTGAAGACTTCCATCCGGTAGGTGGCTTCGCGTGCGAAGGCTTTCTTCGCAAACTCGAGATACGGCTCGATGCGAAAGCCGCGATGGACGGCGATACTCAGTGGCCGACACTTTCGTAGTGGTCAAGGCCCACACGCCAAAAGGAATATGCGACAACGAACGTTGCGACGCCGACGAGCGGCGAGAGCAACCCAACCTGCGGCGGAAGATGCAACGCATCTTCGGTTTTGTCGAGGAAAAACGTCGCCGGAAAGTAGTTCATGAAGGCGTACGGCAGCAAGAACGTCAGCACCAGACGTACGCCCTTCGAGTAAATCGAGATTGGATAGCGCGTGAACTCTTGTTCGAGCTGGAATGCGACCCAGCGCAACGCATCGACCTTGACGAACCAAAACGCGCACGTAGCGATCAGCAAATTGATCGAGAAGTCGATCAGCGCGCCGCCGATGACGACGAGCGGGACGAAAACGACGAACCAAACGTCGATGATCGGATTAGCCCAGATCGTGGCGATGATGAAGAGCGAGATCGCCAGTACAAGCTCGTCGGGGAAGATCTGCTGCGGCGTCGTGAGCACCTGAAAGAGCGGATTGAGCGGCCGGACGAAGAGCCGGTCCATCTCACCGTCGCGGACGTGTTCGGGGACGTCGCCCACGGTGAGGAAGAGCGTATTGTTGAGCGCGTGCGCGAGCATCCAGAGCGAGTACAAGAATGCCATCTCGCCGAACGTCCAGCCGTTCATCACCGGAAATTCCCGCAAGATGATCCACAGCGCGGCCAGCGCCGTCGCGTGGTAGATGAACGTGAATCCGAACCACACGAGAAAATTCGCGCGGTATTCGAGCGCGGTGAGAAAATTGATGCGCCAATACTGCTTGTAGACGTCGGCCCAAACCGCGAGCGTGTTCATCCGCCTTGCACCACCACGCGCCTGGCACCGAAACGCCACATCAGGACGGCGGCGACAGCGAAGATCGCGATCCACATGACTTGCAAGAGCAGGACGCGCGCGTACTCGTCGGGTCCGATCGTCCCGACGTAGATCAAGAGCGGTGTCGAGTACATCGCCGCGAACGGCAGCACGTAGATGAAGCTCTGAAGGATTGGCGGAAAGAACACCAGCGGAATCACCTCGCCGCCGAGGAGATCGGTGATCCACGTGACGATCAACTGCATGGCTTGAATCTCGAGCGTCCAGAACGCGATGCAGTTGAGGACGAAATTCATCAGCAGCCCGACCAAGTACCCGAGGAAGAAGCTCAGGAAGAACATCGCCAGAACGAGCGGCGATGGTACCTGGATGTGAACGATCAGCAGTGCGAGCAGCAGCGACGGGATGATCGTCATAGCGTGAAAGCTCACCTCGCCGGTCCCATCACTGAAGAAGTAAAGCGGGACGTTGATCGGCTTCATGAAGTCGGTCGCGATGCTCCCGTCTTCCAGCTTCGAAACGAGCAGCCGGGTCTGGTCGATGTCCATCACAAGCGACATGAGAAGCGCGACCGTCGAGTACGTGATCGCCTCCTCGAGCGTGAGAGCGCGAATCCCGGCGTTGTGGAAATACAGCGCGCTCCACACCATCCGGAATAGGTAGACGCGCACAAGCAACGAGCCGATGCTCGTAAAGACCTCGAAACGGTACGTAGCTTCGCGCGAGAAAGCGACCTTGGCGAATTCGATATAGGGTCGTATGGCCGCCGTCATGAAGCCGGCGTCGGTGCCTGCGTGCGGTAACCTTCGAGGTAGATTCGCCGGATGATGTCTTCCATCTCCGGCTCGACGATCGAGACGTCGCTGATCGTGCAGCGTTCCGTCACGAGGCGTAAAAGGTGCTCTGCGGTGATCTTCCGGCGATCAAATCGCAGGTGAACGACGTTGGCTTCCTGTTCGACCAGTTCCGTGTGCGGGAACGTGAGGCCGTCGCACGATTCTGCAAGCGTCACGACGAGCGTGCGATGCGTTCCGTATTCCATGCGCAGCCGTTCGAGCTCGCCGTCGAAGACGATGCGCCCGTCGTCGATCAAAACGATCCGGTTGCAGAGCCGCTCGACGTCGGCGAGATCGTGCGTCGTCAGGATCACGGTCGTGTTGCGCTCTCTATTGACCTTGGCGATGAATGTGCGTATCGCTTCTTTTGCGACGACGTCGAGGCCGATCGTCGGCTCGTCGAGATAAACGATCGGCGGATCGTGCAGCATTGCAGCCGCAAAGTCGCCGCGCATGCGTTGCCCGAGCGAAAGCTGGCGGACCGGCGTCGTCATGAATTCGTCGAGATCGAGGATCTCGGTAAAGAACGCCATGTTCGCATCGTACTTCGGGCGCGGAACGGCGTAGATCGCACGCAAGAGCTCGAATGATTCCCGCAGCGGTAAATCCCAATACAACTGACTGCGTTGCCCGAAGACGACGCCGATATTGCGCGCGTTCTCTTTGCGCTTTTGATGCGGCACGAGTCCCGCGACGTGAATGTCGCCCGAAGTCGGAACCAAGATGCCGGTGAGCATCTTGATCGTCGTCGATTTTCCGGCGCCGTTCGGCCCGATGTAACCGACCAGCTCACCGGCTTCCATCGTCAGGTTGACGTCTTCGACCGCAACCTTGTCGACGTATTCGCGCGAGAAAAGACCCGCAGCGCACCTCCGACGCCCGGATAGCGCTGGACCGAGCGGAAGACTTTGCGCAGCCGGCGCGTCTCGATGATGGGCATCGGCCCGATTCTTCAACTAGGGGCTGGCAGATACCGCCAGCGAAGCCACACGTCGTCTCATGATCGTTACGATTTCGCGGGAATACGGCGCCTCCGGGATGACGGTTGCGCATCGTGTCGGCGATTTGCTGGGCTATCCCGTCGTCGGCGACGACCTGCCCAAAATCGCCGCGCTGCGCTTGGGGACGACGCATGAAGACGTCGTCGCAATGAGCACCGTGCCCCGTCGCTCGCGGAGCGCATCCTCAACAATCTGGGAAGCGCCGAAGGCGTCACCACCATTGCGCCGAACTTCGAAAGCGAGGTGCGCAGAGAAATTGAGACCGCGGTGCTCGAGGCCGCGGAGCAATCCGACGTCGTCGATCGTCGGCGGAATCGCGAACGTGATCTTGCGCGGCCGTCAGAATTTGCTCAGCGTTTTCTTGCACGCACCGCGAGCATTTCGCATCAGCCGAGTCATCGAGTCGCTGAAGATCGAGCGCCGAGGAAGCGCGCAAGGAAGTCGAGCGCGTCGATGCGGCGCGCACGCGCTGGGCCAAACTGCATTACGATCTCGAGTGGGGTCATGCCGAGTATTACTCGATGACGCTCGACGTCGCACGCGTCGGAATCGACGGCGCCGTGTATCTGATTGCAAACGCGGTCAGCCATCACTTGCACGAAATGAAAACCTCGCTCGTACCGCACATCGACGAGCAACGCATCCCCGAACGCAAGCTCCGCTTGTGGAGCGCGTTCGCGTACCGCGATTTTCGTCTGCTCTGGTTCGGTCTGGCCGTCGCCAATGTCGGCTTCTGGATGCAATTCACGTCTATGACGTATCTGGTCGGCGTCGTCCTCGCGCACAATGCTGCGCAGAGCGCGTTCAATCTTGGTCTCGTCGGCGCGGCGCGTTCGATTCCGGTTTTTGTGTTCTCGCCGATTGCGGGCTTCATTGCCGATCACTTTCCACGCCGGCGAACGCTGCTCTGTCACCAATACCGGTCAAACGATTCTTGCACTCGGTCTGGCCTTCACATCGCTACACCACGAGCCGTGGGTACTCTATGTCGTCTATCTGATCGCGGCGCTGCAAGCGACGGCGCAGACGTTCGACTCGCCGGCGCGCCAAAGCTGGATTCCGATTCTGGTTCCGCGCAACTTGATTTCGAATGCAATCGGCTTGAATTCGATCGCGTTCAACGCGCCGATGACGGTTGGGCCCGCGATTGCCGGAATCTTGATCGGCGCCGTCGGCGTCCACGTTTCGTTTTTCGTCAATGCGTCTTATCGTGCGCCGTTGTCGCGCCGCTCATCTTTATGACGCCGGCGCCGCCCGCGAGCACCTCGCGCGAACCGGTTATCCACCAGATCGCCGAAGGAGTTGCGCTTCATCGCCTCGCATCCGGTCTTGCGCTGGATCATCGGCATGTTGATCGTCACGTCGTTTACCGTGCGGCCGTTCACGTCGCTGCTCGCCGCGTTTGCGACGCACGTCGTGCACGTTGACGCGTCGGGTTACGGCATGCTGCTCGCTGCCGGCGGCGTTGGGACGATCGTCGGCGCTGTCACGACCGCGCTCTATCAGTCCGATCGGCGCGGCAACTGGTGGTTTTTGGCCGGAATCGTCTCCGCCGCTCGGCCTCATCGCTCTCGGCTACACGCACAGACTTCACGCTCTCGCCTCTTCGAGCAAGCCGTCTTGGGCTTCGGGATGATGTCGTTCGTCGGATCCTCGAACGTCCTCGTCCAAACGCTCTCGCCGGATGAGATGCGCGGTCGCGCCGTCTCCGTCTACTCGATGGTGATCTTGGGCCTCGTTCCGCTCGGTACGCTCGTCCTCGGCTTTCTCGGCTCGCAGATCGGCTTGAGTCTTGCCTTCGTCTGGAGCGGCGCGTTTGCGCTCGCGTCGGGATCTGGGTCTGGCTCGCGCACCCGGCCTTGCGACGCGCGTGATGGATAACGGCTGGCCGATCTTCGGCTTCCTGGTCGCGACGGCGGCGCTCGCGATCTTTTCCAAACGCATCAACGTCGCGTATCCGATCGTCTTCGTCGTTGCCGGCGCTTTGCTCGGCTTCGTTCCGAATCTACCGACCATCCAGCTGCAGCCCGACACCATCTTTTTGATCGTCTTGCCGATCTTTCTGTTCAGCGGCGGCTGGACGACCGATTGGAACGAGTTCAAACGAAATCTCCGGCCGATTGGCCTAGCCGCAATCGGCCTCGTCGTTTTCACCACCGTCATGGTCGCGGCCATCGCGCACGCGGTCATCACCGGCATTTCGTGGCCGGCCGCATTTGTGCTCGGTGCGATCGTCGCCCCGACCGACGCAATTGCGGCGGAAGTGATCGCCGACTCGATCGTCGCTGCCTCGCCGCATCATGACCATCATCAGCGGCGAAACGTCTGGTCAACGATGCCAGCTCGCTGATCATCTACCGTTTCGCGATCGGCGCGGCGCTTACGGGCACGTTCCTTGCCGGGCACGTCGTGCCACAGTTTTTCCTGGTTTCGATCGGCGGTATCGCGGTCGGCCTGATTGCCGCACAGGTGCTGTCGTGGGCCCATCAACTCATCCGCGCACGCAATCTCGACGACGAAGTCCTCGAGAACGTCATCAACCTCTTCGCCCCGTTCGCGTGCTATCTACCGGCCGAAGCACTCGGCGTCAGCGGCGTTCTTGCCGCAGTCGCCGGCGGTATTTACATGAGCCGCCGCTCGGGACGAATGTCGCCCGATGCGCGGCTCGTCGGCTACAGCGTCTGGGAGATGATGACGTATCTCCTCAACGCGTTCGTCTTCTTGTTGCTGGGCTTGCAGTTGCACCGTATCGTCACGACGCTCGGACACGAATCTTTCGAGCGGCTGATGCTCTACGGCGTCGCCATCAGCATCGCGGTCATCCTGCTGCGCTTCATTTGGATCTTTCCCGCGACATACGTCCCGCGCTGGATCAGTAAGAGCTTGCGCGAGCGCGATCCATCTCCACCCTGGACGTGGCCGGTGATCCTCTCGTGGGGTGGAATGCGCGGCGTCGTTTCGCTAGCCGCGGCGCTCGCGATTCCGGCCACGATGGTGGATCGCGATGCAATCATTTTCGTCACGTTTTGCGTCATCTTCGCGACGCTCGTCCTCATGGGCTTGACGTTGCCGCTGATCATTCGCGTCTTGCACGTCAGCGATGACGGGCGGATGGAGAAGACGGAAATCGAGATTCGAATCAAGGCGCTCGAAGCAGGTATGTCGCGCTTACGCGAGCTTGAGCCGACATTCGATACCGAAACGGAATGGGAAGTCGAAGGGCGCATCATCGACGAGTACCAGCATCGCATTCAGCATCTGCAAGGTCATCTCGAGCTCGGCCCTGATGGTGAACCGGTCACCGAAAACGCAGTCGATCATCGCCTGCAAAATACGGCGCTGCAAGCCGAGCGCAAGGCCATTCAGGGAATGCGTCGTGGCGGGCGGATTCCTGACGACGTCTACCGCGCGATCGAGTACGATCTCGATCTGGCCGACGTCGCGGCTACGGCAGGGCTGAGATTTCGGTTTCGGCTTTGCGGTGAAGTAGTAGTCGCGCGAGCCGGAAGCCCGCACGCTCGAGCACCGAGCGCGATCCGGTATCGGCGTACGGAACCGAAGCCAAACCATCCGCCCGGTGTGCTCGGCAGCGTCTGCCGAGCGCGCCAAGATCTCGGCGCCGTAACCGTGACGGCGTCCCGAGGGAAACACGAACGCGCTCACCTCGCTCCACGTCGACGTGAGCTCTTGGAGAATCGCGTAGCCGACGATCTCGCCGCCTGCCAGCGCCGCTGCAAAGCGCGGCGCGTCATAGTGCTCGACGTGGCGGGAGATGAGCTGGCGGGTGCGCGCGTCCATCTCGGAGGCGGCGCGCAGGTTCAGCTCTCCGGCCCTTCGGACCGGCTCTGCGCGGCGGACGAACACCGCCGTGTGCGGCTGCGAGTCCATCCCGAGATCGTTGACTGCTTGGCGTGTCGTGACGTCGCCGCCGAAGTACCAGATGTGCGAGGCACCGGTTGCGACGAACGCGTCGGCGAGCAGCTTGCGACCGTCTTGTCCCTCGGCAATATCGAAACGAACGATCCAGGATTCCGGTACGAGTTTGCCGTCGCCGGTGAATGCGATTCCGGCGGCTTTGCCATTTTCGCTCATGGCGCGCCCGCGCGCGGCAGCCTTTATTTTCAGCGCTACTGCAGCATCGGGAAGATCATCGAGATACATGTTAATGGCGCTTCGCTCCCGGCTGCGCGCCCCCCATGCGTTGCATGGGGCCCCCAAAAGTCGAGCCCAGAATCATACCGATAGTTTCTACATTCCCCGTGGGGGCTCGTAACAACATTTCAATCTCACACAAAAAAAGAGCGAGTCGCAATTTTGCGACTCGCCTTTGCTGTTTCTAGAGAAGGTAGTTTACTTAGCAGCCTTCTTGCGGCGAGAAGCCTTGCGGCGCGTGCTCTTTTTGGCGCGAGCCTTGCGGGCCTTCTTGCGGGTCGCAGTCTTCTTGGCGGCCTTGCGGCGGCGCTTCGGAGCTGCAGTCTTTTTCGCTGCTTTCTTTTTCCGTCTCTTCGTGGCCATTAGGGTCCTTTCTGCTCAACCCCAAAGGGTGAGCGTCCCGGCTTAACGCCGGTGTGATTGCTTACGTTATAGCACAAATTCGGCTGCTGTTGCAAATGTCGTACGTCAAAACGCAGGAAGGCACGACGCTCTCGACGACGCAAAACCGCAAAACATGCAAACGATTCCAATCGACGGCGGGACACTTTCGTACGCCGACGACGGCACCGGACACGCCGTCATCCTCATCCACGGCTTCTTGCTCGATCACTCGATTTGGGATGGAATTGTGCCCGCGCTCACGCCGCGCGCGCGTGTCATCCGTCCGGATCTGCGTGGACTCGGACGCTCGTCGGTAACGCCCGGACCGTATCTGATAGAAGCGCTCGCCGCGGACATTGCGGCGCTGCTCGACGCCAAGCGCATCGCCTCCGCGACGCTCGTCGGGCACTCGCTCGGCGGCTACGTCGCGCTCGCATTCTTCCGGATGTTCCGCGAGCGCGTCGACGCGCTCGCACTGGTCGGAAGCCGCTTCGTGAACGACACGGAAGAAGCCGCGCGCGAACGTTACGCGCTCGCAGATCGTGCCGAGCGCGAAGGAATTGTGCCGGTGCTCGACGCGTTTATTCCGCGATTTTTCGCGCCCGCAGTTTATACGGAAAAGCCTGAATTAATTGAGGAAATGCGCCAATTGTGCGGTCGAACCGATCCGCGCGGCGCAGCCGCGCACTTGCGCGGAGCGGCGCAGCGCGTCGATGCGCGCGATCTCGTCGATGACATCGACGTTCCGTTCTTATTCGCGATCGGCGATCAAGACAAGATCATGGGTTTGAGCGAACCCGTCGGCATCGTACCGCGCATTGCGAGCGCCAAGCTCGCGACGTTCGCGGGCTGCGGACACATGCCGATGTACGAGGCGGCGGATCAGCTCGCGGACGCCCTCGGCGCGTTGCTGGAGAGCGCGGGAATATCGACCGCCGCCAGCTGACGCTGGCCGTTTCCGTCGGTCGTGAACTGCGTCGTCAGCTTGCGGAGCGTGCGCGCCGTCTCGTCGAGCTCGGTCGCCTGTTCTTGGACTTGCTCGACCTGCGCGCGGACGTCGAAGGAGATCCGCGCGACGCGTTCGGCTTCCATCCGGTGCTGTGCGCTGGTTGCCGCGATCGAGCCGATCGACGCCGTGATCTCGGTCGTCTGCGACGCCATCTGTTTGGTGCCGGCGGAGTTCTCCTCGACGACGTCGTTGATCGAAGCGATCGAGTCGGTGAGGCTCTTGGCGCTGCGTGCCATCACGCCGGTCGCGTCGGCGATCTCCGAGACTTGCTGAACGGTCTGCTCGACGCTCTGGAGGATCTCGCGCAACGCCGAACCGCCGATTACGGCCTTCTCGGTGCCGCTCGAGACTTTTTCGGCGCCCGCGCCGACCGCGGTGACGGCGTCGCGCGTCCGCAACTGCACCTCGCGGACGAGCTTGCCGATTTGCTTGTTCTCGGCGGCTGAACGCTCGGCGAGCTTGCGCACCTCGTCGGCGACGACGGCGAAGCCGCGGCCGTGTTCGCCGGCGCGCGCTGCTTCGATCGCCGCGTTGAGCGCCAGCAGGTTCGTCTGTTCGGCGATCTCCTCGACGGCTTCGACGATCGAGCCGATCTGCGCGCTGAGAATCTCGAGCTCGTTGATCTTTTCGGTCGCCGCGCGAACGGCATCGGCAATCTGGTACATCTCTTCGACCGTATCGGCGACGGCGCGCTCGCCGCTGGCCGCTGCAGTCTTTGTTTGCACGCCGGCAGCGGCAAGCGTCATCGAGATGTGGGCAAGGCGTTCGACGTCCTCGAACATCCGGGATGCGTCCTTCGATGCCGAGCTGACCTGCGCGGCTTGATCGACTGCACCGCGCGCGATTGCGTCGACGCCGATCGAGAACTGGCGCACCATCGTATCGAGCGTCGTCGCCGCGTCGCTGAGGGCATCGTAACCTTTCGCCAAACCTGCCATCGCGATCGTTGCTTCTGCGACCATCTTGCTCGAGCGCTCCGAGGTAGAGCCGAGCTGCGTCGAGCTTGCCGCAAGCGAGTCGGACGTGCGCTGGATTTGCCCGACGACGAGCCCGAGGTTTTGATTCATGCGCGCTAGCGCGTTTCCGAGACGGTCGCCGGGAGCGTGCGGCACGATCGTCGTCCCGAGATCGCCCGCAGCGATCGCTTCGGCGGTCCCGGCCATCTCGCGTTGGTATGCGATCATCTCGTCGAACGCGTTCGCGATCTCACCCAGCTCGTTTTGCGAGTGAATGTCGGATGCATCGTCGAGAATGCCGCTCGCGAGCGCGCGAGCCGTCGTGGCCAGCTGGAATGCATCCCGGCGGATATAGCGCAAGAACCAGAAGATCAGGGCCAAGATGACGATCAGCGCCGCGAGCGAGATCGCGGCGACGCGGAAGAAGGTGAGCTGCGCGGCGTAGGAGAGCGCCGTCGCCGGCTTGGCCGTATACAGGACGCCGACCATGTGGTTCGCGTCGTCGATGATCGGCTCGTAGGCGGCGATGTACGTCTGGCCATTAAAAGGAACGTAGCCGCGGTACGGGCGCTGGACGTCGATTGCGTTGCGCGGTAGACCGGTCAGCTCGGAGCCGATGATCGACTTGCCGTTCTGCATCAGGGTCGTCGAGATCGCGATCGGAACGCCGTTTACGATCTCGTAGATCGTCGCGTCGCAGCCGGTGATCTTCTTGACGTTGCTGACGAGCTCGATGTCGTTGTTGGCGATCCAGCCGCCAAACTGCAGCGTGTGCCCGATCACAACCGGCGTTCCACCGTGGACTCCGAGCAGCGTCGATGCGGTTCGCTGCGCGACTTCAACCTGGCTCTGGATCTCTTTTTCGACTGAATCCCGAACCGTGTTGTCGACGACGATCAACAGAACCGTGGTAAAGGCCAGAAGCGAAGCCGTCGCAACAGCTAAAACCTGCGTTGCGAGAGAATTCCATCGGATTAGCTCCCGCAGCCTCACCGGTTTGGTTTCCCCCTAACCTCTATTGGATGGCGCTACGTTCGACAGCCATGCTCAGCCGCCTACGGCTTGGTTGTCCGGGGGTGAGATACGGGCACTAACGGGGTAGGCCTTAACACTACTTTCAGGATGGACTGAGAGTTTGCTGCTATGTTGGCAGTGTGTGCGCTCGCTAGCCATACAGCGTGGCGTGCTTCATAAGGAAAGAAAGGCTCGGATGACGTCTTCGATGCGTGCTTCTTCGATGCGCGCCACATCGGCTCTCGCAGTCGGTTTGGCACTACTACTGCCGGCATGCGGAGGCGGTGGCGGTTCCCATCCCAATCCTTCGCCATCGCCGACCGGAGTCACATCCGATTATACGTGTCCGACGACGGACGGAACAAGCTCGGTCGCGCGCGCAGGCGGAGTATCCGGAGCGGACGCAACGCGTCACGCGATCGTGCGTGCGCCAAAGGTTAGTCTCACGTCGATCAGCCGTATCGCCGTCGAGTACGATCGCGCTGCGCTCGCGCGCTCGACGGCCGCATTTACGCGCACCGAAACCAGTGTCGGCTCGACGCTTACGCAAACGTTCGACTACCCGACGCTCGACAAAACAATCCACGTCCTCTCAGTCGCGCCGTCACAGGCGCTCGCCGCCATGACGACGCTGCGCGCGCAAACCGGCGTACTTAGCGTGACGCCGACGGGGCAGAAGCGCTATCGCCTCACGTCGACGGCGCTGCTCGTGAACAATAACTATTTCCCGGGCTTTACTGGTGCGACCACGCCGCCGTTTTATGAAGCGGCTGCCATTCCGGGTCAATGGGACATGCACGCAATTCGGATGGAGTACGTGTTCGGCTATTCGAATAATACGAATTCGACGAGGAGTGCGCACGCGGCTGCATTGGGAACACATAGCGTGAAGCTTGCAGTCATCGACACGGGGCAAGACACGCTGCATCCCGATCTCGCGTCCAACATCGTCTACCAGAAGTGCTTCATTACTAACGAAGCCGGCACGTCGCAATCGACGAGCAACGTTTCGACCGACCCGCAAGGACACGGAACCGACGTGACCGGCATCGCGGGCGATGTGACGAATCCGTCGGGCTCGAATCCGAACGATCTCGGATTTGCAGGTGCGGGCGGCAACGTCGGGCTGATGGCGTATCGCGTCTTCCCGACGCCCGACGACAATTGCGGCAATCCGAATTCGACCGACCCGGTCTGCGGCGCCGACACTACCGACATTGCCTCCGCGATCGATGACGCGGTTACCAACGGTGCAAGCGTCATCTCGATGAGCATCGGCGGTAATGGGTGCTCGTCTCCCGGCGTCGATAGCGACGCGACGGAAGGCGCTGCGGTCCAAAATGCAATCTCGCACAACGTTATCGTCGTCGCTGCGGCCGGCAACGAAAGCACGAGCACGACCAGCAAACAACCCGTCGATGCACCCGGATGTGATGCCGGCGTGATCGCGGTCGGTGCGACCAGCCTTGACGACGGCACGCCGAACGGTTCGGGCGGCGGCGGCAATGCATCGCCTCCAGGCACGTCGGCAGCGCCACAAGAGTACGTCGCGTACTACAGCAACGCTGGCACGCCGGGAGCAAACCTCAATAGCGCAAACGCGTGGGGCATCGTCGCACCCGGCGGAGATCCTGCCAGCTCGGAAGTCACCGGAACGGCCGACGATCTGCATTGGATCGAGAACATCTGGACGTCGACGCCGTACATGTCGAATGCGAACGACACGAACTTCGCAGGCGAGTGCACGGACGATTTCCGAATTCCACGGGAACGACCGCACCGGTTGACTGCCGCACCCTCATCGCAGGAACCTCGCAGGCTACGCCGCACGTTTCCGGCGTGGCAGCACTTATCTGTGGGCTCAATTCGGCCGACTGCAATCCGACGTCGATGAAAAACTTGTTGTGCACGACGGCGGATAGTATCAGCGATGCGAATCAGGGGTGCGGACGCCTCGATGCCTACACCGCGGTGGCGACGGCGCTGAACGATCCGACTCCACCAAGCGGCTTCACACAATGATCGAGTGCGTCGTCGTAGATGCCGTTCGGACTCCGATCGGCAGATACGGCGGCGCTCTTTCTCTCGTGCGCCCGGACGATCTGTCGGCGACGGCGATCAAAGGTTTGCTCGCGCGCAATCCGATCGATCCGTCGTTGATCGAAGACGTCTATTGGGGTGCGGCTAATCAAGCCGGTGAAGATTGCCGCAACGTCGCGCGCATGGCGGTGCTGCTTGCGGGCTTGCCGACGACCGTCGCGGGGACGACGCTCAACCGCTTGTGCGGGAGCAGCCTGCAAGCATTGAACTCGGCGGCGCACGCCGTGATGGTCGGCGTCGAAGAGATCGTGATCGCGGGTGGCGCGGAATCAATGTCGCGCGCGCCCTTCGTCTTGCTCAAAGCCGAGAAAGCGTTCGATCGCGCGCCGGAGATCGCCGATTCGACGCTCGGGAACCGCCTCACCAATCCGCGGCTAGCCGAAGTCTATCCGCCGATCGCAATGGGCGAGACGGCGGAAAACGTCGCGGACAAGTTCGGCATCTCGCGCGAAGCGCAAGACGAGTTTGCGTTGCGTTCGCAGCAACGTTGCGCGAAAGCCATGGAAAGCGGGCGTTTCGAGAGTCAGCTCATTCCCGTTGCGGTCAAGAGCGGCAAGACCGATGCGATCTTCGATGTCGACGAGCACCCGCGTCCGAAGACGACGATCGACGATCTGCGCAAACTCAAGCCCGCGTTTCGCCCCGGCGGAACGGTGACGGCCGGAAACTCATCAGGACTTAATGATGGCGCGGCCGCGTTGTTGGTGATGAGCGCGAAGGCGGCGAAGAAGCACGGTCTCGAGCCGATGGCACGCATCGTTACGACGGGCGTGTACGGCGTCGATCCGAGCATCATGGGGATCGGTCCGATCGGTGCGACGCAGCGCGTTCTCTCAAACGCAGACCTTACGATCGATGATATCGATCTGGTCGAGCTCAACGAAGCGTTCGCGGCGCAGTCGCTCGCTTGCATTCAAGAGCTGCGAATCGATCCTGAAAAAGTAAACGTGAATGGCGGCGCAATCGCGCTCGGCCACCCGCTCGGCTGCAGCGGCGCGCGCATCGCGACAACGCTTTTGCACGAGCTTAACAAACGTGACGGCCGTTACGGTATCGCGACGATGTGCATCGGCATGGGGCAAGGCATCGCAACGCTTTTCGAGCGCGTTTAGTCGACGGCATCACATAGGAAGAAAACACCGGGGCACGGTAGTTGCCAATGTGCATTATCGAGTGTCGCTTGCTTTGGTCTTGTCTGTTGCGCTGCTTGCGGGATGCGGCGGCGGAGGTGGTTCGTCGGCGCCGGGTGGCGGCGGCGGTAATGGCGGCGGTGGCAACAACAACTCGGGCGGCGGCATTCAACAAGTTGCCGTTCAGCAAGCTGTTGTGCAGCAATCACTCGGTTTGGTCACGGCGTCGAGCGAAATTTCGCAATTCGGCGCGCTCTCCGGAATCCAATCGGTTGCGAGAAAGACGCTCGCAAAACGCCGGGCGCAGCCCGACACCGGTTGCGTCGACGGTGAAGACATTAACGAACAGCAAACCGGTTCGAACACTTACAGTCTAACCGTCAATTCCTACTATGATAGCCTCTGCACCGAACTGTGGGTTGCCGGACAATTCACCCTAACTCAGACGTCTAATACGGCCGGAACACTAAGCGGCAGCTACACGTACTATACGCTCCAGAACGCTGTGTATGGCTACGCGACTCTCGCAGCGACTATTAGCGGCGTCAATACCGGAAGCGGATACTTCGACCTACAGCTCAACACCGCGCTATCTCAGTCGGCGTCTCCTTTCTTGAATCTTGGCGTTGGATGCTCTGTCGCGACATCGAGTGAGTCGTGCTCCGTAGCTCTAGATTCGCACGTGGCTGCGCTTGGCGCCGATAACGCTGTGTCAGAGAGCGTCAGTGCGTCCGTTTCGACGTCCGGAAGCAATACAGTGCTTAGCGTGTCGGGAAGTGCCGCAGCCTACACCGGCGGCTTGAACTCGACGAGCATATCGCAACAAGGAACGAGTACCTGGGTCGTAAACGGCGGATCTCAACTGAACAGCGTAGTCTTATCGGGCAACGTGACAGTTGCACCGTCTGGTCTGATTACCGCAGCGTCGTTGACGGTCACGGATTCCGCAGACGGTGGCACGGTAAACGTTACGTATAACGCGAGTACGCAAACCTTCGCTGGCGCCGTGGTCCAGACCAGCACCGGTGCTACGGTTGCGACCTTCACTGTCAATCAAAACGGAAGCGGCAGCGTAACGTATAGCAACGGTACGACTGCGATTATTTCGAACGGCGCTATCGTTTCCGGGCAGACCCCGACTCCAACTCCGACGTCCAGCGCGTCGGTAAGTGCATTCACTTGTCCGACTAGCGACGGGACGAGCTCGATCGTCCGCGCCGCACCATCGGTCGCAGAAGCGACGCGGTTCCGTGAGCATCCCGTTGCGATGTCTTCGTCGACAAACAGGATCGCCGTCGTCTACGATCGGACTGCGTTTGCGCGTCAGACTTCCTCGTTTACGCGCAACGAGGTAGCGTCAGGAGGCGCCCTCGCACAGAGCTTTGATTATCCGAATCTCGGAAAAGTAGTTCGGGTCTTGTCGGTCGCGCCGTCAAAAATCTCTGCTGCTGTGGCAGCGCTGCGAACTCAGTCCGGCGTGCTCTCGGTTGCGCCGACGCAGCGGCGTTATCGTTTGACCTCGAGCCCGCTGCTCGTCGACAACCATTATTTTGGCGGGTTCTCTCCGGCCAACGTCGCGCCGTACTACGAATCGGCGACGCTGCCCGGCCAGTGGGACATGCATGCGATAGGTATGGAATACGCGTATGGCTACTCGCAGAACACAAACTCAACGGGAAGTGCTCATGCAAACGCGCTCGGCACGCATAGCGTCAAGATCGCCATCATTGACACGGGACAAGATACTCTGCATCCGGATCTCGCGGGCAACGTCGTTTACCAGAAGTGCTTCATAACGAACGAAGCCGGTACGTCGCAGTCGAGTTCGTCCTTTTCAACCGATCCGCAGGGACACGGTACCGATGTTAGCGGTATCGCTGCCGCCGTCACGAATCCGTCGAGCATTCCCGTAACGACGAACGGCTTTGCCGGCGCGGGCGGAAACTCTGGACTCATGGCATACCGCGTGTTCCCAACACCGGACGATAGCTGTGCGAGCGATTCGTCCAATGATCCGCAATGCGGAGCGGATACGACGGACATCGCATCTGCCATCGATGACGCAGTATCGAACGGTGCGAGTGTTATCTCGATGAGCCTAGGCGGAGGCGGTTGCACGAACGGGGTAGACACCGATCCAACTGAGGGAGCTGCCGTCGCCAATGCGATTTCTCATAACGTAATCGTCGTTGCAGCGTCCGGGAACGAATCGGCCAGTGCCCTCGATGCTCCTGGTTGCGATACTGGCGTCATTGCGGCCGGCGCAACTTCTCTCGACGATGGTACGCCGAATGGCACGAGCGGGACTGGGGGAAACGCACACCCAGCCGGAACCTCGAACGCACCAGTGGAGTACGTCGCGTCCTACAGTAATGCTGGAAGCACGAACACCTACCAAAGCGCAAACTCTTGGGGGATTGTGGCGCCTGGTGGCGACCCCGCGGATTCCGAGGTCACAGGTACGGCTGACGACCTGCACTGGATCGAAAACATCTGGACGTCGACGCCCTACATGTCGAGTTCAACCGACAGCACATTTGAAGGCGAATGCACAGACGATTATCCGAATTCGACCGGGACTAATTCGCCCGTTGATTGCCGCACCTTGATCGCCGGTACGTCGATGGCGACGCCGCACGTCGCGGGCGTGGCAGCACTGATCTGCGGCCTCAATCCCGCGGATTGCACGCCGACGGCGATGAAGACGCTGCTGTGCTCGACGGCGGATAATCTGAACGATCCGCGTCAGGGCTGCGGCAGGCTCAATGCATATCGCGCCGTTGCAACCGCGCTTAACGACCCAAGTCCGCCCTAGTACTACTTGTGAAAGAAGATCGCGAGCATCGTCGTCACCCAGGTGCCAACGATGAGCGATGTCATCCGCCACTGAAGCCGATCGATCTTACCGTCGAGCGTTGAACGAACGTCTTCGATCTTCGCATTCGAGCCCCGTGCCCAAACTCTCAAGGCGACGATCGATCGAATCGAGCCGCTTGTCGACCTGCTCGTAGATGCCTTCGAGGCGGGCCACTCGCTGTTCCCAAGGCTGCGCGGTCACAAAGCCGATATTAGACGGCCCGTGTTACTGAACCGCTTCGAGCGCATTTCCTAAGACAAGCCGGCCGGGCCGCCGAAACCGAAAGAGATGCGGTTTGTGCGGTTCGCGGCTGTCGCGGTCCTCGCCGTGGGCGCTTTTGCGCCCCTGATGGCGGTTCGCGCCCACGAAGGCCTTCCCGAAGTGCCGGGACCTCAGCCGTCCGTCATCGCGCGAACGACGGTCTACGCGTTCTACGGCAATCACCTGGATGACCGCCACTGGCATGCCGTCGAGCATCGCGGCGCCGGTCAGGACACGCCGTATCCGGAGCAGCAGTACTATTCGCCCGATGCCGTTATCGTCGATCGCGGCGTGCTGCACCTCAACGCGATCTCATACAACGTCCTTGATCCCGCAACGGGCGTCGACTATCCGGTCGAAGCCGGCCGCGTCGAGAGCAACGACGAGTTTCTGTACGGGCGCATCAACGTACGTTTGAAAGTTCCGATCGGCAACGGTTTTTGGCCGTCGGTTTGGATGCGCACGCCCGAGGGACGTCCGCTCGGCGGTCAGATCGACATCTACGACGGCTTCGGAAGTCACACGAACGGCTTCACCGCGTCGGTTGCAAGCTGGGCGAACGGCCGCGTCGCATCGAACAGCTGCGTGATCGTCGAGAACTATGCGGCGCTGACAAACTGCACGCGCATCGGAAATCCGCAGCGCAAGCTCGTCAACTACGCGCATGAGTATCACACGTTCGGCATCGATTGGCGTCCGGATCATCTTACGTGGTACGTCGACAACAAGCCGTACTGGACGATTACGAGCGGCATCCCGAGCGTACCGATGGTGCTGGTGATGGATCTTGCGGTTGGCGGCGTGCAAGACGGTCCGCTTCCGATTCCGTATCACCGAAAGCTTCCGGCCGACTTCGAGATCGCTTCAGTCACAATCTCACGCTGATTTGTACTGCTTAGCGGTCACGTACGTCATTCAGCCCGGTAAAGAAGAAGAGGCGCTGAAACACCTGCGCGTTCTCGCTTCGGAATCCGTCAAAGAACCTGGTTGCAAGATGTACGTCGGACACCGGGCGACCGAGCTCGAGCGCACGATCTTCATCTACGAGCAGTATGTCGACGAAGCAGCCTACTGGAAGCACCGGGAAACGAGGCACTTTCTCGAACACGGCGCCGGCGGCCTGATGAAGCTCGCCGAATCGCGCACGCCGGTCTTCTGTATTCCCGTCGAATAAAAAGAGACCGCGACTAGCGCGGTCCCTCGACTACGGGTGACAGATTTACTCGAAGCGAGTCGCGTAGAACGTTCCGTCCTGCCAATAGCCGTGCGCGGTAATCATTCGTCCAACTGCAACGCGACCGCTTTGGTCGGCTGAAAGTGCGGGCGAATCATTAATGACGAGCGTTTGGGTGCTCATCTGCACCGTCACGAGGTGACCTTGCACGGAAGTGATCGTTCCACGAACGCGCTGCATGTCGCGGCCGTTGTGTTGCACGACGGTCGTTGTCGTCGCTGCTGGAACGGCATCCTCGACGCAATTAC
This sequence comes from Vulcanimicrobiota bacterium, assembly GCA_963844735.1. Lineage (GTDB taxonomy): Bacteria > Vulcanimicrobiota > Vulcanimicrobiia > Vulcanimicrobiales > Vulcanimicrobiaceae > JAFAMS01. Next base: position 142,212 of record CAWJPK010000002.1, on the reverse strand, counting down.
CGTTTGGAACGAACGTGCCGTTCTGCCACGATCCGCAGTACGGGTTGTGGGGACCGACGACGTCGACAGTCGTCGTCGTGGTCGTTTGAGCGCCGACGGGTCCGGCGATCATCGCGCCCGCGCTGAAGATGAGTGCTGCTAGGAACAAACGCATACGAGATTGGGTCTCCTTTCGGTTCAGACCCTATACCCGTCAGCGCCGAAGTAGAGCGGGCTTGCGTCCCCACGCTAGATAGAGCCCAAGTGCAACCAAGGCCACGATGAACAGGCAGAAAGCGCTGCCTTCCGGACCGGTTGCGCCGCCGCTGAGCCAGATATCGCCGTTCGAATGCGTTTCGAGAAAATGTCCGCGGATGCGCAAGCCGCTGTCGGCGACGCCGAAGAGATAACTTTGCGACCAATCCCACGCTGCATGAATGCCGACCGCCCACCATAGCGATCCCGTCAGCCACACGCTGAAGCAGAAAACAAGACCGATAGCCGCCGCAGCAACAAGGCCGAGCGGAGACTCCCCGGGATTCGTTGCGTGAATCACGCCGAAGAGGATCGAGACGAGAATCGCTGCCCAAAAGAAATTCAAACCGCGCGCCAGCGTGAAGAGCAAATAGCCGCGTATCATCGATTCTTCGGCAAATCCGACAAGGAGGAAGCCGACGAACCACGCCAACCCGTAGCCGAAGATCGACGCGCCGCTAAGGACAGCCTTATCGAAGACGATCAAATGCGCGAGCGCGAGGAGACCGACGAGCGCACAAAGCGCGACGAAGCCGCTGAGCACGCCCCAGAGAAAACGCGTGAGTTTGTGCGGTCCCGAAAAGCCGTAGGAAAGAAACGGCCGTCGTTCGATTCGCGACATGATATACGTTGGGATCGCGATCGAGATGATGAAGATCGCCTCGATTATAATCATCGCGAGCGGCGGAATCTCTCCCGACCGGTTGCCGTGCACATGGAGCGCTTGGGTGATGAAGTGGACGATGGTGGCCTCGACCGCGATGATCGCAGCGAAGATCGCGACGCTCCATCCGGCGCGGATCCCTCCAGAGCCAACGAGAGATCCAGCGCAGCATTACGGTTCCGACGCCGGCAAGATCGCGACCCAGATCGCGCCTGCATCCGAGATCGCGTTTCTGCAACCGCCTTGCCCATACGGCGCAAGACAGTTCACGACATAACCGGTCCCCGAGTCGGAAATCCAAAATCCCGATCCGGTGTCGATCGCCAATCCGATCGGTGACGGATAGTCGCCGTTCGTCAACGGATACGTCGGTGCCATCCCGGGAGAGTACGGTGGCAGGAAGCCATAGATGGCGCCGGCGCTGTCGGCAACCCAAGGATAACCGTTCGGATCGAGCGCAATGCCGATCGGTGACGAGAGCGATGTTGCGGTCGAGACCTCAACGGATGACGTGCCGCTTTCGATGAGACCAAACATGCCACTGACCTGATTCGTGATGAAAATGTCTCCCGAGTAGTCGAGCGCGATCCCGCGCAGCGTGCTAAATCCCGTCGAAATCTGTTGGGCGGGCGTCGTACTCCCGGACGCATATTCGATGACGTTGCCGTTGGAGCTCTCGGACACCCAGACGTCGTCCGAAACATCGGTTGCGATTCCTTCGGGGTACGTCAAGCCGCTCGTAATCGTCAGCGAGGGCGACGTTTGGCCTGCGGGATAGACGGTGACCGAACCGTTGCCGTGGTTCGCAACGTAGATCGTTTGATTGCCGTCGATCGCGACGCCGCGGCTGCCGCTGATGCCGTTCGTGATATGGGAACTCGGGGTCGTATTTCCGTCGTAGAAGACGTCGACCGCGCCGCCGGTCGAAACGGCGACGATACTATGCATGAGATTCAGCGGAATCGTCACAGCCAGCGGCGAGAACACCGCTGTTCTGCGCCGGCGTTGCGGTTGCCGTCAAGCTGAGGCCGCCGGGCGTGAGAGTCGGCGGCGATCCGCTGGTCGCCGGCTGTATCGCGAACATGTTTGACGATACGGTGCTGATGGCAACCGTGCTCGATGTCGTCGAAAGGCTCAGCGCCGGCGCTCCCTGACCGATGATCGTTTGCCCGCTTGCATCGAGCGCATTGAGCGCGAGGAGTTGTGCGCTCGCGCCATATATTTCGAGATTCGAAACGCCACCTAAAAGAAAGTTTGGTCCGTTGGGCGTTGTGAGGGGTCCGGACGGCGTCGCAGAAATCGAAGCCGGCGCGCCGCCCAGCACGAGCGATGCCGAATTGCTGCCGCCCGTCGTGACGTTCAGCGTGAGCGACGCCTGCGAAAGCAGGCTTCCGGCTGGGGTCGACGGTGATGAGGAGTTTTGCTGCGCGTTGTACGTCGCGACCGAGAACGTCACGCTTCCTAGCGGCGAGGAAACGCTCAGCGTGCATGCGAGCGGCGAACCCGAGCAATTCGGGCTACTCGTCGTTAGATTCGTTGCGAACGATGCAGGCGAACCAGTGTATGCGATGCCGTTGAGCTGCGCGATCGTGATCACGGCCGATTCCGTCGCGCTCGAGACGTATTGCGGCAAGCGTAGGCGGCTCGCGACGTTCACGGCCGGAACGCTGATCTTGAAATGCGCGGTCGCGGCAGTTTTGCTCTTCGGTGAAAGCGGCGTTCCCGTCGCGAGCGTCGAGCTTCCACCACCGCCGCATGCAGTCAGAGCGAACAGTGCTAACCACGCAATGACCAGCCGAATAAAGATTATCCCCCGAAGAAGTTTGGCGTCCGCTTCTCCCGGAATGCTGCAAGGCCCTCGGCAAAGTCACTGGAGTCGCCGGCGATGGCTTGCATTTCGGCTTCGTAGCGTAGCGCTTCGTCGACGCTTCGCGCGACGAACGTATTGTGCGCAAGTTCGCGCTTTGCGAGTCCGAGCGCGCGCGGCCCGCGCGCGAGCGTGCCTGCGAGCTGCAATGTCTCGGAAAGCAGATTCTGGGGAGCGCAAATGCGATTGACGAGGCCGATCTCGTACGCGCGCTGCGCCGTGATCTTTTCGGACAGCAAGATCGTTTCCATCGCGCGCGAGTAGCCGATGATCCGCGGCAAGAGAAACGAGAGTCCGCTGTCCGGTACGAGACCGATCCGAACGAACGCCGTCGAGAACGATGCCGTCTCGGAAGCTACGCGCAGATCGCACGCCAGCGCGATGCCCATGCCGGCGCCTGCGGCGGGGCCGTTAATCGCGGCAACGATCGGTTTCTCGAGGCTCAGCATCTTGCGCAGCAGCGGGTTGTAGCGCGATTCGACGGCTCGCATGATGTCGATTGTACCGCCGTCGCCGGCGAGCGCTGGATCGTCGAGCGACTGACCGGAGCAAAAGCCTTTGCCTTCGCCGGTGAGGACGATTGCGCGCACGTCTTTGTTGCGCTCCAGCTCGCCGAACGTCTTGGTCAAAAGCTCGAGCATCGACGCGGTCAGCGCGTTATATTGCGCCGGGCGATCGAGCGTGATCGTTGCGACCCCGTTTTCGATTGCGACGCGAAGCTCTGCGGTTATCGTCCCGTCCATTTCGGTGTCCTCCGTTCGCGAAACGCTGCAACGCCTTCGCGTCCGTCTGCGGTGTCGAGCAGCTCGAAGAAGATGGCGCGTTCGCGATCGAGCGAGGTGCGCAATCCGTCTTCGAACGCGTGGGAGATCGCGCGTTTGGCCGCGCGGATCGAAAGCGGTGCGCCTGCTGCAAGCGAGGTCGCAAGGTCGAGCGCCGTCGCCTCGACGCGTTCGGAGGGGACACAGCGATTCGCAAGACCGCGTTCGTACGCGACGCATCCACTGATCTCGCCGCCGAGCATGATCAATTCGCTGGCCAGCGTCTTTCCGAGCGCGCGTGTGAGACGTTGCGTTCCGCCGGCGCCCGGAATGAGCCCGAGTTTGATCTCGGGTTGCCCGAGGCGCGCGTCTTCCGCAACGACCATGAGATCGCAGCTCATTGCGAGCTCGAGGCCGCCGCCAAACGCGATTCCGCGCACCGCCGCGATCATCGGAAGCTCGCAGCTCCAGATTAGGTCCCAGGCTGCAAGCAGCGGGCCGTTTTCGAGAAATTCATCGAGGTCGGCGCCGGCCGCAAAGGCGCGGGCATCGCCTGCGATGATGACGGCACGCGCTCCGTCGCTCTGTGCCACGCTGAGCATCTCGCCGAGATCGCTGACGACCTCGTTTGAGAGTGCGTTGAGTTTCTTTGGCCGGTTCAGGCGCAACACGACGACGCCTTCGGCCGGCGTCTCGCGGAGAACGTCGCTCATTTTCCGGCGTTTCGGTTGTCGAACACGCGCTTCACCTTCCCAACCTCGACCCGCTCGATCGTCATGGGTGCGAGGATATTCACATCCAGAGAGACCGTCAAGGTTTCCTCGAGTTTCCGCGCGATCGCGGCTTGCAGCTTGAAGTGATCGATGCGAGCATCGGGCGCGTGCTCGACCTCGACGGTGAGCTTGTCGAGACCCGCGTGCGGCCGCTCCAGGATGATCCGGTACTGCGCCGTCAGCTCTTGGAACGAGAGCAAAGCTTCCTCGATTGCGGTCGGGAACACGTTGACGCCGCGCACGGTCAGCATGTCGTCGACGCGGCCGAGCAGCCAGCCGATCCGCGCATGCGTTCGCCCGCACGAGCACGGCTTGCGATTGATGCGCGTGATATCGCTTGTGCGATAGCGCAACACCGGCATTGCGTCGCGTGTGAGCGTCGTCAAAACGAGCTCGCCAAGCTGACCATCGGGGACGGGTTTCCCCGTTGACGAGTCGATGATCTCGGCAAGAAAATGATCTTCGAAAACGTGCAGGCCGTTCTTAGCCTCGGCGCATTCTTGCGCAACGCCCGGACCGATGATCTCGGTGAGGCCATAAATATTGGTTGCGGTTACGCCTAGGAGGCGTTCGAGCTCTGAACGCATCTCGGTCGTCCACGCCTCCGCACCGCATACCGCGATGCGCAGCGCTTTCGGCTTGCGCTTTTCGGCACGGAAACGTTCGGCAAGCAAGAGTGCGTAGCTCGGCGTGCATCCGATACCGACGACGGGAAGCGATTCGAGCAGCTGCATTTGGCGCGCCGTATTTCCACTTGAAGCAGGGACGACGCACGCGCCCAGACGTTCGACGCCGGCGTGCATCCCGAGGCCGCCCGTGAACAGCCCGTAACCCCATGCAACTTGAAACATCTCGCCACTTTTGAGGCCGGCGGCGGCGAGACAGCGCGCGGCGACCTCGCCCCAAATCTTTAGATCGAGATCGGTGTAGGCACCCACCGTCGGATTTCCGGTCGTACCGGACGACGCATGAATCCGGCGTAATTTATCGGGCTTGACCGCGAGCAAACCGAGCGGATAGTTATCCCGGAAGTCGGACTTCTTGGTGAACGGCAGCTTTTGAAGTTCATCGAGCGATCGCGGCGGCTGCCGGCCTTCGAGGCGCTCGCGATAGAGCGCGACATTCGTCTTTAGACGTGCAAAGAGCGCCTGTAAACGTTCGAGCTGAAGTTCATCGAGCTTCGCACGCGACAGGCGCTCTTCGGCAGAAAAGATCAGCGGCGCTTAGCGGCCTTGCGCGCGGGAGCTTTCTTGGCGGCCTTCTTGGCGCCGGCTTTGGCTTTGGATGCACCGCGTTTTACGCCGACTGCTTCTTTGAGCGCTCGGCTCGGTAGGAAACGCATCACGCGCTTCGCCGGTACTTTTACCGGTTCACCTGTTTGCGGGTTCCGCGCCATGCGGGCGGGACGATTGCGTACTTTGAACTGGCCAAATGGCGTGAGCTGGACCTTCTCACCTTTCTTAAGGGTGGCGGTGAATTTCTCGAGGATCGTCTCGACGATTTCCGCGATCTGTCTGCGCGGAAGTTCGAAGTCCTCGGCCAGCTCTCTAATGAGCTCAGGTTTGGTCATTCTTTCCTTTCGGTGGGAGCGTAACTCCCTAGAGCGTGGAGCGCGACTCTAAGTGCCTAGCGGCAAGACGCTGCCAGGGCGATTATACGCCTCTTTCAAGGAAAATCGAGCACTTCCCGTTATTTTTCAGCCATTTTCGACCGTTTTTTCGACGGTAGTGTGACCGAGATAAGCTTGCCGCACGCCTGCATCAACTGCGATCTCCGCGGCGGGTCCGTGAAGTGCTACGACACCCTCCGCAAGGACGTACGCATGTCGTGCCAATTGCAAGGAAGACGCGACGTTTTGCTCGACGAGAACGATCGTCGTTCCGTCTTGATGGATCTCTCGGACCCAGTCGAAAATCTGCTGTACGATGCGCGGCGCAAGCCCCAAAGAAGGCTCGTCCAACAATAGCAAACGCGGCTCCGACATGAGCGCGCGTGCAATTGCAGCCATTTGCTGCTCGCCGCCGGAGAGGGTTCCCGCGAGCTGCGTACGGCGTTCTGCGAGGATTGGAAGACGATCGTACATCTTCTTGAGATTTTCGCGTGCGCGAGACGTACCGCGTGCTTCCGTTCCAACCAGCAGATTGTCTTCGACCGACATCGACGGAAAGAGTTGACGCCCTTCCGGCGTCAGCGCGATGCCGCGCTCGACGAGCTCGCGCGGCGGAAGGCTGTCGACGCGCTCGCCTGCGTAGGTGATCGTTCCGCTGCGCGGCGGCGTAAGTCCCGAGATCGCGCGCAGCGTCGTCGATTTTCCGGCGCCGTTTGCGCCGAGGATGGCGACGATCGAGCCTTCTTCGACTTCGAGCGAAACGCCGTGTATGGCCTCGAAGTCGCCGTACGCGACGTGCAGATCCTCGAGGCGCAGCAGCACGCTCATTTCTCGATCGGCGTCCCGAAGTATGCGGAAATGACCTCCGGATCCCTCGAGATCTCCGCAGGCGTTCCCTCGGCGATCTTGCGGCCGAAATCGAGGACGATGATGCGATCCGAGATGTTCATGACGAAGCGCATCAGGTGCTCGATCCCGCCGACCGCGGAAATGCCATGTTTGCGTAGATCTAAAATGAACGCGCACATCGCGTCGACTTCAGTCGGATTGAGCCCGGCCATGACCTCATCGAGCAGCAGTAGCGCCGGTCGCGTTGCGAGGGCGCGTGCAACCTCGAGTCGTTTGCGTTGCGTGAGCGTCAGGCTCGACGCGGGCGCATCGGAAAGATGCGAAAGGCGGACCAGCTCCAAGATTTCGAGCGCGGTACGCCGCGCCGCCGCATACGTCTTCTCGTGCACCAGCGCGCCGACTGCAACATTGTCGATGACGGAGAGTCGTACGAACGGGCGGACGACTTGATAGGTTCGTCCGATGCCGGCGTGCGCGATCCGGTGCGTCGGCATTCCGACGATCGATTTCCCTTTGAACCGAACATCGCCCGACGATGGCGGAAATACGCCGCTGATCAAGTTGAACAACGTCGTCTTGCCGGCACCGTTCGGACCGATGATGCTGACGATCTCGCCTTCGTTGACGCTAAAGCTTACATCGTTCAGCGCGCGAAGGCCGCCGAACGACCTGCTGACGTTCTCGACTTCGAGCAGCGGTGCGCTCACGTGACCGCCTCTTGGGGAAGAGTCTTGGCTGCGGCTTTCTTACGGCCGAGACGTTCCGAGATCGCCGGAACGATGCCGCGCGGCAACGCAATCAACAAGATCACGATCAGCGCGCCAAAGATCATCAAGTGTGTTTGCGGGAAGCGCGTGCTGAGACTCTCCGAGACTTGCGACATCAAGATGCCGCCGACGAGCGGACCCCACAACGTGCCCATGCCGCCGAGAATCGCCATCGCGACGGTTTGCAGCTCGATTTCCGTCGAATAGATCGAGCTTGGCTCGACGTACGTCAGATACCACGCGTAGCCGCCGCCGAGCAGCGCCGGGACGATCGCGCTGAGCACGAAGGCTTGTACTTTGCTCGAGGTCGTATCGACGCCGAGCGTTCCGGCCGCGCGCTCGTCTTCGCGCAGTGCGCGCAAACGCAATCCGAACGCGCTGCGATCGACCCATGCAGTTAGCAGAATCGCGAGCACCAAGACGCCCAGCGTCCAGTAGTAAACGACGACGGCGTTTGCGCCCGGCGGAAGATAGATGCCCTCGGCGCCGCCGGTCCACGGTATCGTGTCGGTTGCAATGCGCAAACTCTGTGCGAGTCCGAGCATGCCGAGCGCGAAGAACGGCCCCTGCAGACGCAGCATCAAATAACCCATCGGCACCGCAAGCACCGCGCACAGTGCGCCGCCGATGAGTGCGCACACCCACCATTCGGCGTGAAAGCGCGTCGTCCCGATTGCGACGACGTATGCGCCGATGCCGAAGAACGTGATTTGCCCGAACGAAAGATAACCCGCGTAGCCGGAAATGATGTTCCAGCCGTACGCGAGGCCCGTGAAGAGCGCGCTGATGTAAAACAGCGACAGTACGTAGCCGTTGCCGGATAACGGCACAAGCGCCGAGGCGATAAAAAGCACCGCCAGGGCTGCAAAACCAAGGTTGCGCCGCGTCACGTGGTGGCTGGCTTACCTAAGATTCCGGAGGGACGGAACAGCAGCACCAAGATGAAAACAACGTACGGCATCATCGAACCGAAATGCGTGTTGCCGTAAAATCCGACGAACGAAACGGCGAGACCGAGCAAGACCGCACCGACGATCGCACCCGCGTAGCTTCCAAGGCCGCCGAGCACGACGACGCTGAACGAGATCAGCGTGAATTGCGAGCCCGTGTCGGGGTTGTACGCGTAAATCATGCTGAGCAGCGCGCCCGATGCGGCGGCGATCGCGCAGCCGAGGGCAAAGCTCAGCGTGCGCATACGGCTGATGTCGATCCCGCAAGCACGCGCGCCATCCAAGTTCTGGCTTGCGGCGCGCAGAGCGCGCCCAACTTTGGTCGAGCGCAGTACGATCGCCAGAATTCCGGCGATGACGAGCGCGATCGCGAATGACAAGATTCTGCGCTTTCGGAAAATCGATCCCGCCGGCGTGCCACGAGTCGGTCAAGTACGCGACCGACCGGAAGTCGCCGCTGAAGATCGCGAGGCTAGCGCCGATCAAAAAATAGGAGATGCCGAACGTGATCAACAGCGAAGTCCACTCGCGTGATTGAGCGTGTTCGGGCAGACGTTGCAAGAGTAGCCGTTCGATGAGCGTTCCGAGGATAGCGCCCCCGATCAGCGCGCCGGGCAGCGCTTCGATCGGCGTGATCCCGAAGCGCTGAAAGATGATCGCGCATGTGAGCGCGGTCAGGATGACGATCTGTCCGTGCGCGAGATTGACGATTCGCGTCACGCCAAAAATAACGTTCAGCCCAAGGGCGGCGAGTGCGAACACGCCGCCCAAGAGCAGACCGTTGATGATGAGCTGGGCGACCAGCTCAACGTGCATTACTTAGCCCAGGAGTACGGGGTGATCAGCTTCGCCTGTGCCCATTTGCCCGGGTACACGACGAGTTGCTTGCCGCCTTGCCATTGATCCGTCAGCGAATCGTAGCCCGTCTGCATTCCGGTCGAATCGACGTGATACGTCCCGCAGACGGTATTGACTTCGTGCGTGGCCATGAAGTCACGGATCTTGTCATTATCGAGTGACTTCGCGCTGGCGATTGCCGCACCAAGAACTTGCATTGCTGCGTAGTTTTGCGCTGCGTGGTAGTCGGGCGGGATGCCGAATTCGGCTTTGAACGCCTTTGCGAATGCGCCATTGCCTTCCGTCTTGAGCTCAGCACTCCAGTTATTCGCAAAGAGTACGCCTTGCGAATCCGCGCCGACTTCCTTCGCGAAGTTCGGTTCGGCCGGACCGATCGTGAAGAAGAGCTCCTTCGGCGTCACGTTTGCTTGTTTGAGCGCGCGAATGATGCCGACGGAATCCGGGAAGTACGAGATTGCGAGCACGACGTCCGGATTCGTTTGCTTGATCTTCTGAACTATAGCCGTATAGTCCGACGCGTTGTGCGGATACAGCTCGTTGAAGACGACCTTTAATCCGGCTGCCGCTGCCATGTCGGGAACGGCCTGCGCGATCGAGCGCGGAAACGCCGTGTCCTCGCCGGTCAGCGCGATCGTCTTGTATCCGTACTGCTTTCGCGATCTGGATCGCGCCATAAACATAACGGTCAGACGTTGCGGTTCCTTGGAAGATATACTTGAGTCTGCGCTTGAACGGTCGCGACCGCTGCGACTTCGGGCGAGATCATCGGCATCTTGTATTGATCGGCGATGTTCGCAACGGCTGCGGTGATGGCGCTGGAGTACGGACCGACGATCAGATTGACGTGATCTTGCTGACGAGCTTCTGATACTCGGTGACCGAGGTCGCCGGATCGCTCGCGTCGTCGTACAATTTCAATTGAAGCTGACGTCCGAGCCAACCGCCCTTGGCGTTTATCTGATTGACGTACAGCTGATAACCTTGCAGCGCGTACTTGCCGACGTCCGCGTACGCTCCGCTTTGCGAAACCGTCGTCCCGATGACGATCGGATCGGCCGCACCTGCGGTCCGTGAGTTAGCGCCGATAAAACATGCGATTATGGCGGCGCTCAAAAGAAAAGCGATCCCCTTGGATGCGCTGGCTGCCTTCATGCCCCTCTCCTTCCGGTGAGTTCCCCTGGGATATGAGGAGTAACGGGAGCCATCCTCCAAAAGTCGCGTCATATAAAGGAGAGCGTGATGACGACCCTTACCGCGTCCCCAGCACGTCAGCTGATCACTCGGCGCCTTGCGGAGTACGCCGTGAACCTCGGCTTTGGCGATCTTCCGGCCGCGACCGTCGAGAAGACGAAGCAGGCCATTCTCGACCTCCTCGGCATCGCAATCCGCGCAAGCATTGCCGGCGAATCGAGCGACGTCGTCCGACAGGTCGTCGATTCGCTCGGGAGTTCTGGGAACGCGACCGGGATCGGAATCGGTCCGCGCTATCAGCCGCACTACGCGGCGCTATTGAACGGAACGTTCGCGCACACGCTGGACTTCGATGATACGCACGAAGGCGGATCGATTCACCCCGGAGCGACGACGATCCCAGCGGTTCTGGCCATCGCCGAAGAGACGCGTGCTTCGGGCGCAAGCGTGATCGCGGCGATCGTGGCGGGCTACGACGCGACGGTTCGCATCGCGGAAGCTGCCGATCCGGCCGCGCACTACGATCGCGGCTTCCATCCGACCGCGACGTGCGGGACGTTCGGTGCGACGGCCGCCGTCGCAAACGTCGCGAACGCGAGTGTCGACGTCCTCGAGAACGCCTTCGGAATCAATGGAAGCCAATCGGCCGGTTCTTTGCAATTTCTGGAAAACGGTGCCTGGAACAAGCGCATTCACACCGGGCTGACCGCGCACAACGCAATCTTGGCGCTGCGCTTTGCGCAAGCCGGTGCGGTCGGCGCACGCAACGCGCTCGAGGGCCGCTCCGGATTTTTCCGCGGATATACCGACGGCGCCGACCTCGAGCACGTGGTCCGCACGCTCGGAGAACGATTCGCAGTCGACGAGACCGCGTTCAAACCGTATCCCTCATGCCGCTACTCGCACGCGGCGATGGATCTCATTCGCGAGATCGTCGCAGAAGCGGGCCTGACGCCCGACGCCGTCTCAGCGATTCGCATCGGCCTGCCGCGCAAAGGCATGGATCTGATCGGCGTCCCCGAGGCAGCGAAACGTACGCCGCGTTCGATCGTCGACGGGCAATTCAGCATGTTCTTTCTCGCGGCCGTCGCGTTGCTGCACTCCCGCATGACGTGGGATGATTACAAGCTGCTCGGCAATGCCGACGTTGCACGAACGATCGAGCGCATCGAAGTGCGTTTGGATCCTGAGATCGAGGCGCGTTTCCCGACAATGGCGGCAAGCGTCGAGATCGATACCAATGGGGGCACCATCCGCCGCATCAACTGGACGCCGAAGGGCGAGCCCGACAAACCGCTTTCATGGGACGAAGTCGAAGCCAAGTTCGTCAGCTTGGCGCGCGCGGTCTACGATGATGCGCGCTGCGCGCGAATCGTCGAAACGGTCCGCAGTCTCGATCGCGTCCGGGAGATCGGTGAGTTAACGGCACTGCTCGGCGGATGATCGACCAAGAGATCGTCGCGCAAATCCGGCGCTTCGCAGAGACGGAAGTCCGGCCGGTTGCGCACGACCTCGAAGCCCGCAACGAATATCCGACCGCGCTGGTAGCGCGCATGCGCGAGATGGGGTTGTTCGGCGCGATCGTCCCCGAAGCGTACGGCGGGGCCGGCCTCAACGTCAGCACGTACGCGGCGATCATCGAAGAGATGGCGCGCGTGTGGATGTCGATTACGGGCGTGCTCAACAGCCATCTCATCATGTGCTACGACATCCTCACGTGCGGAACCGAACGGCAACGTACGACGTGGCTGCCGGCTCTGAGCGATGGTTCGAAGCACGGCGGCATCATGCTCAGCGAGCCGGAAGCGGGAAGCGATCTGCAAGCGATTCGCGTAACCGCGCGCCGCGATGGTGATTCATATCTAATCCGCGGCACCAAGATGTGGGTTACGAACGGACGCACCGGCAATACGTTTCTCGTTCTCGTGAAAACCGATCCCGAGGCGCAGCCGCGTCATCGCGGCATCAGCCTATTCATCGTCGAGAAAGACAAGGGGCCCGGATTCACCGTTAGCCGCGACATCGACAAGCTCGGCTATCGCGCGCTCGATACGTGCGAGGTCGTCTTCGACGACTATCGCGTCCCCGCGGAAAATCTGCTCGGCGAAGAAGAAGGCTTGGGTTTCAAGCAGATCATGAGCGGGCTCGAGCTCGGGCGTATCAACATCGCAGCCCGCGGCGTCGGCATTGCGCAAGCCGCGCTTGATGCGGCCGTCAAATATTCACAGCAGCGTGAGACGTTCGGAAAGCCGATCTGGCAACACCAGGCGATTGCGCTCAAGCTCGCCGACATGGTGACGACCGTGAACGCGGCGCGTCTCTTGACCTACGCGGCCGCCGAGCGCAAAGACCGTGGCGAGCGCTGCGATATGGAAGCCGGGATGGCCAAGCTCTTTGCGACCGAGACGGCGATGACGTGTTCGCTCGAGTCGATGCGTATTCACGGCGGGTACGGCTACACGAAAGAGTTCGACGTCGAGCGGTTTTTCCGGGACGTTCCCTTGCTGATCATCGGCGAGGGCACGAACGAGATTCAGAAGACGATCATTGCCCGTCAGCTGATCGAACGCAACAGCTTGTAGTGTGTGATCCCGAGCGTAGGGCCATGCAGTGCTTGTCATCCCGAGCGTAGGGCCACGTAGTGGCCCGCAGTCGAGGGACCATTCCGATGGTGCAGGCCGCGCATCGATGCGAAAAGGCCGAGGGCACGAACCGAGTTCAGAAATCGTCAAGAAAAAGCATGAGGAAACTCGTCGCGACTTCGCCAAACGCTTAGTCCTCAAAATGCGATCCTCATGGTCGAAGACGATCAGCGCATCGCAGGTCCCGTCGCAGATGATTTGCGATTGCAGCAGCACGTCGTCGACGTAACGAGCGATGGACGCGACGGTCTGAACTACGCGCTCGCCGGCGCGTATGACCTGATGCTTCTCGATATCATGTTGCCTGGAATCGACGGGCTTACGATTTGCCGTAAGCTGCGCGACGCGGGCGATCAGGCGATGATTCTCGTGATCACCGCGCGCGATGCGATCGAAGACAAGGTCGCGACACTCGACGCCGGAGCCGACGACTACATCGTCAAGCCGTTCGACCTCGCCGAGCTCAGCGCGCGCGTGCGTGCGGTGTCGCGGCGGACGCGTGAGTCGCGGCCGATGGTCTTGGAGCGTGGACCGCTCTCGCTTGATCCCAAGAGCGCGCGTGTAACCTTCGAGGGCCGGCACGTGCCGCTCACGCGCACCGAGCACGCGATTCTCGAAACGCTGATGCGCAATTCGGATCAGATATTCACGAGCTCGATGCTGCTCGACCGCGTCGTAACGTTCGACGTCGGAAGCGGAACGGGCTCGATCAAGACGCACATCGCGAATCTACGCCGCAAACTCCGTGCCGCCGGATGCACGGATCCGATCGAGACCGTTTACGGGCTCGGCTATCGCCTCAGCGATTTAGGAGGCTAAGAAAGGCGGACGGCGCGGCAGCGTGATCGTGAACGTGCTGCCGGCCGCAAGGCGGCTCGTCACGAGGATGCGCCCGCCATGGCGCTCGGCCAGCGCGCGTGCAATGGCGAGTCCGAGACCGCTGCCGCCGTCACTGGAACGCGTTGCCGAGCCGCGCCAGAATCGGTCGAAGATCCGTTCGAGGTGCTCGGGTGCGATGCCGACGCCACTGTCTTCGACCGAGACCTGCACGTTGACCGGATCGCCGGCGCACGCAACGAGGACGGAGCCGCGTTCGGGCGTGTAGCGAATTGCGTTCTCGACGAGGTTTGCAACGATGCGCGACACCTGCTCCGGATTCCCGATTACTTGGCCGCCGTTTCCGGGCTCGGCCGTGAGTTTGACGGACTTTCTCGTCGCAAAATCTTTGTATCGATCGATGACCTGATTGACGATCGCATCGACGTGCACCGTGAACATCTCGCGTTCGAGCGAACGCCCCGCGCGTGCGAGAATCAGCAGGTCGTCGACGAGCCGGTTCATTTCTTTTGCCGTCGCCGCGATCGAGGTCAGACGGCTCTTCGTTTGTTCCGCCATCTCGGGCGCCTCGTGCAGCGCGACGGCGGCCGTCGTTGAAAGCGCGGTCAACGGGCTGCGCAGCTCGTGCGACGCGTCGGCCGTGAATTCACGCAAACGCTCGTAGCTGGCTTCGGTGCGCGCAAGCGATGCGCGAGCCAGCATCGATCCGCCGACGCTCGCGGCGAGAATTGCGAGCAACGAGCCGAACATGATGCCGAGATCGAGTGCGCCGACGCCTTGGTCGAATGCGTCGCTGGTCAGGGCTGCGCGTACGTATCCGACGTTTCGATGCTGTATGTTTTGTAAGAAGATCGTGTACGTTTCCAAACGCTTCCCGCCGGCGCCGGTCAGCGCGAACCGCCCCAGCTCCGGTGCAATGTAGCCGGGCGGTCCGTGTCCGCGGCGCGTGACCAGCCGCTTGTGCGAATCAAACCATTCGAGACCCTCGACTTTGGGATCGACGTCGAAGCCGCCCAGCGAGTGTTCGTTGACGACGAACCCGCCCGGAACGAAGTCGCTTGCGGCTTCGCCGGCGCGCGCCAGCGTCGAAAGCCGATTCGTCGCTTGCGTCTGGACGATCGATTCGAACGAGAACCGGACCGATGCCGCAAAGATAATGATGACGACGGCAAACGCGCCCAAATACGACGCAAAAAGCCGGCGCTCGAGTGCGCTGCCCTCCCCTCGCGATACCATTGCTTCCTCGTTCGACGCCCCGGCGGCGTCCCTCCAGGCGAGCGCATGGGGCCGTCGAAAGGGGCCGCATCATGAACGGCCAGACGCTGCAGCCGCTTGTAATCGAGCCGAAAGAGACCACCGCTATCTGGGGTGGCGATGCCCTCGTAAAAGAATACGGGAAAAAGGGCGATCCGAAAGCGACGCTCGGCGAATCGTGGGAGTGCTGGGACGAGAATACCGTCCGCAGCGGACCATACGCCGGGAAATCGATCGCGGAATTGCGCTCTCTGCTCGGCAAGCGGCTGATGGGAACGCTCGAGACCGGACGCATCTTCCCCGTGCTCACGAAGATCATCGACGCGCGCAAAGCGCTATCGGTGCAAGTTCATCCGGACGATGCCTACGCCCAGCGTGTCGAGCACGAGCCCAACGGTAAGACAGAATGTTGGGTGATATTGAGAGCCGATCCGGGTGCAGAGCTCGTGCTGGGTTGGACGAAAGCGACGACGCGTGAAGAATACGAACGCCGCGTCAAAGACGGATCGCTCGGCGACATCCTGCGCCGCGTTCCGGTGAAACCGAACGATGCATTCTATCTTCCGTCCGGGACGTTGCACGCAATCGGCGAGGGGATTCAGCTCTTCGAGACGCAGCAAGCCAGCGATCTCACCTACCGGATCTTCGATTGGAATCGCGTCGGACCGGATGGCAAGCCGCGTCAGCTCCACATCGACAAGGCGGGCGACGTTTTGAACTACGCCGCCGGTACGACCGCGCAAACGAAGCACCTAACGTACGATGTGGACGGCGTATATTCGGAAGCGTATATCGCCGATCCGCGTTTCGTCGTCGAACGCATCGGCGCTTCCGGACAAAAGGGTACGCTGCGGCCGGACGGCGAGCCGATCATCGTGATGACGCTCGACAATTCGATGACGCTCGTTACCGCGGAGTCGAAGACGCAGCTCGCTCGATGGACGACCGCGCTCGTTCCTGCGGAGCTCGGTTCCGTCGACATCGCAGGCGGTTCGGCGCTTTGCGTCACGCCTAATCGCGACGTCTTCTTACGCCGTCTCGAGCGTGCGGGCATCTCGAGCGCGCAACGCGACGCGTTCCTAGGTCAGTTTGGAGCAACGCCAGCCGGCGTGTAAGAACAATGCTCCGGAGATCGGTTGCCGCGATCCTCGTTGCCGCATGTTTTCCATTGTGCGGATCCGCGCAACAAACGATGGATGCCAAGACTCTCGCCGCGCTCGTCTATTCAGCGCGCGGAAGAGTCAATTCGCACAATTACCGCGAGACGATTGAATTCACAAGCGGTGATTCAAAAGGTTCAATTGTTTACACCCTGGCTGGCCGCAGCTGGAGCGAGCAATACGACGACGGAGAGTATCGTACGCAGCGTGGGGTCTTGCGCAGCTCTTCGTGGTCTCAAGACCCGAATGGGATCGTCGTCGTGGGTGAGGGCTTCATGGGGACCGGTCCAGATACCGGAATGCCGGCCCCACCGCCGGTCGGAATCGTCCTACGCGTCAGTACGCCAGTCGACGCGTGGCTCGTCGCCTCTTTGGACCGTGACGGATTCGGCCGAAAAATGTACGTCGATCCACAGACGTTCCTCCCGATCCGTGTTGACAACGTCACGGTAAACGGTACGATCGTCACTACTTACGATGACTATCGGGACGAGAGCGGTCTGAAGGTTCCGCACCACTGGCGAATCGACAATGGCGTTGCGCGGACCGTGATCGCTTATCGTGTCACCAATTTGGAGGCATTGCCGCTCGATGAAAAAGAGATCGAGTGGCCGAAAACGAGCCGCGAACTCGTAGAGTTTCCGGACGGCCAAAAGGACGTAACGCTCCCCGCTAATTTCGCCGGGTCGCGGATTTACGTCCGGGTCTTTATCGGTAATCGTGGGCTTGATTTCGTCTTGGACACCGGCGCTTCGGGCATCGTAGTCGACCAAGGCGTTGCCGATCAGTTGGGACTCAAATCGTCGAACCTGCGTTCGCTTGTTGTCGCACAGCGCACGAGAGTCGGGGAAGCGTTGGTTCCCGAGATGCGGATCGGGCAACTCGCTATGCACAATGTCGCCGTCGAGACGGTTCCGGCGAGCTATGTCGATTTCGCAAACGCGACACGAACCGTCGGGCTTCTGGGCTTCGATTTTCTCGCGACACTCGGCGTGACAATCGACTACCAGCGAAAAAGCGTCGTAGTTTGTCGGACAAAGGATTTCGTCCCCCAGGAAGGATCCGATACGCTGGCAGCTATTCTTCTGGGGCATCAGCCAATGATCGATGTGCGCGTCAACGACATTATCAGCCACCGATTCATTCTGGATACAGGTGCGCCCGGTCAGGCACTATTGTTCGATCAGTTCTTTCGAACGCACCCCGACGCCGTGAAATACTTCACGTCTAAAGGGCACGGCGATGCACGCGGCATCGGCGGGTCGTTTGCGGAAGAATCCTACAAAGTGCACGAACTACAGCTTGGTTCGGTCGTTTTTCAGGACTCCACTGTGAACCGAGTCCTGTCCCAATCGAGCTACAATTTCGGTGCCGATGGCCTCGTAGGAGCCGACTTGTTGTCGTTCTTTACGGTCGGACTCGATTACGCCAATCAACTGGTATTTCTAAAGCGCAACGACCGCCGGCGCTAAGGCCTCAGCGGCGGACCAGCGGGCCCGGGCGCGACGAGAGCCGCCGGAAGAAGCCGACCACGAAGAGTCCCGCGACGATGAATGCGGCGATGACCGCTGCAACGACCGCTAGCTGAAGCAAGTGCCACAGCACGACCAAGCCGACGATGGCGATCGCGATGACGACTGTCAGGCGAATAAAGAAACCCACTGCCTAGACCTCCGTTAGCTTGTACGCCGGGGGCCGCCTGCAAGTTTCAGAGACGGCCGAGCCGGTCCAGGACCGTGTAGATGGCGCCGACGTGATTGCATACGTCGATTTCGCCGCTGCGAATGAGATCGATCAGCTTGCCGATCGGGACGAGCTCGACGGCAATATCCTCGGTTGGATCCAGATGTCGCTCGTGTTTGAGCGTGACCTCGCGCGCGAGGTAGAGCGTGAAGCGACCGTTCGAGTTCGTCGGATCGACGATGAACGTTGCGATGCGTTCGAGCTCGTCTTTCGGTGCGTATCCGGTTTCTTCACCGAGCTCGCGCAGCGCCGCGTGCTCGGCGGATTCGCCTTGATCGATCATGCCGGCCGGTAGCTCGAGGATGACTTCGCCGATGCCGTGCTTGTACTGCCGAACGAGTACGACGTTCTCTTCCGGTGTGATCGCGAATATCATCACGAAGCCGCGAGTTTCGCGCACATGGTAGCCGTCGACGATCGTTCCTGCGGGAAGCTCGATACGATCGCGTCGCACCCTCAGGTGCGGAGTGTCGATAACGACCTCGGATTTGAGGATCTTCCAGTCCGGCATGATATGCTCTGGGACTACGCGAAATGCACTAGAACGTCTTGCGAGGAGCGAAGGGCCAATCGATAGACTACGTATCGGAGAACTCTACGACACGACGTACGGTACACTCTGGAAGGAAGGACCGTACTTTCCCCGCGGCACTCGCGTCACGGTCGTCGGATTGCACATCGATCAAGGATTTTGCGTTCGATTTCCGGGTGAGGCAGACGGCGAACCGCTCGAAGCATGGGAAGATTGGGACGAGCTCGATTTCCTTGCCGAAGAAGGTTCGATAGAACCGTCCGGGAGATCTTTCGCAGTCAGCGTTGGCCGAAGCGCGCGAAGTACTCAACGAAGCCGAAGATGGCTGCCATCTTCACTTAGACGAAGAGTAAGAACGCCATTGGCTCATGCCTAAATGGTATGACCGCTATGCCGTTATTGCGATTCTCTTCGCAGCAGGCGCTGTCTTGCCGTTCTGGCCGGCGCCGGGGCGCATCATCTGCGCACTCCTCGCATTTGCGATCATCATTATCGTGCTGATCGTGCGATTGCAGCGGCATGCATCGATGATCACCGGTTCACGTTCGACGATTCGTCGATATGCAGTCGCGCATCGACCGCATCCGCGAAGAGCGCGAGAAACGATTTAACCGCAGATAGTGAACGAATCGGAAGTCTTCGATGCGCCGTACGTCGTCGACGTTTGGCGGGGACATCGTATTGAGTCGCGGCATCGCGTCGCGATCTGCGCGGTCGACGTCTCGGGAAAGGTGCTCTTGGAGGTAGGGACGGTCGACGTTCCGGTCTTCTTGCGCTCGACCGCCAAGCCGTTCATCGCAGCGGCCGCAGTCCGCGCGGGCGCGGTCGACGCGTTCGGGTTCGACGATCGCGAGATGGCGTTGATGTGCGCGTCACACGCGGGCGAACCCGAGCACATCGAGACCGCGCGCTCGATGCTCGCAAAAGCGGGAATTCACGAGAATGCGCTGCCTATGCGGTGGCACGCCGAGCGCGATCTACAACAATTGCTCGGGTAAGCATGTCGGGATTCTTCGCCCTGTGCAAACACATCGGCGCGCCGCTCGGCACCTACCTCGAACCCGATAATCCGGCGCAACAATTGATCCTCGCGTTATGTTCGCGTGTGATCGATGAGCCGTTGCCGCCCGAACGCATCGCAGTCGACGGCTGCGGCATCCCCGTCTTCGCAACGAGCTTACGCCGCGCAGCCCGAGCCTTCGCCCGCTTTGCGGCGCTCGAAGAGCTTGACGACGAGGATCGTGAGGCGCTCAAACGTTGTCGCACCGCGATGGCGGACAACCCGTGGTACGTCTCCGGAACGGGGCGCTTTGATACGGCGCTGATCGAATCGACGCGTGGCGCGGTTATCGGCAAAGGCGGGGCCGAAGGTTTTCACGGCAGCGCGATCATGCGCGCGCGGCGTCGGCCTTGCGATCAAAGTCGTCGACGGCAACAATCGCGCAACCGCTCCGACCGTGATGGCCGCGCTCACCAAACTCGACGCGCTGACGTCGGCGGCAACCGATTTGCTCGCCCCTTTCACACAGCCGCCGGTGCGCAATGTCGCAGGACGAATCGTCGGAACGATCGTCGCGAACCTCTAGATCAGTCGCCGATGCCCTTCCCGCTCGAGCATCTGCGCGTAGATTTCATTGACGTGCTCGAGCGTGTCGACCTGATCGGCTGACTTATCATCGCGAATACGGGCGATGCGTGGAAAGCGCAGCGAGAAACCGCTCTTGTGCAGATCGCTCTTCTGAATGACGTCGAATGCGATCTCGACGACGATCTTCGGCTCGACGGGAATCTCGTGAGCGCGAAAGCCCGAGCTCTTCGTAAACGCGCTCGGCATCCGCGTCCGGAATGCGATGCGCAAGAAACCACTGCGTCATCTCCGCGATCTCGACGTCGGTCAATCCCGAATAAGCTTTGCCGATGACGAGCAGCTCACCATTTTCGCCGCGCACCGCGAACGTGTAATCCGAAAGCACCTGCGCGCGCTTGCCGTGGCCCCATTCGACGCCGACGACGACGCAGTCGAGCGTATCGAGCTCGCGCTTGAGCTTTAGCCACCACTTACCGCGTTTGCCCGGCGCGTACGGCGAATCCGTCCGCTTGAAGATCAGCCCTTCGTTGCCGCGTGTGCGCGCTGCCTCGAAGCGATCGTGCAAGTCTTCTTGCGTCGCGCCGGCTTCGACGGCGCTCCATGCCGCCGTCTGAACGATGCCGTCGAGTTGCAGTTCGGCAAGCTCTCTGCGCCGAGTCTCGAGCGGCTCATCAAGCAGAAACCGTCCGCCGCGCGCGAGACAATCGAACACGACGAACGCAACGGGGATTTCCGCCTGCAATTCAGGCGTGACGTCCTTGCGCTGCAGGCGCGTTTGCAGATAGCGAAACGGCAAGACGGCGCCCTCGCGCATCGCGACGATCTCGCCGTCGAGGATCACGTCGTCGCGTATGGCGCGGAGCGCTTCGACGACCTCGGGCCACGCGTTGCTCGTTTCGTTCAAGCGGCGCGAGAAAGAGACGAATACGCTCACCCCGTTTGTGCGCTTGAATGCGTACGCCGTCGTACTTGTCTTCGACGAGCCAGCTTTGGGTCGCAAGCTCCTTGTATTCGGAACCGAATTGCATCGGCGATGCGAGCATGAATGCAATCGGAGCACCGTACGCGATCTCGACGTTTGCAAGCGTCCCGTGCTTCGCCGCGACCGCGACCGCGCCGATGTCACCCGCCGCCATCGCTGCACGGCGCACGTCTCTATCGGCGCCGAAAACGCGGCGGCGATTCCTTCGACGATCAAGCCTTCGCGCAAACCGATTCGCAGCTCGCCGGTAAGAATCTTGATGACGTATTTGGCTTCGAGCTCGGTTTCGCACGCACCGAGGATGCGCTCGATCAGCACTTGCCGTTTCTTGTTCGCGAGTTTTCCGGATGCGGCCGCAATCTCATCGAGCAGTTCCATGAGTCCGCTCGGAGTCAGCGTCGCGCGGAACAGACCCAAGTCGTGCGCGGGCGCGCACGTGTGGTGCGAGGGCCGCGCCGAGATCGCCGCTGGCGCGATAGCCGCGCGAAAGTTGTTCGCCTGTGATGCCCCACACGTCCCGCGCCGCCGCCACGATCGTCGCGCCGCCGACCGAGAGCGCACGCTTCGCTGAAAAGAACTGTGCCGCCGGCGCGAGATCCGCATCGTCCAGCGTGCGCAGATAATCGCCGAGAAGCGCGACCTTCGCGAGCTTACTGGGGTCGCTCGCGATCGCTTCGGCGGCCTGTGCGAACCTTTTCATTGCCGGTCGTGTTGGCGCCAGCAAATGGATCTGAGCACGTGGGTGGCCTTCGCGGTTCTCGAAACGATCCTGTGCATCACGCCGGGACCGGCGGTGTTGTTTACGGTCGGCTCGACGCTCGGTCGCGGCCGCACCGCGGGTTTTGCGCGCGATGGGCGGCATCGTCACCGGCAACACGATCTACTTCGTGCTCTCCGCAACGAGTCTCGGTGCGATTTTGCTTGCATCGTATGAGGTCTTCACGCTCGTCCGCTGGGTCGGCGCCGCGTATCTCGTGTATCTTGGTTTGCGCGCGCTTTTTGGTAAACATGAAGTCGCTGCCCGAACACTGACGCTGTCCCTCGACTCGAACCTTCGGCCCTACGCTCGCGGACGCAATTTTGCCGGTGGAACGATGACGCAGCTCTCCAATCCGAAAGCGTTGATCTTTTTCACGGCGCTACTTCCGCAGTTTATCGATCCGCATCGCTGGCTCGTCGGTCAGGTCACGATCCTCGGTGTAACATCGCAGGTTATCGAGGGGCTCGTGATGACCGCTTATATTCTGCTCGCCTCCGGCGTTGCACGATCGGCAAAGAAGACCGCCATCGCCGGAATCTTCGAGCGCGTTGCCGGTGTGTTCTTAATCGGCGCAGCGCTCAAGTTGGCACTCACGAAACGAACGTAAAACATGGCACGCATCTATGAAAACCTCGCCGACACGTTCGGCAACACGCCGCTCGTCAAAATTCCGCGCCTCAATCGCGGAATCGGTGCGACGATTCTCGTGAAAATGGAATCGTTCAATCCGGCCGGCAGCGTCAAGGATCGCATCGGCGTTGCGATGATCGAAGCCGCGGAACGTAACGGACTGCTGAAGCCGGGGAAGGTCGTCATCGAACCTACCTCCGGCAATACCGGAATCGCGCTTGCGTTCGTGTGCGCAGCCAAAGGCTATCCGCTGATCCTGACGATGCCCGACACGATGACGGTCGAGCGTCGTAATCTTTTAGCGCGCGTACGGTGCGCAGCTGATTCTCACGCCCGGAGCCGGCGGAATGAAAGCTGCGATCGCAAAAGCGGTCGAGATCCGCGACTCGAATCCCGAGACGTATTTCATGCCGGGGCAATTCGAGAACCCCGCAAATCCGGAGATTCACCGGCGAACGACGGGCGAAGAAATTTGGCGCGATACCGATGGTGCGGTCGACATCTTCATCGCCGGCGTCGGAACGGGCGGGACGATCACGGGAGTCGGCGAGCTGTTGCGCTCGCGCAAACCGTCGGTCGAATGCATTACCATCGAACCGGATACTTCGTGCGTCTTGTCCGGAGGCCAAGCCGGGCCGCATCGGTTGCAAGGTCTCGCACCCGGTTTCATTCCGAAAGTGCTCAACACGTCGATCTACAGCGAGGTGATTCAGGTCAGTGCTGATGAGGCGTTTACGACCTCCCGGCGTCTTGCACGCGAAGAAGGTATGCTGGTCGGCATTTCGAGCGGCGCGAACGTCTTTGCGGCGTTGACAGTGGCCGCGCGTCCCCAGAATTCAGGGAAAATGATCGTTACGATTGCCGCTGATACCGGCGAACGCTATCTTTCCAGTCCTCTTTTCACGGAACTTGAAGCAAATGTGGTGGAGTCTGCGTTAATGTAGGGTTGAAACCATATGAAGCCGCTCGCCTCGCTCTGCATTTTGAGCTCTCTCGCGGTGATGCTGCTCGCGCTCGCTCCGACGCACGCGCCGTGCGAAAGCTCGCCGCGACGTCCGTCACGCGCGCAACGCTCAAAAACGGTTTGCAAATCGTCGTGTTGCGCGATCCGCTCGCGCCGGTCGTCTCGATGATGATGAACTATGAGGCCGGCGCCGACGAAGAGCCGTTCACCGGACTCGCGCACGCGCAAGAACACATGATGTTCCGCGGCAGCAAGAGCGTCTCAGCCGCGCAGTTCGCGGAAGTGACGGCGCTGCTCGGCGGCAGTTTCGATGCCGACACGCAGAATCAGGTCACGCAATTCTTTTTCACGGTTCCCGAACAAGGCCTCGATGCGGCATTGCATCTCGAAGCATCGCGCGCACAAGGCATTCTCGACTCTCAGGCTCTGTGGGAAGAAGAGCGTGGCGCGATCGAACAGGAAGTGCAGCGCGACAACAGCTCGGCCGGATATCGTCTGTACGTCAAGGTGTTGCAGAATCTCATGGCCGGGACGCCCTATGCAGATCCGGGCCTGGGCACCATGCACAGCTTTTCGCAGCAAGTCAATGCTGCGCAGCTGAAAGCGTTCTACGCGAAGTGGTATCACCCGAACAACGCGATCCTCGTCATTGCGGGCGACGTCGATCCGCAAAGCGACGATCGCAAAAGTCGATTCGCTGTTCGGCTCGATCCCGGCCAAAGCGCTCCCGGCGCGCAAGCCCATGAATCTCGCGCCGTTGCATCCGCAAACGTTCACCGACACGAGTTCGGACCCGGAGACGAATGTTTTCGTCGGTTATCGTTTCCCGGGTTTCGACAGCCCCGACTACGCGGCATCGCAGGTGTTGCTCGATGTCCTGAACAGCCGGCGAGGCGCGCTCTTTCAACTCGTCGCCGACGGCAAAGCTTTTGATGCCGGTGCGCAGGGACAGACGTACACGCACGCGGCCATGGCGCTCTTCGAGCTCGACGTAGCGCCGACCGAGTCGCCGCAAACGGCCCTCGCAGAATTGCGCGGCGTCCTTGACGGATATCGCAAGAACGGTTTCCCCACAGATTTGGTAGCGGCGGCAAAGCTTCGTGAAGCCGCGCAGGATCAGTTCACCGCCAACTCGATCTCGGGTCTGGCGCAAGAATGGAGTCAAGCACTTAGCGGTCGAGCATCGTTCGCCCGACGTCGATCTTGCTGCGATCGAACGCGTGACGCCGGCCGACGTCAATCGGGTCGCGCAACGTTACCTGCGCGTCGAGCCGACGATCGCGTATGCCGTCCCTAAGAATAATGGCGAGGTCGGGAGCGGCTCGAGCGGCAAAGCGCCCGAGAACAACACGATCGTTCCCTCGCATCAAGAACCGTTGCCGTCGTGGGCCGAGTCGCTGCTTTCGCAATTGCGCGTTCCGCCCGACACGACGAACCCGACCATCAGCGTGCTGCCGAACGGTATACGTTTGGTCGTTCAGCCCGAGGCGCTGACGCACACCGTCGTTCTGCGCGGGTCAATTCGTACGTCGCCGACGATGGAAGAGAAAGCCGGGAAAGACGGCGTTGCATCGCTCGCGTCGACGCTGCTGGATTACGGCACGACGACCTACGACCGCCTTGGGTATCAGCGCGAGCTGGACAAGATTGCGGCCGACGTTTCGACGGGCACGAGCTTCGGCGTCGACGTAACGACGTCAGGTTTTGATCGTGGCGTTCAACTGCTCGCGGATGCCCAACTGCATCCGGCCATGCGCGACGCCGATTTCCAAATTGCCAAGCAGCAAGAGTATCAAGAGGTCGCGGGCGAGGAGCACAGTCCCGATCAGCTGACGCGCCTTTCGTTGATCAATGCGCTCTATCCGCAAGACGATCCGATTCGCCGGCATCCGACGCCCGATAGCGTCAAGGCGCTGACGCTTGATGACGTCCACGATTGGTACGATACGGCGTACCGGCCCGATCTCACGACGATCGTCGTGATCGGCGACGTGACGCCCGCACAAGCGCGCGCGGTGGTTGAGAAATGGTTTGGCGGCTGGCAAGCGCACGGACCGGTGCCCAATTTGTATCCAAGCGCGGCGCCTGACAACGCGGCGGCAAATTTTACCGTCCCGGCCACGGGTCGCGTGCAAGATACTGTCATCCTCTCGCAGACCCTGACTCTCAAGCGAGAGGATCCGGACGTTGCCGCGCTCCACGTTGCGAACGCCGCGCTCAGCGGGGGCTTCTACGCATCGATCCTCTTCCATGACCTGCGCGAGACGACGGGGTACGTCTACTCGATCAACAGCGACTTTGAGCTCGGCCGCACGCGCTCGGCCTTCAGCGTCGTGTACGGCGCGTCGCCGGAGAACGTCTCGAAGGCGAACGCGTTGATCCAAACCGATTTGAAAGGTATGCAATCGACGCCGCTGTCTGCGAATCGCTTACAAGTAGCGAAGGCGCTCCTTCTCGGGCAGCTCGCCACGCAGGATGAGAGCTACAGCGAGATCGCGGGCCGCTTCCTCGCCGATGCGCGCGACGGCCTGCCTTTCGATGAAGACACGCGCGAGGCACGCGCCGAGCTTGCGGCTACACCGCAACAGGTGCAGGACGCGATGGCACACTGGATCCGTCCCGACGGTTTCGCCCAAGTGGTCGAGGGACCGGCGCCACACTAGCAACCTTTTTTTGAAACCTGCGGTCGGTGCGAACCGTAAGGATTCCTGAGAATGTCATTCTTTCTTCGGCGCCCCATTTTTGCCGCAGTTTGTTCGCTCACGATTTTAATCGCTGGGCTTATCGCTATTCCCACCCTGCCCGTCGCGCAGTACCCGGCCATCGCACCGCCCGTCGTGACCGTCACGGCGAGCTACATCGGCGCGAGCCCGCAGGCCGTCGAGGCTTCGGTGACGACACCGCTGGAACAGGCGATAAACGGCGTCGAGGGCATTCGCTACATCTCCTCACAGAGCACGCAGGGCACGTCCTCGATCACGGTGACGTTCGACCTGGGCCGCAATCTGGATATCGCTGCCGCCGACGTGCAGAACGTAGCGCAGTCCGCGCTCGGCCAGTTGCCGGCCGTCGTACAACAGACCGGCATCACGGTCGGCAAGAATTCCGGATCGTTCGTCATGGCGCTCGGCTTGCAGTCGAACAGCAATCAGTACGATTCGGAGTTTCTCAGTAACTACGCCGAGCTGAACATCGTCAACGATCTCAAACGCGTTCCCGGCGTTTCCGACGTTCTAATCTTCGGCGAACGCCGCTACGCGATGCGCGTGTGGCTCAACCCGGTTGCCCTTAGCTCACAAGGTCTGGCTGTTACCGACGTTCTCAATGCAGTCTCGGAGCAAAACGTTCAAGTCGCTGCGGGAAGCATCGGTGACGCGCCCGAGTCTGCCAACCAACCGTATACGATGACCGTAAACGCCGTTGGACAACTCGCCGATCCCAAGCAGTTCGCAAACATCATCGTACGCGCCGATCCGAGCGGTGGTTTCACAAAGCTCGGCGACGTCGCGCGGGTCGAGCTCGGAGCCGAAGATTACTCGTCGTTCGTCCGGTTCGATGGCAACGACAACGTCGTCGGTTTGGGCGTGATTCAACTCCCTACGGCGAACGCGCTTTCCGTTCTCGCAGGCCGTTAAGGCGCGGCTCGATCAGCTGCAAAAATCGTTTCCGCCGGGCGTCCACTATTCGGTCGCCTTCGACAGCACGACGTTCGTGCAAGCCTCGATGAAGGAAGTCATCATCACGCTCTTCGTGGCGATCATCCTCGTCATCTTGGTCATCTATCTCTTCTTGCAAGATCCGGCGGCGACGCTCATTCCGAGTGCGGTGATTCCGGTCTCATTGGTCGGCGCGTTTTTCGTGATGGCGATGTTCGGCTTCACGATCAACACGATCACGCTCTTCGGGCTCACGCTCGCGACAGGTCTCGTCGTCGACGACGCGATCGTTGTCATCGAAAACATTGCGCGCTATGGACAAGAGCACAATATCCGCGGTATCGAGGGCGCGGGTGCAGCAATGCGCGAGGTGCAGAGCGCCGTCGTCGCATCGTCCCTCGTGCTGCTCGCCGTTTTCGTCCCCGTCTCGTTCTTCCCGGGCACTACCGGTCAAGTCTACAAACAGTTCGCGCTGACGATCGCCGCCTCGATTACGATCTCGTTGTTCGTTGCGCTGACGCTGACACCGACCCTTTCGGCGATGCTGCTCAAACATTCGCCGGATGCGACCACGGGGTTCTTCGGTTGGTTCAACCGGCGTTTCGCGGCGTTCAAGGGCTATTATGGCCGCGTTTTGCCGGCGTTGTTCCGCTCGCGCTGGCTCGTGCTCGGCCTCTTCGCGCTTGCACTCGTGTGGACCGGCGTACTCTTCAAGAAGACGCCGACAGGCTTCATACCGCAAGAGGATCAGGGATACTTTATCGTCCTCGTGCAGGCACCCGAAGGAACGTCGCTTTCCGGCGAGCGCAGGATCGCGCTCAAAGCAGAAAAGATCATCAGAGCTAATCACGACGTTGCGGATGTCTTCGACGTCGGCGGATTCAGCTTTACGGGCAACGCACCGAATCGCGGCGTCATGTTCGTCTTGCTCAAGCCGTGGGATCAGCGACCCGGGTTCTTCCACTCGGTTACCGGCGTTTTATACGGCCCGAACGGCGTACAGGGAAAGTTTGCTTCGGAGATACCGGAAGCGCAGATCTTCGGATTCAATCCGCCCGCCATCAACGGCGTAGGCAGCATTGGCGGATTTACCTTCGAGCTCGAGGATCGTGGCAATATCGGCTTCCCCGCGTTGATGCAAGCCGTGTACGGGTACGAGATGCAGGCCAATCAGCCGGGTGGACCGACGTCGCAAGTCTTCACGCAGTTCAAAGACGACTCGCCGCAACTGCAAATCAACGTCGACCGCAACAAGGCGAAGTCGGTCGGCGTGTCCCTCAACGATCTCTTCAATACGTTGCAGACCGAGCTGGGATCTGACTACGTCAACAACTTCACGTACTTGAACCGCGCGTATCGCGTCTTCGTACAGGCCGACGCACCGTACCGCAGTCGAGTTTCCGATCTTCAGAGTCTGTTCGTGCGATCGGCTACCGGCGGTATAATTCCGCTGAGCGGACTCGTCAACGTTCGGGAAATCAAGGCTCCGCCGGCGATCACGCATTATAACCTGTACCGCTCGATCGAGATCAGCGGAAACGCGGCGGATGGTCACGGAACCGGCGAAGCGATTGAGCGCATGCAGCAAATCGCTGCGAAGATCGACCCGCCCGGCGTGAGCTACGAGTGGTCCGGGTTGTCGCTCGAAGAAATCCAGGCAGGCTCGCAGGCTGCGCTCATCTTCCTGCTGGGATTAGTCTTCGTCTATCTCGTGCTGTGCGCGCAGTATGAATCGTTCATCGATCCGCTCATCGTGATCTTGGCGGTTCCGGCGGCACTGCTCGGCGCGCTCGTCTTCATAAACTTTCGGCTGTTCTTAGGGCATTTGCCGATGCCGTTTGCTATCATCGGCTATCTCACCAATGGATTTTTTAGGTTTGCTAACGGGAATCTGACGCAAGACGCATACGCGCAAGTTGGCTACGTGATGTTGATCGGTCTCGCGAGCAAGAGCGCGATTTTGATCGTCGAGTTCGCGAATCAGCAGCTTAGAGCGGGAGCGACGATCGTCGAAGCTGCGTTCCGCGCGGCACAAACGCGACTGCGCCCGATCCTGATGACGTCGATCGCGTTTATCATTGCGATCTTCCCACTTGTCGTCGCGACCGGAGCCGGTAGCGGAGCACGTCAGGCGCTCGGCACGGCCATCTTCGGCGGCATGTTGATATCGACGTTCCTCAACCTTGTGATCACACCGGTGCTCTACGTTGTCATCAAAGGTCTCGAGCTGCGCGGCCACGATCGGCTGAGGGAGGGCAAGCTTGCTTCGGTCGACGGAAGCACCGCGCCCGCCCCGCAGACAGTACCGTAGTGCACGAAGGCTCCGAGCCTAACCCGAGCGAAATATTCAGTACGTCGTTGCGAGGATATGGGACGCAACGGCGTCCTTCATGATCGACGCAGTTATTTTCGACATGGATGGCGTGCTGCTGGACAGCGAGCAAATTTGGGATAAAGCTCGCGAGCAGTATGTGAAAGACGCCGGCGGCCGCTGGATCGCAAGCGCGCAACGCGACATGATGGGCATGAGCTCTATCGAGTGGTCGCAGTACATGCACGAGACGCTCAGCGTTCCGCGTCCTGCAGAGCGGATCAACGCGGACGTGATCGAGCTGATCGAGCGAGATCTACGAGCGCGACGGATTCCCAATCATCGACGGCGCCGTTGATGCGGTCGAACGCATCGGCGCGAAATGGCCGCTCGGAGTTGCGTCAAGCTCGAACCGCCCGATCATCGATCTCGTCATGTCGTCGACACCGTTCGGCACGTGGTTCAAGGTCACGGTTTCGTCGGAAGAAGTTGCGCGCGGCAAACCCAATCCTGACGTCTATTTGAAAGCCGCCGAGCTCTTGGGCGCGCGTCCGGAACGTTGCGCGGGCGTCGAAGATTCACACAACGGCATCCTCGCACTTCGTAATGCCGGCATGCGCGCAATTGCGATCCCCAATCCGCACTATCCACCGCATCCAGTCGCGCTCCGCGCCGCGACCGTCGTCCTCGCAACGATCGAACAACTCAACGAAAAAGTAATAACGGGCTAGTCGGGAGCACGCGGGCATAATCGGGCGCACGCGCGCATAACCGGGCGCACGTACGATTGCCGCGCGCGATCGATTTCGCGCGAAGGGCCGCCTTATGCGACGATTGCCTCCATTGTCATTCCGAGCGTAGGTGCCACGCAGTGCACCGCAGTCGAGGGACCGTTCCGATGACGCGGGTTGCGAAACGGTGTAACAAGGTCGAGGGCACGATCGTGCCCGTGACTCTGCGAGATCGTTGCGCGACGGGGGTCATTACGGCGGTCCCTCGATACCCTGGCTCCGCCGGGCACAGGCTACGCGCTCCTGCGGAGCGCTACGCTCGGGATGACAATGGAGGTAATCGTCGCATAAGGCGGCCCTTTGCGCGAAATTTTGCCGTGTCGTAATCGTACGTGCGCCAGGTTATGTTCCGGGCGGTCTTCCGGCGCGGGATTTGGTTGCGCGGTACGCGTCGATCCAGGCTTGCGTCGTCAGAATTTCGCGACCGCGCGTGACGACACGCAAACGGCCGCGTTGTGCAGCTTTGCGCAGTGCGTCAAGACTAAGCCCGCGCGTTGCAAAAGATGCGAGCGGTTGCAGCGCGCCCGTATCCGCGATTGCAGCGGTCAGGCGCTCGAGATTCGTGCGCACGGCGCGTTCGAGAAGATCGGCGAGCTTGGCGCTATCGCCCGCGTCGGCAGCGCTGAGCGCGCGCTTGTGCGAATCGACGAGTGCGTGCGGGAATGTCGCGGGCGGATAGCCGAGCCGCGATAGCAGCAGGTTTACGACAAGCCGCGCGACGCGTCCGTTGGCTTCGACGAACGGGCGAATGCGTTCGAGCCGCTCGTATGCAGCTGCGAGCCACGTGAAGAGCGCGTCCTCGCGCGCCGGTCCACTTCCGATTCGTTCGACGAGCGTCGACATCTCGAAGTCGATCAGCCAGTGTGGCGTCGTCACCATTCCTTCGCGCACCGGTGCAAGATTGGTACGGCGCCATGCAGTCTTGCGCGCCGGACCGGGACGCGCGACATCCATCGGCGCGGTGATCGTGACGTGGAGCCGCTCGATCTCGGCGACGGACGTCAGCCAGCGGGCTCCCGGACGGACGCGATGCTCGCGCGCGATGTCGAGGGCTGCGCGCGCGTAGCCCAGGATCAGAAGATGATCGGGAAGACTACCGGCGACGGTGACGTTTCGCTCGATAAGCCGCCGGACGGCCAGGGGTGTCAGGTGTGCGCCGGCGAGCGCGCATGAAGCCGCGATCTCGTCGTATATGATGTCACGCCGGGCACGCTCGAACCGGCGGGTCGTCGCCGCGTCGGCGGGACGAGCCTCAATTTCGGCGCGAAGCTCCTGAACCGTCATTGTCCTCTTGTGTCCGATATTTGATCAAGTGGACAATTTCTCCCGGGTACTTGCGAGGCCGGCGAAAACAAGTCGGCATGACGATTATGGGTAGCCTGGGGCGGAGCGCCTTTTAAAGGATGGCTTCCGGATTTCTCGATGCGCTGCGCGACCGGGTCCTCGTCTTCGACGGGGCGATGGGGACGCAGATCATGGCCCTCGAGCTCGACGACGCCGCCTTCGGCGGGGCGTCGTATCACGGCTGCAACGAAGCGCTCGTGCTGACCCGGCCTGAGCTGATCGTCAGACATCCATGCCGCCTACCTCGAAGCCGGCGCGGACGTCCTCGAGACCGATAGCTTCACCGCGTCGCGCCACAAGCTCGACGAGTACGGACTCGCCGAGAAAACGGTCGAGATCAACCGCCGCTCGGCGGAGATCGCGCGCGAAGCCGCCGACCGCTTCTCGACCGCCGATTGGCCGCGCTTCGTCGCCGGCTCGCTCGGCCCGACCGGAATGCTGATCTCGTCGTCCGATCCGGCGCTCTCGAAGATCACCTTCGATGAGCTCGCGAACATTTACGGCGAGCAAGCGCGCGCGCTCGTCGACGGCGGCATCGATCTCCTGCTCATCGAGACGAGCCAAGATCTCCTAGAGATGAAGGCTGCGATCATCGGCATCGTGCGTGAGTTCGATCGCGGTCTCGCGGCGCGTTCCGATTCAAGCGCAAGCAACGCTCGACGTCACCGGCCGCATGCTGCTCGGCAGCGACATTCGCGCGGTGCGCGCGACGCTCGAAGCGCTGCCGATCGACGTCATCGGACTCAATTGCTCGACCGGGCCGCAGCACATGCGTGAGCCGGTGCGGTATCTCGGCGAAGACTCGCGCTGCCCGATCGCCGTGATCCCGAACGCCGGCCTGCCGCTGATGGGGCCGAAAGGCGAGACGATCTATCCCGAGCAGCCCGAAGAGATGGCGCGCGAGCTGCTCGCATTCGTGCGCGACTTCGGCGTCAGCGCGATCGGCGGTTGCTGCGGAACGACGCCGGCGCACATCGCGGAATTCGCGCAAGCCGTGCGCGGTTTGCGCGGGCGTGCGCCGCTCGTCGAGCGCACGCAGTGGGCCGCATCGGCGATGACCGCCGTGAGCCTCGAGCAGGAGCCGCGGCCGCTGCTGATCGGCGAGCGCATCAACGCGCAAGGCTCGCGCAAGATCAAACGGCTGCTGCTCGAGGACGACTACGACAGCATCATGCTCGTCGCGCGCGAACAAGTCGAGGGCGGCGCGCACATGCTCGACGTCTGCACGGCGCTGACCGAGCGCGCCGATGAAGACGTGCAGATGGAGACGGTCGTCAAGAAGCTCGCGCAATCCGTCGAGTCGCCGTTGATGATCGACTCGACCGAAGCCAAGGTCATCGAACGCGCGCTCAAGATCTACGCGGGCCGCGCGATCGTCAACTCGATCAACCTCGAGAACGGACGCGAGCGCATCAACGCGGTCATGCCGCTCGTGCAAGAACACGGCGCGGCCGTCGTCGCGTTGACGATCGACGAGCAGGGCATGGCGAAGACCGCCGCACGCAAGCTCGAGATCGCGCAGCGCATCCACAAATCGTCACCGAGGAGTACGCGCTTCCGCGAGGCGCGTTGATTTTCGATGCGCTGACGTTCACGCTCGCAACCGGCGATGCCGGAGTTCATCGATTCGCGCGAGGAGACGATCGAAGGAATCCGCGCGATCAAGCGAGAGCTACCGGGCGTCCTGACCTCGCTTGGCGTCTCGAACGTCAGCTTCGGTCTGAAGCCGCACGCGCGCGCCGCGATCAACTCGGTCATGCTGCACCACTGCGTCGAGGCCGGGCTCGACATGGCGATCGTCAACCCCAAAGAGATCACGCCGTACGCCGAGATCGACGCGCGAAGAGCGCGAACTGTGCGACGATCTCGTGCTCAATCGCAGACCGGACGCGCTGCAGCGTTTGATCGAGCACTTCGAGGAGAAGGGCACGGGCGACGCACCCCAAGCCGCCGCCGACGAAGACGTCGATGCGCCGGTCGAAGTGCGCATCCACTACGCGATTCTGCACCGTCGCAAAGACGGCATCGAAGCCAAGATCGACGAGGCGCTGCAAGACGCGCGATGCGGTCGAGGTGCTCAACACGATCCTGTTGCCGGCGATGAAAGAAGTCGGCGACAAGTTCGGACGCGGTGAGCTGATTCTGCCGTTCGTGCTGCAGTCGGCCGAAGTGATGAAGAAGGCCGTCGCGCATCTCGAGCAGTTCCTCGAGAAGAGCGAAGGCGTCACGAAGGGCAAGGTCGTGCTCGCGACCGTCTTCGGCGACGTGCACGACATCGGCAAGAATCTCGTCAACACGATCCTCATCGAACAACGGCTACACCGTGTTCGATCTCGGCAAACAAGTCCCGATGAACACGATCCTCGAGAAGGCGAAAGAAGTCGGCGCCGACGCGATCGGCCTTTCCGCGCTGCTCGTCTCGACGTCGAAGCAGATGCCGATCTGCGTGCAAGAACAAGACGCGCGCGGCCTGCGTTTCCCGATCGTCGTCGGCGGCGCGGCGATCAATCGCGAGTTCGGCCGGCGCATCTCGTTGCTCGACGAAGGCCAGCGTTGGTTCGAGCCCGGCTTGTTCTACGCGAAAGACGCCTTCGAAGGTCTCGAGATCATGGACGTGCTGACTGGCGAACCTGCACGCGACGCGACGCATTTGTCGATGGCAAAAAGGATGAGGCGTTCGCGTCCGCGGCAGCGCGCGAAGCAACGCGCCGCGTTGCCGAAGCGTAGCGGCACCGCGCGCGCGACGCTCAAGAAAGCCGATGTTCCGCGCGCGCCGTTCCTCGGTCCGCGCACGCTACCGTCGACGACATCGACGTGCGCGAGCTGTGGCCGTGCTTCGATCTCAAGAGCCTCTACCGTTTATCGTGGGGCGGCGCCAACGTGAAGGGCGAGGCGTGGGAAGCGCTCGTGCGCGACGAGTTCGAGCCGCGACTGCAGGCATATCAGCGAACGCGCCAAGCGCGACGGTCTGCTTGCGCCCGCGCGTCGTCTACGGTTACTTCCCCGCCGTCCGGGTGACGGCGACGACATCGTGGTATACGCGCCCGACGATCCCAGCCGGCAGATCGCGCGCTTCAATTTCGCGCGGCAAGCCGGCGGCGAGCACTTGTGCCTGGCCGACTATCTGCGCGAGCCGAAGGACGGTCGCGCGACGGACGTGATCGCGCTGCAGGTCGTTACCGTCGGAGAACGAGCGGCGCGAGCGCATCGAGCAGCTGCAAGCGCAGAATGAATACAGCGAAGCCGTACTTCCTGCACGGCTTCTCGGTGCAGACCGCCGAGGCGCTCGCCGAACACACGCATCGGCGCATTCGCGCCGAGCTCGGACTCGCGGCCGAACGCGGCAAACGCTATTCATGGGGCTACGGCGCGTGTCCGGACCTCGCGCAACACGAGCTCGTTTGGCATCTGCTCGACGTCGAGAAGGCGATCGGCGCCCGTCTGACCTCGGCGTTTCAAATCGTCCCCGAGCAATCGACGGCGGCGATCATCATCCATCATCCGCAGGCCACGTACTTCAATGCGGCCGCGGTTCGGGAGCTATCGCCAGCTAGGCCAGAGGGAAGAACCGTGCCCCGGCGTACCTTCAAGCGATTCAAAGCTTTAGAGGAGGTTTGTCGATGCGCTCATTCCCCGCGTTAGGGCGTGCGATTTCACTGGCGGCCGCGGTCGCCATGTTAGGAACGGTCGTGGGCGCTCCCGTCCAGGCCGCGACGACGTATAAAGATAGGCGTCGATCTGCCCATGAGTGGCGCCGATGCCAGCAACGGTATCCCCACCGAGAACGGTGTCGTTCTCGCCATCGAACAGGCCAATGCAAAAGGCTTGCCAGGCGGAATCATGCTCGAGCACCAGGTGCTCGATGACGCAGTTCAAGGCGTGCACGATCCGGCTGCAGGCAGCCAAAACGTCAAGACGTTCACTGCAGACGCCAGCGTTATGGCGCTCGTCGGACCGTTCAACTCGAACGTGGCGCAAGCCGAAATCCCTGTCACCAATGACGCAGGTCTCGCGCAGATCAGTCCGTCGAACACCAACGACAAATTGACGATCGGCGAGGACGCGAAGAAGCTTCGCCAATCGCATCCCGATGAGATCACGTATTTCCGCGTTTGCACGCGCGACCATTATCAAGGTGCAGCCGGCGCGAAATCCGCGAAGGCGCTCGGCTTCAAGAAAATCTATATCATCGACGACAACGAGACGTACGGTAAAGGTCTCGCAGACGTCTTCGAAGCCGCGTTCAAAGCGGGCGGCGGAACGATTCTCGGACACGACCATCTGACGAAGAACCAACAAGACTTCAAAGCGCTGCTCACCAAGGCTCAAGTCGACGAATCCTGACGCCGTGTTCTACGGTGGCGTCACGGCAACGGGTGGCGGACTTCTGCGCAAGCAAATGGCCGACGCGGGCATGGCAAAGACGCCGTACATCGGCGGCGATGGAATCAGTGACGAAGAGTACCTGAAGATCGCGGGCTCGATGGCAGACAACAGCTACTACACGGTGGCCGCACCCGACGTCGGAATGGCGAGCGCGCAAGCGTTCAACAAGGCGTATCAAGCCCGGTTCAAACAGGCGCCCGGCGCGTACAGCGCGGCTGCGTATTCCGCTGCCTGGGTGATCATCAACGCTATCGCCAAGGCGCCAAAAGAGCGGCAGCGTCACGCGCGCCGCCGTTCTCAAGAACATCCAGAACACGAAGAATATGGCCTCGCCGGTCGGGCCGGTTGCGTTCGACAAGAACGGCGACACGACCAACGGCGTGATCAGCTTCTACAAGATCTCAGGCACTCCACCGAAGGCGAAGTTCCTCAGCACAGTCAGCATCGCGACACTCTAGGCTAACTCGTTGGAGCTGTTCTTTCAGCAGCTCGTCAACGGGCTGTCGCTCGGCGGTATTTATGCGCTCATAGCGCTCGGCTACACGATGGTCTACGGGATCATCGAGCTGATCAACTTCGCACACGGCGACATCTACACGCTCGGCTCGTTCTTCTCGCTCTCGATCCTGACTGTACTCGGGATCGAGAGTGAGATGCACGGCCTGCCGCTTGTGGCGGCAGTTATCGGTATCATGGCGGGGGCGATGGTGTTCTGCGGCGTCGTCGGCGTGCTCATCGAGCGCTTCGCGTACCGCCCGCTGCGCAACGCGCCGCGCCTAGCGCCGCTGATCACGGCAATCGGCATCTCGTTCATCCTCGAGAACGTCATGCAATTGTGGCACGGCCCGTCGCCCGTGCCCGTTCCGACGTTCATTCCCGATCCGAGCTTTGTGATTGGCGGCGTGTCGATCGAGCTCAAGCAGATTCTCGTCGTAGGCCTTGCGATCGTTATGATGATCCTGCTCAACCTGTTCGTCTATAAGACGAAGCTGGGCAAAGCGATGCGTGCGACGGCGCAAGACCGCGACGCGGCACAGCTGATGGGAATCAACATCAACACCACGATCGCGCTGACGTTCCTTATCGGCAGCGCGCTCGCCGGCTCGGCCGGCTTCGTTTCGGGCGTCTACTACGGAACGACGTGGTTTTTCAACGGTTTCGCAGCGGGCCTGAAGGCCTTCACCGCGGCGGTGCTCGGCGGAATCGGAAACCTCGCCGGCGCGATGCTCGGCGGCTTTTTGATTGGACTGGTCGAGGCGTTCGGAGCCCAGTACGTGTCGGATCAATGGACGAACGTCATCGTCTTCTCGTTGCTCGTCCTTGTGTTGATCTTCCGTCCGTCCGGGTTACTCGGCGAATCGCTGCCGAATAAGGTGTGAAGAACTTCTGGGCTGCGCTCGATCCCCGCGTTAAAGGGATCATCGTGGTCCTGCTCATCGGGTTCGTTCCGCTCTTCGATCACAACGCGCGCACATCTGAACTTCCTGGCCGACGCGTCAACGTTCGTGCTGCTGGCGCTGGGGTTGAACATCGTCGTCGGATTTGCGGGGCTCCTGGACTTGGGCTACGCGGCATTCTTCGCGATCGGCAGTTACTCGTACGCGATGCTCGCGAGCGGGCAGTTCAACATCCACATCCCGTTTTGGGTGCTGCTGTTTCTGGCGCCGGCGATCACCGCGCTTTTCGGCGTCCTGCTCGGCGCGCCGACGCTGCGGCTGCGCGGCGACTATCTCGCGATCGTCACGCTCGGCTTCGGTGAGATCGTCCCGCAGACGTTCCTCAATCTTTCGCAGTGGACGAATGGCCCGAACGGCATTTCAGCGCTCGACTCGCCGATTTTGTTCAACTACAAATTCGGCTTGCAAACGCTGCCGTATTTCTATGTTGGTCTTGCTCTTGCTCATCGTCGCGATCATTATCGTGCACAACCTGCACGACAGCCGCCTCGGCCGATCGTGGATGGCGATTCGCGAAGACGAGCTGGCCGCAGCGCACATGGGCATCAACACGACGAAGGCGAAATTGTCGGCGTTCGCGCTCGGCGCGTCGTTCAGCGGCCTCGCCGGCGTCGCGTACGCGTCGAAGCTGAGTCTGGTCTCACCCGACAACTTCCAATTCAACGTCAGCATCTTCGTGTCTATCGATGCTCGTGCTGGGCGGGATGGGGAACATCTACGGCGTCATTATCGGGAGCCTGTTGCTCTCGTCGCTCGAGCGGTTCATTCTTCCGCAAGCGACGATTTTCGCGCACGACCTGGGCTTCATGCAGCTCGACTTCTCGAATTTCCGCTTCATGATGTACGGGATCATCCTGGTTTCGATCATGCTCTTTCGGCCCGAAGGACTGTTCCCGAGCCGTCAACGTAAGGCCGAGCTGCACGCCGCGGAGCTCGACGTCGCCCTCGCAACGCAAGAGCAGAGCTTGTACGAGGAGGCCGCGCATTGAGCATCCTCGCGATCAAGGGACTGACGCAACGCTTCGGCGGCTTGGTGGCCGTCAAGGAACTCGACTTCGAGGTCGAGGCCGGCTCGATCGTTGCCATGATCGGTCCGAACGGCGCCGGGAAATCGACCGTGTTCAATCTTGATCACGGGCATCTACAAGCCGAGTGAAGGTCAGATCGAGTTCAACGGCGCCCAAATTCAAGGCCGCACGACGAGCGCGATCGCGGCGCTCGGTATCGCGCGGACGTTTCAAAACATTCGCCTCTTCGCGTTCATGTCGGCGCTCGACAACGTGATGACGGGCCGCCATGCGCGCATGCACGCCACGCTTGCGGACTCGCTCTTGAACACGCCGCGCGCACGGAAAGAAGAGACTCGCGTTCGCGAGCGCGCCCACGAGATTTTAAAGTTCTGCGGGCTCGACGAGCACGCGAACAACTACGCCGCAAACCTCGCATACGGTCCGCAGCGACGCCTTGAAATCGCACGCGCGCTTCGCGAGCGATCCGAAGCTGTTGCTCCTCGACGAGCCTGCGGCGGGGATGAACCCGAATGAGAAAAGCGATTTGATGGCGCTGATCCGGCGCATTCGCGATACCGGCGTCACGGTGTTCCTGATCGAACACGACATGGGGCTTGTCATGCAGATCAGCGAGCGGATTGCCGTGCTCGACTACGGCGAGAAGATCGCCGAAGGGCTGCCCGATGCAATTCGCGCCAACGAGCGTGTCATCGAAGCCTATCTCGGGAAGCCGGCCTGATGCCGCTGCTTCAGGTTGAAAACGTCGAGTGCGCGTATGGACGGATTCGCGCGCTGCGCGGGGTTTCGCTGTACGTCGATCAGGGCGAGATCGTCACGCTGATCGGTGCGAACGGCGCGGGCAAGACGACGACGCTGCGCGCGATCAGCGGGCTGCTACGTCCGGCCAAAGGCAAGATCACGTTCGACGGGATGGATTGCACGTCGACGACGCCCGATAAGATC
This sequence comes from Vulcanimicrobiota bacterium, assembly GCA_963844735.1. Taxonomy (GTDB): domain Bacteria; phylum Vulcanimicrobiota; class Vulcanimicrobiia; order Vulcanimicrobiales; family Vulcanimicrobiaceae; genus JAFAMS01. Next base: position 102,679 of record CAWJPK010000002.1, on the reverse strand, counting down.
GTTCGCCACGGTTTGAGTCACTCGCCGGAAGGCCGGCGCATTTTCGCGCGTATGACCGTGCGCGAGAATCTCGAGCTGGGTGCGTTCACGCGCACGTTACAAAGCGAGATCGACGACGATTTCGAGCGTGTCTTCGAAATCTTCCCTCGTCTCAAAGAGCGCGTCGCTCAAAAAGGCGGGACGCTTTCGGGTGGCGAGCAACAGATGCTGGCGATCGCGCGCGCGATGATGTCGCGTCCGCGCGCTGCTGCTGCTCGATGAACCGTCGCTCGGGCTCTCGCCGCTCCTCGTGCAGACGATCTTCAAGATCATCCGCGAGATCAACGCGGCCGGCACCACGATTCTGCTGATCGAGCAGAACGCGCGGCAAGCGCTGCAAGATCGCCTCGCGTGGCTACGTTCTCGAAGTCGGCCAGATCGCGCACACCGCGAGCGCGAAGCGAGCTGCTCGCAAGCGAAGCCGTGCAAGCCGCATATCTCGGCGGCGCCGCGTAAACGCGGGCGCACGAACGATTGCCGGACGCGGTCGATGTCGCGCAGAGGGCCGCCTCGCGCGACGACTATTAGGCGGCTATGTTGATAGCGCTGCTACTCGCGCTCGCAGCTGTTGCAGATAATTCGCTACCCTGCGGATCGCCGGTCTTTTATGGCGTGCACGCCGAATACAATCACAACGACGGAAGCTTTAACGAGACGGTGCGTGTTGCGCTCGATCTTGCCGACGGAGAACGGCTCTGGGGTGATTTCGGGTATCCGTGGCGCTACACTTCCGAAAAAGACAACCCGTTTTCAAAGAAGACGTCCAGTCCGAAGATTGCTCCGATCATGGCTCAGCTGTCACCTGAAGGATTTGATGTTTCAGATGAGCCGTCTGCCGTTCAGCTTACGCTGAAGTACACAACGCCGAGCGGGACGACGATATTCGCCCCATGTCCTCCCATCGGGACGCGTTTCCCGGCGCTCACGACTATCCTACAAGCTCCTTACAAAGTGTTTCGGTAAACTCTAGCGCGCTTTATGGCGAAAACACGTCACGAGTGGTCGTTGACCATTCCGGTCGCTTGCATGAACGCGTAGGCGATCGTCGTTCCGAAAGAACGTGAATCCCGCTTTCTTCATAGCCTTTGCGAACGCGTCAGATTCTTTGGTTGACGCGGGGATTTGCGACGAAGATTTCAGTTTGTGGATCGATCCGTTTTCCGCCGACGAAACTCCACACGAACTCATCGAGCGTTTGACCTGATTCGCGCAACGCCAAATAGGCGCGGGCATTTTTGACGGTCCCCTCGACCTTGGCGCGGTTGCGGATGATGCCTTCGTTGCGCAACAGTGATTCGATCTTGCGTGTGTTGAAGCGCGCGATCTTTTCCGGATCGAAGCCCGCGAACGCTTCGCGATAGGCTTCGCGTCGATGCAGGATCGTTTTCCAGCTCAAGCCCGCTTGCGCGCCTTCGAGCGTCACGAACTCGAAGAGGCGTACGTCGTCGTGCAACGGTACGCCCCATTCGGTATCGTGATATGCGATCATGAGCGGATCCGTCCCGCCCACGCGCAGCGGACCCGTTTGTCGTTCAGTTTATCTTCCGTATAATCCCACGTACTGACCGCGCGCGAGCATCTTGGCGCCTTTCGAGAGCAAGAACTCAAGCCGCGCGCCGGTGACTTCAGGTCCGAAGCCGGTGAACGCTCGATCGAGCGCCGTGACGGTGAAGTAGTAGTGGTGCGGTGGATCGCCAACCGGCGGGCACGGACCACGATATGCACTCGTGCCACCGTCGTTCAATGCCGATGATCGCACCGGCCGGCATTCCGGTTGCGGCGGCGTTCGCTGCAAGACTCGTCACGTTCGCCGGAATGTTATAAACGACCCAGTGATTGAAACCGATTCCGGTCGGCGCATCGGTGTCAAACATGTGGATCGTGTAGCTCATCGTTCCGGGCGGCCCGGCGGACCACGTTAGCTCCGGTGAAATGTTTGATGCCGTCGCGCCGGCGGTGCCGCAACCGACGGTCACGTTCGCGGACGGAATCGCGCCGCCGTTGGAAAATGTCGAGCTCGTTACCGTCAGCGCCGGAATGCCGGCGGGAATGATCGGAGTCGCCAGAGGTGTTGGATACGCTGCGCCAAGTGACGCGATAACAATACCAGCGAGAACCGCAAGACGAAGGTTCATGCTTCACCCACCTTTCGTGGTCGGCTACAGTTTGCGGGAGAGGCTCATGCAGCCTTTCAGGGAACCGCGGCCGCATGGATCGAGCTCATTCGCGGTCGGCGACAGCATCGGACGTTCCGAAGGCGAGCCTTCGCGCGAGATCATCACCGAGTTGATCGAAGCCGCGACGTGGGCACCGAATCATCATCTGACCGAACCGTGGAAATTCACTGTTCTGAGTGGCGACGCGCGCCGCGAGCTTGGCGAATTTTGGGCGAAAACCCGAGCCGACGAGCTTGCGCTCGAAGGCGAAAAACGCGACGGCTTCATGCAAGGCGAGGCAAAGAAACCGCTGCGCGCGCCCGTGCTGATCATCGTGAGCGCGCGAACTGACGCTCGATGCAGTCGTCGCAGAAGAAGACTTTGCCGCGACTGCTGCTGCGGTGCAAAATCTGCTGCTCGCCGCAGCGGAGCGCAATCTCGAGCGCGATGTGGCGCACGGGCGACATGCGCGCAGCACCGCGGTCAAGCGTCATCTCGGCTTAGACGAGAGCGATAAAATCGTCGCCGTCGTGTATCTTGGCGAGCGCGGTGTTGCCGATGCGCAACCGCGCGTCGCGCAAACCGCCCACGATCGACTGGCGCTCGTAGCGTTACTGCAGCACGGCCTGGCCGCACGGGATCGTGTGCGACTCGCTCATGATTCCGTCCGAGAACGTCAAGCCGATCGTCGTATCGCACGCCGGTTCGGAAGAGAACGCGCCGGCATTTACGGTCCATGACGTCGCCGACGCCGTTCCCGAGCTGGAGATGAAGATCGCGATCGGCGTGAGCGCAACGTTGCCTTTGAGCGTGCGTACGGCCTGCGCTGCTCAGGTCGGCGCCTTCCAGCGGACGATAGGGATAGAGCGTCGCGGTAAACCCACCGTTCGTATCGCTTGCGATCGCGATCGTCGCTCCCGTCACCGCTCGTTTGTGCAACGGCGCGCGCATCGTCGAGGAAGGCTGCAAAGCTTTGCACGGCTGCGCGGATCGCGTACGCCTTTCTGCCGAGCGCGTAGCCGCCCAGCGCGGCCGTCAAGATGACGACGATCGCAACGCAAACGATCGTTTCGATCAGCTTCATCGTGACCAGCCGGTCGATTGCGCATTGGCGTTGTACCATGCGCTCGGTGCGGGCGTGATTGACCGGATCGGCGCTGACGAATTGCTGCGCGCACGATCCGGTGCCGCCCGCGACGCATTCGGTGAGCGCGTGAATGCGTGTGTCGCCCGGATTCATCACGGCGACCGGAGCAGGCGTGCTTCCGTTCGACGTATTGCTTGCATCGCACGTCGACGGTGTCGTGGGATCGCAACCACCGGCGTCACCTTCGAGTGGGACGTCACGCGCGGCAGACGCATCGGTCATGCCGTCGATCGCAACGTACGGTGATACGCCGAACGTTCGCAGCGTCACGTACTCCGTGCGAACGGCGAGCGTAGCGCCGTCCGCCGCGCTGACCGTTTCCGTAATCGTGGCGGCGATGCGCCCTTCGGCGATCGTCGGGTATGGTTGTACGCTTGTCGCAACGACGTTCGGTGATCCGTTATCGCCGAGAGCGCCTTGCAGCGCAAAGACAGCTGCGAGCGTGAACGGACACGGCGTCGACTCGCACGCGGGCGCAGCTGAAAGTGCGGCTGGCGCTTGCAAATCGCGCGTGCCAGCCGCTATTTGCGCGGCGAGCCCATTCTGTAACTGCAAGCGGGCTTGCGCGAGACCGATTTGCGCGTAGTGCGCCGCAGCATGACGCGCACTGACCCGCGCAAAACCGAGTCCGCCTTCGAGAGCAACGCCTGCAGCGAGCCCAATTATCGCGATGGAGAAGAGTGCAACCGCAAGCACGCGCTTATGGGACGAGAATGTTCCCTGAGGTGTCGACGATTGCGCCTTGCGGAAGCGCTTCGCGCGAAACCGGGTAACGCACGGTTGCGTTCTGCGTGCCGGACGTCGCCATGAGCACGAGCGTTTGACCGTCGATCGAGCTGTGCAGCGTGACGTCGCCGACGCTCCATGTTGCAGGCGGTGCGGCGAGAATTGCCGCCGCCGCGCTCGCATCGTAGGCGGCGAGGGCGCGAGCCTCGACGGCGGCGTTGTGGGCCGCGACGAGCACATGGTCGCGGCTCGGAGGGACATTCACGACGCGTGACGCTGCCAGCATTGCAGCCAGCGCTGCACCTGAGGCGAGCAAGGTCAGACCGATTCCGATCACGCCTTCGAGAATGCTCACGTGCGGGTTGGTGCCCGCGAGTGAGGTGCGGTTAGCCGCCGATTCCCGCTCTGCCACGCTGATGCAAATGCACCGCGCCATAGACGGCTGTTCCGCCGACGACGGTCGCGACGACGCGCAGCTCTTCGTCCCAGACCGCGAAATCCGCGCGCATTCCTTCGGCAATCGTTCCGAGCTCGCGCTCGAGCCCAAGCAAGCGCGCGGGCGCGGCGCTCGCGTTGATGATTGCGCGTTCGAACGGCAAGTCGGCGTACGACATCAGATTTCGCAAGGCTTGATCGCAGCGCAGCGCGCTGCCGGCGATCGTGCCGTCTTCGCTGCGCACGACGCCGCCGTCGATTCGATATCCCGTTCCGACCGGCGGCATGTTGTCGGTCGCAAGCACGAGCCGCTCACCGACGGTGCGGTAGAGCAGATCGACCATCGGTGGCGCAACGTGGTAGCCGTCGCAAATCAACTGGATGGTGGTGCGCGGTTCTTGCATGAACGCGACGAGTAGCGACGGATCGCGGTGATCGAGTGGCGGCATCGCGTTGAACGCATGCGTTAACGTGCGGAAACCGAGTCCGATCGCGAGCATTCCCTCGCGATACTTTGCGGCGGTATGCCCCGCCGCGCACACGATGCCTTGATCGAAAAGAAAACGCGCGACTTCTTCGGCGCCTTCGATCTCGGGTGCCAGCGTCACCATAACGAGCGCACCGTGGGACGCGTCGATCATCTCTCGCGCACGCTCGACGCTTGGGCGCAGTACCCAGTCGCCGCGGTGGACGCGCCGAAATTTCGGGTTCAGGAACGGACCTTCGAAGTGAATCCCTAAGCACCGCGCGCCGATCCCGCCCTGCTCCTCGAGCTGGTTTGCGGATTCGCAGATCTCGCTCGCGGCGTGCAGCATCGACTCCCAGGGAGCCGTGATGATCCCCGCCACAAACCCAGTGACCCCTTGCTTGACGTAGGAGCGAGCGGCGACCTCGACGGCACTGCCCTGATCGCGATTGAACAGCACGTCTTCCGCACCATTCGTGTGGACGTCGATCATCCCGGGAGCGATCGTCATCGCGGGCGTGACTTCCACGTCGCTCGGGCCGTGCGGATCCAAAATTGCGGCGATGCGGCCGCGCTCGATTCGAAGCCGTGCTTCGCGCGCAGTGCCGTCGCCAAACGCAATGCGCGCTGGCCCTAACGTATAGGAGTCGGTCACGTCTGCAGTCTTTCGACGCGCCCTGCCGTCACCTTCGCATCCGCTTGGCTTCCATCGCGAGCCGAAAAGGCGCTCGTACCTCTCGCGAGAACGGCATACGGTGCGAGCGAGGAGGACGTTCGTTTTTGTTGCGGTGCTAGTGGCAGTTTCATTTGCGATTCCGTCGCAGTCGCAAAGCGCCGTCGTCTGTAAGGCGTCGGCCGGACAGCGCGTTCTCTTGGAGTCGATCGATTCGGATCCTGACGTCTTTGTTTGGGATAGTCGCAATCGTCTCGTCGAGTACGCGGCGGGGAATTTCGACAAGGCGAATCAAGTCATGGCGCACACGGTCCTTGCCCCACCCGGAACGCACGCGGTTGTCGCCACGTGCGTTGCGGCTGCGGTAAGGCCCGCGTATAGTTCCGATGTCTATGACGCCATCGGCGTCAAAATTACGTCCGGCCGGTTCCGCAACCACTGGGGTTGGGTCAGCTCGGAAGACGTTCGAGTTTAGCAGTCGTAATATAAATAGAACTCGTACGGGTGCGGGCGGATGTCGACCGCTTTGATCTCCGCTTCGCGATAGGCGATGTAGTTCGCGATGAATTCCTTCGAGAACACGCCGCCTTCGGTGAGAAACGCCTGATCGCTCTTGAGCGCGGCGAGCGTTTCAGCCAGTGAGCCGGGAACCGTTTTGAGCTTCGCCGCTTCGGTTTCCGAGAGCTCGTAGATGTTCTTGTCGAGCGGTCCGAAACCGGCCTTGACCGGATCGATTTTCCTTTTGATACCGTCGACACCGGCGCATAACATCGCCGAAAACGCCAAGTACGGATTGCAGCTGGGATCCGGGCAGCGGAATTCGAGGCGTTTCGCTTTCGGGTTGCCGACAAAGTACATCGGAATGCGAATCGCCGCGGAACGGTTCCGCGCGGAAAACGCGACGTTGACTGGCGCTTCGTAGTGCGGGACGAGCCGCTTATACGAATTGGTCGTCGGAGCCGCAAAGGCGAGAAGAGCGTTGATATGCGTGAGCAGGCCGCCGATGTAGTACAGCATCATCTGCGAGCACTCGGCGTATCCTTTTGGATCGAAGAAGAGCGGCTTGCCGCCCTTCCAAATCGACTGGTGGACGTGCATCCCGCTGCCGTTGTCGCCGAAGAGGGGCTTCGGCATGAAGGTGACGCTCTTGCCGTGCTGCGCGGCGACGTTCTTGATCACGTACTTGTACGTCATCAGGTTGTCCGCCATTTTCAAGAGCGAATTGAAACGCATATCGATCTCGGCCTGACCGCCGGTCGCGACCTCGTGATGCTGCATCTCGACTTCGATGCCCCATTCTTTGAGGCAAAGCGCCATCTCGGCGCGCAGGTCGCTGTATTTGTCCGAAGGCGGAGACTGGGAAATAACCTTCTTTCGGCCGGAGCGAATAGCCGAGATTCGGTCCATCGATGTTGCCGCTGTTCCAGTGCGCCTCGATCGAGTCGATCTCGAATCCCGCGCGGTTTTGTGAGTTCTCGTAGACGACGTTGTCGAGGATGAAGAACTCGGCTTCCGGCCCGAAATAGGCCGTGTCGCCGATGCCGCTCTTTTGCAGATACGCCTCCGCGCGCTTGGCGATGTTGCGCGGATCGCGATCGTATGACGATTTCGCGACCGGATCGTACACGTCGCAGATGAGCGACAGCGTCGGAACGTTGCGGAACGTGTCGAGATGCGCCGTTGTGATATCGGGTTTGAGCAGCATGTCCGACTCGTGAATCGATTGAAAACCGCGGATGCTCGATCCATCAAAGCCGATGCCTTCGGTTAATGCGTCCTCGTCGAATTGATCGGCCGGGACACCGGTGTGCTGCCAGGTGCCGGGGACGTCGATGAACTTCAGATCGATCATTTTGATGTTCTGTTCTCGAATGAGATCGACGATCTCGCGCGGTCTACGAGCCAATGCAGTCTCCTCTTAAGGAAGCGCGTTGATAAAATCCCAGCCAGCCGTTTTCGAAGGCGAAAATGCGTGCGACCTTGGCCTTTTGGTTAGCCATCCCCCATGGTGTTAGCCGATTGTCGAACCGCTTAGTGCTTGACTCTCGCGAGCCGTTCGATCAGCCACTTCAGCCCGACGTTGTAGCGCGGACTTGGGTGCAAAAGGATGCCGGGATCAGGAATCATTTCTACATGCCCTCGCTGGACTGCATGCAATGATCGCCATGGTTCGCGGTTCTCCATAGATTGAAAGCCGACGGCCGGATCGACGACGATGACGTCGGGTTGCAGCGCGAGGATCGCTTCGGCACTGTACTGGCCGTAGGCGCCCTCGAGATCGGCAGCGTTTCGTCCGCCGGCCATCTCGATGAGCTGGTTGATGTACGAGCGTTTTCCGACCGTGTAAATTGGTGCGACGTCGAGGACGACGAAAACGCGCGGCGCGTGCGAACGATCGACGCGCTGCATCAAGCTCGCGCTGGTCGCGCGCATGCGTTCGACGAGCGCGTCTGCTTGCGGTTCGCGACCGAGCTGCTTGCCGAGCGCAAGCAGCACCTCATAAATTTCCGAGACCGAGTCTTCGTGAAAAAGTTCGACGCGCAGTTTCGCGCGCAGAAGCGGCTGCCCCAGCGCTTCTTGTGACGCGTCGCCGACGATCAGATCCGGATGAAGCGCGACGATACGCTCTGCATCGACGCTCGTGAAGGAAGCGACGCGCGGAAGTCGCTTGGCGGCGGCCGGATAGTCGCTGTATTGCGAAACGCCGACGACGTTCGGGCCGGCTCCCAGCGCGAAGAGATCTTCGGTCAGCGAGGGGATCAGCGAGACGACGCGTTTCGCAGCGGGTTGACTGCGCGATGGCGCTCCAAAACATAGGAACGCCGACGCGAGGAGCAGAGCCAGAGCGCGCTTCACAGGGAGCGTACTCCACGGAAGGGAACGCCGCTCCTCCCTTGAGATTCGACGACGAATTTCGCACCGAGTTGACACAGCTCTTCGCGTGGCGGCGCGATGTTCGGCGATTCCGCTCCGACCCGATCTCCGATGAAATCGTCCAGCAACTCGTTGCCACGACGGCTTTTGCGCCCTCTGTCGGTTACAGTCAACCGTCGCGATTTGTACGGGTCGACGCTCCCGAGCGCCGCGCTCAGATCATTGCTGAATACGAGCGATGCAATCTCGATGCCGCGCAAACGTATAGCTCTGAACAGCAAGCACGCTACGCCGCGATGAAGCTGGCCGGGTTGCGTGAAGCACCCGTCCACCTTGCCGTGTTCCTGGATCGGGAAACGCCGCGCGGCTCGGGACTCGGCCGCGCCACGATGCCGGAAACCCTTGCATATTCAACCGTGCTTGCGATTCACACGCTGTGGTTGATGGCGCGTGCGATGGATATCGGCGTCGGTTGGGTTTCAATACTGGAACCGGAAGTTGTTACACAAATTCTCGACGTTCCGCAAGAGTGGTCGTTCGTCGCGTACCTGTGTCTTGGTTATCCGCAAGAAGAACATCTCGACCGTGAGCTCGTGCGCGCCGGATGGGAATCGGACGAGCCGGAGGCGACGAGGCTGCACCGGCGTTGATGCAGAAACGGCTGAGCAGCGTGCTCGCGACGGGAACCCGGTGGAAATCCGGGACGGTCGCGCCACTGTAAGCGGGGAGCCGCCGAAACGCCACTGGCGCAAGCTGGGAAGGCATCGGCAAACGGCTACGATCCGCGAGTCAGGAGACCGAGCGAGCCGCATTTGATCGCTTCACCTCGCGTAAAGGTAGGAAGATCGTGCTGGCTATCTTATTAGTTGCCGCGCTGTCGGCAGCAACTCCCACTCCGTCGCCACAACCGAGCGAAATCGGACACGTGACGACGTCTGACCGGCAAGACGAACCGGTCACAATGACGACGCGTCCGACGTTCGTTGTCGATCGCGCGACCATTCAAGCTCAAGGCGATCGCACCGTCGCGGATGCGTTGCGTGACGTTCCCGGAATCACCATGTTTCGCTACGGTGCATTCGGCGCGCAAGCGAACTACGGCATTCTCGGCGCAACGTCCGAACAGACGCTCATTCTCGTCAATGGCTTTCCGGTTGCAGCGGGATCGTCCGGATCGATCGATCTTGGAACGTTTTCGACGGTTGACGTCGAGCGCATCGAAGTCGTTGAAGGCGGTGGCTCGACGCTTTACGGCAGCAGCGCCGTCGGCGGCATCATCAACATCATCACCGGTCACGTGCCGCGTTCGCCGTACCTCGAACTCGCGGACGGAACGTACGGCGAGCAAGATGCGCGCGTTGAAGTCGGTGAAGGCGGTCTCGGAATCGGATTCGAGCGTCACGTCGCAACGAACGTCTACGGCTATCCGAGTCTGGATGGATTTCCGGCCGGTACCCGCACGAACTCGTGGGCGCAAGCTACCGCCGGACGCATCGACTATCAGTCGAATGCGAACGCAACCTACACGGTCGACGCCAGCTTAGGCAACGACGCGATAAAGCTCGGCGTTCCGGGAAATCTGTCGTTTCTCACGCCGCTTGCGACGCAGGCGACGGCGCAAGACGATGGCCACGTCTCCATCACGCGGCACGGTCCGAATTCGGCACTGAGTCTTTCATTCAGTGGGGCAGACGGACGGCTGGATTACGACGATCCGCAAAACGGTGGTGAGAACGATACCTACGATTCGCGCACGCAAGTCTCGCTGCGCGACGTCATCGCGAATCCGTCCGGCTCGCTCGTCACCGGCGTCGATCTTTCGCGTGAGAGTGCGCTCCTGTATCTGGGACCGCTTTCCGTTCCAACGATCGCGACTGCAGCGCTGGCGCAAAGCGCGGTCTACGCGCAATATCGCGACAGCATCGCGAACGGCGTCGTTCTCACCGGCGGCGTACGGGCCGAACACGATGCGCCGCAAGGTTCGGTGCTCGAGCCTGCGCTCGGCACGTCCTTTCAATTTGGAACTGCGAAATTGAGTGCGAACTATGCGGGCACATTTCGCGTCCCGACGATCGACGAGCTGTACTATCCCGGCTTTTCGAACCCATCGCTCGTTCCGGAACGCTCGAAGAATCTGGACGCTACGTTCAGCTTACCGCTCGGTGGTGGCGGCGCGAGCCTGAGTTGGTTCGACCGTCAAGCCGTCAACTTGATCGCACTGAATGCAAGCTTCGTTCCGGAGAACATCGCGCGCGCGTCGCTTGCCGGCTTCGTTTTCTCCGGACACACCGCACCGCTCGGCGGCATGGTCGCAACGCTCAATGTCACCGATATGTATCGAGCCCTCAATCTAACATCCGGTCAACCGGTGGTGCGGCTCGATTTCGAGCCCGTGCTAACGACGGTGCTCGGACTCGAACGTGGCTTTTCACGAGGCGCGTTCGCGTTCGGGGCCGATGCGCAAGTTCAAAGCCCGCATAACGAATCGGGCGTACTGCGTGGCGGCCAGACGACGGTCGATGCATACGTGCGGGGCCGGTTTGCACAGAACCTGATCGGCTCGATTCGCGTTTATAATCTCGGCGACGAACGCTACGCACCGATTCTCGGTTATCCGGCGCCCGGCCGCACGGTCGAGTTCGAGTTCTCGACGCGATGATGCCATGACGCGTGTCGCGGTGATCGTCGTTGCTTTGCTTGGGCTTGTCGCGGCGATCATCGTCGGCGCGTCGTGGGGAACGATCGCCTTGTCACCTGCGACGATACTCTCGGCGCTGGTCCATCCACACGCGCAGAGCGACGCGAACACGGTGCTTTGGTCGCTGCGTCTGCCGCGCGTTGCTATCGCGGCGCTGGTCGGCGCTGCGCTCGCGGTCGCGGGACTCTTGATGCAAGATTTGCTCGGGAATCCGCTGATCGATCCGTATCTCACGGGCACGAGCGCCGGTGCGGCGCTCGCAATCGCGGCCGCGATCGCATTCGGCGCGCCGCCGGCGCTCTATTCGGCGATCGCCCTATGCGCATCGCTTGCAACGACGGTGCTCGTTGCGGCGCTCTCGCGTACCGGGACGGGACTTTCGGTCGAGCGCATGATCGTCGCCGGAATTGCGCTCTCGTCGCTGTTCGCCGGTCTGACGACGCTCGTGATCTTGTGGTCGCCGTCGGCTTCGGTATCGCTGAGCATTCTTGCATGGCTCGGTGGAAGTCTGGCTGGGCACGGATGGCGCGATTTGGGTTGGGCCGCGCTGTATGCCGCGTTCGGTCTTGGGCTTGCGCTGACGACGATTCCGGCGCTCAATGCGCTGCGACTCGGAACGCGTCGCGCACAAGCGCTCGGCGTCGATCTCGATCGCACCCGTTGGCTCGTCGTACTCTCGGCATGTTTGCTCACGTCGGCCGCCGTGAGCGTCTCCGGCGTCATCGGCTTCGTCGGTTTGATGGTGCCGCATATCGTGCGTGGCGCGATCGGTCACGACGTGCGATGGACGCTCGCGGCGGCGTTGCCGGTCGGTGCGATCATCTTGATTCTTTCCGACACCTTCGCGCGCTCGGCGGCGCCGCCGACGGAAATTCCGCTCGGAATACTGCTCTCGCTCTTGGGTGTGCCTGCGTTTCTCTATCTCGCTTCGCGACGGCCGAAGACGGCATGATCGACGCACAAGCGCTGACCCTCTCTTACGGATCGAACGTCGTGCTGCGCGACGTTTCGATGCAGCTTGGTGACGGTGAGCTGCTGGCGATCATCGGTCCGAACGGCGCCGGGAAATCAACGCTGTTGCGCGCGCTCGGCGGTATGCATTCGAACCGCAGCACGGCAGCGTCATGGTGAACGGCCGGACAGTTTCGAATATGAGTCCGCAAGAGCGCGCGCGCCGTCTTGCGCTGATCGAAGTAGACAGCGCACCGGTCACGAACGTGACGGTGCGCGAAGCCGTTGCGCAAGGCCGGCTTCCGCATCGTCCGTGGTGGCGTTGGAACGAATTGCCGGAAGATGAAGCCATCGTCGATGAAGCGCTCGAACGCACACAGCTCACGGATCGCGCGGAGCGTTCGATCGAAGCGCTATCGAGCGGTGAACGTCAACGTGTTTGGGTTGCGCTCGCGCTCGCGCAGCGCGCGCCGAGCTTACTATTCGATGAGCCGACGACGCATTTGGATCTCGGTCACGCAATGCACATTTTCTCGTTGTTGCGCGATCTCGCAGATCAAGGCACAACGGTGATTATCGTGCTGCATGATTTGAATGTTGCGGCAGCACACGCCGACCGCATCGCGCTCGTCGGTCAGAACAGGTTGCTCGCCTGTGATGTCCCCGAGCGCGTCTTTCAGGAAGAATTGCTATCCTCTGCCTATGGAGCGCCGATCATCGTCCGCCGCGAGGAGGGGATGATGCTCGCGTTCGCAAGGCCACCACGACGCAGCCTAAGGAGACCCACGATGAATCTGCCGCGGATTCCGGTTCCCAACCCGTCGGTCGCAAAAGCGGCGCGCGAACGCGTCGACCAGCTCACCAAACCGCTGGGAAGTTTGGGGCGAATGGAAGATTTGGCGGTCCGTTTGTGCAGCATGAGCGGCGGCGTTCCGAAGCATGCGTTCGAGCGTCGTGCGATCCTGATCGGCGCGGCCGATCACGGCGTCGCGCGTGATGGAGTCAGTGCATATCCGCCGGAAGTGACCGCACAAATGGTGGGCGGATTCTGCGCGGGATTCGCAGCGATCAGCGCATTCGCTCGCGCGGCAGGCGCACACGTGTTCGTCGTGGATTTCGGCGTCGATGCCGAGCTCGCGTCGCATCCGCAGCTCTTCGATCTCAAAGTCGCGCGCGGCACCGCGAGTCTTGCGCACGGACCGGCGATGTCGCGCGAAAACGTGGAGCGTGCGCTTGAGGCCGGCGCCGAAGCGTTTCGGTTGGTTCGCGAACACGTCGGCACGCTCGAGATTCTGGCACTCGGGGACATGGGGATCGGCAACACCACGAGCGCTGCCGCCTTGATCGCGATTTTTACGTCGACTCCGGTCGGCTTGGTCGCCGGCCGCGGCACGGGCATCGATGATGAACGTCTGTCGCGTAAAATCGCGATCGTCGAATCCGCAATCGCGCGCGTCAAAGGAAACGATCCGATCGCAATCGCAAGCGAAGTCGGTGGTTACGAGATCGTCGGACTTGCGGGTACGATGCTGGCGGCTGCGGCGTCACGCACGCCCGTCGTCATCGACGGCTTCATCGTCACGGCTGCGGCACTGCTTGCGCACGCACTCGATCCGAACGTCGCCGCCTATCTGATCGCGTCGCATCGTTCGCGGGAAGCCGGGCATACGATCGCGCTGCGCGCGCTCGGCCTCGAGCCGCTCTTGGATCTCGACATGCGTCTCGGCGAGGCGACGGGCGCTGCGCTCGCGCTACCGATCATCGGAGCGGCCGCGCGAATGATCTCCGAGATGAAGACGTTCGCAGAAGCGGGCGTTTCGACGTCGACTGCGGCGGACACGGCACCGGTTTCATGAATCTTCGAACGCTGGCCGCAGCGTTCTCGTACTTCACGATCTTTCCGGCGCACCGATCGTCATCGCGCCGCTCCGGGTGCGGCGATGTTTTCCTATCTGCCGCATCATCGGCATCGTCGTCGGCGGAGTCGCAGGTTTTGCAGCGTACGGTTTGGCGCTGTCTCGGCTGGACGCCGCTCGCAATTGCTGCCGCATTTGCGCTGCCGATCGTGCTGACGGGTGCGTTGCACGTCGACGGATTTCTCGATAGCTGCGACGCGTTGTTCGCATCCGTCGATCCCGAGCGGCGTCTGCAAATCATGAAGGACCCGACGCACGGAACGTTCGCAATCGCCTACTTTGCGGTGCTCGTCGCCGTCTGGATTGCCGCGCTCGCCATGTTGCCTGCGCACGCATATCCCGCGGTGCTTGCGTTCGCGGGCGGAACCGCGCGCTGGAGCAGTGCGCGATCCTCCACCATTCCATTTGTCGTGAACGGCGTGCTGCTGCTTGCGTTGTCATTTGCCGTCAGCCATTGGGCATGGATCGCGCTGCCGGTGGTCGCGCTGGCCGTCCTTGGCGCAGGACGGTGGGCAGCGCAGCGTTTGGACGGCAAGCTGACGGGCGATGTCTACGGTGGACTGATCGTTCTCGGCGACGTTGCAACGCTTGCGATCTGCGCCGTGCTCTACGGTCGATAGTGCTGACGTTTATCACCGGTCCGGTTCGTTCGGGAAAAAGCGCAATGGCGCAGCGGCTAGCGGAGCGTTCGGGCCGTCATGTCGTCTATTGTGCGACAGCGACGCTCGACGTCGACGATGAAGAGTGGAGCGCGCGGATTGCGCGCCACCAAGCCGAACGTCCGAGCTGACTGGACGACGATCGAAACGGCCGTACCGCAAGGCACGGATTTGCTTGACGGCGCTCGGCAATGCGGAATCGAGCCAGATCGTCATTGTCGATTCGATCGGAACATGGCTTGCCGGCATAATGGGCCGGACATCCGCTCGGAACCAGCGTCGTCGAATGGCACGATCAGATCGAAAACCACGCTGCAGCGTTTGATCGAGCGCTCTCGAGAAATGTGCGCCGCCGACGTCATAGTCAATCAGTGAAGAAGTCGGTTGGGGCGTCGTTCCGGTCCATATTTCCGGTCGCGTCTTCCGTGATGTGATCGGACGAACGAATCAGCGCTCTGTGCGCGATGGCAAAAGGCGCGTATCTCGCTCGTCAGCGGCGTCGCGCTCGATTTGAAGAAAATATGAAAGCGCTCATCGCCGCCGTCGACCTTCAGGACCGTGAATCGCCGCTTGCGCCGCAGCTGGAAGAATTCGCGGCGCTTGCGCGCGCCGCCGGCGCGAAGATCGTCGGCGAAGTCGTCCAGAAGCTGCCGCGCGTGAACGCCGCGACGGTGTTCGGTGCGGGAAAAGCACAAGAGATCGCGCGCACGGCCGAAGAGCTCGGCGCCGAGGCGGTCTTCGTCTACAACGATCTGCGGCCGCGTCAACGCACGAATCTTGAAAAAGTCATCCCGCTGCAGATCATCGATCGCACGATGTTGATTCTCGACGTGTTTGCCCAGCACGCGCGAAGCCGCGAGGGCAAATTACAAGTCGAGCTCGCGCAGTTGCGCTACCGCCAAGCAAATCTCATCGGCGTCGGAACGGAGCTTTCGCGTCTGGGCGGCGGCATCGGAACGCGCGGCCCCGGTGAAACGAAGCTGGAAACCGATCGCCGGCAGATTCAGCGCCGTATCTCGACGCTGCGCCGGGCTCTCGAAGACGTGCGCACGCAACGTGCCAACCGCCGCATTGCGGACGGACGTGAACCGCTCGTCGCGCTCGTCGGTTATACGAACGCTGGGAAGAGCTCGCTGCTCAATCGCTTGACCAGCGGCAAAGACGCGTTCGTCGCCGATCAGCCGTTTGCGACGCTCGATCCGCTGGTGCGCCGCGCCTGGGTCGCGCAAGATCAAACGATTCGTCTTGCCGACACCGTCGGATTCATCACGAAGCTTCCCCAAGAGCTGGTCAATGCGTTTCGCGCGACGCTCGAAGAGCTCGAAAGTGCCTCGCTGCTCGTGCACGTAATCGACGCTTCGAATCCGGATTGGCAGCGCCAGAAGAAAGCGGTCGAAGCAACGCTCGACGAGCTTGGTTTGAGCGAGAAGCCCATTCTTGCCGTCTATAACAAAGCCGATCGCACGCCCCGCGACGTACCACGGGATGCCTTCGCGGTCAGCGCGCTCACCGGTGCCGGCATACCGGAGCTGCGCGCCGCACTCGCGACGAGAGTCGGTGAGCCAGTGTCATCCTGAGCGTCGATTTGCTGGCGCACGTTCGATTACCGCAGATAACGATTCCGCGCAAAGGGCCGCCGCGGGGCACGAATCACCCCGTTGTCATCCTGAGCGTAGCAACGCGCAGCGTTGCGAAGGCGAAGGACAACCAGTAGTGACGCGGACTGCGAAACGATGCAACAAGGTCGAGGGCACGATCGTACCTGACACTCTCGCGGTCCTTCGATACCCTGGCTTCGCCGGGCACAGGCTTCGCGCTCCTTGCGGACCACTACGCTCAGGATGACAAGTCGGAGCGCGCTTGCTGCATTCGGAGTCGTTGCACTGCTCGCGCTGTGCGCGTGCGCGCGGCCGAACCCGAATGGCGATCTTGAAGCTCTGTACCGGCGCATGCACCCGAGCGTCGTCTTTCTCACGATGAAGGCGCCGTCGGACGATCCGAAGATGCACGGCAAGATCGACGATGCGTATGGAAGCGCGTTCGTCGTCCAGAGCGGCGATTGGGGGACGCGGATCATCACCGCCAAGCACGTCATCGACGGCGCACGCAATTTGCGCGCGCATATCGGCGATGCGGCGCGTGGACAAACCGTGCGGATCATCGCGCAGGACGATCGCGAAGATCTCGTGCTCCTCGAGGTGAGTGCGGTCAAGAATGCACGCGTCGCGGAATTAGGCGATGCGCGCGCGGTCGCTCCCGGCGAAGCGATCGCGTTGCTCGGTTATCCGATTCCGGATGCCTTTATCGACGAAGGCTTGGGGACGACGGCTTCCTTTTATAGCGGCCATGTCGCGAGCCTACGCGATGTGGGCAGCCCGGACGAGACGATCGAGCTCGATTTGCCCGTGATTCCGGGCGAAAGCGGGGGACCGGTGTTCACGCTCGACGGTAAAGTCATCGGTATGGCCGAGTCGCGTTTCGAAGAAGAACACGCGATCGGATTCGCGACGCCAATCGATATTATAAAAAAGTTTTTATTGCGCGAGCGTTGATTTCAGCCGAATGTAACCGACGTCGCTGGTTTGATCTTTCACGACGTTGACGTCGAAGCTCGTCGGAATGTACGTGATCGCGTTGATGTTCACGGTTTGTTTTCCGATTGGAACTTTTGGAATCGTGAAGCCGCCTTTGTTATCGACTTGCGAAACGACGGTCGATCCGACGGAAATGTAGATCGTTGAGACACTAAGCGGCTCGCCGGTTTGATCGTCCAGCAGACGACCGCTGATCGAGCCGAACTCCTGGAGGCCTTGTCCGTTCGGATTTTGACACCCCGAGCCAAGCAGGGTCACGATGGCGAGGGCACAGATCAGGGTGCGGGTCAGGGTGCGCAAGGCCGGTCCTCCAAAAGTAGCATCGAGGTTCCCGTACGTTATCTGCGAAAAGTGCCCCGGCTATGTCTCCGTACGGTCCCGTCGCTATTTACTTGGCGCTCGCGTTCGCCGCCTCGCTGCTGTTCTCCATCGTACCCGGGCTTCTGGCTAAGAAGAAGCCGAATCCGGTGAAGGAAGAGGCGTATGAGTGCGGCGTCGAGGCGACGTCAGACGTTTCTGGGCGCTTTCCGGTACGCTTCTACTTGATCGCGATGCTCTTCGTGGTGCTCGACGTGGAAGCCGCATCGTTCTACCCCTGGGCGGTGCAGATGCACGCGCTACGCGTGTACGGTCTGCTCGAAATGGTCGCGTTCGTGATCGTCCTCGGCATCGGATACGCGTACGTCTGGAAACGGGGAGGCTTTAATTGGAGGTAGTCCCGGGGACGCAGTTCCTGCTGGCGCGCGTCGATGATGTTGCCCGCTGGGCGCAATCCTCGAGCGTCTGGCCCCTCACGATGGGTCTGGCCTGCTGTGCCATCGAGATGATGAGCGTGACCGCGCCCGAGTACGATATCGCGCGCCTCGGCTCTGAGGTTTTTCGCGCCTCGCCGCGCCAGGCCGACCTGATGATCGTCTCAGGCCGGGTCGCGCAAAAAATGGGCCCCGTCATCAAGCGGCTCTACGATCAAATGGCCGACCCGAAATGGGTGATCTCGATGGGCGCCTGCGCCAGCTCCGGCGGGGTCTTCGATAACTACGCCATCGTCCAAGGCGTCGACACGATCGTTCCGGTCGACGTCTACGTCCCCGGGTGTCCGCCGACTCCCGACGGGTTGCTCTACGCGGTGAATCTCATCCAGCAGCAGATCCGGCAAGGCGGACGGGGAGGCATACTGGCGCGTGCCTAGCCCGCAAACACCACCGCGCGGGGGAAGTGCCATCGATCCGACGGCCATTCGCCCCGATATCGACGATGCGGTGATCGAACGCGTCGAACCCGCGCAGCTTCGCGGGCGGCTCGAAAAATTGAAGGCGGATGGAGCAACGATGCTGCTCGACATCGGCGGCGTCGACTATCTCGAGCGTTCGCCGCGTTTCGACGTCGTCTATCATCTGTTGAACCTTCCGGCGAGCGCCACGACTGTGGCGTTGGTCGGACAGCCCGTCCGCATACGCCTGCTGTGCGGCGTCGAGGACGGGCAAGCGTTGCCGACCGTCAGCGATCTATGGCCGAGCGCGGATTGGCCCGAGCGCGAAATCTACGATCTCTTCGGGATTACGTTCGACGGGCACCCCGACATGCGACGCATTCAGATGCCGAATGATTGGGAAGGCTATCCGCTGCGCAAAGACTATCCGCTTCGCGGCCCCGGACTCGAAAAAACACCGCGTCCCGATTTCGCGCTAAAGAGCAACTTGCTTGCGGGAACGCCGGCGTCGGGCAGAACGGCGGCTGCGCTCGCAAAACAGATCGCGAAGATTCGAGGTCAGGGATGACCGCGACGGGCGTACCGATCGAAGCCATTCCGATGGGCGACAACAAAATGTTGCTTTCGCTCGGGCCGCAGCATCCGTCAACACACGGCGTGCTTCAAGTGCTCACCGAGATCGAAGGCGAGACGATCACTAAAGCCGATCCCGAGATCGGTTATCTGCACACCGGCATCGAGAAATCGGCCGAAAACCTCTTTTGGCACCAGGCGTCGACCGTCATCGAGCGGATGGATTATCTCTCGCCGCTCACAAACGCCATGTGTTACGTCCTCGGCGTCGAGAAGCTGCTCGGAATCACAGATCACATTCCGGAACGCGCGCAACAGCTGCGCGTTCTCCTTTGCGAGCTCTCGCGCATTGCATCGCACTGCGTATGGCTCGGTACGGGCGGCATCGATCTCGGTGCGATCTCGCCGTTTTTCTACGCGTTCGATTTGCGCGAAAACATTCTCGATCTGTTCGAAGCCTCGGGCGGCGCGCGCATGCACCCGAACTACTTGCGCATCGGCGGTTTACGTGAAGACGTACCACAGGGCTTCATCGACCGGCTCGACGATCTGATCAAGAAGTTTCCGGGCCGCGCGCGCGAGCTACGGGCTGTTCTGCAAAAGAACCCGATCGTGCAAGACCGCATGATCGACGTCGCGATTCTCTCCGGGGAAGAGGCGCTCGCGTGGAATATCACGGGTCCCGCATTGCGCGGATCGGGCGTGGCGTACGACGTGCGCAAGGCGTTCCCGTATTCCGGCTACGAGAAATATGAGTTCGACGTCCCGGTGCGGTCCGAAGGCGACGCGTATGCGCGTTTCCTGGTGCGGCTCGATGAGATGGACGAAGCGATGCGCATCATTCGCCAGGTGCGCGAGCAATTGGTTACGGGCTCGGTGATGATCGACGACACGAAAGTCGGTCCGCCGCCCAAAGAAGCGATCGCGCTCTCGATGGAAGCGCTGATCCATCATTTCAAATACGTTTCCGAAGGCTTCCGCGTCCCGCCGGGTGACGTCTATCAGGCCGTCGAGGGACCGCGCGGCGAGCTCGGCTACTACATCGTCTCAAACGGCGAAAATCGTCCGTGGCGCGTTCGCACGCGGCCGCCTTCCTTCTATAACCTCCAAGTGCTCAAGAAGCTCGCGATCGGCGAACTGATCGCGGACATGGTGGTGTGCATCGGTTCGCTCGATCCCGTGTTCGGGGAGGTCGATCGATGATCGACTTGACGAGCGAAGCTAAAGAGCTACTGGCGCGCTACGAAGATCCGCGTTCTGCGATGCTGCAGATCATCTGGCGCTTTCAGGCGGAAGAAGGCTACGTTTCGGCCGAGGCGATGAAGCAGACGGCCGAATGGATCGGCGTGCCGCTTGCGGTCGTCGAATCGACGGTCTCGTTCTACACGCTGTTGTTCCGCAAACCCGTCGGGAAATACGTGCTGCAGGTCTGCCGGAATCTTTCGTGCACGATCAACGGTGCGGAAGACATCATGGCGTACTTCCGCGAGCAATTGGGCATCGGGCACCTCGAGACGACGGCGGACGGACTGTTTTCGTATGAAGAAGTCGAGTGTCTCGCCGCGTGCGATCGTGCGCCGTGCATGCAGGTCAATCTCGATTTCGTCTACGATTTGACGCCGCAGATGATCGACGACATGCTGGCGGCGATGCGAGGAGGCGCGTATGACGTGCCGCCGATGGCGCAATCGAAGCCGCCGGAACGCACGTGGGCCGTCCCCAAAGATACCGTTCCAAAATCGCCGGGCGCGCAACATGTCTCGAATCCGAACGATCCCGGCGGGATCGGCGACCGCAGCGGCGTGATCATGCTCGACCGTTTCGTTCACGACGTTCCTTCCGATCGGTCACGCGAACGTTTGGTGAAAGACGGACGCGCCATTCTGGAGCACGAGGACGGCCATGGACACTAAGCCGGTATTGATGAAAGGTATCGGCGAGCTCAACTTGCGCTCGATCGACGTCTACAAATCGCAAGGCGGCTACGAGATGCTCGAGCGGGCCATTAAGACGATGCAGCCGGCCGAGATCGTTTCGATCGTCGACAAATCAGGTTTGCGGGGCCGCGGCGGCGCCGGGTTTCCGACCGGCCGCAAATGGCAGTTCTTGCCGGACAACGGCGAACCGCGTTACATGGTCTGCAACAGCGATGAAGCCGAGCCCGGCACGTTCAAAGACCACATGCTGCTCGAGGAGACGCCGCACCAGATCCTCGAGGGGATGATCATCGGATCGTACGCGATCCGCTCGCATCACGCGTTCATCTATATTCGCGGCGAGTTCAAACGCGGTTATGAAATCTTTTGTAAAGCGGTCGCAGAAGCGCGTGCTGCCGGCTACATCGGTAAGAGCATTTGCGGAACCGATTACGATATCGAGCTGACCGTCCATCGCGGTTCGGGCGCGTACATCTGCGGCGAGGAAACGGCCTTACTGAGCTCGCTCGAAGGCAAGCGTGGCGAGCCGCGTCTCAAGCCCCCGTTCCCGGCCGTCAAGGGGCTGTACGGAAAACCGACCGTCGTGAACAACTCCGAGACGCTTGCGTATCTGATGCCGATTCTGCGCAACGGCGCGGAGTGGTTTTCGAGCGTCGGTACCGAGCGGTCCAAAGGTTACAAGATCGTCTCCGTCAGCGGTCACGTGAAGAAGCCCGGCAATTACGAAGTTCCGCTCGGAACGACGCTGCGTAAGCTGATCGATGATTGCGCCGGCGGTTTGCGCGACGGACGCAAATTCTTGGCGGTGCAGCCGGGCGGCGGCAGCTCAGCCTGTTTGTTCGAAGAGCATCTCGACGTGCCGTACGATTACGAGAACATGGCCAAAAACGGAACGATGCTCGGCTCGGGCGCCGTCGTTGTCTTCGACGATACGACGGATTTCGTGAAAGCTGCGCTTGCGCTCGTGCGTTTCTTCTCGCATGAATCGTGCGGTCAGTGCACGCCGTGCCGTGAAGGCGGACATTGGCTCGAGCTCATGCTCGAACGTATTCTTGAAGGCAAAGGCGTGCCCAGCGATATCGAGATGCTGGTAAACGTCTCGCATCAGATCACCGGACTCAACTTGTGTCCGCTCGGCGATTCGATCGAACCGTTCCTCAGCTCCGTCGTGAAGCGATTCGAGAGCCACTTCCGCAAATACATCAAGACGGACCCGACTCGCGAGAAGCAATATGCCTGAGCAAAAGATGGCGACCGTTACGATCGACGGCGTAAAGGTCGAAGTTCCGGCCGGAACGCTGCTCGTCGAAGCCGCCAAGCAAGTTCAAAAAGATATTCCGGTCTATTGCTATCACACCAAGCTCGGGCCGGCGGGTCTGTGCCGCATTTGCCTCGTCGAGATCGAGGGAATGCCGAAGCTGCAGATCGCGTGCAACACGGCCGTCGCCGATGGCATGGTCGTTTCTACGATCGGCGAGAAAGCCAGCGAAGGCCGTCGCGCGGTTCTCGAGATTCTGCTGCTCAATCATCCGCTCGACTGTCCGATTTGCGACAAGGGCGGCGAGTGCGATCTGCAAGATTTTTCGATGGCCTACGGGCAGGGCGCGTCGCGTCTTGCCGATCCGAAGATGCTCAAGCCCAAAGCGGTCGAATTGGGCCCGACGATCGTTCTGGATGAAGAGCGCTGCATTTTGTGCTTGCGCTGCGTGCGTTTCGATGACGTGATCACGCGCGAGCGTTCGCTGCGCACGGAAGATCGCGGCGTCCGCGCGATCATTGCGACGGCGACCGGCGATCCGTATCGCTCGAAGTTCAGCGGAAACGTTACTGAGATTTGCCCAGTCGGCGCCTTAACGTCGAAAACGTACCGGTTCAAAGCGCGGCCGTGGGACCTGCATCGCACCAAGACGACGTGTTTGCAATGCAGCGTTGGGTGCGAGATGAACGTCGATGCGCGGCACAATATTCCGTTGCGCACGATGAGCGATCCCGAAGGTACGGTTTCCGACGGATGGCTGTGCGACCGCGGTCGCTACAACGTCGGGTTCTACGACGATACGCGGCGCTTGACGACGCCGACCATGCGCGATACGAACGGCGAACAAGCGCAGATCGCGTGGGACGATGCGATCTCGATGTGGGCGACGTCGGTTCGCAAGACGATCGAGACGCATGGACCGGGAGCGGTCGGCGTGATCGGCGGCGGCCGGCTTCTGAACGAAGAAGCGTGGCTGCTTCAACATGTCTATCGTACGCTCGGCGTGCAGAACATCGACTGGCGTGCAGGACGGCAACGTCAAGCCACGCCGGGAGCGTACGGCGGGACGCTGACCGATCTTGAAAACGCCCAAGCGATCGTGTCGCTGCGCCGGCCGCTCTCGCGCACCGCGCCGATAGCCGACCTGCGCATTCGCAAAGCCGTGCAGCACAAGGGCGCGCGCCTGATCACCGTTGGTGAAATTGACGCGAACTCGGCTGTTCCCGAGACGCACATTCGCATCGCTCGACCGGCTTGCCGACGTTTTGCCGGCAAACGCCGAGCGTATCGCATTCATCTGGGGCGGCGTGCGTAAGTCGACGGGCGACGACCTCGAGCGTGCGTTCAGCGCGCTTTCCGGCAAGACGCTGCATGTGTTCATCCCCGGCGAACAACAGAACGCGCGTGGTGCAGAGTTGCTCGGCTGCGTTCCGCAGGCGGCGGACTCGATACGCGCGGGATGCTCGAAGCTGCGCGCGACGGCAAGCTCAAGAGTCTTGCGATTCTCGGCGCGAATCCGCTCGCGCACTATCCGGATCGCGCGCTCGTCGAAGCCGCTTTTGCGAACGTCGAATTCCTCGTCGTCGGCGACCTTTTCCCGACCGCAACTGCGAGCGCAGCGAAGCTCGTGCTTCCGGTGTGCGGACCGTTCGAGAAGACGGGCACGACGACGAATCTTGCCGGCGAACGGCTAATGGTCGAAGCCGCGTTGATGGCACCGGACGGCGTCTACTCGGATCTCGAGATTCTCGTCGGCTTCGCCGAAGCGCTTGGCGTCGAGATCCCCGAACCGAATGCGATCGAATCCGCGGTTGCGATCGCGATCGCCGCCGGGCCTCCGGCCGGCCTCGTGAATGCATCGCTCTTCCGTGCCGATGAGCCTGCGCCGTCATTGCGTGAGGACGAAGTTTTCGACGGTTTGGGAACGGCCGCGTTCGATGCGCCGTTTGCCGCCGTGCTCGCCGAACCACTCGATCGCCACGGCGCAAGGAGCCAGCTAGATGGTTCCGTTGTGGTTGATCGTTGTGATCAAATCGCTGATCGTGCTGTTGATCGTGATCACGACGTTCGCGTACGCGATGCTCTTCGAACGCAAGATTCTGGGCTGGATGCAGCTGCGTCCGGGCCCGAATCGCGTCGGACCCTGGGGCATGCTGCAACCGGCAGCCGACGCCGTCAAGATGTTCTTCAAGGAAGATCTCGACGCCGAAGAACGCCGATCCGATCGTCTATCGCATCGCGCCGTTCATCTCGCTGATCACCGCGATGGGGACGTTCGCGATCATCCCGTTCAGCGAAAGCTCTGCGGGATTGTGGGCGGTCGGCAATGTCGATGCCGGAATTCTGTATATCTTCGCGCTTGACGTCGATCAGCGTCTACGGCATCTCGCTTGCGGGCTGGGCGTCGAGCTCGAAGTACCCGCTGCTCGGCGCGATCCGCTCGACCGCACAGATGATCTCGTACGAGCTCGCAATGACGCTTTCAGTCGTCGGCGTGCTGATCTTGGCGGGAACGACGTCGCTCGCCGGAATCGTTCACGCGCAATACAATGTGTGGTTCATCGCGCCGCAGTTCATCGGCTTCCTGATCTATCTCACGACGGCCGTTGCGGAAACGAATCGCGCACCGTTCGATCTGGTCGAAGCCGAAACGGAGTTGGTCGGCGGATTCCACACCGAGTACTCGGGACTGCGCTTCGGATTGTTCTTCATCGCCGAATACCTCAATATGATCACGGTCTCGTGCCTAGCGACGCTGCTCTTTCTGGGTGGCTGGTCGGCGCCGTTCGGCTTGACGATGGTTCCGGGGATTATTTGGTTCCTGGTTAAGGCCGGCGTCTTTCTGTTCATCTATATGTGGCTACGTGGCACGCTCCCACGGTTACGCTACGATCGTTTGATGGCGTTTGGTTGGAAGGTCTTGCTGCCGATCGCGACATTGAATTTGATCGTCACGTCGGCGATCATTGCCTTGAGGCCCGCTTGATGCGCAAAAATCTCTTCAACGTTTCTGCGATCTTCATGGGATTTGCAACGACGTTCTCGTTCCTCTTCCGCAAGCACCCGACGAAGCAATATCCGAGCGTGAAAAAGCAGCACGCGCCGCGTTTTCACGGTCTGCATGAGCTGCGGCGCTATGCCGACGGCAAAGAACGCTGCATCGGCTGCGAGCTGTGCCAAATCGCGTGCCCGGCTAACGCAATCACGGTGATCGGCGCTGAAAACAGTCCTGACGATCGCCACTCGCCCGGCGAACGCTTCGCCGCGCGCTACGAGATCGACGAACTGCGTTGCATTTTCTGCGGCTTGTGCGAAGAAGCGTGTCCAACCGACGCGATCGTCCTGACGCCGCGCTTCGAAATGTCGGATTACCGGCGCGGTTCGTTCATCTACGGCAAGGATCGTTTGCTGGTGCCACCCGAGGCCGGCGTCGGAACGCCGCCCGACGAGCGTCCCGGCGGTATCCCTGCGGATCTCGGCTTGGTGACGCAGAAGAAGAACACCGTCGACATTCAATCGGGCTACGACGCCACGTGGCGCGGCTCGATTCTCAAGACGCAGCGCAAAGGGCTCGCGGGTTGATCACGTTCTGGATTCTCGCCGTGCTGATCGTGGCGAGCGCGGTCTTTGTCGTGAGCGCGGCGCGTCCGGTGTACAGCGTGCTGGGCTTACTGTTCAATTTCTTGTGCTTGGCGATCATGTATCTGACGCTCGACGCCGAATTCTTGGCGGTCATTCAGGTCGTCGTCTACAGCGGCGCGATCTTGATGCTGTTTGTGTTCGTCATCGCGCTGCTGTCAAGCGGCGTGCGTGCCTTTTCGTCGGGCCAAACCGTCTGCCGCGCGTCCTCGCGCCGCTATCGGTATTCGGAGCACTGGGTCTGGGCGGCTTGCTGTTCGTGATCATCGAGTCCGCGCCGGCGGCGCAGCAACCGGCGACGACGGCGGCAACGGCAGCCGGAAATGCCGGCGTCTTCGGAAGCGTCGCGGATTTCGGTCAAGCGCTGTTCACGACGTATCTGTTGCCGTTCGAAGCGACGGCCTTCGTTTTGATGATCGCTGTCATCGGCGTCATCGCCCTAGCGGGCGACGTCGATCCGCCGCGTCCGCCGCGCGCCAAGCGGCTGCGCGATCGTGAGCCGATTTTGAAGGAAGGATCGTAGTGCCAGTCGCGGTTGCGAATTACATCGGCTTATCGGCGATCATTTTCATGATAGGCGTCGGCGGCGTCGTTGCGCGTCGTAACCCGCTCGTGATGCTGATGGGCATTGAGCTGATGTGGAATGCCGCGAACCTCGCCTTCATCGCGTATGCGAAAGAGTATATGAGCAACGCGGGCCACGTCTTCGCGTTTCTCGTGATTACCGTTGCAGCGGCTGAGGCCGCGATCGGGCTTGCAATAGTCGTGATCGTCTTCCGCCGTGCCGAGAACGTCGACGTCGATGACGTCGCGGTGCTAAAAGGATGATGTTGTTAAGGGCCCCCTCGGGGAATGTTTGCATTATCGCAATGATGCTGGGCCCTGCAGCTGGGGGCCCCATGCAAAGCATGGGGGGCGCGGAGCCGGGGGCGGAGCGCCTGTAAAATGCCGCTACACGTGATGGGGCTCGAAGGCGTTTACATACCGCTCTTCGTGATCTGGCTGGCACCACTGGTCGGCGCGATCATTATCTGGGCATTCGGTCCATTGCTGCGCACCTGGGGCGGTCCGATCGGTTGCGCTGCGATTGCAGTCTCATTCTTGGCGACGATCGCGTCGTGGGGCGATGCCACGCGTCAGAGCGTCGTCGGCGCGACGACCGTCGTCGGTGCGCATCAGTCGCTGGTAACCTGGGCCAAAGGCTTCAACGTCGGGCTGCTGTGGGATCCACTCTCGTTGATTTGGGTGTTGATCATCACCGGGATCGGTTTCCTGATCCACTTCTACTCGATGGGGTACATGAGCGGCGACAAAGGCTACGCGCGCTTTTTCGCCTACATGAACTTCTTCGTATTTGCGATGCTCACGCTGGTGCTCTCCGACAATTTCGTCGGCTTGCTGATCGGCTGGGGTCTCGTCGGCCTTGCGTCGTTCTTCTTGATCGGATTCTGGTACGAACGCCCCTCAGCCGTCGCAGCTGCGACCAAGGCGTTCGTCATGAACGTCGTCGGCGACGTCGGCATTCTGTTCGCGATCTTCATTATCGTCACGGTCGTGGGATCGATTTCGTACGCGGATGCGTTTGCGGGCGCTGCGGCGCACAAGTTCTCACCGAACCTGTTGTACCTCGCGTGCGCGATGCTGTTCGTCGGCTGCGCCGCGAAATCGGCCCAAGTCCCGCTGCATTCGTGGCTTCCCGATGCGATGGAAGGCCCGACTCCGGTCTCCGCGCTGATCCACGCCGCAACGATGGTCACGGCAGGCGTCTATTTAATTGCGCGCTGCTGGCCGCTGTTCCAAGGCTCGGCCGATGCGCGCGAGCTGGTCGGCATGATCGGCGGCATCACGGCCTTGCTCGGCGCGATTCTCGGCGTAGCGCAATGGGATATCAAGCGCATTCTCGCCTATTCGACGATGTCGCAAATCGGATACATGATCATGGGCGTCGGCGTCGGCGCGTACGATGCGGGCGTGCTGCACTTCTTTACGCACGCATGGTTCAAAGCGCAGCTGTTCCTTACAGCCGGTCTGATCATTCACGCGCTGAACAACGAGCAGGACGTCCGCCTGATGGGTGGCCTGCGGACGCGCGCACCGTTTGCGTTCTGGTCGATGACGATTGCGACGCTCTCGATCTGCGGCGTTCCGCCACTGGCGGGATTCTTCTCGAAAGACGCCGTCGTCTACGACACGCTCTTGCGCGGGCATCCCGTGCTCTACGGTATCGGCGTCCTTACCGCCGGGATCACGGCATACTACATGTTCCGCATGATCTTCATTACGTTCTTCGGTGAATATCGCGGTGAGGTCGATCCGTCGAACCTTGGTATCCGGCATCCGGAATTTGCCGGGACGTCCGCGGGGCTCGCCGCCGCCCATCCGCACGACGACGACGTGCACGAGCATCACACGCCGGCATGGATCATGGTGGCGCCCGTTGCGGTGCTGTGGGTTGGTACGATTCTGGCCGGCTTCTTGTACGTCGGCGGAGACAACAGCATGTGGCATAAGCTGCTCGTGCCGGTCTTCGGTTCGGCGATTTCCTATCCGGAAGGGACCGCACCGGTGAGTGAGCTCGTCTCGAGCGCGGTCGTGCTTGCCGTCGTGTTTGTCGGCATCGCAATCGCTTACGTGCGTTACGGGAACGCCGGCGCACTGGTTGATGCGATTAGCCGCTTGCGTGAAGAATCGGTCCGGATGCCGGCGATTCTCGTCAATCTGTTCTATTTCGATAGCGCAATCGATGCGCTGTTCGTTCGTCCGTCGCGCTGGCTCGGGTTCATTTGCGGCGAGTTGATCGACCCGCTGGTCATCGACGGCACGGTTCGCGAGGCGCGCGTCTCGGCGGTGTGGCTCGGGCATCTGTTCCGCAGCTTCCAGACCGGTCTCGTGCGCGCGTATGCTCTGACGATCGTGTTCGGCGCCGCGGCGTTCATCGTTTACTACGCGATCGTGGCGGTGCACTGATGCTGACGGCACTTGTTTGTGGGACGCTGCTCTTCGGATTCCTAACCTTCGCGTTTCCGAAGAATGCCGACGTAACGGCGAAATGGTATGGCGTCGCCGTCGCATTCGCGGGCTTCGTGCTCGTAATGTTCATCAATCCATGGAATCCGCCGCCGCAAGAGTCGACGCACTGGCTTTCCTATCCGTTCAGCGCGAATTATCACCTAGGCGTCAACGGAATCTCGTACGCACTCGTGCAGCTGCTGACGCTCGTTACTGTTTGCGCCCTGCTTGGAACGAAGGCTCCGCGTCAGCGAAACTTCGTTGGCTTGATGTTGGTGCTCGAAGGGACGATGCTCGGTCTCTTCCTGGCGCGCGACTTGCTACTGTTCGCGCTCTTCTGGGACGCGATGTTGATCCCGGTCTTCCTGTTGATGATTGCGTGGAGCGTCCATCCCGCGACGGCGTGGCGCTACCTGATCTACAACGTGACCGGTGGGTTGCTGTTGCTGCTCGCAACCGCCGCGTACGGCTGGCTATACGGAACGACCGACGTCATCGACACGGGTGTTTTGCCGCCGCTTTCCGATAACTGGGCGCCGTGGATTTTCATCGCGTTTGCAATCGCGTTTTTGGTGAAGACTCCGGCTTGGCCGTTCCATACCTGGATGCCCGATACGTACGCAGAGCTGCCGGCCCCGGTTGCGAGCGTTGTTGCCGCCGTGCAATCGAAAGCCGGACTCTACGGCTTTATCACGATCGGTCTACCGCTTTTCGGTCCGCAGATGACCCGGTTCGCCCCGTGGCTGATTACGCTCGGGTTTATAGGCCTGTTCTACGGCGCATTCGTCGCAATGGTCGACAACGATGCGCGCAAAGTCGTCGCCTACAGCTCGCTCTCGCATCTTGGATTGATTCTGGCGGCGATCGTCGTGCACAACGAATATGCGGTGCGCGGCGCGGTGCTGTATATCGTCGCGCACGGATACTTCACGGCTGCGATGTTCCTGATCATCGGCTACGTCGAATCGCGCGAGGAGACACGCCTGCTTTCACGCATCGGCGGGCTGGCACGCGGTAATCCGGTCTTGGCCGGTGCAATGGGGATCGCTGCGCTCGCGATGCTCGGACTTCCCGGACTCGCAGGATTTACCGGCGAGCTCTTCATCCTGGTCGGTATCTATCAAGCCGGCTATGTGTGGCTGGCGGGTGCCGCGCTCGTTGCGATCATTCTTGCGTCGGCGTACATGCTGCGCGTCTATCAGGGCTTCATGCACGGGCCCGAAAAACCCGATCTGCCGCAGCGGCCCGATCTTTCGCCGATCGAAGTTTTTGCGCTCGTGCCGCTGTTCGCTGCGCTGGTTATTCTCGGCGTCTATCCAATTACGGCAAATTATCCCGATCAAGCGTATTCGCTAGTCTCGAGCAACGTCTCAATGCTGGAGAATAAATAGCAGTGCCGCATTTACTCGTCCCGCCGTTCGGCAGCTTTGACTACAATGCGCTCTTGCCGCTCGGCATCGTTGCAATTACGCCGCTGATCGTGTTGCTGGCGGATCTCGTCATGCCGTCAGGCGGCGGCGCGTCGTGGAATCAGCGTCTGGATCTCGGTTGTGGGATTGCTTGGTGCGTCGTATGTCCTGATCCGGCAGTATCTCTCGCATCAATTCGGTCCGGCGTTCGGCTTCGGTTTCGTGCTGGGCGGATTCTCGATTGCCTTTAGTCTTATCATCATCGCCGCGGCGATCTTCTCGATCTTGATGGTTCCGACCGAGCGCGACGATGAGAAAGAAGGCCCCGTCTGCGCGCTGATGCTGTGGAGCACGGCCGGTGCGATGCTGATGGCCGGTGCGGCCGATTTGATGACGATCTTCCTGGGTCTCGAGATCCTCTCGCTCGCGCTGTATTGCTTGTGCGGCATGATCAAGGGCGCGAGCGAAATTCGCAAGCGCGAAGCGCGTGAAGCGGCACTCAAGTATTTGATCCTCTCCTCGATGGCGAGCGGCTTCATGCTGTACGGCATGGCGCTCTTGTTCGGAACGAGCGGTTCGGTCAATCTTGCGGCGCTGCAGGCCGTTCCCGCATCGAATCCGCTCTTCACGATGGGCTGCGGCCTGTTCATGATCGGCGTCGCGTTCAAGATCGGCCTCGTGCCGTTCCATGTGTGGATGCCGGACGTGTTCGAAGGCGCGCCGATTCCGACAACCGCGTTCATGAGCGTCGTGACGAAAGCCGCAATGCTCGCCGTGTTCGCCCGCTTTTTGTACAGCGTACTGACGCCGGCCGGACACGAAGCGTTGATCTGGCCGGTATGGGCGACGGCCGGCCTCTCGATGGTGATCGGTAATCTCGCAGCGCTCGCGCAGATCGACATGAAGCGTCTGCTCGCGTACAGCGGTATTGCGCAGCTTGGCTACATCATGGCGGCGATGGCGGGAACCTCGACGCTTGGCATGCGCTACGCGATCTTTTATCTCGGCGCGTATCTGTTCATGAATTTGGGTGCGTTTAGCGTCGTCGCACTGGTCTCGCGCGATTCGGAAGAAGACGCGCATCTCTCGGCGTTCTCGGGACTCGGCACGCGGCATCCCGTGCTGGCCGCGGCGATGACGTTCTTCCTGCTCTCGCTCGCCGGTCTACCGCCGACCGCAGGCTTCATCGGAAAGATTCTGATCCTCGCGAGCACCGTTGCCGCCGGCTACGTCTGGCTTGCGGGACTTTTGATCTTGGGGACGGCGATCTCGATCTACGTTTACGTCAAGATCATTCGCGCCATGTACGTGCACGTCGATCTCGCGCACATTCGGGAGATCAGGCCGCTCAGCCGCGCGCCGTGGATCGGCGTTGCAGTCTGCGCGATCGTAACCTTTATCTTCGGCTTCTATCCGGTTGCGCTGCACGATGTGTTGCCGCGTATAAGATAGCGTTGTTGCGAGCCCCCTCGGGGCATGGGGAGCGCGGAGCCTGGGGCGGAGCGCCGTTAAAATGAACTATCGCTTATTCGTCCCCGAAGGACGACGTAAAGGACTTCCGCTCTTCGTCGCGATTCACGGCTGCCGCCAGGACGCCGAGGATTTTGCGCACGGAACGCGTTTCGATGCCCTCGGCGAACGCCACGGAGCCGCCGTGCTCTATCCCGAGCAAGACGAACGCGTCAACGGCCAACGCTGTTGGAATTGGTTTCTGCCGGAAAATCAGCGCCGCGACGGACCGGAACCCACGGCCATTCTCGATCTCGTCGAGCGCGTCGCGCACGAACACGATGTCGACCGCTCGCGGGTCTATCTTGCAGGCCTGTCGGCCGGCGCGTGTCTTGGCAACTATCCTCGCCGAGCAGGCGCCGGACGTGTTTGCGGGCGTCGCCGCGATGGCCAGCGTTGCGCTGCACGCGGCGCACGATGTCGACAGCGCGTATGCCGCGATGCGCGGCGAACGCAAGCCTGAACCCTCCGCTGTCCTGGATGCCGTTGTGTACCGCCGTTCGCGTGCGATCATCTGGACCGGCGAGCGCGATATCCGGGTCGCACCGGTTAACGCCTGGCTGCTCGGACGCCAGTTTTCGCAGCTCTACGGCTTGAGCGCCGAGCCGGACGTCGAGGAGACCTTCGGCGGGGGCAAGCGCGCGCTTTGGCACGATCGATCCGGAATGACACGCGTGGAAGTCCGCGAACTCGATGCCATCGGGCACGTCTGGAGCGGTGGAAGTTTACGCGGCTCCTACACGGCGCCGGTAGGGCCGAACTTCAGTGAAGCCCTCTTTCGTTTCTTTCTTCAAGAAGGGGAGGCGGAGACGGAACAAGCCATGCGACAGTGCGGCTAATCTTCTTGCTCGCGGCAGGTCTAGCGCTGCTTATTGCGCCGGGCCGTGTAACCGCGCAAGAAACCGTGCTGGCTGCGTGGACGCAAGCCGGGCCGAATGGGACGTATCTCGCGCGGATAATACTGCGCGGCGCGTGCCCGGAGGTTCGCATCGACAATCGCTTGGTGCCTTCGCGCGAGCGCTCTGCGCCGAGCCGCAATTTCGACGTACGGAGCTGCGAAGCGCCGATTCCGCCCGGCGCACGCAGCGTTTCGGTTGCCGGACGCCAGCTGCCGCCCCCGCCTGAAAAGATCCGCACGATCGCCGTTATGGGCGACACCGGCTGCCGAATCGAGATCGTTTTCTTTCAAGCCTGCAAGGATCCGGTGAAATGGCCGTTCCCGACGATTGCGCTGCAGATTGCGGGCGCGCATCCGGATCTTATCATTCACACCGGCGACTACTACTATCGCGAAACGCCGTGTTTTGTACCGGAATGTGCCGGCTCGCCGCATGGTGACGGCTGGAAAGCGTGGGACGCCGATTTCTTTGCGCCGGCTGAGCCGATGTTCGGAGCCGCGCCGATTCTCGCTGTACGCGGAAACCATGAGGACTGCGAACGCGGCGGCAAAGGTTGGGATCGTTTTCTTTCGATCTATCCGTATGGCGATTGTGCAGAGCGTGAACCGGCATGGTCGACGTCGATCGACGGCCTGCGCTTCTTTGTGCTCGATTCGTCGAGCGCGCTCGATCCGCGTCCGCGCAGTATTCTCGTCCCCGAGTACAAGCAAGACTTTGCGAAGCTGCGTTCGTTGCCGCGCGAAGAGACGTGGCTGCTAAGCCATCGCCCGATGTGGGGATTCGACGGCTCGCTTACGGGCAGTGCGCTCGCGCTGAATAAGACCCTGGATGCAGCAGAAGGCGATCCTCACACGCTTCCGATCGATCTCGCGCTCTCGGGACACGTGCACTTGTTCGAAGCGCTGACATTTGCGGATCGCCGTCCGCCGCAAGTCATCGTCGGCACCGGTGGTGATACGCTCTCGAACGATCCCGGAAACCTCCAGGGACTGAAGATCGACAACACGCGCGTTACGCAGGTGACGATGCGCCATGGGTTCGGCTTCGCGCTCTTCGACGTCGAACAGAAAACGTTCGACGTCTACGACCGCATCGGAAAGAAAGTCTTCGCCTGCAAGTACGCCCCCGGCGAGGTCAACTGCACGTCGGTAGGATAAGCGCGGGCGCGATGACCGGGCGCACGATCGATCACCGCACCTCAGTGATTTCGCGCAAAGGGCCGCCTCACGCGACGATCGCGCCGCTGTGTCATCCTGAGCGTAGGTGCGCAACGCGCACCGTAGTCGAAGGACAGAGGTAATCATGCCATTCATGTATTGCGACCCGCCCGCAGCGATCGTGCAAATTCGCCCCGCCGTCGATCAAACGCACGTCGGTGCCGGAATGATCAAGCTCAAAAGCGGCGCGAGTTCCAGATCTCGACGCCCGATTCAAACGACGGCGACTTTCTCAAGCATCTGAAGAAGACCGACCATATTCAGCTCTGCTACGCACCGTCGCAGCGTTGGGCCGATGCAGGCCCGACTGCGCGAATGGCTATCGTCGGTGACATTGAGAGCAAAGCCTATACGTATACGCTCTCCTATCCGGCACGATAAGATCGAAGCCGCCGTTTACGGCCCGTCGTGTCGTCGCGCACCTTACTTCTTATATGTCGTGCGCGGTGATCTTGATCAATGCCGTACGCTTTCAACGCCCCTTTCGTCGAGCGGCACCTCCTCCGGCGATGATGGTGGTGAAGCATGAAGAGCATTCTTTGCGGTTCGTGAATAGCGCCGAGCCACCATCGTCGGCCCCGTGCATCGAGCCCAGCACAAACTTCTCGACCATGCACAATGCTTACCCGGCGCGCAACGTTCGCGAACGATCAGGTAGCCGTCGAGGATCAACTCGGGAACCTTCGCGCCGTAATGCCGGTATTCGAACGTGTCCAATGCGTGCTGCATCGTCGAGCGCGGTTTGCTCTGCTTCCGGCAAGGCAGCGGGCGAAATATGTCACTTGCCGTGCGTATTGGATTCGGAGCAGCTCCGTACGGCATCTGCGTCGATTCCGTAGTGCTTTAGTCTCCAAGCGGTCATCGGACCGTCGCGCGAAGCGAAAATATGGAACACGTTCGGCATGTGTGGACATTTTTGAGCAAGGCCGTGCCGGTCGCGCCTGTTGCCGCATCTTTATAGTTAACGGCACGAGGGTCGGAATCCAACAGCTGAGGATGCCCCGTGCGGCAAGTCATGACCGTCGAGGTGTACGAGACAACCACAAGCGATCGGTTGTGCAAACCCGAGCCACGATCGACTGAACGATCGGCGCCGACTGCGAAACGCCGGGCGCTTCGCAAGCGAGCCATGAGTACCAGCGCCGCGCAGGCGCTAATTAACGCGCTTTTCGTGGCCCTTCCACTCCTTGTCGCGCAGGACGAACTTCTGAATCTTGCCGGTTGACGTTTTCGGAAGCGGACCGAACTCGACGGCTTTTGGCACCTTGAATCCGGGCAATTGCTCGCGGCAGAACGCGATCAGCGCTTCGGCTGTGAGTTCTTGGCCCGGCTTCAGTGTGACGAATGCTTTCGGAACTTCACCCCATTTGGCGTCCGGCATTGCGACGACGGCGCATTCGAGAACGCGCGTTCGTGCGCGACGATCACTTTCTCGACCTGGATCGTCGAGATGTTCTCGCCGCCGCTGATGATCACGTCTTTCGCGCGATCGACGATCTCGATGTAGCCGTCGGCGTGCATGACCGCGACGTCGCCCGAATGAAACCAGCCGCCGGCGAATGCCTTCTCGGTCGCTTCAGGATCGTCGTAGTAGCCCTTCATGACGTTGTTGCCGCGCATGACGATCTCGCCTTGTGTCTTGCCGTCGGCAGGAACGTCGTTCAGTTCGCGTGTCGACGACGCGCACGTCGCGTGCATCCATCGTCAGCATCGCAACGCCTTGGCGGCTCTTGAGGCGTGCGCGTTCCGTTTCGTCGGCGCCGTCCCACTGCGGACTCTTCCATTCGCAGACCGTTATCGGTCCGTACGTTTCCGTCAGGCCGTAGACGTGCGTCATCGTCGCGCCCAGCGCTTCCATCTGTTTGATGATCGTCGGCGACGGCGGCGCGCCGGCGGTCGTGATGTGAATCTTGTGCGTGAACGGTTTCGCCGCCGGGATCGTTGGCCAGCATGATCCAGACGGTCGGGGCGCCGCACATGTGCGTCACTTGTTCCGTCTCGATCAGCTCGAGAATCTTCTTCGGATCGACCTTGCGCAAGCACACATGCGTCGCGCCCGCGGCAGTCACCGCGTACGGAAATATCCACCCGTTGCAATGGAACATGGGCAACGTCCACAGATACACGCTCTCCGGACGCATGTTCGCATGGAAAATCTCGGCTTGCGCGTTCACGAACGCGCCGCGATACGGTGTACATCACGCCCTTCGGGCGTCCGGTCGTGCCGCTCGTATAATTGATCGAGATCGTGTCGTCTTCGTCGACCTCGCGTCGATCGAGGCTTTGCGGATCGGCGGCGGCGATCAGCGCTTCGTAGGCGTCGGGAACGCGAATGCAGCGCATCTTCGGTTTGAGCTCGCGTACGAACTCATCGAAATCGGAGTCGTAGATCAAAATGCTCGCGCCACAGTGGCCGAGGATGTAGTCGATTTCCGGGACCGTCAGCCGAATGTTGAGCGCGCACAGCACGCCGCCGGCGAGCGGCACGGCAAAATGCGCCTCGAGAATCGCGGATGAGTTCGGAGACATGACCGCGACGCGTTCTCCGTCGCGAATCCCGAGCGACTGCAGCGCCGCCGCGAGGCGATAGACGCGATCGCGCAGTTGCGGATACGTGCGTCGCACGTCGCCGTCGACGACCGCAATCTTCTCGCGAAAAACATAGGCGCTGCGCTCGAGATAATCGAGCGGCGTAAGCGGCCGGAAGGCTGTCGGACTCATCGACCGGGGCGTTTCTACGGCGTGAGGAAGAGTCCCGCGATCTTGTTCTGCTGATCGAGCACGAACCGAAACGTCAGCTGCATGCGGGCCGTCGTCGCGGTGTAGACGTAGACGCGATATGCGCCTTCATGGGCAAAGCCGGCCAATTTGAAGCTGGTGATCGCTCCGGCTTCATTCAGGAAGGACGCTCCGTTTTTCAAGACGGCTGGTGTCAGCGCTTGAGCCATCAGCGGGGTTAACTGGTCCGCGTCGATCTTTCCGGTTCGGAGCCGATCCAGCCAGTCGCGTGCGTGGGCCCGGATCGCCGGATCGTCCATCGACGCGATTCGTTCTTTCGTCATCGACTCGATTGCCGCGCTCGTCCCCGGGAGAAAGACGTCCGCTATTTTCAGCGCGGGCAGCGCAACGTTGAATTCCATCGTGTTCGCGAGCGTCGCGATCGCGATCGCGTCGTCAGGGAAAACGAAGTTCTGCGCAGCAAATCCCCACCAGTCCGCCGTTGTGCGAGATCAGACGACGTCCGAGCACGCTTACGACCGAGAGCCCAAAGCCATAATCCGTCGAACGGCCACTCGGGAGCTGTACCGGCGTCGTCATCGCTGCGAGCGATGAAGCGCTGACGACGTGACCCGAAAAGAGCGCGCGATCCCACGAGAGCAAACCGGAGACCGTAGCAAAAATCTGGCCGGCAGCGTATCCCCAGCTCACGTCGGCTGTATCAACAGGCGCGGGTTTTTCCGCCGCCGTGTACCCCTGCGCAACGACGGCGCCCCTCGGCGGGCCAGCGCTGATCTCAATGCCCAGCGGCGCAATGATTCGCTCGTGCAGAACTTGCGCGTACGGTTTCCCGTTCAGCTTTTCAATCGTGAGTCCAAGCGCGAGATAGTTGGTGTTCGAATACTCCCACTGCGTTCCGGGCGGGAACCCCAGCGGCTCGTGGGCGATTAACGTGACCAGGGCAGCCGGCTGAACATTCGCCTGCTTGTCGAGTCCTGCAGCGTACGCCGCGTCGGCGTAGTCGCTGAGTC
Source organism: Vulcanimicrobiota bacterium (assembly GCA_963844735.1). GTDB lineage: Bacteria > Vulcanimicrobiota > Vulcanimicrobiia > Vulcanimicrobiales > Vulcanimicrobiaceae > JAFAMS01. The sequence continues at coordinate 64,936 of CAWJPK010000002.1, read as the reverse complement.
CACTCGTGTGGCTGAGCAGCTGCCGGAACGTTACTTCAGTAGCGTGTGGAAAATTCGGAAGTATCGCCGCGAGCTTGTCGTCGAGTCCAAGTTTCTTTGCTTCGACGAGCTGCATGATGAGCGCCGCCGTGAATTGCTTCGTAACCGATCCGATGCAATACCATGTGCCGGCGGTAGCCGAAGCTTCAGGGTCGAGACTGCGTTTTCCGCGTGCGGCCTGATATGCGACCGTACCGCCGCGTGAAACTGCGACGCAGAACCCGACCGTCTCTGGAGCTTGGCTCGCTTCGGCGACGAGCTGCGTGAGCGATGCGCGCTGCTCGGCGGTGATCGCGTCCTCGGACTGCGCGACGCGCGGAAACAGTGCGAATCCCGTCGCGAGTCCAATTGCGTGCGAGCGCTTCACCGCTCGTTGCTCAGTTAGCGCGCAGCTTGCAAAGGGTGACTTCGAGCGCCTGCATCACGTGCGAGCGCGTCGCGTCTTCGGCCGCATCCGGATCGCGGCTTTCGATCGGCCCGAAAGATCGCGTTGTGTCCTTCGAGCGACATCTCGGCTTCCGGGTCGGTGTACATGCGAGCAATGCGAAAGTTGAAATAGAACTCCCGGTTGCGCCGGATCAAATCGAGAAGGCGCGCATTGTGCGCGGCTTCGATGATCGCATCATGAAAACGATCGTTGACGTCGACGATGTGCTCGCGTGGCGAACGCACGAGTTTCTTGACGTCGGTTTCGTGGAAAGAACCGATCGTGTCGATCTCGCCGTTGCGTCGCCCGCATCGCAGCCAGGCGTGAAGCATAGCCTTCCAGCGCGGCGCGTGATTCGTAGATCTCGCGAATCTCTTCGGGTGCGTGCTCGCGTACGACCAGGTGATGGCGGCCGCCGTGAATCAGTCCCTCGGCGGAAAGACGCTTGAGACTCTCACGTACCGGCGTCCGGCTGACGCCCAGGCGTTCGGCGAGATCGAGCTCGACGAGTCGTTCGTTTGGACGGATTAGCCCCTTGACGATCTCGTCGCGGAGACGTTCGTAAACCTCGTCCGAAAGCGTCGTAGCGCTCACGAGGCGAGGAGCGCGTGCGCTCGAAGGCCCATAGGGATGGATTCAAAGACGCAAGTTTCTTTTACCTGCGACCTGCGCGGTAAGACGGCGTTCGTCACCGGCGGCTCGAGCGGTATCGGCGCGCACCTCGCCGGCGTGTTGGCCGAGGCGGGCGCGAACGTCGTCGTCGCTGCACGGCGCGAGCAAGAATTGGCAAAGGTTGTCGCCGCGATCGAAAAGCGCGGCGGCAAGGCGTTCGCGGTTCGAATGGACGTGACGGATTCTGAGAGCATCGAACGCGGTTTCCTTGCAGCCGAAAAAGAGATGGGCGTTGCCAACGTGCTCCTCAACAACGCCGGCATCACCTCCGCGAAATCGGCGCTCGAACGACCGTTGCGGATTGGGATAGCGTCATCGGCACAAATCTTCGCGGTCCGTTTCTCGTGGCCCAAGCTTTTGCGCAACGTCTCATCGCGCATTCATCTCCGGGTTCGATCATCAACATCGGCTCGATCTTGGGCCGCGCGTCGCCGGCGGTCTGCATCGTACGCAGCATCGAAAGCCGGCGCTCCACCATCTCACGCGCGCGCTTGCGCTCGAATGGGCGCGCTACAATATTCGCGTCAATGCGATCGCGCCCGGCTACATCCATGACCGACATGACGCGCGATTTCTTTTCGACGCCTGCGGGCGAAGCCATCATGAAACGCATTCCGCAGCGGCGAGTTGGGGAGCTCGACCATCTTGCCGCGCCGGTGTTGTTGCTCGCATCAGATGCGTCGGCGTACATGACCGGTGCCGTGGTCCCCGTCGACGGCGGACATCTCGTCAGCACGTTGTGAAGCCCGAATGGGCGGACCGTCTGCAAGCGTTTATGAAGCGCGAGCTTCGCATTCGCGAGCCGCTCGCGTTCGAACGCATTTTGGGCGGCCAATCGAATCCGACGTGGTTCGTCGACGCCGGATCGCAGCGCCTCGTGCTACGCATGCAGCCTCCGGGCGAGCTGCTTCCCAGCGCGCACGCGCTCGATCGCGAATCACGCGTCATTCGTGCGCTCGAAGGAAGCGGCGTTGCCGTTCCACGCGTGCTTACTTACAGCGAAGATCGATCCGTCGTCGGCACGTCATTCTATCTGATGGAACGGATCGACGGTCGAGTGTTCCCGCATGCGAGTCTGGAAGGTGTGAGCGCTTCGGAGCGGCGTGCGATGTATCGCTCGGCCGCGCACACGCTCGCGCGGCTGCACGCCGTTGATTGGGAGAAAGCCGGTCTTTCCGATTTCGGCAAAGCATGAAGACTACTTCGGACGACAAGTCCGCCGCTGGTCGCGCCAATGGGAAGCCTCGCGCCGCCGCGAGATTCCCGATCTCGATCGTCTGATCGCGCGTCTTCCGGAGCTCATTCCGGACGAAAACCCGACCGTCATCTGTCACGGCGACTATCGTTTTGGAAATCTGATGTTTGCGCCGGCCGCGACGGATGTCGTCGGCGTGCTCGACTGGGAACTCTCGACGCTCGGCGATCCGATGGCCGACGTCGGCTATTTCTGCATGCCATATCATTTGCCGGCGACGACGCAAGAAGGCATTGCAAGTCTCGACCGCGCGGCGCTCGGCATTCCGAGCCAAGACGAGCTCGTCGCCGACTACAACGCAGCGGCCGGCATGACGCGCGAGCTCTTGCCGTTCCACATTGCCTTTGCGTTTTTCAGATTCGCGGTGATCGTCGCAGGCATCGAAGATCGAGCACAGCGTGGAAACGCCGCGCATCCGGATGCCGGAAAGTCGTTCGGGCGCGCGGACCTATACTCGCGAATTGCCTGCGAGCTGCTCGGAATCTAGCCGCGGACGGCGACGCGAAGTCCGGCGCCGATCGCGACCACGGTTTGCGTCAGCCGTGTGTCGGCTTCGATCATTCGCGTGAACTCGACGAGCTCGTGCTGCGTGCGAAATGACGTTGTCGATCGCGAGAATCCCGTGCGGCGAAAGACTGCGTACGAGATGTGGCAAATACTCAGGATACGCAGGCCGCTCGGCGTCGAGGAAGATGAAGTCCCAATAGCTGTTGCGCGACGAGGATAAGGTCGAGGCCGCGTCCTCGGTGCGCAAGGTAACGCGGTTGAGCAAGCCCGCATTCTGGAGATTCTTGCGCGCGAACTCCGTGCGCTCGGCGTCGGTGTCCACGGAGAGCACGGAGCCTTCGGTTTTTACCGACGGCGTCGGCGAGCCAAATCGTCGAATATCCGCTCGACGTTCCGATCTCGAGGATGTGCTGCGCGTTGCGTGCACGCACTAAAACGCCCAAGAGCTCGGCGACGGGCGGATCGACGCTTCGGAATCGCAGCAGGCGGTCCGCAAGAGCGTCATCATGAGCCTTATTGCTGAGAGTACAGCTCCTCGGCTATCTTCCGTCGCGATTCGTCCATTACTTCCGTCGCGATGTCTTGAATTTTTCGAATTCGGCGCGGCGCGACTCGGGAAGAGGATACGCCTCGTCCAGGGGCGTCCCGGCGCGCAAGAGCTGCTGCGAGAACTCGTCTTCGAGCGCCATTGCTTCGGCTTTGCGCAAGAGTGCTTCGACGTGTTGCGGTGGAACGACGACCGCGCCGTCGCTGTCGGCGACGACGTAGTCACCCGGTTGCACGAGCGTGCCGCCGCACCCGATCGCAATGTCGGTTTCCCACGCGAGCATGTTGCGCGAGTTTGCATCCGGATAGGCACCGCGTGCCCACACGGCAAGGCCGATGTCGCGAATTCCGTCGACGTCGCGAATGACGCCGTCGGCGACGACGCCCGCTGCACCGCGCGCGTGCGCTCGCGCGGCAAGCATGTCACCGAGCACGGCACCTTCCATATTCCCGGCCGCATCGATCACGAGGACGTCGTCGCGATCGAGCGTGTCGATCAGCTTGCGATTGACGCCTTTGGTCGGCGCTTTGGCGTCCTCGCGCAGTGGAAGGAACCGCAACGTGCGGGCTTTACCCGCAATGCGCCGTTCCGACGTGAGTGCGCGCAATCCGAGCATGAGCGTGCGATCGACGCCTAACTCGCGCAACACTTGTTTGGCCGTTGCGGTCGGCACCTCGCGCAAACGCGCGATCCGCTCGTCAGGCATGGACCAGCCCATGCCGGCGCGATTGCGCACCGTCCCACGCTTGAGGATTCTTCGGGAACGCCGGCATGTTGCCGGCCATCGCCTGCGAGCAGCTGCTCGACCGCCGAACGCGTGCTGCGCTCGTTGGTTTCACTCGTTAGTCCGGCATTGTGCGGTGTAACGATGACGTTCGGCATCGCAAAGAGTCGATGCGTCGGCGATAGCGGTTCGGGTTGAAACACATCGAGCGCGGCGCCGGCAATTTGCCCGGCTTCGAGTGCCGACGTCAAGGCTTCGAGATCGAGTACGCCGCCGCGCGAGGTGTTCACGACGAATGCATCCTTCGGCAATTTAGCAAGTTCTTTCGCGCCGATAATGTTTTTCGAGTCCGATGTCAGCTCGAGGCACAAGCACAGGAAACGGACTTGCGGCAACAGCTCATCAAGCGAGCTCACGCGATCGATCTGCAAAAGCTGCGGGATGCGAGGGTCGACGTACGGATCGTAGCCGATAACGTTGCAGTTGAATCCGATGCGCAGTTTGCGGGCCAGCTCGGAGCCGATGTAGCCGAGGCCGACGATGCCGACCGTTTTCATCGCGAGCTCGAAGATCGGATACTCGGTGCGTTTCTCCCAACCGCTGCCGTCTCGCGTTGCGCCTTCGGCCCACATGAAGCGGCGCGCGAGCGCGAGCATCAACATGATGGTGTGCTCGGAAACAGGGATGCGACCGAAGCCGCGTTGGTTCACGACGAGAATTCCGCGTTGCGTCGCGGCTTCGATGTCGATGTTGTCTGAACCGAACCCGGAGGTCGAGACGATTTGCAGCTGAGGGGCGGCGTCGAGAATCTGCGGCGTCACTTTCTGGGGATAGCGAACCCATAGCCCGCGCGCATCGGCGAGTATCGACGGCAACTTCTCGTCGTCGGACGCGTCGACGACCGTGACGCGGCAACCCGCCTTACGAAGTTGATCCGCGCCGGAGGTGTCATACATGTTGCGCCACAGGACGACGTGGCAGTCGCGCTTCGTGTTCATTCTGGAATGCTTTCACAGGTGGTTCACAGGTGCCTCGCGGATTATGATGTGGACACGTCCGGCCCGAGGTGCGACATGAGCGTTGAGCTGTATCCGAATATCGAAGACCTCGATGAGCGGCTTTCCGTTCTCGAAGATCCGGAGCTCGCCCAGCGCATCGTCAGCGCCAACCCGCAGCTCTTCACGAGTGCGGCTGCGCGAGAAGAAGTCTCGATCTTCGCAATGGCGTGGAAGCGCTTCGGCGCGCTTGCTCTCGCCGTAACCGCTGCGCTCGCGGTCGGCGCCGGATACGCGTTCGCGTCGCATGCGGCTGCACGGCCCGCGCCGAGGCCGGCCGTTATCGTCCACGAGAAATCGCGAGCGGCGCTCGCGCCCCAGATTCGGTTGCGCCCCCACGCGGCCGCTGTCGCTGCAGTCGTTCGCGGTTCCGGTCGCCGCACCAGTCCACCACACGGTCGCGTATCATCATGCCGCAGCGGCCTCGCACGTCGCTGCGCCCGCGGCCCGCACCGTTGCAGCGCCGGCCGCAGCCTCGAACGCGGCTCCGCAAGCCGAAGCGCCTCTTGAATATCAGACGAACACGCAGATCGTCTCCGGCAACGTCCCGCCCACGGATTCCACGCCGCCGAGTTATTCGAAAACGGTCACGGTTGCGGATCACGGCGATGCGGCGGTTGCAGCGATCGTCGACAACTGCACGCCGACGGGCGGGCGGCTCGCTTACCTGATCAAGAACTAAGCGCGCTTCACACAACGAAAGCCCAGATGCGACATTCCCGTGTCGATCATCTGCGGCATTCGCGCTGAGGGACGAAACCGCAAGCAATAATTCGGCGCGCACAGATGCGAGCCGCCTTTGAGAACTTTGCGCGGCACTTTGATGTCAGGTGTCAGCGGATCGTAGCAGGATGCCGGTGCGCAGCAAGGGCTTTGCTGTTCGCGTGACGTGCGTGGCACAAACCAATCGGCGGTCCATTCCCATACGTTGCCCGCCATATCGTATAAACCAAAACCGTTTGCCGGAAACGAACCGACGGGCGTCGTGCGATCTTCGCCGGCCGGCTTGGTCGATTTCCACGGAAACTCACCTTGCCACCAGTTGGCCAGAATCTTTCCGCCGGGCTTCATCTCGTTGCCCCAACAGAAAATCTGGCCTTCGAGGCCGCCGCGTGCGGCAAATTCCCATTGCGCTTCAGTCGGCAGCGCTTTCTCTTTCCATGTCGCGTAGGCTTCCGCGTCTTCGTACGCGATGTGCACGACCGGATGATCGCTCATGCCGTCGATCGAGCTTTCCGGTCCGCGCGGATGACGCCAATCGGCGCCCACGACGTATGCCCACCATTGGCGCGAGTCGCTCAAATCTACCGGACCGTCCATTTGCTGAAAAACGAGCGAGCCCGGCGGCGCAGTTTGCGATTGCGCCCCGGGCACGTTCGAAAGATCAACAGGGCGCTCGGCGATAGTTACGTAGCCGCTTGCGTCGACGAATTCCGCGAAGTCTTGGTTGGTTACCTGACGTTCGTCGATCCAAAACGCTTCGACGCGAACACGAATTACCGGCGACTCCTCGGGATAGAAGCTCTCGGAGCCCATCGCGAACTCGCCGCCGGCAATTTTTATCGTTTAGGGAAGCCCCATCGAGATGTAGCGAACTTCGAGATACTCGTTGAGACCCTCGTGTCCGCCTTCGCGTCCGACACCGGAGTCTTTTATGCCGCCGAATGGTGCGTGCGGCGCCGACGGTACCGGGTCGTTGACGCCGACGATCCCGTACTGGAGCGCCTCCGCGACGCGGAACGCGCGTCCGAGATCTTTCGTCCACAGATATCCGGCCAGACCGTAAGGCGTGTCGTTCGCGAGCTTGACCGCTTCGGCTTCGTCTTTGAACTTCAGCAGCGGCGCAACCGGACCGAATGTTTCTTCGCGCAACAACCGCATCTCGAGGCTGATGTTCGTGAGCACGGTTGGCTCGAAGAAGAGACCGGTGGTGCCTCTTTGTTTTCCGCCGGCGCGAGTAACTGCACCCTTTGAAATCGCGTCATCGACGTGGGCTTTCACTTTGTCGAAGCCTTGCTGGTCGACGAGCGGCCCGAGGCGCGTGTCTTCCTCGAGTGGATTCCCGACTTTGATGCCGACGACTTTATCGGCGAGACGATCGGCGAACGTGTCGTAGATCTTCTCCGCAGACGTAGATGCGGTTGGCAGAAACGCAGACTTGGCCGGCGTTGCGGAATTTGCACGCGATCACGTCGGTGACCGCGCGATCGATGTCCGCGTCCTCGAAGATGATGTAAGGTGCGTGTCCGCCCAGCTCGAGCGAGATGCGCTTCATCGTCGCTGCCGACTGCGCGTAGAGTTTCTTTCCGACCTCGGTGCTGCCCGTGAACGTCACCTTGCGGATGCGAGGATCGTTGATGATCACTTCAGAGACCGGGACCGGATCGAGCGCCGTGATGATCTGCAGCGTACCGGGCGGTCCGCCCGCTTCTTCCCAGAGACTTGCAATCGCAAGCGCGGTGAGTGGCGTCTGCTCGGCAGGCTTCATGATGAAGGTGCATCCCGCCGCGAGCGCCGGCGCAGCTTTGCGCGTCACCATGCCGGCCGGGAAATTCCAGGGCGTGATGCCGTAGGCCGGGCCGACCGGCTTTTTCATCGTGAAAAGACGCTTGTTATTATCGTGCGTCGGGATGATCTCGCCGTACGCGCGTTTTGCTTCCTCTGCGAACCATGACGCGAACGCAGCCGCATATTTGACTTCACCGCGGCCTTCGACGACGGGCTTGCCCATCTCGTGCGCCATGATCCGCGCGAGCTCGTCTTGGTGATCGAGGATCAGCGCGTGCCACTTCATCAGAATCGCGGCGCGCTCGTATGCGGTCGTCTTCGACCACGTTTCAAATGCGCGCACCGCGGCATTCACGGCGATTCGCGCCTCTTCGGGGCCGCAATCGGCGACCTCGGCGAAGGGCTCCATCGTCGTAGGGTTCGTGACCGAGAACCGCTTTGAAGTCTCGATCCATTTCCCGTCAATGAACGCCTTGTGGAACTCAGTCTTCGGTCCGACCGTCAGCATGCTCTCAAAATCTCCTCAACATGCTTCGAATAGCGCTGGATTGCTCGGGGGTTGCGCCCGTCTCCCGGGTCGGTTAGCCGCCGCCCGCGCCGACGCGGTCGGCGCTGGGTTCCGTCATCAACATCGGATCGAGAATCGCTTTGAGCTTCTCGGCGTCAAGATCGGTCTTGCGTAGCGCAACTTCACGGACGGTCTCACCGGTCTTCGCGGCCTCCTTCGCAATCGCGGCGGCGGCGTCGTAGCCGATGATCGGCGCGAGGCTCGTACACATCGAGAGGCCACGCTCGACCATCGCCGGACCTTGGCCCGTCGCCTGCGATGCCGCTGATGCACTGCTTCGCGAGATTCGCAGCCGATGCGCCGAGCAATTCGATCGAATTGATGAGGTTCAAGGCAACGACCGGCATCATCAGGTTGATCTCGAAGTTGCCGCTCGCGCCGCCGAAGCCGATCGCCGCATCGTTGCCGATGACTTGCGCGCACACCATCATCACCGATTCGCAGATGACCGGATTCACTTTACCCGGCATGATCGAGCTTCCCGGCTGTACTTCGGGAAGCGTGATCTCACCGATCCCGGCGCGCGGCCCGGAGCCAAGCCAGCGAATGTCGTTTGCGATCTTGAACATCGATACGGCAATCGTTCGCATCGACGCGCTGGCTTCTACGGCGTTGTCGAGCGTCGATTGGGCTTGAAAGTGATTTGAGGTCTCGCGGATTTCGGTCCCGACTTCTTTGCTAAGACGCGCGGTCGTGCGCTTTGAGAACTCGGGATGCGTGTTGATCCCGGTTCCGACGGCCGTTCCGCCCAGCGCTACGTCCGAAAGCTCTTTCTTGGCGTGATTGGCGCGCTCGATCGCGCGTTCGATCTGTCCCGCGTAGCCGAGGAACTCTTGCCCGAGCCGAATCGGCGTCGCGTCCTGCAGATGCGTGCGCCCGGTCTTGATGACGCCCCAAAACTCCTTGGTCTTGGCGTCGAGTGCCGTCTTGAGCTCGCGTAAGCCCGGCAGTAAGACTTCGTCGATCGCCATCACTGCGCCGATATGAAGCGCAGTTGGGATCACGTCGTTGGAGCTTTGTCCGAAATTGACGTGATCGTTGGGGTGCACGGGCTTCTTTGAGCCGAGTTGACCGCCGAGTTTTTGGATGGCGCGATTCGAGATGACCTCGTTCGCGTTCATGTTCGTGGACGTGCCGCTTCCGGTTTGGTAGATGTCGAGAACGAAGTGCTCGTCGAGCCCGCCGTCGGCGACTTCCTGTGCCGCATCGACGATCGCAGCGACGATATCTTTGGGGACGAGCCCGAGGTCGCCGTTGGTTTGTGCGGCAGCCTTCTTGATCAACCCAAGCGCTTTGATGAAGCGCCGTGGAAAGCGTCTGTCGCTGATCGGAAAGTTGAGGACCGCGCGTTGCGTCCCGGCGCCCCACAACGCCGTGGCCGGGACTTGCATCTCGCCCATCGTGTCCTTTTCAAGCCGGGTCGACGATCCGTTTGCGCTCATTTTGCTCCTAACCTCAATTTGCGGGCAGCTTCGTCCAAATGTGAGCTACCCCCCGTGCGAGGAAAGTCGACGCAAATGCCTGCTTGCCAGTTGCGATGGATGGCGGCCGGTTCTATACTCTTCATACCTGGGGGTCCACGGGATGCGCAAACCCATCGTCGTGTTGCTCTTGGCGGTGCTGACGCCGTTGTTCGCGCCGCCCTTTGCCGTGCGCGCCGAAACGACGACTCTCTTCGAGCAGTCCGTCGACAGCATGATGGATCAGTGGCGCGCCGATGCCGTGAACGGCAAGCTTCCCGCGGTCATTTCGCAACTCGAAGACTTTGTTCGCGCGCATCCCGACTACAAAGGTCCCGCGCGGCTCCTCGGCGACCTCTATTTCCGCAAGCAAGATCTCGTCGCTGCGGAGCGCACCTACAAGAGCCTGTTGGCGCGCTATCCGAACGACATGGAGACGTGGAACCGCCTGGGTGGCTTGTACGCGGCAGAGGATCGCGTTAACGACGCGATTGCTGCGTTCGATAAGAGCGTCCCCGACGCGAGTGAGTATCCGAATCTCGTGGCGCTCCATCGGCGTCGTGGAGATCTTGCGGAATTCGAGAGCAATGTCGCCACCGACGTGCAGCGCGATCCCACCAATGAGTCGAAACTGCTCGACTACGGAATGGTACTCCGAGCGGTCGGAAAACACGCGCAAGCGATCGACGTTTTCAAACAAGCGCTGAGCTTGAATCAGCCGATTGAGAAATGCCCCGCGTTCAACGATCTCGCGCTTTCGTATCTTGACGTGCATCGTGTCAACGATGCCATTCCGCTGCTGCAGACGTGCTTGTCAATGAATCCGAAAGAGTACGGCGCGCTGGTCAATCTCGGCGAGGCCAACATCGAGCTCGGCCATTTCGCTGAGGCGCGTCCGTTCTTGGACCGCGCGGTCAAAGTGCAAATCGATCGTCCCGAAGCGTACGTTGACATCGGGTTCCTCGAGGACACCGCGCAGCGCTGGAAGTCCGCGGTCGCAAATTACGAAAAAGCGATCGCCGTCGATCCGCTTTGGCGCGACGCGTACATCGATCTCGGTTGCGACTACTATTCGCAAAAGTTGTATTCGCTCGCCGAAGCGGCGTTCATCAAGGGGCTGTCGGTTTCACCGCGCGATGGACGCCTATCATACTATCTCGGTGTCATATATCGTCAACAAGGCAAAGTCGCGCTCGCGAAGCAGCAGTACGAACAGGCCGTGAGTTATGCCGATGACGGCGACGTCGTCTCGGCCGCGCGTCACGATCTCACCGAGCTCGAAGCCGAACCGGCGAATACCGCGCACTAGCTCCGAAGAGCGATAGCCTCGATTTCGACGCGCGCGCCCGCCGGGAGCGCTGCGACGGCAACCGTCGAACGCGCGGGCGGCGAATCCGCGAAAACTTCCGCATAGACCTGATTCATCGCGGCGAACTCGCTCATGTCGATCAGGAAGACCGTCGTCTTGACGACGTCGCGCAAGCTCGCACCGCCGGCGGAAAGCACGGCTGCGAGATTGAGCAGCGCACGGCGCGTTTGCGCGCCGACGTCGCCGTCGATTAGTTTCCCGGTCGTGTGATCGAGCGCGACCTGTCCGCTGCAGAAGAGCATGCCGTTCGCGGCGATCGCTTGTACGTACGGCCCGATCGGATTCGGCGCGGCGGGGCTGTGAACGGGTGTTTTCATGCGTGCGCTAACCGTGCGTTTTCTTCAGCGAGCTGTTCGAAGGTCATCGTTCCCTTGAATTTCATCGGTGGCTCTTCGACGCCGAAGTTCGTCTTTGCGAGCTCGGCGATGCGGCCCATTTCGTCCGCCGTCAGCGGCGCCGCGTCGGGCGCTGCTGCGAATTCGCGGAGCTGCTCCGCATCGTAGATGTTCGGCAGAACCGTCATCACGCGCGGCTCGGTGAGCAGCCACTGCAGCGCGGCTTGACCCAGCGTGCGATTCGAGCGTTCGAGAAAACGCAACGTCTCGATCTTCTGGACGCCGTTGACTAGCCACGAGTGCGGACGGTGCGAACGATGATCACTCGGCGGGAAGGTCGTCTCGAGCGTGTATTTACCCTCGAGCATTCCGCTTGAATGCGGAACGCGAATTTGATAGCCGGTGTCGGCGTTTGCATCACGTGCGGCTTGAAGCATCGCGTCTCCCGGAAACTGTTCGAGGATATTCCAGATCATCTGGATGCTCGTCGTGTTCCGGCGCTTCGTCGCTTCAACGCCTTCGTAGAGCCAGCCGATCGCAGGCCCGAGCGCGACGCCGTAAGAGCGAATCTTGCCTTCCTTGCGGAGCGTCTCGAGCTGCTCCCACAATCCGTCGTCGTGGACCTGTTCGAGATGCGCGTTGTGCATCTGCCAGATATCGATGTAATCCGTCCGCAGACGTTTGAGCGAACCTTCAAGCGCGCGGCGCACATGGGCCGGCGAGAAGTCGTGCGGGATCTCCGATTGACCCTTGCGGTCGCCTGAGTGCGAATAGAAATCGTAACCGAACTTCGTCGCGTAAATGACTTTGTCGCGCTTGCCTTCGAACGCGGTAGCGAGCTGTTCCTCGCTAAGACCGTTGCCGTACGTGTCTGCGGCATCGAACAACGTAACCCCGAGATCGTATGCTTCGCGCAGGAGCGCGATCGCCTCGGCGTCCGTCTTGTTTCCCCACCAACCAGTCGATGTGGTCCATAACCCGAATCCAACTTCGCTGACGGTAATGTCGGTCTTGGGGTAGGTCCTATACTTCATTCTAAAGGCGCTCCGCCCCAGGCTCCGCGCCCCCCACGCCTTCGGCGCGGGGCCCCCATGGCGCCGAGCCCGGCATCATTATTAAAAGGCAAGATTCCCCGAGGGGGCTCGTAACAACATTTTCTCGCAAGGGATGATGCGCCTTCACCGGGAGAAAAGTCGTACGTATGTCCGACGACTTCAAGGCTCAAATGGACCGCGTGGCCGACTGGATCGACGGCTACTATCGTGATGCGCGGCGCTATCCGGTGCTCTCGCGGTACAAGCCCGGGGAGCTCGTCGCTGCGCTCCCGGCAGAGGCGCCGGAAGAGGGCGAATCGTTCGATGCGATCTTTGCCGATTTCGAAAAGCTGATCGTTCCCGGCATCACGCACTGGAACCATCCGCGCTTCTTTGCGTACTTTGCAATCAGCGCTGCGCCGATCTCCGTGCTCGCGGAGATGCTTGCCGCCGCGCTCGACGTCAACGCGATGTTGTGGCGCACGTCGCCGTCCGCGACGGAGCTCGAAGACGTCGTTACAGCGTGGCTGGCGCGGCTCATGCAGCTGCCGAAACACTTGCATGGCATCATTTACGATACCGCCTCGATCAGCGGTTTCACGGCGCTCGCGGCAGCGCGTCAACAAGCCGAGCCCACGATTCGCGTGAAAGGCATGGCTGGCCGCGCCGATCTGGCGCCGCTGCGTATTTATATTACCGATCAGACGCACAATCATATCGAGAAAGCCGCGATCGCACTCGGTATCGGCCAAGATAACGTAATCAAAATTCCATGCGACGCGCAGTTTGCGATGAAGCCCGACGCGCTCGCCGCACAAATCGAAGCCGATCTTGCCGCAGGCATGAAGCCGATGTGCGTCTGCGCGACGGTCGGCACGACCTCGACGACCTCGAGTGATCCGCTCAACGCGATCGCCGAAGTGACGCGCAAATACAAGGTGTGGCTGCACGTCGACGCGGCGTATGCGGGACCGGCGACGATTCTTCCGGAGGTGCGTCCGATTCTCGACGGCGTCGAGCACGCGGATTCGCTCGTGATGAATCCGCACAAGTGGATGTTCGTCCCGGTCGATCTCTCCGTGCTCTACGTTCGCGAGCCCGAGATTCTGCGTCGCGCATTTTCGCTCGTGATCGACATCCTGTACGCGCCCGAAGTCGGCGTGCACAATTACATGGATTACGGCTTGCAGCTCGGACGTCGCTTCCGCGCGCTCAAGCTATGGTTCGTGCTGCGGCACTACGGCGCAGCCGAGATTCGCAAGAAACTGCGCGCGCACATTGCACTGGCACAAGAGTTCGCGGCATGGGTAAAAGCCGAAGTCGGTTGGGAAGTGTCTGCACCGCATCCGCTTTCCGTCGTTTGCTTCCGCTACGTCGGTGACGGCGGAACGCCCGAAGCAATGGATGCGCGCAATCAAGCAATTGCGGATGAAGTGAACGCGACCGGCGAAATTTTCATCTCGACGACACGCTTGCACGGCCGGCTTGTGCTGCGGCTTGCGATCGGCAACGAACGGACGACGCGCGACGACGTAGAGCTTGCGTGGCGCCTGATCCGCGATCATGCTCGAGCGAAGGTGCAAGCGTAGGCCCATCATTGTCGGCGCGAGCAATCGTAGCGGGCATAGGTATTCTGCTCGCCGGTTGCGCGCCGAATCCGCCGGCGATGTGCACGCCGCAGATGAACGCGCACTTTCAGGAGAGCCTCATGGCGCGCAGCCGCGTCGTCGAGGGCGTCATGGTATGCGGGATCGTAAGCGGACGGCCGCACGAGAGCGGCGGTGAGCACGGCTTGCACGTTTATATTCCGGTACGGCTCGCGGCTCCGGACGGCGCCACCTATCAAACCGAAGTGATTCCGAACGAAGTGCTGGACGGACACATCGACGTTCACGAGGGCGATCGGATCATCGCGCTCGGGCAGTTCGTCTATCCAAACTACCGGTATGGGTACGAAGGCCTGATCCACGACACGCATCCTGCAACCCATCGCGGTGGTGTTGACGGTTATGTCGAGGTGAACGGAAAGATATATAGATGATGTTGTTGCGAGGCCGGCGCTATAGTCGTGAAGTGCCTGAAGCGCTGGCAGGCCGAGCGCTGATGGGGGCCCCTCCGCGAAGCGGTTGGGGGGGCGCGCAGCCTGGGGCGGAGCGCCTATCAAAATGAACGTTAAAAAGCTCAATCATGCGGTGCTGCGCGTGCGCGACCTCGATACGCAGTCTCGCGTTTTATCAGGACGTGCTCGGTCTAGAACCGATTGCGCGAGTGGGGAACATGATGGCATTCATGCGCGCCCCGGGATCGGAGAATCATCACGATCTCGGACTTGCGCGCGTCGGGCCGGACGCGCCGGCGCCCAACGAGCGTGGCGTCGGCCTTTATCATCTTGCGTGGGAGGTCGACGAGATCGAATCGCTGCGCGACGCACTCGCGGCGCTGCAACGTTACGGCACGCTGAGCGGCATGAGCAATCATGGTGCAACAAAATCGGTGTACGGTTACGACCCGGACGGCAACGAGTTCGAAGTGATGTGGATGGTTCCGCGCGAGCATTGGGGCGAATACGAAAAAAGCGCGCCGACGCGCGCGCTCGATCTCGAAGCCGAAATTGCGCGTTGGGGCAAGAAGACGCGGGTCTAGTCGCGGTCGTCTCGTGTTCGTGTGTGAGCTAATCGCGTAAAGGGACGATTCGATCCATTTACGAGCTCAGTGACGTACTCTTGATGCGCGGAGTTCGAAAGACCAAACCGAATCGAAGCTGCAATGGTCTCGATCGGATCGTAGCGCACGTCGCTAAAGGTAACTCTACCATCCTCGAGCATGGCGTACGACGCGTATCCAGCGCGATGTGACAAGCCAACGCTTCCCGGATTAGCAATGACATTGTGACTTTCCCATTTTCCGGGGCGATGCGTATGTCCGACGACGACGAGATCGCACCTCGGGAAGGCGCGTGAAATGCGCTCGGTTTCATCGTCTGTCGGCTTGATGTAGCGACCGTAGTCGCCGGGATACGCGTGCGTCACGGCAACTGATACTCCGTCGAACCGCAATTCAAGTTCAGGCGGAAGGTTCTTCAACCAATGCATGTGCGCGTCTGAAAGGCTCGCCCGCGTTTGCTCGCGGCTTTCGATCGCTGCAAGTGGGAGTGACGGCGGGGCGGGGTGGTTTGAGCCGTTGGCGATCGCGTCGTCCTCGTCGCCCCGTACGCATCGTGCACCGCGCCGTAGGAGCTCGTCGATGACGCCGGCGCCATTCGGACCGAATCCCACCACGTCACCCGCACAAACGACGGCATCAGCCTCAGGGAGCGCACGCAAGGCCGCCAAGTTGGCGTGGACATCAGCGATGAGAAGAACTCGCACGTGGTACTCCTGCCTTAAAACAGGAGCCATCAGCCGTCATCCGGCGCTTGTGGCGAGCTCCATCGCCTCACACGCGTTTCTGCCCCTTAGGCCGCCCCACCCACTTGAAGCCCCCACCGGTCGCACTATACTAGTGAGGTATCGGCGATGGGGCTCGCCGCAGACGTCGCGGACGCGACTGATGGCTCCTAGTTTCGTAGGAGAGCCATATGATCGACGATCCGCATCTCATCAGCGCGCGCGAATTCGAAGGGTCGGCGCGCCACGCACTCACCGACGGTTGCAATGCTGATATCGCGACCCTCGACCGCCTCTGCGCAGATGCCTTCGCGAAAGCGCGTGCCGCGTTCGAAGACTTGCTCCGTTCTGTAGGCTGCGATCATGAGAGAGCGCAGCTCATTGCGTCGCATTGTACGCGCCGCGTGCGTGACACCGCGAATGTCCGGTTTCGCGCACGCTTCCGGTCGTACGCGGAGTCGGTTTGGGTGAGCGAAGTACGATTGATTGCGCGACCGCGTCGAATCGCACTCCCTCGACTTCACCTTCGTGCCGTCCAGCTCGCGATCGTTCCGCAGGCCTCACCTGACGATATGCTCGAGTCTTGGATGCTGGACTTAACCATGCAGCTTCGCGAGGCGCTCCGCGATGCAGTTGCGATCGCCATCGAGACGGTCATTAAGCGCCTTATCGTCAGCGTTGCGCGATCCAGAATGTCCCACGCGCTTCGATCGGCGACACTGTCGTGATAAGCATTCTCTTTTCCCAGTTATCTGCCAACGAGATTGTCGAGGAACGCGAGCCTGACTTCTTTTCAGACGTGAATCTCGATCAAGTCGTTACGGCAATCGTCGTCGACAAGAAAGATTACAACCTTAAGCCGTTCTTCCATCTAGCGCTCGGCGAACGAGACAGCATCGTGTACCGGCAGAAGGTCTTTTTGGACCTTGAAGACACGCAACTGCTCGAAAACGTCCGGCACTTCGCAAGCCGCATGCACGATATGCGCTCACACGTCGCCCAGGCAGAAAAGATGCGTAACACCTATGAGGCGGACGCGTGGTTCCTCGAGGCGATCGCAATGTATTGCGATGCCGTGCGCGACTTTTCCGCGCAACTCGATTCCGCTGCTCTTGGATCGACTGGGTTTGAACGCTTCCGCCAGTACCTCGCTACCTATACCCAAGGCGACGCCTTTCGAGCATTGGTCACGGAAAAAGAACAGGTCGAGGCGCAGCTTGCGGGAGTGCGCTACAGCATTCTCATTCAAGATGGTGGCTTTAGCGTTCTTCGCTACGAGAACGAGGCCGACTATAGTGCGGTCGTCGATGAGACATTCGAAAAATTCAAACGCTCCCCCGTAACCGACTATCTCGTACAGTTCAAAGATCTCTCGCCGGGGATGAACCATATCGAGGCTCAGATTCTTGTCTTCGTTGCAAAGCTGTTTCCAGACGAGCTGGGCCATCTTGATCGGTTCTGCAACGAAAATCGGGCGTTCGTCGACGATGTCATCACGCGATTTGAGCGCGAGGTGCAGTTCTACGTCTCCTATCTAGAATTTGTTGGTGGCTTCCGGCGTGCTGGCCTCAGTTTTTGCTATCCAGTCATCGCCGAGGGCGCCGACAAGACTGTATCTTGTCACGATATGTTTGATATGGCGCTCGCTCATAATCTGATCGATGCTGGTTCATCCGTAGTCTGCAACGAGTTCTCACTCGAAGCCGCGGAACGGATGATCGTCGTGACCGGCCCGAATCAGGGCGGGAAAACAACATTCGCGCGAACATTCGGACAGGTTCATTATCTGGCCGCCCTCGGCTGCCCGATTGCCGGCACCCATGCGCGTCTTTATCTTTTTGATCGGCTCTTCACGCATTTCGAGCGCGAAGAGAGCATCGAGAATCTTCGGGGTAAGCTCGAAGACGATCTCCACCGTCTCCACGATATCATCGAGGCCGCGACGCCTTCCTCGATCGTCATCCTCAATGAGATTTTCACGTCCACGACAATTCACGATGCCGTCTTCCTCAGTCGTCGTGTCATGGAGAAATTGCTCGCGCACGATGTGCTCGGCGTCTGGGTGACCTTCATCGACGAGCTCTCGAACATGAGCCCGAGGACCGTCAGTATGGTGAGTACGGTCGTGCCCGAGCAGCCGGCCATGCGGACGTTCAAGGTCGTTCGTCGTCCTGCGGATGGACTTGCATACGCGCTTGCGATCGCCGAGAAGTATCAGGTTACATACAGCGCGCTGCTGGAGCGTTTGCCGTCGTGAAGGCGTTCCTCATGTACCCCAACCGCGATTTTGATATTGAATGTCCGCTTCCATGGAACGAAGGGGACCTTGCGCAGGACCTGGAGCTGAATCGACTCTTTACGGCGATGAGTGGCAGCGACAAGTTTCTCTACGAGGTTGCCCGACGCGCGTTGTTTTCGAGCTTAGAAGATGTCGCAACGATTCGATATCGTCAGGCAATTCTCGCGGACTGCCTTGCGCATCCCGACGCGCTTCATGCGATGTACACCATTGCCGTCGAGGCCGAAGAGGGTAAGCGAGGGTATTACTGGTTAACGAGCGGCCGCTATCCGACATCGACACTTGGCAACGCAGTTGGATTACTCGAGTTTTTCGTTTCGATTCTTCGAAAGCTTCGAAAGACAATGGATGCGTACCAAGACGTCTTTCGATCGAGCGGGTTTCAGACGTTATACGCGACCCTTAAGGAAGAGCTCTCCAATGAGTACTTCGATGCCGTCGAAGCACACCTCAAGCGACTAAAATTCAAGGGCGGCGCGCTCATCAGCGCTCGCCTCGGCGCCGGTAACAAGGGTCTCGACTACATCTTGCGGCTGCCGAATCATCCCGACCGTAATTGGTTTGAACGTCTTTTCCAACCTGGACCGGATGCCTATTCCTACCAGCTCCATCCGCGCGACGACGCCGGCGCCCGCGCGCTTTCGACGCTCCGGGATCAAGGCGTCAACCGTGTCGCCAATGCCGCGGCACAATCCGCTGACCATATCATGAGTTTTCTTAAATTGTTGCGGTCGGAGCTCGGATTCTACGTCGCGTGCCTCAACGTGCATGCTACGCTCACCGCAAAAGGAGAGCCCGTGTGCTTCCCTGACGCCAGCGACAGCAATGTGCGGCGGCATTGGTTTACAGGGCTCTACGACGTCGCGCTGGCGCTCTCGATTCCCGAACGCGTCGTCGGCAACGACGTGGACGCGGATGATAGCGAGGCAGTTGTCGTGACCGGGGCCAATCGGGGTGGAAAGTCGGTGTTCTTACGCAGCCTCGGACTCGCGCAGTTGATGATGCAATGCGGAATGTTCGTTGGAGCTGAGGCATTCGCGGCCAACACGTGCACGGGACTCTACACGCACTACAAACGTGAAGAAGACGCCTCGATGAAGCATGGGAAGTTCGCAGAGGAAATTTCGCGCATGAGTGAGATCGCGGCTCATTTGCATCCGAACGCGCTGATGCTGTTTAACGAGTCGTTCGCTGCGACGAACGATCGAGAAGGTTCCGAGATCACGCGGCAGATTGTTTCTGCATTGCTCGAAAAGCGCATCAAAGTATTCTATGTGACGCATCTCTACCAATTTGCGCGAACGTTATGGGAGGAGAAGTCGCACAAGGCGACATTCTTGCGCGCTGAACGCCAGTCCGATGGTACCCGAACATATAAGCTCGCTGTAGGGGAGCCACTCGAGACGAGCTATGGTGAGGATCTCTACCACGAGATCTTTGTCGGTGCCGAGATGTAGAACGCGTGAACGATCCGACATTGACATCTCTCGGCCTCAAACAGGATGAGGCCGTGGGCTGCGGATTGCAGATAGGTGGAAGCCGGTTGCGGTCTATTCCAGAAAACTTTGGTTTCGAGCGCCTGACGTAGCGCACATTCCGGGCGGCGAGGCAGCTCAATCGTCTGCGCGATCAATGACACTGCGCACGTGTAATTATTTTTTCAACGGATGCTCGGTGTCGGTGATATTCCCCAGATAGACGCCTCTCACGTTCACCCTTAGCAGTGGAAGCAGTTTTGACGGTAAAAAGTCGTCATAGGCGATGTTTGGATTGAGCCAATTGACTTCCACAATGCCGTCCGTTCCACGACGAAGTGTCGCATCGACATCAATGATCTCGCAGGCAAAGCAGAGCTCAAGACGCCGCGGGTCCCAACGGCTCGAGCCGATCTCGAAAACGGATACGAGATAATCGACACTCACACGGTAGCCGGTCTCTTCACCGACCTCGCGAATCAGCGTTTCCTCAAGCGATTCGCCGATATTTGAGAAACCGCCGGGAAGCGTCCAAAATCGCTCGCCGCGGCGCGCATGACGCACGGCAAGCACGAATCTACGCGCATCTCGCACGAGTGCCAGCGTGCGCACGCGGTGTTGTGTGACGGCCCCTTCCATGCCTTACTCCTCGTTCCGGCCGCAGAGGAGCGAGAACAGAATGAGAATCCACTTGGCCCGACGCCTAATCTGACGGCGTATGCTGTAGATTGCCCAGTCGGCAAAGATCATGATTGACTCCAATTCGCTCGAACACACGCGTAGGAGTCATCAGTCCGAAGACGTTTGCGGCGAACTCCATCGCCGGAATACGCTCGAATTTGTCTACCTGTCCCAAGGTTCCCCTATTCGTGAGACATAGTTTCTTGACAGCGGCGGCGTAGCACGGTTCAATAACTGTGGCGAGCCTAGGCGCGCCGGGCGATGGGTCCCGCCCTCGAGCACGCACTCGAAAACCGCAGCATGCTAATGGGTCCTCCGTGCTTGGAGGATTTCACGTGTCAGTAGTTCGGACTGCGGCTGCGCTCCACGAAATCGAACGGATTGCTTGGCGACATGCGGACGAAGCAAGCGCCATCGAAGCACGCTCGCTGATCGGTCGTTCCATCGGGGATGAATTGACCGTACTGATCGCGGGACAATTCAAGCGCGGGAAAAGCACCTTAATCAACGCACTCATCGGAAACGATATCTTACCGACAGGTGCACTTCCCTTAACGTCTATTGCGACGCGGGTCCGTTTCGGCGTGGAAGGCGCGACCGTTATCTATTGCGACGGGGGATCATCGCAGATCGACATTCGCGACCTTAGTGAGTTCGTCACGGAAGCGGGAAATCCGGCGAATGTTCGCGGTGTAGGTGCGGTTGACGTTCGCGTGCATGCTGCGTTCTTGCACGGTTTACGCATCGTCGATACGCCGGGCATCGGGTCCGCATTCGTGCACAATACCGAAACCGCGCGCAACGCTCTCCACGAAGCCGATGTCGCGATTCTGGTCGTCGGCCCGGAGCCACCCATCGGTGAAGCAGAAATCGCGTTTGCAAAAGACGTTCGTGACGCGTCGGAGCGGCTCTTTGTGGTCTATAATAAAGCAGACTTGTTGCCCGGACAGGAAAGCGAGATCGTCGGCTTTACGCAACGGCAGCTCAACGCTGCGCTGGGCTTTATACCGCGCATCTTCGCACTAAGCGCGCGTAACGCGCTCCTTGCCGCTCAAGACGGGCGGCCAGATTCGCGATTTAAGGAGTTCGTTGCGGATCTCGTGGCTTTTCTCGACCGCAACAGGGACCTCGTGCGAGAACGCTCGATCGCGCGGAAGGCGTCCGTATTGGCGCGCCGCCTTCAGTTTCTCATCGCGCTGCGACGCCATGCCCTGCTTCTGCCGCTCAACGAACGCGAAGCGACGCGTCTACGTTTCGATACGCTCGTAACTGAGCTTCGAGAGCGTAGTCGGGACCTGATCGTTTCTCTGGAACAGATACTCAAAGAGATCGGCGAAATTGTGGACGATCGTTTAGAACAGTGGTTCCAACGATCGTGTGTCGCTCTTGCCTCCGAACTACGTCCACTCGCTCGCGATGGCGGGATCGACGCGTTTGAGCGCGCGCTCGAGCAAGGTGCGGCGACTCGCGCCGGCACGTGGGCAAAGGACGTCACAGAACTTCTCAATGAGCGAATGAAAGCGGATGCTGAGCGTTTGTTTCGTCAGGTCGTCCGTCTCGAGAGCGAAATTCTCGCGCTTGGAGCGGCCCTCGTCAGAGCCGATAGTCCGCTACCGGCATCGCTCGCGTCTACGTTCGACGTTCCGGGAATCTCCATCCCGAAGGAGCGAATCGCGGACACGGGTTTAGAGATTCTCGTGCGGAACGTCACGCAGCTCTTGCCGCGCGCGTTCCGCTCACGTCTCCTCATGCGTCATGTCGCTCAAAGGGTCGAGGAAACGCTCGGGGCGCGTCGAGGTCGACTACGATACGCCGCGCGACAAGAAATCGATCGTAGCGTCCATGCACTTGGCGATCTTGCCGCAACGCGGCTTGCCGACGCAGAGGACGCGATCCGCCGCGGTCTGAGCGCACCCAGCGATATAAGCGAGGACGATGTGCGCGCTCTGTTGCGCGGTTGCGAGCACGATGAAGCGACGGCTATTGCGCTCGCGGCTGACCTGGACTCTATCCAATCCGAGGTCGAGCTGGCTGTGAGCGGATGATGTTCAGGCGCTGGCTGGGATTGAGTGCACGCGAAGCGGCTGACGCCACGGGCGATGATCTCCAGGCGTTCCGCGCGCGCATTGCGGACCTGGAGGAGCGGCTTCAGTCATCTGAGGCCACAGTACGCGAGCGGAGCGAGGCACTCTACGTTCTTCAACGGCAGTACTCTTCCGAACACTTCGAGTATGCGGAGTCGATGCGCAATCTCAATATCGAGCGTATGCGTAACGCAGGCGCCTATGCTTCGCAGGATATCATGATCTCGCGATACCGATCGTTGCAGGCTCGCATCGCAGAGTTGAAACGACGTCTGCGGGCGCATGAAATCGTCGAGGACATGCACGAAGACGACGCGCCAATCGTTGTCGAGGAGTAGGATTTCTATGCGTGGAAGGGCGCGCTCAGACGCGGTGGAGTCCGCGTGCGGTACGCGCCGCTAACCGCCGAAAGGCCGATGACTCCTGACGTCGTGAATTTGGCTCCGAACGGTCAGGAGAACCATTGCTAACCCTTTCACCGCTTGCCGCGCAGGCCGCCCAGGTCCTCACGGTGACGCTGCTCGCGCCGCTTTTGAGTGGCGTGATTTCGCGCGTCGAGGCGATGATGGCCGGCAAGCGCGGACCATCGGTTTTCCAACCGTATCGCGACATCATCAAGTTCTTTCGCAAGCAACGCTTGGTCCCGGAGCATGCATCGTGGGTATTTCGGGCAGCTCCCTATGCCGCGTGCGGAGCGTATGCGACATTCACAACGTTGATTCCGGTTCTCACGACGTATCCGTTGCCGGGCGCGACGTACGGCGATATTCTCGGCAGCGTGTTCGTCTTCGCCTTCGGCTCCTTCGTCACTGCGCTTGCGGCGCTTGATGGCGGCTCGCAATACACATCGATCGGTGCGAGTCGCGCGACCATGGTTGGGATTCTGGTCGAGCCGACGCTGATATTCGTATTCTTCTCCGTAGCCTTCATAACAGGAACGGATCTTCCGTATGCTATGAACGCGACGCTGCGGGCGTCTGCCGCGGATGTGCTGCGGCCTGCACACGTTCTCGCGACGGCTGCCTTTTTCATGATGCTCCTGGTCGATACCGGGCGCATTCCGATCGAGAGCTCGTCGGCAACGATTGAGTTCGGTATGATCGACGACGCGCGACTTTTCGAGCACAGTGGCCCCGAAATGGCACTGTTTAAGTGGGGTAGCGCGATGAAGCAGTTTCTGCTGTACACAGTTTTCGTAAACGTATTACTGCTACCGAGGGGCCTATCGTCGACAGGATCTCTTCCCTCGATCCTCTTAGCAGTGGTGCTGCTTTTTGCAAAGATGTGTGTCGTCGCCCTAGCTGTGGTCATCATTGAGACGACATTCGCAAAGCTGCGACTATATAAGATAACCGAGTTCATCGGGACGGGACTGCTGGTCGCCGTGCTCGCCGTCTTCGCGTACGTGGTTGGATTCGGATGACGGCTCTCCACCACTTGACCGTTCCCGAAGCCTTCGCCGGCACGATCGCGGCGCTGTTGCTCTTGGTCCAGCTCGCACTCTTTCGATCGGTCGTACTCTCCGAGTTGATCACGCTGTACGCGGTTCAATCGCTATTCGTCGCGTGCATCTGCCTTGACGTCGGGATCGTCGGAGGAGCGTGGGACCTGATCGCGCTTGCGGCGCTGACGTTCGTGTTCAAAGTCATAGTTCTGCCGATCTATATGCGCAGCTTGACGAAGGGCGTGTCGACGCGTGTCGAGATCCCCACCCGGATCAACGTCTTGCTCTCGCTGCTTATCGCAGTAGGGCTTGTCGGCATCGGCTGCTTGACGGCGGCGCAGCTTCCGCTCAAAACGGGCGCGTTTCTCCCTACCGCGGACCTGGCGACGATGCTCTCGGTCGTTTTCATCGGATTCTTAGTGGCAATACTGCGACCGAACGCGTTCGCGCAGGTCATTGCATTTCTCACGCTCGAGAACGGTGTGTTTTTCGGTGCGGTAACCCTGGCGCCCGGGTTGCCGTTTGTCGTTGGAATTCTCGTGCTCTTTGACGTCCTCGTCGCGGTCGTCGTGTTCGCCGTGCTTGTGCGCATTCTCGTTTCGTTGCGGTCGAGCGCCGCAACGACCCAGCTGCAGGAACTGGTCGGATGACGTTGATCGTCGCAATGATCGCGATCCCCGGATTGCTTGCAATTGTGAGTATCGTGTTGCCGTCGCGCATCACGGGGCCACTAACCGCGGTAGGCGGGCTGTGCACCGCTGCCTGCATCATCGCCGCCGACATTGCAAGCGCGGCCGGCGCAACCGCTCCCGATGCTCTTTCGGCGATCTTTCTTCTGCCGGTCGCGATCGTCTACGGAACAGTCGGCTTGTATACGCAGTGGTATGTCAACGCCGAGAGCGCGGCAGGCGGTAACGGAGAGCGATATCGGCGCGAGTTTCTCGCGCTAACGAACGCGTTCGCGTGCAGCGAGATCGTCGTGCCACTCCTGACGAATATGGGCGGCCTTTGGGTCGCACTCGAAACGACGACGATATTGTCCGCCTTGCTGATCCGCTTGCAGGGAACGACAGCGGCGCTCGAAGCCGCTTGGAAATATATTCTGATCGCGTCATGCGGCCTTGCATTTGGCCTCGTTGCGGTCGTCTTACTCTACGTTTCCGGGGTCGGCGTGCTCGGTGATCATCACGTACCGCAGTGGTCCGCATATATTGCCGTGGCGTCGCATCTCAATCCGGATTGCGTGCGACTGGCATTTATCTTCGCTCTTATCGGGTTCGGTACGAAGATGGGCCTTGCACCGATGCACGCGTGGTTGCCCGACGCCCACGGTGCGGGTCCTACGCCAACGAGCGCAATGCTTTCCGGCGCGCTGCTGTCGGATGCGCTCTACGCAATTCTCCGGTTCGCTGCAATTGCCAATCTTGCCGTGGGTCACGGGATGACGCACATTTTGTTCTTTGTCGTCGGCCTGGTCTCGCTTTTCATCGCGGCCTTCTTTCTGCTCCAGCAACGCGATATCAAGCGAATGCTGGCGTATTCAAGCATCGAGCATATGGGCATCGTCGCATCAGGTTTGGCCTTCGGTGCGCCGCTTGCCGTCATAGGAGCATTGCTGCACACGATCAATCACGCAGCGTCGAAGTCGGTCGCATTCTTTGCCGCCGGCCGGCTCAGCGAACGCTACGAGACCCGCGAGATAGCGGGAATCCGCGGTGGCATCGCGACCCTTCCGGCATCCGGGACGCTCTTTGCGCTCGCCGGCCTTTCGCTTGCGGGTCTGCCGCCCTTTGGGATCTTTCGGAGCGAGATCATGATTCTCGCCGGCGGCTTCCAGTCGGGTGCATGGATCCTCGCGGTCGCCGTTACGTTGTTGCTCGGAACCGCATTCGCGGGGATTCTTCGTTGGGTCAACGCGACGAGCGCGGGACGCGCGCGGTCCGGTGTGAATTCGGGTGAACGCTTCGGCGTCGCAGTCTACGCGATGCTGCTAGGCTTCGTCGTCGTGCTCGGTCTCGGCCTTATTGTTCCGCCGCAATTGATGCAGCTACTCGAGCGAGCAATGGCAATCGTGGGTCAAGCAACATGATCGCGCGCTCGAGTAGTTCGGAAGCGTCGGAGGTTGCGGCCACGCTCGTCGCCGCAGGCGCACGTTTTGTCTGGTTGTTTTGTGAGATGCAGGGTCCCGAGCGTGCCTTGCATTACGTCACCGAGCTCGATGGCTCGCTAACCGTCACAACTGGGACCGTCCCGGCCTCCGGGAATGCAGCTTCGATCGCTCGCGACGTGCCTGCCGCGCGCTGGCACGAACAAGAAGTTCATCACCGTTTCGACGTTCGTTTTAACGGTGGTGACGAACATCCGCCGATTATCAAGTCTCCTGAGCACGATGCCGAAAAACTTCGTCGCGCACTCGGCGAGGAGATTTCCACAGTTCTTTACGGACCGGTCCGCTCGGGGATCGTCGAATCCGCCTGCTGGATCATCGAGACTGCCGGTGAGGATTTCGTCGCGGTTCATCCTTCGATGTTCTTCAAGCATCGGGGCCTCGAAAAACGATTCGAGGGAACGCCGCTCGAGCTGGCGCCGTTCGTTGCGGAACATATCTCGGGCACAACCGCGTCGAGCCATGCGTCGGCATTTTGCCGCGCTGTCGAATCGGCGTGCGGTGTCGATGTGCCACCGCGGGCACGCGCGGCGCGTGAAATACTCGTTGAGCTGGAACGGATTCACCAGCATCTCGATTCTCTCGCAAAGTTAGCGGACGACGGGTCTTTGTCGATCGGGTCTGCGCAGACGTTCGCCGCAAAAGAGCGCGTCCACCGGCTGATCGCTGAGGCGACCGGACACCGATTCGGGCGCGGGTCGATCTGCGTTGGAGGAACACGCTCTGATGTTTTCGGCGCGCTTCGTAGCGCTGCGGAACGTGGACTCGACAATGTCGAACGTGAAGCGCTGGGTGTCGTCGACGGGCTATTTGGAACGCAGTCGTTGCTCGATCGTTTGATCGGTACGGGTCGCCTTTCGCAAGAGACGATGCGTACATACGGCGGAGTCGGTCCCGTAGCTCGCGGTAGCGGCGTGCTGAATGACGCGCGCGTGACCGATGGATGGTTGCACGCGCGAATCGATGCTGCGGCTGCAGAAGCTGGCGGCGATGCCATGGCACGTGCGCGCGTGCGTGAAGCGGAGATTCGTCAGTCATTCAAACTCGTTCGCGCTGCACTCGATGCGGCTCCGACCGGCTCGTCCTGCGCCGAGTTGCGTCAGGTCCCTAGTCGTGGTAGCGCGTTCGCGCGCGTAGAGTCACCGCAGGGCGAGTTGCTCT
Organism: Vulcanimicrobiota bacterium; assembly: GCA_963844735.1. GTDB lineage: Bacteria > Vulcanimicrobiota > Vulcanimicrobiia > Vulcanimicrobiales > Vulcanimicrobiaceae > JAFAMS01. The sequence goes on along the minus strand of CAWJPK010000002.1, from coordinate 37,739 downwards.
ACTTCGTTCGATTCGACGACGCGCTCACCCGAGTTGCCGTGCGGTCCGCATCGTTTGCGAATTGGCCGCTGTTCGTTCCGTCGCTGCCGGGGAACATCTTTACGGACTTTTCGTTCATCGAGCATTCCTTCGGTCTCATCCAATCGGAAACCGATCGATGAGTAATTGGATTGGGCGAGGACTCCGGCGCGGCATCTTGACGACGAGATATCCGGGCTTGCCGGATGCGATGTCCGAGCGATACCGCGCGCGCCCAACCATCTTGCCTGGGGCGACGAACGAGAATCTCGAGCGCGGTGCGGCTGCCTGCCTGTCACATGCCATTCAGACCGGCGGTCAGCAGCCGGCCATTGACATGCAGCGGTGCTTTCAATGTGGTGAATGTGCGCGCGTCGCACCGGAAGCGTTCACGTTCTCGCACGATTTCGAGCTGGCGTTGTCGGGAAACGATGTTGACGTTACCCGAGCCGAGCTGCGTCGCCGGATAGGGAGTCTCGGGCGTTCCATCCACGTTCGACACGTCGATTGCGGAAGCGATGCTTCGTGCGAGCAGGAGTTGCAGGCGATATTCAACCCGTTTTACGACGTCAATCGGCTCGGTATTTTCATGACGGCCTCACCGCGTCATGCTGACATTCTGGTCGCGACGGGAGTAGTGACGCATTCCATGGTCGAGCCGCTTCGGCGCGTCTATGACGCGATGCCGTCGCCGAAAGTTGTCATCGCACTGGGCAGCGCTGCTTGTTCAGGCACGATCTTTGCAGACGATGATGTCGCGGGACCGGTTAGCCGTTTCATACCTGTCGATGTCAAGGTCCCGGGGACGCCGCCGGCTCCGCTCACAATCATTCACGGATTGTGGGTCGCTCTTGGGCACATAGCAGCGCCTCGCGCAGGAGCTTCCGCATGACGCCGCTCGATCTCGCGCTCGTCGCGATTGCTCTCGCGATTGCGGGAATGCTCGGAGCCCTGCTCGTTCCCGGATCCGCCGGGAGATCTCTGGGTTATCTCGCCGTCGCGCTTGCGGGCGCTGCGGCCCTGGATGGTGGAGTTGGGACGTTGATCGCGGGCGTTGCACAAACTGCCGGGAATCCCGATCTTCACATTACCGTTCGGCTCGATCCGATCGCGGGGTTCTTTACCGGAATTATCGGCCTTGTCGCGACTGCGGTCGGATTGTTTGGTTTAGGCGGTCGCTCGCGCGACGAACGCCGAAGCGGTCGGACCGCGGCGTCGACGGCATGCGCGATACTATTGGCATCGTTGCTGGCATGCCTGGCAGACGACGTGTTCTTGTTCTTGTTCGCATGGGAATTGCTCGCGCTCGCATTCTATTGGGCGATCACCTTCGCCGGAAACGATGAAAATGCGGAGGCCGCAGGATACTTCACGCTGACGCTCACGCACATCGCCGGTGCCGCACTGTTTGTCGCCTTGCTCGTGCTCGCTCGCAACGGAACGTCCGTTGCGGCAGCGCTCGATGCCGCGCACAGCCTGCCCGCCGTTGCCCGCGGCGCCATTTTCATTCTGTTGCTTATCGGGTTCGGCGCCAAGATCGGTCTGCTGCCGCTACAAGGCTGGATGCCGTACGGATATCGCGCCGCACCATCCGTCGTTGCGGCCCTGATGGCAGGCGGCGCGCTCAACGTAGGCTTCTACGGAATCGTCCGCTTTGTTTTTGGATTGAGCGGCGCGGTGCCGCTTTGGTGGGGACTGCTGCTTGCGAGCATCGGCGCGCTCGGCGCGCTTCTCGGCATTGCCTGGGCTGTAGCGCAGCGCGATGCGCGCACGCTCGCGGCGTATTCAAGCGTCGAGAATTCCGGCGTGATCGTTGCGGGACTCGGTATCGCGCTGGTAGGCAAAAGCATCGATCTGCCCTTGCTTGCCGGCGTGGGTCTCGCCACGGCATTTTTCCAGATTGCCGCGCACGCGCTTGCGAAGTGTACGTTATTTCTTGCATGTGCCGCACTTGAATCTCAAGCCGGGTCAACCGATTTCGATCGTCTGGGTGGCATCGCTAAACGCATGCCGTACACGGCCGCCGCGGCAATCGCAGCAGCGTTTTCGCTGGCTGCGATTCCGCCGTTTGGAGGTTTCGCGAGCGAATGGTTGACGCTCGAATCGTTCATGCAAGCCTTCCGGTCCGCAAACGTGGCGGTCGACGTGACGTTTGCGTTGTGCGCGGCCGCAATCGGTGTCGCGGCCGGACTTGCGATCGTCGCGTTCGTGAAATTCGCCGGGATCGGATTTCTCGGCGCTCCGCGAAGTGAGGAATCCGCGGTTTCCCACGAGGGACCCATCCTTTGGCCGCTTGCGTGTCTCTTGCCCGCGGTCGGCGTGTTCGCGCTCGGACTTCTTGCACCGCAATATCTGGCGCTCATTGCCCCACCGGTCGACCAGATTTCCGGCACTGCGGCGGTTGCATCAATGTTGGCTGCCCCGCCGGTCGTACAGCCCGCGTTTCACGGCTTCTCGTCGGTCTCGCCGCTTGGGCTTGGCGTTTTAATCCTATGCTTCGGGCTCGTCTTTGCACTCATCGCGCGCTTGTTCGCGCGGCCACAGTTGCGCCAAGTGGAAGTTTGGACGTCAGGCGAAGCTTATCGATCGTGGACGCAGTACGGCGGAACGGGTTTTGCGAACCCGACGCGCGTCATTTTCGACGTAGGGATTCGGACCGTTCGCAGCATCGAGGAGACTGAAAATGCTGGCGTGCGCTACGAAAGCAGGACGCGCCAATTCTTCGACATCGCCTTCTATCGCTGGCTCGTAACCGCCGCGTTAAAAGTTAGCGATGCCGTCCGGCGAACACAGTCGGGCGTAATCGGCACCTACCTAACGTACATTCTCGTCTTTACGATTCTGCTGCTCGTCTTCTATCCATCATTGCGACGCTGGTAGCAGAACGCGCGGCGCGATGTGAGCGCATCAAAATCGATTTCTTCTATAGAAAAAGAGTCCGATGCAGAACGCCGCTAGACCGATTACCATGAGCCCGGGCCCGGTGAGCCTATCCTTCCCAAAAGCGAAGACGAGAATTGCAGCGGTAAGACCGATGAAAGCGCCGGTGACGATACCCGCAAGAGCTACAACGCGCCGGGTCTCCTGCTCGTATCGAGCATGAACGCAAGGCCAATCCTCATCGCACAGAATGCCTTTGTCCGTCAAATGAGGTCGGCGCGCACGCTCGGCGCGGCTGAGCGATGGCAATGGCGAGTCCTCCGGCAGGAGGACCCATCAGCATTGCTGCGGTTTCCGAGGCGCGAGCCTCAGGGGCGGGATCCATCGCCCGGCCATCCTTGCGGATTGCCTTCTACCATTTGAATGGATGATGGACGCAATGTCAAGGCGATTCCGTACGCGAGCCAATCGGCGCCAGGGCGAGCGCAAGCGCAACCGAGAGCAGCGCTCCCGCGAGCAATCCCCATGCGCTCATCTGCTCGTGCAGAATCACAAACGATCCGAGCAACCCGAAGAAGATCGAGCCGTACCCCGTAATCGCTGCGACCGGAATGACGCCGAGGATGCGGATCGATAGGCTCTGCAAAATTTGACCGGCGACTGAAAGCAGCACGACGAGCTCGAGATCGAACGCAAGGATCGTCTTGAGATCGTAATAGCGCAGCGGGAGCAAACCCTCGTCGAGACGATGGTTCACCGCGCCGAGCCCGACGAGCATCAGCGATCCGAGTGCGCCCATGATGCCCGCGATGAAGAGCGCCGGGTACCTGCGGTTCAGCACGCGGAGCGCCAGCGCCATGACGCCCCAGCTGAAAACCATAACGAGGATCATCGCGTCGCCTAAGGGCGTCGAACCGCTCGCCGCTCGCGAGAACGTCAGGACGCACGCGCCGATCGCGCCGGCGACGATCGCAGCAATGCGAATCGCATGCAGGCGCTCGTGCAGAAAGATGACTGCGAGAATCGAGGCGAAGACCGGCGCGAGCGCAAGCAGCAGCACGGCGTGCGCAGCGCTCGTGTGGCCGACTCCGAGCGCGAACATCGCCGTCGTTGCAGGTCCGTAGCAAATGCCGCTGAGCAAGAACCAGCCGAGATCATCGGGGTTCGGCGCCACCTTATTGCGCGGCCGCGTTGCCAGAGCGCAACAGCACGAATAGCGGCAGCGTCCACAACGAGCGCGCCGTAATGAGGCCGAGCGGATCGATGTGCGAAGGCGTGTCGGGAGCGTAAAGGACTTTCGTTGCGGTCGCGTTGAGACCGAAAAAGATCGCGGAGCCGAGCGCCGCGATTAGTCCCGCTAGAATCTTGTTAGATACTGTGCGCGTTCCCACGGATGCACGACGCGACGATAGCGCTCGTATTCAGCGAGCTTCGCATCGCGAAATGCGTGATAGATGTGATCGCCGAGCGCACCCCGCAGCACCGTATCGGCATCGAGCTCGTCGATCGCCTGACGCAGCGATTTGGGGAGCGTGCGAATCCCGCGTTCGGTGCGGACTTTTCCGGTGAGCTCGTAGCTCGAGCCGGTGAACGGGTCGCCGGGGAGTCGGCGGTGCCGCAGACCGTCGGCGATCGACTCGATTAAAACCGCAAACGCGAGATATGGATTGCACGACGGATCGGGGCTGCGCATCTCGATCTTCGTCTCCATGCCCGGCGCCGTCGGAACGCGAACGAGCGCATTCGCGCTCGCTTCGGACCAGACGGTATAAATGGGTGCATCCCACGCGGCGACGAGCCGTTTATACGAGTTCACCGTCGGGTTGCAGACCGCAGTCGCAGCCGGAGCGTGCGCGAGTAGGCCACCGATGGCGTGCAGACGTTGGTCTTCGTCCAGTCCGTCGAGCCCGAAATAAACATGTAGTCCGTTGCCGGCGACGTCCTCGGCCGGCTTAGGCATAAAGGTCGCTTCCATGCCCAGTCCGCTTGCGACGTGTTTGACCGCGCCACGGAGCGTCACGAAATTATCCGCGCTGCGCAAGATCGGCGTTTCGGCCAGATCGATCTCGTGTTGATCTTGACCGTGCTCGTGATGCGAGCTCGAGATGACCAGACCCATCTCTTGCAGGGCGGCGACGACGGCACCACGCGCGTAGTCGCCGCGATCGTTCGGCGACCAGTCGAAGTACGAACCGACTTCGCTGGGCGCAATCAGCGGTGCGCCCTGCTCGTTGCGCGGGAACATGTAGAACTCGACTTCGAGCGCGGCATCGACTTTTTGGAGCACGTCGCGCGCGTCGTCGAGGACGCGGCACAGCGTTGTACGCGGACAGCCTTCGAAATCGGACCCGTCCGCGTTTGCGATCGCGCAGATCATGCGGGCTTCGGTCGCTGCGCCTTTCGTCCACGGAAGAATCGAGAACGTCGAGAGATCGGGCAAGAGGACCATATCGACTTCGGCATCGCGGACGAACCCGTCGATCGAACCGCCGTCGAAGCTGACTTTGCCCTCAATTGCGCGTTCGAGCTCGGCGACGGGCACGCTCACCGACTTCTCGATGCCGAGAATATCGACGAACGAGAGCCGGACGTACCGAACGTCGCCGTCTTTGGCGGCTTTCAGGACGTCGCGTTTGCCGACGCTTTTGCCGTTAACTGCCGAGAGCATCGAGGGCTATCGCCATTCGGAGCGTGAGCTGATCGTGGGGCGAGTCCAAATCGAAGCCTCCGATGTCACCGATCTGGCGCAAGCGATAGAAGATCGTGTGACGGTGCACGTTGAGCTCGGCGGCCGCGACCTTGATGTTTTGTCCCACATCGAAGAAGAGGCGCAGCGTGCGTACGAGCTCAGTCTGGTGTTTCTCGTCATACGCGCGCAGCGGCTCGAGAATTCCCTGCGCAAAACGGTACATTTCTTCGCGCGATATCCCGCCGCGAAGCAAGAGCGGGTAGGCGCCGAGCTCCTCGTGCGAGAGGATGCGTCCGCCGCCGAAGATGCGGCGCGCGATCAGCAGTGCTTCGCGTGCATCGTCGACGGAAGCCGCGGCATTCGCCACGTCCGCGCGCCGGCCGACGCCGCCGACGATCTTGACTTCGATCTTCGCCTTCACAAGCGAGCGCGGCATGCTGGTCGCAGCCGTGCGTGCGTTCGCCGCATCGACTTCGAGCGGGCTCGGCACGAGAAAAACGAATCCGCCTCCGCGTTCGAGCACGACCAGCTCGCTGCCGCCGCGTCCGCCGAGCACGTCGCCGGCGACTTTGCGAATCTCGGTGCTGCGCTGCGCGGCGACGCTTTCATCCAAGCCTTCGGGCTCGATGACGACTGCGACGTAGTGCGTCGCAAGCGCGATCCCGCGCGAAGCCGCATCATCGCGAGCTTCGGACGGATCGTCGTACGCGCGCGAGAGCAGCCGTTCCCAAAACGAGCGCCGGCGTCCGCGATTCCCGCTCGAATCGCGCGCAAGTTCGACGGCGATGATATTCGCGCACAGACGCGCCAGCGGAATGCGCGTGTCGATCTCATCCCAAACGGTCAACCAGCCGAGCGTCGTCTCTCCGGCGCGCACCGCGAAGCTGCGTCCGTTTCGGTCGGGCGGCGCGCTGATCGCGATGCCGTCTTCGCCCGGCGTTCCGGCACGCATGACGAAATCGCGCGCGGAGGCCGGCAGCGTTCGCGCGCCCGCGCCGCTGAGTGAAACGTGGCGCCATTCGGCATCCTCGAGCAGGACCGGCGCCCCGAGCGTTTGCGCGAGCTGCGCGCAGAGTGCCTTGGGACCGCCGCCGCCCGCCGCGACGCGCGTCAAAGCATCAGCAAAGCTAAGCAGCTCGCTCGCGTCTGGCTCTCGTGAGACGTGGCGGGGGGCGTGCACTTGGCACCTTCTGACCCCCTGCGTCGCGAGGTGGTTGCGCGGTCCGACTTTAGCCGGATTTGAAGATGAGCGGCGCGACGCTCTGATAGACGGAGAGAACGGTTAGAGCCCCGACGATGATGGCCGTGGCCCAGGCGATGATGTTGAAGGTAAGACTGTTTACGTGCTCGCCCATCAGGCTGCGCTTGTTCACCATGATCAGCATGAAGACGAGCAAGAACGGCAGCAGAATTCCGGAGACGATCTGCGAGACGAGAATGACGCTCAGCAGCGGAATCCCCGGAAGGAGCACCAGTCCGACGCCGATCGCGATGACGGCCGCGTACGCGCTGAAGAATACCGGCGCGTCGCGGAAGCGATTGTCGACGCCGGATTCGAAGCCGCCGGCTTCGCAGATGTAGTATGCGGTCGATAGCGGCAGAATCGAGGCCGTAAAGATGCCGGCGTTCAAAATGCCGAGCGCGAAAAGAATTTCCGCAAATTCCCCCGCGAGCGGTTTGAGCGCGATCGCTGCGTCCGAGGCCTGATTGATCGCAATCGGCGTCAGGTGCGGATGCGATGCGTTGAAGACGAAGATCGTCGCCGCGGTGCAGAGGATCATGAAAAATGACATGAAGTCGGTTACGAAGCAGCCGAACACGACGTCGATGCGCGAGAGCGCGTAATCGCGGACGCGCACGCCTTTTTCGACGATCGCGGCTTGGAGATAGAAGCACATCCATGGCGAGATCGTCGTTCCGACCAGCGCGATGACCATCCACAAATAGTTGGGATTGGTCTGAAACGTCGGAACGAGGAAGCCGTGCCAGACGTCGGGCCAATGCGGCTGCGACTTCAAGCCCGATATGACGTACGAGAAATAGAGCGCCGATGAAACGAGGAAGATGCGCTCGGTGACTTTGCGGTTGGCGCGCAGAATCAAGAAGAAGACGAGCAGCCCGGCGAGCGGCACCGCGATGTATCGCGAGACGTGAAAGATCTCGGAAGCGGCCGCGACGCCGGCAAATTCCGCAGCCGTCGTGAAGACGTTCGATGAAATGAACGCGAGGCCGAGAATCGCCGTCCAGCGGACGCCGAAGTTCTCGCGGATGAGTCCCGAGAGACCTTTGCCGGTAACCGCGCCCATGCGCGCCGCCATCTCTTGCACGACGACGAGCGCGATCGTGATCGGGATGAGCGTCCACAGAATCGCGTATCCGAACTGCGCGCCGGCTTGCGAATAGGTTGCGATGCCGCCGACGTCGTTGTCGGCGCTCGCGGTGATGATGCCGGGGCCGATGATTGCGAGCAGCCCCAGGGCGGCCGGCAAGAAGCCGCGTCTGCGCGATAGCGGGACGCGTCCTCCCGTTGCTTGTTCGGCCACCTACGCTACCTCGACGCGTTCCTGATGCTTGTGCTTGCGCGTGAATCGCGGCAACTGGCGCTTCGAGCCGCTCCGGTAAGATCGCGTCGATCGCGTCGTCGACCGTGACGATGCCGAGCATCACGCCCTTTTGATCGAGGACCGGACATGCCAAGAGATCGTAGCGCGCGATCGTCCCGGCGACGTCTTGTGCGCTCGTGTCCGTGTCGACGTGCACGATGTCGCGTTCCATGATGTTGTGAATCGTATCGGTCGGCTTTGCGAGTAAGAGATTGCGCAGCGAGAGGACGCCGAGCAGCTTCTCCGATTGGTCGAGGACGTACAAGTAGTAGATGAACTCGGTCTCGGGTGCGAGCTCGCGGATCTTGTCGATCGTCGCCGCGACGGTGCGATGCGGATAGATCCACATGTAGTCGGTCGTCATCAGGCCGCCGGCGGTGTCTTCCTCATATTCCGTCAGCTCGCGCAGCTCGACGGCACGCTCCGGCTCCATCGCCGAGAGCAGCTCTTTCTGCTGTGCTTCGGGGAGATCGCTGAGCAGATCGGCGGCATCGTCGGAGTCCATCTCCTCGATGATGTCGGCCGCGCGTTCGGTGCCGACTTCCTCGATGATCGTCTTTTGCATGTCGGGCTCGAGATGTTCGAGCGCGTCGGCAGCGGTTTCGTCGTCGAGGTGCCTGATGACACGCGCCGCGTCGTTCGTCGAGAGATCGCTGATGATCTCGGCGAGATCGGAGGGATGCAGTCGCGGCAGCTGTCGCTGCGAAACGGAAAGGCGAACGTCGGTCGGCGAGAGATCGTCGATCGGCGCGACGTCGTTCCACGAAATCATGCGTCGCGGAATGCGGTCGAAGACGGATGCCGGAAGTCGATTGGCGCCGAGTCTGCGCAGCAAGCCGGAAAGACCGATGTCGGCCGCAACGACGCGCAAGGTTCCGCCCGTGCGCGCGATCTCGATGTCGTTGATACGAACGAGCTTACGGCCTTCGACGTCGACGATCTGCTTGTCGAGTAGATCCTCGACCAAGTACAACGCTTGATCTTCCGGTGGCGGGGCCTCTGTCGGGGCAGCGCTCAGCGAAACACGACTCGGCTCGATGTCGACGAGTGTGTCGCTCGGTGCAAGATAGTGACCGCTTCGCGCCTTGATGATCAGCGAATCGATTTTCGGAAACGTATCGTGTGGCTGCGTCACGACAAAATCCGTGACGCGCCCGATCGTTATTTGTCCCCCGGGACCGACGACGACGGCAGTCTTGCCGACGATCTCCGAGAGGAACCCTTCGTGGAATCCCACTGTGCTGCACCTCCTCTACGTCGAGTTTTGGCACCACACGATATAGAGTCCCAATGATCTCAGCCGCATTAGGTACCGCCTTGATTCGACGGTGCCTGGTCACCCATTGGGGTCTCTCGACCTTTCCGGGCAGCGGCGTGTCTTCGTGTGGACGCCTCATCTAACGAGGAATCCTGACTCATCTTATGGAGCTTCGTGATGTGCGTCAAGCCGGAGCAGCGTTCTGGATCCGTTAACTTTCACAATCGACTGCGCCCGCGAGGCCGGTGAGGTCCTGCTCGCGCGATTTGGATCAGGTCTTCTCTATGAAGAGAAGTCGCGCCGCGGCGATCTCGTGACCGAAGCCGATCGACAAAGCGAAAAGCTGATCGTCGAACGCATTCGTGCTGCATCGCCCGCGGCGACGATCGTCGCGGAAGAAAGCGGCGTGCACGCCGGGACCTCCGATGAACGCTGGTTCGTCGATCCGCTCGACGGCACGACGAACTTTGCGCACACGTATCCGCTCTTTTGTGTCTCGATTGCATGCGAGCGGGGCGGCGAGCTCGTCGCGGCCGTCGTCTATGCGCCGAAGTTGGGTGAGCTCTTCGCGGCCGAGTGCGGCAGCGGTGCACGACTGTTGGCAAACGGTCAAGACGAGGTGCGCGATCTCTACGTTCGAACGTCGAGCATGTTTCGGACGCGCTGTTGTGCACCGGGTTTCCGCCCGGCGGTCTTGGAGCGAATCTTCCTTCGTTTCGGGCGCTCTCGGAAATCGCGCACGCGGTGCGGCGCGACGGCGCCGCGGCACTCGATCTGGCGTTTCTCGCAGCCGGACGTTTCGATGCGTTCTGGGAATTCGGACTTTCCGCGTGGGACGTCGCAGCCGGTACGCTGCTCGTGCGCGAAGCTGGCGGAGCCGTCACCGCGATCGAGCGGTGAGCCGCTCGACTATTTCGGGCGCACGATTCTCGCCAGCAACGGTTTGCTGCACGACGAGATGCGCGAGCGCTTAGGACGATTGCGAGATTCCGGCTAAGGCGGTGATCTGCCGCGTCGTCCAATCGCCGCGCCGCAGGCGCACCGTTGTGATCAATCGAGCGCACGCTCCACGAAGCGATCCACGCGATCCCGATCGCGTAAAGTCCGAACTGCAGGACGTGCGTGAGAAACGCGACGAGCGAGACGGCGACGAACGCGCCGATGATCCCCGTCCACATCGAGAATCGCGTATCTCCGGCAGCGCGAATCGGCGATAGCGCGGCAATCGCATAGGACTTGATCGGCAGGGTCGTTAGGTGCAGCGCCAGCGGCAAAGCCGCAACGTTCGCGAGCATCGGGCTGAGCGTTACGAGCGCCGTCAGCGGCCATGCGAGCACTGCGAAGACCGCACCGACGATCGTGCCGACCAAAACCGCAAGCCGCGTTGCGTGAGAAAAAAAATCCTGCGCGCCTTGCTTATCGCCCGCACCCAGACGTTGTCCGATGATGATCTGCATCGAGTCACCGAATGCGCCCGGAACCGCCCACGTCACGTCCGTCACGACGGTGAAGGCGCGAAACGCGGCGACTGCGACGGCGCCGAGCGGCGCGAGGAATGCGACGGTGAAGGCATCGGGGACGAGCAGCAGTACGAGCATTACGAATTCCGGAAGTGCCAGCAGCGTCGTGGCGCGACAGAGATTGAAATCGATGTCGAGCTCTTCTAAGATGCGATATTGCGGACGGCGCATCGTGATGATAATGCAATAGATGGCGCCGATGCACTCGGAGAGCAACGACGAAAGGCCGGCTCCGAAGAGCCCTAGCGGCACGTGCGTGCCGACGCCGAGCGCGAGAACGATGAGCATCGGGATGTGCACGATATTAATGATGAAGAGCGCCCGCGGCGCAAGTCGTGCATTGCCGGCCGCGCCAAACGCCGCGATCGCTTGAGCGCTGATCGTTATTGGAACGAGCGAAATACAGCGCAATATCAGATAGTGCGCGGCAGCGCTGCGAATCGGAATCCCGCCGAGCATGAGCTTCATGGTCGGTTCCGCTGCGAAGATCGAAACGACCGCAACAACGACCGCAATCGACGACCGGCGTAACGAGTGAGGAGCGCACGATGCGGCCGAATGCAGCTACGTCACCGCGGCCGAGGGCTTGCGCTTCCATGATCCGCGCTGCGCTCGGAAACGCCCATAGACCGATCGCGACGATGATGAAGATGCTCGTCGCCGCGCTGATCCCGGCAAGCGCCGCGGTGCCGAGAACGCCGACCACGATCGTATCCGCAATGCCTAAGAATTGGTCGGCAACGAGCGCAAGTGCGTTCGGTGCACCGAGCCGCCACAAGGCCGCCGGGACGTTGCGATGATCGACGATCACCTGGATGCCAACCCGTACGGGGGGCGCGCTAGATGCGCCGCCCGAAGCGTCGCGACGTGAAGATAGGGCGCATCTTCGGGATCGAGATAACGGCCCACGCGACGTGGCCGATCGTCTTTGCGCTGGTCGCAATCTCACTTTCGGCCGGGATGGGTCCTTTCGGCGCGCTTCACGTCAGCGATGCGGAGCGTATCTCGCTCGCGATCTTCACGACGCTGTTGTTTTTCGTCAGCCTCCTGCTGCATGAATTGGCGCATTCACTTTTGGCACGCAGAAACGGTGTCGCCGTTCGCGGCATCATGCTGTGGCTCTTCGGCGGCGTCTCGCAATTCGAAGGCGAAGCGCAAAACGCGCCGACCTCAGGCTGGATATCTGCGGTCGGACCGCTCGACGAGTCTCGCGCTTGCTGCGATCTTTTTCGGGCTCGCGCAATTGCTCGCGAAGACGCCGTTCGAGATCGTATTCGGCGATCTCGCGTACGCCAACCTTATCCTCGCGATTTTCAACTTCGTGCCGGCCTATCCGCTCGACGGCGGCCGCGTGTTGATGGCAATCGTTTGGCGCGCGACCGGCGACAAGTATCGCGCAACACGCGTAGCCGTCATCGTCGGACGCATTTTCTCATGGGGACTAATGGGTCTCGGTATTCTCCAGGTTTTCGCGGGAAGCGTCATCGGTGGATTGTGGACCTTGATGATTGGATGGTTCTTGTTGCAAAGCGGAACTGCCGAAGGTCTGCAAGCCGAAGTCAAACAGGTGCTGGGCGGACACAGTGTCGGCGAGCTTGCGACGCAAGGGAATCCCATTGGCGCCGACATGACCGCCGACGTGGCGCTGCAAACGATGCTGCGCACGAGCAGCCGCGCTCTGCCCGTCATGTTCGGCGAAAAGCTGGTTGGGATCGTTTCGCTCGACGATATCGGTAAAGTCGCGCCCGACGAGCTGAGCAAGACGTACGTTACGGCGATCATGACGCGCGAAACCGAGCTTGTACCGGTTTCTCCCGAGACGCCCGCGACCGAAGCGCTACAATTGCTCGCGCGCAGCGGGCACGATCAGTTACCGGTGATTGCGCGAAACGGTCAGCTGGTCGGCTTCATCACGCAAGAGAGCGTTCTGCGATGGGTTGCTGCCCATCGGCACTGACTTCCGAGCCGAGGAATGTCAGCTCGACGGTCACGCCGTTGGGATCGTCGACGAAGATTTGCACGTCGCCGTTGCGCGGAACGACGCGCGTCTCGAACTTGATCTTGCGTTCTTTCAAAAGCGAGCGTAACGCGGCGTAGCCGGTCATCCTAAACGAGACGTGGTCGATGGCGGCGCCGGCGCGGCCTTCGGCGACTCCGTGCGCGCCGCGTCGCGCGCATCGGTGAGGTGAATGACGGCTTGTTCGCCCGCATACAGCCAATAGCCGCTGAAAATTGAAAGGCGGACGCTCGCCGTCGCGCAGACCGACGATGTCGACGAAGAAGTCGCGCGTCGCTTCAGGCTGCGTCGGTGCGGATATTGATGTGATCGAGCTTCGTTGCGGGCATACGGCACCTCGTGCGTAAGGGTTTCCCGGACCCTGGCTATTCCCATCCTCCGCGCCGGGCGCGGCTGAGCAGCATGCTGCGCGTCGCCTCCAAGATGCGCGCCACGGGTGCTCGGCGGTAATCCCACTGCGCGCCGCTCGGCGGAGAGGGGACAGTCATCGTTGCGTTGGCTTCGATAGACGAGGATACGGCCATGCTCGTCGAGCGCAAAATCGATGCCGCCGTAGTCGAGCTCGAGCCGCTTGCTAATCGCGTGCAGCGCGCGTAGCGCCGGCGCGCCGAGCACCGATTCGGGTGAGACGAGAAACGCTTCGTCTTCGGCGCGGCGCTCCGGATGCTGCGACATCTCGGCACTGAAGAAGTGAACCTTCCATTGATTCGAGACCGCGGCGTGCATCGGATAAAGCACGCCGTCCACGATCATCATGCGGTACTTTCGGAAGAGTCCGTCAGCGCTTTGCGCCGGAAGCGCTTCGATTGCAAGCAGCTCGTCGACGGGTAATTGCGCCAGCGCCGTCCGCGACTTCGTCCGGCCGCTCGACGCGAAGAAGATGTTGACCCGAATGAAATCCGGGCGCGCGCAAGAGCAACGGCCAGCCGACGTCGGGGATCGTGCCTTTGCGTGAAAACATCTGCGTCGCAGCGACGATGACGTCCGGGCAGGTCGCGCAAGCGCTGCGCGAGCGCGGTGCGGGCAGTGGCAAGGACGGCATCCGGGTGATTGACGACAGGTACCGTGCTCCGCGCCGCGATCGTGCGCGCGCGCTCGAGCGCCGCAGCGTTGCGATCGGCATCGCTGATCGTGTTGAAGATGGCGTGATGCGGCGGCAGCTCGAGGTCATCGCGAAACCGCTCGACGATGAGCGTCGCCATTGAGAATGTCGCATCACGCAGCCATTCGGAGGAGGTCGCGCCGAGCTGATCTTCAGATGCCAAGCAGCAGTAGACGGGGAGGGTTCTCGTGCGCGGGCGAGGCGCTGATGCTGATGGCCCCGGTACCGAGCGCAGCACGCTGATGCTGCAGCGATTCGGCGTCGTGGCCCTCGATCGCGAGAATGCGCGCCATTCCGAGGTGTGCCATGCCGAATCCGGCTCGAGCGTGAGCGCGCCGCTGCAGATGCGACCGCGCTTCCGGAAATCTTTCCAGCTCGAAGAGGATGATGCCGAGATTGGCGTGCGCCATCGCATCGGAGGGCGCAAGATCGACCAAGTGTTCGAGCAGCGCGCGCGCAGGTTCGCGTTCGCTTCCCGATGCAAGAGCCGCGCGAGATTGTTGTGCGCGCCCGCGTGCGTGGGATCACGTTCGATCAGCTCGCGATACGCGTCTTTGGCTTCCCCATTCCGTCCGAGGCGCTCGAGCAGGAGCGCGCGACGGAACATAGAGATCCATAAGATTCGCGTCGGTCATAAAAGCAAAGTGCCTACCACCTGGCACTCTGACCTGCCAATAAGAAAGTCGTGGTGCCAGATGTCGGGTGGGTACTTGCCGGGCTAGTATTGGCGCTGGGCGTCGCCGCGCTGTTGTTCTTCGACGAGCGAAAGGCTGCCCTCGAGCGCTCTCTGCTTCGCGAATTGCGCGAAGTGCAGATGGTCAATCAAGAGCTTTGGGACGGGCTCGGTCCGGAACGGTACAAGGAAATCGTTTCCATCTACGTTCGAATGCGCGAAACATATGTCCGCGCTAACTTCATCATCGATTTTTGGAACAAGGCCAGCCGCGCTTATGGAAAGCGCTGGATCAATCGCCGGCGATTCATCCGTAAGGCCGCGGCAAAGTGCGACGGACTGTGGCGCGACTATAGCGATCTCATCGGCTATCTGCAGCAGTGCGAGCCGCAGCGCATCGCGGGATGGCGCCGCATTGAGGCCGCCGCCGTCCGCGAGCTCGCGCGCACGATGAAGCAAATCGAAAAGATCAAGACGCCCAAAGCCGCATAAGTCCGCTTCCCGGACGCCCGCTTGGCAGGGGTTTGGGTAGTTTGGGCGATTAGCGCCCTAGGTTGGTTGGCACCGCAGAACACAGTTTACGGCGCGACGTCACGCCGTGGGGCTCCTTTTCGTGGGGCTACTCCGATATCGGCGCAGACATTTTTGTCGCGCTTGGTCTCGTGTTGGGCGCCGCTGCGGGCGCTTCGAACGTTGCGTTCTTGTTCGCGGGCCTCGTCTATGTCTGTGTCGGGCTGGCCTATACCGAGCTAGCCGCGGCCTATCCGGTCGCCGGCGGCGGACAGTATTTCGTCACGCGCGGACTCGGCGATTTCTTCGGCTTCATCGCGGGCTGGGCCGTGCTCTTGGATTTTACGATCGACATCGTGCTGTTCGCGTGGTCGTGCGTCGGATACATGAGCCATCTCGTCCCCGTGCTCTCGGGCAGTATCAACCCGGCCGTGCACTTCATCGCGATTCTGATAATAATCGTCGGCCTTGCGATCTTGAACATCATCGGCGTCCGCGAGAGCACCGCGTTTCAAGGCATCGTCAGTTTCGCCGACGTCATGAGCGAAACGGCGATTCTGTTCTTCGGTTTCTTATTCGCGTTCGATCCCTCGCTGCTCGTGCACACGATGCAAACGCACTGGCCGACGACGTTTCAGCTGATGAACGGCGTCTCGCTGGCGATCATCTCGTTCGTCGGCCTCGAATCGATCTCGCAGGCCGCGCAAGAGACGCGGCGACCCTCCTCGATCATTCCGCGCACGTCGATCGCCCTGATCCTGACGATTTTGATCTTCGCGCTCGCCTACTCCAACCTGGCGCTCGCGATGCATACGTGGTATCCGGTTCCGCCCGACGCGCAAGGCCACGCGCAGCCGTTCTTTGCGTTTCTCGGCAACGATCAGAACAACGACAAAGCCGTGGCCGTGCTGGCTTCCAACATTCCGTATTTCGGCGCGATCGCAGCCCTGTACGTCCCGATCCTGGGCGCGATCCTACTGCTGATCTCGAGTAACTCCGGAGTCTTCGGTGCCTCGCGCATCGCCTACGGCATGAGCCGCGAGAAGCTGCTGCCCAGCATGTTCCAGCGCGTCCACCGCAAGTTCCGCACGCCGGCGGTCGCAATTGCGACGTTCTGCTCGCGTGGCAGTCGTCGTGCACATCTTTGCGGCGATGCAAGGAACCGCAGGCCTCAATTTCCTGGGTGACCTGTACGCGTTCGGCGCGGCGACGAGCTACTCGCTCGTCTTTCTCGCACTGATCGCGCTGCGTTTCAACGATCCGGACTCGCCGCGTAGGTTCAAGCTTCCGCTCAACGTGCCGGTCAAATACAGGGGCGGAACGATCGACTTTCCGATCGTCGGCGCGATTGGGTTTTGCGGGATCTTCGCGATCTTGATTTTCGTTTTGCTGACGCACGACATCGGACGCATCGCGGGTCCGAGCTGGGTGATCCTCGGTTTGTGCGGTTATCTCATCTATCGCCGGAATAAGGCTTGCCGGTATTCCGTTCGCGCAAAATAGATTGGCAGACGCAGCAGGTCGCGATCCTCCGCGATGCGGGCGAGCTCGAGATGATGGACGAGTACATCGCGCGCATTCGCGCGAAAACGCCAGAAGTAACGCATGCGCATCCTCGAGATTCGCGACGGACGTCGCCCCTATTGCGTCGTCGATTCGCAACGCGTTCATCGATTTCAGCACGATGACCGCGAGCATCGTCGCGATCGTTACCGATCAGAAGCGCGACGGCAAGTCCGTCATCGGATTCGGCTTCAATTCGAATGGGCGCTATGCGCCGCAAGGACTCTTGCGCGAGCGCTTCATCCCGCGTTTGCGCGAGTTTGGCGAGGCCGATCCCGTGCCGGCCTGGACGGCGATGATGCGCAACGAGAAGCCGGGCGGACACGGAGAGCGTTCCGTTGCGGTCGGTGTGCTCGACATGGCGCTGTGGGATGCGGCCGCCAAAGCGGAAGGCGTGCCGCTTTGGAGACTGCTTGCGGATCGCGTACCGCAACGGCAAAGCCGAACCGGATGCGTGGGTCTACGCCGCGGGCGGCTACTACTATCCGGGCGATGATACGAAAAGCTTAGCCGAGGAGCTGAAGCGCTATCTCGATCTTGGCTACGACACGGTGAAGATGAAGATCGGCGGCGCGGATCTTGCAACCGATCTGCGACGGATCGAAGCTGCGCTCGGCGTCGTCGGCGAAGGCCGGCGTCTGTGCGTCGACGTCAACGGCCGCTTCGATCTGAACGAGGCGCTCGAGTATGCAGCTGCAATCGAGCCGCTCGGATTGCGTTGGTACGAAGAACCGCTGCGATCCGCTCGACTATGCGACGCACGAGATGCTCGCGCAGCGCTATCCCGGCGCAATTGCGACGGGCGAGAATCTGTTTTCGATGCAAGATGCGCGCAATCTGATCCGGCACGCAGGGTTGCGAGCGGATCGCGACGTGCTGCAGTTCGATCCTGCGCTTTCGTATGGTCTCGTCGAATATCTGCGTACGCTGGAGATGCTCGAAGCGCACGGATGGTCGCGCACGCGCTGCGTTCCGCACGGCGGACATCAATTTGCGCTCAACATTGCTGTTGGACTCGGCCTCGGCGGAAACGAATCGTATCCGCAAGTGTTCGCGCCTTTCGGCGGCTTTGCGGATGACTATCCCGTTCGGAGCGGACGCGTCAAGCTTCCCGAACGCCCTGGAATCGGTTTCGAAGAGAAACGCGAGCTCTACGCGGTGCTAAAGAAGCTCGTCCCCGACCTTATACCGTAACCGGCGCTGCTTCGACGTTCTCGAAGAAGTATTTCGGCGGCTGCGGACCCCAGACGAAAAGCGCGTGTTCGGCCGGCACGTTGCGGCTTTCCCAAGCGCAGCCTTTGGGGATGTAGTCGATGTCGCAAAAATATTCGGCGAAGCTGCCCCACGGATCGCGTATGTAATGGAAGAAATTCGATCCGATGTAGTGACGTCCGAAGCCCCAACCTTCTTGATGGCCTTTGCCGTGCATGAACATCGCGCCGATGCCGATCTCGTCGACGCTGCCGACCTCGAAGCTTGCATGATGAAAACCGGGATGTCCGGATTTTCCGAATGCGAGGACGTGATGGTCGCTGCCGTGCGGCGTGTGCATGAACGCAACGACGTCGCCGGAACGATCCGAGAGCCGCAGGCCGAGAAAGCGTTCGTAGAACGCGACTTGACCGAGAACGTCAGGTGAGAAGAGCAGCGTGTGTCCGAGTCGCCGCGGCGTTGCGCGCTCGGGTCCATCCGGAGCCGCGCGCTCACCCTCGCCCACAAGACGGACGTCCATCTGCGATTTGCCGTGCGGTGAACGCCTTTTCGGTGACCGCCAGCTCGACGAGATTGCCGTCCGGATCGCGGAACCAGAGCCCGTCGCTCTCGTACTCGCGAGGCGCATCGAGCAGTTTGAGCGCCGCCCGATTCCAAGCGATCGCGGAATGCGTTGCGTTCGTTTCCTTCGATTCCGAACGTCAGGTGGTGCAGATGCTTGGTGGGCCCTTCATAGAGGAAGCCGGCCACGCCGTTGTCAGTCTCCAGCCGCAGCCCGTTCCCGCTCGTCGAGCCGTACGCAGACCGAAGTTCGAATAAAAGTCGCCGCCGGCTTGCGGTTCGGGGATAGTGAGCGCAAAATGGTCGAGCGAGTGGACGGCGGGATCCATGGAGAGTGATTCTTGGCCCCCTCGGGAAAGACCCACGAATGAGTCGCGCCTTCATGAAAGAGCTCGAGGACGCGCCGGAACCCAAATTTGTTTCCGGTCCGCGGGAGCATTCGATTACGCCCGGCGGCATGCGCGCGCTTCAAAAGAAGCTCAAGGCGACGAAGGACGACGACGAACGCGACGCTCGTTGCAAGACGAGCTTGATGCTGCCGTGGTCGTCGGGCCGCCGAGCGATCGCAGCGTCGTCGCGTTCGGCGCCGCCGTAACCGTGCAGCCGAACGATCAAAAAGACGAACGCGTGTTCACGATCGTCGGCGAAAGCGAGATGGACGCACCGGGCGGGAAGATCACGGGCGTGTCGCCGCTTGGCCAGGCGTTGCTTGGCGCGCACGTCGGTGAAGTCGTCGTCTGGCACCGGCCTGTCGGTGACGTTACTCTTCGAGTCAAGGCGATAAGCTACTAAGATCACTCTTAGGGTGTGACGCAGCGCCCGCTCGCACGCTCAGAGGTTTGGCAGCAACCGAGCGCTGGGAACGTTACTGTATCGATGATAGCAGCAGCGCAACGGCGTCTCAATGAGCTCGAATGGACAATGGCGCGCTTGTTGCGCGCGCCGCGTGAAGTTCGTCGAAGCAAGCGGCAATTCTGAGTTGCGATGTCGACCGACGGCGGGATGACGTTCGACAACGTATATCCCGTCGACATCAGCGTCGACGGCGTTGCGCTGATTACGACGCAAGAGATCAAGCAGAGACGGATTTCTCGTCACGATCGATCTTGACAACAAGCGCATTCAAGCGCTGGCACAGTGCGTCACCGCGCAAAAGGGTTTGCTCAAAGGGAACATCGTCTGGCGTATCGGCGCGCGCTTCATTCAGATTGCGCGCGAAGACCGGATGCTCATCGATCGCTTCATCAAGCGACTCCCACTTACAGCGGCACCCAAGCCGCAGTGCAACACGGACTCTTCCCCGACAACGTGATGAAGAAGATCCTCGAAGAGCTCGTCGCGCTCGAGCGTCTTGCACCCGTGCGTCACGGAAAGCAGCCGCTCGTGAAGATGATACACGCCGGCGTGATCCAACGTGCGAAACAAACGATGCACAGCGTCAAGGTCGAATCGCGCGTCGTGCGCGAGGGGACAACGACGTCTACACGACGCAAGTGTTCGTTAGCGACCGGCTCACGCGCATCGAGCTCGTGCCGATGGACAACGGCCGTCCCGAGCTGATCGTCCCGACGTCGCTGCGTCGGCCTGTGCCGGCAAAAGCGCCCTGGCAACGGCTCTTCGCTCCCTAAACTGTCATCCCGAGCGTAGGCGCGAAGCGCCGTAGTCGAGGGTCGCCGTATCTTCAGCTTGCGCCCATCCAGTACAATGGACGGCGGAAAGGTGGCAGAGCGGTTGAATGCAGCGGTCTTGAAAACCGCCAGACCAGAAATGGTCTCGAGAGTTCGAATCTCTCCCTTTCCGCATTCTGATCTTCGGCTCGCGAATTGGGAAAGAAACGCCCATGAGAGCTACTTGGAAACCATACGAACGTCACGGCCGCCTGACAAAGCAAAGCGATCTTCCCGATAGCGTTTTCGCATTTCCGAAACAACGCAAAGAACCGCTGACCGATGCGAGGCACGTCCGCAACGCCGTTGCGCGTTTCGATCAAGTCGAAGGCGTCAGCAAAGCCGATCGTGATCTCGCGTTCGCGAACATCAAGCTGGCTGCGCTAGTACTACGATATCGATCTCTCCGAGATGTCAGCCAAAGATCTTCCGCCGCGTCCGCAGCGCGGACGCAAGAAAGCGGCGAAGAAAGCCGCCGCGACCCGAGCCCGACGCTAACCCTTCGGTGATGCTGCGCGGCGCAAACGGTCGCGCAGCGCGATGCCCAGCCCTTCGTTTGCGGGCAGTACGACGACGACCGCGTCTGCGCCCTCGCGATCGGCTGCGCGCAAACGCTCGTAGAGATCGCGCGCAAACGCATCTGACCTCACTCGAGCCGATCAGACTGACGCGCAAGCCTTGCGCGCGTAGCGCGCTCGCGAGCCCTTTGGCAACGTTGTCGTTTTCGGCAAGCTCGACGCGTGCCCGCGGCGCGTAATGTGAAGGAAGACTTCCCGGAACGCGCACCTCGCTCGCCGCCTTCGCGAACCGGCGCGCCGAGCGCGTCGGACAGCGCTTCGCGCGTAACTCCGCCGGGACGCAAGATCGCCGGCGCACCGTGCGCGAGATCGACGATCGTCGACTCGATGCCGATCGTTGCCGGTCCGCCGTCGACGATGAGATCGACCGCGTCGCCGAGATCGGACATGACGTGCTCGGCGCGCGTAGCGCTGACCGAGCCGAAGCGATTTGCCGACGGCGCCACGACGCCGCCGCCGAACGCGCGCAAAATCTCATGGGCAATGCGGATGCGAGGGTGCACGTAACGCGACCGTGTCTTGCGCAGCCGGTAACGAGATCGCTCGCGCGTTGCGTGCGCGGCAGCACGAGCGTGAGCGGTCCGGGCCAAAACCGCTCGCGCCAGCGCGTATGCGCTGCTCGGGCACGTCGCGCGCCCAAAGCTCGATCTGCGATGCATCGGCAAGGTGCACGATCACGGGATGTCCGATCGGGCGTCCCTTGATCTCGAAGACGCGCCGCACCGCCTTCTCGTTTTCGGCGTCGGCGCCTAAACCGTAGACCGTCTCCGTCGGAAACGCGACGACGCCGCCTTCGCGCAACACCGCGACGGCGCGTTCAACCAATCGTTTTGAAGCCCGTGTACTTCACCAGCGCCTCGGGGACGCGAACCGTTCCGTCGGCTTGCTGATAGTTTTCGAGAATCGCAAGCAACGTGCGTCCGACCGCAAGTCCCGAACCGTTGAGCGTGTTGACGAATTCCGGTTTGGCCTTTACATCGCGTCGAAAACGAATGTTCGAGCGCCGCGCTTGAAAATCGGTGCACAGCGAGCACGAGCTAATCTCGCGATACATGCCTTGCGATGGAACCCAGACTTCGAGGTCGTACGTTTTTGCGGCGTTGAATCCGGTGTCGCCCGCGCACAACAGCATTACGCGATGCGGCAATTCGAGTTCTTGCAAGAGCGCTTCCGCATCGGCGGTGAGACGTTCGAGATTGTCGAGTCCGGCTTCGGGCGCGCACAGCCGTACGAGCTCGACTTTCTCGAACTGGTGCAGCCGCACCATGCCGCGCGTGTCCTTTCCGGCGGCGCCTGCTTCTTTGCGAAAGCATGGGGAGTACGCAGCATATCGTGCCGGCAATTGTTCGATTGAAAGAATCTCGTCGCGATGCAGCGCGGTCAGCGGCACTTCTGAGGTCGGAATCAAGAACAAATCCGCATCCGGATCGCTGAACATCGCGTCCGCGAACTTCGAAAGCTGTCCGGTCGACCACATCGTGTCGCGTGAGACGAGAAACGGCGGCGCGATCTCGGTCGTAACCCGCACTCGCGGCGCGATCGAGAAAGAAATTGATGAGCGCGCGCGAGAGCTGCGCGCCCTTGCCGCGCAGCGCGACGAAGCGGCTTCCCGAAAGCTTTGCGGCGCGTTCGAAGTCGAGAATTCCGAGCGCTTCGCCCAGCTCGTAATGGGGCTTTGGCGCAAATGGAAATTGTGCGGGCTTGCCCCAGTTGCGGACTAGCAGGTTGTCGTCGGATCCGGCCCCGTCGGGAACGCTCGGGTCAGGGAGGTTCGGGACGTCTGCGAGCAGCTCGTTCAGGCGCTCCTCGAGGAGTGGGACGCGCGCGTTTGCCTCCGCGATCTGTTGCATCGAGCGGCCGCGATTGCGGGCCGCAGGCGCGCCGCTTCGGCCGCGCGATCCGAGGCTCGCGAAATCTGCTGGGTGAGGCCGTTTTTCTCGGCCTTCAGGCGTTCGGCTTCGGTGAGCGCGGCGCGCCGCTCGACGTCCAGCGCAAGCACGCGATCGACGAAGGAGGCGTCGCCCTTCCGCGCCGCTGCACGGCGGACGCCTTCAGGGTCGCGACGGATAAGAGCGATATCGAGCAGAACCGGCCCGTTATGCGTGCACCAGGAGCGCTCCTACCCGGACAAACCTTCGAACCGTCGGCCTTGCTCGCGCCTGCGCAAGCGATTCTCGCCTACCGCGCGCGCGTCGCGCTCGGCGCCGCTGGGCATCGGAGCGCGTCCCGCTTTGGATGCCTCGTTCGGCCGGATTCTGGCGCAAGACGCCGCCGCCGATCGCCAATATCCGTCGCATCCGCGTTCGACGATGGACGGCTTTGCGGTTCGCTCCGCGGACGGACTTGGCGAGCGGCGGATCGTCGGCGAGATTCGCATGGGTCACGCGCCTCCGGGCCCGCTCGGGGCCGGCGAGACGATGCGCATTCCAACCGGCGGCGCGCTCCCCGATGGAGCCGATGCCGTCATTCCGGTTGAAGATACGGAAGAACGCGACGGCGTGATGCTGCCGCGCGAGATGCCCGTTCCCGGCGACGCGATCACGCCGGCGGGCGAAGACATGGAACCGGGCGACGTTGTGCTCACCGCCGGCCGGCGCATCGATGGTGCGGCGATGAGCGTTCTCGCGACGCTCGGCTTCAGCGACGTTCCGGTCTTCCGCCGGCCGCGTTTCGCGATCATCTCGACCGGCGACGAGCTCGTCGATCCGGCGCAACAACCGGCGTGGGACAAGTACGCGATTCGAATCGTTACGCATTAGCCGGCGCACTGCGTGAGCTTGGCGTCGAGCCGATTCACATACCGCGTGCAACAGACGAACCGGGACGAAACCGAAGCAGCAATACGACGCGGGCTCGAAGTTGCAGACGGCGTTCTCTTGACCGGAGGTTCCTCCGTTGGCGTTCGCGATTTGGTTCCGCGCGTGATCGATCGCTCTGGGTGAACCCGGCGTCGTCGTGCACGGTTTGCGCGTACGTCCCGGTAAACCGACGGTGCTCGCGGCGATCGGTACGAAGCCGGTGATTGGTCTTCCGGGAAATCCGACGTCCGCCATGATGATCTTCCGAACGATTGCGTCCCCGATTTTGCGCGCAATGACGGGCGAGGTGCTGCGTCCGTCGGCGATGGCGTTTGCGCGCGCCGGGAGCGATTTCAAAGGAAGAGCGGGTTGGACGTGGTTCGTCCCCGTCGTCGTTACGGCCGAAGGCCCGAATCGCGTCGCATCGACGCTTGGCATACATTCTTCGCATACGAGCTTGCTCGCGCGAGCGAACGGATTCGTCGTCCTCTCGGAGGATCGACTCGAGCGTTGCGAAAGGCGAGCAAATCGAGGTGCATAGTCTGGGCGGCGGGGAAATCTAATTCGTATGCGTCTTCCGGCTGGCACTCTGCGCGGGCGCGATGCTGCTTCTCATCGCGAGCGGCTGCGTGCACTCTTCGAACGACGGCGTCACGATCACGTCGCCGACCGTTCCTGCCTAGCGCAACGCAAACGCTCAAAGACGGCTTGATTGCAGCCAAGATCCGCGCAGAAGTCGTCTCGGTCGACGTCGACGCTGCAACGCACCTGGGCGTGCACGTCCATGACGGCGACGTGCTGATCAGCGGCGTCGTGCGCAATTCGTCCGAACGTTCGAAGATCGAAGTGGCGGTTCGTAAGGTTCGCGGCGTGCAGCAATTGCATGACGAAATTCGCATCGATCCGAAGGCGCAATCGTTTTCGGGCGGCGATTTCGCACTTGCCGCGCATGCTACGGCATCGCTCGCCGCACAAACCGGCATCAATGCCGCAAACATTCGTGTGAGCGCTGAGAACGGCGTGCTTACGTTACGTGGGACGGTTCCCTCGGCGTCGATCAAAACGACTGCGCTTGAATCCGTCGAGCATTTGGGCGGCGTCAAGCGCGTCGTCGACGAGCTGCGTGTCGGGAAGTAGAAAGCCCCCGACACCGGCGCCGCTGATCGCCGCGGTCCCCAAAACGACGCCGTTCGTCGCACCGGAGGTTTTGGGCCGGCGCTACGGCCACGCGAACATGTTGCGGTCTGGGCGCGAACGAAAGCGCATTCGGTCCCGTCGCCGCGCGCGATCGCAGCGATGCGCGAGCAAGCGCCGCACAATTCGTGGTACGGCGATCCGGAATCGTACGACTTGCGAGTCGCGCTTGCAAAGCGGCTGGGCTGCACGCCTGAGCACATCACGATTGGATCGGGCATCGACGATCTGCACAGTCTTATCGTGCGCACGTTCTGTGCGCCGGGTTCGGTCGCGCTGAAACGGAAGGCACGTACGCGACTTTCGCCTATCACGTTGCCGCGAACGGCGTGCAGCTGCGCACCGTGCCGTATCGCTCCGACGGTTCGATCGACGTCGAGCAGCTGATCGACGTCTCGCGCCGCGAGCGTCCGAAGATGATCTACCTCGCGAACCCCGACAATCCGAGCGGAACGTTCGTCGAGCCCGAAGGAGTCGCCGCATTGCGCGACGCGCTGCTGCCGGATCAGGTCCTGGCGCTGGACGAAGCCTACGCGGATTTCGTGCCGCCCGAGCCGCTTGATGATGCCGCTCGTCGATCCGCAAGTCGTTCGCATGCGGACGTTTTCAAAAGCGTACGGCTCAGCCGGCGCGCGTGTTGGCTATGCGATCTGCGATCCCTCGATCGTTCAAACGTTTCAAAACATTCGCCAGCATTTCGGCGTGAATCGCAACGGTCAGGTCGCGGCGCTCGCATCGCTCGAGGACGACGAGTTCATTCGCAGTGTCGTCGCCGAAGTCGAACGCGGACGCGAAGAATACTATGCGCTGGCTGAGCGTCACGGTCTGCGCAGCGTCCCATCGCTGACGAATTTCGTGTGCATCGAGATCGGCACCAAAGCCGAAGCCGAAGCATTCCTCGAAGAGCTGCTGCGACGCGGCGTGTTTCTGCGTAAACCGAGCGCTCCGCCGCTGGATGGTTATGTGCGCGTTACCGTCGGGACTGCGGAAGAACGTCGCCGCTTCGCTGACATATTTACTGATGCGATCATCTAAACGTCCCTCAGAAAGTGTCGTATCGTGAAAGAACCAGCGATGTTGTTCAGGGCCCCCTGGGGGAATGTTTACGATATCGTAATTTTGAAGGGCCCTATGTTTGGGGGCGCGGAGCCTGGGGCGGAGCGCCTTTAACGTGCAATGCGCGATCGTCAGCGACATCCATGGCAACGTCGACGCTTTCGATGTCGCGCTTGCGCAGATCGGTGCCGGCGACGTGCTCTGGTGCCTGGGCGATATCGTTGGGTATGGCCCGAATCCAAACGAGTGCGTCGACAAAGTCCGTGAACGCGGCGGCGTTACCGTCATGGGCAATCACGACTTGGCCGCAATCGAAAATTTCGGCGTGGAGTGGTTTAATTCGGCGGCGCAAGAAGCGATCAAATGGACGCAAGGCGTTCTCTCGCCGGAAAACAGCAAATGGCTGGGCAACGCTCGACTACGAGCATCGCGACGCCGACTATCTGCTCGTGCACGGCGCCCCGCATCCGGACTATTTCGCGTACATCGCCGATAAAGATAGCGCGCGCCGCGCGTTCGAATCGACGGACGCCACGCTGATCTTCATCGGTCACACGCATCTGGCCGAGATGTACGCGCTCGCGCCCGACGGAACGATCGCGCACCGGCACTTTCAGTATGGCGGCACCGCGCAGCTCGAAGAAGGTTACCGCTACATCATCAACGCTGGAAGCGTCGGACAGCCGCGCGACTTGAACCCGCAAGCGAGCTTCGGCATCTACGATTCCGATAAGCGCAGCTATCGACGTCATCCGCTTCGACTATCCCATCGCTGCGGTGCAAGAGAAGATCGAGTGCGCGCATCTTCCGGAAGTTTTGGCGCGGCGCTTAGGGATGGGTCGTTGAGGGCGCTGGCCCTCGCCGCTGTGCTCGCCCTGATTGGGCTGCAAACAATGGCCGGTGCCGACTCAGTGCGCAACGACTACGCCAATCGCAAGTTTGCAGCCCAGCTCGATCTCGCGCTGCACGACTTTTACACGCGTAACTTCGAACAGTCGCAAAAAGAGTTCGAGGCCGCGCTGCTCGTCGTCCCGGACAATACGCTCGCGATGTCGTTCATGAACGCCTCGGCTGCGCACGTCGGCGGCGGTCTGGAAGCCCTTACGAACCTCGAAGAAGACGCCGTCGGCAAAGCGCCGAGAGATTACCTCGCTCACGTGCGCTTGGGATTCTCGTATTTGTTCGCGGGATTGCTCGGCGCGGACCGCAGCCTCGATGCGCGCGAAGAGTTCAATACCGCCATAGGCATCGACCCGAAGGCGCAAGCGGCGCATGTCGGTCTCGGCATCATGCGCGAGAACGAACGCTCTGCGAACCGCGCGAAGGTCGAGTTTCTCGCCGCAATGCAGAGCGATCCGAATAACGTACTGGCGCGCGAGTATCTCGCCGGCATCTATCAAGTCGATTTACGCGAACCGCAAACGGGACTGAGGTACGCGGTCGCGGTCCCCAATCTCGTCCCCACCTACGCCGATATCCAGTTCCACTTGGCCTCGATCATGGACGATCTGAACGAGTACGATGCAGCGATCGCATTCGCAAAGGCGGGGCTTGCGCTCGATCCCGGCCGGGTCGGCGAAGCGGGCCAATACGGCGATACGCTGATCGCGCAGATCTTGCTCAAACAGAAGAAAGTCGCCGACGCGAAGAAATACTTGGAACAGGCGGTAGCAAACGACGCCGACGGCGTCTTCGCTCGTAAGCTCCTCGACAAGATCGCGAAAGGCGACTACGACGACAAAACAAGCGGGCACTGAGCCCGTCGACGACGGGCGCTGCTTTATATGCGGCGCCAACAATCCGATCGGACTGCACTTGCGCTTTCGCATCGAAGGCAAGACTGCGGTATGCGAGATGTCGTTGCCGGCGGTCTTTCAAGGCTAGCGGGGCATCGCGCACGGCGGTATCGTCATGGCGCTGATCGACGAGGCAATGGCGTATGCCGCAGGCGCGGTCGGATGGAAGGGCCTGACAGCCGAAGTCGCGACACGTTTCCGCCATCCCGTGCCGCTCGAGACGACGTTGCGTCTGATCGGTCGCGTCGTGTGGGAGCGCCGCAACGTCGTTGGGGTGGAAGCCGAAGTCCTCGATATGGACGGCACCGTCTTGGCGAGCGGTGAGGGAAAATTCGTCGGCAAAGCGCGCATCGAACCGGGTGCGCTCGGCCGTGCCTAAGATGCGCATCGCGCGCACCGAGCAGCGCGCGAAAGAAAAAGAAGTCAAACGCGCCGTCGCTCGACAACCGCCGTGCTCGTCATGAGTTTCTACATTCTGGAGTCGCTCGAGGCCGGATTGGCATTGACGGGGACAGAGATCAAGAGCATTCGCGCCGGCGGCGTCAGCTTGAATGAAGCGTTCGCGCGCGTTCGCGACGGCGAGCTGTGGCTCGTCAACATGTATATCCCGCCTTATAAACCAGGCAGCGCATTTTCGGCGCACGATACGCGCCGCGCGCGCAAATTACTCGTGCACAAGTCGCAGCTCGAGCGTCTCGCTTCTCGCAGTGCGGAAAGAGGTTTGACAATCGTTCCGCTGCGGCTGTACTTCACCCGCGGTAAAGCCAAGGTCGAGATCGGGCTTGCCAAGGGCAAGAAGCTCTACGACAAGCGCAAGACGATTCAGGACCGGGAAATGAAGCGCGAGCTCGATCGCGTATCAAGATGATGTTGTTAAGAGCCCCCTCGGGGAATGTTTCTCTTATCGTAATGTTGTTGGGCTCTGAGGTTTGGGGGCCCCATGCAAAGCATGGGGGGCGCGGAGCCTGGGGCGGAGCGCCGTTAAATTAGACGCGTACACCCGGAGCGCGGCCTAGAAGCCGTTCTCGAAAGCGCAAAGATCGCGCCGCAAAGGAGCTACGTTGCTCATCGCATGCTCCGGCGGCCCCGACAGCGTAGCGCTCGCGAGTTTACTCGCGCGTGTTGCGCCGCGTCACGCATGGCATCTGATTCTCGGACACGTCAATCATCATCTGCGCGATTCATCGTGGCAAGACGAAGCGATCGTGCTTTCGATCGCCGCGCGTCTATCGATTCCAGTACGAATCGCGGCGCTCGATCCCGAGACGGTTCGCTCGGATGAAGCAACGCTGCGTGATGCGCGTTATGCGGCGTTGACCGCACTCGCACAAGAAGCTGGTGCGCACGCCGTCGTTACGGCGCACGTCGCCGAAGACCAAACCGAGACGGTCTTGCTTGCACTTTTCCGCGGCACCGGTTTGCGCGGTTTGCGTGGGATTCCGGTACGGCGGCGCCTGGCGCCGGGTCTCGAGATCGTGCGGCCGCTGCTGCGAATCGGGCACGACGCGCTCGAAACGGAGCTTGGAGCCAGTGCGCTGCCGTACGTCCGCGACCCGACGAATACCAACATTGCATACCGTCGCAATGCGGTCCGCGAGGCGCTGACGGGGCTGCGCGACGGGTTTTCCGCGACTCGATGAGGCCGTCGCGCGCTGCGCGGCGATCGTGGCCGCAGAGCTCGAGGAGAAAGGCGTTGCCGGTGCGCGCCGCCGGCTTCGAGCGACGCTCGAACGCGAGGTGGGCCTTCGCGACATCTCATTCGAACGAATCGAAGCAGCTCTCGGCGCGCAGCGCGGCCGCGTGCATATCAAAGGTGACGTTGAAATCGTGAAAGGGGGCAAGAGTGCAAACGCGCGAGTCGTCCGTCGAAAAAATTGAGATCATTTTCACGGCAGACGAAATCGCTGCCGCGATCGACCGCATGGCGCGCGAGATCGCGCGCGACTACGCTAATAAATCGCTGCTTCTGATTGCGATACTCAAAGGTGCGATGTTCGTCGTAACCGACCTCGCGCGTAGCGCTCTCGCGGATCGATCCCGGCCCGCTCTGCACGCTCGATTTCATGGCCGTCTCGAGTTACGGCAACAACACGCGCAGCTCGGGTGAGGTTCGCTTGCTCAAGGATACGAGCGAGAGCGTCGAGGGCCGCGACATCCTGATTGTCGAGGATATCGTCGACAACGGTCTCACGCTGAACTACCTACAGGGCTTGCTGAGGAGCAGAGCGCCGAATAGCCTTCGCACGGCGGTTCTCCTGGACAAACCCTACCGCCGACTCGCGGATGTGGCGCTTGATTACGTCGGTCTCGTCTCGCCTGACGCCTTTGTCGTAGGGTACGGTTTGGATTATCAGGAAAAGTACCGGACGTTGCCCTTTGTGGCGAATTTAATTCTCCCGCCTGGGGAACCCGTTCCTTAGGGCGGGAAAACCTTTTGGGCCGCCGAGGGTATCGAGACTTAGGAACTGATGGGTAAACACGCTAGAGCCATACTGCTGATCCTGTGCATCTTTGTTTTCGTGATCTTCGTCGTCGAGAGGGTACTCTCGCCGACGCAGACCACGAGGATCTCGTATTCGCAGTTTTACACGTACGTTCAGCAGGGCAAAATCTCCAAGGTTACGCTCTCGGGGCACGACGTTGCGGGCGAGTATCGCGACACCGGCGCCAAGTTCCAAGTCACGACGCCCAGCGAGTCGGATTATCTCCCTGAGCTTCGCAAGCACGGCGTTGAGATAAACGTGGACCAGCAGAACACGACTCCCATCATCGGTTGGATCTTGCAGCTCGTTCCGTTCGTGTTGATGGGACTGTTGCTGATCTTCATCTTGCGTCAAGCGCAGAGCGGCGGAAGCCAAGCGCTCTCGTTCGGGCGTTCGCGCGCCAAACTGCTTTCTGAGAACCGCCCGAAAGTGACGTTCAACGACGTCGCGGGCATCGAAGAAGCAAAACAAGAGCTCGCGGAGGTCGTCGAGTTCCTCAAATATCCGAAGAAGTTCCAAGCGCTCGGCGCGCGGATTCCGAAGGGCGTTCTGCTCCTAGGCCCGCCGGGCTCCGGAAAGACGCTGCTCGCGCGTGCGATCGCTGGCGAGGCTGGCGTTCCGTTCTTCTCGATCTCCGGCTCCGACTTCGTCGAGATGTTCGTCGGCGTCGGTGCGTCGCGCGTTCGCGATCTCTTCGAGCAAGCCAAGAAGAGCGCACCCTGCATCGTCTTCATCGATGAAATCGACGCGGTCGGCCGCCAGCGCGGCGCCGGCCTCGGCGGCGGTCATGACGAGCGCGAGCAAACGCTGAACCAACTGCTCGTCGAGATGGACGGGTTCGATCCGAACACCGGCGTCATTCTGATCGCCGCAACGAACCGCCCCGACGTCCTCGATCCCGCGTTGCTGCGTCCCGGACGCTTCGATCGTCAGATCGTCGTCGATCGCGCCGACGTCAAAGGCCGCGCCCAGATTCTGGCCGTGCACGCGCGTAATAAGCCGCTTTCCAAGGAAATCTCGCTCGAAACGCTGGCGAAACGAACGCCCGGATTCTCGGGTGCCGATCTCGAGAATCTTCTGAACGAAGCCGCGCTGCTCGCTGCCCGTCAGAACAAATCGGTTATCGAGATGGCCGATTGCGAGGAAGCAATCGATCGCGTCATCGCGGGGCCGGAACGCCGTTCGCGCATCATTTCGCAAAAGGAAAAAGAGATCGTCGCCTATCACGAGTCGGGTCACGCCATCGTCGGCGGCATGCTGCCGAATGCGAACCCCGTTCACAAGGTGACGATCATCTCGCGCGGCATGGCGCTGGGCATCACGATGCAGCTGCCGACCGAAGATCGCTATCTGATGACGCGCGCCGAGATCATCGATCAGATCACGGGACTCTTGGGCGGACGCGTCTCCGAAGAGATGCAATTCAAAGAAGTCACGACCGGCGCAAGCAACGATTTCGAAAAAGCGACAGAGTTGGCGCGCCGCATGGTGACGCAATACGGGATGTCGACCGAGCTCGGAACCGTGCAATACGGCCGTGGCAATCATCAGGTCTTCTTGGGCCGCGATTTCGGCGAAGATCGCAATTATTCGGAAGAGATCGCGAGCAAGATCGACGGCGAGGTCCGTCAGATCATCGACGATTGTTACAAGAACGCGCGCGGCATCTTAGACGCCAATTGGCACAAAGTGCAGCGCATGGTCGATTCGCTCTTGGAGCATGAAACGGTCGATGCGGATGAAGTCCAAGCGATCCTCTCCGACGCGCCGTATCCGCGCGTCCGGTCGAACCGTCGGAACCGCCGGCCGAGCTGCCGACCGCAGCGGCGGTACCGGTCGAGCCCGATCCCGTCGCAGACAAGCCCAAACGCCTCCCGCCGAACATCTCGCCCGAGCCGGCCTGAGCCACTGATGCACCGCGCGGCCGTCGCTCTCGCGGCGGTGTTCCTGTTTGGAGCCGGATTCGGTTTGTCGGCGACGACGACGAAGCTGCCCAGCGGGGTCACGAGCATCGTGCGCCCACTCAGCGGTTCGCCCGTCGCCGCGATCGAGCTGTGGTTCCGCGCGCCCTCGATCGGCTTTGATTCTGCGCCCGAAGCCCGGTCTTGCGAATCTCGCGGCATTGACTGTCGCGGCCTCGGCGCCACTCACCGGAACCCCGCTCGCGACGCTCGTTGCCGAAGTCGGCGGCCGCTTCAGCGTCAACGTCTATCCCCAAACGATAGAGATTTCAGCCCTGGTCCCGGCCAGTGAGGCTGCGCGCGTCTTGCGTACCATGAGCGGCGTCTATTTTACGCCGGTCCTCAGTGATGATGGGCGTACCAAAGCGCTTGCCGAAGTGCGAACCGACACCCGACTGCGTGACATCACGCAACCGTCCGAGACGCTGCGCGAAGCGCTCTTCGAGGCACTTTTCAAGAGCGGCCCCGATCATTACTCGCCGGTTGATTCGGGCAGCATCATGTCGCTTACGCTGGATGACTTGCGGACCTTCGCGACGCGTGCATTTCGCGCATCGAACGCGACGATCGTTTTAACCGGCGAGGTCGACCAGCAATTGGCGGATGACGCCGTTGCGGGCCGTTCCGACACGAGCTCGCCCGAGCCGCCCGTCGATTTCTCGAGCATCGTCTCGCAAGCGCCCCAGAGCATCACGCGCAACGGACCCATTCCCGGCTTCGGTTTTGCCTGGACGGGACCGTCGATCAAAGATGAACGCGCTGCGACGGCGCTCGATTTCGTCGCCGACTATCTTTTCGATCCGGATTCCGGCGTCGTTTCACGCCAGCTCGACGACGTCGATGCGTCGATCGACGCGCAGTATGTTACATATTACGATCCCGGCGTTTTCTACGTCGAAGCGACCGGCGGTCAAGCCACTGCCGCACGCGCGAAGATTGAAACCGCACTCGCATCTATGCGCAAACCGCTCGACAAGCAAACGTTTGAAGCCGCACGGCGCCTTTTCGAATATCACGTGATGAGCGACGTTGCGACTCCGCTTTCGCTGGCAGATAACTTCGGGTGGTATGCCCTCGAGGGGAACGCCGCATACGCGCCCGGCGCCGATCTGGACGCCGGTCGTTACATCGCAGCGATCCATTCCTTGACGCCGCAAATGGTCGCGGAAACGGTCACGAAGTATCTCACCGCGTCGCCGCCGGCGACGGCCGAGCTCGAGGTACGCTCGAAGTGATGCGGGCGATTTTTGCGCTGGCGTTGATCGTCGCTCTCGGCGCGCCGGCTGCGGCTGCCGTCGACAAGTATCCGTCGACCACCATGATCGAAAACGTGCCGGCGCAAGTCGACGTGAACGCGACGCTTGCCGGCGTACAGATCATGCTTCCGGGGGGTCTCGATCGCCAGACGAGTCAGCAGAACGGCTTTGCGGCGCTACTTGCAGAGGTCGTCGCGCAAACGCCGGTCGCGAGCGGCGAACGGCCGCGCCCGCTGCGCGAAGCGATCGCGGCGGCCGGCGCCAATCTGACGGTGAGCGTCGAACCGCAGTACGTGCGCTATTACGTCGAAGGTTCGCCTACGACGATTCGCACCGGGCTTGGACTCTTGGGCGGTGCACTGGCTGCGCCGGATTTCTCGCACGCGACGATTGCGCGCGCACGAAAAACGCTCGCATCGCGTATCATCGACGCTAATGAAAGTCCGTTCGGCGTGCTGTCGGAGATGTTGCGGCGTTCGTATTACGCGGGTAGCGGCGCCGGATACGCGCCGCTCGGTTCGCTTTCAATCGTGTCGAATGCAGACTCCGTTGCTCTGAAGAAATTCTGGTCGGATAACTACCGAAGCGGTGGAGCAACAATCGCCGCTGCGGGCCGCGTCGATGTGGATGTTGCGCGCGCCGCGCAAGCCGTCGTTGCGCAGCTGCCTTCCGGTGCGCCTGCGGCACTCACGCAACAGACGCTTGCGCCGACCGATCCGCCGACCCGCATCGTCACGCATCGTGACGTCGCGTTGCCCTGGGTCGGTGTCGGATTCGCTGCGCCTGCACCGGGTGCCAAAGATTTTGCCGCGATGCTCGTCGTTCAGGCGATCGTCTCGACGCTCGGCCAAACGGATTCGATCGTCAGCCGTCCTGCGCTATTCCGTCCGATCAACGCGATCTATCAGTACGACGTGCGACCCGCGAATTTCATCATTTACGCGAGCGGTACCGGGATCGGTTCGAGCGCCGGATGGCGTGAAATCTTCGAAGCGACGGACGTACTCGGAGCCAAAACGCTGGATGCCTCGGTGATTCAGCGTTACCGCACGCTTGCGAGCGGACAGTTCGTCATCGACAACATGACGCTGGAGGATCGTTCCGCGCTGGTCGGCTGGGTCGCGCGCATGGGCCTCGATCCCGACTATCCGAACAGCGTTCTGGGGGCGATCGACGCCGTAACGCCCTCCGACGTCCAGCGCGTCGTCAAAGCGTACTTGCAGAAGTACACGTTCGCGCTCGTTTTGCCGCGTACCCAAGAACAGCACTGAGCGTCGCCCTCGTCCACGACTATCTCAATCAGCGCGGCGGCGCCGAGCGTGTTTTCGCGCACATTGCACGCGCGTGGCCGGATGCGCCGGTCTACACGGCGCTCTACGATGAACGGCAGTGCGGCGATCTCGTCCCCTCCAGTCGCGTGCGGACTTCGTTCTTGCAGCGCGTGCCGCTCGGCAATCGATTCTTCCGCGCGCTCGCGCCATTCTATCCCGCAGCTTTCGAGAGCTTCGACCTCTCCGGCGTACGAGCTCGTCGTCAGCTCGACGACGGCATGGGCGAAAGGCGTTCGCATCGCGCCGCGCGCCGTCCACGTGTGCTACATCAACACGCCGAGCCGCTTTCTCTTCGCCTACGACCGGTATATCGGCGGATTCGGATTGCGCGAGCTCGCGCGGCCGCTCGTTGCCTCGCTTGCCGCGTGGGATAAACGCGCGGCGTTGCGTCCGACCGCGTTCATCGCGAACTCGCACAACGTAGCGCAGCGCGTCCGCCGGCACTACGGACGCGAAGCGTTCGTTCTTCCGTGTCCGGCCGATGTGGATCGCTTCACGCTCGGCGCGCGGTGAGGGCGATTACTTTCTTGTGCTTTCTCGATTGCTGCCGTACAAAGCCATCGACCGTGCCATCGACGCAGCTGCGCTCGCCGGCGTGAAGCTTCGCATCGCGGGGAGCGGGCCGGCGCGAGGGCGCCCTGCGCGCGCACGCACGTGGAACGACGACGGAAGTCCTGCGGCTACGTTCCGGACGACCAAATCAATGCTCTGGTCGGCTCCGCGCGCGCCGTGATCGTTCCCGGTGAAGAAGATTTTGGACTCGTTCCGCTTGAAGCGGCAGCTGCCGGCCGTCCTACGATTGCGCTACGCGCGGGCGGCGCGCTCGAAACGATCCGGGACGGCGTTACCGGAACGTTTTTCGACGAAGGCACTGCCGCTTCGCTTGCACGCGTGCTCAAAGAATTCGAGCCCGCACATTACGATCCGCAGCGATTGCGCGCGCACGCCGAACAATTTTCGCCGGCGCGTTTCATCGATCGCTTACGCGCGATGGTCAGCGAGATCGTGCAGCGCAGCGAGAATGGCGCGCGCCGATTCGTCGCGCCGTCCGAACCCGAACCGAGCGACTCCGAGCGCGCGCAAACGTAGCGCGACGCTTTCGTCCTCGACGACCTCGCACAGCGCATCGCGCCAGCCGGCATGGTCCCGCGGATTGACGAGTAACGCCGCGTTCCCCGCAGCTTCCGGTAACGCGCTTGCGCTCGAGGCAATGACGGGTGCACCGCAGGCTTGCGCCTCGACGACGACGAGGCCGAAGCCTTCGGCGATCGACGGCACCGCTACGCACGCCGCGCCGCGATAGAGATCGCGTAGCCGCGCGTCGTCGACACCACGCTCGATGTGCAGTGCGATTCCGCGCGCGCGTGCTTCGCGTTCGGCCTCGATCTCGAGCGATCCGACCACCACGAGCAGCGTTTCTCGGCCGGTAAATGCGGCACCGAAGGATTCGATCAAGAATCGCGCGTTTTTGCGCGGCTCACCGGCTCCGACCATCAGCACATAAGGTGACGACGGAAGCGTCTGCGGTGATTCAGGTTCACCCGGGCTGAAGAACGCATCGGGTTCGAGCGGAATCGTGAGGATGCGCTCCGGGCGGACCTGCAGCTCGCCCTGAATTTGCAGAGCGCTCCACGCCGAATCGGTTGCGATGCGATCCGCCTCGCGCGCCGCGCGCCGCAGCGGCTCGCGCACGCGGCGGCGCGCGATCCAATTGACGCGCTCGTGCAACGCGAAGGTATCGTGAATGTGCGCGAGTGACGGCGCTGCGGCACGAAAGCGAATCCCGTTCCAGGGATACCATATGACGTCATAGGCCTCGCGCCGCGCGCGCTGCGCGTCGGCTTGTCGATGCCGAGCAACGTAACGGCGATGTCCGCCTTTGCCGCTTCGCGCAACACGGCGCGAACGACGCGCCCCATTCCGCGCCGATCGTTGCGCAAATTGAGCGCATCGACCGCGAGCCGCACGCTACGTCTTGATTCCTGCGACGAACAACAGCGCCAGCGTGATGCCGTTGAACGTTCCGTGTGCGATCATCGACGACCAGAGCGATCCGCTACGCGCGTAAACCGTCGCGAGCACGAAACCTCCTGCCGCGAGCGGCGCAATCCCGGCCGATTGTCCGTGCGCAATGCCGAAAAGTATTCCGCTTCCGAGTGCCGAGAGCGAGAACGGCAGCCGCTTCCAGAGCGCATTAAAGATGAATCCGCGGAAGATCAGCTCTTCCGCGAACGGTGCCAGCGTGACGGCGACGACGGCCATCACGTCGAGCCATATCCCTGGTTTTGCGTTTTCGAAAAGCTTCACCGCCGTTTGCGTCGGTTGATGCCCGAGAAAGCCGGATTGAATCGCGCCGACGATCATCACGGAAAGCCACATCATGATCGCGCCGAGGAATCCGGCGAAGACTTGGCGTCCGTGCAACGGACCGAGAATCGATCCGAGCGGGCGCTGTGCGAGCCACGGCAAGAGGATCGCGATGTACACGAGGATCGGAACGTAGCTGAACACTTGCGCGAGAACCATGCCTTGCGTGAGCTCCACGGCGCGAATCGATTGCGACGTGATCCCAAACGCGCGGACCAAGAACACGATCGAAAAGAAGTAGATCGCCATCGCGCCGATCAGCATAAGAATCGACGCCCAAATTGGAAAAGCGCTAGCCGGCCAGCTCGCGGGTGAGTTCGGCAAACGCCGTAAGGTCGAGTTGCTCTGCACGGATCTCCGAATCGATCTCGAGGCGGTTCAGCGCGGTGACGGTGCGCTCGCGAGGGATTTGGAGCGCGTGTGACAGGCTGTTCGCGAGGGTCTTACGACGGTATGCGAACGCCGCCTTCACGATCGAATCGAAACGCGCGAAATCGTCGATGTTCGGCGGGGCCGCGAGCGGCTCCAAAACGACAACCGACGAATCGACGTTCGGACGCGGATAGAAATGCGAGCGTCCGATCGTGAACGCGCGGTGCACCTGCATTCGTGCTGCAACGACGACGCTCAAACTGCCGTATGCGGG
>CAWJPK010000001.1:0-233010 GCA_963844735.1 Vulcanimicrobiota bacterium | reverse complement strand
ACCGGGTCGGCCGCCAGCGAAACGCGCAGCGTGTCGCCGATGCCTTCCCACAGCAGGATGCCCAGGCCGATCGCGCTCTTGATCGTCCCTTCGCGCGGCAGCCCGGCCTCGGTGACGCCCAGATGCAGCGCGTACGGCGTCTTGCGCTCGCGCAGGCGCTTGTCCATCAGGCGGTAGGCGTAGATGGTCGTCGGCGCGTCGTGCGCCTTGAGCGAGATCACGATATCGGTGTGCCCGAGGTCCTCGAGGATCTCGATGTGCCGCAGCGCCGACTCGACCATCGCCTCGGGCGTGTGGCCGAGCTTCTCCTCGAGGTCCTGGGCGAGCGAACCCATGTTGACGCCGATGCGGATCGGCGTGCCGCGCTCGATCGCGAGCCGGACGACTTCGCGCGTCTTCTTCGGGATCGGTGATGTTGCCGGGGTTGAGCCGCAGCTTCGCGACGCCGGCCTCGATCGCGGCGAGCGCCATGCGATGGTCGAAGTGGATGTCGGCGACGATCGGGACCGGCGAGCGCTTGACGATCGCGGCAGGCCCGCGGCATCGCGCGGATCCTGACAGGTGACGCGCACGATCTCGCAGCCGGCCATCGCAAGGCCGTAGACCTGCTCGAGCGTCTTGTCGACGTTCGGCGGTGTCGGTCGTCGTCATCGACTGGACGGCGATCGGATGATCGCCGCCGATCCAGACGCCCTTGGCATCGGACTCTCCGTCTTGTTCTTGAGGAAAACGGGCTTGGATTTACGTCGTAAACGGATCATGGTCGTTCTCATTCGGTTCATAGACGCACCCTTGCCGGCGACGATCCGTGCGATGTCGTGATACGCGACGAACAGCATCAGGACCATAGCGCGGCGAAGCCGGCGACGTGAACGAGCGCTTCCTTCTCGGGATCGACCGGCTTGCCGCGCAACATCTCGGCGATGATGAACGCACCGCGGCCGCCGTCGAGCGCCGGGATCGGCAACAGGTTGAAGATGCCGAGCGAAATCGACAGCTGCGCCGCCAGCGTCAGAGTACGGCCCCCAGCCGAATTCTGGACCTGGCCGCGATTGCGGCGATGCCGATCGGGCCCGCGAGGCCGCCGATCGCATGCGCGGACGGTGACGAGCGCGGCGAGCACGCCGAGCTGCATCACGATGAAAAACCAAAACGGCCGCCCGCATGCCGAGCGCGGCCTCGCGAGCCCGGCGCGCTGCGTACTGGCGCGGGCGAAGCCGAGCAGGCCGACGCGCTTGCCCGCGAGCTCGCGCGAGACCGGCGTACCGACGACCGTCAGTGTTTGATCGCCGCGACGCACGACGAGCGTGCAACGCTTGCCGGGCGCGCCGTGGATCGTGTCGACCAGCTGCGCTCCGTCGTGATCGCGACGCCGTCGACGCGCACGATCGCGTCGCCCGGGACGCAGCCCCATTTTCACCGCGGGCATATCCGGTGCAGCGGCCGATCGACGGTCGTCGTTGTCGACCATGCTCGCCGAAGCCGATCAGCGGCCACGAACAGCAGCACGAACGCCACGATGAAGTTCGCGACCGGCCCCGCCAGCGACGATCGCCAGCCGCGCCCGGGCGTCTTGCCTGGAAGTTGTCGTCCTCGTCGCTTTCGCCGTCGGCTAGGAACGCGCGCTGCTGCTCGGCCTCGTTCGTCTTTCCGTCCTCGCCCTTCATCGCGCAGTAGCCGCCGATCGGGAAGAGGTTGAGCCGGTAGTTCGTCCCGCTGCGCGGCGAGGTCCACTTGAGCAGCGTCGGGCCCATGCCGAGCGCGAATCGTTGACCCGCACGCCGTTGCGGCGCGCGACGAGAAAGTGCCCGTATCTCGTGCAGCACGACCAGCACCGAGAGCATGACGCAAGAAGACGACGATCTTGCCGATGGCCGTCGAGCTCGGTAGTGCAAGTGAAGTGCGAGGTACTGCATCCATCATCGCGCGACTGCTCCTGACTCGCGGACGAGTCCTTCGGCTACACGTCGCGCGCGCGCGCGTCGGCCGCGCGCACCGAATCCAGCGAAAGCTCTTCCGACGGTACGTCTTCCAATACCGCTTGCGATGACCTCGGGGATCCGCCGGAAGCCGATGCGTCCGTCTACGAACGCTTGCACTGCGATTTCGTTTGCCGCCGAGAGCGCCGCCGGCGCGGTCCCGCCGCGTTCGAGCGCCCGGTACGCCAGCCGCAAACACGGAAACCGCTCGAGATCGGGCCGCTCGAAGCGCAGCGCGGTCGCGTCTTCGCCTTCGCGCGCACCGAGCGCGCACGAGCGCATCGACGTTGCGCGCGTCCGGCCACAATGACGAGTCGTCGAGCCGATCCGGATATGCGAGCGCGTAGCCGATCGGCAAGCGCATGTCGGGCGGACGCGAGCTGCGCTTTCACGTTGCCGTCGGTGAAGATCGCGAAGTCCGTGCGCGACGCTCGTGCGATGGACGAGCACGTCGATCCGATCCCGGCGGCATCTCGAAGAGCCGGCTCGCCTCGATGACCTCGAGGCCTTTGTTCATCAGCGTCGCGGAATCGATCGGTGTTCTTCGTTCCCATTTGCCAGGTCGGATGCGCGAGCGCGTCCGCGACCGTCGCGTCGTTCGCATCTCTTGCGCGGTCCGTCCCAAAACGGGCCGCCCGAGGCCGTGAGGACGAGGCGCGCGATCCGCTCCGTCGGCTCGCCGACCAAGCATTGGAAGAGCGCGCTGTGCTCGGAATCGACCGGCAAGATGTGCGCCCCGCTTTGCGCGCCTCGCGCAAGAGCAGCTCGCCGGCCGCAACGATCAGTTCTTTGTTGGCAACCGCGACGTCGATGCCGCGCTCAACCGCCGCGAAGACCGCATCGAACGCGACCGCGCCGTCGGTCGCCGCCAAGACGATCTCGGCACCGCTCTCGGTCGCGACGCGCATCAGTCCGTGCGCGCCGCCGTCATCTCCGAGCGAGATGACGCCGACCTCGAATTGCTCGGCCTGCTCGCGCAACAGCTCGGCATTTCGTCCCGCCGCCAAGCCCGACGACCGCAAAGCGATCGCGATGACGGCGATGACGTCGAGCGCTTG
This sequence comes from Vulcanimicrobiota bacterium, assembly GCA_963844735.1. Classification (GTDB taxonomy): domain Bacteria; phylum Vulcanimicrobiota; class Vulcanimicrobiia; order Vulcanimicrobiales; family Vulcanimicrobiaceae; genus JAFAMS01. The sequence continues at coordinate 229,973 of CAWJPK010000001.1, read as the reverse complement.
ACGGCCGATCGAGCCGGTCGATCCGAGAATCGCGATGCGCTTCACGGCGGCGGCAAGACTCCGTGCGGGACGAATCCGAGAATCCACAGCGCGAAATAAAACGCCGGACCCGGCAAAAATATAGCTATCGAAGCGGTCCAGCACGCCGCCGTGCGAACCGATCGCGCTGCCCGCATCCTTGACGCGCGCGTCGCGCTTGAGCGCCGACTCGACAAGATCGCCGGCTTGCGCCGCGATCGACGTAATCGCGCCGATCAACGCGCCTTGCCACCAGGCGAAGCCGATCTGCGGCAACATCCCGAATGCGATGCCGACGCCGATGCCGGCAAGCAATCCGCCGATCGAGCCTTCGACGGTTTTGCGCGGCGAGATCCTCGTGAGCGGGTGCTTCCCGATCGCAACGCCGACGAGCATCGCGAATATGTCGGTCAGCGCGATGATGAAGATCGCGTAGAGCGTGAGCCACATGCCGACTTCCGGGATGCCGCGAATCGCAATGAAATACGAGACCAGCTTTCCGATGTAGAGCACGGCCAATAGCGTGAAGGCGCTGCGCGCGAGATAGTGCCCCTTGTGCGCAAAGGTCGAGAACACGAACGTTGCGATGATCGTCGCGGCAAGCAGCAGGCTCTCATAACCGGTGCACCACACCGAACGCGGTGAGCGCGACATACGCGAGCACGGCCGGAGCGGCGACCGCAAGCTCGACCGGCGTCCCTTTGCGAAGCGCGAGCTTGTCGAATTCCCACAAGCAGCCAATTGCGATGACGGCAACGAGCACGGCAAATAGCGGAAAGACAACGGCGCAGCCGATGCCGAGGATCGCAAGGCCAATGCCGATTGCGACACGGCGCATTCCGATCGAACCGACCGCCTCGCGCTTGGAACGAGCTATGGCCCGCCGGCGCCGCGACGCTCCTGCGAATCGGATCAGATCCTCTCGTATCCTTCGTAACTGCACAACAGCTCGGTAACGTCGGCGCGTTCTTTCACGCGCAGGACGCGCAGCTTGCCCAAGCCGATTGCCGGATACGGCGGAAGCAACAAGCGCAACGCGACGTTTGCGATCGGCGAGCAGCGCGCGCGCTTCGACTTCCGGAACGAGAACGAGATCGGCGCTCATACCTCCATGATCTCCTTTTCTTTTGCGGCGACCAGCTCGTCGACGTCCTTGACGTACTTGTCGGTGATCTTCTGCACCTGATCGGTCGGCGCGCTTGTTCGTCGTCTTCGGTGATCTTGTGATCTTTGAGCAGCGCCTTGATCGCATCGACGCTCTTGTGCCGGATGTTGCGAATCGCGACCTTGCCCTCTTCGCCGCGCTTGTGCACGACCTTGACGAGATCTTTGCGGCGCTCTTCGGTCAGCGGCGGAATGCTGAGGCGCACGTTTTGGCCATCGACGTTCGGGATTGAGCCCCAGATCGCTCGTCTCGATCGCTCTTGCGATTCGCCCCGACCGTCGCTCTTGTCGAACGCGCTGACGACGAGCGAACGGCCGTCGGGCGAGCTGACGCTTGCGACTTGCTTGAGCGGAACCTTCGCGCCGTAGGCTTCGACCTCGAGGCGGTCGAGAAGCGCCGGCGACGCACGGCCGGTGCGAATCGAGGCGAAATCGTGCCGCGTCGCCTCGACGGCTTTGCCCATCTTCGACTCGGTGTCTTTGAAGACGTCATTGAGCATCGTGCCATACTCCTTCGACTCTGTCGTCGGCGCGTGCCGACGAACGTTCCGATCGGTTCGCCGATGACGACGCGGCGAATGTTTCCCGGGACGTTCATGTCGAAGACGATGATCGGGAGTCCGTTGTCCATGCACAGCGTCAGCGCCGTGTTGTCCATGACCTCGAGGCCCAGCTGCAAGACGCTGAAGGTAATCGACGTGCGTGAAGCGCGTCGCGGTCGGATCCTTCATCGGATCGGCGGTAGTAGACGCCGTCGACCTTGGTGGCTTTGAGGATCGCTTGCGCGCCGATTTCGACGGCGCGCAGCGCGGCGGTCGTGTCGGTCGTGAAATACGGATTGCCCGTACCGGCAGCAAAGATCACGACGCGGCCCTTTTCCAAGTGGCGCATCGCGCGGCGGCGGATGTAGGGCTCGGCGATCTCGTGCATCGCGATCGCGGTCTGCACGCGCGAGGCGAACGCCGATCCGTTCGAGCGCGTCTTGCAGCGCGAGCGCGTTGATGACGGTCGCCAGCATCCCCATGTAGTCGGCGGTGGCGCGTTCCATCCCGGCCGCTTCGTGGGTCTTGCCGCGCCAGATGTTCCCGCCGCCGACGACGACGGCGATCGAGACGCCTTCCTTATGTACAGCCTCGATCTCGCGCGGCCATCCCGGCGGTCGTCTCGACGTCGACGCTTGTCGGCGCCGGCAAACGCTTCACCCGAGAGCTTGAGCAGGACGCGTCGGAAAACTGGTTCCACGGCGCCTACTCCGCGCTTACTCTTCGCCGAGGGCGAAATTGCGAGAAGCGGCGGACGGCGATCTTCTCGCCCAAGACGCCCGAGACGCCGGCGACCAGCTCGCCGACCGTCACCTCGTCGTTCTTCACGAACTGCTGCTCGAGCAGACAGTGTTCCTCGAACCACTTGTCGAGCTTCCCCTCGACGATCTTTTCGGCGACCGCCGCAGGCTTCCCGGCAGGGACGGCTTTCTCGAACTCGGCGCGCTGCTCGGCGATGATTTCAGCCGGCACGCTCTCCGCGATCCAGGTAGATCGGCTGGCATCGCGGCGATGTGCATCGCGACGTCGCGGACTAGCTCGATGAAACTCTCGTTGCGCGCGACGAAGTCGGTCTCGCAGTTGATCTCGACGAGCACGCCGATCTTACCGCCGGCGTGGATGTAGCTGAGCCGACGAGCCCCTCGTTGGCGATGCGCTCGGCCTTTTTCTCGGCGCGCGCGTGGCCTTGCTCCGTCAGCGCACGTTTTGCCGCTTCATAGTCGCCCTCGCCTTCACGAGCGCGTTGCGGCAATCGATCATCCCGCCGCCGGTTTCTTCGCGCAGGCGCTTGATGTCGCCGGTGCTGGGTTTATAGTCCGTCGCTTGCATGTTAGGGTGCGACCTCTTCGGTTTCGTAAGAAGTCGCGTCGTACGAGCTTTCGGCTTCGGTGTGGCCGTCGATGATCGCGTCGGCGATCTTCGAACCATCAGCTTAACGGCGCGAATCGCGTCGTCGTTGCCTGGGATCGAGTAGTCGATCTCGTCGGGATCGCAGTTGGTGTCGACCACGGCGATGATCGGAATCTTCAGCTTCCGGGCTTCGAGGACGGCGATGCGCTCTTTCTTCGGATCGACGATGAACAGCGCGTCCGGAAGACGGTGCATGTCTTTGATCCCGCCCAGGAATCGCTCGAACTTGTCGAGCTCGTCGGTAAGCTTCGCGACTTCTTTCTTAGGAAGCAGATCGAAGGTGCCTTGCTGACGCATCCCTTCGAGCTCGCGCAGACGTGCGATCCGTTTTTGGATCGTCGCGAAGTTCGTGAGCGTGCCGCCCAGCCAGCGCTGGTTGACGAAGAACGTCCCGCAGCGTTCGGACTCTTCTTTGACGGCATCTTGCGCTTGCTTCTTGGTGCCGACGAACAGAATGACTTTGCTTCGCGCGGCCATCCGCTTGACGACCTCGTAGACTTCAGCACGCGTGCGATCGTCTTCGCAGAGGTCGATGATGTAGATGCCGTTACGCTCTTGAAAGATGTACGGCTTCATCTTCGGGTTCCAGCGCCGTGTCTGGTGACCGAAGTGCACGCCTGCTTCGAGCAGTTCGCGCATGGTGATGACCTGGTTGCCGGCGGCGGCTTCGCTTGCGGGAAGCGCCTGCTCGGTTACTTCGAGGGTTTCCACTGGTTAGGGGCCTTTCTGGTCCGTGGCGGGGGTGGACGTCCATGTCCGTCCGCACTGGGGGGACCATAGCGCCTGGCCTCATGCCGGGCGAGATGGGACAACCGTCGGATTATAACACGGGACGCCGACAGTTGCCTCGAGGGAATCCTACTGCTTCAAGATCCGGCCTCCGGCCAGCATTGTGACGCACAGCGTCGGGTCGAGCGACATCGCCAGCAACTCCTGGAGCTTCGCAGGCGAAAACTGCTCCCACTCCAGCATGCGAAGGTCAAAGAGCCTAAGCTTGATATCGCGACCTCCAACTTGCTCGAGCATCCACCTAAGCTCGGACGGCGTGTATTCGCGATGGTGACCTTCCCATGGCGGCGTAGAGTAATATTGCGTTTCCAAGTCTTGGTGGATCGATTCACCGCGAGCAAGCTTAACGCGATTCCAGTAATGGGCAATGTTAGGTGTATCGAGCACCAGCAAGCCGCCCGGCTTCACGTGAGACGCGAGCATCTCAAGGAACGGACGGACAGGGGGCGGGATGTGCTCGACGACCGCCATCGATATCACCGCGTCGTACTGCCCTAAGCCGGCCATGCGTTCGGCCTCGTCCTCCCTGGTCATCTCTTCCACCTGAATTCCCAAGGACCGCATGTACTCAGTGTACACGTCTAAGCCCCCTTGGTAAAAACGATAGCGATCGACGGACGTGACGTTATAACCTAATCGCTGCAATGTCGCAGAGAAATTTCCCATGAAGGAACCTATCTCAAGAATCGTTCCATTGCGCATCTCTAAATCGCGCAAGAGATGAACGACGTGGTAAATGCGAATTATGGTGCACTTGAAGTACAGCTTATAGAAGTCGATGTCGAGCTTGCTGAGGAACTCGCCGAGCTTATCGAGACGTGCCCTCGGCAACAATGTCAGAAGACGTTTGGTCTCCGCGATAATCTCGCGGCCGACGTCATCGTCGAAGATACTCTCGAGCGGCGGCGCTGCGATAGGCAAGGGTACCGCAAGGCCGGAAAGGTCGAGCTCGGCGATGTCGCTCGCATTGACGACCTTTCCGCTACGAGCCGAGATCGCATGAGCGATTGACGAAAGCGCCGTTTCCCCCGGTGCCCGAAGCAGCACCGGCAGTACGTCCTCGATGATCGGCGCGGCGCTAAAGCGCCGGAGCGGCTGCGACGCTATTCCGAAAATTCTAGCTTTGGACGCGCCACGATCCGAACTTCGGAACAGGAGCGAGCTCGCCGAGCCGTTCTTGCACTCAACGACTACACGTCGTCGCCCTGCGCCTTCGACAAGCACCTCTTCACAGATAGGGCCACCGCCGCCGTTCAAAAGCACGACGCCGACCTTCCCGTGATCTATTTCGAGGTCAACACTAACGCGCGTTCCGACAACAGGTTCAGACGAGCCGATAGGTTGCTCGAGACGAGCGATTGCAGCCGGTCCGTGGTTCTCGCCGGGCGTTTCGAGATCGATTGACCCTGGCGTAGTCCCCGTCAGGGAAGCCCCCTTGAACACCGAAAAATTCAGCGCCTGGCCCGTCAACATAGCAACCCTCAGATTGTAACATGGTGCAGCATTTGTACCGAAGCGTAGTAAGTGAGCGACCTTTTCAGCCGGCCCACAACCGTCTATCTCGGCGGCACGCGCGCGATCACTCGCACCAAATACGGTGCGCGGCTCTTCTTTGATACCCGCGATCTGTCCGTGGGGATTCCGCTCGCTTTAGACGGCGACTACGAACCCCAGCTCAATCCATGGATGATTGGCACGCTTCGCCCCGGGGATGTCGCCGTCGACGTCGGCGCCAATATCGGGTTCTACACCGTCCACTTCGCCGCACGTGTCGGAGTCGGCGGTCACGTGTACGCATTCGAGTGCAATCCGGAACTCGTCGAGCTGTTACGCGACTCGATCGACATCAATTATGTGACGTCGCAGTGTACGCTCCATCCGGTCGCCGTCACCGACCATAAAGGCGAAGTCAGCTTCAACCAGCCGGCAAAACATCTCGGAGGCGGTTCGCTCATCGAACTTCACATTGCGAACGACACGTTCACCTCGATCACCGTGAAGGCAACCACTCTGGATGCCACCTTTACGGGAGCCGAACCACCGGTTCGATTGCTTCACATCGACACGGAATTCTCCGAGCCGAAGGTGATTGCCGGAGCGCACGCGTTTATCGAGCGGCACCGCGACATGATCATCGTGCTTGAGGTTCTCGGAGAACATTTTCGGAACCATAACGACGACTCACTCCGACAAGCCCTAGATTTTCTGTCCGGGACGGATCGAGCGCTTTGCGTAATCAACGACAATAAGCCGCTCCAAATGTCGATTGACCAGTTGATGCAGTTTCCGCTCGTCAACGTAGCAGCTATCCCCCGGCGTCTGTCGCAAGGCTGAACCCGCGGGGGCGTCACCCTTTGACGGGCGGCGCCGTCCCGTCAAGGGGGGTACCTTATCAGCCGATATACCTGTTATGAGCCCCGAAGTCTCGTGGTTTGCGCTTTCGGAAGCCGAGAAGGACCGCATGTATCCGTATGCGATCCGGCAGACCTTCGGCATGGGCACCCTACCGAACCCAATGGTCGAAGCCGTGTTCCTGCCGCCGATGCGGAGCCTCGAGTTCGCGCAGATCGAGATCACCACGTGGTGCAATTTCAAATGTCAGCAGTGCAGCCGCACGCGAGAGATGGCCGCCGGTACGTGGACGAACCGGCACATCACCATCGAAGACTACAAGACGATCATTTCGAAACTGCCGCCGGCGTGGAAAGTAGTTCTCCAGGGAGTCGGTGAGCCTACCCTTCACCCAAACTTCGGCGAATTGGTCCGACTCGCGCATGAGACGGGCAAATTCGGCGGCATCAGCTTTAATACAAACGGGCACTCCCATAACGATGAGTTCTGGCGCGAGCTCGCAGCCAACAATCGTTGCATCGTGAGCCTCTCAATCGATTCGCTTGATCCTGCGACCGCGGCGGTCTGCCGTGAGGGGACGGACGTCGCTCAACTGCAGCACCAGCTGCGGCTGTTCCGTGAAATCTTCAGTGACTTTTCCGTAACGATGGTCGCGAGCAAACTAAACTTGCGCGATATTCCGCTCACCTTGCGGCAGCTCGCGGAACTCAACATCACGGTCAGCATCCACGGCGTCGTCACGCGCGAAGAAGGGATTGCGCTCGAGCCGCAAGACTACCGTTGGCTCGCCGAACAGGTCGCGGCCCTTAAGCGCGAGTTCCCCGCGTTCCAGATTGCAGGCGCCGACGGCAAGACAAACGGCCTTTCGACTGGGCTCGTGCGATGCGTGGCGCCCTTCGTCGCTCCGTTTGTTACGGTCGACGGAAAGCTCGCGCCCTGCTGCGCTGGGATCGATCCGGCACAGTACGAACAGACCTCGCTGCTCGACGAACGCTCGTGGGACGAGATCCGCGCGAGTGCGCCTGTGACCGGTTGGTTCCGTCGCTACATCGTCGAGGATCCACCCATGTGCAGAGGGTGCTCGTTCAATCCGCAACGCGTCGAACTGGTCGCCAAGGAGCGGCCCGCGGGCCGAAATTCGGCGGCCTCGTAACCGCGACGTCATGGATAGCACCGCGACGATCGTGTACGATGCAGATAATATTCGCGTGCTCGACGTCAAAAGGCCGGATGGAGAGATTCGCCGAGAGCTGTACGTTGTTGGACCCAGTTCTTTGCGGCTGCAAGGATCAATAAAGCTTTCTGACCCCGAGTGGCACATTTGGGATTTCAGTAAACACTTGACGTACGGAGCCCTCTGTGTGCCCGATGGAATGCGTAACGCGCTGTTCCTTGGCCTTGGTGCCGGAATCGCCATTCGAGCAGTGCGAGAGCTCTTCCCCAATGCCTCGATTCACGTCGTCGATATCAATAAGTCGATGTTCCACGTCGCTGACAGTCTCTTCTTCAGCCTCAACGCGGAAAATGTAAGCCTCTTTCATGCCGACGCTCGCGGTTTCATCGCGAACGCATCGACAACGTACGACTACATATGCACCGACTTTTTGGACGAGTCACTGCTCAGTGATACATTCCTGCGGGGCGTCAAGAACGCGCTGACTTCGCGTGGAGTGTTCCAGCTGCATTTTTCCGATGAGGTCCTAGCGCTACACAAGCGCGCCGCAGAAGCGTTCCTGCAACTTTTCAAATGCTGCATGTCGCTCAAAGGCACTGACATATGGCTCATCGGCTCCGATGCCCACTTACGCCCTCACGCCGACAGAGAATCTCTCGATCGGTTGCTAAAAACGAATGTTGACGTCGAGACTATCAGTAAGAATGCCCTGGTGCTGCATTCTTTCGGTGCAGAAGCAGCCGATAGCGATGGGCATTATGCGGCAACGGTCGCGATCTCGTCCAGGTAGGCTTTGATCGTTGCCGGCGAGTTCCACATCATGACGTCGACGATCGAAAGACGTTCGACGAAGGCGTACCGGCCGCAGGGATAGCGAAAGTCGACCAGGTCGGTAAATCGCAGCCGAATCCCACGCTCACTGAATGACTCCGGATCGAACAACGCGCGCCCGCCTGGCGGATTTATGTATTCGTCGGCGCCGAGCGCGCTGCTGATCTCGAGAGCCCAGCCGCCGGGGTGATCGATCGGCGGGAGTTCGATCGCGGTCTGGGAGAGGATGATTACGTCGAATGGAATGCCGAGGTATTCGCAGACGAGGCGCAACGATCGTACGTTGAGATCCACGAGCCCCCCACTTGCCCCGCCGAAAGTGGCGTCGACGAGGTCCCGCACGGCAGAGTAGTTCGGCGCTCTCCCAACTCGATAATGTTCCAACTGCCCCAACACGCGCCGGTGCGCCGCGTTACGATCGATGAGCGCAACGTCTTTCACCAAGCCGCTTTCGGCATGTTTGTCGACGGGTACCGTGATGTATTGCCAGCCATTCGTCGGATGCAGGATGCGGTTACGATTCATCCAGCTTTTCGGCTTGTACTTGACGACGTCGAAGACGACCCAGCGATCGGTACGATTAATCAGATCGTAGTGGCCTAGATAGGGGAAGAAATACGGCTGCATGATGCCAAGTTTCATACGATTTCTCCCAGTGCTCGCTTGACGGCTTCGGCGCACGTCACAATCGCGCGAATCAGTGAGCCGATACGTGCGACGGCAACCTCGTCTAGGCGACCGTTTGGAAGAGCGAGCATCGTTCGGGCAAGACGATCCGCGACGGGGAACTTAGCGCCCGGGGGGACGCGTCGCGCGTAGTATGGGATGCGGTGAATCGCTGCGACGCTCGGCGGCGAAACCACGACGTTTTCGGCGGCCAACGCGGCAATCAGTGTCGTCCGGTCTAGACCGGACGCGCGCTCGTCGATCTCAACAACGACGTCGACGCAGCTGGCTTCAGCGCCGGGCTCAAAAAGTCTGATTCCCGGGACGCCGGAGAGCGCTTCGCGGTAGTGCGCAAACCGCGCTCTTGTTGCCATCAGATTTGCGCGAAGATCTTCGAGCCCCAACAATGCGAGGGCAGGCGGAGCTTCAGCCATCTTTCCGTTGAGCCGAAGCGGCACCGACTCCGCAGGGACGGCAAAGTTTCGCATGGTGCGCAAACGGCTTGCGAGCGTCGCGTCGTTTGTGACGATGCAGCCTCCTTCAGCTGCATTGAGCAGTTGCGTTTGATGGAACGAGAACACTTCGGCGTTGCCGAACGCACCGAAGGGACGTCGCTCATGCGAGCCGCCCAGCGCGTGCGACGCGTCGAAAAGCAGACCCAACCCGCGTGCCTCGGCCAGACTCTGTAAACCCTCAGGATCGCTCGGCGCTCCCCACAAATGCACTCCTACGATCGCGACGGTGCGCGGGGTCAGCGCACGCTCGGCGATTTGCGCCGTAAGGGTGAAACGTTCGGGATCAACGTCGCACAGGACCGGCTCGAGTCCGGCCCACGAAAGAGCTTCGATCGTCCCAGGCGGAGCGTATGCTGGGACGAGCGCTTCGCCCGTTCGGTCAAGCGCTCTCGCGGCAATCATCATCCCGACCATCTCGTTCGTTACACAAATCCCATGCGCGACTCCCAGCGCCCGCGGGAAAGCGGCGTCAAGCTCTCTTACGAGTGGACCTCCGTTTGCAAAAAAACGCCGCGCGAAGATCCCGCGCAGCGACCGTTCCAATCGCTCCCACGACGGGAGATTGTACTGGCCGACGCGCAGCGGCAAAGCGAACGCCGGAGCGCCGCCAAGGACTGCAAGATCGGCCCGCTTCATACCGGAACCGCGCTGCGCAGCTTCCGCGCGATTGCATCACCACTCTGCGAGAGTATCCGAAGCCGCTCGCCGATCTGCTCGATGTCATCGAGCGAAACCAGCTCTCCGACAGGAAGATGGAGGTACTGTTCGGCCAGCGATTCGGCGACCGGCAGGCTCGGTATCGGCATTCCCGGCGGAGCGTGCGACGAGCGGTGGAGCGCGGGATGCCAATAGGCCATGATCGCAGCACCTTCGGCGCGCAGCACCGATACGGTTTCGTCGCGCGTCAGTGACCACTCTGGCCCGATCCCAACGATAACCATGCGGTAGTTGCTCCGTTCGCCGCCGCCATCAATGACCGGTAAGAGCTCGAGGCCAGGGAGTCCGTCGCAAATCACGCGATAAGCATCGTATCGCGCTTTGTTACCTGCGATCACTGTATCGATGGCTGCCAAACTGAGCCGAGCCATTGCGGCGTGCAGCTCATTGAACCGGGCGTTCATCCCAAGTACGTTACCGCGTTCGGCCGGCGCACGATCTTTCGGCGCATACTCGCGCTGCCAGCGAAGGCGCTCGGCGAGGCCGTCATCGTCCGTCGTGATGTAGCCGCCTTCGAATCCGTTCAGCAATTTGGTCGCATGCGTACTGAAGACCTCAGCGCATCCGTTCGGTCCGAGTCGCCGGCCGCCATAGGTCGACCCAAGCGCCTCAACGGAGTCGAAGATGATCGGAACGCTGCGGTCCCTAGCGATGCGACACAGGCCATCGACGTCGCCGGCACTGTTGAAGTTGCAAACTGCAAGAATCGAGGTCGTTCGCTCGTCGATCGCACTTGCGAGATAGGCGAGATCGAGCGTGTGAGTAACGCGATCCGCCTCGCAGAATCGCGGCATCTGACCTGCCCATCGCGCGATGTGCGGAAGGCCTCGATAGCTGAACGCTGGCATCAGCACCTCACCGCTGCGACCGTTTGCGAAAAGCTCGAGAAGCATGATCAAACCCAGTCCCGCGTTTGCTACCGAAACGCAGTTTCGTACCCCGTGATAGACGGCGAGCTCGTGCTCGAGGGCGATGGCGTTCTCGCCTCCGTCGGTTAAGTTGTCAGCGTCGTACGACGAGCGAACGAGCCTTAAGTACGCGTCGACGTCCGGCATCCACAGCTGACCGAACGGGCGGGGCGTCCGGAAAAGGGGCTGCCCTCCGAAGATCGCTAGCTTATCGACGTCCGACGCCACGGTAAGGGATTCGTTTGTTGTTCGAACCACTCCCCGAAGCGATCAGCAGGGTCATGATTCGGGGGCTCACAACCAGTACCGTCGAGCAAAGCGGGGAGCATCAGGCGTGACATCGAGAAAATCCCCGGCGGTTTACGCGACGTACAATGACCAGCCGAACGTCGTCCTTCCCAACGATTTTTGGGGACAAGTACGCCGTTCCGTCCGTGGCACGCCGGTTGACGAAGCGCAGATCCGTCTTATCGTCGACGCAGTCGTCGCAGGTCTTGCGCTTGAGCCAAATGATCTGCTGCTCGATCTCTGTTGCGGCAACGGCGCTTTGAGCGAATGCTTCTTCGAGCGCTGCCTCGGCGGTCTCGGCGTCGACTTCGCGGAAAACCAGATCGCCATCGCACGCGCCAACTTTGAGCGGCCGCCTGAGCGCTGTTACGTAGTCGACGACGTGGTTGACTTCGTCGCCACGAGCGGCGACACCACGAGATTCACCAAAGTCTTGTGCTATGGCTCGTTTGCCTATCTCCCCGCAGACGACGCACGTGCGCTGCTAACACACGTGCGCACGCGTTACCCAAACGCCCGACGGATATACGTCGGAAATGTGCCGGACAGAGCTTTGGTCCGAAAGTTCTTCGATGCCAACGCGTATGTGCCCGGCATCGAGGACGAGCATGATTCAACGATCGGCCGTTGGTACGACGAGAACGAATTCCGTGCACTCGCCTCCGCGAGCGGCTGGCAGCCGGCATTCCATCGCATGCCGCCCGACTTCTACAGCGCCGCGTACCGCTACGACGTCATCTTGACGCGCGACGGAGAAGCCTGATTACTTCCAGGCGCTGCATCCTCCATATCGGCGTGCCGAAAACCGGCTCGACATTCTTACAAAAGCTCTGCTTTGAGAATCGAGAGAAGCTCGTATCGCAGGGTGTCTTGTATCCCGACGTCAGCCTGCGCGGATGGGGGCATCACGATCTCGCGTTCCTTGTCCGGGGAGGTTACCCGGATTGGGCGACGCCGCAGCCGCGGCCCCTAGCCGAGCTCGTCGCTGATCTTGCCAAAGAAGTTCGGCGGCACGAAGGCGACGTGTTGATCAGTTCCGAGAATTTCTTCCTTTTTCCGTCGCCGGCCGCGGTTCGCGGCATGCTCCAAGAATCCGGGACTCTCGAGGGGCGCAGCGTATCCATCGTCGCCTATCTTCGGCGCCAAGACGCCGCACACGAGTCGTGGTACAACCAAACGATCAAAGCGCAGGGTGCGATACATGACTTCGACGCGTGCGTCGAGCAATATCGGCAGCTGTGGGATTATCGACGTCAGCTGGATGCATGGTCGAGAGAGTTCGGGCCCAAGGCGCTGATCGTGCGCCCGTACGAACGTGAACAGCTACTGAACAATTCGCTCGCCGACGACTTCCTGCAAATACTCGGCGTCGACTCAACGGGATGGACCGTTCCAACGGAGCACGTGAATACCGGTCTGAATAATGATGCGCTCGAGTTCCAGCGGATCATCAACACTCTTCCGCTGACGGTTCAGCAAAAGCGCCGCTTTCACCGCGATTTGATCGAGCTAAGCGCGCGATTCGCGGGGACCGGACTCTTCGACGAAGCGCCGGTCGCCAGCGGAGCGCGGCGGCGGGCCATTCTCGAAAGCTATGACGAAGGGAATCGGGCAGTTGCCCAGATGTTTCTGGGTCGGACGATGCTCTTTGCCGAGAAACCGATCGATCAGCCGGCAACGTCGTCGAAGCTCACGGTCGAGAAGCTGGCCGCGATCTTGGGCTGGCTGCTCATCCGGCGCGATAGCGAAACTTGACTCTTAGGTCCTCTTGGCCGGGCGCTCCGTGCAAATGGCGTAGAGGACGGTTTCTTCATCGTAAATCGTGTAGTGATCGATAAAGAATCGATAGCCGAGTTGTTGATCGTGCAGAAAGCTGCAAATCTCGAAGAGATCATTGGGCTTGTGATAGATCGAGATCGCCAATTTGGGCCGATACGCTTTGAGCGAAGCTAGGGCTCCGCGCAACGCCGCCATCTCCGAGCCCTCGACGTCCATCTTGATGAAGTCGATGCGCTCGATGCGCCCGTCGATCACGAGATCGTCGATGCGGCACAGCGGTACACTCATCCTGTGGCTCTTAAAACCGTGATCGTATTCGGCAAGACTCACAGGCGGGACTTCAACATTGCGATCCGACAGCCCGTACCCGAACAGCTGCATGTTGCGATACGACTGCTGCTCCGCGTTGTGGCGGCTGATGTCGACGTGCTGCTGCACAGGATCGAACGCGTAAACTCTCCCAGATGGCCCGACCATCTTTGAGAATACGACCATGCTATCGCCCAAGCACGCGCCGCCGTCAATGACGTGGTCTCCCGGCTCGGGAAGGATGCGAAGGCCGTTTCGCTCGAAAAAATACTGCCGAAATACCAGCAAATAGTTCAACCCGTCCTTGATGCTGTCAACGACGTAGCGCTCACCATTCCACTCTTGGTCGAAGTGCAGGAGAGTGCCGAACATACCGGAGGCACCCAGCGTCGACGGCGTGCCGACGAATGATTCGGCAAATCGTTGCGCCTCGTTCGCAAGACTCGCGACGCACGCATTGATGCGAACGTGCAAGTGACCTGAGAGCCGGTAGCGGATAAAGTCTACGTACAGCCGTCGCGATTCGTCGTCCCCTAAGAGCGTGTAGGCCCGATAGATTTCGTCGCAGTTACTCATGAACCAATCGAGAAACGTGACGTGTCGCCCAATGTCGAACACATTCGAGCGATCGACACCATCGTAGCTGAAACGCCGATGTGAATAATTGTCGCGCTCGATCTGGTGCACGTCTTGAAAAAAGCGCTGCAGCACGTGCATTTTGAACGCTTGGCTCGACGACAGCATGATCGACTCCGGCACCGCCGCCTGCGCGGTCACTCTACGGCAACCTCGAGGCAGCTCAGGACGCGCGCCAGATGTTCATCTGTAAGATCGTGATAGAACGGCAAGGCGAAAACGCTCTCGTCCAAATCGTCGGTGACCGGAAGCGGATCGCGAGGAAAGCTTTGATAGGCTCTCTGTGCGTGCACGGGTGGCCAGCGGCGCGTCTTGATACCCATTTGATTCAAACGATCGCTGATCGCTGACCCATTACCGTCGACGGACACGTGGCAGTAACACGAGATCCAGCCGCTTCCGTACGACGGCGACGTCCTAATCTTAGGAAGCTCGCCTAGACCGACGCTGTACTTTTGGGTTAATGCGAGGAGGCGGCTGCGGCGTTCGTCCCACTCATCGAGCATCGCGAGCCCCACGGCTGCGTGGTACTCGCTGAGCTTGCCATTGTAGCCTAGTACCGCAGCCTGGTTGATTCCCCAAATGCCAAAATTACATATTTGCCGCAGGCGTTGAACGAGACTCTCATCGCCACAGAGAACCAGACTGCCTTCGCCAATCCCGAATACCTTGGTGGCGTGAAGGCTAATCATGATCGGGGTCTGGCCAGCGCGATTTTGCGGCACGGTCGCAGCCGTGTCGAATGAAGCTGCGCCGTCGATGACTACCGGAATCCCCGTTTGAACGGTAAATGCATCCCACGCACTGATATCGATTGGCGCCCCGAACAGGGACACGACCATAACGGCGCCGACATCGTCGAGATCGCTGCGGCGCTTGATCGCCTCGGGGTCGAGCATCCACGTATCCGGTGATACATCGACGAAATGCGGCGTAAGATTCGCGGCCCAGACGGCGGCCGCGGATGCCACATAGGTCCACGCGGGCAGTAGGCATCGCTTGCCGGTTTTCGCACCTGACGCAAGGAGAGCGGCGCTGAGCGCGAGCGTCCCATTCGCGACCATCGCCACTTGCGTCGGTGCCACGCTGAAATGACGAGCGAAACGCCGCTCGAGCTCACGCAAGAGAGCGCCGTGATTCGTGTAATAACGCGCCTCGTCGATGCGCCGGAGATACGGAACGATCTTGTCGACCGTGGGAAGCTGCGGCCGAATTACCGGGATCGTGCATTCGTCGCTCGTTAGCGTTCGCGCTGCGATCATTTACCTCGGTACCACATACTTAGGGTATCGGCCGCGCCGAGAAGCGCCTTGATGCTGAAGAGGGGCCTCCTCCTGGCCGCCTTCTGACTCAGGCCGGCTAGAGGTGTAGGCCAGCCGTTGGTCGGGGTGAGGTCGGCTCAGCCATCATGTCGTCGCACATGCGCTCGTAGACGTGCCTGATGGACAGGCGCTCACGGATCACGGCCTGCATCTCTTCAATGATCGCTGCGCGTTCGGCCGGATGCGTTAAGTAATAGCTCACCTTGTCCTTGACTTCTTCTCTGCTCCGATACATGAAGCTCTTGGCGACGTCGCCTACATCTCGAAGAACGTCAGCGCGATAGTCCATCAGCATGAAACTCCCCGCCGCAAAGCAGTTGAACGCCTTTGAGCCGCAGCCGTTAATGAACGGCGCATGGATCACATCGACCCACACGTCATATTTTCGAAAGAGATCCGGCAGGCTGTTGTAGCCCACACTCCCGCAGAAACGGATGTCGCCCAGTTGACCCAAGCTCTCACTGCTATCCGGGTCGTTGAAGTTTCCGTAGAAATCTACGGGTAGACCTATTGCGTTGAGCACGTCCAGCCGGTAGGCAGTACTGACGCGAAATGAAAGCAGATTGAATGCGAGCGTCCAGAACAGCGGGTGGTCCGGTGTCAGGCCGTTCTTCTCACGAGACTCGCGTGGGACTTGTTCCAGCACCTCCATGAAAAGGTGCCAGCCTGATTGTTCCCAACGTCGGCGTTTCGCTTCTATCAAACGAGCATCGATCTCGCGAATCAGAGGGTATTGCAGGAAGTGGAGCTTGGAACCACGCGCGGTATAGATATTGCCGGCGAACGCAACGCGGTTTTTCTCGGTCGCGTTCGGCGGCACTACTCCCGCTTCGACAAAATGCGCGTCCGGAGACGACATATAGCGCGCAGCGCTGTCGGGGCTGAGTAACTTTAGGCCCTCATACTCGGCGATGTGTCCGCTATCCGGAACGTAGTGCCGGTTCAATCTGTTAGCCAAGCCGGCACGCAACACTGCGAGCGCTCCTGTTTGTTGCGGCGCCTGGTACATTTCTTCGAGGTAATAGTTCGGAGCTTGCGTTAAAAGATGGTCCCACTTCAGGACGAGTGGGATGGAGAGAACGTCCGTGAACAAATTCCGGCCCGAACCGTCCCTAAACGCCAATCCATAGCCGCTGTTTGGGAGCGCTACAGCGAAGTGAGGGTCGAGGCGCTGAAGCCGCGACAGGAGAGTTGCCCGCCCGCTTGGGTCTTCCCACTCTTCCGGGACGACTCCAGCCACCGTAGCCCCTAAGTCTCGCCAATTCTGAGCGAGGGACGATGCAAGTTCGAAGGCATGCCCTCTGAAAGAATCCTGCGAGGGCATTGCGACGATCACGCGGAGATCGCGATATTTCGAATCTCTCACACGAAAGAGCTCGGCTCAACCCGACGCAAGAGTCGATTCCCTTCTCGGTGCTCTTGGTAAAGAGGCTCAGCGTCACCATAGAAGTGTCGAAAGAACCGGCCCCCGTAGTAGTATTCCATCATCTCCGCCGTCGGAGTGAAACGTTCTCGAAACCGCCGGTACAGCACCGCGTAATCCTTCTCGGTCGTGCGATTCACGTTGACAACTCTTAGGTGCGGCGAAAGCGGCAATTGGGCTAGCAGTGCGGGAAGCGATTCGCTGAGCGTCTCCATCCGGTACAACAGAAAGTTCCCCTTCTGGGAGCTGAAGCGAACGAATGGACGGTCGGCCACGGCAATGTCGTAAGCGTCGATCTCGAAGACGGACTTGAGCTCTCGATCGAACCAGTCGCCGAGATTGTGCAGCTTGATACGCAACTCGAGCTCCCGCAGATTTCGCACGCCCACGCCCGTGCGAAGCCGCTCGAGGTAGCCCGCGACCTCCGTCTTGAACGCAACGATGACCTTGTCGACTTCGACGTCGAATCGATCCGGATTGTAGCTTTCACCCGGCGCGGGCGAGCTATACGACGGATACAAGTATGCGATATTTTGGAAGAAGGCCGATATCGCGAAATCGAGAGGATCGCGAAATCCGGTCAACACCCAGGTCTCCCTCGGATCTCTCTTTCGCAAGTATTGCTCTTGCTGCGCGCGCAGCGTCGTTCTGTTGGCGGAACGAGTTCGCTTGCTCCCCAGGCTCCGCCAGCTCGCATATGCGATCGCTCTCCGCAAGGTTGCGAAGGTCCAAGTAGTGGTGCCGTTCGACTTTGGCTGTCGGATCCGAGGCGAGGATCGTGGACTCGAGGGTCTGAGAGGCTACTTTCCCCGGCTGGTATATGAGGTACAACATCGATGTTCGCTACCCTAAATAATCGGTGAATTTCTCGTACTAACCTAGCTGTGGCGCTCCGTTAAGGAGCGCCTGCCGCGCAGCCGATACCTCTCGGGAAGGGTGCCCACTACTGGAGCCGGCTGATTGTAAGAATGTCAATGCTGCACGCGTCGCGCGAGGTCCGACCTTTTCAGCCGGAATGGCGAAGAGCGGCCGGAGCATGGCCGATCGATCTCTCCAGCGATCCAAAGCTTTGCAAAAGCCTCGATCTTCTGAGGCAAAAATGGAATGAAGTCCCGTTCACGATGCTGGACCGAATCAAAACGGCGGAGCTCGGGCGCCTTTCGGATAGCGAGCTGATGCGCCTCTGGAACCGCGGTTTCGCCGAACGCGCTCCAATCGCCGAGAGCGGTTGGGCGCATCTCGTCTATCGCGACGTTTTCCGCGGCAAAAAGGTTCTCGACGTCGGAAGCGGTCTCGGATTCGATTCGATACATTTCGCGCGTCATGGAGCAAAAGTGACGTTCCTGGATATTGCCGCAGAAAATCTTGAGGTTGTGCGGAGAGTTTGCGCACTGCGCAGCGTCGAGGATGCGTCCTTCTGCCATCTGCAAGACCTCGATTCACTTCAGAGCCTTCCGCCCGACTTCGACTTTATTTACGCCGAAGGTTCTCTCATCAACGCACCCTTAGAAATGATGCGGACCGAGATTCAGGCATTTCTCGAGCACTTGCCCGTCGGCGGGCGGTTGGTGACACTGGCGTATCCCAAAGTTCGCTGGGAGCGGGAAGGCCGGCTTCCCGAACAGCTGTGGGGCACGATGACCGACGGTGGGGCTCCGTGGATGGAATGGCACGATCTCGATAAGATGCGCTACTTCTTTGCACCGGCGACATTCGATGTGGTGCTCCACTTTGAGCACCACAACAGCGACTACAACTGGTTTGACCTCTTGCGTACCAGCTAAAGACCCAGTCCGCTGTGAGCGAGCCAAAAAGCTTTTCGATCGAAGCCTGCATTGTCGGGCGAAACGACGAGTACGAGCCCAATTGGGAACGCAACCTTTTCGCGATGCTCGACTACAATCGCCGGCTCTTCGAAGGAACCGGCATCGATTATCGAGCGGTCTTCGTCGAGTGGAATCCGCTTCCGTCCCGCCCACTTCTGGCGCCGCGTTTAGTCGAGTCGCTGCCTTTCGTCCGCGGCATTGTTGTCGATTCTGCGATTCACGCGCAGCTCTGCACTTCGGCCGACCTTCCGATGGTGCTGACGATCGCATTCAACGCGGGCTTTCGAACTACGAGCGCAGACTTCTCGCTCGGGACGTGCGGCGACATCCTGCTCAGCACGACGCTGGTGGAAAGAATTTGCCGCGAAGGCTTGCGTCGACGTTGCTTCTATCGCGCTGAGCGCGCGAACATTCGAAACGATCTCGACTTTCCATCGGCGACCCCGCAGACGATCGAGAAACCGGAAAACGTCCTCAGCGTAGATACGTGTTCGGAACCTCCCTATGACAAGCCGCCTTTTACGAATTCCGGCGGCGACTTCTCGATGACCGATTCCGGGACTATGACGGGGATTCGCGGATACGACGAGGGCATCACGTTCGCTCGCATGCACATTGATGCGCGTCTAGGTTGGACGGCGATGAACGTCGTCGAAGACTGCCTGCTGCTGGGCCGCATCTTCCACATTAGTCACGCACACTCGCATACCGCCGACATCGGCAAGAAAGTTCCGGGCAAGATCTACAACTACACCGCCGGCTTGCCGTATCTCAACCCGACGTCGTGGGGCCTTGGCGATTTCGATTGGCGACCTGCCGGCGAACGACTGTATCGAGTCGCGCAACCGAATGGCAGCGCAAATCCGCCGCCGGAGAACCTTTCCGAGCACGCGCGGGAGACCGCCGTCGCAGCGGCGGCGAGGCTACGAGAGATTCGCAGTTCGTCTCAACCGGATTCGCCTACAGGTGAGACGCGCACGGAGTTCGATTTGCTCGCGCTCGAGTTGGGAGGCTCACCCGATTGGGGCAGCACGGTCTGGCGTAGCGAAGACGGTATCGGCGTTCAAACGTCGCCCCACCAGTGGGGATGGGGATGCATGATCAAGTTACCCTCGCGTCTGAACATGGAGCAAGGAAACTATTATTGGATAAAGATGAAGCTATGCGTCGATCGGGGTGCCGTAGGTCTGGCCCTTGCGAAGGGCGCGAATTTCCTTGGGGAGCGATACGTCACGTCTGAGGAAGGGCCGACGGAGGCCTTCGTGCCCGTAAGTGATCCCGACTCGCAATTTTTGCTCATACGAAACCTTGCGGAATCTGGTTCGCCTTCTGTCGCGTGGGTCTACGCGGGACAGCTCGTCAGCCAGCCAAAAGGCTGATCGCTTCATGGCAGAATCACTCAAGCTCCATCTCGGATGCGGAAAACGCCACTTTCCCGGCTTCGTCCACATCGATTTCGTCGAGTATCCGCACGTCGACTACGTGCAAGATATTCGCAGTCTTAGCCAGTTCGCGGATCGCAGCGTGGAACAGATTTATGCCGCGCAGGTTTTGCAATATTTCGATCGCGACGAGATCCCGCCGATCTTGCAGGAGTGGCGCCGCGTTTTGATGCCCGGCGGACTTCTGCGGCTGTCGGTCATCAATTTCGAGATGATCGCTCGTATATATTCTGCCGGTTTTGCTCTCGAGTGGTTCCTTGGCAGTCTTTACGGAAAGATCTCGGACGGCAAAGGCGGCCACAACTATCATCGCACGACCTTCGATGAAGCCTCGATGCGAAAGATATTCGTCGCGAATGGATTCGATCGGATCGAGCGCTGGGACTGGCGCCAGACCGAGCACGCAGAATACGACGACCAAGCGCAAGCCTATTTCCCGCATATGGAAAAAGAACGCGGTCTGTTGATGAACCTAAACATTCAGGCGCGACGAATCGCGTCGGACTCAGATTAGCCCCGCTACTGTTCGACGAAGGGCCCTTCGCACTTAGACTGCCAGCCCGGAGGCCAGGTGCGTTCGTGCGGGTGGAAGGCTTCGGCTGCGGTCAACTCCGGGAAACGAGACCGCTCAAGGAGATCGGCGCGGACAAAGAACGCGTTTATGTCGTCGACTGTGCCAAGCAGCGCGTAACCCAAGCGCTTCCCGAGCCGCGCGAGCGATTCCAAACTCGCACCGCAGTAGTTTCGATTGCCTTCGCGGTTCCACGCGTGCTCGGGATTGTAGGCCATCACCCAGAGCTTGGGCGGCTTGAAGATGCGATTCATTTCGATAACGACCACCCTGGGCCGATAGTCGGCGAGTGCATCCCACAACCAGTAGTCGTTACCGTCGACGTCGATTGACAAGAGATCGAACTCACGTGGCACGCCATTACGCGCAAATACGCCGGCGATGTTATCGGCGGTCAGAAATTCGCAGCTCGCTCTTACACCGCCGTATCCACGGTAGTTGTCCTGAATTCGCGCGACAAACTCGTTGTTGCCCTCGAGCATCAACCCACGCCAACCGTAGTGCCGCAACCACAGTGCCGTGTTGTTGCCCTCAACACCGTCGCCGGCGCCAAATTCGACGGAAAACGGCTTATGATATCCGAGCCGCAGAAATAACTCACGAAGGATGCCGTCCTCGCCGTTCTGCGAATAGATGGAGTCTTCGTAATCGTTGATCGAGTGTGGGAGAACGCGTAGGCTGGAGCAAACTTCAACTTCCAGATGGACGGGGCGGACTTCGGAATTCGCGTCGTACCATCGGTTTGCGTGCCACAGCACCATCGTGAGCAGGTAGTTTCCCGGCGACTGCGGGGCTCGAGCGCGGACGTGAACGGTGCCGTGCTGGCCAGGAAACAGCGGCCGCCAGAGCTCCGTGAAATGCCTCTCAAGGGGGAGCTGCACTCCGGTTCCACGATTGGTCCAGACGTATCCAACGAACAGCGGGAAGGGATGCCAATAGCGATAGGCACCAATCGCGACGCCGCTGGAGTTGGCGACGGACACCTTCACCCGGAAAGAGTCGCCGGCTTTCACTTTGAGCGGTCCATCCCAAATTGACAGGCTCACGCCGGATAGCTCGCCGGGGGCAAATGGCCTCAGCGGCATTTGCTCGGACATAGACATTAGGAGTTCAGGAGCCGTAGTTTCTCACCAAGTTCGTCGGCTTTCCACTGGCGCATCGCCTCGCCGTTGCCGTGCCCCATCGCCACATACTTGCCGATTTTGGCGCTCGACGTTGTCGATAGACAACGCCACGGATTCCAGCACCGTTGCGGTCGCTGCCGCGTTCCAATCGATCGCTTCCAGTTCGCGCAAAGGGTTGAGAATCACGACTGTTTTCGACGCGCGCAAACACGCCTCGGCCGTCACCGCATAGGTCGCGGTTCCGTTTAGGTACACTTCGGCTGCGGGCATCGCCAACGGGTCCCATGCGACCACGCGACGTCCGTCGCTCACGAGCCAATTCGCCAAATCGAGCGCAAACGCGCGTTCGACGACGTTCGTGCCTTGCTTGTAGGCGAGTCCGATAAGCCCGACGGTCTCGTCGCGATCGGTAATCTCGAGTACTTTTCGCAGGATATAACGACCGTGTTCGTCGTTGCAAAGGTCGATCGTGCGCGGCATCAGGCTGGGCACGCCGATCGCATCCATGAATACGGAGAGCGCACGGTTGTCGCGCGGCCAGCAAGGTCCGCCGTATGGGGTAGCTCCTTTGAAGAAACGGCTGCCCATGCGATACGAAAGGGCACCGGTGATGCGATCAACGTCGGCATCAGGGACCTCGGAGCAGACTCCAAACAGCATATTTGCGAATGCTACGCGCATCGTTTCGTGCGTATTTGAGGCAATCTTTGCGATCTCGGCTTCGATCGGCCGCATGCGCGCGACCGGCGTATCGTTCTGCAGCATCGAGCGGTGTACGGCGTCGAGCGCGTCGCCCGATTCGCGGTCGACTTCTCCAATCAGCACATAATCGGGATGCTCGAAACCTTTGACGACTTCCCCAAGAGCAATGAACGACGGATTGTAACAATAGCCGAGACGATCGCCGACCTTGCGTCCGACAACGGTCTCGAGAGCCGGAATGATGTAGCGATCGCTGGCTCCCGGTAGAACGGTGCTGACCACGGCGACAGTGTGCCGACTGCTTTTCTTGCGAATTCCTTCGCCCATGGTACGAAGCGCGTTGAGCACGTACCGAAGCGAGAACCCTCCCAGAGTATTGCTCGGAGTTGGTACGATGATCATGCTGATATCGGTCTCGGCAATCGCTTCATCCGCCGACGTCGTCGCACGAAATGCGCTCGCGCCCGCTTTCGCAAAACGCTCTGCAACGCCGGGCTCCGCACTTTGGAAACTACCCGCATTGATGCCGTCGACGAGTTCACGAACCGGATCGACGCCGATCACTCGATTCCCGGCCGCAGCAAGACACGCTGCGAGCGTGTGACCGATCTTACCAACGCCGAAAATAGAGATTTTCACGAAGCGACTCCCGCCGATTGCAGCTTGAGACGCGTCGCGCAATAGCCGCGCCACATCGGGTCGACGAAGACGCCGTCATGTACAGCCGAGGCGACTTCAAGGAAGGCCCCCTCGATGGTGTGGGCGGGCGTAAAGCTAAGCTCGCGCTCGATGCGAGCCGCGCTGACGCGATAATCGCGGTTGTCGGGCTGCGCTTCCGTAACCGTGACACGAACGCGCGGAAAATGACGGCGTGCGATCTCCGCCAGCCCGCTCTTTTGATAGTTCTCACCGACGACATTGAAAACGCGCCGTTTGATGCGCTCGACCGGCGCGCGCAGAACGTGGTCGATAGCGCGACCCGCGTCGGCGACGTGCAAATACGGCCGCCAAGCTTGCGGGCGATACAATTCGATCGTCTGCTCGAGAGCGGCGGCCCGCGCCATGTCGTTCACGAGAAGATCGAAGCGCATCCGACCTGAGAGCCCGCAAATCGTCCCGAACCGCAAAACCGTCACATTTAGGTTGCCCTCAAAGTCCGTTGCGAAGCGTTCGACGTCGACTTTGGTGTGCGCGTAAAGAGAGAGCGGGTGAAGCGGCGTATTCTCGTCGGCAAGATGGTTGGGATCGAGCAATCCATAGTTACTGCAGGTGCTGATGAACACGGCGCGTCCCAGCCCCAACTTGTCTGCCAGCCGCATCGCCGTAATCGCGGCGTCGCGGTTCGTTTGCTCGGCGCTTAGCGGATCGGCGTTGCAGGCCGGCTCTCCGACGACCGCCGCGAACATGACGATTGCGTCCGCGTCGCGCATCGCCGCGTTTAGAGTAGCCTCGTCGCGCGCATCACCGTGCATCACGCGCACGCCAGGCCATGCTCGGAGCGGCATTAGGGCCTCGCCCCCGAAATCGAAGCGATCGAGCGCCGTTACTTCAAGGCCGGTCCGCAAAAGGTGCGTAACGACCTGCGAACCGACGTAGCCGGCCCCTCCGGTGACGAGTACACGCATACACAGGGATTATCGGCTGAATTGTCGCCCGGGATGACGACTGCCGATATTTGGAAGGTATGGAAATGGCCACCCGGACCTCGGCACGCGCGATCCCTCTCGTGGAACCCTGGCTCGACGCCCTCTGCGCCCAGGCGGTACACGACCAGGTCCTGGCGTCGTTCATCGGGCCTGGGGCGGCCTGCAAGGCGCTTTCGTCCCAGCTCAGCGCCCTGGCTGGGGTCCCGCATTGCCTTCTCACGACAAGTGGCACAATCGCTCTCTCGGTTTCCGCCCTTGCGCTCGACCTCGCGCCCGGGGACGAAATCCTCGTCCCCGCCTACGGGGTCATCTCGACGATCAACGCATTTGCATCGATTGGGCTGCGCCCGCGTCTGGTCGACCTCGATCCGCGGACCGGGTGCGTTTCGCCCGCGACTCTCGAGTCGCGCATAACTCCCCGAACGAAGGCAGTCTGCTACGTCAACTTCGCCGGGTCGACCGGCGCCGATCTGGTAGCCGTCGCCGAACTCTGCGCGCGACGGCAATTGCCGCTCATCGAAGATGCCGCGCAAGCCATAGGGCATCGACACGGTAACCGCGCTGCCGGCAGCTTTGGAACGATCGGCACCCTCTCGTTCAGCGTGCCCAAGACCATTACGACCGGACAGGGCGGAGCCGTCTTCACATCTTCCGGCGCACTGTTCGACACCGTGGCGAAACACATCGATCATGGCGATATGAATTGGCGCCAGACGAATGTCAATCGCGAGATCGGTACGAACCTGCGGTTCAACGACGTGCTGGCCGCCCTCGCGCTTGCACAGCTCAAAACGCTCGAGCAGCGACTCTCGCGCAAACGCGACGCCTATGCCGTGCTGCGCGACGAGCTCGGTGAATTGATCTTCGATGTTCCGGGACCCGAGGCGCCCTTCTATTATATTGTGTTCGCCGAAGATCCCGAAGCCATCGTGGCGACGCTACGTGGAGAGAACATCATGGCGCAGCGTCACGGCCGCGCGTTATACGAGCACCCACCGTATCGCGACCTGTGCGACGGTGGCTTTCCGGGCGCGGCCTATTGGAGCGATCACGCCGTGTATCTGCCGTTCGGCTTGGCACTGACGACCGAGGATGCCGGACAAATCGCCCGCGCCGTCGGTAAACTCGCGGGAAGGCTACTCAAGCCGTAGTTATCTTGCTACGGCCGTAACGCAGAGGTGCCAGCCGATCCGCCGCTGCAGCCAATTGAAAAGCGCCGGGGGCATCCACGCAAAATACCATTCCTTTCGATAGCGGTACTGTACGTAATCAGGAATGCGGTACGGAAAAATGTGCTCGACGCGCATGCCCGTAACACCGAATCCGCGCTGTTCTAGCATCGAGGCGAGCTCGCGCCTGGTGTACGTGTACGTGATCGGGCATCCGGTCTGGGCTTCGGAGTTTCGCGCGACGATGCGGCGCCAGTCCCAAAAACGCCAACGACCATCGGTCGCTATGATCCAAAGCACCTTCCAAGATAACGTGTAATACATCATGAGCTTCAGAGTCGTCCCCGGCTTCGTGTATGCGCGAAGCGCATCGAGGGCGCGCTCGGGATGCGGAGTATGATGGAGAACGCCGAAGGAATAGATCAAGTCGTACGGCTCGACATGGACGGTCTCCGAAAGTTGCTCGGCATTCGCTTCATAAAACTCGACCTTTCCCTGAAAGCCGAATACTTCAGAACGTCGCCTTGCAAGTGCGAGACTTTCTGATGACAATATCCACGGCGGTTACACGCGCACCCTCCCGAAGGAACGACATCGTGTCCGTTCCAAGCCCGCAGCCGATCTCGAGAACACGCTTGTCCTTCCAGCGCGAAAATTCAGCGAACGCCGGGATGTGCGGCTCAACGAAATACTTCCGCGCCTCGACCTCATCGAAATATTCTCGCGTTCCAACTGGTTTCGTAGAGTGGCGGATATTACACGGTCGATTGTTCCAATAGACGCGCACGGCGTCGATCGGAATATCGGCGAACTCATGCCCCTCGGGCTTCTCTCTTGCGATCATTCCTATACCTGGGAAACCGGGTCTTTCGGTAGTCTTGCCCGCCTCCGCTCTCGAGCCCTTACGGCGACCAGAGTCTAGACGTCATATTTCGGTGGTCGGCCTTGTCAGAGGCGGACGTTAGCACCCCCTTCTAAGGGGTGGCCCGCACCACGCCGATGGACAATAGGAAGCATGATTTCCGTCATTCTCTACGGTCGCAACGACTCGTATGGCTACAACCTGCACAAGCGGGGGGTCTTAAGCTTGAATTGCATGGCGGAAGTTCTCGACGACCCCGACGATGAGATCATCTTCGTTGACTACAACACTCCCGACGATCTGCCGACCTTCGTCGAAGCTATTGCGGACATGCTCACACCTCGAGCACGACGGCTCGTCCGAACCTTGCGCGTCCGGCCTTCCTTGCACGCACGCTTCGCGCCGCATACGCACTTGAAGTGCCTCGAGTCGCCGGCTCGCAATGCTGCGCTGCGCCGCTCGAATCCGCGCAACCGCTGGATGCTCTCAACCAACACCGACATGGTGTTCATTCCACGCAGCGACAAATCACTTTCCGCAATCGCCGCCGAACTGTCCGACGGTTTCTATCACACAGCGCGCTTCGAGATGCCCGAGATATTGTGGGAAACTCTCGATCGTAGAGACCCTCGCGCGTGCATTGAATCGATGTCCAATTGGGGTCGCCGCCTGCAGCTAAACGAAGTCGTTTACGGATTCGCGGCGACGATCTTCGACGGTCCAGGGGATTTCCAGCTGTTTTTGCGCGACGATGGTTTCCGCATCGATGGATTTGACGAACGAATGCTGCTTGGATGGCACGTCGATTCGAACACCGCCGTGCGGCTTGAGATGCTGCGCGGCAAAGGCGTTGATTCAGCACTGGGTCACGTCTTCGCGTACCATTGCGATCATAACCGTGAATCGACCCCGGCTCACGCGCACGGCGCGGTGCAGAATTCATGGCAGCGGTTCCTGGTTGACGTCACCGATAGTGGTGTACCCGAGCAACGTGATACTTGGGGCTTCAACGGCCAGCCGGTCGAGGAAATTCGCGTCGGTGATGCATCCAAGATCATTGCCGCGCTCGAGTCGGTAATCCCGTCGATGGGTGATGAGCTGTACGTCACCGGCATCCCGCCGCCCGGAATTTCCGATCTCCGTTACGATCCCGAGCACGTCGTTCCGTATCTCGCCAATGCCATCGGCGCGTTTCCGCGCGAGTGGAGCGTCGGTTACGCGGGTTGCCGCACGAAAACGTTTGAGCTGTTCGCCTCGCTTTGGAAAGTGTTCGGCTTCACCGGCAAGATCTATGTCTCGAACGATACACCGCATGTCGCCGTCTCGCCGGGAAACGATCCAACCATTGAGCTCACATCTTCAGAAGCCGATTTTCACGGCAAGCCGGATTTCTTCATCGTTGAGATGGGTGCCGCGAAAGACGATGCATCCGCAAAGCCGGTCGGTCTTCGCACGTCGGCCGAAGAGGGTCAAACGCCGCTCGCTGTTGATGACTATATCAAAGTCCTGCGCGTTCATCGCGCGTTCGTGCGCGCCGTCGTTGCGGAGCAGGAGCGCGCTGCCGTGCCCCGGCGGTTCATCCTCGTAAACATGCAGGATCGCGCCATCGCGCGGAACGCGAAGTGGCGCGTCAATGTCGTCGCGACGCCCATCGGTGTACACCTTACGCACGGTTTTGCACTCTCCGATCCCTTCGCAAAGACGGCGACCAATCCGGTTTCGTGGCTTCAGTCGCGGCTTTCCGGCGTGTGGCCGGCCGGGCGCGATTCTTTGGAGCAAATCGTCGACGGCATCGTCGCCGGGAAAGAATCCGTCATCATCGACGGTCTCGGACCTGTCGCCACCGACCTCGCGCGATTGTTAGGACTTAGTGACGCACCTGCGGTTTTCGGCGTAAGCCGTGAGCGTCTCGATGCAATCACACGCTCGCTGGAAGGAGCGCGTTTTTCGCGCCGCTACGCAGGCGCTCTGGGTAATGTGGCGATTCTCGAACGGCCGGAGGCGAGGAGCGGACTAACTCGCATTGCCGCGGTCGAAGATTTTGATGACAAGGCGTGGGGCAAGTGGGCTGTTCGCGCATGGGGGCCGCCGCCCGTTCAGAACCGGCTTCTGCGCAATCGAAACGTCTGGGAAGCAACGCATATTCTCTACGCGCTCGATATGAGCAACGCGCTGGACGGCACGGTGCTTCTTTTGACGCACCGCGACGACGGACCGTCGATCAGTCAAACGCTTTCGAGTGCGATCGCCGATTGGGCGGGGAGTTTCGGCATCGGTGATATCACGCAGCCCTTCCCCGCCGATCCCGTGTGCAGCGGCGTCGTGCTTTCGGCCGCGGCAACCGTCGCGGCAGGCGTCGAGAACGTGCCTGGCATCTTCGCCGCCGTGGACAAAGCTTTGCGGCCAGGCGGTGTAGGCGTTTTTCTTTGCGATCTCGTTCTCGATCGCGGCGTACATAACGCAATCGACCTTGCGGCACTCGGCTCAGGCCGATTCGATGCGCTGCTCGAGGAAACGACGGCCTGGCGCATGCAGAAACCGCTTGAGCTTTCCCTCAGCGCCGCTACGCTCGACTGCATCGATGGTGATGGTGCGCAGCCCCTTGTACGACTTGATGGACAAAAGCGCGTTCGTACGTCATTCGTTTTCGTCTACCGCAAAGAAGGCGTCACGCCCGCCACCGCGTGGGAAACATACGCAGCCGCCTTTGCGTCAAGCGCACCAGCAGCCGCTGCCGTGACGTGACACGCGTCTACTGGCAAGGCTCGTTCTTTGCCACGACGTCGCTCGCTCTCGTCAATCGTAGACTCGTTGCGGCGCTCATCGAGCGAGACAATGTCGATATCTCGATCGGAACCGATCCCTTCGTTCCGGAAAAGCTCTCGCCTGAGCTGCGAGCGTTCACGCAGCACGTGAGCTTCGGTGCGTGCGACGCAGACATTACGATCAGCCACGAATGGCCGCCGCATTTCGCGGCGCCGGAGAATAGCCGGTACGTGCACTACCAACCATGGGAATACGGTTCGATGCCGCGCGATTGGTTCGATGCTCTTCGCGATGATTGCGATGACGTATGGATGCCATCGTCTTACAATCGAAACGCTTACCAGGAAGCTGGATTCCCACTCGGCCGTCTTGCCGTCATTCCACACGGCGTCGATGCACGCGTCTTCTCTCCGGAAGGCTCAAAACACGACGCTGACGAGCGATTCCGCTTTCTCTTCATCGGCGGCACGATCTTTCGTAAAGGCATCGACGTTCTCATCGAGGCGTACGTGCGCGCGTTTGCGGGCCGGCGCGACGTCGTCCTTACAATCAAAGACGTCAACACCGCGAACGTCTATCGCGGACAAAATTGCGGCGACCAAATACGAGCGCTCAAAGAGAGTCCCGACGTTCCGCCGCTCGAATACATCGACGAGACGCTCGACGAGCAACGCCTGGCAAACCTCATGCGTGGCGCTGACTGTCTCGTCCATCCCTATCGCGGCGAGGCCTTCGCGCTGCCCGTTCTCGAGGCAATGGCTTGTGGTTTACCCGTCATCGTGACAGCCGGCGGCGCAACGGACGACTTCGTCGACGAAACGGTAGGATGGAGGATCCCAAGCACGAGATGCGCGCTCTCGCCGACCGAAGTCCCGTTTCCCACGATGACGACCCCATCACTTTTGGAACCCGACGTCCCCGCGCTCATCGATCTGCTGCGCAATGCAGTTGAGAGCCGCGACGAAGCCGTACGCCGTGGACGTGCAGGTGCGATGCGGGCGCGCACGAGCTGGAGCTGGGAGCGCGCCGCGGAAATCGTCGAAGCTCGATTGTCCACGCTCGTAGAACGCACGGCAATACCGTCGACACGCCGCCACGACCGCTATAGCGATGCGCTGCAATATGCCGAACGAATCTATAGCGCAGGCGAGCTGGACGGAATCATTCTCGAACTCTTCAAACGCTTGCGAATCGATCGCCCGTCTTTTGTCGAGCTGACGGACGCCACGGCGCCGAATACGCCGGCGCGTTTGCTCGGCGACGGCCTGGGATGGCGCAGAGCGACTCCGACGGACGCGGATTCCGGCTTCGATCTTCTGGCGCTGGGTAATGCCGACTCTCTGAAAGCTTGGCAGCAGATCGCAACGCTCCGCCCGCGCGCGGTCAGCTGCGCCGGAGATGCGCGTGCTGCATTCCTCGCCGTGGCAATACCGGCCGGCTACGCCTGCGTCGCGGTCGAGCGCCTTCGCGGTGACGCACTTTTCGTTCGCAACGAGCTGCTTGATGTATCCGGCTTCAAGTCTGCGTCGCTGGTAGCGTCTTAAGCGCGATGAAACGCCTCCGTGTCTATTGGAAAGGAGCGTTCTACACCAGCGCCTCGCTTGCGATCGTCAACCGGCGTCTCGTGCGGGCACTGATCGAGCGCGGCAACGTCGATGTCTCAATCGGAACCGATCCGCTCGCGAACGAGGTACTGCCGCTCCAGTTTCGTGCTCTTTCGGAACGAACGTCGTTTGGCGCCGACGAAGCCGACGTCACCGTTCTGCACGAGTGGCCGCCGCGTTTCGCGGCTCCTTCCTCTACTCGGTACGTGCACGTGCAGCCCTGGGAGTACGGCTCGATGCCGACCGAGTGGTTCGACGCGCTGCACGATGATTGCGACGAAATTTGGGTGCATTCGGAATATAACCGCGCAGCATATATCGAGGCAGGCATCTCGCCGGCTCGTATCGCGGTGATCCCTCACGGATTCGATCCCCTGATCTTCAACCCCGATGGCCCGAAGATGGCGGTCGCCGACGACCGCTTTCGATTTCTATTCGTCGGCGGCACGGTTCCGCGCAAAGGAATCGACGTTCTCGTCAATGCTTACACTACGGCTTTCAGACCGTACGATAACGTTTCACTCGTGATCAAGGATGCGGATGCGAGCTTTTATCGCAACCAAACACGGAGTCAAGAATTACGAGCATTGGCGGCACGTCGCGACATCCCACGAATCGAGTACATCGATCAAACCGTTCCGGATGAGGCAATGGCGCAGATCTTCCGGGGTTGCGATACGTTCGTTCTTCCCTATCGCGGTGAAGGCTTTGGCCTTCCGGTCCTCGAGGCGATGGCATGCGGACTCGCGCCGATCGTGACGTTCGGTGGCGCCACGGACGATCTCGTAGACACTGAGGTCGGATGGCGCATTCCGAGCCTGAGGGTTGAGCTGGATCCCGCCGTCGTTCCGTTTCCAACGATTACGCCGCCCTGGATACTCGAACCCGATCAGGAAGCGTTGCAAACGTTACTTCGCAACGTGTATGAACACCGGGACGAAGCGCGATCGCGGGGAGCTGCTGCAGCGCGCCGCACACGCGATACCTGGACCTGGGATCGCGCAGCCCAGAAGGTCGAGGAACGCTTGCACGCGATCATGCAGCTCGACGCGCTCACCCCACGCCGGCGCCACATTCGTTACGCAGACACTTCGAAGCACGCAGAGCCCATATTTGGTTCAAGCGATCTGGGCGGCATCACCGTCGAGCTTTTCCGCCGCCTTGGAACAGTCGGCCAATTTTTCGTCGAAACGGCACGCCAGGATTCTTCTCTTGCGTCGGTTCTGGAGCGGGGCTTCGCTTGGAAGGGCATCACGCTCCATAACAGCGCGCCGGAAACGATCTGCGACGAGATTGCCGACAGAGGAGCGCCGCCGGAGCTGGATCTTCTTTCCCTGCACTCCGAGAACGCGCAAGTACTTTTCACTGCTTTAGGCACGTATCGCGCTCGCGTCGTTGCGTGCACGACGGAGACCGGTTTCTCGGGGTACGTTTGCGTCGCAAACGGACTGTTCGTTCGCAAAGATCTGGCGACGCGCGCAGGATTCCAGCTATCCTCGGAGGCGCAAGATCTCCATATGCTCGGCGTACCGGTTCCTGATCTCCGCGGGTAGTTTCTTCTCGCCGCCTGTCCGCTTTCTTCCGTAAACTGCGCGAACGTCGCCGTCGTCGATCGTTTCAAACACCTCGACAAACTCATCGAGATATTCGACGAATTGATCGCGTCCGAACCACGTGTTCGTCATCGGATCGGGACTCCAGGTGTCGACGAACACGCTGCGCTCGAGATACAGAGTTCCGCCGTCACGCATCAAAGTCACGATCGTCTCCAAATCGCGCCGATGATTGGCAAACCGATGATCGACACCACGCGCAACGATCAACGTAAACGCGTTCTCGGGCAACTGCGCTTCAGACAAAACGCTCGGGAGCAGCGATGCGCGCAGATTCCGGCGTTTCGCCTCCGCGGCAAGATCGAGATCGGGCTGCAACAGCACGGCGCTCGCGCGAGGGAATTTGGCGGCGAGTTTTTCCGCAAACCAACCCCTCCCGCATCCGATCTCCAAAGAAAAGTCGTTTGCTTTGAGTGGGACTCGAGCGGCGACCTGACCGGCCGCTGCACGATCCCGCTCTTCACTCTGGAGATTCGAATCTCGAGCCGGCGCGGAGACATCTCGAATGTACGGATTTCGGTAAACGAGGCCGCAACAACGACAAATGACGATGGCCTGGACGACGGACTGCACTTCCTCCGCCGGCGGCGGATGCAACCTCTGGGTATCCAGCGCCCCGCACACTGCGCATGCGAGATAATAGGCTCTCACGAGGCGCGCAAATACGCGGGTAGGAATGCTTTAAGTTGAATCGTCTTGCTATCGTCCCAGATGAGGGGTAGCCCCGCACGGAAGCATCGGAGGATATTCGCGCAACCGAGAGCCCCGAGCTCGGTGACGAATCGATCTTGCTCTGCGAGCGAGGCGATCAGATAAGCGTCGATCGGTTCTGAGGGATCGCCGGAAGCGAACTTATTTGCAAGGCGATCGCGCTCGGCATTCGAAGCCTCGCCCGGCAAACTCGCAAATCCCGCGATCGAGAACAAATCCTTCTCCCTAATCAATGCCGCGATGTGTCGAGCCTCGGGACCGATTCCGCAGATCGCGACGCGCCGGATGCCGTCTCTCGCTAGGATGCGAAGGTCCTCCAGCGTCGAGTCCTCGGCCATCCCGCGCAGGAGTGCGACATGCTCGCGATAGTGATTTCGGATTTCCTGGCGCCGCCGCTCGCCGTTGTCGCGTTTGCGACCGAAAACACCGGTTACGACGTTCTTGCGATCGTACGGTGTGGGCGAGACGTCGGAGACGTACTCGTACACATCTAGGATATCGAAAAACTCGCTGAGATATTCTGCAAACTGTTCGCGTCCGAACCACGTGTTCATTCGGTGGTTCAGTCCGAAGAGATCCTCGATGTCGAAGATTGGCCGCTTTGTGAGCGACCGCTGATCCAGAAACACGTTTCTCTCAATGTAGAAAACGCCGCCGGGCCGGAGCAGGGCATGGATTCGTTCGATATCCTTCCGATGGTCTTGAAACAGATAGTCTACGCCACAGGCGATTACACACGAAAATTCACCCTTCGGTAAAGTGGCTTGTTCGAGAACTACGGGCAGCACTGCGGCGGCGGGATTTCGGCGCTGCGCGTGATCGGCGACCACTGGGCTCGGTTCAAGCAAGACGGCTTGGGAGTCCGGATAGATCGACGCCAAGCGTTCGGCGAGCCAACCGGGGCCGCACCCGATTTCCAGATAGCGATCGCCGTTCCCGAGTTTCACGTGCGAGCGTATACGTTCGGCGACGCCACGAAGCCGCTCGACGTAGATGCTTTCGCCTTCCCAAGAACCGACATCGCCGTAATGCTCGACGCAAAGATCGGGGATATGCGGATTGCGATAGACGAGACCGCATTGTCTACAGATGACAATCATTTGCGCAAAACTGTATTGCGCTCGGAAGAATGAAGGAAAGAGCGGTTGCGCATCCAGGGAACCGCAGACCGCGCACGCGGTGAAAAAGGATTTCACTATGGTGCTACGGCATCGAAATGCTGATGCCGCGTCCGAAAGTGAACTTGCCTAGTCTCCACAAGGGACATCGTGCCGCGCGCGGCCAGGTGATCACGACCGCATACACGCAAGAGCTTCTGGGTCCGCGGACGTACGGGCGCATCCTCAACGTCGGTGCCGGGATTCAATCGCATAACTATCAGTTCCATCTTCGCCTCAACAACGATGAATACCACACGCTTGAGATTTCGGCCGACCAGCAAACCACCTACGTCGGCAGCGTCATGGACATGCCCGAAGTGCCGAGTGAATCGTACGATTGGGTTCTCGCGAACGCCGTCCTCGAGCATGTCGAAGACATGCAGGCCGCTATTCGCGAGATTGCGCGCGTCACCAAGCCCGGCGGCCGTATCTATCTTCAGACGCCGTTCCACAACGAGATTCACTTCGTTCCGAACGTCTTCCAAGATTATTGGCGCTTGACGCCCTTCGGATACCAGCAGTTGCTCAAAGAATTTTTTGTGGTCGAGGAGTTCGAGTTTTGGGGGAACTCCGTGATCGACCCCGTTGGGATCGGCGTGTTTGCACGGCGTTTGCCGGTCGACGAAGCGCCGCCGACGGCAAGCCGCCTCATTCTCATCGATCGTGGTCTCGACGAGATTGAAGAGCCCATTGACGGGGGCGAGCCGTTCTTGTTCACGTATCCGGTGTATCTTCTCAAGGTCGACTGGTTCGAGTATCTTTCCAAAGTGATGGACGCGCGCGAACGTTTCTTCATCGCGAACGGCGCGCCGCTTGGGATTCTCGATGCCGATCGCGCCATCCGCGCACGAGCAGCCGTGGTCGAAGGATTTCTCCTCATTCATAATAATGGGGCGGAATTCAAGCGAGTACTCAACACCTACGTGTCGGCAACGTAGGCGCTACGGACTGATCGCCCAGGCCTCGTCACGCCGCTTGGCAGCGTTCTTCAGCGCCTTGCGATAGTTGTGCTCCCACGAGCGATATTTCCAATCTGGACATTCTGCGCAGAGCGGGATGTCGCCGCCCTCGCCGTTTCGATGCTTGGCACGCCACCAGTTGAACATCGCTCCGGTCCAGATCTCGCGGATCGTCTGCTCGTTCACGTTGCCCATGTTCGTACGCCCCGCGATATCGAAACCGCAAACCTCGATTTTGCCGCGCGTATCGATATTGAGGCGATGGAACGGATAGGGGCATGGTAAGCCCGCCTCGCGGTCCAGATACGCGAGCGGATCGGCCGAGGTTTCCGGATCGATGTTCGTTGCGCTACCCCAGGTCAGGAACTTGCGCACGATCACGTTGTCGACGCCGAGATCGTACCAGAACCGTTCGATCGCCTCGATCTTGCCCGAGACGATCTCCTGATTGATGACGCTTACTTCAATCGTCGTTTGGCTGCGCGTCGTGTTGCGCCGCTCGACCATATACTCGAGCGTCGCGATCAAGTTGTCCCAGTCGAGTCCTTTGCGCACGATCCCATAGGTTACGGGATCGGCCGCGTCGACGCTGATCTCGATGTTGTCGACGTTGCAGGCGAGCAAACGATCGACGTCGTCGTGCTGCATCATCGAACCGTTTGAATTCAGGTACACGCGCGCACCGACGGCTTTGGCGTACTCGATCAGCTTCGTCATCCCGAACGGATGGAGCATCGGCTCGCCGCCGCCCGTGATCCGAATCATCGAACCGACGCCGCCGGGGAGCCAGCCTTCCTTGCCGGCTTGACCGCATTCATCGGCGATCTTGAAGAACAGCTTGGGCGGGATGAACTGCGCATCGCCGTACTTGAGGCGAATATCGGAGTTGCCCGGCGTGTAGGGGCAATTCGGGCAATGTGCGTTGCACGGATACGCGACCGCGACGACGATCATATCCGGGAACTGTGCGTAACGCTCAAACTCTTCGTCATTGGGACGCTCGACGTCGTATTCAGCAGCGTGAGCATCGCCGTCAAGACGGCGCGACGAGAACGGGGTGATCTTCCCGGCAAATCGCAGCATGTCACCGTTGCGGTGGAAGACTGCCGCCAGGCGTCCGTTGCCATCAGCGAGCTTCACACGCACTACACCGTCCATCGACTTGACGCGAAGGAGGTTCTCGGCCTCATCGACCGACAGAATCTTGCCCGGTTCGTCGTCGTACGCGAGACGCGGCTCGGCCTCGACGCTTACGATATCGAACTCGGCGCCGCACACGTCGGTGTATGCGCCCGGCGCAGGCGAGACGCCGCGCACGCGTGCGACGATCTTCTCGTTGCCTTGATCGAAGCGGACGTGCCCGTCGCGGCGTGTCACCTCCGGATAGAACGTAATCTTTCGCTCGTCCTGCGTGGTTGCTTTCGGTGACTCGGCCGCAAGCAGCTCGGGACCGAATGCGACGAGCAACGCGCCCATCTCGCGCGCGAGGGCCGCGCGCAGATCGCCGTCGTTCCAGGCCGGATCGATCTTAACGAGCCGTTGAGCGATGACATTGCCGGCGTCGGCTTGCCGGGCAAACGTCAGCAAGCTCACTCCCGTCGTCGACTGTCCTTCGATCAGCGCCCAGTTGGACGCGCTTGGACCACGGAACGCAGGAAGGAGCGACGGATGCAGCGCGATGGCGCGCCGCGCGAGCTTCGCGACATGCGAGCTCACGCGCTTATCGTATGGACCGACGACGATCAAGTCCGCATTCGTATCTTTGATGGCATTGAAGACGTTCAGATCGTTGTCCGGATCGAAATCCTCGTATACTGGGATATTGGCCGCTGCGGCTACGTCCCGGAGGTGCGGCAACGACGCCGGAAACGCTTCGTCGCGTTCCAGATTTGTGAAAATCATCGCTACCTCGAAACCCGCGTCGCGCAGGCCTTCGACGATCGCATTCGCGTAACCGGTCTTGCCGAAGACGATCGCTTTACCGCTCAGTGCCATTCGCGGCCCTTTGCCGTAGTGATCTTGATCTTGCGCATCCACAGCTGCGGACGCCAGAAGGCTTCGTTGTTCGCGTACCACTCGACCGATGCGTCGAGTCCAGCGCTCAAATTCGTATCCGGCGACCAGCCCAATATCTTCTTGATCTTCTGCGCGTCGGCACAATGCTTCTCGACCTGACCAGGACGCTCGCCCACCCAGACGATCAGGTCCTTCGATTTCCCGGTCTTCTCCAGCACCATGTTCGCGATCGCGAGGACGTCGGTCGAGACGCCCGTGCCCAGATTGAACGTTTGCCCGACGACGTCACTCTGGGGTGCATGCACGAGGGCATCGATCGCCTCGCACGTGTCGTCGACGTACATCCAGTCGCGCGACGAAAATCCCGTGCCGTGCACCGTCAGTGGCTCTTCCATCAGCGCCGACGTGACGAACCGTGCAATACACTTTTCGAGATGTTGCCGCGGCCCGTAGTTGTTGAACGGCCTCACGATGACCGCCGGAAGATCGTGCGTCTTCCAATACGAGTAGATCAAACGATCGGCCCCGGCTTTGGCGCTCGCGTACGGACTGCACGGCTCAAGCGGATGATCTTCGTCCATCGTCTCTTGATTGGGCCGGCACGTGCCGTAGACTTCGCTGGTCGAGATGTGGACGAACCGCCGAATCCGCGAGCCGTGTTTCACGGCAGCACTGGCAAGCGCTGCTGTGCCAAGCACGTCAGTCTCGAAAAACGTATTCGAATCGTAGATCGAGCGCGTAACGTGGGTCTCTGCGGCGAAATGCACGACCACGTCGATCCCCGACATGATCTCGGCGACCTGCGCGCCATTACAGATGTTCCCGTAGATGAACTCAAATCGATCCGACTCGCGCATCTCATCGCTGAAGTTCATCACGTTACCCGCATACGTCAGCAAGTCCAGCACGACGATGCGATAGTCCGGATAGCGCTCCCACATCCGCCGCACGAAGTTGCTGCCGATGAATCCGGCACCGCCGGTAATCAGCATCGTTAGCGGCAAAGATCGAATCTTGCCCTTCGCCTGCGGATGATCGGGTTTTTCAGTCATTGAGATGGTCATGGTTAGGCGACTTCCTTGGTGGCGGTGTCGGCGGTACAACGAACCGTCCGGTTCTTGCCGACGACGACGAGCTCGTGCCAGAGCTGGAACATGAGGAGGGTCCAGAGCTTGTAGGTGTGATCGGCGGCGCGCTCACGATGCTCGCGCAGGAGCCGGAGGATCGTCGTTCGGGCGAAGAGACCGTGCGACAGCGCTTGCGCCGAGAACAGGTCGTCGGTCAGCGGCGCAAGCCGGTCAACGAGCCACGCGTCGATCGGCAAAACGAAACCTTCTTTGGGCCGGTCGATCGTCGCATCGGGTAAATACGTGCGCGCGGCGCGCTTTAGAATCGCCTTCGTCGCGCTTGCAGTAACCTTCATCGAGCCGGGCAGGCTTCCGACGAACTCGACCAGTGCGGTATCGAGGAAAGGCGAACGCACTTCGAGCGAATGTGCCATCGAAAGACGGTCGACGTAGGTGAGGACCTGATCGGGTAGCATCGTGCGCATGTCGACCTCGAGCGTCGCATTCACGGTGTCGCTCTGCGACGCGTCGCGGTAAAAAGGCTCGAGCCACGTGCTCGAGCGCTCGCAGTCCGGCGGATCCGCAAGCAGCTCGCGCTTCGTTGCATCGTCGAATCCGGCAAGCTGCGTCCGCCACACCCAATCGGGCTCGCGCGCTGCAGCCACAGGAATCTCCGGATGGTCTGCCCATTCACCGAGATCGTCGCGCGACGTCCTCCCGGCACGCACGTTCGCGACGACCGCTGCCAAGCGATGATTGCGATACGAGCCGAATAATTCGTCGGCGCCGTCGCCGGAGAGCGCGACCTTGACCTGACGCGAGATCTCACCACACAACCAGTACGGCGAGATCGTCCCCGCAAACGGCTCGTCGAACGCACGCACGACCTTCGGGAGATCGTCGATCATCGTCGCGGGCGAGATTTCCCGCTCGTGATGATCCGTACCGAAACGCTGCGCTATCTCCCGCGCGAACCTCAAGTCGTTCTTGTGCGCGACACGCTCCGTGTAACCCAGCGAGAACGTACGTACCGGAATCGTCGAGTGCTCGGCCATGAGCGCAACGACCAGGCTCGAATCAATGCCGCCCGACAGAAACGCTGCGATTGGGACGTCGCTGGCTTCCATGCGCGCGCGCGTCGCTTTGCGTAAGAGCGCGACGATCTGCTCGGCGGCCTCCCCTTCACTGACCTTCGCGTCGCCGGTAAATTTCGGACGCCAGTACTGGCGAACGTGCAACGCTCCTTCTTCGATGACGGCAATATGCCCGGCCGGAAGCTGGCGCGCACCACGAAACATCGAGAGCGGTGCGGGGACGTTCTTGAACGTCAGGAAATGCCAGAGTGCCTCGCGATCGACGGACGCATCGAATTCCGGATCGTGCAGGAGCGCCTTGAGCTCCGACGCGTACGCGACGCGGCCGTTGCGCTCGCTGTAATAGACCGGCTTCTTGCCGAGACGATCGCGTGCGAGCACGACGCGATCGCGCGCTTCGTCGAACACGGCGATTGCAAACATGCCGTGCAATCGCTCGACGAACGCATCGCCGAAGCGTTCGTATGCAGCGAGCGCGACCTCGGTGTCGCTGGTCGTGGAGAACGCCCGTCCCGACGCTTCTAGCTCGGCGCGCAGCTCGCGGAAGTTATAGATCTCGCCGTTGCACGCTAGCCAAACGCGGCCGTCCGGGCTCGCCATCGGCTGGCTGCCCGTGACCAAGTCGATGATCGCGAGGCGGCGCATCCCGATGATGCCCAGCGGCGACTGATGGGTTCCGGAATCATCCGGCCCGCGGTGTACCAGGCACCGGTCCATTTCCCGGGCCAGGGCAACGTCCGAAGCCCGGGGGCTCCCGACGATCCCATAGATTCCGCACATAACTCAGTTATCGGACGCCCAGCGCGCGAAGCGGAGGATGTCCTGAAATTGGCCGTCCCAGAAAGCCTCCCGTGCGTGCCTGGCTTCTTCGATGTAGCCGGCTTTGACGAAGGACCGGGCAGCTCGGGGGTTACGGGCATGCACGTAGGCATAGAGCTTCTGGATGCCGAGCTTCTCGAAGGCATAGCCGGCGAGTATCTGAAGCGCCTCGGTCCCGGCCCCCGTCCCCCAAGCGGAACGGTCGCCGATCAGAATGCGGACCTCGGCGCGGCGATGCCGCGCATCGAGGTCCCAGAGCCAGACGTTGCCGATGTAATCGTCCGGCGCCCCGGGTCGCTCGAGCGCAAACCAGACGGCTCGCGGATTTCCGATGACCATGGTCTCGAAGAAGTGCTCGTGCTCTGGACCCGAGACGGGAAGGGCACGATCCAAGAAGCCCGCGATCTCCGGATCGTTGACCCACGCGCGCCAGCGCTCCAGGTCTGCCGGGTCGATGGGACGTAAAATGACGGTTCGGCCTTCGAGCCTCATGCGCGCCTGCTTTGACCTCACGCCCCCTCGAATCCCCGCCGACACCTTCATTAAGACGTGGAAGCTTCCAGCCCGAAGACGCGACGGACGGTCGCCGTCCTCCAACCGAGCTACCTGCCCTGGCTAGGCGTGTTCGAGCAGATGGCCCGCGCCGATGTCTTCGTTTTTTACGACGATGTCCAGTACGATAAGAACGGCTGGCGGAACCGGAACCGGATCCGAACCCACGGTGAGCCGGGATGGAGTTGGCTCACGCTGCCGGTCAAACTGCCGCACGCGTATGCGCCGCTCGGCGAAATTCACGTCGACGCCCGTGCGCCTTGGGGACGCAAGCACCGGCGTGCACTCGACCTCGCATATGCTTCGGCACGGCATCGCGGCGAACTCGAGCGATTTCTCCCGCTCTTCGAGATGCAATCGACCAGCCTGGTCGAGATCGCGATTGCCAGCACGCGCGCTTTGGCTGATGCGCTCGGGCTACGGCCGGAGCTCTTGCGCTCGAGCGAGCTTGGCGTCGGCGGGGATCGCAACGTCCGGCTGCTCGAGATCTGCAAGACGCTCGGAGCGACTAACTATTATAGCGGAAAGGCCGCGGAGGATTACCTCGACGTCGGACTCTTCGAGCAAGCCGGAATCGGCGTCACCTTTCAAGAGTTCGTGCACCCGTCGTATCCGCAGTGCCACGAACCGTTCATCTCTCACCTCTCGACGATCGATGCGCTCTTGTGTATCGGACCCGAGCGCACGCGGGCGCTCGTCGAAACGAGCGTGACCGCGTGAGCGTCGCGCTGCTGTACGACGGCGAATGCCGCTTTTGCATTCACTCGCTTCGCGTGCTCAAGCGATTCGATCGGCACGACCGTCTTGAGCTGATCGACGCAACGAATCGTGACGCGGTGGCGCGCCGCTTCCCGCAAGCCGCCGGCGCAGACTTCGATGCGGCGATGTATGCGGTCGACCGGGAGCGCGTCTATCGCGGATTCGATGCATTCCGCCGCGCGCTACGCGAGACGCCACGCCTGGCGTGGCTCGTTCCGTTCCTCTACGTCCCCGGCGTACCGCAAATCGGCCGCCGCATCTATGACGCGGTCGCGCGCAACCGTCACAGCTTGGGGTGCTCCTCCGAGGTCTGTAAGCCGTGATCGATCCCGCGCAGTGGCCGCTGGCTCAGCTGACGCCGAACGTTGAAGCGCTTCTGCGCATCGGCTACGGCGCTTTGCTCTTCTTGCAGCTCGCGGTTCTGACCGCTGCGCAAGCTCACCGTTTTTTCACGACGGAACGTTACGGCGGCTACGTCGAGTCGACGCCGTCGCGCGATCGCTGGATGCGGCCGCCGGTCGTTCGCGCGATCATGGCGCTTTGGATCCTCTGCGCGCTTGGGATCGCATCCGGCTGGCTGTTCTTACCGTGCGCGCTGATAAACTTTGCGCTGGCGCGCTATTTCTACGTCCACACCCGGTGGCAAAGCATCTTGCGCGGCATGGGCGCACCCGGGCACATGAGCCATTGGCTCGCGTTGCTCATCGCGCTCCTTGCAGTCGCACGTACCGTCGATAGCGGCGGTCTGCTCCACGCCATGACGGTGTTGACGTTCCGCATCGACTTCGCGCTGATCATGATCGCCGCCGGGATCTACAAGCTTACCGCCGGTTACGCACACGGCGATGGTTTCGAACGCGGGCTCGTCAATCCGTGGTGGGGCTTTTGGGCCGCGTGGCTGCGGCGCGTTCCCCCGAGCTCGCCGGCATTCCGCATCCTCAACAACGCAGGCTGGCTCGCGGAAGTCGTGTGCGGGACGTTGTTTCTCGTCATACCCCTGGCGCCGTTTGCCGCGGTCTTCTTCGCGGCGAGCTTCCTCGGGATCGGAATTCTGATTCGCCTCGGTTTTCTGGCCGAGATGGTCGCGCTCTGCACGGTGCTCTATTTCTATCCGGGTTCGCTCTTTGCGACATGGATCGCACATGCGCTCCCCGCCTCTGCAGTTACACCCACCTCCGGACCGCTCGCCGGCGCGATCGTTGCAGTGCTCGTTGCGGCAATGGCCGCGTATCTCGCCGCGCTGCCGTTTGCGTACGCGGGAATGTCGATCAATTTCTATTTCAAGCGCACGCTGCCAGGGGTGCTTCAAATCGCGCTGGATCGCTGGACTCAATTCTTCGGCTTGATCCTGTGGCGCGTTTTCACAGCGGATCTGATCAACTTCTTCGTCGACATTCGCGTTCGCGAGGCCGGTGAAGAACGCGCCTACATGCGCCTACGCGCATGGGACCGCAGCACCGGCTGGCGCTACATGCACGTCGGCGAGTTCATCTGCCTCGCGAGCATCTTCACGGCATTGAAATACTACCCGAACGATCGAGCAATTTTCGAGCGCCGCTTGGTTCGGTATGCGCGTACCGTACCGCTGATCGGCGGCGGTCAAATCATCTTTGAATACCACGCCGTGCGCAAAGAAGAACGCGCGTTCCGGTACGTGCACGTCGCGCGCTACATCGTCGATCCGGCAAACGCTACCGTGACCGATCAGATTCTGGAGTCCGGTTTCGATCCGAGCAAGCGCGCCGAAACTTCACCCGTCTCCGCAGGCGTACGCCCTGGAAGCTATGCCCCCGCCCGATAAGAGGAACACCGTGCAAACCCTGACGCCGTTTCTACCTTTTCACAAGCCCTTCTTCGGTGAAGAAGAGCTCGAGCAGCTGCGCGAAGCACTCGAATCCGGCTGGCTGACACGCGGTCCAAAAACGCAGCAATTCGAAGATGAATTTCGCGCCTACCTCGGCGCCACGTCGGCTGTCGGTCTCAACTCGGCGACCTCGGGCCTGCACCTAGCACTCGTCGTGCTCGGAATCGAGGAAGGCGAAGTCATCACGACGCCGATCACGTATTGCGCGACGCCGAACGAGATCGAACACGCCGGATGCACCCCCGTCTTTGCCGACGTCGATCCGGTCACATGGCTAATCGACCCGAAAGACGTCGAGCGCAAGATTACGCCACGCACGCGCGCGCTGATGCCCGTCCATCTTTACGGACAAAGCTGCGACATGGATGCATTACGTGCGATCGCACGCAAACACAACCTGCGGATCATCGAAGACGCCGCGCACGCGATCGAAACGACGTGGCGCGACGAGAAAATCGGCACGATCGGCGATTTCACGATCTTCAGCTTCTATCCGACAAAAAATATCTCGACGGGCGAAGGCGGCATGATGACGACGATGGACGCCGAGCTCGGCGAGCGTGCCAAAGTCATGTCGATGCACGGCAATTCGAAGGACGCCTGGAAGCGTTACGGCTCATCGGGCTTTGCACGATATCAGCTCGTCCAGCGCGGCTACAAGTATCACATGTTCGACTTGCTCGCTGCGCTTGGCCTCGCACAGCTGCCGAAGCTCGAAGGCTGGTGGGCGCACCGCAAGATGCTCTGGGGGCGCTATGACGAGCTGCTCGCGCCGATTGAAGGCGTCCGTCCGATTCCGATCACGATGCCCGGACGGCACGCCCATCATCTCTACGTCATCGAGATCGATCCGGCCGTGTGCGCACGCGACACCGTGCTCGAACGCATGCAAGCCGGCGGCGTCGGACTCGGTATTCATTACGAAGCAATGCACGTGCAGCCGTACTACGCCAAGAAATAC
Source organism: Vulcanimicrobiota bacterium (assembly GCA_963844735.1). GTDB lineage: Bacteria > Vulcanimicrobiota > Vulcanimicrobiia > Vulcanimicrobiales > Vulcanimicrobiaceae > JAFAMS01. Next base: position 185,843 of record CAWJPK010000001.1, on the reverse strand, counting down.
GGCTTACGTCCGGAAGATCTGCCGAACGCGACCCGCGCGTCCGAGCGGATGCTCTCGCTTCCGCTTTATCCGCGGATGTCGCTCACCGATGTCGAGCGTGTCGTCAAGACGCTGGAACAGGCACTCCGGCCGACCTAGCCGGCCGTCTCTTCGTCTTTCTGTCCAAGGGCCGTACCATCGGCGACGAGCACGCCGGCCTGATTGCGACAGGTCGTCCGGAACTTCAACCGGCGCTCTTCCGGAATTATACCGACGACTTCACTCGTCGCCGTAATCGAATCCCCAGGAAACACGGGCTGCAGGTAGCGGATATTTTGCGCGATCATCATGCCGCCGGGGCGCGCAAGCAGCAGCGCGTTTGCGGTTGATATGATCCCAACCAGCATAGCCCCGTTTACAATTCGACGGCCGTAACGCGTCGTTGCCGCATAGGCATCATCGGTGTGCAATGGATAATGATCGCCGACGATTTCTGCGAACGTCTGCATATCCGCTTCGGTAATCGTCTTGCTGAACGACTCTTTGTCGCCGACGCGGAATTCCTCGAACCGTTTAATCGCGTACGTCACGCCGGTCTCAAGATCGACGCGTAGCTCATCGGCCGGTGCGAGTCCTCAGAGCCGCTGTTGTAGACGGGAAACACCCATTCCCGGTCCAACCGCCAACCACTCTCGGCAATCAGCTCCCGAACTTGCTGCGCATTCTCAAACAGATAGATGTGATCGATGTGTGCCGCGAAAATCGCGGTGGTCATGAAAAATGGTGAGCCGGGCTTGACGACGCGACGGATCTCCACAAGCAATGAGCGCGGATCCTCGACGTGTTCGAGGACCTCACCGCAAACCGCGGCGTCGAACGATTCGGAATCGAAATCCAATCCATCCGCCGCGTTTTGAAGTGAAAATGTCGCGCCTTCGGGCTGCGCGGCGTCAAAGGCAAACCGCCGGGCAAACTCGATCGAGAATTGGCTGATGTCGACTCCCCAGTAACTCGCGCTCGGCACGCGCTCGAAAAGCCGGCGTAAATGATAGCCGGTTCCGACTCCGACTTCAATGAGCCGCGCGCCGGCTGGTAGAGAGGGTAAGAACTCCCGGCTGTACGCCGCACTCATCGCGAAATGCGTCGGCCATAGTGCCTGCGTGAGCAGCAGACCGCCGAGATAGTACGCATCGATCACGCCGCCTTGCGAATAGACTCGCTCGTAGGCCTCCCGCTCGCTCGAAAGCAGATAACGTCCGGTCTTCTCGAGCTTGTGCTGAAGTTTGAGCACCTCCATCGACAAGAGAACGTAAGCGCGAACGCTCTTCCCAATCCATTCACTCGAGTCGCTCAAAGCATCGAGACGTTCGGCGATGTATTCCAGGTCGGGCATTCGCTCCGCGAGGGGCGCACCGAAGCTCGTCTGCGTCGCGCGCAGCAAGAACGGCATCTGTTCCCCAAGCTCGGCAAGCACGCGGTCTGCGAGACCGTTGCTCAAAACGCTACGCCCCGAGATTCGAGCACCTTACGTATCTCGCCGACGGACTTCAACGCCGCCAGCTCCATCAGGTCGAACTCGATGTCGAACGCAGATTCGAGCTCGCTGATCAACATGACGGTTCCCATTGAGTCCCATTGCTGGACGTCGCCTTGCGACGTGGCGTCGTTCACATCTTTTGGGTCGAGGCCGAACAGCGAAGCGATGATACCGTACAGTTTCTGGTCGCTCATGACGGCAGCGGTTCGCCCACGTGCACACGAAACCACGACGGCGTCTGCGTTTTCACCGGCACGCCAGAACGGTACGCCGTCGACGCGGCGCTTTCGGTGACGTGCAAGAAGCCTGCGCGTTCGAGGAAATCCGCTAGCTGTCCGTTACGCGGCCCGTGGACGTGGTCCGCATGAATCGCAGCGTAACCCATTTCCGCAGCGCGCCTTCCGAGCTCCGCAAAGAGCGCATCCTCGGCTCCTCGCCCGAGCGCGCGGCAACTCATCACGAGGTTATCGACCAGCGCGACATCGTTTGATTCCCGTCGCAACAAGCCGAGACCGACGATGCCTTGATCGCCGAAACGATCCCGCACGGAGATCGTCAAGGCACACGCGCCCTCCTCAGAGACAAGCGCGCGGAGCTCCGTGTCCGCGTAGCGGCGCAACGTAAGATTAAACTGATTCGTCTTGGCTAAGAGCTGTACCGCGCGCCCCGTTGTGCCGTCGGTCAGGGGCGCGATATGAGCTTCGAGTTCGAGCGACTCGTAGAAATCGCGAATGTCGGCGAAGGCCGCCCGGGAAGCTTCACGCTGCCCTTCGTTCTTGTAATCATGGACGCGCCCGCGATCTTCGCCGGTCACCACAAGGCGGTCGAATGCCGTCGTCGTTTCGAGTGCCCGAAGAATTCCGAGCGGCGTGCCGTCGTTTTCCAAGATCGCGACAGTGGGGACAGCAGCGCGCATCGCCGCGCGTTCAAAAGGCTGATCGTCGAGGAACATCCAGTCGGAGGTCGCGATCTTCAATTCGTCCGCAAGACGCAGAAGGTTCGTCGATTTTGGATCCCAATTTGCAGCCACGCGGACGCAATCTTCGAGCCCCAAAACCATCTCCGCGTGATGCTCGAATACATCCAAGGCGTCGCGCTCCTCGTTTTTCGAGAGCACGACCAGCATGACGCCGCTCGCGGCCAGCTCCCGAAGCAGCACTTGAATGCGCCGATAAATGTTGCCGGGATACTCCTTGCCGATCTCGATGCCGCTTGCACCGTCTTCGCCGAGCACGCCACCCCAGAGGACGCCGTCCATGTCGAACGCGAGTATCTTCTTGGGCGTAACGATCAACGGACGTAAGGTGCGTGCGACCGCTTTCGCAAGCGATCCGATCGCGCGTGCCGCAATCGGCTGTCGCGCGAAAAGATCCATTCTTCTATCGAACGCGCCTTCACCGAAGCGAGCTGCCCAATCCGCAAAATCGAACAGAAACACGCCGTCGCGAGTCGCGGCCATTTCGTACATGAACGCATTGAGTTGAGCGATCGCCGAGCCGATACCGTCGCGCAGCCCGCTGTCCCACAACGGAACGTCCTGCATTGGAAACGTCGAAAGCAGCAACGGAGCATGGTTGCGGCGGCGGTATGCGGTCACGAGCGATTCTATGCGTTCGCGTATCGCCGCAACTTCTGCGTTTCGACGCTCCGCGGGCCACTCGAGGGACTGTTCGACGAAGTCGGGAGCGACGTCGGAAAATCTCCAGAGAACGAGCGTCGCGGACGTTTCCGTCGACACGATCGAACGCGACGGATCGAGCAGCGCTTCTTCGATTTGGCCATAGCCGCCGGGAACGATCTGCGGTTGTGCGGGCAGCATGGCGAGCGCCAATTGCAACACGTCCAGCTGCGGTTCGATCGTGAAACTGTGCACCAGCGCGAGCATAAAGCGAGGCGCAGACGCAAGCGAGTCACGGAGGAGCGCAAGCTCGGAGCGGCATTGGGCGACGGAACCGGAATCTAGGGCCTGCTCGGCGCTCGGCATAGGGCGGCTACTTTCAACGCTGCCCTTAGCCGATACTTTAGACGTGGCCATGGCCGTTCATCCGTTAAACGCGCCCTTTAGGGAACGTCTGCCCGAATGGATTCGCTTGTTTGGAGATCTCGTTCGCGAGCGAAGCGTATTCGAGGCGGAGCACGGCGCCATACGCATCGTCGAAGATTGGATCCGCAACTTCGGTGCAGTAGCGCAACACGTCGCACACGACAAAGCCCGTCTTTTGACCCTGCCATCCGCGCAACCACCGTTCAGTGAGCGTACCGACCGTTACAGCATCGTAGCGCGCACTCGCGGCGCCGGCCGCGGCCGATCGCTGGTCATCAACGTGCCGCTCGATATCGTCCCTGAAGGCGACGCGGCAAGTTGGACATATCCGCCGTTTGAAGCGCGCATCGTTGATGGGCGGTTGTACGGACGCGGCGCCTACGACGACAAAGCAGGCGTCGTCATCGCTCTTGCACTCGTCGAATTGCTCGCCAAACGAGAGCAGCCGCTGAGCGGCGACGTCATCTTCCAGTTCGTTCTCGAGGACGAAGTCAACGGCAATGGCACGTTGCTGTGTCTGGCCGAGGGTCACGTCGGCGACGCCGCGCTCGTCATCGACGGTACGCGCTCCGGAAATGCAATCGATCAACACGTCGGTACGATGTCGGCACTTATCTCTCTGCGAGGTAAGCCGGTATCGATCTCGGTATCCCACCTTGGCAAAAACGCAATCGAGCTGCTGTCGGAGCTCTTGGCGGATTTGCGCTCGACCATCTTCGCGCGCAACGCGTCACGCAAAGACCCGTGGACGCGCTTCCCGTCGCCATTCCAATTGGTGACGACGCGCATGTCCGGCGAAGGGTCGTCGAACACGGTGCCGGAATTCGCAACTGCCGAAACTCAAGTAACGTTCCCGCCTCCGGATAGCATCGCATCGATCCGCGCACTCATCAGCGAGCGGGTGCGCGCCTTCGCGGCGCAGCACGAGATCGGCGTACCCGCGATCGACTGGCAAATGTCTTTCGAACCGGTCGTCGGCGGTTCACCGTCGTTAAACACGGCGCTTCTGCAGACGTGCGACGATGTAGGCGTGCAGCGAATCGACATCGGTCCGTCGACTGGTTGGTCGGACATGCGCCGTTTCTCGGAGTTCGGAATGCCGTGCGTATTGTACGGGCCGGGCGAGGGTTATAACCCTCATCGTGCCGACGAGTATTACGTGCTCAACGATCTCCCCAGGATGATCGAGTTCTATTACCGATTCATCGAACGGTGGTGCCGATAGATCTCACCCGGGATCTCGGTGTGAGACCTGGTGATATTCTCTTCGTTCACGCTTCACTCGATCGCATCGGCGCGGATGCCGGCGAGGGTCAGGCGCTCGTTGCGCGTTTGCTCGAAGCAGTCGGCAGCGAGGGCAGCGTATTCATGCCTTCGTATCCGTGGCCGCCGCCGGGCCTTTTCCCGCCTCCCGGCTCGGTCTTCGACGTTCGCAAGACGCCATCACGTTCGGGGTTGCTATCGGAGATTTTTCGGCGGTCTCCGGGTGTAGAGCGGAGCGAGTCCTATTATCTGCCGCTTGCCGGTTATGGACGTCGTGCCTCGGCCGTGCTTTCAGACCAGATCGGCGTGGCAGAACCGTTCGGAGCGGATTCCTCGCTCGCACGTCTCGCGCGCGACGCGCGGACCAAGATACTTGGGCTCGGCGTATCGCTGAACACGACCAGCTTCATGCACGTTGCCGACCACGCTCTTTTCCCACGATACGCGTTTCCGTTTTACGACTCACCACCGGTAAGGGGGACGGTGGTTTGCGCCGACGGCCGCGCGCGGGACATTTCGACACTCGTAATCCGCGCCGATCTCCCGAAGCGGATGCGCCCCGCGCGCCTTTTCGAAATCAGCGAGCCTCTGCGAAGGTCGCTCGTGCGTCACGATATCGGATCTGCGATCAACTTCAGCTACCCGGCCAAGCTCTTCGTCGACGAAGCGCTCGAACTCGGGGGACAAGCTCTCGATCGTGGCACGACCGTCCCGTGGATCGACGTGGTACGTTAGCCGAACGTCGCTTCCCCGAGGACATCCAATGCCGCAATCTGGAGCGGCAGCTCGTGCGCTTCAATTTGTATGACGTGACTCGATGGCGCGTCCCCACGAACGACGAACGTCGGAAGCGCGATTCGAGGATCGGGCAGATTGAATTGCGCGCGGTTGCCATCCAGCGAAATAATATTGCCGGGTGACGAGTAGGCCCAAATCAGCAAGTGACGACCTTGCAATGCGATCGTCAACTGCACGCCCGGTCGATCCGCGACGAGAATCTCGGAGAAATAAATCACCGTTGGTTGCGTCTCGACGCGATCGTCGAGTATTCTTCGCGACCATCCTTCGCGTGCAAGCTGCTGCGGAAAATAGCTGCGCGCTTCGGCATAGTGGTCTGCGTGCAATGGCGGCGGCAAAGCACGACTCGCTTCTTTTGCGACTGCATCGACGATCGCCGCAGCCACGTGCTCTCCGAAAATATGCCCGGCTTGCGCCTTGGGGTGCGACATGTCGCGCGTGAGCGCCATAGGATAGTTCACCGCATCCCATGATGGCCGTCCCGGCCAGCGATGCAGCCACAGGGCGCGTCCCGATGCGACCATTTTTTCCGCAATCGCGCTGCAATCGATGCTCGAAATGCCGTAGTGTTCCGCGACTTGCTCCCAGACCGCAATGACTTCGCGCTGCCGGGATGTTGCTTCGGGCAGCCGGCTCATGAAGTACACGAAGACGATATCCGGAGGTACGGCCGCAGATTTTAGCTGACGCACGATCCCTTCGATCGATTTTGCCGTAATCTCGGGGACCTGGATTGAGTGATCGTTGACCGCAAACTCGAGAATGACGAGATCGGGCTTTAGCTCCACGATTGCGGGCGTGCGATGCATTGCCCAAAACGTCATGAAGCCGGGAAGCGAGCGAACCATGACGTCGACGTCGCAGCCGGAAAAACGCTCACGAACGAGCGGAGCGAGAGGCTCTAGGTAATCGCCGTCGTGCGTTATGCTACTGCCGAAGGCCACGATGCGCGCATGCCTGCTCTCACGCAACGCCCTCGCAAGCTGCGGAAGACCGTCGCGTATCATCGAGCGCTGAGCAGTTCCCTATCAGCGAGCTTTTCGAGCGCGTCGGAGTACGCGCGCGCAGCCTTTTCCCAAGCTAACGTCTCGATGGCACGCTCACGTAAGCGCGCGCCGTCCCGCTTGCGCAATTCGCGATCGGCCGCATATGTAAGGATACGCTGCGTATACGCCTCAATGTCGCCGGCAGGCACGAGCTCGACGGCATCGCCGATAAAGATCTCCGCCGTCGACGACGTTGGTCCCGTTCCCGCCGGATCCAAATCCGCGTCGATGACACGTTGCATCGCAACGATTGGGAGCCCGGCGAACATGGCCTCGCCCAAACTCTGCCCGCCCGGAAACGGAAACGTATCGCAATAAATATCCGCGCTCAAGAGATAGGATGCCAGCCGTTCGTGAACCACTCCCGGCCATTGAACTTGCCCGCCAACTCCAGCAGCGCCCATCGCACGGTCCAAGATTTGAGCGAGTGGTCTTCTCGCGGAGCGAGAAGGAGCCATCGCAGACGCCGCTCGCGGCGAAGCGCGGCAAAGATCGCCTCCAGAAAACCCCGCTGGACGCTCTTATTAAGTCGTCCGACCGTGCAGAGCACGATATCATCCGGCTTCAAGTCGATATCCGAACGCAGCACCGGGCGCGCACTGAGAATCTCCTGATCCCGCGCGACCGCACTCGCTATAAAGATCGAGCGTTCCGGATGGAACGCGGTCTGAATCTGAGCCGGTTGTACCGAGTGAATGTATGCGTCGATGCTGCCGGAACGTTGATCGAAACCGGCTGTCACTAAAGCCTGAGCGTCCGCGAGGCGAATTGTCTCGACGATGCGAGCAATCGTATCCGCCGGGTCGACGAGATACACGACGACGTCGACAGGATCGCGCGCAAAGCGGTCAAGCAGATCGTTGATCCGCTCCGTGAAACCCTCGCCCTCGGCCCGAATGAAATGGCAACCTGCGGCCATTACGCTAACGCCCGTAGGCATATTCGCTGGAGACCGGTAGAATTCGGTGGAGACGTAGGAGACCTCATGTCCCAGCTGCTGTAAACTGATTGCGTAGCGCGAAGCGACGAGCGACAGGCTGTTCGCCGCGAGATCGACTGAGACAACGATGGCGATTCGCAGGCGCTCCGACCGATCGGGCCTGTAGGTACGTGGCGCCGACATCCTTGCCGCAATCTCATCGAGCAGCGCGTCGAATTCGGGGTCGTTCGCGACGTGCAGCAAGGGATGCCAGCGTTTGACGCCCATTTGCCCGGCAGTCATTCCGACGTGCATCGCCGTGCCGATCGATTTGAGCGCGTCATCGTACTCACCGCGCTCAAGCGAACGTCGCGCCCGAAGTTTCATGGCGGCAACGTAGGCAGAAGGATGGCGCGCCGACGCGGCCCCGCTTAAGAAACCGATCAAGTCGTCGGTCATGTTCTCATCGTTCTCGGCAAGGTCGAGCGCCGACGCGAACGCCGAGCCGGCTTTCCTCTCAAAGTCGATGCGCATGCCGAGCGCACGAATACGAGAATCCGGATGGACGCGTAGCACTGCTATCTCGTCGTCGGAAAACTCCGTGACGGCTGCATATCGGTCTTGCAGATCGAGCAAAATGTCCGAGTAATCGCGCTGGGGCTCTGCAGTTTTTGGTTGAACTTCGCGCGCCTGCTTACACGCCTCTAACCCCGCAGCAATCGCCCCGGGATCATCGGTCGCGACGACGACACCACCCCGCGCAATTCCGAAACCGCCTCGACGTGCGGAAGCGACAGCCTCAGCGCTCCAATTTTCGCCCGGGAGCATCGACCCGTCGACGACCGCACAGAGAGTCGCCTCGCAGACCCCGATTCCGGCTCGCACGGCCTCGCTCCACTCGCTCTCGGCGGGGAGTCTGAGAATCTGCAGGCTTTCACCGTAGCGCTCGGCTCGCAATTCGACGTCCGGCTGCGGTCCGTTGATAACGACAACGATCTTCTTCGGCGCGTAGAGCCCGCGGTCGGCACGAATCCCTGCGATAACACGTTCGAATGCGAGCGCGGACGGCGCCACGAAAATCGCTGCGAGCTCGCCTTCGTGCACGGGTCGACGCTGCGCGATCGCACGCTCGATCGCGTCGCGATAGCGGTCGATCATCCCGCTCCACGTCAGCTCGGTTTCGGCACGTTTTCGTAGCGCCGCGCCGGTGCGGCGGCGCTTGTCCTCGTCGGTGATGTACCGCCGCGCGAGTGCAACGTAGGCTTCGATGTCGCCGTTTGGCACCATCGGCGCGGCGTCACCGATCAACGCTTCGCCCGCGGCCGTCGTCGGGCCGGTCTCGGTCGGATCGAGATCGACGTCGCGCGCACGGCTCATCGCAACGACCGGCAATCCGGCGAACATCGCCTCTCCCGTGCTCTGCGCACCTGGAAACGGAAACGGATCAAGGTACACGTCGCTCATCTTGAGCACAGGCGCCATCTCGTTGCCCACCACGCCAAGGTTGATGACGCGATCGGTGCAGTTCGCCTCGCCGAGGGCTTCATGGATGGCTCCAGCCTCGTCGGCGTTACCGGCACCGGCGATGATCCACACGGCGCTCGGCTCGGCGCGGAGAATCGTCGTAACCGCCTCGAGGAATCCACGCTGGGACAGCTTCGAAAGACGCCCGAATGTCGCGAGCACCACGGCCTCTTCCGGCACCTTGTAATCCGCACGCCGCGCCGACTTCGCTTCGCGTATTTCGCGGTCTCGCACGATGCCAGTTGGAATGAATAACGCTATGTCGGGCCGGAGCGAACGCACGACTTGTTCGGGTTCGACGGTTTCTATGATGGCATCCAGCCTGCCGGTGCGGTGCTCGTATGCCGCGTTCATGAAGAGCTGTGCGTTCGCGAGTCCCACGATCTCGCAAAGACGAGGGACTGCATCTTGCGGATCGGACACGTAAAATACAGCGTCCACCGGTTCGCGCTCGAAGAAATCCATCAGCCAAAATGCCCGCTCGAGCGAACTTTGGCCGCCTGGCTCGATCAGGCGCGAACCGGCTTTCTCGAGCGCTCGCCGCTGAGGAGTATCCGAAGGTGACTGGAGCATTCCGGTCGTGACCACAAACGCATCGAATCCGCGCTCGCACAAGCCGGCGGCGATTCCCAAGCCACCGAGACCGACGCTATTCCCTTCGCGGTCGAACGGGATCATGACGGCGACCCGCTTCTTCTCGCCCGTCGTCCGATAATATCGCGGTACGCTCATGCGGGCTGCGATCGCTTCGTACGCCGCATCGAAATCCGGATCGAGTGCATAGCGCATCAAACGCCGGGAACGCGGATCGCCGGATTGTCCTTGGCGCATTGCCCATACAACGGCATGGAACAGCATCGTGATTGCCCGGTCGAGGTCGCCTCGTTTGATTGCGTCGAGGCCGACGTGTTTCAGCATGTACGGAACCGGCTCGTCATAACGTGCAAGTTGCGCGCCGCGCGATACCCAGTCGGCCTCCGTATCCCAGCGTCCCTCTGCCGCAAGCGCCCCCGCAATTGCATCAAGCGCGGGCCGCATGGCTTGCTCGAACGCGATGCGTACGGCTAGTTTACGGACTTCCGGGTTCGGATCGGCGCGAAGCTGCGCCAGCTCCCCGTCGTCGACGTCTTCCTTGCGCGTAAATCGACGGCGGAGTTCTTCGAGAGCGTCGCTCATCGCACGGTTTGCTTTGCAGAGAGGAAGTGTTGCTCGAAAGCTTTCCAAAGCGCCGGGACGTCGTCGATCACATCGCGCGCACGGAAACCGAATTCATCGCGGATACGCGTGACGTCAATCGGGGTGAAAACGACGGACGGTGAACCCGGACGAACCTCGATACCGCAGCCGCTGACCGCAGCGATACGATCGAGAAGCCGGCCCTGCTTCGTGTTCGTTCCCGCAGCAATGTTATAGATGCGTTCTTTACCCGACGCGACGATCTGCAGTGTCACCTCGACGACGTCTTCGACGCTGACGTGGTCTTTTTCGGAATCGCGCGACGAGCGTACATCGATGCAGCCGGTCGTCGCCGCTTGACGCAGAAAATCGCTCGACATCAATCCCGAACCGAAGCTTGGTCCGTAGACGTTGGAAAGACGAACCACACGCACCGCCGGGCGCGAATCGGACAAAACGACAACTTCACCCGCCGCCTTGGTCGCGGTGTAGACGTCGCCTTGCGCGACGTGTGCAGCGATCGTCTCATGCGTTTCGGGCGAGTTGCCGTAGACCCGTGTCGATGAGACATACGTGAACGAGCGCAGACGCTTCTCGAGCAATGCCAACGGAACGTCGACGTGCGTGCGAACCGCATCCGAAAGACGCTTATCTGCATCCCACGCCACGCCGGACGCGTAGATGACATCGCCCAGATCCTCAGTCCGGTCCAGAGCCTCCGCATGGGTCAAAGACGAAACGGATACGCCACGTTCGCGAAGGACGCGCACGAACGCGCTGCCGATGAAACCCCGCGCACCAATAACGGAATAGCTCATGCCGGAATGCGCGCTGCTTCCGATGCTCCCGAGCCCGCCAGCACGCTGTAGAGACGAAACAGATTCTGCACGTCTTTATAGCCGCCCGGCCCCGGACGAAGCACAGCGGCGACCGAAGAACGGTGGCGCTCGCGCGCGCGCGCAAGATCGTCCGATTTGGCTTCGTACGTATTATAGATCGCTTGCAGTCGATCGGAATAGGAACCCCAGGCGTTCGCTAGCCCTTGGCTGTTGAGCTCGAGGAACGCGTGCTCGACGAGCGTTCTCTTCCCTGTATACGCGAGTTGACGAAGCCGTGAAAGGCGAATCAAAAGATCCCACTCTGCACAGATGCCGAAACCCACGTTGAACGAGTCGAGCGCGTCGGCAGCCGCAGCATCGAAGAGCACGGCTGAAATCGGAATGCAGTTCGCAACCAAGAGATCTGACGGCGACGGCTTCAGCAGATAGACGCCTTCGGTGTTGCCGATCGGATGCCATCCGGTTCCTTCGGCCGCGTTGAATTGCACGACCGTACCGGAGATTGCGACGCCGTCCGCCGCCTCTGCCGCAGCAACGAGCGTCTCCAAATGGTCCGGTAATATCTGCGTGTCCTCGTCGAGGAACAAAAGGTAGTCACCGCTTGCCAGGTACATCCCTTGCGTGCGCGTCCCGGCCGGACCGAAACGGTCAATCGAGCGCGCATAATGGAGTTTTTCGGCCGGAACTTGCAACCCCGCGAATCCGCTCACATCGAATCCGTGGTCTTGCAGCAACCAGACTTCCCAGTGCGGATAGGTTTGGCTCGCGAGCGATTGCAAACAAGCGCCGAGCGAAGTTGTGCGCGCGGTGCTTGTGACGATGACCGACACTTTGGGTGGTTTGCGCACGCTGCGCCGGGCTTGATCGCGTCGCAAACGAAACATCAGCCGGTCGGTTCGGATTTGCAGCTCTTCGGTCCACTTGTCCGGAGAGAGCTGCTTGAGCATGTCGCGATGATAGTTAACCGCGGTCATGATGCGGATCTCGTGACCATGCGTGCGCTCGAACACCGCCGGGTCGTAGTAGTAGCGTTCGATAATGTCGAGATGCTCGCGAATATCTTTCCCGCTTGCAATATATCCGCTGACGCTGGATGCCTGAGTCTCGTGAATGCGCACGCCGACGAGAGGAACGGGAATGTAAGCCGTCTTCTCGCCGCGCAAGATCATGCGCACGCAGATCTCCCAGTCGGATGCAACCTCGAAAGATTCATCGAGCATCCCGTGCCGTGCGAAGAGCTCGCGCCGGAACAGAATGGTGGGCAGGCACATGACGCAGCCCGCGAGGAGCGAACCCAGCTCGTCGCGGCCGCCCACGTAGTCGACCAATGTTTGACCGACGATATGGCGTACGTTGAACGGTGCTCCGTCCGGCTTGCACAGATAGGCGGTTGAATAGACGAGCCCAACGTCCGGATTTCGCTCGGCAACCGACACCAAACGGCTTAGATGCCCCGGCAAGAGCCAATCGTCGGCGGAAAGGATGACGACATAATCGCCTTTGGCGAGTCCGATACCCGTGTTGATATTCGGCGTGATGCCGATGTTGACGGGGTTTTGGTTGACTCGCACGCGCGCGTCGTCTTTATACCGCTCGAGAACCTTCATTGTGTCGTCGGTCGAGCAATTGTCGGTCACGACGATCTCAACGTTGTCGTAATCCTGCTGCAAGACGCTATCGATTGCCGTGCAGATGTAATGCCCGTAGTTATAGGACGTGATGACGACGGAGACGAGCGGCCTCATCGCGTCAACGCAGCTTCCGTGCGAAAGTATTGTGCTGCGACGTCGCGTTTGCGCGGCGCGATCTCCAGCTCCGGAGAGCGTCCCGCTGCGATCGAGTTCGCCGGGACGTCCTGATGAATGATCGCGGAGTTTCCGGCGACGACGACTCCGTTGCCGAGATGCGAGCCGCCGACGACGATCGAGCCTCCATAAACGATGCAGCGTTCGCCAAGCGTGGGAAGCTCGCCACGATCGGCACCGACCGTAACTCCCTGGAAGAACGCGACGAAATTGCCGTAGTGCGCCTTTCCGACCATCGTCCCGGTCGTATGAATGAACGCGAAGACCGGCGGCAATTCGGTATCGTACATGCACACGATCCCGTTCATTGCCTTATTGAGCAGAAAAAACTTCTGTGCAAGCGTCATGTCGCCGCGCTGAAAGGCCGTATTTGACGCCAAGTAATAAAACACGGCGGTCTGGTCGCCGTGGAGATGATTGAAGTTCGCGTGCTCGCCTCGGTTGTACCCCGGCAGCGCGATCCATTTGAAACAGTGTTCGAGCCGCTCGAGAGCACCGTCGACGACAGAATCGACGTCGCTTCGAACGCCGTCAGGGAAGTTGTGCTCGAGCTGTCCGCGCACGTACGCGCACAGGCCGTCGCGGCCGAGTGAGATCAGCACGTCGCAGCAACTTCCGCCAATGCCGCTTCGAGCCCCGGTGCCGAGCGGTCGGCTGGGCTAAGAATTGGTTCGGATATCGGCCAGACGATTGCAAGCCCCGGATCATCGTACCGGATCGCGCGCGCCGCTTGGGGCGCATAACGCGACGACATCGCGTAAAGGACGTCCGTCTCGTCTTCGAGGGTTTGATATCCGTGGGCGCAGCCGCGCGGGACGAATAACGCGTCGCCGGCTTCCGCGTCGAGCTCGACCGTGAAGACGCGGCGAAATGATGGCGAATTGGGACGCAGGTCTGCAATTGCGTCGAAAATGCGGCCCCGCGTGCAGCGCACGAATTTGTCCTCGCCGTGCGGCTCGCGTTGGAAATGCATGCCGCGCAGCGTACCGCGCTGTTTGCTGCGCGCCAAGCTTTGCTGCACGAAGGTCGTCACGATCCCGGCGGCTTCGAATTCGTCGAGGCAGAACGTTCGTGCGAAAAATCCGCGTTCATCGCGATGCGGCTCGAGTCGCACGACGAACGCACCGGCGATCGCAGTCGGCTCGAAAATCATCGCGACGTACTCACCGCTCCACTCAGCTGTGCGAGCGTCAACTCGACCAGATCGCCGCCTTCACGCCACGCACGATACCAGGCGGCCGTCGCATCGATCGCGCCGGGGGCGTCGTACTTCGGGCGCCACCCGAATTTCTCGCGGGCTGCGCCGGCGTCGAGCGCGAGATATGGGGCTTCCGGCGGCGTAAGCGCCGAATCGATGACGATCTTCGTCTGTGGATCGTAGACCGCGAGAAAGCGTTTGGCGAGTTCGTGCACGCTTAGTGCCACATCCGAGGGACCGAGGTTCCACGCGCGCGCAACACTCGCATCGTTCCAAAGACGTTCGACGATCGTCAGATAGCCGTCGAGCGCATCGCCGACAAACTGCCACGGACGCGTTGCGTCCGGATAGCGTAACCGCACCGGCTCTTTGCGCTGGGATGCACGCACAAGATCAGGGACGAGCCGGTCTTCGCTGAAATCGCCGCCGCCGATGACGTTGCCGGCACGCGCGGTAGCGAGGCGCGTTCTCGACGTGAAATACGAATGCCGGTAGGCTGCCGCAACGATCTCGGTGCACGCCTTGCTCGCGCTGTACGGATCGTCGCCGCCGAGCGGGTCATCTTCACGTTGCGGCCGTGCTTCGCGATTCGCATACGTTTTGTCGGATGTCACGACGAGCGCCGCGCCGATGCCCGGTTGCTCGCGGATCGCCTCGAGCACGTTGACCGTGCCCATCACGTTGGCCTCGAACGTCTCGCGCGGCTCGCGATAACCGCGACGCACGAGCGCTTGCGCGGCAAGATGCAAGACGACGTCAGGCTTCGCGTACGCGAGCCGCTCGCGCAGCCGAGCAAGATCGCGAACGTCCGCAAACGTCGAGTCGACCTTCTTCTCGATACCGAGCAGCTCGAATGCGTTTGGCGGCTCTTCGGGAGCGAGCGCGTAACCGCTGACGCGCGCGCCGAGATCGACGAGCCGCAGCGCGAGCCAGCTTCCCTTGAATCCCGTATGCCCGGTAAGGAAAACACGCTTCCCCGCCCAAAACGGCGGGCTCACCCGCGCAGCCAAGGCGCGCCGCTCTCCCACAGCGCTTCCAGCGTTTCTTTGTCTCGCAGCGTGTCAAGCGGTTGCCAAAATCCCGAGTGACGATAAACGCCCACGCTGCCTTTTGCGGCCAGTTTCTCGAGCGGTTCACGCTCCCAAATCGTTTCGTCGCCGTCGATGGCTTGCAACGCCGAAGGTTCGATCACGAAGAAACCGCCGTTCACCCATGCGCCGTCACCATGCGGCTTCTCTCGAAAGCGCGTGACTTCGTCGCCCTGCAGCTCGAGCACACCAAAACGTCCGGGCGGCTGCACTGCAGTCAAGGTTACGGCCGAACCATTGGCCCGATGCATCTCGACAACCGCCGAGATGTCGACGTCGGCGACGCCGTCGCCGTACGTGCAGCAGAACGTTTCGTTATCGAGATACGCGGAGCAACGCTTGATACGTCCGCCGGTCATCGTTTCGGAACCGGTGTCGACCAGCGTGATTCGCCACGGCTCCGCACTCGAGCGATGTACCGTCATGTCGTTCTTCGCGATGTCGAGCGTTACGTCTGCGGTGTGCAGATAGTAATTCGCGAAGTATTCCTTGATCATGTAACCCTTGTAGCCGAGCGCGATCACGAAATCCGTGATGCCATGTGCACCATAGATCTTCATGATGTGCCACAATAGGGGCTTGCCCCCGATCTCGATCATCGGTTTGGGCCGGACCCCGGTTTCCTCGGAAATGCGGGTGCCACGGCCGCCGGCAAGGATGACGGCCTTCACTCCCCAGGTATCGGTGTGATGCAGGTCAGCCTTAACGCAGACTTAGTGGACTTAACGGAGGCATCGGCCGATGGTCGGATAATTAGGCCCCCGTCGATGTCAAGAGCGTACCGGCGTTTCGGTCTCGAGAGAGATCCGTTTCTCGATACTTCGGATCCCCATTTCTTTTGGGAGATGCCGTCGGTAGCGAGAGCCAAAGCTAAGCTTCTTTCGTCCATCGAGGAGTCTCGAGGCCTTACCGTTGTCATCGGTGACCCGGGCTCGGGTAAGACGAGCTTGGCGCTCGCCGTCGAGACGACGCTGCTCGTCCGTGACGACGTGCTTTTGGGCAAAATTTTGGACCCGCACTTTGCGAGCGAGACTGAATTTTTGCTCGCGGTGGGCCGTGCGTTCGGCCTTGGCCTACCGGCCCGCACGCCGGCATTCCTGAAGAACGCGCTCAAGAATTTCTTGTTCGATACGGCCGTGCTCGAAAGCCGGACCGTCGTGCTGTTCTTTGATGAGGCCCAAACGCTATCGCCGGAGAGCATCGAAACGCTGCGTCTGCTGCTGAATTTCGATATCCCGCAGCGCAAGCTAATCAATTTGGTCCTCTTCGGCCAAAGCGAGCTCGAGCCGCGCATCCTCGGTCAACGCAATCTCTACGATCGCGTCGACGGCTGGATCCGCCTGGGGCCGCTCGACGAGCAGGCCGCCCGCGCGCTCATCCTGCACCGCCTAGCCCGTGCGGGCGCGCGTGACCCGCAAGCAATCTTCACTGAGGGGGCGCTGGACATCGTCGTCC
The DNA here is from genome assembly GCA_963844735.1 of Vulcanimicrobiota bacterium. GTDB lineage: Bacteria > Vulcanimicrobiota > Vulcanimicrobiia > Vulcanimicrobiales > Vulcanimicrobiaceae > JAFAMS01. The sequence continues at coordinate 169,172 of CAWJPK010000001.1, read as the reverse complement.
GAGCAGCGGCCGGGCTTCCGCGCCGCCTGATCCGCGTCGCTCGCGGCGCGATGGAAGAGGCGGCCGCCCACGGCCAGAGCCGCGTCTTCGAAGAGCAATCTCTCCTCGCTGCCCGCGACCGCGGCCTGGTCGTCACGGCACGTCGAGAAGTACACACCCCAACGGCTGCGGCATCGGCGCCGCCGCCACCACCCCTCCCCGAGCCAGTCCCAGTTATGGCCGGCGGAATACCAGAGGCAAGGATGCCCGTCCCTGAGTCAGGTCGCAGAATCGGGGGCTTCATGCGCTTCTTCAACACGCGCAGACAAGGCGTCTAAATGGATTACGAGGCTCTTTCCCAGAGCGCCGAACGGCGTTTGCTCGAGCATAGGCGTCGTGAGCTTGGCGCGCAGCCGTCGTCGTTCACATCGAACGCAACGTGGAGCCGCACGCGGGAAGCGCCGACGACGCTTGCCCCGGCAACGACAATCGATCGGACCGGCGCGCGACTCGACGTCGCGGTTACGGCCTGGCCGGGCGACGGACTGATCCCCGGGGCCGTGGTCACCGTTACGGTCGTCGTCAGTAACGGCGGAATCGAGAGTGCTGACGGCGTTATGATCGCGGCTCCTATCCCGACCGGCGCCGCATATCGTCCGGGTTCGCTCAAGCACGACGGCCGTGATGCAGACGATATTTCCGAAGATCTCTTCGGCGAAGGATTCAAACTCGGCAAGGTCATCGCCGCCGGGCGCTCCGCGCTGACCTGGAAATTAGACGTCCTGGCCGGAACCACCGATCTCGTTCTCTCGCCGACCGTACAGGCTGCGGTTCCCGTTGTCAGCGCGCGTCCACTCGTCTTGCGCCGCGGCAAAATGGCCGGCGCATTCCGCACCGATCTGGATGCGGCAACCGCGAGCATGCAAAGCGTTCCGACGACGCACGAAGACGTCGAGACACCGTTCTACGAGCTGAATGAGGAAGAGGAAATCGTCGAGACCGCTGTGCTCAGCGCGATTTCGACGACGCCGCTCGCGCCGGTTATCGAAGAGCCTCTGGCTCCGCCGCGTCCGATGCTGTATCGCACGCTGCGCCCCGGCGATCTCAGTTTCGTCGAACGATTACTCGAAGCACCACTCGGTTTGCTTCCGCACTTCGTCTTCTCGAATTTGCTCGCGGTCGCAACTGCCGGAGACGGCAGCGATCCGCTCGGGCTCGCTGCATTCGTCGATCGCGAAGCTGCGCTGCTCGGACGCCTCAAGGTTGCAGCGCGTCTCGGGAAGCCTCTGCAGCTCGAAGAAAATGCAAGCTCGCCGCCGGCACTCGATGTCGAGCACGCAGCCGTTCGCTTCGTCAATCCGCCCTCGCACAATTATCCGGGCGCCGCGCTGCTGGGCGCGACCGTCGATGCGCAACGCATCACGGATGCGCGTAACGCGTACGATCGTCCGGTCGCGCGTTGGCTTGCGATGCGGCTGGTGACGCTTGCGTTCTGCGCGCACGGCCTCGCGGATGAATCGCATCCGGCCGCGGCCTCGATCAAGAGCGCCTTGATCTCGTACACGACGCAAGCCAGATTGGCATTCGTTGCGTTCGGCACGCGCATGAAGCTCGACCGCCGGCTCGATCCGACCAAAGCGGCGACGACGCAGCTCGATGCAGCGGCGAAGGCCGTTATCCAAGCACTGCGAGCAGCAATCACCCAAGGCGAGTGAGGCTGCTCCTCGGCCTTCCGTCGGCCGGTTCGATGACAGCCCCGTTCCTCGAAAGCATCGCGAAGCTGCAGCTTCCCGCGACGTGTTCGTATTTCGACCGCTACGTCGTAACCGGAAATTTCATCCCCGCGCAACGCGAGCTGATATTCGAGGAAGCCCTCGGCAAGCAGTTCGACGTGCTCGCGATGATCGATGACGATATCGTCTTCCCGCCCGATGCGCTCGAACGCTTGATAAAAACGCTCGAAGACGATCCGAAGACGGCGCTAGCCGGCGCACTGTATTACAGTCGCGACGGTCTTCGTCCGATGGCGGTCGATCGCTGGAGCGGCGAAGACACGACGACGGCGCTCGTGCCCGCCTTCGACGACAGCACCGCCGGAATTGTCGACGGCGTCGGATTCGGTTGCGTCGCGATTCGTCTTTCAGCCCTCGCGCAGTTGGAACGGCCGTTTCTTTCCGCGCACGTCGTCATTCAACGCACGCAGCGGCTCGTACGCATCACCGATGAAGACTATCTTTTCTGCGAGCGGCTACGACGAGCCGGTTGGATGATTCGTTTGCACGGCGGCGTTCGCTGCCGGCATTACGATCGCGCCAGCAAACGTGCCCTTCCGGAAAAATGGGAAGATCCGGCGACGACGTCACGTCGCCGCATGTACGTACGTACGGCCGAAGGCGAAGCGCTCATCGAGCCGGACGACTCGTTGCCGTGCGGACGCGAAGAGCACAGCCCGGCGGTCTTCGACTACGTCAGAGTCGACTAAGACTTACTGAACGCGCGAGATAAATGTGGGGCTAGGTCCCATCCCGCGCTTCGCCGAGCGAGTGACGTCCTTCCACTTGCGCGTCAACTGCAGGCGGCGGCTCACTTCCATGCGGTAGGCGGTAAGGCGCCGCAGCTGATCGTTGCGGAACGTGAAAATCGCCTGCAAGCGCGTGTAGACTTCAGGCATCACGCGAACGTCCGCGTGCTCGGCTGCGAGATCGTTGATGATCGCTTGCCGAATCCGGCCCTGATTGAACATGATGCGGCGCAGATCGTCCCACTTGCGTCCACGTAGCGCTACCTCGGCCTGTGCGCACTCCTCCTCGAATTCGGAGAGAAACTGCGTCAGGCGCTGCTCAAGCGGTTGAAGCGAACTCATTGCCGGCCGTGGTTACCTCTTCAGGCTGTTGCAGCTTGCGCCACTCTTTGATCGCATCTGCCCATGTCTTGCGATAGTCTTGAATGTCGGGCAATATTTTCTCGACTCGGGTCGGATCTTGTTCCATATTGGCACGAACGAGCTCGCGATGCCAGTAGGCATACACGAGATTCAGGTTCGTCGCCAGCTCGCCGCCGATCTCGAAATCGAGCGCCGAGATCAGCTCGACGCAGGCGCGCTGGCTGCGCAAAAGCAGGTTGTGGATGACTTGAATGTCGCCCGGATCGTTGTAGAGACGGTCGACGGCTTGACGAGCGAACATGATCAGGGCGTCGTAAACGCGCAGAATCAGCTCCTCTTTGGGAGCCGTGTTCAGCGACGTCTCGAGGTATTTCAGCTCTTGCGGCGTCATCGCGTCAACTCGATGAACTTGACGTCGATGTGGAGCCGAGGATGCTCGAAAGCGATGACTGCTCTTGTTGGAGCTGTGCGATCAACGTTTCCGATGCGGTAAATTGCGCCCGTAGCTGGTTTGCCTGCGCCGTCGCTTCATCGTTGATCAGCGCGATCTGCTGATTGATCGAATCGATTTGATTCGAGTTACCAGTTTCGATGCTTTGGAGCAGCGACGTGTCGGGGACTTGCGCGAGGAAGGGATTATTCGGCCCTAGCGATGTCGGCGTTCCCGTCACATATGTCAAGTACGTTCCGACTTGCCCGAGGACGCCGCTGTCGGTCGTGAAGAGCGATTGCACTGCGGCTGGATCCGCCGCCAAAGCCGTATCGAAGGTCGTCGTATCGAGCGCCTGCAGCTGACCGCTCGTACCATCGAACGTTTGCGTCTGTAGACCGCTCGAGTCGGAGGAATCGGCGCTGTCGCTCGAAGCTCCGGCGGTCGAGGTACTGCTGATGACCGACACGCTCGAATCGAGCTGCAGGCCGATCGATGCAAACGAGTTGTACGACGACGAGCCGTTTTGGTAGAGATTGGACACCATCTGCACGAGTTGATCTTTCATCTCGGAGACGGAGTTGTTGCCGAAGAGAACGCCGCCCGGTACCGAGACGCTGGATGTTCCCGTGCCGCTTGCCAGCGGAGTGCCCGGGGCTTCCGTCGTCACGACCGGCGGCGTGCTAGCCGTATTGATCTCGTTGATCGCGGCGTTATACGCCTTGACGAACGCGTTGATGTTGCTGATCAGGCTCGTACTGCTTTGCGCAACCGTGACCGTGTACGCGGTAGGTGTGCTCTGCTGCAGCGACAGAGTAACGCCCGGTATGACGTTCGTGACCTGATTGCTGTTGCTGTAAACGGTTGCCGGGTTTCCGGAAGCGGTCTCGTAGGTCACCGAGGCTTGCTGCCCGACTTGCGTCGTCGCACCCGCCGTCGTCAACCCGAAGGCTTGCAAGAAATTGCTGCTGTCACCGGGCGCGCCGAGCACGATGCTCTGCGGGCCGGTTGCTTTTGAAACGAGCTGCAGCTCACCGGCCGTCGTATTCCACGAGGCGATCACGCCCGCGTTAGAGCTGTTGATCGCGTTGATGACGTCTTGCAGGCTTTCCGTCGTCGGATTGATGCTGATCGCAACGCCGTTGATCGTGAAGTAGGTGCCGCTGTTAAGCGCGATGCTGCTATTGATGAGGTTGAGGTCCGCGTTGGGATCGATGCCGCCGACGGTCGATGACGAGGTCACTGACTGGTCGCTCGTCGCAGCACTCATCCCGCCGTTGAACGTCGTCAGGAAGTTGCCGCCACCAGTCTCGTTGACAGTGAGGCCGGTCGACGGGCCGACGATGACGAGCTGGCCTCCTTGAAGCGAGGCGCTCACGCCGGAAATCGCGTTGATCGCAGTCTCGAGGGCTGCCACGGTCTCGCCGGTCGTGTAGTTGACGTTCGTGCCGTCGATCGTCAGCGTACCGTTGGTGGTGACGCCGTCGCCGGCCAGCGTGTCGGCGGCGGTGACCGCTTGCGACATACCGCCCGCGAAATTCGTGAGGAAGTTGCCGCCGCCCGTTTCCGTGATCGTCACCGGTGCGCCGGTGGACGTCCCGATCACCAATTGGCCGTTTACGATCGTCGCGTTAAGGCCGGCCGTTCCGTTAATCGCAGCCTCGAGGGCTGCGACGGTCTCGCCGGTCGTATAGTTTATCGCGTTGCCGTTGATCGTCAGCGTCCCGTTCACGGTGACGCCGTCCCCGCCGGCCCCGCCGAGGGTATCCGTCCCGGCGACACTATTTCCGCTAGAGACGAACTGCGGGGAAACGGTCCCGGCGGAGGTTTCCTGCTGACTGGACACGATCGGCGACGTGTCGAGCTTGAAGATCTGCTCGAGATTGCCCGAATCGGAAGCCGAACCGATCGAAAGCGGCTGTCCGTTCGTCGACGTCAGCGTAAGCTCGTCGTTTTGGAACGTCGCGTGGACGCCCGTGAGCGCGTTCAGCTTGTTGAGGATCGTTTGGACCGTGTCAGTCCCGACGTCGAAACTGATCTGCTGTCCATCGACCGTAAATTTTCCGCCCGAAGTACCGGTTCCGTTGGTCGGCGTGATCTGGAAACCGGCGACATCGAGCGCGACATTCGTTTTGACCGCATTGTTCGCAGCCGGATCGCTGCTGATGACGGTCGACGTTCCGAGCGACTGCGAGAGTATCGTCGTCGTACCGGGCTGCGGCGTTTGTCCACTGATTTGCTCAGCGGTCGCGAACGTCAAATTGCTCGACGTCGCAGAAAACTGACTGAAGAGACTTGCATCGCCAAGATTCTGAATCGCGGTCTGCACGTTCTGAATGAGACCGTTGATCTTGATGAGCTCTTTGTTTTGGTCTGTTAGATTGGTGTTCTCGGCGGTGAGCGGCTGATTTTGTGCAAGCGTCAGCGATGTCAGCTTCTCGATGATCGCGTTGTAATCAATACCAGACGCGATACCGGGAAACGAAATTGGTGGAACGTTGCCGAGCGTCCCCGTAGTTGAACTGGTCGAGCTCGAACCGACTCCGGATAATCCTGACATCGGTTAAACTCGCCCCCTGGGGCGCAATAGCGCCGCCTGAAAAACATCCATGTTACTCAAGTCCCTCCTAGGGAATATCGGGCAAGCGAGTACATCATTTTATCGCAGCACCGGCTGAGTCCGCTTTTCTATGGCCTGTGCGTAGGCGACGACGATCGACGTCGTGACGTCCCGCACACCCGATCCTGAGAGCGCCGACGTCCTTATTTCTTCGAATTGCGGTGCTTCGTGCTGGCGAATCGTCCATGTATCGCCGAGACCGCGCGCGATCGACTGTACGTCGCCGGGCTCGACCGAGGCCCCGAATTCGCCCAGGTTAAGATCTTGCAAAGGCATGCGAGCGCTCACCACGGGAGCCGCCCCGCGCGAAAGTGCTCGCGCGGCACGTGCGAGACCGCAACCAACCCAAGCGACGTCGAGGAAGACGTCCGCGCCGCGATAGAGCCCCTCGAGTGTCATTGGATCGGGCTCATCGAGCATGATGACACGGTCGCCCGCAAAACTTCGAACGAGACTTGCGTAATCCGCGTCAGTGACAGGCCCCGCGATGACGAGCGCGATATCCGCCATCTCGACTGCGCGGACCGCCTGCAGCTGATTTTGCGTCGACTCGATCGGAGCGTGAAGCAGTGCATACGGTTGCGAACCAACGAGCGCGTCTATCGCCGCCGGATCGCTCGAATGCGCAACCGGCAGCGGCATGGACACGAAATTGGCGTCTGCAGAAACTCGACGCAACGCTTCTTCTTCCTTGGGTCCGGTGACGAACACGACGTCAGCAATTGACATCGCCGATGCGATGTCGTCCTTCCAACTCGGCTGTGTCGGATGGAACATTGCATCGGCTACGATCGAATTTACGGCCAACCGCCGGTCGCGCATCAAGACGGAAAGGCTTGCCACCGTCGTCTCGTCCTGCGTGAAGCGGAAGCAATAGGGCGTGACGGTCGCACCCCAATATCCGCCGAGCGCAGGCGCGTCATACAATGCGTGCAGAGCAAAGGGTACTTCAAGATTCTGAGCCGCACGCGCGTACGCAAGAGCCGCCGATCCGTCGGCGAGACCGAACGCGTGGATCAGGTCCGGGCGAAAGGCCGTGACTTTTTGCGCATCGTCAACGATATCGACGGCAAAGCCTTCGTCACGCATCGCCGCGGCAATCATTTGCGCGAGATCGACGTCCGCGCCACCATGCTGCAGCGCACGACCGCGTAATCCAAAGACGATCCGGCCCGATGAACCGCCCGTCGGCGGACGATCCGGTACCATCGGCTCAGGCAGCTCACGCTCTTTATGAATGAGAACCGAAAACGGCGCCTCGCCCCGGCGAACGACGCCGGTAAAATCAAAGAACGAATCGACGGCGACGATCGGCGCAGGCTCGATATGCACGCCCTCACCGTCATCGAGGTCGACGATCGTTTCCGCCGCTTCGATTTCTTTACGCGAACGATTTGCAGCATCGACGATCGCAACGTTGCGTTCGCTTTGCTCGGAATCGACTCCGTACCAGGCAGCGGCCGCGTTGTCACTCGTCAGGATTTCGAGCTTGCGGACAACCGGTTTGAGCAAAACGGCTCCGAGCTCGGCATCGCGCGCCGCAACGACGACGTCGCGACTCCGCGCATGACGCCGCGCAAAAACGTACGGTGCAGCTTTTCGTACGACCACTTCGTACGGAGCGGCTCCGAGGAAGCCCGCGGCACGCGCCACGCTGAAACGCCGTTCATCGTCGGCGCTGCCGAAGATGCGAAACTGCTCGCGGTTCATCGCGCCTTCGGCTAGAAGCGCCCGCAGCCAAGCCTCGATACGGTCGCCGATCGAATCGGCGTCGATACTCTTTCCGAACTCGACGATACGCTGTGGCCATACGAGCGGATCGCGTTCGCGCGCTTCGAGCATCGGAACGTCGACGATGACAAGCGGGACGACGCACCAGCGATCGTCGCGCCGAAAATGCAGATCGAGAGCCGCACAACCCGTCCCGCTGCGAATAACGGGCTCGAGTCGCGCAGCGAGGAGATTATCGGCGGACAGAACGTCGCCCGTCTCAACGTTGAGGACGATCGCCAAATCGTCGAACGCGCGATGATATCTCATGCGGGCACCGAGGCAACCGCGCGCCGCAAACCGCTTGGACTCAGATCGTCGAGATGCGATAGCGACGTTAGAACGCCACCGTCGTAGACACAGTGACGCGGTCCGCTTGAAAGTCCGGCGGCCCAATGTTCGGGGTCGGTGCCGAGCGGCGAGATTACCACGTCCGGCGCTTCCTCGAGCTTCACGCCCGCCTTGCGCACCAGCGCGCGTGCACGCGCACTGACGGACTCGACGTCGATACCTTCGCCGACACCGATCGCAAAGAGCACGTCGTCGCTGAAGCTGAAAACTTGGAAATAGCGACGCAAGATCGGCGCGATCGCATCGACGGCATCGCTCAGCGGGCACGCCGCAACGAAGACGGCGTCGTAGCGCTCGCGCAGGCGCTTGTCACTCTCGCGCACGTCGACGAGCGGAACGAAATCGCGTTTCGGCTCAAAACCACGTGCAACGAACGGGGCTGGATTGAACGCCGCGAGATCGGACGGCTGCAGCCCATACTTTTCAGCGAAGACGGCTGCACGCCGCACCTCTTCGCTCGGCTCGGAGAGGAACGGCTTTGCATCCGAGGGCGGGAAGTGATGCGCGAACAGATCTTCCGAGACATAGGACTCGTAACCGGCAGAACGGATGCGAATCGTGAGATCTTCGATGCCCCAGCGCCCGGCGCCGAGACGCTCGTCAAATCCGCCGACTGCCGCGAGCGCGCGTGCGTCGATCGCAATTGCGAGTGCAGCCAAACGTTGCGCCAGATGCGCTTCGCGGCGCATCGTCGCGCGACGTTGACCGGCATAGGTGTGAAACGCTTTGATATCAGAATATCCCGCATCGACGCACTGCGGACCGTCTACCATTACCGTGCTGAATCCAACGATGCCGGACTCCGGACGAACCGAAAATGCCTCACGCACCATCTCGATCCAACCGCGCGGCGGAAAGAAATCGTCGCTGATGACGACGACGATCTCGCCTTCGGCACGCGACAACGCGGCGTTGACGCCGGCGGCCAGACTGCGCGAATCATCGACGATCCGGCGAATCGTCGGATATCCTTTGATAAACTCCAGCATCCCGGTGCGCGCCGGCGTCGTCACCGCGTGATAATCAACGCCGAGATCACCGGTATAGATGCCCTCGAATGACGTGCGACCGAAACCCTCGTCGCTTTGCGCAACGAGGACGACACTGATCGTCGCACGGCGCTGCGCAATCGCACCGGAGGACATCGGTCGTCCGCGAACGATGCGCGCGCGACGTTGAACCTGCTCGAACATGACGTCGAGCGCCGCGCCGACACTCGTCGCCTCTGCAGGCGGCTGTACGTCGAGCGGAATCCGCGCAAGCGACAACAGCGTGAGACCCGGCTCGGAAACAGCGCAAACGTTGGTCGCCCACTCGCCGGCGACCAGCATGCGTTCCGCCCAACGGTCGCTCAGCTCCGTGCGCGCGTCGAGGAGCAAAACGTATCGATCGCCCCGCGACGCCAGCGCGTCGCGCAGCGCAGCGAGGCCGCGGCCGTGTTCACCGCGCGCATCGCGGATCGTCCCGAACCGCACGCGCGTCGAGATCCGAATCTGATTCGGCCCCAGGCCGCCTTCACCGAAGACGATCACGTCGACTTGCGGTATCGCCATTGCAACGGCTTCGCGCTGACCGAGCGGCAGACGCAGGGGCCGGCGAATACCGCCGCGCGAGGGCATCTCGAGATCGAAACGCGAGACGAGATTGTGGCCCCAGCGGCGCATGAAGTCGCGATGATCGGCCGCCTCGCCGGAGCGCGCGAGTCCGCCGTCGAGAACGTATGAAAGCGCAGCATCCCAGCGCACGCGCTTTCCGGCCTCTCGGAATCGAAGACTGAGATCGTACGCGCGCCACGGTGTTCCGAGGCTTGGTTCGAGCCCGCCTACCTCAATAAATGCGAGACGATCGACGAGATAGGCACCCGAAGCCACCGTATCGATGGATTCCGCGGATGGACGTTCGCGCTGCGCGCCCCCCGTGACGTCGACCAGCGGAAACGAATCCATGGCGTACGGTCCGAACGGAACCGACGAGAACACGCTTCCGAAACGGAGCATCCCATCCGAGAACGCGCAGCCGCCGACGAGTCCACCGTCGGTATCAATCTGCGCCGCCGCGAGAAACGTTTGCGCTGGAATGCGCGATTCAGGCTCGACGATCAGCAGCCGTGTTACCGAAAGGGCACGCGCAATCTCGAGGGCCTCGGCCGCGGCGGTCTCGCGAACCTCCAGGCCATGCGGGAGCGCGCGCAGCGTAGCCGCGTGCGCCGTGCCCAAGAGGAGTACCGCAAGATCCATGTTACGCCGAGGCGAGCGCCTCTTCGGCAATCAATTGCGCGTCGGCGAACCGGCCTTCGCGCAACATCAGCGCTGCCAGCTCGAGACCGATTCGTTTGCGTCCGCGCGACATTGCCGCGCGTAAGCCGGCCTCTGCGACGGACGATCTGCCAAGCGATTGCAACAGGCGCGATCGCTGCAACAGTGCGTCTTCGTTCGACGGCACTTCGCCGAAAGCACGGTCGAGCGCGCCCAGCGCATCCTCGAACTTGCCTTCGCGTTCCAGTAGCGCCGCACGCAAGGCTGCGGCGGTTTCGATGACGTCGGGCTCTCCCGAACGTACGCTGTCGAGCAGGTCGATCGCGCGTGTCGTGCCGTCGTCGGTCTTCGAAAGCCCCAGTGCCAAATTGAACATGAGGCTGGCATTACCGGCGTCGATCAGCAGTCCGTCTTGGGCGACGGCGATGACTTCGTCATAGCGCTCTTCTTCGAGCAGGCGGCTCGTGCGGCGTAAGTAGTCGACCTGTGCAACGAGCGGCGTCTCCATCTCGTCGCGACGCAAACGCGCGCGCGAGACTTCGTCCTGACGTTCGAGATAGATACTGTCGAGCAGCTCGAGCGCAAGACCCGCACCCGGAGAAAGATCGAGAGCGGCGCGCAAATACGGGACGGGATCGCCGTTCCCGGTCTTACGCAGGATTGCACCGCCAGCCGTGTTGAGCGCTACCTTCAGCTCGGTTACCGCGGCCGGGAGCGCGTCTTCAATCACCTCGAGCGCGCGGGTAAAGCGGTTGCGGCGCGCCAGATAGTTGACGTACATAACGGCCGTGCGCTCTTGGGGATATTCCTCAAAGGCTTGGCGCAGGATGAACTCTGCGTCGAAGTATCGCTTCGTCTTCTCATAGAGCCACGCAAGGCGTTCTTTGAGAACGAGGATATCCGGCTTGTTCTTGTGCGCCTCTTCAAGCCACTTGATCGCTTCGTCGAACTTGCCTTCGTTGACGTAGCTCGTCGCGATGTTCGAATGACACTTCCAGACGGCGATCTCTTCATCGACGACGTTGTACCATTCTTCGCGCGCGCGCGTTCCGATCGCTTTCTGGAACCATTCGCGGGCCTCATCGTACCTCGCGGAACGCGCGTAGATCTCAGCTTTGCAATAGATCGCAAGCACGTAGTTAGGCAAGCGATCGAGGCATTCGTCGATGATCTCCATCGCGCGATCGATCTCACCGCGGTGCGAGGCCAACGTTCCGGCCAGGAAGACGTACGCGAGAGGAACATAGCCGCGCATCTCCTTGCCGCGCTCCATGTCGACGACGCGCTGCATGCACTCTATGCCTTCGTCGTTTCGGTTGTTTCCGATGAGATGGTTCGCGTAGTTGAACCAGGCGAACGAATCGTTCTCGTCGACCTCGGTCGCGCGCTGAATCAGCGGCGCATTACGCTCGTTCTTCTTCTTCGCACCAATGACGTCGCTCATGTAGCCGCGATGCAGGATCCGAATCGGCGTAATGACGGCGTCGGCCTTCGTCTTTCCCTCGTCGGCGATCAACATCTCGTGGATGACGCCCCGGAAACGAATACGCGGCGTGGCTGGAAAGATGCGCGGCAGGCTGTGCGACATCATCGAGCTCGAGCCGTACTCGGTCGTGTCGTTGTGAATGCGGCAATAAACGACCGTCATGTAGGATGGCGTCGTTCGAAGGTCCATCAATTGCCGGCGGCATTCGGGCGCGATCTCTTCGTCGCCGTCCAGAACCAGCACCCAGCGTTTCGTCGCCATGGCGAGCACTTCGTTGCGCGCCCACGCAAAGTCACTACGCCATTCGCGGTGCTGGATGCGCGCGCCGAATCTCTCGGCGATCTCCAGCGTACGATCGGTCGAACCGGTGTCGACGATGTTGATCTCGTCGACGATTCCTTCCACGCTGCGCAGACACGCTTCGAGAAAGCGCTCCTCGTTCTTGACGATCATGCACAGGCTGATCCCCTCGGGGAGCTGCTCGTGGTCGTCGGGAGGATACGGTAAGTTGAAAAGAAGCGGCGGCCGTTCAGACTCGTCCGCGCGCAGCGTATGGATAGGCATGATGAACCTCTCTACTAAGGTTCATCGGACTCCCAGGGGCTTTGCTTGAGGGCAGCGGCTCAAAAAGGGAGGAGCAGCGGACCCACCCGCAGGCGGGTCCGCCCGGCTCCTACCCCGGCGTCCCCGCCGCGGTGGCTGGGGCCGTCGGAGCTCCAGTCGCCGTTAGGTCAGCGAAAAAGGCTGAGGATGGACTGTGCGTTGGTGTTGGACTGGGCCAATACCGACGTACCGACTTGCACCAAGATTTGCAGCTTGGTGAACTCGGTCGTCGCCGAAGCAACGTTCAGGTCCGTGATGTTCGACGCCGCTGCCGTCAGGTTGACGGAAGCGATGTTGTTGTTGTCCTCGTCCTCGTTCAGACGGTTGACGATGGCACCCAGAAGCGCCCGTGCCCCCAAAACCTGATCGAGGGCATAGTCGATCTGGCCGATCGCGTCTTCCGCCGCGATCGTTCCATCGCCAGTACCGATGGAGCCCGCGACGTTGAGGTTTGAGAGCCGCAGGGTCTGTGTATTGGTGGCTTGGATCCCAAATGAGACGACCGAGCCTTCCTCCGATCCGTCTTGAATCGTGAAGGCGGGGTTGTTCGGATTGGAAGCCGCGCTGACGTACTGCGTGATCTTGATGTACGAGGTCACGCCGACGTCGACGGTGCCGATGCTCGCGCCCGACGTAATCGTCACCCCATCCCAGAAGAACTGGATGTACGATGGAGTGCCGTTTGTGATCGTCGAGAGGCTGACTTGCTGGTAGAAGTTCGTCGACGTGCACAGGAACGAGAATATGATTCCCTGTTGCGTCGACGAGAGCTGTGCGACTTGCAGCTCAAGGGTTCCGTCGATCGAGCTGTTGTTGGTAGCGAGATACGTCACGCTGTTGACCAGCGTGTTATTCGCACCGGTCGTGATCTGCTGACCAAGCACCGAGTTGGAATAAATGACCGCGTTGAAGTTAATCTCCGGAGTGAAGCCTTCGTTGGCTCCACTCAGCAGATACTGACCGTTGAAGTTGGTATTCTGCGAGATACGGTTGACCTCGAGCAACAGCTGCGAGACCTCCGCTTGCAGGCTCAACTTGTCGTTGTCCGACGTAACGTCAGAAGCTGCCTCGACTGCGAGGTTGCGGATGCGCTGCAGAATGTTGGTTTCCGTCTGCAGGGCGCCGTCCGCGACCGTAACCGCGTTGTTGGCATCTTGGACGTTATAGCTCGCCTGGTCGAACGCCGAAGCTTGGGCGTTGAGGCGAGTTGCGATCGCGAGCCCCGACGGGTCGTCTGCGGCCGAGTTAATCCGCAACCCGCTCGAAAGCTGTGTTACCACCGTCTGAAGCCTGTTTTCGTTCAGGTTCAGATTCAATGTAACAGCGTTCGCGAGTAAGTTGGTGGCTATGGATAGCCCACCCACTCCTGGCATAATTCTTTTCCTCCTTGATCCGAGGCCGCGTCGCGGACCCGGAACATCCTCCTAAAGATGATGAAAAGACTGTTACTTATTCAGTTTTCCTTTGATTTATTGGGGTTTTTAGCGTGGCGCGCGTTTGCGGACGAGCGCTGAGTCTCACCTCCTATGGGATGGTAATTGGCGGGTCCACCTCGGTGGACCCGCCAGCACCAGGATTATTTTTACCTGAACAGGGCCAGGACCGAGTCCGCGTTGGTATTGGACTGAGCCAAGACCGACGTTCCGACTTGCACCAAGACTTGCAGCTTGGTGTATTCGGTTGTCTCGCCTGCGACGTTGAGATCCGTGATGTTCGATGCGGATGCCGTGAGGTTGACTGAGGCAATGTTGTTGTTGTCCAAGTCCTCGTTCAACCGATTGACGACGGCGCCGAGCAGTGAACGCTGCGTGAGCAGTTCGTTGAGGGCGTAGTCGATCTGACCGATCGCGTCTTCCGCCGCGATCGTACCGCTGCCGGTTCCGATCGAACCCGCAACGTTGACGTTCGAAAGACGCAACGTCTGGGTGTTCGTTGCCTGAATTCCGAACGCGATAACCGCGCCTTCCAGCGCGCCATCTTGAATCGTGAATGCAGGGTTGTTCGGATTGGAAGCCGCGCTGACGTACTGCGTAACCTTGATGTACGAGGTAACGCCGACGTCGACGGTTCCGATGCTCGCGCCCGACGTGACCGTAACGCCATCCCAGAAGAAGTTGATGTACGACGGGGCACCGTTGCCGATCGTCGAGAGACTAACTTGCTGGTAGAAGTTCGTCGATGAGCACAGGAACGAGAATATGATTCCCTGTTGCGTTGCCGTGAGCTGCGCAACTTGAAGTTCCAGCGTTCCGTCGATCGAGCTGTTGTTGGTGGCGAGATACGTCACGCTGTTGACCAGCGTGTTGTTCGAGCCCACCGTGACCGCTTGGCCGAGGACCGCGTTCGAGTACGTGATCGCGTTAAAGTTGATCTGCGGCGTGAAGCCCTCGTGGACGCCACTGAGCAGATACTGACCGTTGAAGTTGGTATTCTGCGAGATACGGTTGACCTCGAGCAACAGCTGCGAGAACCTCCGCCTGCAGGCTCAACTTGTCGCTGTCCGACGTAACGTCCGACGCGGCCTCGACAGCAAGGTTGCGGATGCGCTGCAGAATGTTGGTTTCCGTCTGCAGGGCGCCGTCCGCGACCGTAACCGCGTTGTTGGCATCTTGGACGTTATAGCTCGCCTGGTCGAACGCCGACGATTGGACGTTGAGGCGAGTTGCGATCGCGAGCCCCGAGGGATCGTCTGCGGCCGAATTGATCCGAAGACCGCTCGAGAGCCTCGTCACGGCAGTTTGCAGAAGCGACTGATTCTTGTTTAAGTTCAGGCTTACTGCATTCGCCAATAGATTGGTTGCAATAGAAATTCCGCCAATACCTGGCATGGTCTTTTCCTCCTCCTTGAACCGAGCCGACAAAGTGCAGCTCGGAATCCTTTTCCTATTCCTAAAGACTGATTTCGATATTCAATTTTCCGCTTTACCGCGGTGCGTTTGGTGTCGTTATCAACCTCCTTTCAGAGTGCCGTCACCGGCGGACTCGCCGAAGCGAGCCCGCCGAAGACTAAGCTGCTATTACCTGAACAGCGCGAGAATGGACGATGCGTTCGTATTGGCCTGTGCCAACACGGACGTTCCGACTTGAACCAAGACTTGCAGCTTGGTGTATTCGGTTGTCTCGCCCGCGACGTTGAGGTCGGTGATGTTCGACGCGGATGCCGTAAGGTTGACCGCGGCGATATTGTTGTTGTCCAAGTCCTCGTTCAACCGATTCACGACGGCACCGATCAGTGCGCGCTGCGTGAGCAGGTTGTTGAGGGCGTAGTCGATCTGACCGATCGCGTCTTCCGCCGCGATCGTACCGCTGCCGGTTCCGATCGAACCCGCAACGTTGACGTTCGAGAGACGCAACGTCTGGGTGTTCGTTGCCTGGATCCCGATCGTGATGACTGCGCCTTCCAGCGAGCCGTCTTGAATCGTGAACGCAGGGTTGTTCGGATTGGAAGCCGCGCTGACGTACTGCGTAACCTTGATGTACGAGGTAACGCCGACGTCGACGGTTCCGATGCTCGCGCCCGCCGTGACCGTAACGCCATCCCAGAAGAAGTTGATGTACGACGGGGCACCGTTGCCGATCGTCGAGAGACTAACTTGCTGGTAGAAGTTCGTCGATGAGCACAGGAACGAGAATATGATTCCCTGTTGCGTTGCCGTGAGCTGCGCAACTTGAAGTTCCAACGTTCCGTCGATCGAGCTGTTGTTGGTGGCGAGATACGTCACGGCGTTGACCAGCGTGTTGTTCGAGCCGACCGTGATCGCTTGTCCGAGCACAGAGTTCGAGTAGATGACTGCGTTGAAGTTGATCTGCGGCGTGAAGCCCTCGTGGACGCCACTGAGCAGATACTGACCGTTGAAGTTGGTATTCTGCGAGATGCGGTTGACTTCAAGCAGCAGCTGCGAGAACCTCCGCTTGCAAGCTGAGCTTGTCGCTGTCCGACGTAACGTCCGACGCGGCCTCGACAGCAAGGTTGCGGATGCGCTGCAGAATGTTGGTTTCCGTCTGCAGGGCGCCGTCCGCGACGGTCGCTGCGTTGTTCATGTCTTGAACGTTGTAACTTGCCTGATCGAACGCCGCCGATTGGACGTTGAGGCGAGTTGCAATCGCAAGCCCCGAGGGGTCGTCTGCGGCCGTGTTGACCCGGAGACCGCTCGATAACCGGGTCACGGCAGTTTGCAGCATGCCCTGATTCCGGTTTAAGTTGAGCGAAACGGCGTTCGCCAAAAGGTTGGTAGCAATTGAAATGCCGCCAATACCTGGCATAAGTGATCCTCCTTGATTACTTGCCTGAATGCGAGCCATCCATAGCCCGCTGCCTCCCCATACGCCGCGAGGAGGCCCCTCCCCCTGCTCCCCTCCTCAAAACTTTAGCCTTTAGAGCCCCATTTTCGATTTCTTTACAATCGAAGGCGCTCGCGGCGATGAAGCGACGCCAAAACGGCTCTTGGAGCCGGCGTCTGCCTCACGAGGGTGGATCGCAGCAGCTTCCGACGAGGAGCGGAGCCAGGATGGCGAGAGCGACGAGCGGGGGCGAAGCAGCGAGATTCGCACGATGCGAATCTCGTAGCGGTGCTGCGAGGCACCCCTCCTGAGGCAGACGCCATAGCGAAAGGCCATAAAAAAAGGAGAAGCCCCACTTGCGCGGGGCCCCCTTTGGCTATCAACCCGGTTCGGGCGCTATCTGAACAGCGCGAGTACCGATTGGGCGTTGACGTTGGACTGCGCCAAGACCGAGGTTCCGACTTGCACCAAGATTTGAAGTTTGGTGTATTCCGTTGTTTCTTGAGCGACGTTGAGATCGGTGATATCCGACGCCGACGCCGTCAGGTTGACGGAAGCGATGTTGTTGTTGTCTTCGTCTTCACTCAGTCGCACGATGATTGCGCCGAGTTGTGCTCGATTTGCGAGCAGCTGCGTGAGCGCGTAATCGACTTGACCGATCACGTCTTCCGCCCCGATCGTTCCGTCACCGGTACCGATCGAACCGGCCACGTTGATGTTGCTGATGCGCAACGTTTGCGTGTTCGTTGCCGAGAAGCCGATCGAGATGACCGCGCCTTGGTTCGGACCGTCTTGGACGTTAAACGCCGGGTTGAGCGGGTTCGACGCAGCACTGACGTACTGCGTAACCTTGATGTACGTCGTGACGCCGACGTCGAGTGTCCCGATGGAGGCACCCGTTGTGACCGTTACACCATCCCAGAAGAAATTGATGTAATTACCGGCCGCTGATACCGTCGCAATAGACACTTGCTGATAGAAGTTCGTCGCCGAGCACAGGAACGAGAAGATAACGCCCTGCTGCGTCGACGTGAGCTGCGCGACTTGAAGCTCGAGCGTTCCGTCGATCGAGCTGTTGTTGGTCGCCAGATACGTGATGTTGTTGACAAGCGTGTTGCTCTGGCCAACCGTGATCTGCGTCGCGAGGACGGAGTTCGAGTTTACGATCGCATTGAAGTTGATCTGCGGCGTAAAACCCTCATGCGAACCCGAAAGCAGATACGCACCATTGAAGTTCGTGTTCTGGGAAATGCGGTTGATCTCTAGCAGCAGCTGCGAGATTTCCGCCTGCAGGCTAAGCTTGTCCGAGTCCGACGTGATGTCGGATGACGCCTCGACTGCGAGGTCGCGAATGCGTTGTAGGATGTTGGTCTCGGTCGAGAGCGCGCCGTCTGCGACAGTTGCCGCATTGTTCGCGTCCTGGATGTTGAGACTACCCTGATCGAAGCCCTGCGACTGCAAATTCAGCCGCGTGGCGATCGCCATTCCTGAAGGGTCGTCTGCAGCATTGTTGATGCGCAAACCACTCGATAACCGGGTCACGGCAGTCTGCAACATGCCTTGATTCCGGTTCAGGTTCAGCGAAACCGCATTCGCCAGTAGGTTGGTAGCAATGGAGATGCCGCCAATACCTGGCATGAAGTTCCTCCTTGAGAAGTGTCAGGCAAATAAGGGGACGTCCTGTCCCACTAATCGTTCGTATCGGCCGTCTACGTCGGAGGCTTTAGCTGTTTCGGGCGTTTTGTGCCAGGAAGTTTTGCGGGGCCAGGCCGGAGCGTTGCGGTCGTCGGCGTCGCGACCGGCCCCGGGTGCAGCGTTGAAGTCGCCGCTTCGCGGTTCTGGCGCTGGATCTCATCGTAGATTTCCGAGCGGTGAACGGCGATCGCACGTGGTGCGTCGATGCCCAATTTGACCTGATCGCGATCGACGGACACGACAATAATCCGCACGTCGTCGCCAATCATGATGGCTTGATTGAGCTTGCGGCTGAGAACTAACACGGGGCCCTCCCTGGCGCTTCCATTTGCCGCCGTCGCCACATCCATGGGCACCGCGGCATCTGCACATCCTGTGCTACCAGGGCGGATTCTTTAGGCCGAGTTTGCTTCCTTTACGGCGTCTTCGGCGCGTGGGATCGGCGTACGAATCGAGTACTCCGAATCCTCCAGCATGACCTGACGCGCGATGCGCAGCCGTAAGTTGAACACGATGGGGGCGAGCAGGTTGACGGTCAGCTCTTTTGCCTCAGAACCAACCACGCACACGCACATCAAGCAGAAATCGTCGGGACGCTCGATCTCCATGACCGCGGCCGTGACGGACGGCAGCTGCGGGTCGTAATCCGAGAACAGGGCCCACGGATCGATCAGCGGCATTGCGATCTCGGGACGCTCCAAGCTCTGGAGCCAAACATACGGCTTTTGATCTTCGAGAGCCAAAACCACGAATTCGCGCAAGAAACCAAAGCCGGGCAGTCCCCACTTCAGCGTGAAGACGTCGTCTTCGGGCACGGAGATCTCGCCGAACCGCGTCGTATTGACGGTCCGAATCTGCGGAGCGGTGGCGGCACCCGTGTTTTGTGTATTCATGCGTTCCTACAGGTAATCCATGAGGGTGTGCCCTTCGAGATGGGTCGTCGTGGAGTAGGCTGCCTGAAGGGCGGTCTGGGTTTCGGTGAACTGAGATATCGTTGAGGGGAAGTTGGCGTCCTCGATCTGGGATTGGACTGCCGTGTCGTTCGTAATCGCCGTGTTATAGCGGTTTGTCAGCGTATTTAGGGTATCCATCGACTGCCCAACCGCCGACCTTGATACCAAGGCCTGCGTAATAACGTTGTCGATGTCCCCAAGCTGTCTACTCAGGTTATCGGTCACACCGGACTGCTGCGTTAGTGCGAAGGCGGCGGTGAAGTTTCCGGAGTCGTCCGTGACCGTGTAGGGGGAGTTCGAAGCCAGCGTTAGCTTCTGGGTCCGCTGATCCCAGAGGGCTGTGACCCCCGTCGTGGCTGTCTCGGCGTTGATTTGACCGACTACGCTGGCCGCGCCGCCGTCGATCGTATCGGTATTCGGGATCGTGATGGTCGAGCTGCCGGTTCCGCTGTCGATCGTGAACTGTACCGATGGCGGAACGGTCGGCTGAAATTGGAGCGGCGTCGCGAACGAGTTCGCTTGCCCGCTCAGCGCCGCAGTCGCGTCGAGGATCTGACCGGCTCCGTTAACCGATGTTGCGCTTTGATCGATCGCATTTCCGGTCACGGAGTCGCCGCCGGAATTGACGACGATCGGCCCCGTGTCGTTGAGCGTGTTACGCAGGTTGATCAAAACTTGGAAAACGTTCAGGCTACCGTTGGAAGCATTGAAGTTGAAGGCTTGCTGCAACGTCGTCGACAGCGAGATCGACTCGCCGTCGGCATACAGCTCGCCGGTTTGCGCTTCGTTGCCGCTGAACGTTACGCCCGTGATCGGTGTCCCTGTCGTTTGCACGGGCGGCACCGCCGAAACGTTCGTCCCTCCGAACAGGTACTTACCGCCGTACTGCGTGTTCGCAAGACCAACGAGCTGCTGGATAATCTGTTCAACCTGAGCGGCGACGCCCAGCTTGTTCGAGGGATCCATAACGTCGCTCGCCGACTCCACGGTCAATTGGCGCGCGCTTTGCAGCGCGTCGGTCAGCTCG
The DNA here is from genome assembly GCA_963844735.1 of Vulcanimicrobiota bacterium. GTDB lineage: Bacteria > Vulcanimicrobiota > Vulcanimicrobiia > Vulcanimicrobiales > Vulcanimicrobiaceae > JAFAMS01. Next base: position 148,838 of record CAWJPK010000001.1, on the reverse strand, counting down.
CCGAGCGTCGAGTCGACTTCGGTGAGCTCGTCGCTGGCTTGCTGGGTGTTCTGCGCGGAGGTCGTGGTGTTGGCGATCGTGCTGCGAACTTCCAGATCCTGCGCGATTTGCTGCGGATCGTCCGAAGGCTGATTGAGCGATTTTCCGGTCGAGAGCTCGTTGCCGAGCTTCGTCTGCGTGAACATGAGATTGTCGATCGCGAAGGTTTGCTGATCGAAGAGGCTGTTCGTCGATATGCGCATGCCCATGTTATTGGATCATCCCGAGAACGGCTTGCAGCATCGTATCGAGCATCGTGACCACCTTTGCGGCCGCCTGATACGAGGTCTGATACATGATCAGGTTCTGTGTTTCTTCATCCAAGTTTATGCCGTCGATACTCTGACGCGTCTGATTGATCGAGTCTGCGATGTTCGTCTGCGTCGTCGTCCCCGTCGTGGCGGTTTGCCCGTCGAGACCGACTTGCGCGATGATTGCGGCGTAGGCTTGGCCGAGCGTCTGCGCTTGCGTCGCGATAACTCCAGTAAAGTCACCCGGCGTCACAGCATTCGTGCTGAACGTCACCGCCGCCGCACCATTATTCGTCATCTGTAGAGATATCGTTCCGGTATTTCGATTGACCGCTGTGACGACGCCGTTCACGGTCTGTCCGGCTTGATTCACAAATGTCAGTTGATTACCGACGTTGATCTCGCCAAACTCGGGCAGGGGCACGGCCCCCTCCGAGATCGTGACGTTCGTCTGGCCGACTGCGGCAGTGTAAGCACCGGCAGCGACGCTTGGACCCGGCTGGAACACGCCGACCTGGGTGTCGATCCCCGGTACGCCGACATTGTCGTTGAACATCGCCGACATGTTGATCGCGGCAGTGTTGTCGCTGGGACCGAACGCGTTGGTTGCGTTTTGCACTACCGGCTGCGTGACGGCCGGAGCAGTCAACGTCGTGTCCAGGTAGATTTCCGCATTCGACACGTGGTTATTGGCGAGTGCCGCACCCAGCGTCAATGTGGTTCCGTTGATACCGGTGATCGTGTCTGTTTCAAAGTTGCCGTTGCCGGCGTCGATGTCTATCGTCTGACCGACCGCGAAACCGCTGGCGTTCGAAACGGAGATCGTGTTCGTTCCGGCTGCGGCCGCTGCCGTAAGCTGCGTATTTGCCACGCCGTCGATCCCCGCCGCGCCAAGGACGCCCAGCAGCGAACTCGAGAGTGCGGACGTCGCAGCGCTGCCGGTAGCGCCGGGATTGTTCGAATCGGCTATCGAGAAGGACGGACCGGCGTATATCCCGGCGTGGCCTGCAGTAGGTCGCTTTCGTTGTTCGAGTCACGGCTGAACACGACTTCCTGCGACGTATCGTCGTAGGATGCGGTTACGCCGGATTGCAGCGCGTTGAAGCTCGTGATGAAGTTGTCGATCGAGCTCGCATTGATTTGCGCGGCGCCGGGCGTACTGCTGTAGGTGAACGTCTGTGCAATGCCGTCGACGTTGACCGTGAGCGTGCTGCCCGCGGCAAAGCCGGCCGCCGGAGCCGAAACCTGGAGAGTGTTGTTGCCGATCAGCGACGTCGACGTGTCGACTGTTTGGTTCGCCGCGTTGACGGGATTCATCAATGTTCCGGCGGCAGTCGTCGCCACCGCAGCAACTACTTGGCTTGGATCGGTGATTCCGACTTGGATATTCGTCGAGCTGATGGCCTGTGAATTCACGAGCGGTTGCAAGAGGCCGACGCCCGGAACACCATTCGCATCGTAGCCGCTCGTCGTTACGCGATCGACTTCGGTCGCGAGCGCGTTCGTGAACGAGTTCAGCTGCGTCTGATAGACGCTGAGCTTGTTGTTGTATAGGTCGACGAGCCCTGCGAGCTGGCCCTGACCGAGCGGAATCGCCGACGGATTGAGCGGGTTCGGATCGTTCGTGAATCCGATCTTCATCTGCGTCTGGCCGTTGGCTTGCGTTCCGATCACGGGCACGGCCAGCGTGTAGGCGACCGTGTCGTTGACGAGCGCAAGCCCGTTGACCGTGACCGAGTGCCGAGCCGTTGGGCTGCAGATTCGTTTGTACGGAGAGATATTGCGAGAGCTGGTCGATATCGTTGTCCCGCTCGTCCTTGTACGTATTGGGCTGTTCGCCCGCAGCCGTCTCGGCTCGAATTTGACCGTTGAGCTGCGCGATGTTCTGCAACAGTCCGTTGACCGTCGAGATCAGGGAGGTCGTCTGATTCATGACCTGCGACATCTGGGTCGTCAGGCCGTTGCCGGTCGTCGAAATCGCGCTGACCAGTGACTGGGCGCTGCTGATCACCCCCGACTCCGTCGCGGGGTCGGACGGATTTGCTTGCAGCGTCTGAATCGACTGCATGAACGCCGTGTAGGTGTCGTTGATCCCGCCCTGCGGCTCGGCGAGCAGCGACTGCGTCGCGCTCAGCTGACGTCTGCTGGACGGAATAGTAGTACTGCGACGACGTCGCGTTGCGATACAGCGAATCGTACGAATCGTCGTGCACGCGCTGAATCAGCGACATCAGTACGCCGTCGCCCAGCGTACCGGGTGTGGTCAGCGTTGGGGAGCCGATCGTACCGGTGACCGGCACCTGCGGCGTGAGCACCGCCTGTTGCCGGGACGCGCCGGGCGTATTGACGTTCGCGATGTTGTTGGAGGTGACGTTCTCGGCTTCTTGATAAGCCGCGAGCGCCGAACCCGCCAAGATAAACCGAAGAAACTCATCCTTGAGAACCCTTGCTAGACCTGGTGACTGACAATCATGCTGCGATCGGGAGGCGGCACCATGCCGCGCCGTTTATACGTAAGGGGCTGCATCTGTACGCGTCGCATGACTGCGACGATGGCCATGAGCCGTTCCATTGCGCCGAGGATCAGGGCCCGATTGTTGCTGTTGATCAATTCCAACTTGATCGTGTAATACGACAGCTGCCGAATCCGTGCGGAAAGCTGTGCCGCAACCGCGGGTGGCGCGAACTTTGAAACCTTCTTCAGCGACATGTTGCCGAAGCCGCGTTGTTGCATCGCGCGGCGCTGCGCACGTGCGGAGACTAAACCCTTGCGCGCCGTTTCGAGCGTGCGCTGCGTCTCGTGAATGCGCTCGGGCACGTTCTGCACCAGCGCAACCGACATCTCGAGCGCCTTTTCGTTCACGGCACCAAATGCCGCGCACTCGCGTCCCAGCGCCTCAACGTACGACTCCCACGAATCGTTCATGAGGCACCTCGCTTAGCGATCAGGTTTGGGCGATATTCTCCACGACCAAACGCCGCAACATACGCTCGACGATCTCCTCGGCCGGCACCCAGTAGCTGCCTTCCTCGATCCGCCGCTTGAGCTCGTTGACCAAGCGCTGACGATAATAGGGTTGCGCGACGACCTGCTCCCGCAACGAGGTAAGCATCGCCGCTTCGTCGCTCGGTGAAAACGAGTCGCTTGCTGTAACGACCTCGACGTCCGAGGTAGCACCGCTCCGTTGAATGACCCGGAGTCTTGCGCGATATACGGCTACCGCCGACTCGATTTCGGCCCGAGTAATGATCATGTGCTGCGGAGGCTACCCTTCCCTGGTCCGCGGACGCAAACCAGCTACGGATAGTGTCGGGATGGAGGGGCTCCCACTTTAGAGCGGCGATCCAGAGGGTCACAGGAGTCCCCCCTTGGTCGAGCTCTTGGCTTCGTTCCCAGCGTTCGCCAAAACGGCCGACCGCATCTGGCCTTCGATCTCTTTGGCGATACCGAAGTAACCGGTCGATGCCATGCTTTGGGCCCGCTGATCGTCCAGCATGTCCGAGAAGATCTTCTCGCCGTTCGACCGCTTGCCGAACAGCGTATCGTCCGGTTGGTCTTTGTGCAGCTCGTGCAGCAACATCCCGACGAACAAACCTTCAAACTGCGTCGCGACCTTGTGCAAGTTCGAGAGCGCGGCTTGCTGGACGGGCGTGAGCGGTTGCGATTGCGTTGCGCCGGTGGGGTTGATCGGCATTTAGATGATCTCCACGTCGGCTTGCAGCGAGCCGGACTCGCGCAGTGCTTGCACGATTGCGATCAGGTCGCGCGGCGAGACGCCGATGGTGTTGAGCGCGCGGACGACTTGTGCGAGCGTCGGCGCACCTCGAGATGTAGATCAGCTTGCGTCCGGACTCCGTCGCCTGAATGCGCGTGTTGGTTTGCGTTTGCGCTTGGCGCGTTGGTGAACGGGCCCGGCGGCACGACCTGATTGTCGGTCGTGATCGTGATCGAGAGATTGCCGTGCGCGATCGCGACAGGGCGCGAGCGTGATGTCGCCGCCCATGACGACCGTCCCGGTGCGCTCGTTGAGCACGACCTTGGCGATTGTCGGAGCATTGAGTTGAAGCTCGCCGGCGTCGGCCAAGAACTCGAACCTGATTGTTCAGTACGGCTTGCGGCATCTTGACGTGCACGGTTTCGGCATCGAGCGCGATGCGCGATCGGGCCGAACGTGCGTTGAGGACTGCGCCAAGACGCGCCGCCGTTTGATAATCGGGCGCTCGTGAGCACGTACGAGAAGCCGGCCGGATCCGGTGCGCAGACTCGTACTCATATCGCGCGCGATGACGGCGCCTTGCGGGACGCGCCCAGCGCGCGGTGAAGTTCACGCTAGATCGGAGTTCGCACCGCCGGCTCCGCCGGTCGAGGCGCTGAAGCCGCCGACCGAAACGGGGCCTTGGGCCGTCGCGTAGACCAGATTGTTCGCGGCCTTGAGCTCGGTCATCACCAGCGTTCCGCCTTGCAGGCTCGTCGCGTCGCCCATCGAGGAGACGATCACGTCGATCGTTGTCGCCGGAGTGCGCGAACGGCGGAAGGTTCGCCGTCACGATCGACGGCCGCGACGTTACGCGTGCGAACCGCCTGCAGCGCGGCGTCGAGATACCGAACGACTGCAGAATGTTCTGGATCGTTTGGCTCGTGAAGATGACCTGCGTCGAGTCGCCCGTGCCGCCCAGACCCGTGACGACGCCGTAACCGACGAGCTGGTTATTGGTGACGCCTTGAACGCGCGTGACGTCTTTGACGCGAACCATCTGTGCGAACGCAGCCGAAGGCGCGAACGCTGAGAGCAGCGACGCAACGATCAGACCAACAAGGATTCGCGTGGTGATACGCTTCGCGATTACCATATCCAATCGATGATCCTCTGGATAATGCCCTTCTTGTCCTCACCCCAGTTACCGTCGAAGTCGAGCTGCACGTTGGCCATGCTCGTGGACAGCACGCTGTCGGTGTTGTCGATGTCGGCTGGACGGATCGTCCCCGTAACTTTCATGTTCTGGGCTTTGCCGTTGATGATGATGCGCTGCGTTCCGGAGACGACGAGCGCGCCGCTTGGAAGAATTTCTTGCACGGTCGCCATCATCGTGCTCGTGAAGGTCTGCGCGTTGGCGCGGACGTCGCTCGTGTTGAGCGCGGACTGCGCTCCGATCGAGCTCGGGAATCGCAAGAAGCCGATGCCGGCGATGCCGGTCCCGGCTGCGACTCCGGCCGATGCGGCCTTGCTGCGCGCCATCGTCGACGTGCTGTTTTGTGCAACGTTGAAATTGAACACGATCGTCACGAGATCGCCGGGTTGATGGGCTCTGAGATCCGGGCCTAAGCTCAGCGGATGGCCGGGCGAAGCCGGTCCGGGCGCCGCGACGTACAGTGTGTCGGCGAAGATTGCTTGCGTTCCCAAAAGCGTTGCGAGCGTCGCGAGTGCAGTGATACGAACTAGCGAACTGATCTTCATTGCGCGTCGCCTCCCGGAAGCGTGTATTCAACTTGACCGGGACCCGTGACGATCCCGGAGAGCGCCTTGCGCGTCGTCGGATTGTAGACCGCGACCATTTGACCCATGCCGCCGCCCGAGCGCGCGACGACGTCGGCCGAAATTGAAACCGGACCGTCATGCAGGATGTAAACGACGGGCTGACCTGGGGTCACCAGCTGATTGATGCCGGTTTGTTCGAAGTACAACGGCTTGCCGCCGCCGACTCCGACGTTCAACTTGCGTCCGAGCAGCATCGCTGTTTCGACCGGCGGACGTCCGTTGCTCTCGACACGTCCGATGGTGACGTCTTCATTCGTGAGCACGGCGCCGGCTTGAAGATCGCGCGCAGCAACGGCGGTGTGGATGAAGGTTACGATCCGGTAGCCTGCGATGATCGTGCGGATCGGTTTTCCGTCGACGTCGATCGTGAGCGGGATCGCGATGTACGACGGATTGTACTGCGACTGCTGCACGTCGATCGTGACTTTGCCGGCCGGCACGGGCTGATCGGTGAACTTGTAATCTGAACGGACTTCGCGATCCGGCGAGTCGACAACGGCGTGAACCGCTGTGTCGGCGACCTTCATCAAACGCGCAGCCGGCACGACTTGCATCGTCGCCGACGTTACCGTTTGACCGAACGCGCATGCCGGCGCCGCGAACGCGGCGACCAGCATGGCGAGAGCGAAAAACCCTTTCAAGATAAGCCTTTTATTGCTTCGTCTGGATGGCGGTGGCGAGCATATTTTCGGCCGTCGTGATCGTCTTCGAGTTGGCTTGATACGCGTTTTGCGCGACGATCATGTTGACCATCTCATTGACGATGGAGACGTTGCTCTCTTCGATGTAGCCGCCTTCGAGCGTACCTGCACCGTTGAGACCGGGCTGCGAGATGATCGGCGTGCCCGATGCGCCGGTTTGCTGGAACAGGTTTTGTCCCATCGGCTGCAAGCCCGGCGGCATTCGTGAAACGCACGAGCGTGATCTGTCCGAGCGTCGTCGGCGTCGTCGCGCCCGGCGTCAGCGCAGTAACCGTTCCGTCCGATCCGACGGAGACTTGAATCGCGTTTTGCGGAATCGTGATCTGCGGCGAGAGGAAGTAGCCGTCGGCGGTTACGACCGCACCGGTTGCATCTTCTTTGAAGCCGCCGTCGCGTGTGTACGCGGTCGTTCCATCAGGCAGCGTGACTTGGAAGAAGCCGTCGCCCTCAATTGCGATGTCGAGCGGATTGCTGGTCTGCTGCAGAGAGCCTTGCGTGAAGATCTTCTCCGAACTCGCGACCTTCGATCCGAGACCGACGTCCGATCCAACGGGAACGATCGACGATCCGACGGGCGATCCGGGCGCTTTCAGGGTCTGGTACAGCAAATCCTGAAACCGCGCTTGGTTCATGCGGAAGCCGGTCGTGTTGACGTTGGCCAGATTGTTCGCAATCGTGTCCAGATTGTATTGCTGCGAGATCATTCCGCTGGCTGCGGTATAAAGTGCGCGCATCATGGCGGTTAATGCATTCCTTCCGTGTTACGAATTCTGACCGACGCTGGTGATGGCTTCGGAATTCATGGTGTCTTGCGTTTGGATCATCTTGGTGTTGGCATCGAACCACTGTTGCGCAGTGATCAAGCCAACCATCGACGTCACAACGTTGGCGTTGCTCGTTTCGAGATAGCCTTGTGAGACCGACGACTGCGTACCGTTGACGGGTGCAGCCGTGCCACCATCGACGAACAGGTTTGAACCCTCGGGACGAAGCCCGGTAAGATTGCCGAATTCGGTCAGGCGCAACGTAGCGACCGGTACAGCTTCTCCCGCCGGGTTGTTCGGATCGGTGACCGCAATCGTGTTGGTCGTCGAGTCGAAGCTGACTTTCCCGTCGGGAATCGTGATCGGGCCGTTCGTACTCAGAACGAGATCGCCGCTCTGCGTTACGAGCTGCCCTTGTGCGGTTCGCGAGAAGTTGCCATCGCGTGTGTAGCGGATTCCGTTTGCCGTAGCAACCGTAAAGAATCCAGGGCCGGAGATCGCCAAGTCGAGCGGCGCGCCGGTTTGCTGCAGCGAGCCTTGCTCGTAATCTGCAGGCGTGTCGTAGACATGCGAACCGAACCCGAGTTGCCCGACATAGTCCGATACGCTCTTACCGGGAACGGTCGTACCGGGCGTCGTGCCCGGATCCGTCTGAACGCGGTAGATCGGCATCGAGTCGTCGGACTGGACCTGCATCAGCGTGCGTTTAAAACCCGCCGTGCTCGCGTTCGCGAGATTATTCGCGATCGTGTCCACGTCCATTTGTGCAACGAGAGCCCCGGCCGCAGCCGTGTAGAGTCCTCGAACCAAGCGAAAAACCTCCGCACGAGGGGTCAACCGCAACGCGGTGACTCGTGAAGCCTTCAATCGATCCAGCTTCACGGCGGCTCCCATCCCGTGCGAAGGATGTCCAAGCCGCTTACTTTGAACTTCGGCCTAGTCGCGGAGTGACTTTAGATTCCTGGGACCGTGCGAACCCGCTGCTGCTCGCCAACGCCACCCGCATCGCGGGTCTACGCCGGCAAAATCAAAGCAGCACCGGCTGTTAGGCGGTGCTGCAAAGTGTTGGTAAAGGAGCCGTGCGGCTCTGATTACACGGTGATTCGGGCGACTTCGTTGTAGGCGTCGAGCAGTTTGCTGCGGATCGCGATCGTGTACTCGAGCGCGAGATTAGCCTCTTCAACGGACGTAACGACCTTGTCCATGTCGTTGGTCTTGCCCATGGCGAGGTCGCGGACGTTCTGATCCGAGTCCTCGAGCTTCGTATTGACGTCCTTGAGCAGGTTCATGACCGACTCTTTGAAGCTAGGGACGTCTTCGGTGCTGTTCGCGGTCTGCGCGCCGCTCGTCGGCGCCAGCTGCGTGATGGTCGGCGTTTCGTCCGGGAGCGACGCGATGTCCGGAATGATTGGATTGACGTTCATTAGGCCTTCAGAACTCCTAGGACGGCGTTACCCATCGCGCGCGACTCTTTGATCGCAGAGACATTGGCCTCGTATGCGCGCTGGGCAACCATCATGTCGACCATCTCTTTGACGATCTGCACGTTGGGATAGTGGACGTAGCCTTGCGTGTCCGCATCGGGGTTCCCTGGATCGTACACGAGGCGGTCGGGCGACGGGTCGTCGATGATCTGAACGGTCTTGACGCCGTTGAGATTGCCGACCGAATTGGGATCCTGTCCCAACTGTTGCGCCTCTTGCTTGGCATCGTCGTCGGTCTTCTGCGCGAAGACGACCAGCTGGCGCTTGAAGGCACCGCCGTCCGGCGTGCGCGTCGTGTTGACGTTCGCGATATTGTTGGCGATGACGTCCATCGCAAGGCGCTCGGCCGAAAGACCGGAGGCACTGATCTCGACGGACGAATAAAACGTTGCGTCGTTCGGCACGTTACGCTTGTTCCGTGATTGCTTGACGAATCCGCGTATACTGCGTGGTCAGGAATTGCGCCATCGTCTGCTGATATGAAGAATTCTGCGTCAGCTCCGCCATCTGTTGATCGAGATCGACGTTGCTGCCGTCGACACGCATCCGGATCGGATTGTCGACGCGGGTTGCCGCAACGTGGAACGGCTGCGGGGGAATCTCCCCGTTGATCTCCATCTGTCGCGGATTGTCCGTCACGAGCGTGAGCTCGTTCGGATCCGGCGGCGTCGGCTCAGTTGCTGCGAGTGCGTTCTTGTAGGCGACTTCGAACGTCTGGTAGCCGGGCGTATTGACGTTCGCGATATTGTTCGCAACCGCGGCATGCTCGAGCCCGGCGCCTGACATTGCGTTTTTGAGCAGCTCTGGGGTCGTTCCGAAAGATATGCCAGCCAACAGAAAAAGCTCCTAACCTCTACCTTCTATCGGCGTTTTGGTTTCTGAGTTTAACGCTGGGCGGCATGCAAAGCTGCGTACAGCCCCCCTCGGGCGAGTAAAGATTCATGCGTGCCCGTTTCCCGCACGCAGCCACGCTCGATATAAAGGATCTTGGTCGCCCGGCGGATCGTCGAGAGGCGATGGGCGATGATCATGATCGTCCGGCCTGGAAAGATACGATCGAGCGCCTGCTCGATTAGGACCTCAGAGTGAGAATCGAGCGCGCTCGTTGCTTCGTCTAGGATGAGAATCCTGGGGTTACGCACCACAGCCCGGGCGATCGCGATCCGGGCGGCCTGGCCACCCGAGAGCCGCACGCCCCGGTCGCCGACACGCGTCCCGTATCCCTCGGGGAGCCGGTCGATGAACTCGGCGGCATTGGCGATCTTGGCGGCCTCGACGATCTCATCGTCGGTTGCGTCGAGCCGGCCGTAGCGAATATTGTCGGCCAGCGTCCCGGCAAAGAGTTGGGTCTCCTGGGGGACGAGTGCGATCGCCGACCGCAGATCGGCTAGTCTGATCTTCTGCAGATCGACCCCATCCAGCGTGATCCGGCCTCCCTGCGGCTCGTAGAAACGCGGGACGAGGTTCGCTATCGTCGTCTTGCCGGCGCCGGAGGGACCGACGAGCGCGGCGACCTCGCCGGCGCCGATCTCGACATCAAACTCTGCGAGCACCGGGCCCGTCCTCAGGACGGTAAGCGAAGGTGACGTTCTCGTAGCGGATCTCGCCACGCACCTGCGCCGAGCCGAACGGCACCCGGAGGATCGTCGGCTTCGATCGGGAGATCGAGGATCTCGTAGACGCGCGACGCGCCGACGATTGCTTTTTGGAAATCAGCGAAGAAGATCGCGAAGCGATTCATCGGGTTGATCGCAAGCGCGACCAGCGTCCAAAAGCGGAACACTTCGCCTGTATTCATGCGCCCCGCCAGCACTTCGCGCGTCGAGAAGAGCAGCATGCCCGTGACGGAGAGCATGATGATGACCGCAACGACCGGGATTTGCGTCTGCATGAATTGCGTAACTTTCATGTAGGCGCCGAAATAACGCTGATTGTTTCCGTCAAAACGCCCGATCTCGTAGTCTTCGCGCCCGAACGCTTTGATAACGCGCTCGTTCGCGAGCGCTTCGGTCAAATTGCTGGAGAGATCCGCAATCTGTCTTTGGGCTTGCATCGCGCCGGTTGCCACCAGTGCGTTGAAACGTCCAACCGCAAACACGATGAACGGCGCGCACGCAAAAAGCACGATTGCGAGAAGCCAATCCGTCACGAACATTCCGACCGTCGCGGCTATGAACGTAATCGTGGCTTGAATGAATTGCGGAAACGAGATGCTGACGGCGTCAGTCATCAGCGCAAGATCGCTCGTCAGGCGCGAGATTAGCTCGCCCGGACGCCAGCGTTCGAAAAGGCCGAGCGGGAGGTGCATCAAGCGCGCGAACAGATCGACTCGAAAACGCGCGACCAGACGCTGGCCGCACCATGCCGTCAGGTAGTTCTGCCCGTAGGACGCGCCATTGGTCGTGACGGCGACTACGATCATCGCGGCGACGACCTCCCACAAGAATGGAATGTCGGGCGGCCGCGCGGCGAGGACGCGATTCTCGATCCCGCCGATCGCCCAGGCGTATGCCGTCGGCCCGACGCCGGCGATGACGCCGAATAAGAGGGCGATGCCGAGCCGGAGATAGTACGGCTGCGCTTCTTTAAAAAGACGCCGCAGAACAGCGACGCGTTGACGGGCCTCCACTGGGGCAGCGACTTTCGCGCTTGGCCCCGAAACCTTTGCCCTGGTGGTCCCGTAGACTTACACGAGATTATGTTGTTACAAGCCCCCTCGGGGAATGTTCACACTATCGTAATGATGCTGGGCTTGGCGCTTCGGGGGCCCCATGCGGAGCATGGGGGGCGCGCAGCCTGGGGCGGAGCGCCTTAGGAATGGACTGCTATTTCCACTCGAACGTACCGTCGGTTGCGCTGTGTACGCACTGCAGCAAGTCGATTTGCGCTACGTGCCGTGACGAGCGGGGCGAATGCCCCAGCTGCCGGCTCGGCGAGCGAATCGATGCGCGCGGCGGCAGGTTGCCTGGCGATGTAGGACCGCGTGGACCACAAAGTCAGCCATTCCAGCCGACTGTTAGGCCATCGGCCGCCGTCGCGACCGCGCCTTCGGAAACGCGCGTGCTCGCCGCCCTCGGTTATCCATTTTGGCCGCTTGCGATTCTCGCATTGTTCGATCCGAAACGAGACGGCTATATCCGGCGGCAAGCCTGGCAGGCTCTTGGTTTCAATTTCGGAATGGCCGCTGTCGGCTTCTTCCTACACGCAGTCGCAGCGATTCCGTTCCTGGGATGGTCCGCCTGGCCGTTGATTCCGTTTCTTCTCCCCGTCATGATCGTTGCAGACGTCGTGTACGCGATCAAAGTCTGGCACGGCGAGGACGTACGTATTCCATTGATCAGCGACTGGGTGGACACGAGGGTTCCCCTCTAAGACTTCTCAGAATTCTAACGGCAAATCGGCAAGGGGCCGAATCACTATAGGTGCCCGGGCCAATTGAAACCGTTCTTGATTCGCTTGAAGCCGTCGTTGCGGAATCGCCGCACGCCGTAAGTTTCTTGTTCGAGCGTGCACGTGCGCTTGAGGCGCTTGGCCGCGACGCGCTTGCCGAAGAGGCTTATAAGGATGTGCTGCGCGAGGATCGCCTGCACTTTCGTGCCCTCAACGACTTAGGACGGCTCTATCATCGCAACAACCATATAAAGGAGGCGGAAGTCTGCTTCCGCGCCGCCATCAACGCGGATCCGCAGAGCGTGATCGGCGCGACGAATCTCGGCTTCGTTCTCTTCAGCCGGGGTGACTTGCAGGGGGCAAAGCTTGAGTTCAATCGGGCGCTCGTGCTGCGTCCCGATCACACGCCGGCGATCCGCGGTCTGGCCGGCGTCCTGCGCGGGCTCGGTGAGGATGCGAGTCATCTTCAGATTCCGCAGGCCGAACCGCGCCAGCCGCTGCCGCGAAGTCTGCCCACCGACGCGTACGTCGAATACGTGTACGAAGTCGCAGCGAACACGATCGTCGCCGGCGAGACCAATGCGGTTCGATCCTTTCTCGAGAAGCTGCTCGGAGGGGATCCCGCAAACGTCAATCTTCTATGGCGTCTCGCCGATTTTGCGTCGCGTCAGCACAATCATCAAGCTGCGCTCCAAATCTACCAGATCGCTGCCGAGATCGCCCCGGAAAATCGCGAGCTGCATCTTGGAATCGCGAGCGCCTACGAAGAGATGGGCAACGTCCAGGCGGCGAGCGCAGTGTGGAGCAGCGACGTCTTAAGCGGCGTCGTGCGCATCTTTGAATATAAAGGAACGGGCCAGCCGATTCGACTGCTAACCGTAGCCTCCGCGCTGCACGCGATCCGCTACGAGCTCTTGGTCGACTATGCGCACGTGCAAAACACCGTCATCTACACGCAGGCGTATGCCGACGCGCATCCGCTGCCGGAGCACGACGTCGTTTTCATTGCGATCGGAGACGTCGAATCCGATTCCTCTGCGCTCGAAGTTGCGAAGCGTATCGTCGCACGGACGAGCGCACCGGTCATCAACCGGCCGGAACGCGTCGCCCACACCGGACGGATCGAACAGTCGCGGCGCCTTGGTCTTCTCGAGGGCGTCCGGACGTCGCACATCGTTCCGGTCGCGCGCGAGCGACTCTGCCAGTCCGACGCGCCCACGTTCGTGCGCGATCTCGGCTTTGAATTCCCGATGCTGCTGCGCAGCCCCGGATTCCACAACGGCTTCTTCTTCGAATCGGTCGACCGCGCCGATCAGCTCGGGTCGGTCGCATCAGAGTTGCCGGGCGACGAAGCACTTCTGATCTCCTTCGAAGACACTCGCTCGGCGGACGGAATGCTGCGCAAGTACCGTGTCATGTGCATCGACGGCGTGATCTATCCGATCCATCTCGCCGTCTCGGGCAATTGGAAAGTTCACTACGCCTCGTCGTTGATGCGTGACTCGTCAGAATTCCGCCGTGAAGAAGCGCAATACTTGTCGGATCCGGCGTCCATCATCGGTACCCGCGCGATGCAAGCGCTCGAATCCATCGCTCGCACGATGGATCTCGATTACGGCGGAATCGATTTCGGCATCGACCCCAGCGGCGACGTCGTCGTCTTCGAGGCCAACGGTGCGATGGGCATCTTCATGCCGGACGACGATCCGCGTTGGGACTATCGCCGCGGTGCTTTCAGTGCCGCGCTCGATGCGGCAAAGAGCATGATCGTGCGCCGAGCCTCGGCTAGGAGTCTTCAGCCGGGACGCTGACCTCGCGTTTGTAACGCTCCAAAAACGCACGCGCGACCGTGTCGTGATCGACGACCGGCGTAGGATAGCCGTCGCTTCCGAACAGCGAGAGGGCGAGCTGCTGACTTTGCAACTCCGCGCCTGGCTCGAATAGCGCCCGGTCGCTCCGCGAAGCGAGCTCCGGGATCCACCGGCGAATATACCGTCCCATCGGATCGCAGCGACGGCTCTGGGTTCGCGGATTGTAGATGCGCGGATAGGCTGCCAGATCCGCACCGACTCCCGCGATCCATTGCCAATTTCCGGTTGCGAGCGCGGGCTCGTCTTCGATCAGCCAATGATCCCACTCTTCACGCCCGACGCGCCAATCGACCCCCAAGTCAAAGCACAGAAATGATGCAGCGATTGCGCGCACGCGCGGATGCATCCACCCGGTCGCGCGCAGCTGGCGAATGCCGGCATCGATCAATGGATAGCCGGTCTTACCTGCGCGCCACGCGTCGAGCGCGGGATGCGTTCGCGAAAAGGCAAAGCGCCGCATCTTGTCCTGCAACGGAGCGTCGTCGAGGGCTTCGTAGAAGTGCGCGAGCTGCAAAAAGAAATCGCGCTGCGCCAGCGCACGTAAGAACAAATCGATCGAGATGCGCTCCTCCGTCAGCAGCAATCGATCCCCGCGACGATTGCGCACCGAGGCGACGATACTCCGTGCCGCGACGACGCCGAACGACAGCGCAGCCGCGAGCTGCGAAGTGTGACCGTCGGCCGGAACGTTGCGCGAGATCGCATAGTGTAAGATATCGCTTTCGAGAAAGCGCTCGAAGCGCGCGCGAACGGCGTCACCGTCGACTGGTTCATCCAGCTCGCCACTGCGTCCGAATTCCGCCGGACTCGGAAGCGCTTCGCTCGAGACTTCCGGAGCCTCGAGCTGCGCGTGCACCGTGTCGTACGGAACGATGTCTTGCTGCATCCAGCGTTCGAAGTAAGCCGAGAATGCGCGGTAGCCGCGGCGCTCGATCGCAGTCTCTTCCGGTGCGACTGCGGGTGCGTCGTGCACGACGGTGGCACGGAGTCCCGCTTCTTCGAGCGCGGCTTGGACGTCACGATCGACCCGCGCACCATGGGAATCGTAGGAGGCGGACCATACAATGCTCGTCGCACCGACTGCGCGCGCCAATGCACGTAACGTCGAAGCTGTGCGTCCGCGCCGGACGATCAATCGTCCGCCGCGTGCAGTGATCGCGCGATCGAGAGCAGCGATTGCACTACAATAGTATGCGGCGCGTCGCGGCGAGGTTCGCAGACGCCCCGACGTCGCGGGATCGAGTATGACGACGGGCACAACCCGTGCCTCGATTGCAGCCGCAGCGAGCGCGGCGTGATCCTCCAAACGAAGGTCCCGCGTGAAGTGCAGAATCGCCGTCATCGGAAGCTCACCGATTCGCGCGAGCGGGAACTGAGGCCCCCCTGGTCGCACAACTCATTCCGTGCCGTCGAAGGTCTTTATACGCTTCGCGGTACCGCGCGATGCCGAGCGAATGATCAGCGAAGGCATCGTCAGCGGACCGCTCCCCCCTGGGCAAACATGGGCGACTCGCGCCCGCCTCTGGCTCACGGAACAGCAAGCTGGACGCCGCCTTGTTCTCGTTGCAGAGGACGGGAAAGGCATTCTTGGCACGATTCAACTCGTTTTTAAGTTGCCTGAGGGTTATAACGATCCTGAAGCCGCAAACGGCACTGACATTGCGATGATGGAATTGCTGCGGATGCGCCGCGGCGCAAACGCGGTGGTCGCCAACAAGCTTGTCGACGAAGTTCAAGGTCTAGCGCGCAAACGCGGTGTGAAGACGCTCACATTTTGCATCGCGCTCGATCAGTCGGCGGCGGTCGCGCAAGTCAAAGCGTGGGGCTTCGAAGAGTTCCGCATCATGCCGGAAAAGCGCGGCATGATCGCGTTCTTCCGAAAGCTTATCTAGCCGCCGATTTCCGAGAAGGCACGCATCGCCGATGCGGTCTTCCCGATGTCGAGATGATGCCGCTCGGGCTTGATCAGCATAGCGCCCGTGAAGATCGCAGCCATCTCCTGGGCGACGCACCCGAACGAACCGGCGTGCGCAAGTCGATGTGATGGTCGCCGAACAAGCACAACCGTAAGCGCCCATTGGCGGACAGTCGTACGCGGTTGCAACTTTCGCAATAGTCGTGCGATAGCGGCGAGATGACGCCGAGGGCACCGAGGGCGCTGGGGAACGCGAAGTAACGGGCCGGCCCGTTTCCGCCGGGGCCGGTGACTGGAATCAGCGCATCGACGCCTTGCAAACGGTTCAAGATCTCCGTCGCCGAGATGTACGCACCGGGCTGCATTTCGAGATTTTCCGCAACGGGCATCAACTCGATGAATCGAACGTAGATCTCACGCTTGCGTGTCAACTCGGCAAACGCAACCAGCTCGTCGTCGTTCTGCCCGCGCATCACTACGCAGTTGAGTTTGATCGGTTTTAAGCCGGCATCGATTGCGGCATCGATTCCGGCGATTACGCGATCGAGCCCGTTGCGGCGCGCAATTGCGAAAAACCGGTCTTCACGTAAGGTGTCGAGCGAAATGTTGACTCGGCTCAACCCGGCGTCCCGCAGCTCGGCCGCACGCTCGGCGAGAAGCAACCCATTGGTCGAAAGCGAGATATCGTCGATCCCCGGTATGCGCGCGAGCATTTCGATCAATCGAACGAGGTCGCGACGCAAAAGCGGCTCGCCGCCGGTCAGTCGCACCGAGCGTAAACCAACCGACGCGCCGGCTTCGACGATCCGGGCGATTTCTTCGTAAGTAAGGATTTCCGGCTTTGGAATCCACGGCAACCCGGACTCCGGCATGCAGTACACGCATCGCAGATTGCAGCGATCCGTGACCGAGATGCGGAGATACGTGATCGGACGGTTGAATGTGTCGCGAAGCGGCGCGGCCGTTCCGATCAGATCGATAGTGGCAGCCACTTGTCTTGTTTCTACGTCCCGAAGACCGTATCCGGCACGGGGACGTTGATCTGGAAATTCGAGAATGTCGTCGTCACGTCGGCGTTATAGCTCGGCAGATTCACCTTGCCGGTCTGCGAACGCACCAAATAGTTGCTGCCGATGCGCGCGTACTCCTGATCGAACGAGACCGTCCCGCCGTCGACATACGTCCAGGTAAAGGATGAAGGCATCGCGCTCGCGTCATCAACCGCAACGTCGAGGTGCGCGACGCGGCCAGTGTGCTTTGGCGTCAAACGCAGGGTCGTCGTGCCGCCGTTCGAGTTGAGAATCGAGATATCGTAGAGGTCCCCCCAGGTGGCGGGCGGGTCGATCTTCGGATAAATCTTCTGGAATTGCTGTGCGAGCAATGGAACGGCGTCGAAAACGACGGCTTGTTTGTCCGGCCGCTTGAAATAGTAGTTGCCGTCGAGCGTCGGAGTGAGCGGCAGGGTGTGCAACGCGATCACGACGTGCAAGCTCGCGGTGTAGCTCTGCAGATTCGGATTGACTGCCGTCATGCGCTGCACGAAGGAGCTTGGAGAATTCGCCGCGGCCACGGGCGCAAACAAAAAAGCGAACGTCAGCGCACCGAGGATCAGCATTTTCGAGGTTTCGAGCTTCACAGGTGCTCTAACGGCAGGGTCCCTTCAGGGGTTCCGCTTGCCTCGGCAAGCGCAAGACCAATTTCCTCGAGGACGCTCGCGTCGTACTCCGAGCCGGCGATCGACCGGAGCGCATCGAGCGCGGCGGGCGATGCGATCCGTCCGAGCGCCCATGCCGCGGCGCCGCGCACCATCGGATGCGGATCGGCCTCGAGCGACTTCATGAGGGCCGGTACCGCGCTCCGATCCGCCAAATTTCCGAGAGCGACGGCGGCGTTGCGCCGCAGCACCGCGGCTCCGCGCCAGCCCATGGCGGTGGCCCGATAGCGCCGTTTGTACTCGGAGCTTTTTAGATGTAAAAGCGCGACCAAATCCGGGGAAGCCGCGGCCTCGTCATTCGGCTCGAATGCCTCCGAGACGTTCGCAGTAGTTCGAAAATTCGGCGGACACACGACCTGGCAGATATCGCAGCCCCACACCCAGTCGCCGATCAGCGGGCGCAACGCGCGCGGAATCGGATCGGTCCGCTGCGTGAGATCAGCGATGCACCGTGTCGCGTCGATCGTGTAGTCGCCGCGGAGCGCACCGGTTGGGCAACC
The DNA here is from genome assembly GCA_963844735.1 of Vulcanimicrobiota bacterium. Classification (GTDB taxonomy): domain Bacteria; phylum Vulcanimicrobiota; class Vulcanimicrobiia; order Vulcanimicrobiales; family Vulcanimicrobiaceae; genus JAFAMS01. The sequence goes on along the minus strand of CAWJPK010000001.1, from coordinate 130,672 downwards.
GGTCACGCACCGGGTGCAGCTGCCGCACGTCTTGCGAAGTGGGGCATCGACCGGAAGCGCGAGCGATGTAACGATCTCGCCGAGGAACACGTACGACCCGGCTCCCGGCGCGATCAGCCCGGTGTGCTTGCCGATCCAGCCGAGTCCGGCGCGTGCCGCCGCGGCCCGTTCGCCGAGCGGCGCGGTATCGCACGCAATGCGTGCGACGATCGTCCCCGCGAAAGCATCCATCATCGCTGCCAGTTCAGCGAGCAGCGCGCGTACGGTGTGATGATAATCGTGCGACCACGCGTAGTTCGAGACACGACCGCAGAGCGGGCCGCTCGCCGCGGCATCGCGCGTGCGGTACGGCGTGGCGACGCAGACGATACGCTGTGCGCCTTCGAGTATGGTGCCGGCGTCGCTCGCAGCCCTCGCGTACGCGTCGTCATAGTTCCACGTTTCTAAATCGCCCCGGGAGAAGGACGCGCGCATACGCTCCCGCGTGAGCACGTCCGCAGCTGCGTCCGTGACGCGAAGGTCGCTGGCTCCGAGCTCGCGTGCGCGCTCTCCCAAACGGGCGCGCAACACGCTCAGAGCATTCGCAGTTCGGTCGATCGCGAGCGTGGGTATGCCTTCTCGATCTCCGCGATGTCATCCGCATCGAGGTCGACGTCGCCGGCACGAGCGTTTTCTTCAACGTGCGGGATCGACGCAGCTTTTGGAATCGCAAACACGTTCGGTTCGCGCGTCAAGAACGCGAGGATCACCGCGCGAGGAGTGACGCCGTGCTTTTGCGCGATTTCGGCGAGTACGCGGCCGCGCGGCGTCGAATCGGCGGGAACACCACTGCGGCCGAACGGCGTGTAGGCGACGACCGCCACGTCGTTTTGCGCGCACCAGGGTTGAACGCGGTGCTCGATGCCGCGCTCTTGGATGTGATAGAGCACCTGGTTGCAGACCAGCGGATGGCGCTCGAGCACAGCCTTCGCTTCCTCCAGATCCTCGAGGTCGAAATTGCTGACACCGAGCGCCCGAATCTTTCCGTCGTCGACGAGTTTTTCAAGGGCACGCATCGTCTCACGCAGCGGCTGCGATCCGCGCCAATGCAAAAGATAGCAATCGAGATATTCGAGACCCAGGTGACGCAGCGAACGCTCGCACGCACGCAGCGTACCCTCGTAGCTGGCGTTCGACGGAAGAACTTTGCTGACGATGAACAGGTTCTCGCGCCGCAGCTTCCCTTCTCGAATCGCTTGACCAATCAACTCCTCGGCGCGCCCGTCACCATACATCTCCGCGGTATCGATGTGCGTCATCCCAAGCTCGACCCCGCGCTGCAGCGCGCGCTTCGCGCCATCTGCCGCGGGACCGCTCTCTGGGATTTGCCACGAGCCTTGCCCGATGCGCGCCACGTCTCTGGCTGTCGTCCCGAATGGCCGGTATTGCATCGTCTACCTTATGCCCGAACCACGTGTGGCCACGCTTGGTCTTTCGCCGACACGATCGGCTGCGCAGTCAACGGCCAGTCTATGCCGATGGCGGGATCGTCCCAGGCCAAGCCGCGCTCGTGCTTGGGATCGAAGTGCTCGCTTTGCTTGTACGACGCAACCACCACGTCGGTCAAGGCGAGAAACCCGTGCGCGAATCCACGCGGCACGTAAATTTGGCGATGATTGTCACCGGTGAGCTCAAAGCCTTCCCACTCTAGAAAGGTCGGCGAATCCTCGCGTGCATCCACGATGACGTCGTAGAGCGCACCCACCAAGCACTGCACGAGCTTCGATACGCGCGTATCATAGTGCATCCCGCGCAAAACATGGCGAGTCGAGCGCGAGACGTTGTCCTGAACGAACGTGTCGGCCAGGCCGGCGCTTTCGTATTTATTGAGTGAATACGTCTCTTTGAAAAAGCCGCGCTCGTCGCCGAATACGTCAGGCTCGAGCAGCTTGGCTTCGGGGAAGCGAGTATCGATGACGCGCAGCATGAAAGTGGGCTTTGCTTTCGAAGCCGCACCCTCATGCCGGCCGTTTAGAAGAACTCGAAGGATTCGTCGCGGGCGGCCAGCGCGAGCAATCCGCCGTGCAGATGCCAAATGCGGCCGAATCCAGCTTCGCGCAAGCGATGCGCGGCCCACAGCGAGCGCGTCCCGACACGACATGCGACAACGTAATCGAGCGCCGTGTCGAGCTCGTGCATGCGCGCTTCGAGCGTGCTGACGGGCATCGCGATCGAGCGCGGAGGCGAGCCGAGAACGGCTTCATGCGGTTCGCGCACATCGAGAATCTGTGCCGCCGGATGAACCTTTAGGAACGTGTCGAGATCCGGCAGGTTCGATCTCTTGCTCGTCCCGTGCGACGGCACGCACGCCGTCATCGATCTCGTGTACGTCATGGATCGAAGGCGCATCGCCGCACAACGCACACGATGGATCGCGCTCGATACGAAATTCTCGCATGCGCCCGGAAAGCGCATCGACGACTGCGAGCCGGCCCGATCGAGCGGCGAGCCGATCTTCGAGCAGCAACTTGAGCGTTTCGTTGGCTTGCCACGTTCCGACGATCCCCGGAAGTACGCCCAGAACGCCGCCTTCGGCGCAGGTCGGCACGGTATCGGGCGGCGGCGGCTCGGGATAAAGACAGCGATAACACGGTGCGCCGGATATTCCGAACACCGAGACCTGTCCGTCGAACCGGAAGATCGAACCGTACACGTCCGGCTTCTTCTCCAGCACGCATGCGTCGTTGATCAAGTAACGCGTCGCGAAGCTATCGGTACCGTCGACGACGACGTCGTACAGACGCACGAGCTCGCGCGCGTTCGACGCATCGAAGCGAATCGGAATCGGATCGATTGCAATCTGCGGATTGAGTGCGTGCAGACGCTCCGCGGCGAGCTCCGCTTTCTTGGATGCCGACGTCGGCCGTTCGATAGAGAATTTGGCGCTGCAAGTTCGTGACGTCGACGACGTCATCGTCGACGACGCCGATCCGTCCGACGCCGGCCGCTGCGAGATACGCGAGCACCGGCGAACCGAAACCGCCGGCGCCGACGACCAAGACGCGCGCGCGCCCAAGTCTTCCTTGTCCCTCGAGGCCAACCTCGGGGATCAGGAGATGGCGGCTATACCTGCGCAGCGACTGCACGTGGATGTAAGGCGTTCAGCCAGCCTAGAATCACGCTGCGTGAAGCTTCGCCGGCGTACGTGTGATCGCTCGCCACCGTCTCGAGCCTCTTTGGTTCCGGCGCGAGAGCGAACAAATTCTCAACGCTCGCACGCGCGACCATCATGTCGCGCTCGGCAGCGACGTAGAGCTGCGGCCGGCCTGCGAGCGACGCGAGCGACGGAACGAGACGCGGTTCGACTTGCGCGGCGAGCTCAGGCAGCGCCAAGCCCTCGACGTATGCGGAGCGCAAATCCGTCGCGCCACGCGTAGCCAGCGCGTCAAGCGCGGCAATGCGGCCGATGCCGGTCGCGATCGAAACGACGCCTGCGATGTCTTCGTCGCCCGCCGCCGTCAGGAGCGCCGTCGTCGCGCCCATGCTGTGACCAATCGTGTAGAGCGGTACGTGCGCGCCGAGCGCTTCGCGTGCGCGTTCGACGACGGCCTGCATCGACTCGATCAAATCATCCAGGTTACGCAGCGTTCCGAGACTCGCGCCGAGCTTGTGCCCGGGAAAATCGAGACTGAACGTGGCAAAACCGTGACTCGCGAGAAAATTGCAGAGCAAATCGAGATTTTGCTTGCTGCTCGAATACCCGTGACCGACGACGAGACCGACTCCGCGCGCGCGCTTCGGCTCGTATGCCAAATATGCGATACGATGCGAGCTCGTCTGCGCAAAGCACAGGTCGATTCGGCTAGCCATGCGCACCCGTGCGGTTATCGACCCATGTCGCATCACCCTCGACATAGTGCTCCTTCTTCCATACCTCGACGCGACGTTTGAGCTCGTCGATCGCGTACTCGCAGGCATCGAACGCGGCCGCACGGTGCGGAGCCCCGACTGCGACGCCGACGCTGGCCTCACCGATCGCGAGTTCGCCGGTCCGGTGCACGATTGCAATCTCACACGGACCGAAACGCGCAATCGCCTCACGCGCAATCTCGCGCATCTCCTCGAGCGCCATGGACGGATACGCTTCGTACGAGAGTGCGGTTACCCGGCGGCCGTCGTTTTGCTCGCGTACCACGCCGAGAAAGAGCGCAACTGCTCCGCACGCATCGGTTCGCACGCCGGCGGCGAGCGCTTCTATCTCAATCGGCTCGGTCGTGAGGGCAATGAACGGCGATCCGGTTACGGGCATCTATCCGCCTCCCACGGGTGGCAGCAAAGCGACTTCGTCGCCCTCTGTAAGTGACGCAGCGTCATCGACGATCTGCCCATTGCGCGCGATGCGCGTCGATCCCCGAAGGGGCAGCAGCGCCGGAACGTCACGCTCCAAGCGAGCCCGCAAAGCGCCGACGGTCGGCACGTCTGCGAGGCCGAACTCGCGCTCCGAAAAACCCAAAAGCTCGCGTACGCGTGCAAACGCGATGACGCGTATCATGCAACGCGGCCCAAAGCGAAGCGCTCGATCGCAAGCGCGACGCCGTCTTCGTCGTTGGTCGCGGTCGTGATCTGAACCGACTTTTTCACCTCGTCGAGCGAATTGCCCATCGCGATGCCGACACCGGCCCATTGCAGCATCGGCACGTCGTTGCGTGAGTCGCCGATCGCGAGCACGCGTTCGCGCGGGATCTGGAAATCCGCGCACAACCGCATGAGCGCCTGTTTCTTGCTGGCTTCGCGGCTGAGTACCGCGCACTCGACGAATTTTCCCCACGTCTCGTGGCGAAAATTGAGCGGGAACGAGCTGAACTCGCGGTCCACTGCAGCCACGGCTTGGGGACCGAGAAAACGAATGAAGGTGGGCGCCTCCGTCAGGACTTCGCGCAGCGAGCTGACTTCGCGCCAGGCCGGACCCGTCATGTCCGCCATGAAAATTTCGCCGCCGGTTAGACGATAGAAAAACTCTTCGACGTAAACGGCAACTTGAAGTTTGGCGTCTTCGGCGAACTCGATCATCGGTTTGGCGTAGACGAGCGGCACCGGAATGTGGACGAGCGTCTTGTTGCTTCCGAAATCTTTCGTCAACGCGCCGTGACAGCAGATCACTGGGAGATTGAGTCCCAGCTCGCGCGAGATGCGCACGGGCGTTTCGACGCCTCGGCCGGTGACGAGAACGACGCGAACGCCCTGCTCGAGGGCTCGCGCAATCGCGCGCTCGTTGCGGAGCGAAACGTGCTCGTCTGAGTTGAGTAGCGTACCGTCGAGGTCGAGCGCGATCAAATCGATCGTGGGCATATGTTCAATATGAGCATGTATTCAGTGTAGCCGTACGGGAACGCCGGGCAACGCTCCTAGCAAACCTTCCTTGAGCACGCCATCCCTCCTAAGTCGCAGCCTGGAGGCAAGTGCAACCTGGCCGCATCGACCCTCGGTTCAAACGTCCTGTAATGGGCTGTACGGCGATAGCGCCCGGGATGACGGCCGCCCAGCGGGCACGCTTCATCGAGGAGAACTTACCCGCTGGACTTTTCCGCGTCGCCGATGGCGGCGATCAGCGTGTGGCGTGGCGTATCGCGCCCGAACCTTTCGGCCTCTCGCCCGCGACGGCGACTGCGCTCGAGACGCTCGGCGACGATCTGCTTGCGTTCTATCGTGCGCTCAATGCGCTCTACACGCGCAGCGTGCGCGGCACGGCGCCGCCCTTCATTGCAGAGTATCTCGATCAGGGCAAACCCGAGCACGTCATCAAGCTCGCGCGCCAGAATCGCTTTCGAAGCGACCTGATCGGTGTCATTCGGCCCGATCTCATCCTCACCGAGGATGGATTCGTCGCAACCGAGCTCGACAGTCTCCCCGGCGGAATGGGCTTCGTCGGCGCGATGGCCGAGCAGTATTGCCGCATTGGCTTCGAAAGCTTCGGCGGCTCGTCGGGGATGCCCGAAGGTCTCGCGTCGCTCTTCAGTGATCTCGCCGGACAGCCGCATCCGGTTGCTGCAATCGTTGTCTCCGAAGAATCGGCCGACTATCGCGCCGAGCTGACATGGCTCGCGCAGCGCATCACCGCGGCGTCGGTCGCTACGGTCTATTGTGTCGGACCGCAAGACATCGTTTTCACCGAACAGGCACTTTTCGTTCGTCTTCCGGACGGACGCGAAGAGAAGATCGACGTGCTGTACCGCAACTTCGAGATGTTCGATCTCCTGAACGTACCGAAGTGGGAGCTCATGTTTTACGCGGCGCGAAAGAACCGCGTTCACATCACGCCGCCGCCCAAAGCACAGCTCGAGGAGAAACTCGCTTTTGCGCTGCTCCACCACCCGCTGCTCGAAGAGTATTGGCGTGCCGAGCTCGACGCGACGACATTCGACCGTCTTGCGCAACTGATGCCGCAGACCTGGATCCTCGATCCTCGACCGCTTCCGCCGCAAGCCGTAATTCACTCGCTGACGCTGTCCGGAAAGCCGGTGCGCGATTGGGAGGCGCTTACCAAACTTGGAAAATCGGAGCGCGATCTGGTCGTAAAGCCTTCAGGTTTCTCCGAACTTGCGTGGGGCGCGCGCGGCGTAAAGATCGCAAGCGATCTCTCGCGTGAAGAATGGTCGGTTGCACTGCATGATGCTCTCGCAGCCTACTCGACCACACCGCACATCCTTCAGCGCTTCCGCAAGGGACGGCGCATCGAAACACAGTGGTGGGATCGGGAGAGCGGCGAGATCAAGACGATGGACGGGCGCGTCCGGCTCTCACCCTACTACTTCGCTTCGAACGGTCATGCCAAGCTCGGTGGAGTTCTCGCAACGGTAGCGCCGGCCGACAAGCGTTTGATTCACGGGATGCGCGACGCCGTCATGGCGCCGTGCATCGTCCGCGAGGGCGGCGCCTAACCTAGAATGCGTCGACGTGGAGATCGGCGTGGTGCCGGTTGATCCACGTGAGGTGCAGAGCCGGATCGGCCGTGATGATCGGCCCGATCGGCACGAAAATATCGCCTTCGTATTCGAAAGGCGATGCCCGCATGCGAACGTTGGTCTTATCGACCACCGCAATACGGTTGCCGAGCCTAAAGGATTCAGTGTGGCCGCGTACGCTGATGCGTACACCGCGGCGTTCGAACACTAGTAGCCCATCGAAGACGCGCGTCACGTCGACGGCGTCGACGAACAACACGCCGCCCCGAATCAACGCAACGGAAGGTCGCGTCGAGATCGGCCTCCCGTCGAGCGTCAAGCTGACACGTTCGCCTGCGTCCGTGGCACGAACGCATTGGCCCGTGCCCGCAAATAGCGCGATCGCGGCGAGTACTGCGGCGATCGTAACTCTATACAGCCCCGACCATCTCTTTCGTGTGCCAGGCGATATTCTGCGCGCGGTCGCCGACGCGTTCCAAGACTGCGAGCGAGAAGAGTAGGAGCGTGCCCGCGCGGACGACGCCCGGATCGGCTTGCATCTCCTGCTGCAGTTTCTCGATTCCGCGGTGATACAGCAGATCGACTTGGTCGTCACGCGCGATGACCGCGTCGGCAAGCTCGACCGAACGATCGCTAAATGCACGCATCGCATCGACGACCATTTGGCGCGCTTCGTGACCCATGCGCCCGATCTCGACGTGCGCGGGGCGAATCGGTGCGTCGATCAGCTTGACCGCGTTCTTGCTTATGTCGACCGCATAATCGCCGATCCGTTCCAAGTCGACGTTGATCTGTAGCATGGCGGCAACCTGACGCAGCTCGCCGGCCAGCGGCTGTTGCTTCCACATCAACTCGATGCACTCGCTCTCGATCTGTCGGCGCAGCGCATCGATCTCGTCGTCGCCCGCGATGACGCGAGCCGCAAGATCGACGTCACGCTCCTCGAGCGCCGAGACCGCGGAGTGTAGGGCGTCGCTCGCGAGTGCGGCAAGCCGCACGCAGTCCAGGCGAGCATTTTCCAGGGCTTCATGATAGGCGGTTCGCATGCCGAGAGTGTCTATTCCGTGGCAGGGCACCGCATCCATGCGGCGCAACCCCGACCCCGTGTATCAAACCATCATCATGGAAACGACCGCCGCCATCGCGGTCATTACCCTCAACAGGCCCAATGTTCTTAATGCACTTTCATCCGCGCTCCTCGGCGAGCTCTCTGATGCGCTGACGGCGATCGAGCAAGATCGCAGCGTTCGCGCCGTCGTCATCACCGGCGCCGGCGAGAAGGCGTTTGCAGCCGGCGCCGACATCGCAGAGTTCAAAACGATCGACGGCGCCGTCCGTGGAGCGGAGTTCGCACGCCGCGGTCAAGCGATCTTCTCCGGGTTCGCGGAGATGCGCGTCCCCGTCATTGCGGCGGTCAACGGATTCGCGCTCGGCGGAGGCTGCGAGCTCGCGCTCGCGTGCGACTTCCGCATCGCAAGCGAGAACGCGCGCTTCGGTCAACCCGAGGTGAATCTCGGACTCGTCCCCGGCTACGGTGGAACGCAACGCCTGACACGGATCTGCGGATTCGGTGCCGCAATGTACCTCTGCTTGAGCGGCGAGATGATCGACGCGAGCGACGCGCTGCGGATCGGACTCGTTCAGAAAGTCGTTCCGCTTGCAGAGCTGCTCGAAGAAGCCAAACGTGTCGCCGGCATTATTGCGACGAAGGCGCCGCTTGCGGTGGAAGGCGCCAAACGCGCGATCGTCTCCGGCGCGGTCATTCCGCTCGCCGAAGGCCTCGAGATCGAAGCTCTGCATTTCGGCGCGATGACGACGACGCGCGACTTCGCCGAAGGCACGACCGCGTTTCTCGAAAAGCGTAAGCCTGTGTTTACGGGACATTAAGAACGATGCGAGCAGTCGTTCTAGAAACCAAAGGTGATCCCGACGTTCTTCGCGTCCAGGACGGCGTCACCGTCACCGAGCCGCAAGGCGAGGAAGTTCGCGTTCGCATCCGTGCATTCGGAATCAATCGTGCGGACGTATTGCAACGGCGCGGCTTGTACCCGGCGCCGCCGGACGCGATCGATCCGCGCATCCCGGGGCTCGAATATGCGGGAGAGATCGAAGCGCTCGGACCACGAGCCCGCGATCGAAAAACCGGTGATCGCGTCTGCGGTATAACAGGCGCCGGCGCATACGCCGAGCTGCTCGTCGTGCACGAACGCGCGACGGTGCGCGCACCCGAAGGCATGCCGTTCGAATCGGTCGCGGCGATCCCCGAAGCATACATGACGGCGTGGGATGCGCTTGAACAAGGCGGCTTCGCCCCGGGCGGATCCGTCGTGATCCATGCCGTCGGCAGCGGCGTGGGAACCGCAGCCGCGCAATTGGTCGCCGCCGCCGGCGGCATCGCAATCGGGACGTCGCGCACGCGCGAGAAGCTCGAACGCGCGCGGGAGTTCGGAATGACCGATGGAACGCTGCTCGACGACGAATGGGATCAGCTTGCGCGCGCGCGGACGAACGGCGCCGGCGTCGACCTGATCTTGGATTTCATCGGTCCGGCGACGTACGCGCGCAACATCTCTGCGATTCGCGTCGGCGGACGCATCGTCCAAATCGGAACGCTGGCGGGCGCAAAAAGCGAGATCGATATCGGTCTCTTCCACCGCAAGCGTGTCGCCTGGATCGGGACGATGCTACGCGCACGTCCGATCGAAGAAAAGATCGCGCTCGCGCGACGCTTCGAGCGGCTCGTCATCCCGCAATTCGAAAGTGGAAAGCTGCGCCCGGTCGTCGATACGGTCTTCGCCTTCGATCAAATCGCCGAATCGCATCGTCTGATGGAATCAGACAAGACGTTCGGCAAGATCATCGTTCGCGTCTAGAACTCTTTCGCGGCGCGCGCCATGTCGCGCTCGATCAGCGGGTTGAAGCCGACCCATTTGGCGTGCTCCTTGCCGTCCCGGCCGATTACGATCATCGTCGGGAAGACTTGGACGCCGAACGCATCGGCGGCTATCATATTCGGATCGAACGCGACCCGCCGCATCTTCACGCTCCGCGCATAGTGCGACGCGATCGATTCGGTTTCTCCGGCGTCAACGCTGTAGACAAGTGCCTGGGGATGCGTCGTCTTGTACGCCTCGATCAGTGGGATGGACATTTTGCACGGCTCGCACCACGACGCCCAAAAATCGAGGAAGATGACCTGTCCACGGGCCCTCGCCAAGTTGAAGCTACCGCCGCCCTCGAGCGGCAACGTCAGCGGCGGGGCCCGGACCGGAACCATCGCCGGCGCGAAAAAGCGTGGCGCAATCAGAAATTTCCAGGCGGCCAGCACGATCAGCACGATCGCAGCGATGTCCGCGATCCTCGCGAAGCGGCGGTTCACGCAGCGGGCTTCGAGGAGGACCGGGAGTTTCCGGCGCAGAGCACGCATACCAACCCAGGAATGACCACGACGAAACCGGCAACCGTCACGCTCGACGCGCGGACGATTCCGACCGCACAACGCAGCTCGTACATTCTCGAAGCGTTCGACCGGCTTCCGATCGGCGGCGTTCTCGAGTTGTCCGAGGAGAGTGATCCGCGCGCGCTTCGCAACGAGTTCGCGCAGTATCGTCCCGGAAAATTTGCATGGGATGCGCGCAACCTCGGTTCGGGTCGTTGGACGGTGCGCCTGGAGCGCATCGACGAACGCGCCGACGTCGAGACATTCCTCTCGCACTGCCCGCCGTTCGGCGCAGCTAAAGCTGAAACGATTCGCCAGCTCGCCGCCGTCGCAACCGAGCGGCGGTACAAACACGGCGAGACGGTGTTTGATGAAGGCGAAAAGTGGCCGTATCTCGGCTTCGTGCGCGAAGGCAAGATCGTTCTCACGCTGCTCTCGGCCGACGGCAAGACGCAAGCGCTCGGCGAGCGACTCGTGTTCGATCCGCTCAACGAAACGGGGGTCTTCGACGGCGGCGGAGCGACGACGCGCACCGAGGCGCTCACCGACGCGACGCTCGTGCTGGTACCGAGCGAGGCCGTGCAAAGCGCGGTTCGCAACCGATAACGAGCTTGCGCTCGGGTTCTTGGCGGCAGCATCGCAGGCGCGGCGCCGCTCGATCGACACGATCGCCGATCTGGCATTCGCCCACGTGCTGCAGCGCGTCGCGAAATTCTTGCTCTCCTACGCGCCGAACACCGCCGGAATGGCGAGCGGTTTGCCGGGAGTCGAGAATCTCTCGCAGGCGCAAATCGCCGCCGCAGCCGGAACCGTGCGCGACATGGCAGCGCGCGCGTTACTTCGTTTAAAGAACGCTAAAGCCGTCGAGCTGGATCGTGGACGCGTCCGAGCGCTCGATCGAGACCGGCTCTCTGCCTTTGCGCATAACGTGCAAGCACCGCCGGTCTAAATCTCGACGAACGGCCCCACGCGCTCCGGAAAAACGTGACGTGGCGCGCGATACGCATCAGCCGGGGTGACAGCCGGGAATCCGGAACGTTCGAGAAGTTCAGTACGCAGAAAGAAAGCGTTGACACGAGCGCTCTCGACGCCGATGAGCGAATAGCCCATCGACTTGCCGAGGTCGGTCAGTGACTGCAGGCTAGCGCCGTAGTAGTTGTCATGTTGCCAGGCGTGTACGGGATTGTATTCCATCACCCATCGCTTCGGCGGCGGATGCGCTCCGTTACACTCGATGATCACGAGACGGGGCCGGTAGGTCGTCCCCAGCGCTTTCCAGACCCAGTAATCATTGCCGTCGATATCGATCGAGAGCAAATCGAACTCTTTGGGAACCGAGGCGCGTTCGAAAACGTCAATGACGTTCTCCCTCGTTATAAAGGCTTGTACCGTCTTCACGCTCGGTTGTTTAGCGTACGTCTGGGTCAACCCGCGATATCGTTCGGATCGCCCTCGATCATCACGCCCGACCATCCGTAGCCAACGACGAGATCGCGGCTGTTGCATTCGGTCCCGCTCTGGACGCCGAACTCCACAAAGAAACGCTGCTGCGGCTGTAGATGGCGGAAGATTTCGGTGACGATTCCATCTTCACCGTTCTGCGAGTAACGCTTTGCCTCAAAGCGATTGATCGGCGAGGGATACTGCTCGAGCGAAATAATCCGGCTCGACTTGCTCTTCGCCGCCGACGCAAGCGCATCGAGCCGTTCTTCGGCGCGACGCGCGGAATGCTCCCAAGTCCATCCGAGAGCATGAGCCGCGGCATGCTGACCGCGCCGGCGTGCTCCTTCGGGATCTTCGTAGACGGAACGCATCGCTGCCGCCACTTGTGCGACGTCGGGTTCAAGCAAAAAGCCTTCGTCTACCATTTCTTCGTTAGGCTTGGGCCAGGGCGCGATGCGTGCGGCATCGACGGGATAGCCGCACTCTTGCGTGAAGAAGTCGTCGGTCGCGCCGCCCTTGGTGACGATCGCCGGAATCCCGCAAGCCATGGCCTCAAGGACCGGAAGCCCAAACCCTTCGCCGCGATACGGGTGAACTAAGCAACTGACGCTCCGATACAGCGCCGCCATTGCTTCCTCGCTCGGAAACACTTCTTCGGTGTAGAGCAGCTCAGCCAGATCGGTGCGCGATGCAAGCTCCAGTATTTTCTTCGTCGGTCGAGGCGAATACCAGGGTACGTCCTTGATGACGAGCGCCACGTCGTCGGTCGGTTTGAATGCGCGTTCCCACGCAGCTAAGAGAATGTCGATGCCTTTGCGAACGATCGTTCCTCCGACGAAAAGGAACACACAGCGGCGTTCGGTCGAATCGTCCGCCGCGATTGGCGCGGAGAATATACTGCCGGATCAAAACCAAGCGGGACGACGTGTACTCGCTCCGGCAAAAAGCCGGCCCTCAAGTACTCGGCCGCGACGAACGAGCTGTAGCACCAGACTTCGTCGACGTTGTCGCGCCACTCGGCGACCCAACGCTTTGGAAGCGCGCCGTATTCCCACGGTTGGATTTGCACGTAACACTTGTGCTCGAGCCGCGAGGTCGCAGCCGGAAAGAAATGCCGAATTAAGACGTCGGGAGTATCGATGCGCCGCGAACGCAACGGCTCGAGCGCAGATGCTACAGACCCCGGGATCGGTTTATCAGACGGCTCCGCGAGCAGTGCAAGATCGAATTTTGAACGAGCTGCGATCGCGCCAAAGAGCCCGCGATTTTACGGTCGACAGCGAGCTATGCGGCGCAATGAAATCGCCTTCGACGACGACGGTCGGAAGGCCACGCGCGCTGGTCGCGGCGCGCGCCTTGCGCCCCACGATGTAGGTGTCCTCCCAGCCCATCGGTTCCTGGCCCGAGGTAATCGTCTCGAGCTGGAGATCGTCGAAGAATTTCTTGAGCAGATCGAGCGGATAAGGACGCTTGTGCGTGTGGTCCATCCAGAATCCGCCATGTCGAACCGTTTCATTCGACCAGTTCGGCGTGCGCACCACAAGTATGCCACCCGGTTGCAGCGCGGCCGTCGCGGCCTCGAGCATCGCAAGAGCCTCCTCGCCCCACATGTGCTCGATGATGTGACTCAGGTGGATGCCGTCGAACGCGCTCACCCAGCGCTCGATGAGTCTTTGATCTCCGACGTGCGCTTCATGGCCGCGTTCGCGCGCCTGCGCAACCATGGACGGATCGAGATCGATGCCGACCGTCTTCGCGCCGCCGTCTCGCATGAGGTCGAGAAAATACCCCGGACCACATCCGACGTCGAGAACGGCCTTGCACTCACGCATGAACTCGACGTACGGCGAGTGCCACTTTTTAAGGTCGCTCTCCCGGCCCGGGTCGCCTTGAAAAAGCGAGAAGCGTTGGCCGCTCATTGCGGAGTGGTACTCCGCGCGCCGGAGCGCCTCCGCTTACGGCACTTCTTCGAGCTCGGCGGTTTCCACCATGACGTGGGTCCGTTCGATCGCATCCGGTGCTTGCGCGTCGAATGCGACGCGCTTGCTCTGGGCGGCGGCTTCCGTAATCGACGCGGATTGCGTGACCACACGCGCGCCGAGTGCGTCTTGGCCTTTGCGGACCGATGCAAGTGCGACCGATAAGCGGTTCTGGAGATCGCCGAGGATGGTAGCCGCATATTGATCCGCGCCTTCACGGATCTTCTTCGCACGCTCCTCGGCATCGCGCAGGACGGATTCAGCGGTCGCACGCGCCTGCTGCACGATCTCGTGATTGTCGACCATCTGCGCATGATGCTCGCTCGCTTCACTGACGATCTCTTGCGCGCGTTCCTGCGCTTCACGCAGCATCCGGTCTTTGTCTTTCGCGATCATTTTCGCGCGACCGACCTCCTCCGGCAGCGTCGATCGCATCTTCTCGATCAGCTCGAGAATGCGTTCCTCGCTCAGGATGCGTCGCCGGAACGGGAGCATCGTGCCTTCCCGAACGTAGGCTTCGAGTCGATCGATCACGCGGTAAATGGACATGCGGCCTCCTTAGCGGTGTAGACTGGTTTTTCGCGCATTCATCGTGCGCAAGACGGGTTCGGGAACGTACCCACTCACGTCGCCGCCGAGAAAGAACACTTCTTTGATCAAGCTTGATGAGACAAAACTGTATTCCGCATCCGACATCAAGAACATCGTGTCGACGCCGGAAAGCGAGCGGTTCATCAGGGCCGTCGAAAGCTCTGATTCGAAATCGGAGACGACGCGCAGCCCCTTGACGATCACGTCCGCACCGATTTGTTTGACGAAATCGGCGAGTAGCCCGCGAAAATCCATGACTTCGATGTTCGCCATCGACGCCGCGCACTCGCGGATCATCGCCTGACGCTCTTCTATCGTAAAGAGCGGCTCGCGCTTCTGCGGATTGACGACGACCGCGACGGTCAGACGGTCGAAGACGGCTGCCGTACGCCGAATCACGTTGAGGTGACCGTTGGTGAGCGGATCGAACGAACCGGGATAGACCGCGTGCGAGCCGCCGTTCACGAATCAGCCTGCGCTTTCAAAAATGCAATGACGACGTCGCCATATCGCTCCTCGCGGGTTACCTCAAAGCCGGGAGTTTCAGGCGAGGAGTGTCCGCTGTGTTCGAATACGACGATCGCGTCCTCTGAAAGCAAGCCGCGCGTACGCAGCGTTCCGAGCGGCTGCGCCGGGAATCCCATCTCGTAGGGTGGATCGGCGAAAACGAGATCGTATTTACGCTCGAGACGCGTGACCGCGCGCTCGGCACGCATGGTGACGACCTCGACCTGTTTCTCCACGCCAAGATCGCCGGCGGCTGCGCGCAAGAGATCCGCGACGCCGGGATTGGATTCGACGAACGTCACGAAGGTCGCACCGCGCGAGAGCGCCTCGAAGCCGAGCGCTCCGCTCCCCGCAAAGAGATCGAGAACGACCGCGTCTTCCGAACGCGTCGAGAGAATCGCGAAGAGCGACTCTTTGACTCGCGCCGGTGTCGGTCTGACACCGCGCTTGGGGACGTTAGGCAACCGGCGGCTACCTAATGTTCCTCCGGTTAGTCGCAAGAGCACTCACTCCAAACGGAGCGGCTGCGCACCAACATCTCGGGTTTAGGTCTTCGGCATCGCCTCCAGGCGACCTGGCATGCCCTGCGCGTCGGAAGCATCAATCAGCTCCAGCAGATCGAGCAGCTGATCGATCACTGCCGACGGCGCCGGAATATGACTCGGATACGATACGCCCGAATGCTCGTGATACCAAATCCCTTGGAAGCCGGCATCGATGCTCCCCCGCACGTCGCTTGCCGGGTTGTCGCCGACATACCATATGCACGCATCGGTCGGGAACGTATCCGCAAGCAGCGCGAACGCCTCCGGCGCCGGCTTGGCGAATCCGATTGCATCGCTGACCAGCACCGTCCCGGTGTAACGAATCGCTTCCGCTTTCTTTTCTTGAAGCGGGCTCCAGCCGTTCGTGAGGATCGCGTGCGGTACGCCACGCGAATCCAAACCGGCGAAGAGCTCGTTGACTCCGGGCAGCGCAACGACGTGATGCGGCACCATCGCAAGACAGATCTCACGAAAGCGCTCGCCGATGCCCTTTGTTTTGCGATCCTTCCGAATCGAGTGTACGAACCCCGCGATCATGTGATCGAGATCGAGGCGTCCCGAACGCATTTCTTGCAGCAGCGTGTCGATTTGCGCGAGACGTGCGATATCGTTCGCACCGATGACGACGCCGAGCTCTTTGGCGAGGTCGATCAGCGCCGTGCGCTCGAGCCTGTTGTCGATCACCAGCGTATGATCGAGATCGAACCCAATCGCTATTCTCATTTGAAAGGCGCTCCGGCCCCAGGCCTGCGCGCCCCCCACGCTTTGCGTGGGGCCCCCAGAAGTGCTCGGCCCATCACCATGACCGAAGTGCAGCCATCTTCACGCCGGCCTCGCGACAACGTTATATGGAATGGCATGTTTGTAAATATCATAGCGTTACGACGAGATTAGCATCGCGCGAGCAGCCGGCATCGTTTCGACCAAGCCGCGCAACGCGCGGTGATCCGGGTGCTCCAATGTGGGATCACCGGCGACGATACGGTCGGCCTCACGCTTGGCCTCGAGGTACACGGAGAAATCTTGCACGAGGTCCCCAAAGGTTCCGCTCCCGGCGCCGGCCTGCTGGGTCCCAGCCATATCCCCGGCCCGTCGCAGGCGCAAGTCTTCTTCAGCGATCCTAAACCCATCCTCGGTTTGGGTGAGAATCTCCAGGCGCCGCGTCTCAGCTACGTCGTCAGGAGCGACGAGGACGCAAAATGACCGCACGATCCCGCGTCCCACCCGCCCCCGGAGCTGGTGAAGCTGGGCCAAACCGTAGCGGTGCGCGTCGAGGACGACCATAACCGAGGCATTCGCAATATCGACGCCGACCTCGACGACCGTAGTCGCGATCAGGACGTCGGTCTCACCGCGGACGAAACGCCCCATCGCCGCGTCTTTGTCGCGAGGCGGCATCCGCCCGTGCAGCACGTCGACCCGAAGCCCCGCCAAGTCTTCGCGGGTGACGCGCTTGGCTTCATCGAGGGCTGCTACGCGCGGCGCGTTCTCATATCCGGAAGCCTCGATCGCCGGCGCGACAACATAGGCCTGTTGTCCGCGTCCGACGTTTTTGCGCACGAACTCGTAAACGATTGGCTTGCGGCTCTCGCGTACCACGTAGGTTGCAATCGGCGTGCGTCCGGGTGGAAGCTCGTCGATGACCGAGAGGTCCAGATCTGCGTAGCGTGTTTGCGCAAGGGTACGCGGAATTGGCGTCGCGGTCATGTGCAAGGTGTGCGGGATCGCATCGGCACCTTTGGCGCGCAGCGCGGCGCGGTGCTCGACGCCGAAGCGGTGCTGTTCGTCGATGATGACCAAGCCTAAGCGCTTGAACTCGACGCTCTCGGTCAAGAGCGCGTGCGTCCCGATCGCCAAGAACGCTTCACCGCTGGCGATGCGGTCGTTCGCATTCCTTCGCGCCGGAGCCGACAAGCTGCCGAACACGGCCTCGACCGTAACGCCGAACGGAAGCAACAGGGGCGCAAGTTTTTGCGCGTGCTGCGCGGCCAGAATTTCTGTCGGCGCCATCAGTGCGCTTTGAACGCCATTCGATGCCGCCGCGACGATTGCGGCAGCCGCAACGAGCGTCTTCCCGGAGCCTACGTCTCCTTGCAAGAGGCGATTCATTGCGTGCGGCTCGCGCATGTCGGCCAGAATTTGTGCGATGACGCTCCGCTGCGCCCCGGTCAACCGGAACGGAAGCGATTCCTCGAAGCGCTTCATGAGGTCCGGCGTCACATCGATTGGGATGGCTCTTCCTTCGCGTCTGCGCTCGGCACGAACGAGCGCCGCGGCAAGCGCGATCGCGAAAAACTCTTCGTAAATGATGCGGCGGCGTGCCGGCCCAACGTCGCTTGGCGTTTTTGGAACGTGAATGTCGTGCCAGGCCTTACGCGCGGTGATCAGACGCTGCGCGCGGACGATCTCCGCCGGTAAGCGCTCCTCGACCGTTTCGAGCAACCGCGAGAGATTGCGCGAGATAATCGAACGTAGCGTTCGCGTCGATACGTCCTTGGTCGCGGGGTAGACGGGGACGACCTCGCCGCTGAACGTCGCATCCTCGTCGAGCACGCGATGGTGCATAACGTTGAGCTCGATCGTTACCGCGCCGCGACGGCGCTTCGCGGCAACGCGTCCGTACACGAACAGACGCATTCCCGGCCGAATCTTTCCGTCGAGTCCGCGCCGTCCGTACCAGACGGCACGAAGCGAGCCGCTGTCATCGCGCAGCTCGACGTTGGTAATCGCGATCCGTGCCCGGACGTCGCGCACGCTCACAACTTCTGCGACCGCGATCTCATCTGCCGGTTCCGATGAACGCAGCGCATCGGCTGCAATCGCAGCCAGCGGCCGTGGCTCTCGCCAATCTTTATAATCGCGTGGGATGTGCGCGAGCAGATCGCGCGGCTCTTCCAACCCCATCTCGCGTAACGCCCGCGCCGTCGCGGGGCCGACGCCCGCAAGCCCTTCGAGCGATGCTGGTTTCAGCGTGCTCGTCTTTGAAATTCGCTGCCGATCTCGTCCAGCGTGACGCCTTCCTCCGCCAGGAGCACGAGCGTATGGAAGATCAAATCGGCCGCTTCCCAGACGATTTCGTTGCGTGCTTTGTTTTTCGCGGCGATGACGAGCTCGGTGGCTTCCTCGCCGATTTTCTTTCCGATGCGATCGACGCCGCCTTCGAGAAGCTTTGCGACGTAGCTTTGAGACGTATCCGTGCCGCGCCGGGATTCAATCGTGCGTTCGAGATGCTCGATCGCGCGAAAGAAGGCACCCGCGTTCTCCTGGCCGGCAGCTGCGAAAACCGGATCCCCAAAGCACGAATCGGCGCCCGTGTGACACGCAGGTCCGCGCGGAATGACGCGATACATCAGCGCGTCGCCGTCGCAGTCGGCGACGATCTCAAGCACGTCTTGCGTGTGTCCGGACTCCTCGCCCTTACGCCACAGCCTCTGACGCGAGCGCGACCAGAGATGCGTTTGCTTGGTCGCAATCGTTTTTTCGACGGCTTCACGGTTCGCGTACGCGAGCGTCAGCAAGCGGTGCGTGTGCGCATCGACGATACTGACCGGGACGAGGCCCGCTTCGTCGAACTTGATCTCCTCGACGTTCATTTATCGCGTCCTCACTTAGCCGCGACCGGACGTACGTGCAGGCCGTGTTCGGTCAGCTCGCGCTTGAGCACGCCGATATCGAGGATGGCGTAGTGGAATAGCGATGCGGCCAGCGCCGCGTCGGCATGCGCGCGTTCGAAAACATCGATGAAGTCTTGCACGGTCCCGGCCCCGCCCGATGCAATTACGGAGACGTTTACAGCGTCGTGCACGGCGTTCGTCAACGCCAGATCGTATCCGGCGCGCGTACCATCCGCGTCCATGCTCGTCAGCAATATCTCACCCGCGCCGCGCCGCGCGGCCTCGCGCGCCCATTCGATCGCGTCACGCCCCACCGGCGTTCGTCCGCCGTCGACGACGACTTCCCATGAATCGTCTTTCCGGCGCGCGTCGATCGCGACGACGACGCACTGACTTCCAAATTCCGCGGCGGCAGCATCGATCAATTCAGGTTTTCGCACGGCTGCGCTGTTCACCGAGATCTTATCGCATCCACTACGTAGCAAGTCGCGTGCATCGTCGATTCCGTTGATGCCGCCCCCGACCGCAAACGGGATCGTCAGCTCAGCCGCGACAGCTGCGACGACCGAGCGCGTCGCACGGCGGCCTTCGACGGTCGCTGTGATGTCGAGAAACACGAGCTCGTCGGCGCCGGCCTCTTCGTATGCGCGCGCCAGCGCAACCGGATCGCCGGCATCGACCAAATCGACGAAACGGACGCCCTTAACGACACGTCCGTCTTTGATATCGAGACACGGAATGATTCGCCGCGCAATCACGGTCGGCTGGTTTCGGCGAGCGTCCGCGTTTGCCCGCCGATGGCGAGGCCTCCCTCGAACCGCATCGCAAGCAGCGCCAAATCATCTCCAACCTCACCCTTGCTGCGCTGCCTGACCGTCTCGATCAGCACATCGCACAACGCCTGCGGCTCGTTCGGTGCTTGCGCGATCAGCTGCGCGGTTCCATCCGATCCCAGCATCTCTGTTGATTCGTCGCGCGATTCCGTAAGACCGTCGGTCGCGAGCAAGACGATATCGCCGGCCGCAAGCGTGATCGCTGATGCGACGTAGACCGAGTCGCTCGCCAAGCCAACGATCGGACCGCCGACGTCGAGGACGCGTACGGTGTCGCCATGCCGGAAAAACGCCGGCTCGCCTCCGGCGCTGACATAGTCGAAGCGCCCGCTATGCGCGTCCAAGACGCCCAAAAACGCAACCGCGAACATCGACGGATCGCTGACGGTGCTCGCAAAGAGACGGTTGAATTCGGTCATCACGCGATCCGGCCGGCCGTACGTCTGCAGCAGCGCGCGAATCGAGTACTTGCAAAACGCGGTGTTCACGACCGCGTCGACGCCTTTGCCGCTCATGTCGGCGATCATGATCGCACCGCGATCGTCGTCGAGCTGCCAAGCAGCGAATAAGTCTCCGCCGACTTCGGCTTCGCTCGTTGCCGAAACGTATGCGGTTCCAACCGTTGTTCCCGGAATCGTTTGCCATCCAACGCCAAGCGCGGCTTGCAGATGCCCTGCGATCGAATGTTGGCGTTCGAGCGCAGCCGAAGTCGAATGCTGCGCGAGCGCGAGATACAAAACGGCGAGCGACACGATCAGAACGAAGCCGACCGCGAACTCGACCGTTCGGCTGATGTTCGATTCGAGCGACGCGGAGACTTGATCGTTCTTGGCCGTGATCTCGTCACGAAGCGCTGCCGCTTCGCGCCGAATTCGGTCGTCGAGGATCTTTCCGTATGATTCCAAGCGTGCGACGTTACTGAGCGCAGGATTGCGGATCAGCTCCTCTGCGACTCCGGTGCGCCATTCGCGATGCCATGCGAGGATACGCGCCAGCCTGGCACGCGCTTCGGTCAAATCGCTTTCGCCGAGCCGCGCATAGAGCGTGCGGCCCAGATCTTCGAACGGATCGCCGCGCGACGAAAGGTAGGGATCCAAAAACGCGGTGCTCTTCGATATCAAGAACCCGCGCAGTGAGGTCTCTTCATCGAGCTGCATGCGAACGAGCTGATCGGCGCGTTCTTGGACGCCGAAAAGCAGCTTTTGCTCGAGCGCGGATTCCCGCAGTTGGCGCGCAGCGACGAGGCCGGCGACCAGCGCGATCACGGACACGACGACGATCAGACTTGCGAGCAGTGCCGCGCCGCCGGTCCCAATGCGCGAGAAGCGGGGCAAAACACGACGGGGTTCAGGCATAATTGGAGGCGACGCCCAGAGTCGAACTGGGGAATGGAGCTTTTGCAGAGCTCTGCCTTACCACTTGGCTACGTCGCCATCTGGGCATGATTGGCCTGGCCTTCATTTGGCCTGGGCACACGGGGCCTGGGCACGCTGGGGCTGGGTTGGAGCGGGTACCGAGAATCGAACTCGGACGTTCAGCTTGGGAAGCTAACAGGCTACCATTACATCACACCCGCCCGGCGGGCTGAGCCTCGTTCGTGAGGCCGCCCAGGGCGTCCTGTGCTTGACACTTCGACTGCTCCTGTGATTGGATGCAAAAGCAATGTTGGCAACGGCATCGTTTTATGCGTACTACTTTTACTGGGTGGAGTCGCCGCTCGGCTGAGTTGGAACGCGCATTAAAACGATCGCAGAATTGCGAAAGCGCGAACCCCTCGCCGAAGCGGCGGGGGGTTTTTCCTTTATAGATGGGATGAACGGAGAATCATGATGATCGGGGCATTCGAAGGTATCGACGGCGCGCACTCACAGCTGGCGCTCGAGGCGTACTTTCACGCGCGGTCCGGAGCTGAGGACGCAACGACTCTGGGAACGCCGAGTTTTCGTGCGGCGGCCGTCGCCGTTTCGGCGGGACGCGCCGACGTTGGGATCGTTCCGATCGACAACGCGATCGCCGGTACGGTGCGCGACGGCTACGATCTGCTGCTCGAATTCGATCTGGTACCCGTTGCCGAGATCGTCTGGCGCATGGATCACCGCTTGCTCGGCACGCCGGGAACGACGCTCGACGACGTTCGTGAGGTTCTGGCTCATCCGCTCGTGATCGCGGAGTGTGGAAAATTCCTTGCAAGCCTCCCGCACGCGCGAACGGTCCCGTGCGAAGACACCGGCATCGCAGCGCGCGAAGTCGCACGCGCGGGCAACACTGGGATCGCGGCGATTGCTCCGCCGAGCGCCGCCGTACGCTACGGACTCGTCGAGCTCGCACCGCGCGTTGCCGACCATCCGGAAAACTTCACGCGCTTCATCGTCTTCCGTTCGCGCGAGGGCAGTCACCCGGCGCTGGCGGTCGATGAAAGTGACGGCCCGCGCAAGACGTCGCTGCTTCTCGTCACGTCGAACGCTGCCGGTTCGCTGTCGCGGTGTCTGGGCATCATCGCATCGGCCGGGATCAGCATCGGGAAATTGGAATCGAAACCGACGCTCGGCCGTCCGCTAGAGGCCGAGTTTTACCTCGACATCGACGGTGATCTGCTCGACCCGCAACACGCAAGCGCCCTCGCCGAGCTTCGTAAAGCCGCGCTCGATCTGCGCATCATCGGCAGCTATCGCGCAAATGCGCACGTCGCCGCAGTCGCGGCAGGTATCGCAGCGCCGCCGATTCCCTCACTGCGCGACGTCCTTCCAAAGACGGCGTTCGTCCCACAGAAGCCGCAAAAGAGTTCGGCTTCATCGAGCACCCCGCGCGCGGCGCGTGATTCGCGTCCGACCGGAACGCGCTTGCGCATCGGCAACGTCGACATCGGCGACGGCATGTTCGCGATCATCGCAGGTCCGTGCTCGGTTGAATCCCGGCAGCAAGTCCTCGAAACCGCCCACGCCGTCCACGACGCAGGCGCGGTCATGCTGCGGGGCGGCGCATTTAAGCCACGCACCAATCCGTACGCATTCCAAGGCCTTGGCTGGGAAGGCGTCACGCATCTGTGCGAAGCCGGACGCGCGACCGGAATGCCGACCGTGAGCGAAGTAATGAGCATCGATCAAGTCGATCGCATGGCGGCGCAAGTCGACGTGTTGCAGATCGGTGCACGCAACATGCAGAACTTCGACCTCCTCAAAGCAATCGGCCGCACGGGGAAGCCCGTGCTCCTCAAGCGTGGTCTCTCGGCAACGATCGAAGAGCTGATCGCCGCAGCCGAATACATTCTCGCCGAAGGCAATCCGAACGTGATGCTGTGCGAGCGTGGAATCCGCACCTTCGAAACGGCGACACGTAACACGCTCGATCTTTCGGCGATACCCGTCTTGCGCGAGAAGACGCATCTTCCCGTCCTCGTCGATCCGTCGCACGGCGTCGGCGTGCGCCGCTGGATCGCGCCGATGTGCCGCGCTGCAAAAGCTGCGGGCGCGCACGGTTTGATCCTCGAGGTGCATCCCAATCCACCCGAAGCGCTCAGCGATAAGGAACAAGCGCTCACGTTCGAAGACTTCCGCGGAATCGTCGCAGAGCTCGACCGCGTTCCAATCTTCGATGCGGCGGGTGCCGGCGAGGCTACACTCAAGGCGTGAGCGAGCTTGCCGTCGCGCCCGCGGCGGCTGCGCTGCGCGGCCGTCTCACCGTTCCGGGCGACAAGTCGATCGCGCATCGCGCGCTTCTTTTTGCAGCGCTCGCCGGCGGACGTACGCGCATTGCCGGACTCCCGAGCGGCCAGGATGTGCGCTCAACGCGACGTTGTCTCGAAGCGCTCGGCGTCGAGATCACGGATAGCGGCGACGACGTCGTTCTGGAAGGGCGCGGCGGCGCGTTCACGCAACCGCCCCAGGCGCTGAATTGCGAAAACTCAGGCACGACGATGCGCTTGCTTTCCGGCATTCTCTCCGCACGGGATATCGACGTCACGCTCGACGGTGACGAGTCGCTGCGGAAGCGCCCGATGCGCCGCATTGCCTCACCGCTGACGGAGATGGGCGCAACGATCGATCTTACCGAAGGCTTGCACGCACCGATTCGCGTGCGCGGTACGACGCAGCTTCGCGGATTCGACTACGAGCTTCCGGTCAACAGCGCACAGGTCAAGGGTGCGCTCATCTTTGCCGCGCTGAACGCGAACGGCACGACGACTTTGCGCGGCGCCCTGCGCAGCCGCGATCACAGCGAACGCATGCTACCGATGTTCGGTGGGACGATTACGGCCGGTGATGGCACCTTGCAGATCGAAGGCGGCCAGCATCTGCGCGCCATGCGCGAGACACTGACGATTCCGGGCGATCTGTCGAGTGCATCCTATTGGATTGCTGCCGCAACGATCGTTCCAAACAGCCGCATCGAAATCACGGGCGTCGGTTTGAATCCGACGCGTCTCGGCTTCATCGACGCCCTACGGCGCATGGGCGCGGCAATTACGCTTGTTCATAACGGATCTTCCGCGGAACCTGTAGGTACGATCGTCGCCGAATATGCACCGTTGCGCGCAACAGTCGTCGAAGGAAGCGAAGTTCCTGATCTCGTCGATGAGCTGCCGCTGCTCGCGATCGTCGCGTCGTTCGCCGAAGGGACGACGCATGTACGCGGAGCCGAGGAATTGCGCTACAAAGAATCCGACCGCATCGACGCAATCGTGCGCGGTGGACGCGCAATCGGAATGCAGATCGAACCGTACACCGATGGATTCTCCGTAACGGGTCCGGCCTCGCTGCACGGCGGAACGGTCGACGCAATGCACGATCACCGTATCGCCATGGCGTTCGCGATCGCCGGCCTCGGCACGCCCGCACCGATCGCGATATCCGGAGCCGACTCGGTCGCGATCTCGTATCCGCAGTTTTTCTCGACGCTGGATTCGGTGCGTGGCTGAGTATCGTGCGGCTGTGATCGGTCATCCGATTGCGCATTCGCTCTCGCCTGCGCTCTTTGCCGAGTTCGCGCGTGTTGCGGAGATCGATCTCGACTACCAAGCAGTTGACGTTCACCCGGATGCGCTTGCGGCGACGCTCGCAGTCTGGCGCGACGACGCGCAGTTCGTCGGCTGCAACGTCACGATGCCGCACAAGGAACACATCGCACGGCTGCTCGACGGATGGACGGAGGCTGCGCGCGCAACGGCCGCCGTCAACGTCGTGCGGCGCGGAGGCGCGGGCTTCATCGGCGACAACACCGACGTCGCCGGGATCGCGGCCACGCTCGACTCGGCCGGCTTCCAAGCGCGTGGAATCAACGCGGTACTCTTTGGCGCAGGCGGCGGTGCACGCGCAGTTGCGACCGTCCTCGGCGATCGCGGCGCAGCGACCGTCACAGTCGTCGCGCGAACGCTCGCGCGCGCCAAGGCACTTTGCGCGGATGCATCGGGGCGCGCACCCGCGACGGCGTATAGCGCGCTGGAGATGAACGCGGCGCTGCCTGCAGCTGAGCTCTACGTCAACGCAACGCCGCTCGGACAAACCGGTCAGCCTGCACGCGATCTCCTGCCTCCGAACGCGCCGGCAGCGTCGCTTGCATTCGATCTCGTTTATCGTCCGGCTGCCACACCGTTCTTGGCGCACGCGCGCACGAAAGGATTGCACGTCATCGGCGGCTTCACGATGCTTTTGGAACAAGCGCTCGCGACTTTCGAGGGTTGGTTCGGTTTTCGTCCGCGGATCGACGACGCATCACGCGTTCGTCTGGAGAAACTCGCGGCATGAGCTTGCGTTATCTGACCGCAGGTGAATCGCACGGCCAAGCCCTCCTCGGAATCATCGAAGGCATTCCCGCCGGGATCGAGCTCGATAACGCGTACCTGCACGCACAGGCCAAGCGCCGCAAGCTCGGCTACGGACGCGGGAACCGTCAGAACATCGAGACCGACGAGATCCGCATTCTTGCCGGCGTCCGTTTCGGCAAAACGCTCGGCAGCCCGATCGGTCTCGTTATCGACAACCGCGATTGGCGCTCTTGGTCCGAGATCATGTCCGTCCAAGAGCCTGCCGACGAAAACGCGCGCTCGCGACGCGTCGTCAACGTACCGCGACCCGGGCATGCCGATCGCATCGGCGGCATCAAATACGCGCACGACGACATGCGCAACGTCCTGGAGCGCGCCAGCGCGCGCGAAACGGCCGCGCGCGTTGCGCTCGGGAGCATCGCGCGGCGCTTTCTCGAGTGCATCGGGATTCAAATTCAAAGCCGCGTTGTGCAAATCGGCGACGCAGTCGACGAGTCGCCCTGGAGCGACGTCGACACCGAGACGATCGATGCATCTCCGGTTCGCGCGCTGGACGCCGCGGCCGCGCAGCGAATGATCGAGACGATCGAAGCCGCGAAGCGCGCCGGCGATACGCTCGGGGGCGTGATCGAAGCCGTTGCGCGCAACGTCCCGGTCGGGCTTGGTTCGTACGTGCAATGGGATCGCCGCCTCGAGGCCGAGATCGGCAAAGCGTTTCTTTCGCTCAACGCAATCAAAGGCGTCGAAGTCGGACTCGGCTTTTCGCTCGCGCGCACTCCGGGAACGTCCGCGCATGACGCATTCTACCCCGGAAACGGCGACGGTTCGCGAACGTCGTATCGCACCAACCGTTCCGGCGGCATTGATGGCGGGATGACGACGGGACAGCCGATCGTCGTCCGCGCAGCGATGAAGCCGCTCGCGACATTGATGAAGCCGCTTGATTCCGTCGATCTACGAACGGGCGAAGCGACACAGGCGCACATCGAGCGCAGCGACGTTTGCGCGGTGCCGGCTGCGGCGGTGATCGGAGAATCGCTGCTTGCGCTCGTCCTCGCGTCTGCCGTGCTCGAGAAATTCGGCGGCGATACGATCGATGAGGTCAGCGAACGCGTCCGCGCGTGGGACGCGACCGTGCGTGCCCGATAGCATCTTCCTCTGCGGCCTTTCGGGTAGTGGGAAATCGACGCTCGCGCCGCTCTTGGCGCAACTGCGCGGCTGCGTCGCGCTCGACACGGACGCGATGATCGCTGCGGAAGCCGGCACGACGATCGCCAAGATTTTCGCGCGTGAGGGCGAGGCGGGATTTCGCGAGCGCGAGGCGCGCGCAGTCAAGGCGGCATGCGAACATGCGCGTGCGGTCGTTGCCCTCGGCGGCGGCGCGCTCGAACGCGATGACTCTTTCGAAGCCGTTCGGGCCGCCGGCGTGCTAATTTTTCTCGATGCGCCCGATGAGATTCTCGCATCGCGTCTCGATCGTAGGGACGGCGAGATTCGTCCGCTGCTCGCCCAGCCCGGCGCGCTCGCGCGGATGCGCGCACGACGGCTGGCGCGCTTCGAACGCGCGGCATTGCGCATCGACACGAGTACACTCAAGCCCGAAAAGATTGCTTCCCGTGTCATCCTGAGCGTAGCGAGCGCAGCGAGCGGAGTCGAAGGACCGCCTCAATCGTGAAAGTCACGGTCCCGCTAAAAGGGCGGCCGTACAGCGTCGTCATCCGAGCGGGCGCGCTGCGCGATCTCGCGCACCTCACGGGCGCAGCACACGGCACGCGTGTGGCCGTCGTCGGAGATCGTCGTCTTGCGAAAACGTTGAGCGCACTTGCACGCGACTTCGAGGCGTACGGCAATCCGGCCACAACGATCGCGGTTGCGGCCGAAGAGCGTCTCAAATCGCTGCGCAGCGTTGAGCCGTTGTACGGCAAGTTTCTACGTGCCGGCCTCGACCGGCGCTCGACGATCGTGGGCGTCGGCGGCGGCACGATTGGCGATGCGATCGGATTCGTCGCCGCGACGTATTTGCGCGGCGTTCGTTTCATCTCGGTGCCGACAACGCTGCTAGCCGACGTCGACTCGTCGATCGGCGGGAAGACCGGCCTGAACCACGATCTCGGCAAGAACCTCATCGGTGTCGTTGCACAACCCGATCTGGTCGTCATCGATCCGAGCATCTTGCGCGGACTCGACCGGCGCGATCGCATCTCCGGGCTCGGAGAGATCGTCAAATCCGCCTTGATCGCCGATGCTCGCCTCTATCGAACGCTACTGACCTCATGGAAAGACGTGGTCGCGCTGCGCCAACCGCTGACGACGCGCATCATTGCGCGATGCGTCGCGATCAAGGCACGGGTCGTCGCTGCCGACGAGCGCGAGCGTACCGGGATACGCGCGCAACTCAATTTCGGCCACACGGTCGCGCACGCGCTCGAAAACGTCGCTGGTTACGGCGTGCTACGGCACGGCGAAGCGGTCATCGTCGGGATGCGCGCCGCCGTAGCGCTCTCAGCCGCGCGTGGCCACCTACGTGACGCGGACGCGCACGCGATCGAACGCTTCTTGCGAGCGATTCCCGTCCCCGATACGTGGCAACGTTATTCGGCACGGTCCATCGCCACGGCTACGAAGCACGACAAGAAGCGCGGTGCGAAGGGAGTCCGATTCGTTTTGCTCGATCGGATCGGACGCACGGTTGACGATGACGGCGTATCGCAAGATCAGTTGCTCGGCGTGCTCCGGCATATTGGGTTTTCGCGTTGAACGTTTTGGTCATCAATGGACCAAATCTTAACCTTCTTGGAGAGCGTGAGCCTGACGTCTACGGCCGCTTGACGCTCGACGAGCTCGAGCGGCGCGTTCGCGAGCGCGCGATCGAGCTTGGCTTCGAGATCCGCTTTTACCAGTCGAATCATGAAGGGCGATTGATCGACTACTTGCACCGCATGCGTAGCTGGGCGGACGGCGTCGTCATCAACCCCGGCGCTTTCACGCACTACTCCTACGCGATTCGCGATGCGATCGCGGCCGTTGCGAAGCCGACGATCGAAGTACACCTCTCCGACATCCATCGGCGCGAACCGTTCCGCGCTACCTCCGTCATCGCCGATGTCTGCGAGGCGCAAATTTCCGGGCTCGGCCTCGATTCCTATCTGCAAGCACTGGAGCGGCTCGCCGCGAAAACGGCGGGGTGAGGGGCACCCTACTTCGTGCGGCCGGTTTGCTCGCCGGCCTAACGCTGCTTGTGAATTTGGCGCTCGGCGCCGAAGGTTCGCCGCTGTTTGTGCCCCCGACTTCGCCGGCCGCGATTATGTCCGCAGCGCGCGGTTTCAGCGTCGCTAACATCGACCCGACGTGTAAACCGTGTCAAGACTTCTTTCGCTATGCAATGGGCGGATGGCGCGCGAACAACCCGATTCCCCCGACGGCCAGCCGATGGTCGGTTCTCGATCAGCTGCGCGGACAAAATCGCGCGGAGCTGCACGACTTGCTCGAGAACGTTTCGCGCGACGCCTGGCCGCACGGTTCGCCGGGACAGAAGGCCGGAGACTACTACGCTTCCTGCATGAATGTGCGCGAGCGTGATTTGGCGGGTTTGGGGCCCGTGCAAGTTTACATCCACAGCATACGCGCGATCAAAGATCTTTCCGACGTACGTCTACAGACGGCCGTCCTGCAGAATATCGGAGCCAGACCATTTTTCTTCGCCGGATCCGAAGGCGACCCGCGGGACGAGCAGCGCACGATCCCGTTCATCGCACAAGGCGGTCTCGGTTTACCCGATCGCGATCTCTACTTCGCTGGGGATGCGCGCGCAGATCTGATTCGAAACGATTACGTCGCACATATCGCGCGCGACTTTCACCTGCTTGGTGACGACCTCTCCACGAGCTACGCCGAAGCGCATGCGGTCGTCGCAGTCGAGATCGAGCTCGCGCGCGGATCCCGAACGCGTGCTGCACTCCGCGACCGAGCCTCCAACTATCACAAGATGACGCTCGCCGAAGCGCAAACGTTGCTGCCGAGCTTCGATCTCGCACAGTACTTCCACGATCGGTTCGCGCCTAATATCGACGTGCTCGACGTCTCGCAGCCCGACTACTTCAGAAACCTGGACGTCGTGCTTCGCAACACGCCGATCACGGAGCTTCGCGCCTACTTACTCTATCGTTTGATCGAACGCGCCTCGCCCGCGCTTTCGATGCAGTTTGCCGACGAGGCCGATTCGTTCGACGCATCGCTGGTCGGCCGGCGCGAACAGCAACCGATGTGGTATCGCTGCGTGCGCTCCGTCGACGTGGACTTGGGAGACGCGCTGGGCCAACTCTATGTCGAACGCGCGTTTTCTCCGGAGACGCGCGCCGCAGCCAAACATCTAATCTCGACGATTCAAACGACGTTTCACGACGAGCTGAGCACGCTCGGATGGATGAGCGAGTCGACGCGACGCGAAGCGCTCGCGAAGCTCGATGCAATCGCGGATCATGTCGGTTATCCCGAAACCTGGCGCGCCTATGACACGCTCGGCATCGACCGCGGAACGTTCCTCGAAAACTCCCTGCGCGTCTCCCTGTACCGGGCTCGCAACACGTTCACGCATCTCGGACGAAACATGAGTCGCGATTTCTGGTCGATGTCCGCACCGACGGTCAACGCCTCGTATAGCGCCGCCTACAACGACATCACGTTCCCGGCTGGTCTCTTACAGTCACCCTTCTTCTCCGCGCGTTTCGACGACGCCACGAATTACGGCGCGCTCGGCGTCATCGTCGCGCACGAGCTGACGCACGCGTTCGACGACGAAGGCCGGCTCAGCGATGCGCAGGGTAATCTTCGCGACTGGTGGCAACCCGCCGACGCAACGGCGTGGTCCGTTCGCGCCAACTGCATCGCGCGCGAATACGGCGGCTTGCACGAGAACGACAAGCTGATCATCGGCGAAGCCCTCGCGGATCTCGGCGGCGCCGAGATCGCATATGATGCACTGGAACGTTCCCTGGCCGGTAAACCGCGCACGAATATCGACGGCTGGTCGCCGGAACAGCGCTTCTTCCTTGCCTTTGCGCAAACGTATGCGACGTTCGAACGGCCTGAGCGCATGCGCATCGACGAGCTTATCGATCCGCATCCCGAGGGCCGCGATCGCGTGATAGGGACGTTGATCAATATGCCCGAGTTCGCGGCAGCCTTCGGGTGCCACCGGCGGGATCCGATGTATAGGCGGCCGGCCCAGCGGTGCGCGCTATGGTAGTATCGAACGCCCGCGCATGGATCTTGGAATAAAAGGAAGACGCGCAATCGTCTGCGCCTCGAGTAAGGGGCTCGGCAAGGCGTGCGCAGTCTCACTAGCGCGCGAAGGCGTCGATATCGTAATCTTGGCGCGCACTCGCGAGCCGCTCGAAGCGACTGCAAAGGAAATCCGCGACGTAACCGGCGTGAAGGTCACGGTCGTCGCGACCGATATCACGACGCCGGAAGGCCGCAAGGCGGCGCTCGAGGCTTGCCCCGAACCCGACATTCTCATCAACAACGCGGGGGGTCCGCCGCCCGGAGATTTCCGGGAATGGGATCGCGACACATGGATCCGCGCGGTCGATGCGAACATGCTGACGCCGATTGAGCTGATCAAATCCGTCGTCGACGGAATGATCGCGCGCAAATTCGGACGCATCGTCAACATCACCTCAAGCGCCGTCAAGGCGCCGATCGACGTGCTGGGACTTTCGAACGGCGCGCGCTCAGGGCTGACGGGTTTCGTCGCCGGCATTGCGCGCACGACCATCAAACACAACGTCACCATCAATAATATGCTGCCCGGTTCGTTCGGGACCGACCGGCTATTCTCGACGATCCGCGCACAAGCAACGGCGCGCGGCGTTTCGTTTGAAGACGCATCGGCTGCTCGCGCAGCCACGATCCCGGCCGGACGTTTCGGTCAGCCGCCCGAGTTCGGCGAGCTTTGCGCGTACATTTGCTCGGCGCAAGCCTCCTATATTACCGGTCAAAACTTTCTAATCGACGGAGGCGCCTACCCCGGGACGTTCTAATGCTACCGGATTTCGCCGCCCGCAACGATCTCGGACTCAAACTCTGGAACGAAGGCAAACGTAAAGAAGCGTTTGCCATTTTCCTGGAGAACGCGCAGCTTTTTCCGAAGATGGCAAGCGCGCACTCGAACCTTGCGTTCGTGTTTCTGCGCGCCGGTGCTCTCGACGAAGCCAAGACCGAATACGAAAGTGCGTTGCGGCTCGAACCGACTCACGCGGACGCCAAGCGCGGGCTGGCGGCGGTTCTGGCACAGCTCGGCAAAACCGGCGCCGCGGAGCTGCGCGAGGTCGCGGGCGGAGATAGTGCGATTACCATTCTGCCGTATCGTGGCTCTCGCAAGCCAGTCAAGGTATTGATGCTGGTATCCCTTGGAAGCGGCAACTTGCACCTCGAGAAGCTTCTCGACGCTTCTGTTTTCGAGACAACGAAACTGATCGTCGAGTTGTTCGGCGCGGATAAGCCGCTGCCGCAGTACGACATGATCTTCAATGCGATCGGCGATGCGGATAGCGGTGCCGAGGCGCTGATGATCGCTCAGCGCATCGTCGCCGGCAAACGCAAAGGCGTAGTCCTCAATCCGCCCGACCATGTCTTACGCACGACGCGCGTCACAAACGCATCGCGTCTTTCTGCAATCCCCGGCGTCCTCACGCCGCGCACGCAGCTCTTCGCGCGCGCCGCGCTCGACGGTTGGGACGGCGCCATGACACTCGAAAAGCACGGATTCACATTCCCGCTGCTGTTGCGCTCACCCGGACATCACACCGGCCACAACTTCAATCTCGTCGAGCGATCCGAGGGTCTTGCTGCGCACGTCAAGGCGCTTCCGGGCGATCAGCTTTATGCCATCGAATACATCGATCTGCACGGCGCGGACGGTAAAGTGCGCAAGTACCGCGTCATGTTCGTCGACGGTCATCTCTACCCGTTGCATCTCGCGATCTCGAACGATTGGAAAGTGCACTACTTCTCGGCCGACATGGCCGACGTGCCCGAACACCGCGCGGAAGACGAACGCTTTCTGACGGACATGGCGGGCGCGATCGGCACCGACGCGGTCGGGACGCTCGGAAAGATCGCAAATGCGGTCGGTCTCGACTATGCCGGGATCGACTTCGCGTTCGCGTCGGACGGGCGCCTGACAATTTTCGAGACGAACGCGACGATGGTTATCGTGCAGCCCGATGAGGATGTACGTTGGGAGTATCGCAAGGCGCCGGTGCAGCGCGTCATCGAGGCCGTCCGCAGAATGCTGCTCGACCGCGCCGCCCTGTCATCCCAAGCGTAGCGATGCGAAGCTTCCCGTGTGTCATCCTGAGATACCGTGTCGGCAGTCAAGCGGGTTGAGAGCTGAGCGCGGGGTCGTACGGCTTCCCTGACCGCAGAACGCCATACGCCAGGACGAGCAGCTTACGCATGAGTGCGCCCAGGATCAACTTGGGATGTTTGCCGGCAGCTTTCAGTCGCTGAGCCATCGCCTTAAGAGTTGGATTGTGCTGTTGAGCGACGATTGCCGGAAAATAGAGAGCTTTGCGTAAACGCGCATTACCCAATTTCGATAAGCGGGGTTTACCGCGAATCGAGGAGCCTGATTGCCGCACTTGAGGTGAAAGGCCAGCATACGCGGCAACTGCCCGGACGCTCTCGAACTGCTCGATCGTCGGCATTTCCGAGAGAATCGAGGCTGCAGTTGTGTTGGCGATTCCGGGAATGCTCGTCAAGAGATCGCGCTTGGATCTCAATCCGGGATGCTGGTCGATATGGTCGCGGATCGCGCGTTCCAGGTCCGCAATTTGCGTATCGAACTGGGAGATGAGTTCCTCTGATGATGTCACGACCCAATCCGGCAAATCGGGAGTCTGCGCTCTCGTCTGGTGCTGAGCTCGAGACCGCTTGAGAAATTCCAGATGGCGTGAAAGCCCTTGTAGTTCAGTGATTTCTGCAGGCCAAGGCTTCCATGCTTCGGGTCGTTGTGCAATTGCGAAACGAGCAATCAGCGCCGCATCCAATGCATCGGTCTTGTTGCGCAGTAGTTCGCTCTCCGCATATGCCTTGATTCGGCGCGGATTCACCACCGCAACCGTATGACCGCTTTCATGGAGATGCGTCGCCAATGCACGCCAGTAACCACCCGTTGCTTCCATGCATGCGAAGACCTTGTTCGCTCCGCGATTACGCAGCCACGCCTCCAACTGCGCGAATCCTTTCTTCGAGTTCGGAAAACTCTTCTTCGCTTCGCGCTCATCGTGCAACAGTGCGGCGTGAAAGTCAGCCTTTGAGATGTCAATACCCAGCGTCTCCATGCGAATGCCTTTGCAAGCTTTGGCCAATCCCCGTGGACGAGAACACCCAGGTGATCGAGCTTGTGCATTCGAGCTGTGCTTCTTGCCGCTCACGATACCGTCCGATCTTTCAGGCACAGATACGGGCCGCTTATCTCAGGATCTGGCTCAAAGCCGAGCGTAGGCGCCGGCGTGTCCCGTACCTCTCGCCCACCGTTCATGGCCGGTGGATGCCAGGCGTATTCGACGCCTCAATCAAGATACAAGCGTAGGCGCGAAGCGCCGTAGTCGAAGGACAGCCTCAGTCAAGCTACTGGCAGGCAGCGCAGCGTCCGTAGAGTTCAACCGAGTGATCGTCGAGCGCAAACGCCTGACGCGCCAGAAGCAACTTCTTGAACGCGTCGATAACGTGGCAGTTGACTTCCTCGACGTGCCCGCAGGCGGTGCAGATCGCATGATGATGATGCTCGTCGTTCGAGCAGAATAGGTAACCAAGCTCGCCGCTCGGTGCAGGGCGGCTCGAGACGGCACCGAGCTTTGTAAGATGTGCGAGGGTTCGATACACGGTCGTGAGCGCCAACTCGCGCTTGCGCTTGCGCAGCGACTTGAAGATTTCAGCGGCGGTGAGATAACGCCGCTCTGACTGCAGCAATCCAAGGATTGCCCGGCGCGACGACGTCGAGTAGGTTGCCCGGGGCGGCGGCTCGGTTATATTTTGCAAATTAGTGGCAATTTGCACATCGACGACGCACTTTCCTCGAACAAAGAGGAGCCTTGCTTGCCGGCAAGCAAGGAATACTTGCATATGACTTGCAGATTATGCAAATTGCATGTCGCCGCCGCGGCGATTCTTCTCCACGTCGCCATGGCGCATCCGGCGCAGGCCGCAGGCTTTCTGACGGGGACGGTCATGCGCGCAGGCGCGCCGGCAGGCGGCGCCCTGGTCAGCGCGGCGGGGAACAACGCCGTCTTGCAAACGACGACCGATGCGCAGGGCCGTTTCTCGTTCCCCGGCGTCGGAGTCGGCACGTACACGCTCACCGCTACGTCCAAGGACCTCCAAGCGATAGCACGCGTCGACGTCGGCAGCAACGGAGCCAGCGTGCAGCTGATCCTTCAGCCGCTCAAGCCGATCGGCAGCGTCAGCGTTGCGCGCGCGCCGCTTGTAGGCGGAAGCGGCGCCGACGTCTTGCTGAATTCGACCGACTTGACGCGCTCGCCGGCCGCGAATAGCTTCCCTGAGGCATTGATTCAACTTCCGGGGACGGCGCGCGGCGCGAACGGCGTCGTACACATGAACGGCGATCACGGAGTCATCGACTACGTTGTCGACGGCGTACCGCTGCCCCAAGCACTTAACCGTGAGATCGGCAGCGAGATCGATCCCAACGACATTTCGTTTCTCGACGTGATCGAAGGCGCATATCCCGCGCAATACGGATTGCGTTTCGGCTCAGTCCTGAATATCGCGACGCGCTCTGGCTCGGGTGCACCTGGTTTTGACGGCGATCTCGAATACGGCTCGTACAACGATCTCATCCAGCAGCTTGGCTATCATGCGCCGCTCGGCAACGGCGGCGGCTACGACGTCGCGATTCGCAACGAACAAACATCGCGTTCGCTCGATCCACCGGACTTCTCATCGCCGCATAACAACGGTAGCGACACCAATGAATTCGCGCGCGTGACGCTGGCGGCCGGCAGCGGAAATTTCACTGATGTCACCGTCATGCACAGTTTTCGTACCTTTCAAATTCCAAACGACGTCAACTACGGCGAGCCAGCGAACACCGACGACAACGAATCGCAGGACGACACGTTCCTGAACGTACGCTTCCGCCATCCGCTGGGCGATAGCGGCGCCCTCACGTTCGGCCCCGCCGTAAAAGTCTCGCACATCCGCGACTACGGCGACTCCGCGGATGATTGGGCGTATGGCGAAGCTCTCAACCTAACTCCGTCCCCTTTCGGGAACGGCGGGTCGCCTACCAATTGCGCCACGGCCGTTGCGACGGGCATCTTCACTCCGACGACGTGCGGATTCTCCCTCGCCGACGATAAGACATCGATCGACTACATTTGGTCAACCGACTACGTGCAGCGCATCGGAAAGCACGTGCTCCGCGCAGGCGTTGACTACAATCTTACGAGAGTCGATAAGACGTACGCGGTCACGCTTCAACCCAACAACTTCTTGGCGCCGATCCTATCGCCGGCGGCACCCGATGCGCCGATCACCGTCGTCGACGACAAGCCCAACACTGGCAACATTTACCAGTCGTACGTACAGGACAGCTGGCGGCTCTCGCCCGATTGGGAAGCCGACTACGGCTTGCGCTACGACTTCTTCACCATCCGGTCGAGCGATTTTGCGCGCGGTTTCGGGGCCTTCAGTCCGCGCTTCAAGCTCACGCGTTTCTTCGGATCACGCGCGTCGATCTACGCCTACATCGGACGCTTCTTCGAGCCGTTCTCATTCGAAAACGTCGATCCGAAGGCGGCCGAGCTGCTGAATTTTCCGCTCCAGTCGACGGTCGCACAGTTCGACCTCAAACCGGAACGTGACACGCAGCTCGAGTTCGGCGGTCGCGCTCCGCTTGGCGCCGGCGATCTCGGCTTCCGCGTGTGGCAAAAGAACGCTAACGATCTCATCGACGACACGCAAGTCGGCGTGACCGCGCTGCACCAGGACATCAACTATACGCTCGGACGCCTCTCCGCCGAAACACTCGACTATGTATCTCCGCTTGCGAACAACAGCCGCTGGTACGCGAACGTCAATCACACGGACTCGGTCAACAAAGGGTGCGAGACGCAGCTGCTCGCGCCGTGCTTCGGTTCGCCGACGGATTTCACGCCGGCAGATCACGAACAGCGCTGGTCGATGACCGCGGGCCTCTTGTTCAACGATCCGCGCGGCGGCTGGTGGTCCGGCGACGTCGAATACGGCGCCGGTCTCTCGTCCGTTATCTGCATGCCGGCGACCGATGATTGCAAAGCCACCCCGCATACGATTCTTGCGGTCGAAAAAGGGATTGCGGTCGGAACGGCGACTGCGTTGACCCTGCGCATCGAGAATCTCTTGAACGATCGCTACTACGTGACGCTGCTCAACGCGCAAGGCACGCACTACGCACCGCCGCGCGAGTTCTACGCCGGCTTCAGGTTCGGTCGCTGATGCTGGCACTTGCGCTCACCATCGGGATCCTGGCCGCCGAGAACTTCTACGGCGACGTTGCTTGGCAGATCGGCGGTCCGCACGTCGTGGTGACGAGCGTCCTCAACAACCCGGATGAGGATCCTCATCTCTTTGAGGCCAGCCCATCCGTCGCGCGCGCCGTTTCCGGAGCGCAGATCGTCATCTACAACGGCATCGACTATGATCCGTGGGTCGACAAGCTCTTGGGTGCAGCCCGCAACACGACTCGCGTCACGATCGACGTCGGACAAATGATCGGAAAGAAACCCGGCGACAACCCACACATCTGGTACGATCCGCGCACGATGCTCGCCCTCGCAACGCAACTGAGCGCGGATTTTACGCAGGCCGATCCGGCAAATCGCGCCGATTATACGCGACGTCTCCAGATATTCCGTCAATCTTTGCAGCCGATCGAAGTACGAATAGCGAGGTTGCACAAAAAACTCGCCGGGACTCCGGTGACTTCCACGGAACCGGTCTTCGGCTATATGCTCGATGCGCTCGGGATGCAATCGCGCAATATGCGCTTTCAAATCGCCGTGATGAACAACACCGAGCCCGGTGCCTCAGAAGTTGCCGCATTCGAAAACGATCTACGGATGCATCGCGTCGGGATGCTTGTCTTCAATAGCCAGGCGTCGGACCCGGTCGCGCAACGGATGCGTGATCTCGCGGCGAGCTCCGGCATTCCAGTCGTCGGCGCGACCGAGACCGAGCCCAAGGGGAAATCGTATCAAGCATGGATTTCCGGCGAGCTCGACGCCGTGCAAGAAGCTCTGTTGAAATAGGGTTCCAATGAACGCTATCGAGTTTCATGATGTTCGTCTGGTCCTGGGCGGCCGCACGATTCTCGAGAACATCAACATTGCAATTGGTCCAAACGAATTCGTCGGACTACTCGGACCGAATGGCTCGGGCAAGACGACGTTGATTCGTTCGATCTTAGGGCTTGTGCCGCCGGCGAGCGGGAGTATCACGGTTCTCGGCGAGTCCGCCACACGCGGCAACGCAAACGTCGGCTATATGCCGCAGATGCATCGCACGTTTGCCGGCACACGCTTGCGCGGTTGGGACTTCGTCGCAAGCGCCGTGAACGGCGGCCATCTCGGATTACCAATCCTCACTCGCGAAGATCGAACGGAAATCGCGCGCGTCCTCGATCTCGTTTCCGCGACCGAGCTCGCAAGCCGTCCGCTCTTCGAGATCTCGGGCGGCGAACGTCAACGCTTGCTGCTGGCGCAGGCACTCATCGGCAAGCCGAAGCTATTGTTGCTCGACGAACCGCTCGTGAGCCTCGACCCGCGCCACCAAGACGATGTGGTGCAGCTCGTCAAGACGCTACAAGCGCAGCTCGAGATCACGGTGCTGTTCAGCGCGCACGAATTGAACCCGCTGATCGGTACGATGAACCGCGTCCTCTATTTGGGCGGCGGTCAAGCCGAGCTCGGCACAGTCGATGAGGTCATCACGACGCCGGTTCTCTCGCGCCTGTACGGATCGGAGATCGACGTCGTGCGTGTCGACGGCCGCGTGTTCGTCATGTCGGGTGGTCATCATCTCGAAGAACATCACACCGGTCCGCATTCGCGTCCAGATGCTTGAGTACGATTTCATGCGGCACGCTTTTGCCGCCGCAACGATCGTGGCGCTGGTCGCCGGAACCGTTGGCTATTTTCTCGTGCTACGCGGACAAACGTTCGCGGGCCACGCGCTTTCGCACGTCGGGTTCACCGGTGCGACCGGTGCGGTCTTAATCGGCGTACCGCCGCTCTGGGGACTCGTGTTCGTCACGATGCTGGCCGGAATCGGAATGGGACTCCTCGGCGAGAAGATCACGCAGCGCGACGTCGCGATCGGCCTCGTGCTCGCATTCGCGCTCGGACTCGGCTTGTTGTTCTTGAGCTTCTTCACCGCGTACGCGACGCAAGCCACGACGCTCCTATTCGGAAACGTTCTGGCCGTTGACGTGCGAACCGTGTGGACGCTGCTCGCGCTTGGCCTGGTGAGCCTCATCGTCATGGCAATCATTGCGCGACCGCTGTTGTTCGCGAGCTTGCAACCGGATCTGGCTGAAGCCAAAGGCATCTCGCTGCGCGTCTTTGGCGTGTTATTTCTTGCCGTCGTCGCACTCACGACCGCGGAATCCGCGCAGATCGTCGGCGTTTTGCTCGTCTTTGCGCTGATGGTCGGGCCTGCTGCAGCCGCGCAACGCTTCACGACGTCCGTTTCTTCAGGCATCGTCGCATCGGCGCTGCTCGCTCTCCTCGAAGCTTGGATAGGTATCACACTCGCGTACTACACCGATTGGCCGAGCAGTTTCTGGATCGTCTCGCTGAGTGTCGCCGTGTATCTGGTTTCCCCTTGTCATCCCGAGCGTAGCCCTGCGAAGCAGGGCGTAGTCGAGGGAGGGCACCTAAGGCGGCAACCGCCGATAATCTTCTTCGGTATCGACATCAACATACGCGCCTTCATCGTCGAGCTCGACGGGCCGGCGCGTGAGCATTTCGTGATCGCGAACCATGTGAATCGTATCACCGTCGCGCAGCGCGACGATCAAAGCGCGCGCAAAGGGCGAGAACACGACCGGATGACCCGGCGTCCCGTCGCGCACGGGATACGCGACGTCGTTCTCGCCGAGCTCGCCGATCATCCGCTCGACGAGTCCGGCGTTCACCAGGGGTTTATCGCCAAGTAGTACCGCGATCGGATGATCCGCCGGGACGACGGCGTTCGCAAGACGCAGCGAATGCGCCATTCCACGCTCGGGCTCCGTGTTGATGAGCACGTGAATGTTCGGGGGGAGCACGCCGAGATCGAGCGCAGCCGACGCGACGACGACCGTCGGGAAATCTGCGCACGCCTCCAACACTGCATCCAAAATCGTCCCGTCACGAAACGATTTCGAGAGTTTCTCGCCGCCCATTCGCGTGCCGAGCCCGGCTGCGAGGACGACGCAAGTTGCGTCGCGCATAGCCTCTCAATATGACCTCCCCGCTCGCTCCTCCCTCGATCGAATCGACCGACACCACCTATTGGTACGACGGACGCCTCGTCGCGCAACGTGAGATCGTCATCGACCCGTACGCGCACGCGCTGCACTACGGAAGCGGGGTCTTCGAGGGCATTCGTTCCTACGAGACGGCGAAGGGTTCGGCCATCTTCCGTCTGCGGGAACACATCGAGCGCCTCTTCAGCTCGGCTTCCGAATACGGCCTGACGATGACGCAATCCGTCGATGAGATCTGCCGGGCAACCGTCGAGACGGTTCGCGCCAGCGGCCACAAGGCGACGTACATTCGCCCGCTCGTCTTTTTCGGCGAGGGAAAGTTTGCGCTCGCACCGCTCTTTCAAAAGAACGCCGTGCACGTGATGATTGCCGTGCGCGGATTCTCCGGAACGATCGCACCCGGCGGTGAAGCCGGCTGCCGCTTGACGATTTCGCCGGTGATGAAAACACCGTCCAAGGCGATGCCGTCGACCGCCAAAGGCAGCGGCCATTACATGAACTCGATTCGCGCCTTGCACGATGCGATGCAACGCGGTTTCGATGAGGCGCTGCTACTCAACGATCGCGGCAACGTCGCCGAAGGGACTGGCGAGAACATCTTTTTGATCAAGGACGGCAAACTGCGGACGAATCCGATGAGCGAAGACGTGCTCGACGGCATCACGCGCCGCAGCGCAATCACGCTCGCGCAAGACGCAGATCTAACGGTCGACATCGGTCCGCTCAGTAAAGAACAGCTCTTTGCGGCCGATGAAGTCTTTTTGACCGGGACCGCAGCCGAGCTCGTCGCCATTGCCTGCGTCGACGATCATGTCTACCCGCGCGTGCATCCGATCACGGAAAAGCTTCACGCAGCTTACGGTCGCGCAACCAAAGGCGAAGACCCGAAACACCCCGACTGGATTACGCCGGTTTAGTTTACCAGAGCCCACACCGTTGCTCAGGTGGCCGAACCATCGTGCTACCGGTGGCGCAACCAAAAGCTGCCGCGAACTCCGGCATGTTTTCGACCGTCCCGTCGACGCGGAAAAAATCCGGCGGATGCGGGTCGCTGAGCGCACGCGTGCGTGCCGACTCGGGGCGCGTCTGACCTGCCCATACGTGCGCGAAGCCGAGAAAGAATCGTTGCTCCGGCGTGAATCCGTCGATCGTCACGCGTGGCACCGAGGCTTGCGCGTGCTCGAAAGCCCGGTACGCAATCGTTAAACCGCCGAGATCCGCGATTGCTTCGCCCTCTACGAGCCGTCCATTGAGTTTCAGATCCCCGACCGAAAAGTGCGAATACTCGTCGACGAAGCACTGGGCGCGAATCCTGAAACCGGCTGCATCCTGGGGCGTCCACCAATCGCGAAGATTGCCACGATCGTCGTAACGACGGCCTTCATCGTCGAACCCATGCGTAAGCTCGTGTCCGATGATCGCCCCGACGCTGCCGTAGTTCATCGCGTCATCCGCGTCCGGCCGGAAATCAAAGAATGGCGGCTGTAAGACACCGGCCGGCAACACGATTTCGTTGCGTTGCGGTGAATAGTATGCGTTGACCGTTTGCGGCGTCATCCCGAAATCGCCGCGATCGACCGGCTTACCGATCTTTGCAAGATCGAGCATCGTATCGAACGTATCGGCATGCTCGATATCGTCGATCAACCACCCCGCATCGATGCGTACTCCCGAGTAATCGCGCCAATGATCCGGGTACCCGATCTTTCGTCCCATCGCGGCAAGCTTTGCGAGTGCGGCGTAGCGTGTCTGAGCGCTCATCCATGGAAGTGTCGAGATGTCGTCGCGCAAAGCCGCAATGATGTTTTCGACCATTGTTTCGGCGCGAGCCTTGGCTTGCGGCGGAAACGCATGGGAAACCCACACGCGTCCGAGCGCGTCGCCGAGCTCCGCGTCGATCAAGTTGACGCAGCGCTCCCAGCGGTCGGGCTGTTGCTTGACGCCGCTCAGATTTGATCTAAAGGCGAAGTCTTCGTCGACAAAGCGCTTCGAAAGCCAGGGCGCATACGAGGCAAGGACCCGCCAGCGCAAGTAGGCTTTGAGCTCATCGATCGGCGTCGATGCGAGCTGTGCGTCCAGCGCCTGGAGATACGCAACCTGCGAAAGATTCAGCACGTCAAACGCGGGGAAGCCGCGCGCAGCGAAATAGTGGTTCCAGTCGATGTGCGGAGCATCTCGTCCGAGCTCGGATCGTGCGATTAAATGATAGGTGTTATCCGGGTCGCGCCGTTCGACGTTCGTCAATTGTGCCTTCGCCATCGTCGTCTCGATCGCAAGCACGCTCAGTGCTTCGGTTGCGGCCTTGGATCGATCGTCACCCGCAAGAGCGAACATCGCCGCAACGTGCTGCACGAACTGCGCGCGCAGTGCAATCGATTTGTCGTCGTCGCGCGTATAGTAGTCGCGGTCGGGGAGCGAGAGTCCATCCGGTAGAATGATGGCGATCTCGCGCGCGCTGTTCTTCGCGTCGATCGCCGAGGTCGCGTCGAAGAACGCGTCGATCTCGCGCCGGTGAAGGTCGATGAGCGCATCGATGAGCGACGGCAGATCGTTTGCAGCCGCGATACGCGCGAAGATCGGCCCAAGCGGCCCGATTCCGGCGCGTTCGACCGCGTCTTCGCTCATGCAAGCGGTATAGAAGTCTCCGATGCGCTTTCGGTCTCCGAACGCCATCGGATCGCGAGCCGCTTCTTCGAGGACCTGACGCGCGACCGACATATTGTGGGACGCCAGCTCGTCAAACGCGGTGACCGTCGAGCTATCGGATGGGATCGGATGGTGCGCAATCCACCCGCCGTTGGCAAACACAAAGAAGTTGGTGCACGCTGGGCAGGTGCGATCCAGGTTCGCAGTATTGAGTACCGAGGCGAACAGTCGAGCCGGAACAACGAGCGCGATGAACGCGGCGACGGCTAAGCCGTAGAGTAACCTCAACTCGCCTTGAGGTTCGCGCGAATCAGCGCGAGGAGCCTTCTCCGATCACGACATGCCACGGATGGACGCTCCAGCTCTTCACGAGACCGCTCGTGACGTACGGATCGGCTTCCGCGAACGCTCGAACGTCGTCAGCCGAGTTGGCTCGAAACAGCAGCGCCGCACCGCTTGGCGGATCGCCGTAGGCTCCCGCAAGCAGCAGCTCGCCTCGCTTGTGGGCGTCGTCAATCAAACCCAAATGTTTGGGGCGGTACGGTTCGCGCTTCTCGGCGAACTCATCGACGACTTCGTAAAACAGCAGAAAATATTTCATGCGTTGAAAAACGGGGCGCGTCGCGCCCCGTTTCTCTCTATTTTATTTCGACCTTCGCGCCGACTTCTTCGAGCTTGGCCTTGATCTTCTCGGCTTCGTCCTTCGGAATTCCGGTCTTGACCGGCTTGGGCGCGCTCTCGACGAATGCTTTGGCTTCCGTGAGACCGAGGCTCGTGACTTCGCGAACCGCCTTGATGACCTTGATCTTCTCAGGGCCGACTTCCGTCAGCACTGCATCGAACTCGGTCTTCGCTTCCGGTGCCGCTGCTGCGGCTCCGCCGCCTGCCGCTGCTGCGACGGCAACCGGTGCGGCCGCGCTCACGCCATAGCGCTCTTCAAGCTGCTTCACGAGATCCGCAAGCTCGAGAACGGTAAGAGTGTCGATTGAATTGATGATTTCGGCTACTGCCATAATGATGCTCCTTGTGA
Source organism: Vulcanimicrobiota bacterium (assembly GCA_963844735.1). Taxonomy (GTDB): domain Bacteria; phylum Vulcanimicrobiota; class Vulcanimicrobiia; order Vulcanimicrobiales; family Vulcanimicrobiaceae; genus JAFAMS01. The sequence continues at coordinate 86,810 of CAWJPK010000001.1, read as the reverse complement.
ACTAGGCCGCTGCGGACTTTTTCTCGCGAATTGCATTGAGGACACGAACGAGACCGCTTTGATTGCCTGAGAGAACGGTGACGAGACCACGCATTGGGCTCGAGAGAGAACCGACGAGCCTTGCGAGCAGCTCGATTCGTGACGGCAGTGATGCGAGGATTGCGACTTGCTTCGCATCGACGATCTGTCCGTCAAGATACGCGACTTTGACCGTTACAGGCTTCGTCGCGTCGGAAAATTGCTTGAGAGCTTTGGCGGGCGCGACCGGATCGGTTCCGCCGAAAACGATTGCCGTCGGTCCGGCAAGAAATTCATCGAGCTTGGCTGCTAGCTCATCGCCGGCAGCGCGCTTGAAGAGCGTGTTCTTGACGACGGCATACGTCGTACCGTCTTTGCGCAGCTCGCCGCGAAGTTTTGTAATATCTTCGACGGTGAGCCCGACATAGTCGGTAAGAAACAGATTCGGCGCACTCGCGATTCGCTTGCGAAGCTCTTCGATCGTCGCTTCTTTTTTTGCGGTTGGCATTGGTCGCTTTCCCTGAAATAAAGAACGCCTCCGCAGAATGCGAGGCGTACGATGGTGTGCACCCTGAGCGTAGGCGCGCGGAGCGCGCCGAAGTCGAAGGGCAGCGACGTGCATCCTCGGTAGGCGTGAATTAAGGGAGCTGCCTCCCACCTACGGTCATTGGAGCCTCGCGAATCATATAAGGAAGGCGGGCTCCGCGTCAAGGGAAGCGCGCGCCGCGGTTGACAGCCGGTTTTTGGCGTGCTATTTTACCTATCAGTTATTTAACTCATAGGTGAATTATGGTGACTCCCGACCGCCTCGACACGACCTTCGCGGCTCTCGCCGACCCGACGCGGCGCGCCATCCTCGCGCGCCTCGCCAAGGGCGAGGCCTCGGTAACGGCGCTGGCGGCCCCCTTTAAGCTCACCATGCCCGCGATTACCAAGCATCTCAAAGTGCTGGAACGGGCCGGGCTGATCACACGCGGCCGGCAGGCGCAATGGCGCCCGTGCCGGCTCGATGCCAAGCCGCTCCGGGACGCCGCGGATTGGATCGCACATTATCGTCGCTTCTACGATGAGAGCTTCGAGCGTCTCGATGATTACCTGCGTGAAATTCAACGTAAGGAGAAACCATGAAGACCGCCGCTGCCAATGAAATCACCGCTTCACGCACCTTTGATGCGCCACGCGAGCTCGTTTTCTCGCTATGGACGAAACCCGAGCACCTCGCGTGGTGGTACGGGCCACGCGGATTTCAAGCGGAAACGCAGTCGATGGATTTCCGCCCGGCGGCGACTGGATTTTCGTGATGCGGGGACCGGACGGCACCGAATATCCGAATCACGTCACCTATCGCGTCATCGATCCGCCCAACCATATCTCGTACACGCAAATCGAACCGAAATTCGAATCGAACATTGTCTTCGAGTCGATCGGCGAGCGGACGCGTGTGACCTTAGTGATGACGTTCGAAACGAGCGAGCTGCGCGACTTTGTCGCGCGCAAACACGGCGCAGAAGCGGGATTGAAACAAACGCTTTCAACGGCTCGCCGAGCTCGCAGAAGCGACGGCGGCGGCAGCCGCGAACTCCGAACCCGAAATGGTCGCGACGCGCGTGTTCGATGCGCCACGCGAACTCGTGTTCAAGGCGAACACGGATCCCGAGATGATGATGCGGTGGTGGGGGCCGCACCACACCAGAGAATCTCTCGTGCGAGATCGACTTACGCGTCGGTGGCGAGTGGCGCGTTAAGCAAGACGCTTTCGGCCAGCTCCACGACTTCGGCGGAAAATATCTCGAGATCGATCCGCCATCTCGACTTGTCCTGACGTTCGTGTGGGGCGGCGCGCCCGACGATGTCGTCACCTCGTACGTCTCTTTCGAAGACGAAGGGGGCAAGACGCGTCTAACGAGCCGTATAAGCTTCAGCTCGCTTGCGATGCGCGACAGGATGATCTCGCAAGGGATGTGCGGTGGCATGATGCAGAGCAACGAACGGCTCGACGCGCTCCTGGAAGAGGAACAATAATGCGCATCGTCGTTCTCATCGCCCGGATATTGCTCGGGCTCATCTTCTTCGTCTTCGGATTGAACGGTTTCTTGTTTTTCATGCCGGCGCCGCCGCTCAGTGGCGACATCGGCAACATGATGCAAGCCATGTTTCACTCGCACTATCTCTATCTGACGGCGGGCGCCCAGGTCACTGCGGGAGCCTTGCTCCTCGTCAATCGCTATGTCCGCTTCGCGCTCGTCGTCCTTGCGGCGGTCCTCGCAAACATCCTGACGCTGCATATTACGATGATGCCGTCGGGACTGCCCATGGCGATCGTCGTAACGATTCTGTGGTTCATCGTCGCGTGGCCGCAACGCGCCGCGTTTGCGGAGCTGTTCGCAGCCTAGGTATTTTCAGGCGCCCGTGCTAGAAAACGGGCATGAAAGCCTATATCATCGCCGACATCGAGATCAAAAACGAGGCCGAGTACGTCAAATACCGCGACGCGGTACCGGCGCTCGTCGAAAAGTACGGTGGGCACTATATCGTCCGTGGCGGCAACCCGCAAAACTTCGAAGGACCATGGAGCCCGGGCCGCATCGTGATCCTCGAATTTCCCGACATGGAATCACTTCAGAAGTTCTACCACTCCGACGACTACGCGCCGCTGATCAAGCTGCGCCAAGCTGGATCGGATGGCTCGATAATCTGCGTGCAGGGAGTCTAGCCGCGGATCGGCAGAGTTTTGGGCTACCTCAGCTTGAGCAGCACGCCCTCGTGTTCGAGCAGCCATTTCTTGCGCGGTAAACCGCTGCCGTAACCGGTCAGCGATGCGTCTGCGCCGATGACGCGGTGACACGGAACGATGACGCCGATCGGATTCGCGCCGTTCGCTAAACCAACGGCACGCGTCGCTTTGGGGCGGCCGAGCTGGATCGCAAGATCGCTATAGCTCATCGTCGTCCCGACCGGAATCCGGCGCAGCGCGTCCCATACGTCCTTTTGAAATGCCGTGCCGGGCATCTTCACGGGAATCGCGTCGATTGCGCGTAGTTCGCCCGCGAAATAGGCTTCGATGTTGGCCCGCGCAGGGGTCGCACGAGGTGCAGGCTCGAGACGAATCGAGTGCGGACGGTAATAGCCGTGCAGCAAACCTTGGAGCCGATCCTCATGGTCTTCCCAATCGACGGCCCGCGCGTTTTCATCGAAGTCGGTGACGAGGAGCATCGGCCCGATCGGCGTCGGAATACGCTCGACCTGCAACTTTAGAAGGTTCACTGTTTCGTAGAACACGACTAAACTAGAACCCGATGCAGAGCACGTTGCACCCCCCGCTGCTTCCCTACACTGACCAGGTTGCCAAGGCGACCGCGGGGCTGTATGCGCGTGTCGCGAGCGTGATCCCAGAGGTCGAATGGGCGGTGCACGCGCCGTACATCGCCGCCATCAACGAATGGAAAGCGCGCCGCCGCGCCGTCATTCTGGCGCACAACTATCAGACGCCCGAGATCTACCACTGCGTCGCGGACATCGTCGGCGATTCGCTTGCACTGGCAGCTGAGGCCGCGAAAACCGATGCCGACGTCATCGTCGTCGCCGGCGTGCATTTCATGGCCGAGACGGCTAAGATTCTCAACCCGGCGCGAACCGTTCTGATCCCCGATACAAAAGCCGGATGCTCGCTCGCCGAATCGATTACTGGTGCCGACGTTCGCCTGATGCGCGAACGCTATCCCGATGCGCCAGTCGTTACGTACGTCAACACGTCCGCCGACGTCAAAGCCGAATCGGACATTTGCTGTACTTCAGCCAACGCCGTCGCAATCGTCGAATCGCTCGGCGCGAAGCGCGTGATCATGATTCCCGACCAGTATCTCGCGAAGTACGTCGCGAGCCAAACGGACGTCGAGATCATTTCCTGGGAAGGAAGCTGCGAAGTCCACGAACGTTTTACGGGCGATGAGATACGTTCGTATCGAAGCGGCCATCCCGGCATCGTCGTGCTAGCGCATCCGGAGTGTCCACCCGATGTTTTGGCCGAAGCCGACTTCGTCGGTTCGACGACCGGAATGGCGCAATACGTTCACCGGGAGCGGCCACATAAAGTCGTAATGATCACGGAATGCTCGATGAGCGATAACGTTGCCATCGAGTGTCCCGACGTCGAGTTCGTGCGGCCGTGCAATTTGTGTCCCCACATGAAGCGAATCACGTTGCCGAAGATCCTAGCGTCGCTCGAAGCTATGCAATTCGAGGTCACGATCGATCCCGGCGTGCAGGAGCGCGCGCATCGCGCGGTTTCCCGCATGCTCGAAGCCGGCCGGAGCCTGGCGCGTGCATGAGCTCCCGAGAATCATGGTCGAGCCTATCGTCCGGGCAGCGCTCCTCGAAGATCTTGGACGCGCGGGCGATATCACGACCGACGCCATCATTATCGACGCACACGCGTCGATTTCGGCAGCGATCGTTGCGCGCAAGCCCGGTCGTCTCGCGGGCCTCGGCGTAGCCGCACTCGCCTTCACCCTTCTCGACGGCGACTTTGAGTTCGAACAGCTACGCCCTGACGGATCGGATGTCGAAGCACGTGAAGCTGTTGCACGGCTTCACGGTTCGGCTCGCACGCTCTTAAGCGCAGAGCGCACGGCGCTCAACTTCTTGTGCCGGCTTTCCGGAATTGCGACGGCGACTCGCGCGCTCGTCCGCGCGGTCGAAGGTACGGGCTCGGCAATCGCATGCACGCGCAAGACGACGCCCGGACTGCGCTCGCTTGAAAAATATGCGGTCCGTGTCGGCGGCGGACGCAACCATCGTTACGGGTTGGACGACGCAGTCTTGATCAAGGACAACCACATTGCAGCAGCGGGCAGTCTGCGCGCGGCAATCGAGCGGGTTCGCAGCGCGATCGGCCACCTGGTAAAAGTCGAGATCGAAGTCGACACGCTCGATCAGCTTCGGGAGGTGCTCGACGTGGGCAGCGTCGACGCCGTGCTTCTCGACAACATGACCGAAGCGCAACTGCGCCAAGCGGTGAGTTTGGCCGGCAAAAAGCTCGTGCTTGAAGCGTCGGGTTCGGTGAATCCTGAGACAGTGGTCCAGATCGCCCGGACCGGTGTGCACGTCATCTCATCCGGCTGGATAACGCACAGCGCTCCGGCACTCGATTTCGGATTGGATGTTACTTAGACGGGTCCCCGCGGACCCAGCACTTGGTCCACAGCATCAACAACTCGACGTGCCACAACCGCGCCGTGTTGAGAACTGCCTTCAATTCGGGCGCCGTAACCTTTCCACGAATCGGATCGCCGTGCGCAGCCGACAAAATAATACCGCCGTTAGAGTACACATCGAGAACGATCTCGCCTGTCCCAGTCCTGGCGTGAAAATGTGCACCCGCGAGGTCGCGATCATCGCAGGGGATGGCTTTGAAGGAAACGTCGGCGAGTTGGTTCACGACTGATCCAAGAGTACCGGAATGTTGTCAATGATCCTCGTTGCGCCGAGCTGCACGCTCCCGATCGCCACGCACGGCACCTTCAGGGGATCGAGCGGCAGGAAGTTCGACGCGTCGACGACGTCGAGATAGGCTTCCTTCGCGGGAGCCGCGATGTGCTTGCGTGCGGCGGCGAGCACGCGCTCGCGCGACCCCTCACCGCGGCGCACCGCGGATTCGATCGACGAAAGCGCCGCGTAGAGTGACGGAGCAGCCGCACGCTCGTCGGGCGTTAGATACACGTTACGGCTCGATAGCGCCAAGCCGTCCGGTTCGCGAACCGTTGGGCAGGTAACCATCCGTACCGGCATATCGAAATCGCGCAGCATCGACGCGACGACGGCGCACTGCTGCGCATCTTTCTGTCCGAAGTAAACGACATTGGGTCCAATCGCATCGAGCAATTTGAGAACGACCGTTGCCACGCCGCGAAAGTGTCCGGGACGCAACGCGCCTTCATACCGGCTTGCGACGTCGCCGACGTCGACATGCGTATCGAACCCCGCCGGATACATTACCGCAACCGTGGGCGCGTACACGAGACAGACGCCGCGCCCCTCCAATTGCGAGCAATCGTTCTCGAAGGCGCGAGGGTAGCGTTCGAAATCTTCATCCGGCCCGAACTGCAACGGATTGACGAAGATCGAAGCGACGATCGTCGCGCAATCCGCAACGGCCCGATCGACGAGTGAAAGGTGCCCTGCGTGAATCGCTCCCATCGTCGGTACCAAGCCCAACCGTCGCGGAAGCGACTCCAACACCGCGCGCGCCTCGACCGGCGTTCGAACTATTCTTACCATCGAACCGATTGCTGCGGGATCGCTTGCGCCAGGCCCTGTGGCCCTTTGTCATCCGAACTTTTCCGGGCTCGGCCTCGCGACATGAGGACTATAGGTAGAACGGAAACGGAAGACAGCGCTGCGCAGATCAGCGCGAACGTGTAGCCCAGCCCGATCGCTGACGAGATCGTCGCGATGAGCCCACCGAGCGCTCCTCCGACGCTCCCCGCAAAAGCGAGGGCACCCATCGCGCGACCTCTCGTCGCGTTTGAACTCCGTTCCAAAAACATCGATAGCAAACTCGGGTACATTCCGGCCCATGCCCATCCCAGAAGTATCCCCCCTAAGATTACGTGCGTGGAATCCCACGCAAATCCGGCGACGAGACAGCCCGAAGCCTGCATAATGACCGTCGGAATTGCGAGTGCCTTCGAGCCAAAGGTCTCGACCAAGCGCGCCATCGGATAGCGCGCGATCAGTGCGGTTGTTGCCGTTACTGCAAGTAGTAATGCAGGGTTTGCAATGCCGCGATGATGGTACACCGCAACCGAAAGCGCTGCAATAACGCCCGACTGCAGATTTGCAGCGACGCCGAACATGATTGCCGGCAACCATGCTGATCGCAACAGAATCGTGCGAGGATGGCGATGTCTTGTGATCGTGTCGGCAGGCAAGATCGAAACAAGCAGAATATTGATGATGGCAAGCGCTACGCCTAAGAGATAGAGATGCCGTCCGATTCCGTGCTGCCACAGGAATACCGCAAACACTGGTGCCGTGGCGAGCCCGACGTTGACGACGACGGCGGTTGATGACGTCGACGACACCCGGCGCTCCTCTCGCGCGACTTTTAAGATAAACGCGAGTTGCGCGGTATTGAAGCTGACATTAGCAAAAGCTTGCAGACTCCAAGCGAGAGCGCTTTCCACCGCTCCATGAGCAAGAAATTGCCCCGTAAGGGCGCACACCGCACACCCAAGTGCAAGCGTCAGCGTCCGGCGTTTTCCAATGGCGTCGGCAACCCACCCCATCGGGATGCTCACACATGCAGCCGTCGTTACGCCCATGGACATCACGAGCGCCACAATAAACACCCTGTTCCCTTCGGATAAAAGTGCGAGCGGGAGTGAACCGGCAACCATTCCCGTTGCGAAGTTCATCAACAAGGCAGCTATTAAGAGAATGCACCAACTAAGAGTCCGCGACGGCATAATCTGGGTCTAGATCGGCGTCAGGCGCACGCCTTTTCTACCGCCAACGAGCTTGTCGCCCTCGACAACACGATGCCCATGCACCATGACCCACGCAATACCCTTAGGGGCACGTTTCGGATCGCCGTAATCAAGGTCATCCGAGATCGCACTCGCGTCGAAGGCGACCAGATCCGCGACCTGACCCTTAGCAATCGTTCCGCGCGAGCGAAGCCTGAAAATCTGCGCGGGTAAGCTGGTCATCATTTGCACCGCTCGCTCGAGCGAAAACGTTCCCAACTCGCGAACGTAACGGCTGACAACACGCGGAAATGTACCATAGGTTCGCGGATGATGCTTCCCCGCGAGGCCCGGCGATGCGCCATCGGTTCCAAAGACGGTATGCTGGTCACGCATGATGCGCTGCACATCCGACTCGTCGATTGCGTAGAATATTATCGCCGCCTTTAGACGCTCGCTCGTCAAGACCGCAATCATCGCTTCGAAAGGCGACGATGACAGTTCGCGCGCGATCTCGGCCAGGCTCATACCTTCGTAACGACGCGACTCGGTACTTGCGATTATGATGCGATCGTAGCCGGCAAGCGAGACAAAGCTCTCGAATTCGTCCGAGTCACTCTCGAGCATCTTCTGCAGCCTTGCAAGTTGCTGGGGATCGGCCAGTCGCGCGAGCGTTTTTTCCGTCCCGCCTTCCAGAAACTCTTGCGGCAAAACGGCCTTCAGAACCGTCGCGCTGGCGACGTACGGATAAACATCCTGCCACACATCCACGCCCGAGCGACGCGCGTCTTCCAACAGCGCCAGCGATTCCGTCGTCTTGCCCCAGTGCTTCGAACCCATGGCCTTGTGATGTGAGATCTGAACGCGGCGACCTGATGTCTTTCCGACCTCGATTGCCTCTGATAAGGCCTTCATCAGTGTCGAGGCCTCGCCGCGGATATGGGACGTGTATATGCAATTTTGCGGCAGACGTTTTGCAAGCGACGATATCTCGTCAGTTTGCGAAAACGCCCCGGGCGAATAGATCAGTCCCGTCGAGAGTCCGAACGCACCGGCAGCAATCGCCTCATCAATCATATCTTCCATCGCGCGGATCTCGCGCTTCGTCGGCGCACGCCGGTCCATACCCATTGCCGCAATACGCAAAGCGTTGTGCCCGACGAGCGGTGCATAGTTCGTCACGTATCCGCGACGATCGGTTGTGCCCAACAAATTCGCAAACGTGGTCCCGACATCAAAAGGCGTTGGAAACATGCCTTCGAGAGACTGGATGAGGTGCTGCTTGTTGGCGGGCGTATTTGGCGCCAGACTGAAGCCGCAGTTTCCAACTACCTCGGTTGTGACGCCTTGCAAGATCTTGCTGGTATCATCGGAGTTCAGCAACGGAGCGTTGTCGCCGTGCGAATGCACGTCGATGAATCCCGGAGTAACCGTTAGACCAGTCGCATCAATGACGTGCCATCCGGGATGACTGTCCGTGTGCGGACGAATGTCGTCGATTGCACCGTCAAGAATGAAGACGTCGAGATCGTCTGCCGTCTTGCCCGTGCCGTCGACAATACGCGCCCCGGCAATTACATCTTTTCTCATTTGGGGGCCGTCTTGGGCGCACCAAATTGCGTGCCGTTGCAGGAATGCAATGTCATATATAATATATTACCTTAGATGTTAGCTCTGCGCAAACAAACTTCCGACAGCGGATTTACGCTGGCCGATGTCGCGCCACCAAATGTGGGACCCTCCGACGTCCTCATCCGCGTAGAGAAGGCTGGAATATGTGGCACAGACAGCCACATATTCAAATGGGATCCGTGGGCGCAGCGACGGATTAAGCTACCACTGGTCGCCGGCCATGAGTTTATGGGTCGCGTCACTGAGATTGGAACCGCCGTACAAGACCTAGCCGTCGGCGATCGCGTGTCGGCCGAAGGGCATATCTCTTGCGGCCAGTGTGAGTTGTGTCGAACTGGTAACGCACACGTTTGCCCGAAGATGGAGATCATCGGAATCGATCGAGACGGTGCATTTGCCGAGTTCGTTGCCGTTCCGCGGTCGAACGTTTGGCGCCTAAATCCTTGCGTACCCGACGAGATTGCGGCGATCTTCGATCCACTTGGAAACGCGGTTCATACGGTGATGGCGGCTGAAGTTAGCGCCAAGTCGGTGATCGTCATGGGGACCGGGGCAATTGGCCTCATGGCAATTGCGATTGCAAGGGCCGTTGGAGCGGCGGATATCATTGCGATTGACGTTAACGCTCGGCGACTCGACCTCGCTCGGCAACTCGGCGCGGACGTAACCTTTCTTGGTACGAGTCAAGAGACGATCGCGGAAATTCGCAAGCGGACGAGTGGAATCGGCGCCGACGTACTTCTCGAAATGTCGGGCAATAACGATGCGATCGTGAACGGACTGGAACTCCTACGTAACGGTGGGCGCGCAGCACTTTTGGGAATTCCGTCGGGCGAAACGACGCTAAAGCTTGCTGAGCTCGTGATTCTGAAGGGCACAACCATTCTCGGAATTCACGGACGCAAACTGTTTGAAACATGGTACCAAACTGAAGCGCTGCTGCGCACGGGTCGTATCGATCTCTCCCCCATCATCAGTCATGTTTTGCCGATAATCGAATTCCAGCGGGCATTTGATCTTCTTGAATCAGGCGCGGCCGCAAAGATTGTCCTTCAGGTCGCGTAACTCGCGGACTCGAGAATGCCAAGACCCGGGCGATCGGAAAGAGTCAGTTTCCCTGATGCGTGCGCGACGCCGGCGAAAGGGTCGCGCGCCAGAAAAAGATTTCCATCGAGATCCACCCAGTCGACCAACGGCGCAAGATGCGCTGCGCCGGTGATCAGCACGCTACTTTCCGTCATACAGCCGAGCATAATCTTGAGACCAAGCGCTCGGGCTGTGTGAATCATCGCGATCGCTTCGCGAATCCCGCCGCACTTTGCAAGCTTGATATTGATGCCTTCGACGCAACCCGCCAGCACGGGCAAATCTCGCGCCACAATTGAGTCTTCGTCAACAACGATTGGAATTCGGGTATGGTCACTGACCCAGCGCAACTGCTCGGGGGCACCTGCGGGAATCGGTTGTTCGCAAAACTCAATGTCAAAGCGCTCGAGTTCGCGTAGAATTTGGACGGCCGACGCTGGCGTCCAGCCCTCGTTAGCGTCCACGCGGATCGTTCCGCTGTAGGTTGACCGAATGGCTTCGATCGTTTCGATTTCGCTACCGATGCCGAGCTTTATCTTCAATACGGGAGCGTCACGATGCGCGCGAACGAGTTCGAGCGTTGCTCCTATGTCGTTTATATAGATTGTAAACGACGTGAGTGGAATGCTACGCGGATCGAGACCGAACATGTCCCACAGTGGAATGCCGAGTCGCTTTCCAAGAAGGTCGTGTAAGGCCAGATCCAGACCGCACCGCGCGCCGGGAGGCACGTCCGCGAGAATGGCGTCCATACTGATCATCTCAGTGTGCGTCGCAAAATGTTGTTCGTAGAACGCAAGCACCGAGTCAACGGTTTCGTCGTAACGAGGAATTGGAGCGCACTCGCCAACGCCCTCGTCGCCATCCCCTTGCACGCGCACGATTACGGTCTCACTGACGACCGTTGTACCTCGCGTGATCATGAGGGGATACTCCAAGGGCAGCGTCAATTTGCTCGCCTGTGCCTTGATCGTACGCTTAGACACGTGCAGACCGCTTCGGGAAAAGCCTCAGCTCCGGATTCAAGCGTGTAAAGTGCATCGTGCGTGGGTCAATCGGACAAAGACCACCCGCCGCGGCGACGATGACCTCGCTCGCAATCGGTTCGAAGTCTGCTCGAAAATGCACGGAGCTCTTCAAGCAAAGGATCCGTTGGGTTCGAGGCTCGATTCCAACGCTGCGAAGAATCGCTTGATCGAAAGCCTGTATCGCGCGGCTCGCTACGATGACGCGGACGTCGTTCACGCGCAGATGGACCATTGTGCCGAACTTCATCTCTACACCGCGCAACATGGGGCCGGTCGCAACGAAGGTCCCAGTCGTTACACGCTCCACGATAGCCGTTCCACGAAACGGCGTATCGTCGCGACTTCCGCCGAGACTGAGCTCAAGACGTGCACCCTCGCCGGCAACGCGGGCCATCTCCGCCGTGCGGGAGTCATGTATCGTCGCAACAACAGCGTCGCGAGCTCCGCGGCGAACGAGCTCCGTTAAAAGACCTGTTTTATCGCCAGTGCAGCCGGCGCCGGGGTTGTCCTCCGTGTCCGCAATGACTACGGGACCCGACGGCGTGTAATGTTCAAGGGCGTAGTGAACGGCATCTGCAGTGCTAAAAATGTCGCCGCCAAATACCGTCTCCGCATCCACGAGCATCTGATAAAGACGTCTCATGTCCTCGGCCAATCCGTCCGAGGTTCGGCCGTATCCAAAGATGGCCGGCCCCGTGCACGGGACGTCGGCGAAATGAAATCCTGGCGTAAATGAGACCGACGATGCACTCCCGCTATCTCCCGATATTGCCGCATAAATCGAGCGCGCCGGTTCGATCTCGCTACACTGCCATGGCACGGGGATGAGATATTCGAGTTTACGAAAACTTTTGTACCACGGACGCGGGCGCGCGATAAGCTCGAGCAAAATGCGCGCGGCGCGGGAACCGGTCGCACCCAGATCAACGTGCGGGTACGTGCGGCACGCGTCGATGAGACTCGCCTCACGAATCATTTGTTCGCTAACGTTCGCATGGAGATCGAGCGTCACGGCGATTGGTACGTCGGGACCAACGACGCTGCGAACCCGCGCGCAGAGTTCGCCATCGGGATCTTCGAGATGCTCGCACACCATCGCGCCGTGCAGATCCAGGAAAACGCCATCAACCGGGAGCGCCGCGCGAATGCCTTCAACAATTTCCGTGGCGATTGTCTCGAAGGCCACCTGCGTCACACGCCCAGATGGAGACGCACCCGCCCAAACCGTAGGGCGCAATTCGCACCCGTTGGCAAGGAACGTTTCAATGGCACCACCGGTCGCAACGTTTACGCCGGCAAGTTCGGCTACAATCGCTGGCCCGCGTCTAAGTGGTAGCGAGTGTGCAATGAAATCCGACAGCTCGGTCGGCACCGACGAGAACGTGTTCGTCTCTTGGATGATGCCGCCCAACGCAATTCGTGGTCCCTTTGGCATCGAGGCCTTACCCTCCTTAGCTTAGCAAGCGACGTTCCGTCCCTTAGGCCAGTCTAATATATTATCTATCATTAGCCATATACTCCTCGCGGGACGCTTCGGACAAGGGTCTAACGGCGAGTCGGAATAAAACATAGGCAATGGCGCAACGCGCTGAGTTGCTTATCACCACCGTACGCGAATCGGTTACCGACAAGCTGCGCGAAATGATTTTGTCGGGTGAGTTCCTCCCCGGCACCCCGTTACGTCAAGACGAGATCGCAGGGCGATTCGGGGTCAGTCACATTCCCGTGCGTGAGGCTTTCCGTCAGCTCGAGACCGAGGGCATGGTGACGATTCGGCCGCGGCGCGGCGCCGTGGTCAATACGCTTTCAACGGAAGAACTCGGCGAAATCGTGAGACTCCGCCAAACCCTCGAATGCGAGATCCTTGCGCAAGCAATCCCACGTATCACGCCCGAACGTATTGCGCGTGCAATAGCCATACTCGATAAAATAACAACCGACCCTATGCGCAGTCTTTACTCGGGCATGAATTGGGAGTTTCATTCCGAGTTGTATAAGGCCGCGGACTCGCCGCTCACCTTAGATATTTTGTACCGGCTCCATCGAATCGGCGATCGCTATCTCCAAAATGAGCCGGATATGGTGACGGTCGATTCCGAACATAGAGAACTCGTACGCCTCGTCGAGCAGCGTCGGAAGCGCGAGGCAGTCGCGCTGCTCAAGCAGCACATTGGCGGTCTCCTGACCCGTATCCGGCCAGTGACGACCCCGAATGGCTGGAGTTCGAGCCCCCGCTCCCTAGACTAAAAGGAGTCCGGCCAACGGACGTATAGGAATAATATATTATGTATGCGAAAGGGTTAGGCCTAGGAGCCGCCCATGCTGCATTACGACGTCCGCGACGAAGAACCGCGGGAACTCTCGGCTATAGATCGTCTCAGACAACTGCTTGAAGACGGTGGCTTACGCGTGCTTGATCTGCGCGTTGCCGCAAATCGTCCGCGTCCCCCGGCGGGCGAGGCGGACGTCATAATCGCGGAAACTGATATCGCGATCGTGCACACGGTCAACCGGTGTCGCGCTCTGGAGAAGCACAAACCCGTTATTCTGGTCGTCGACGGCAAAGCGCTCGATGGGGAGATTGCCGTCGGCGAGTTTCACCTGCGCCCGATGCAGAACGTGCTGCATCTTCGCGACCGCGCAATCGTTTTGCACAAAATCGAAGCCGACATCCTAGGAGCACTCATGTCGCATGCCGGCGAGGCCGTAAGCTTCGAACATTTGCGCCAGATATTGCAGCGCCCTCACGGGACGAGCCGCGGCTCAGTCGCCGTCCATATTTGCAAGCTTCGACAAAAGATTGAGGAAGCTCCGGGCCAACCGCGTCATCTCATGACGGTGCGTGGACGCGGGTATTGTTTTAGACCCTAAGGAGATAGCATCACCAGTGAAAGTCCTCATCTCTGTCGACATGGAAGGCGTCGCCGGCATTACGAGCGTCGAGCAGACTCGTAGAGCTACCTCCGAATTCCCCCGCGCTGCCGACCTCATGACGCGAGAGGCGAATGCCGCATGCGAGGGCGCAATCAAGGCGGGCGCGAGTGAGGTCATCGTCAATGACTCCCACGGTGACATGCGCAACATCGACCCTGAAATATTGCCGCCGGCCGTGCGGCTCATCAGCGGAAGTACGAAGCCGCTATCGATGGTACAGGGCGGAGACGCAGGCGTCGATGCGGCCGTCTTTATCGGCTACCATGCAGCCGCGAACACCGCGAACGGGATTCTTGACCATACCTACTGGGGTCTACAAGCCCACGAGGTCTTGCTGAACGGCGAGCAGTGCAGTGAGGCCCGCCTCAATGCCGCCGTTCTTGGCCTATGGAACGTACCCGTTGTCTTTCTCTCGGGTGATCAAACAGCAGGCGCTGATGCGAAACGTTTCATGCCGTGGACCGAAACCGTCTCTGTTAAGGAAGCCCTCGGAAGAACTGCGGCAATCTCGATGTCGCCGGCACTTGCTCGCGCAGCAATTTCAGCCGGCGTGACGCGCGCCTTAGAGCTCTTCAAAGCCGGAAAAATGCAGCCGTACCGCCCAAGCCCGCCGTTCGCCATTCGTATTCGACTCATGAATTCCGAGAAGGCTGATGTGGCCTCGATGATGCCGGACGTCGTTCGCCTCGATGGAACGACCGTTGAATATACCTCCGATGACATCCTGACGATCTTCCGCGCCGGTGCATCAATTATGCGCCTGGCATCGACCCTGTGATTACTCGCTGATCGTTGATCCATATGGCGCCACCGGCGGCGCATTGGTTCGCAGTTGATTGATGAACCCGCGCACCTCGCGGAGAACGAGCTCCTCGCGATCGATGTAAATGTAGTGGTCGCTTCGCAGAGCGATAATTCGCCGGCTTCTCGTCGATAGACGCTTAAAGTTTTCTTGCAGACGATCCCACAGCAGGCTACCCTGCCGAGCATCCTCGGCCGGCATGTCCGTACGCCGCACATTCGGATCCCGAGAAAAGATGAGGATCGGAAGCGAACCAAACGGGCCGCTGTGAATCGTCTCTTCACCGGAGGCGACAACGGCATCGAGTTCCCGTTGCTCCTGTGAGAGATGTCCCAGTATGCATGCATCGGCGACGAACCATGCGCGATACACATCGAAGCGCGGAGGCGGATCCGCGCATTTGCCTTGCAACCGGTCGAGGCCGAACATCATTTCGGCAAACTCCCTAGGCACTTGGGCTCGACGTTCGTTATCGATCTGCGCATAGGCCGCTGGGAACAGGCGATCTTGCAAAGGCGTCGACCCATCGACGAATACCAGTGCGGCCAGGTCGCTTTGGTAGAGTTGCGCGTATTCACGAACATAGACGCCGGAAATCGAATGCCCCATGAGGACAAACGGAAACGTTATGTTCGCCTCGTGCAACAACGTGTGGAGCTCAACAGCGATGTTTTTTGCATCGGGAATGGCCGCGCGCCGATCGCTCCAGCCGAGTCCCGACCGGTCATACGAGCAAACGCGGGTTGTAGTCGAGAGCGCTGCCTGCGTCCTGGCCCAAGGGAGCGAATCGTCACCAAGTCCTGAGCTTAGGACGATCGTAGGCGAACCCGTGCCCGAGCAGAAAAGATGCATGCGGTGACCGTCTACGTTGTAGAGCTCGCCACGCAGGCCCACGTGCGCGCGCAGCAACGCAATGGAGAGCTCATTGTAAGCGAATCCCGCTCCGGCAATAAAAACTGCCAAAGCCACGATGACGACGATCGCGTTACGCAAGCTGCGAGTCATGACCCGGGAGAGATCGTCCAGTCGTGGATGTTCCACAGGTCCGATCCGGCTGGGGTGGGGCGCACATTCTGGATATCCGAATTCGAAACGGCGATCTGCGGCACCCAGTCGAGGACGTACTCCGGCACCTCATTTATAAGGATTCGGTTGATTCGGCGATAGATTTTCGCGCGCTGCGCCGGGTTGTATGTTTCAACGCCGGCGACCTCGAGCCGTCCAATTTCGGCATTTTGAAAGCGTGAGATGTTTTGTCCAGCCGGCGTGATGTTCCAGGGCGCGATGACCGGCTCGTCGTTCGTACCCGGTCCGGCATCACTGTTGAAGAGAGACACGTCGGTGGCACCCGAATAGAGTGGTCCGTTCTGTGACGCCGGCGCAAAAAACGTTTGTGCAGCGAAGTTCTTTACCGTAACGTTCGCGCCGATAGCTTTCCAATAGCTCTGCAAGAGGACTTCATCTTCTTCGCGATCCTTCACGCCGGAGACCGTGGATATCGAGAACGCAAGCGGTCGACCCGCCTTGTAACGTACGCCGCTCCGCGCAAGCTTCCAGCCGTCGGCCCTGAGCAAAGCCGCAGCTTTGGACGGATTGTACGGATAATATCCGATCGACGGGTCGGCGCCAAGCGAGGTTGGGGGCAGATGCGTTGGTGACTCCGCGCCCAATCCGTGATAGATCTTATGAAAAATCGTATCTTCATCGAGTGCATAGCAGAGCGCTAAGCGGACGTACCTATCGCTCAGAGGAGCACGAGAAGTATTGAAAGCCAGATGTGTATAGTAATCTGACGCGACGGAGACGAACCTCGTGTCCGGAATCGTCCGAGCCATCTCGGCTTGTAGCGGACTGATGGAGTAGATCACGTCCACCTCATGTGTTCGCAGTCCGAAGATGAGCGTGTTCTGATCGGTCAGAAAGCGAACCACGATGTTCGGAATCTTGGGTGACCCGCCGAAGTATTGAGAGTTTGCCTCGAACCGCATTTCTGCGCCGCGATTCCACGATTTTAGTACGTATGGCCCCGACCCAATTGCGAGCGGCGTGTTCGCTTCTTTATTCAAAGACGCGTATCGGGCGAAGATGTGTCTCGGGATGATACTTCCGAGCGACCCACTCACGAACAGCCACCTCACTGGCTCATAGGGAGCTCGAAGGTGGATGACAACGGTGAACGCGTCCGGCGCACTAATCGAGGCGATCTTGTCATATCCAGTACGCTGGACGACGTTATTTGCCGGATTCATGATTTGCTGCCAGGTGTAAACAACGTCGGCGGACGTCAGGCGTTTACCGTCCTGCCAGCAAGCATTTCTGACCAGGTGATAGGTGATCGTCTTTCCGTCCCGCGATACCCCACCGTTCTGCTGCGTCGGTATGACTCGCGCGAGATCTGGAACCAGATGTCCATGATCGTCGATACGCGTAAGCCCATCGAAGATGAGCTGGTAAACGTCATTCTCAAATGTCGTCGTGCTTAGAACGGGATTGAGGGTTAGCGGTTCCTCGAACATCCCAATCCGCACCGTGTTCGGAAGAGTCCAGGAATGCAGTCCGCGCCCGGCAGGACCTCCGCCCGTCCGTGTGCACGCAATCAGTGCACAAACGAGCAGTGCTGCCGGCACGCGCCGGAGCGCGAACTGCAAAATGGGTTTTTGTCGTTGGTTAATGACCGAATTTTTGTGTAAGCACGATGTGGAACGTCGCCGGTCCAACGTTGATCGCTGGCGTCGCTCCGAATTGGCCGTTCGCAAGAGGTACCGGGATGCCATTCAGCAGGCCAAAATATGGATCGGGATGGAGACCGGTGAGGTTAGCTACGGATGCCTGAAGACTCATCGTCTTCGTCAGCTGGACTCTCGCGCTTGCGTTGATGGTAACGAAGGCGGGAAGGTTATAGCTGTTATTGTTGCCGTTGTATTGCGCGCCGATCAGGAAGAGCGATCCCGAACTGGTGCGATAGTTCAACTCGCCGTATCCGGTCGAATATGGAACGCGGCCTCCACTCGAGCTGCCGTTGTAGGCCTCGCCGCTTGGCTGGAAATTGATATTCGGGATAACGCCAAGGTTCGTCGTGAATGGTCCAGCTGCCGTGTTGTAAAAGCCGGGCGGCAAGTTCAAGGCGAAAGCTCGCATCAGTGATCCGTTGAGCGTATAGCCGAAACCAACGTTCGGACTCTTGTGAACCGAAAACTCGACGCCCTCATACCGCGACTGGCCGAGATTCGTCGTCGATTGAAGATACAGCGGGGCGGTGAGTCCCGCGTTATCGCCAGTACCCGTAAAGGTGCCGTCGGCGGTCGTCTGCGTGAGAAACTGGCCATGGAGATTTGTCATGTACGCATCTGCCGAGAGGATCGTGTCCGAAGCGAGTCTCCGATCGAATCCCAGGTCATATCCGAACGCCGTCTCGGGCGAAATCTGACCCGTGTTGGTGATCTGTGTGTAATAGTTTGGAGCTCCGTTGATATTCGGCTGCGGAGGTCCACTCTGCGTATTGACGAGTGCGAGATACGGCGGCGCAAACGAGGATCCGGCCGACAGACGAACGCTGGTGTTCGCTCCTGCCCGATACGCGACAGCGACTCGCGGCAGATCGAGGCTATGCGAGGCGTCGGCCCACGTCATGCCGCCGTCCGGCGTATAGTGCGTCTCATACGTCACCATGTAGTTTGCTAATGTCGCCGAGAGCTGCGGACTTATCGTGAACTGGCCCTTTGCCAGGTACGTGTTCAGACTTTGGCTAGCACCGTCGGGAATCACATTGATGACAAACGTCGGAAAGGTATAGCCGCTGTACGAATTGTGGCTTGTGTGATCGGCGGAAAAGGTCAATGTACTCGTCCCGACCGGCACGTCGACTTCGCCCGACATGCCGCTGAAGTGATCGAGGTTTACGATGACCAGGCCCGGTTGTGGGGCGACATAGCTGACGGGTTGTCCGTTAAAAAATTCCTCGGATCCGCCCGGACCGATCGGCAACCCACCCCACGTGTTCATGGTGAACGTACTCGGTACCGTGGCGCTCGAGTTCCCTATGTAGAGATTGTTATTATTCGCTCCCGTATAGTAGCGCAGGAGAACTGACGCCGGGCCGACGCTCGTCCGGAACTCCGACTCGAGAATCCCTTGCGTGACGAAGTCTTGCCACTCGCTACCCGTGTCCGTCGCGAACGGTAGCGATGCCCCCGATGGAATGCCGCCCGTATAGCCTGCCGGTGGGACGAATAGTTGTAGCGGGTCGGAATAGTTTTGTTCGTTCGCGGACGACGATTGTGCGCCAAGAAAGGCGAGGGTCAGCGAGCTTTGCGTTGAGAAATTGAATTGAAGCTTAGCCAGCTCGCTACGCGTCTGGTATTGTGACGAAGGCTGGTAGCAGCAGGTCGTAATCGCATACGTCGGGCTGAAGGTGGCGTAGTAGCCGGACGGCACCGGACTCTGTCCTTCGAGACAACTTGTTCCGGCCGCAAGGGTGCCGCATATCGGCACGCCATTCGCTGTCACTCCGGTGCCGGTGATCGCGTTGATCGGCACGCCTTGAACGGGTGCAAAGTTGTGAAGCGGCCCGGGCGTGCCGTCAATGCCGTATGCGAACGCGTAGCCGACAAGGTGATCAAACAGACTGCCTGTGGCCCGAGCGTTCGTGGAGAGACCGCCGTAGCTGTCTTCATCGAAGGTTATTAAGGATTGCGGCGTCCGTGTTGGTGCGAGTGTGATGTAATTTACCGTGCCGCCTATCGCGTACGAGATGTCCGTCGGCATGGAGCCGGGACCTTTCGCCACTTCAACTTCTTGAAGTTGGTTCGGATTTATGAACAGAGGCGTGAAATAGCCATTCGCTCCGACGGAGACCGGGTGACCATCAATCAGCGACTCTGTTTCGTAGGGTAATGCTCCACGTATCTGTGGAATCTGCGGAGTGTTAGCGTTCGCTCCCGAGATTTGGGTGCTGCTGGCGGGAATCGTCGTTATGAGGCCGGGGATCTGGTTCAGAACCGCTGTGACCTGCTGCAGACCTTGATCTACAAAAACCTGTCCCGATACGTTTGCGACGGACGCCGTCGACGTATTCATAGAGCGCGAGCCGGACGTGCTCACTGAGGCGATGGTTTGCAATTGCGCGAATGACGACGGTTGGAGCGTCACGTTGAGCGTGACGGTTTCTCCGGCGAGCACGGCGACGTCGGTCGTGACTGCGGGCTGAAACGACGCTTTGCTTATAGAGACCGTGTAGATTCCGGGTGTCAGCCCGGAGATCGAGAACCGGCCGTCACTTGACGTCTGCGCCTTCGCGGCGGAGGGTCCGCTCACGCTTACTTCGGCGACGCTGAGATTTTGGCCGTTCGCCGACGTGACGACTCCACTGATCGCGCCGGCCGGACCTGGCAAAGGCTGGGCGTCCGCAGCACTTACTTGAATTACGAGTCCCTGGAGGGCGAGGGCAATGGCAAACACGGCACGCGTGAATCGCATGTCAACTCCATTCCGGCTGCGTGGGAACAGGCTCTCGCCACGGTCTGCGACGCGAGTTAGCCCATTTTACGCCAGCGGGGCGGAATGTGCAATATCATAGATTATATACATTTGATCAAAATATCGCCACTGGCCCGTCACGATATGCCAGCGGCCCTCAAGCTGGGCCATTGGATTCGCGGAAATCCAAGAAGCGCGTGGCGCCGTCGTCGGTTAAGGTCAGATTGGCGAGGATGTGGCGCGATTCGTATACGATGTCGAACTGATAGGACGTCGTTGGATAACGCCGCGATCGGCTCACGAGATTCGCTCTCTCAAGGTTGACCGCCGATAAAACCCCTTGCAAGCGCCGTCGGCGCTCGGGTGTCAAGAACCGCGAGAACGACCTCGTCATCTCGATCTCATCGAGCGTTGCCGCGCACGCTCGTTGCATCCAACGAGTGAGCAGAGCATCGTCGCTGTCAACGACACTTGGAGGCGGCAACACCTCGGAAAACGGTTGGCCCGTAAGCAGCGCGAGGATCGGTCGCACCACTGACTTCTGCAAGTCAAGGCCGTCCGTATTTGCGAGGACAACCACGTCCAGTCCGAGATCCGGATACATTGCGTTCCCGCTGCTGAATCCGGGCAAGCCGCCCGAGTGTCGCAGCTCGCGAATACCGGCTGGCTCCCAAACTCCAAGACCCCAAGCATAGTGCGCGTCCGTACCGTCGGCAAGAATCGCAGATTGCGTGAATTCGGCAAACTGCTCGGGCGGCAACACGCGACCCGACAAGAGAGCAGCGTGCCAACGGGCAAAGGCGCTCGCAGTTGAAAACATATTGCCGGTTCCAAGAGTCCAGACTGGTTCCCAAGGAGTTGCCTCTTCTGCTTCTCCGAGTGAAAAGACGGTATCGCCGATCGCCGCGTTTGCGTCAACATGCTCGACGCCGTTGCTTCCCGTCCGCTCCAAGTCGAACGGCCTTATGATGCGTTCCCGAAGGAGCTCGTGATAAGGCTTATCCGCGATCTTTTCGAGCAACATCGCCAGCAGGACGTAGTTCGTATTCGAGTACTGCCATGCTGTGCCCGGCGCGAAAGCTGCCGGCTGACCGACGATCGTCTGTATCACTTCGCTCGGCGTGACTGCACGGTTGCGCGCGATGTCGAAATCCTCGAGCTCGGTGTAGCCGATCAGACCTGACGTATGCGTTATGAGATGTCGCACCGTTACGTTTTGCGGAAAACCGAAGGTTGGAAAGTAGCGCGCGATCGCGTCATCCGCGCTCAAGCGAGATTCTTGTACGAGCTGCCACAGCAGCACCGCCGTGAATTGCTTCGTCAGCGATGCGATTGAATAAATCGTATCACCGTCCGCAGGCTGGCCGCTTCGAAACACTTTTTTTCCGAACGAACCCATGTAATGTACGCCGTCGTGACGATTCACCGAAAGGGTTAACCCTGTCACGCGCTCACGGTGCATGAATTGCGTTACGAAGCGCTCGACGTCCGCGATCTGACTCACGCTATGACGAGAGCCGTTTGGCGAGCACGTTGCCTTTCTTCACGAGCTGAGTCGCGCGATCGATTGCCGCCCAGATTCGGTCGCCTCCAAACCGAACGGGATCATCCGCGGGAAGACCGGTCTCGGCCTCGGCTGCAGCGATTGCAGCTCGCGCATCTTTATCCGACAAGGATACGGTGTTCAGGATGATTGCGACGGTTGGCGCCGGTTTCACCATTGCCAAATACCTTGCGTGAGCCTCGATAAGGTCGGCAAGGGACGGAATTCTCGCTTCCGGGAAGCCGTTGATCGACGTTCGACCTGCCTCATGACAAAGAACGAGTAAGTCCGGCGCGGATCCGAGGATGAGGCCAAACGTCACGGGCGCGTACGCCGGATGGAAAATCGAGCCTTGCCCCTCGACGAGCGTGTGCGAGACCTCGGCCGGGACGTCGCAGACCAGTTCTTCGGCGGCGCCGGCCACGAAGTCCGAAATCACGTGATCAACCGCGGTCCCCTTGCCCGCAATGAGGATTCCGGTTTGCCCAGTGGCAACAAATTGTGCGTTGACTCGAGCGCGTTTCGCGGCGCGCTCGATCTCGAGCGTCGCCGTCATCTTGCCGACGGCACAATCGCTTCCGACCGTAAGCACGACGGTCTGCGGGACACTGTATGCGCGCCCGGAGAAAATCTTGTGGGCCGCCGTTGGCACGCGGACATCCCAGAGCGTCGCTCCTGATTGCTTCGCGCGCGTCGCAAACTCGGCGTCGTTGCCGAGCAGCTCGTGTAGACCGCTGACGATCTCCATTCCGGCGTCTATCGCAGCAAGAATTGCCGACCGGAACGTGTTCGGGAGGTTGCCGCCGTCGGGCGCGACACCCACAAGTAACGCGTCGGCGCCTAAGCCTGCAGCTTCCGAATAGCTTGCGAGAATTGGCGCATCATGACGCACTGACGGCAGCAAGTCCGACGCGCGCTTCCCGGCATTTTGGGCGTCAATGACCGCGACGACTTCATCGTGTCCGTAGCGTAAGACGCCCTGAGCCGTCTTGGACGCCACGCTGCCGAGATCATCAGCCAAAATAAGATAGCGGCGCCCAATGGAACTTCCCATAGTGCGGCGCGCCGTTCGTCGCCAAAATATTCTCGACCTTTGCGTCGATCTTTAGCTGTTCTTTAAATAAGGTTTCGGTTCTTGACCCGACAGATGCCGCATGCTAGGGTGTCTCGCAGTGAAGACCGCGTATAACGTTTTGATAATGGGCGCGTCGTACGGGTCCTTGCTCGGCACGAAGTTAGCGCTCGCTGGCCACAACGTCACGCTCGTTTGCCTTCCAGCCGAGGTCGAAGCCATCAATGCACGCGGAGTTCGCGTCCGAATGCCGATCCGAGGCAAGTCGGAAACCGTGGAGATTGATTCGCGTAACGCGCCCGGGAAGCTGAATGCTGCGTCGCCCGATGCGGTGAACCCGAAGGATTACGATCTCGTCGGCCTTGCGATGCAGGAGCCGCAATATGGCTCAAACGGTGTGCGAGAGTTGCTCGACGCAACGGCGCTCCGGCGCATTCCCTGCATGTCAATCATGAACATGCCGCCGCTTCCGTATCTCAAGCGTATTCGCGATCTCGATGTAAACGCGCTCGACGCCGCCTATACGGAGCCGAGCGTGTGGCAGAATTTCGACCCGGCGTACCTGACCATGTGCAGCCCCGATCCGCAAGCATTCCGTCCTCCGGGCGAGGATGTTAACGTGCTGCAAGTTACGCTACCGACGAACTTCAAGGCCGCACGATTCGATTCTGACGAGTATACCGCGATGCTTCGCCGGCTGCAGACGGACATTGAAGCGATCAGCGACCTTCCGGTCAAGCTCAAGGTCCACGACTCGATTTTCGTTCCGCTCGCTAAATGGGCGATGCTCCTTACCGGCAATTATCGGTGCGTGCAAAAAGACGCTGCGCGCTCGATCCGTGACGCCGTACATAGCGACATGGAAGCATCGCGTATCGTTTATGACTGGGTCTGCGATCTGTGCGTTCGCCTCGGAGCTGCTCGTTCAGACCTCGTGCCCTTTGAAAAATACGCAGATGCGGCGCTTGGCCTCGTGCGTCCATCCTCGGCCGCGCGTGCACTGTTCGCCGGCGCGCCCAACATCGAGCGCGTTGATCGACTCGTGCAGAGTATTGCCAAGCAAAAGGGCCTGCGGCTGGACATTCTCGACGAGACGGTTGCGCTCGTCGACCGACGGCTGGAAATCAATCGCTCAAATAAGAGAGGACTGACGGTTTAAATCATGCGCTTCTTCATCTGCGGCTCCGCGCTGCGCGGACAGCCCGATCACAAGAATCTCGGCGACTCTCGCTTTCTGAGTGATGCGCGAACAGCGCCGCGCTACCGCCTGCACTCCGTTCGCGACGAGCATCCGGGAATCTACGAGGTCCCCAGCGGCGGGGTCGCGATTGCGGGCGAGCTTTACGAACTCACGCCCGAGCAGTATCGTCACTTGATTGATACTGAGCCGCCGGATCTCTACGAAAGTCAGATCGTCCTGGACGACGGTTCGACCGTGTCCGCGATGATCTATCCGCGAAGCCTCATCGAGGAGCGCAAGTATCCCGACGTCTCGCAGTTCGGCGGCTGGGCAGCCTACAAAGCGTCAAAATAGCGCGTGGGATATTTACCGATCGCGATCGGAAAGCCAAGGCTAAAAGCACAGCCGCTCTTGCCGTTTCTTATACTGCATCTCCTCAATGCCGAGAGCGACAATGGCTATGGATTGATGCGGCGGATTGATGAGCTGACGCTCGGACTCATGTCCGTCAATCCAAACATGATTTATCCCCTACTCAATCGTCTAGAAGATCAAAATCTCATCTCGGGCGAATGGCTTTTCACGGCGCCGCGGCGGCGGAGTCACTCTTATCGAATAACGAACGCCGGCGAGGCATACCTCGATAAGATCAGGCAGAAAGCCCTTCACGAAATACGCGCCTTGCTCAAGGCCGTCGAGCGACTCTACACAGAGTGTCACGACCGCTCTGCCGATGGTTTGGAACGACACTTAGTATCGCTCGCACGTGACGGTAACACCGTCTTACTTGAAGATCGGCGCCGTAAGTATTTCTTGGACCGCCAACCTAGGGCTTAAAAGAAACCGCCTCGACGTGTCGAGGCGGTTTGGCATCGTGGAGGCGTTGCCATTTGGATTGTCATCGTACAACTGACGATCGCGAAAAGAGGGGGTTTCCGCAGAGTCAATCGTGCGATACAGCTAGATTGTCACGACACGCCTCGCGTGTCAAACATCTAATTGAAAATTAAAAGATATACAACTTTAGATTTCTATTAACTGTTTGACACACATTGCCGCGCCATGCAAATTTAGATTTCAGGAAGGACGGGGTTTCTGATGGTCAACATCGGTAATACGGCGTTCATGCTGATCTGCGCGAGCCTGGTCATGCTCATGACCCCGGGCCTCGCGTTCTTCTACGGCGGCTTGGTGGGACGCAAGAACGTGCTCACCATCATGATCCAGAGCTATATGTCCCTCGGATGGACGACCGTCCTGTGGTACGCGTTCGGCTACTCACTGTGCTTCGGACCCGATTGGCACGGTATCATCGGAAACCCACTCTACTATGCCTTCCTAAACAATGTCACGTTGAACACGATGTTTACCGGCAACGACGCCGGCATTCCGCTAGTCGTTCACGTGGCATATCAAATGATGTTCGCGATCATCACGCCGGCTTTGATCACCGGTGCCTTCGCCAATCGCGTAACGTTCAAGGCATATTTCTTGTTCCTGACGTTCTGGCTGATCTTCGTTTATTTTCCGTTCGTGCACATGCTGTGGAGCCCGGATGGCGCGCTCGCAAAGTGGGGGGCGCTCGATTTCGCCGGCGGCATCGTGGTGCATGCGACTGCGGGGTTCGCTGCGCTCGCGTCGGTGCTCTTCATCGGCCGGCGTAACGTCGATGACAAGCCGCACAACGTACCGCTCATCGCGCTCGGTACCGGGTTGCTGTGGTTCGGCTGGTACGGCTTCAATGCGGGATCCGAGCTACGCGTTGACGCCGTAACGGCCTCGGCGTTTCTGAATACCGACGTCGCGGCGTCGTTTGCGGCGATCACATGGCTATTGGTGGAATGGGCGCGCGGAAGGCAACCGAAGTTCGTCGGCTTGTTGACGGGCGCAGTCGCCGGCCTTGCCACGATCACGCCTGCGGCCGGCTATGTTTCGCCGACTACCGCGGTCGTGTACGGCATCGTTTCCGGGATCGTCTGCTACTACGCCGTTGCGCTGAAGAACCGTCTGCGATGGGATGACGCGCTCGATGTATGGGGCGTTCACGGCATCGGCGGCATGCTCGGTATCATCCTCCTGGGCGTCTTTGCTTCGACCGCGTGGAATCCAAATGGAGCCGACGGACTGTTGCGCGGCAATGTCTCGTTCTTCGGCAAACAGTGTGCAGCTGCACTGATCGCGGCCGTCTGGGCTTTTGTCTTCACCTACGGTATGTTGTGGTTGATCAATCTCGCAACACCGGTAAAGATCGATCGAGCGGGTGAAGAACGAGGTCTCGACATCGAGCTTCACGGTGAGGAAGCGTATCCGCTAGGCGTGTAAGGTTTATTTCAGGAAAGCGGCAACGCTTTCGTCGAGTGACGCCGGTTCTGCTCGCCCGCCGAGATATTTTGCGAGGAAGGCTTCAGCAGCCGCATCGAAGCGGAACTTATTCTGTGGATTGGCAAAGCCGTGCCCTTCGTCCGGAAATACAATGTATTCCACAGGCCTTCCATTCTTACGCAGTGCCGCGACAATCTGATCGCTTTCCCTCTCATTCACACGCGGATCGTGTGCGCCTTGTCCGATCAAAAGCGGCGCGGTGATTTGATCCGCCTTGAAGAGCGGAGATTGTGAGTTGAGGAATGCCTCAGTGTCGCCTGTTCGGCGGATGAACTGCGCGCGAGTCGTCGCCCAATAAGGCGGAAAAGATGCGAGCATCGTATTGAGGTTCGAGGGGCCGTAGCCGTCCACGCCCGCGGCGAATATATTCGGCGAAAAAGCGAGGCCGGCGAGAGTCGCGTACCCGCCGTAACTGCCACCGAAGATCGCGACGCGTTTTGGATCGGCATACCCTTGTTTGATGGCCCACGCGACGGCGTCGAGCAGGTCGGTATGCATCGCGCCCGCCCACTGCCGATTGCCTGCGTTCAAGAACTTCTTGCCATATCCGGTCGAACCGCGGTATTCCGGTTGCAGCACCACGTATCCGCGATTCGCCAACCACTGCGTCCACGAATTACCGACGAAACCCCAGTCGTCGCGCGACCATGGACCCCCATGAACGAGAAGGATCATCGGAAGACTCTTTGGTTCGACGCCGACAGGCAGTGTCAAATACGCGTGGATGACAAGCCCGTCACGAGCCGTGTAGGTTATGGGGTGCTCCTTCGCGAGCGTGTACTTTTCGAGCGCCGGCCGCGTATCAAAGAGCACGGTCCCCCGCTTCGTGCTTCGATCGTAGATGTAAAACCAAGGCGGTGCGTCATCGCTGTTGTAAGAGACGACCCAACGCCGTCCATCGCGCGTTGAACTTGTAAGACTTACATCGCCGGCACGAATCGCGCGAATCCGTCGGTAGTCGGCCGCATAGCCCGGGTCGAAAAATTGCAGATCGCTCCGTTCGCGTTCGTATGCGACTCCGATGAGCGCGTGCGTCTGTGGATCGAAAATCGCTGAAGCAACGTCGTACGTCGGATCGGACGCAATCACTTTGGTCGACCCGCTTGCAACATCATACGAAAGCAGGCGGGCTGCATTTGCCCCCATAGAAGTGATGACGTAGATCGATTTCCCGTCAGGCGAAAACGCTTGGGGCAGCGGCGCTCCATCGTCGGCCGAGAACGTTGCCAGCGTCCGAAACGCGCCCGAGGCACCGTCGCGGACGAGCAGTTCAGTCGATCCATCCGGAAATGAGCGGACCGCTGCACGTATGTGGAGCTGACGGTCGGGAACGAAAACTCGATAGTCGCCGGGATTTTGCGCAACCATCGTTGCTTCGCCGCTTCGCAAGTCGAGACGATACTCATCGAAGACGCTCTTGTCGCGCTTGTTCATCCTGATCAAGATCGTATCGGAAATGTTCGCGTCAACAGCATCAACGTTGGAGCGCACGCCGTCGAAAGGCGTTAAGTCGCGCGAGGCTCCTGTCGCGACGTCGGTTTGGAATATTTGAAAGTTTTCGTCACCATTCTTGTCCTGTTCGTACAGGATGTGTTTCGAGTCCGGTTGCCAAAAATACGTGCTAATCGGACGATTCGGATCTGATGCGATCATCCGGTCGTCGTCCTTCCCGATCGTCTTCACCCAGATCGCGAGCTTGCTATTCGTGCCGGGCGCGAGATACGCAAGCATTGCGCCATCAGGCGAGATCCGTGCAGCGTCGCGCACCGGTGACGCGAACAGCGCAGCTCTCGGGATGAGCGGGGGCAAATCGGCGCCGGCCGGCAATGCCCACGCAAAGAAGACGAAAGCCGACACGAGAGTGCCCGCTAGTTTCAGGACTCGTGACATCAGGAAATCGAACCTCTCGGGTAGATTGGCATGACCCGTCGCGCGTGTCAAACATCTAATTGGAAATTAAAGATTCCGTCGCGGAGCTGACGAAAAGGCCCCACGTGCACCTTTCGGACGTCGAGCGCGACAAGTTGCTTCTCTCGTATGCCGCCGAGCTGGCATGGCGCCGGCGAAAGCGCGGGGTACGACTAAATTATCCTGAGGCAATCGCGGTTATCTCATCGTTCGTCCTCGAAGGCGCTCGCGACGGGGTCTCGGTCGCCGAGCTCATGGAACGCGGCCGGAGCGTGTTGAGGCGAGATGACGTCATGGACGGCATCCCCGAGATGCTGCATGAAGTGCAGGTCGAAGCGACGTTCCCCGACGGCACGAAGCTCGTAACAATCCACGAGCCGATTCCATGAAGCCCGGTGAATCGTTCCCGGCGCAGAGTGAGATCGAGCTTCGCGCGGGACGCATGCGTGGTACGATCGACGTGAAGAACACCGGCGACCGTCCGATTCAAGTCGGCTCGCACGCGCACTTCGCCGAAGTCAACGACGCATTGATCTTCGATCGCACCGCAGCGCACGGGATGTGCCTGGACATTCCCGCGGGTACCGCGATTCGTTTCGAACCGGGAGTGGAACGACCCGTTGGGCTCGTCGCAATCGGCGGCGAGCGACGTATCGTTGGCCTGCGCAACAAGGTGAACGGAAAGCTATGAAACTCGACCGCGCCGCATACGCGCGCTTATACGGTCCAACAACCGGCGATCGACTCCGTCTTGCCGATACCGAGCTGATCGTTGAAATCGAACGCGATCTCGGAACCTACGGCGACGAAGCGGTCTTCGGCGGTGGGAAAGTGATCCGCGATGGAATGGGACAGCATCCGACGGCGACGCGCGAGGGCGACGCTGTTCTCGACACTGTGATTACGAACGTCACGATCATCGATGCGATCGGCGGCATCTATAAGGCCGATGTCGGCATTCGTGATGGACGGATCGCGGGCATCGGGAAGGCTGGAAATCCGTGGGTCATGGACGGCGTTACGTCCGGCATGATCGTCGGTGCCGCAACGGAGGCGATTGCCGGCGAAAACCACATCCTGACCGCCGGCGCGATCGATGCGCACATTCACTTCATCTGTCCGCAACAAGTCGATGTCGCGATCGCAAGCGGGATCACGACCATGATCGGCGGTGGTACCGGCCCGGCATCCGGCACCAACGCGACGACGTGCACCCCGGGAGCCTGGCACATCGCGCGAATGCTCGAAGCCGTCGATTCGCTTCCGATGAACATCGGATTTCTCGGAAAAGGTAATGCCTCAGCCCCTGCGCCGCTCGTCGAGCAGATCAATGCCGGTGCAATGGGCCTCAAGCTCCACGAGGATTGGGGGACGACGCCGGCCGCCATCGACACGGCATTGCGCGTCGCCGATGAATATGACATCCAAGTTGCGATCCACACCGACACGCTCAACGAGATGGGCTTCGTCGAGGAAACGATCCGCGCAATCGCGGGCCGCCCGATCCATACGTATCATACAGAGGGTGCGGGCGGCGGACACGCCCCCGACATCATTCGCATCGCCGGCGAAGCCTACGTCCTTCCCTCCTCGACGAATCCGACTCGACCGTTCACCGTCAATACGATTGCCGAGCATCTCGATATGCTCATGGTTTGCCATCATCTGGATCCGAAGATCCCGGAAGACGTCGCGTTCGCGGATTCTCGTATTCGCGCCGAGACGATCATGGCCGAGGACATCCTGCACGACATCGGTGCACTCTCGATGCTTTCGTCGGATTCGCAAGCGATGGGCCGCATCGGCGAAGTGATCATGCGAACGTGGCAAACCGCGCACAAGATGAAAACGCAGCGCGGACCGCTTGCCGGAGACAGCGGCGTGTCCGACAACGAGCGCGTCAAACGTTACGTGGCTAAATACACGATCAACCCCGCGATCACGCACGGCATCGCACACGAAGTTGGATCGATCGAAGTCGGCAAGCTCGCCGATCTCGTCCTTTGGAAGCCGGCATTCTTCGGCGTTCGCCCTGAGATCGTGATCAAAGGTGGAGCGATCGCGTGGGCGGCGATGGGCGATCCAAACGCCTCGATTCCGACTCCGGAACCCGTACGGATGCGTCCGATGTGGGGAGCGTACGGGCGAATGCCGCAATCGATCGTCGTAAGCTTCGTCTCAAACGCTGCGATTGATGCCGGCATTGCAAAACGGCACGCGACCGGACGACGCCTCGTCGCCGTTCGCGGCACGCGCACGATCGGCAAACGCGATATGATTCGCAACGCTGCTCTGCCGCGCATCGAGGTCGATCCGCGAACGTATGAAGTCCGCGCCGACGGTGAACTCTTGAAATGCGAGCCTGCGCGCGAACTTCCGCTTGCACAGCGGTACGCGCTCTTTTGAGCCTTCGAACGCTCGCCGGCCCAATCGGTAATCTGGACACGTTTGTCGTCGGCGCCCGGCGTGTCGAGCGCGTCGTCGTCCGCAGCGACGAGCTCGCAAAACGCGTCGTGCGTCTCAAGACGAACGTCGGCGACGTCGGCATTCGTTTTGACGACGAGCGCAGACTGCATGACGGCGATGTTCTCTACGCAGATGACGAGCTGGTCATCATTATAGGAGTCGAAACCGACGATCTCTTCGTCATCCGGCCGCGCGACATCGGCCAGGCCCTTGCGGTCGGGCACGCGCTCGGCAACCGGCACCTCCCGGCGCAGTTCGACGGCGATACGATCCTGGTCCGATACGATCCATTGGTCGAGGAGTTGCTTCGCGAAAAGAGCGTTCCGTTCTCGCGCGAGACACGCGTCGTTCCGGAGCCGTTCCGGCACGCTCACGCCCCGCACAATCACGAATGAGCCTCGCGCAGATATTGGTTCTCGCCGATAGCGCATTCCCGAACGGAGCTTTCGGTCATTCGTTTGGATTGGAAACCGCGATCGTTGAAGGACGTGCCGCCGATGCGCAGAGCGTCCAAGCCTGGATCTCGGCATTCTTACTCGACGGCGTCGCGACGCTCGACGCGGCTGCGCTCGCTCTTTTCGGGCGCCACGGCGCCGACGTTGCGTCGCTTGACGAGTTGGTGAGCGCCGCGATCGTCGCCGATGAAGTGCGCGCCGCAAACGGACAATTAGCGCACGCGACGCTCGCTGCGTACGAGGCCATGCACCTTTGCTCATCCGAGATCGAACGCTATCGCGCCGCTCTCGAAAAGGGTGAAGCGCGCGGCATTCATTCGCTCGCGTGCGGACTCGGATACGCGGCCGCGGACGTTCCGTGGCGCGACGGTCTGCGTGCCTACCTCTCGAGTACGGCCTGCGCCTTGGTCTCTGTCGCGGTTCGCGCAATCCCGCTCGGTCAGCGCGCTGGCCTCGATGCTCTATGGCAGCTTCGTTCTGTCATCGAAGAAGCCGCGCAACGCGCCGAGAGCGTAACCTCAGCGAACGATTTGCGCACGCAAGCCTTCGAGTGCGAAATCGACGCGATGCGGCACGCATCGCTCGACGGCAGAATGTTCGTGTCGTGAACGCGCTTCGCGTTGGAATCGGCGGCCCAGTCGGCACGGGAAAGACTGCGCTCGTCGAGCGTTTGGCGCGCGCATTCTATCCGCGCATCAATCTCGCCGTCGTCACCAACGACATCTACACCAAGGAAGACGCGCTGATTCTCGCGCGCAGCGGATGTCTTCCGGCCGAGCGAATCCTCGGCGTCGAAACCGGAGGCTGCCCGCACACCGCGATCCGCGAAGACGCGTCGCTGAATCTCGCCGCCATCGCAAACCTCGAGGGACGATTTCCGGGTCTCGAGCTTGTGATCGTCGAGAGCGGTGGCGACAATCTCGCAGCGACGTTCAGTCCCGATTTGGCTGACGTCACGTTGTACGTCATCGACGTTGCCGGTGGCGACAAGATTCCGGCCAAAGGCGGGCCCGGCATCACCCGCTCCGATCTGCTCGTCATCAACAAGATCGATCTCGCACCGCATGTCGGCGCGGATCTCGAACGCATGCGGCGCGACGCCTCTGTGGCGCGCGGTGAGCGACCGTTTCTGTTTACCGACATGCGTCACGGCGTCGGTGTCGATGCCGTCGTTGATTTCGTCGAGCGCGCCACGCTGCTCGACGTGCGCCCATAGACGGGCTGCTCGTCCTCGAAGCGGAGCGCCACGCAAAGGCGACGCGGATTTCGCGCGTCCGCTACGAGGGGACTGCGCGCGCCAGTCGCGCTTTCGACGACGGTTCCGGAACCCGCGTTATCATCTCGACCGTCGGACCGGGCTCGCTCGGCGGCGACATACTCCGTATCGACGGCTGCGTCCGCGCGGGAGCGCATCTTATCATCGAAAGTCAAAGTGCGACGAAAATCTATGGTCCGGGGATCTCGCGGTACGAAGCACGCTGGAAGGTCGCGGAAGACGGCACGCTGGAGCTACGAAACGAACCTTTGCTCTTCTTCGAAAACGCCGCGTACGTTTCGAGCACCGAGGTTGAGCTTGCACGCGGCGCGCGCCTATGCATGCGCGAGTGCGTTGCGCGCGCCGAGGACGCGTCCGCGACCGCGAGGATCACGACGATCGTCCGGCGCGACCAGCGCCTAGCGCTGCGCGACGCAATGCAGCTCGACGACGAAACACTCGGAGGGCGCGCAATCGGAACGTTAGTGGGATTCGGCGGCGTCCTCAACGATAGGACGGTCGATCCCGGCGTTCGCGTCGGCATCGGAACGACGCTCCTGGATGGGACGTTTCTGCGCATAATAGGGAGCCGTGCCTGGGATGTCAGAACAGCGCTTGAATCGGCGTACTCGATTTAGCCTTGTCATCCGGAGCGTAGTCCCGCGAAGCGGGACGCAGTCGAGGGACCGAACAAATCTCTGCAATGAGAATCTACATCATCGCCAGCCTTCTATCCGTGTTCATCTCATCGACGGTGGCCGCCGGAGAGACGCCGCAGAACACCGTTGCGTCCGGTGCTCATGCCGCTGTTGCGACTGACGAGCGATTGGCATCGGAGACGGGATTGCGCATACTACGGGAAGGCGGAAACGCCGTTGATGCGGCCGTTGCGATAGGCTACACGCTTGCGGTGACTTACCCGAGAGCCGGCAATCTAGGCGGCGGTGGCTTTATGCTTGTGCGCCTAGCCGGGGGCGCGTCGCACTTCATTGATTTTCGCGAAACGGCACCGGCCGCGGCGACGGCTAACATGTATCTCGATGCAGCCGGCGCCGTAATTCCTGATGCCAGCACGGTCGGCCCGCTTTCAGCAGGCGTTCCAGGCAGCGTTGCTGGGCTCGAATACGCGCGCGCAATGTACGGCACTCGCTCGCGGCACGAGTTGATGCGCGCTGCGATCGAGGACGCGGAAAACGGCTTCGTCGTTTCGGACGCCGATGCTGTTGTGTTTGCACGCGCCCGGCAAACCCTTATGCGGTTTCCGATGACCGCCGCCGTCTTCGTAGCAGGCGGTGAAACGCCGAAAGCCGGTTCGATCTTTCGACAGCCGGCTCTCGCCCAGACGCTGCGCCGCATTGATGCGGAAGGCGCGGCCGGCTTTTACCGAGGCGAGATTGCGAAGGAACTGGAAGCGTCGGTGAAAGCTTCTGGTGGAATCATCACCGGGGCCGATTTAGCCGCCTACCGTATCGTTGACCGCGTTCCCGTGAAGTGCAAGTACCGCGGCGTAACAATTGTGACTGCACCCCTTCCAAGTTCCGGCGGGGTCACGATGTGCGAAATCCTGGGCATCCTGGCTGGGGATACGCCAGAGCTTCCCGTACGGAGTTTTACGAACGCACACCTCGAGATCGAAGCCGAACGACGTGCCTTTGTGGACCGGAATACGCAGCTCGGCGATCCCGCGTTCGTTCCATCAAGAGTGGCGGCTTTACTCGATCCCTCATACCTATCACGTATGCGGAAGTCGATCGATCCGGATCGCGCGACACCATCGACGTCGTTGTCGACTGGGATCGCTGCACATGAAGGATCCAATACAACGAACTACAGCGTCGTCGACGCGGCGGGCAACGCTGTCGACGTGACGTATACGCTCAACAATCTCTTTGGAAGCGACTTTGTGGCGGGGCGCACCGGTGTCTTACTCAATGACGAGATGGACGATTTTACCGCAAAGCCAGGTGCGCCAAATATTTTTGGACTAGTCCAGGGGACCGCAAACGCAATCGCGGCCGGGAAACGTCCGCTATCCTCGATGGCGCCGTCGATCGTCGTGAACGCATCGGGACGTCCGGTGTTCGTCGCCGGAGCAGCCGGTGGGCCGCGGATCATTACGACGACGCTCGACGCAATTCGCGCAGTCGTAGATTTTCATCAAGATGCGGTTAGCGCCATAGCTGCTCCGCGGATGCACATGCAATGGCTTCCGGATATCGTTTATGCGGAGACGGAGACATTCGATCAGGCAACATTAGTCCGGCTCCGTGCGTCGGGCTACACTGTCAAGATCGGCCCGAGTGGCTCCGATGCTAACGCGGTAGGCATACAGGACGACGGCATACGCCTGGGAGCGCATGATCCGGATAGTCCCACCGGGGCGGCTCTTGCTTACTGAGTCTTACGACCCTGCGCTCAACGGTTGACGGCGGTATATAATTTCGTGTAAGGTGGACCCCACGATGTCCTCACAGGCCATGATGTCCAGCTGTATGTCGATGTGCTGCACCAGTAGGTGCCGTTGAGGTTCGTGTTGCTCTAAGCGTCCCGCAAGACGCATAAACGCAAGGCCGCCTCACCGGGCGGCTTTTTTGATGCCCTTCCCATCTCACCAGGAGGCATTGTGTCCACTCCCTTCACCCGTCGAAACTTCATCACAACAAGCACCGCCGCGCTCGGGGCGCTCACGGCCCGTGGCGTCGCACACGCCGCACCAACCCGCGTCGGCGTCGATTACGCGTACTACAACCCGCCTAGCCTGATCCTCAAAGAAAACGGCTGGCTCGATTCAGCACTCGCCGCCAAAGGCGTCGGCGTCGATTGGGTTCTCTCGCTCGGTTCCAACAAAGCGAACCAATATCTGACGTCCGCCACGGTCGCGTTCGGATCGACCGCGGGAAGCGCCGCACTGCTCGCGCGTGCCAACGGCTCGCCGATCAAAACCGTCTTTCTCTACTCGCAGCCCGAGTGGACGGCGATCGTCGTCGGCAAAGATGCAAAATTTAAGTCGGTTGCAGAGCTCAGAGGCAAAACGATCGCCGCGACGCGCGGCACCGATCCATGGTTCTTCTTGCTCCGCTCGCTGCACGACGCCGGCCTCGCACCGACCGACGTTCAGATCGTCGATCTGCAGCACCCCGACGGACGCATCGCACTCGAGCGCGGACAAGTCGACGCCTGGGCCGGACTCGATCCGCACATGGCTGCCTCGCAGCTGCAGGCCGGGTCGCGTCTACTCTACCGCAATCTCGGCTACAACACGTACGGCGCGCTCAACGCAAACGAAGATTTTCTGCGAGGATCGCCCGAGCTTGTATCGATCATCCTCGAGCAGTATGACCGCGCGCGCCGTTACGCGCTCGCAAACGAAACACAGACCGCCGCAATCCTCGCAAAGGCATCATCGGTACCGCTCGACGTCGCAACGCTGATGTTGCGCGAGCGCACGAAATATCCCGATCCTGTACCGGGCCCGACCTATGCGCGCGCCGTTGGTGGCTGCGAACCGATCATCCGCAGCGACAAGATGGTCGCAAGCGACGTCGATCTCGATAAGGCACTCAGTGGTCTCGTCGAGCCTTCGCCCGCGCGACTGGCATTGCATCATGCGTAAGCTTTGGCTCGGGCTGGTCGTCCCGCTCGCGCTGCTTGCGTTCTGGTGGTCGATCACGGCGCTTGGTATCGTGAAAACGTACCAGCTTGCGTCGCCTCCTCAGGTCGCACGCGAGCTGATCGCACTCGCGCAAGACGGCACCCTCGCCGGCGATCTCGGCGCCAGCATCGAGCGCGTCGTTGCGGGCTTTGCGATCGGCTGCATCCTCGCAGTCGCGATCGGCATTGTCGTCGGCCTCTCGCGAACGGCTGAACGAATCATCGATCCGACGCTGCAAGCAATTCGTGCGGTGCCCTCGCTTGCGTGGGTGCCGCTCATTCTGCTCTGGCTCGGGATCGGCGAGGACGCGAAGATCACGCTCGTTGCGATCGGCGCGTTCTTCCCGGTTTACATCAATTTCGTCGCCGGGATTCATAACGTCGACCGCAAGCTGATTGAAGTCGCCGACGTCTTCGGTTTGAGCCGTCTCGAGCGCGCGCGACGGATCGTTCTGCCGGCAGCTTCGCCCGGACTGTTCGTCGGCATGCGCATTGGTTTCACGCAAGCTTGGCTCTTTCTCGTTGCCGCAGAGTTGATCGCCTCAACCAAAGGTCTTGGTTACCTTCTCATGCAGGGGCAGCAGATCACGCGTCCCGATCAGATCCTAGTTGCGATACTTTTGCTGGCACTGTGCGGCAAGATCACGGAAAGCGGCATGCGCGCGATCGAGCATCGCTCGTTGCGCTGGACCGATACGCTGAGGACTGCGTCATGAAAGCAATCGAAGTCCGCGGCCTCTCGAAGACCTTCGGCGATCACACGATCTTCTCGAAACTCAGCCTTCACGTCGGTCGCGGTGAGCTGGTGGCATTGCTCGGCCCAAGTGGGTGCGGGAAGACAACGGTCTTGCGCTGTCTTGCCGGACTCGAAAAACCGGAGGCCGGGTGGTTCAACGTCAACGGCGAGAGTGGAATCGTGTTCCAAGAACCGCGGCTACTCGGATGGCTCGACGTACGCAGCAACGTCGCCTTTGCGGCGCGCACGCCCCAGGAGCATGCGCGCGTCGATGAGCTGATCGAGGACGTCGGTTTAACGTCGGCAGCGAAGAAACTACCCAAAGAGCTCTCGGGCGGTATGGCACAACGCACGGCGCTTGCGCGTTCGCTTGTTCGAAATCCGCAAATTCTGTTGCTCGACGAGCCCTTTGCCGCGGTCGATGCGCTACGCCGCTACGAGCTCCAGCGTCAGCTGCGCGCGATCGTTGAAGCGCGTGGACTCTCGGCCCTCATTGTTACGCACGACGTCGACGAAGCGGTCTTTCTTGCCGACCGCATTCTCGTTCTAGGCGGTGAACCCGCGTCGATTCATGCCGAGCTGCAGAGCGCCGAACGCGACCAGGTATTGGCCGCTCTTGCTACGCCGGAACCTCTTCCTGATGATCGACAAGTTTTAACCGAATGTCATTGATCTCGGGCAGGACGCGCTCGAAAACCTTAGCGAGTGCGGGATCGAAGTGCGTTCCGCTCGATTGATGGATGTGGATGATGGCTTGCTCAACGGGCCACGCCGGTTTATATGGACGCACGGACGTTAGCGCATCGAAGACGTCGCTGAGCGCGCAGATTCGGCCCGAGATCGGAATCGCTTCGCCGGCAAGCCCACTCGGATAGCCGCTACCGTCCCACTTCTCGTGATGCGAGAGTGCGATCTCGGCGCCCTTTTGCAACAATGTGGACGCGCTGTCTTTCAATATCTCATAGCCGGCCGTGGTGTGCTGTTTCATGATCGTCCACTCGTCCGGCGTGAGCTTTCCGGGTTTGAG
Source organism: Vulcanimicrobiota bacterium (assembly GCA_963844735.1). Lineage (GTDB taxonomy): Bacteria > Vulcanimicrobiota > Vulcanimicrobiia > Vulcanimicrobiales > Vulcanimicrobiaceae > JAFAMS01. The sequence continues at coordinate 48,694 of CAWJPK010000001.1, read as the reverse complement.
CAGAATCGCGTCGGGCGTCGCCACTTTGCCGATATCGTGCATCGGCGCCGCGAGCAGCAGCAGTTCGGCTTCCGCTTCGCCGAGGCCGATGCCACGCCCGAGAATTTGTGCGTAATGCCCCATGCGGACGATGTGCATGCCGGTTTCGTTATCGCGAAATTCCGCGGCGCGTGAGAGACGGTTAATCGTCTCACGTTCGCGGAGCGCGATCTCGCGCGTTGCAGCTCTAACGTCGGCCGCAAGTTGATCGGCACGTTTCGTCAACTCTTTGCGACGCTGGCGCAACTCGAGCAGGTTGCGGACCCGCGACGAAAACTCGACCGGGTCGGTCGGCTTGTTCAAGAAGTCGCTCGCGCCGAACTCGATCGCTTTGCGGCGAATTTCGGTATCCTGCTCACCCGTGAGCATGATGATCGGAATGTCGCGGTAATACGGGATCAAACGAAAATGCTTGATCAGCTCTAATCCATCCATCTCCGGCATGCGGAAATCGGTGATGAGCAGATCCGGTTCATGGTTTGACGAGTACTCGAGAGCCTCGGCCGCTTTCGAGAAGGTCATTACGTCGACGTCGGCTATCGAGCGGAGGATCTTCTCGTAGACACGGAGGTTGACGGTCGCGTCATCGACGGCAAATACAAGCATGCGTACTCTCCTTAAGAGTCCAACGCCGTCCGAAGGACCGCGACAATCCCCGAACGTTAGGTCTTTCCTTCTGCGCTAACTCTCGCCCTCCAGAGACGCAAACAGCCAACCCACACCGCCGTCGCTTTGCTCGAGCCCGAGATACCGTCGTAACCAATGACAAAGCGCACGATAGCGCAGGAGCTTGTTCCGCGGCGTCCCGTTGCGCGAGAGATCGTGCCCATCGTTTGCGAACCGGACGAACTCCGCGGTTTTGCCTAGCGCTCGCATCCGGCCGAAGAGCTGTTCGCCTTGATCGATCGGGCAACGAAAATCGCGTTCGGAGTGCATGATCAGGAGCGGCGCGTCGATGTTCTCGACGGCGCGCATCGGTGATGCTTCGAAGAGCTTGCGCCCGCCGTCGCTCCAATCCAGACTGAGCTCGTACTCGAGGAAGCCTGGTATGTCGTTCACCGTCCCTTCCGTCACGTATTCGTTGACGGCACGCATCGAGACGCCGCACGCGTACTCTTTGCAGTGACCGAGCAGCCAGGTCGTCATGAAGCCCCCGTACGAACCGCCTTGCAATCCAATCTTGTTGCCGTCGACCGTTAGGCGCTCTTTGGCTGCGCGTAAGATTGCGAGCACGTCCGATGCATCCAGATCGCCCCACTTGCCGGTGATTGCATCCGCGTAGGCTTCGCCGTACGATTGGCTGCCACGCGGATTGCCGTACACGACGTGCATGCCCAGTTGCGCCAAGAGCTGAAACTCGAAGAAATACGCCAAACCATACGCAGCGTGCGGACCGCCATGCACGACGTGCACGAGTGGCGCCGGACCATCAGTCGTGGCTCGAAGAACCCACGCGTCGAGTTCTGTTCCGTCGTCGGCTTTGGGACGGATGCGTTCCGGAACGAGCGGCGGATGCGCTTCGAGCCAGGCCGCGTTTTCGTTCGGATAATGTGTCATCGTCCCGTCCGGCTCGACGTGGGCAATGCTGCCAGGATCGCTGAGGTCGGTCGACGCAAACGCGATCGCTCCGTTGCGCGCGCCTGAAAAAGCATAGATGTCGATGTCGCCGGTCACGAACTCTTGGCTCGCGCTACCGTCGCGTTTGTAAGCAAGCAAACCGCAGCGACCTTCAAGCGAACGTTGGATGATGATCGCCTGATCGCCCGGCGACCAGTATGGTTGTGCGCCATCGTGCGTACGCATGTCGCTGATGACCGCGTCACCCAAGCAGTCTTTACGATCCGGCGTCAGCGAGCGCGGTTTTCCGCCTTCGGCAGAAACGCACCACAGTTGGCGATTTCGCGCTCCGGAAATAACCTTGTCGTCTTCGTAACCGACGAACGCAAGCTCGCGCCCGTCGCGCGAATAAGCCGGCGCATCGAAGATGCCGTTCATCGCGGTAAGGCGGCGCAGTTCGCCGCCTTCGGCCGGCACGTCGTACAGATCGTTTGCGTAGATGCGCTCGCCCGTGCCGGGATTCGCGACAAAGGCAATGCGCTTGCCGTTCGGTGCCCAGACCGGTGTGCCCGCATCGAACGCTCCGCGCGCCACAACGGTGACCTCGCCGTCGAGCGTGACGACGTGCACCTGCATGCGCTTGCCGTCGAAGAGTCCGGTCGAATCGTGCTTGTAGGGCAGCGCAATGATATGACGCGCACCGCTCTTCTCATCAAAGGCGACCGTGGTCTTGTCGCTCTCCATTTCGATTGCAGCCGCAAACGCCAAGCTCGAGCAGTCCGGGGCCCACGCCGGCGCGCCGATGCGCGTGAATGGACCCGCGAGTGCGTGCGGTTCGCCGCCGTCCGCGGACATCACGAGGAGATGTGTCTCCTTCTCCTCGTTCGTCCGCAGGAACGCGATCTTCGTGCCGTCCGTCGACCAACGCGGTGCACGATCGGCGATCCCTTGCGTGAACGACTCAGCGCCGGACTTACGAAGCCTCCACAACGAACGCTCGGTGCGGTTCTCCTCGAGATTGTTGCGGCTCCTGACATAGACGATGCTTCGCCCGTCCGGAGATATCTGCGGGTCTTCGACGCCGATGAGATCGAGAAAATCTGATGGTGTCAGCATTTGCCGTCCGCTCTTACCCGCGATGATGCGGATGCCTTCCACGGGGAAGGAACGAACCGATGGTCACATGCGGATCATCTTCTGCCTTGGACTCGGCTTGCTCGCAGCCATCCTCATCGCGCGTCCTTCCCGCGCACAATCCAATGCCGCACTCGTACATACGGACCGAACCTTTGAATTTATCGCGTTCGCGCCGATGTCGCGCGTAGCGCCCCTGTTCGGTGCGGCACGCGAACGCGACTGGTCCCCCGACTGGAATCCCATCTTCGTTTGGCCGGACTCACCGGCGGATCGCGAGGGTATGGTCTTCACCGTCGCCCACGGTCACAAGCAGGCCGTGTGGGTGAACACCCAATACGATCCGGAGCACGGACGCTTTCAATATGTCTACGTCGTACCCGACGTTATGGCGACGTTGCTCACGCTCACGCTTACGCCGCGGGAGGCGCACACGATCGTCAGGGTGCGCTACGAACGTACGGCGCTGAGCCCCGATGCATCAGCGATCGTCGAGTCGATGGCGCAAGAAGACGACCGTGCCGCGCCCGATTGGGAACGGCAGGTCAATGCTTATTTGAAGAATGCCGGCGACTAGGTCGTCGTTGCGGTCTTGACTTTGAGTGGGTCGATCTTGACGCCGGGGCCCATCGTGCTCGTTATCGTGATCGACTTGAGATAGGTGCCCTTCGACGCCGACGGTTTGGCCCGCATGATTGCGTCGAGCAGTACGCCGACGTTTTCCGCCAGCTGTTGCTCACCGAAGCTCGCCTTCCCAACGATCGTGTGAATGATACCGGCCTTGTCGAGACGATACTCGACTTTGCCCGTCTTGATGTCGCGAATCGCAGCGCCGATGTTCGGCGAGACGGTACCGCTCTTCGGATTCGGCATCTTCTGCGCGAGAATACGGCCGAGATTCGAACCGACGGCGCCCATCATGTCGGGCGTTGCGACGGCGACGTCAAAATCGGCAAACCCACCTTTGACGCGATCGATCAGATCTTGCTCGCCTACCACGTCGGCTCCGGCCGCTTCAGCTTCCTTCGCCTTATCGCCCTTTGCGAATGCGATGACGCGCACCGTCTTACCGGTCCCGTGCGGAAGGCTCACGGTGCCGCGCACGTTTTGATCCGACTTCTTCGGATCGACGCCGAGACGAACGTGCAGCTCGACTGTTTCGTTGAATTTGCGGCTCGCCGCATTACGCTTGACGATCGCCGCAGCTTCGGACATGTCGTACAGCTTGGTCGCGTCATACGCCTCGGCCATAGTGCGATATTTCTTGCCGTGATGAACTGCCATTAGCTGACCTCCACGCCCATGTTGCGCGCCGTGCCGGCGATGATCTTCATCGCGGCGTCGATGTCGTTTGCATTCAGATCGGGCATCTTCGTTTGCGCGATCTCGCGCAGCTGCGCTTGCGTGAGCTTTCCGACTTTTTGCCGGTTCGGTTCTTTCGAGCCCGACTCGATGCCCAGTGCGCGCTTGATCAGGAACGACGCGGGCGGCGTCTTCGTGATGAACGAAAACGTGCGATCTTCGAAGACGGTGATCTCGACGGGAATGATCATTCCGGCCTGACTCTGCGTACGCTCGTTATACTGCTTGCAGAAATCCATGATGTTGAGCGAATACGGCCCGAGCGCAGGCCCGACGGGCGGCGCAGGCGTCGCTTTTCCGGCTTCCAACGCAAGGTTGATCTTGCCGGCAACTTTCTTTGCCATTCTTCTCTCCTAACGACCGCTTACGGTCTGCCCCATTGTTAGCGTGCGGGGGTGGAGTCGGCCGGATCCGCACCGGCGCCTGGAGGGCGCAACCCAGGCATTGTATCAAAGCGTCCGTAAATTGTCAGTACCGGCATGCCAAACCAAGCTTCTGACCAACCTGCTGCCGACGGCCTCGTTAAGATCGAGGATGAGTTCGGCGCACACAACTACGACCCGATCGACGTAGTCCTCACCTCGGGCGAGGGCATTTGGGTTACGGACGTCGATGGTGCGACTTATATCGACGCGCTGAGCGCCTACTCGTCGCTGAATCTGGGGCACCGTCACCCGCGGATCATTAACGCCCTTAAGGCACAGGCCGAGCGGCTGACGATCACCTCACGGGCGTTTAGGAACGATCAGCTGCCGCTCTTCTGCGAAGAGCTGGCCGAGTTGTGCGGCCTCGACGTCGTGCTTCCCATGAACACCGGAACCGAAGCGGTCGAAACGGCGATCAAAGCCGCGCGACGCTGGGGTGTGCGCACCAAGAAAGTCAAGGAACCCAAAATCGTCGTTTGCGAGAATAACTTTCACGGCCGCACGACGACGATCATCGGATTTTCCAGCGATGAATCGTATCGCCGTGATTTTGGGCCGTTCACGCCGGGATTCGTCAGCATTCCCTACGACGATATCGCGGCGCTTGAGCGCGCCCTCACCGATGACGTGTGCGCATTTCTGGTCGAGCCGATTCAAGCCGAAGCCGGTATCATCGTTCCAAAGACGGGCTACATGCGCCAGGCCGCGGAGCTCTGCAAACAGCGGGGCGTGCTCTTCGTTGCCGACGAGATTCAAACCGGACTCGCGCGCACGGGCAAGCTCTTCGCCCTCGATTACGACGAGGTCAAGCCGGATCTCCTCATCCTCGGCAAAGCGCTTGGCGGCGGCGTCTATCCGGTCTCGGCCGTTGTTGGCCGACGCGAGGTGATGGACGTCTTTGATCCCGGAAGTCACGGCAGCACTTTTGGCGGAAACCCGCTCGCGTGCGCGATCGCGCGCGAAGCAATCCGCATCATCGGAGATGAGAATCTCACGCAAGCCGCGACCGAACGCGGCGATCAGCTTACCTACGAGCTAGCCGACATGCGCTCGCGTAACATGGTTGAGATTCGTGGTCAAGGCCTGTTGCTTGGAATCGAGCTCAAGGTCCCCGCGCGAAAGTATTGCGAAGCGCTTGCGGAGGCCGGCGTCCTCACGAAAGAAACGCACTCGCACGTCATCCGCATCTGTCCGCCGCTGATCATCAGCGAAGAAGACGTCGAAGAGCTGGCCGAACGGATTGCCGAGGGTTTTGCGGCCGCCGAAAAAGCTTAGAGCACTTTCCCGTCGTCGTCCGCGCCGAGCAAGAGCGGCCGGATCAGGGAAATCGGGAAATCGCCGTATTGCAAGAGCGCGGCGTGAAAGCCGGCGAGCGTGAAGCTGCTGCCCATCTTCTTCTGGTAATCGCCGCGCAGCTTGAGAATTTCGAGCTTCCCGAGCGTATAGTATCCGTAGATAGGGTCCTGCGTTCCGCGCTTTGCCTCTGCACGCGCAGTTGCGGGATCTTGGAAAGCCTGGTCTTCGAAGAAACGCTGCGCTTGCGCAACGGTCATTCCTTGCGTGTGGAGCTTGACGCCGGCGACGTAGCGCGCGTTACGCAAAATTGCTTCGCGCAGCTGCATCAAGCGCACGCGCGGGTCGCCGTTTCCCCAACCCTCGTCGACGATCATCTGCTCGCAATAGTGCGCCCAGCCTTCCGCGAAGGAACTGCTCGAGACGAGCTTTTCCGTCAGCGTTAGCGGCAGATGCCGGTCGAGCATGAAATTTGTGAAGTGTCCCGGATAGACTTCGTGCGCACCGACAATCGGCCGTTCAAAGTCGTTGAATACTTCAAGATACGCTTCTTGTATCGCCGGCGGATCGCGTGGATCGGGCGGCGTGACCGAATAGTAGCCGCGCGTCGCAACAGTCTCGAGCGGACCCGGCGAATCTTCTTGCGCAACGACTGTTGAACGCTCGAAGGGCGGCGTCTCGCGAACCGAAACGTTTGCCTCCGGCGGCAGCGCGATGATATTGTGCTGCGCGACAAAGCGGCGCAGGCGCACGAGATCGCGCGCCGATGCCGGAATCAGCTGCGCAGCGCTGGGGTGCTGCCGCGCACTTTCCGCGATCACTTGCGGGACAGTCTTGTTCGGGTCGATACGATGCGCGACCGCTACGATCTGCGCGTGCGACGCCGCAAGCGCGCGTTCGCCGACGGCGAGATACTGCGCCAGCGACAAATCGATGCCGTCTTCGTAGCGTAGCATGGCAACGTAGTTGGCGGCGCCGATCGCATAGGTGCCCGAAGGGTGCGCAATTTTCGGCTGCAGCCACGCCGCAAATGCTTTCGCAGCGACAGTCGCACGGCGAGTCGAAAGCTCAAAAGCGCGGCGCAAGCGCGCATCGCCGGCACCGACGAACGCCTTCGGGACGTCGCTGCTCAAGAACGCCGCGCATCCCAGCGCATCGTCGCGCGCGATCTGCGCGCTGGTCGCGTCGACCGTCGTGAGATTGGCACGCGCCTGCGCAAAGAGCGACGGAATGGCATTTTCGCGCGCGACGACGTCGCCCATGCGGACCGCACGACTTGCGAAATCGCGTTGGATCAACGCGAAAACGCCGCCGCTCGCGTAGCCGACGTAGTTGTCGGGGATATGCCGCCACGTCGCCATCGTTTCGTTCTGCAAGAGGTTGTCTCGAATTTGCAGCTCGAGCGCTTTGGCGTCGACGCGCGTCCGCGGCGAAAGCTCGCGCTGCTCGATGTCGAGCAGCGTCTGCAAATTGGTATGATCTTCGGCGTTGTTGCGCGCGAACGCAGCCGCCGAGAGATCGTTTAGCCGGCGGTCATAGGTGTGCACACCGGTCGAGGTCGCATCGACCGGATCGCGCACGAATCCTCGCGCGAAATACTGCTGCGCAAACGCCGAATAGGCGCTATCGGCGTCGTCTTGCGCCGGCGCAGGCACGACGAATGCCGCGACGAGCGCGACGAGTAACGTTAGCCTGAGAAGGCTAGACTTTCTCGATCTGATAGAACTCGAGCTCGACCGGCGTTTCGCGTCCGAAGATCGAGATGAGTGCGCGCACTTTCTCTTTTTCCGGCTGGATCTCGTCGACGATGCCGGTGAAATCGAAGAACGGCCCGGACGTGACCTTGACGCGGTCGCCCTTTGCGAAATCGATCTTGAGCTTGGGCGTCTCGATGCCCATCTGCTTGAGAATCGTCTTGACTTCTTTGTCCTGAAGCGGGACCGGCTTCTCACCGGAGCCCGGCGAGCCGACGAATCCCGTCACGCCCGAGGTATTGCGCACGACGTACCAGGACGAGTCGTCCATGTCCATCTCAACCAGGACATAGCCCGGGAACACTTTTTTGGGCGTGATCTTGCGCTTGCCGTCTTTGAACTCGACTTCGTCTTCCATCGGGACGAGCACGCGAAAGATCTTGTCTTGCATGTTCATCGAGTGGATGCGGCGCTCGAGATTCGCTTTGACTTTGTTCTCGTAGCCCGAGTACGTGTGAATGACGTACCACTTCTTGCGCTCGCTCTTTTGCGACGGCGCAGCCGGGCGGGGCGCTTCCTCTTCTGCTTCCGCCTCTCGGTCTCTTCCGCAGCCTCGGCGACTTCCGCGTTCGACATTTCGTCCGTCGTCACGGTCTCGACGATCGCATCGGCGACCGCGGTTTCCGGAGTCGCTTCGCCGTTCTGTTGGGGCGCCAGTTCCGTTTCTTCGTGGGTGTCGTGCATAACCTTAGCTCGACCCTCCGTGCAGTAGCGCGAAGAGCTGCGTGAAAAGCCAGTCGCAACCGGCGGTAAACAATCCGACGACGACGACGAGTGCAACGGTCAAAACCGTCGCGCTGATCCATTCCTGACGCGTTGGCCACGTGACGCGGCGCATCTCGGAAATGAGACCCTGTAATATACTCGCGGCTTCGAGCCATTCGCGCCTCGCGCGTGGCCGGGGGCCGGTTCATCGTACGTTCAGCCATAATAAAAAACCCACCAGCGGGGGTTTTCAAGAGCACCCGCGTTCCTCATACTACCCCGAAAATCCCCCCGCGGATACGGCCGGACCCGGATTTGCGGCTTGCCGGATGGAAAGTTTAACCCGTCTTTTAGTCTGGGAAAGAACGCCCTGGGAGGCTGTCCGGAGATCGTTACACACCCGCGCAAATTGCGCGTTATTTTCCCCTCGACGCCGCGCTACGCGACGAAAGCCCGACGAGCAGTCGTCATGTATCTCACGAGCATCGGCGTTGGCGAAAACGATCTCGCCGATCTCGAACAAGCCATCGGTGAAGCGATCGCTAATGCGGTCGAACACGGTTTCCGCGAAGGCTCGTACTTCGAGGTCCGTGGCGATGGTCGAGGACGGCAACTTACGCATCGAAATCGAGGACGACGGGCCGGGTTTCGAGCCGCAAAATATGAGCGAACCGCGCAGCCGTGCGCGGTTTCGGCATCACGGTCATGCAGACGCTGGTCGGTCGCGTTACCTTCTTGAAGCGCGGACGGCTATTCGCCTCGAAAAGCGCCTCGATGAAATAGCCGCGTCTGCAAAACGCAGCTGCAGTTAAGTCGAGACTCCAAGCTTTCGCTTGGAGTCTCGTTGTTATGGCAGGCGCGACAGGACTCGAACCTGCAACCGACGGTTTTGGAGACCGCTACGCTACCAATTGCGCCACGCGCCTTGGGGCAGTTATCGTTGTTCGCGATGCGCGCGCTGACACCGGCACCAGCGGCAATATTTGCTGAGCTCCAACCGTTCGGTGGTCTTCACCTTATTTTTGAAAGTGTTGTAGTTGCGCCGCTTGCACTCGGTGCACGCCAGCACGACCATCACACGATTCTCTTTTTTTGCCACCGACTACAATCCTCAAGCGCGGACATGAAAGAAACGGACACGCAGTCCGTTCGGGCCTCATAATACCATGCGTCGCCAAGACCGTCCACCGCGCTTTGCGGCCAAGGCAAGCAAGCCTTCCTACGGACGCCGCGATAATGTGGCGGCAATGAGCACGACCGCCGAAACCACCGTCCGCCACTCCCCCGAGACGCTGCTGGCCTTCGGCGTCGCCTTCGCCGAGGCGCAAGGGATGAACGCCGCCGATGCCCGCACGCTCGTCGAGATCATGGTCCGCTGCGACGCGCGCGGGATCAGCTCGCACGGCCTGTACCGTTTGCCGAGCTATTTGCGCCGCATGGCGGCGGGCGGAATCGACCCGAAAGCGCGCCCTGAAGTCGTGCGCGAGTCCGGCGCGACCGCGGTCGTCGACGCGCACCACGCGTCCGGGTACGTTGCCAGCCGCTTCGCGATGGACAAGGCGATCGCACTCGCCGAGCAGTTCGGCATCGGCGCGGTCGGCGTGCGCAACTCGAATCATTTCGGCGCCGCCGGCGCCTACGTTCTGCAGGCTGCCGAACGCGGCATGATCGGGATCGCCTCGACCAACGCGCCGGCGTGTATGGCGCCTTGGGGCGGCATCACGCAAATGCTCGGCAACAATCCGATCGCGTTTGCCGCACCGCGCGCGAACGGCGATCCGTTCGTCGTCGACTTCGCGCTCTCGCAGGTTGCAAAAGGTTGGGTCCGCCTCGCCTATGCCGCCAAGCGGGCCATTCCGAGCGGCTGGGCGATGGACGCGCAAGGACGTCCGACGACGGATTCGGCCGAAGCGATGCGCGGATTGCTCGTCCCGATCGGCATGTACAAAGGCACCGGCCTTTCAATCGCAATGGATTTTCTCGCCGGTCTGCTCGTCGGATCGACGCCCTCGGCCGATCTCGCGCATCAGGAAAGTACGGATGCGCACGGCCTCGTCGGCCATTTCTTCCTCGCGCTGCAAATCGAGCGCTTCATTGCACTGAGCGACTTTCAAGGGAAAGCCGGATCGTTGCTCGATCGCAGTCGAGAGTTCGGCACGGGCAATCGGCGTCGATCGAATTTTGATTCCCGGGCAAGATCGAAGCCGACAAAGAGCGCGCAGCCGCGCGCGACGGGTACGCATCGCAACGGAAACGTGGAACGAGCTGCTCAAAGACGCGCAACGTCTCGGAGTTAATGTGCGGCCGGGCGGAATCGAACCGCCAACCTAGGGCTTAGGAGTCCCTCGCTCTATCCAATTGAGCTACGGCCGCCCGTCGTGCTATGGTGCGCATTATGCAAATTGGCGTTCACATCCCGCCGATGAATACGGCTCCGACGGGCTGGTCGATCGAAAACGACGCACCATCCGGCTTTGCCGCGTTCTATCGTAAGCTGCACGATAGCTTCACGTCGCGGCAACAAACCCTCGCAGCAAAACGGCGCATCGCTCTCGACGCATCGCACGCGGGAACGCATCCGTCCTATTTCCGGCTTCGGAAGCGACGACCAGCGAATGGCGCATCGATCTGCCCGCGTGGGTTGCGGACCAACGCAATCAAATGACGGGCCCGGCCGATGACGCCGAGCTTTCGGTGAAGTTGATGAACTCGGGCTCACCGGGCGTAATGCTCGATCTCGAAGATTCGATGGCCAACGTCTGGAGCGCCACGATGACCGGAATCGACAACTGCGTCGCAGCGCTCTACGGTGAGCTTGCCTACGACGATGCAAAAAGCGGCCGCCGTGTCGGCATCGAGCCGAGCTCGACCGTCGTTTGGATCCGCCCGCGCGGATTGCATCTCTCGCAAGCCGGCGTCATTCCCGATGCATTGACGTCCGCGTCGCTCTTCGATTTGGCGATGCTCGCCTACCGGCTGGATTTCGCGCGGCTGCGCCATCCGCTGGCGATCTATATTCCAAAATCAGAATCCGCCGAGGAAGCGTTTTGGTGGCGTGACGTTTTCGCTGCGATTGCGGACGCGAAAGGCGTGAAGCGCGACTATATCAAGTGCATGGCGCTGGTCGAAGCGCATCCGATGGCCTATCAGATGGAAGAGTTCGCGTACAACCTGCGCGACAATATCGTCGGACTCAATCTCGGCCGCTGGGATTATATGGCGAGCCTGATCGACTTTGTCTTCAACGATCCGGACTGGATTTTGCCGGACCGCAATACGATCCCGCATGACGTGCCGTTCTTCCAAAATCTGCGCTACTTGATTCCCGAGATCTGCCACCGGCACAATCTGCTCGCGATCGGCGGCATGACGGCGCTCTTTCCGGATCGCTCGAACCCCGAGCTCAATACGCGCGCGCTCGCGGCGCTCGCGCAAGACAAGAAAAACGAAGCCTCGGCCGGTATGGACGGTGCGTGGACGGGGCATCCCGATCAAAACGAGATTGCCGTCGCGCAATTTCCGTTCCCAAATCAAATTTCAGCGCTGGGATGCGAACGCCGACAAGCATCCGGATTTGCGTCCGGCACCGAAAGGCGTCGGAACGCGAACGGAGACCGGCACGCGCGCCGGCGTGCGGACCGTCATTCGCTACCGGCACGGATATCTGACCGGGTCTCGGCGCGAGCTTGCTCGACGGCTATATGGAAGATCTCGCGACCGATCGCATCTATCGCCTGATGATCGCGCAGCGCGTACGCCACGGCATGCACACCGCGGCCGACGTGACGCGCTTCTTCGATGAAGAGCTGGCGAAATTACTCGACGAGAAGCCGGCCGACGCGGGCGTCTTTAAAGAAGCCCGCGTTCAAGCCGAAGAGATGATCACGCAAAGGGTTCGTCGACCCGATCTAGATTAGAACCGAACTCCGAGACCGGCGTACGGTCCGTACATTGACGCGGCCCGAGGGCGCATTGGTCACAGGATTCCAGCCTTCGCCTTGCCGAACCCGGCGTCGAGATAAAGCGGCCCTTACCGCCGCCGAGATTCCAGTTGACGCCGAGGTCGTACTTCTGCACGCGGTAGCTGAGCGTTCCGCCCGGATACAGTCGTAGCGCCGATCGGGAACGGGTCGTACGTGTCCGTGAATGCCCTGACCGTACCACTAGCGTCCGTAGTACGTCAAGTCTTGATCGAGATCCGGGAGTTTCTCGAGGCCGTATCCGATACCGCCGATGCGCGGATAGCCGTAGTTGCTCCACTGGCTCATGTAGCCTTCGATGAAGTACACGCGCGGGAGAAATCCGCCCATGATGCGGATACCGAAATCGCCGGTCAGATTCTGGTCCGTGCCGTTCGAACGCCGGCGCGAAGTGACGACGTCGTGCCACCGAGTTGCGTTACGGTACCGGCGGCGTGCGTGCCAATGCCACGCCGTGTACTCGCCCTCCAGCATGAAGTGAATACCGGCGAGCAGGCAGCTCTGCCGCCGCCGCGAACGTCGTTCGAGTACGTGTTGTAGTGGCCGGCATCGAATTCGTTGTAAGTCTTCGGCCAGCCAGATGAAATCGCCGACGACGTAACGCTCGCAGTACGGCGTGACGATCGGGTGCCGGCGTTGCAGAACGTCGCGGGCGCAATCGGTGCCTCGGTCGGCATTGGCGTCGCTGGCGGCGGCGGGGGTGGCGCCGGAGTCGGCGGCGGGGCCGGGATGTAGCGCACGACGACCGCGCGCTTCTCGGGAACCCACATCACGTATGCGCCCATCCCTTCGGAGATGACGCGCAGCGGAACGAGGATCGCGCCGTCATGGATCTCGGGCGGAACGTCGAGCGGACGGCTCTCGCCGTTGATGACGACTTCCGGTTTCCCGACCGTAACGCGAACTTCCGAGCCCGGCTTCGCAACGATTGCCGTTCGCGTTGCCGGATCGTACTCGACCGTCGCGCCCATTTGTTCGAACATCGAACGCAACGGGACGAGGATCGTCTTTCCGCGGACGAGCGCCGCGAGAACGCGGTTCTGCTTGTCGACGTCAGGCTTGGCGTAAACATGATGGTCGTTGAAAAGAATCGGATATTGTCCTGATGGCGGTGACCCAAAATCGGGCGCCGGTTGTGCGCTTACCGCGCCGGCCGTCACACCCAGACCCGCCGCCAAGAACAGTGCATAAACGACGCAAGCCGCTCGTCCCAAAACATTCCTCCATCTAACCGCTCGGGCTGACACCCGGTCGCCCGCTCGCCTCATTCAAGATATAGAGGAGGGCCGCCTTGCGCGGGCACCTCGGGACCGCCGCCTGTTGACGGTTTATTGACTTCTCAGGCCGGGATCGAACGCATCTCGGAGGCCGTCACCCAAGACGTTGACGCCCATGACGGTGATCATGATGGCAAGGCCCGGGAACGTCCCCATCCACCACGACGTGTCGAGATACTGGCGGCCTTCCGCCAGCATGTTTCCCCAGGACGGAATCGAGGGCGGCACGCCTAGGCCAAGGAACGACAGCGCCGCTTCGAAGATGATTGCGCGCGCCAGTTCAAACGTCGCGATCACCGTTACCGACGACGTCACGTTCGGCAGAATGTGCCGGAAGATGATGCGCGTAACAGAATCGCCGACGGCCCGCGCCGCTTGCACGAACTCGCGTTCGCGCAGCGAAATCACTTCCGCACGCACGATCACGCACGTACTGCACCCACGACGTAATGCCGATGACCGCGATGATCGTGTAAAGGCTCGCACCGATCACGCCGATGACCGCGATCGCAAGCAGCACGTATGGAAACGCGAGCTGAATGTCGGCGATGCGCATGATGACGTCGTCGACGAATCCGCCGACGTATCCGGCGATGAGTCCCAGCGATACGCCGACGAGACTGCCGATCACGACGACGCTGAATGCGACGATCGAGGAGAGGCGCGCGCCGTAAATGATGCGCGCCAGAATGTCGCGTCCCAGCTCGTCGGTGCCGAGCCAGTAACCGGGCTGTGCGCCGTGCAGCCAAAACGGCGGCAGCGTCGCCATGTTCAGGTTCTGAACGGTGGGATCGTGCGGCGCGAGCCACGGCGCAAAGATCGCGCAAATCAAGAGCACCGTCACGATAGCGCCGCCGAACATCGCGGCGCGGCTGCGCATGAAATATCGTAATGCCTGATAGCGGCGCGGTACGAATACCGCCTCTTCTTCCGGCTCGATGCCTTTCGCCGTCACGTCGAGTGTCGTCATTTGTACGTTATTCGCGGATCGAAGACGGCGTAGGTGAGATCGACGAGCAGATTGAGCCCGACGAAAATTGCGGCCGTCAAGACGACGATGGCTTCTACGACCGGATAGTCACGATCGTAAATAGCTTGAACGGCGAGACGGCCGATACCGGGCCACGAAAAAATCGTCTCGGTGATGACTGCGCCGGAGAGCAGCGTTCCAAGCTCGAGACCGATCACCGTAACAATTGGCAGAATCGCATTGCGCAGCGTGTGCCGGACCGTGACGTTCAGCGAAGAGAGCCCCTTCGCAAGTGCGGTGCGCACGTAGTCGGAGCGCATTACGTCGAGCATCCCCGAACGCGTTATGCGCATCAATTTCGCCGTCGTGAACGCGCCGAGCGTCACCATCGGCAAGATCAGATGTTTGATGCCGCCCATTCCTGAGATCGGCAACCAACCCAGCGCGACGCCGAATATCAGAATGAACATGATGCCGATCCAGTAGACCGGCGCTGCCTGACCGACGAGCGAGATTCCGCGAACGATGTAGTCGATCGGCGTTTCCCGTCGCGTCGACGCGATGACGCCGGCTGGTATTGCGACGATCATCGCGAGCAAGAGCGCTGAAAACGCGAGCTCGGCCGTTGCGGGAAGACGTTCGAGCGCGAGACCCATCGCAGGATCACCATGCCGGATCGAGTTCCCGAAATCGCCACGAACCGCGTGCCACGCGAAATCACCGAACTGGACGAGCACCGGCCGGTCGAAACCATACTCGTGATCGGAAGTTGACGATATCTTGCTGCGAGGCTTCCGGCGGAAGCATGATCAACGCCGGATCGCCGCTGAGATGAAGGATAAGGAAAACGGCGACGGTCACGCCGGCGAGAACGAGCACTGCCCCGAAGAGCCTTCTCACCAAATAGGCGACCATCGCCGTTTCCTCTAGTGCGCTACTTAGCCCAAGAGATGTCGCGGCACACGATCAGCTCGTCCGAACGCGGCTGCCATGCGACGCGCTTGTTGATGCCGTACAGATCCTCGTACTCGAAGAGAAACAGCCACGGCGCTTGTTGGAAGATCGTTTCCTGGATCTTCGCATAGTCGGCGTCGCGCTTTTTCGGATTGAGCTCGTAACGCGCATCTGCGATCTCTTTGTCGGTCTCGGGCGTGCCCCACGTCGAGATCGGATAATCGGTCGTGAACAGCGGCGTCAACGTGCCGTCGGCGTCGAACGTATCGTTGCCCCAACCCAGCTCGTACATGGGCAAGAGTGCCTTATGGCTGACCTGACCGACGTAATTGGTCCACTCTTGCGTCTGCACGGTCGCGTTGATGCCCACGACTTGGAGCTGGCCGGCAACCGCCTCAGCGACTTCCTTATCCATGTTGTAGCGGCCGGAGGGCGAGTTCAAGCACGATGTTGATCGGACCCGTCACGCCGGCTTGCTTCAGTAGTACCTTCGCCTTCTCAGGATCGTAATGATACGACGGCAACTTGGGATCGTAACCGACGAAGTTCGGCGGCAGCGCTCCGTTGCGCAACGGGAACCCGTGCCCACCGAGGACCGTCTTGACGATCGCCGGCACGTTCACGGCGTAGTTGATCGCCTGACGGAACGCGACGTTGTCTTGAATGCCGGGCTTTTGCGTGTTGAACGCTATGAACAGCACGCGATCGCTCTTGGCAGTGCCGAGTTTCGTCAGCTTTCCGGATGCGACTTGATCGGCGTTCTGAGGTGGAAGGTTGGTGATGATGTCGGTCTCGCCGGTTTGCAGCGCTGCGACGCGCGACGCAGCCTCCGGAATCGGTCTCCAAACGATCGTCTTGATCGCGACCTTGCCGCCCCAGTACAACGGATTGGCGACCATCGTAAGGTGGTCGTCCTTCTTCCACTCCTTGAGCATGTACGGGCCGGTACCCATCGGATGATCGACCTCGTATGCATCGCCATGCGCTTGCCAATACTTGGCATCGACGATGCGCAGGTCGTACGGACGGCCCGGCATCAGCGCCGACGGTTTCTTCGTCACGTAAATGACGGTGTAGGGATCCGGCGTTTGCACTTCGGCGATCATGGTGACGCGATCGGCCTTCTGCGATTTAAACGCGGGGTCTTGAACTTTCTCGACCGTGAACTTGACGTCCGCGCTCGTGAACGGATCGCCGTTCGAGAACTTCACGCCGTGGCGCAGGTTGAATTGCCACTTCGTCGGCGAGATCTGTTTCCACGACGTCGCCAGCGCCGGAACGAGCTTCCCGTTCGGATCGTGGGCCGCTAAACCGTCGAAAATCTGATTGAAGACATTCGATGACGGCGTGACGGCCGTCGTGATCGGACTCAGCGTATCCGTATCGGCGCCTTGTGAGATCGTCAGAATGTCGTTTGATTGCGCCGTCGCAAGCCGAACGGCACCAAGCGATACTCCGCCGAGAAATAGCAATTGCAAGTAAGAACGTCAGAACCCGACGTCGCATAAAACCCCTCCGAATTCATGAACCGGGAAATTTTTAGGCCCGTTCGGTACCGAGGCCGACTCTTCCTTTTAAGCGCTCGGCCTATCACCAATCTGATGCTGCTATGGTCGCGCGGAGCTCGCCGAAGCCGATCCTCGGCAAGCCCGGCCGAGCGGCGACGCCATGCATCACCACGGTGTCTCCGTCCTCCAAGAACGTCCGCGTCTCGCCGTTCGTTAGCGCGAGCGGGCGTGCTCCCCGCAACGTCGCCTCGAGCAAGCTGCCGTAGGAGCCCTCATCGGTTCCGGAGATCGTTCCCGACCCGAGCAGATCGCCCGTCCGTACGATGCTCCCGTTGCTGGTCAGATGTGCGAGCTGCTGCGCCGCGTTCCAGTACATGTTGCGGAAATTGACGCGAACGATCTCTTTCGGGTTTTCGCGCGCCTGCTGCATTGCGCGCGATTGCAAGCTCACCGACAAGTCGATGTCAAAGGCCCACGGCGCATCGACGCGCAGATACTCGAGCGGTTCCGGGTCTTGCGGCCGATTCGCGACGCGGTACGGCAAGAGCGCGTCGAGCGTGACGACCCACGGCGAGATCGTCGTCGCAAACGACTTCGAAAGGAAGGGTCCGAGCGGTTGGCCTTCCCACGCCTGCAGATCGCGCGCGCTCCAATCGCTGAGCAGCACGACGCCGAAAAGATAATCGGCGGCATCGTCGGTCGGAATCGGTTGCCCTTCACCGTTGGAAAGCCCGACGATGAACCCCAGCTCGAGCTCGAAGTCGAGCTGACGCGACGGACCGAAGGTCGGCGCCGGTGCGTCGGCGGCTTTTGTTTGCCCGCTGGGGCGCCGGACTTTCTCGCCGATCGAAATGGTGGCGGTGCGGCCGTGATAGCCGATCGGGATGTGACGATAGTTCGGCAAGAGCGGGTCGCCGCCCGGACGGAAGAATCGGCCGACGTTCGTCGCGTGCTCGATCGACGAATAAAAATCGACGTAATCACCGATCTCGACCGGCATGTACATCCGCGTCAACGGACGAGCCACGAGAAACTCTTTGGATTTCGCTTTGTCTTCGAGAATCGTTTGAAGGCGCACGCGCGTTTCGCGCCACGCGCCGTGACCGGTTGCTAAGAACGCGTTGAGCGTCGGCGATTCAAATATCTCAACGGCGTTCTTGACCACGTCGTCGAGCAAACGCGCGCGAGCAATTTTCGCGACGTCGACGATGTCGTCGTCGATACGCGACGCCGACGCTGCGGCGTTCGCCGTCACGCGAGAAGATTCCGAACGGTAGATTCTCGAGCGGAAAGTCGCCGTTCACACCCAAGCGCCGGCCTCGCGTAGCTGCGCCGCCGGTTGGGTCGGATTGAACGCGGCAAATGCGATGAACAGCTCGGCCGAACCGAAGCGATCGTGGCTGCGCCGAACCGCCGGTCGCGCCAGACCAGCGAATCGTCGTCGATCGTAAACGCGCTTGGATCTTGGTCCTCGAGCGCTGAGACGATCGCATCGCGCGCATCGGAATCACGAAACGCAATCGCTGCCGCCGTTAAGAGTTGAGAATTCCGTGTGCGCCCGACGGCGCGCGTTTCGTCGGCGCCGAGTTTGAGCGGAACGCGAAGCCGCGAACATTCCGAAAGCGCGTGCGCCACCATCGACGTCGGCGCGTTGCGGATCGGAATCTTGGCGCCGAAATTTTTCTGCGTTTCGGCGGATCGAGGCCATATGGTGAATCAGTCTCGTCGATTTGATCCGGGCGCGTTTGCGGCCCGAAGACCTCGCAATACACGTCGCAGTTGTCGCCGTAACCCGTCGACCAGCCAAGCAGGGTCTCGAGAATGTCGCCGCGTTCGACATTCACGCCGCCCGGCGAATCGACCGAAGCAATCGGCGCGAGACCGAAATCGTCGACGGCTTCGAGCGCCCGTCCGAGATGGCGATCGAGGATGACGCTGATTGACGGCGGCAGCTCCGCCCGCGCTGGTCATAAGCTCGGCGAGACGCGACGATGGGAACGACGAAGTGCCCGAGCGTTCGACCATCCGCGCCGCTTCGGGCCTTCGGCGTCTTGCCGCAGCACGTCGTCGATCGAGGGCTGCGCGGGCGAAAGCAGCGCCGCGTTGTCGACGGCGCGATCGATCAGCGTTTCTATCGTCCGAACTCCGGTGCTTCTTCGATAGTGACGATCTGATCGCCGGAATGAATCGTCTCAACCGTCTCGTGCTCGCGCTTGTCGGGCGCCGGCGTCGTTACTTTATAGTGCTGTTCCGACTCGGTAAGCCGGCCCGCGAAGATGCGGCCGTCGGCGAGGGTGACGCGCGCGTAGCGCTGCAGCCAGGGCCGGATTTCGGTTTCCGTCATGTCGTCTTTCCTCTACACTGCTGTGTGAATGCCCACGACTACGGCAGAGCCCGGATGACGCCTTTCCGCAATCGTGCAGCCGCCGGGCGCGAGCTCGCTTCGCGCGCTTGCCGATGATGCGCGCAATCGCGATGCGATCGTGCTCGCGCTCCCACGTGGTGGTGTACCCGTAGGTTATGAAATCGCACGCCGGCTTCAATATTCCGATGGACGTCGTCCTCGTTCGCAAACTGGGCGTACCCGGTCGCGAGGAGCTTGCGATGGGCGCGGTCGCGACCTCCGGGGTCTTGTTCATCGATCAATGGATGGTCGAGCGATTGTCGATCACGCGCGAGCAGATCGATGACGTCATCGAGCGCGAGCGCGCCGAGCTGGAACGCCGCGAGCGTGAATACCGCGGCGATCGTCCGCCGCCCGATGTTCGCGACATGACGGTCATCTGCGTCGATGACGGCCTCGCGACCGGCGCCAGCATGCGAGTCGCCGTTGCTGCGATACGTGAGGGCCGCCCGAAGCGCATCATCGTCGCGGTTCCGGTCGCGGCGCCGGCGGTTGCCGAAGCGCTTCGCAATGTCGCCGACGGAATCGTCGTCGCGCGGCTACCTGCGAACTTGCGCGCGGTTAGTGCCTGGTATCTCGATTTTTCTCAAACAACCGATGAGGAAGTGCGCGACTTGCTCGCGCGAGCGCGCTAACCGACGTTCGGGAAGAGCGTGAGGATCGCCATCCAGCCGCCGAGACACACGCACACGACCGTCACGCCGATTGCGAGCACGTTCCCAAGTAGTGAGTTGACGCGATCGCCGAGGATTTTGCGGTCGTTCGCCATGATCAGCAAGAATCCGAGGACGATCGGCAGGACGAACGCGTTGAACGCCTCGACGTCGACGGTGATCGACACGAGCGGCAGATTCGGGATCAGAACGACCCCGGCCGCCAGCAGCACGCAAACGCTGTAGAGCCCGTAAAAGCGCTTCGCCTCCATGCAATTCATGTTGAGCGAGCACGGCCAGCGGAACGCTTCACCGAACGCCCACGCGGTTGCGAGCGAGATGACGAACGCACCGAGTAACGATGCGCCAAGTAGTCCGGCGCCGAAGATGATCCCCGCATAGCGGCCGATCAGCGGAACGAGCGCGAGCGCCGCGTGCGCAGCATCGCTCACCTGCGTGTGCGTTACGAACAGCGTTGCGGCGGTCGTCACGATGATCGCAATCATGATCGTTTGCGTGGCAATAGCGCCGAGCGCGGTGTCGAAGCGCGAGAAATTGAGATCGGGGAGACGCAGCTTCTTGTCGACCGTCGCGCTTTGTTGATAGAAGATCATCCACGGCATGATCACTGCGCCGATGTTGCCGGCGACGAGCAAGAGATAATCGCGATTACCGAGCGGCTGCGAGCCGAGCAGGCCGTCGTGGAGGATCGAGCTGATCTGCGGATGCGCCGCGAACGCCGCCGGAATGAACAACAGTTCGAGGAAACACAGCGCGAGCGCAACGTATTCGGCGCGTTTGTAGCTTCCGGTGAACACCACGCCGAGCAGCAATAGCGCCGCTGCAATAACGAGCGGCGCAACGGGAAGTCCAAAAATCAGCGCGACGCCTGCAATACCGATGAATTCCGTTACCAGAGCCGGCAACGTTGGTGATAAGCATCGTCGTGAGCGAGAGGCTCGCCCAACCCATTCCGTATCGCTCGCGAATCAAGGCAGCATGACCGCGTCCGCTGATGATCCCGAGCCGCACGGTCATCTCTTGCACGACGAAGAGCGGAACGATCAAAAGAAGCTGCAAGAGAATCAGCTTCATTCCGAATTGCGCGCCCGACGTCGCGGCAGTCGTTATGCTGCCGGCTTCCGTGTCTGCGAATGCGACGACCAAACCGGGCCCGCATGCGGCCAGGTACTTCAGAACGGTGCCCCAGGCGCGGCCGCGGCCAACGCCTCGCAGGACGCGCGTCCGCTGCGCTCGCTGCGGGTGGGGCGCTCCCGGCTATCTTCGGGGTGGTTCTGGTTGCCACGGGACCTCGTAGGTGCGGCGACGCGGGTCTTTAGGTTACCCTAACAGCCCCTTTCCTCGCAACGACCTCGGTGTCATGCGTCCCCGGGTCATCCCGAGCGTAGGGGCCCAGCCCCGTAGTCGAGGGACAGCGACCGTGGCGCCCTAAGCGCCACCCGTGCCCAACGACGCCGACACCCTCTTCCAGCAAGCCAAAGAGCTCGAGGCCGCCGGCCGTGATGACGATGCCCGGAACGCCTACTTCGCGGTCCTGGAAGTCGAGCCGCACCATTTCGGCACCCTCAACAATCTCGGGAATCTGTTCGCGCGCGGCGGACATCCGGCGGCGGCGCTCGCGACGTATCGCGAGGCGCTCAAATGGCATCGCCGACAAACCGGCGGCGCACGTCAATCTCGGCGTGGCGTTGTTGGAAGGCGACAATCTCGCCGCGGCGCGCAAAGAATTCGAATCTGCGCTCGCCCTCGACGCGCGATTGTGCGGAAGCGCATCAAGGCCTCAGCGCGATCTTCGTTCGACTCGGCGATCAGGCGAAAGCAGATCATCATCGCAAGCTCGGTTTCCGCAATCGCGGCATCGAGCACGTCACCGTTTCGCGGCGAAGGCAAGCCCGTCGCAAACGTTCTTCTGCTTCTTTCCTCCGCCGGCGGCAACGTCGATCTGCGCCACATTCTCGACGATCATCACTACGCGGTTACGAAACTGTTCGTAGACGCGTGCGATCCGGGAGCGCCGCTTCCCGAACACGATCTCGTGTTCAACGCGATCGGCGACGCCGATCGCGCTCGCACCGCACTCGAGACTGCAGACGTTCTTGCGCGCAAAGACTGACAAAGCCCGTTCTCAACGCCCCGGCCCGCGTGTTCCAAACGACGCGCATCGAGAACGCACGCCGTCTCGGCGCGCTGCCCGGCGTCGTTGCTCCGCGAATGCAGTTGTTTTCGCGCGAATCCCTCGGCGAAGAACCTCGGTGGCGCTGTTGCAGGCAGGCTTCGCCTATCCGTTTCTGTTGCGCGCGCCCGGACATCACACCGGCGAGCACTTCTTTCGCGTCGAGAACCGCGACGGCGTACGCGCGGCACTCGATCGCGTACCCGGGACGAACGTCCTTGCAATCGAGTTTCTCGATGCACGCAAAGTGGACGGGAAAGTTCGCAAATACCGCGCCATGGTCATCGGCAGGCGCGTCTATCCGCTGCACCTCGCGATCGCGCCCGGCTGGATGGTCCATTACTTTGCGGCCGACAATGCGCGCGAAGCAACGTCCCGCTACGAGGAAGCGGCCTTTCTTGAATATATGCCCGAAGCGATCGGACCTGTGGCGACCGCGGCGCTTGATGCTATCGGCGGCGTGCTCGGTCTCGACTATGCCGGCGTTGATTTCGGACTCGACCGCAATGGCGATTTATTGCTGTTTGAAGCCAATGCGACGATGACGATCCCGCCGGAGCCAATCGAAAAGATGTGGGAATACCGCCGCGGCGCGATTCACCGCGCGATTGACGCGGTCGAATCGATGCTTGACGCTCGCGGCCAATTAGATTGGTGATATAGTATTGGCCGACGATGAGACATCTCGATGAAGCGGGCGCGATCGGTGCTGCAACGCTTGGTACGGGTGCGGCGATCACGGCTGGAATTGCGAGCGCGTGCTGCATCGGTCCGGCACTGGCACCGATTTTTCTCACCGTCCTCGGCGCAGGCGGCTTGATCGCGGTTGCCAGCCTGCGGCCGTTCACACCTTGATGTTACTCGGATCCGGCCTCATGCTCGGCTTTAGCTTTTGGCAAACTCTATCGCCGCCGCGGATGCGCAACGACGGGTTTGCGTGTCGCGCGCGTCATCGTCTGGATTGCAGCCGTCGGATGGCTCGCATCGACCGCGTATGCAATCTACGGCCTCATCATGGAGTAAGGATCACTTATGCAGCGACGAACCTTTATGAGCACCATTGCAGCTGCTTCACTTTGCGTTTGCGCGCCCAGGGCCGCCGAGACGAGCTTCGAAGACATCACGAGCGGCGGCAACCCGTTGCGCGCAAGTTTCAACAGTGATGCGGACCGCGTTCGTCTGGTTCTGCTGGTCAGCCCAACTTGAGCGTTTTGTCTTCGAGGGTCGCTCGAAGTTCAACAAGACGTCTTGGCCCAGGTCTCCAACCCTGATCTCGCGGCGTTTGTCGTGTGGGTTCCGCAGCTGGGCGCGCAACGCAAACACGTCCCTTCAGGCGCTGCGATCATCACCGATCCGCGCGCGCAACAGTATTGGGATGCGGACGACTGGCTTGATACGGCTTACAGTAAGGTCTTGAAAACACCCGGCGTTGCATGGGATGTGTATTTGCTTTACCGGCGCGGTGTTAAGTGGGATGACGCGCTTCCGCCACACCCCGACTTCTGGATGCATCAGTTGAGCGGCGTTCACGACGCGCCGCATCTCGATCCTGATGTGCTGCGCCAACATACAGAAGGTCTGTTGCGTTAGACGCCGACCGTCTTACGGGCTGTGAACTGTTCCTTCGCTACCGTCCACTCAGCTAGCCGCTTCTGGTTGACCTTCGGCCTATAACCGGGCTCAATGACGAGATTTCCGTCCCGGAAACCCAGCGGAGGATCGAGTAGCGGCGCCTTTACCTTTAGGAAGCTGTGGAACTCGCAGGGCAGCGTAACCGCGACGCGCGCCACGCACCCTTCGAAATACGTGGAGATGTCGGTGGCGCCGCCGTTACCCAGCACCGGCGTCATGCCGCAGTAGCGAATGTGGTCGAGCGCCGAGCGAAGGATATCCATCGACCCGAACTTCTCGATCACGTGCTTAATGTAGCCGACGTTCTCGTCTCCCGCTGAGCGCTGAATCTCCTCGAACGTATAGATCATCTCGTCGTACATCACCGGCACGGCCGACTTTGCCGCGACTCTCGCGTTCGATTCCCAGTCCTTGCGATTGCAGGGTTGCTCAAACCAGTCGATCGCGCTCTTGTCGAGCTGCGATGCGAACTTCGCGCCTTGCTCGGCGTTGTAGCCCTGATTTGCGTCGACGCGCAAGCGTGCGCGGTCGCCGACCTGATCGCGAATGAAGTTGACACGTCGTAAGTCGTCGATCGGATCGAAGCCGACCTTAATCTTTAGCGTCTTGTGGCCTTTAGCCAGTAGCTCCGCAACTTCGTCTTTGATCTCGGCATCGAGGAGCTTGCGCACCGGCGCGAGCACCGGAATCTCAACGCGCTCCTTGATGTCGAGCAGCGTGTTACCTTCGAGCATCTCGAGAGACGTAAGGATCGGCGACGCCGCGTGCGGCTGTCCCTCGACAAGCGCGATCAGCCGACGCTTCGCATCCTTGATGCTCTTGCCCAGGATCGCTTCGGAATGCGCTAGATTGAAGTTCCAGCCGGACTCGACGGTCTCGTCGGTATAGCCGGGTATAATCGTTACCTCACCGAAGCCGACGCGTCCGTCGCTATCGGTGACCTCGACGATTATCGCATCGAGCATGGTTAGATCTTTCATGAACGATAACGGATACGCTCGGTCGAGCGGAACGTGGGCGCGATAGACGTTGACTGACGATACGGTCACGGAGTTCTCCTTAGGGCACACGCAGTAAAATTTTTCCTGTGGTTTCGCGAGCTTCGAGCGCACGGTGCGCTTCTGAGGCCTCGGCAAGGTCGAGCTTTCGACCGTGCAGCGCCACCGTGAGTGTGCCGTTTTTCACGGCGGAGAAGAGGGCACGAGCAGCTTCGGCGAGCTCGTTTTTATTGGTCATGTAGTGCGCGAGATGCGAACGGGTCACGAAGATCGACCCGTTCTCCGCCAAGTCTTCCATCGGTCGCACGCAATCCGGGATACCCGACGCCGCACCGTACAACGAGCACACACCGCGTTTGCGCAGCGTCTTCATGCTTCGCCGGTACGTCTCGAGACCGACTGAGTCGTAGGCAACATCGACGCCAACGCCGTCCGTCAGTTTGCGGACTGCGTCAACGAAGTCCACCTCGCGGTAATACACGACCTCGTCAGCACCGAGCGCGTTTACGATCTCGCCCTTCTCCTTTGTGCCGACGGTCGTGATCACGCGCGCACCGCGCGTCTTCGCGAGCTGAATGACCATCTGGCCGACCGAACCTGCGCCGGCGTGCACGAGACACGTATCACCCGGCTTGAGCGGATAGAGTTGGTGAGTGAGATAGTATGACGTGAGTCCGTTGATCATCAGCGCGCACGCGATGTCCTCATCGAACGCGTCCGGGATCTTCACGACCTTCCAAGCCTGCACCGTAACGTATTGCGCGTAGCTGTGATAGCCGAGGCAATACGTCACCTTGTCGCCGACCTTCCAATCCTCGACGCCAGGTCCGATCGCATCGACATGGCCCCAACCATCGAGCCCGGGGATGTACGGCAATTTGGTTGGGTACGTATGCGGCGGCGCATAGTAGCCGCGGCGCATGTAGGTATCGCCGAAGCTCACGCCGGCCGTCGACAATTTGATGCGCACCTCGCCGGCCGCGGGTTTGGGCTCCTCGACGTCGCGCAGCACAAGAACGTTGGGGGCGCCGTACTCGGTGATTTGGATGGCTTTCATTGGGTTGTGTTGCTTCCTATTGAACGAGAGTGTAGTTGGGATCGAGCCGTTTGACGAAGGACGAGAGCGCATACGAGCACAGGAAATAGACGATTGCGGCCGCGGTGTAGACGACGAAGGGAACCATCGAGACGTTCTTGATGATCTGAATCGCGCCGAAGAAGTCGACGACGCCGACCACGTACATGAGCGTCGTCGTCTTGAAGATCATGACGACCGTAGCGACAAGCGCCGGGATCATATTGCGGAACGCCTGCGGCAGCACCACGTGTAGAAACGTCATCGTTCCGGAAAGGCCGGTCGCATAACCGGATTCCGCTTGATAGCGGTCGACCGATGCGATCCCGGCGCGCATGACTTCCGAAAGATATGCGGTCGCGATCAGTGTGAGCGCGATGATCGCTGACCAATCCGGCGCGAGCGACTTGTGCGTGATCTCGGGCAGCACGAAGAATACCCACAGGAAGATCATCAACTGCGGTGTCGCGCGAATAATCTCGACGACCCCGGCAGCGGTTAGGCGCCACGGTTTTGAGGCGTATGCGCGGCAGGCTGCGAGCGCGGTACCGACGATCATCCCGACGGCGATCGAGATGATCGAATACAGCCATGAGATCCCAAGCCCACGCACAAGCATTCCGCGATAGGCCCAAAGCGCGCCCCACTCTAGATCTCGAGCGAGATTCGCGCAGATGCACAGCGCAAGGACGACGATGCCGATCCACACCGTCTCCTTCCAAGCCTCGCTGCTGCGGAGCGGGATCGCGCGGCTAGCCATGCGCAAGCATCCGCCGTTGCATCAAGCTCATCGCGCCGGAGATGGCCAGCATGATGAGCATGTAGATTACCGTGACCAACACGAACGACTGCAGGTAGTGGAATGTCTCGCTCTGAATGTTTTCACTCACGTAGGTGAGGTCTTGCATCCCGATCAGCATGACGACCGACGTGTTTTTCGCCAGTTCGATGAACTGGCTGGTCATCGGTGGGATCACGTGGCGCATCGCTTGCGGAAAGAGGATGTAGCGAAATACTTGCAGGCCCGAGAGCCCGCTTGCATGTGCACCCTCGGTCTGCTCGCGCGGCACGGAGCGAAAGCCGGCCGCGACGACGTCTGCGATGAAGCTGCTCTGGTGCGTGACCAGCGCTAGCAGCGCCGAGGGAAACGCATCGAGGCCAAGCACAAAATACAGGAAGAACAGCTTCACGACGATCGGAATGTTGCGCATCAGCTCGATGTACGCGCCCGCGAACTTCCGTACGAAGAAATCTTCGCTACCGTAGGCAACGCCGACGGCCGTTCCGACACAGAAACTGCCGATGATCCCAAGCACTGTCAGGACCAGCGTCAGCTCAAGGCCGCCGATGACTACTGGGACAATTGCCACTTATCGATTCCGGGCTGCAAGCGCCAGAGCGTCCAGATCGATGGGAACGGCGGTTTGTACCCAAAGTCCTTGACGTAAAGCCGCTGATAGGTACCGTCGATCCACATCTTCTGCAACATGAAGTTGATCGTCTTTCGCCACTTCGAGTCGTTCTCGCGCAGCATGACGGCTTGCGGATCTTGGAAGAAACTGTCGCCGACGGCGAGCTTTCCTGCATACTGTTTCGCCCACGCGTTCGCGGCAAAGCGATTCAGTACGACTGCATCGACCTTATGGTTGAGCAGCGCGACGACGGCTTCCGGAAACGCCGGGAAGCTGATGATGTTGCCGTTTGGCACCTGCTCCTTAAACAGCGTGATCGTGTAGTTGCCCTGGGTCGCAGCTGCCTTCTTGGGGGGATGATAGTCCTTGATGTGCAGGCTCTCGCCCGCGCGCACGAGCGGCACAACCGAATCCCAATTGTAGATGATTGAGAAATCGCAGACTTGTTCGCGCTCTACGGTGTCGGTCGTCGAATCGAAGACGGCATCAACCTGACCGCTGGTTAGGATGTGTGTGCGCGTCTCGGACGTTACCGGGACGAAGCTGACCTTGACGCCGAGTTCTTTTGCGATTTCGGTTGCGATATCGACGCCGAAGCCCGCGAGTTGCCCGGACTTGTCGTAAAAGCCCATCGGCGGGTTGTCGGCGCGCACACCTGCGAGCAGCGTGCCGCGTGCTTTGATCTGATCGAGCGTCGAGCCGCTGGTCTGCTGCGCGCTGACCGGCATCCCGATGAGCAACGCGATGAGCAGGCTCCAAAAGATGATCCGCATGGGGTACTCCTTCCTCAATGACGTAGGACACGACTGAGGAACCGCTGCGCCCGCTCGGTCCTCGGAGACTCGAAGAACGTTGTTGAAGCCGCAGTCTCGACGACATAGCCTTCGTCCATGAAGACGATCTCGTCGGCGACCTCTTTGGCAAAACCCATCTCGTGCGTGACTACGAGCAGCGTCATACCGCGGTGCGCGAGATCGCGCATGACGTCGAGCACTTCGCTGATGATTTCGGGATCGAGGGCCGAGGTCGGCTCATCGAAGAGCATGATCTTGGGTTGCATGACGAGTGCGCGCGCAATCGCAACACGCTGTTGCTGGCCGCCCGAAAGCTGCTGCGGCCGCGACAATGCTTTGTCAGGAAGGCCAACGCGCGCCAGCATCTGCGATGCACGGGCCTCGGCGTCTCTGCGACTCAGACCGAGCACCCTGCGCGGCGCGAGGGTAAGGTTGTCAAGCACCGTCATGTGCGGGTAGAGGCTGAACTTTTGAAACACCATGCCGATGTTGGCGCGGAAACTGCCATTCGCAAGCGTCTTGTTACTCAACTCGACACCCATGACGTGGATCGATCCGGACTGAAAGGTCTCCAGTCCGTTGATGCAGCGCAGCAGTGTGCTCTTCCCCGAGCCGCTGGGACCGCAGATCACGATCGTGCTGCCCTCAGCGATGCCCAGCGTGATGTCATTGAGCGCATGGGCGGATCCGAACCATTTATTAACCGCATGGATATCGACGATCATTTGCTTCATTGTTTGACGCTGTGCGTCTACAATGGTATCGACGTCGATCATTGCACCTGCAAGCAAGACGCGTCGTGCTTGGCGACGGTAAACTGCTTGAGCGTAGCACGGTCAATCGCAGGCTTGAATCCACGTGGAATGCGCAGTTCGCCGCTCGCAAACGAAAGCGGCGTCTCGAAAAGCGGCGCTCGCAACTTGAGGAATCCGTGCATCTCCGCTGCGCCATGCCCGATGCCGTGCGTCGCACACGCTTCCATCCAACTCGAGATGTCGGTCGCGGCACCGTTACCCCCAACCGCACGCAAACCGCAGTCACGCATGAGATCGAACCCGCGGCGCATCAGCGTTGCGCTGCCGAATTTCTCAAGCTCGATCTTCCCGTACCCGACGCCAGGGATTGCGGCTGCTTTGACTATGTCTTCGAAGCCGTAGATCGACTCGTCAAGCATGATCGGAACGGGCGAGTGCTCTGCCACGAAGGCATTACTCTCCCAATCTCGGCCACTACAGGGCTGTTCGAAGAGCTCAACGACCTCCGGATCGAGCCCATTCGCGAAGCGCACCGCCTCACTGCGAACAAACCCTTGATTGGCATCGATGCGCAATGTCGCTATGCCGCGAATCGCTTCAACGATCACATTCACTCGCGCGAGATCTCTCTCGACGTCGAAACCCACCTTAGCTTTGAGCGTTCGGTACCCGTCGGCGAGTATGTCGTCGACTTCGTGCAGCAGCGTGTGTGGATCATGGTCGAGCACCGGCGCAAGAAGCGGAAGCGCGATTGTTTCGTCGCCGCGCAGAACGGGTGCGTCTTCAAGCATGTCGACCGCCATCAGAAAGGGACTGACAGCGTGGGGAACATGCGCGAGCGAAGCGAGCAGATGCCGCTTGGCGTCTTCGAGCGAGCTGCCCGCAAGGCGATCGGCAGCTGCAATCGCAAATTCCCACGCCCCATCGGGAGTCTCGGGCGTGTAGCCTTCGATCACTGTAACTTCGCCCCAACCAATTCGTCCGTCAGCATCGACGATCTCTGCGACGACGCTGTCGAGCACGGAGATCGTTGAGAATGAGACGGTGTAGGTGCGTTTGAGCGGGATCGCCGTTCGATAGACCGCGATTCGCTCGATCGCGCTCAAACGGGCGTCTCGCCCTTCACTTGCGTTCGATGCATGAGTCGGCGCGAAGTGGGATCGAACGCGTCACGGCGGTGCATCACGCAGCGATTGTCCCACATGAGCACATCGCCGATTTTCCATTGCTGTATCCACGTGAACTCGCGTTTGTCGACGTGGGCGAACAGCTCGTCGAGAAGGCGCTCACTTTCGGCAAGATCGAATCCATCAATGTATGCGCTCTTGCGGCGCCCGATGAACAGCGCGTGTTTCTTGGTAATGGGATGCGTGCGAAAGATAGGATGAACCGTACCGGGACCCGTTCGCGGATCCTCGACGTCGTCGAAGCCTTTGCGCAAATCACCGGAGCTGGTCGTCGTCGCGTCATGCTTGATGCCACGGCCCTCGAGGCGGCCGCGCAGATGGTCCGGCAAGCGTTCGGCAGCGAGATACATATTGGAGAAACTCGTGTCGCCGCCGCTCGGCGGAATCTCGATCGAGTAAAGTACGCTTGCGCTCGGCGGTTGCTGCGCGTATGACATGTCAGTGTGCCAGACTGACTCACCGGCGCCGAGGCTGCCGATCGGTTTACCGTCGACGATGATGTTCGAGATAACCGTCACTTCAGGATGCTGCGGGACGAACGGCGAGTCGACTTCCGCCGGCGGTGCGGCATCGAGTACGCCGAGGTGGTGACTGAATTCGGCGAGCTGCTCATCAGTGAGATTTTGTTCGCGAAAGCGCAGGACGAGGTGCGCGAACCAGGCGTCCATGATCGCGCGCACCGTGGCGGAATCAAGCGGCTTGCTAAGATCGACGCCCTCGACGTCCGCGCCCAAGGCGGCACCCGATGGCTTCACGCGTACGGCAACCTGCGATGTTCCAAACATAGGCCGCCTCCCTAGCCGGATTCTAGGGCCGCCTCAAAGAGTTGTCCAATATATGATATCTACATAATTAATAGGTTTAGCCTATAAGGAGGCAGGCGTGGAGCTGAGGGACTTGCGCTACTTCGTTGCCGTCGCTGACCACCAGCACTTCACGCGCGCGGCGATGGCGCTCGGGATCGCGCAGCCCTCGCTGAGCCAACAAATCCGCAAGCTCGAGCGCGAGCTGGGCGTCGAGCTCTTCCACCGCACAAAGCGCTCCGTACAAATGACTCCGGCGGGACGAGCCGTGCTCGCCGAGGCGCGCTCCGTGCTCTCGCAGGCCGACGTAACATCCGGGGTCGCCCGCTTGGCGGCATCAGGCGAGATGGGTGAACTGACCATTGGCTTCATCGAGTCGGTCGTCTTCACCGGGCTGCCGCAGATGATCGGCTCGTTTCAGGAAAGCCATCCCAAGGTGACGCTCAAGCTGATCGAGATGAGCACGGTCGAGCAAGTCGCGGCATTGCGCACGCACGCTATCGACGTAGGGCTCATTCGAACGCCGATTGCTGGCGACGACATCGAGACGGAAACGCTCTTCAGTGAGCCGCTCGTCGTCGCGCTCCCTCGCAAACATCCACTTGCCGCGCGCGCGAGCATCCCGCTCCGCGCGCTGCGCGATGAGAAGCTGATTCTCTACGCCGGTCCTCGTGCGCGCCGCTTGCGCGACGAGATCATGACGCTGTGCCATCAAGTCGGCTTCGTTCCGGCGATCGTACAAGAGGCCGGCGAGTTTCACACGATCTGCGGTCTGGTCGCCGCGGGACTTGGGATCTCCCTCGTTCCATTCTCCGCGCGCGCGCTCAACATCCGTAACGTCGCATTTCGCAAGCTGACCGCACCACAAGTCAACGTCGACTACAGCGTCGCGTGGCTCAGAGGTGCACGCTCACCGGCAATTCGCGCGTTCTGCGATGTCGTTCGCCACTAACGGGACACAATTTCGCAACAATTTGGTAAGGCCAACCAGTTGGCACCGATAATTCTTATCATGACCTCGTGATAAGAATTGACGATTGTATCGCATTATTGCCGACTGCGAATGCATCCACAAGTGTGAAACATCGCAGCGCCGAATTGCCACGCCGCAAGCGAAACACCAAGCATATTGGCATCGTAAGCGAGCTCGTCGCGATGCAGCGTTTCGCCGCTGCTGGCTTCTTAATTTGTGTACCTTTTGGGGATTGCGCGCCATACGATTTGATCTTGGACTCGCCCAACGATCGTGCGCTGAAGATTCAGGTAAAGACAGGCCGCCTTCGCAAAGGCGTTATCCGCTTCAGCTGCTGTTCCTGGCATGCACATCGGAAGATGCCGCCAACGCAATACGTTGGACTGATCGACGCTTTCGCTGTCTATTGTCCCGACAACGACGAGTTCTACGTGGTTCCCATTGATTCGCCGGCGGCTACGGCGACGTTTGGTTCGCTTCGAATTTCCGCTCCAACGAACAATATCAAGAGCACTATTCACTGGGCGAAAGACTACCGCTTCGATGAAAACAACCCCGATATTCTCAACATCAGGGTTGCTTCAAAACCTGGAGCCGCCGATGGGGATTGAACCCATGGTCTCCGCATTACCAATGCGGTGCTTTACCGCTAAGCTACGGCGGCGTTATCCGAGCGGCGTAAATCTACTGTTTCTGAGCCCCGGACCCTCCGATCCTATCCGTTAATTTACTCGGGCGCTACGGCAATAACGGTAATTTCGAGCTTGAGCCGCGGGTCCGTCGCCATTCGCTTCACTTCGACCGTCGTGCTCGTCGGAAGATGGCCGCCGAAGAACTCACCCTGTACCCGATTGACCTTATCCTGATCCTCGCCGATGTTCGTCAAGAAGCGCGTTAGCATGACGACGTGCTGCGGCGTGCAGCCCGCCGCTTTCAGCGCAAGCGCAAGATGCAAAAACGCAAGCTTCGCTTGCTCGCCCGCATCCGATGGAATCTTATCGAACTGCGCCGGAATGTGCGGGTGATCGTGATACACCGGCGCCGCGTGGACGCCGGATATAAATACGAGTTTTCCACTCGCCACCTTGATCGCGGGAACGAAGAGCGAGTTGATCGCCGGATCGTACCCTTCGTGATGGATGACTTCCAGGCTCAACGATTCGGATCAGACCACGGCGGGAAGGGCACGATCGGCTTGCCGGCACCCTGAGCGTTGCCCGGATATACGATCACTTGCTGACCCTTCTGCCACTGCACGATGAACGACGTATACCCAAGCTGAATGCCTTGCTCGTTGACGCGATAGTTGCCGAGCAACGTGTGTACGCGCATCGTCGCAAACTGGTCGCGGATTTTCTCCTGATCGAGTGAGCCGGCGCGTTTGATCGCTTCCGCGTAGAGTACGATCGCCGAATAATTCGATGCGGCATGATAGTCCGGATCGCGATGATGCATCTCGCGATAGTCCTTGATGAAGCGCTCGTTTTCGGGGTCTTGGCCGCAAAGTTCCAGTTGACGGCCGAGAACGTCCCATCGCAGTCACGTCCGACGCTCTTGACGAAAAGCGGATCGGACGCGCCAACCGCTTCGTAGAACATCTTCGGCGCGTAATTGGACTGTTTGAGTTGGCGAATCAATCCGAGCGAATCGGTCGGGAACGCCATTGCCAACACAACCTCAGCGCCGGATGAGCGCACTTTCTCAACGACCGACGAGAAATCGCTGGCGTTACCCGGATAAAATTCCTGATAGACGATCCCTTGACCAAAGCCGCGCATGACCTCAGGTGTGGCATTCGCGAGCGAATGTGGAAACGCCGTATCGCCGCCGATTACGGCGAGCTTCTTGAAACCGTGATCGTGCGCGATCGACAGCAGCCCGTAAAGATACGTCTGTACCGGACCAAGCCCCTGAAAGATATACCGGTTGCCGCGATTGAACATCACGACGTCGGCGGTTTCCGGCATCAGCATCACCATCTTGTAGCGCGCTGCAACGTTTGCTGCCGGCGCCGAGATCGCCGTCCCGTACGGTCCCGTCACGATGTCGACTTTGTCTTCGTTGATCAGGCGCTCGTACAAACGAACGCCGGTCGCGGGCGAGCTCTGATCGTCATAATACTTGAGCGCGAGTTGGCGCCCGAGCACGCCACCTTGCGCGTTGACGTGCGAAATGCCGAGCTGATAGCCCTCGAGCGAGTAATGCCCGCCATCGGAAAAGATACCGCTCAGCGAGACCGCGGCGCCGAATGTGATCGGATTGCTCTGCGCGGATGCCGGCCAAGTCCCCAAACTTGCCGCCGCGGTTCCGGCAGCAATTCCCCCGAGAAAGCCTTCTCTCTTCATGCGCCCCGTTTGGCGCAGTCGTTAGACCTCTCCTAGGAACCGGCGCTTCACGTCTTTATTTGTACGAATTTCGGAAGCCGCGCCTTCCATCACGGTCCGCCCCTCGCTGATGACGTACGCGCGCGACGCAAGCTCCAGAGCCTGGACGACGTTTTGCTCGACCAATACCACCGCGATACCACGCTCGTTGATCCGGCGAATCAGACCGAAGACTTCGAGCGTCACTTTCGGGGCGAGCCCAAGCGAGGGCTCATCCATCAGCAAGACGCTCGGCTCCGACATGAGCGCACGCGCGATCGCGACGATCTGCTGCTGTCCACCGGAGAGCGTCCCCGCAGCCTGACGGCGCCGCTCTGCCAGCATCGGAAACTGCTCGAACATCTGCTGCATTCGCTCGCGCATCGCTTTGTGCGCGCGCGGAACGTGCGCGCCCATCGCGATGTTTTCTTCGACTGACATCTCGCGAAAGAGATTGCGCCCTTCCGGAACGAGTGCGACTCCACGCTCGACGATCTCAGCCGGCCTGCATCCGTCGATGCGCGCGCCGTCGAAGGTGATCGTGCCGGCCGACGGGCGCAAGATCCCAAGCAGCGATTTGAGCGTGGTCGTTTTGCCGGCGCCGTTCGCGCCGACGATGCTGACGATCTCGCCGCGTTCGATCGTGAACGAAACGCCATGCAAGGCTTTAAAGTCGCCGTACGCCGCTTCCAGCCCCGAAGCCTCGAGCAGCGCCACTAGGGAGCCTCACTGATTGGCGCGCCGAGATACGCTTCGATGACGCGCGGATCCGAAACGATCGCTTGCGGATTGCCTTCAGCAATGTTCTTCCCCGCGTCGAGCACGACGATCCGGTGCGAGATGCGCATGACGAGCCGCATGACGTGCTCGATCCCACACACCGTTCCGATCCCGCGCTTGCCGAGCTCGACGATGAACTCCGCCATGGCGTCCATTTCGGTCGGCGTCAGTCCGGCCATTACTTCGTCGAGCAAGAGC
This sequence comes from Vulcanimicrobiota bacterium, assembly GCA_963844735.1. Classification (GTDB taxonomy): domain Bacteria; phylum Vulcanimicrobiota; class Vulcanimicrobiia; order Vulcanimicrobiales; family Vulcanimicrobiaceae; genus JAFAMS01. Next base: position 13,515 of record CAWJPK010000001.1, on the reverse strand, counting down.
AGTTTGGGCTGCAGCGCAAGCGCACGTGCAACTTCGAGCCGCTTGCGCTGGGTAAGCGTCAGCGTCGATGCGCGGCGTCGCGCCAGATGACCGAGTCCGACGAAATCGACGATCTCGCGCGCAGCGCTGCGCGCCGATCGCTTCGAACGCGTATGCGCAAGCGCGCCGACCGCAACATTATCGACGACGCTGAGCGCGCCGAACGGGCGGACGATCTGATACGTCCGCGCGATCCCAGCCGACGCAATCTTATGCGAAGGCCAGCCCAAAATCGACTCGCCGAGAAACCGCACGTCGCCGGATGAGGGACGCACGATTCCGCTGATCACATTGAACAGCGTCGTCTTCCCCGCGCCGTTAGGTCCGATCAAACAAAACACTTCGCCCGCGCGAATCTCGAGCGAAACGCCGCTCAGTGCTTCGACGCCGCCGAACGCGACCGAAACGTTGTCGACGACCAGCAGCGCGTCACTCATCCGCAGTGCCAAAGCGCGCGCGCAGCGCAGGGACGATTCCGCGCGGCAAGAGCAAGAGCAGCGCGACCAAGAGTCCGCCGAAAATCATGAGGTAGGCTTGCGGGAACTTCGCCCACAGCTGCTCGGCGATCTGCGTCATCACGACGCCGCCGACGAGCGGTCCCCACACCGTCCCGACGCCGCCGAGAATCGTCATGACGATCGACTGCAGATCCAGACGCGACGAGAACGCGGCGTCCGGCTCGATATACGTCAAGTAATAGATGAAGCCGCCGCCGAGCAGTCCCGGGATCAGCGCGCTCATCGCAAACGCGTAGATTTTCTCGCGCGTAACGTTCACGGCAAGCGTGCCGGCGACTTGTTCGTCTTCGCGTAGAGCCTGCAAGCGCAGCCCAAAGGCGCTGCGATCGATCCAGATCGTCAATGCGATCGCGCCGAGCGCGACCGCAAGCGTCCAATAGTAAACGGCGGTGACATCGCTTCCGGGCGGCAAGAACAAGCCCGCGCCGGCGCCCGTCGCAGGAAATGCCGTAATCAGCACGCGCACCGTTTGCGCCATGCCGAACATCCCCATCGCAAAGAACGGACCTCGCAAGCGCAGCATCACGTAACCGATCGGAAATGCAATCGCAAGCGCGACCACGCCGCCGCCGAGCGCCGCAAGCATCCAGTACCAGTGCAAATAGTTGATCAAGAATCCAGTTGTGTACGCGCCGAGGCCGAAAAACGTGATCTGTCCGAACGAGAAATAGCCCGCGTAGCCGGAAATGATATTCCAGCCGTACGCCAGACCGACGTACACCATCGTTATATAGATGAGGTTCACGTAGTAGCCGTTCAAGCGAAGTGGCGCGACGACAAGCGCGATCACTGCGAGGATCGCGAGCGGCCAGGCCACTCTTCTCATGCCGTGCGTCGGCCCAAAAGGCCCGATGGCCGCAAGAGCAGAACGAGAATGAACAGCACGTACGGCGCCGCTTCAGCTAAGCTCGCGCCGATGTAATAGCTCGTGAACTCGTTCGCGAGACCGAGAATGATCGCGCCAAGAATGCATCCGGCATAGTTGCCGAGTCCGCCGATCACGACGACGGCGAACGCATTGACCGTGAACTCAACGCCCATCTGCGGATTCAAGTTGTAGATCATGCTCATCAGCGTCCCGGCCGCGGCCGCGACGGCGGTGCCGAGCGCGAAGCTGAGCGTGCGGACACGATCGATATCGACGCCACATGCAAGCGCGCCCTCGACGTGCTGGCTCGTCGCGCGTATCGCGCAACCGATGCGCGTAAAGCGCAAGAACGCGCCGAGCAGCACCGCAAGCACGAGCGCAGAAACGAACGCGAGCAGCTTGGCTTGTGGAACCGAGATCCCCGCGATCTGAAAAGCGCCCGTCAAATACGGAACGGAACGAAACGAGCCACCGAACACGGCGAGTCCGCCGCCGGCGAGAAAGAATGAGAGCCCGAACGTCAGCGTGAGCGACGATGCTTCTGCGGATGCAATCTCACCCGGGAGCTTGCGTAGCAGAAACCGATGGATCGCGGCGCCGGCGAGAAATCCGATCACGATCATGGCCGGAAGCACGATCAGTGGATTAATACCGATGGCACCAAAGATGAACGCGCACAGCATTGCCGCCAGCACCACGAAATCGCCATGCGCGAGATTCACGACGCGCATCACGCCGAAAATAATGTTGAAGCCGAGCGCTGAAAGTGCGAACACGCCACCCAGCAGTATCCCGTTGACTAACAGCTGGACGACGTGCATTCGCGAATCCTTGGAGCGGGTGGCGAGAATCGAACTCGCATCTCTTGCTTGGAAGGCAAGGGCATTACCACTATGCAACACCCGCGAAAACTGGTGGGCAGGGCTGGATTTGAACCAGCGTAACGCTTTCGCGTGCCAGATTTACAGTCTGGTGCCTTTAACCACTCGACCACCTACCCGTGTTTTGCGGCGGTAAGCGCCTTACGTTACAGGCGCCCTCCCATCCTTGCCGTCACTCGGTCCGGCGCGAGCGCAGGCGCTAGATGTGGGGGGGGGTTTGCTTAGTTTTCGGGTAAGGGGCACTTATCTTGAAAATGTTATCGAAATCCCCGACACTGGTAGGCCTCTGTACGGCTTTGGCGTTCACGCTGGCTCTCGGTCTGGCGGCCGAAGCGCAAGTCGCAATCACGATCAACGGCAACGCCGTCGACGTCTCGCCGGGGCCGATGCTCCAGGACGGTCGCGTCTTCGTTCCGCTGCGCGGCGTATTCGAAAATCTCGGCGCGAGCGTCGTCTACGATAACGGCCAAATCAACGCGCAGGGCCACCGGAAATCGATCTCTCTGCACATTGGCTCGACGCAAGCGAATGTGAATGGCGAACCGCAGACGATCGACGTCGCCCCGTTCATCGTCGGCGCGACCACATATGTGCCGCTGCGTTTCATCTCGCAAGCTCTTGGCGCGCGCGTCTCATGGGACGAAACCGATCACCTCGTGGCGATCAGGATGGGCGGGATGGGACAAAACGAAGCTCAGGCGCCGGCGGAGTATGTATCCCAAGCAGACTACGACGTCATGTCGCGCCGCCGCCGATCCCCGACTACGAACCCCCGCCGTGCCCCGACCAGAACTATCAGTGGCAACCGGGATACTGGGCATGGGGCCCGGCCGGCTACTCTGGGTGCCCGGTGTGTGGATCGAACGACGCCGGCGGGTTACGTCTGGACGCCCGGCTATTGGGCCTGGAATAACGGCTACTACGGATTCGTCCCCGGTTATTGGGGTATTAACGTCGGCTTCTACGGCGGCATCAACTATGGCGGCGGTTACTTCGGCAACGGCTTCGTTGGTGGCCGTTGGGAAGGTTCCGAGTTCCACTACAACACCGCCGTTCTGCATGTGAACGAGACGAACGTTCGCAACGTCTACAGTGATCCCGCCGTCAACAACAACACTGGCAACCGCGTCAGCTACAACGGTGGCCCGCACGGGATCACGTCGCGTCCGACAGCGACGCAAAATTCGTATGCGAGCCAGCGCCGTCTACCGATGACGTCCGCGCAAGTGCAGCACATGCACTATGCGGCCGCCGATCGTACACTGCTCTCGACTGTAAATCACGGCGCACCTCCGGTGACAGCTGCGGTTCACCCCTTCACCGCTGCCGCAAAGCCTGCTGGTCCGCCCGTAACGACGCAGGATCGCGCCGCGGCGCAACACGCCATCGTGCGCCCGGCAGCGGCGCCGGCACAACAGCGACCTGCACAACAACGCCGGCACAAGCAGCGCCGGCGAAATCACGACCGGCCATGGAGACGCCACGTCCGGCACCGCCACAAATGCAACAACGCCCGGTGCGAGCGGCGCCGCCATCCGCGACGCGCGCGCCGATGCCGAACTGGCGCGACCGATCCGCGCTTCGGCGCTTCGTCGACTGCTAACCCGTCCCGGTTTCGTCGCCTATTCGTTGGCCATCGGTTGCCACTTCGTCGGCATCTCGTTGGCGTTTCGTAAGGCCATTTTTTTGAGAGTCCCATGAAGCGGAAAAGCCGTTCCAAGATCACCAACTCGCCCCCGGCGAACCGACCGACGCGGTCGACTAAGGCTACCGCCCGGCGCGTCCGGGACCTCTACACCGCATTCCTGGCCCGGCTTGGTCCTGGCCCTCACGATCAGATCACGGAAGCCGGTGCCCTTCGCTGGGCCGAGCTGACGGCGAATCTGCGAGCTGCTTCGATCACGCGCGCTGGCCGGCGAGGAGATCGACGCGAACAGCATCACCAGACTTGAGTCCACTGCCGCGCGAGCGGAGCGGGCCATGATCAAGGGCATCGACAAACAAGACGACCGCGATCCGTTTGTTGTCGATCTGCCGGAGTACGCAGCAGATGGCGAATAAACTCACGGACTTAAACATCGTCGAGGCGGCGCATCACAAAGACCTTTTCGCTTCGTGGTTCAAGAAGCGGTTCTTTCAGGCAGATGGTAGCTGGGATCGATGGTTCAGCTTTCTGCGCGTTCTGTTCGGCCACGAATTGACCGACGCCGACGTGGCGCTGTTTCAAGAATGCACCGGCCGCACCGATAAGCCGAACGCCGGCTTTACCGAGGCGTGGTTGGTCTGTGGTCGGAGAGCGGGCAAGAGTTTCGTAATCTCGCTGGTGGCCGTATTCCTCGCCTGCTTCATTGACTGGCGTCCGTACCTGCAACACGGCGAGCGCGGCACCATCGCAATCTGTGCCGTCGACCGCGCCCAGTGCCAGAGCATATTCAGATATATCGTCAAGATGATTGAAGGCGTGAAGGTTCTGCGCCCGCTGGTCGCCCGCCAAACAAATGAACTGATCGAGTTGTCGAACGGGATCAACATCGAGATCGCCACGGCATCGTTCAAGGCGATCCGTTCCCGTTCGATTGTCGCGGCACTATGCGATGAAATTGCCTTCTGGTCCGACGAAGGATCGAATCCAGATATCGAAGTGTTGCGCGCCATCCGCCCTGCAATGGGCATGGTGCCGGGATCAATGTTGCTCTGCGCCAGCTCGCCATACGCACGGCGCGGCGCGCTCTGGGATGCCTACAGTGAGGACTTCGGAAAAAACGGCACCGATGTGCTGGTCTGGCGCGCCCCGACGCGCACGATGAATCCGACGTTCCCGCAGCGGACCATTGATCGGGCCTATGTGAAGGACCCTGCCGACGCTGCGGCTGAATACGGTGCCGAGTTTCGGACCGATGTTGAAACATTCATCTCGCGTGAGGTGGTTGATCGTTGCATCGTGCCGGGGCGCTATGAGTTGCCGCCGAGCGGTCACACCTATTTCGCGTTCTGTGATCCGAGCGGCGGATCATCGGACTCCATGACGATGGCTATCGCCCACGCCGAAAACGGAATGGCCGTCCTTGATCTCGTGCGCGAAGTGAAGCCGCCATTCAGTCCTGATGAAGTCGTCAAGCAATTCGTCGAGACGATGAAGGCATACGGCATCAGCAAAGTGGTCGGCGATAACTATGCCGCCATGTGGCCGAAAGAGCGGTTCTCTGTTCACGGAGTTCCATTACGAGAAGTCCGAGCGGAACAAAAGCGAATTGTATTTGGCGATGCTTCCGATGTTGAACAGCGGCATCGCACAGCTTCTCGACGACAAGACCGTCAAGTCGCAACTGCTTAATCTTGAACGTCACACCGCGCGCGGCGGCAAGGATTTATCCTTCACGCCAAGAAAGCGCACGACGATGTGATCAATAGCGTTGCAGGCGCTCTCGTCCTAACAACGAGCCGCGATAATTTCACTCATTATTGCGCGGCTGGCGTCGGCCCCGATTCATCGTCGATGTTGTCGTTCGACCCGAACACCGGCGCGGCGCGCATCGACCGCCAAGATCATTTCGACCACACCAATCCGTGGAAGGATGATCAATACCGCGCGCCGCATGACTTCCTTCGATAAGGGTTTTTAAAATGAAACTCTTCGATGCGATTGCAAAGTTCTTTCGACCACCGGTCGACGATGGAACGGCACCAGCTACGCCGATGAATACAAGCCGCTCGACGGCTACGATCCGGTGCGCAAGGACTTCCTTCCGGCAAACTTCGGAAGCCAAGTTCGGCAAGGCGCCGATGGCAACTATCGTGGCATCGCAAGCACCGAAATGATTCAGGGCGCGGATGGCTTATGGCGTCGCCGGTTCGACGAGCGGCCCCGCCGCGGTCGCATCAACGACGACCATCTTCGATAGCAATATCACGATCAAACAAATCCGACCTCCAGCGCGCCGCGGCTGGCATCGGCAACATCATGCGGCGACAAACGGGCATCACGCCCAGAGGAATTACAATGACTGACACCGCCCAACACGTTGACGCGCTGATCAAGAAGTTCACCGAACTGCCGCGCGACATTCGCGTCGAGTTTGTGAAGCGCATTTCTGCCGTCGCCGATGACGCTGATCTCGACACCTATATCGCGGCGGCTGGCGCGGGACCGCTGCGTCCGCTGCTGAGTCCGATGCAGGCGTCGGCAAATCCGAACAACCGTCACATGCTGCAAGACATTCGCGCCCATGCCGCACGGCTCGGATTTCAGCTTTGATCCGACCAGCCGCACTAAGCTCGACACGGTGGCGCTCGATCAGGCCATCCGCGGCAAAGACCCGACCTCACGCATGGATTTAAAATGTAAAATGGCAAAGCTGAATCTTATTCCGTGATCAACAATTGGCCGGGCGCGTCCTTGTTACCCCTGGGATTCGCTCGGCCGTAGCGCGCAGCGCATCGCGCGCGCGCGAACGTCGCGTCCCTCCGGCGCGACGATTGACCGCTTGGCGTTTCAGCGCCGCCGAGCGGGGGCGCGGTCGAGGTGGCCCTTCACTCCCGCCGCGCATGACGACGACTGCGGCCGTCCTCCGCACGGGCGTCGTCACGGAGATCGCCGCGCGTGCCGAACCTCGCAAGAGGCCATTGGCGCGCGCGGCGCATCCATCACACATCACATCATCAGGAACACACAGCATGACCAACAAATCAGACATTCTCGTCAGCACCTACGGCACGAACGCCCCCGACCTCGCCAAGTTTGGCAAAGGCGGTTCTGGCCTCGACAAGATTAAAGAGGCGACCGACGCGCGCCGCGCATCGAGCGATGCGACGTCGCCGCGCAAGTATGGCGAGCGGTGATCATGGCCGACGATCTAAAACTCGATACGCTCCCCGAACTCATGGCCGCGCTGGTCAAACTCGCCGCGGATACGAAGCTGCTCGCCGCCGCGATGAAAAGCGGCCAATGTGGCCGGCACACTGGATAATCCGACGTTCGCTTTCTGTCACCGATTGGCGGTCTGCCTTACGGACCTCGGTCACCAACTCGGCACGCTGGAGTTGCCGGCCAAATTCCGCAGCGCGTGATGAACACTCCGATGCCGATTGGCCAGCCCTTCGCGCCAGCGGCCTCGTGTCCGCTATCGGGGGCAAAGCGGACATGGCGGCAGTCGGCCGGGCGCGGCAGCTAATGACCCGTTGCGGACGTTTCGTGTTACCGACAGAATATCGACGGGCGGCAGTGGGCAAATCGTTTACAGACATGGCAAGACAACTGATCGGTTACATCCGCGTCTCGACGACGCAACCGGATTGCTCTGGATTGAGCTTAGAAGCGCAACGGAAAGCCATCAGGCAATTCGCCGCTGCCAAAGGCTTTATCCTGGAAAAGACGTTCACTGAACGGGAGAGCGGCAAGGGCAGCGATGCTATCGAGCGTCGGCCGCAGCTCGCCAAAGCGCTCAACGAGGCACACCGGCTCCGGTGTGCGGTCGTCGTCGCCAAGCTGGATCGGCTGAGCCGCGACGTGGCGTCCATATCAGGCTTGTTGGCCAAACGCGTGCCGTTCGTCGTTGCCGAAATGGGCGACGATGTTGACCCATTTGTGCTGCACCTATTCGCGGCGCTCGCACAGAAAGAGCGAGCTATGATCAGCACCCGTACCAAGGCCGCGCTCGCCGCCGCGAAAGCGCGCGGTGTGAAGCTCGGCAACCCCAAGCTTGCGAAGGCGCAACGCCTTGCCGTTACTGCCCTAAAGGCTGCGGCGGATCAGAATGCCGCGAACGTGTTTCCCGCGATAACAGAGATAAGGCGGGCAGGGGCCAAGTCGTTGGGAGCCATCGCAAGGGCGCTGAACGCGCGGGGCATCCCGACACCGCGAGGCGGGGAATGGCACGCCGCGGGCGTGCGGAACGTGCTGGCGCGGGTGTGATGGTGCGCCGCACCGTGCATTATCATCGTCGGACTATCGGCCTCCGCCAGCCACGGCGAGACACCACAGCAATTTAAAGGTAGCAGATGAAACTGATTTTGGACCCGAAAAAGCCACTCAATAAATTCGGGGCGGCCGCGGCGTTGGCTGCGGTCGTCGATGTCGCGATCCACTGCGCTCGCGAAGCCGGCGTCACGCCGCGCATCCTCGCTGATACGCATGAAGGCCGTGCCGACGCAGTGCGCCAGCACGATGCAATGGTGCGGCCGGTGCTCTAACGCGCCAGCACCCTCAGCGGCAATGGATCGTTCCAATTGACGTCGGGCGGTTTGGAATTCTTTCAGGTTGTTCTGCTACCAGCCGTGCCCTGTGCGGGTCACGCTCCAAACAGGGAGAGCGGCATGATTTCCGAGCAGGAATTCTATAGCACTGTCGTGAAGCATACGAACGTCGGAGCTGCCTTCGACAAGGCCATCAGCACCGCGACTGAAATGGCAAACGGGGCTACGAGACCCGGCTTATGGTGTAAAGCCAAACTCGCGCGCCTGACGTTCGACAATGCACGCGCAATGAGCGAGTTGCTTACTGTTTATGGCACGACGACCGGCTATCGCTGCCCGCCGTCCGAAATGGACTGCCTCGAAAAGATCGTGTTCATGGCTGCCAACCACCCAGATCGGAAGCTTACCTTGATCGGACTCGCCACATGCGGCTGGCCGGACGGGAATGAGCAAAGCACCGGCGAACCCAGAGTTGACCAAGCCGACCTGCCCGATATTGAAGCAGTTGAAGTGGACCTGGCGAGATAGCGCCGGGAGCCAGCGACGCCATAACGATCCGTGATGCTCGATAAACCGCGGCACGGTCACGTTCGCCTTACGATCTGCATCTGATCGTCAGGTGACCAACAGCAATCACTGGTACGCTGGCAGCCTCACGTCGACGCGCGATTTTTTTCTGTGCGGCCTCGCTGCGGGCATTTTCGCCTATTTTCCACGCTCGGTTGCAATACCGGGCGATATCGAGGGTGTGACGCCGGATGAACGCGCACGCCCTCGATACCTTCTTGGAAGGCCCCGCGCCGGGCCAGGGAAGGCCGTAGGCGTTCTGCTTTCGTTCCTGGCGACCGTTGCGGCCGGGACGAGCGGTAGGCCGTCCTTGAGCCTCTCTGACCACCGCTGTCGATCTGCCCCAAAGCCGGGCCGAAAATGCCTCTGGACTTTGTGCATATTTCAACTAAAGTATGCACACTGTCGATCCGCTGGAGGCGTTGGACATGGCTAAATCGCACCTCACCGTCGTGGCCCCGGCCACTGAAATATGCACTGTTGACCAGGTCACGCCGCGGCGGCCGAAGAACGCCACGCTGACGGACCCGCGAACATCTGACCGCCGACGAGGTCGAGCGGCTGATCGATACGGCCAAGGGCAACCGGCAGGGTGACCGCGACGCGCTCGATGATCCTGCTGACCTTCCGCCACGGCTTCCGGGCGGCTGAGGTTGTCGACCTGCGATGGGAACAGATCGACTTCAAAACGGCCACGCTGCATGTCCGCAGGGTCAAGAACGGTACGCCTGGCACGCATCCTCTGACCGGCCGCGAGATGCGGGCGCTGCGCAAGCACCAGCGGGACAGCGCCAAGTCGCCATTCGTATTCGTGTCGGAACGTGGCGCACCGATCACCCCTCACGGTTTCTCGGTCATGGTCGAGCGCGCTGGCGTTGCGGCTGATCTGGGCATCAAGGCCCATGCGCACATGCTGAGGCACGCCTGCGGCTTCAAGCTGGCGAATGACGGCGTCGACACGCGGTCCCTCCAGGCCTATCTCGGCCACAAGAACATTCAGTACGGCCGCTACGCCGCGTTGGCCCCGGACCGCTTCAAGGATTTTCGCGCGACCGCGGACATTCACGCGCGCCCGCGCGACCATCACCGACGACGAAAACAGTCCCGGCCAAGTAGCCGGGCTTTTCATTTGCGGCGTTTTGCTCATTCACGCCGCCGCGTCAAGTCGTGAGTGACGCGACCCGAGCAACTGCGACAGCCGGCAGGGGGTGCCTTCTTCACCTCGGTGGCCGGCAACTGATCCCACACAACAGGAGTCCCGCAATGCCCGACAATATCGACACCTTGACCGATGCGATGGTCATTATCGCCGACATCATGGCCGAATCCGGCTTCAAAACCCTTGAACTGCAACTGGAGCCGAACGGCCTTTGGTTTGCCGTGGATAAAGACGCGGACCTTCGCCATGGGCGCTAAGCAAGTCATCGCCGGGATGGTCCTCACCGCAGATCACTTGGCCGCGGCACCCGCGCCGGATATCAGCTCTCTTAAAGCGAACTCGCCGTGGCGCTGTGACCGGAGATCGAAGAAGCCATCCGCGATTTGCAGCTCCTGGTCGGCCAAATGCCGGGCGGCCATTTCGAATGTCACGCGACCCTGGCCGGCATAATCGAGGGGCTTTCGTGATGCCGTCCTCTTCGATTTCCAGTCGAAGCAGGCGGCCAGCCATACCGATACCCCGTAGGGGTATCAAGACTGCCTGGCCCGCGCTTTCAATGTCGGGGCTGCCCAAAGGGCCGGAAATCCGAAAGGCCTACCAGCCGGGGCTGCTTGATACCCCGTAGGGGTATCAAGCAGCCCCGCTGGTAGGCCTTTCGGATTTCCGGCCCGTTGGGGCAGCCCCGACATTGAAAGCGCACCAGCGGCCGCGCCTGGCCCGCTGCGTCCTTCCCTATTGCAAAGAGTGAGGCCCCGGCAGCGTGAACTGACCAGGGCCTCGCCATGTGCGCCAGTACGCAAAACACACCCGGCCGAGATGGATCGTGCCAGGACCCGGTTACGATCCCTGCGCCGTTACCGACCGCCCGCTATCCCCTGTAGCGCGGTTCGCCGCAGACCATCAGCGCGACCAGCTCATAAGCACTTTGCGCCGCGCTGAGTTCTGCATCGGCCGCGGCGCGCTCTGGCGTGCCGGCCGTCGTGGCGTCTCGTCTCTCCCTTGCGGCGATCAGATTTTCGACCGCGGCGCGCCAGCGCGGATACCATGGCAAAGATTTTACCGGCATTGTCATTTGTTTGTTTCCCCCCACGCGCGCCCCGACATAAACTAACACCGTGCCGGGCCGTGCGGAGCGACTGCGACGCCGCGCCACAGCCCTGGCGCGCGCGGACTGCGAGGCGTCACCGTAAGGCAACGCCCCGCCACCGCTACGCTGGCAACGCGCTCGGTCCGATCAGCGCGTCGACAAGGTCGCGCATCGCGTAGACCAGGTCGCCGATATCCGCCGCCGTGCCCGACGTCGGCGCTCGATGCCGCAGCTAATCGGCGACGTGGTGCTTCCGTCCATCGGTTCATCACCCAGGTTGACGATCTCGGTCAACTTGGTGATCGCCGCCGCAAACACTTCGCCGCGTGCTTCATTCGCATTCATCGTTCACCCTCCAAGCGCCCCGTGGCGCATGTCGCACGATGGCGAGCGCCCGGCGCTTTGTCATCCGGTTAATGCACGCGGTTATTGCCAATGATGCGGTTAAATAACCGCACTGATCCTGCCTGCGCATCACAGGGTTTGCAATCTCTCGCCACTGGTCACGCGACCGCAGGGCTGCGAAAAGAAATTCGCCGCGGCCCCTGTAAATAAGTACTCGGTTTTTCTTGCCATCGCCGCGGATCACGCATCAAACGGATCGAGCGACAAGCAGCGCCGCTGCACAGCGCGAAGACCGCAAAGTTGCCGGCAGATTGTAAGTAACTCGGTCCACGGCGTGACTTTCACCGTAGCTGCATGTTTCATCACGGCAGGCAGCGCCCGCAGGGCTGCGAAAAGAAATTCGCCGCACCCCCTAATAAGTGATGACCGCGCACCGAAGGATGTGTTGTGCTGAAAGCTCCGACCACTTTGCTTCGTTTTGCCGGCTCCCTTTCAGCGCAAGCGTGGGAGCCGTCGCCCGAATAGTCTGAGACCGAATGGCGCAAAGCTGGCGCGATCCTGTGTCGTGTCGAACAAAGCATGTCGTGGTGGCTTGGCGATTGGTGGGCGTTCGGAGAAAAGCATTACGGCGAACGCAAGGCTATCGCCGAGGCAGACGACTGGGAGGGGCCGGCTTATCAGACGTGTCGCAACGCGGCGAGCGTTGCCGGCAAGTTTGAACTGTCCCGTCGACGGGACGATCTCAGCTTCACGCATCATGCCGAGGTAGCCGGACTTCCGCCGAGCGAAGCTGACCGGCTTCTCGACTGGGCCGAGGAGGCAATCGACGCCATGGGAAAGCCGCGGACGGTTGTGGACTCTGCGAGGCGGTCCGGGCATCGGTGCGCGCCGAGCGCAAGGGTGATTACAACAAGAAGATCGGGGCCGCTAAGCCGAAGCCACTCGAAGGCACCTATCGCATCTTCTACATCGACCCGCCCTGGAAATATCACGGTCTGAATCAGGCCGACGAGATAAGGCCATGCCGAGCGGCAACTATGACTGCCTCGACGACGATCAGCTTTGCGCATTCAAGCCGGACGGTGTCCGCCTGATCAAGGACCCCTGGCCGACGACCAATGCCGTCATGTTCATGGAAGTGGGTGACCTCGCCGCTGCTCAAGCGGTGTTTCCCGATCATCGAGGCGTGGGGCTTCCAGTACAAATCGTCGTTCGTGTGGGACAAGGTCAAGCACACGATGGGCTTCTACAACTCGGTGCGTCACGAGTCGTTGCTCATCGCGACAAGGGGATCATGCACGCCCGACATCCCGAAACTGATTGACTCCGTGCAGAGCATCGAACGTAGCGACAAGCATTCCGGGAAGCCATGCGAGTTCTATGACATCGTCGAAACGCTCGACGACCACGGCCGCAAGCTGGAGATTTTCTCGTCGGAGCCATCGGGCGGGATGGGATTTTTGCGGTAACGAGTTCCAAGATTTGCGGTTGGCCGCATGACCATCACCAAGACCATCGGGGCAGGGGGCGCGCCCGCGGTAACGGTCGAGCGCATTGACCGGGCCATGACGCGCCTGCTCACCGTGAAAGAGGCGGCGGTATATCTGCGCTGCGGTGTGTCGACCCTGAACAAGCTCCGCGTCACGGGCGGCGGGCCGATGTACGTCAAGACGATCGGCCGGGTGCTCTACAAGCTCGACGATCTCGACCGCCATATCGAGAAGCACCGCATCCGCTCGACCGCACAGAACAAGAGGGCCGCTTGATTTGGGACCTCAGTGGGACCTCAGTTTGCGGTTCCAAGATTCCCCGTTCCGGATGATGCAAGAAATGGCCGGTTTTGTTGGTGGTTTTGGTGA